>NZ_CP117435.1:2112500-4512500 GCF_030687495.1 Pseudomonas sp. FP453 | reverse complement strand
GGCGATGGGCGGCAAGTCCATGGGCGGGCGCATGGCCAGTCTGTTGGCCGACGAGTTGGGTGCTGATGGGCTGGTGTGCCTGGGGTATCCGTTCTATGCGGTGGGCAAGCCAGAAAAGCCACGGGTGGAGCATCTGGCCGGGTTGCAGACGCCGACGCTGATCGTGCAAGGCGAGCGCGATGCCTTGGGCAATCGGGCGGCGGTGGAGGGTTATGTGTTGGCGCCGGGCATCGAGGTGATGTGGCTGGTGGCGGGGGATCATGATTTGAAACCGTTGAAGGTTTCAGGGTTTAGTCATGAGCAGCATTTGGCGGCTGCGGCGGTGAAAGTGGCTGGGTTTCTCGGCGGCTGTTAGGGCCTCATCGCAGCGATGCGGCGACCCGAGAAGCCAGCTCCCACATTTGAATGCATTCACAGATCAAAATCTGTGAACCCAGTCCAATGTGGGAGCTGGCTTGCCTGCGATAGCGGTTTACCGGTTGAACCGTTCTACCAGCGAATACTGGGTATTCGCGGTATGAGTAAGCTCTTCACTCAACTGCGCCGAGTTCAACGCCTGCTCCGACGTCTGGTCCGCCAACAGCGCAATGGTGCTGATATTGCGGCTGATCTCTTCGGCCACCGAGCTTTGCTCTTCGGTCGCCGCCGCGATCTGCGTGGTCATGTCGGTGATATGCGCCACCGCTTCACTGATCCCCACCAACGCCTGATCCGCTTCCATCACCCGGGCCACACCTTCTTCGGCCTGGCGATGCCCGGCGTCCATGGTCTGTACGGCAGCGGCAGCGGTTTGCTGCAGCTTGGCGATCAGGGCATGGATCTGCCCGGTGGACTCAGCGGTGCGCTGGGCCAGTTGGCGCACTTCGTCGGCCACTACGGCAAAACCACGGCCCATCTCACCGGCACGCGCCGCTTCGATGGCGGCGTTGAGTGCCAGCAGGTTGGTCTGGTCGGCGATGCCTTTGATCACATCGACCACGCCGCCGATTTCATCGCTGTCCTTGGCCAGTTGGGTGACGGTCACGCCCGTCTCGCCAACGGCCACCGACAGGCGCTGAATCGCCTCCCGGGTTTCCCCGGCGATATCGCGGCCGCGCCCGGTCAGGCGGTTGGCTTCCTGGGTCGCATCGGCCGTGCGCTGCACATGGCTGGCGACTTCCTGGGTCGTCGCGGCCATCTGGTTGACGGCGGTGGCCACTTGTTCGGTTTCCACGCGCTGGCGTTCCAGGCCGCTGGAGCTGTTGTGCGCCAGGGTATTGGACTGCGCAGCCTGGTCGTTGAGGTGTTCGGCGGTGTCCTGCAAGCGCGTCAGGCACGTCTTCAGACGCGCCTCCTGGCTGAGGATCGACATCTCCAGACGCGCCTGGGCGCCCCGGCTGTCGGTGTACATCTGCGCGATCAACGGGTCGGAGGTGGTCTGCTCGGCCAAACGCAGCAAACGCTTGAGGCCGCGCTGTTGCCAGCTCAGGCCCAGCAGGCCCAGTGGTACCGACAACCCCGCTGCCAGGGCAAAGCCCCAGTGGGAGTTGAGTGACGCGCCGATCATGAAGCTCAACTGGCTGACCAGGATAAACGGCAGCCAGTCTTGCAACACCGGCAGCCACTTGTCTTTCTGCGGGATCGCCGACTTGCCCTGGTTGATGCGTTGGTAGAGCGCTTCGGCACGGCGGATCTGCTCGGCGGTGGGCTTGATGCGCACCGATTCGTAGCCGACCACCTGGTTGCCCTCGAAGACCGGCGTCACATAGGCGTTCACCCAGTAGTGGTCACCGGTCTTGCAGCGATTCTTGACAATGCCCATCCATGGCAAGCCTTGTTTGAGCGTGGTCCACATATGCGCAAACACCGCTCCCGGAACATCCGGGTGACGCACCAGGTTATGGGGCGCGCGCAGCAGTTCGTCGCGGGTGAACCCACTGATCTCGACAAACGCGTCGTTACAGTAGGTGATCACACCCTTGGCATCTGTGGTGGAGATCAACCGTTGCTGAGCGGGGAAGGTACGTTCGCGCTGGGTAACGGGTTGGTTATTACGCATGATTGTTCAATCCGCAAGGCTTTCAGGGGTTATCGGCACGGGCAGGGGTTTATTTAACTTATTTTTGCAACAATCAACCGGCCAGCATCGGGTACGTAAACAAGCCGAAGTGAAGCAGATTCAAGCCGAAGTGCGTGGCAACCGCCGCGCCCAAGCCGCCGAAGCGATACGCCAGGCCATAACCGACTCCGGCGATGCTCGCCAGCAGCACCCACTGCCAACCCGCGCCCAGGTGCACCAGGCCGAAGAGCAGCGAGGCCAGCAGCAGCGCGAGATTGTCACCGTAGGGCAGCTGTTTGAAACGCTGGCTCAGCCCACCCTGGACGTAGCCACGGAACAGCGCTTCTTCCACCAGGGTGACAAGAAGCAGATTGTTCAACACCCACAGCCACGCCTGTTCGGGCCATTTCGGCGCCCAACTGATCATGCCCAGCAACGCGGCGCCACCCAGCGCGGCCACGGCGGTCAAGGTCAAGGCCAGCGCGGAGACGCAGATCGACAGGCGCAACGAACGGCGCGCTACGATCCACGGGCAGGCCAGCAGCAGCCAGAAGCCGATCAGCGGTTTGTCCTGGTTCAGGTACATCGAGAAGGGCACCGCGTCGGCGGTGAACCGTTGCGGGGCAATACCGCGCCCGTTGTAGAAACCCGGCAGCCAGTGCATCGCCAGGCCCAGGGCCAGCACGATAAACAAGCCGTGGCCCAGGTAGCGCGCCCAAGGGGTGCGCTGCTGGCGCACGGCATACCCGGCCAGCAACAACAGGGCGACCGAGATGCCGGCGAGCAGGCCCAATTGCCCATAGATCAGGGCCAATACGTAGCCAATGGAAAGAAGCGCCAGGTACAGCCAGGGCAGTGCGAGCATGGGAAATCCTTGGAAAAATCTGGGCGGCATTATAGCGACCGTCCTACAGGCGACACATGAAAACTCCGGTAATCGTCCTACAAGGTTTTAGCCAGCCGTCCTGGTCGCAACACCATCCACAACGCGCCGGCAATCAATAACCCGCCGTACACGTGCGCCATTGATAGAGGCTCGCCCAGCAACAGCGCACCCCACAGCACGCCAAACGGTGGGATCAAGAACGTGGTGGTCATCGACCGCACCGGCCCGATGGCGGTGAGCAAGCGGAAATACAACACGTAGGCCAGCGCCGTACACACCAGGCCCAACCCCAGCAACGAGCCCCACACCGGCCATCCGCCCCAACTCGCGGGCGGATGGCTGATGGCGCTGTAGGCAAACAGCGGCAACAGAAACAACGTCGCGCCGAGCATGCTGCCCAGGGCCGACAGACGACTGTCCAAGCCACCGCGCTGGTCCAGCCAGCGCCGCGCCAGGAACCCGGCAAAGCCATAACAGGTGGTGGCGACCAGGCAAGCCAGCGCGCCCATCAACAATTCCAGGTCAAACGCCACCGGCCCGGCACGGGTCAACACGCCCACGCCAAGCAGGCCCAGGCTGACCCCGGCGAGTTTCGACGGGGTCAGGCGCTCACTGAAAAACAGCCCGCCAATCAACACGCCCATCAACGGCGTGGTGGCGTTGAAGATCGCCGAGTAACCCGCCGGCAGCACCTGGGCGGCCACCGAGTACATCGTCGCCGGGATGCCCGAGTTGATCACGCCCAGCAGCAGGACGGTCTTGAACTTGCCCTGGAAATCCCACTTCACGCGCATCACCGCCAGGATTACCAACAACCCTGCGGCCGCAATCGACACACGGAAGAACGCGGTCGGCACCGCCCCCAGCTCCGGCGCGATAATGCGCATGAACAGGAAGCTGGCGCCCCAAATGGCGGCGAGCCCCAGCAGGTACAAGGTGTCGACAGGTCTCACGGAGTTCTCCTACATCAATCAGGCGGCGAGTGTTGCACGCCACCTCGACTGATTACAGGACAAACCGCGTCACCAGCCCATTGAGGTCCACCGCCAGGCGCGACAGTTCCTGGCTGGCGGCCGAGGTCTGGGTGGCACCGGCAGCGGTCTGGGTGGACAGGTCGCGAATGTTCACCAGGCTGCGGTCCACCTCGCGCGCCACCAGGGCCTGTTGCTCGGCGGCGCTGGCGATCACCAGGTTGCGCTGGCTGATCTGCGAGATGGCTGCGGTGATTTTCTCCAGGGCGCTGCCCGCGCTGTTGGCCCGTTGCAAGGTTTGGCCAGCGTGTTCGGCACTGCTGTTCAGCGCGCCGACGGTGTCCTGGGTGCCTTGCTGGATGCCGGTGATCATCTGCTCGATTTCTTCGGTGGAGTCCTGGGTGCGCTGGGCCAGCGAGCGCACCTCGTCGGCGACCACCGCAAAACCACGGCCGGCCTCGCCCGCGCGGGCGGCTTCGATGGCGGCGTTCAGCGCCAGCAGGTTGGTTTGCCCGGCAATGCCGCGGATCACTTCCAGCACCTTGCTGATGTCTTGCGCCTGCACCGCCAGGCCTTCGGCTTTATTGGAGGCGCCGAGCACTTCGTCCACCAGGTTCTGGATCGAGCTGATGGTTTCGCTGATCTGGTAGTGGCCGTGCTTGCTGTCCTCGTCGGAGGCCTTGGACGCTTCGGCGCTGGACACCGCATTGCCCGCCACCTCGTCCACGGCGGCGCTCATTTCGGTCACGGCGGTCGCGGCCTGTTCGATTTCATCGTTCTGCGCTTGCAGGCCACGGGTGCTCTGTTCCATCACCGAGCTCATTTCTTCGGCGGCCGAGGCCAGTTGTTGCGCCGATTCGCTGATGCCGCGAATGGTGGTTTGCAGCTGTTCCTGCATGGTGGCCAGGGCCGTCAACAAGTGCGCCGGCTCATCCTTGCCGCGCACCACGATGGGCTGGCTCAAGTCGCCGGCGGCGATGGTACGCGCCACGCTCAGCGCCTGGCCGAGGGGCGCGGTGATGCTGCGGGTCAGCAGCCACGCCAGGACCAGGGTGGCCAGCAGCGCGAACACGATGATCAGGCCGACCACCCATTGTGCGTTCACATACATCTGCGCGGCCGACGCCACTGCCGCTTCGACGCCGTTCTGGTTGAACACGATCAGCGCTTCCAGGCTTTTGCTGAGGATCACACCCTGGGGCGCCAGGCGCGTGTTGAGCAGGTCGATGGCGTCTTGTTGCTGATCCTTGTCCACCAGCGCGACGATCTGCCCGACCAGGCTGAGATAGGCGTCCACGTTGACCTTGAGCTGCTGGAGTTTCTCGCCTTCTTCGGCGTCGCTGAGCAGGCTTTCGTGATGCTGCAGCAGGGCTTGCAGTTCGCTGCGGTGGCGGCCGAGCAGGCTTTTGCTGGTGTCACGAATCCGCGATTCGTCGGTGGTGGCCAGGCGCAAGGCCTCCAGGCGGATGCTGGCCACGTAGGCGGCGCTGTCGTGGATATTCTCGATGCTCGGCATCCACGATTGCTCGATGACCAGCGCACTTTCCCGCAGCTTGGCCATATGGCCCAGGCCAAACATCCCCACGATCACCAGCAAGCTGGCCAAAACCCCAAAACTCAGACCCGCACGCAAGCCGATCCTCATATTCCTCAATGACATCTCAATGCTCCTTGGGCGATTAGAACCTGTTCCCGGGTCGGCCTTTTAGCCTTGTTAGGAGGGGAAAGGGCGCGCTGTATAGCAAAGTGCCACTAATGAGGTAATCAGGGTTTCCCTTACGGTGTATCAAGACGGTTACATAGCGGCGTCGGCCGTTGCGGTGCCGGGTTTTTCGCCCGCACAGCGCCAGACAGCGCCGTTGCAGGGGTGTGCAGAAAACATCCTGCGACTTTTTGGTGCGTTTATTGACCGATTGGTCGAATAAAAAAAATTGAAAATAGATGTACGAAATGAACGAAGTTGTACAACGCGCCAGGAAAAATCGTCCTTCTCCTGCCTTCCTACACTGGCTAAGCTCAGTGCTTCCAGATACCCGTAGAGGTTTCCCGCATGTCGCCATCCACGCCCGCCCTCGCCATCGCCCGGATGATCCTTGATGGCTTCGACGATTACCGCGAGCACTTCCGCCAGATCACCGACGGTGCCCGCGAGCGTTTCGAAAAGGCCCAGTGGCAGCAGGGGCAGGCGGCGTCGGCGGCGCGGATCAACCTGTATGAAGAGAAGGTCGGCGAAGTGACCACGCGCCTGCACGCGAGCTTCGCCGAACACGAATTGCTGGACATCGACCTGTGGCCCCTGGTGAAAAGCGCCTACATCGGCCTGATCGACCTGCGCTTTGACGATGAACTGTCCGAGACCTGGTACAACTCGATCTTCTGCGGCCTGTTCAGCCATGACCTGATCAGCGACGGCTGCATGTTCATCCACACCACCCGGCCCAGCCTGCGCCGGGCGCGCGCGGCGCAAACGCGCACCTATGCACCGGCGGGCAACATCGCCGCGATGCTGGCGCAGGTCTTCGCCGACTATCGCTTCAGCGAGCCCTACGCCGACCTGCCTGCCGACCTGCGCCGCCTGGAAGCGCAGTTGCGCGAGAACCTGCCGGACTGGGTGTGCAAAGACCCGGACCTCAAGGTCGAGCTGTTTTCCTCGGTGCTCTACCGCAATAAAGGCGCCTACCTCGTAGGACGCATCTACACCCGCGACGAACAATGGCCCCTGGTGATCCCGCTGCTGCACCGCGAAGGGCAGGGCATCCAGATCGACGCGTTGATCACCGACGAAGCCGATGTGTCGATCATCTTTTCGTTTACCCGTTCCTACTTCATGGTCGACGTGCCGGTGCCGGCGGAGTTCATCGGCTTTCTGCGGCGCATCCTGCCGGGCAAGCACATTGCCGAGCTGTACACCTCCATCGGCTTCTATAAACACGGCAAGTCGGAGTTCTACCGCGCGTTGATCAACCACCTCGCCACGACCGACGACCAGTTCATCATGGCCCCCGGCGTGCGCGGCATGGTCATGAGCGTGTTCACGCTGCCGGGCTTCAACACCGTGTTCAAGATCATCAAGGACCGCTTTTCACCGTCGAAAAACGTCAACCGCGCCACGGTGATCGAGAAATATCGCCTGGTCAAAAGCGTCGACCGCGTAGGACGCATGGCCGACACCCAGGAATTCGCCGACTTCCGTTTCCCGCTGAGCAAATTCGAACCCGAGTGCCTGGCCGAACTGCTGGAAGTCGCCGCCGGCACCGTCGAAGTCGAAGGCGACACGGTGCTTATCCGCCACTGCTGGACCGAGCGGCGCATGACCCCGCTCAACCTCTACCTGGAAAACGCCAACCCCGCCCAGGTACGCGAAGCCCTCGAAGACTACGGCCTGGCCATCAAGCAACTGGCGGCGGCGAACATCTTCCCCGGCGACATGCTGCTGAAAAACTTCGGCGTCACCCGCCACGGCCGCGTGGTGTTCTACGACTACGACGAGATCTGCTTTCTCACCGAAGCCAACTTCCGCCACATCCCCGCGCCGCGTACGCCCGAGGACGAAATGGCGTCCGAGCCCTGGTACTCCATCGGCCCGCTGGATGTGTTCCCCGAAGAGTTCCCGCCGTTCCTGTTCGCCGATGCCGGCCAGCGCAAGTTGTTCGATGAACTGCACGGCGAGCTGTACAACGCCGACTACTGGAAAGGCCTGCAGGATGCGATTCGCGCGGGCAAGGTGATCGACGTGTTCCCATACCGGCGCAGGGACCCAGTGTGACGCGAGCCCCCTGTGGGAGCGGGCTTGCCCGCGATAGCGGTGTATTAGTCGGCAGATGTGTCGCTGACAGATCGTAATCGCGGGCAAGCCCGCTCCCACATGATCGTTGCTCCCACATTTGCTTGTGGTTTACCGCCGATGCCACTCAGGCGCCTGCCAGACGCGACGCTTTTCTGCCACACTTGCCGGCCGTGCCTATATAGATAACCGTCAAGTACCTGATGACTGACCAAGCGCCCACTATCGACCAACTGCTCAAAACCCTCGATCACGCCATGCTCGCCGACCGCCACCGCTTGCGTCGGCAGTTGCTTGAGCTGCGCAAGAAGCCCGACGAGGACAAGTTGGCGCAGTGGGTGGCGCGCATGCAGGCGTCCTGCGCCCAGGTCACGGCGCGCCGCGCCAGCCTGCCGGTGATTCGTTACGACGACAGCCTGCCGATTGCCGCCAAGCGCGATGAAATCAAAGACGCGCTGAACAAGCATCAGGTGTTGATCATTGCGGGTGAGACCGGTTCGGGTAAAACCACGCAGTTGCCGAAGATCTGCCTGGAAATCGGTCGCGGCCAATTCGGCCTGATCGGCCACACCCAGCCGCGCCGGATCGCTGCGCGCAGCGTCGCCAGCCGGGTCGCCGAAGAGTTGGCGACGCCATTGGGCGCACTGGTTGGCTATCAGGTGCGCTTTGAAGATCAGAGCGACTCCAACACCCTGATCAAGCTGATGACCGACGGCATCCTGCTGGCGGAAACCCAGAACGACCGCTACCTGGAACGCTACGACACGATCATCGTCGACGAAGCCCACGAACGCAGCCTGAACATCGACTTCCTGCTGGGTTACCTGAAGACCCTGCTGCCCCGTCGCCCGGACCTGAAAGTCATCATCACCTCGGCGACCATCGACCTGGAGCGCTTCTCCAAGCACTTCGACGATGCGCCGATTGTCGAAGTGTCGGGCCGCACCTTCCCGGTGGACACCTGGTACCGCCCGCTGACCCTGGAGCAGGACGAGGAGGGCAACCGCGTCGAGGACGACCTCACCGTCGACCAGGCGATCCTCGCCACCCTCGATGAAATCGCCGCCTACGAGCGCAGCGAACGCCGCAGCCCTGGCGACGTGCTGGTGTTCTTGCCGGGCGAGCGCGAGATTCGCGACGCCGCCGACATGCTGCGCAAGGCCCAGCTCAAGCACACTGAAATCCTGCCGCTGTACGCGCGCCTGTCGCCGGCCGAGCAGCAGCGGATTTTCCAGTCCCACCCGGGCCGGCGCGTGGTGCTGGCGACCAACGTCGCAGAAACCTCGCTGACCGTGCCGGGCATCCGTTATGTGATCGACAGCGGCACCGCGCGCATCAGTCGCTACAGCTACCGCGCCAAGGTGCAGCGCCTGCCCATCGAGGCGATTTCCCAGGCCAGCGCCAACCAGCGTAAAGGCCGCTGCGGCCGGGTCGAGCCGGGGATCTGCATCCGCTTGTACAGCGAAGAAGATTTTATTGGCCGCCCGGAATTTACCGACCCGGAAATCCTGCGCACGAACCTCGCCGCCGTGATCCTGCAGATGCTGCACCTGCGCCTGGGCGAAATCACCGACTTCCCGTTTATCGAACCGCCCGACGGCAAGGCCATCAGCGACGGTTTCAACCTGCTGCAAGAGCTCTCGGCCGTGGACCGCAACAGCCAGCTCACGCCGTTGGGCCGCCAGTTGGCGCGCCTGCCGGTGGACCCGCGCATGGGCCGCATGCTGCTGGAAGCGGCCAAGCTCGGCAGTTTGCAGGAAGTGCTGATCGTCGCCAGCGCCATGTCGATCCAGGACCCGCGCGAGCGTCCGCCGGAACGTCAGCAAGCCGCCGACCAGGCCCACGCACAATGGAAAGACGCGGATTCGGACTTCGCCGGCCTGGTCAATCTGTGGCGCGGCTTTGAAGAGCAGCGCCAGGAACTGACCGCCAGCCCGCTGCGCAACTGGTGCCGCAAGAACTTCCTCAACTATTTGCGCCTGCGCGAATGGCGCGACTCCCATCGCCAGCTCAGCCTGATCTGCCGCGACATGCAGCTGACGATCAACAAAGAGCCGGCGGATTTCCCGAAACTGCACAAGGCGGTGCTGTCCGGCCTGCTCAGCCAGATCGGCCAGAAGACCGAAGACGGCGATTACCTCGGTGCGCGCCAGCGACGTTTCTGGATTCATCCGTCGTCGGGCATCGGCAAGAAGCGCCCGCAATGGCTGATGACCGCCGAACTGGTGGAAACCACCAAGCTGTATGCGCGCATGGTCGCCAAGATCGATGCTGACTGGATCGAGCCGCTGGCCGGGCATTTGATCAAGAAAAACCACTTCGAACCCCATTGGGAGAAGAAACGCGGCCAAGTGGTGGCGTTTGAGCAGATCACCCTGTTCGGGCTGATCGTGGTCGGGCGCCGGCCGGTGCATTACGGGCCGATCGATCCGGTGGTGTCGCGGGAGTTGTTTATCCGCGAAGGCCTGGTGCGCGGCGAGATCCAGTCGCGGGCCAAGTGCCTGACCGCCAACCAGCAACTGCTGGAGCAGCTCGACGAACTGGAAGCCAAGGCGCGCCGGCGCGACATCCTCGCCGATGAAGAAACCCTGTACGCCTTCTACGATGCGCGCTTGCCGGCGGAGATCCACCAGACCGCGACCTTTGACAGCTGGTACAAGATTCACAGCCAGAAAGACCCGCAGTTGCTGATCATGCGCGAAGAAGACGTGCTGGCCCGCGAGGCCAGTGAAGTCACCGCCGCGCATTACCCGGACACGCTGCACCTGGGCGATCTGGAACTGGCATTGAGTTACCACTTCGAACCCAACCACCCCCGTGACGGCGTGACCCTGCGCGTGCCGGCGCCGCTGTTGCCGGCGTTGCCGCCGGAGCGCCTGGAATGGCTGGTGCCGGGGGTGATCGAAGCCAAGTGCATCGCCTTGGTGCGCAACTTGCCCAAGGCTTTGCGCAAGAACTTCGTGCCGGTGCCGGATTTCGTCAAGGCCGCGTTGCAACGTATGGAGTTTGGCCAAGGCTCGCTGCCCCAGGCCTTGGGGCGTGAGCTGTTGCGCATGACCGGCGCGCGCGTGAGCGACGAAGCCTGGGCCGAGGCGGCGCAGCAGGTGGACAACCACCTGAAGATGAACCTGGAAGTGGTCGACGGCCAAGGCAAGTTCCTTGGCGAAGGCCGCGACCTGGCCGAGCTGACCGCGCGCTTCGCCGAAGCCAGCCAAGCCGCGTTGGCCGTGCCGCAAACCGCGAAAAGCCAGCAGCCGGTGGAGGCCAAGGTGTTCGCGGCGGTCGCCGAAAAGACGCAACAGAAGATAGCCGGCCTGTCGATGACGGTCTATCCGGCGCTGGTGGAAGAAAACGGCACGGTCAAGGAAGGGCGTTTCTCCACGGCTGCCGAAGCTGAGTTCCAGCATCGCCGCGCCTTGCAACGCTTGCTGATGCAGCAACTGGCGGAACCGGCCAAATTCCTGCGTGGCAAATTGCCTGGTCTGACGGAGCTGGGCCTGATGTACCGCGAACTGGGGCGCATCGACGCCCTGGTGGAAGATATCCTGCTGGCGAGCCTCGACACCTGCGTACTGGACGGCGAAGCCAGCCTGCCGCGCGATGGTGCCGGTTTGGCCGCCTTGGCCGAGCGCAAGCGTGGCAGCTGGACCGAACACGCCGAGCGCCTGGCGCGCTTGACCCTGGAAGTGCTGAAGCTCTGGCACGCGCTGCAAAAACGTTTCAAAGGCAAGATCGACCTGGCCCAGGCCGTGGCCTTGAACGATATCAAGCTGCAACTGAGCCACCTGGTGTACCCCGGGTTTGTCCGCGAAACCCCGGCGCAGTGGTTCAAGGAACTGCCGCGTTACCTCAAGGCCATCGAACTGCGCCTGGAGAAACTGCCGAGCCAGGTGCAGAAGGACCGGGTGTGGAGTGGCGAACTCAGTGGCCTGTGGGCGCAATACGAAAACCGCCTGAAAAAACACGCCCAGGAAGGCAAGCGCGACCCGCAGCTGGAGCTGTACCGCTGGTGGCTGGAGGAATATCGGGTGTCGTTGTTTGGCCAGCAGCTGGGCACCAAGGTGCCGATTTCCGACAAGCGCCTGAGCAAGCAATGGAGCCTGGTCGAGGCCTGAAGCCCAACCCAAATCCAAACCCCAATCCCCTGTGGGAGCGGGCTTGCCCGCGATAGCGGTCTATCAGCTGCTGATGTGCAAACTGACCCGCCGCTATCGCAGGCAAGCCAGCTCCCACAGTTCAGGTACATCCAGGAAAATGGCGGTTTGTCCGCAGATAGCGCCAAATTCCGAGGTTTGTGGCAAACTTCGCGCCTATAAATGCCGGGATCGCCGGTTTGGGCTGGCTGCTACAGCCACGGCGCGATGGAATAAAGCGATGCCAGTTTGATGTCCGCCGGGCGGAATAAAACTACTTAAAGTTTGGTACGACGGTACCAATATCTTCTGCCTGACAGATTTAGAGGAACGACCGTGCATAACGTCGTCATCAGCGGCACTGGCCTGTACACCCCTGCCAACAGCATCTCCAACGAAGAGCTGGTGCAGTCCTTCAATACCTACGTGCAACAGTTCAACAGCGAAAATGCTGACCCCATCGAGCGCGGTGAATTACAGGCGCTGACCGAATCCAGTGCCGCCTTCATCGAAAAAGCCTCGGGTATCAAGAGCCGCTTCGTGATGGACAAGGACGGCATTCTCGACCCCAAGCGCATGGCCCCGCGCCTGCCTGAGCGCAGCAACGACGAATGGTCGGTGCTCTGCCAGATGGCCGTCGGCGCTGCCGAACAGGCCCTGCAACGCGCCGGCAAGACCGCCGCCGATATCGACGGTGTGATCGTCGCCTGTTCCAACTTGCAGCGCGCCTACCCGGCCATCGCCATTGAAGTCCAGGAAGCCCTGGGCATCGCGGGTTTCGGTTTTGACATGAACGTGGCGTGTTCCTCGGCCACCTTCGGCATCCAGAACGCGGCCAATAGCATCGCGCTGGGCCAGGCCCGGGCGATCCTGATGGTCAACCCGGAAGTCTGCACCGGCCACCTGAATTTCCGTGACCGTGACAGCCACTTCATCTTTGGCGACGCGGCCACCGCCGTGATCCTGGAGCGTGCCGACCTGGCGACGTCCGAGCACCAGTTCGACGTGGTCAGCACCAAGCTGCTGACCAAGTTCTCCAATAACATCCGCAACAACTTCGGCTTCCTCAACCGCGCGGCGGAAGAGGGCATCGGTGCGCCCGACAAGCTGTTCGTGCAGGAAGGCCGCAAAGTCTTCCGCGACGTGTGCCCGATGGTCGCCGAGCTGATCGGCGTGCACCTGGCGGAAAACCAGTTGGACGTGGCGGACGTGAAGCGCTTCTGGCTGCACCAGGCCAACCTGAGCATGAACCACCTGATCGTGAAAAAACTGCTGGGCCGCGAGGCCACGGTGGAAGAAGCGCCGGTGATCCTTGATACCTATGCCAACACCAGTTCGGCGGGGTCGGTGATTGCGTTTCATACTTATCAGGACGATCTGGCCAAGGGCTCCGTTGCGGTGCTCAGCTCGTTCGGTGCGGGTTATTCGATCGGCAGCGTGATCCTGCGCAAACGCTGATTGATCGGCCAAATGTGGGAGCGGGCTTGTGTGGGAGCTGGCTTGCCTGCGATGCAGACACCTCGGTATTTCAGATACACCGAGTTGATGCCATCGCAGGCAAGCCAGCTCCCACATCGATTGCATTCCCAAAGTGAAATTGAGGTAGACAATGGCAGCAGCCGACGACGCGCACCTGCTTGAACGCCTGCTCAAGGGCGAGCAACGGGCCTACAAGGAGTTGGTCACCACCTACCAGAGCGCCATGCGCGCGGTGGCCTATGCCATCGTCGGCCAGCGCCATGCCGATGAAATCGTCCAGGATGCCTGGTTGTCGGTGGTGCGCAACCTGTCTAAATTCGAAGGGCGTTCCAGCCTCAAGACCTGGCTGCTGACCATCACCGCCAACGCCGCCAAGGGCCGCTACAAGCAGAACCGCCGCGAAGTGCTGCTGGATGATCTGCCTTCACCCCACGGCACCATCGGTGATGATCGTTTTACCCCCGATGATGGCCACTGGGCCGTCGCCCCGTACGCCTGGCACCAGGACACCCCGGAAGCCCTGCTCACCGAGGATGAACTGCGCAATTGCCTGGAACACACCTTGCTGAGCCTGTCGGAGTTGCAAAGCAGCGTGCTGGTCTTGCGTGAACGCCAAGGCCTGGAGTTGGAAGAGATCTGTAATCTTCTGACGCTCTCTCTCTCCAATGTCCGTGTGCTGTTGCATCGAGCACGGCTTAAAGTCTTCGCCACGGTGGAGCATTTTGAGGAAACGGGCGAATGCTGACCTGTAAAGAACAAGTGGCACGTTCCAGTGACTATCTCGATGGGCAACTGACCTTTCGCGAGCGCTTGCTGGTGCGTCATCACCTGATGTTTTGCCCCAACTGCCGACGGTTTATCCGCCAGATGCGCCTGATGCAGGCCACGCTGAAAATACTGCCGGACGAGCCGGTGGGGGATGTGGATGCCTTGGCGCAGCAGCTGGCTGCCGAGCGGCTCAAGGATCAGAACGGCGGGGAATAAGAGGGCTCGCGTGGCGGGATCGAACGGATGATGGGGACCGATCCGACCACGCAAGACTGTTGCAGCCACCTCGGGCCGTCCTGGCCCAAGGCTTCAAGCACTCACATTTAGAACTTGGCTTCTGCGTCCAGCTGCAAGGTGTTGACCTTGGCATCGCGGTAGTTTGTCGCGCTGGAGTAATCGGCCTTGGTCAGGAAGTAAGTGGCGCCGATCGCGAAGTTCTTGTCGATGTCGTAACCGACCTTGAACTTGTGACCGCGCGAACCGGTAACACCGCCGGCGAAGTCCGAGTCGGTGAAGCCACCGACCACGGCGTAACGCTGGATGTCGCGGTAGTTGTAGTCCAGGTTCAAGCCAAACACCTTGGACTTGGCACCCACCAACCAGGCAGTGTCCTTGTCGCTTTCAGTGGCTTTGGTGTTTTGTACATACTGACCGTAGAAGGACAACGGCACGGCCAGGCCGCCGACGTCGATCTGGCTGAAGCCTTCATACAAGCGGTATTCGCTGGCATTGCCGGCCACGGTGTTCAGGATGGTTTCCTGTGGGGTCAGGCAGGCGGTGGAGCCGGCAGTCGGGCAACGGCTGTCTTCGTCGTTCTGGAACGCGTAGACGCTACCGCCCAAGGTCACTTTCAGGTTGTCGGTCACGGCGAAACGCGCGCCCAACTGGCCGGACGTCATGCGCATGTCGTTGCGAAATTGCACGCCTTCGCCGTTGACGTTGTCTTTGAGGCTGTAGTTACCGGCGCTACCGAACAGCTCGGCGCTGCCACCCAGTGGGTATTTGTAGGTCAGTGCCAGGCCTTCCGGGTTCACGTCGGTGTCCCAGATCACGTCGCCCATGCTGACCCACGGTTGCAGCATCTTGCCGCCGATCACGTGCAGGTTCTTGACCTGGTCTGGGTGGTAGTCGATGTAGCCGAGGTCCAGCCACAGCGCTTTCTTGTTGAAGTAGCCGTCCAGGTCAACGTTGGTGGAACGGGCGTCGTCGCTACTGCCGGTGGCGATACGGATACCGGTGTCGACTTGCGAGTTGATCTCGGTGTAGGCACCCAGGCGGGCACGCAGGCGCTGGCGATCCTTGTCCTTGCCGCCATTGTTTGGCGAGCCTTCGACCTTGACGGTCTCCTGGCGCACGCGCACGTCGCCTTTGAATTGGGTCTTGGCCGCCCAGGCCAGCTTCTGGTCGAAGCTGCTCAGCTCGTTGGTTTTCTTCGCGGTGGCCGCGATCTGTTCGTTGGTCTCTTGTTGAGCTTGCCGTGCGATCTGCTGTTCTTTCTGATCCCGTGCCAGCTCAGCTTGCAGTTCGCTGTACTGGGCATTGGTGATCTGGCCGTTGGCCTTGAGCATGTCGAGCAATTTAGCGTCGACTGCAGCGTTGGCCGGTACGCTCAGGGCCAGCAACAGGCCGCCGCACAGGATCGCCGCAGTTTTAGTGGAAGCAAGACGCATATCAATCTCCGAAAGTGAGGAGGGATGGCAAACCATCCAGGACACAACCGACCAATGACGGACGGAAAAAATGCCGCCTGGTAGCACCAGGCGCTCTAAAAACAGGCGTCAGTATCGCGATCGTTTATGACGGAGCAGTGGCGAAGTGATGTCATCTACATGACAAATTATTCATGATGGGAACTATTGCTTTAGAGCCTTGTCCGGCGATTCGAGGGTGTGCGAAGGCCGGCGATAAGCGATACTCGCGAGGCTTTCACGCCCCTGAGCCATGAGGATTCCGATGCCGCTGCAACGTCTGACCAGACTGTCCGAAATCGCCCCGCAGACCTGGGATGCACTGGTGCCAGACGCCCAGCCGTTTGTGCGGCACGCGTTCCTGAGTGCGTTGGAAGACAGCGGCAGCGTCGGCCCGCACTCGGGTTGGCAGCCGGAGCACTTGCTGCACTGGGAAGGCGAGCGGCTGGTGGCGGCACTGCCCAGTTATCGCAAGTGGCACTCCTATGGCGAGTACGTGTTCGATCATGGTTGGGCCGACGCCTGCGAGCGGGCCGGCATCGACTACTATCCCAAGCTGCTGACGGCCGTGCCGTTCAGCCCGGTCAGCGGGCCACGCCTGCTGGCAGCGAGTGCCGAGGACGGTTTTGAGCTGCTCAAAAGCCTGCCGGGTTACCTGGAAATCGAAGGGCTCTCCAGCGCCCATATCAACTTCACCGACGGTTTGGCCGATGATGCGCTGGCCCAGCAACCGGGCTGGTTGCAACGTCTGGGCTGTCAGTTTCACTGGCAAAACCGTGGCTACCGCGACTTCCAGGACTTTCTCGACGCCCTCAGCTCACGCAAGCGCAAACAGATGCGCAAAGAGCGTGAACAAGTGGCCGGGCAGGGCATCGACTTCGAGTGGTTGCACGGCCATGAGCTGAGCGAAGCGCAGTGGGATTTTGTCTACGCCTGCTACGCCAACACCTATGCGGTGCGCCGCCAATCGCCGTACCTGACCCGCGAATTTTTCAGCCTGCTCGCCGCGCGCATGCCCGAAGCAATCCGCGTGGTGCTGGCCAAGCAAGGCACGCGGCCGGTGGCCATGGCGTTCAGCCTGATTGGTGGCAACAACTTCTACGGCCGTTACTGGGGCTGCCTGGCGGAGTTCGACCGCCTGCATTTTGAAACCTGCTTCTACCAGGGCATGGACTACGCCATCGCCCATGGCGTGCAACGCTTTGACGCCGGGGCGCAGGGTGAGCACAAGTTGATTCGCGGGTTTGAACCGGTGATTACGCGGTCGTGGCACTACTTGCGGCACGCGGGGTTGAGGAGCGCCGTGGAGGATTTCCTCGAGCGTGAACGGGTGGGGATTGTGGCGTATGCCGAAGAGGCGCGGACGGCGTTGCCGTATCGGCAGGTGTAACTCGAAATACGGGGGAGTGAGCTTGTGTGGGAGCTGGCTTGCCTGCGATGCAGACACCTCGGTCTTTCAGTGATACTGAGGTGATGCCATCGCAGGCAAGCCAGCTTGTGTCTTTCGCCGGGATTAGACTGTGGATGAGAGCGGTGGATGGCAAGCTGACTGACAGCGGTGCTTGAAGCACGTGTGGGAGCCTAAGCTGCCATCCACCTCTCCACTCTGGTTATTGAGCCCGAACAGTTGAACGAGCCGACCTCGAACAGTTACAAGCGTGGGCCCCGCCAGAGCGCTCTCACTTTTGAGTGTAAGAGGGTTTGGCCATGTTTGCAGGCATCGATGTTTCAAAAGACGATCTTGAAGCGCAGCTCGATTCCCAAGCTGAGGAGATGAGCTGCTCCAACACAGCGGCCGGTTTTTCACGGCTGATTCGTTGGCTGAAGAGTCACCACGTTAGTCGTGTGGTGCTGGAGGCGACGGGCGGTTACGAGCGCCAGGTCATGAAAGCACTTCAGGCGGCAGATTTGGAAGTTGTGAGGATTAACCCCAGCCGGGCCAGGAGCTTTGCCCGAGCGTTGGGGTTGCAAGCTAAAACCGACCCAATAGACGCAAAGCTTCTTGCCCATTTCGCGGCCACTATCAAGCCCCCAAAAAGCCAGCCTACTAGCCCTGAACAAGACGACTTACGAGCCTTGGTGCACCAGCGCGAGAACTTTGTTCAGCAGCGAAGCGACGATGAGCGTCGTGTCAAAACGGCCTCTTCTGATGCTGTTAAAAACCTGCTGAAAAGCCATATCGATTACCTGGCCAAAGTCATAGCGTCAGTTGATATACAGATTCGCCAAGCGTTGAAACCTTAATAAAAAAAGGGTTTCACAATTGTGCTCGGTCAAAGGAATAGGGCTTATTACCGCTGCTGCTTGATGGCCTACCTGCCTGAGTTGGGCAGCGTTGGGCGTCGTGAGATCGCCGCACTCTCGGGCCTTGCTCCGTATAACAACGACAGTGGCAAGCACAAAGGTAAGCGCTATATCTGCGGTGGGAGGTTCTCGGTCCGACGCTCGCTCTACATGGCGTGCTGGTCCGTCATTCGCTTTCAGCCTGAATTCAACGCGCGATATAAAGCTCTGCGTGATAAAGGAAAATGCGCAAAAGTAGCGCTTATCGCCTGCATGCGAGTGTTGTTGATACGCCTGAATGCAATGATCCGAGACGGCTCGGAGTGGAGCGATTGCGTAGCGTAATCAACTACGCGATCACTAGTGGAGTAGTACACGGCATAGGCTGTGGGCGGCTGTGTGGCTGCCGTAATGATGTTTTTTAATAAACTGCCAAGACAGTTGCTCCCACATTTGATTGATGGTGTTTCGGCGCGCGCAGCCATCCAGAAAAAAAGCCCTGCCTCACCGGCAGGGCTAAGACCAATGGTCAGGTAGCACTTTCAAGGACGATATAAATGGCACATCCTGTATGTACAAAAGTACATACAGGATGTGCCATGCTTTTTGAATGGGATGAATCCAAAAATGAGGCCAATATTGCTAAGCACGGCATCGACTTCAATGACGTACCCGCTATCTTTCGGCATCCAATGCTGGCCTTGCGCGATGATCGAGTGGATTATGGCGAAGAGCGTTGGATCAGTATTGGCTGGATCAAAATGTTAATGGGTGTGGTCGTATACACCGAACGGAGTGGTGATGTGATTCGTATCATTTCCGCCCGAAAAGCAACCAAGAAGGAGGCCAAATATTATGACGCAAACATCGAAAACTGATTGGGGAGCGCCTGGCCAAGATGAATGACGAAGACATCGATACCAGTGATATTCCTGAGTTGGACGCCGACTTTTTCAAGCGTGCCGACTTACGTGTTCCGGTAAAACAAGCCGTCACGATTCGACTTGATGCGGATGTCCTGGAGTGGTTCAAAGGTCAGGGTACTGGCTATCAGACGCGTATTAATCAGCTATTGCGCCAGTACATGCAGGCCCATCAGGGCTGAAAACAACTCAGTGATCTCAGCCCTACCTTATCGGCAGGGCTGAGCCCGCTTTGCTTCAGGCCGGCTCCTCCTTGCCCAGCCATCGATAGGTAACACCGCCGATCACCGCACCCACGATCGGCGCGAGCCAGAACATCCACAATTGCTGGATCGCCCACCCGCCAACGATCAAGGCTGGCCCTGTACTGCGCGCAGGGTTGACCGAGGTGTTGGTGACGGGGATGGAGATCAGGTGGATCAGCGTCAAGGCCAGGCCGATGGCGATGGGCGCGAGGCCCTTCGGGGCGCGGTGGTCGGTGGCGCCGAGGATGATCAGCACGAACATCGCCGTCATCACCAGCTCACAGACAAACCCCGCCGCCATCGAATACCCGCCGGGCGAGTGCTCGCCATAGCCGTTGGACGCCAGGCCCGACGCCAGTTCAAAGCCGGGTTTGCCGCTGGCAATGAAGTACAACAAGGCTGCGGCAACTGTGCCGCCGATGACCTGGGCGACGATGTACGCTGGCAACTCCTTGGCGGGGAACCTGCCGCCAACGACCAGCCCCACCGACACGGCCGGGTTGAGGTGACAACCACTGATATGGCCGATGGCAAACGCCATGGTCAATACCGTGAGCCCGAACGCCAGGGACACCCCCAGCAAACCGATCCCGACTGCCGGAAACGCCGCGGCCAACACCGCACTCCCGCAACCGCCCAACACCAGCCAAAACGTACCTAGACTCTCCGTGACTGAACGCTTGAACAAAGACATGGAACACGTCCTTGATAGATCGCTCTACCAGATCAGTAAAACCGTGATGCTCCCTGCACTTACTACAGCGCCCGTCTGGGCACTGCGTTGAGTACAGCAGGGTTGTGGCACAAATCCAGTGCCAAAAAAAGCGCCAGGGCCCAATGGGGTCGGGCGACTGGCGCAGATCAAAATGTGGGAGCTGGCTTGCCTGCGATAGCATCACTGCAGTTCAACTGACAGACCGAGGTGCCTGCATCGCAGGCAAGCCAGCTCCCACAGAAGCCAGCTCCCACAGGGGTGAGAAGTGTGACTTCAGTCGATGCCGACGAAGCCTCCGGTCTGGTGCTGCCACAACCGCGCATACAACCCGCCATGGGCCAGCAATTCGGCATGGCTGCCCGTCTCGGCAATCTGGCCTTTCTCCAGCACCACCAGGCGGTCCATGCGTGCGATGGTCGACAAGCGGTGCGCAATCGCAATCACCGTCTTGCCTTGCATGAGGGTCTCCAGGCTCTCCTGGATCGCCGCTTCCACTTCCGAGTCCAGGGCCGAGGTGGCTTCGTCCATGATCAGGATCGGCGCGTCCTTGAGCAGCACGCGGGCAATGGCGATGCGCTGGCGTTGCCCGCCGGAGAGTTTTACCCCGCGCTCACCGACGTGCGCATCCAGCCCGGTACGACCCTCGGAGTCGGACAACAATGGGATGAACTCATCGGCGCGGGCCTTGTGGATGGCGGCCCAGAGCTCCTCGTCGGTGGCGTCCGGCTTGCCGTACAACAGGTTGTCGCGGATCGAGCGGTGCAGCAGGGACGTGTCCTGGGTAATCATGCCGATCTGTTCGCGCAAGGACTCCTGCGCGACTTCGGCGATGTTCTGCCCGTCGATCAGGATGCGCCCGCCTTGCAGGTCGTACAGGCGCAGCAGCAGGTTGACCAGAGTAGATTTGCCGGCGCCGGACGGGCCGATCAGGCCGATCTTTTCCCCGGCCTGGATCTTCAAGTTCAGCCCGCCGATGATTCCGCTCTGCTTGCCATAGTGGAAATCCACCTGTTCAAAGCGCACTTCGCCATGGGGCACCGTCAGGCGCGGGGCGTTTTCGCGGTCGACCACGGCCAGGGGCTGGGCGATGGTTTTCAAGCCGTCCTGCACCATGCCGATGTTCTCGAAGATGCCATTGACCACCCACATGATCCAGCCGGACATGTTGACGATACGGATCACCAGGCCGGTCGCCAGGGCAATCGCGCCCACGGAAATCAGCGACTGCGTCCACAGCCACAGGGCCAGGCCGGTGGTGGTCACGATCAGCAGGCCGTTCATGCTGGTGATCACGATGTCCATGCTGGTGACGACGCGGCTGGCCAGCTGGGTTTTTTCGGTTTGCTCGATGATCGCTTCCTTGGCGTACTGCTGCTCATATTGGGTATGGGCGAACAGCTTCAAGGTGGTGATGTTGGTGTAGCCGTCGACGATGCGCCCCATCAGCTTGGAGCGCGCCTCGGAGGAGATCACCGAGCGCTCCTTCACCCGTGGCACGAAGTAGCGCAGGGCCAGGCTGTAGCAGATGATCCAGGTCACCAGCGGGATCATCAGGCGCCAGTCGGCCTCGGCAAACAGCACCAGGGAACTGATGGCGTAGATCGCCACGTGCCAGATCGCGTCCACCGCCGCCACGGCGGAGTCGCGCAGGGAGTTGCCGGTTTGCATGATGCGCTGGGCGATGCGCCCGGCGAAGTCGTTCTGGAAGAAATTCAGGCTCTGCTTGAGCACGTAGCTGTGGTTTTGCCAGCGGATCAGGCTGGTCATACCGGGGCTGATGGTCTGGTGCACCAACAGGTCGTGCAAGGCGCCGAAGATCGGGCGCAGCAGCAGGGCGACCACGGCCATCCAGATCAGCTCGGTGCTGTGTACCTGGAAGAAATTCGCCGGCGGCGTGCCCTGGGCCAGGTCGATGATGCGGCTGAGGTAGCTGAACAGCGCGACCTCGATCAATGCACCGATCAGGCCAACGACCAGCAAGGCGGCAAAATGCGGCCACACCTGGCGCAGGTAATAGAGGTAGAAGGGCAGGACTTTATCGGGCGGGGCGTCGCTGGGGGCGTCGCGGAAAATATCGATCAGTTGTTCAAAACGACGATAGAGCATTAGGTATGACGCCCGCGTGGCGGGCTCTCCATTCAAAGGCGCGCATGGCCTTGTGGGCCATGCGCGCAAAGCACTGTAGACCTCAGTCGATGCGCTTGGCCGACTTGATCAGGACAGGATCGATGGGCACGTTCTGCATGCCCTGCTTGGTGGTGGTCTGGGAGTTGACGATGATGTCGACCACGTCCATGCCCTTGACCACTTTGGCGAATACGGCATAACCGGCGTCGCGGCCTGGGTCGAGGAACGCATTGTCGGCGACGTTGATGAAGAACTGGCTGGTGGCCGAGTTCGGGTCGTTGGTGCGGGCCATGGACAAGGTGCCGCGCACGTTATGCAAACCATTGCTGGCTTCGTTGCGGATCGGCGCTTCGGTCGGCTTTTGCGACATCTGCGTGGTGAACCCGCCGCCCTGGACCATGAAGCCCGGGATCACGCGGTGGAAGATCGTGTTGGTGTAGAAGCCCTTGTCCACGTAGGCCAGGAAGTTCTTGGTACTGATCGGCGCCTTGACCGGGTCCAGTTCGATTTCGATGTCGCCGTTGGTGGTGGAGATCAGCACGTGGGGCGCCTTGGCAGGCTCGGCCGCCATCAGGTTGGCAGCGAACAGAACAGAACCGGCAAAGAAGGCGATTTTTTTCAGCATGGGTCAGTGATCCTGGGTAGTGGTTTCGACTGTCTTTAGAAAATCGAGCAAGGTAGCGTTAAAGACTTCGGGTTGGTCCAAGGGCGTGGCATGGCGGGAATCTTCGATCACCACCAGCCGCGCATCGGGCAGCAGTTTTACATAGTTTTGTTTTTGCGCCACGGGGGTGTAGTCGTGGTCGGCGCTGATGACCAGGGTTGGACAGGTGATCCGCGAAAGTTGTTCCTGCACGCCCCAGCCCACAATCGCATCGAAGCTGGCGAGATAAGCACGTTTGTCGTTTTTTGCCCAGCGTTCAGCCATCTTGCGGCGCAGGTCGGCCTGGTCTGGCTTGGGAAACAGGCGGTCGCCCAGGGCCTTGCCGATCGTGGCCAGGCTGAGCACGCGCGCCAGGCTCCAGCGCTTGGCCCACTGCCAATAGTCATTGGCACTGCGCACCTTGACCTCAGGCGCGCTGTTGACGATGCACAGGCTCTTGACCAGGGTCGGTTCGTCCACCGCCAGTTGGAAGGCGATCATGCCGCCCATGGACAGGCCCACCACATGGGCGGGCGGCAGGCCCAGGTGTTCGATCAGGGCCAGCAGGTCATAGGTGAAACCCTGGATGCTGTAGCGCTCGCGGGGTTTGTCCGAGCGCCCGTGGCCGCGCACATCCACCACGATCAGGCGGTAGTGCCTGGCCAGCACCGGGATCTGCAATTCCCAGTCCTGGCTGCTGGAGCCCAGGCCGTGGATCAGGATCAGCGGCGAGCCGTGGCCGTATTCCTCGTAGTGCAGGCTGCATCCTTCGTGGTCGAACCAGGCCATGCGTGAACTCCGTTTCAGGCTTGCTGGGGGGCGGCGAAAGGCGCGTCCAGGGGGGCCGTGTCAAAGGTGCGCAGCATCTCCACGAGGATCTGCGTCGCCGGCCCCAAGGGTTTGTCCTTGTTGGAATACAGGAAGAACGTCGGGTGGCGGCTGCCGCCCTGTTCCAAGGGTAGCTGCTTGAGCACGCCTTCGGCGAGTTCGCGTTCGATCATGTGCCGGGGCAGCCAGGCAAAGCCCAGGCCGCTGCCGACAAAGGCCGCAGCGGTGGCCAGGCTGCCGACGGTCCAGCGCTGTTCGGCGCCGAGCCAGCCGACATCGCGCGGTTGCTGGCGGCCGGAGTCGCGGATCACCACCTGCATCTGGCTTTCCAGGTCCTGGAAGCTCAATTCGCGCTGCATGCGGTGCAAGGCATGTTCGGGGTGGGCCACGGCGACAAATTCCACATCGCTCATTTCCGTACCCAGGTAACCGGGAATGCTGAAGCCGCAGATCGCCAGGTCGGCCACGCCTTCGATCAGCAACTCTTCGACGCCGGAGAGCACCTCTTCGCGCAGGCGCACACGGCAACCACGGCTTTGCGGCATAAAGGCGGAGAGGGCGCGTACCAGCCGCGCATTCGGGTAGGCGGCGTCGACTACCAGGCGCACTTCGGCTTCCCAGCCTTGTTCCATATGGTGGGCGAGGTCTTCCAGTTGGCTGGCGTTTTTCACCAACTGCCGCGAACGGCGCAGCAGCACTTCACCGGCGTCAGTGAGTACCGCCTTGCGCCCGTCGATGCGCAGTAGCGGCACGCCGAGCTGGTCTTGCATGCGGGCCACGGTGTAACTCACCGAGGACTGCGAACGGTGCAGCGCTTCAGCCGCCTGGGCGAAGCCACCATGGTCGACCACGGCTTGCAGCGTGCGCCATTGATCGAGGGTAACGCGGGGCGCTTTCAAGATGGGTTCCTCTTGTCCTAAGCTGGCGGTCCTTATTGGAGACTGCCGAATGAGAAAATTCTGTTGTGTGTTGCTGGCGCTGCTGCCGGCGAGTGCGTTTGCCTACTCCATCGACGTGACAAAAAAGATCGACGGCGTGAGCATCGATTACCGCGCCTCCGACGTAGACGGCGACATCAGTTCGATCCAACTCAATAACTACGGCAGCAACGATGCGGTGTGCACGGTCACCTTCAGCAATGGCCCGGAAGCGCCACGTACGCGTAAGGTCACGGTGCCGGCGGGTAAAAGCACCAACACCACGGTCAAGTTCAACCGCGCCATTATCAAGATGCGCATCGCCCTGGCCTGCACGCCGAAGTAACCCGGCAGCGGGGCATCGCGCTAGCAATACTCCGCTTATAAACAAATTTATAGATGGGTTATAGCAGTTTTTTGCGCTTTTTTATCGAATTGGCTCTGTTTAATCTCCACTCCATCGCCTTACAGCATTTACCGATGGAGCTTACCCAGCCATGTCCAACGTTCTGATCATCGAAAGCAGCGCCCGTCAGCAGGACTCGATTTCCCGCCAACTGACCCAGCAGTTCATCAGCCAATGGCAGGCCGCCCATCCAGCGGACTCGATCACCGTGCGTGACGTGGCCCTCAACCCGGTTCCCCACCTGGACGCCAACTTGCTCGGCGGCTGGATGAAACCGGCGGACCAGCGCAATGGCAGCGAACAGGCCTCCCTCGACCGCTCCAACGAACTGACCGACGAACTGCTGGCCGCCGATGTCCTGGTCATGGCCGCGCCGATGTACAACTTCGCCATCCCCAGCACCCTGAAAGCCTGGCTGGACCACGTGTTGCGCGCCGGTGTGACCTTCAAGTACACCGCCACCGGCCCGCAGGGCTTGCTCACCGGCAAGCGTGCCATTGTGCTGACCGCTCGCGGCGGCATCCACACCGGCGCCACGTCGGATCACCAGGAACCGTACCTGCGCCAGGTCATGGCCTTTATCGGCATCCACGACGTCACCTTCATTCATGCCGAAGGGGTGAACCTGAGCGGCGACTTCCAGGAAAAAGGCATCAACCACGCCAAGGCCTTGCTGGCACAGGTGGCCTGATCCTTTAATCGCCAGATAATCGCGCCGTGTTTATCTAGCCCCACGCAAACCCTTCAAGTACGCGTAATGAACCTCCCTTTGCACTTTTTGCTCCTGAGTGCTCCAACCCGACTGCCGCTTTAGCGAGGTCGGGTTTTTTTTGCCTTGAGTTTCTTCAACCGCCGAAAACCTTTAATGTCCCGCCCATTCGAAACGAGGCGCGCATGGGCTATCTACTGGTTGTCACCCTGATTCAGGCATTTTCCTTCAGCTTGATCGGCGAATACCTCGCCGGCCACGTCGACAGCTACTTCGCCGTGCTGGTGCGCGTGCTGCTGGCCGGGTTGGTGTTTATCCCGCTGACCCGCTGGCGCTCGGTGGAACCGGGGTTCATGCGCGGCATGCTGGTGATCGGCGCGTTGCAATTTGGCGTGACCTACGTGTGCCTGTACCTGAGCTTTCGCGTGCTCACGGTGCCGGAGGTGCTGCTGTTCACCATCCTCACGCCGCTGCATGTGACCCTGATCGAAGACGCCCTCAACCGGCGTTTCAACCCATGGGCGCTCATCGCCGCACTGGTGGCAGTGGCGGGCGCGGCGGTGATTCGCTTCGACCAGATCACCCCGCACTTCCTCGGCGGCTTCTTGTTGCTGCAACTGGCCAACTTCACCTACGCCGCCGGGCAGGTGATGTACAAGCATTTGGTGCAGCGTTACCCGAGCGACTTGCCGCATTACCGGCGCTTTGGTTTCTTCTATGTGGGCGCAGTGCTGGTGGTGTTGCCGGCGTTCCTGCTGTTCGGCAAGGCCAACTTTTTGCCTGAAGCGCCGCTGCAATGGGGCGTGCTGGTGTTCCTTGGGTTGGTCAGCACGGCGCTGGGCATGTACTGGTGGAACAAGGGCGCCTGCCTGGTACAGGGCGGCACGTTGGCGGTGATGAACAACCTGCATGTGCCGGTGGGGTTGCTGCTGAATTTGCTGATCTGGAACCAGCATGAACCGCTGGGGCGGCTGGCGTTGGGCGGGTTGGTGATTCTGGCGGCGGTGTGGATCAGTCGGTTGGGTGTGCGCAAGCAGGTAATTCACCACTGAACCCTTTGTGGGAGTGGGCTCCCACAAAGGGTTGGTGGTGTCAGGCAGATTTGTTTTCCAGGGGCGGCAAATGGCTGGCGCCGAGCAAGGCCGGTAGCACCCCCGCGCGCAAATCATTGCCACTCGGCTGCTGATACAGGCTCAAGCCAAATTCCGGCAACACCGCCAGTAGATAGTCAAAAATGTCCCCCTGGATGCGCTCGTAATCCGCCCACGCGGTGGTGCGCGTGAAGCAGTAGATCTCCAGCGGCACACCCTGCGCCGTGGTTTGCATCTGGCGCACCATGCAGGTCATGTTCGGCTGGATGTCCGGGTGGCTTTTCAGGTAGGCCAGGGCGTAGGCGCGGAACGTGCCGAGGTTGGTCATGCGCCGACGGTTGGCCGACAGTTGCGCGCTGTGGCCCTGGGCTTCGTTCCAGGCCTTGAGCTCGGCTTGCTTGCGTCCGATGTAGTCGGTGAGCAGGTGCACCTGGGTCATGCGCACTTCTTCATCGTCACGCAGGAAGCGCACGCCGCTGGCGTCGATAAACAGGCTGCGCTTGATCCGCCGCCCGCCCGACGCCTGCATGCCGCGCCAGTTCTTGAACGACTCGGACATCAGGCGCCAGGTGGGAATGGAGACGATGGTCTTGTCGAAATTCTGCACCTTGACCGTGTGCAAGGTGATGTCCACCACGTCGCCATCGGCGCCGACCTGGGGCATTTCGATCCAGTCGCCGACCCGCAGCATGTCGTTGCTGGTCAACTGCACGCTGGCGACGAACGACAGCAGGGTGTCCTTGTACACCAACAGGATCACCGCCGACATGGCGCCAAGCCCCGACAGCAGCAACAGCGGCGAACGGTCGATCAGGGTGGCGACGATGATGATCGCGCCAAACACGTACAAGACCATCTTCGCCAGCTGCACGTAGCCCTTGATCGAGCGGGTGCGGGCGTGTTCGGTGCGCGCGTAGATGTCCAACAAGGCGTTGAGCAGGGCGCTCATGGCCAGCATCAGGAACAGGATGCTGATCGCCAGCGCCACGTTGCCGATGAACAGGATCGCGGTCTTGCTCAGGTCGGGCACCAGGTACAGGCCGAACTGGATCACCAGCGAGGGCGTCATTTGCGCCAGGCGGTGGAAGACTTTGTTGTGCCGCAGGTCATTGAGCCAGTGCAGCGCCGGCTGGCGGCCGAGCAGTTTGATCGTGTGCAGGATCAGGTAGCGCGCCACCCGTCCGAGCAACAGCGCCACCACCATCAGCACCACAAAGCCGAGGCTGGCGTGCAGCAGCGGGTGTTCATCGAGGGCGCCCCAAAGGTCTTGGACGTTGAGCCAGAGCTGTTTGATATCCATGGGTGAAACCGATTCTTCTGTAGGACAAGACGGGGCGATTAGAGCATTGAAGTGCTACAAAGTTGGCCTCACAGACAAAAGTGCTCACAAAAAAGCAGCTGATTAGCACCGTTCGCGTAAAGAAACTCGGTTTGGACGCGCGAAACCGGTACCCTATGCCGCTGATATTTTGTATTTCTTCGAGGTAGCACCCGTGTTTTCCCAATTCGCCCTGCACGAACGCCTGCTCAAAGCCGTGGCCGAGCTTAAATTTGTCGAGCCAACGCCTGTGCAAGCAGCGGCCATCCCGCTCGCGCTCGAAGGGCGTGACCTGCGGGTGACAGCTCAAACCGGTAGCGGCAAGACCGCCGCTTTCGTCCTGCCGGTGCTGAACCGCCTGATCGGCCCGGCCAAGGTTCGCGTCAGCATCAAGACCCTGATCCTGCTGCCAACCCGCGAGCTGGCCCAGCAGACCCTGAAGGAAGTGGAGCGTTTCTCCCAGTTCACCTTCATCAAGTCCGGCATCATCACCGGTGGTGAAGACTTCAAGGTCCAGGCCGCCATGCTGCGCAAGGTGCCGGACATCCTGATCGGCACCCCGGGCCGCATGATCGAGCAGCTCAACGCCGGCAACCTTGACCTCAAGGAAGTCGAAGTGCTGGTGCTGGACGAAGCCGACCGCATGCTCGACATGGGCTTTGCCGACGACGTGCAGCGCCTGGTGGCCGAGTGCGTCAACCGTCAGCAGACCATGCTGTTCTCCGCCACCACCGGCGGTTCGACCCTGCGCGAGATGGTCGCCAAGGTCCTGAACAACCCTGAGCACTTGCAGGTCAACAACGTCAGCGACCTGAACGCCACCACGCGTCAGCAGATCGTCACCGCCGACCACAACGTGCACAAAGAGCAGATCCTCAACTGGCTGTTGGCCAACGAGACCTATCAGAAGGCCATCGTGTTCACCAACACCCGCGCCGCCGCCGACCGTATCTACGGCCGCCTGGTTGCCCAGGAATACAAGGCGTT
Organism: Pseudomonas sp. FP453; assembly: GCF_030687495.1. Lineage (NCBI taxonomy): Bacteria > Pseudomonadati > Pseudomonadota > Gammaproteobacteria > Pseudomonadales > Pseudomonadaceae > Pseudomonas > Pseudomonas sp. FP453. The sequence continues at coordinate 4,483,561 of NZ_CP117435.1, read as the reverse complement.
CGTGCTGCACGGCGAGAAAGACCAGAAGGACCGCAAGCTGGCCATCGACCGCCTCAAGGCCGGCGGCGTGAAGATCCTCGTGGCCACCGACGTTGCCGCCCGTGGCCTCGACGTGGATGGCCTGGACCTGGTGATCAACTTCGACATGCCCCGCAGCGGCGACGAATACGTCCACCGTATCGGGCGTACCGGGCGTGCCGGCAACGATGGCCTGGCCATCTCGCTGATCTGCCACGGCGACTGGAACCTGATGTCGAGCATCGAGCGCTACCTCAAGCAGTCGTTCGAGCGCCGCACCATCAAGGAAGTCAAAGGCACCTACACCGGGCCGAAGAAGGTCAAGGCGTCGGGCAAGGCCGTTGGCGTGAAGAAGAAAAAGACCGACGCCAAGGGCGACAAGAAAAAAACCGGCGCCAAGTCGCCGACCAAGCGCAAGATCGCCAACCGGCCGAAGACCGACAACCTGTCGCTCGTCAGCAAGGACGGCATGGCCCCGCTCAAGCGCCGCAAGCCAGAAGCACCAGCCGCCGAGTAAGGTTGGGCTGATGTAAAAAAACCGGACAGATGTCCGGTTTTTTTATGCACGGTGATTGATCGTTCCCACGCTCCGCGTGGGAATGCCTCCAAGGACGCTCCGCGTCCTGCCTCTAGCTTCAATTCTCGGCTTTGGCCGCCGCTTCCTTGAGTTCCTTGAGCCGAGCGTCGATCAGCTGGCACTTGTCAGGGAACTGCGCACTTTCCGTATCCAGGTCCATCTTCTGCAGTTCGTCGTTCATTTCCTTGGCTTTGGTCGCGTTCTGTTCGGTCAGCTTGGCCACTTCCTGGCCCAGTTGCTCGCGCTTTTCCGTGGCCTCGTCCGGCGTACAGGCCCAGGCGGGCAGGGCAGTCAACAAGGTGGCCGCGATGGCCAGGTTCATCAGGGTTTTCATGGGTGGACCTCCTTGGCGGGGATATCTCAGTGGAGGTCGGCGCCGCGTGGAAAGTTCACAAAAGTGACGCTCGTCCATTGGGCTGAACGGCCAGTGACGTGCTCGGTCACACCTTTTAACGGGCTACTTTCCACCCGCCCGCAGGAGGAATCAGGATGACGACTTACAATTGGGATCTGATCGAGCGCTTGCTGCACGAAGTGCAGAATGGTGAAGGCAGTTTCGCCCCGCGCCAGTATGCCGAGCAGGAAGCGGCCGAAAAGGCCACGGCAGGCGAATCCACGGGCAATCTGGACGCGTTGAAAAAGACCGCAGCGGATTATGAAGCGCTGTTGCTCAAGCGCGGTTTCATCGAGCCGCGGCCAGAGGCAGAGGGCGGCACCGGTGAGAATTTCATCTTGACGCCGTTGGGTGCGCAGCTGTTGGCGTTGATCGACAGTTCGATCCCGGGCAACGACCATCCGCGCCAAGTGCTGGACGAGCAAGCCGATGCGCTGGACCCGGCGACCTTCGCCGAAGTCGCGTCCAAGGCCCAGATCGCCTGACCTTAACCGCGCCCGGCACCCGCTGCGGTGCCAGGCGAACCTGTCAGATCGGTAATCTGCCGCTAAGGTGGCTGACAGCCGGCCCCCCCTAATCTGCTGCCATTCCCCTGACGGACGTGAATCGGCATGCATTGCACACCCTCCAGACGCACCTTTGTCAAAGGCCTCGCCGCTGGCGGCCTGCTGGGCGGGCTCGGGCTTTGGCGCAGCCCGGTCTGGGCCTTGACCAGCCCAGGCCAGCCCACTGTGTTGGCGGGCAGTGAATTTGAGCTGTTTATCGACCAGACCCCGGTCAACCTCACCGGCCGCCACCGCACCGCGCTGACCATCAACGGCAGCCTGCCCGGCCTGCTGCTGCGCTGGCGCGAAGGCGACACCGTGACCCTGCGCGTGAAAAACCGCCTGGCCGAGCCCACGTCGATCCACTGGCACGGCATTTTGCTGCCATCGACCATGGACGGCGTGCCCGGCCTGAGCTTCAAGGGCATCGAGCCGGGCGGGGTGTTTGTCTACCAGTTCACCGTCAAGCAGCATGGCACTTACTGGTACCACAGCCATTCAGGGTTCCAGGAACAGAGAGGTGTCTACGGCCCGCTGGTGATCGATCCGAAGGAGCCCGAACCCTTCAGCTACCAGCGTGACTACGTGGTGATGCTCTCGGATTGGACGGATGAAGACCCCGTCGCACTGATGAAGGCCCTGAAGAAGCAGTCCGATTACTACAACCTGCACAAACCCACCGTCGGCGACTTTGTCCGCGATGTGGGGGCGAAGGGCTGGTCCGCCACGGCCGCCGACCGCCTGATGTGGGCGCAGATGAAGATGAACCCCACCGACCTGGCGGACGTCAGCGGCGAGACCTACACCTATCTGCTCAACGGCCAGCCGCCCGAGCGCAACTGGACCGGGTTGTTCGCGGCGGGGGAGACGATTCGCCTGCGCTTTATCAACGGCTCGGCGATGAGCTATTTCGATGTGCGCATCCCCGGACTGAAGATGACCGTGATCGCTGCCGATGGCCAGCCGGTCCAACCGGTCAGCGTCGATGAGTTGCGCATTGCCGTGGCAGAGACGTTTGACGTGCTGGTCGAGCCCACCGCGCCGGCCTACACGCTGTTTGCCCAGGCGATGGACCGCAGCGGCTTTGCCCGTGGCACGCTGACCCGGCAAGCTGGCGTGACCGCGCCAGTCCCGGCCGTCGATCCGCGCCCCTGGATCACCATGGACGACATGGGCATGGGCGGCATGGACCACGGCGCCATGGCGGATATGGAAGGCATGGACCACAGCGCCATGGCGATGCAAAGCCATCCGGCCAGCGAGCAGAACAACCCGCTGGTGGACATGCAAGCCATGAGCCCGGTGCCCAAGCTCGACGACCCGGGCATCGGCCTGCGCAACAATGGTCGCCGCGTCCTCACCTACGCCGACCTGCGCAGTACCTTCGAAGACCCCGACGGCCGCGAGCCCAGTCGCACCATCGAGCTGCATCTTACCGGGCATATGGAGAAATTCGCCTGGTCATTCAATGGGGTGAAGTTCTCCGCGGCCGAGCCGTTGCAACTGACCTACGGCGAGCGGGTGCGGCTGGTGTTGGTCAACGACACCATGATGAGCCACCCGATCCACCTGCACGGCCTGTGGAGCGACCTGGAAGACGAGAACGGCCAGTTCCAGGTGCGCAAGCACACCATCGACATGCCGCCCGGCTCCCGGCGTAGCTACCGTGTGACCGCCGATGCCCTGGGCCGCTGGGCCTATCACTGCCACCTGCTGTACCACATGGAAATGGGCATGTTCCGTGAGGTGCGCGTGCATGAATAAGGACCTGAGGATGAGCCGTCGTGTGGTTGCTCTCGTCATCGCGCTGGGGTGCAGCCCTTTGGCGCTGGCGGATGAATTTCAAGGCATGAGCCCGGCGACCCCGGCACTCACCGAGAGCCGTACGCCGATTCCGGTGCTGACCGATGCCGATCGCGCGGCAGTGTACAACGCCCCCGGTGGCCACTTGGTGCATGACAGTGGCGTCAATTCGATGCTGCTCATCAACCAGCTGGAGTGGCGGGGCGGCAGCGGTGAAGGGGCGCTGAGCTGGGATATGAAGGGCTGGCTCGGCGGCGACATCGACCGCCTGTGGCTGCGCACCGAGGGCGAGCGCAGCGCCGGCCGCACACACAGCGCCGAGGCCCAGGCCCTGTGGGGGCATGCCATCAGCCCATGGTGGGACCTGGTCGGCGGCGTGCGCCAGGACTTCAAGCCGGGTGATGGGCAGACCTGGGCTGCCTTCGGCGCGCAGGGCATGGCGCTCTACAACTTCGAGGCCGAAGCGACGCTGTTTGTAGGGGAAGCCGGGCGCACCGCCGCACGGTTGGAGGGTGACTACGACATCCTGCTGACCAACCGCCTGATCCTGCAACCGACCGCCGAACTCAACTTCTACGGGCGTAATGACCCCCAGCGCGGCATCGGCGCCGGCCTGGCCGACAGTGAGGTCGGCGTGCGCTTGCGCTACGAGGTACGCCGCGAGTTTGCGCCCTATGTGGGTTTCACCTGGCACCGCAGCTATGGCCAGACCGCGCAATACGCCCACGATGAAGGCGAAGACGCCAGCCAATGGCGCTGGGTCGCGGGTGTGCGCCTGTGGTTCTGACGTTTCACTCTTCCTATCACTCGCCGCCATGAGCGGCCTGGAGCCTTGCATGTCGATGTTGAAAACCGCGCTGGTGGGCGTTGCGTTGCTCACCAGCCTGTCGGTCACCGCCCATCCCAAACTGCTCTCATCCATTCCGGCAGCGGGCGCCCGGGGTCCTGCGCCCGCAGTGATTGAACTGCACTTCTCGGAAAACCTGCTGACGCAGTTTTCCGGCGCCAAGCTGACCATGACCGGCATGCAGGGCATGGCCCACGCGCCGATGCCCGTGAAGGCCAGTGTCGCTGCCAGTACCGACCCCAAAGTGATGCTGATCAAGCCCGCGTCCGCACTGACGGCCGGCACCTATCAGGTGGACTGGCGTGCCGTGTCGTCGGATACGCACCCGATCCTTGGCAATGTGGTGTTCAGCGTTCAGCCATGAGTGAACTGATCCCGGTGGTGCTGCGCTTTGTGTTGTATGCGGACTTGATGCTGGTGTTTGGCCTGGGATTGTTTGGCTTCTATGCCGCGCGTCGACTGTTGAGTGTGCAGCGCTTGCTGCGCGTGCTGGCAGGGCTGGGGGTGTTGGTTTCGGTGCTGTCGATGCTGGCCATGACCCAGGCCATGAGCGGTGCCGAGGATTGGCCGACATTGTGGGCGCACCTGCACATGATGCTGGGGCAGACTGAACTGGGCTGGACGTGGTGGTTGCGCGTGGTGGCGCTGGTGTTGGTTGTGCTGGATACCAGGCTGGCCACGCTGTGCGGCGGTGTCGCGCTGGTCACGCTGGCGTGGACCGGGCACGGCGCGATGCACGAAGGCACGTTGCGGCTCTGGCATGTGCTCAGCGACAGCGCACACCTGCTGGCGGCGGCGGGTTGGCTCGGGGCGCTGGCGGCGTTTGGGCTGTTGCTGGTGAGCCGGTCGTTGCCCCAGGCCGGGCGTGTGCAGGCGCTGGCGCGTACGTTGGCGGGATTCGGACGTATCGGCAGCGGGTTTGTGGCGGTGTTGATGGTCACCGGTGTGGCCAACTATCTGTTTGTCGTCGGGCCGAACCTGGACGGCCTCACGGGTGGGCGCTATGGGCTGCTGCTGTGCCTCAAGCTGGGATTGTTCGGCCTGATGCTGGGGTTGGCGGCGCTCAATCGTGTGCACCTGGCGCCGCGGCTGCAACGGTCCCTGGCGGCGGGCGAGCATGGGGCGGCGCTCAAGGCGCTGCGCCGAAGCATCGCCCTGGAGTTGGTGGCGGTGGTGGTGATCCTGGGGCTGGTCGCGTGGCTGGGCACTTTGGCACCCACCTAGGATGGCGTGCTTTTCAGGCATTTAAGCGCCTCGAAATCACCGCGTACCTTGTCGATTTTCTGGCTGAGTTTCTGGCGTTGCGCCGGGGTGCTTTCGGCCATCAGGTCGATAATCAGCCTGCGCGCTGCGGTTTCCGTTTGTGCGTAGGCGCTGCGGTATTGCGGGGTCCACAGGCTTTCGCGGTCCACCAGCAACTGCTGGATTTTCTGCGGGAAGTCGGCGTCGTGGCGTTGCTGTACGGCGGCGATGAAGTGCGCCTGCCAGCGGGCGCGGTTGCCGACCCAGGCCTGGTTCTGTTCACCCAGCGCGACGGACCAGGCGTTGACCCGACTCTGCTGGCTGGCACTGAGCGGGCCGATCCAGGCGTCCAGGCGCTTGCTCATGCGCTCGGCGCGTTCCTGAATTTGCTTGGCCAGTGGCGGTTTGAGGTAGTCGTCCTGGCGCTTGCGCAGGTCCTTGGCCAGGGCGTCGTTCATGCTTTGCACCTGCTGATCGTCGAGGCCTTGCAGCAGTTCGATGGCCGACGGGGTGATTTGCCGGGCGATTTCGCCGATCGCCTGCTTGGCTTCGGCGGTGCGGGCTTGCAGTGCGGCGTCGCTGACCTCGCGGTTTTCGGCCATCTGTTGCAGGCGGTCCAGCCAGTCGAGGTAGCCCGGCAGTTGGGTGGTGCAGTGCCAGGCCAGGTGCGCCTTGAGGTTGTCGTTGAACCAGCTCTTCTGCCCGGCATTCATGTCCAGGTAGTCGCCGAGGGTCCAGGGGATGATCACATCGAGGTTGCGGTAGGCCAGGCCGACGCGGTTGCAGCCACCGAGCACCAGGCTGAGGGCCAGCAATACCATCAGGAGTTTGAGCCGATGCAGCATGGGCGGGTCCTTGCGCAGAGGAGGTGTGTGCATGTGAACCTGCGCGGGGTGCGACAGTTCAGCCCATCAATAAAACGACCGCGCGGCCTTCAGCGTCAACAGGCCATCGCATTGCGAGTTGTGTCCAGAATAGGCCGAGCAATCGCCGCCGCTGAGGCTGGAGTCGCTGTAGATCAGGTTCAGGTCAACGCCCATCCACGCCCGGGAGAATTGCACCGACCAATCGCTGAAGCTGCGGATGGAGCCCCCGTCGACGGCGACCGGGCTGCCCAACTGATGAGTGGTGTACTTCATGCTGACGCCGATGCCGAAGGGTTGCGTGCCGCCGAGGTCGGCGAACAAGGTGCTGTCCTGGCGATCCGGGTCGTTGCTGAAGGACGCGCCGAAGCGGTTGCCCAGCAGGTTGAGACCGCCGTAGAACTCCTGGCTGTCGAGGGGGCTGAGCTTGGGGTAGCTGTAGTGGATCAGGCCGACTTCATAGCCCAGGGTCTGGTCGAAGGGGTGCTTGAAGCCCAGGTAGGAGTCGACTTCGAGGGTGCTGTCCGGCGACAGCCCCATGCTCGGTGAGAACTGGCCGACATACAGGCCGCTGTCGTGGCTCAGGTCGAGCCCGCCATGGAATGAATCGCTGCCCGGCGAGGTCGGCTTGACGAGGCCCTGGGCCATGCTGCGGCTGGGCGTGGTGCCCAGCTTCAAGTCGAAGTCGCCCCATTCGCGCTGAAAGATCTGCGCTTCGGCAAGGGGGCTGGCGACCAGGGCCGTGAGCAGGAAAATGCAGGGTTTGAACATGCGTCACTCCATGAAAAGCGAGGAGCAGTAACGGAAGAAGTCGGGAAGATGCCCGTGCTAGACGTGTGCAAGCATACCGGCGAATGCCTGGGGTTGAGCCCCGTTCGTCGATTGGTGCGAGATTGAATGTGTCGGGAAGGTGTTGCGGGCTCTAGTCCTAGCGCCTTGATTGCAAGGCGCTTAGGGACCAGGTGTGTTGCGCGGTATTACTTCTTGCCCAGGCTGATCTGCTTGGACGGGCCGAAAGTCTGGCCGCTCACGCCCTTGGCAATTTGCTGGATTTCGCCGCCGGACTTGAGGAACGCAGCAATCTGGCTGTTGATCGATTCGCTGGTTTCAACGGCGGGAGCTGGCTTTGCTTTGCTGTTGGATGCTTTTACGCGCATGGCGGCCACTAACCTGTAGAAAATTAACTTGGCCAGGCATCGTACAGGAAATACTTGACAATTGCTTGGCAAATATCCCCCGGGAATAAGCGCGGCGTGTGCAAATAACCGAAGTCTGTCTTTGAAATAAGCCTCTAACTTACTGTTTTAACTCGAAACCCAAGGGCGGGCTGCAGCGTACGTAGCCGTAAAATCGAGCCGATTGATCGGACGAGCGGGGCAGGGCCAGCAGCACGCCACGCCAGCCCGCGATTTTTCAGGGGCGCGCGCGTGGCGGGCGCAACTCGGGTAGAATGCCGCCCACGTAATGAGGGTATTGAAAAATGGCTTTGGTCGGTCGCTACAACAGCTTGCAAGTGGTTAAACACACTAACTTTGGTTTGTACCTGGACGGCGCGCAAGACGGTGAAATCCTCTTGCCCAACCGGTATATCCCCAAAGATATTCCCAGTGAAGATGAAGACTGGCTGAACGTTTTCATTTATCTGGACAGCGATGACAAACTTATCGCCACGACTGAAAAGCCGAAAGTTCAAGTGGGCGAGTTTGCCAGTTTGAAAGTGGTGGAAGTCAACAGCATTGGTGTATTCCTCGATTGGGGTTTGCCCAAGGACCTGTTGCTGCCGTACTCGGAAGAAAAGCGCCAGATGACCGCTGGTGAATATTGCGTGGTGCACGTCTACCTCGACAAGCACACCAAGCGCATCACCGCGACCGCACGCCTGGATCGCTACCTGGATAAGACCCCGGCGAATTACCAGGTGGGCCAGGAAGTCAATCTGCTGGTGGCTGAAGCCACCGACATGGGCTTCAAGGCGATCATCAACAACAAGCACTGGGGCTTGATCCACAAGAACGAAGTGTTCAAGTTCCTGCGCCCGGGCAAGGAAGAGAAAGGCTTCATCAAAGAGATCCGCGCCGATGGCAACATCAGCCTGAGCCTGCAGCCCGTGGGCCAGGAAGCGGCGTCCAGCCTGAACTCGAAGATCCTCGCCAAGTTGCGTGAAAACAACGGCAGCCTGCCCGTCAGCGACAAGAGCGACCCGGCGGTGATCAGCAACTTGTTCGGCGTGAGCAAGGGCAACTTCAAGAAGGCCATCGGTGCCCTCTACAAGCAGGGCCAGATCGTGATTCATGCGGATCGCATTGAACTAAGCTGATCGCGGTTTGCTCTTCTGTAGGCGCCACTCGGCGCCTACAGGGGTTGTTTCAATGTCCAGAAAAACCATCTTCGCCTACCTCGGCACCTTGCTCGCCTTTCTGGTCCTCGATGGCCTCTGGCTCGGCGTTCTCATGGGCCCGACCTACACATCACTGCTGGGTCCGCTGATGCTCGATCAGCCACGGTTATTGCCCGCAACACTCTTCTATCTCCTGTATGTCCTCGGTTGCGTCGTATTCGTCGTGCTGCCCAGCGCCAGTTGGCAACGTGCGGCGCGTCTGGGCGCCTTGTTGGGCCTGGTGGCCTATGGCACCTATGACTTGAGCAACTGGGCCACATTGCACGGCTGGTCTGCCGGGTTGGCGGTGATGGATATGGCCTGGGGCATCTGCCTGACGGCGGTTTGCTGCACGGTTGGGCGCCTGTGTGCAGATCGGGTGCGTGACTGATTGTGTACAGGTTTTTTGTGCACCGTAGCTGAGCGAAGTCCCCGTATCCAATCCTTCGTTAATCGCTTTGGAGCGCCATCCAGAAAGGATTGTGTGCCATTGGCACGCATTCTGCTGACTGCTTCGTATACAGACTAGGCCGCCTCCCGTATGCACACCGCTACGGCGGCGCAGGCCGGTATGACGAGGAGCCCAGCGATGACCGAACAATTGCCCAAAGGCTACAGCCCGCGCCTGTACAACCAGGACCTGGGCCCACTGCCGCAAAAGTGGACCTGGTACAACATTTTCGCCTTCTGGATGAGCGATGTGCACAGTGTCGGCGGCTACGTGTTTGCCGCCAGCCTGTTCGCGCTGGGCCTGGCCAGTTGGCAGGTGTTGATCGCCTTGCTTGCCGGTATCTGCATCGTGCAGTTGATCGCCAACCTGGTGGCCAAGCCGAGCCAGCAAACCGCCGTGCCGTATCCGGTGATTTGCCGGCTGGCGTTCGGGGTGTTCGGCGCGAATATTCCCGCCGTGATTCGCGGCCTGATCGCCGTGGCCTGGTATGGGATTCAGACCTACCTGGCCTCCAGCGCACTGATCATCGTGGTGCTGCGTTTTTTCCCACAGATGGCGGTGTACGCAGAGCCGCATTTCGCTGGCCTGTCCTACCTCGGCTGGTTCGGCTTCCTCAGCCTATGGGTGCTACAAGCAGCTGTGTTCTGGGCGGGCATGGAGTCCATCCGGCGTTTCATCGATTGGGCAGGGCCGGTGGTGTATGCGGTGATGTTTGCCCTGGCCGGTTGGATTGTGTGGAAAGCCGGCTGGGCGAATATCAGCTTTACCCTGTCGGAAAAATCCCTGTCTGGCTGGCAGGCGTTCGGCCAGGTGATTGTTGCGACGGCGCTGGTGGTGTCTTACTTCTCGGGCCCGACGCTGAACTTCGGCGATTTCAGCCGCTATTGCCGCAGCATGCACGACGTGCGGCGTGGCAATTTCTGGGGGCTGCCGGTGAATTTCCTGGCGTTCTCGCTGGTCACCGTTGTGATTGTGTCGGGCACCTTGCCGGTATTTGGGGAGATGCTCCATGACCCGATTGCCACGGTGTCGCGCATCGACAACAACATGGCCGTGCTGCTCGGTGCCTTCGCCTTTGTGACCGCCACCATCGGCATCAATATCGTCGCCAACTTTGTGTCCCCGGCGTTTGATTTCGCCAACGTCGCCCCCAGCAAGATCAGCTGGCGTGCCGGCGGCATGATCGCCGCCGTGGCGTCGATCTTCATCACCCCGTGGAACCTGTTCAACAACCCGCTGATGATCCACTACACCCTGGACATCCTCGCCGCATTCATCGGGCCGTTGTTCGGCATCCTGCTGGTGGATTTCTACCTGATCAAAAAGCAGAAGATCGACGTGGACGCGTTGTTCGACGACAGCCCCAGCGGGCGCTATTACTTCGACGGCGGCGTGAACTGGACGGCGGTCAAGGCGCTGGTGCCGGCCACGTTGGTGGGCGTCGCGATCACCTTTACCCCGGCGTTGCAGGGCATGGCCAACTTCGCCTGGTTTACCGGGTGCTTCCTGGGTGGGCTGTTTTTCCTGGTGCTGGCACGCCGGGAACAGCTGCGCATGCCTGTGTCCTTGGTTGCTGGCTAAGCAACACACCTGCCACGAGCAGGCCGCATCCGGCGATCACCAACGCCGGATGCAGGCCGCCACTCAGATGACTGCTCACCGAGGCCAGCAACGGCCCGCTCAACTGGCCGATGGCAAAGCTGGCGGTGAGCAACCCGGTGCTGCGCTGGTAGCCATGAGGTGCAATGTCCCGCAGGCGCGTCATCACCAACTGCATGCACGCCAGGAACGGCGCGCCACACAGCAGCACACCCAGCGCCAGGCCCCAGGCATTGCCCAGCAGGCAGGCGAACACACCGGCGGCCTGCAGCCACAACGTTGCCATCAGCCAGCGCCGCGTGGTGTCCGGGTCCTTGCGGCGCAGGCTGGCGATGGCTACGCCCAGCGCCGCTGCCAAGCCAAAGCACGGCCAGAACAGATCGGCCTGCCAGGCGCCTTTGAATTGCGCGTTGGCCATCTGCGACAGAAAGGTCGCGGGGATGATGTAGCCCAAGCCAAATAAAAAGTAGATCCAGCCCAGGTGCGCGATGCTCTGATTGCTGCCCGCAAGGGCGGTGGCCGTAGTGGCCGGTGCCGGCTGGGGCAGGAAGGGCAGGACGACCAGCAGCATCACCAGCGCCACCGTCCCATATATCAACCATAGGGTGGCCGAGTCTTGCCCGAGCAGGTTAGAGCCCAGTGCCAGCAATCCCGTGAGCAGGATCCCCAGCCCCGGCCCGGCAAATACCAGGGCGCCCAGGCGCGGACGCCCGGCGGCAAGCGCCAGCGGCTGGCTCAGGCTGGTGATCATCACCAACGCCCAGGCACTCGCGACGCCCGTCCCAAAGCGCAACAGCAGATGGGGCCAGAACCCATGGGCCCAGTACGACGCCAAGGTCAGCAGCACGCACAACCACAGCCCACCGTAGAGCCGGCCGCGCACGTGGTGATGGCTGCGGGCGAAGATCGAATCCACCGCCCCGACCAAATATCCCAGGTAATTGGCGGCGGCGATCAGGCCGGCACCGGTCAGGTCGATCTGCCCTTCGCCGAGCAAATGCGGCATTTGCGGGGTGAGGGCAAAGCGGCCAATGCCCATGGCCATCATCAGGGCGATAAAGCTGGCGAGTAGACGAATCAGGGGTGACATGGCGGTTTTCCTGCGGGTCAACGAATGACTCTCAGGCTAAAGCGGATTGACTTTCTGTAAAATTGAATAATAGTGAGTAACTTGTTCAGTTTTGGAGAAAGGTATGGAGTTCAGTCAATTGCGCATTTTCCAGGCCGTGGCGGAAGAGGGCTCCATCACCCGTGCGGCCGAGCGCCTGCATCGCGTGCCATCGAACCTGTCGACCCGGCTCAAGCAGATGGAGGAACAACTCGGCGTCGAGCTCTTCGTACGCGAACGCCAGCGCTTGCAGCTTTCTCCGGCGGGCAAAGTGTTGCTGGACTACAGCAGCCGTCTGCTGGCGTTGCACGACGAAGCCCATGGTGCAGTGCAGGGCGGGCAACCGGCCGGCGACTTTGTGCTGGGCAGCATGTACAGCACGGCGGCGGTTCATTTACCGAAGCTGCTGGCGAGCTATCACAAGGCTTACCCGATGGTGAATCTCCAGGTGCAATCGGCGCCCAGCGGCGAGTTGCTCGAAGGCCTGATTACCGGTCGCCTGGATGCGGCGTTTGTGGACGGCCCCATCACTATCGCCACCCTGGACGGCGTGCCGTTGTGTGAAGAGCGCCTGGTATTGATCTGTGAGGCCGATCACCCGCCAGTGCGTGGGCCACAAGACGTTGCGGGGCGTTCGGTGTTCACCTTCCGACGCAGCTGTGCCTATCGCACACGGCTGGAGACGTGGTTTTCCCACGAGCATGTCGCCATGGGCCGGGCGATCGAGATCGAGTCCTATCAAGGCATGCTGGCCTGCGTGATTGCGGGTTCCGGAGTGGCGCTGATGTCCGAATCCATGCTCGACAGCCTGCCAGGCAAGGACAGCGTGTCCGTTCATCCGCTGACAGGGCATTTTGCCACTGCGACCACCTGGCTGATGTGGCGAAAGGGTATGCTCGGCGCTAACCTCAATGCATGGATCGACTTGCAGCAAGCGGGCAGGGTCGAAGTCCTGCAAGACGCACGGGCGATTGCTTGAACGATCCGTCAGGATTCAGATCAATTCAGTAATAGTTCGTTGTGGTTTCGTCCATGCAATACGTAGGACTTAGGGCTACTATCACTGTAGGAAAAGGCGACAGAACTTGCGCCTGCCAGCATTACCCTCAAAGGGGGCAACCATGAAAGAGAAAATTCAAACCTGGCTCCATGACCTCGGTGTTGCACTGGGCTTGATCGAGCCGCCACTGCAGCCGGTGCCGATCCGTACCGATGATGAGCAGCGTCGGCCACGTCGCCGGTAATCTCGGGTCACAGCGGGATCAAACATGTGGGAGCAGGCTTGCCCGCGATAGCGGTGAACCAGCGACATCTTCGTCGGCTGACACTCTGCAATCGCGGGCAAGCCCGCTCCCACAGTTGTTTTTCTGCCAGGCAAAAAAACGGGCACGACCTCCGACGTCGTGCCCGCTGAAGAAACCGCTCTAAATCCTGTTATGCCTCAAACCGCGTTAGCCGCCACCGCCTCAGGCTTGCGCGATAACACGCTCACCAGCACAAAACTCACCAACCCGACTGCCAGGCTGTAGTAGATCGGCGTGTTCGCATCCAAGCCATCCTTGAACATGAACACCAGCGCCGTGACAAACCCCAGCGTCATCGAGGTGATTGCCCCGGAGGTGGTCGCGCGCTTCCAGAAGATCGCGCCGATCAACGGGATCAACATGCCGCCCACCAACAGGTTGTAGGCCAGGGTCAGCGCGCTGATCACGTCGTTCACCACCAAGGCGATACCCAGGACGGCGATGCCGGTCAGCATCGTGAACAGGCGGTTGATCGCCAGGCTCGACTGTTTGCCGCCGCGCAGGCGTGGCAGGAGGTCTTCGGTCAGTACGGTGGAGGCCGCGAGCAAACCGGCGCTGGCGGTGGACATCATCGCGGCCAGTGCCGCTGCAATGACCAGGCCACGGATGCCGTCTGGCAGCGAGACTTTGACGATCGCGGCAAACGCATTGTTGACGTTGTCCAGATCCGGGATCAGCACATGGGCCGCCATGCCGATCAACGCGCAGGCCAGGCCGTAAAGGATGCAGTAGAACCCGGCGAACGTGCCGGCGTACTTGGCGACCTTTTCGTCACGGGCGGTGAACACCCGTTGCCAGATGTCCTGGCCGATTAGGATGCCGAAGAAGTAGATCATGAAGTAGGTGATGATCGTGTCCCAGCCAATCGCGGTGAAGCTGAAACTCGACGCCGGTAGCTTGGCCACCAGCTCATCCCAGCCGCCGACGCGGTACAGGCAGATCGGCAGCAGGATAAACATCAGGCCGACGGTCTTGATCACGAATTGCACGATGTCGGTGAGGGTCAGCGACCACATGCCGCCGATGGTCGAGTACACGACCACCACGCCACCGCCGAGCAGCACCGAGATCCAGAACGGCAGGCCAAACAACACTTGCAGCACGGTGCCGATGGCGAGGATCGAGGTCACGCCGATCATCAGCGCGTAGGCCAGCATGATCACCGCGCTGGCCTGGCGGGCCATGGGGTTGTAGCGTTTTTCCAGGACCTGGGTGACGGTGAAGATCTTCAGCTTCAACAGCGGCTTGGCCAGGAACAGGTTCAGCGCAATGATCCCCATGCCCAGCGCGGCGCACAGCCAGAAGCCCGAGATGCCATGCACATAACCCAGGCGCACCGTGCCGACGGTGGACCCCCCACCCAGCACCGTGGCGGCCATGGTGCCCATGTACAGGGTCGGGCCAAGGTTGCGGCCGGCCACCAGGTAATCTTCGTGGGTCTTGGCGCGGCGCATGCCGTAATAGCCGAGCACGAGCATGCCGGCGGCGTAGATGAGTACGACGAATAAATCCAAAGCCATGACGGCGGTTCTCCGATTTTATTTTTAGGTAGGGGAGTGGGCGGTGGTGAGTGAACGTCCTGTGGCGAGGGCGCTTGCTCCCGCTGGCCCATACACCGCAGCCGGCTCGGGAAAAACGCGCAGCAAGGTCAGATACACCACCGATGCCAATCCCAACGTCACCGGCAAGCTGATATCAATGCCATCCGCCAAATTGCCCAGCGGCCCGACAAACTGCCCCGGCAAGTTGACGAAGCACAGCCCCACCAACGCACTCGGAATCCACGCCCCCAGCCCGCGCCAGTTCCAGCCATGGCTGAACCAGTAGCGGCCACCGGTCTCACCGCGGGTGAACACCTGCAAGTCATCCGGGCAGTAGAAGCCGCGGCGCACGATCAGGCCGATGATCATCATCACCATCCACGGCGTGGTGCAGGTGATGATCAGCACGGCGAAGGTCGACACGCTCTGCACCAGGTTGGCAGCGAAACGTCCGATAAAGATGAAGGCAATCGACATCACCCCTATCAGCAACGTGGCCTTGACCCGCGACAGCAGGCGCGGGAACACGCTGGACATGTCCAGCCCCGTGCCATACAGCGACGTGGTGCCGGTGGACATGCCGCCAATCACCGCGATCAGGCACACCGGCAGGAAAAACCAGCTCGGCGCCACCGCCAGCAATCCGCCGACGTAGTTGTTGGCCGCGATGTAGTCCGGTGCCTTGATCGCCACGATGGTCGCGGTGGCCAGGCCGAACAGGAAAGGGATCAAGGTCGCGATCTGCGCCAGCACCACGGCCAGCATGATGCGTATTTTCGGCGTCTCACGCGGGATGTAGCGCGACCAGTCGCCGAGGAACGCACCGAAGGAAATCGGGTTGCTCATGGCCACCAGTGCTGCACCGATAAACGCCGCCCAAAAGCCGGTCTGGCCCAGGGCGACAGTGCCAGCGAAATGGCTGTCGAAGGCTGGTGCAAACGCGAAGATGCCCAGCAAAAACAGCAGGCTCGCCGCCCACACCGCGATGCGGTTGACCCACAGCATGAAGCGAAAGCCGTAGATGCACACGGTCAGCACCAGGATCGCAAACACGCCGTAGGCCAGGCCCAGGGTCAGGTCGGTTTCCGGCAGGCCGATCAGCCGTTTCGCACCGCCCACCAGCGCATCGCCTGAACTCCACACCGACAGTGAGAAGAAGGCAATCGCCGTCAGCAACGACAGAAACGAGCCGACAATCCGCCCGTGCACGCCGAAGTGCGCACCGGAGGACACCGCGTTATTGGTGCCGTTGATCGGCCCGAACAGGCCCATGGGCGCGAGGATCAGTGCGCCCACGAGCACGCCCAGCACAATCGCCCAGACCCCGGCCTGGAACGACAGGCCGAACAGCACGGGAAACGAACCCAGCACGGCGGTGGCAAAGGTATTGGCACCGCCGAAGATCAGGCGGAACAGATCCTTGGGGCCGGCGGTACGTTCGTGGTCCGGGATCTGTTCGACCCCGTTGGTTTCTATCTGGCGAATACTTTTATCGTTGTTTTTATTATTCATGATCAGCTCCGATCACATTGGCTAAGGGGGCGGCAGCCCTTCCGGCATAGCGGACAAATGTTCGTGACAGGCCAGCCACAGGCCTTCTTTTTGTTCTGTGCGAGTCCCTTGCCGTTTGAAGACAATGGTCTCGCGTTCCTGGCTAAAGAATTGCTCCCCTTGCATGCGCAGCTCGGTGGCCACGTCATGCATAAAAATCGCCACGTCACCTTGCAGGCTGACAAAGGCGTTGCTCGACGTGCACGACAGCACCTCGAACCCCTCGTCCCGGCGCCAGCTGTCCCACACTGCCTGGTAGGCATCGCGACTGAGCAGCGGCTGGGGCAGGGTGTAGAACACAAAGCTGGCATCGGCCGTGAACGCGCCGAAGTAGGCGGCGCGGTCATTGCGGGCGAAGGCCGCCACCAGGTCGGCAGCGGCTTGCAGCACCTCGCGGGCGCTCATCAGCGGTGCGCCACGCCAGGCAGTACGCAGAGCATCTCGTACAGCAGGTTGGCGCCGAGCAGCGAGGTGTTGCCGGTGGTGTCGTAAGGCGGTGAAACTTCTACCAAATCGCAACCAACCAGGTCGAGGCCCTGGCAGCCGCGAATGATCTCGATGGCCTGGATGGTGGTCAGCCCGCCGATTTCCGGGGTGCCGGTGCCGGGTGCCCAGGCGGGGTCGATGCCGTCGATGTCAAAGCTCAGGTACACCGGGCCGCCGCCGACTTTTTCCCGCACTTCGGCCATCAGTGGCGCGAGGGAGTGGTGCCAGCACTCTTCAGCCTGGACCACGCGAAAGCCCTGCTTGCGGCTCCAGTTGAAGTCTTCGGCGGTATAGCCCTGGGCGCGCAGTCCGATCTGCACGACGCGGTCGCAATCGAGCAGGCCTTCTTCCACGGCGCGGCGGAAGGTGGTGCCGTGGGCGATTTTCTCGCCGAACATATGGTCGTTCACATCGGCGTGGGCATCGATGTGCACCAGGCCGACCTTGCCGTGTTTCTTGTGGATCGCCCGCAGGATCGGCAGGGTGATGGTGTGGTCGCCGCCCAGGGTCATCGGGATCACATCGTGTTCGAGGATCTCGTCGTAGGCTTCTTCGATGATGCGCACGGCGTCCAGCAGGTTGAAGGTGTTGATCGCCACGTCGCCGATATCGGCCACCGACAGCGAGTCGAACGGTGCGGCACCGGTGGCCATGTTGTACGGGCGGATCATCACCGATTCGGCGCGGATTTCACGCGGCCCGAAGCGGGTGCCGGCGCGCAGCGAGGTGCCGATGTCCAGGGGCACGCCGATAAAGGCAGCGTCCAGGCCCTTGGCGGTTTGCAGGTGGGGGAGTCGCATCATGGTGGCGATGCCGGCAAAGCGCGGCATTTCGTTGCCGCCCAGTGGTTGGTGGAAAATCTTGTCCACGGGAGTGCCTCATCGTTGTTTTGTTTATTAGAGGCCGATTCTGCGAAATACCCCGTGATGGAAGAATCGGCAGGGGCAAATACTTAGTTCAGATTTTTCTAAACTAACGCCTGAGGTAAACTCCGTTCAAATGTGGGAGCGGGCTTGCCTGCGATAGCGGTGGGTCAGCCACACTTTCTTTTTTGATACACCGCGATCGCAGGCAAGCCAGCTCCCACAGTTTTGATTGTGCTGCATCCGTTGAATCCGGAGATCCGATGGCCAACGCCTTGCCCGACCTGAAACTCCTGCGCATCTTCGTCAGCGTCGTGCGGCACCAGGGCTTCGCCAATGCCCAGCACGAACTCAACCTGTCCACCTCGGCTATCAGCACCTATATGAGCCAGCTGGAGTCGGCCTTGGGCCTGGTGCTGTGCCATCGCGGGCGCGGCGGGTTCAGCCTGACCAGCAAGGGCGAGCTGTTCCACCAAGAGACCTTGCGCCTGCTGGGCGAGCTGGAAGGCTTCGAGCAGTACGCCGCCGCACTGAAAGGCGAGCTGCGCGGCACGCTCAAGCTTGGCGTCCTCGACTCCACTGTCAGCGACAAGGCCCTGCCGTTCGCCGAAGTGATCGGCGCGTATAGCCTGGAACACCCGGCGGTGCACCTGCATTTATCGGTGATGAGCCCTTATGAATTGCAATTGGGTGTACAGGACAACCGTCTCGACCTGGCCATCGGCGCCTTCTCCAACCGCATGAGCGGGCTGATCTACATGCCGCTGTACCGCGAGCAACACTGGCTGTATTGCAGCACCCGCCATCCTTTATTCAATGAACGGCGCATCCCTGAACAAGTGATCACCCAGCAACGCATGGTCGGTCGCGGTTACTGGAGCCAGGCGGAACTCGCGCGCCACGGCTTCAAGCACAGCGCCGCCACGGTGGAAAGTATGGAGGCGCAACTGATCCTGGTGCTCTCTGGCGCCTATATCGGCTACCTGCCCGAACACTACGCCCAGGCGTGGGCCGACAAGGGCGACCTGCGCGTCTTGCTGCCGGCGACCTTTGGCTACCAGGCGCCGTTCTCCATGATCATGCGCCGGGGCCGTAGCCGCGAACCGTTGATCCAGACGTTCCGCGACTTGCTCAAAACCCAGCTCAACCAGGCCTGATAAACCATGTCCAGACCCCAATGTTCCCGCTGCCTGCGGCCCGTCACCCACTGCCTGTGCGCGCTGATCCCCAGCCTCGACAGCCGTACCCGTGTGCTGCTGTTGCAGCATCCGAGCGAGGTCAATCATGCGCTCAATACCGCGCGGCTGGCGGCACTGGGGTTGAACAATGCGCAGTTGGTGGTGGGCGAGGTCTTTGACGACTTGCACACCTTGCTTAACCCACCGGGTTACCAGGCGCGATTGTTATTCCCGGGCGACGATGCGCAGCCGCTGCAGGCCTACGGTTCATTCACCGAGCCGTTGCTGCTGGTGGTGCCCGACGGCACCTGGCGCAAGGCGCGTAAGTTGTTGCACCTCAACCCGCTGTTGGCAGCGTTGCCGCGGGTGACGTTGGCCGATGGCGCCGTTTCTCGCTATCGCCTGCGCAAGGCGCCAGGGCCCGGGGCCTTGTCCACGGTAGAAGCGATTGTGCAGGCCTTGCAGGTGCTGGAGGCGCCGACGTGTTTCGAGGCGTTGCTCCAGCCGTTTGAGGCGTTGATCGAGGGGCAGATTGCCGCAATGGGGCCTGCAATCTTCGAAAAAAACCACGGTTGAACCCACGCACTACATAGCTACCCGAGTAGCTGAGGACAAATGGATAGGCTGATCTTTTTTCTGGATACAGATCAATGGTCGAGCCAACCAGCAGTGCTGCATCACCGCAAGACCCGCTGGCCGAATTCATCGCGGATCAACCCTCTCCGCTAATGGCGGCCCCCGAATGGACAGCGGTGCAAGCCCTGGATTTCCTGCGGGTGAAGTTCAACCGCTTTCTCGACGCCCTCAGTGACGAGGAGAAGCTTGAATACGTGCGCCTGCAACGGGTCTGGATCGAGGCCCAGCACGCCCTAGAACAGGACATTGCCCAGTTCACCCAAGCGTTTGAACGTCAGGCCATGGGGGCGTTACGCGCCGCGCTCAAGGCGTTGACGGGCCAGGATATCGACCCGGCCACGGCGTACATCCATACCCGCTACCTGCAGTCGTCCCGGCGCGTGCGGCGTGTGGCCCACGAGGACGGGGCCATAAAGGTGGCAAGCCTTACCCTCTGGGAAGCCGCGTGCCGAAACTATGACGGCTTGACCGGTTGGAGCTACCCCGGCCGCACGGGCTTGGCGGATGCCAGCTACCTGGACAGCCAAATCAACGCCACCGCCGCGGAGTTCATCGCCTTGGTGCGGCGCCTCGATATTGGCGGGCAGCTCAAACAACAGCTCAATGCTGCACTGGCTGCCAACACGAAGCTGGGTGGCAGCTTCATGGCGCTGGCCAGTGCCGAATTCGAGTTTGCCCTGATCGATGCGCTCAAAAACAGCACCCACAGTCACGTCGATCGCGACAGGTATCAATACGTGCGGCGGGCGCTGGCTGGGGAAGAGCGCTGGGGTGTTGTGCAAGAGATGCAACTGTTCATCCCTCACGGTACGGACAACATCAGTTGGCTACCGCAAGCCGTCGGGTTTACCGGGCAATACGTGGCGCCGCCGCCCGGTGATTATTTAGCGATTCCCCACTTGGTTTTTTCGGTCAGTGGTTGCCAGGGCGCCTTCAGTTTTTTTCCGAATCGGCCCGGTGGTTCTTTGCGCCACCATGAAAGCTTTCGTAGTGCCTGCGAAGAATTCCACGTCGCTTTCAACGGTTTTTACGTCAGGGGCGAGATCGACTGGTTGTACCAGATGATGTCGTTTCGCGACTGCGCCCGTCTCAAGCAGATCGTCAAGACCACGGCACGCCCGAACAACCTGGAGTGGTTTGCCAGCCTGGTCTACGAACTGGCCCACGCCGTTCCCAGCGTCGATCATGTGCGAAACATCGGTTTTGTACGCAACACCGTGCAACGCACGCCGGTGGTGTGTTTGAACGACATCTACATCAAGCGCAGCCGCGCCAACCTGCTGGAACTGGCCAATGAAACCCCCGGCTTTATGCCGACATTGATCGAGCTGTCCCAGACCGTGCTGAACGAAGTGATCAATGTGCTGCTGATCCCTGTGCCGGGCGCATTGAAAGGCCTGGGCAGGGTGCGGGCCATCGCGATGTTCTATGCCTTGGCTACGGCGATGGTGGAAGGCTACGCCCTGGCGCTCCAGGGGGAACCCGGCGAGTGGCTACAAGGGCTGGTTGACCTGGTGGATTTGCTGATCAGTGGCCGATTGCACACCCGCGTGGCCAAAAGCGCACGACGTCGCCACCAGCGCTTGTTTGCGCAACTGTCGCAGCCGCGCAGTATGCCCCTCGATCCCGTACCACTGAACGCCCCCCAATTGCTTGAAAAAATGCTCGGCACCCAGGACGCGCCCACTCGCGCCCTGGCGGCCGCGCTCGCCACCAGTGGCACGTCCAGCGAGACCTTGAACCAAGTGTGGGAGGGGGCAGCGCCGTCGGCCTCCCTGGTGGACGCGGCACATCGATTCCGGGCCGACCGCCTGATCGAATGGGTGGCCGAAGGCGCCGAACCCGCGCGCAGCGTGCCGGTTGGCGCCTTTGAAGTCATGGCGCCGTTGCTGACGCAGTTGGCACACTGGCCTGCGGACACGGCGTTGAGCATTGTCAATCAACACGGCCTGCAATTGCGTCGCTACAGCAAGGATGCAACACAGCCGACGACAGTGACTGTGGCCGTGACCGTGCTGGAAAACTATCAATTTGCCTACTCGACACCGCGCCGTATGACGCCACATTTGCCGAGGGCCATCCTGGCGTTGATGCCCGAGCATTTCCCCGGTGGCGAGCCGGTGATGCGCCAACACCTGGCGGCGCAGGCCAGGGCGCTGGGCGTGGAACTGTTTGAAGCATTGACGCGCTTCGCCGAGGTCAGCCGTACGGCGGCGAAAGGCGCCAGTGCCGCGGTGCGCCGGTTGCTGCCGGAAAATGTGGGCACCGAGGTTGCCGTCCCGGCGGTGGTTGCGCAGTTGCAGGCCTTGCACCCGCAACTGAGCCTGGCGCGCGTGCTAGAGGTGTTGCGCGAACATCCGTTATCGGCGCACCAGCAGACACAGTTGCTGGCGTCGCAATTGCAGCCTGAGGCGCTGTATCAAGCCCTGCGCTCCGCTCGCCGAGTGGCGCGGCGTGAAGCCATTGTCGATGGACTTTTCCACGGGCGACGGTTTGATCGGCAAACCCAGAACTGGGCCGCTGCATTTGCCCAAGGTTTCTTGAGTGAGCTCACGGGGCGGGCGCTGGTCGTCAGCCCGGCAAGGCAAGCGGTGCCCTATGTGGCCAAGGGCAGCAAGGATCGGACGCTCGTCGTGATCGATCATCGCCAGGGGCATTTTGCCCCGTACGACCCGCGTGAACTGCGCGCCGGCGAGGTGTTGACGGGGGTGGACAGCTTCTTTGAAGCCATCGTGCACCAGCTGTCTGCAAATGAGCGCATCCAATTGGGGCTCTCCGCACGGCAGGCCATCACGGATTTACGGCATCAGCTGGCCCAGGCAGTGCTGCGCAATCGGGCGCTGGATGGTTCGTTTCATCCGTATCGGCGTGAGATCACACAGTACGCCCGAGCCATCGATAACGCCCGTATCGCCAGCGAACCCGACGCGCTGGGTCTTTATCACTTGGGTGCGGATCGTTATCTATTTATTGAAGGCGACTACTTCAAGGTCACCCAGTCCGACCCGGCACAGGCGTGGCGCATCCAACATCCTTCCTTGCACGATGCGTACGCGCCGATCCTGACCCACAACGGCGCTGGCGCCTGGCGCCATGAATGGGAGAACCCCCTGACCTGGGAGGGGCAACGACCGTTTTATCGCCTAGGGCCTTTGGCTCGCGCATTATCGCCGGATGCCATAGAACAGATTCAGCGCATCAGTGGCGTGACATCGGACATCTTGCGGCGGGTGCATGTGCGCAATGAACGGCCCCCCGCCATCCTTATGGATACCGTTGAGCGTTTCAGGGGCCACCAACGGGTCAAGGCGGGGGTGGAAACGGGGGCGGACTTTTTCGACACACTGCTGGGTGAAGTCGGTCCCGATCGTGCAGATGCATTGGTTGGGCGCACAGGCGTTGCACGCGTGGATCAGGTCACCGTGCTGGAAACCAAAGTCGCGCTGGACAAGCCGTTGATGGAGCACCTTTTCTTCGAAGCGTTGTGCCCTGATCGCCAGCTTTCTTCAAACCCCTTGGCGCAAGTGCTACAGCGGGTTAATCCCGGGCTGACGGCCTGGGTCGCCGAAGACCTGGTGCGCGGCGTTACCCCGAGCGAGCGCCGAAGCCTGGAGAAAGGTGTGGTTCCAGCGACGCTGAATTCGGCCATACGGTGGTGGATAGAGTACTTGCGCAAAACCAGGGCCTTGGAAAGCGTGCACCTGCCTGCGGCAGCCAATGAGGACACCGCGACAACGATCTTGCATGCACTGCCGCAGATCGATGGCTGGCCGGCGTACTTGCGGGTAGAAGTGTGGAAGGGCGGTTTTTTGCGTACCAGCGTCGGCCCTTCCGACGGGTCGCTTCAGCGCATCATGGTGGCTGTGTCCAATCAGTATCAGGCCTATATCCCCCTGGCGAACGGAAAACGCCAACCTACGGGCAGTGTCGGCCCGTTCCTTGAGGTTTTATTGGCGGCGCTGCCGCTGGCCGAACGCAAATCAATGGGCTACGTCGAGGGTGCTGGAGAGGGGGAGTTGTTGGAGGCGGTCCGTTCACGCCTGCAAAGAAAATGGGAGTTTGCCGAGACTTTCCGAAGCATAGGGCGTCGGCCTCGTTTCTATGCGCCCCGGCGCGTGGCGGATGGACGAATCGGTTACCCGCTCAGTGGTTGGGGCCTGAGGCCGATGGAGCGCGAGCAGGTCGCTCGTTTACGCGTGTTGTTTCCATCACGGACAGATGAAGAGGTTTTGCAGCTGTGGAGGGACGCCGGCGATTCCGTTCGAGAGCGTGATGCAATGATTGACTATCTGTACCGGGAGCGTGACGCAATGAACGTTGCGCTGGAGCAATGGCGTCATGCTGCGCCGTCCGGCCCGGCCCGTGACGCACGCGCATTGGCGGTTGAGCTGATAGCTAGGTGTTGGGCCAAGGAGGCCTCCACTCGTGGGACAGCGGTGGCCAAGGAGCTGAATCTCGATGGCCTGGACCTGACTGATCTCCCCATGCTGCGTGCTCATCTTGGTCACGTCGAGGTACTGAACCTTCAAAATAACCAGCTCTCTCAATTGCCCCAGCGTTTCCTGCGGTGCTTTCCGGGGGTGAAACAGGTTCGTTTAAACCACAACCAGTTTGAACATATGCCCTCAGGGCTTTCCCGTATGCCGCGTCTGAAAGACTTGGACCTGAGTAACAACCGGCTCAAGTTCAAGCTGGGTGATGTGATTCAACTGAATGAAATGGGGCAACTGCGCGTATTGGATTTGTCCTCCAACCCTCTGCGGCAAGGGCAACGCCTGGACCTATCGCGATTGAAACACCTGCGCTTTTTGAACCTGCGCAACACTCAGCTGGAAAGCTTGCCCAAAGGCGCCGTCACCCTGAAATGGCTGGAAGTATTTGACCTGCGGGATAACCAGATCAGAGTGCTCACGCGCTCTGACCTTTTTTTATACCCGGATGTCCATCGTGCCATGGACCTGTCCGGTAATCCCTTATCAGAGGGCACGCTTCAGATGTTTCGTCAGTATCGTGAGCAGCCGGGGCGTGCAGACATCCATTTCGGCCTGCACCCGCATAACGTCCCCGTCACGGCTGGCCCCGACCGTTGGCTGGCTGTGCTGGCGGTCAGGGACGTAGCGTCCCATCTCGCTGCTTGGCAGGACTTGCAGGGGCGTGGGCTCTTCGAGCGTTTTTTTACCCTGATCGAGCGTATTGCTACTGATCCCAAGTTCGTCGAGCCGGGGTATCGAGCGTTGCGTGAAGACCTGGCCGATAGGGTATGGCACCTGATTTTCAGGGCGGCCGCTGACCAGCAACTGGCCACGATCCTGTTCGAACACCCGTACAGAATGAGTCGTGGCGTGAACGGTTTGATAGTGTCGCTCAACGATTTGGAACTCAGGTTCATGATGTTCGAACTGCATAAAAAGGGCGGCGGTGATGCCATGCCGCTCTTGAACTGTTTTCGGGCCGCCAGCCGGTGGGCAGCCATCGAGAACGCGATCATCATGGCTGATCCTGATCAGTCGGGGGCATTGATGGGCACGCGTGTACTGGCCTACCGAATCGCCTTGTCTCAGGCCCTGGACCTTCCCCTGGCATTTGACCAGCGGCTTGACCGAACCCTGGGCGCTCCCAACCCGGTGTCGGTTGCCGCATTGCGTAACGGCATTCTGGCTGACGAGGCAATGTTGGACTGGCCTGGGTGGCTGGCCACTAGTGAATATTGGAGGGAGTTTCTGCTAGCGAAGTATCAGGTGCTCTTTAGCGCCACACTGGAGGGCTACCGTCGGGAACTGGAGGTCATCGAAGAAAGAAATGAACGCGCAGAGCTAAGCAGCGGCGCCTATCTGAATTTGATGGATGACGTTTTAAGTCGCCAGCAAGCCGCTGAGGACCGCTTGGTTCTAACGGTGACAGAGGGGGAGTGGGGCAACTTCAACGGTGCCGCCGATGTCGCTTATATCTATCAGCAATAAGCACCACACTTTGCGTGATATGGCCCGCCGACCTTTCCCGGTATGATGTTCGCCCCCGCAGTCTGGATTGCGAATACGCCATGACCTTGCAGTACCCTACAATCGCCGACTGCGTCGGCAACACGCCCCTGGTCCGCTTGCAACGCATGGCGGGTGAAACCAGCAATACCCTGTTGCTCAAGCTCGAAGGGAACAACCCGGCCGGTTCGGTAAAAGACCGCCCGGCGCTGTCGATGATCACCCGCGCCGAGTTGCGCGGGCAGATCAAGCCTGGCGACACCCTGATCGAAGCCACCTCGGGTAACACCGGGATCGCCCTGGCCATGGCCGCCGCGATCAAGGGTTACAAGATGGTGCTGATCATGCCCGACAACGGCAGCGCCGAGCGCAAGGCGGCGATGACCGCCTATGGCGCCGAGTTGGTGCTGGTGACCCAGGAAGAGGGCATGGAAGGCGCCCGCGACCTCGCCGAGCGCATGGCCGCCGAAGGCCGTGGCCAGGTGCTGGACCAGTTCGCCAACGGTGACAATCCCGAGGCGCATTACACCAGCACTGGCCCGGAAATCTGGCGCCAGACCGGCGGCACCATCACCCACTTCGTCAGCTCCATGGGCACCACCGGCACCATCATGGGCAACTCGCGCTACCTCAAGGAGCAGAACCCGGCGATCCAGATCGTCGGCCTGCAACCGATGGAAGGCGCGGCCATCCCGGGTATCCGCCGCTGGCCCGAAGAGTACCTGCCGAAGATCTACAGCGCGACCCGCGTGGACCGCATCATCGACATGGCCCAGCGTGAAGCCGAAGACACCACGCGCCGCCTGGCCCGTGAAGAAGGCATCTTCTGCGGCGTGTCCTCCGGTGGCGCCGTGGCCGGTATGTTGCGCTTGTCCCAGGAAGTGGAAAATGCGGTGATCGTCGCGATCATCTGTGACCGTGGCGACCGTTACTTGTCGACCGGCATTTTCGACGAACCCAACTGATGGCCAAGCACGAGAGAGGCCTGCGCTTCCAACCGACGGGCGGCAGCCGCGCCCCGCAGATTCCCGTAGGCAAGAAACAACGCCTGACCATCGAACGCCTGGCCAATGACGGCCGTGGCATCGTGTTTTTCGAAGGCCGCACCTGGTTTGTCAATGGCGCGCTGGCCGGCGAAGAAGTCGAAGCGCGGGTGTTGGGCGCCCACGGCAAAGTGGTCGAGGCGCGCACCGAGCGCGTGTTCAAGGCCAGCGAACTGCGCCGCCCGGCGCCGTGCGCCCACGTCGGCCGCTGTGGCGGTTGCAGCGTGCAGCACTTGTCCCATAGCGAACAGCTTGCCCTGAAACAGCGCATGCTCGCCGAGCAACTGTCGCGCGTGGCCGGTGTCGAACCGCAAGAATGGGCTGCGCCGTTGAGCGGGCCAGAATTCGGCTACCGCCGCCGCGCCCGTGTGGCCGTGCGCTGGGACGCCAAGGCGAAACACCTGGAAGTGGGTTTTCGCGCGGTTGCCAGCCAGGACATCGTCGCCATCGACGATTGCCCGGTGCTGGTACAAGCCTTGCAACCGATCATGCAGCGCCTGCCGAACATGCTGCGCCGCTTGAGCAATCCGAAGGCCTTGGGGCATGTGGAGCTGTTCAGCGGTACGTCCATCGCCGTGTTGCTGCGGCATATGGCGCCGTTGTCGGCAGCGGACCTGCAAGTGCTGCAAGAATTTTGTACTTTCCATGAAGCCCAGTTGTGGCTGCATGGCGAGGGCCAGCCGGAGCCGGTGGACGCCGATGCGGTGCTGGGTTTCCGTTTGGAGCAGTGGGATCTGCAACTGGCCTACCGTCCAGGGGATTTCGTGCAAGTCAACGCGGGGGTCAACGCCGCGATGGTGGCCCAGGCCCTGGAATGGCTGGCGCCACAACCCGACGAGCGGGTGCTGGACCTGTTTTGCGGCCTGGGCAACTTTGCCCTGCCACTCGCCAAGCAAGTGCGCGAAGTGGTGGCGGTGGAAGGTGTGCAGACCATGGTGGACCGGGCGGCCCTCAATGCCGTCAGCAACAATTTGCATAATGCGCAGTTTTTTCAGGCCGATTTGTCCCAGCCTTTGACCGACGCAGAATGGGCCAAACAGGGCTTTTCTGCGGTACTCTTGGACCCACCCCGTGACGGTGCCCAAGAGATTGTGCGCAAGCTCGCTACCCTGGGCGCCAAGCGCCTGGTGTATGTGTCCTGCAACCCAGCGACGCTGGCGCGGGACACGGTTGAGTTGGTCAAGCAAGGCTACCGGCTAAAACGTGCCGGGATCCTCGACATGTTTCCGCAAACCGCGCATGTCGAGGCCATGGCGTTATTTGAAGCGGGCTAGGATGCCCGTTCAATCCGACCGGCCTGCGTTCTCCAGGGCCTGTGACCTGCCAGGGAGTTCGCAGTAAAAGGTCGGCGATGATTTTGGCGCATCAAAGGTGCGTCGTAGGGAAGGTAAGAAAGATGGTACAGGTGAGAGCACACCAGCCGATCAACACCGACGGCAGTATCAACCTGGAGGCATGGCTGGACCATGCCATCAGTGTCGATCCGGCACTGGACCGTGAAGCGTTGAAAGCGGCCTGCGAGTTCGCGCGTGAGGCTGAGCAGCAGGACAATGCGGCGAAGAACCTGTGGGCCGAAGGCACTTCCAGCTTTCGCACCGGGCTTGAAATCGCCGAGATCCTCGCTGACCTCAAACTGGACCAGGATTCGCTGATCGCCGCCGTGCTCTATCGCGGCGTGCGTGAAGGGCATATCGCGTTGCCGCTGGTCAGCCAGCGTTTCGGCGCCGTGGTGGCCAAGCTGATCGACGGCGTGCTGCGCATGGCCGCCATCAGCGCCAGCCTCAGCCCGCGCCAGTCGATGGTGCTGGGCACCCAGGGTCAGGTCGAGAACCTGCGCAAGATGCTGGTGGCGATGGTCGACGACGTGCGCGTCGCCCTGATCAAGCTGGCCGAACGCACCTGCGCGATCCGTGCGGTGAAGACCGCCGACGACGAAAAGCGCAACCGCGTCGCCCGCGAGGTCTTCGACATCTACGCGCCGCTGGCCCATCGCCTGGGTATCGGCCATATCAAGTGGGAGCTGGAGGACTTGTCCTTCCGCTACCTCGAACCCGACCAATACAAACAGATCGCCACGCTGCTGCATGAGCGGCGGCTCGATCGCGAGCGCTTTATCAGCGACGTGATGGGCCAGTTGCGCGCCGAGCTGCAAGCCACCGGCGTGGATGCCGACATCAGCGGCCGGGCCAAACACATCTATTCCATCTGGCGCAAAATGCAGCGCAAGGGCCTGGCCTTCAGCCAGATCTACGACGTGCGCGCCGTGCGGGTGCTGGTGCCGGAAATGCGCGACTGCTATACCGCGCTGGGCATCGTCCACACGTTGTGGCGGCACATTCCCAAGGAGTTTGACGACTACATCGCCAACCCCAAGGAGAACGGCTACCGCTCGCTGCACACCGCCGTGATCGGCCCCGAAGGCAAGGTGCTGGAAGTGCAGATCCGCACCCACGCCATGCACGAAGAGGCCGAGCTGGGCGTGTGCGCGCACTGGCGCTACAAGGGCACCGACGTCAAGGCCGGGTCCAACCAGTACGAAGAGAAAATCTCCTGGCTGCGCCAAGTGCTGGAATGGCACGAAGAACTCGGCGACATCGGCGGCCTCGCCGAACAGCTGCGGGTGGATATCGAGCCGGACCGGGTCTACATCTTCACCCCCGACGGCCACGCCATCGACTTGCCCAAGGGCGCGACGCCGCTGGACTTCGCCTACCGCGTGCACACCGAGATCGGCCACAACTGCCGGGGCGCCAAGATCAACGGGCGCATCGTGCCGCTCAACTACAGCCTGCAAACCGGTGAACAGGTCGAGATCATCACCAGCAAGCATGGCACGCCGAGCCGCGACTGGCTGAACCCGAACCTGGGCTACATCACCACGTCGCGGGCGCGGGCGAAGATCGTCCACTGGTTCAAGTTGCAGGCGCGCGACCAGAACGTCGCCGCCGGCAAGACCCTGCTCGAACGCGAACTGGCACGCCTTGGCCTGCCGCAGGTGGACTTCGACAAGCTGGCCGAAAAGGCCAACATGAAGATCGCCGAAGACATGTTCGCCGCCCTCGGTGCCGGCGACCTGCGCCTGGCGCAACTGGTCAACCTGGCGCAACAGCTGGTCGAGCCGGAACGCGGCAGCGAGCAACTGGAGCTGATCCCACGCAAAGCCACCGGCTACAAGCCCGGCAAGCGTGGCGATATCCAGATCCAGGGCGTGGGCAACCTGATGACGCAAATGGCCGGCTGCTGCCAGCCGTTGCCGGGCGACGCCATCGTCGGCTACATCACCCAGGGCCGTGGCGTGAGCATTCACCGCCAGGACTGCGCCTCGGTGCTGCAACTGGGCGGGCGCGAGCCGGAGCGGATCATCCAGGTCAGCTGGGGACCGGTGCCGGTGCTTACCTATCCGGTGGACATTGTGATTCGCGCCTACGATCGTTCCGGCTTGCTGCGCGGGATGTGTCGCAAGTGCTGCTCAATGAGCGGATCAACGTGCTGGCGGTCAACACCCGCTCGAACAAAGAGGACAACACCGCGCTGATGTCCCTGACCATCGAGATCCCGGGGTTGGACGCGTTGGGAAGGTTGTTGGGGCGGATTTCCCAGTTGCCGAACATCATTGAGACGCGGCGTAACCGCACACCTTGAAGTGTGGGCTCCGGGCTTCTGTGGGAGCTGGCTTGCCTGCGATGCAGACACCTCGGTATTTCAGTGATACCGAGGCGATGCTATCGCAGGCAAGCCAGCTCCCACATTGAGTTTCCAGCGGTTCCAGAAAATGGGCAGAGATTGACCGATGTATTCACTAGATGACCTGCTGCACCTGATGAACCGCCTGCGCGACCCGCAATACGGTTGCCCGTGGGACATCAAGCAAACCTACGCCACCATCGTCCCGCACACCCTGGAAGAAGCCTACGAAGTCGCCGACGCCATCGAGCGCGGTGATTTCGATCACCTGCAAGGCGAGTTGGGCGACCTGTTGTTCCAGGTGGTGTATTACAGCCAGCTGGCGCGGGAAGAAGGGCGTTTCGAATTCGCCGGGGTGATCGACAGCATCACGCGCAAGCTGATCCGTCGCCATCCCCACGTGTTTCCCACCGGTGACCTGTATGCGCCGCTGGATATCCCGCAACTGAGCGAAGAGCAGGTCAAGGAACGTTGGGAGCAGATCAAGGCCGAGGAGCGTGCGGAAAAATCCGATGCGCCGGAGCAATTGTCCCTACTCGATGATGTGCCCACAGCGCTACCGTCCCTGTCCCGCGCGGCCAAGCTGCAAAAGCGCGCCAGTCAGGTCGGCTTTGACTGGCCATCCGCCTTGCCGGTGGTCGACAACGTGCGCGAAGAGCTCGATGAAGTGCTCGAAGCCATGGCCGATAACGACCCGGCCGCGATCGCCGATGAAGTCGGTGACCTGCTGTTTGCTGCGGTCAACCTGGCCCGCCACCTCAAGGTTGACCCGGAAACCGCGCTGCGTGGCGCCAATGCCAAGTTCGAGCGACGTTTCCGATTTATCGAACAGGCATTGCGCGACACGCATCAACCCATAGAAGATTGCACCCTCGAAACGTTGGACGCCCTGTGGGGCGAAGCCAAACGCCAGGAAAAGAACATGTCCAGCTGCGGTTGAGCGGCTGCCTAAGTGAGTAAGCACCATGAGCATTTCCCTTCGCGATCAGTTGCTCAAAGCAGGTCTGGTCAACCAAAAGCAGGCCAAGCAGGTCGGCAAAGAGAAACAGAAGCAGCAGCGCCTGGTCCACAAGGGCCAGATCGAGGCCGATGACACCCAGGCTCGTTTGGCCCAGGAAGCGCAGGCCGAGAAGGTCAAGCGCGACCAAGAACTGAACCGCCAGCAGCAGGAAAAAGCCGAGGCAAAGGCCCGCACGGCCCAGGTCAAGCAACTGATCGAGACCTCGCGCCTGCCCAAGCTGACCACCGAGGACTACTACAACTTTGTCGATGACAAGAAGGTCAAGCGCCTGTCGGTCAACACCTTGATGCGCAACAAGCTGAGCAACGGCTCCCTGGCGATCGTGCACCACGGTGGCAGTTACGAGGTGATCCCGCGTGAAGCGGCGCTGAAGATCCAGGAGCGCGCGCCAGAGCGTATCGTGCAGCTCAATATCCTCACGGAAAGCCAGGTGCCGGATGAGGATGATCCGTACGCCGCCTACCAGATCCCTGACGATCTGATGTGGTAAGGCTGTAGAAACAACAAACCCCGCTCAAAAGGCGGGGTTTTTGTTGATAGGTACCCATGTGGCGAGCGAGCTTGCTCGCTCGCCACAATGGTGTACCTAAATTCTACGAATACTCAGGAGCTTTCTGCCTGACGTTTCATCTCAAGCGACTCCAGCTCGTTCTTATAATTGTGAGCGTCACTCTCGTTGTGAAACATGCCGACCAGCAGGTCTTGTTGGTGTACATCCCAGATGTGAATCCCATGGCCCAGCGCTTCGTGGGACATGTGTGCATCGTCGCGTTCAGTTACTTTTACAGTCATCTGCTTGCTCCAATCTCTGGTGGGTCTGCGGCAAGTCGTCGCAGGCCTCTTTTATATGTTTTGTTAGCTTGCTAAGTAAACCGACTTTTCGCGCAACTATTCATTGCAGGAACTGCAACAGTGCTGCAGGCCTTGAGAATTGGGGGTTTGTGTTTTGGGGGCTGGAGTTTTATGACAGAAGTTTCATGTTGTGAGGCCGCTACCGCCATCGCAGGCAAGCCAGCTCCCACAGGGAAATGCATTCCAACTGTGGGAGCTGGCTTGCCTGCGATAGCGCCAGAAGCTTCTAAATTGAATCCGCAGACGAAAAAAAACCCCGCATTCCGCGAGGCTCTTTTTTTGATTCACCAGCTCATCAGCTCCCTTTGACAGCCTTGCCGTCAACGGTGCCGTCTTGCAGCATGATGTTGTATTCCTTGCCGTCAGTTTCTACCTGACGCAGTGCAACCAGAATGCCGCCCTGGTCCTTGGCAAACCACATCTGGGTAATGCGCTTGCTTTGCGTCGGGTCGCGCACGCGCTCAACCTTGATCGCGTCAATGGAACCGACCTTGGTCTGGACCTTTTCCGGGCCGATCACGCGGAAGTCGTAGGTGTCGACGTCGGTACCTTCCACCACGTTGTAGCTCATGCTTTTCTTGCCGGCGGCCACGTCACGTTGCAGGGCCAGCTGGTAGGTCGACTTGTCGAGCATGCCGCTTTGCAGCGCCACGTTGACCGGGTCCTTGTTTTCAAAACCGGTGACTTTCTTCGCGGTCTGGTCGAAGTCCAGGTTGATCTTCTTCGCCTTGCCCAGGCCGCCGCGTTCGAAGGTGTAGCTCTTCGGTTGCAGGGTGTCCTTGTCAAACAGGATCACGCTGGTTTCGGTCAGGCTGGCGATCATCATCGAAGCCTTGAAGTTCAAGGTCCAGGTGCCATCGCCATTCTTGGCCAGGCTGCGTTCAGCCGAGCCACTCATGGGCAACTGTTTCCAGTCGGCGGTGTAGCTGACGGAGAAAGGGTGAAGGTCTGCCGCTTGCACCGCAGGCAAGGCAAACAGAGCAAAAGCGAAGAGCAAGGCGCGACGCATAAAATCTCCTAGGTTCGAATCAAGTGGCCGCTGGCCGCGAGTAACTGACCGTCCAATAATGCACCCTGGTCACCAAGAATCAACCGCCCCTCGGCAAACCAGCGTACAGCCAACGGGTAAATCCTGTGTTCCTGGGTGTGAACCCGTTGCGCAAGGGTCTGCGCCGAGTCGTCAGACTCTACCGGAACCACTGCCTGTACGACCAGAGGCCCGCCATCGAGTTCCTCGGTGACGAAGTGCACGCTGCAGCCATGCTCGCTGTCGCCGGCGTCGAGCGCCCGCTGGTGCGTGTGCATGCCTTTGTACTTGGGCAGCAGGGAAGGGTGGATATTGAGCAGGCGCCCGTCGTAGTGGCGCACGAAATCAGCGCTGAGGATGCGCATGAAGCCGGCCAGGACCACGAGTTTGGGGTTGAAGGCGTCGATCAGTTCGATCAAGGCGGCATCGAAGGCCTCGCGGCCCTCGAAAGCCTTGTGATCCAGGGAGCGGGTGTCGATACCCGCGTCCCTGGCGCGTTGCAGGCCGTAGGCGTCGCTGCGGTTGGAGATCACCGCAGCGATGCGCACCGGGCTGTCGCCGGTGCGCGTGCTGTCGATCAGGGCCTGCAAGTTACTGCCGGTGCCGGAGAGCAGCACCACGACATCACAGGTCTGGGACATCAATGAGCCTTGAGGTTCTTCAGTTCGACCTGGGCTGCGCCTTCTGGAGCAGTGGCGATCTGGCCGATGACCCAAGGCTGCTCGCCCGCTTCACGCAGGACGTTCAGCGCGGTTTCAACGTGCTCTTGCGCCACGCAGATGACCATGCCCACGCCGCAGTTCAGCACGCGGTGCATCTCGGTTTCGTTGACGTTGCCTTTCTCTTGCAGCCAGTCGAAGACCGCAGGACGCTGCCAGCTGGCCACGTCGACGATGGCCTGGGCGCCTTTTGGCAGCACGCGCGGGATGTTGTCCAGCAGGCCGCCGCCGGTGATGTGGGCCATGGCTTTAACTGCGCCAGTGTCCTTGATCAGCTTGAGCAGAGGCTTGACGTAGATGCGGGTCGGGGCCATCAGCAGGTCGGTCAGTGGCTTGCCGTCGAGCTGGATGTTCTCGATGTCGGCGCCGGACACTTCGATGATCTTGCGGATCAGCGAGTAGCCGTTGGAGTGCGGGCCGGACGATGGCAGGGCGAGCAGGGCGTCACCGGCGGCAACCTTGGAGCCGTCGATGATTTCGGCTTTTTCGACAACACCGACGCAGAAGCCGGCCAGGTCGTAGTCTTCGCCTTCGTACATGCCTGGCATTTCAGCGGTTTCGCCGCCGACCAGGGAGCAGCCGGACAGTTCGCAGCCAGCACCAATGCCGGTCACTACCTGGGTAGCGGTCTCGACGTTGAGCTTGCCGGTGGCGTAGTAGTCCAGGAAGAACAACGGCTCGGCGCCGCACACCACCAGGTCATTGACGCACATGGCCACCAGGTCGATGCCGATGCTGTCGTGCTTGTTCAGGTTCAGTGCCAGGCGCAGCTTGGTGCCCACGCCGTCGGTGCCGGAGACCAGCACAGGCTGTTTGTAGCCAGCCGGGATCTCGCAGAGGGCGCCAAAACCGCCCAGGCCGCCCATGACTTCGGGGCGCGCAGTGCGCTTGGCGACGCTCTTGATGCGTTCGACCAATGCTTCACCGGCGTCGATGTCTACACCGGCGTCCTTGTAGCTCAGGGAGGGTTGCTTGCTCATGATCCAGGCCTTTAGGGGGGATTCAGGGGTAACGACCGAGCGGGCAGGCGCTTTTGGTAAAAGGCCCAGCCGTTGACGGTCTGCGAAGGCGCGCGATTTTATCAGGCTTGAGGGGCAGCGGCCATCCTCGGGCCGACGGGCAGGGCGATATAGCTTAAAAAAGCCGATTAAAAAAATGCTAATCGGCTCTGCCTTGGTGCGTATTAAGGTATAGCCTTGAACCCGCTATCGTTATGACAGTACGAAAACTTACCAAGACCCTGTGAATGTTTTACCGGTCGCTGTGGTCACAGCCTTGCGCAACCGAGTTCACGCGGTCTGTTCCAGCCGCTAAATTTGTCGTTCGGGAATCTTTCATGCGTCTGTGTAAATTCTTCTTTGTAGGCTGCTTGTCGTTGGTCAGCCTGGCGAGTCATGCCGAAACCCTCAATGGCCTCTATCAAGTACTTGAACCGGTCAGCAGCCAGTCGCCACAAGAGCGCGACCAGGCGACCCAGCGCGCCGTGCAGACCCTGGTCATCCGCCTCACCGGCGACGCCAAGGCGGCCGACGGCCCTGGCCTGGCGGCGATTCGCAAGGACCCGCAACAAATCATCAGCCAATACGGCTACGACGCCGGCCCGCCCGAGAGCCTGCAAGTGGATTTCGACCCGGTGAGCACCGACCGTGCCTTGCGTGACGCCGGCCTGTCGATCTGGGGCAGCAATCGGCCGTCGATCCTCGGCTGGTGGCTGAACGACTCCACCGAAGGCAGCAGCCTGGTGGGCGACGGTCAAAGCGTCGCCCAGGCCTTGCGCCGTGCAGCGCAACACCGTGGCTTGCCGTTGCGCCTGCCGTTGGGGGATCTGGATGAACAGGTGGTCGCCACCGCGCCGAATCTGGAAGGCGCCGATGCCACGCCACTGCGCGCCGCCTCCGAGCGCTACGGCGCGGATGCCTTGCTGGCGGTGCATGCACGCCAGGAAGGCAGCCAATGGCAGGCCAAGTGGCGGTTGTGGTTGGGCGACAAGAGCGAGCAGGGCAGCGTGCAGGGCGCCGATACCGCAGCTGTGGCGGATGCCGTGATGCTCGCGGTGAGCCAGAAGCTGGCGCCGCGCTTTGCAGTCAAGCCCGGCGTCAGCGCCGAGCAACTGCTGGAAGTGCAGGGCATGACGCTGGAGCGCTACGCCGCCCTCGGGCATCTGCTTGAACCGTTCGGTGGCCAGCCACTGTTGGTAGATGGCAATCGCATTGTTTACCGGGTCCATGGCAGTGCCGAGCAGTTGCGCAGCCAGTTGGGCCTGGCCAAGTTGCAGGAGGTTGCGCCGGGTGAAGTGCCGGTCGCGGCGGGTGGTGCCCCGGAGCCTCAGGCGCAACTGCGCTTTCATTGGTAGAAAGTTCTTCCTTATATAGAAGCAATGGAGTGGTTTATGGCGGATACGCGTCGTTGGGTGTGGATTGGCGGGATTGTCCTGCTGTGTGCATTTGTGTTCTTGCTGCATTCGATCCTGACGCCGTTCCTGGTTGCGTTGCTGTTGGCCTATCTGTTCGATCCGGTGGTGGATCGCCTGGAGAAAGCCGGCCTGTCACGCACCTGGGGCGTGGTGGCGGTGTTCGCCCTGTTTACCTTGATCATCACGGCCCTGGTGCTGGTACTGGTGCCGATGCTGGCCAAGCAGCTGTTCCGTCTGTATGAGCTGGCGCCGCAGATGCTCGACTGGTTGCAGCACACGGCGATGCCGTGGGCCCAGGCCAAGTTGGGGTTGTCGGATGGTTTCTGGAAGTTCGACAAGGTCAAGGCCGCGATCAGCGAGCATATGGGCCAGACCACCGATATTGTCGGTGTGGTGCTCAGCCAGGCCACGGCGTCCAGCCTGGCGCTGATCGGCTGGTTGACCAACCTGGTGCTGATCCCGGTAGTCGCGTTCTACCTGCTGCGTGACTGGGACATCATGATGGCCAAGATCCGCAGCCTGCTGCCGCGCAATCGCGAGGAGCGCATCGTCTCCCTGGCGGAGGAATGCCACGAAGTGCTTGGTGCGTTCGTGCGTGGGCAGTTGCTGGTGATGCTGGCCCTGGGGATCATCTACGCGGCGGGCCTGATGGCAATCGGCCTGGAGCTGGGCCTGTTGATTGGCCTGATTGCAGGTCTGGCGGCCATCGTGCCGTACATGGGCTTTGTGATCGGTATCGGCGCGGCGCTGGTGGCGGGGCTGTTCCAGTTTGGCGGCGACCTGTACCCGATGCTGGGGATTGTCGCGGTGTTTATGGTCGGTCAGGCCTTGGAAGGCATGGTGCTCACACCGCTGTTGGTGGGGGACCGGATCGGCCTGCACCCGGTGGCGGTGATCTTTGCGATCCTGGCGGGCGGCGAGCTGTTCGGCTTTACTGGCATCTTGCTGGCACTGCCGGTGGCGGCGGTGATTATGGTGCTGGTGCGCCATGTGCATGATCTGTACAAGGATTCGGATGTGTACACGGGGGTCGAAGACCCCGATCTGTAAACCTTCTGTCACAAACCCGGCCTGGCCGGGTTTGTTGTTTCGGGTGTCAAACAATTTGCGCAAAACCGGCGAGTTAACGCAAACCTTTGATTTTGCTTGTGGTCTGCTGCATTGTGCGCCCGGCGTCACGGGTATAAACTTTGCAAACTTTACACAGAGGCCACTAGCGGTTCGTTTGGAGCCGTTCAGTCAGCATGAAACCGATTCAGCTGCCCTTGGGTGTGCGTCTGCGTGACGACGCCACCTTTATCAACTACTACCCAGGCGCCAATGCCGCTGCACTCGGCTATGTCGAGCGGCTATGCGAAGCCGACGCCGGGTGGACCGAAAGCCTGATCTATCTGTGGGGCAAACACGGCGTAGGGCGTACTCACCTGCTGCAGGCCGCGTGCCTGCGCTTTGAGCAGATGGGCGAAGCGGCGGTCTACCTGCCGTTGGCTGAATTGATGGACCGTGGCATCGGCATCTTCGATCACCTTGAGCAATACGAGCTGGTCTGCCTGGACGACCTGCAGGCGATTGCCGGCAAGGCGGAGTGGGAAGAGGCGCTGTTCCATCTGTTCAACCGCCTGCGGGACAGCGGCCGGCGCTTGTTGATCGCCGCATCGACCTCGCCGCGCGAGCTGCCGGTGAAGCTGGCTGACCTCAAGTCGCGCCTGACTCTGGCCCTGATCTTCCAGATGCGCCCGCTCTCCGACGAAGACAAGCTGCGCGCCCTGCAATTGCGTGCATCCCGTCGCGGCCTGCACCTCACTGACGAAGTGGGGCACTTTATCCTGACTCGCGGCACCCGCAGCATGAGCGCGTTGTTCGATTTGCTCGAACAGCTCGATCAGGCCTCCTTGCAGGCCCAGCGCAAGCTGACCATTCCCTTCCTCAAGGAAACCCTCGGCTGGTAGCCAGCCCTTTGTTTTCGGGGCTTTCGGCAAATTCCAGGCGCCAGAAAACCTGCGTTTGGGCCGCTTTGGCCACGCAAAAGGCGCGTATAGGGTGTTAAGGGCTTAGATGTCATAGTCCAAACAAGAAGTCACATAGATCACGATTGAATTTGCAAATCGATGTGATAGAGGGCATAGTCTCGGCTTCTTTACACATCAGCCACGGTCGTGCCCATGCTAAATCGCTTCGCACCCCTCGTGCCTCTCGCACTCGTTACCCTGTTGTTTGGTTGCGCCTCCCACCCTCAACAGGTGGTTGAGCAGCAAAAACCCCAGGTTCAAAATCAGGCAAAATTCGTCGCTGCACAGTCTGCTTCTGTTTATGAAGAAGAGCTGGCGACTGAAAAGGAACTGGGCGCCTTCGCCGGCAACAAGCCTTACCAGCTTCCCGTCCTGGCCGACAGCATCCTCGAACGCGGCATGTCCCTGATCGGTACCCGTTACCGTTTCGGCGGTACCTCTGAAGCCGGTTTCGACTGCAGCGGTTTCATCGGCTACCTGTTTCGTGAAGAAGCGGGCATGAACCTGCCACGCTCCACTCGCGAGATGATCAACGTGAATGCACCGTTGGTCGCGCGCAACAACCTCAAGCCCGGTGATCTGCTTTTCTTCAGTACGGCTGGCCGTGGTCGCGTAAGCCATGCCGGTATCTACCTGGGCGATAACCAGTTTATCCACTCCAGCAGCCGTCGCAGTGGCGGTGTTCGCGTCGACAACCTGGGCGACAGCTACTGGAGCAAAACCTTCATCGAAGCCAAGCGCGCACTCGCCATGGCCCCGACCACGGTTACCGCTAGCAAGTAAACTTAAAGTGATACTTGAAGTTTGACGTGTAAGCGCTAGAATCCCTGGACATTGTTGTAATCCGTACGCGCGAGCTTGCTTGCGCGTTCTGGTTTTCAGCGTTCGGCAGCGAAAGCCGCATCCAGACCAGGATTGTTCTGCACATGTCGACCTCGGCCCGCCTGATCCTCATTGTCTGCGCCGCGCTGCTCAGCGCCTGCGCCAGCCGTCCACCGCCTGCACCCGTCGCGGTGAAGCCCAAGCCGGTGTTCAACTACGCCACCCAGAATTTCTCGCCGGCTGCCGAAGACGTGCTCTTTCGCGCGCTGGGCCTGGTCGGCACGCCTTATCGTTGGGGCGGCAACACGCCGGATTCGGGCTTTGATTGCAGCGGCCTGATCGGCTTTGTGTTTCGCGACGCCGCCGGCATCTCCTTGCCGCGTACTACCCGTGAACTGATCGTGATGCGGGCGCAGGATGTCAGTGAGCAGAACCTGCAAACCGGTGATCTGTTGTTCTTCGCTACAGGCGGCGGTTCGCAGGTCAGCCATGCCGGGATCTACGTGGGCGAGGGCCGCTTCGTACACGCGCCGCAAACCGGCGGTACGGTGAAGCTGGACACCTTGTCCAAGGCGTATTGGCAGAATGCTTATCTGAGTGCCAAGCGCGTGTTGCCAGGGAATCTGGCGCGTAATCCCTGAATTGAATGCAGAGCTAACTGTGGGAGCGGGCTTGCCCGCGATTGCGGTGTGTCAGTCATGCATCAGTTGACTGACACTCCCTCATCGCGGGCAAGCCCGCTCCCACATTGGATTTGTGTTGGTCTGAAGCCTACCTACTTAGCCGCCGACACCCGCCACACCTTATTCCCCACATCATCCGCCACCAACACCCCGCCTTGCTGATCAACCACCACACCCACCGGCCGGCCCATGGCTTTCTCGTCCTTGTCGAGGAACCCGGTCAGCACATCCACCGGCTGCCCCTTGGGCTGGCCAGCCTCGAACGGCACGAAGATCACCTTGTAGCCACTGTGGGGCTTGCGGTTCCACGAGCCATGCTGGCCGATGAAAGCGCCATCAGTGAACGGCGCTGGCAGTTTGCTGCCCTCGGCAAACGTCAGGCCCAGCGAGGCGGTGTGTGGGCCCACGGCGTAGTCCGGCGCAATCGCCTTGGCCACCAGGTCGAGGTTTTGCGGGTTGACCCGCACATCCACATGCTGCCCGTAGTAGCTGAATGGCCAGCCATAGAAGGCGCCATCCTGCACCGAGGTGATGTAGTCCGGCACCAGGTCGCTGCCGATCTCATCGCGTTCGTTCACCGCCGTCCACAGCTTGCCGCTTTGCGGTTCCCAGGCCATGCCGTTGGGGTTGCGCAGGCCCGAGGCGAAGATGCGGTGCTGGCCGCTGGCGCGGTCCACTTCCCAGATCGCCGCCCGGCCTTCTTCTGCCTGCAGGCCGTTTTCACCGACGTTGCTGTTGGAGCCAACGCTCACATACAGCTTGCTGCCGTCCTTGCTCGCCACCACGTTTTTGGTCCAGTGGTGGTTGATGCTGCCGCCGGGGAGGTCGACGACCTTGGTCCCGGCGTCCTTGATCGTGGTTTCACCCGGCTGGTAGGGGAAGCGCAGCAGCTTGTCCGAGTCGGCTACATACAGGTCATTGCCCACCAGGGCCATGCCGAACGGCGAATTGAGATTGGCCAGAAACACCGTGCGGGTCTCGGCGATGCCATCGTGGTCGGCGTCGCGCAGCAGCGTGATGCGGTTCGGGCTAGGCACGCCAGCACCGGCTCGGCCCATGACCTTTTCCATCACCCAGCCGCGAATGCCCTTTGAATCATCGGGTTTGGGCGGCGCATTGGTTTCTGCCACCAGCACGTCGCCATTGGGTAGCACATACAGCCAGCGCGGGTGGTCCAGTCCTTCGGCAAACGCCGCCACCTGAGTCCCGGCAGCCGCGGTGGGTTTCGCGCCCTCAGGCCAGCCGATGGCCGGCGCGATGTTGACCGTGGGGATCAGGGTCTTGTTCGGCTCCGGGAGCTTGGGGGAAGGCCCGGTGCCGTCAGACACTTGCAGGGTCGAACTTTCACCGCAGGCGACGAGGGCGCCTGCGCACATGATCAGTAGGGCAAGTCGGGTCTTGTGCATGTTTTTCTCCTGGATACCTGTAAGGGTAGAGGCGCGCGGCGGTCCGATGGTTCAAGTGCGCAGCCGGCTTTAATTGACGCTCCACCCCCAACCCTCTACCCTTCGCGACTTGTTCCAGGTGCTCTGTGACCCATGGGTCGACGGAGTGAAACAGGGAAGCCGGTGAGCGAGCGCACTTGTCCACAGTGTTGCCGCAATTCCGGCGCTGCCCCCGCAACGGTAAATGAGTCAAGACCCTGCTTTTGCCACTGTATCGCCCCGCGATATGGGAAGGCGCAGTGTCGGCAAGCGCGCCACTCATGAGCCCGGAGACCGGCCTGCAACATCCAACAGCATCACGGTGGGCGATGCTTGGCTGTCTGTTTTTTCTTTTTCCTGCCCGCCGTTTTTGTCCAGCCCCAACGGAGAGCTGCCATGACCGATTCCCCCGACCGCGACGAACGCCACCTGGCGCGCATGCTGCGCAAAAAAGCCGTGATCGACGAGCGCATCGCCAATTCCCCCAACGAGTGCGGCCTGCTGCTGGTGCTGACCGGCAACGGCAAAGGCAAAAGCAGTTCCGCGTTCGGCATGCTCGCCCGCGCCATGGGCCACGGTATGCAGTGCGGTGTGGTGCAGTTCATCAAGGGGCGTAACAGCACCGGCGAAGAGCTGTTCTTCCGCCGTTTCCCCGAGCAAGTGCGCTTCCACGTCATGGGCGAAGGCTTCACCTGGGAAACCCAGGACCGCCAGCGCGACATCGCCGCCGCCGAAGCCGCGTGGGAAGTTTCCCGCGAACTGCTGCAAGACCCGTCCATTGGCCTTGTCGTCCTCGATGAACTGAATATTGCCCTCAAGCACGGCTACCTCGACCTCGACCAAGTGCTCAGCGACCTGCAAGCGCGCCCGCCGATGCAGCACGTGGTGGTCACCGGCCGTGGCGCCAAGCCTGAGCTGATTGAAATGGGCGACACCGTCACCGAAATGGGCATGCTCAAGCACGCGTTCCAGGCCGGTATCAAGGCACAGAAGGGCGTCGAACTTTGAATCAGCCCCGTCATTGCCCGGCCGTATTGATCGCCGCACCGGCGTCCGGCCAGGGCAAAACCACCGTCACCGCTGCGCTCGCCCGTTTGCACCGCAACCTGGGGCGCAAGGTGCGCGTGTTCAAATGCGGGCCGGACTTTCTCGACCCGATGATCCACGAGCGCGCCAGCGGTGCGCCGGTGTATCAGTTGGACATGTGGATGGTGGGCGAGCAGGAAAGTCGCCGCCTGTTGTGGGAAGCTGCTGGCGAGGCCGACCTGATCCTCATCGAAGGCGTCATGGGCCTGTTCGACGGCACTCCGTCCAGCGCTGACCTGGCCCGCCACTTCGGCGTGCCGGTACTCGGCGTGATCGACGGCACCGCCATGGCCCAGACGTTTGGCGCATTGGCCCTGGGCCTGGCGCGTTATCAGCCGGACCTGCCGTTCGCCGGCGTGCTGGCCAACCGCGTCGGCACCCTGCGCCATGCGCAACTGCTCGAAGGCAGCCTCACCGAAGGCCTGCGCTGGTACGGCGCCTTGTCCCG
This sequence comes from Pseudomonas sp. FP453, assembly GCF_030687495.1. NCBI lineage: Bacteria > Pseudomonadati > Pseudomonadota > Gammaproteobacteria > Pseudomonadales > Pseudomonadaceae > Pseudomonas > Pseudomonas sp. FP453. The sequence goes on along the minus strand of NZ_CP117435.1, from coordinate 4,440,969 downwards.
CGAGACCGGCATCGAATTGCCAAGCCGTCACCTGGGCCTGGTGCAAGCCAGCGAACTGAATGACCTCGACGTACGCCTCGACGCCGCCGCCCAAGCCTTGGGCAGCAGCTGCGAAGTCGCCTTGCCGCCGCCAGTGACCTTCGCTGCGCCGGAAGTGATCGCCGCCGAGCCGCTGCTCGACGGTGTGCGCATCGCCGTGGCCCGCGACGAAGCCTTCGCCTTTACCTACGGCGCCAGCCTCGACCTGTTGCGGGCGATGGGCGCCGAGTTGCACTTCTTCTCGCCGATCCATGATCGTGAATTGCCTGACGTAGACAGTCTCTATCTGCCGGGCGGCTACCCGGAATTGCATCACCAGGCGTTGTCGGAAAACACCGCGATGCTCGACGCAATCCGCGCCCACCACGCCGCCGGCAAACCGTTGCTCGCCGAGTGCGGCGGCATGTTGTACCTGCTGGACTCGCTGACTGATGTGGATGGCAATCGCGCTGAACTGCTCGGTCTGCTGCAGGGTGATGCGGTGATGCAGAAGAAATTGGCCGCCCTGGCCCTGCAAAATGTCGAGTTGCCGGAAGGTGTACTGCGTGGGCATACCTATCACCACTCCCTGACCAGCACCGACTGCACGCCGATTGCCCGTGGCGTGAGCCCCAATGGCGGGCGGGGTGCCGAGGCGGTTTACCGACAGGGGCGGATGACGGCTTCCTACGTGCACTTTTACTTTCCGTCGAATCCGGCGGCGGTGGCTGCATTGTTTGCGCCAGACCGGGAGGGCGCCATCGCAGGCAAGCCAGCTCCCACATCGACCGCGTCCGCCGATCCAAATAAGGGAGGCAAGCCAGCCCCCACCTCGACAGTGTTCGCAGATCCAAATGTGGGAGCGGGCTTGCCCGCGATAGGGCCATGACCGACAACGCCTTCCCCCAAGCCGACCGCGACGCCGTCTACCGCGCCATCGCCGAACGCCGCGACATGCGCCACTTCACCGGCGGCACGGTGGCCCCCGAACTGCTGCACCGCCTGCTCCAGGCCGCCCACCAGGCGCCCAGTGTCGGCCTGATGCAACCCTGGCGCTTCATCCGCATCAGCGACCGCCACCTGCGTGGGCAAATTCAGCAACTGGTGGAAGAAGAACGCATCCGCACCGCCGAAGCGTTGGGCGAACGCTCCGACGACTTCATGAAGCTCAAGGTCGAAGGCATCCACGATTGCGCCGAAGTCCTGGTGGCAGCCTTGATGGATGACCGCGAACGCCACATCTTCGGCCGCCGCACCTTGCCGGAAATGGACATGGCCTCGCTGTCCTGCGCGATCCAGAACCTGTGGCTGGCCGCCCGCGTCGAAGGGCTGGGCATGGGCTGGGTCTCGCTGTTCGAGCCCCAGGCCCTGGCCGATCTGCTGGGCCTGCCCTCCGGCGCCAAACCCCTGGCCGTGCTGTGCCTGGGCCCGGTGGCCGAGTTCTATCCGGCACCGATGTTGCAACTCGAAGGCTGGACCGAACCACGGCCGCTGAGTGACATGTTGTATGAAAATGTGTGGGGAGTGAGTCAATGAGTGTGGCCTTGCTGTGTGTCGCCGCCGTCGCGCTGGATGCGCTGCTGGGCGAGCCCAAGCGCTGGCATCCGCTGGTGGCGTTCGGCAATTTCGCCGGGCGCATCGAGCAACGTTTCAACACCGGTGGCCGTGGCTGGCGCAGCCATGGCGTGACCGCGTGGTTTATCGCCGTGGTGCCGCTGACCGTGCTGGCCACCGCGTTGTCGTGGGCGCCGTATATCGGCTGGGTCCTGGAGATCCTCGCGCTGTACTGCGCCCTTGGCATGCGCAGCCTGGGCGAACACGTGATCCCGGTGGCCCAGGCCCTGCGCAGCGACGACCTGGACGAAGCGCGCCAACGCGTGAGTTACCTGGTGAGCCGGCAGACCAGCGAGCTGGACCGAACCGAAGTGGCCCGCGCCGGCCACCGAATCGGTGCTGGAGAACGGCAGCGATGCGGTGTTCGCCGCACTGTTCTGGTTTGTGGTGGCCGGCGTGCCGGGCGTGGTGCTTTATCGCCTGAGCAACACCCTGGATGCCATGTGGGGCTATCGCAACGAACGCTTCGAGCGTTTCGGCTGGGCCGCGGCCAAGATCGACGACGTGCTCAACTATATTCCTGCGCGCCTGGTGGCACTGACCTACGCGCTGCTGGGCAAAACCCGCCTGGCGCTGCAGTGCTGGCGCACCCAGGGCCCGACCTGGGACAGCCCCAACGCTGGCCCGGTGATGGCGGCGGGGGCGGGCGCCCTGGGTGTCGAACTGGGCGGTGCCGCGATCTATCACGGCGAAGTCCACCAGCGTCCGCAGCTTGGCGAAGGCCCGGCAGCGGATGCGGATTCCATCGACCGCGGCTGGCAGCTGGTGCAGCGCGGCGTCTGGTTGTGGCTGCTGATTCTCTGCGCGGGGGCGCAATTCTATGCTTGAACACGGTGGCCGGCTGCGCAAGGCGGCGATTCAGTACGGGATTGCCGAGGCCGACTGGCTCGATCTGTCCAGCGGCCTTGCGCCGTGGCCCTGGCCGATCCCGGAGATTCCGCTGCGCGCCTGGGCGCGCTTGCCCGAGACCGACGACGGCCTGGAACGCGCCGCCAGCGAGTACTACGGCGCCGCGCATGTATTGCCGGTGCCCGGTTCCCAGGCCGCGATCCAGTTGCTGCCGCGCTTGCGCCGGGCGGGCAAGGTCGGCGTGCTGTCGCCGTGCTATGCCGAACACGCCGAAGCCTGGCGCCGCGCCGGTTATGTGGTGCGCGAAGTGCTGGAGCAGGAAGTCGATTTCTTCCTCGACGGCCTCGACGTGTTGGTGGTGGTCAACCCGAACAACCCCACCGGCCTGAGCCTGACCCCGGAGCGCCTGCTGGATTGGCACGCGCGCCTGGCGCAACGCGGCGGCTGGTTGGTGGTGGATGAAGCGTTCATGGACATCACCCCGCACCTGAGCCTGGCCAGCCAGGCCCACCAGGTCGGGCTGATCGTACTGCGCTCGTTCGGCAAGTTCTTCGGCCTCGCCGGAGTACGCCTGGGCTTCGTGCTGGCCGAGCGCAAGTTGCTCAAGCTGCTCGCCGAACAGGTCGGGCCGTGGGCGGTCAGCGGGCCGACCCGCGTGCTCGGCCAGGAATGCCTGCTCGACGTGGCCGGGCACGCGCGCCAGCGCAAGCGCTGCGTCGACGCCGGCGAGCGGCTGTTTGCCGTGCTTGAGCGCCACGGCTTGCAACCCCAGGGCGGTTGCGCCTTGTTCCAATGGCTGATTACCCCGCACGCCGAGCGCCTGCACGAATTCATGGCCCAGCGCGGCATCCTGCTGCGCCTGTTTGTGCATGACAGCAGCCTGCGCTTTGGCCTGCCCGACACCGAGGCCGACTGGCAGCGCCTCGACGCAGCACTGATCGCCTACAAGGACGCTTCATGAGTACGCTGATGGTGCAAGGCACCACCTCCGATGCCGGCAAAAGCACGCTGGTGACCGCACTCTGCCGCTGGCTGATACGCCAGGGCGTGGCCGTGGCGCCGTTCAAGCCGCAGAACATGGCCCTCAACAGCGCCGTGACCGCCGAAGGCGGCGAAATCGGCCGCGCCCAGGCCGTGCAGGCCCAGGCCGCCAACCTTGCACCGCACACCGACATGAACCCGGTGCTGCTCAAGCCCAACAGCGACACCGGCTCCCAGGTCATCATCCACGGTCGCGCCGTGACCAGCATGAATGCCGTGGCCTATCACGACTACAAAGCCATCGCCATGCAGGCGGTACTGGCCTCACACGCACGCTTGAGCCAAGCCTACCCAGTGGTGATGGTCGAAGGCGCAGGCTCTCCGGCGGAGATCAACCTGCGCGCCAATGACATCGCCAACATGGGCTTCGCCGAAGCGGTGGATTGCCCGGTGCTGCTGATCGCCGATATCAATCGCGGCGGCGTGTTTGCCCATCTGGTCGGCACCCTGGAATTGCTGTCGCCGACTGAGCAGGCGCGGGTCAAAGGCTTCATCATCAACCGTTTTCGCGGCGATATTGCGCTGCTACAGCCCGGCCTGGATTGGCTGGAGGCGCGCACCGGCAAACCGGTGGTGGGCGTGCTGCCCTACGTGATGGACCTGCACCTTGAGGCTGAAGACGGCATCGACCGCCGCCAGATCGACAAGGCCGCCCAGGTGCTGAAAGTGGTGGTGCCGGTGTTGCCGCGCATCAGTAACCACACGGATTTCGACCCGCTGCGCCTGCATCCCCAGGTGGATTTGCAGTTCGTCGGCCCAGGCCAGCCGATTCCGTCGGCCGACCTGATCATCCTGCCCGGCTCGAAAAGCGTGCGCAGCGACCTGGCCTACCTGCGTGCCAATGGCTGGGACAGCGCCTTGGCGCGGCACTTGCGCTATGGCGGCAAGGTGCTGGGGATTTGCGGTGGTTTGCAGATGCTGGGCGAACAGGTGCACGACCCGCTCGGTTTGGAAGGGCCGGCAGGTTCCAGTGATGGCCTGGGCTTGTTGGCCTTCAGCACGACGCTGGAGGAAGAGAAACAGCTGCGCAATGTGCGTGGGCGGTTGCTGCTGGAAGATGCCGAGGTCAGTGGTTATGAGATCCACGCTGGCGTGACCACCGGGAATGCCCTGTCGCTTGCCGCTGTCATGCTGGACGACGGCCGCCGTGACGGTGCGCAAAGTGCGGACGGACAAATCCTCGGCACTTACCTGCATGGCTTGTTCGAGACGCCGGCAGCGTGCGGCGCCTTGCTGCGCTGGGCAGGGTTGCAGGATGTGCAGGAGGTGGATTACCACGCGCTGCGCGAGCGTGATATCGAGCGCTTGGCGGACTTGGTGGAGAACCATCTGGATACCGAATTGCTGCGCAAGCTATGCGGGATCTGACGGTGCGCACACGGTCCCCTTGTGGGAGCTGGCTTGCCTGCGATGGCATCAACCGGGATCAACTGAGACACCGCGGTGCCTGCATCGCAGGCAAGCCAGCTCCCACAGTTGACCGAGTTTGGCTTGAGTCTCCGGTCGTGAATAAAGGTATGACTTTATGCTGCAACTGATCCTCGGCGGCGCCCGTTCCGGCAAGAGCCGCCTCGCCGAAAAGCTCGCCAGCGACAGCGCGCTGCCGGTCATCTATATCGCCACCAGCCAACCCCTGGACGGCGAGATGAACGAGCGTGTGGCCCTGCATCGCCAGCGCCGCCCCGAGCACTGGGGCCTGATCGAAGAGCCCATCGAACTGGCTCGCGTGCTGCGGGAAAACGCCGCCGCCGACGTCTGCCTGCTAGTGGACTGCCTGACCCTGTGGCTGACCAACCTGCTGATGCTCGAAGACCCGCAGCACTTGGCCTGCGAGCGCGATCAACTGCTGGAAACCCTGGCCACGCTGCCGGGTGAAATCATTTTTGTCAGCAACGAGACCGGAATGGGTGTCGTGCCGCTGGGCGAATTGACTCGCCGCTATGTGGATGAAGCCGGTTGGCTGCATCAAGCCTTGGCCGAGCGTTGTCAGCGTGTTGTCCTGACGGTCGCCGGCCTGCCCCTGACTTTGAAAGGACCTGCGTTATGACTGACACCTGGTGGCTCAACCCTTGTAAGGCAATTGACGCAAATGCGTACGAACAGGCCCTGGCACGCCAGCAGCAACTGACCAAGCCGGCCGGTTCCCTCGGCCAGTTGGAGGCGTTGGCGGTGCAGTTGGCGGGTTTGCAAGGCCAGGTCAAACCCTCGGTGGAGCAACTGTGGATTGCAATCTTTGCTGGCGACCACGGTGTGGTGGCAGAGGGCGTGTCGGCGTTCCCGCAGGAAGTGACCGGGCAGATGCTGCATAACTTTGTCAGCGGTGGCGCAGCGATCAGCGTGTTGGCGCGGCAGTTGAACGCGCAATTGGAAGTGGTCGATCTGGGCACCGTGACGCCGACGCTGGACTTGCCTGGGGTGCGTCACCTGAATATCGGCGCGGGCACCGCCAACTTCGTCAACGGCCCGGCGATGACTGAAGCTCAGGGGCGCCTGGCCCTGCAAGCCGGTCGCGACAGTGCCTTGCGTGCGTTGCAAGGCGGGGCGCAATTGTTTATCGGCGGCGAGATGGGCATCGGCAACACCACCGCCGCCAGTGCGTTGGCGTGTGCGTTGCTCGATTGCCAGGTCAGCGACCTGACCGGTCCGGGCACCGGGCTGAATACCGAGGGCGTCAGCCACAAGGTGGCCGTGATCGAACGCGCACTGGCGTTGCATGCCGGGCAGCGGGGTGATGCGCTGCAAACCCTGTTCAACCTGGGCGGTTTTGAAATTGCCGCGCTGGTCGGCGCCTACCTGGCCTGCGCCCAGGCCGGCATCGTGGTGTTGGTGGATGGGTTTATCTGCACCGTCGCCGCGTTGGTGGCCACGCGCCTGAACCCGGCAAGCCGCGAATGGCTGGTGTTTGGCCATCGGGGCGCCGAGCCGGGTCATCGCCATGTGCTGCAAAGCCTCGACGCGCAACCGTTGCTGGAGCTTGGCTTGCGCCTGGGCGAAGGCAGTGGCGCGGCGCTGGCGGTGCCACTGTTGCGCCTGGCCTGTGCCCTGCATGGCCAGATGGCGACGTTCGCCGAAGCTGCCGTGGCAGATCGCCCGGCATGACCTTGCATCTGGACCTGCTGCGCCACGGCGAAACCGAGCTGGGCGGCGGCCTGCGCGGCAGCCTGGACGACGCGCTGACTGCCAAGGGCTGGGCGCAGATGCGCGCCGCCGTGGTGGCGCAGGGGCCGTGGGATCGTGTGGTCAGCTCGCCGTTGCAGCGTTGTGCGCGGTTTGCCGACGAGTTGGGTACGCAGCTTGCGGTGCCGGTGAGCCTGGAGAAGGATCTGCAAGAGCTGCATTTTGGCGCTTGGGAAGGGCAGAGCGCGGCTGCACTGATGGAGACCGACGCCGAAGCGCTCGGCTTGTTCTGGGCCGATCCCTACAGCTTCACCCCGCCTCAGGGCGAGGCGGTCAGCGACTTTTCCGACCGTGTGCTTGGCGCCGTCGCACGCTTGCATCAGGCCTATGCCGGTGAGCGCGTGTTGTTGGTCAGCCATGGCGGCGTCATGCGCCTGCTGCTGGCGCGGGCGCGCGGGTTGCCCCGGGAGCAGCTGCTGAATGTCGAAGTCGGCCACGGCGCCCTGTTCAGCCTGCACGTCGCGGCTGACGGCGTGTTGAAGGAAGGAGTCTGACGATGCTGCCGTTCTGGATCGCCCTGCAATTTCTCAGCAGCTTGCCGATTCGCCTGCCGGGTATGCCGCAGCCGCAGGAATTGGGGCGCTCGTTGCTGTTTTATCCGCTGGTCGGCTTGCTGTTCGGTGGGCTGCTGTGGGGTTTGAATGCGCTGTTGCTGGGCGCGCCTTTGCTGTTGCACGCCGCGCTGCTGTTGACGGCCTGGGTGCTGCTCAGTGGTGGCCTGCACCTGGACGGCCTGGCCGACAGCGCCGACGCCTGGCTCGGCGGCTTTGGCGACCGCGAGCGCACCCTCACCATCATGAAGGACCCGCGCAGCGGACCGATTGCCGTGGTCACCCTGGGCTTGGTGCTGCTGCTCAAGTTCACCGCGCTGGTGGCGTTGATCGAACAACACAACGCTGCTGCGCTGATCCTCGCGCCATTGATCGGCCGGGCGTCGATGCTGGCGCTGTTTCTGACCACGCGCTACGTGCGCGCAGGTGGATTGGGGCAGGCATTGTCGGATCATTTACCCCGAGTTGTCGGCCAACAGGTGCTGATCCTCAGCGGCCTCGCGTGCCTGCTGATCGGCGGTTTCAGCGGCGGCATTGCGGTGCTGCTCTCGGCACTGTGCTTTGTCGGCTTGCGCCACCTGATGGTCAAACGCCTGGGCGGCACCACGGGCGATACCGCCGGTGCCTTGCTGGAACTGCTGGAAGTCGCGGTGTTGGTCGGCTTGGCGCTGTAACACTTTCTTGCATTCTCTTAATCGCGGGTATATACACGTTCCATGCTTGCCTCCCAATGTTTATGCACCAACCTGCGTCGCGCCGCTCGTGGCGTCAGCAGGCACTACGACGGCGCTCTCGACGGCTTCGGGATCAACGTTGCCCAGTATTCCTTGCTGTGCAACCTGCAACGTCTCGACCAACCCAGCATTTCCAGCCTGGCCGAAGCCATGGGCCTGGACCGCAGCACCCTGGGGCGCAACCTGCGGGTGTTGGAAGGCGAAGGCCTGGTGCAGTTGGTGGAAGGCGATGACCTGCGCAACCGTCTCGTGTTGTTGACCGAAGCAGGTGAGGAACGATTGGCCGCCGCGTTACCGGCCTGGGAAGCAGCACAGCAGAAACTGATCGATCGACTCGGCGCGGAAAAACGCGAAACCTTGTTGGCCTTGCTGGACGAACTCGCCTGACGGCGGGTTTGTTCGAATACAAGCGGGTATATACCCGCGAGCGGAGAATAAGAAATGACCTCGATGTGGCGCACCAGTGGTTGGATCCTTTTAGGGAGTGCGCTGATCCTGGCGTTGTCCTTGGGCGTACGGCACGGCTTCGGCCTGTTCCTGGCGCCGATGAGCGCCGAATTCGGCTGGGGCCGCGGCACATTTGCCCTGGCGATTGCCTTGCAGAACCTGGTGTGGGGCCTGGCGCAGCCGTTTGCTGGTGCGTTGGCCGACCGTTTTGGCGCGACCAAAGTGGTGTTTGTCGGCGGGGTGCTCTACGCCGTGGGCCTGGTGCTGATGGGCTTGTCTGATTCGGCGTGGTCGTTGTCCCTTAGTGCTGGCTTGTTGATCGGTATCGGCCTGTCCGGAACGTCGTTCTCGGTGATTCTCGGCGTGGTGGGCCGTGCCGTAGCGCCGGAAAAACGCAGCATGGCCATGGGCATTGCAAGCGCCGCCGGTTCGTTTGGCCAGTTCGCCATGGTGCCGGGCACCTTGGGTTTGATCAGTTGGTTGGGCTGGTCCGCCGCCTTGCTGGCGTTGGGCCTGATGGTCGCGTTGATCTTGCCGCTGGTCGGCATGCTCAAGGACAAGCCGCTGCCGGTGATGGCCGGCCAGCAAACCCTGCGTGAAGCGTTGAAAGAAGCCTGCTCCCACTCCGGGTTCTGGCTGCTGGCGTTCGGCTTTTTCGTCTGCGGTTTCCAGGTGGTGTTTATCGGTGTACACCTGCCGGCTTACCTGGTGGATCAGCACTTGCCGGCGACCACCGGCACCACCGTGCTGGCGTTGATTGGCCTGTTCAATATCATCGGCACCTACACCGCCGGCTGGCTCGGCGGGCGCATGTCCAAGCCGCGCTTGTTGACGGCGTTGTACCTGTTGCGTGCGGTGGTGATCGTGTTGTTCCTGTGGGCACCGGTGACGCAGGTCAGTGCCTACCTGTTCGGCATGGCGATGGGGTTGTTGTGGCTGTCCACCGTGCCGCTGACCAACGGCACGGTGGCGACCTTATTTGGTGTACGAAACCTGTCGATGCTCGGCGGGATTGTGTTCCTGTTCCATCAGATCGGCTCCTTCCTGGGCGGATGGCTGGGCGGGGTGGTCTATGATCGAACCGGTAACTACGATTTGATCTGGCAGGGCGCGATTCTCTTGAGCCTGCTGGCGGCGGCCCTGAACTGGCCCGTGCGCGAGCGGCCGGTGGCACGTTTGCAGGCGCAGATGGAGGCGGCATGAGCATAGCGGTACGCGGGTTGTTGATCGCGGCGGGTTTGATCCTGATGGTGCTGGCCTGGATGGGCTGGCAGCACGGTGGCCTGGCATTGATGCAACTGGGCATGGCGATCTGTTAAGTTCGTTGCCTGAACCTATTCAAGGACACACGACATGCAGATGCGCTGGCTCGCTGTACCCGTGCTGATGGCCATTGGCAGTGCCGCGATGGCTGCCAGTTGCCCGCCGTTGCTGGAGGGCCAATTGCCCAAGCTGCGGGCCAAGGAATCCATCGACCTGTGCCAACGCTTTGCTGGCAAGCCCCTGGTGATCGTCAATACTGCGAGCTTTTGCGGGTTTGCGCCGCAATTCAAAGGGCTTGAGGCGTTGTATCAGCGTTACAAGGATCAAGGGCTGGAAGTGATTGGCGTACCGTCCGATGACTTCAAGCAGGAAGCCAAGACCGGCGAGGAGACCGCCAAGGTCTGCTACGTGAACTACGGCGTGACCTTCACCATGACCGATCCGCAGAAGGTCAAGGGGCCGGATGCGGTGCACCTGTTCAAGGTGTTGGCCGCGCAGAGCAACGCGCCGAAGTGGAATTTCTACAAGTACGTTGTAGACCGCCAAGGCAAAGTGATCGCCGATTTCTCCAGCCTGACCAAGCCGGACAGCCCGGACCTGATCGAGGCCGTGGAGAAGGCGTTGGCTTCCAAGCCCTGATCGCCGGCCACTAAAAAGCCCCGCCTCCTTTGCAGGAGAGCGGGGCTTTTTTACACCGGTCTGAATCAGAAGGTGTAAGTCATGCCCAGGCCGAAACCGTTGGCACTGTTTTCGTACTTGGCGCGGTAGCCCGGCGCGTCGGTGCGTGTGACCTTGATGTCTTCTTCCTGCAGGTAGGAATAAGCCAGGTCGACGGTCATGTTATCCATGACTTTGTAGCCCAGGCCGACGCTGAAGATCGTACGGTCGCCAGTCGGGATGCGCGGCGAACGGTCTTTGTTGTTGGTCGGCGACTGGTCGAAGGTCAGGCCGGTACGCAGCACAACCTGCTTGGTCAGCTGGTACGAGGTACCCACGGCGTAGGCCCAGGTGTCGTGCCAGTTTTGCGGCTCGCTGATGGTCTTGATCGCGGCAGCACCAATGCCCGATGCAGCCGTTACACCTTCGTTGTTGACGGTGATTTCTTTCAGGCGGCTCCAGCGGGTCCAGGTAGCACCGCCGTACAGTTTCCAATCGGCGGTCAGGTCTTGAGTGACCGACGCATCCCAGGATTCCGGCGTGTCGATTTTCAGCGACGCGTCGTAACGGTTGTTTCTCAGCACGGGTTGAGTCGCGGCTGGACCGCTGACGGTGGTGTGACCTTCAAGCTTGTACTTGACCTTCGAATGGTAGGTCAGGCCAACGCGGGTGGTGTCGGTGGCTTGCACCAATACGCCGACGTTGAAGCCAAGGGCAGTATCGTCACCCTTGATTTTGACGTTGGTGTCGTTGGCCAGCGGGCTGATGGTCTTGTCCGATTCCAGTACGCCGGAAATCCGGTTGATGGTCGGGCCAAAGCCGATGGACACTTTGTCGTTGAATGCATAGCTGACAGTCGGCTGGAAGGTCATGACCTTCACTTCGCTCTTGCTGCCGAAGCCACGGCCCTGGAAGCCGCTTTCATAGTCGGTCACCAGGCCGAACGGTGCATACACACCAAAGCCGATGGCCCACTGATCGTTGAGTTTGTTGGTGTAGAAACCAAAGGGCACGGCCGTGAAGGGAACCATGTCGCCTTTGTTGGTTCCTTTGACGCCACCGCTCGCATCTTTGATGTTGGTCGATGCATCAATGGCTGCAACGCCGCCAGTGATTTGCTGGCCATTGAGGCGCGACATACCGGCAGGGTTACCGTAGACAGTGCTTGCATCATCGGCAGAAGAAGAGCGACCTGCGAAACCGGTACCCATCCCGCTGACGCTCTGTTCGTTGAGGGCAAAGCCGCTTGCGAACAGTTGGGAAGAGGCCATGGCAACGGCGAGGCTAAGTGTGGTCTTGAGCATTACTTTTTTCATTATTAGAACTCCGTGGTGATCACCGCTGCGGAAAGTAACAATAATTTTAAGTTCGCGCTATAGGCTGAAATGCTGGAGATAGAGCGGTTTTGTAGGACAATCCGACCAAAATTCAGGTTTTTTGACGAACCTTGCAAATTGCCCGGTCAGCAAACCACGTGATTCATGGGTGAAACACAGGTTTGCCAGGTTTGGGTGAAATCACGCAGGCGTCCTTGTGGGTGAAATATTTCTTTCCAGATACGCGCCATGGCCAGGATATCGCCAGGGGGTGGCAGTGCGGGGTGATGTTGTTCGACCAGCAGCCAGGCAATGGCGGTGGCGTAACGCAGGTTTACGGTGAGCTCAAGTTGTGGCGCGCTGAGGAAGGCGTGTTGGCTGGCCAGCCCGCGTACGAGGCTGGCGCGCTCGGGGTCCAGTGCCAGGTAGTCGTCCCACAGGGCGCGATGGCGCGGCTCGGTGATGCTGTAGAGGCCATGGCCGCGCCGGTCGTGCAGGGCCGAGCCCAGTTCTGACTGGCTGGCCGCGATGCCCAGCAGCAGGGCTTCGGCAGTCGGGTCATGGCGGCCCAGGTAGATCAACGTCGGCCGGATCACATAACGACATAATTCGCTGGCAGCGATACCCATACAGGCCTCAATCCGTGACGAATAGGTCGGCGAAGCCTGAGAGCGGGGGGCTTGGCAGCAATGGATCGGATCTCAGGCTTGCCGGAAGCGGATCATGCCGCTTGAGTTGAAGTGTAGTGTCATATTCATGATGTAAAGGACTGTTTTTAAAACATCTTATTCATTTAGTTATATCGTTTATATCTATTCGTAATGAGCAAAAAAGCGCATTGCAGAAACTTCAGGCAATAAAAAACCCTGTGTTTTAAACAGGGTTTTTGGTGTTTCAGCGACTCGGGTCGATCAGGCAGTCAGTGCCTGACGGGTACGCTCGATCACGGCCTGCAGCGGTTCTGCGCTGGAGTATTGATCGGGGTACAGGCGTTCGCTGTGACGAGCGATGCCGTGTTCGTTGACCAGGGTGAAGCTGAAGCAGCCTTTGCGAGCAGCCATGATCAGGCAGTTCATTGGTGCAAAAGCGTTGGTGAGGGTGCGAATGGCATCCTGAGTATGGATTTGAGCGTTCATATTATTGGTGTTCCTACAAATGACACGGATAAGAACCGTGCCGTATTAAAACGTTCCAGCGACGTTGATCACGATTGATCGAACGAAGAAACCGACTGGAACAAAGCAGCCAGTTTGAAGCGCTGATAAGTTAGGCGCGCTTGGGCTGGCAGGTAGGTACTTAGGAGGGCAGGCAACACAACAGGGGCAAAGGTTCTGGGCCCGGGGTGAAGATCCTGATCAATTTGCAGGTTGGTTCGGTCAGAGTATCAAGACTTCGCGTCACCCTTCGCTTGTGCAAAGGCAGTGTCGTCGCAAGTGATACCTGGAAACCATCGAGGTGGTCGATCCCGCGTTGTTCGGGGGAGTTGTTCGACCAGAATTGACTTTCAGCTTGGTACTAACGCCGCGGATAGTAACGGATTGAAACAAGGAAAGAAAGGGTGCCAGCCAAAAAACTTCAATCAGCCTCCCAGCAAGCCGCGATAGACCAGCACCGTGGCGGCTGCGGCCAGCGAGCAGCCCAGGGCATAGGCCGCCAGTGTCAGGCGCAGTGATTGGCCGGCCTCGATCACGTTCATCACGTCGCGCATGTCGTTGATCCGACCGTCGCCCAGCTCGATGCACAGGCTCACGGCGGTAAAGGCCGCTGATAACAAAATGGCGATGGCAAACAACGCACCGTCGGGGGAGGGCAGCGCTGCATTGATCCCTAGCGACGTTGCACAGATGGCCAGTAGCAACACGGCGAACAACAATATCCCTTTCATCGGCTCACTCACCGTTGCGCTATCGGTGGAGCAGTGTGGCGAGCTGGCCAGGATTTGAAAAGTGGCCGATTCGCGGGGGCGGTAACATTTTTGCGGCCATGCGCTTTAAAAAAGCCGGCGATATAACCAGCGGATGGGTACTTGTGCACATTAGTTGCGATGTGTGTAACCAACCTGTCAACGGCTTCGCAGGGATGCCTTTAGCCTGTTATGGAAATTTAAGTCAATGAAAAATCTGGCTTTTTTTAATTGGTGAAAAAATCGTCAGTTTGACTGCGGCCCCCGCTCCATGGGCCTTTGCGTGAGTTTAAGTGGGGTTGTCCACTGACTTATCCACAGCTTCTGTGGATTGTCCCGAGCGCTTGCTCTAGGACGGGCGTGCCGCGTTTTTTCAGCTTTACCTGTGCGAAAAAAAGAGTAGAGTGGCGCGCCTTCCGTTCTGTCCCACAGTGCTTTATGAAGTTTCGCTCAGTATCACCTTCTGTTACCGACACCTCCCAAACTGTTACCGCACCCAAGCGTTTTTCCTTGAAAGTCGCTTTGTGGTTGCTCGACAGCCCGCGTCTGGGGCACAACACCAACGTCAAACACTTTGCCGGGCGCTTGCTCAAGCAGCCTGCCCGTGACGGCGTCGTGGCCGCCCAGAGCCGTCTGGGCCAGCTGATGTGCCGCGAATGCGGGAATGCGCGTGATCGCCGCATCGGCCATGACCTGTTGCGCCTGGCCGCCCGCGCCGGTGACCGCCGCGCCCAGCGTGAACTGGGCCAGGTCGAAGACTGAGCTGTCGCCTGGCCCTGAGCTCCGTTAACCTCTCTCTTTTTCGCTGATGGCAGAAATGGCTATGGCTTTTGACTGGACAGGTATTGCCCTGGGCCTCGCTGGCGCTGGATTGCCGCTACTGGCTCTGTGCTGGCAGCTGCAACGGCGGTTGACCGCACGCACCACCGGCTGGGAATTGCTCGAAGAGCGTCTGGCCACGGCACAGATGGCCCAGGAAGGCCTGGCTGCCCAGTTGGACGCGAGCCGCGATGAAATCAGCGACCTGAGCCAGGCCAATGCTGCCAAGCAAGCCGACCTGGCTGCCGTGCGCCGCGAAGTCGAGTTGTTGCAGATCGACCGCGACAACGCCCGCGACGCCGCCCATGCCTGGAACCTCGACCGCAACGCGAAGGACACCGAGCTGCGCCGCCTCGACGCGTTGTCGGCCGCCCTGCGCGCCGAGCTGCGCGAGCAACAGGACAGCCACCAACAACGCCTCACCGACCTGCAAGGCTCGCGCGACGAGCTGCGGGCGCAGTTCGCCGAGCTGGCCGGCAAGATCTTTGACGAGCGCGAACAACGCTTTGCCGAAACCAGCCAGGAGCGCCTGGGGCAGTTGCTCGATCCGCTGAAAGAGCGCATCCAGTCCTTCGAAAAACGCGTGGAAGAGAGCTACCAGAATGAGGCACGCGAGCGCTTTTCCCTGGCCAAGGAGCTTGAACGCCTACAGCAACTGAATCTGCGTCTGTCCGACGAAGCCACGAACTTGACCCGCGCCCTCAAGGGCCAGAAAACCCAGGGCAACTGGGGCGAGCTGATCCTCGAGCGCGTGCTGGAACACGCCGGTCTGGAGAAGGGCCGCGAGTACCAGACCCAGGTCAGCCTCAAAGGCCCGGACGGCGAGCGCTTCCAGCCGGACGTGTTGATCATGTTGCCCGGTGACAAGCAGGTGGTGGTCGACTCCAAGGTCAGCCTGACTGCCTATCAACAGTATGTGGGCGCGGATGATGAGGTGATCGGCCAGGCGGCATTGAAGCAACACGTCCTGTCCTTGCGGAACCACGTCAAAGGCCTGGCGGGCAAGGATTACAAACGCCTGGAAGGCTTGCACAGCCTGGATTTCGTGTTGCTGTTCGTGCCGATCGAAGCGGCATTTTCCGCGGCGTTGCAGGCCGAGCCCAACCTGTTCCAAGAGGCGTTCGACCGCCATATCGTGATCGTCAGCCCGACCACGTTACTTGCCACCCTGCGGGTCATCGACAGCCTGTGGAAGCAGGAGCGGCAAAGCCAGAACGCGCGGGAAATCGCCGAGCGTGCCGGGTGGCTGTACGACAAGTTCGTGTTGTTTATCCAGGATCTGGATGAAGTGGGCAATCGTCTGCAGCAGTTGGATAAGGCTTACAGCGCGGCGCGGAACAAGCTGACAGATGGACGCGGAAATCTGGTCAGTCGTACCGAGCAATTAAGGTTGCTGGGTGCGCGCGCCAGCAAAAGCCTGCCGGCAGATCTGCTGGAACGGGCAATGACCGATGCAGATGGCGTAGCTCATCTCCCTGAATAAACACTGAGCAAAATGTGGGAGCTGGCTTGCCTGCGATAGCGGTGTGTCAGTCACCACCGCTATCGCAGGCAAGCCAGCTCCCACAGGGAAATGCGCCAAGGCTGATTAAAGCGGCAAATGCCGACTCAGCAACGCCCGCAGCGCCGCCGGTTTCACCGGCTTGGCCAGGTAATCCAGCCCCGCCGCATGCACCTCGGCGACCATCTCGGGCCGGCCATCGGCGCTGATCACCACGCCGGGAATCGGCTCGGCCAATTGTGCGCGCAGCCAGCCCATCAACTCGGTACCCGTCTCGCCATGGTCCAGGTGGTAATCCACCAACGCCAGTTGCGGGCGCACGCCGTCGGCCAACAGCGCCGCGCATTGCGCCTGGTCGGTGGCGGTCCACACTTCGCAACCCCAGCGACTCAACAGGCTGCGCATGCCGATCAGGATGCTTTCCTCGTTATCCACGCACAGCACTTGCGCACCGCTCAATGGCAAGCCGCTTTCTTGCGCGCTCTTCACCTGCGGGCTTGCCTGGTTGCGCGCCAATGGCACGCGCACGCTGAACACGCTGCCCTTGCCGGGCCATGAGCGCACGCTCAAGCGGTGGCCCAGGACGCGGCACAGGCCATCGGCAATCGCCAGGCCCAGGCCCAGGCCTTTTTCGGCGCGGGTCTGGTGGCTGTCCAGGCGCTTGAATTCTTCGAAGATCACTTTCTGTTTGTCTACGGGAATGCCGGGGCCACGGTCCCACACCTCCAGGCACAACTCGCCCTTGCGCCGGCGTACGCCAAGCAGCACCGGGCCGTCGGCATAGCGGAAGGCGTTGGTGAGAAAATTCTGCAAGATCCGCCGTAGCAGCTTGATGTCACTGTCTACCCGCAGGCGGCTGCCGCGCAGGCGGAAGCGCAAGCCTTGTTCTTGGGCCAGGGCCTTGAATTCGGCGCCGAGGGTGTCGAACAGGTCATTGAGGGCGAAGGGCTGGCGTTGCGGATTGATCTTGCCGTTTTCCAGGCGCGAGATGTCCAGCAAGTCGCTGATCAGGTCTTCGGCGGAGCGCAGCGAGCTGTCCAGGTGCTGCACCAGTTGCCGGGCTTCGCCGGACAGGCCGTCGTTCTGGTGGGACAGGGCGGCGGAGAACAGGCGTGCGGCGTTCAGCGGTTGCATCAGGTCATGGCTGACTGCGGCGAGGAAGCGCGTCTTCGATTGGCTGGCGGACTCGGCCACGCCCTTGGCATCGGTGAGCGCCACATTGAGTTGCGACAGTTCATGGGTGCGCTCGGTCACCCGTTGTTCCAGGCCTTCGTTGGCCTCGGTCAGCGCTTGTTCGGCTTCGCGGAAGGCGGTGATGTCGGTGAAACTCATGACAAAACCGCCGCCCGGCATCGGGTTACCGATCAGCTCGATTACCCGTCCGTTGGGGAACAAGCGCTCGGAGGTGTGCGCGCGGCCCTGACGCATCCAGTGCAGGCGGCGCGCCACGTGCACTTCCGCCTCGCCCGGCCCGCACAGGCCGCGCTCGGCGTTGTAGCGAATGATGTCGGCAATCGGCCGGCCGACGCTGATCAAGCCTTCCGGGTAGTTGAACAGCTCCAGGTAACGGCGGTTCCACGCCACTAGCTTGAGGGACTGGTCCACCACGCTGATGCCCTGGGTGATGTTTTCAATCGCGCCTTGCAACAGCGCCCGGTTGAATTGCAGCACCTCGGAGGCTTCGTCGGCGATCCTTACGACGTCCTCCAGCTGCATTTCCCTACCTTCAATTGCGGCTTTAACCACGGCCCGCGTGGACGATGCGCCAAGCACGCCGGCCAGCAGGCGTTCGGTGTGGGCGATCCAATCGTTGTCGGCATTCTGGTTGGGGTTGAAACCCTTGCCCTGGCGGTAGGCGAAACGGATAAAGCTCTGCTGGGCGCGCTCTTCACCGACAAACCGCGCCGCCAGGCTCAGCAGGTCGCTGATCTGCACCGACAGCATCGACCGCGCACTAGCCCGCTGGCTGATTTCCTGGCCAATAAAACGTCCCGCCTGCCAATGCTCGGACACCCGTGTGCGCGACAACATCGACACCCAGACGAACAGGGTGAAGTTGCCCGCCAGGGAGAGCACGGTACCCAGGGTCAGCGAGGTCACCGACAAGCCGAACGGGTGGGAATGCATCCACGTCAGGCCAGGGAAAAGGCTCAAGGACCAGCCGAGACTTTTCGCCGTCACCGGTAGGACCAGGGTGTAGAACCACAGGAAAGTGCCCGCCGCCAAACCGGCAAATACGCCACGCCGGTTGGCTTGTTTCCAGTACAGCGCGCCGAGCATGGCCGGTGCCAGTTGGGTCACGGCGGCGAAGGCGATCTGGCCGATGGTCGCCAGGCTCGCGGTGGAGCCCAGCAAGCGGTAGCTCACGTAGGCCAGCAACAGAATGATCACAATGCTGACCCGGCGCACCGACAGCATCCAGTGGCGGAACACTTCGAACGGCCGCTCGGCGCTGGAGCGGCGCAACAGCCAGGGCAGCAGCATGTCGTTGGAAACCATGGTGGACAGGGCGATGCTCGCCACGATCACCATGCCCGTGGCCGCCGACGCGCCGCCGATAAACGCCAGCACGGCGAGGGCCGGATGGGCTTCGGCCATCGGCAGGCTGATCACGTAGGAATCCGGCAGCACCGAGCCGGGCAGCAGCATCTTGCCGCCGAGGGCGATAGGGATGACGAACAGCGCGGCGAGAATCAGGTAGGCCGGGAATACCCATTTGGCCAGGCGCAGGTCCTGGGGGTCGATGTTCTCCACCACCGTCACGTGGAACTGCCGGGGCAGGCAGATGATCGCCATCATGGCCACGCCGGTCTGCACCACCATCGACGGCCAGTTGACGGTTTCTTTCCAGTATTCCTCCAGGCGCGGCGCGAGCATCGCCTGGTTGAACAGGTCGCCGAAACCGTCGTAGAGGCCGTAGGTCACAAACGCGCCGACGGCGAGAAAGGCGAACAGCTTGACCAGCGATTCAAACGCGATCGCCAGCACCATGCCACGGTGGTGTTCGGTGGCGTCGAGGTTGCGGGTACCGAAGACAATGGTGAACAGCGCCAGCACCAGCGACACGATCAATGCCGTGTCCTGGGCGCGGGTGCCGGTGGTGTCTGCGCCGGCGCCGATCAGCAGGTTCACGCCGAGCACGATGCCTTTGAGTTGCAGGGCGATGTAGGGCAGTACGCCGACCAGGCAGATCAGCGCGACCACCACCGCCAGGGACTGGGATTTGCCGTAGCGTGCGGCGATAAAGTCGGCGATGGAGGTGATGTTTTCCTGCTTGCTGATCAGGATCATCTTTTGCAATACCCAGGGTGCCAACACCAGCAGCAGCACCGGTCCCAGGTAGATCGGTAAAAACGCCCACAGTTGTTCGGCAGCTTGGCCGACAGCGCCGAAGAAGGTCCAGCTGGTGCAGTAGACCGCCAGTGACAAGCTGTACACCCAGGCGCGCACACGTGGCGGCAGCGGCGCACGGCGGCGGTCACCGTAGAAGGCGATGGCAAACATAATGGCCATATAGGCCAGGGCAACGGCGGCGATCAGCCCGCTGGACAGCGTCATGGTAACTCCGAGCAGAAGAACACCCAGGCATTCCAGGCCCGGTGGGGCAGTTTCGCACGATGCAGGGGGTTAGTCAGTGTCGACCAAGGTCGCGTGAGGGGGAATGTCGCAGGCTCGCGTTTAGCGCGGCGGCAGGGTCTTCTGGCGCAGGATATAGATAGTCACGAGTACGGCGCTGGTCAGCATGAATGCTCGCGCCCACGGCAGCGGCACCAGGTAGCAGGACAGGCCGATGCTCAGCCACATCAAGCCGATGGCGTAGACCTTGCCTTTGAGGGGGATGCCATGGCCGTCTAGGTAGTCGCGAATCCACGGGCCCAGGCGCGGGTGTTCCACCAGCCAGTGGTAGAAGCGCGGGGAGCTGCGGGCGAAGCAGGCGGCGGCGAGGAGCAGGAAAGGTGTGGTCGGCAATACCGGCAGGAAAATGCCGATCACTCCCAGCGCTACGCTCAGCCAGCCGATGGCCAGCAGTGCGTAACGCAGGAGCGGCGAGCGGTTGCCCATGGGTGTCACGGGCAAGCGACTCAGTGGTGACGTGGCTTGAGGATCGCCGGTTTTTCGTCAGGGGCGTTGCACAGCAGGTACAAGGCAGTCAGGGCTTCCGGGATCTGGACGATCATGTCGTCCATCAGGTTGGCGTCGGAGGCGATGTCGGCGAACTCTGGCTGGTCGTCGAACAGGCCCGAACCGACCATGATCGGCAGCAGCATTTCGCTGACTTCTTCCTCGGCGGTTTCGAACCAGGCGGCTTCACGCAGGAACACTCCTTCCATGAAGCCGATGCACCAGCCGCGCAGGTCGGAGTCGTCCGGCTCTTCGCCCAGGTCGAGGTCGCATGGCAGCTCGAATTCCTCGTCGGAGGCCAGTTGGCGACCGATGTGGGCTTTGAGGGCGATCAGGGTCGATTCGATTTCTTCGCGCTGGGCGGCGTCCGCATAGTGCGGCTCTTCGGCGAACAGGGCATCGATCCACTCACGATCCGGTACTTCTTCGGAACAGATGGACAGGGCGGTCAGGTAGCCGTGGGCGGCCACGTAGTCCAGCGCCTCGTCATGCAGCTCATCGGCGTCGAGGAAGGCTTGCAGGCGGGTTAGTTGCTCAGCGAAGGACATTGAAGGACTACCTTGGGAATAAACGATGCTGAATTCTAGGCTTTCTTGAGCGCCCAGGCCAGCCACACTGCATATTTGCCAGGTTTTAGATAGCCATCGCTATTCGTCAGCCGCGCCCTTTGCCGGGTGCTGCTCGGGTATACTGCCGCGTTTTGTGATGCCCCTGCAGGCCAAGCGCCAACCCGCGAAAACTTCGCTTACGGATTATTTCCCGTGAGACCGGGTTTTTTCGGCCAGCCTGTACAGAGGGATTTCGGCGATATTTTGGAGTTTTACATGCTCGAGCAGGCTCAACGCGTCCTCAAGGACATCTTCGGCTACGACAGTTTTCGTGGCCGCCAGGGTGCGATCATTGAGCGCGTGGCCAGTGGCGGCGATGCACTGGTCTTGATGCCTACCGGCGGCGGCAAGTCGCTGTGCTTCCAGGTGCCGGCGCTGCTGCGCAATGGCCTGGCGGTGGTGGTGTCGCCGCTGATCGCGTTGATGGACGATCAGGTCGCGACCCTTGAAGAACTGGGCGTCGCCGCAGCATCCCTGAACTCCACCCTCAGCGCCGAGCAGCAGCGCGACCTGGCCGCGCGGATCAAGCGCGGCGAAGTGAAGATGCTGTACCTGGCGCCCGAGCGCCTGGTGCAGCCGCGCATGCTGGCGTTCCTGCAGAGCCTGGAAATCGCCCTGTTCGCGATCGACGAGGCCCACTGCGTGTCGCAATGGGGTCACGATTTCCGCCGCGAGTACCTGCAACTGGGGCAACTGGCCGAGTTGTTCCCCGACGTACCGCGCATCGCCCTGACCGCCACCGCCGACAAGCGCACCCGTGAAGAAATCGTCGAACGCCTGCATTTGCAGAACGCCGAGCGCTTCCTGTCGAGCTTCGACCGGCCGAATATCTTCTACCGCATCGTGCCCAAGGAGCAGCCGCGCAAGCAGTTGCTCGCGTTCCTGTCGGAGCGGCGCAGCGATGCGGGGATCGTCTATTGCCTGTCGCGCAAGAAAGTCGATGAAGTCGCCGCGTTCCTCTGCGAGCAAGGCTACCCGGCGCTGCCGTATCACGCCGGCCTGCCCAATGAAACGCGTTCGGCGCACCAGAAGCGCTTCCTCAACGAGGAAGGCCTGATCATGGTCGCTACCATTGCATTTGGCATGGGCATCGACAAATCCAACGTGCGCTTTGTGGCGCACATGGACCTGCCCAAGTCCCTTGAGGCGTATTACCAGGAAACCGGCCGCGCCGGCCGTGATGGCCTGCCGGCGGATGCGTGGATGGTCTACGGCCTGCAAGACGTGGTGATGCTCAAGCAGATGCTGCAAAACTCCGAAGGCGACGAGCGCCACAAGCGCCTGGAGCAGCACAAGCTGGATGCCATGCTCTCGTTGTGCGAAGAGACCCGCTGCCGCCGCCAGACCCTGCTCGCGTATTTCGACGAAGACATGCCCGAGCCCTGCGGCCACTGTGACAACTGCACCGATGGCGTGCAGACCTGGGATGCCACCGAACCCGCGCGCCAGGGCCTGTCGGCCATTTACCGCACCGGCCAGCGCTACGGCGTCGGCCACCTGGTGGATGTATTGCTGGGCAAGGACAACGAGAAGGTGCGCAGCTTCGGCCACGAGAAACTCTCGGTCTACGGCGTCGGCAAGGCCCGCGCCGAAGGCGAATGGCGCTCGCTGTTCCGACAGATGGTTGCGCGTGGCCTGGTGGACATCGATATCGAGGGTTATGGCGGCCTGCGCCTGAACGACAGCTGCCGGCCGTTGCTCAAGGGCGAGGTTAGTCTGGAGCTGCGCCGCGACCTCAAGCCGCAAACCACCGCCAAGACCAGCACCAGCCAGGCCAGCCAACTGGTCCGTGGCGAAGAACGCGAACAGTGGGAAGCCTTGCGCACCCTGCGGCGCAAACTGGCCCAGGAACACAGCGTGCCGCCGTACGTCATCTTCCCCGACTCCACGTTGCTGGAAATGCTGCGCGAGCAGCCGACGACGATGTCGGAAATGGCCCGGGTCAGCGGCGTGGGTGCACGCAAGCTGGAACGTTATGGCCAGGCCTTCCTCGAAGTCCTTGGCGGCCAGGCCGAAGCGCCGAAGGAAGTCGCCGATATCCGCCACGAGCTGATCAGCCTGGCGCGTGCGGGCATGACGCCGATCCAGATCGCCGGCCAACTGCAATGTTCGGAGAAAAACGTCTATACCTTGCTGGCCGAGTCCATCGGCGCACAACAGCTGTCGCTGGAGCAGGCCCTCGATTTGCCGGAAGACTTGCTGGGTGAAATCCAGGATGCATTCCTCGACGGCGAGGGCGAATTGCCGCCGGTTGCGGAGATCGCGCCATTGTTCACCGGGCGGGTGCCTGAGGGCGTTTTGTACTGCGTACGGGCTGCTTTGCAGTCCGAATTCGAAATTTAGTGCGTCAATTACGACAATGTAACGAATCAGTACATAGCACCTCTTGCCTACTGGCAGGGCTCATGCTTAGCTGACTAATAATTAGCCACACTTTGTTTTCAGTCTAAATCATGAGTTTTTTATGCCGTTAACCGATCAACACCGTTTTGGCATGCAGTTGGCGCAAATGTCCCGAGGTTGGCGCGCCGAGCTGGATCGCCGCCTGGCGGGGCTGGGCTTGTCCCAGGCGCGCTGGTTGGTGCTGTTGCACCTGGCGCGTTTTGAAGAAGCGCCTACCCAACGTGAGCTGGCACAAAGTGTCGGCGTTGAAGGGCCAACACTCGCACGTTTGCTTGACAGCCTCGAAAGCCAGGGCCTGGTGCAACGCCAGGCCGTGGTGGAAGACCGCCGCGCCAAGCGCATCCTGCTGTGCGACACGGCCCGCCCGCTGATCGATCAGATCGAAACCATCGCCACGGCGTTGCGGCATGAGCTGTTCGTCGGTGTGGATGAAGAGGATATGAAGGTGTGCATGCGCGTGCATGGGCACATCCTGGCGAATCTGGAAAAGTCCTGATCCTGGACGATAGGTGGGGGCCGGCTTGTGTGGGAGCTGGCTTGCCTGCGATGCAGGCACCTCGGTCTGCCAGTTAAACTGTGGTGATGCCATCGCAGGCAAGCCAGCTCCCACAGAAAACAGCTCCCACACATGCTGTGTCAGAAGGTTTGGCCCAGGTTCAAATACACCGCCTTCTGATTGTCATCGTTAAACCCATAGCTGAAATTCAGCGGCCCCAACGGCGTATCAAACCCCAGGAAAATACTCGCCGCGTTGATGTACCCGCTGTCGAACTCGTTATCGTTGTTCCACGCCCGGCCCCGTTCCAGCGACGCCCCCAGGTACAGCGGGAAATCCAGCGGCAAGTACGAGCGCGGCGTCAGTCGGCGGTAGTACACCGCCCGCATCAGGCTGACGTTCTGCCCGGATATCGCATCTTCGCGAAAGCCTGACAGCTGCCGCGCACCACCCAGCAGGAAGCTGGAAATCACCACATCAGACTTATCCAGCGTGCGCCCGTAACGACCGCCCAGCACCAGCGTATCCGGGCCATTGCTCATGGCCTTGTCCAGTTTGAACTCCCACTGCCGGTAGCGTTGGTCAGAGCCCAGCCCCGGTTCGAATTCGCGGTAGGCCAGGCCGATGTCTTCGCCGGTGTGGGGGAAGTACACGTTATCGAGGGAGTCGAAGGAGTACTTCAACTCGTAGAAGCCTTCACTGAAGCTCACGCTCGGCAGGTCGCGATCACCGATGCGCACATCCGCCTTGCCCCAGGCCTCACCGACACCGAAGCGGATTTCGCCGCTGTTGCCGATCTGCCGCCCGACGTTCAAGCCGAAACCATAGCGTTCCAGGCGGTATTCAGAGATGGGATCGTTGTCCAGGATCAGCTCGACGTTCTGCGCCTGGGCCCTGATATAAGGTGCGACGAAGTACCGCGAGCCGGTGTCCATCGGTTGGTAGAACTCGCTGTACAGCTCTTGGCGATCGCCGATCTGTACCCGCGTCAGCCATTCGGCCCCCAGGCGGTTGATGCCATTCATGCGGTAGCTGGCGCCGAGGTTGAAGGCGCTGTCGCCACGCATGTCGTCGGACAGGTTCAGGCCCAGGCGCAGGTAATCGGTGCCGCTGCGCTTGCCCCGTGCGCTGATGACCAGGGTGTTGTCCTGGCCTTTCTTGATCACGCGGTATTGCACCTGCTCGAAGTAATCCAGGCCGTACAAGGTGCCCATATCGGTTTGCAGGCGCCCCAGGTTCAGCGGTTCGCCCAGGGGTTGGCGGATGTAGTAGCGGATCACGTCTTCGCTGACTTTCGAATCGTTCTCCACGGTGATCGCGGTGATCACCGGCGTGCGCTCGCCCGGTGTACGCGCCGCCACCAGTTGCGGGTCGACCGGCTCTGCGGGGCGCAGGTGGGCCAGGCGCAGGTCGAGGGCGCGGGTGGCGCGGTAGCCGGCGTCGATCATCTCTTTGGCGCGGCCAAAGTCGGTCACGCCAAAGGCCGCCAGGGGTGGCTGGATCAGCACGTCCTTGGGGTGCAGGGCCTTGAGTTGTTCCTCGGAATTGCGGCGCGTCATCAGGGTGATGGACTGGTTGAGCACGTCCACCACCGTCGCCAGTTGTTTGCGCGAACGCAACGGGGTGCCGATGTCCACCACAATGGCGATGTCCACGCCCATCTCCCGCGCCACGTCCAGCGGGATATTGTCGGTCATGCCGCCGTCCACCAGCAGGCGACCGTCCAGCTCAACCGGGGCGAACACCGCCGGGATCGACATGCTGGCGCGGATCACCTGGGGCAGGTGGCCCTTGCTGAACACCACCTTTTCGCCGGTGGTGATGTCGGTGGCCACCGCGCGGAACGGGATCGGCAGCTTGTCGAAATTGCGCGTGTTACTGCTGTGGGCGAACATGCTTTCCAGCAGCAGCGCGAGGTTCTGGCCCTGGATCACGCCCAGTGGCAAACCCAGGCTGCCATCGTCGCGAAAGCTCAGCTTTTGTTTGACCAGGAAGTCGCGGTCATCCTGTTTGCGTCGAAACGGCACGTCTTCCCGTGGCGGCGCGTCGGACAGTGCCTGTTGCCAGTCGATGCTCAGCGCCAGTTTTTCCAGCTCGTCGATCTTGTAGCCCGACGCATACAGCCCGCCAATCACCGCGCCCATGCTGGTGCCGGCAATCGCATCGATATGGATGCCTTGCTCCTCCAGCGCCTTGAGCACGCCGATATGCGACAGGCCACGGGCGGCGCCGCCGGAGAGCACCAGGCCGATTTTCGGACGTGGGGTTTCGACGGCTTGGGCGAGGAGGGGCAGCAGGCACAGCAACAGGCAGGACAGCAGGCGGCGCATCATGAATCTCAAGGCTTGGCGATAAAGGCCGGTATTATAGCCACCCGATCCGCCGAGCCCGTTACCCCAGGAGCCTATCAAGTTATGTCCACGAGCAAGCCCGAGATTGTCATCACCTATTGCACCCAGTGTCAGTGGCTGCTGCGCGCGGCGTGGCTGGCCCAGGAGCTGCTCAGCACGTTTGCGGATGACCTGGGCAAAGTGTCGCTGGAACCGGCCACCGGCGGTGCGTTTCGCATCACCTGCGATGGCGTGCAGATCTGGGAGCGCAAAGGGGATGGCGGCTTCCCGGAAGCCAAGGTGCTCAAGCAGCGGGTGCGTGATCAGATCGACCCGCAGCGCGACCTCGGGCACAACGACCGCACGCCGTGAAGGTCACCGCTCCAGGGGAACGGTGACCAGGACGTGGCTACTTGGCGGCCATCTTCTGCTTGATGAACCCGACAACCCACGTCAGCACCAGGCCGCCGAGGCCACCACCGGCAATGTTGGTGCCCACCGCCGCCACGTCCAGTGCCGCGCCGTCGGCTGTGCCGGTGAACTGCGCAATGACCTGCCCCAGGACCAGGCCGCCCACACCGCCGAGAAAGGTGTTGAGCCCGGTCCCCAGGCTCTGCTTGGTCATGCCGGCCAGGTTGCCGCCGACGGCACCGCTGATGATCTGCACCAGCAAGCTGATAAGTGTTTCCATGATGAAACCCCTGCATAGCGTTAATGGAGTGACCACTCGCTTGCAGCAACTTCAAACGTCAGGGCTGTCGTCGAGAAGTCTTTATCCGTTGAACGACGACAGACTGTTGCGGATCGCCAGAGTATAGATCAGGCCGTTGCCGCCGGCTGTTTGGCCTGGCTGGCGCTGCCCATCAGGCCGGACAGCACGATGGCGACGATGATCAGCGCGCCGCCCAGGAGCATGCGCAGCGTCGGGGTTTCGGCGAACAGCAGCCAGGCCACGGTGATGCCGTAGACCGGCTCCATGGCAAACACCACCGACGCGGTACGCGCCTTGATCACCGCCAGGCTGGCGACAAACAGGCTGTGGGCCAGGCCGGTGCAGAACACCCCCAGCAAGCCGATCCACAACCAGTCCATGCCGCGCACATCCGCCAGCCCGGGGGCCGCAACCGGCAACAGCAACGCCGCGACCACCACGTTCTGGCACAGCGCGGCCTGCACGGCGGGAATCCTCCCGGAGCTGGCGCGATTGTTCAGCGACAACAAGGAGAACAGCAGCCCCGAGGCGATGCCCCACAACAGGCCGCCGGTGGCTTCGCTGGCCAGATTGAAGTCTGGGGTGACCAGCACCAGGCCGATGCTGACCAACACCACCAGCAGCACTTCGTTGGCGCGGATGCGCTCGCGGAAAATCAACCCTTCGAGGATCACGGTAAACGCCGGGAACGCGGTAAAGCCCAGGGTCGCGACCGCCACACCACCCACCTTGACGGCCATAAAGAACGTCACCCAATGCGCCGCCAGCAATACGCCGCTGACCAGCAGCCGGCGCCAGTCGCGGCTTTGCAGTTTTTTCCAGGGGGCATTGCTGGCAAAGCGTGCGAACACCGCCAGGGCGAGCACGGCAAACGCGGCGCGACCAAACACGATGATGGCCGGCGAGGCGGCCGCCAGCTTGCCGAATACGCCGGTGAGGCCAAACATCAATGCGCCGATATGCAGGGCGCCGAGGGCTGAACGGGGAGTCATTGCGATCCTTGAACGTACGGGTGACGAAAAACCCAGTCTAGAGGCATGTTGGCCTGGGTGTCTGTCGTCGGGCTCGCGTTGTTTGTCGCGGGACTCTTGCTACGGTGCGCGCCGCAACTGACCAGGGGCGGCGCCGAATTCCCGCAGCATCGCGGCGGCGAAGGCGCTTTGCGAGCTATAGCCGACGCGCTCGGCGATTTCACCGATGGGCAGCGGTGTGCCGCGCAGCAGGTCGAGGGCCATGTGCAGGCGACGGCTGCGGATGTAGTCCATGGGCGTCTGCCCGCATTCGGCCATGAACCGTGCATGCAGGCGCGCCGGCGACAGGTCGGCGATGCGCGCGAGGTCGGCGACCTGTAGCGGGTGGGCGACGTGGCGCTCGATGTGCGCATTGAACGCGGCATACGGCAGGCGTTTGCCCGGCAGGGGCTCTTGCTGATGGTTGAGGCTGGCGAGCAGCAGCACCGAGCCTTGTTGCACGATCAGCGGGTCATTCACCGGGCTGTGCGCCAGCCACTGCACCAACTGGTGTTGCCGCGCGTCCAGGGCCAGGCGCGTCGGTTGATCGAGCAAGCGGCGACTGGCATCCGCATGCTCCCCCAGCGATTGCAGCACCCAGTGTTCGGTGGGCACGTCCAGCACCAGGCAGCGGCTGCCATCGCGGCTGTCGCAGACGTGGTGGGCAGAGTAGGGCAGCACCATCACGCTGCTTTCGCGCACCTGGCTGCCACGGCCCTCGACCTCGAAGTCCAGGTGCCCGGACAGGCCGAACACCAGCTGCGCATGGTCATGGCTGTGGTCGATGGGCGCTTGGGTGTAATGGCGTAGCGTGAGGATCGGTCTCATCGCGGTCTCCTGGGGCAGGCTGTCGCAGTCTACAACGCTTCGTGCCTGCTGGGCGCTGTCATCAGACTGACGCACCGTTGTCATGGGCTATTAATCGCCTGGGCGCAAGCTCGCAAAAACAGCGTCGAGGGATGCCCATGACCAGTGCCGAGTTGACCAAGCCCAGCCGCAAGCAACGGGTGCGTACCCTGTGGATTTCCGATGTGCACCTGGGCACCCGGGATTGCCAGGCCGAACATTTGTCGCACTTCCTCAAGGGTTACCACGCCGACAAGATCTACCTGGTGGGTGACATCATCGATGGTTGGAAACTGCGCGGCGGCATGTATTGGCCCCAGGCCCACACCAACGTGATCCGCCGCCTGCTGACCATGGCCAAGCGCGGCACCGAGGTGATCTATGTCACCGGCAATCATGACGAATTCCTGCGCCGCTATTCCAAGCTGATCCTCGGCAATATCCAGCTGGTGGACGAAGCCGTGCATGTGACGGCGGACGGTCGTCATTTGCTGGTGATTCACGGCGATCAATTCGATGTCATCACCCGCTATCACCGCTGGCTGGCGTTCCTCGGCGATTCGGCCTACGAATTCACCCTTACCCTGAACCGCTGGCTGAACCACTGGCGCGCGCGGTATGGCTACGGCTACTGGTCGCTGTCGGCGTATCTGAAGCACAAGGTGAAGACGGCCGTGAGCTTTATCAGTGATTTCGAAGAAGCCATCGCTCACGAAGTGACCAAGCGCGAGCTGCACGGCGTGGTGTGCGGGCACATTCACCATGCGGAGATTCGCAAGGTGGGCGAGGTGGATTACCTCAATTGCGGGGATTGGGTGGAGTCGTGCACGGCGTTGATCGAGCACTGGGATGGGCAGATCGAGTTGTATCGGTTGGCGGATGCGCAGGCGAAGGAAGCGCAGCTCAAGGCGGAGATGGTTGCTGGCTGAAAGGTTGTCCTCGGTGCAAATGTGGGAGCTGGCTTGCCTGCGATAGCTGTCTATCAGTGCAAAATGTGGGGCTGACACACCGCTATCGCAGGCAAGCCAGCTCCCACAGTTTGATTGGGTTTCTTCAGTTGGATACGTCAGCGATTGCTTGCGCCAGCAATGCCAGGCGCGTCGCATCAACTCCGGCAACGTTGGCCCGCCCCGAATTGACCATATACACGCTGTGCTTCTCGCGCAGTTGTTTCACTTGCTCGGCACTCAAACCGGTGTAGGAAAACATCCCACGCTGTGCCCCGATATGCGCAAACCGCTCAGCCAACCCATGGGGCGCCAAGGCTTCCACCAACCCGGAGCGCAGATGCGCAATCCGCGAACGCATGGCTTCCACTTCACCACTCCACAGCGCTTTCAGCTCGGCATCACCCAGGATCGTCGCCACCACCGCCGCACCATGATCCGGCGGCGTGGACCACAAATTACGCGCGATATTTGCCAGTTGGCTGCGCACATCCGTGAGCTTTTCGGCATCCGCCGCGCACACGATCAACGCACCGACCCGGTCGCTGTACAGGCCGAAGTTCTTCGAGCAGGAGCTGGTGACCAGCACTTCCGGCAGTTCGGCGGCGAACAGCCGCACGGCCCAGGCATCTTGCTCCAGGCCGTCGCCAAAGCCCTGGTAGGCAAAGTCGATCAGTGGCAGCAATTGGCGCTCGCGCACGATCTGCAGCACTTGGCGCCAGTCGTCCTGGGACAGGTCGAAACCGGTCGGGTTATGGCAGCAGGCGTGCAGCAGCACCACGTCGCCTTTCGGCACGGTGGCCAGGGTGGCGAGCATGGCCGTCACATCCAGGCGGTTGTCCGCGCCCACGTAGGGGTAGTGGCTGACCTTGAGCCCTGCCTTGGCAAAGATGCTTTCGTGGATCGGCCAGGTCGGGTTGCTCAGCCACACGCCACGGCCCGGCAGGCTGTGGGCGATGAAGTCGGCGCTCAGGCGCAGGGCGCCGGTGCCGCCTGGGGTCTGGGTGGCGCCGGCGCGGCGCGCGCGGATCAATGCGGAGTCCGCGCCGAGCACCAGCTCGCTTATCAGCTTGCCGAAGGCCGCATTGCCGTGGCCGCCGATGTAGGTCTTGGTGGTTTGCGTGTCCACCAGGCGCTGCTCGGCCAGCTTCACTGAATGAGGAATCGGGGTCAGGCCCTGGTCGTCCTTGTACACGCCAACGCCAAGGTCGAACTTGTTCGGGTTGCTGTCCTGGGCATACAGGTCCATCAGCCCGAGGATCGGGTCGCCGGGTACACGGCCAATCGCATCAAAGTGCATTACTTGCGGCCCTCGGCGTCCTTGGCCACTTCGTCGGTGCGGGCGGCCATGATGAAGTCATTGCGGTGCAGGCCTTTGATGGAGTGGCTCCACCAGGTCACGGTGACCTTGCCCCATTCGGTGAGCAGGCCAGGGTGATGGCCTTCGGCTTCGGAGATGTCACCCATGGCGTTGGTAAAGGCCAGGGCGAACTTGAAGTTCTTGAACAGGAAAACCTTTTCCAGCTGCATCACGCCATCGCGCACTTCGATGTTCCAGTCGGGGATCTGCTTGATAAGCACCGGCAGCTCTTCATCGCTGACTTGTGGGGCGTCGGCACGGCAGGCTTCGCAGTGGGCTTGGTTCAAGGTGGTCATGTGAAAGTGTCCTGAATTCGAATGATGAAGGTCAGTGGCGTCACCCTAAAGCAACGCGGGGCCAGGGAACAGACTCACCTGGCCTTAAAAGCGGAGTCTCACGCGGCTTTTGGCTTGGGCGGGAACTTCGGTGCGTGCAGGCCGAGCTGCATGCCGCGTTCGACCATGCCCATGATGTCTTCCTGCGCCACGTCGAACAGGCGCTTGAGCTCGGGCAACACGAAGTACAAAGGTTGCAGGATGTCGATGCGATACGGCGTGCGCATCGCTTCCAGCGGGTCGAAAGCCTGGTGCTCGGGCTCGGCGGACAGGCTGTACACCGTCTCCTTGGGCGACGACAAAATGCCGCCACCGTAGATGCGCAGGCCTTGGGGCGTGTCCACCAGGCCAAACTCGATGGTCATCCAGTACAGCCGCGCCAGGTACACCCGTTGCTCTTTGCTGGCGGCGAGGCCGAGCTTGCCGTAGGTGTGGGTGAATTCGGCGAACCAGGGGTTGGTCAGCAGCGGGCAGTGGCCAAAGATCTCGTGGAAAATGTCCGGCTCTTGCAGGTAGTCCAGTTCTTCACGGGTGCGAATAAAGGTCGCGACCGGAAACTGCTTGTTGGCGAGCAGTTCGAAGAAGGTCTGGAAGGGGATCAGCGCGGGAACGCGGGCCACTTGCCAGCCGGTGGTTGCGGCCAGCACTTTGTTGATCTCGCCCAGTTGCGGGATGCGGTCGTGAGGCAGGCCGAGCTTGTCGATGCCGTCCAGGTATTCCTGGCAGGCGCGGCCTTCGATCACTTTCAACTGGCGCGTGATCAGGGTGTTCCACACCGCGTGTTCTTCCGGCGGGTAGTGGATAAAACCTTGCGCATCGGGCTCGCGGGCCACGTAGTGCGTCTGCTTCATACGGCTCTCCTGCTAGGCATTCGTTCTTGTTATGTCCTGGGATGCCCCTATTGATACCCCGTACCGGGCAAGACGCCATCCGTGTTTCAAGCTGGAATGTGGGAAAAGTTACTGGTTTTCGTAAAGTATTCGTTACGGTTGTGGCGCCAGTCGTTGTGACGGGCTGGGAAAAGGTCACGCGCTGTCACATAATCTTGACGACTATCTGCGCCCAGCGACAAAAAGACGCGGCGCCTACCCACTTTTCGAGCCTCTTCATGCGTATCAAAGTGCACTGCCAGAACCGCATCGGCATCCTGCGGGACATTCTCAACCTGTTGGTGGAGTACGGCGTCAACGTCGCCAAGGGCGAGGTCGGCGGTGAGCATGGCAACGCCATTTATCTGTTTTGCCCGAACCTGGTGAACATGCAGTTCCAGGCGCTGCGCCCGCAGTTCGAGGCGATTGCCGGTGTCTTTGGCGTGAAGCGTGTAGGGCTGATGCCCAGTGAGCGTCGGCATATGGAACTCAATGCGTTGCTTGGCGCCCTGGAGTTTCCGGTGCTGTCCATCGACATGGGCGGTTCCATTGTTGCTGCCAACCGTGCGGCGGCGCAGCTCCTCGGGGTGCGCGTGGATGAGGTGCCGGGCATTCCGCTGTCGCGTTATGCCGAAGACTTCGACTTGCCGGAGCTGGTGCGCGCGAGCAAATCGCGGATCAATGGCTTGCGGGTCAAGGTCAAGGGTGACGTGTTCCTGGCGGACATCGCGCCGCTGCAATCCTCCGAACACGATGACAGCGAGGCCATGGCCGGCGCCGTGTTGACCCTGCACCGTGCCGACCGCGTGGGTGAGCGTATCTACAATGTGCGCAAGCAGGAGCTGCGCGGCTTTGACAGCATCTTCCAAAGCTCCAAGGTGATGGCCGCCGTGGTTCGTGAGGCCCGGCGCATGGCGCCTTTGGATGCACCACTATTAATAGAAGGTGAAACCGGCACCGGCAAAGAATTGCTGGCGCGTGCCTGCCACCTGGCCAGCCCGAGGGGGCAGTCACCGCTGATGGCACTCAACTGTGCCGGTTTGCCGGAGTCGATGGCCGAGACCGAACTGTTTGGCTACGGCCCCGGCGCCTTTGAGGGGGCGCGGGCCGAGGGCAAGCTCGGGCTGTTGGAGCTGACGGCGGGCGGGACGTTGTTTCTCGATGGTGTCGGGGAAATGAGTGCGCGTTTGCAGGTGAAGCTGCTGCGGTTTTTGCAGGACGGTTGCTTCCGGCGTGTGGGCAGCGATGAAGAGGTGTATCTGGATGTGCGCGTGATCTGCGCGACCCAGGTGGACTTGTCGGAACTCTGCGCCCGTGGCGAGTTTCGCCAGGATCTTTACCATCGCCTCAATGTGCTGTCGCTGCATATCCCGCCGCTGCGCGAATGCCTGGATGGTTTGGCGCCGTTGGTTGAGCACTTCCTCGATCAGGCCAGCCGGCAGATTGGTTGCCCGCTGCCCAAGCTCGCGCCCGCTGCCATGGAGAAGCTCAGCCACTACCACTGGCCGGGTAATGTGCGGCAACTGGAAAACGTGCTGTTCCAGGCGGTGTCATTGTGCGAAGGCGGTACGGTGAAGGTTGAGCATGTTCGATTGCCGGACTACGGGTTGCGTCAACCGCTTGGCGATTTTTCCCTGGAGGGTGGGTTGGAAGAGATCGTCGGGCGGTTCGAGAAGGCGGTGCTGGAAAGTTTGTACGCCGAGCATCCGAGCAGTCGGCAGTTGGGCAAGCGCTTGGGGGTTTCCCATACCACCATTGCCAATAAGTTGCGCGATTACGAAGTGATCAAGGTAGAAAAGTAGAGCGCTGTTAAAAGTGTGGGAGCTGGCTTGCCTGCGATAGCGGTGTATCAGTGAAGTAGATGCTGACTGATTCACCGCTATCGCAGGCAAGCCAGCTCCCACATTTGATCGTTGTCGCCAATGAGACCAGCGCTTGCCGCTTACGGCAGTAGTCCGCCGTTTTTTCGACTCTCACTCCACACCCATTTCCCGTCACTAGCCCGCAAACCCTTGCTCCGCTTGTATCTCGCCCTCTTTTTGAAAGTTGGTTCGCAAATTGCTTAAGCCTCATCAGCACAGCGGTGGGCGGCAAACGTCCGTCAGAAAGAGGAAAGAGCGTGGACAAGTACCTTTATGTGGCAATGACCGGCGCCAGCCAGAATGCTCTGGCGCAGAAGGCCCATGCCAACAACCTGGCGAACATTTCCACCAATGGTTTCCAACGTGACCTGGAACAGGCGCGTTCGATGCCGGTATTTGGTGACAGCTTTCCGGCGCGGGCGTTTGCCCTCACCGAACGCCCGGCCACCGACTTCAGCCCCGGCGCCATGATCGAAACCGGCCGTGACCTGGACGTGGCCGTCAGCGGCGACGGCTGGATGGCCGTGCAGACCCCGGATGGCGGCGAAGCCTACGTGCGCAGCGCGAGCATGAACGTCGATGCGCTGGGCGTGCTGCGTGCCGGCAACGGCATGCCGATCATGGGCAACGGCGGCCCGATTGCCGTGCCGCCCCAGCAGAAAATCGAAGTGGGCGCCGACGGCACCATCAGCATCCGCGCCATGGGCGAAGGCCCGCGTGTGATGGCTGAAGTGGACCGGATCAAGCTGGTGCAGCCCGATCTGAAGAACATGACCAAGGGTCTGGATGGCAGCATCCACACCAAGGACGGCCAGCCGGCCCAGGTCGATGCGGGCGTCAAGCTGACCTCGGGTTTCCTGCAGGCGAGCAACGTGAATGCGGTGGAAGAAATGACCGCAGTGCTGGCGCTTTCCAAGCAATTCGAGCTGCACATCAAGATGATGAACAGCGCCAAGGAAGACGATCAGGCCATGACGCGCGTCATGGCAATGACCTGATTGCAACCCACTAACTAATTTGTGATGCGCGCCAACAAACAGGCGCACAAAGGAGAACAGCATGCTTCCGGCTCTATGGGTTGCCAAAACCGGTCTGTCCGCCCAGGACACCAACCTGACCACCATCTCCAACAACCTGGCCAACGTGTCGACCACGGGTTTCAAACGTGACCGTGCCGAATTCCAGGACCTGCTCTATCAGATCAAGAAGCAGCCGGGCGCCCAATCGACCCAGGACAGCGAACTGCCGTCGGGCCTGCAACTGGGTACGGGTGTGGCGATTGTCGGCACCCAGAAGAACTTCAGCGCCGGTAACCTGCAACAGACCGGCCAGCCGCTGGACATGGCGATCAACGGCCGTGGTTTCTTCCAGATCCTGCAACCGGATGGCACTACTTCCTACACCCGTGACGGTACTTTCCACCTGGACTCCAACGGTCAGATGGTCACCGCCAACGGTTTCGCCCTGGAGCCTGCCGTGATCGTCCCGGCCGATGCCAAGACCTTCACCGTCGGCAATGACGGCACCGTGTCCATCACCGTGGCCGGCAACCCGGCGTCGCAAGTGATCGGCAACCTGCA
This sequence comes from Pseudomonas sp. FP453, assembly GCF_030687495.1. Lineage (NCBI taxonomy): Bacteria > Pseudomonadati > Pseudomonadota > Gammaproteobacteria > Pseudomonadales > Pseudomonadaceae > Pseudomonas > Pseudomonas sp. FP453. Next base: position 4,405,599 of record NZ_CP117435.1, on the reverse strand, counting down.
AACCGCCGACTTCATCAACCCGGCCGGCCTGCAAGCCATGGGTAACAACCTGTTCCTCGAAACCGCCTCCAGCGGCGCGCCGCAAATCGGCACCCCTGGCCTGAACGGTTTTGGTACCACGCTGCAAAGCACCCTGGAAACCTCCAACGTGAGCACGGTCGAGGAGATGGTCAACATGATCACCACCCAGCGCGCCTACGAGATGAACTCCAAGGTGATCTCCACTGCCGACCAGATGCTCTCGTTCGTCACGCAGAATCTGTAATCAAGTCTATGGGGCGCCCTTGAGGGCGCCTGCAACACCGTGAGGTAAGGGTCATGAATCGCTACGTTTCTGTTCTGGCATTGAGTGGGATTGCCGTGCTCGCGGGCTGTGTCGCCCCGACGCCGAAACCCAATGACCCGTACTACGCGCCGGTGTTGCCACGCACGCCGTTGCCGGCGGCGGCCAACAATGGCTCGATCTACCAGGCCGGTTTCGAACAGAACCTGTACAGCGACCGCAAGGCGTTCCGGGTCGGTGACATCATCACCATCACCCTGAACGAGAAGACCCAGGCCAGCAAAAACGCCAACTCGCAGATCGGCAAGACCAGCAAGACCGGCATCGGCCTGACCTCCCTGTTTGGCGGCATCCCCAACACCAACAACCCGCTGGGCAGTGGTGACCTGAGCCTGGAAGCCGGCTACAGCGGCGACCGTGCCACCAACGGCAAGAGCGCGGCGGGGCAGGGCAACAGCCTGACCGGTTCGATCACCGTGACCGTGGCCGATGTGTTGCCCAACGGCATCATCGCCGTACGCGGTGAAAAGTGGATGACCCTCAACACCGGCGACGAGCTGGTGCGAATTGCCGGCATGGTGCGTGCCGATGACATCTCCACCGACAACACCGTGCCGTCCACGCGGATTGCCGATGCGCGCATTACCTATTCGGGTACGGGTTCGTTTGCCGATGCGAGCCAGCCGGGCTGGTTCGACCGTTTCTTCCTTAGCCCGCTGTTCCCTTTCTAGGTGGCCATTTTGAACTTCAAACAGCTGATGGTGGCGGCCTTGTTGCTGTCCCTGAGCGCCGTCGCCCAGGCCGAACGCCTGAAAGACATCGCCAGCATCTCCGGCGTGCGCTCCAACCAGTTGATCGGCTACGGCCTGGTGGTGGGACTCAACGGCACGGGTGACCAGACCACCCAGACCCCGTTCACCCTGCAGACCTTCAACAACATGCTCTCGCAGTTCGGTATCAAGGTGCCGGCCGGTTCGGGCAACGTGCAGCTGAAAAACGTCGCGGCCGTGTCCATCAGTGCCGACTTGCCGGCGTTCTCCAAGCCGGGCCAGGTGGTGGACATCACCGTGTCCTCCATCGGCAACTCGAAAAGCCTGCGCGGCGGCACCTTGCTGATGACCCCGCTCAAGGGTATCGACGGCAACGTCTACGCCATCGCCCAGGGCAACCTGGTGGTGGGCGGGTTTGACGCCGAAGGCCGCGACGGTTCGAAGATCACCGTCAACGTGCCGTCCGCCGGGCGCATTCCGGGCGGCGCCACGGTGGAACGCACCGTGCCGAGCGGCTTCAACCAGGGCAACAGCCTGACCCTGAACCTCAACCGTTCCGACTTCACCACCGCCAAGCGCGTGGTCGACAAGATCAACGACATGCTCGGCCCTGGCGTCGCGCAAGCCATCGACGGCGGCTCGATCCGCGTGACCGCGCCGCTGGACCCAAGCCAGCGTGTGGACTACCTGTCGATCCTGGAAAACCTCGAAGTCGATCCAGGCCAGGCGGTGGCCAAAGTCATTATCAACTCGCGCACCGGCACCATCGTGATCGGCCAGAACGTCAAGGTGTCGCCGGCCGCGGTGACCCACGGCAGCCTGACCGTGACCATCACCGAAGACCCCATCGTCAGCCAGCCTGGGCCGTTGTCCAATGGCCAGACGGCCGTGGTGCCGCGCTCGCGGGTGAATGCCCAGCAAGAAGCCAAGCCGATGTTCAAGTTCGGCCCCGGCACCACCCTGGATGAGATTGTCCGCGCGGTGAACCAGGTGGGCGCAGCGCCCGGCGACTTGATGGCGATCCTTGAAGCCCTGAAACAGGCCGGCGCGTTGCAAGCCGACCTGATCGTGATCTGAGGCCATGGCCATGGATATGCGCAAGAGCGGGATCACCAGCACGGCGGACTCGGGGTCGTACTCCGACTTGAACCGGCTTAACCAGCTCAAGGTCGGTGCCGACAAGAACAGCGAAGGCAACATGCGCAAGGTGGCGCAGGAGTTCGAGTCGCTGTTCCTGAGCGAGATGCTCAAGTCCATGCGTTCGGCGACTGAGGCATTGGGTAAAGACAACCCGATGAACACCCCGGCGGCCAAGCAGTACCAGGAAATGTACGACCAGCAACTGGCGGTATCGATGTCCCGCGAAGGCGGCGGTATCGGCCTGGCCGACGTGCTGATGCGCCAGATGCAGAAGAACAAACCGGTGGAAGCCCAGGCGGCCACCTTGCAAGGCCCGGCGGCGGCTGAGCCGGCGAAGAAGGTGGACGTGCCGACGGAAATCGGCGCCGGTACCCAGGCCGAGGGTCCGCTGGGTCGTTCCAATGGCCAGCGCCCGTTGTGGGCGTATCGCGTGGCGGAGCCGCAGGCGGGCGCCGCGGCGTCCCACAGCAATGACATGGAGCTGATGAACCAGCGCCGCATCGCCTTGCCGAGCAAGCTGACGGATCGCCTGCTGGCCGGCATCGTGCCAAGCACCGACACCAGCGTGGCCAAGGCCGCGCCACTGCGTAACAGCGCTGCCGAAGACAACGTGATCAACAGCACCGCGCGCACCTTTGCCGTGCCAAGCGGGCGCATGCAGGTCTATGGCCGCGCCATTGCCCAGCCACCGCTGGCGCCGGCGAAAAAAGCCTTCGGCTCCCAGGACGAATTTGTCGCCACCATGCTGCCGATGGCCAAGGCGGCCGCCGCGCGCATTGGCGTCGATCCGAAGTACCTGGTGGCCCAGGCCGCGCTGGAGACCGGTTGGGGTAAGTCGGTGATGCGTGCCGAAGACGGCAGCAGCAGCCACAACCTGTTCGGCATCAAGGCCGGCCAGAGCTGGCAGGGCGGACAGGCCCGCGCGATCACCAGCGAGTTCCGCGATGGCGCGATGGTCAAGGAAACGGCGCAGTTCCGCTCCTACGATTCGTACCAGGACAGCTTCCACGACCTCGTGACATTGCTGCAAAGCAATGATCGCTATAAAGAAGTTGTGAAGTCGGCCGACAACCCGGAACAGTTTGTACGCGAGTTGCAAAAGGCCGGTTACGCAACCGACCCAGACTATGCCAGCAAGATTTCGCAGATCGCCAAAACGATGAACAGCTACCAGAACTACGCTGCCGCTGGCGCAACCACACATTTATAAGGTCTGAATCATGAGTTTGCTCAGTATCGGGATGTCAGGGCTCAATGCCGCTCAAGGATCGTTGTCGGTCTTGAGTAATAACATTGCCAACGTCAACACCGCGGGCTACTCACGTCAGCAGGCCACCCAGAACGCCAGCGCGTCGAACCAGTTCGGCGGCGTGTTCATCGGCACCGGCACGACCCTGGCGGATGTGCGTCGGGTGTACAACGAGTACCTGGATGCGGCGTACCAGAACAGCACCGCGCTGAGCAGCGATGCCAATGCCTACCTGGGGCAGGTCAGTGCCATCGACAAAGTGTTGTCGGACAAGACCACCGGCATGTCGTCGGCGCTGAGCTCGTTCTTTGCAACCCTGCAGACCGCGTCGTCCAACCCGAATGACCTGTCGGCGCGCCAGCTGCTGGTGTCCAACGCCAAGACGCTGAGCAACCGCTTCAACTCGATCTCGACGCAGCTGACCCAGCAGAAAGAAACCATCAACAGCCAGCTGAGCACCATGAGTGATCAGGTCAATCAACTGACCTCCTCGATTGCTTCGCTGAACAAGCAGATCTCCCAGGCCCAGGGCTCGGCAACCGCCGCGCCAGCGAACCTGCTGGACTCACGCAACGAGGCCGTGCGCGCGCTCAATGAACTGATCGGCGTTACCGCGACAGAGAAGAACGGCCAATTCAGTATCAATACCGGCACCGGTCAGTCGCTGGTGGAAGGCGGGATTGCCAACACGATTTCGGCGGTACCGAGCAAGGACGACAACAGCCAGTACACCATCCAGCTGAACGTCAATGGCACCGCCCTGGACATGGGCTCGGTGATCAGCGGCGGCAGCATTGGCGGCTTGTTGCGCTATCGCAGCGACGCCCTGATGCCGGCCATCAACGAGCTGGGGCGCCTGGCGATTGCGACTGCCGATACGATCAACAATCAGCTGGGCCAGGGCCTGGATCTGAACGGTGACTTCGGCACGTCGCTGTTCAAGGACATCAACAGCGCAACCGCCATTGCTTCGCGCAGCCAGGCAGCGGCGGGCAACAGCGCCGCGTCCAGCAACCTGAATGTGACGATCAACGACAGCAGCAAGCTGACGACGTATGACTACAAGATCACGTTCAGCGACAAGACCAACCCGAACATGATCACCGTGGAGCGCTCGGACGGTAAGTCCATGGGCAACTTCGACATCAGCTCTACCACCGTCCCCGTGTCGTTTGACGGCGTGACCGTGACGCTCGATGGCAAAGGCACGATGAGCTATGGCGACAGCTTCAAGGTCAGCCCGACGGCCAACGGTGCCAGCGCTATCGGCGTGGACATGGCGGATGCCAACAAGCTCGCCTTTGCCGGCCCACTCATTGGCGAAGGCGGCAAGACCAACAGCGGCACGGGCACCTTTACCCAGCCGACGCTGACGGCGCCACTGGATATCCATGGCGGTGCGGACACGGCGAAGCTGCGCACGAACATCGAAGGCCTGATGCCGGTGAAAATGGTGTTTGGCAAACCGGCCGCCGACGGCACCCAGTCCTATACGATCAGCAACGCCCAGGGCAAGGCGATTGGCACCGGCACCATCGTGCCGGGGCAGGGCAACAAGATCACCGTCAATGTGCCCGAGCTGGATGCGACCGGTACGCCGATCCCGGGTTCGGGCTTCAAATTCGACACCACCATCAACGGCTCGCCGGCTGACGGTGACAGCACCACGTTCTCGTTCAACAGCGCCGGCAAGTCCGACGGCCGCAACGCGCAGCAGTTGCTTGACCTGCAAACCAAGGCCACCGTTGGCATGGGCGACGGCAACGTCGGCGTGAGCCTGGTGGGCGCCAACAGCCGCCTGGTGTCCCAGGTGGGCGCGAAGGCCAGCCAGTCGAGTGTCGATGTGGCCGCGACCGGCGCCTTGCTGGCCGCCAATAAAGGCGCGCGCAACTCGGTGTCCGGGGTCAACCTGGATGACGAGGCGGGCGACATGATCAAGTTCCAGCAGTACTACACCGCGTCGTCGCAGATCATCAAGGCCGCGCAAGAAACCTTTACCACATTGATCAATAGCCTTTAAGGGAGTCTGGGACGATGCGTATTTCTACACAGCAGTACTTCGAAACCAGCTCCGCCAAGTACCAGGAAAACTATTCCAGTGTGGTGAAAGCGCAGGACCAGGCCAGCTCTGGCGTTCGCGTGCAAACCGCCGCGGATGATCCGGTCGCGGCCGCGCGTTTGCTGATGTTGCAACAGCAGAAAGACATGCTGGGGCAGTACAACACCAATATCGACACGCTGAAAAACTCGCTGCAGACCGAAGACAGCGTGCTGCAGAACATCAACACGGCGATCCAGCGCGCCAGTGAGCTGGCGCTGAAGGCCGGTAACGTCGGGATCAGCGATGCTGACCGCAAATCGACCGCCGCCGAAATCGGTGCCCTGGAAGACCAGATCATGGGTCTGCTCAATACCAAGGATGCCAGCGGCAACTACCTGTTCTCCGGCAGCAAGACCGATACGCCGCCCTACACGCGCAACAACGATGGCACCTACACCTATCAGGGCGATGACACCGCGCTGAACCTGCGGGTGGCGGAGAATCTGTCGGTGCCGATGGGCGATACCGCGAAGAAAATGCTCGAGACCTCGGCCAACACCGGTCGTACCCAGGCCACACCGGTGCTGGTTCCGCCGGCGGTGGATGACGGCAAGGTCACGATCTCGGCGGGCCTGATTGCGTCGGGTGTCGATGTGAAGTTTGCCGACGGCCAGCCTTACACGCTGAAGTTCCTCAGCAGCACCCAATACACCGTCAGTGACAGCACCGGCAAAGACATCACGTCCGAGATCGCGGGCAACGGCACCTTTGACTCCACCAAGGAAGGCGGTTCGACCATCAGCCTGCGCGGGGTCAAGTTCGACATCGGCCTGAACCTGGGCAAAGACGTCTTGCCGGGCGCGCCGTCGGATGCGCTGGTAAAAGACCGCGAGTTCACCCTGGCCCTCAAGCCGGACTCGTTCAGTGTTTCGCGTACCGCCAGCAACCCAAGCGCGGCCCAGTTGACCGGTGGTTCGGTGAGTGATCCGGCGGCTTACGCCAGCACCTTTCCCAACGCCGGCCTGGTGGTCAAATTCGGTGCGGGCGGTAGCTATAACGTCTACGCGCAGCCTTACACGGCAGACAGTAAATCCATCGCCAATGACACGCTGGCTGCGGGCGCGACCTCGATCACCGTGGCGGGCGTGACGCTGGGCGTGACCACTGCGCCGGCACCGGCAGATGGCGATCAGTTCCTGGTGGGCGCCACCAGCAACAAGAACGAAAACGTGCTCGACACCCTCAGCCGCCTGCGCCGCACGCTGGAGACCCCGTCGGATGGCAACCCGGCAGCGCAGAAGGAGCTCAAGGACGTGGTCGCCCGGTCCATCGGCAACCTGACCAACGCCTACAGCCAGATCGACCAGGTTCGCGGGGATATCGGCGCACGGCTGAACACCCTGGATATCCAGAGCGCCGAAAACACCAGCCTGAGCCTGGCGAACGCCACCACCATGAGTTCGCTGGGCAACGTTGACTTCGCCGAAGCCGCGATCAACCTGAGCCTGCAACAAACCATGCTGCAAGCCTCGCAGCTGGCGTTCGTGAAAATCTCCCAGCTGAGCCTGTTCAACAAGATGTAATCGGCCCGCTGCACAGCAACGGCCCAGCCTGGAAACAGGTTGGGCCGTTGTCGTTTCCGGGACTTAATTGTTTGAAGGTTTTGCAGAAAGCACACACAATTAGGTGACCTGCGAGTCATAAAGCGCATCTTCACTGTATCGTGTGAAAAGGATAAGTCGTCCAAGGCGCCTTGCGCAGCGGCTTTCAGCGAGTTCTTCACGGGGTTTGTCCCCTTTATTGTCACCACTTCGCGAGGCAGTTCGCGGGGTGTTCTCCAGCTATTTAGTATTGGGAAGCCACAATGATTGGCATAAAAAGCATCGCCAGTTACGTGCCGGCCGACGGCATTGATAACTACGCCCAGGGTGCCAAATTCGCCAAGGATGAAGAGTTCATCATTGGCAAGATCGGTTCGGCGTTCCTGCCGCGCAAGGAAGCTGCCCAGGAAACTTCCGATCTGTGTGTCGAGGCAGTCAACGCTTTGTTTGCCAACAACCCTACGCTTTCGCGCGAGTCCATCGACGCGCTGATCGTCGTCACCCAGAACGGTGATGAAGAGGGTTTGCCCCACACCGCCGCCATCGTCCAGGACAAACTGGGCCTACCGACCCACGTGGCCGCGTTCGATATCTCCCTGGGCTGCTCCGGCTACGTCTACGGCATCTACGCGATGAAGGGCTTCATGGAAGCCGCCGGCCTGAAAAACGGTCTGCTGGTCACCGCCGACCCGTATTCGAAGATCGTCGACCCGGAAGACCGCAACACCACCATGCTGTTCGGCGACGCCGCCACCGCCACGTGGATGGGTGAAGACGCGCCTTGGCTGCTGGGCAAGTCGAAGTTCGGCACCGACGGTTCCGGCGCGCCGCACCTGAAGGTCAGCGACGGCGTGTTCTTCATGAACGGGCGCCAGGTGTTCAACTTCGCGCTGCTTAAAGTGCCAGCGCATCTGCACGAGCTGCTCAATGAGTCGGACCTCAAGGCCGACGACATCGATGCCTTCTGCATTCACCAGGGCAGTGCGGCGATTGTCGATGCCGTGGCGCGCCGCTTTGAAGAAGCGCCGGTGGAGAAGTTCATCAAGGACATGGTCGAGACCGGCAACACCGTGTCGTCGAGCATTCCGCTGCTGCTGGAAAAGCACGTGATGGACGCCACCTGGAAGCGTGTGGCGATCAGTGGTTTTGGTGTGGGCCTGTCGTGGGGCTCGGCGATTCTCTATCGTCCGTGACGCTTTAACCGGCAATACAAAAAACGCCGATGATCGCTCGATCATCGGCGTTTTTTATTTGGCGCCAGAAAAGCCAATGAATACTGGGTTTTGCGCCTGTGTAAGCCCTTGAATTGCAAGGGGTGGCACCAAGCCAGCAAAAAAATCAAAAAAAAGACTCAAGCAACCGGCACACACGACGATAACTATTACGAAGGTTCTCTAGGCCACACCCGGCGGTTGCCAGGGCCGGAAGCCGCAGCATCCCATCCAACGAGGATTTCGTCATGGCATTATCAGTTAACACCAACATCACGTCTCTGGGGGTCCAGAAGAACCTGAATAAGGCTTCCGACGCTCTGAGCCAGTCGATGAACCGTCTGTCCTCCGGCCTGAAAATCAACAGCGCCAAAGACGACGCTGCCGGCATGCAGATCGCCAACCGTCTGAACAACCAGGTCAAAGGCCTGAACGTTGCCATCGCCAACGCCAACAACGGCGTGTCGATTGCCCAGACTGCTGAAGGCGCGATGCAAGAATCCACCAACACCCTGCAGCGTCTGCGTGAACTCGCCCTGCAAGCGGCGAACGGTGATAAAAGCGACGCTGACCGTGTTTCCCTGCAGCAAGAATTCACCGCTAAAGTGGGCGAGCTGAACCGTATCGCCAGCACCACTACCTTCGGTGGTCGTAATCTGCTGGACGGCTCGTTCCAGAACGTAGCTTTCCAAATCGGCGCCAACGCCAACGAGACTATCTCGTTCGGCATGACCGACATCAGCTCCACCGCGCTGAAAGGCAACTTCAGCGAAGCCACCGTTAACAGCACCGCATTGAGCGGTCTCGCTGCTACCACTACTGGCTCGGTACTCACTGATAAAGCCACTGTCTCGGGTTCCGCTGCTGTCGGCGCTACTGTGGCGAGCGACAATATCAAAATCAACGGTACAACAATCACTTTCGGTGCTGTCGCAGCTAGTGACTTGGGTGTTGCCGCAGCTGCTGCTATCAACAAAGAGACAGCTACCACCGGTGTTACTGCAAGCACCGATGCTACTGGCGTCCTGACACTGAGCTCCACCAAGGCTATCAACCTCGCAGCTGGCGATGTTGTAACTGCTTCTGCTGGCCCACCCCCAGTCGCTGCCAAAACTGATGGCTTGGCTAACCTGAAGCTGACTGCTAACCCTGCCATTGCCACTACCAGCAACCTGACCTCTGACGGTGCGATCACTGTAAACGGTGCTGCAGTAACTTGGGCGAAAGGCGACGCCATGTCGACCGTTCTCACCAAGCTCACCAATGCTGCTGGCGGCGCTGCAGCGGGTGCTTCCGCTACCTTCACCGAAGGTCGTCTCAAGCTGACCTCGGGCAACGGTGCAGACATCAAGCTGGCTAACACTAACAGCGGTTCACTGTCGCAACTGGGTCTGTCTGCCGGTACCACTCAGGCCAAACTGACCGACGATACTTCCATCTCCGTCAACGGCGTAGAAGTCAAGTTCAAGAAAGGCGACACCGCTGACGCAGTTGTAGCTTCGATCAACAGCGCTAGCACCGGTGTACAGGCCAGCAAAAACACTGACGGTACTCTGAGCCTGTTCGCAGACAAAGACATCACCATCAAAGACGGCAGCGCCGGTACCGGTCTGAAAGCCCTGGGCCTGACCACTGTTGCTGCCAACGGCACCAAAACCGCCGTGACCATGGAAACCAGCGTTTCCGACCTGAACATCCTGTCCGCCGCTTCTTCGCAGCAGGCTATCCAGGCTCTGGACGACGCCATGCAGCAGATCGACAGCCAGCGTTCGCAGCTGGGTGCCGTACAAAACCGTTTCGCCAGCACCGTGGCCAACCTGCAGAGCATTTCGCAGAACTCCTCCGCTGCCAAAGGTCGCGTAGAAGACGCTGACTTCGCTTCCGAAGCTGCTGAACTGACCAAGCAACAAACCCTGCAACAGGCTTCCACTGCGATCCTGTCCCAGGCCAACCAACTGCCATCCTCTGTTCTGAAGCTGCTTCAGTAATAGCGGTAGCGGTTAAATAACGGGAGGGTGCGTGAATAACGTGCCCTTCCGTTTTTTCAGTTTGGAGGTGATGACATGGACATGAGCATCAAGCTGAACACGCCGTACCCGGCTGCCGTAGCCCAGCCCAGCACTGCACCTGTCGCCCAGGCCCAGCCTGCGGCCAACAGTGAAGCGAAAGTGCCGGCGAGCGAAGAGCCGCAGCGCGTTGCGCTGGAAAAAGCCGTCACCGATATGCGTGAGTTTGTGCAGGCTTCACAGCGCAACCTGGATTTTTCCATCGATGACTCCACTGGCATAGTGGTCGTCAAGGTGATCGCCACCGACAGTGGTGAAGTGATTCGACAGCTTCCATCGGAGACCGCGCTGAAATTGGCGCAGAATTTGAGCGATGCCAGCAGCCTGCTGTTTGATAGCAAGGCTTGAGTTGGCACGAAACATGTTTCTGATTGCGGCATCGGCGCTTGAGCGCCAAAAAACGGCCGCTTCAGGACAAGGAGAATAAGCAGATGGCTAGTTCAACGATTTCCGGCCCAGGTTCGGGCTACAACACGCAAGCGATCGTCGAGGCACTGGTTGGGGCTGAAAAGGCACCCAAGCTGGCCCAGATCACCAGTCAGCAAAAAGACGCGACTATCAAGTTGTCGGCTGTCGGCTCGATCAAAACCGCGTTGGAAGCCTATCAGGCGGCAATCACCAAGTTGAACAACGTCTCTGCGTTCAACGGGCTTTCTGCCAGTTCCTCCGAAGAGAAGAACATCAAGGTCACCTTGGGTGACGGTGCTTCCAGCGGCAAGTACGAGGTAAAGGTCGATAGCCTGGCCACCGCCGCCAAAGTCACCAGCAAGGTGAATACGGACGGTGCCACGGGCAAGGCCAACAGCACTGACGAAGCGCAGACGTTGACCATTAACCAGGGCGACAAAAGCTACGACGTGGTGATTGCCGGCGGCGCGACCCTCAAGGAAGTGCGTGAAGCCATCAACACCCAGCTCTCGGCCCAGGGTATCAGTGCCAACGTGCTGAGCGACTCCAACGGCGCACGTCTGGTCCTGACGTCGACCAAGACCGGCGATGGCACCGATATCACCCTCAGCGGTGACTCGGAGCTTGCCGTCGGTTACGACCAAGGCAAGCCCCCGGCCAACGCCAAGTACAGCATCGACGGCGTCGCGATGTCGTCCGCCACCAACAAGATCGATTCCGCCATCAGTGGTGTGACCCTCGACTTGCTGGCCGTTGACTTGACCAAGCCGACCACCACCATCACCGTGGCCACCAATACCGACACCCTGAAGACCTCGGTGCAGTCCTTCGTTACCGCGTACAACGCGTTGACTACGGCGATCAACACCCAGACCAAGGTGACCGCCACAGGCGATGCGTCGACGACCGTTGCGGGCGCCTTGACGGGTGATGCGTCGATGCGTCAGCTGGTGAACAGCATGCGTACCGAACTGACCAGCGGCTCCGGTGCGGGCAGCATGACCAGCCTGGCACAGATGGGGATTACCACGGACCAGAAAACCGGCCTGTTGACCCTGGACGACAAGGCGTGGGACAAGGCAGTGGTCAAGGGCGCTGGCGATGTGGCCAAGTTCTTCACTGGCGACACGGGCTTGATCACCCGCATGAACAAAGCCACCGCCAGCTACGTCGGCACCACCGGCACCCTGGCGACGCGCGCCACCGACCTCAACAACAAGTTGACCTCGCTGACCACCGAATCCTCCGACCTGGACGTGCGCATGGAGGCCTTGAAGAAGTCCCTGAGCGCCAAGTACACCGCGATGGATACGATGATCGCGCAGATCAACGCCAGCAGCTCCAGCATCATGACCACCCTCAACTCGCTGAACAACGCGAAGTCGTCGTCCTGATTCGTGGGGGCGCTTCGGCGCCCCGCAGCAGGCTTTACCGGTGGTCTGGCGTATGACGCCTGGATTAAAGAATTTTGTGACGTGGTCGAAAAACTGGTTAAGCAACCCTATTCGACATGGCCAGTAACGAGGTAGCAACATGAACCCGATGAGAGCCCTTCGCCAGTACCAGAAGGTCAATTCCCACGCCCAAGTCTCCGAAGCCAGCCCGCACCGCCTGGTGCAGATGCTGATGGAAGGCGGCCTTGATCGCATGGCGCAGGCCAAGGGGGCATTGAGCCGTGGCGATATCGCTCAGAAAGGTCTGATGCTGGGCAAGGCGATTGAAATCATCTCTGGCCTGCGTGATGGCCTCGAACCGGAAAAAGCGGAAGATCCGGCCTCGGTACAGCAGCTGGATGCGCTGTATGACTACATGAGCAACCGTCTGGTTGAAGCCAACCAGGTGAACGATGCCGACATGATCGACGAAGTCGCGCGGTTGCTGATTACCGTCAAGTCCGGCTGGGATGCCATCGCTCCACAATAAGGCCAAGCGCCTTGAGGTACACATCATGAGCCAAGCACTGCAACGCATCGATGAAGCCCGCGACGCCCTGATAAGCGCGTTGGCCGAGCGCAATTGGGATGCTGTCGGTGAGCTGGATATGGGCTGCCGTGCGGTGATCGATGAGGTGCTCAGCGAGGCGCCGGTGGACGAGGATGCGCGTGCGCGAGAAGCTGGAGAGTCTGCTGGCGGTGTATCAGCAGTTGCTGGAAGTGACCACTGGCGAAAGACAGGCGATTTTTGAAGAGATGTCGCAGATCAACCAAGCTAAAAATGCGTCAAAGGTTTACCATCTGTTCGGCTGAACGGGCTCAGTTAAACCGAATGCGCGTCATAAATTTGACTGCGCGTGATTTTTTGACTTAACTAGTGCTGTTTTCAGATTTCAGAGGGGTGTAAAGCAGAAAATGCTTACAGCCATCTAGATTGCCCAGACTTCAGGGCACTTGAGTTAACTAGGGAAGTTGCTATTGCATGTGGCGTGAAACCAAAATTCTGCTGATTGATGACGATAGCGTCCGCCGCCGCGATTTAGCGGTGATTTTGAATTTTCTTGGCGAAGAAAATCTGCCCTGCGGCAGCCATGACTGGCAGCAGGCGGTCAGCTCATTGTCATCGAGCCGTGAAGTCATTTGTGTGCTGATCGGGACGGTAAACGCTCCTGGCGCTGTTTTGGGCTTGTTAAAGACACTGTCTACGTGGGATGAGTTCCTTCCCGTGTTGCTGATGGGCGATATTTCTTCCGTCGAGCTGCCCGAAGACCAGCGCCGCCGCGTGCTGTCCACCCTGGAAATGCCGCCCAGCTACAGCAAATTGCTTGATTCCCTGCACCGCGCCCAGGTCTATCGCGAGATGTACGACCAGGCCCGCGAGCGCGGCCGCCACCGCGAACCCAACCTGTTCCGTAGCCTCGTCGGCACCAGCCGTGCGATCCAGCACGTGCGCCAGATGATGCAGCAAGTGGCCGACACCGACGCCAGCGTGCTGATCCTCGGCGAGTCGGGCACCGGCAAGGAAGTGGTCGCGCGCAACCTGCACTATCACTCCAAGCGCCGCGACGGGCCTTTTGTGCCGGTCAACTGCGGGGCGATCCCGGCAGAGCTGCTGGAAAGCGAACTGTTCGGCCACGAGAAGGGCGCCTTTACCGGGGCGATCACCAGCCGTGCCGGGCGTTTCGAGCTGGCCAACGGCGGCACCCTGTTCCTTGACGAAATCGGCGATATGCCCCTGCCGATGCAGGTCAAGCTGCTGCGCGTGTTGCAGGAGCGTACCTTCGAGCGTGTGGGCAGCAACAAGACCCAGAGCGTCGATGTGCGCATCATCGCGGCCACCCACAAGAACCTCGAAAGCATGATCGAGGTGGGCAGCTTCCGCGAAGACCTGTACTACCGCCTCAACGTTTTCCCGATCGAGATGGCCCCGCTGCGCGAGCGCGTGGAGGACATCCCGCTGCTGATGAACGAACTGATCTCGCGCATGGAGCACGAGAAGCGCGGCTCGATCCGTTTCAATTCCGCTGCGATCATGTCCCTGTGCCGTCACGGCTGGCCAGGCAACGTGCGCGAGCTGGCCAACCTGGTGGAGCGCATGGCGATCATGCACCCCTACGGTGTGATCGGCGTGGTCGAGCTGCCGAAGAAATTCCGCTACGTCGATGACGAAGACGAGCAGCTCAATGACATCCGCAGCGACATGGAAGAGCGGGTAGCGATCAACGGCCACACGCCGGACTTCGCGTCTACCGCCATGCTGCCGCCGGAAGGCCTGGACCTCAAAGACTACCTCGGCAACCTGGAACAAGGCCTGATCCAACAGGCCCTGGACGACGCCAACGGCATCGTCGCCCGCGCCGCCGAGCGCTTGCGTATCCGCCGCACCACCCTGGTGGAGAAGATGCGCAAGTACGGCATGAGCCGTCGAGATGGCGATGAACAGGCGGATGATTGACGCCTAAATCACAAACCGCTGATTAGTCAGCGGTTTTTTTTTAGGCACGGGTATTGCTACAACCCTCGCAACGTTCCGTTTAACTGACGGTCAGCCAAGCGAGAGAGCATGATGCCCCACGCCGCCCAACTATCTTCGGCTCCCGATGCCGAACAGCTCAGCCGCAATGGCCTGGAACAGGCCTTTTCGCTGTTCAACCAGATGTCCAGCCAACTGACAGACTCCTACAGCCTGCTGGAAGCCCGGGTTTCCGAGCTTAAAGGCGAGCTGGCGGTGGTCAGTGCGCAGCGCATGGAAGAGCTGGCCGAGAAAGAGCGCCTGGCCAACCGTCTGCAAAACCTGTTGTCGCTGTTGCCCGGTGGCGTGATCGTCATCGACGAAGACGGCCGCGTGCGCGAAGCCAACCCGGCCGCCGGCGACATGCTCGGCCTGCCGCTGGAAGGCGAGCTGTGGCGCCACGTGATCACCCGCTGCTTCGCGCCCCGTGAAGACGACGGCCATGAAATCTCCCTGAAGGACGGTCGCCGCCTGTCCATCGCCACGCGCTCCCTCGACGCTGAGCCCGGCCAGTTGGTGCTGCTCAACGACCTCACCGAAACCCGTCACCTGCAAGACCAACTGGCGCGCCATGAGCGTTTGTCGTCGTTGGGCAGGATGGTCGCTTCTTTGGCGCATCAGATCCGCACGCCGCTGTCGGCCGCGCTGATCTACGCCAGTCATTTGACTGATGAGCAACTGCCGCCAGAAACCCAGCAACGTTTTGCTGGCAGGCTCAAGGAGCGTCTGCACGAATTGGAGCACCAGGTGCGCGACATGCTGGTGTTCGCCCGCGGCGAATTGCCGCTGACCGACCGCGTCACCCCGGCCGACCTGATGCGCGCCCTGCAAGCCGCCGCGTCCACCCATATCCAGGAGGCCGAAGTGCGTTGGCAATGCGACAGCCACCTCGGCGAGTTGCTATGCAACCGCGACACGTTGGTCGGCGCCTTGCTCAACCTGATCGAAAACGCCACCCAGGCCAGCACCCCCGGCGCGCGCCTGAAGATTCACCTGTACAGCCGCGCGCAAACCCTGCGCCTGTGCATCAGTGACAGCGGCAGCGGCATCGACCCGCAGGTGCTGCAGCGCCTCGGCGAACCCTTTTTCACCACCAAGACCAACGGAACGGGCCTGGGCCTGACCGTGGTCAAGGCCGTGGCACGCGCCCATCAGGGAGAATTGCAGCTGCGTTCCCGATTGGGGCGTGGCACCTGTGCATTGATGACCTTGCCGCTGTTTTCAGGCGCGGCAAGCGCGGAGTAAGCGAACATGGCAATCAAGGTTTTATTGGTAGAAGACGATCGCGCCCTGCGTGAGGCATTGGCTGACACGCTGTTGTTGGCGGGCCATGACTATCGGGCGGTCGGTTCAGCCGAGGAAGCCTTGCACGCGGTCGAGCAGGAACCCTTCAGCCTGGTGGTCAGCGACGTCAACATGCCCGGCATGGACGGCCACCAGTTGCTCGGCCTGCTGCGCGCCCGCCAGCCGCAATTGCCGGTGCTGCTGATGACCGCCCATGGCGCCGTGGAGCGCGCGGTCGACGCCATGCGCCAAGGCGCGGCGGATTACCTGGTCAAGCCGTTCGAACCGAAAGCCCTGATCGAGCTGGTGGCCCGTCATGCCCTCGGCGTACTGCCGGCCAGCGACGGCGAAGGGCCGATTGCCTTCGAGCCGGCCAGTGCGCAATTGCTGGAACTGGCCGCCCGCGTGGCGCGCAGCGACTCCACGGTATTGATCTCCGGCGAGTCCGGCACCGGCAAGGAGGTGCTGGCGCGCTATATCCACCAGCAATCCAGCCGCGCCAGCCAGCCGTTTGTCGCGATCAACTGCGCGGCGATCCCCGACAACATGCTGGAAGCCACCTTGTTCGGCCATGAAAAGGGCTCGTTCACCGGTGCCATTGCGGCCCAGGCGGGCAAGTTCGAACAAGCCGACGGCGGCACGATCCTGCTCGATGAGATTTCCGAAATGCCCCTGGGCCTGCAAGCCAAGTTGCTGCGCGTGTTGCAGGAGCGTGAAGTGGAGCGGGTCGGCGCACGCAAGCCGATCCAGCTGGATATCCGTGTGGTCGCCACCACCAACCGCGACCTCGCCGGCGAAGTGGCGGCGGGGCGTTTCCGTGAGGATCTGTTCTACCGCCTGTCGGTGTTCCCCCTGGCGTGGCGCCCGCTGCGTGAACGCCAGGCGGACATCATTCCGCTGGCCGAGCGCCTGCTGAACAACCACGTCAAAAAAATGAAGCACGCCCAGGCACGTCTGTCGGGCGAGGCCCAGGCGTGCCTGATCGCCTATCCATGGCCCGGCAACGTGCGGGAATTGGACAATGCGATCCAGCGCGCTCTGATCCTGCAACAGGGCGGCCTGATCCAGCCCCAGGATTTCTGCCTGGCCATGGGCAGCGGCGCGGCGCCATTGCCGAGCCTGGCACCCGCGCCGGTGCCTGTCGAAGCCGAATCTGCCGGTGCCCTGGGCGACGACCTGCGCCGCCGCGAATTCCAGATGATCATCGACACCCTGCGCGCCGAGCGCGGCCGCCGCAAAGAGGCCGCCGAACGCCTGGGCATCAGCCCGCGCACCCTGCGCTACAAGCTGGCGCAGATGCGCGATGCGGGGATGGATGTGGAAGCGTATCTGTTTGCCACCTAACTGGTACCAAGGCCGACAAGGTTTGTCGCCTTTTCTTACGAATCGATACAGAGCTGGCACCCTTGTTGCTACTTCCCCTAGTAATTGCGGCGTAGTGTCAAAAATTTGCGGGTTGTCGGAGAGAGAAGGTCATGAGCCAGGGTATTGAGTTCAATCGGTTGATGTTGGATATGCGCTCCATGCAAATGGATGCCATGGCTCAACCGAAATCCGTCGCGCAAGCGCCGGAATTGGGCCAAAGCAGCTTCGCCGACATGCTCGGCCAGGCGATCAATAAAGTCAGTGACACCCAGCAAGCCTCCAGCCAGTTGGCCACCGCGTTCGAAATCGGCAAAAGCGGCGTGGACCTCACCGATGTGATGGTCGCTTCGCAAAAAGCCAGCGTGTCGTTCCAGGCGTTGACCCAGGTGCGTAACAAGTTGGTTCAAGCCTATCAAGACATCATGCAGATGCCGGTTTAAGGACGAGATTTAAGTCATGGCAGAAGCAGTCGTGGACAACGCACCCGCCAAGGCAGACGGCAAGCCGCCGCTGTTTGGCCTGTCGTTCCTGGAAAACCTCTCCGAAATGACCATGTTGCGTCAGGTGGGCCTGATGGTCGGCCTGGCTGCCAGCGTGGCGATTGGTTTTGCCGTGGTGTTGTGGTCGCAGCAACCGGATTACCGCCCGTTGTACGGCAGCCTGGCGGGCATGGATTCCAAGCAGATCATGGAAACCCTCGCCGCCGCCGACATCGCTTACACCGTTGAGCCCAACTCCGGCGCCTTGCTGGTCAAGGCCGACGACGTGGCCCGTGCGCGCATGAAGCTGGCCGCCGCCGGCGTGACGCCGTCCGACGCCAATATCGGTTTTGAAATCCTCGACAAAGACCAGGGCCTGGGGACTTCCCAGTTCATGGAAGCCACCCGCTACCGTCGCGGCCTGGAAGGCGAGTTGGCCCGCACCATCTCCAGCCTGAACAACGTCAAGGGCGCCCGCGTGCACTTGGCCATTCCGAAAAGCTCGGTGTTTGTGCGCGATGAGCGCAAGCCAAGCGCCTCGGTGCTGGTGGAGCTGTTCTCCGGCCGCTCCCTCGAGCCTGGCCAGGTGCTGGCGATCATCAACCTGGTGGCCACCAGCGTGCCTGAGTTGAGCAAGTCGCAGATCACCGTGGTCGACCAGAAGGGTAACCTGCTGTCGGACATGGCCGAGAACTCCGCGCTGACCCAGGCCGGCAAGCAATTCGACTACAGCCGCCGCATGGAAAGCATGCTCACCCAGCGCGTGCACAACATCCTGCAACCGGTGCTCGGCAACGACCGCTACAAGGCGGAAGTGTCGGCCGATGTGGACTTCAGCGCCGTCGAGTCGACCTCCGAACAATTCAACCCGGACCAGCCCGCGCTGCGCAGCGAGCAGTCCACCAGCGAACAACGCACCGCCAGCAGTGGCCCGCAAGGTGTGCCGGGTGCCCTGAGCAACCAGCCACCTGCACCAGCCTCGGCGCCGCAAACCACGGGTGGCGCCGCAGCCACCGCGGGCGCCATCGCCCCGGGCCAACCGCTGCTGGACGCCAACGGCCAGCAGATCATGGACCCGGCCACCGGCCAGCCGATGCTCGCGCCGTACCCGGCGGACAAGCGTAACCAGTCCACCAAGAACTTCGAGCTCGACCGTTCCATCAGCCACACCAAGCAGCAACAGGGCCGCGTCAATCGCCTGTCGGTGTCGGTGGTGGTCGATGATCAGGTCAAGGTCAACGCGGCAGACGGCACCATCACCCGTGCGCCGTGGGGCGCCGATGAACTGGCGCGCTTCACCCGCCTGGTGCAGGACGCGGTCGGTTTCGACGCCAGCCGTGGCGACAGCGTCAGCGTGATCAACATGCCGTTCTCCGCCGAGCGTGGTGAAGTGATCGCCGAAGCGGCGTTCTACACGCAGCCGTGGTTCTGGGACATCGTCAAGCAAGTGCTGGGTGTGTTGTTCATCCTGGTGCTGGTGTTCGGCGTGCTGCGCCCGGTGCTCAACAACATCACCGGCAATGGCAGCAAGAAACAACTGGCAGCCTTTGGTGGCAGCGACGTCGAGTTGGGTGGCATGGGCGGCCTGGACGGCGAACTGGCCAACGACCGCGTCAGCCTCGGCGGCCCGCAAAGCATCCTGTTGCCAAGCCCGAGCGAAGGGTACGACGCGCAGTTGAATGCAATCAAAAGTCTGGTGGCAGAAGACCCGGGCCGTGTGGCCCAGGTCGTGAAAGAGTGGATCAACGCAGATGAGTGATAATCGAGCCGCTGTTGCCAAGCTCACCAAGGTCGACAAAGCGGCGGTTCTGCTGCTGTCCCTCGGTGAAACCGATGCCGCCCAAGTGCTGCGTCACATGGGCCCCAAAGAGGTTCAGCGCGTCGGCGTGGCCATGGCGCAAATGCGCAATGTGCACCGCGAGCAAGTCGAACAGGTGATGAGCGAGTTCGTCGAAATCGTCGGCGACCAGACCAGCCTGGGCGTCGGCTCCGACAGCTACATCCGCAAGATGCTCACTTCGGCCCTGGGCGAAGACAAGGCCAACGGTCTGATCGACCGCATCCTGCTGGGCGGCAACACCAGTGGCCTCGACAGCCTCAAGTGGATGGAACCGCGCGCGGTTGCCGACGTGATCCGCTTCGAACACCCGCAGATCCAGGCCATCGTCGTCGCGTACCTCGACCCGGACCAGGCCGGTGAAGTGCTCGGCCACTTCGACCACAAAGTGCGCCTGGACATCATCCTGCGCGTGTCGTCGCTGAACACCGTGCAACCGGCGGCGCTGAAAGAACTCAACACGATCCTGGAGAAGCAGTTCTCCGGCAACTCGAATGCCGCGCGCACCACCTTGGGTGGTATCAAGCGTGCCGCCGACATCATGAACTTCCTCGACAGCTCGGTCGAAGGCCAGCTGATGGACTCGATCCGCGAGATCGACGACACCCTGTCCGGCCAGATCGAAGACCTCATGTTCGTGTTCAACAACCTCTCCGATGTCGACGACCGTGGCATCCAGGCGTTGCTGCGCGAAGTGTCCTCCGACGTGCTGGTGCTGGCCCTCAAGGGTTCGGACGAAGGCGTCAAGGAGAAGATCTTCAAGAACATGTCCAAGCGTGCGTCCGAACTGTTGCGCGACGACCTCGAAGCCAAGGGCCCGGTGCGCGTCAGCGACGTGGAAACGGCGCAGAAAGAAATCCTCACCATTGCCCGCCGTATGGCCGAAGCCGGAGAAATCGTTCTCGGCGGGAAGGGCGGCGAAGAAATGATCTAAGGCGCGCCCCATGTCGAACAAAGATGAGACGCCCAGCGATCTGATTCGCGCGCGGGATGTCGGCGGGTTCGACATCTGGTCGTTGCCCAGCTTCGACCCGCATGTGCCGGAACCCGAGCCTGAGCCGGAACCCGAACTGCCGGTGGAAATGGAAGAAGTGCCGCTGGACGAAGTCCAGCCACTGACCCTCGAAGAGTTGGAAAGCATCCGCCAGGAGGCCTACAACGAAGGCTTCGCCGCCGGTGAAAAAGACGGCTTTCGCAGCTCCACCCTCAAGGTCCGCCAGGAAGCCGAGGCCGCGCTCAGCGCCAAGCTGGGCAGCCTGGAGCGCCTGATGCGCAGCCTGTTCGAGCCGATTGCCGAGCAGGATTCGCAGCTGGAGAAATCCATGGTCGGCCTGGTGGAGCACATCGCGCGCCAGGTGATCCAGCGCGAACTGGTGCTCGATTCCAGCCATATCGAAAGCGTCATGCGTGAAGCCCTCAAGCTGCTGCCCCTGGGCGTCGGCAATGTGCGCTTGTACATCAACCCGCAGGATTTCGAACAGGTCAAAGCCCTGCGCGAGCGCCATGAAGAAACCTGGCGCATCGTCGAAGACGCGGCGTTGCAGCCCGGTGGTTGCCGCGTCGAAACCGAACACAGCCGCATCGATGCCACGGTGGAAACCCGCATCAGCCAGATCATGGCCAAGCTGCTGGATCAGGCCCACGAGCAGGTGCTGAACCCGGCCGAGCCAGATCTGAGCGTGGACCTGGACGCCCCCGATGCGCCTTGATCGCACCAGCTTCGCCAAGCGCCTGAGCGGTTATGCCGAGGCCACGGAGTTGCCCGGCCAGCCGATCCTTGAAGGGCGCCTGTTGCGCATGGTCGGCCTGACCCTCGAAGCCGAAGGCTTGCGCGCCGCCATGGGCAGCCGTTGCCTGGTGATCAACGACGACAGCTACCACCCGGTGCAGGTCGAAGCCGAAGTGATGGGCTTCTCCGGCAGCAAGATTTTCCTGATGCCCGTCGGCAGCTTGGCGGGTATTGCCCCCGGCGCCCGCGTGGTGCCCCTGGCCGACACCGGCCGCCTGCCCATGGGCATGAGCATGCTCGGCCGCGTGCTCGACGGCGCCGGCCGTGCGCTGGACGGCAAGGGCGGCATGAAAGCCGAAGACTGGGTGCCGATGGACGGCCCCACGATCAACCCGCTCAAGCGCAACCCCATCAGCCAGCCGCTGGACGTGGGCATCCGCAGTATCAACGGTTTGTTGACGGTCGGCCGTGGCCAGCGTCTGGGCCTGTTTGCCGGTACCGGCGTGGGTAAGTCGGTGTTGCTGGGCATGATGACCCGCTTTACCGAGGCCGACATCATCGTGGTCGGGCTGATCGGCGAACGGGGCCGCGAGGTGAAGGAATTCATCGAGCACAGCCTCGGCGAAGAAGGCCTCAAGCGTTCAGTCGTGGTCGCCTCGCCGGCGGATGATGCGCCGCTGATGCGCCTGCGCGCCGCCATGTACTGCACGCGCATCGCCGAATATTTTCGCGACAAGGGCAAGAACGTCCTGTTGCTGATGGACTCGCTCACCCGTTTCGCCCAGGCCCAGCGGGAAATCGCCCTGGCCATCGGCGAGCCGCCCGCCACCAAAGGCTATCCGCCGTCGGTGTTCGCCAAGCTGCCCAAGCTGGTGGAGCGTGCCGGTAACGCCGAGGCCGGGGGTGGCTCGATTACCGCGTTCTACACTGTGTTGTCCGAAGGCGATGACCAGCAGGACCCGATTGCCGACTCGGCGCGGGGCGTGCTCGACGGCCACATCGTGCTGTCGCGACGTTTGGCGGAGGAGGGGCACTACCCGGCCATCGACATCGAAGCGTCTATCAGCCGGGTGATGCCGTCGGTGGTCACGCCGACGCATATGGCGCGGGCGCAGCAGTTCAAGCAGCTGTGGTCGCGCTACCAGCAGAGCCGCGACTTGATCAGCGTCGGCGCCTACGTGGCCGGTGGCGACCGCGACACCGACCTGGCGATTGCCCTGCAACCGCAACTGGTGACCTACCTGCGCCAGGGCCTCAACGACAAAATCAGCATGGGCGAAAGCGAAGCGCACCTGAACTCGATCTTCGCCCCGGCACCGGGCGGCTAAGCCATGGCCAGCACTCGTTCGTCGCGCCTGGCGCCAGTGGTGGACATGGCCGAAAAGGCCGAAAAAACCGCGGTGCAACGCCTGGGGTATTTCCAGGGTCAGGTGCGCCTGGCGGAAAGCAAGCTCGGCGACCTGGAGCGCTTTCGCGGCGAATACCAGCAACAGTGGATCGAACGCGGCACCCAGGGCGTGTCGGGCCAATGGTTGATGGGCTACCAGGGCTTTCTCAATCAGCTGGAAACCGCCGTCGACCAACAGCGCCAAAGCCTGCTCTGGCACCAGAACAACTTCGAAAAGGCCCGCGACAGCTGGCAGCAGGCGTACGCCCGGGTCGAGGGCTTGCGCAAGCTGGTGCAACGCTACATCGACGAAGCGCGGGCGTTGGAAGACAAGCGTGAGCAAAAGCTGCTGGATGAGTTATCACAGCGCCTCCCGCGCCAATCCCAATACTAACCATCACCACTGACCTACTGTGGGAGCTGGCTTGCCTGCGATAGCGGTACATCAGCTACAGATGAGCCCACTGATACACCGCTATCGCAGGCAAGCCAGCTCCCACATTTGATCCTCTGTGTTGCTGCTGTGGCGTTCAGCTGCTAAACCTGTGTCTACCGCCAATGACAAGGAAGCAGTCACATGTCAGTCGAGTCTGAAGTATCCCTGGACGGGAAGAAGTTGACGATCGCGATCAAGGGTCGGTTCGATTTCGGCAGCCACCAGACGTTTCGCGAATCCTACGAACGCTTCTACAAGGTGCCCGAGTTGTACGTGGTCGACCTGAAAGACACCACCTACATGGACAGCTCGGCCCTGGGCATGCTCCTGCTGTTGCGTGATCACGCCGGCGGTGACAACGCGGACGTGCAGGTGGTCAACAGCAATTCCGATGTGCGCAAGATCCTCGCCATCTCCAACTTCGACAAACTGTTCGACATCAGTTGAGCGGCCTGGCCCCCGTGCTTGAGCCGCTGACGGTGCTGATCGCCGAAGACAGCGCCACCGACCTGCTGTTGTTGTCCACCATCGTGCGGCGCCAGGGGCATCAGGTGCTCACCGCCAGCAATGGTTTGGACGCGGTGCAAGTGTTTGCCCGCGAGCGCCCGCAGTTGGTGTTGATGGACGCGCTGATGCCGGTGATGGATGGTTTTGAAGCGGCACGCCAGATCAAGCAATTGGCCGGCGAAACCTTGGTGCCGGTGATTTTCCTCACCTCCCTGCGTGAGAGTTCGGCCCTGGCCCAGTGCCTGGATGCCGGCGGCGATGACTTCATGGCCAAGCCCTACAACCCGCTGATCCTGGCGGCGAAGATCAACGCCATGGATCGCCTGCGCCGCTTGCAGGCCACGGTGTTGCAACAGCGCGACCTGATCGCCCGGCACCACGACTACCTGCTGCATGAGCAACGGGTGGCCAAGGCGGTGTTCGACAAGGTGGCGCATTCGGGCTGTATCAACGCCGCGCCGAATATCCGCTACCTGCAATCGCCCTATGCGCTGTTCAACGGCGACCTGTTGCTGGCGGCCTATACGCCGTCGGGCGATATGCATGTGTTGCTGGGCGACTTCACCGGCCACGGCTTGCCGGCGGCGGTGGGCGCCATGCCCCTGGCGGAAGTGTTCTACGGCATGACCGCCAAGGGCTACGGCCTGGCGCAGATCCTGCGGGAGATGAACGTCAAGCTCAAACGCATCCTGCCGGTGGACATGTTCTGCTGCGCCACCCTGTTGTGCCTGAGCACCCAGCGCCGTGTGGTGGAAGTGTGGAACGGCGGCATGCCCGAAGGCTATGTGCATGAAGTCGCCAGCGGCAAGCGCACGGCGTTGGTGCCGCGGCATCTGCCGTTGGGCGTGCTGTCGGCCGAAGCCTTCGATGACCGCACCGAGGTGTGGCCGATGGCCCTGGGTGACCGGGTGTTTTTGCTCTCCGATGGCGTGCTCGACACGGCTGACAGCAATGACCAGCTGTTTGGCGTCGAGCGCCTGCATCAGGTATTTGCCGCCAACCGCGAGCCCGACCTTTTGTTTGCCGAGATCGAGCAAGCCCTGGCCGGGTTTCGCGGTGAGGCGCGGGATGACGTGAGCATGGTGGAAATCACCCTGCAAGCCGGGCAGTCCCTGCGCGCGACCGGGCCACTGTATACCGACAGCAGCCAGTCGTGCCCGCTGGATTGGTCGGTGAGTTTCGAGTTTCGCGCCGAGACCCTCAAGCGCTACAACCCGTTGCCGTACTTGCTGCAACTGTTGCTGGAAATCCACGGCCTGCGCGAGCGCAGCGGGGCGTTGTACAGCGTGATGGCCGAGCTGTATTCCAACGCCCTGGAGCACGGCGTGCTGGGCCTGGACTCGCGGCTCAAGCGGGATGTGCACGGTTTTGCCGACTACTATCGCCAGCGCAACGAGCGGTTGGCGCAGTTGAGCGGCGGTTACGTGCGGGTGCACGTGCAGGTGGTGCCGACGGCGACGGGCGGGCAGATGTCGTTGCGCATCGAAGACAGCGGCGCCGGCTTTGACGTGGAACAGGTGCTGGCGCGCCCGCTGGAGGTTGATCGCCTGTCGGGCCGGGGGCTGAACCTGGTGCGTCAATTGAGCGGCGACGTGCACTGGTCCGACGGCGGGCGGAGCGTCTGCGTGGAGTTTTCGTGGCCGGCTCAGGCATAATCCGCCGATTCTTGATCAAGGAGCGAACAAGTGGCTGAGATTCATCTGGACCCGGACGTGTTATCGGGGTTGCAGGAAGTGATGGAAGGTGAGTATCCGCGCTTGCTGGATACCTTCCTCGACGATTCGCAAAAGCGCGTCGAAGCGCTGCGCAAGGCGCGGGATGACGCCAAGGCGCTCGGGCGCATCGCCCACAGCTTCAAGGGCAGCAGCGGCAACCTGGGCGCGGTGCGGCTGGCGCAGTTGTGCCAGCGGTTGGAGGCGGAGTCGGCGCAGGCGCCTGGCAGTGACTTGGGTGAGCTGGTGGATCAGATCGATCACGAATTTGCGCTGGTGCGGCCGCTGTATGAGTCGGAGCGCCAGCGCTTCCAGCTCTGACCTGTGGGAGCTGGCTTGCCTGCGATAGCATCACCACGGTTTAACTGAAATACCGAGTTGCCCGCATCGCAGGCAAGCCAGCGCCCACAGAAAAGCCAGCTCCCGCATTTCAAGTCGCACTCGGCAACCTGGCCCGACTCTTGCTCTATCTCCTGTTACTGCATCCCCGACCCCATGCAGTGGAGACCTTTACCTATGCCAGTCGCCCCGAATT
This sequence comes from Pseudomonas sp. FP453, assembly GCF_030687495.1. Taxonomy (NCBI): domain Bacteria; kingdom Pseudomonadati; phylum Pseudomonadota; class Gammaproteobacteria; order Pseudomonadales; family Pseudomonadaceae; genus Pseudomonas; species Pseudomonas sp. FP453. The sequence goes on along the minus strand of NZ_CP117435.1, from coordinate 4,379,614 downwards.
CGCTCCTCCAGGCTGCCCCTGCGGCCAAGCCGCAAGCGCCCGCTGCCAACCCCCCGGCAGCGGCCGTGGAGCCGCGTGACAAGGGCGCCGGCTTTGCCCAGGTGTTCGCCAGCCAGGGGGCAAAACCGGTGGCAAAGGCCGACGACGCGCCGTCAAAAACCACACGCGACAAGCCTGCCGACGCCAATGCCAAGCAGGTGGACAGCAATGACAAACCTGCCGCCAGCAAGCCGGCGGTTGCCGATAGCGGCAATCCTTTGCCTGCCAAACCGCCCGCCAAGTCCGACGACAGCGCCAGCACGGATGACGACAAACCTGTCGGCCCGGCCCTGGCGCAGCAGCCTCCCACTGACCCGGCAGTCGACCCGGCCTTGGTGGCAACGGTCACGCCGGCTGTAGTCGTGCCGGTGGTGACTGTTACTGACGACAGCAAGCCTGCGCCCGTGGCCACCGCACCGCTGGTGGTGACCGATGAGGTCAAGCAGCCAGCCTTCGACCCCGAGGCGGACCCCCTCGATTCCATGCCGGCCGTACGCCTGGCGATGGAGCAGGGCGGCCACGTCTCCGCCAGCAGCCAGTCGCCGCAGAAACCTGCGCCAAACCTGGACCAGCCCACCGCTGCGCAAAACTTCACGGCTGGCCTGGCCAATATGGTCGACCAGCAAGCCGCCAAGGACAGCACTGACCAAGGTGGCGACAAGGCCTTCAGCGGGCTGATCGAAGACGGTCTCAAGGACTTGAAGGGCGCCAGCAGCGACACCCGTGTCGATGACTTCGCCAACCGCCTGGCTGCGTTGACCCAGGCCGCCACGCCGAAAACCGCGAATGCCTTGCCGCCGGCCACTAACACGCCGTTGGCCATGCACCAGAGCGGCTGGACCGAAGAAGTGGTCAACCGCGTGATGTACCTGTCCAGCGCAAACCTCAAGTCCGCCGAGATCCAGTTGCAGCCAGCGGAATTGGGGCGCCTGGATATCAAAGTCAATATGACGGCGGACCAGCAGGCCCAGGTCAGCTTCATGAGCGGCCATGCCGTGGTGCGTGAAGCGCTGGAAAGCCAGTCCGGGCGCCTGCGCGAGATGTTTGCCCAGCAGGGCATGGGACAGGTGGATGTGAACGTGTCGGACCAGTCCCGTGGCCAGGAGCAGCAACAGCAGCAGGGCCAGGCGCGTGGCGTGAGTGGTATCGGTGGGCGTGGGGGTGATAGTGACAGCGGTGCCCATGCTGAAGTGGCTGAAGCGGTTGCGCCGGTGACGTCAACGGTGATCGGCTCCAGCGCCGTCGATTACTATGCCTGATCCCAGCAGGAACGCGGTCCATGTGGGAGCTGGCTTGCCTGCGATAGCGATCTATCAGTGACAGATGTATTCACTGACACACCGTTATCGCAGGCAAGCCAGCTCCCACAGTTGATTTGGGGTGTAGCTGCTTCCTCGCATTACCAGACAACTCTGGCATAACACTTGCTCTTGCCTTTCCGTAGATCTATGAATCCCCGAATAGTGACGGATTATTGGCATGGCGAAGAGCGACGACGCAGCAAAAGCACCCGCAGGCAAAGGCAAGCTCAAGCTTATCCTGATGATTGTCGTGGGCCTGATCCTGGCTATCGGCGCCTCTGTCGGTGGCACCTGGTACATCATGCACAGCAGTGCAAGCAAACCGGCACCGGCTGCCGAAACCGCCAGTAACGTCAAGCAACCGGCAATCTTCGAGCCGATGCTGCCGGCCTTTGTCGCCAACTTCAACCAGAACGGCCGCCAACGCTACCTGCAAGTCAGCATGACCTTGCTGGCGCGCAACCAGGCCGACCTGGATGCCCTCAAGGTGCATATGCCGGTGATCCGCAACAACCTGGTGATGCTGTTCTCCGCCCAAAGCTTCGACGCCCTGGCCACCCCGGTCGGCCAGGAAATGCTGCGCCAGAAGGTCACCGCAAGCGTGCAGGAAGTGTCCCAGAAAGAGCTCGGCAAAGTCGCAATCGAGCAAGTGCTCTTTACCAACTACGTACTGCAGTAGGATCACGACATGGCCGTGCAAGACCTGCTGTCCCAGGATGAAATCGACGCGCTGCTCCACGGCGTCGACGATGGTCTGGTGCAGACCGAAATGGCTGCCGAACCCGGCAGCGTCAAAAGTTATGACCTGACCAGCCAGGACCGCATCGTCCGTGGGCGCATGCCGACCCTGGAGATGATCAACGAACGTTTTGCCCGTTACACGCGGATCAGCATGTTCAACATGCTGCGCCGCTCGGCGGACGTGGCGGTGGGCGGCGTGCAGGTGATGAAGTTCGGTGAATACGTGCACTCGCTGTACGTGCCCACCAGCCTCAACCTGGTCAAGATCAAGCCGCTGCGCGGCACGGCGCTGTTCATCCTCGACGCCAAGCTGGTGTTCAAGCTGGTGGACAACTTCTTCGGCGGCGACGGTCGTCACGCCAAGATCGAAGGCCGTGAATTCACCCCCACCGAACTGCGCGTAGTGCGCATGGTGCTGGAGCAAGCCTTCATCGACTTGAAGGAAGCCTGGCAGGCGATCATGGAAGTCAATTTCGAGTACATCAACTCGGAAGTGAACCCGGCCATGGCCAACATCGTCGGCCCCAGCGAAGCCATTGTGGTGTCGACCTTCCACATCGAACTCGATGGCGGTGGCGGCGACCTGCACGTGACCATGCCGTACTCGATGATCGAGCCGGTGCGCGAAATGCTCGACGCCGGTTTCCAGTCCGACCTCGACGACCAGGACGAACGCTGGGTCAAGGCCCTGCGCGAAGACTTGCTGGATGTGGACGTGCCCCTGAGCGCCACCGTGGCCCGCCGCCAACTGCGCCTGCGCGACATCTTGCACATGCAGCCGGGCGACGTGATCCCCGTGGAATTGCCGGAAGAAATGATCATGCGCGCCAACGGCGTGCCGTCGTTCAAGGTCAAGCTCGGTTCCCACAAGGGCAACCTGGCGTTGCAAGTGATCGAACCGATCAACCGCCGCTGATCAACTTTAATTTTTGCTGCGCCGAGGACATGTAATGGCTACCGAACACGAAAACACTTCCGCCGAAGACCAGGCCCTGGCTGACGAATGGGCGGCTGCCCTGGAAGAGACCGGCGATGTTGGCCAGGACGACATCGACGCGCTGCTGGCCGCCGACGCCGCCACCGCGCCGGCCGGCAACCGCCTGCCGATGGAAGAATTCGGCAGCGTGCCGAAAAACAACGAGCCGGTGACCCTCGATGGGCCGAACCTGGATGTGATCCTCGACATCCCGGTGTCGATCTCCATGGAAGTGGGCAGCACCGAAATCAACATCCGCAACCTGCTGCAACTCAACCAGGGTTCGGTGATCGAGCTCGATCGCCTGGCCGGTGAGCCGCTGGATGTGCTGGTCAACGGCACCCTGATTGCCCACGGCGAAGTGGTGGTGGTCAACGAAAAGTTCGGCATCCGCCTGACCGACGTGATCAGCCCGAGCGAACGCATCAAGAAGCTGCGCTGATATGAACCGCCTGATGGTAGGACTGTTATTCGCGCTGCCATTGGGCGCCATGGCCGCCGAGCCGATTGCCCAGGCCGCCACGGCGGCGCCGGCCGGCAGCGGCCTCGGTGGCCAGTTGACGCAGCTGGTGCTGGGCCTGCTGCTGGTGGTTGGCCTGATTTTCGTGCTGGCCTGGCTGATGCGCCGGGTGCAGAACGTCGGTCCGGGCAATGGCCAGGTGATCGAGCTGATCGGCTCGCGCGCCCTCGGCCCGCGTGATCGGCTGGTGCTGGTGCAAGTCGGCGAGGAACAGATCCTGCTGGGTCTCACACCTGGCCGCATCACTCCGCTGCATGTGCTCAAGACCCCCGTGAGCGTGGATCAGACCGAGTCCGCCACGCCAGAATTCGCCCAGCGCCTGATGGAGTTGCTGGGCAAGGATCAGAAGGATAAGAAGTAATGCGCGTTTTATTGACGCTCATGCTGTTGCTGGCGGCGCCATTGGCGTTCGCCGCCGACCCGTTGTCGATCCCGGCGATTACCCTGGGCACCAACGCGGCGGGCGCGCAGGAGTATTCGGTCAGCCTGCAGATCCTGCTGATCATGACGGCGCTGAGTTTTATCCCGGCGTTTGTCATGCTGATGACCAGCTTTACGCGGATCATCATCGTGTTCTCGATCCTGCGCCAGGCCCTGGGCTTGCAGCAGACACCGTCGAACCAGATCCTCACCGGCATGGCCTTGTTCCTGACGCTGTTCATCATGGCGCCGGTGTTCGACAAGGTGAACCAGCAAGCGCTGCAGCCTTACCTGGCGGAAACCATCACGGCCCAGGTCGCCATCGACAAGGCCCAGGGCCCGATCAAGGACTTCATGCTGTCGCAGACCCGCTCCAGCGACCTGGAGCTGTTCATGCGCCTGTCCAAGCGCACCGACATCGCCACCCCGGATCAGGCGCCGCTGACCATCCTGGTGCCGGCGTTTGTCACCTCGGAATTGAAGACCGCATTCCAGATCGGCTTCATGATCTTTATCCCGTTCCTGATCATCGACCTGGTGGTGGCGAGCGTGCTGATGGCGATGGGTATGATGATGCTGTCGCCGCTGATCATCTCGTTGCCGTTCAAGATCATGCTGTTTGTGCTGGTGGACGGTTGGGCGCTGATTATCGGCACCCTGGCCGGCAGTTTCGGCGGGGTATAGCGCAATGACTCCAGAAGTAGCCGTCGACCTGTTCCGTGAAGCGCTGTGGCTGACCACCATGATGGTTGCCGTGCTGGTGGTGCCGAGCCTGTTGGTGGGCCTGCTGGTGGCGATGTTCCAGGCCGCGACGCAGATCAACGAACAGACCTTGAGCTTCCTGCCGCGCCTGCTGGTGATGCTGATTACCCTGATCGTCGCCGGCCCGTGGCTGGTGCAGACGTTCATGGAATACATCCTGCAGTTGTACGGCAGTATTCCGCAGTTGATCGGCTGACCTGATGCAGTCCGTACTGGCCTTGACCGATACCCAGATCAGCACCTGGGTGGCGTCCTTCATCCTGCCGATGTTCCGGGTCATGGCGGTGCTGATGACCATGCCGGTGTTTGGCACGACCCTGGTGCCCAAGCGCATCCGCCTGTATTTCGCCTTTGCCATTACCGTGGTGATCGTGCCCGGCTTGCCGCCGATGCCACCGGTGAATGCGCTGGACCTCAGTGCGCTGTTGCTGATTGCCGAGCAGATCCTGATCGGCGCGATCCTCGGTTTTTCGCTGACCCTGTTCTTCCAGGCCTTTGTGATCGCCGGGCAAATCATCTCGATCCAGATGGGCATGGGCTTTGCGTCCATGGTCGACCCTACCAACGGCGTGTCGGTGGCGGTGATCGGGCAGTTCCTGACCATGCTGGTGACCTTGCTGTTCCTGGCCATGAACGGCCATCTGGTGGCGTTCGAGGTGATGACCGAGAGTTTCACCACCTTGCCCGTGGGCTCGGGGCTGGTGGTCAACCATTTCTGGGAGCTGGTCGGGCGCCTCAGTTGGGTGCTGGGCGCGTCGCTGTTGCTGCTGGTGTTGCCGGCGATCACCGCGTTGCTGGTGGTCAACATCGCGTTTGGCGTGATGACCCGGGCGGCGCCGCAATTGAACATCTTCTCCATCGGTTTCCCGTTGACCCTGGTCTTGGGCATGGGGATTTTCTGGGTCGGCATGGCCGACATTCTCAATCAGTATCAACCGCTGGCGTCCGACGCCTTGCAGTTCTTACGTGATCTGGCACGGGCGCGCTGAATCATGGCCGAGAGCGAGAGTGGTCAGGACAAGACCGAAGACCCCACGGAGAAACGCAAAAAGGACTCCAGGGAAAAGGGCGAGATCGCCCGCTCCAAGGAGCTGAATACCGTAGCGACCATGATGGCCGGCGCCGGTGCCTTGCTGATCTACGGCGGTGGCCTGGCGCTGGACCTGATGGAGCTGATGAAGCACAACTTCACCTTGCCCCGCGAGGTGTTGCTCAGCCCCGGCGCCATGGGCCAATACCTGCTGCACTCGGGCAAGATCGCGATTCTGGCGGTGCAGCCGGTGTTGATCACCTTGCTGCTGGCCGCGCTGATCGGCCCGGTCGCCCTCGGCGGCTGGTTGTTTGCCGCCGGCAGCATGGCGCCGAAATTCAGCCGCATGAACCCCGGCGCCGGGCTCAAGCGCATGTTCTCCGCCAAGGCTTTGGTGGAGTTGCTCAAGGCCCTGGCCAAGTTCATCGTGATTCTGTTTGTGGCGCTGATGGTGTTGTCGTCCGACATCGACGACCTGCTGCGCATCGCCCATGAGCCGCTGGAGTCGGCGATCATCCACAGCGTGCAGGTGGTGGGCTGGAGCGCGCTGTGGATGGCGGCCGGGCTGATCATCATTGCCGCGGTGGATGCGCCGATCCAGTTGTGGGAAAGCCACAAGAAACTACTGATGACCAAGCAGGAAGTGCGCGACGAACACAAGGATCAGGAGGGGCGCCCCGAGGTCAAGCAACGCATTCGCCAACTGCAGAGGGAAATGTCCCAGCGCAAGATGATGGCCTCGGTGCCCGACGCCGACGTGGTTATCACCAACCCGACCCACTACGCCGTGGCGCTCAAGTACGACCCGGAGAAGGGCGGTGCGCCGATGTTGCTGGCCAAGGGCAGCGACTTCACCGCGTTGAAGATCCGCGAAATCGCAGTGGCCAACGACATCCTGCTGCTGGAGTCGCCGGCGCTGGCGCGGTCGATTTTCTATTCCACCGACCTCGACCAGGAAATCCCTGCCGGGCTGTACCTGGCGGTGGCCCAGGTGCTGGCGTATGTCTATCAGATCCGCCAGTACCGCGCGGGCAAGGGCAAGCGGCCGGACCCGTTGAAGGATCTGCCGATTCCGCCAGAGTTGCGCCGCGATTCCTGAGGTTTGCAATGCCTGTAAGGGCCTCATCGCAGGCAAGCCAGCTCCCACATAAATCACTGTGCTGCCAACCTGTGGGAGCGGGCTTGCCCGCGATGAGGCCCTGAAGCCGTCCTTGTACCGTTTGTCGAAAACCCTTCCCTACCTGTCAACTCTGACAGTAGCCAGCTGGCCCTTCTCGCGGTTCCATGGCGCTAGATACGCGCCGCAGGAAGCAGAGAGATAGCAATGAAGTGGGTCTCCGGAACGGTCAAATCTTACAACCACCAGACGGGTGAGGGTGTGATCGCAATGGATGGCGGGAGCGAGCAGGTGCCTGTGGACCTCGTCAGCTCTGCCGGGGTTCGGCTCAGCGAAGGGCAGCGGGTGAGATTTGCGCGGATCCACCGGCCCCAGGGCGTATTTGCAGCCAGCATCACACTTATCTCGGGTTGATGAATGAGAAGTCGGGAGAACGGCAATGGCAACAGGCACTGTGAAGTGGTTTAACGCGGAGAAGGGGTTTGGGTTTATCACGCCGGACGACGGCTCGGCGGATGTGTTTGTTCACTTCTCTGCGATAACGGGGGACGGTTTCAAAACCCTTGAAGAGGGCAAGAAAGTCGAGTACGGCATCACTCAGGGCCAAAAAGGCCCGCAGGCCGAAAACGTCCGCGCCCTCTAGGCCTTTTCCTCTATCTCAAGCCGAACACGGTCAATTGTGGGAGCGGGCTTGCCCGCGATAGCGCAGTGTCAGTCAACTTGTTCGGGGCTGGTCTGCCGCCATCGCGGGCAAGCCCGCTCCCACATGTGTATGGGCTTTCACCGTGATCTGCCCGTTGAAGCAAAAGTTGGAAGGCTTCTTGCAATACCGCCTCCAAGACGCCTTCTGGCGTCAAAACTTTGCTTCAAAGGACACGAGGAATACCGGTGGTAGATCGCTCTCAAATGTTCAGCACGGCCCGTGGCACCCTGACTGACCTGTCGCGGGGCAATCTGGGTGTGCCGTTGTTGTTGCTGGTGATGCTGGCAATGATGATGTTGCCGATGCCGCCGTTCCTTTTGGACGTGTTCTTCACTTTCAACATTGCCCTGTCCGTCGTGGTGCTGCTGGTCTGCGTGTACGCCCTGCGGCCGTTGGACTTTGCGGTGTTCCCGACCATCCTGCTGGTGGCGACCCTGCTGCGGCTGGCGCTGAACGTGGCGTCGACCCGGGTGGTGATGCTGCACGGCCAGGACGGCCACGCCGCCGCCGGCAAGGTGATCCAGGCCTTCGGTGAGGTGGTGATCGGCGGTAACTACGTGGTCGGTATCGTGGTGTTCGCGATCCTGATGATCATCAACTTCGTCGTGGTGACCAAGGGCGCCGGGCGGATTTCCGAGGTGAGCGCACGCTTCACCCTCGACGCGATGCCCGGCAAGCAGATGGCCATCGACGCCGACCTCAACGCCGGCCTGATCGACCAGAACCAAGCCAAGTCCCGCCGTGCCGAAGTGGCCCAGGAAGCCGAGTTCTACGGCTCCATGGACGGTGCCAGCAAATTTGTGCGCGGTGACGCCATCGCCGGCTTGCTGATCCTGTTCATCAACCTGATCGGTGGCATGGCCGTCGGTATCTTCCAGCACGGCATGACCTTCGGCGATGCCGGTCGTGTGTATGCCTTGCTGACCATCGGTGACGGTTTAGTGGCGCAATTGCCATCACTGTTGTTATCTACAGCTGCCGCCATCATGGTGACCCGTGCTTCGGGCTCCGAAGACATGGGCAAGCAGATCAGCCGGCAGATGTTTGCCTCGCCCAAGGCCCTGGCCGTGGCGGCGGGCATCATGGCGATCATGGGTATCGTGCCGGGCATGCCCCATGTGTCGTTCCTGAGCATGGCGGCCCTGGCGGGCGGTGCGGCGTACCTGTTCTGGAAAAAGCAAAACGCCGTCAAGGTGCAAGCACTGCAAGAAGTCGCCCGTCAGCAGGAACTCCTGCCATCCCCGGCCCGCGCCTCGGAAACCAAAGAACTGGGCTGGGACGACGTCACGCCCATCGACATGATCGGCCTGGAAGTCGGCTACCGCCTGATTCCGCTGGTGGACCGCAACCAGGGCGGCCAGTTGCTCGCGCGGATCAAGGGCGTACGCAAGAAGCTGTCCCAGGACCTGGGCTTCCTCATGCCCACCGTGCATATCCGCGACAACCTCGACCTGGCTCCAAGCGCCTACCGCCTGACCCTGATGGGGGTGATCCTGGCCGAAGCCGAGATCTACCCGGACCGCGAACTGGCGATCAACCCCGGCCAGGTCTTCGGCACGCTCAACGGCATAACCGCCAAAGATCCGGCTTTTGGCCTGGAAGCGGTGTGGATCGAAATCAGCCAGCGCAGCCAGGCGCAGTCCCTCGGCTACACCGTGGTAGACGCCAGCACCGTGGTTGCCACGCACCTCAACCAGATCCTCTACAAGCACTCCCATGAGTTGATCGGCCACGAGGAAGTCCAGCAATTGATGGGCTTGCTGGCCAAAGCCTCGCCAAAACTCGCCGAAGAGCTGGTGCCGGGCGTGCTGTCGCTGTCGCAATTGCTCAAGGTGTTGCAGGCGTTGTTGTCCGAACAGGTGCCGGTGCGCGACATCCGCAGCATTGCCGAGGCCATCGCCAACAATGCCGCCAAGAGTCAAGATACTGCCGCGCTGGTGGCGGCGGTGCGCGTCGGATTGTCCCGCGCAATCGTGCAAAGCATTGTAGGCACTGAGTCTGAGCTGCCTGTGATCACCTTGGAACCAAGGTTGGAACAAATATTGCTCAATAGTATCCAGAAGGCAGGACAAGGCCAGGAAGAGGGCGTTCTGCTGGAGCCAAGCATGGCTGAAAAACTGCAGCGTTCGTTGATCGACGCCGCACAGCGCCAGGAAATGCAGGGCCATCCAGTGATTCTGCTGGTGGCAGGCCCCGTCCGGGCGATGCTGTCGCGGTTTGGACGCCTGGCAGTGCCGAATTTGCACGTTTTGGCTTATCAGGAAATTCCTGACAACAAGCAAGTGACTATCGTCGCGACAGTAGGGCCCAACGGCTGAGGTAGTGGGTTATGCAAGTGAAGCGTTTTTTCGCCGCCGATATGCGTCAGGCCATGAAACTGGTACGTGATGAGCTGGGCGCCGATGCCGCGATTATCGGTAACCGTCGGATTGCCGGCGGTGTCGAGCTGACGGCTGCCCTGGATTACACCCCCCAGGCCCTGGCCCCGCGTGTGCCGAACATGGAACTCGAAGACGAGCTGCGCAAGACCGCCTCGCGCATCGTCTCGGCCCAGGCTGAGCTGAGCATGCGTGGCGACAGCGATGCCACCACCAATCGCCAGTTGTTCGCCGGCCTGCCGCTCACCGCTGCCGAGCCGCTGGTCGAGCCGACGTTGACCGAACCGCCACGTCCCGCAGCGCCAGCCCCGGCCGCCGCGGTTGACCAGCGTGTGTTCGACTCGATGCGCTTTGAACTCAACGGCCTGCGTGAGCTGCTGGAAGTGCAGCTGGGCTCCCTGGCGTGGACGCAGCTGCAAGGCAGCAAGCCGGCCCAGGCCAACCTCTGGCGCCGCCTGCAACGCATCGGCCTGTCCGGCCCGTTGTCCCGCGACCTGCTGGCGCTGACCACCGAAATCGAAGAACCTCGCCAGGCCTGGCGCATGTTGCTGGCGCACCTGGCGCGGATGATCGTCACCCCGGAAATCGAACCCCTGGAAGAAGGTGGCGTGATCGCCATGGTCGGCCCTGCCGGCATGGGCAAGACCACCACCCTGGCCAAGCTGGCGGCGCGTTACGTGCTCAAGTACGGCGCGCAGAATATCGCGCTGGTGAGCATGGACAGCTACCGCATCGGTGCCCAGGAACAACTCAAGACCCTGGGGCGCATCCTCAATGTGTCGGTGACCCACGTCGACCCGGGCCAGTCCCTGGCCAACGCCCTCGATCCGCTGCTGCGCAAACGCGTGGTGCTGATCGACACCGCCGGCCTGCAAGCCAGCGACCCGGCCTTGCGCATGCAGCTGGAAAGCCTGGCCGGGCGCGGGATCAAATCGAAAAATTACCTGGTGCTTGCAACCACCAGCCAGAAACAGGTTCTTACCGCTGCGTATCACAGCTACAAGCGTTGCGGGCTGGCCGGTTGCATCCTGACTAAACTGGATGAGACGGCGAGCCTGGGCGAAGTGTTGAGCCTGGCTATCAGCCATGAACTGCCGGTCGCCTACCTGACCGACGGGCCGCGGATTCCAGATGATTTGCATCTGCCGCGCCGTCATCAGTTGGTCAGCCGGGCAGTCAGCGTACAAATGCAAGAAGAGCCTAGCGAGGAAGCGATGGCCGATATGTTCGCTGACCTCTATCACCACCCGGCAAAGCGGGTGGGTTGAGGCAGTACGAACACCGTGAAATGTACCTACATCGATGGTCTGCAAGCGATTCACGCGGCCAAGCCATGTAGCCTGCGTCTAAGCAAGACAAGGTAAAGAAATAAAATGGGCAGCATGCATCCCGTACAGGTGATCGCGGTGACCGGCGGCAAAGGTGGCGTCGGGAAAACTAACGTGTCAGTGAATTTGTCCCTGGCCCTGGCAGAGCTTGGCCGTCGCGTCATGCTGCTGGATGCTGACCTGGGGCTGGCGAACGTCGACGTTCTGCTGGGGCTGACGCCCAAACATACCCTTGCCGATGTGATCGAGGGCCGCTGTGAGCTGCGCGACGTGCTGCTGCAGGGGCCTGGCGGGATCCGCATCGTGCCGGCCGCCTCGGGCACCCAGAGCATGGTGCACCTGAGCCCGGCGCAACATGCCGGCCTGATCCAGGCGTTCAGTGATATCGGCGACAACCTCGACGTGCTGGTGATCGACACCGCCGCCGGGATCGGCGAGTCCGTGGTCAGCTTTGTGCGCGCCGCGCAGGAAGTCTTGCTGGTGGTCTGCGATGAACCCACCTCGATCACCGACGCCTACGCCCTGATCAAGCTGCTCAACCGTGACTACGGCATGAACCGCTTCCGGGTCCTGGCCAACATGGCCCAGAGCCCGCAAGAAGGCCGCAACCTGTTCGCCAAGTTGACCAAGGTCACGGATCGCTTCCTCGATGTCGCCTTACAATACGTCGGCGCAGTTCCCTATGACGAGTGTGTGCGCAAGGCCGTGCAAAAGCAGCGTGCGGTCTATGAAGCGTTCCCTCGTTCGAAGTGCGCACTGGCGTTCAAGGCTATTGCCCAGAAGGTCGATACCTGGCCGTTGCCCGCCAACCCGCGGGGGCATCTGGAGTTTTTCGTCGAGCGATTGGTGCATCAGACGAGCGCAGGACCGGTGCTATGACAGCCAGCGGCTACAACCTTTACAAGAAGTCGGCACGTGACAGCCAGGGCGAATTGATCGAGCGCTATGCGCCTCTGGTCAAACGCATCGCCTATCACCTGCTGGCGCGTTTGCCCGCGAGTGTGCAGGTCGAAGACTTGATCCAGGCTGGCATGATCGGCCTGCTCGAAGTCTCGACCAAATACGACGCGAGCAAGGGTGCGAGTTTCGAGACGTATGCGGGTATCCGCATCCGGGGTGCGATGCTCGATGAAGTGCGTAAAGGGGATTGGGCGCCGCGTTCGGTACACCGCAATACACGCATGGTCAGTGACGCAATTCGTGCAATTGAAGCAAAAACCGGTCGCGACGCTAAAGATCACGAAGTTGCGGCCGAACTCCAATTGAGTCTCGACGATTACTACGGGATTTTGAACGATACCTTGGGCAGCCGCCTGTTCAGTTTCGACGACCTGCTACAGGACGGCGAACACGAGGGGCTGCATGAGGACGGCGCAAGTGCACATCTTGAGCCGTCGCGTGACCTGGAAGACGAACGTTTCCAGGGCGCGTTGGCGGACGCGATTGCCAATTTGCCGGAGCGTGAGCGACTGGTCTTGGCGCTGTACTACGACGAAGAGCTGAACCTCAAGGAAATCGGTGAGGTCCTGGGGGTCAGCGAGTCGCGTGTCAGCCAGCTGCATAGCCAGTGCGCAGCCCGCTTGCGGGGGCGATTGGGAGAGTGGCGCGCGCGCTGACAGGCGGTGTGGGGACACTGCAGGCGAACCCGTGAAGGCCACCGGCTTTTGCGGGTTTGCCCCGTGGTGCCCTGGGCAGTCCTTTTTGTGTAACGCCTGTTGATTGAAATGGCGCGTCCAGGTGCTGGGCGCGTTTAAGACTGCTTGGAGGTCGAATTGGACAAGAACATGAAAATCCTCATCGTTGATGACTTCTCAACGATGCGGCGGATCATTAAAAACCTGTTGCGTGACCTTGGGTTCACAAACACGGTCGAGGCGGATGACGGCATTACGGCGATTCCGATCCTCAACAGCGGGAGCATCGACTTTCTGGTAACCGACTGGAACATGCCGGGCATGACCGGTATCGACCTGCTGCGCCACGTGCGTGCGGACGAAAAATTGCGCAGCTTGCCGGTGCTGATGGTGACCGCCGAAGCCAAGCGTGAACAGATCATCGAAGCCGCCCAGGCCGGGGTCAACGGTTACGTGGTCAAGCCTTTCACGGCATTGGCGCTGAAAGAGAAGATCGAGAAAATCTTCGAACGCATCCACGGCTAATGCCATCGCGGGGGAGCTATGGAGCATAAAGAAACATCACAGGGAGACTTCGAGTCGACCCTGAAGAAGCATGCTCACCAGTTGGTCGACAGCCTTGAAAAAGGCCAGTTCGGCGACGCGGTGCAGTTGATCCATGAGCTCAACCAGACCCGTGACCGTGGCCTGTACCAGGAAGTGGGCAAGCTCACACGCGAGCTGCACAGTGCGATCGTCAATTTCCAGATTGACCCGCACATGCCCCAGGCCGAAGAAATCTCGCAGATTACCGATGCCACCGAACGCCTGTCCTATGTGGTCAGGCTGACTGAGGCGGCGGCCAACCGCACCATGGACCTGGTGGAAAACGCCACGCCCCTGGTCAACGGCATGGCCAACGAAGCCCAGGCCTTGGGCCACGACTGGGGCCGCTTCATGCGTCGCGAAGTCGGGGCCGAAGAGTTTCGTGAATTGGCGCGTCGGGTCGAAGGTTTCCTGTCACGCAGCGAGCAGGACAACCGCACGGTTTCCAGCAACCTCAATGACATTCTGCTGGCCCAGGATTACCAGGACCTCACCGGTCAGGTGATCAAGCGCGTGACCCAACTGGTCACCGAAGTGGAAAGCAATTTGCTCAAATTGGTGCTCATGGCAGGCCAGGTTGACCGTTTTGCCGGCATCGAACATGACCGCGAAGCGATCCTCTCGGAAAAAGATCCACAAAAACATCTCGCCAAGGGTGAAGGTCCGCAGATTCATGCCGATAAACGTGAAGACGTTGTATCGGGTCAAGATGATGTTGATGACCTGTTATCCAGTTTAGGCTTCTAAGGAGCACCCACATGAGCTTCGGCGCCGATGAAGAAATCCTTCAGGATTTCCTTGTAGAGGCCGGCGAAATTTTAGAGCAGTTGTCCGAGCAACTGGTCGAGCTGGAAAGCCGACCGGATGATGCGAACCTGCTCAATGCAATTTTTCGCGGTTTTCACACTGTAAAAGGGGGCGCCGGCTTCCTCCAGCTCCATGAGCTGGTGGAGTGCTGCCACATCGCCGAGAACGTGTTCGACATCCTGCGCAAGGGTGAGCGTCACGTTGATTCGGAATTGATGGACGTGATTCTCGAAGCACTGGATGCGGTCAACGGCATGTTCAGCGAGGTGCGCGAACGTGCACCGATCACCGCGGCCACCCCGGAACTGCTGGCCGCCCTGGCGCGCCTGGCAGAGCCGGCCGACACCTCGGCTGCGCCTGTCGCAGAAGCGGCGCCGGAGCCTGTGGTCGAGGCCGAGGCGGATGTGACGGACAGCGAGTTCGAACAGCTGCTCAACTCCCTCAATGCGGTCAAGGCTGAGGCCGAAGCTCCGGTGGCGGCAGTTGCTGCGCCAACGGGCGAAGACATCACCGACGCCGAATTCGAATCGTTGCTCGACCAGTTGCACGGCAAAGGCCAGTTCGCTGCCGATGCGGTTGCGCCTGCCGCTGCTGTCGAGGCGCCTGCCGCGCCTGCCAGCACCGACATCACCGACGATGAATTCGAAGCGTTGCTCGACCAACTGCACGGCAAGGGTACGTTCGTGGCCGACGCCTTGCCGGAAGTCGCGGCTGCGGCGCCAACGGCTGCTGCTGCACCGGCTGCTGACGGCCTGATTTCCGATCACGAATTCGAGTCCCTGCTGGACGAGTTGCACGGCAAAGGCAAGTTCACCGAAGTGGGGGCCTCGGCCTCGGCTGCGGTCGCAACTCCTGCACCAGTGGCCGCCAAGGCAGCGGCACCGGTGGCGGCCAAACCCGCTCCGGCACCTGCCGCCGCAGCAGCGCCTGCACGGGCTGCGGCACCGGCAGCGGCCGCCGCGGAAAAGCCTGCCAGTGAAGCCGAAACCACCGTGCGGGTGGATACCGCACGCCTGGACGACATCATGAACATGGTCGGCGAACTGGTCCTGGTGCGTAACCGCCTGGTGCGCCTGGGCCTGAGCAGCGGCGATGAAGCCATGCAAAAGGCCGTGTCGAACCTCGACGTGGTCACTGCCGACCTGCAAACCGCCGTGATGAAAACGCGGATGCAGCCGATCAAGAAAGTCTTCGGCCGCTTCCCGCGCCTGGTTCGCGACCTTGCGCGCCAGCTGAAGAAAGAGATCAACCTGGAACTGGTGGGTGAAGAAACCGACCTCGACAAAAACCTTGTCGAGGCCCTGGCCGACCCGCTGGTCCACTTGGTGCGCAACGCCGTCGACCACGGCGTCGAAACCCCGGAAGAACGCGAAGCCTCGGGCAAGTCCCGCAACGGCAAGGTGATTCTGGCGGCGGAACAGGAAGGCGACCATATCCTGCTGTCGATCACCGATGACGGCAAAGGCATGGACCCGGCGATCCTGCGCAATATCGCGGTCAAGCGTGGCGTGATGGACAAGGACGCCGCCGACCGCCTGACCGACACCGAGTGCTACAACCTGATCTTCGCCCCGGGCTTCTCGACCAAGACCGAGATCTCCGACGTGTCCGGCCGCGGTGTGGGCATGGACGTGGTGAAGACCAAGATCAGCCAGCTCAACGGCTCGATCAATATCTACTCGACCAAGGGCCAGGGCTCGAAGATCGTGATCAAGGTGCCGTTGACCTTGGCGATCATGCCGACCCTGATGGTGATGCTGGGCAACCAGGCGTTCGCCTTCCCGCTGGTCAACGTCAACGAGATCTTCCACCTCGACCTGTCGCGCACCAACGTGGTGGACGGCCAGGAAGTGGTGATCGTGCGCGACAAGGCGTTGCCACTGTTCTACCTCAAGCGCTGGCTGGTGGCATCGGCCAAGCATGAAGAGCAGCGCGAAGGCCATGTGGTGATCCTCTCCGTGGGCACTCAGCGGATCGGCTTTGTCGTTGATCAACTGGTTGGCCAGGAAGAAGTGGTGATCAAGCCTTTGGGCAAAATGCTGCAGGGAACCCCGGGCATGTCGGGCGCGACCATCACCGGTGACGGTCGGATCGCGCTGATTCTCGATGTTCCGAGCATGCTCAAGCGTTACGCCGCTCGGCGTATTTGATTCTGGTGGGGCAGGGCGGTTTGCCCGCCCCGCCTAACGGAGTGTTTATGGCAGTCAAGGTCCTGGTGGTGGACGATTCGGGTTTCTTCCGCCGCCGCGTCTCGGAAATTCTTTCCGCCGATCCAAGCATCCAGGTGGTCGGCACGGCCACCAACGGCAAAGAGGCGATTGATCAAGCCATTGCGTTGAAGCCTGACGTCATCACCATGGACTACGAGATGCCGATGATGGATGGCATCACCGCAGTCCGCCACATCATGCAACGCTGCCCGACCCCGGTGTTGATGTTCTCCTCGCTGACCCACGAAGGCGCCCGAGTCACTCTCGATGCGCTGGACGCGGGTGCGGTGGACTTCCTGCCGAAGAATTTCGAAGACATCTCGCGCAACCCCGAGAAGGTCAAGCAACTGCTGTGCGAGAAAGTCCACAGCATTTCCCGCAGCAACCGTCGCAGCCTGTTCAGCGCGCCTGCGCCTGCACCGGTTGCGGCGGCGCCTGCGCCGACGTCGTCGTTCGGTCGCCCGGCCCCTGCGCCGGTGCCCCGGCCTGCGCCAGCCGCCGCACCGGTTCGCGCCGCAGCGCCGAGCGCGCACTCGCCAGCGCCCAAGCGCAAAGCCTACAAGCTGGTCGCCATTGGTACGTCCACCGGCGGCCCGGTGGCCCTGCAGCGGGTGTTGACGCAATTGCCGGCGAACTTCCCGGCGCCCATCGTGCTGATCCAGCACATGCCCGCCGCGTTCACCAAGGCCTTCGCCGAACGCCTCGACAAGCTGTGCCGCATCAGCGTCAAGGAAGCCGAGGATGGCGACATCCTGCGCCCTGGCCTGGCGCTGCTGGCCCCGGGTGGCAAGCAGATGATGGTGGATGGCCGTGGCGCGATCAAAATCCTGCCGGGGGATGAACGCCTGAACTACAAGCCGTGCGTGGACATCACCTTCGGTTCGGCCGCCAAGTCCTACGGCGACAAAGTTCTGGCGGTGGTCCTCACCGGCATGGGCGCCGACGGCCGTGAAGGCGCGCGCCTGCTCAAGCAGGGCGGCAGTGCGATCTGGGCCCAGGACGAAGCCAGCTGCGTGATCTATGGCATGCCCATGGCCATCGTCAAGGCTGACCTGGCCGACGCCATCTACAGCCTGGACGACATCGGCAAGCATCTGGTGGAGGCCTGCCTCTAATGGATGTGTTGAGCCTGATCGGCATCATCATGGCGTTTGTCGCCATCATCGGCGGCAACTACCTCGAAGGCGGCCACCTTGGTGCGCTGGCCAACGGCCCGGCCGCGTTGATCGTGATCGGCGGCACCGTCGGTGCGGCGTTGTTGCAGTCGCCGTTGAGCTCGTTCAAGCGCGCCATGCAGATCCTGGTGTGGATCATCTTTCCGCCGCGCGTCGACCTGGCCGGTGGCATTGATCGCGTGGTCAACTGGAGCCTCACCGCCCGCAAGGAAGGCCTGCTGGGCCTCGAAGGCGTGGCCGATGCCGAGCCCGACAGCTACGCGCGCAAAGGCCTGCAACTGCTGGTGGACGGCGCCGAGCCGGAAGCGATTCGCAGCATTCTGGAAGTGGATTTCTACACCCAGGAAAGCCGCGATATCAACGCCGCCAAAGTCTTTGAAAGCATGGGCGGCTACGCGCCGACCATCGGCATCATCGGTGCGGTGATGGGCCTGATCCACGTGATGGGCAACCTCGCCGACCCTTCGCAACTGGGCAGCGGCATTGCCGTGGCGTTTGTCGCCACCATCTACGGCGTGGCCAGTGCCAACCTGGTGTTGTTGCCGGTGGCGAGCAAGCTCAAGTCGATTGCCCAGCGCCAGTCGCGTTACCGCGAAATGTTGCTGGAAGGCATCCTGTCGATTGCCGAGGGCGAGAACCCGCGCTCCATCGAATTGAAGCTCCAGGGCTTCATGGACTGATGGGAGGTCATGATTGTGAGCCGTCGCCGTCGCGAGCCTGAAGAGCACGTCAACCATGAACGCTGGCTGGTGTCCTACGCGGACTTCATCACCTTGCTGTTCGCGTTTTTCGTGGTGATGTACTCCATCTCGTCGATCAACGAAGGCAAGTACAAAGTCATTTCCCAAGCGCTGATCGGCGTGTTCAACGACGCCGATCGCTCGCTCAAGCCGATTCCCATTGGTGAGGAACGGCCCAGGACCGTGACCCCGGCCAAGCCGCTGGTCAACGACAGCGACGAAACCGCCGCTGGCGTCGGTGGCACCAGCGACCCGCTGAAAAGCATCGCCGACGATATCAGCGCGGCCTTTGGCGACTTGATCAGCTCCAACCAGATGACCGTGCGCGGCAATGAGTTGTGGGTCGAGATCGAACTCAATTCCAGCCTGCTGTTCGCCAGTGCCGATGCGCTGCCCAGTGACCAGGCGTTCACCATCATCGACAAGGTCGCGGGCATTCTCAAACCGTTCGAGAACCCGATCCACGTCGAAGGCTTCACCGACAATTTCCCCATCAGCACCGCGCAGTACCCGACCAACTGGGAACTGTCGTCGGCGCGCGCATCGAGCATCGTGCGCATGCTCGCGATGCAAGGCGTGAACCCCGGGCGCATGGCGTCGGTGGGTTATGGCGAATTCCAGCCGGTGGCGAACAACGCCACGGTGGAAGGCCGCGCGAAGAACCGCAGGGTGGTGCTGGTGGTGTCGCGCAACCTCGATGTGCGCCGCAGCCTGACCGGTACCGGCACGGCCAATGCAACACCGGACGCGGCCTTGAAGCGCGCTGGCACACAAACTGCACCGGCAGTGGTAACGCCGCCGGTTCGGCAGAGCTCCGTCAATTCTCCGTCACCGGCTCAATAACCTATGCAATGTCTCGGTCGCGCCTGTGCCCACCGGGAGGAACCAACTGAATGAGAGTCTGGGCAGTTGCCAATCAAAAAGGTGGGGTCGGCAAGACCACCACCTCCATCGCCCTCGCTGGCTTGCTGGCCGAGGCGGGCAAGCGTGTGGTCGTGGTCGACCTCGACCCCCACGGCTCGATGACCAGCTATTTCGGCTACGACCCGGATGCGCTGGAACACAGCTGCTACGACCTGTTCCTGCACAAGGGCAGCGTGCCGGCCGACCTGCCGGGGCAGCTGCTGTTGCCCACCAGCAACGAGCGCATTTCCCTGCTGCCGTCCAGCACGGCGCTGGCCACCCTTGAGCGCCAGTCGCCGGGGCAGAGCGGCCTGGGCCTGGTGATCGCCAAGACCCTGGCGCAACTGTGGCAGGACTTCGACTACGCCATCATCGACAGCCCGCCGTTGCTGGGCGTGCTGATGGTCAACGCGTTGGCGGCCAGCCAGCAGTTGGTGATCCCGGTGCAGACCGAGCACCTGGCGGTCAAAGGCCTGGAACGCATGGTCAGCACCCTGGCGATGATCAACCGCTCGCGCAAACAGGCGCTGCCGTTCAGCATCGTGCCGACCCTGTTCGACCGCCGCACCCAAGCGTCCCTCGGCACCCTGCGCGTACTGCGCGATGCCTACCCGGAGACCATCTGGAACGGCTACATCCCGGTGGACACGCGCCTGCGTGACGCCAGCCGCGCCGGCCTCACGCCGTCGCAGTTCGACGGCAAGAGCCGTGGCGTGATGGCCTACCGCGCGCTGCTCAAGCACCTGCTGTCCCAGCAGCTTGTGGCGCAGGTGGCTTGATGAACCGTCCTGTCGAATTCAAGACCCGGCCGCAACTGGCACTGGAATCCTACCTGGATGCCTTGCTCCAGGATGCGACCGCCGAAGAACTGCCTGAACCGCTGCTGGTGCTGGAGCCGGTCGTCGAGCCGCCGGCCACACTGGATGAGTTCCAGCTGGCGGTGCTCGAAGAACAAGCCCGCGATGCCCAGGTGGTGGTGCCGATCACGCCGGCCGTAGTGGCCCCCGTGGTGGTCGCACCGGTGGTGGAAGTCCATCTGCCGCCGAGCATCACACCGCCGCCGGTCACCACCGATGGCCGCCCGAGCTGGGCCGCCGAGCCGTTCGAATGCCTGCTGTTCGACGTCGCCGGCTTGACCCTGGCGGTGCCGCTGGTGTGCCTGGGCTCGATCTATTCCCTGGAAGGCCAGGAGCTGACGCCGCTGTTCGGGCAACCGGAGTGGTTCCTCGGCATCCTGCCCAGCCAGGCCGGCAACCTCAAAGTCCTCGACACCGCGCGTTGGGTGATGCCCGACCGCTACCGCGACGACTTCCGCCAGGGCCTGCAATACGTGATCTCGGTGCAGGGCTACGAGTGGGGGTTGGCGGTGCATCAGGTCAGCCGCTCGTTGCGCCTGGACCCGAACGAAATCAAATGGCGCAGCCACCGGGGCCAGCGGCCTTGGCTGGCGGGCACCGTGATCGAACACATGTGCGCATTGCTCGACGTATCCGAACTGGCCGAGTTGATCGCCAGCGGCGCCGTCAAGTCGATGCCGGTGACTACACGCAGTTGATTGAACAATAAGGGCCGCGATGTTTCGGGGCCAATGAAGCACACACGCCGTACATAGCGGCATTTGAAGGGGTCAGGGGTATGAACAACAAGTCAGCGTCCGCACAAGGTTTGGATGATCCGATCCTGCAATGGGTAACCTTCAAGCTGGACAACGAGTCCTACGGGATCAACGTGATGCGCGTGCAGGAAGTGCTGCGCTACACCGAGATCGCGCCCGTGCCAGGTGCGCCGAGCTACGTGCTGGGCATCATCAACCTGCGCGGCAACGTGGTGACCGTGATCGACACCCGCCAGCGTTTTGGCCTGGTGCCGACTGAAGTCAACGACAACACCCGTATCGTCATCATCGAAGCCGACAAGCAAGTGGTTGGCATCATGGTCGACAGCGTGGCCGAAGTGGTTTACCTGCGCCAATCGGAAGTGGAAACCGCGCCGAACGTGGGCAACGAAGAGTCCGCCAAGTTTATCCAGGGCGTGTGCAACAAGAACGGCGAGCTGCTGATTCTGGTTGAGCTGGACAAGATGATGAGCGAAGAAGAATGGTCGGATCTGGAGAACATCTGATTGTTTCTTGAAGCGGCGGTGATCGTCCTGGCCCTGTTGTGGGCCGGGACGTTGGCCTTCCTGCTGCGCTATCTGCGCCAGCAACGGGAAGTGGCCCTGCAACAGGCCGAGCGCGACGCCGTGCGTGATCGGCGTGTGCTGGAGTTGGTCAAGCGGGTTGATCATTACCAGCAGACGGCGGTGCGGGTGGGCGACGAAGTGCACGAACTGCGCGCGATCCTGGCGCCGTTGCCGGACAAGCTGGCGCAGATCGAGCAGCGTGATCCGTCGAGCCTGTCGTTTGCCCAGGCGGCGAAGTTGGTAGGGATGGGGGCGACGGTGGATGAGTTGACCCAGTCCTGCGGGCTGACCCAGGCTGAGGCGCAGCTGATGAGCAAGCTGCACAAAAGCTGATCCTTGGTTGTACCCCAATCAAAATGGGGGAGCTGGCTTGCCTGCGATAGCTATGTGTCAGGCGCTGGAGCCTTTGGGTCAGAGTACATATCCATTGATGCGGTAACGGCCACTTAGGGTTCCGCTCTTACAGCGGGTCACTTTTGGAGGGACCCAAAAGTAACCCAAAGGTCCTCGCCCCAACACTCGGTGCCTCGCCTAGGCTCGGCATGCCCTCTCTCCGGCTTTGGAGCGTGGGCCGCCGCAATGGGCCATCCCTGGCCCAGTGCGGCTAACCCGGCGTCCTGCCGGGTTACCCACGCTCCAAAGCCTGCGTTCGGCCAGCGTGTTTGACGGGGCGACCCCAGATCAAAAGCCAGAGCGCGGCGGCCTTAGAGCCGACCGGTATTTACCCTGTGGATCTCCTTTCCCCTGTGGGAGCTGGCTTGCCTGCGATAGCGGTCTGACGGGCGACTGCAGTTTGTCGGATGTACCCGATCCAAATGTGGGAGCGGGCTTGCTCGCGAAGGCTATGTAGCAGGCGCTGAGGGCCTTTGGGTCAGAGTACATATCCATTGCTGCGGTAACGGTCACTTAGGGTTCTGCTCTTACAGCGGGTCACTTTTGGAGGAGCCTGTACGGACCAGAGACATGGTTGACGGGTGTGCGGGGACATGGTGGACACTTTTCGGCGAGCCAGCTTCGCCGGGTTGCCCACGGCTTCAAGCCTGCGTTCGGGGCGACCCCAGATCAAAGCCAGAGCGCGGCGGCCTTAGAGCCGACCGGTATTTCTCATGTCGTTCACCGTTCGCCTGTGGGAGCTGGCTTGCCTGCGATCGCATCACCTCGGTATGACTGACACACCGAGGTGCCTGCATCGCGGGCAAGCCCGGCTCCCACACAAAGCTGTACAAAAGTTGAATTATTGTCGAATTCACCTAAGTCAGCTCCAGGCCTTGAAATAGAGCCTTCCAACAAAAAAACCAAGCCTTCCCCAACCCCTCGTTTTTGCGAAATGTGTCACAGGGCCATACATTCCCATGGCACTTTTATGTCTTTGTGGTGACCAAGCCTGCGAATGTAGGAAGTTTCACTCACAAGGATGCGAAATGTCTTTCGACGCTTTACCTAGAACAAAACCGTCTGTTTTGCTGCAGTCTTGCGTCGCCACCTGTTCCCTTGTCGGTTTCCTGACCAGTGCATCGGCTTTAGCGGCTGAACCGCAAGCACCTGCCCAACAATTACTCCTGCAGCAACAACGTGAACGCGCCCAGCGCGAGCAGTTGGAGCAATCCCCCGACGTCCGTCTGGAAGCGCCGCTGGACAGCGCCGGCAACCTGCGTCTGCCGCGCAATGAAACGCCGTGCTTCAAGATCGACCGCGTGGTCCTCCGTGGCGAGCAGGCCGAAGACTTCCAGTGGGCCCTGCGCGCCGCCAACCCGGCGGACGATCCTGTGCAAGGGCGTTGCGTCGGTTCCGCCGGTATCAACCTGACGATGAAGCGCATTCAAAACGCGATCATCGCCAAGGGTTTCATCACCACCCGTGTCCTCGCCGAGGCCCAGGACTTGAACCAGGGCACGCTGTCGCTGGTGCTGGTGCCGGGGCGGATCAAGCACATCCGTTTTGCCGAAGGCACCTCCGCCCGCGCCAATTATTGGAACGCCATGCCCGCATCGCCGGGTGATGTGCTGAACCTGCGCGACATCGAGCAGGCGCTGGAGAACTTCAAGCGCGTGCCCACCGCCGAAGCCGACGTGCAGATCACCCCGGCCGAAGGCACGGATGCGCAGCCCGGCGAGAGCGATGTGGTGATCGCCTGGAAGCAGGCGATTCCGGTACGGGTCAGCCTGTCGGTGGACGATTCCGGCAGCAAGCAGACCGGCAAGTACCAGGGCAACGTCGCGCTGTCGCTGGATAACCTGGCCAGCCTCAACGACCTGTTCTACATCAGCTTCAACCATGATCTGGGCGGCGGCCAAAGTGGCGACCGTGGTTCCAAGGGCCATACCGTGCATTACTCGGTGCCCTACGACTATTGGCAGCTGAGCCTGACGTCCAGCGAGTACGACTACCACCAGACGATTGCCGGGGTGAACCAGGCGTATTCCTACAGTGGCCGCAGCCGGACCAATGAGGTGCAACTGTCACGGGTGATCTACCGCGATGCGGTGCGCAAGACCACCGTGTCGGTCGGCGGTTGGAGCCGCACCTCCAGCAACTACATCGAAGACACCGAGATCGAACTGCAACGCCGGCGCATGGCCGGTTGGCAGGCGGGGATCAACCACCGTGAATTCATCGGCGCCAGCACCCTCGACCTCGGCGTCGGCTATCGCCGTGGCACCGGCGCCCGCGATGCATTGCGCGCGCCTGAAGAGGAAAACGGCGAAGGCACCTCGCGCTCGCAGATCATCACCGCCAACGCCCAATTGCAGCTGCCGTTCACCCTGGCCGACCAACGCCTGCGCTACATCGCCGGCTGGCGCGGGCAGTGGAACCGTACGCCGCTGATCCCCCAGGACCGCTTTTCGATTGGCGGACGCTACACCGTGCGCGGTTTCGACGGCGAGCAGATCCTCTCGGCCGAACGCGGCTGGACCTTCAGCAACGACCTCGGCCTGAGCCTGGCCAACACCGGCCAGGAACTCTACCTGGGCGTGGACTATGGCGAAGTCGGCGGGCATTCCACCCAGTACCTCTCGGGCCGACGCCTGGCCGGTGCGGTGGTGGGCCTGCGTGGCGGCTACAAGCAGTTTTCCTATGACATCTACACCGGCAAGCCCCTGGAAAAACCCAAGGGCTTCCAGACCGCCGACGTGACCAGTGGCTTCAGCGCCAACTGGTCATTTTGAAGGAGGCCAGCATGCAGCACGATACCCTGGAGGTGCTCGCCCCCGAGCGGGCCGACAGCCCCATCGACGAAGCCCAGGTGCTGGGCTCGGCGGTGTGGCTGTGGATGCACTCGGCGGCCCATCGCGATGCGCCGTTGCACAGCCTGTCGACGCTGTTGCTACCGGCGATCAAGCGGCGCCAGTTCATCTTGATCAGCGAAGGCGGGCGGCCGGTGTTTTTCCTCTCGTGGCTCAACCTCAGTGCCGACGCCGAGGCACGTTACCTGCGGGCACCGGCGGTGTGCCTGCCCGCCGAGGATTGGGACAGCGGCGAGCGGTTGTGGATCAACGACTGGGTCGCACCGTTTGGCCACACCCGGCGCATCAGCAGCTTGCTGCGCCGCCGTTTGTGGCCCGGCAAGGTGTTTCGCGCGCTGCACCACAAAGGCGAAGCGCGCGGCTTGCGCGTCTTGAATTTCCAGGGCATCGCCGTCCTGGACCTGGAGGCGCAAGCCTGGTTTGCCACTCACCCGTTACCCAGCGACGCGCTCTGATCAGCCACCGCGCAAAGGATCTGCATGAATAAGCATCTGTTTCGAGTTGTATTCAACAAGGCCCGCGGCCTGCTGATGGTGGTGGCCGAGAACGTCAAGAGCGCCTGCAAGGCCCCCGGCACCACGCGCGGCGTGTCCTCGGTCAGCCCGGTGACGGCAACCCTCACGCCGCTGCGGTTTGCGCTGATGGTGGGCATGGGCTGGGTCACTCTGGTGGCGCCGGTGCAGGCGCAGATCGTGGCCGATGGCTCGGCACCGGCGGGCCAACGCCCGACCATCGGTGCCGCTGGCAATGGCGCGCCGGTGGTGGACATCACCCGCCCGAGCGACGCAGGCGTGTCGCGCAACACCTATTCGCAGTTCGACGTGGACAAGCGCGGGGTGATCCTCAACAACGCCGCGACCAACAGCCAGACCCAGCTGGCCGGCTGGATCGAAGGCAACCGTGCGCTGGCCAATGGCAGCGCGCGGGTGATCCTCAACGAAGTCAATTCGAGCAACCCGAGCCAGTTGCGCGGGTTTGTCGAAGTGGCCGGTTCCAAGGCCCAGGTGGTGATTGCCAACCCGTCGGGCATCGCGTGCGAAGGGTGCGGCTTTATCAACGCCGACCGCGCCACGCTGACCACCGGGCGCGCGCAGTTCGAGAATGGCCTGATCAGCGGCTACCAGGTCTCGGGCGGCAAGATCAGCATCGGTGGCGAAGGCATGGACAGCAGCCGCGCCGACTACACCGAGATCATTGCGCGCACGGTCGAAGTCAACGCGGGCATCTGGTCCAAGGACCTGACGATCAAGGCGGGCACCACCGGTGCCGCGCCCGCTGACACACCAGCGGTAGCCATCGACGTGGCGCAACTGGGCGGCATGTATGCCGGCAAGATCACCCTGGTGGGCAACGGCGCCGGCGTGGGCGTGCGCAACGCCGGGCAGATCGGCTCCAGTGCCGGTGAAGTGGTGATTGGCAGTGACGGGCGCATCGAAAACCGTGGCCAGATCAGCAGCGCGACCCAGCTGACGGCCACCGCTGACAAGGGCATCGACAACAGCGGCACGCTGTACGCCCAAGGCAACCTGGACCTGAATACCGCCGCCGATATCGATAACAAGGGCATTGCCTCCGCCCAGGGCGATGCGCGCCTGACCGCCAAGGGCGCGATTCGCAGCCACGCCGGTTCCGCACTCGCGGCGGGCGTCGACAGCGCCGGCAAGCTCGGCGACAGTGGTTCGCTCACCCTGACTTCGGCCGGCACGATCACGGCCAAGGGGCAGAACCTTGCGGCGCAAAAGCTTACCGCCAACGCCGCGCAGGTTGACCTCAGTGACAGCCAGACCTCGGCCCAGACCGTCGCGTTGACCAGCACCGCTGGCAATCTGGACCTGCGCCGCAGCCGCGTCACCGCCAGCCAGGCGCTGACCGCCAACGCCAATCAGGCCCTGCTCAGCGATGCCGCCCAGGTCGGCGCGGCGCAGATCGGCGTCACCGCGCTGGACCTGTCCAACGTCGGCGGCAAATGGGTGCAGACCGGCACTGCCGGCATGCGCGTGAGCGTCACCCGCAACCTCGACAACAGCAGCGGCATCCTCGCCAGCGGCGGCGGCCTCGACGTCAGTGCCGACAGCCTGAACAACAGCGGCGGCCTGGTGCAGTCCGGTGCCCTTGGCGATTTGTCCGTCACCGCCCGCCAGCACCTGGCCAACGGCAACGGCAAGCTGGTGAGCGCCGCGCAGCTGACCCTCAACGGCGGCACCCTGGACAACAGCAACGGGCAGATCACCGCCGGCGGCGCGCTGGGAGTCACCGCCGCGCAATTGAACAATGCCAAGGGCACCGTCGCGGCGACGCAGACGCTGACGGTCAAGGCCGGCAGCGTCCTGAATCAGGGCGGGACCCTCGGTTCGGTCGCGGGCGACCTGCTGCTCAACAGCGACGCAACGGCGCTCGACAACACCGGCGGTCGTCTGGAAGCCGCGAAGGCCTTGACCGTCAACGCCCAAGGCTTGAGCAACAGCAGCGGGGTGATCACCGGCGCGCAGTTGTTGCTCAACACCCAGGGCCAGCAATTGAACAACGCCCAGGGCACCCTGAATGCCAGCGATACCCTGACCGTCGACAGCGGCGTGCTGAACAACGACGGCGGCATCGTGCAGGCCAAGTCGAGCCTGAAGATCGACACCCACGGCCAACAGCTGAGCAACCGCAACTCCGGCAGCACCGGTGGCATCCTCGGCCAGCGCGACGTCAGCGTGCGTGCGGGCCAGTTGCTCAACGACCAGGGTTTTATCGGCAGCGCCGCCACCCTGGACGTCAACGCCCAGCACCTGAGCAACCAGGCCGGTCTGTTGCGCGCCGACGGGCACCTGCTGTTGACCGCTGCCAGTGTGGATAACAGCAGCACCCAGGGCGCCAACCAGGGTATCAAGGGCCAGTCCGTCGCGATGGATGCGGACAGCGTCAGCAACCGTGGCGGTTCGATCGTCGCCGACACGACGCTGAGCGTTACCGGCAGCGGCACCCTGGACAACGAACAAGGGATCATCTCGGCTGGCAGCACGCTGACCGTGGCCGATCGTGACCTCGCGCAAAAACGCCAGGCTATCAATAACGGCGCGGGCACCCTGATCGCCGGGCAATCGCTGCTGCTCGACAGCGCCAGCTACGGCGGCAACGGCAAGGTTCTCAGCCTGGGTGACCTGACCTTCCGCCTGACCCAGGACTTCGTCAACAACGGCCTGTTCCAGGCCAATGGCAACGTGTCGCTGGCCACCAGCGGGCGCCTGACCAACCAGGGCGCGCTCCAGGCCGGCAACCTGCTGCGCCTCGACGCCAACGTTGTCGACAACACCGCCAGCGGTGTGATCAGTGCGCCGAAGGTGCAGGTCAGCGCGGCCACACAACTGGACAACCGTGGGCTGATCGACGGCGAGGCCACGCGCCTGACCACCGCGACCCTGAACAACCTCGGCACCGGGCGCATCTATGGCGATCTGCTCGGCATCTCCGCCGGCACCCTGAACAACACCGTCGAAGGCGCATCGGCGGCGACGATTGCCGCACGCAACCGCCTGGATATCGGCGCGCAGGTCATCAACAACCGTGAGCACGGCTTGATCTTCAGCACCGGCAACCTGCTGATCGGCGGCGCCCTGGATGCCAATGACCAGGCCACGGGCCAGGCGCAGGTGTTGAACAACGCCAGCGCCACCGTCGAAGCGCTGGGCAGCCTCAGCGTCAACGCCAAGCAGATCAACAACACCAACGAACACTTCGCCACCCAGCAGGTGCAGGTGTCCACCCAGGCCTTGCAGGAATACCTGCTGTCGGGCTCGACCAACCGCTACCTGCCGGGGCAGATCTCGCTGTACAACGACGAAGTCCTGCACCTGGTGACACCGGAAGGCTACGGCACGCGCTGGCTCCGCTACGACTACAACCGCACCGTCACCGAGACGCAGATCGTCGCCTCGGACCCGGCGCAGATCCTTGCCGGTGGCAACATCAACCTGATTGCCGACCAGGTGTTCAACGACAAGAGCCGGATCATCGCCGGCCAGGCGCTGAATGCCAGCGTCGGCACGGTGATCAACACCGAACTGACTGGGCAGAAGGTCACCACCGACAGCGGCACGTTGGCCAGCTACTACCGTATCCAGCGCAAAGGCCGTGACCGCCAGGGCCTTAACGTCACGGCGTATACCCCGGCGCCGTTGATCGAGCAGATCTCGCTGAAACCGACGGTGTTTACCGAGTACGCGGCGATCAACGGCACGGGCACCCAGGTGGGCGCGCTGGTCTTGGCCAAGGTCACCGACAGCGCGGCCGGCACGGGTGACCTGGCCGGTGCCGGGCGTACCTATGCGGTGACCCCGATCAGCGAAGTGCAAGCGCTGACCCAGCAGAACGCCGGCGGCGCGGTAGAGCAGATCCGTACCGGTGGCTTCAACCCGGACCTGCCCAACAGCAGCCTGTACCAGATCAACCCCAACAGCACCGCCGGTTACCTGGTGGAGACCGACCCGCGCTTCGCCAACTACGGCAAGTGGCTGTCCTCGGACTACATGCTCGAACGCCTGAACCTCGACCCGGCTGGCACCCAACAGCGCCTCGGCGATGGCTTCTACGAGCAGAAGCTGATCCGCGAACAAGTCGCCCAACTCACCGGGCGCCGTTTTGTCGACGGCTATGCGAGTGACGAAGCGCAGTACCGCGGCATGATCGACAGCGCGGTGACCCTGGCCGATCAGTGGAAGCTGATCCCGGGCGTGGCGCTGACCGCCGCGCAAATGGCGCAGCTGACCAGCGATATCGTGTGGCTGGTGTCCAAGGACGTGACCCTGGCCAGCGGCGAAGTGCGCAAGGTGCTGGTGCCGCAGGTGTACGTGCGGGTGCGTGAGGGTGATATCGACGGCTCCGGCGCGCTGATGGCCGGGCGCACCTTGAACCTCGACGTGCGCGGTGACCTGGTCAACAGCGGCAGTCTTTCCGGGCGCGATGGCGTGAACGTCAGTGTGCAGAACCTCAACAACCTCGGCGGGCGCATCCAGGGCAACGACGTGTCGTTGAATGCCAGCCAGGACCTGAACAACATCGGCGGCCTGATCAGCGCCAACAGTCGCCTGGCGCTGAGTGCCGGCAACGACATCAATGTGCGTTCGATCACCACCGACAGCGAAAGCGCGCAGGGCACCCGCACCGCCTTGTCGCGTGTAGCAGGGCTGTATGTGTCGGCACCGGCGGCCAACCTGATTGCCACCGCCGGCAACAACATCAACCTGCAAGCGGCCCAGGTCAGCAACACCGGCGTCGGCGGCAAGACGGCGCTGGTGGCGGGCAACGACATCACCTTGAGCACGGTGAACGAGTCCTTCACCCAGGCCAACCAATGGGACGGCGACAACTGGCGCAAGGAAGCCGGGCGCAGCGAAGTCGGCAGCTCGGTACAAGCCACGGGCGATATCCGCCTGGGCGCCGGGCGTGACGTGCAGGCACGCGGCGCGCTGGTCAACAGTGACGCCGGTGCCGTGTCCGTCAGCGCCAACCGCGATATCAACGTCGAAGCCAGCGAGCGCTTCAGCACGGCGGATGAGGCGCACAAGGTCAAGGGCAGCAACGGCATGTTCTCCAGCAAGACCACCACCACCCGTGACACGGTGGCCCAGACCACCGCGCAAGGCTCGACCTTCAGCGGCGAGCAGGCGGTGATGCAGGCCGGCAACAACATCACCATTACCGGCAGCAACGTGGTCTCGACCTCGGGCACGGCGCTGGTGGCGGGCAATGACATCAAGGTGTTGGCGGCCACCGAGACCCTCGACGAAAAACACACCAAGGACGTGAAGACCAGCGGCATGTTCAGCGGCGGCGCGATTGCCGTCACCATCGGCTCGCAGCAACAGACCAACAAGGACAGCAGCCAGCAGACCACGGCCGCCGCCAGCAGTGTGGGTTCCACCGATGGCAATGTGCTGATCAGCTCCGGTGGCGAATACCGCCAAGTCGGCAGCAATGTCAGCGCGCCCAAGGGCGATGTGTCGATCGAGGCGTCCGAGGTGAATATCCTCGAAGCGCGCAACCTTGCCGCGCAGCAGCAGGAGCAGCGCTTCAAGCAGACCGGCGTGAGCCTGACCCTGACCAACCCGATCGTCAACGCCGTGCAAACCGGCCAGCGCATGAACAAGGCCGCCGAGCGCACCGACGACAAACGCATGAAAACCCTGGCCGCGCTGAACACCTTTTGGGCCGGCACCGAAGCACATACCCAAGTGATGGCCGACCCGGCAGCGGCGGGCGGGATCAACTTGAGCATCGCCCTGGGTATGAACAAGAGCGAGAACAAAAGCGAGCAGACCTCCAACACGGCGGCCGGCTCGACCGTGGCGGCAGGGCACGATGTGTCGATTGTGGCCACCGGCGGCAAGCGCAATAACGACCTGACGGTGCAGGGCAGCCAGATCACTGCCGGCAACGATGCGTTGCTCAAGGCCGACGGCAATATCCTGCTGGCGGGTGCTGAGAACACCATCGAGCAACACAGCACGAACAAAAGCGTGAACGGCAGCCTGGGGATCGGCATCTCCTTTGGCAGCGAGAAGAACGGCCTGAGCTTCAACGCTTCGGCGTCCCAAAGCCGCGGCAATGCCGATGGCAATGACCTGGTCTGGAGCAATACCCATGTGACGGCGGGCAATCAGGCAACCTTGGTGTCCGGCAAGGACACCACCTTGCGCGGCGCGGTGGTCTCGGCTGACAAGGTCAAGGCCGACGTCGGCGGCGACTTGAATATCGAGAGCCTGCAAGACACCAGCACATTTGCCTCCGAGCAGAAGAGCATGAGTGCCGGCATCAGCATCTGCATCCCGCCGGTCTGCGCCGGCGCTGCAACGGCCAGCTTCAGCTCCAGCAACACCAAGCAGAAGTCCAACTTTGCCAGCGTCATCGAGCAATCGGGGATTCGCGCCGGCGACGGCGGTTTCGACCTCAACGTGCGCGGCAACACCGACCTCAAGGGCGGCGTGATTTCCAGCACCGACAAGGCCATCGCCGACGGCAAGAACAGCCTGACCACCGGCACGCTGACCGTGGCCGACATCCACAACACCTCCGAAGCGAGCGTCAAGACTTCCGGGGTGGAGCTCAGTTCGGACATGCTCGACGGCAAGCTCGGCACGGCCAAGGCGCTGCTCGCCAACAGCCTCGCCAACGGTTCGGATTCCGACTCCGCCGACAGCGATACCCGCAGCGCCATCAGCGCCGGCACCCTGGTGATCACCAATGCCGAGCGCCAGCGCGTGGTCGCCGGGATGACGGTTGACCAGACGATTGCCAACCTCAACCGCAATACCGAGGCTGCCCACGTTGCCGTGGAGCGCCTGGACGTGGCGGAGATGGGGCGCAAGGTCGAGGCTGAGCAAGAGATCAAGCGTGAGTTCTACAACCAGGTGTCGATGCTGGCGGATGAGGCGTATCGCAAGATCTTCCTTGAGAAGGCGCGGGTGTATGAGGTGTTGAAAGACAAAGATGGCAAGGCGATGCTCGATGAAAAGGGCAACGTTCAGCGCCGGGAATTGAACGACGAAGAAAAGCGCAACCTCAAGCCTGGGCCGGATGGCAAGGTACACATTGCCAACAACGGTATTTTCAACGACATCGACGGTGCGGCCAAATATGCCGAACAACACAGCAGTGCCGATACCGGGCCGCAGTATTTGATCCACTTCGAGAAAGCCAACAACTTCACGTCCGAGTTGATGATCGCGGCCTATCAGAAGAATTTCGAAAATGATTTCTGGGGCTTGTCCAACGCAGCCGTGCAGACCAAGGACTATATGGTCCAGTTTGGTCAAAGCGGGCTACACATCGATGGTCACAGCCGTGGCACGTTGACCACGGGCAGTGCGATGGAGTCGTTGGCGCGTGATCCGGCAAACGTGGGTGTGCTGGGCGGCACGTCGATGAACTTCTTCGGCGCGGCCTACAGCGTGCAAAAGGCCGATTCGCTGCTGGGGGTCTTGCAGGACCGTTCATCGCTCAGTTTTGAAGCACAGCGCGAGGCGATGGCGCTGCAGTACCAGAACCACAATTTCGACCCCGTTGCGCGGACACCGGGCGTAGGTTTCAACGCCGGGACTGGCGGTACGATTCCAGATGGCAGCGTCCGCCTGTGGGAGTGGCTGAAAGTGCTGGGCGGCGATAAAACCGTGCATAACTGCTATGGCAAGGGCGGGGATAACTGCCGGCCATTCTGGATGGACTCACCCGATGGCATGTCACATTTCATGCGCGTCAAACAATGAGGAAGGGCGTCATGTTCAGGAGCAGTTTGCTGTCGAGTGTTTGCGTTTTCCTATTGCTCGGCTGTACAGGAAGGGGCTTTCAACCGCCGCCTCCGGATTTCACCGAGTGGCAAAAAAGCGGAGTCTCTTTAGAGGGCGTCAAGAGTGCAATGCGCGCCTGCGGTTACACCAACTTGGCGGGAACGGGAGACAACTCGCCGATCGATGTGGTGCTGACGCGCTTCTACTGCATGAAGGACGCAGGCTTCACGCGTAAAGACAATATGGACCTGTGCAAGCTCGGCCGTATCGGTGAGTCGCCGGTCTGTGACGGCCGCCGTTAATCCCTCACCCAAAGGACACACGCAATGAACACTTTACGCAATGGACTGTACGGCGCTGCACTGGTGCTGGCGGCAATCACCCTGGGCGGTTGCGCCTCGTCGGCGGCCATCACCGGCGAGCCCGGGGTGAACATGGGTGACAGCTACCAGAAGGTGCTGGCCGTGGTCAGCCGCAACAACACCGTGACCAAGCAGGTCGATGGCCAGGGCTTCCGGGCCGAGGGGTATTCGCCGATGTTCAAGGACTGCCGCGCCAAGTACTTCCTGTTCCAGGGCGCCGATGGCTTGCAGCGCGTGAGCTATGAGCCGGCGCCGAACTTGTCGGTCAACCAGAACTGCCGCCAGCCCTGACGCCTGTCCGTTAAGGATGAACACTCAACCTGTGGCGAGGGAGCTTGCTCCCGCTGGAGTGCGAAGCGCTCCCATGCTTTTTGGGTCTGCTGCGCAGCCCAGCGGGAGCAAGCTCCCTCGCCACAGGTTCAGCGTTTCCATGGAGTACTTATGCAGATGAGACTGTTACCTGTTATCCCCGCCGTGCTGCTGTTGGCGCTCGGCGGTTGCGGCCAGGTGGCGAACATCCGTTCGCTGTCCACCGGCTACGTGCCGCCGCAAAGTGGCGAGACCGCCCGCGTGCGCCTGGTCACCGACGGCCTGGTGCGTGCGGTGCCGGGGCGTGATTGCCTGGACTGGAGCGTGCCCGGCGCCGGGGTGATGGCCTCGGTCAAAGCCGGTTTCCCGGATCACAACGGCGCCAGCCTCGGCATGCCCGGCCCCGTCTATTCGTGGGCGGGCGCGGTCACGTCGGAGCTGGTGGTGCCGGCCAACAAGCCCATCGCATTCCACTACCTGGGCCGGCTGCAATACCCTCGCCAGTGCGCCAAGACCATGACGTTCGTGCCCAAGCCCGGGCGCGACTACTTGGTGCAGGCGTCGATGTCGGCGGATTGTTCGTTCCTGCTCGACGAGTTGCCGGTGGACGGCAAGCAATGGCAGCGCATCGAGCCGACGCCGGTGAGCAAGGTCCCGATGTGCAACGCGATGGATAATTTCTGACCGGCGCAATTTATTTGCGTCACCATGGCTTTTTTCCCGCCAGCAAAGGTCCACATCCTTCATGCACCTTTGCAACCAGGAGTAAGCCCGCTATGACCAGCCCCAAGGCACTGTTGATCCTCCACGGCAAGCAAGCCCTCAACGAGGACGTACGCGCGGCCGTGCAGGCCCGGCGTGAGCAGGGCTGGGAGCTGGCGGTACGGGTCACGTGGGAGGGCGGTGATGCCGAGCGCCTGGTCCATGAGGCGTTGGATGCGGGCTACACCCATTTGATCGCGGGCGGTGGCGACGGCACCTTGCGTGACGTCGCCGAAGCGATGGCCCACGCCAAGACCGACGCCAGCCTGGTGCTGATGCCCCTGGGCACCGCCAATGACTTCGCCCGCGCCGCCGGCGTGCCGCTGGAGCCGGCCCAGGCGCTGGCGCTGCTGGATGTGCCGCCAAGGGCCATCGACCTGGGCCAGGCCGGCGGGCAGATCTTCCTCAACATGGCCACCGGCGGCTTCGGCAGCCAGGTCACGGCCAACACCTCCGAAGACTTGAAGAAGGTCCTCGGTGGCGCCGCCTACCTGTTTACCGGCTTGACCCGTTTCAGTGAACTGAAGGCGGCTTACGGTGAGCTGGAAGGGCCGGGCTTCCACTGGAAAGGCGACCTGCTCGCGCTGGGCATCGGCAACGGCCGCCAGGCGGGCGGCGGGCATGTGCTGTGCCCGGGCGCGGTGGTGGATGATGGTTTGCTCGACATCAGCATTCTGCCGGCGCCGCAGGAAGTGGTCGGCACCTTGCTGACGCTGATGAGCGACGGTGGGCTGGACAATATGTTTGTGCGCGCGCGCCTGCCGTGGGTCGAGATCAAGGTCGCCGACGGGCTGTACATCAATCTGGATGGCGAGCCGCTGAAGGGCGATGACTTGCGTTTTGTCGCCTTGCCCAAGGCCTTGCGCGTGCACCTGCCGGTGGGTTCGCCGCTAGTCGTCGAGGCTGATGATCTGCTCGCGCACCGCGAATAACACCAGGCCCGCCACGTCGAAAATCTGCAGGCGCTTCATGATCTGCGAGCGGTGCGCCTCCACGGTCTTGATACTCAAGCCGAGGCCGTGGGCGATTTCCCGGGTGGACTTGCCGCGCACGATCAAGCGCAGGATCTCCAGCTGGCGCGCCGTGAGGTTGTGGCTGTGGACTACCGGGGACACCGGCCCCTGGTTGCGCACCAGCGCCTGGTTGATCACCGTGTGGGCAATCGCCGGGCTCAGGTAACGTTCGTTGTTGCGCAGCGCCAACAGCGCATGTTCCAGCTCGCTGGCGCTGGTGTCCTTGAGCAGGTAGCCGTGGGCGCCGCACTCGAGGGCACGCATGATCAGTTCCGGGTCGGTGTGCATCGACAGGATCAGCACCTTGCTCTTGGGGTGCGCGCTCTTGAGTTGCTGCAAGGCGTCAAGGCCACCGGTGTGTTTCATCGACAGGTCGAGCAGCACGATATCCGGTTGCAGGGCGTTGAACTGTGCGAGCAGCTGCGCGCCGTCGCTGGCTTCGCCCACCACCGCGTAGCCGGGAATATCGAGGATCAGCGCACGCACGCCGGCCCTGATCAACGCGTGATCATCCACCAGCAATAAATTACAGGTCACTCAAGCACCTTGGGCGCGCTGGCCCGTTCGAGGGCGCGCGGCGCCCAGGGGAAAAGCGCGTCGATCCGCGTGCCGGTGCCGGGATGGCTGACCACGGACAGGGAGCCGCCCAGTTGATCGATGCGTTCGGACATGCCAGCCATGCCCCGTTGGCCTTCGCGGCCGGGGTCGAGGGCGGGTGAAAAGCCTTGGCCATCGTCGTAGATCGTCAGCGACAGCCCTTCGGGCAGGCGTTGCAGGCGCACCACCAGGTTGCGTGCCTGGGCATGGCGTTGCATGTTGGTCACCGCCTCCTGGGTGATGCGAAACGCGGCCACGGCCATTTCCTCGGGGATGCCGGTCAGCCGTTGCTGGCATTCCAGGCTCCAGTGCGTGGGGCTGTTTTCCAGGGTCTTGAGCAAGTGCGCGCGCAGGCTCGCTTCCAGGCCCAGGCTGGTCAGCTGGCGCGGGTTGAGGATGGCGGAGACATCACGCACCTTGGCCAGGGTTTCACTCAGGGTATTGCCGAGCATTGTGCATTGGCCTTGCAACTCCTGGGGCAGGCGGCGCTGCAGCCATTCACTCTGCAACTTGGCGGCGGTGAGCAATTGGCCGATATCGTCGTGCAGCTCCCGGCTCAGGCGGTGGCGTTCGTTTTCCTGGACTTGCAGCAGGCGGTCAGCCAGCTCCTGGGGTTGGAACTTGATGGATTTGCGTGACACCCATTGTTGCAGCGCAACCACGGCCAGCGTGCCCAGGTTGAGGATCAGCAGCAGCAGCGGCACCGGCGCAGCGTGGACGTAGGCCCACAGGCTGACCAGCAGCGCACACAGGCACAGCGCGAGAATGATTCGGCGTGCATGGCTGCGGGAGATGGATGTGACGAGGAGTGACCTGAGGCTGGCGTACATAGCGGATGCTTTTCACGTTGTATGCATCATGAAGTTGAGTCACTTCGAGGGCGGCATGGTAACACTTTGATTACCGCTGGTCGCCAGACGTCAATCGCGCAGTTTCCCTGTTCTGGGAAGTTATAACGGGTCGTACTTTTTCTGCATATAACGGATGCGCGCGCGTAAGTTGCTCCTGTCGTTTCTGGACAAGTAGCCGATTAAAAGCGACCACCAGGCCAAGCGGCATTCATGACGCTCGATGCAGGCGTTGCTCGGGTTTATAGCTGAAGTTCTTTTGTGGGATCTGCAAGGTCACCGTGGCAATCAGGTTGGTTTGCTCACTGTCATCCAGGCCCAGTTCGCCGGTGCGCGTGTCGATCAGTTCCAACTGCCAGGCCAGCAACGTCAGGCACGCGTGCAAGGCATCCAGGGCCTGGTCATGCAGTTGCAGCGGGTTGACGGCATTGGCAATCAAGTACTGGATGTGCCTGGAAAATTCGCTGATCGCCTGCAGGGCCAGGTTGTCGGCCTTTTCGGCGAGTCGGGTGAGGCTGATGGTCATGCACTCGATGGCATCGCTGTCATTGCGAATCAGGTGCAAGTGGCTCAGGCATTCTTCCGACTTCGCCAACAGGGTTTCAGCTTCAAGCAGGAATTCGGGAAGTGCGGTTTGCCATTCGTTTGCGCTATTCATCATGCAAGTCTCCACAACATACGGTCGGGTGATGAGATGCCGCGTCGGGTGAATGGCGTAAAACTACCGCTGAAATATGACGGAGATCTGTAGTTCGCGTCTGAACTTTTAGTAGGAAGTTTATTGTAGTGATCGCGATAGCCGTGCGTTACCCGCATCGTGCGGGCGCACATATGAAGCGCTGGAAGACCCGTGGGTCGTGGGCTGGACATCGCAAACAAAAGCCTGACTCCATTCATGCAATGAGAATGGCGTCACATTAATGGCTATTAGATATTGCGAATATCAGGTTGGGCCTGATTGTGACTAGGGGAATCCCTTAGGCAGCGGAACCTTGCGTCGCTTTGAATGTCGCGCAACGTCGCTGTAGTGCCATATGGAGAGGCGTGGCCAGTAAAGCATGATGTCAGTGTGACATCAATGGATTTACGTGGCATTTTACCGGGGTCAAGATCTGGCGCTCGCCGCCGATAACAGACCTTAATGAGCTGCACATTCCTTTCGCGCATCAGGAGCTTTTAATGGCCGGCATTCTCGACACGGTAGATCAACGTACGCAACTGGTCGGTGAGAATCGCCTGGAGATCCTCATGTTCCGCCTGGCCGGGCGGCAGCTGTTCGCGATCAACGTGTTCAAGGTGCAGGAAGTCCTGCAATTGCCCAAGCTGACCCTGATGCCCCAGCGCCATCCGTTTGTCTGCGGCGTGGTCAACCTGCGCGGCCAGACGCTGCCGGTGATCGACCTGTCCCAGGCCATCGGCATGCGCCCGCTGGTGCCGGGGCCGAACAGCACCATTATTGTCACCGAGTACAACCGGTCGGTGCAGGCGTTCCTGGTGGGCGGCGTGGACCGCATCGTCAACATGAACTGGGAAGCGATCCTGCCACCGCCGACCAGCGCCGGGCGCCAGCATTACCTCACGGCCATCAGCAAGGTCGATGACCAGTTGGTGGAAATCATCGACGTGGAAAAAGTCCTCGCCGAAATCGTGCCGTACAACGCCAAGGTCTCCCGGGAAAAACTCGAAGACCCGGTGCTGGAACGCGCCCGTGGTCGCGAAGTGCTGCTGGTGGACGACTCCAACGTGGCCCTGTCGCAACTGCGCGGCACCCTCGGTCAGCTGGGGCTGAAGATGCACATCGCCAGTGACGGCCTCAAGGCGCTGAACATGCTCAAGGCCTGGGCCGACAGCGGCGTGGTGATGACCGACAAGCTGCTGATGGTCTTCACCGATGCCGAAATGCCCGAGATGGACGGCTACCGCCTGACCACCGAGATCCGCAACGACCCGCGCCTGCGTGGCTTGTACGTGGTGCTGCACACCTCGCTGTCGGGCAGCTTCAACGACTCGATGGTGAAGAAGGTCGGTTGCGACAACTTCCTCTCCAAGTTCCAGCCGGACAAACTGGTGGACGTGGTGCGCGAACGCCTGATGCTGGACGAAGTGCCCGCTTGACCTTAGGGTAGCGTCTTTACCCCCAAGGATTGCAGGCCCATGCTCCGTCTCAGCGCGTTGTACCGTTACCCCTTGAAGTCCGGCAAGGCCGAGGTCTTGCAGCAGATCGGCCTGGATAAGCTGGGGTTGGACGGCGATCGACGCTGGATGCTGGTGGACGAGGCCAGCGGGCGTTTCCTCACCCAGCGCGCCGTGGCGAAGATGAGCCAGCTGTCGGCCCTGTGGAACAGCGCCGGTGGCCTGACCCTCAGCTCACCGGGCTACCCCACCCTGGACGTGGCCCTGCCCGGCAGCGACGCCGAGTTGCGCGGCGTGACCATCTGGCGCGACACCTTGCGCGTGCCGGATGCGGGCGACGCCGCGGCCGCCTGGGTCAGCACCTTTATCGGCAAGCCCACGCGCCTGGTGCAAATCCCCCTGGAGCGTGCGCGCACCACCGAAGCGGGTTACGGCAAGGACGATGACCAGGTCGCGTTCGCCGACGGTTACCCGTTGCTGGTGATCGGCCAGGCGTCCCTGGACGACCTGTCGCAACGTATCGGCCGGCCCATGGAAATGCTGCGCTTTCGCCCCAACCTGGTGATCGAAGGCAGTGAGGCGTTTGCCGAAGATGGCTGGAAACGCCTGCGCATCGGCGATGTGGAGTTTCGCGCGGTCAAGCCGTGCTCGCGTTGCATCCTCACCACCATCGACCCACAGACCGGCGAGCGCAGCCCTGACCGCGAACCCTTCGTGACGCTGGAGGCGTATCGCAAGACCGAGAACGGCGCGATTTTCGGCCAGAACCTGGTCAACGATGGTGTCGGCCAGTTGGCGGTGGGCATGCCGGTAACGATCCTGGAATGAAAAAAGCCCGTCTCCTGCGAGACGGGCTTTTTTTTAGCGGGTGAAACTCAGCCGCGGTATTCGCACAGGTAAGCGGTGTCGACGGCGACTTTCAGCTGGAACTTGCTGTTGGCCGGCA
The DNA here is from genome assembly GCF_030687495.1 of Pseudomonas sp. FP453. NCBI lineage: Bacteria > Pseudomonadati > Pseudomonadota > Gammaproteobacteria > Pseudomonadales > Pseudomonadaceae > Pseudomonas > Pseudomonas sp. FP453. Next base: position 4,339,582 of record NZ_CP117435.1, on the reverse strand, counting down.
CGTTGAACTGGCTGCCGGCGGCGAAGGTTTCCCACTCGCTGGCGTCTGGCAGCTTGACGGTCAGCGCGCCGGACACCACGTGCATGATTTCACGCTGGGCGGTGCCGAATTCGTATTCACCCGGGGCCATCACGCCGATGGTCGCCGGACCTTCTGCGGTGCCGAAAGCGATCGACTTGACGGTGCCGTCGAAGTACTCGTTGACTTTGAACATGGGTGAATCCTCGGAAAAGGGTCTGGAAAGGTCGGCCAGTATGCCCAAGGGCAGGGGAGCTGCCTAGACCGGCAAAATCAGCGGCAACAGGCGTGCGGTGTTGCGCGCATCCTCCAGCGCCCGATGTTGCTGGCCGTTGAACTGCATCCCTGCCAATTGCAGCGCGCCATTGAGCCCCAGCGGCTTGTCCAGCCGGCGCGCCTTGGCGAAGCGTTGCTTGAGGTTCACATGGGGGGTTTGGGCCAGCGCGCTGGCCAGGCCATGGCGCTGCCACTCCAGTTCCAGCCGCTTGCGGTCGTAGTCGCCCCAACTGGCCCAGCCTTCCAGGCGCGCGTGGTGCTGGCCCAGCCAGCGTTCGAACAGCGGCCACACTTCGGTGATCGGCGCGGCAGCGTCGATATTCGCCTGGGTGATGTGGGTCAGTTGCCGGCAAAAGGGCGTCAGCAAGGGCCGGCGCAACGGCCGGACACAGCGTTGGAAATGGTCCAGTTCGCGGCCCTGGCGGTTCACCAGGCTCGCGCCGATCTCGATGACTTCCATCTCCGTCACGGGCCAGCCGCCGTCATCCGTCGTGGCTTCAAGGTCAATAATCAGCCAATGAGGCCTCGTGCAGGTTCCCGTCTCTTCCCTTCTTGATGGGGATAGAGCGTAGCCCGGCCGCGTAGTTCCGCCTAGGCGTTATTCGATCTCCAGCAAAACCTGGCGATTGCGCACCTGATCGCCGGCAATCACCTGCACACCTTTGATCACTCCGTCGATGCCGGCAGTCAGCGAATGCTCCATTTTCATCGCTTCAAGCACCAGCAGCAGCTGGCCTTTGCTCACACGCTCACCGGCGCTGACCCGCACAGCAACGATGGCCCCGTCCATCGGCGCCTTGACCGTGCCGCTCTGCACGTCGGCCTGACGGCTGGCGGCCTGGTGGGTGCGGTCGGTCACGTGCAAGCCCGGCAGCCACAACTGGTCGCCGTCGAGGTGGTAGGCGACGCGACGCCGGATGCCGTTGAGCACCAGGGTGGCGCAGTGACCGTCGGTGGTAAGAGCCAGCGGGGCAAGGGGCACGCTATGGATTTTGTCGTTGACCTCCAGGCGGCAAGTGCCCGCGACGCTGGCGTTGTTGCGCCAGCCCGCGAGGCTCTGGGGATGGGTGTCGGCGCTGTGTTGATAGAACAGCGCGGCGGCCAGGCTGAGCTGTTCGGCCGAGACCGGCTGGCGCGGGATGTGGTTGAAGTGTGCGGCGATAAACCCGGTGCTGAATTCGCCACGGATAAAATCCCCCTGCTTGAGCAAATCCGCGAGGAACCGTTGGTTGGTGGTCACGCCCAGCAACAGCGTGTCCTCCACCGCGCGCAGCAGTTTGCGCCGCGCTTCCTCACGGGTGGCGCCGTGGGCGATGAGCTTGCCGAGCATCGGGTCATAGAACGGGCTGATGCGCTGGCCTGCGCACACGCCGTGGTCAATGCGCACGCCCGCGGCCGGTTGCCAGCGCAGCACCTCGCCGGTTTGCGGCAGGAAGCCCTGGGCCGGGTCTTCGGCATACAGGCGCACTTCCATGGCGTGGCCGCTCAGGGTCACGTCCGCTTGCGTCAGCGGCAGGGGCTGGCCGGCGGCGATCTGCAATTGCCAGTCCACCAGGTCGAGGCCGGTGATCAGTTCGGTGACCGGGTGTTCCACTTGCAGGCGGGTGTTCATCTCCAGGAAGTAGAACTGGCCTTTGCGGTCGAGCAAGAATTCCACGGTGCCCGCGCCAACGTAGTGCACCGCGCGCCCGGCTTTGAGGGCGGCTTCGCCCATGGCCTGGCGCAGCTCGGCAGTCATCACCGGGCAGGGCGCTTCTTCGATGATTTTTTGATGGCGGCGCTGGATCGAACAGTCGCGCTCGCCCAGGTAGATCAGTTGGCCGTGGCTGTCGCCGAACAGCTGGATTTCGACGTGGCGCGGGTCGATCAGCGCTTGCTCGAGGATCAGTTCGTCGCTGCCAAACGCATTTTTCGCTTCGGAGCGCGCCGTGTGCAGGTTCTCCAGCAAGGCGTCGGCCGTGTGCACCAGGCGCATGCCGCGCCCGCCGCCGCCAGCGCTGGCCTTGATCATCAGCGGGTAGCCGATGCGCTCGGCTTCGTGTTGCAGGGTCACGTCGTCCTGGGCGCCGCCCTGGTAGCCGGCGATGCACGGCACGCCTGCGTCGAGCATGGCGAGCTTGGACAGGCGCTTGCTGCCCATCAGCTCGATGGCCGCGACGCTGGGGCCGATGAAGGTCAGGCCGGCCGCGAGGCAGGCGCGGGCGAAGTCGGGGTTTTCGGAGAGGAAGCCGTAGCCGGGATGGATGGCGTCGGCGCCGGTTATGCGCGCTGCTTCGAGAATCGCCGCGATATTCAGATAGGACTGCTGCACGGGCGCTGGGCCGATATTGACGGCTTCGTCGGCCATCTGCACATGCAGGGCCTGGGCGTCGGCGTCGCTGTACACGGCTACGGTGCGGTAGCCCAGGGCCTGGGCGGTGCGCTGGATGCGGCATGCGATTTCGCCGCGGTTGGCGATGAGGATTTTGCTGAAGGCGGGCATGGGGTTATCCCTTGGCTGATGGGGTGTTTGTTCGGGCCTCATCGCGGGCAAGCCCGCTCCCACAGGTTGAAATGCGTTCCTCCTGTGGGAGCTGGCTTGCCTGCGATGGCGTCATTTGCACCACCCAGGCTTGCGCTTCTGCACAAACGCCTGCGTCCCCTCAATCCCTTCTTCGCCAATCACCGCCTCGGCAAACCACTGCGCGCCCCGATCCAATACAACCCCCAGCGGCTCATCCACACTGGCCAGCAACAACGCCTTGGTCCGCCTATTCGCCCCCGGCGCGCAGCGCAAAACCTGCCCGAGCACCTCATCCAACCGCTCGGCCAACGCCTGCGGATCACGCTCGGTAAAGTGCACCACGCCCAGCCGCTGCGCCTCCACGCCATCAAACCGCGCCGCCGTCAGCGCCAGTCGGCGGGCCTGGGTCAGCCCGATGCGCTTGACCACAAACGGCGCAATCTGCGCCGGCAACAAGCCCAGGCTGGTCTCGGGTAAGCCGAACTGCGCCTGGTGATCGGCAATCGCAATATCACTCACGCAGGCCAAGCCAAACCCGCCGCCGAGCACTGCGCCTTGCAGCAGCACGATCACCACCTGGGGCACCGCTTCGACGGCTTGCAGCAAGGTGCCGAACGCGCGGTTCAGCGCCTGCAATTGGTCGCCGGCGTTGACCAGATCCTTCACATCCGCCCCGGCGCAGAAGTGCCCGCCGGCGCCGCTGATCACCACGGCGCGCGTGCGGCCATCCAGCTGCGCCAGCACCGCGTGCAGTTCGTTGACCATTTCCAGGCTCATCGCATTGCGACATTCAGGCCGGTTGAGGGTGATGTGCAGCACGCCGTTATGCGGTTCCAGCAGCAAGGTGTTCATGGTTTTTTCCCCGGCAAGGTGCCCATCAGTTTGCAGATGATGCCCAGCATGATTTCGTCGGCGCCGCCGCCAATCGACACCAGCCGCACATCGCGGTAGGCGCGTGCCACCGGGTTGTCCCACATAAAGCCCATGCCGCCCCAGTATTGCAGGCAACTGTCGCTGACCTCGCGGCCCAGGCGCCCGGCCTTGAGCTTGGCCATGGAGGCCAGGCGGGTCACGTCCTGGCCCTTGATGTACTGCTCGGTGGCCTGGTACACCAGCGCGCGCAGGCATTCGATCTCGGTGGCCAGTTCAGCCAGGCGGAAGTGGATGACCTGGTTGTCGATCAGCGCCTTGCCGAAGGTCTGGCGTTCCTTGCAGTACGCGATGGTGCTGTCGATGCAGTACTCCAGGCCCTTGATCATATTGGCCGCGCCAAACAGGCGCTCTTCCTGGAATTGCAGCATCTGCATCATGAAGCCCGCGCCTTCGTGGCCGATCCGGTTGCGTTGCGGCACGCGCACGTTGTCGAAAAACACCTGGGCGGTCTCGGAGCTGTGCATGCCGAGTTTTTCCAGGGGCGGGCTGACGCTGATGCCCGCGGTGTTCATCGGCACCATGATCAGCGACTTATTGATATGGGGCTTGTCGTCGGAGGTGTTGGCCAGCAGGCAAATGAAGTCGGCGCTGGGGGAGTTGGTGATCCACATCTTGCTGCCGTTGATCACGTAGTCGCTGCCGTCCTTGCGCGCATGGGTCTTGAGCCCGGCCACATCGGAACCGGCACCGACTTCCGAGACGCCAATGCAGCCGACCTGCTCGCCGCTGATGGCCGGGCGCAGGAATTCGTCGCGCAGTTCATCACTGCCGAAGCGGGCGAGGGCGGGGGTGCACATGTCGGTCTGCACGCCGATGGCCATGGGGATGCCGCCGCAACGGATGCTGCCGAACTCTTCGGCGGCGACGATGGAATAGCTGTAGTCCAGGCCCATGCCGCCGAACTGTTCCGGCTTGGAAATGCCCAGCAGGCCGAGGTCGCCGGCCTTGCGGAAGATCTCGTGGATGGGGAAGCGCCCGGCTTTTTCCCATTCATCCACGTGGGGGTTGATCTCGCGATCGACGAAGGCGCGCACGGTGCGGCGCAGTTCCTGGTGTTCCTGGGTAAAGATCATTGTTCTTATTCTCCGGTTAGAAACGCGCCACACCAAAACTGTTGGGGTGCAATTCGCGCACGTCGGCCTCGTGGCAGATATCCAGCAACAAGCCGAGCAGGGTCCGCGTGTCCCGTGGGTCAATCAGCCCGTCGTCCCACAGGTTGGCGCTGCCGTACAACGCGGTGGACTGGCTGTCGAGCTTCTGCGCGGTGACCTGCTCCAGCATGTCCAGCACCTTGGGGTCGGGCACCACACCGTTTTTCAACTGCTTGGCCTCGGTGACAATCCGCAGCACCTTGCCCGCCTGCGCACCGCCCATCACCGCCGTGCGGCTGTTGGGCCAGGCGAAGATAAAGCGCGGGTCTAGGCCACGGCCGCACATCGCATAGTTGCCGGCGCCGTAGGAGCCGCCGACCACGATGGTCAGTTTAGGCACCCGCGCATTCGCCACCGCCTGGATCATCTTCGCGCCGTGCTTGATCACGCCTTGCTGCTCGGATTCGGTGCCCACCATAAAGCCGGTGGTGTTGTGCAGGAACAGCAGCGGCGTACGGCTCTGGTCGCACAGTTGGATAAATTGCGCGGCCTTGCTCGCGCCCTTGGGCGTGATCGGGCCGTTGTTGCCGATCACGCCGACGGCGTGGCCGTGGATGTGCAGGTGGCCGCAGACTGTGTGGGCGTCGAACTCGCTTTTGAAGTCGAGAAAGTTCGATCCGTCCCCCAGGCGCGCGAGGATTTCGCGCACGTCATAGGGCTTTTTCGGGTCGTCGGGGATCAGGCCCAGCAGGTCTTCGATGGGGTACAGCGGTTCGCGGTAGGTGCGCTGTGCAGGCGCTGGAAGACGCTCGTTCCAGGGCAAGGCGCTGACGATTTCGCGCGCGATGCGCACGCCGTCGGCATCGTTTTCCGCCAGGTACTCAGCGGTGCCGGCGACTTGTGCGTGCATCTCGGCGCCGCCCAGTTCTTCGTCCGTCGCCACTTCGCCGGTCGCCGCTTTCAGCAACGGCGGCCCGGCGAGGAACAGCTTGGCCTTGCCCCGCACCACCACCACGTAATCCGACAGCCCCGGCTGATACGCCCCGCCCGCCGTGGCCGAGCCGTGCACCACGGTGATCTGCGGCAAGCCCATGGCCGACAGGCGCGCCTGGTTGGCAAAGCTGCGCGCGCCTTCGACGAAAATCTCGGCGGCGTAGTTGAGGTTGGCGCCGCCGCTTTCGGCCAGGGTCACCACCGGCAGTTTGTTTTCCAGGGCGATCTGTTGCAGGCGCAGGGATTTTTTCAGGCCGCTGGGGGAAATCGTGCCGCCCTTGATTGCGCTGTTGTTGGCCACCACCAGCATGCGCACGCCACTGACGTAGCCGATGCCGGCGATCAAGCCACCGCCGGCGGCGCTGCCGTCCTTGTCGTCGTGCAGCTTGTAGCCGGCCAGGCCGGCCAGTTCGAGGAACGGCGCGCCGGGGTCCAGCAGCAGGTTGAGGCGGTCACGGGGCAGCAGTTGCCCACGCTGGTCGAACTTGGCGCGGGCTTCTTCGGCCTTGTCCAGCAGGTTCTGCTCCAGCTGGCGCAGGTGCTGGATGCCCACCTGCATGGCTGCGCGGTTTTGCGCGAACTGGGCGCTGTGGGGGTCGATCAGGGATTCGATCAGCGGCATGGTTTATTGCTCCGCCTTGAGGACATCCGGCAAGTAGGCGCGGTGAAAGCCATTGAACGGTTCGCTCGGCGGCTGTGCCTTGTGCAAGGGCCAGGCGCGGCTGCCCAGGCTGGCGGCGCCGTCGATACGCAGGGTGCTGCCGCTGATAAAGGCGGCGGCGGGGCTGAGCAGGAACACGATGGCCGCGCTGACTTCCGATTCGGTGCCGATGCGCTTGAGCGGCACATGTTCGCGCAGGGTCGGGATCACCGCCTTGAAGGCGCCTTCGTAGGTGTCCATGCCGCTGGAGGCAATCCAGCCCGGCGCCACGGCGTTGACCCGCACCCCGGCGTAGCCCCATTCAAACGCGGCGGTCTTGGTGAAGTTGTCCATGCCCGCGCGCGCCGCGCCCGAGTGACCCATGCCGGGCATGCCGCCCCACATGTCGGCGAGCATGTTGACGATGGCGCCGCCGTGCTTGCTCATCGACTGGTTGAACACTTCCCGCGCCATCAGGAAGCCGCCGACGAGGTTGGTGCGCAGCACGGTTTCAAAGCCTTTTTTGATTGATCGACGCCAGCGGTGACGGGTATTGGCCCCCGGCGTTGTTCACCAGGCCGTGGATCGGCCCGTGGTCGCTGAGGATCTGCGTGACCAGCGCCTTCACCGCTTCTTCATCGCGAATGTCGCAGGCCTGCCAATGGGCGATGCCGCCATCTTCGGCAATTTCGGCGGCGACGGTTTGCAGCTTTTCGGGTTTGCGCCCCACCAGAATCACCTGGGCGCCGAGGGCCGCCAGTTCATGGGCGGTGCAACGGCCAATGCCGCTGCCGCCACCGGTGACAATCACGGTGTAACCCCTGGAACAGGTCGGCTTTGAAGATCGAGTCGAAGGCCACGGCAACGCTCCTGTCAGTTGAGTTGATCGGCGAGGTGTTGCGGTACGGCGATGGGGATTTCCAGCAACTGCTGGGCGAAGGCCTTGCCTTGCGGGTCGATGCGCAGGCTGGCGATACCGCCGCCGCCCAGGGCGTTTTCCAGGAGGAAGTTGAGGCTGTGGCTGCCGGGCAGGTACCAGCGTTCGACGCGGCCGTGCAGCGGGTCGAGCACGTGGCTCATCCAGTCGACGACCACTGCGGGCGTCAGCGCTTCGGCGATCCATGGCAGGTATTCGGGCGCGCGGGCGATCACCCCGATATTGCTGTGGTTGCCCTTGTCGCCGGAGCGCGCCACGGCGAGTTTGACCAGGGGCACGCTGGCGTCGGCAAGGCCTTGGGGTTGGGGCGGTTCGATTGCCGCAGCCGGTGTTATCAGTGGGTGGGCGCTGGGCAGTTCGACGGTGTGGCGCTCGCCCTGAAAGTCGATCACTGGCGTGCAGAAGGTTTTATCCACCAGGAATGAAAACAGGCGAATCAACGGATACACGGTGGGCCGTCCGCCGACGATCCCGGTCAGCCCCGGCGCCATGCCCGTGGCGGCCTGGGCGATCTCGCGGGCAAACAACACCAGCGCCTGTTTGTTGGGGTGGCGTACCGCGAGTTTCACCACCACTTCGCGGCAATCGTGGCGCCGTGCGTGGGCGCCATAGGTCGCTTCGCTGCCGAGCAGTTCGATATTCACTTCGGTGTAGGGCGCCCAGCCGCGCTGGCTGAACAGTTCGGCGGTCTTGTCGATGATCGCCTGGCTGACCCGCTCGGCCTTGGCGACGGCGTCGATCCCGGCGATCAGGCAACTGGCGGTGCAGCGAAAACCATCGGGGTAGGTGGCGCTGACCTTGTACTGCTCGGTCGGTGGCAGGCCCTTGGCGCCGTGCAGGTGCACGCGGTTTTCGCCCTGCTGTTGCAAGGTGACCTGGCTGAAGTCGCAGATCACATCCGGCAGCAGGTAGGCGCGCGGGTCGCCAATCTCGTACAGCAGTTGTTCGGCCACGCTCAGTTCGCTGATCAGCCCGCCCGTGCCCGCGACTTTGCTCACGGTGAACGCGCCGTCGGCGCTGACTTCGACGATGGGGAAGCCGATGTGCGCGTAGTCCGGCACGTCGCGCCAATCGGTGAAGTTGCCGCCGGTGCATTGCGCGCCGCATTCGATGATATGCCCGGCCAGGGCGGCTTGGGCGAGGCGGTCGTAGTCGTGCCAGGACCAATTGAAGGCATGCACCAGAGCCCCGCTGACCACGGCGCTGTCCACCACGCGGCCGGTGATGACGATGTCGGCGCCCAGTGCCAGCGCAGCGGCAATGCCCGGCGCGCCGAGGTAGGCGTTGGCGGACACGCACACGGGCGGCAGGGGCGCGCCGTTGAACATGTCGGTGATGCCGTGGAGTTGCTTGAGTTGGGGTTGCAGGTCATCGCCCAGCAGCACGGCGATTTTCAGCGCGATGCCGGCCTTGTCACAGACCGCTTGCAGCGCGGCGGCACAGGCTTGGGGGTGGATGCCGCCTGCGTTGCTGATCACGCGGATGCCCTGGCGCTGAATGTCGGCCAGCAGCGGCGTGAGCACCTCGACAAAATCCGTGGCGTAGCCGGCCTGGGGGTCTTTCATCCGCGCGCCGGCGAGGATCGACATGGTGACTTCCGCCAGATAGTCGAATACCAGGTAATCCAGCGCGCCGCCGTTTACCAACTGGGCGGCGGCGGTGCAGGTGTCGCCCCAGAAGGCGCTGGCGCAGCCGATACGAACCGTGTCACGCATGAGAAATCCTTCCTCTGATGGCTGTTGCCGAGACTACCAAGCAAGCGCTTGGTCTGTAAACTCCCGATACAGATTTTGCCCAAGCGCTTGCTTGGGTCGCGGCCACGGCCTAAATTGCCGGCCAAGACGTCAGTAGAAGTAGAGGAGAGTGGCATGGATGAGCACAAAGCCCTGCGGGTGATGCGCACCATGGTCGATGGCGGCCAGTTGACCGACCCCGACAGTGCCCGGGGCAAGTTGCTGCAAACGGCGGCGCACCTGTTTCGCAACAAAGGCTTTGAACGTACCACGGTGCGTGACCTGGCGAGTGCCGTGGGCATTCAGTCCGGGAGCATTTTTCATCACTTCAAGAGCAAGGACGAGATCCTGCGGGCGGTGATGGAAGAAACCATCCACTACAACACCGCGATGATGCGCGCCTCCCTCGAAGAAGCGCGCGACGTGCGCGAGCGCGTGCTGGCGCTGATCCGCTGCGAATTGCAATCGATCATGGGCGGCAGCGGCGAGGCCATGGCGGTGCTGGTGTATGAGTGGCGCTCGCTGTCGGCCGAAGGCCAGGCGCAGGTGCTGGCGCTGCGTGATGTGTACGAAGAGATCTGGTTGCAGGTGCTCGGCGAGGCCAAGGCGGCCGGTTATATCCGGGGCGATGTGTTTATCACCCGGCGCTTTCTCACTGGGGCGTTGTCCTGGACCACGACGTGGTTTCGCGCCGAGGGCAGCCTGACCCTGGAGCAATTGGCCGAAGAAGCGCTGCTGATGGTGCTTAAAGCCGATTGATGAGCAAGCTATTAATTTGACGGTGGAAAGTTGTCTCTCCCGACAAAAACGCCTAGCTTATCGCCATCAGAGTATTCAACGGTGTGTGCCTCAATGTTTTCGCCATGGCGGCTGGCTGCAGGAGTTACCTTTTTGGCACTGGGCACCGCAGGGTGGGCGCCGGCTTCGGCTGCGCAATTGGTGAGGATCGGCGCGGCGCACTTCCCGCCCTACACCGTACGCCCTGAGCAAGGCGCCGACACCGGTTTGCTACCGCAACTGGTGGAGGCCCTGAACACCGCGCAGAGCGACTACCAGTTTGTGCTGGTGCCCACCTCCATTCCGCGCCGCTTCCGGGATTTCGAGCAGGGCCGGGTCGACATGGCCATCTTCGAAAACCCCGAATGGGGCTGGCAGAAGATTGCCCACGCCAGCGTCGACATGGGCCTGGAGGATGCGGAAGTGTTCGTCGCCCAGCGTGAGCCCGGTCGCGAGCAGGGCTATTTCGCCGACCTGGCGGGCAAGCGCCTGGCGGTGTTCAGCAGGGGTTATCACTACGCCTTCGCCAACTTCAACCCCGACCCCAAGTACATGGCCGAACACTTCAACGCCACGTTGACCTATTCCCATGACAGCAACTTGCTGATGGTCGCGCGCGGGCGTGCCGATATCGCGCTGGTGACGCGTTCGTACCTGAGTGATTTCATGGTGCGCAATGCGGATATGGCGGGGCAGTTCCTGGTGTCGGAGCGTATCGACCAGGTGTATCACCACTACGCGTTGCTGCGGCCCAAGGCGCCGATCACCGCCGAGGCGTTTGCCGGGTTGCTCAAGCGGTTGCGGGAAAACGGCGAGATGCTGAAGATTTTCGAGCCGTATCGCATTGACGTGATGCCGGCGCCCTGAAGCCTTAATGAAAATCTAAATGTGGGAGCGGGCTTGCCCGCGATTGCAGTGGTTCAGTCAACACATCGGTGGCTGACAGACTGCTATCGCGGGCAAGCCCGCTCCCACATTGGTTTATTCCACATAGAGTGCTGTGTTGGGTTCAGACCCTGCGCGCAAACGTATCGCTATGGCTGCCCGACACCTTGCGGCAATGCACCAGCGCATCGCGGATCATGAAGTTGACCAGGGTCGGCGACACGCCCAATTCCTTGGCGATGTCCTTTTGCGGCACGCCGTGCAGGCGGTACATCTCGAACGCATAGCGCGTGCGCTGGGGCAGCTCCGTCAGGGCGTCGGCGATGTTTTCCAGGGTGCTGAAGTTGATGTGCGAGGTTTCCGGTGAAGCGCCGTGAATAACCACATTCAAGCCTTCCTCTTCCGTGCCGGAGTATTTGAGCTCCAGGGCCTGCTTGCGATAGTGATCGATCGCCAGGTTGCGCACGATCTGGAACAGATAGCTCAATTGGGCCTTGAACGATGAGGTGATCGTCGGCGCCGATTGCAGCCGGAAGTAGGCGTCCTGCACTACGTCTTCGGCGCGGGAGCGGCACCCGGTAATACGTGCCGCGATCTTCACCAGGATCAGTCGATTATCGACAAAAGCCTGCAGAAGAGGTGAGTCGCACCTGCCTGTGGATACTTGTTCCGTCATGGAAAATCACCTTGTCGCAAAGAGGTTGGGGGAGGGCGTCCTTGCTGAGGCCTCCTACACATCGGGCAACAAATTATGCTTAATGATAATGATTGTCAAATGAGAAGACGAACTAATCTTATGCTTTCTTGTGCGCTGTGAACCACGTCTCGCGCAAAGCCTGCGACTAATTATTTGCCCGCTCCGTCCGTTCTCTTGGGTGACAGGTCCGTTCGTGAAACGGCCAAGGATCAGCACCCGCAGGAGGGCGACATGGGTTTCTATCGTGCATACAGCGTGTTTCAGTTTGGAGTACTCGCCCGATGAGTACGCCGACGTGCCTGCGCCTGTTTTGCCTGCCCTATTCGGGCGCCAGCGCCATGGTCTATGCCCGCTGGCGCCGGGCGATGCCGGCGTGGTTGCAGGTGTGCCCGCTGGAATTGCCCGGGCGTGGCATGCGCATGGACGAGCCGTTGCAGCGCGATATCAAGGCCCTGGCGGCGCAACTCGCCGACGAGATCGGCCGCGACCTCAACGGCCCTTACGCCTTGTTTGGCCACAGCCTCGGCGGCCTGCTGGCGTTCGAACTGGCCCACGCCCTGCGCGCACGCAACCTGCCGGCGCCCCTCGCGTTGTTTGCCTCTGGCACGGCGGGCCCGGCGCGGCGTGATGTCAGTGAGTACGCCAGCGAAAAGACCGACGCCCAACTGCTCGCCCGCCTGCGCGAACTGCAAGGCACCGCTGAAGAAGCCCTGGCCAACCCCGAACTGATGGCGCTGATGCTGCCGATCCTGCGCGCAGACTTTCTGCTCTGCGGCAGCTTCACCTACGGCGAGCGCGCACCGTTGCGCTTGCCGATCCATGTGTTCGGCGGCAAGCAAGACAGCGTGCGCGCCGACCAGTTGCTCGACTGGCAGGACGACGCCGCCAGCGGCTTCTCCCTGGACATGTTCGACGGCCACCACTTCTTCCTCGTGCAGCACGAAAGCGCGGTGCTGCGCTGCATCCGCCGCTATGCCGACGAGCACCTGGCCCGCTGGCGCAACGACACGGCGCGGCAATTGATCGCCGGCTGAACGCACCCGACTTCCCGAATTTCCCGCAAGCCGATTTCAGGCAGGAACCCCATGATGGACGCCTTCGAACTTCCCCGCACCCTGGTCCAGTCCCTTCAACGTCGCGCCGCGCAGACCCCGGACCAGGTGGCCCTGCGCTTCCTCGCCGAATCCGCCGAGCACAGCGTCGTGCTCAGTTACCGTGACCTCGACCAACGCGCCCGCACCATCGCCGCTGCCTTGCAGGCCAACGCCGCGTTGGGCGACCGCGCGGTGCTGCTGTTCCCCAGCGGCCCGGACTATGTCGCGGCGTTTTTTGGTTGCCTGTACGCCGGGGTGATCGCGGTGCCGGCCTATCCGCCGGAGTCCACCCGTCGCCATCATCAGGAGCGCCTGCTGTCGATCATCAGCGATGCCGAGCCGCGCCTGTTGCTGACCATCGCCAGCCTCGCCGAAGGCTTGTCGCAGATCGAAAACGCACCACCGGTATTAAGCGTCGACAGCCTCGAAAATGCGGGCGACTGGATCGCCCCCGACCTGCAACCCGACGACATCGCCTTCCTGCAATACACCTCCGGTTCCACCGCCTTGCCCAAGGGCGTGCAAGTCAGCCACGGCAACCTGGTGGCCAACGAAGTGCTGATCCGCCGCGGCTTTGGCATCGACCTCAACCCCGACGACGTGATCGTCAGCTGGCTGCCGCTGTATCACGACATGGGCCTGATCGGCGGCCTGCTGCAACCGATTTTCAGCGGCGTGCCGTGCGTGCTGATGTCGCCGGCGTACTTCCTTGGCCGGCCGCTGCGCTGGCTGGAAGCGATCAGCGAGTACGGCGGCACCATCAGCGGCGGCCCGGATTTCGCCTACCGCCTGTGCAGCGAGCGGGTCAGCGAATCGGCCCTCGAACGCCTGGACTTGAGCCAGTGGCGCGTGGCCTATTCCGGCTCCGAACCGATCCGCCTCGACACCCTGGAGCGCTTCGCCGAGAAGTTCGCCGTGTGTGGTTTTACCGCGGACAACTTCTTCGCCTCCTACGGGCTGGCCGAGGCGACCTTGTTTGTCGCCGGCGGCAAACGTGGCCACGGCATCCCCGCGCTGCGCGTGGATGAGCAAGCACTGGCGGCCAACCGCGCCGAGCCGGGGCAGGGCAGCGCGATCATGAGTTGCGGCACCAGCCAGCCGGAGCACGCGGTGCTGATTGCCGATCCGCACACCCTCACAGAGCTGCCGGACAGCTGCGTCGGTGAACTCTGGGCCAGCGGCCCCAGCATCGCCCACGGCTACTGGCGCAACCCCGAGGCCACGGCCAAAACCTTCGTGCAACACGCCGGCCGCACCTGGCTGCGCACTGGCGACCTGGGCTTTATCCGCTTTGGCGAGGTGTACATCACCGGGCGCCTGAAAGACCTGCTGATCGTGCGCGGCCACAACCTGTATCCCCAGGACATCGAACAAACCATCGAGCGCGAAGTGGAGGTGGTGCGCAAAGGCCGGGTCGCTGCGTTCGCGGTGAATGACGGCGGCCTGGAAGGCATCGGCATCGCGGCGGAAATCAGCCGCAGCGTGCAGAAAATCCTCACGCCCGAAGCGCTGATCAAGGCGATCCGCCAAGCCGTCGCCGAGGCTTATCAAGAAGCGCCTTGCGTGGTGGTGTTGCTCAACCCCGGCGCGCTGCCCAAGACCTCCAGCGGCAAGGTGCAGCGCGCGGCGTGCGGCCTGCGCCATGCCGATGGCAGCCTCGACAGCTACGCGCAATTCCCGGATCTGCAAGCGTGCGCCAGTGAAGCGGCGCTGGAATCCGCGCTGCAAAGCCAGATCGCCGCGATCTGGTGCGAACAGCTGAACCTTGCAACGGTCGCCGCCGACGATCACTTCTTCCTGCTCGGCGGCAACTCTATCACCGCCACTCAGGTGGTTGCCCGCCTGCGTGAAACCCTCGGCCTGGAGTTGAACCTGCGCCTGCTGTTCGAAGCGCCGACACTCGCCACCTTTGCCGCCAGCGTCGCGCAATTGCAGCACGACGGTGGCGTCGCCCAAGGCTCTATCCATGCGCTGTCACGCCAGGACGACCTGCCGCAATCCCTGGCGCAAAACCGCTTGTGGATCACCTGGCAGTTGGACCCGCACAGCAGCGCCTACACCATCCCCGGCGCCCTGCGCCTGCGCGGCGAGCTGGATGAAGACGCGGTGCGTCTGAGCTTCCAGCAGCTTATCCAGCGCCACGAAGCGCTGCGCACGCGCTTCTACGAACGCGACGGCCAGGCCTTCCAACGTATCGACCCAAGTACCGATTTCGACCTGCAAATCATCGACCTCAGCGACCTGCCCAGCGCCGAGCGCGAAGCCCGTGCGCAACAGATCCGCGAGGACGAAGCACGCACCCAGTTCGACCTGGAGAAAGGCCCGCTGCTGTGGGTGACCCTGCTACGCCTCGACGATGAAGATCACCAGTTGCTGGTGACCTTGCACCACATCATTGCGGATGGCTGGTCGCTGAACATTCTTATCGACGAGTTCTCGCGCCTTTACGCCGCCGCATCCCAAGGCCAGGCATTGGAGCTGCCGCCACTGACGCTGCACTACGCCGACTACGGCAGCTGGCAGCGCCAATGGCTGGCCGAAGGTGAAGGCCAGCGCCAACTGGCGTACTGGAAAAACCAGTTGGGTGAAGAGCACCCAACGCTCAGTCTGGCGACCGACCACCCGCGCACGTCGCAGCAGATTCACAGCGCCTCGCGCCACAGCGTGCGGCTGGACGCGCGCCTCGGCGCCGCGATCCGCCAGACCGCCCAGGCCAACGAAGCCACGCCGTTCATGCTGTTGCTCGCAGCGTTCCAGACCTTGCTCTACCGCTACAGCGGCCAGCGCGATATCCGCATCGGCGTGCCCAACGCCAACCGCCCGCGCCAGGAAACCCAGGGCCTGATCGGCTTCTTCATCAACACCCAGGTCTTGCGTGCCGAGCTGGATGGACGGCTGCCGTTCAACCAATTACTGGCGGCCACCCGGGAGCGCACATTGGGCGCCCAGGCCCATCAGGACCTGCCCTTCGAACAACTGCTGGAAGCCTTCCCCCAGGCCCGCGAACAAGGCCTGTTCCAGGTCATGTTCAACCACCAGCAACGCGACCTCAGCGCCTTGCGCCGCCTGCCGGGGATGCTCGCCGACGAGCTGGCGTGGCACAGCCGCGAAGCCAAGTTCGACCTGCAATTGCACAGCGAAGAAGACCGCAACGGGCGCCTGAGTTTGTCGTTCGACTACGCCGACGAACTGTTTGATACCACGACCATCGAGCGTCTGGCCGAACACTTCGTCAATCTGCTGCAAGCCGTGTGCGAGCAACCGCAGCAGGCTATCGGCGACCTGCAACTGATGCACAACGCATCGCAGCCGTGGGCCGCATCACCGTGCACGCCAGCCCAGCAATGGCTGCCTGATTTGCTCAACGCTCAAACCTCGGACAACACCGCGCTGGTCTGGCAGGACGGCAGCCTGAGCTTCGCCCAACTGCACACCCAGGCCAATCGCCTGGCCCACTACCTGCGCGACAAAGGTGTCGGCCCGGACGTGTGCGTGGCCATCGCCGCCGAGCGCTCGCCGCAACTGCTGATCGGCCTGCTCGCCATCATCAAGGCCGGCGGCGCCTATGTGCCGCTGGACCCGGATTACCCCGCCGAACGCCTGGCCTACATGCTCACCGACAGCGGCGTCGAACTGCTGCTGACCCAGACCTCGCTGCTGGAGCAATTGCCCGCCGCTGAAGGCGTGTGTGTGATCGCCATGGACAGCCTGCACCTCGACAGCTGGCCCACCCAGCCACCGGGCCTGCACCTGCACGGTGACAACCTCGCCTACGTGATCTACACCTCCGGCTCCACCGGCCAGCCCAAAGGCGTGGGCAATACGCATGCGGCCCTGGCTGAACGCCTGCAGTGGATGCAGGCCACTTATCAACTCAACGAAACCGACGTGCTGATGCAAAAGGCGCCGATCAGTTTCGACGTGTCGGTGTGGGAATGCTTCTGGCCGCTGATCACCGGCTGCCGCCTGGTGCTGGCCGGCCCCGGCGAGCATCGCGACCCGCACCGTATCGCGCAGTTGGTGCAGCAGCACGGCGTGACCACGCTGCACTTCGTGCCGCCGCTGTTGCAGCTGTTTATCGACGAACCGCTGGCGGCCGAATGCACCAGCCTGCGTCGCCTGTTCTCCGGTGGCGAAGCCTTGCCCGCCGAGTTGCGCAACCGTGTGTTGGCGCAGTTGCCGGCGGTGCAGTTGCACAACCGCTACGGGCCGACGGAAACCGCGATCAACGTCACCCACTGGCATTGCCACGCTGAAGACGGCGAGCGTTCGCCGATTGGCCGGCCGCTGGGCAATGTGATCTGCCGCGTACTGGATGACCACCTCAACCTGCTGCCCCTCGGCGTGCCGGGTGAACTGTGCATCGGTGGCATCGGCCTGGCGCGGGGTTATCTCGGCCGCGCCGGCTTGACCGCCGAACGTTTTATCGCGGACCCGCTGGGTGAGGCGGGCGCACGCCTGTATCGCACCGGCGACCGTGTGCGCTGGAGCGCCGACGGCGTGCTCGAATACCTCGGCCGCCTCGATCAACAGGTCAAGCTGCGCGGCTTTCGCGTGGAGCCGGAAGAAATCGAAGCGCGCCTGCTGGCCCTCGATGGCATCGCCCAAGCCGTGGTGCTGGTGCGGGATGCGCAGTTGATCGGCTACTACACCGCCCACAGCGATTTGAACGAAGAGGAGGTGAAAACCGCCCTGGCCGCCGAGCTGCCGGAGTACATGGTGCCCGCGCTGCTGATGCGTCTGGACGCGATGCCCCTGAGCCCCAGCGGCAAACTCGACCGCCGTGCCTTGCCGGAGCCCGTGTGGCAAACCCGTGAACACATCGAACCCGAAACCGCGCTGCAACAGCAGATCGCCGCGATCTGGCGCGAAGTCCTCGGCCTGCCCCGTATCGGCCTGCGCGATGACTTCTTCGCCCTCGGCGGGCACTCGCTGCTGGCCACGCAAATCATCTCGCGCACCCGCCAGGCCTGCGACGTCGAGCTGCCACTGCGCACCTTGTTCGAAGCCAGCGAGCTGGGCGCGTTTGCCGAACAGGTCGGGCTGATCCAGGCCTCGGGCCAGCGCAACCAACAGACCGCCATCGCCAGGGTCGACCGCAGCCAACCGGTGCCGCTGTCCTATTCCCAGCAGCGCATGTGGTTCCTCTGGCAGATGGAGCCGGACAGCCCGGCGTACAACGTCGGCGGCATGGCGCGCCTGCGCGGTGTGCTGGACGTGGGGCGCTTCGAAGCGGCGTTGCAGGCCTTGGTCATGCGTCACGAAACCCTGCGCA
Organism: Pseudomonas sp. FP453; assembly: GCF_030687495.1. Lineage (NCBI taxonomy): Bacteria > Pseudomonadati > Pseudomonadota > Gammaproteobacteria > Pseudomonadales > Pseudomonadaceae > Pseudomonas > Pseudomonas sp. FP453. The sequence continues at coordinate 4,321,730 of NZ_CP117435.1, read as the reverse complement.
CCACCTTCCCCAGTGTCGATGGCGTGGCCTATCAAAAGGTCGCGGCGCAAACCGGCCTGCGCATGGACTGGCAGGACTTCTCGGCGCTGGACGAAGCCACGCGCCAACAACGCCTGCAACAGCTGGCCGACCATGAGGCCCACACCCCGTTCAACCTGGAAACCGGCCCGTTGCTGCGCGCCTGCGTGGTCAAGGCCAGCGAACGCGAGCACTACCTGGTGCTGACCCTGCACCACATCGTCACCGAAGGCTGGGCCATGGACATCTTTGCCCGTGAACTCAGCGCGCTCTACGAAGCCTTCATCGACGAGCGTGCCTCGCCACTGGCGCCGCTGGCGGTGCAATACCTCGACTACAGCGTGTGGCAGCGCCAGTGGCTGGAATCCGGCGAACGCCAGCGCCAACTGGACTACTGGACCGCGCAACTGGGCCACGAACATCCGTTGCTGGAGCTGCCCGGCGACCGTCCACGCCCGCCGGTGCAAAGCCACCGGGGCGAGTTGTACCGCTTCGACTTGAGCGACGACCTGGCCGCCCGCGTACGTGCCTTCAACGCCGAACGCGGCCTGACCCTGTTCATGACCATGACCGCCACCCTGGCCGTGTTGCTCTACCGCTACAGCGGCCAGACCGACCTGCGCATCGGCGCGCCGGTGGCCAACCGCATTCGCCCGGAAAGCGAAGGGCTGATCGGCGCGTTCCTCAACACGCAAGTGCTGCGCTGCCAGCTCAACGGGCAGATGAATGTCGGCGAATTGTTCGAGCAAGTACGCCACACCGTGATCGAAGGCCAGTCCCACCAGGACCTGCCGTTCGACCACTTGGTCGAAGCCCTGCAACCGCCGCGCAGCGCGGCGTACAACCCGCTGTTCCAGGTGATGTGCAACGTGCAGCGCTGGGAATTCCAGCAAAGCCGCGAACTCGCCGGCATGACCGTCGAGTACCTGGCCAACGATGCTCGCGCGACCAAGTTCGACCTCAACCTGGAGGTCACCGACCTTGACCATCGCCTGGGTTGCTGCCTGACCTACAGCACCGACTTGTTCGACGAGCCGCGCATTGCGCGCATGGCCGAGCATTGGCGCAACTTGCTGGAAGCGTTGATCGCCGATCCGCAACAACGTCTCAGCGAACTGCCATTGCTCAGCGCCGCCGAGCAACGCGCGTTGCAGGACAGCCTGGGCGTCGAGAGGGGCGAGCACCGCCTCGACCACTGCATCCATCAGTTGTTCAGCCAACAGGCGCTGGCCCGTGGCGATGCCCCGGCGCTGACCTTTGCCGGCGTGACCCTCAGCTATCGCGAACTGAACGAGCGCGCCAACCGCCTGGCCTGGATGCTGCGCGTGCGCGGCGTCGGCCCGCAGGTGCGCGTCGGCCTGGCGCTGCCGCGCTCCCTGGAGATGGTCATCGGCTTGCTGGCGATCCTCAAGGCCGGCGGCGCCTATGTGCCGCTGGACCCGGAATACCCGCTCGACCGCCTGCACTACATGATCGAAGACAGCGACATCGGCCTGCTGCTCAGTGATGCTTTGATGTTCGAAGCCCTCGGCGAGTTGCCGGCGACCGTGGCGTGCTGGTGCCTGGAAGATGACCTGCCGGTGCTCGCCAATTACCCGGCGGATGAGTTGCCGTTTATCAATCTGCCGCAGCATCAGGCGTACCTGATCTACACCTCGGGCTCCACCGGCAAGCCGAAAGGCGTGGTGGTGGCCCACGGTGAAATCGCCATGCATTGCCAGGCTGTGATCGAACGTTTCGGCATGCGCGCGGACGATTGCGAGCTGCACTTCTATTCGATCAACTTCGACGCCGCCACCGAGCGTCTGCTGGTGCCGCTGCTCAGCGGCGCGCAGGTGGTCTTGCGTGCCCAGGGGCAGTGGGACGCGGAAGAGATCTGCGCGCTGATCCGCAGCCATCGCATCAATATCCTCGGCTTCACGCCGAGCTACGGCAGCCAATTGGCGCAGTGGCTGGCGACCCAGCAGCAGACCCTGCCGGTGCGCATGTGCATCACCGGCGGCGAGGCGCTGACCGGTGAACACTTGCAGCGTATCCGCGCGGCGTTCCAGCCCGAAGTGTTCTTCAACGCCTATGGCCCGACCGAAACCGTGGTGATGCCGCTGGCCAGCCTTGCGCCCGAGCAACTGGAAGAAGGCGCAGGCAGCGTGCCGATCGGCAGCATTATTGGCGACCGCGTGGCGTACATTCTTGACGCCGACCTGGCCTTGGTGCCGCAAGGCGCGACCGGCGAGTTGTACGTCGGCGGCGCCGGTCTGGCGCAGGGGTATCACCAGCGTCCGGGGATGACGGCGGAGCGGTTTGTCGCCGACCCGTTTGCCGGAAATGGCGGGCGCCTGTATCGCACCGGTGACCTGGTGCGCCAACGCGCCGATGGTTTGGTGGAGTACTTGGGGCGGATTGACCATCAGGTGAAGATCCGTGGTTTCCGCATTGAACTGGGCGAGATCGAAACCCGCCTCCTGGAACATGACGCCGTGCGTGAAGCGGTGGTGTTGGCGCTGGATGCGCCAAGCGGCAAACAGCTGGTGGCGTATCTGGTCAGCGATGCCGAGCACGCCACCTTGCGCGATGCGCTCAAGGCCCATCTGAAAGCCCAACTGCCGGACTACATGGTGCCCGCGCACCTGATCGTGCTGGACAGCATGCCGCTGACCGCCAACGGCAAACTCGACCGCCGCGCCTTGCCGCAGCCGGACCCCGAAGCCAATCGCCAACACTACGTGGCGCCGCGCAATGAGCTGGAAAGCACCTTGGCGGCGATCTGGTGCGCGGTGTTGAACGTGCAGCAAGTCGGCCTCGACGATAACTTCTTTGAACTGGGCGGCGACTCGATCCTGTCGATCCAGGTGGTCAGCCGTGCGCGCCAGGCCGGGATTCATTTCAGCCCGCGCGACCTGTTCCAGCACCAGACCGTGCAAAGCCTGGCCGCCGTGGCCACGCGCTCCGAGCAGGTCACGGCGGAGCAGGGCGTGTTGAGCGGCAGCTCGGGCCTGACGCCGATCCAGCATTGGTTCTTCGACACCGAGATTGCCCAGCGTCAGCACTGGAACCAGGCGCTGCTGCTCAAGCCGCTGCAACTGCTCGACCCGCACCGCCTGGAGCAAGCGCTGCTGGCGGTGCTGGAACACCACGACGCCCTGCGTCTGAGCTTCACCCAGCGCGATGCGCAGTGGCACGCCGAGCACTTGGCCGTGCCTCAAGGCGGCGTGCTGATGCAGGCGCAAGTGCGCGACATGCAAGATTGCGCCGCGCTGTTCACCGATACCCAGCGCAGCCTCGACCTGCAACACGGCCCTCTGCTGCGCGCCTTGCTGGTGGACGGTCCCGAGGGCCAGCAACGCTTGTTGATCGCGATCCATCACCTGGTGGTGGATGGCGTGTCGTGGCGCGTGTTGCTCGAAGATCTGCAAAACGTCTATCGCCAACTGAGCGACGGCCAGTCCGTCAGCCTGCCGGCCAAGACCAGCGCATTACGTGACTGGGCCGCGCGTTTGCAGGCGTATGCCGGCAGCGAATCCCTGCGTGAAGAACTCGGCGTGTGGCAGGCGCAGTTGGCCGGGCCGACGCTCGCGTTGCCGGCGGACCGTCCCCACGGCAGCCTGCGCAATCGCGATGCCGACACCGTCAGCGTGCGCCTGGATGCCGAGCACACGCGCCAGTTGCTGCAACAGGCGCCGAGTGCCTATCGCACTCAGGTCAACGACTTGCTGTTGACCGCACTGGCCCGCGTGCTGTGCCGCTGGAGCGGGCAGCCTTCGGCGCTGATCCAGCTGGAAGGCCATGGCCGCGAAACCCTGTTCGATGACATCGACCTGACCCGCAGCGTCGGCTGGTTCACCAGCGCTTACCCGCTGCGCCTGACGCCGCAGCTGGAGCAGGGCGCTTCGATCAAGGCGATCAAGGAGCAACTGCGCGGCGTGCCGCACAAAGGCCTGGGGTATGGCGTATTGCGCTATCTCGCCGACGACGTGATCCAGCACACCCTGGCCGCGCTGCCGAGCGCCGAGATCACCTTCAACTACCTCGGCCAGTTCGACCAGAGCTTCGGCAGCGCGGCGCTGTTCCACCCGCTGGACGAATCCGCCGGCCTCGCCCATGACCCCGACGCGCCGCTGCCCAACGCCTTGAGCGTCGACAGCCAGGTGTACGGCGGCGAACTGGTGCTGCGCTGGACCTTCAGCCGCGAACGCCACGATCAGCAGACCATTCGCGCGTTGGCCGACGCCTACCTCGCCGAACTGCACAGCCTGATCGCCCATTGCCTGCGGGACGATGCCGGTGGCCTCACGCCGTCGGACTTCCCACTGGCGCACCTGAGCCAAGCGCAGCTGGATGCGTTGCCGGTGCCGGCCAGCGCCATCGAAGACGTGTACCCGCTGACCCCGATGCAGGAAGGCCTGCTGCTGCACACCCTGCTGGAACCGGGCACCGGCCTCTACTACATGCAGGACCGCTACCGTATCAACAGCGCGCTGGACCCCGAGCGTTTCGCCCAGGCCTGGCAGGCGGTGATCGCCCGTCACGAAGCCTTGCGTGCGTCGTTCTGCTGGAACGTCGGCGCCGACATGCTGCAAGTGATCCACAAGCCGGGCAGCACGCCGATCGAGTACCTGGACTGGAGCAATGATCCCGAAGCCGAGCAGGAACCGCGCCTGCAAGCCTTGCTCAAGCAAGAGCGCGAAGCCGGTTTCGATCTGCTCAACCAGGCGCCGTTCCACCTGCGTTTGATTCGCGTCGGTGCCGAGCGCTACTGGTTCATGATGAGCAACCACCACATCCTGATCGATGCGTGGTGCCGTTCGCTGCTGATGAATGACTTCTTCGACATTTACATGGCCCTCGGCGAAGGCCGCGACGCGCAACTGGCCACGCCGCCGCGCTACCGCGACTACATTGCCTGGCTGCAACGCCAGGACCTGGACGAGGCGCGCCAGTGGTGGCAGCAGAACCTGCAAGGCTTTGAGCGCACCACGCCGATCCCCAGCGACCGACCCTTCATGCGCGACCACGCGGGCCACGGCGGCATGGTGGTGGGCGACTGCTACACCCGCCTCGATGCCCGCGACGGTGCGCAACTGCGTGAACTGGCCCAGGCTCACCAGCTGACCGTCAACACCTTCGCCCAAGCGGCGTGGGCCTTGGTACTGCGGCGTTTGAGCGGTGATCGCGACGTGCTGTTCGGCGTCACCGTGGCCGGTCGCCCGGTGGAAATGCCCGAGATGCAACGCACCGTCGGCCTGTTCATCAACAGCATCGCGCTGCGGGTGAAACTGCCCGAGGACGATCAAGCGTGCAGCGTGCGCCAATGGCTGAGCGGCCTGCTCGACAGCAATATGCAGCTGCGCGAGTACGAGTACCTGCCGCTGGTGACGATCCAGGAGCACAGCGAACTGCCCAAGGGCCAGCCGCTGTTCGACAGCCTGTTCGTGTTCGAAAATGCGCCGGTGGAAGTCTCGGTGCTGGACCGTGCGCAAAGCCTGAATGCCACTTCGGATTCCGGGCGGACCCACACCAACTTCCCGTTGACGGCGGTGTGTTATCCGGGCGATGACCTGGGTTTGCACCTGTCCTATGACCAACGTTATTTCGACGAAAGCACCGTGCAAGGCATGCTTGGCGAGTTCAAGCGCCTGCTGCTGGCACTGGTGCAGGGCTTCCATGGCGACATGGCTGAGCTACCGTTGATTGGCGCGCAGGAGCGCGAGTTCCTGGTGGAAGGCTGCAATCAGAGCGCGCACGACTATCCGTTGCAGCGCAGCTATGTCGAGTTGTTTGAAACTCAGGTCGCCGCGCATCCGCAACGTATCGCCGCGAGTTGCCTGGACCAGCAGTGGACTTATGACGAACTGAACCGGCGCAGTAACGGCCTGGGCCATGCGTTGATCGAAGCGGGCGTGGGTCTGGATCAGCCGGTGGCGTTGCTGGGCGAGCGCAACCTCGACCTGCTGGGCATGATCATCGGCAGCTTCAAGGCCGGTGCCGGTTATCTGCCGCTGGACCCTGGGCTGCCGAGCCAGCGTTTGCGCAGCATCATCGACCTGAGCCGCACACCGTTGCTGGTGTGTACCGAAGCGTGCCGCGAGCAGGCCATCGAGTTGCTCGAAGGCTTCGACTGCCAGTTGCTGGTGTGGGAAGAAGTGCCGGCCCGTGGGGCGAATCCCGAGGTCTACAGCGGCCCGGACAACCTCGCCTACGTGATCTACACCTCGGGTTCCACCGGCTTGCCCAAAGGCGTGATGGTCGAACAGCGCGGCATGCTCAACAATCAGCTGAGCAAGGTGCCGTACCTGGACCTGAGCGACGCGGATGTGATCGCGCAGACCGCCTCGCAGAGCTTTGATATTTCCGTGTGGCAGTTCCTCGCCGCGCCGCTGTTTGGTGCGCGGGTGGATATCGTGCCGAACGCGCTGGCCCATGATCCGCAAGGGTTGCTTGAGCATGTCCAGGCGCAAGGCATCACGGTGCTGGAGAGCGTACCGTCACTGATCCAGGGCATGCTGGCCCAGGACCGCATCGGCCTCGATGGCCTGCGCTGGATGCTGCCGACGGGCGAAGCGATGCCGCCGGAGCTGGCGCACCAGTGGTTGCAGCGTTATCCCGGGATTGGCCTGGTGAACGCCTATGGCCCGGCGGAATGCTCCGATGACGTGGCGTTCTTCCGCGTCGATGCCGCATCGACCCGTGGCACTTACCTGCCGATTGGTACGCCGACCGACAACAACCGCTTGTACCTGCTGGACGGCGCACTGGAGCTGGTGCCGCAAGGCGCGGTCGGTGAGTTGTGCGTGGCCGGTACGGGCGTCGGCCGTGGTTATGTCAGCGACCCGCTGCGCACTGCGCCGGTGTTTGTGCCGAACCCGTTTGGCGCAGCGGGCGAGCGTCTCTATCGCACCGGCGACCTTGCACGTCGACGCAGTGATGGGGTGTTGGAGTATGTCGGGCGGATCGACCATCAGGTGAAGATTCGTGGCTACCGCATCGAACTGGGGGAAATCGAAGCACGTCTGCATGAGCAATCCGAAGTGCGCGATGCGGCCGTTGGTGTGCAGGAAGGCGTCAACGGCAAGCACTTGGTCGGCTACCTGGTGGCGGCGGATGAAGCGCTGAACCCGAGCGAACGCCTGGACCGCATCAAGCAACGCCTGCGCGCCGAACTGCCGGAATACATGGTGCCGCTGCACTGGCTGTGGCTCGACCGGCTGCCGCTGAACGCCAACGGCAAACTCGACCGCAAGGCGTTGCCTTCGCTCGAGATCGGACAGCTCCAAAGCCAGGACTACCTGGCGCCGCGCAATGAACTGGAAGTCACCCTGGCCGCGATCTGGGCCGAGGTGCTGAAAGTGGAAAGGGTGGGCGTACAGGACAACTTCTTTGAACTGGGCGGGCACTCGTTGCTGGCCACGCAGATTGCCTCGCGGGTGCAGAAGACCTTGCAGCGCGATGTGCCGCTAAGGGCGATGTTCGAATGCAGCACGGTGGCGGAGTTGGCTGGGTATATCGAGGGGTTGGCGGTGAATGAGATCAGTGCGGAGAAGGTGGATCGGTTGAGTGATTTGATGGCGGAGTTGGAGGGCTTTTAATCTTCATGGCTTGGTCTGGCCTCATCGCGGGCAAGCCCGCTCCCACAGGTTGATCGCACTCCAATGTGGGAGCGGGCTTGCCCGCGATGGCGTCAGTCCAGGCGCCGCCATTTCCGTTGGTCAGGTATCGCCCGGGTATGCATCGGAACTGTCAATTCTGACAGTAGGCAGCCACACCCCAGAAGGATTAGATAACCCTGTTTATCGGCCCACAAGTGCGGGCCAGCGGGTTATCTATTCTTGAAAGGGAGCATCATCATGGCTAAACCGAAAACACCCAAAAAGCCCGCTGGGGCTGCTTCAGCACCTGCCTTGCCGCCTGTGTCCAAGGGCGCGGCGCCGGTCAAGGTTCCCGTGGTGCGTGCTCAACTCCCGCTGCCGCAGGTCCGAAACGCGACGGCCAACAGCACGTTGCCGCCGATGAGTTCCACGGCGGGTACGGATGTGATCATCACTGCCGCCATCGCCGCAGGTGCGCACATCCAGGTGTCCTGGGCGATCAAGGGCCAGGAGGCCAATCCGGTATTCACCGCGCCCGCGCAAGGCACTGGCAGCGCCGGTGTCCAGGTGCCGGTGCCGGCCTGGGTGATTGGTTTGTGCATCGGCCATACGGTGACTATTTGGTATGAAAGTGGCAATGATCAGTCGCTGAAGTTGGAGTTGACGGTCGAAGTGATCGATCCCGACGACATGCCGGCGCCTACATTCCTGGACCTGGTGTTCTTCCAGGGTTCCTGGTGGCTGGACATGGCCAAGTTTCCTGGCAATGCCCACGTGCAATTGTGCGGTTGGCCGTTCATTGCCGCCGGGCAGCGGTTGTGGGTCGAGGCCGTTGGCAACGAGCACCTGACGCCTCGGCGTTTTCATTGGGTTCTTGAAGACCATGTGGTGACCTCCGAAGAGGCACAGCAAGGCTACTGTTTCCTGTTGGAGATTCTGCGCGAGTGGTTGGCTGCAAACGAAGATTGGTCGTCGGTGACGCTGCATTCTGGCGTCATATTCGATGGTACGCATGGTACCGCGCCGGAAGATCCCAGCATTTCCCATATCCCGGCCAATGCCCATGAAATCCCGCGCGTTACGGCGAACCTGCGGCTGGGGGAACCGGAACTCATACTGTCGCCGCCCAAGCTGCGCGAAGCGGTCTATATCGAAGGCAAAGACTGGGTGCTCAACCCGGCACTCACCGTCGACGGCGGTCATGTCGAGGTGGTGTATGACGGTATGACGCGCGGTGATCACGTGTGCGTGAAATTCGAAGGAACACCGGGCCTGGGTTCGCCGGTGCTGGCCTGCCAAGACGTGCAGGACGGCGAGAGCAAACTGGTGTTCCCAGTGCCTGCGTCAGCGATCAGTGCCAACTTCGACCGCCCGGTGCTTATCTCTTTTACAGTCCTGCGCGAGCGCTGGTGGCCTTCGCCGAAGTTGACGGTTCAAGTCCTTGAACCTACCGGCTTGAGCGGGATCGACGTTGACGAAAAAACCGACGGCAAGTTGTGCCTCAACACCTTTCCCGGTGATGCGACGGCCAGAGTGGCCACCTGGGATTACATCGCGCGGGGACAAAGGTGCTGGATGTGGATTGTCGCAACGCGTGAGGACGGCAGCGTGTTTCGCTGGGACGTACTGATTGCCGAATTGGTCAAGCCCGAGTGGATAACAGACGGCGTCAGCGCAGTGCTGAGTCGTGATGAGCTGAAAAAACTGGCCGATTGCCTGGTCTTTGAGATTTATTTTGCGACGAACTTCCAAGGCCTGGCGGATTTGGCTGGCGCTATAGCGTTTCGGCCACTGGCCTTGCAAATGATCCAGGAAGACCTGGTGCTGCCGGCGCCCAAGGTGCTTGAGGCGGTCGGCGATCACCTGACGGTCTGGAATGGCCGTGAGGGTGTGACGGTGCGGGTGGAATATGACGGCATGAGCCGCCATCACACCATCACGCCGTGCTGGGAACAGGCGGGTGTGTGCCTGGCGCTCGCGTCAAAACCGGGGAACATCACACTGGGCTATGTCGATTTTGATGTGCCGCGTGAGGCGGTTATTCACGGTATTGGCAAGACGGTGCCAATTCGCTTCAGCGTTTCCAGCCGGTGCAGGCAGCAGATTTCTGCGGATCTTGAGTTGCAGATCAGTCCACCCGTGCGATTGCCCACGCCAGTAGTGCCTCAAGCTACACCGCCGGCGGTTAAAGGAGGCATTCTGGATCTGGCGACATTTGTGGATGACGCATCAGTCTTCGTTCTGCATTGGTGGTTTGCGCTGGCAGGGCAGTGGGTTTGGCTGAAATGCATGGGTACAAAAAAAGACGGAAGCGCCTATACGTTCTATGTGTTGCCGGGCAGGGCACTCACGCAAGAAGAAGCTGCGAGCGGCCTGGCAGTGCCAATTCGTCGCGCGGACCTTGAACAGTTAAAACATGGTTCGTCGCTGGACGTCATCTGCATTGCTGCGACTGATGACCGTAAACATGAGAGCAATGGCATAGTTTTTCCGCTGCTGAACTTGCTTATCAACACGGTGCTCGTCTGTAAGCTGGAAGAGTTTGAAGATCAACCGCCGCATGTTTATCCCGCTGGCGGTACCCTTGAGACTCCCCTGGTGACCATCGACTTCCTCTCAGGTTCAGGTACGGCGGGTATCGCGCGATACCACAACAATGCGTTTGCGTCGGGTAATCATTACACCGTGTGCGATAAAACGGATCACCAGCTTCCAGCGCAGATCCACCGTTTTACATTCGCACATGCTTTGGAGTCTGTGGAGCTAAGCTGTACTTCTTTGCAGCGCCCGGCCACGTTTACGTTTTATGACGCGCTTGGCGAGGTCATTAAAGTGGTGGCGGATCCCGGTAAAACGCCGGGTGGTTTCTGGGTTCGGTGTGCTGCACTCGCTGGAGGCAGCATTGCGTCGATGGTGCTTGAAGTTCAAGACTGGGCGTTCGTTGATAAGATCAAGACCTGTTATCGCGCATAACGTGGGTGGTTCGCTGGCACGGCGAAACAGCGTCGATCGGCTTCAATGTGTTCAGCCAGTGCCAACAAACAACTCGGCAGATGGATAGAAGAAAGGCCTCTCGCGTACGAGAGGCCTCTTTTCATTTGGGCCCGAGTATTTTCCCCAACTTCTCCGGCGACGGCGCCCCTTGCTGTTGCTGCAACCCACCCTTGTCATCCAGATAGAAAATCGCCGGTGTTGCCGACAACTCCAGCTCATCCATCAACTTCATATTCCCATCCAGCTTGGCCTCGATATTCGCCGGGATCTTTGCCAGCGCCTGCAACTTGCTGCCCTTGCCGGCGGCTTCGTGTTCTTCCAGGGCCTTTTGCGGGTCTTTGGCGGCAAACAACGCGGCGGATTTGGCCGCGCTGTCTTCGCGGATGATGCCGACCATAATGTGGCGCAACTGCACCTTGCCGGCCTTGACCCATGGCCGCGCCTGTTCCCAGAACATGTTGCAGTACGGGCAGTTGGGGTCGCTGAACAGGTAGACGATGCGCGGTGCGTTGACGTCGCCGTCCTGGATCCAGCTGCTTTTTTCCATCTTGGCCCAGACTTCCTTGGCCATGGGCGCGTACACCAGTTTTTCCAGGGGCGCGCTGCTCAGGTCGTTGCCTTGGGCGTCGTACAGGTTGCCGGCGAGCACGTTTTTGCCGTCGGCGGTCAGGTACAGGGCCATGCCGCGGTTCTGGTATTGCGCGGCGTAGCCGGTGAGGCCGCTGGGGGCGTCGAACTTGCCGAGGATCTTGGCGCCCTTGGCTTCGATCTGTTTGATCGGCGCCGGCCAGTCTTCGGCCTGGGCCAGGGTGGCCGCGAGTGTCAGCGGCAGCAGGGTCAGCAGGTGGCGGAGGCTTGGCATGTGGGTTTCCTTTGTGGGGCGGTGTCGAAGGGTTCCATGGCACGGGCCAGGCTGGCTTGGGACAGTTCACCGAGGTGGCTGTTGAGCAGGCGTCCGTCGGCGCTGTAGAACAGCGTAGTCGGCAAGGCCATCGAGCCCACGGCCTGGCCGAGGCGGCCGCTGGCGTCGAAGAGCACGTTGTCGAGGGTCAGGCCCTGGGTGGCGAGGTAGGTGCTGACGCTTTGCATGCTTTCGGCCTGGTTGACGAACAGGAAGGTCACGTCGGGGCGTTGGCGCTGCGCGCGTTCCAGCACCGGCATTTCCCGGCGGCACGGCGGGCACCAGGTGGCCCACAGGTTGATCACCAGCGGGCCGCCCTTGTAATCGGCCAGTTGCACCGTTTCGCCGCTGGCGTTGCGCAGGGTGATGTCCGGCAGTTGTGCGCCCTTGTCGTACAGGCTCAGGGACAAACTGGTCAGCCCCCAGAACACCAGGCCGCTGATCACACCGGCGCCCAGCGGCGTGCGCAGGGCCGGACGGCGCCAGCCGTACGCCAGCGCGCCGAGGACCAGGGCGATAATGCCGGGCCAGGCGAGGAATCCACCGTCACGCAGATCCACCATCAGCAGCGGGTCGTGGCTGTAGTCGTTCCAGTACATCAGCACAAAACTGAGCCGCGCCACCAGCATGCCCAGCAGGAACAGGCTGAACAGCACCGATTCCGGGTTCTCACCGCCACGCTTGGCCACGCGCCACCCCACCAGGGTGGCGAGAATCAGCGCGCTGATCAGCAGGAGGTGATTCAGGGCGATGGCGAAGGTGCCGATGGTCAGGGTCAACATCAGAGGGCGTCTCGGGTTTGCGTCCAGCGTTGCAGGAAGGCGGCGGCATCCACTTCGCCGGTGATGCGTTGGGCGCGGCGTTCTTCACCGTCCGGGCCGATCCACACGAAGCTCGGCGGGCCGGGCACTTTGTAGCGGCCGAGCAGTTCGCGGCTGGCGGCGTTGTCGGCGGTGACGTCCAGGCGCAGCAGGCGCACGTCTTTCAGCGCGGCCATTACTTCGGGTTTGCCGAATACCTGTTTTTCCATGATTTTGCAGGACACGCACCAGTCGGCGTAGTAGTCCACCAGCACCCACTGGCCCTGGGCCTTGGCGCTGTCGAGTTGGCTTTGCAGCACGGCGGGATCGCTGATGGTCATGAACGCGTCGTGGGCGCTGGGTGCAGCCGCCACCGGCGAGCCGCCATAGACCTTCAGCGGTTGCCACAGGTCATCGCTGCCACCGGCGGCGCCCACCACCAGCACTGTGCCCCACAGGCCCAGGACCAGGGAGCCGGCGCCGAACACCTTGGCGGCCAGGCCGTATTCGCGGGCCAGGGTCCAGCCGCAGTAGGCCATGACCAGCGCCAGTGCGCCCCACAGGCCGAGCCACAGGCTGGCATCGATCACCGGGCGGATCATCAGCACGGCGCTGCCGAGGAACAGGAAGCCGAAGATGCCCTTGACCAGGTTCATCCAGCTGCCGGACTTGGGCAGCACACCGTTGCCCAGGGTGACGAGCAACAGCAGCGGTACACCAATGCCGATGCCGAGGGTGAACAGCGCGAGGCCACCGAACACCACGTCGCCGGTCTGGCCGATATACAGCAGCAGGCCCGCCAGGGGCGCCGTCATGCAGGGACCCACCACCAGGGCGGAGAGGGCGCCGAGGATGCCGGCCCCGACCATGCTGCCGCCGCTTTGCTGGCGGCTGAGGTTGTCCAGGCGATCACGCAGGAAGGCCGGCAGTTGCAGCTCGAAGAAGCCGAACATGGGCAGCGCCAGCAACACAAACAGCGTCGCGATGGAACCGAGCACCCAGGGTTGCTGCAGCCACGCCTGCAAGTTGGCGCCCAGCAGGGCCGCCACCACGCCCAGTGCGGCATACACCAGGGCCATGCACACCACGTAGCTGCCGGCGAGGGCAAAGCCGCGTCGCGGGCTGGCACCACTGCCTACCACCAGGCCGGCGAGGATCGGCAACATGGGCAATGAACAGGGCATGAACGCCAGGCCGAGGCCGAGCGCGAAAATTGCCAGCAAGCTCCAGAACAGGTTCCGTTCACTGAGGAAACTGGCGATTTTCTGGTCGTCGGCCGTACCGCTACTCACCGCTGGCGTGGCCGGCCCACCCAGGTCCACTGTCATCGACTGCGGCGGGTAGCACAGGCCCGCATCGGCACAGCCTTGCCAGCCCAGCTTGACCTTGCCGGTGACACCGGCGGGAATTTTCACTTCCAGGCCCTGGCGATACACTTGCTGTTCGCCGAAGAACTCATCGCTATGGGCTTCACCTTGCGGCAGCACCGGCTTCTCGGCCAGGCCGTCGAACTTCATGCGCTGCTGGTACAGGTAGTAACCGTCGGCAATCTGCCAATACAGTTGGGTCTCACCGCTTTCCAGGCGCTCGGAGGTAAAGGTGAAGGCCTTGGCCACCGGGAGAAAGTCGGGTTTTGTCTCAAACGGATTGCCCGGCGCGGCCTGGGCGAACCCCGCGAACAACACCAGCAGAAAGATAAACAGATGCCGCATGGTCAAGCCTTAGTTCGATGCAAGTGAGGCACACAATGTGTGGCGTTGATTAACCGATGATTAACCGGCGCTATTCTAGAGTGTAGGGAATCGCTGAGCATGGATCTTTTAGCGGCATAATCTGCACTTAATCGGCTGCACGTTTAATCACGCCATCTTTCATGAAGGGTTCAGCATGCACGTACTGGTCTGCGAAGACGACGATCTGATCGCCAGCGGCATCGTGGCCGGCCTCACCGCCCAGGGTTTTACCGTGGAGCGCGTGGGCACGGCGGCGGCTGCACGGGCCATGCTCAAGGCGGCGACGTTCGACATCATGGTGCTCGACCTCGGCTTGCCGGACGAAGATGGCCTCAAGTTGTTGCAGCAACTGCGCAGCCAGGGCCTGGAGATTCCGGTGCTGATCCTTACCGCACGGGATTCCGTGACCAACCGCGTCGACGGCCTGCAAGCCGGTGCCGACGACTACCTGCTCAAGCCCTTCGACCTGCGCGAACTGGCCGCGCGCCTGCAAACCCTGTTGCGGCGCATGGCCGGGCGCAGCGTCAACCTGATCGAGCATGGCCGCCTGGCCTACGACCCAAGCAGTCGCGAGACCTTTCTGGGTGGCGAGCCGGTGGACCTGTCCCGCCGCGAGCAGGCGTTGCTGCAAGCCCTGCTGCACAACAAGGGCCGCGTGTTGTCCAGCGAGCAGCTCAAGGACAGCGTCTACGGCTTCAATGACGAACTGGAAAGCAACGCGTTGAACGTGCATATCCACCACCTGCGCCGCAAGTTGGGCAACGGCATCGTCGAGACCGTGCGCGGCCTCGGCTACCGCCTGGGCCCGGCGGATGGCGGAGAGGACGCGTCGTGAAAAGCCTGCGCCTGCGCCTGACGTTCAAGCTGGGCGCCGCCTTTGTGTTGATCTGGGCCCTGGCGGCGGCCTGGATGCTCAACGACCTGCGCAACCAGATGATGTTCTCCCTCGACCAGCGTCTGGTGGCCTCGGCGCGCATGGTCGCCGGGCTGATGGAAGAGATGCCGGGCCTGGCCAGTTCCAGCGTGGGCAAGCATTTTGGCGCCAAGCCCCTGAATGTGCCGGGCGGCATGGCCTGCCAGGTCAGTTCGTTGCGCGGTGAAGTATTGGCCCGCAGCCACACCACCCCGGACGAGGGCCTGGAATCCATGCGCAGCGGCTTTCGTGACCAGGTTATCGACGGCGCGGCGTGGCGCAGTTTCACCTTGTCCCGTGGCGACTTGTTGATCACCACCGCTGACCGTCAGGTGGAGCGTGAAGCGTTGAACCTGTCGATCCTGCTCGCCGCTTCGGTGCCGGTGGGCGTGGCGATGCTCGGTTGCCTGTGCCTGTTGTGGCTTGGGATCGGCCAGAGCCTGGTGCCGCTCAACCGCATGCGTGACGCGCTGATGCGGCGCAGTGCCGACTCCCTGGAACCGTTGCAGATCCATCCGCTGCCCAGCGAACTCAAGCCGCTGCTCGACACCCAGAACCAACTGTTCCAGCGTATCGCCAAGGCCATCGAACGCGAGCGCCGCCTCACCGGCGACGCGGCCCATGAACTGCGCAGCCCGCTGACAGCCATCAAGACCCACCTGCAAGTGGCCCGCATGACCGACGGCGCCGCTCGCGACCAGTCCCTGGCCCATGCCGAGGAGGGCGCCGACCGCCTGCATCGGACCCTGGAGCAACTGCTGTTGCTGGCGCGGGTGGAAGGCAGCCTGTCGTTTGACGACGGTTTGCAATCCAGCGCCGAGCAAGTCGCGCGACTGGCCATCCAGGACGCCAACGCCGGCGACAACGGGCGCATCGACCTGACCCTGGCGGACAACCTCGTCGACACCCCGGTGGAAATGCCGGTGGGCCTGGCGGTCGCGGCCCTGCGCAACCTGCTGGATAACGCCTTGCGCCACACACCCGCCGATACACGCGTAGAGCTGAACGTATTCACCGACGCCGAGCATGTGGTGTTCCGCGTGCGTGACCACGGCAAGCAGATCTCCAGCGAGGACCTGCAATACCTCACCCAGCGTTTCTGGCGCAATGGCAACAGCGAAGGCTGCGGCCTGGGCCTGGCGATCGTGCAGGCGATCGTGCAGCGCTGCTCTTGCTCGTTGAAGTTCGACAGCAGGGCCGATGGCCTGCGTGTCGAATTGGGCATGCCGCTGCGGCGCTGAGCTTTTCTTTCAAGTCCCAAATAATTACCGCCCGCCTGGCATTCAACCCTTCAGGATGGCGGTAATTTTTTTGCGTTTGAACGGGCTGAATGATTCGGCCTGGACTGAAAAGGACAGCTTTCATGTTGGTGATCGATACCAGTTTTCCCTCCAAGGATTTCAATCAACGCAACGGCGAGACCGTGCGCCAACTGATCCTGCATTACACCGCCGCGCCCTTTGGCTCATCCCTGCGCACCCTGACGCGCGATGGCGTGAGCGCGCACTATCTGGTGCCCGACCCGGATGAGCCCAGCTACCGCGCCGCCGGTTATGAGGAGTTGCGCGCATTCCGCCTGGTGGACGAAGGCCAGCGCGCCTGGCATGCCGGCGTCAGCCAGTGGGGCGGTCGGGACAACCTCAATAGCCGCGCGATTGGCATCGAAATCGTCAACCTGGCGCGGGATGACGGTGGCGTGTTCACTTTTCCTGCGTACGCTGAGGAACAGATCGATGTATTGATCGCGCTGGTGCGCGACATTCTTGGCCGTTACCCGCAGATCGGCCCGAGCGACATCCTCGGGCATTCGGACGTGGCGTACTGGCGCAAAAGTGATCCCGGCCCGCGCCTGCCGTGGCAGCGCCTGCATGAGGCGGGGATCGGCGCCTGGTTCGATGAGTCGACGCGGGCAATGTACCAGCGCCGGTTTTGCCTCGGCTTGCCGCCGGAGGTCGAGGTGGAGCGGGCGTTTCAGCGTTACGGCTATAAGCCTGCGCAGAACCGGCGGGCGTTTGAACAGCGCACGCGGGCGTTCCAGATGCACTTTCGGCCGCGGGATTATGGCGGGTTCCTGGATGCGCAGACCTGCGCGATCTTGTATGCCCTGAACGAAAAGTACCGCAGCCTCTGACCGCATACACGTCGCTTGTGCCGAACTCGGTCCAAATGTGGGAGCTGGCTTGCCTGCGATAGCGGTCGATCAGCGAAGAACTCTTAATCTGACACACCGCTATCGCAGGCAAGCCAGCTCCCACAGTTTGGATTTGTGTCTGCCTGGGGGATGTCATTGCCCACTCTGGCTTTTTAGCGACCACAGGCCTAAATCCTCCCCCCGCTGGTGCGTTTCCAGAACAGGAATCAGATGAGGGATCGAGTAATGTCCGTCGCTATCAGCCATATCGAAGACACCCCGCTTCACGAAACGCTCTACCAGTTCGACGATTCTCCGTTGCTGGCCCGCCAGCGCCAGCAGGAATCCAACGCCCGCAGTTACCCGCGGCGCATTCCCCTGGCGCTCAAGCGGGCCAAGGGCATCTACGTTGAAGACGTGGAAGGCCGCAGTTTCATCGACTGCCTGGCCGGCGCCGGCACCCTCGCGCTGGGGCATAACCACCCGGTGGTGATTGCGGCGATCCAGCAAGTGTTGAGCGACGAGTTGCCGTTGCACACCCTGGACCTGACCACGCCGGTCAAGGACCAGTTTGTGCAGGACCTGTTCGGCCTGCTGCCGCCAGAGCTGGCGCAGCAAGCGAAAATCCAGTTCTGCGGGCCCACCGGCACGGATGCGGTGGAAGCCGCGTTGAAGCTGGTGCGCACGGCCACCGGACGCAGCACGGTGCTGTCGTTCCAGGGCGGCTACCACGGCATGAGCCAGGGCGCCTTGAGCCTGATGGGCAGCCTGGGGCCGAAAAAGCCCTTGGGTGCGTTGCTCAGCAATGGCGTGCAATTCCTGCCATACCCTTACGACTACCGTTGTCCGTTCGGCCTGGGTGGCGCGGAGGGGGTGCGGGTCAACCTGCATTACCTGGAAAACCTGCTGAACGACCCGGAAGCCGGGGTATTGCTGCCAGCGGCGGTGATTGTCGAAGTGGTGCAGGGCGAGGGCGGCGTGATCCCGGCCGATCTTGACTGGCTGCGCGGCCTGCGCCGCATCACCGAGAGCGCCGGCGTGGCGTTGATCGTCGATGAAATCCAGAGTGGTTTTGGTCGCACCGGCAAAATGTTCGCCTTTGAACACGCCGGCATCATCCCGGATGTGGTGGTGATGTCCAAGGCCATCGGCGGCAGCCTGCCGCTGGCGGTGGTGGTGTACCGCGACTGGCTCGACACCTGGCTGCCGGGCGCGCATGCCGGGACGTTCCGGGGTAATCAGATGGCCATGGCGGCAGGTTCGGCGGTGATGCGCTACCTCAAGGAGCACGACCTGGCCGGCCATGCCGCCGCCATGGGCGAGCGCCTGGGTGAACACCTGCGCATCCTGCAACGCGACTTTCCGCAGTTGGGGGATATTCGCGGGCGTGGGCTGATGCTGGGTGTGGAGTTGGTCGACCCGCAAGGCGCCGTCGATAGCCAGGGCCACCCGCCGGTGCATCGCCAACTGGCACCGCTGGTGCAGCGCGAATGCCTCAAGCGCGGCCTGATCCTGGAGCTGGGCGGGCGCCATGGCAGTGTGGTGCGCTTCCTGCCGCCACTGGTGATCACCGCTGTTGAAGTGGACCGGGTGGCCGAAATCTTCGGCCGCGCCTTGGGCGCAGCGGTCGCCAGCCTCTAATTTTTCTGCGGCTCTGTACGTTTCTACAGATATCAGCGCTGCGCGTGGTGCGCAGCCAGCCTTTTAGCGATGGAGAACAGCAATGACCTCAGTATTTGACCGCGACGACATCCTGTTTCAGGTAGTGGTCAACCATGAAGAGCAGTATTCCATCTGGCCCGATTACAAAGCCGTGCCGGAAGGCTGGCGCACCGTGGGCAAGAGCGGCTTGAAGAAAGAGTGCCTGGCCTATATCGAAGAGACTTGGACCGATATGCGCCCGTTGAGCCTGCGCCAGAAAATGGATGGTGCTGCGATCGCAGGCTGAGTGACGCCGCAGATCAAATGTGGGAGCTGGCTTGCCTGCGATAGCGGTGGGCCAGCCCCACATTTCTTACTGATAGACCGCTATCGCAGGCAAGCCAGCTCCCACATTAAGATTGCGTTGCCTGTTAGGTATTTTTCTCTTTCTCCAGCCCGCCCGACGCCCCCGTCACCACCTGCACACTCAAGCGCGGCGTAGCCAGATCCAACCCCGCTTCATCCAGATGCCGCTTCAGCGACAGGTTGAACGCCCGCGACACTTCCCACTGCTTGATCGGCGCCGTCTTGAACCGTGCGCGCAGGATCGCGCTGCCCGACTCAAAACTCTCCACCCCCTGAATCTCCAATGGCGACCAGATATTGCGGCGTTGCAGCGGGTCGTTGCGCATCTTCTGGCCGACATCGCGCATCAGCTTGATCGCGTCGTCGATTTCCATGTTGTACGGGATCGCCACCCGGAAGATCGCGTAGCCGAACTCCCGCGAGTAGTTCTTGATGCTCTTGATTTCGCTGAACGGAATGGTGTGCACGATGCCGTCGATATCGCGCAGGCGCACGGTGCGGATGGTCAGGCCCTCGACGGTGCCGAGGTGGCCGCCGACGTCCACGTAGTCGTCGATGGCCAGGGAGTCTTCGATGATGATGAACAGGCCGGTGATCAAGTCCGCCACCAGCGACTGTGCGCCAAAGCCGATGGCCAGGCCGATCACACCGGCACCGGCCAGCAGCGGCGTGACGTTCATGCCCATGTTCGCCAGGGCGACGATGGCGGCGATGATAAAGATGGTCACGAACAGCACGTTGCGGATCAGCGGCATCATGGTCTGCGCCCGCGCATTCGCCAGGCCTTTGCGCGAGCGGGTGAGGGCGTGGTGGATCGCGGTGTCGCTGAGGATCCAGATCAGCCACGCAAACAGCAACGTGCCGGCCAGGCCGAACAGCTTGACGCTGATTTCATGGCCGTCGCCTTCGGTAAAGCGAATCAGCGACAGGCCCCACACCCGCAGGCCCAGTTCGATAAACACCAGCCACACCACCAAGTGGGCCAGGGTGTAGACAAAGCTTTTCAGGCGTTCGGAATACAGCGCATGACGCTTGTGCCCGCGTTGAGGCTTGAGCGCGTGACGCCGCACCAGGCCGTTGATCACCATGCACAGCACCAGCAACACCGTGCACAACAGGGATTGGCGCAAGGCGGTACTGGTGTCGCCGGCGGAGACAAAGGTGGCGAACAGCGAGATGCCCACCAGCAGCAAGGCCGGGATGTACCAGAAGGAACCGATGATCTCGATGGTGTCGCTCAGGGCGCGGCGCGTAAGGCGGCGCGACAGCGGCTGGTTGCGGATCAGGTGGGCAATCGGCCGGCGGAAACGCAGGATAAACACGCCGGTGGACAACGCCGCCATCACATTGGCAACGGTGGCCGCCGCGTGGGACAGGTGCTGGCCCAGGGCCTGGACCAGCCGTGGGTCGCTCAAGGCTTCACCGAAGGCGGCAAAGCTGCCGATCCACCACAACGGGCGGAAGGCCTGGTGGCGCAGGATATACAGGGCACGATGGCGGTGCGGGCCGTCGAGTACCGAAAACGCAATCACGCAGATCGCCGAGAAACAGGTGCCGACCACCAGCGCATAGGCCAGCACCATCGCCAGGGATTTGCCCAGGGACGACGGCAGCACGTAGCTCAGGTACACCGTGATCACCAACGCGATCAGCCATGGCCCCAGTTTGCGCAGGGCGAAGCGCACCATGTCCCAGGTGCGTGGGTGTTGCGGCAGCTCTTCGGGCAGGCCGAAACGCTCGCGCACGCGGTGGCTGAGCCAGATCAGCGCATAGGCCAGCAGGCTCCACACCGCCAGGATCAAGGCAAAGCCGAAAATGATCGGCAGCCATTCGTTGGCCGGCAGCAGCAGGGCGCTGAATTCATCCTTGGCTTGCTCGAATTCATCGGACCAGCGCCCCAACGGGCTGTCGGCCCCGGAAAACTGCGCTTCCAGATTGGCCAGCGTGCCGCCGATCAACCCCAGCACGCCTTCTTCGGCGGCGGGCTGGGCTTTTTGCGTGGCGGCGCGCAGTTTTTTCAGATCGCTCAGCAGCTGGGTGCGCTGCTGGTCGTTTTCCAGGGTCTTGATCACCTCGTCCAGCGACTGGCCGAGCGGCACTTCGGCCTGGGGCTGGGCTTTGTTGCCGCTGCCGAGCAAGCCGGGCAGGCCCACGGCGTGGGCAGGCGCGAGCGGCAGCAAGGTGAGCAGGGCGATGAGCAGGTAGCAGGGCAGGGCAAGCAGGCGGGAGAACACTAGGCGGTCAACCTTGAACACGACGGGTTGACCGAGTGTACGAGGGCAGGGGTCATTCGGCCAGTTTGGCGAGGATTTTGTACACCACGGTGCCGAGGATCAGCAGCATGCCGATCCACATGCCGAACACGCCAAGGGGCTTGTCGCGAAAGTTGAAGCCCACGGCCAGCATGATCATGCCGATCAGGATCGGGATAAGCATGGCGTGGAAGGAGGACATGGAGATCATGGTGCGACGGCCTTGTCGGAGTGGGAATACTGACAAGTCTAGGTCGGATTGCGGGAAATGGTGTTGATGTGTGTCAGATAGCCTTGGGGTGTTCGGGAGATCGCCATCGCAGGCAAGCCAGCTCCCACATTTGAATGTGTTCACAAATCAAATGTGGGAGCTGGCTTGCCTGCGATGGCCGCGCCGCGGTCTCAGGGCAGATCGCGACTGGCGTAGAACGCCCCCAACACCTTCACCAGATGCGCCAGGTCATGGCTGCCGCACAGCTCGCGAATGGAATGCATGGCAAACGTCGGCAAGCCGATGTCCACGGTGCGCACGCCCAGGTGGCTGGCGGTGATCGGGCCGATGGTCGAGCCGCAGCCCATGTCGCTGCGCACCACGAAGCTCTGCACCGGCACTTCTTCGGCCATGCACAGGTGGCGGAAGAACCCGGCGGTTTCGCTGTTGGTGGCGTAGCGCTGGTTGCTGTTGACCTTGATCACCGGCCCGGCGTTGAGCTTGGGACCGTGGTTGGCGTCGTGCTTCTCAGCGTAGTTCGGGTGCACACCGTGGGCGTTATCCGCAGAGACCAGAAGGGATTTCTGAATGGTTCGTACGAATTCATCCCCTTCCGGCAGCAGGCGGCGCAGGGTCTGTTCCAGCATCGGACCATCGGCGCCACAGGCCGAGCAGGAGCCGACCTCTTCGTGGTCGTTGCACACCAGCACGCAGGTTTCATCGGTTTCGCTGGTGAGCAAGGCTTGCAGGCCGGCGTAGCACGACAACAGGTTGTCGAGGCGCGCGCCGGCGATGAAGTCGCCATTGAGGCCGATCACCGCCGCGCTTTGTGTGTCGTAGAAACTCAGCTCGTAGTCGAGCACCACGTCGGCATTCAGCCCGTGTTCGCGGGCCAACTGCTCGGTAAGCACGGCGCGGAAGTCCACGCGCTCGTCGCCGGCAAATTGCGCGAGGATCGGCGGCAGCTCGGTCTGCGCATTGATCGCCCAACCCTGGTTGGCTTCACGGTTCAGGTGGATGGCC
Organism: Pseudomonas sp. FP453; assembly: GCF_030687495.1. Taxonomy (NCBI): domain Bacteria; kingdom Pseudomonadati; phylum Pseudomonadota; class Gammaproteobacteria; order Pseudomonadales; family Pseudomonadaceae; genus Pseudomonas; species Pseudomonas sp. FP453. The sequence continues at coordinate 4,299,164 of NZ_CP117435.1, read as the reverse complement.
AGGTTGGGAATGATGGCAATGGGCAGCTTGAAGTCGATCAGTTGGCTTTCGACCTTGCCGTCGCGGCGGAAGGTCACGCGACCGGCCAGGGACAGGTCGCGGTCAAACCACGGCGCCAGCAGCGCGCCGCCGTAGACTTCGACGCCCAACTGCCAGAAGCCCTGGCGTTGCAGCTCGGGCTGGGGCTTGACCCGCAGGCACGGGCTGTCGGTGTGGGCGCCGACCAGGCGGATACCGCCCTGCAACGGCGAGTGACGGCCGAGCTTGAAGGCGATGATCGAGGAGTCGTTGCGGGTCACGTAATAGCGCCCGTTGGCCTCGGTGGCCCAGGTTTCGCGCTCGTCGAGACGCTGGTAACCCGCGGCTTCCAGGCGCTGGGCCAGGGCAGCAGTGGCATGAAAAGGAGTAGGGGAGGCCTTGAGGAAGTCGATCAGGCCTTGATTCAACGCTTCGCGCATAAATAGCTCCAGACAGCAATGCGCGGAGTTTACCGTATTGGCTCGGAATTTGGCGCGAAGCTACTTTCTTGAGCAAAACACAGAACCATTGTGGGAGCTGGCTTGCCTGCGATAGCGGTGTGTCAGGTAAAAATGTGGGGCTGATACACCGCTATCGCAGGCAAGCCAGCTCCCACATTTGATCGGATTTGCATGTCAAAAAGGTGCCGGGCACTCGAAGCGCAAACGCTCGCCGCTTTGCGGGTGGGTGAAGCTGAGCATGCTCGCGTGCAGGCACAGGCGTGGCCAGGCGGCCAGGGCTTGTTCGTGGGCATACAGGCCGTCGCCCAACAGCGGGTGGCCGATGGAAAGCATGTGCACGCGCAGTTGATGCGAACGCCCGGTAATCGGCGTCAGCTCCACACGGCACCAGTCGCCACAGCGTTCCAGCACTTTCCAGAAGGTCAGCGCGTGTTTGCCGAATTCGTGGTCCACCACATGGCGCGGCTTGGTGGGCGGGTCGTAGCGCAGGGGCAGGTCGATGCTGCCGCTGTCCAGTTCCGGTTGGCCCCAGGCCAGGGCGGTGTAGGCTTTTTCGGTTTCACGGTCGTGAAATTGGCGGGACAGTTCGCGGTGCGTGTCGGCATCGCGGGCCAGCAGGATGATCCCTGAGGTTTCCCAGTCCAGGCGATGGACGATGCGGGCTTCGGGGTAGCCGTTTTCCTGCAGGCGGGTGATCAGGCAGTCTTTGTTGTCGTCGGCGCGGCCAGGCACCGAGAGCAGCAGGGTCGGCTTGTTCACCACCAGGACAGCGTCGTCCTGATGAATGATGTGGATATTGGACAGCGGCATTAAACAGCCTCGTAACAAACGCCAACGGCGGCTCGCCCATCCGTCGCCCAAACAGGGATCAGGATGAACGAGCCGCCGTGGCGGCCGCCTGTTCGATCAACGATCAGGCAGGGTGATATTGAGTTCCAGAATCGAGCAGCTGCCGTCGTTTTCCAGGGCGACATGCACGTCATCGTTGCCGATATTGACGTACTTGCGGATCACCTCGACCAGTTCCTTCTGCAAGGCTGGCAGGTAGTCCGGCGTACTGCGTTGGCCGCGTTCGTGCGCCACGATGATCTGTAGACGCTCTTTCGCTACCGACGCGGTACTTGGCTTTTTGTTGGCGCGAAAGAAGTCGAGAAATTTCATTGTTTAGTTGCCTCCAAAGATACGCTCGAAGAATCCCTTCTTCTTTACATCGAGGAAGCGATGTTCCACGGTCTTGCCGAGCAAGCGATCAACCGCATCGCTGTACGCCTGGCCGGCGTCGCTCTGGTCATCGAGAATCACCGGCACGCCCTGGTTGGATGCCTTCAGCACGGCCTGGGATTCCGGGATCACGCCCAGCAGGGTCACTGCGAGGATGTCCTTCACGTCTTCAACACCGAGCATTTCGCCGTTGCTGACGCGCTCAGGGTTGTAACGGGTCAGGAGCAGGTGTTCCTTGATCGGGTCTTCACCCTTTTCGGCGCGCTGGGACTTGCTGGCCAGCAGGCCGAGCATGCGGTCCGAGTCACGTACCGAGGACACTTCCGGGTTGGTCACGACGATGGCTTCATCGGCGAAGTACATCGCCAGGTGAGCACCGGTCTCGATGCCGGCCGGGGAGTCGCACACCACGTATTCGAAGGTTTCCTTCAGTTCAGCGAGGACTTTGCCTACGCCTTCCTTGGTCAACGCATCTTTGTCGCGGGTCTGGCTGGCAGCCAGTACGTACAGGTTCTCAAGGCGCTTGTCCTTGATCAGGGCCTGTTGCAGGTTGGCTTCGCCGTTGACCACGTTGACGAAGTCGTACACCACGCGGCGTTCGCAGCCCATGATCAGGTCGAGGTTACGCAAACCGACGTCGAAGTCGACGATGACTGTCTTGTGGCCGCGCAGAGCGAGGCCGGTACCGATAGCGGCGCTGGTGGTGGTCTTACCCACACCACCCTTGCCGGATGTAACCACGAGAATCTTGGCCAAGGTGTTTCACCCCTAAGGAAAAAGGACTTTTCAGTCCCTGAAAAACATCTCTTGGAACTCGCCGCAGGCGGACAGCCTTTGTAGGGAAAAGACGGGTTTGCGCAGAAAAAACGCCAACCTTCAGATGTTCCTACACAAGTAATGCCAGTTTCGCTGTGCTATCAGAGTCTAGAGATGCTTGGAAAATGCGGCAGTATCCGTTAAAGACGGATGATGTTCAACACATCGCCCGACAGGCTGACTTGTACCCCGGCCCCCCACAGCGGATCACGGCGCAAATCTTCGGAAACCTTGTAACGGCCTGCGATGGACACTAGCTCAGCGGTCAATTGCTGGCAAAAAATCCGCGCCTTGGTATCACCCTTGATGCCGGCCAGGGCACGGCCACGCATCGGGCCGTATACATGGATGTTGCCATCGGCGAGAAGTTCCGCCCCTGGGCTGACCGAGGAGATCACTACAAGGTCGCTACCCTCGGCGTAAATTTGCTGCCCGCCGCGTACGGGCGAGGTGATGATCTTTGTAGGCTTGATCGTCGGTGCCGGCGGTTTTTCCGGTTTTTTCTTCTCTTCAGCGACCAATGGTTCGATTGGTCGCTCCCGCGCGCCGGACGGCGGCAGTACGGGCAGTTCAATGGCGATGGCCGCGGCAATGTCTTCGATACGGCTGGCACGAATCGCCAGGGTGCGCAGGCCATGGGAGCGGCACACGCGCATCAGGCCGGGCAGGTCGATCAGGCCCTGGCCAGCCGGGAGTTTGTCCAGGGCCAGTACCAGCGGGGCGTTATTGAAAAAGTTCGGCGCCAGGGCGACCTTGGCGGCGAGCTGGCGGTCCAGGGCGTCGAGGTCGTTGCGGGCCAGTTCCAGCACGGTAATGGCGAGCATGCTGCCTTTCAGCTGGAACACGGGATCTTGGTCTAGCGGTTCGGTTTGGCTCATGGTCGGCATAAAGCGGCTTGTCACGAAAAGTGTCGAGACTTATAACGAGAACATCCACTGGCCGCAAGCCGAGTCGAACCGTTGTAGAATGCGCGGCCCTGTCTTTACCGGAATCTGTAATGGATCGCCCGCGTTTTCGAGCTGTATTTTTTCACCCGCGTTTCTGGCTGTTATGGCTGGGGCTCGGCCTGCTGTGGCTGGTCACCCAGTTGCCCTACCGTGCGCTGTTGACCATTGGTCGCCTGCTGGGTGCGGGGATGTACCGTGTGGCCGGCGAACGCCGCCGCATCGCCGCGCGAAACCTGGAACTGTGCTTCCCGGAAAAATCCGCGAAAGAGCGTAAACATTTGCTTAAAGAAAACTTTGCCTCCACCGGCATCGCCTTCTTTGAGATGGCCATGAGCTGGTGGTGGTCGCGCCAGCGCCTGGCGCGCCTGGCCCACGTCGAAGGGCTGGAGCACCTCAAGCAGGCCCAACTGGATGGCAAGGGCGTGATCCTCATGGCCCTGCACTTCACCACCCTGGAAATCGGAGCGGCGTTGCTGGGGCAGAAGCACACCATCGATGGCATGTACCGCGAACACGGCAACCCGTTGTTCGACTATATCCAGCGCCGTGGCCGCGAGCGCCACAACCTCGACTCCCTGGCCATCGAGCGCGAAGACGTGCGCGGCATGCTCAAGCTGCTGCGCGCCGGCCGTGCGATCTGGTATGCGCCGGACCAGGACTACGGCGCCAAGCAGAGCATCTTCGTGCCGCTGTTCGGCATCCAGGCCGCCACGGTGCCGGCCACCAGCAAATTCGCCAAGTTGGGCAAGGCACTGGTGGTGCCGTTCACCCAGGAGCGCCTGGCCGACGGCAGCGGTTACCGCCTGGTGATCCATCCGCCGTTGACCGACTTCCCGGGCGAAAGTGATGAGGCCGACTGCCTGCGCATCAACCAGTGGGTCGAAGCCTCGGTACGCCAATGCCCCGAGCAGTACCTGTGGACCCACCGCCGCTTCAAGAGCCGGCCACCGGGTGAGCCCAAGCTGTACGAAAAACGCCGCCGATAAAACAGACGAACACTTGTGGCGAGGGAGTTTGCTCCCGCTGGAGTGCGAAGCGCTCCCCAGATTTTGGGGCCGCTACGCAGCCCAGCGGGAGCAAGCTCCCTCGCCACAAAAGACCGACCTTTCCCCCACATGGAGTGACGCGATGCGCCCAGCTGAACCGGTTACAGGCTTGATTCTTTCCGGCGGTGGGGCGCGAGCGGCGTATCAAGTGGGGGTGTTGGCGGCGATTGCCGAGCTATTGCCGCCAGGGGCGCCGAACCCGTTTCCGGTGATCGTCGGCACCTCGGCCGGCGCGATCAATGCCGTCAGCCTGGCCAGCGGTGCCACGGATTTCACTGCGGCGATCCAGCGCCTTACGGCCTTCTGGCAGGGCTTTCGCAGTCATCTGGTGCTACGCAGTGATTGGCCGGGGGTGATTCGCCAGGCGAGTCGCTTCTTTATTCACAGTTTGCTCGGGCTGGGCTCGCAAATGCCGGTGGCGCTGCTCAACAGCACACCGCTGAAGGCGTTGCTCAAGGACAAGCTGCACCTGGACGGCATCGACGAGGCCATCCGTAACAAGCACCTGCATGCGGTCGCGGTGACGGCCTTTGGCTATGAGTCCGGACAGGCGGTGACCTTCTACCAGGGCGGCGGCACCATCGACGCCTGGTTGCGCCATCGGCGTATCGGCGTACCGACGCAACTCTCCGTTGAGCACCTGCTGGCCAGCTCGGCGATCCCGTTGCTGTTCGCCCCGGTGAAACTCGACCACGAATACTTCGGTGATGGCGCCGTGCGGCAATCCGCGCCCATCAGCCCGGCCCTGCACCTGGGTGCCAGTCGGGTGCTGGTGGTGGGCGTCAGCGGCAACCCCCGTGGCAATGAGCCGGCTGTGCAGCGCACGTTCACCGGCCAGGAGCCGACCCTGGCGCAGATCGGCGGGCATATGCTCAACAGCACGTTCATTGACAGCCTGGAAAGTGATATCGAGTTGCTGGAACGCCTCAACCAGTTCAGCCATTTCCAGCCGGCCGACAGCGCGGCCCGTGGCCTGGCGCCGGTGGAAGTGCTGGTGATTGCGCCGAGCCAGCCCATCGACGAGATCGCGGCACGGCATCGCCAGGAATTGCCGGCAGCGTTGCGCCTGTTCTTGCGTGGGCCAGGGGCAACCAAGACGAGCGGGGCGGGGGTGTTGAGTTACTTGCTGTTCGAGGCGGGGTATTGCAGCGAGTTGATCGAGTTGGGGCGGCGGGATGCGTTGGCCAAGCGCGACGAAATCACCCGATTTCTCGGCCTTGAATAGATCTGAATGTGGGAGCTGGCTTGCCTGCGATAGCGGTGTGCCAGCCAACACATTTGGCACAGACAGATGGCTATCGCAGGCAAGCCAGCTCCCACAGGAGACTAGCAGCGCTCGTTAGAAGTGGTACTTGACCAGGAAGCTCGCCGTGTCCTGGTTGGTCTTGAATGCACCGGAATCTTCGATCCCGTACTTGTTCTTCCAGTAGTCGTATTCAAAACCGACATACAACTGCTTCGCGCCCCAGTTCATCGCCTTGCCCAGGTCATATTTGACCTGCGGGTTGAAGTGCAGGTTGGCGTGGTAAGTGCCACGGGCGTTCTTGTCGTTGTCCACCACCCAATCCATAAAGCCATCGATCAGGATGTCGGAGTTGCCCACTGGCAGGGTGTAGGCCCATACCGGGGTGATCTGCCAGACGCCATCGCCCGGGCGGTTGCCTTCGGTCTGGCGCTGGTAGAAGTTCAACTGGAAGTAGTCGAAGCCCGGCACGTTCAAGTCAAAGCCAGGGCCGAACAGGTACGACTCGTTGTCGCCTTCGCCGAACTCGTAAGTAAAGGCCAGCAGCACGTCCTTGATCGGGCCAAAGGACAGGTCTTGATTAAAGATCTTGCCGAACGACAGGCGTGGACTGATTTCGCCGTAGTAAGTACTCGGGCCGACGTTGCCGTCTTCCTTGCCGTTGTAAAAGATGCGGTCGACAAACAGGAAGTTGTCGCCGTACTTCCAGGCATCGGCATGTTCGAACGTGACGGTTTGCTGGATCTGCGGGTTGACGGTGAAGTTCTTGCCCCACAAGTAGGTCAGGCTGTTGTTTTGCCATTGCAGCAGGTCACCGGCCACGGCTTGGCCACCGGCCAGCAGGGATCCCGCCAGCATCAGGCCTTTGAACATAGGTTTCATTCGGTTGCTCCCGAGTTAAAGTTTTGTGGTTTTTCTTCTACGCAGGCGCTCTGGTGTGGCGCCTTTTGGTTCGCTGCAAAAATCGTCTGTTCGGTCAGCTTTAATGCTTTTAGCAAGAGCTGCGCCAAGGTGTTTAAAAAGCCAAAAAATCCCCGTCGGCTGCATGAGATGCAGTCGAATTCAGAGGACGTTTGCGCACTTTGGCAGCAGACATTAGGCCGGGATAAGTTGGCCTTGCAGTCAGCTTTTACATTCGCTGTTTTTTTTTGAGTCGATTCGAGCGGGCGCGGAGAATACTGGCTCCAAAGCCTTGGCTCAAGTGCGCTGTTAAAGAGCGCGTGGGGCGAGAATGGGGCACGGCTTGTGGCCGGCCCCGGGTGAATGGCGTGCATGTCGGTGTTCCCTGTCTGTTTTTGTTTTTGTAATGAACGAAGGAATCAATGCGAGTGGGCGACTTCCGGGCGTTCCGCGCCGCCGAGGATGTTGAACAGCACATTCAGCGACAACGCGCTGAGGGTGGCCATGGCGATGCCACTGTGGGTAATCGGGCTCATCCACAGCGGCAGTTGCGCGAAGAACTCCGGGCGTACTACCGGGATCAGGCCCATGCCGATACTTACCGCCACCAGCAACTGGTTGCGGCGGTCGGCGATGTCGGCTTCCTGGAGGATCTTGATTCCGGTCGCGGCCACCATGCCGAACATGGCAATCGCCGCACCGCCGAGCACTGCCGGCGGAATCGACGCCACCAGGTACGCGGCTTTCGGCAGCAGGCTGAGCACGATCAGGAACGCGCCAGCCATGATCGTCACCGAACGGCAACGCACGCCGGTCATCTGCACCAGGCCGATATTTTGCGCAAAGGACGAGTGGGTAAAGGTGTTGAAGAACCCGGCCACAAACGAGGCGCCGGCATCACACAACAGGCCACGGCGGAGCATTTTCGGGGTGACGTCCTGGCCGGTGATCTTGCCCAGGGCGAGAAACATCCCGGTGGACTCGACAAAGATGATCACCACCACCAGGCACATCGACAGGATGGGCGCCAACTCGAATTTGGGCATGCCGAAGTGCAACGGTGTCACCACCTGCACCCACGGCGCCTGGGCCAGGCCGCTGAGGTCGACCATGCCGAGCAGGCCGCACAGCACGTAGCCCAGGCCCATACCGATCAGCACCGAGATGTTCACCCAGAAACCGCGCATGAAACGGTTGATCAGCAGGATGGTGCCCAGTACCAGCGCGGCAATCGCCAGGTAGATCGGCGAGCCGAAGGTGGCCGCTGCGCTGCCGCCGCCGGCCCAGTTTACGGCCACTGGAAACAGCGACAGGCCGATGGCCGTAATCACGGTGCCGGTGACCAGGGGCGGGAAGAAGCGCACCACCTTGGACATGAACGGCGCGATGATCATGCCGAAGAACCCGGCGGCGATGGTCGCGCCGAAGATCCCCTGCAAGCCGATACCGGGCATGCCGGCCATGGCCACCATGCTGCCGACGGCGGCGAAACTGGCGCCCATCATCACTGGCATGCGAATGCCCACCGGGCCGATGCCGAATGACTGCACCATGGTGGCGATACCGGCCACCAGCAGGTCGGCGTTGATCAGAAAAGCGATTTCTTCACGGCTCAGGCCGGCGGCCTGGCCAATGATCAGGGGCACGGCGACGGCGCCGCCGTACATCAGCAAGACGTGTTGCAGGCCTACCAGAATCAGTTGCAAGAGGGGCAGCCGCACCATGGCGGGTGCGGCAGGAATCTGCGGTTCGGCTAACTCGGTCATGCAACACCTCGGATCTTTTTTATTGTTGTGTTGTTTGGCATTCAATTGCCGGGTGGAACTCAATCTACAAACTTGCACGGTGCCAACTGTGGGAGTTGGCTTATGTGGGAGCTGGCTTGCCTGCGATGCAGGCACCTCGGTGTATCAGGTCGACCGAGGTGATGCCATCGCAGGCAAGCCAGCTCCCACACAAGTCCTCTCCCACAGTTGGATGTGTGTGGATCAGTTAGTTGGTACGGGCCCCCTGATTGATCCAGGTACCAATCAGATCCCGCTCCTGCTGGGTCATCTGGGTGATGTTGCCCAACGGCATGATCTGGGTCGCGACGGCCTGCGCTTGAATGCGCGCCGCCTGCTGCTGGATCTGCGCCGGGGTATCAAACATCACTCCACCCGGTGCGGTGCTGAACAGCGGGCTGGTGGGCTTGGCCGAATGGCACACGGCGCAGCGTTCCTGGATCACCCCATGCACTTTGTCGAAATCAATCGACGCCTGCGCAGGTGCCGGTTCGGCAGCAGGAGCAGCGGCGGGCGCGGCCGGTTTCAAGCCACCACCCAACGCCGTTTCTGGCAACGGTTGGTACTCGATGGCTGCAGGGGCCTTGGCCACTTCGGCCACCGGCTTGGGACCGGTCACGTACGCCAGGCTGATCATCGCCAAGGCGCCCACCGGCAAGGTCCACGCGTACTTCTGGCTGTTATGCCGGGTGTTGAAGTAGTGACGGACCAACACGGCGGCCACGGCGATACCGGCCAGGATCAGCCAGTTGTATTGGCTGCCGTAGGTGCTCGGGAAGTGGTTGCTGATCATGATGAACAGCACCGGCAAGGTGAAGTAGTTGTTGTGGCGCGAACGCAGCAAGCCCTTGGCCGGCAGCGCCGGGTCTGGCGTGCGGTTCTCGGCGATGGCCGCGACCAATGCGCGTTGCGCCGGCATGATGATGCGGAATACGTTGCCGACCATGATGGTGCCGATCACCGCACCCACGTGCAGGTAGGCGCCACGGCCGCTGAACACTTTGCTGAAGCCGTACGCGGCGGCAATCAACAGCACGAACAGGATGAAGCCGAGCAGGGCAGGGCGTTTGCCCAGGGCCGAGTCGCAGAGGAAGGAGTAGATGAACCAGCCGGCGAACAGTGAGCCAATGCCCAGCAACACGCCTTCGGTGCCGCTGAGGCTGCTGCCGGGGGCGAGCAGGTACAGCGTCGGGTTGAGGTAGAACACCACGCACAGCAGCGCGACGCCCGACATCCAGGTGAAATAGGCTTCCCATTTGAACCAGTGCAGGTTGTCCGGCATGGTCGGTGGGGCCAGTTTGTATTTTTCCAGGTGGTAGATACCGCCACCGTGGATCGCCCACAAGTCACCGGCCAGGCCGCTCTTGGGGTTGACGCGATTGAGGTTGTTTTCCAGCCAGACAAAGTAGAAAGAAGCGCCGATCCACGCGACGCCAGTGATCATGTGAACCCAGCGCACGCTAAGGTTCAGCCATTCCAACAGATGTGCTTCCACAGTCTTTACCTCTCGCCTGTCACCCTTGTTGTCGGGTGATCAAGCCTTCTCTTATTGGTGGGGGGCGAGGATCAACCGCTCATCCTCTTTGAAAAAATGCTCATCGCAGTTATTGCCTGTGCCACTGCGATCAACCACCAGGAAGTCATCCCGCTTTTCGATCGTCAGCACCGGGTGGTGCCAGACGCCGCGATGGTAATTAATGCCCTGCCTGCCGTTGGTAACGAAGGCGCGGACCAAGCCCGATACAGGTTCATCGCCAAGTGGCGCGACCACGATCAGAAAGGGGTTGCCGAGCAGCGGTATGAACGCTTGGCTGCCCAGCGGGTGTCTCTCCAGCATGCACACGGTCAGCGGCATGTCCTGCGCGTCGGCGCGGAAAATGCTGATGATGGCGTGGTCTTCCGGTTTAGCGGTTTCGACCGTGGCCAATTTGTGAAAGCGCATGGTCGACCCGTTGTTGATCATGAAGTGATCGCTGCCGTCGGTTTCGATAACGTCTCCGAAAGGGGCGAAGGCTTCTTTGGTCAGGGGTTCGATCACTAGTGTGCGCATGGCTGTCTTCTTATCCGAATGTTGTGTTGTTTGTTCGGCCGCCATCGCGGGCAAGCCCGCTCCCACATTTTGATATGTGAATACATTCAAATGTGGGAGCTGGCTTGCCTGCGATCGGGTTCACCGCTTACTTGGCTACTTTGCCCAAAACGCGCAGGCGGCTCACACCCCCATCCGGGAACACATTCAGGCGGATGTGGGTAATCGGCCCCAGCGCCTTGATCTGCTCGGCGAAGCTGTGTTCAGCGTGCATTTCCAGCTTCTGCGAAGGCAACAGCTCGCGCCAGAACAGCGATTGGGTTTCGATCTGGCTGTCGGTGCCGCCTTTCACGAAGGCGCCCTGGATCGAGCAGGTGTCTGGGTAGTTGCCCTTGAAGTGCAGGGTGTCGACGATGATTTTCTCGATCTCGCCCGGGTGGCCCAGTGCGACGATCACCCAGTCATTGCCCGGAGTACGGCGACGTGCGGTTTCCCAGCCGTCGCCCATGTTGATGCCACGGCCCGGGTTGAGGATGTTGCTCATGCGCCCGAAGTGTTCATCGGAGCAGGCCAGTGCACGGCCGCCGTTGAGGGCCGAGGCCAGGTCGACTTGTTCGTTGTCGCCGATCGACGACCAGTCGCGGAACGGAATACCGTACACACGCAGACGAGCGACGCCGCCATCCGGGTAGATGTTGAAGCGCAGGTGGCTGAAGGCCTTGTCGTTGCTGATCTCGTGGTAGTGGTGGCTGTTGCCTTGCAGCTCGACGGCCGACAGCACTTCCACCCACTGGGTGTTCTCATCAGGGTCGCCCGAGGCCAGGAAGCAGGCTTCGAGAGAGGCCGACGGCGGGAAGTTGCCGGTGAAGAATGAAGTGTCGATGTCCACGCCTTTGATCGAGCCGGGTACGCCCAGGCGGATCACTGCGCTGTCGTAGCCTTCGAAGCGCTTGCGGCGTGATTCCCAGCCGTCCATCCACTTGCCGTTGTCATCGAAAACGCCCTCCTTCCATACGGCCGGGGTCGGCTGGAACAGGCGGTTGGCGTCGGCGAACCAGTCATCGGTCACCGAAAGAATCTTGGTGCCCAGGCGGGCGTCGGCCAGGTTGACGAACTTCTCGAAAGGTACGGCGTAAGCTTTCATTCTTCTTGTCTGCCTTAGATAGAGTGGCTGGGGATGGTCGTTTAGAGGGTCAGTAAACGGAACAACGCGATCTTGTTGATCTCGGCCAGGGCGCATTTGAACTCGGTGTCCACCGAGTTGTGGATGCGCGTTTCGAACGCGGCCAGGATCTGATGCCGGTTGCTGCCTTTTACCGCCATGATGAAGGGAAACTTGAACTTGGCCTTGTAGGCATCGTTCAGCTCGGTGAAGCGAGAAAACTCTTCGGCCGTGCATTGGTGAATCCCCGCGCCAGCCTGTTCATCCGTGCTGGCTTGGGTCAGTTGGCCCTGGACGGCGGCTTTGCCGGCCAGGTCCGGGTGAGCGTTGATCAGGGCCAGCTGGCTGGCATGATCGGCGCTCAACAGGATGTCGCTCATGCGCTGGTGCAGGGTTTCGATCTCGTCGATCGAAGGGTCCTGGCCCAGGTCGTAGGCCTTTTCGGCCACCCATGGCGAATGTTCGTAGATATCGGCGAAGGCGGCGACGAATTCGTCGCGGCTCAGCGTCGAGGGTTTGAGGGTCTTGAAGGCGGTCATTTGGCAGCTCCCTGGAACGGGTGGGTGTCGTGCCAGTGACGGGCAATGTCCACGCGACGAGTGAACCACACCTGTTCGTGGCCTTTGGCGTATTCGATAAAGCGCTTCAAGGAAGCCAGGCGTGCAGGGCGGCCGATCAGGCGGCAGTGCAGGCCGATGGAGAGCATCTTCGGCGCCTCGGCGCCTTCGGCGTAGAGCACGTCGAACGCATCTTTCAAGTAGTCGAAGAAGTCATCGCCCTTGTTGAAACCCTGCACCTGGGTGAAGCGCATGTCGTTGGTGTCCAGGGTGTAGGGGATCACCAGATGCGGCTTGCCGGTGGGGTTGTTGGGTTCCCAGTAGGGCAGGTCGTCGTCGTAGGTGTCGCAGTCGTAGAGGAAGCCGCCTTCCTCCATCACCAGCCGCCGCGTGTTCGGGCCGGTGCGCCCGGTGTACCAGCCGAGTGGGCGTTCGCCGGTGAGTTCGGTGAGGATGCGGATCGCTTCGAGCATGTGCTCGCGTTCCTGGGCCTCGTCCATGTACTGGTAGTCGATCCAGCGGTAGCCGTGGCTGCAGATCTCGTGGCCGGCGTCGACCATGGCGCGGATCACATCCGGGTGGCGCTGGGCGGCCATGGCCACGGCGAAGATGGTCAGCGGGATATCGAATTCTTTAAACAGCTTGAGGATGCGCCACACGCCGGCACGGCTGCCGTATTCGTACAGCGACTCCATGCTCATGTTGCGCGCACCTTGCAGCGGCTGGGCCGAGACCATCTCCGAGAGAAAGGCTTCGGACTCTTTGTCACCGTGCAAGATGTTGCGCTCGCCGCCTTCCTCGTAGTTGAGTACAAACGACAACGCAATGCGTGCCTTGCCCGGCCAGTGGGGGTGAGGAGGGTTACTGCCGTAACCGATCAGGTCGCGTGGGTAGTCAGCGCTCACTGCAGTCTTCCTTCTTGTTCGTGATCATTCATGTGGCGGCCGGGCAGTGGAATGACTGGGTGGCGTCACAGCGATGAGTGATTGTATACAACTTATCGTCCACTTTGTAAGCCTAAATTTCTGCATTTTTTCCGCAGGGCTCTGTGTAAAGGGTGTAGCAAGAAACTTGCCCAGTTGGTCAGCTAATGGACAAAAGGTCGTTTAAAAGCAAGGATTACTCGCTGATTGGCTGCTCAGGCAATATGGGCGGGGTGATCAAAAGGTTTGTGATTTTTATTGTGTACAATTTTTTTAAAAAGTGTCTTAATCAGCCATCGCCGGCTTTTTCACTGCCCTGAAAAAGTGCGGATCTCTCTTCTACTGACTTCGGGAGGCGCGTAGACGCCATGGGACGTTTGACCACACACGTTTTGGACGCCGCACACGGTTGCCCCGGCAGCGCAATCAAGGTTGAGCTGTACCGCGTCGAAGGCGCGCAGCTGGAACTGGTGGCCACCACCCTGACCAACAGCGACGGCCGCTGCGACGCGCCATTGTTGCAAGGCGACGACTACCGCAGTGGTGTCTACCAGCTGCAATTCAGCGCTGGCGATTATTACCGCGCCCGCGGCGTGCAATTGCCGGAGCCGGCTTTCCTGGATGTGGTGGTATTGCGCTTCGGCATCAGCGCCGAACAGGAGCACTACCATGTCCCGCTACTGATTTCGCCCTACAGCTACTCCACCTATCGCGGTAGCTAGCGTCACCTCGCTTCACACCCCCAAAGCTCTTCGTTGGTTTTTCGCCCGCCCACACTGCGGGCTTTTTTTCGCCTGCCATTTATGTAGCGCACCGGCTCAGGGTTGGGTGACTAGGCTCGGGTTTTCCTGCCATGAAGACCCCGCCATGAGCCTCGATACCCCCGACGTTGCACCGCAATCTTTCGATTTTGACGACCCGGGCACGCCCCAGGAGCAGCGCCTGGCGGCGATTCGTACGCGGCTGACACGGCGCATCAACAGCGTACGCCTGCCCAGTCGCACGGTTGACGAGTTGTACAGCGCCCATGAACGTTGCACACGCGCCGCCCACTCCCTGCGCACCCTGGTCGTGCGCGCGCCCCGGCTGTTGTCGCGGATTCGTGGGGCGCTGCGCCAGGCGTTCGGCCTGGACCCTTACAGCTTGCTGTTCAGTGAGCCGCTGCCACCGCGCCCGACCCAGCATCGCAACAGTCTGATGGACCGGACCCTGGCGCTGTTTACCGAGCCGTATCCGCCGATCAATCTCCATCACTTCACGGCGCTGAGTATCAAGGGCGATCCCGGCGCGAGGTTGCCCTTCAATGCAGTACAGGCGCTGAAGCAGGTCGGCAAACTGCAGTTGGTGGCCCGGGTTGGCGGTGCGGTGGCGGATTATTGGCAGCAACTGGCCCACGGCAGCGCATCATCGCGCCAGGAGCGCGCGGTGGAACTGCACAAAGCTGTGTTTGCCGAGCAGGCTTTCCTGGCGCAGCAGTTGTTCACGTTGTCGGACGCGGGCTACACGTTGGTCAAGCAACTGTGGGACGCGCCCACCCTCGCGGCGCGCCAGCAGGCCGGCGGCGATTGGGCCACGGTGCACGCAGGCCGGATAATGTGGCCCCACGCCAGCGCAGGCACTCTGGCGATCCCCGGGGCGCTGCACCTCTATCGAGACAGCACCACGCAGGTGGTGTACCTGCCGGGCTTGCACCTTGGGTTTCATGAGTTCAGCTCCTGGCAGCAGCTGCAGGCGCAACTGCCCGAGCGGATCAAGGCGTGGTTGCTGGGGGATGCGTGGCAGTACCTGCCCTTTAGCCGGGCGGATGTGGCAACGTTGCCACCGCTGCAGCCCAGCCAGACGCTCAGTGGCGACGCCCTGGCGCATAGCCTGCACGCCATGCTGGAGCAGCAATCGGCCAATGAATGGGCCGCGCTGCTGTCGATCAATTACGCGCTTGACGTGCCCCTCGATGCCGAACTGCCCAGCCGCCAGGCTGCGCGTCTGATGCGGTTCATCGAGCTGGGCCGGCGGCGTGCGGTGGGTACGCTTGCGTGGGGCCCCGCGCTGGATGAGCTATTGGAGTGGGATCGTCTGCGCCGTCAACCCGAGGTTATCCTGGCGAGCCAATGCTCAGACCTGCCGCGCGGCACCCGTGCCCTGCACATCAGGCGTTATGAACAAGGGTTGCTGGCACTGCTGGATGCCAAGGACCCCGCCCGCGAAACCGACGCCTATCAGGTTTTTTTGCAGGATCAGGAGCAGCGACAGGCCAAGGCGCAGGCGGTCAGGCAGTGGACGCTCGATGCCGGTGAGCGCCTGTTGCAACTGGCGTTCTGGACCGAACGCCCGGATGGCACGCGCAACCGTTCAGCGCTGGTGTTTGCGGCCCAGCTCCAGGCGCTGCGATGTGAAGCGCAGCTGATGCGTCAGTTGGGCGTGATCGAGCAAACCCACCTTGATCGCTTGCTCGAAGTGCTCAACACGCCTTTGGCGGCGGCCCGACAAGGCAGCGACACCGGTGTTTTGCGCGTCTGCGTCAGTGGCAGTGCGCCTGTTCGCTACACCCTGAGGGGGCTGATGGTCGTCACCACCACAGCTGCCCAGGGGGCGCCGGCCCGGCTTCAGCCGGTGGTGCTGGTGGTGAGTGGCAGCCATGGCGGCCTGGCAGTGTTTGATTGTCTCGAAGGGTTGTCCAAAAGCTTGCGGGCCAGCCTGGCCGGGCCTGATGACTCGGCGTTGTGGCGCTGTATCAAACGTGATGAACGCCACGCCGCCCGCTTGGCGGCGTCACTGACGCTCGCGGTGGATTACGTTGTCGCGACCCACGATGTACTGCGTGACGATTTCAAGGCGCTGATCGACGCTCATCGGCAGTTGGATAAGCGTCTGGCTGGCAATGATCGATTGTTCAGCGAAATCAGCGATCCGGCATTGGCGCGACGGGTCCTGGCCCAGGAACTGTTTGAGCACCTGCAAGTACCGGACAACCCGCTGCGCAACGCGGCCCTGGCTAACGTCGAGCTGCTCCGGCTGGCGGCGAGGCATGCCAAGGCCCAGCCAGCCTGGCTCGCTACCGCATCTGCGGCCGCTAAAAAAAACCATAGGCACCTGCAACGCCGCTACCTGGGCAGTGCGATGGCGGTGGAGGGCCGCCTGTGGCACATCCTGCCGTCACTGGAGACGTTTGCTCGCCAGCGTCTGACGGCCCAATTGACGGCGGACGGTTTCTTCCCGGGGGTGGATATCGACCAGCCACTGCTGGATATGCCCGACGATGTCGGTTCACAGTTTCTGCGGCTGGGCAAGTACCTGCGCGCCGGGTGACCGTCATATCAAAAAGACCGTCAGCCCGCAGCGCACCACCTTCAGCCTGCTGGAGCTGGCGCTGCACAATCTCGACCCCCAGGCGCCCTGGACCGAGTGGCGGCTGAACCGTGCGCGGTATTTGCAACCGGCGTGGCAAATGCGCCTGACGCCGCGCTACCTGATGAAGACCCTGGCATCCCTGGACATTGCCGGTCACTACCAACAGCTGATCCGCCAAGTGTTTTACCCGGCGCGGTCCTCCACGGGATTGCCACGGCCGCTGATTGATCGTGCGGCGCGACAGCTCGCCCGGGTGCAGCTGTTTTCGGCTACGCAGCAAGGGCTTTCGCTGCCGGCCCAGCAGCTGTTTACCCGCGCCATGGCGCCACGGGCGGCAACCGGCGTGCCCGCGCCGACCCTGAGTTTTGTGCGTTTGCGCGGGCATACCCTGGCCCATGATCGGCACATAACCGGCCTGTTGGTGATCGTCGACAAGCGCTCGCCACTCTGCCTGGTGTACTGGCCGAGCGCAGTGCATTTCCCGGTGTTGAGCGAGTACGCGGATTGGCAATTGGCCAGGGCTGCATTGAATCGCCAGGGGGCCAGCCCTGACAACCTCCGGGCGCTCGCCAGCCTGGTGGCCCCGGGTTGGGAGGCCGAAGCATTGGCTGGCTATCCGGGGTATCGTCCTGCGCCGGCCATCAGCGTGGCGCCGCTGGTCAAAATTATCCCCACGCGCTTGTTCGGGCACGCCGTTCTTGGACTGTACGAGCAGATCAGCCGGTTCGTCCGCTCGTTCAATATCAAGCACCGCGTCGCGGCGGCCGCCACCGAGGCGATCGAGGTGCAGATCCGCGAACAGATCGACGCCGAACCCATGGCTTGGCTGGATATTGTCAATACCTGCCACTGTGATGCCCTGGCGGTGCTGGCCCACGGGCGCGTGCTGGAGATCCAGCGCCGTGTGCACGCCCGCGCCAACACGGGCGCGGCCCTGGCGCAGTACCGCGAACAGCGCCTTGGCGAGCAGTGGGAGGCCACCGTACGTGGGCTTTTGTCCTTCGTGCCTGTGCTAGGGGTGGGCATCAGCCTGTATGAAATGCTGCTCGCCGCGAGGCGTTTCCATCTCAGTGGCCGGCCAGAGGACGCGGTCGATGTGGCGTTTATCACCCTGATGGCGTTTTTTGATGTGCTGACTTCATTCGTGCCAACCGCCAAATTGGCCAGGCCTGGAGCGGCACTGGGCCGGGGTGCGATGCGTTCGGCGCTGCGCCAGCTGCACCGCCGCCAGGCCTGGATGGCAAATACCCTGGCCACGCCGCAGGCGGCTGCGCACACCCTGGGCGTGCTGGAGCGGTTCAAGAAGCCGTTCTCCAGCGAGGGCGCACTTGCATTGCGCGGCGCGGGGGAGAAGGGCATCTACGTGAAAAACGGCGAGCAGTTCCTGGTGGATGGCGAATATGGCTACCCGCTATATCGACGCCGAGATGAAACGGGGCTACGGATCAAAAGCCCGGGCGACCAAGCCGAAGGGGAGTTGGTGCTGTATATCCGCGAGGAGCGGGAGTGGTTGCTGGGGGCTGATGCCCCGCCGTCGCCGCAACCGGGACCCAGTTCAGGGTTGTGGCAGCCGTTCAGGGCGCAGCGCACCACGGTCTGGCAAGCGCCTTCGCGGGTAGCGCTGGATCGGGCCATGCGCCAGACCCAGGTTCAGCCCCAGTCGTTTCAGGCCTGGGCTGTGGCGCGAGAGCTGACATTGACGGACTTGTTGCCCGCACGCGGGATCTTCCAGGTGACTGTCGCCCCTCCGGCGCGCAACTACAGGGTGCTGCACTACAACGGTCGTTACTACCGGGTGCTCCCGGAGGGTGGCAATCTTTCGTTCAGGGACCTGGTGTTCATCACCCGCGATCAGCCCCTGGCGCACGCGGCGGCCGTGGATGTCCGCTATTGGCTGGAAGCGGGCTTGTTCGATCAACCCATACCGGCGACCGTTTCGGCCAATGGTCAGTGGACGTTTCACCGCCCGCTGTTCAGCGAACCGTTGCACCTGGCCCTGGCTCGGGCATTTCCCGGCATGTTGGCGAGCAGTCGTGGATTTTTGATCGAGCGGCTGCTGGAGTTGTCCGACCCGCACCCGCGTCTCACCGCGACCCACCTGCTCGACCTCAAGGCCGCGCTGGATAAGTGGCTGGCGCCCAATGCCGTGGGGCAGACCGACGACATGCTCAAGCTATTGCGTCCCCTCGACAGCACCACGCGTACTACCGTCTATCTGGGGGATGCGGCCTCGACACCCGGGTTCGAGCGTGCGGACTTCCGCTTGCGTCAGCCGCTGCACCGCTCTTTGCAACTGCCCACCCAGACCAACCTGATCGAGCGGTCGCAGATCATGCAAAAGGCTGTTCGAGAGGTGTTGGAGCAGCAGGGGTTTATCGTACGTGCCCTGGACAAGAAACCAGGCGCGAAGGCGACGCTGGATTACAGTTGCACCCATCCACATTCCAGCAACCGGTACTACGTGCTGACGCGCTGGGCCAACACCTCCAGCGTCAAGTTGCATGCCGCTCACGCCATGCAACTGACTGACGAGTGGTTTAACCGGCGCAGCGTGCTGGCGCACTATGCCAAGGCGTTTGAACCGCTGAAAAAGGCCATGGACGAAGGGCGTCTGGTACGGATCATTGCCGGTATCCAATGGACCCCCACAGAACCGCCGACCCTGTATTTTGCCCGGTTCGGCAGCCTCAAGCCCGGAGCAACGCCGCCACGCCGGCAGTCCCAAAAAAGGCCGCACTCACCCGGTTGAACCAGCCCTGGCCGCTGCCGCTGCGCAGGTAACGCGCGGCGCCATGGGCACTGAGGCCGTAGAACAACTTGCACAGCAGGTCGAGGGCGGTCCAGGTGGCGATCATGATCAGTAATTGTGGGAGAAATGCCTGCTGGCTATTGAGAAATTGCGGCAGGAATGCGGCGAAAAACAGGATGTCCTTGGGGTTGCTGGCACCCAGCACAAACGCCCGGCCAAACAGCGCACGAAAGCGTGGGACCGGCGCGCTGTACGGTACTTCTGCCGCTTTTGCCGGTTGCCGTGATTGCTGCCAGCTCTGCCAGGCGAGGTAAAACAGGTACGCCGCGCCTGCAATCTTCAAGGCGCTGAACAGTTGTTCGGACGCCAGCAACAGCGCGCCCAGGCCCAGGGCCGAGGCGCTCAACAGGCAGATCGAGGCAAACACCCCACCGAGAAACGCTGGATACGAGCGACGCAGACCGTAGTTGAGGCTGTTGCTTATCATCAGCAGCGACAACGGGCCAGGGATCAGGATCACGATCAGTGCAGCGCCGCTAAACAGTAGCCAGGTTTCCAGGTTCATCATGTACTCCGTTTTTATAGAAATATGAATTTGGCGATAAAGATCGCGCACAGCACCCACAGGCTCACCGAAATCTCGCGGTACTTGCCGGTGCCCGCCTTGAGCGCCACGTACGTGATAAAGCCCAAGGCGATACCGTCGGCCACCGAGAAGGTCAGCGGCATCATGATTGCCGTGACAATCGCCGGAATGCTGTCGGTGGCTTCATCCCAGTTGATGTGCGCCATGCTCGCCATCATCAGCATTGCCACGTAGATCAGTGCACCCGCGGTGGCATAGGCCGGAATCATGCCGGCCAGCGGAGCAAAAAACATCGCGGCCACAAACAGCACACCCACGGTCACGGCCGTCAGCCCGGTACGACCGCCAGCGGCAACACCGGCGGCGCTTTCCACGTAGCTGGTCACGGGTGGCACACCGACCATCGCGCCGAACACGCTGGAAGCACTGTCGGCTTTCAACGCGCGGGACAGGTTATCGATCTTGCCATCGGCATTGACCAGCCCGGCCCGTTGCGCGACGCCCATCAGTGTACCTGCGGTATCGAACATGTGTACAAAAAGAAAGGCAAATACAACGCTAATCATGCTGATATTGAATACACCTTTCACGTCCATGGCCATCCAGGTCGGCGCCAGGCTTGGTGGGGTGGAGATCATGCCGTTGTAGTGCACCAGGCCCAGGCCCCAGCCGGCCAAGGTTACGGCGATGATGCTGATGAGGATGGCGCCGAAGACGCGGTGGTAGCTGAGGATGGCAATCAGCAGGAAGCACACCGCCGCCAGCAGTGGTGCGGGTTCATGCAGCGAACCGAGCTTGATCAACGTGGCCGGGCTATCGACGATGATCCCGGCTGTCTTCAAGCCGATCACCCCAAGGAACAAACCGACACCCGCGCCCATGGCATGACGCAGGCTCACCGGAATGCTGTTGAGCAACCACTCACGCACCCGCGACAGGGTCAGGCCCATGAACAGCACGCCCGAGATAAACACCGCACCCAGCGCGGTTTCCCAGGTGTAGCCCATGGTGCCGACCACGGTGTAGGTGAAAAACGCATTCAGGCCCATGCCCGGCGCCAGGCCCACCGGCCAGTTGGCGTACAGGCCCATCAGCAGGCAGCCCAGGGCGGCGGCGATGCAGGTGGCGACGAACGCCGCGCCGTGGTCGATGCCGGCGTCGGCCATGATGTTGGGGTTGACGAAGATGATGTAGGCCATGGTGATGAAGGTGGTGAGGCCGGCGATCAACTCGGTCCTCACTGTGGTGCCATGCAAGCGCAGTTTGAACAGGCGTTCCAGCCAGCTGTTGCTGGGCGGGGAGAGGTCCAGCGTCGGGGCTTCAGATTTGCGGCTATCCACAGCAAGTACTCCTCAAGAGTTTTATTGTTATTTCCAGCGCCGGTCACAAATGTGGGCAACAGCGCTTTGAGGTACTGGCGGGTTTTGTTGACCAGTAGGTCAGGAACTCGCACGAGGCGAATTATGCTTTTGTATACAAAGAAAGCAAATAATGTTTTCGAATGATGCTGTGGAAGGCGATAGAAGGCTAATTCGCCGCACTCAGTGCCTGATTCACTGCCAGCCATCCGGCGACGGCTTGTTCGCCGACATCACTGAACGCGCGCTGCAACAGTTTGACCTGCTCACGGCGCAACGACTGTTCGAAACGCTGGCCTTCTTCGCTCAGCTCCAGCAGGCGTTTGCGCTTGTCAGTCTCGGACGCGACGCTGTTCACCAGGTGCATTTCCTGCAATTGGCGCAGCGGCATATTCAGCGCCTGCTTGCTTACTCCGAGCAGTTCCAGCAGCTCTTTCACGCTCAACGTCGGGTAACGCGCGATAAAAAATACGATGCGCTGGTGCACCCGGCTCAAGCCACGGCGTTCGAGCATTTCGTCGGCCTTGGCGGTGAAGGCCTGGTAGCCGAAGAAGAACGCTTGCATGGCTTCTTGTTGGGCGGCTGGGTTTTTAAGGTCAAGCATATTGACGTATCCATCCAGGCTGTCGTAATTTCGGTCAACCAGTTTGACGTATTTCCCACAGTCTTCGCTAGCGGTGAACCCATGGCCTTCTCTGAACGTGTTACGCGCCTCAAAAGCTCCCTGATCCGTGAAATCCTCGCGGCGGCCCAGCGCCCGGAAGTGATGTCGTTCGCCGGTGGCCTACCGGCCGAGGCCATGCTGCCCGCGTTGAACTGGGACGATATGCCCCTCAACATCGGCCAATACGGCATGAGCGAAGGCGAACCGCAGTTGCGTGAACTGCTCGCCGCCGAAGCCCGTGCGCTGGGCATACCGTGCCAGGCCAGCCAGGTGCTGGTGGTCAGCGGCTCGCAGCAAACCCTGGACCTGGCGGCCAAGTTGTACATCGACAAAGGCACGCAGATCCTGCTGGAAGGCCCGACCTACCTGGCCGCGTTACAGATCTTCCAGCTGTTCGGTGCCGACTGCCTCACCGTGCCTCTGGAGGCTGACGGCCCCGACCTGGCCGCCCTGCGCGCCAACCTTGAGCGCCATCGCCCGGCCTTCATCTACTTGATCCCGACCTTCCAGAACCCCTCGGCCGTGCGCTACAGCGAGGCCAAGCGCGAGGCGGTTGCTGCCTTGCTCGATGAGTTCGGCGTGACCCTGATCGAAGACGAACCTTATCGAGAGCTGACCTTCGATGGCGGCAGCGCCAAACCCATTGTCGGGCGCCTGAAGAAAGCCAGCTGGATCTACACCGGCACCGTGTCCAAAACCTTGTTGCCGGGCCTGCGCGTCGGCTACCTGATCGCCAGCCCGGACCTGTTCCCGCACCTGCTCAAGCTCAAGCAGTCGGCGGATCTGCACACCAACCGCGTCGGCCAATGGCAGGCGATGCAGTGGATCGGCACGGAAAAATACCAGAATCACCTGGTGGAATTGCGCAGTTTCTACCGCGAACGCCGCGACGCGTTCCAGGCCGCACTGGCGCATCACTTCGCCGACCTGGCCCGACTGGCAAGTGCCCCAAGGCGGATTATTCTTCTGGCTGACCTTGAAACAGCCGCTCGACACCCGCACTTTATTGGCGCAAGCGCTGGAGCAGGACGTCGCGTTCATGCCTGGTGAACCGTTCTTCTCCGAGCCGGACCAACACTTGGGCTCGTTGCGCCTCAATTTCAGTCATATCGACCCGGCCCGCCTGGACGAAGGTCTCAAGCGCCTGGCCGCGGTGGTCCGTCAAGCACAGCACGCGCAAGCGGCATAAGGGGAGCCCCATGTACAAGGTTTATGGCGATTACAAGTCGGGCAACTGCTACAAGATCAAACTGATGCTCAACCTGCTGGGCATCCCCGTATCAATGGATCGACGTGGACATCCTCAACGGTGACACCCAGACCGCCGAGTTCCTGGCCAAGAACCCCAATGGCAAGATCCCGGTACTGGAGTTGGAAGACGGCACTTGCCTGTGGGAATCCAACGCGATCCTCAACTTCCTCGCCGATGGCAGCGAGTTTTTGCCGACTGAACCACGCCTGCGCACCCAGGTGTTGCAGTGGCAGTTCTTCGAGCAATACAGCCATGAGCCGTACATCGCGGTGGCGCGGTTTATCCAGTTCTACCTGAACATGCCGGAAGACCGCCTGGAGGAATACAACACCTGCCATAAGCGCGGCTACAAAGCGCTGAAGGTGATGGAGCGCCAGTTGCAGGCCACGCCGTACCTGGTGGGCGAGCAGTTTTCGATTGCCGATATTGCGTTGTATGCCTATACGCATGTGGCGCATGAGGGTGGGTTTGATCTGGCGCCGTATCCGGCCGTGCAGGCGTGGCTGGCGCGAGTGGCCAGCCATCCCAAGCATGTACCGATGCTGGACTGATTCACACGGTCAAAATGTGGGAGCTGGCTTGCCTGCGATAGCGGTCTGTCTGTGCCAGATGCATAGCCTGACACACTGCTATCGCGGGCAAGCCCGCTCCCACATTTTAGCTCGGTGTTGTGTCAGATAATTCCTCGCTGAGCCTATCGAAACAGCGCTGTGCTGCGGGGCTCAAGCTCATCCCGCTCCGTGTAATCAAGCCGATCTCCCGATTCACCCCAGGATGATCGATAGTGATCCGCTGCAATCCCTCCAGACTGTCCGCCGCCGACTCCGGCAACACACTGATCCCCAACCCCTGGCGCACCAGCGCCAACACCGTCGACATGTAGTTGGCCTCCATTCCCGCGTTCAGCGTCAACCGCGTCTCATCGAACAGCGCATCCACCTGCTCACGCACACTGCTGTCGCGGCCGGTGAGGATGATCGGCTGATCCGCCAGTTGTTCGAGGCTCAGCTGGCGATGGCGGGTGAGGGGATGATCCACCGGCACAAACGCACACAGCCGATCATTGAGTACCGGCACAAACGCCAGGCCATGGCTGAGCCGCGCGCGCACGCCAATGCCAAAATCCACTTCACCGGAACGCACCTGGGCATGGATGCGGTGGGCCACCAGGTCATGCAGGCGCACTTCGATCCCGGCAAAGCGCTCGCGAAAGCGGCGCAACGCCGGGGGCAGGGCGCCGGCGCACACTGAGGGCAGGGCGGCGATGGTGACTACCCCGCGACGCAGGGCGGCGAGGTCGCGGGAGCCGGTGACGATGTTGTCCAGGTCCAGCAGCAGTTTTTCCATCGGCCCGCGCGCGTCCTGGCCGGCAGCGGTGATGCTGACGTGGCGCGGGCTGCGGTCGAGCAGGCTGACGCCGAGCCAGTCTTCCAGTTGTTGCACCTGCACGGTCAGCGCCGAGGGCGACAGGTGCAACTCGTTGGCGGCCTTGGTGAAACTGCCGGTGCGGGCGACGGCAAGAAAGGCTTGGATGTGCTGGATGCTATTTTTCATAAGAGCAGCTTCATTTTGTTTTTCCGAACACTAGCGAGTGAATATTCCAATTTACAAAGACTAACCCGCTTCCAATACTCCAGGGAAAACAATAACCGGCCAACAAGGCCGCTCTGGAGTAACCCATGCTCGCTACCCTGGGTGTCATTACCATCCTGTGCCTGCTCGCTGCCGTCATGAGCAAACGCCTGTCGCCACTGGTGGCCCTGATCGCCTTGCCGATCATCGCCGCGCTGCTCGGCGGTTTTGGCCTGCAAACCAGTGCCTTCATCATTACCGGTATCAAGAACGTCGCCCCCGTGGTGGGCATGTTTGTGTTTGCTATCCTGTTTTTCGGGATCATGACCGATGCCGGCATGCTCGACCCGATCATCGACCGCATCCTGCGCACCGTCGGCACGCGTCCTACGCGGATTGTCGTGGGCACTGCGACCCTGGCGCTGCTGGTGCACTTGGACGGCTCCGGTGCCGTGACTTTTCTGGTGACGGTGCCGGCGATGCTGCCGTTGTATACGCGGTTGGGCATTGATAAACGCATCCTTGCCTGCGTGTGTGCGATGGCGGCCGGGGTCAACTTCCTGCCGTGGACCGGTCCGGTGCTGCGCTCGTCCGCAGCCCTGCATGTGCCGGTGGCGGACTTGTTCCAGCCGCTGATCCCGGTGCAGATCGTCGGCCTGATCTTTGTCTTCGCCTGTGCCTGGTGGCTCGGCCGCCGCGAAGAAAAACGCCTGGGCCTGGGCGCCGGTTCCACGGTAGATGCCATGCCGCAACGGGTGCTCAGTGACGACGACATCAAGCTGCGTCGCCCGCGTCTGTTCTGGGTCAACCTGGTGCTGACCGTGCTGGTGATGGTGGTGATGATTGCCGGCTGGGTCGATCCGGTGGTGATGTTTATGCTCGGCACCGTGGTGGCGCTGTGCATCAACTACCCCAACGTCGACGCCCAGCGCGCCCGTATCGATGCGCATGCCAAGACCGCCCTGACCATGGCCAGCATCCTGCTCGCCGCCGGGGTGTTCACCGGCATCATGCAAGGCACCGGCATGCTCAAGGCGATTGCCGAAGTGGCGGTGGCGCAGATTCCGGCCGGCCACGGCAAGCTGATCCCGGCGGTGGTGGGCTTTATTTCCATGCCGCTGAGCATGCTGTTTGATCCCGATTCCTACTATTTCGGCGTGATGCCGGTGATCGCCGAAGTCGGCAAGGCCCTGGGCGTCGACCCGCTGCAAGTGGCCCAGGCCTCGCTGCTTGGCGTGCACACCACCGGTTTCCCGGTCAGCCCGCTGACCCCCGCGACCTTCCTGTTGGTGGGCCTGTGCAAGATCGAATTGGCCGATCACCAGCGCTTCACCATCCCTTTTCTGTTTGCCGCGTCGGTGTTGATGACCCTGACCGCGTTGCTCCTGGGAGTGATTTGAGATGAAAACCTTGCGCATCGGTTCTGGCGCCGGCTATTCCGGCGACCGTATCGAACCTGCCGTCGAATTGGCCGAGCGTGGCGAGCTGGATTACCTGGTGTTCGAATGCCTGGCTGAACGCACCATTGCCCTCGCGCAACAGGCGCGGATCAGTGATCCCGCAGGCGGTTACGACCCGCTGTTGAGTGAGCGCATGCGCCGCGTGTTGCCGTTCGTAGGCGATAAGACTGGGCGTCGCCTGCGGGTGATCACCAATATGGGCGCGGCCAACCCCGTGTCGGCGGCGGTTGAAGTGCGGCGTATTGCCTGCGAACTGGGCCTGGATCTCAAGGTGGTCGCCGTTGTTGGCGATGATGTGCTGGACGTGTTGCACGCCGATTTTCTGCTGGATAACGGCCAGACCGTCGGGTCCCTGGGCGAGCGGCTGATCTCGGCGAATGCCTACCTGGGTGTCGAAGGCATCCTGGATGCGTTGCGCGCCGACGCCGATGTGATCGTCACCGGGCGGGTGGCCGACCCTTCGTTGTTCCTCGCGCCACAGATGTTTGAATTCGGCTGGGCGGCGGACGATTGGCAGCGCCTCGGGCGCGGTACGCTGGTCGGGCATTTGCTGGAATGTGCCGGGCAAGTCAGCGGCGGCTATTTCGCCGATCCCGGCTTCAAGGACGTGGATGACCTGGCGCGCCTGGGTTTCCCCTTGGCTGAAATCGATGCCGACGGTGAAGCCTTGATCACCAAGGTTGTCGGCTCTGGTGGGCGGGTCAGCCGCGCCACCTGCACTGAGCAATTGATCTACGAAGTGCATGACCCCGCGGCGTACCTCACGCCGGATGTCACGGCGGACTTTTCCCAGGTGGGCTTTGTTGAAGAGGCGGTTGATCGCGTGCGCGCTCAAGGGGCTGGCGGTCGCGCGCGGCCCGAGCGGTTGAAAGTCAGTGTTGGCTATCTGGACGGTTGGATTGGCGAAGGGCAAATGTCCTACGGCGGGCCGGGGGCTGTCGCACGGGCAGAGCTGGCTAGGGCTGTCGTCCTCAAACGCCTGGAGTTGATGGGCGTGAAGATGCAGGACGTGCGCGCCGAACTGATCGGCATGGACGCGCTCCACGGCCCGCGCAGCACGGTCGAGCCCTGGGAAGTGCGCCTGCGTGTAGCGGCCCGCTGTGAGGATCGCCTTGAGGCGGTGCGGGTTGGCAATGAAGTGGAAACCCTCTACACCAACGGCCCGTCCGGCGGCGGCGGCGCGAGCAAAAGCGTGCGGCAGGTGGTGGCGGTAGCGTCGTTGCTGCTGCCGCGAGATGCGGTCAACCCGAGGATCGAAGCATGAAGTTGCACACGCTGGCCCATTCCCGCACCGGGGACAAGGGCGATACGTCGAACATCTCGATCATTGCCTATCGCGCGGAGGATTACCCGTTGCTGTGTGAGCAACTGACGGCCGAACGCGTGGCTGAATTCTTTGCCGGGTTGCTGGAGCCGGGTGCGGCGCCGGTGCGGCGCTACGCGTTGCCCAATGTGCAGGCGCTGAACTTTGTGCTGCCGGGGATCTTGCGTGGCGGCGTGACTCGTTCACTGGCGCTGGATGCCCATGGCAAGTCTTTGGGCTCCGCACTACTGGACCTTGAACTGGCAATCCATCCTTAACCACACTGCAGACACCTGTGGGAGCTGGCTTGCCTGCGATAGCATCACCTCGGTCTAACTGAAAAACCGAGGTGCCTTCATCGCAGGCAAGCCAGCTCCCACACAAGCCAACTCCCACAGGGGAGGCATCCTTGTATCTGTCAGATCGCAGCAAACCGCTTGTCCAGGTAATCAATGATCACCTTGGAGTCATACATCCAGGTGACCTGGCCATTCTCTTCAATGCGCAGGCACGGCACCTTGATCTTGCCGCCTTGCTCCAGCAGGGTCTGGCGATCTTGCGCGTTGTTCTTCGCGTCCTTCAACGCCACCGGCACATTCAGGCGGTGCAGGGTGCGACGGGTCTTCACGCAGAACGGGCAGGCGTGGAACTGATACAAGGTCAGGTCCTTGGCCGCGGCGTTGACCTGAGCCTGCTGCTCGGCTGAACGCTGCTTTTTACGCGGGCGCGTCAGGAAATCGCCGGCGATGATGATTTGGCCGAGGCCGACACGAAGTGCTTTGACGAACATGGCTGAAACCTCTTGCCCATGACTGAGGGGGCGCATCTTACTTGATTTTCGCGGACGAAAAAAAACCGGCGATGAACGCCGGTTTTTTCCTGCGCAGCCGGTTACTTGATCAGGCTGAGGAATTCGCTGCGGGTTGCCGCGTTTTCGCGGAACTCACCCAGCATCACCGAAGTGATCATCGACGAATTCTGTTTTTCCACACCGCGCATCATCATGCACATGTGCTTGGCCTCGATCACCACGGCCACGCCCAGGGCGCCGGTCACCTGCATCACGGCATCGGCGATCTGGCGGCTGAGGTTTTCCTGGATCTGCAGGCGGCGCGCGTACATATCGACAATCCGCGCGACCTTCGACAGGCCCAGCACTTTGCCGCTTGGGATATATGCAACATGGGCCTTGCCGATAAACGGCAGCAGGTGGTGTTCGCACAACGAGTACAACTCGATGTCCTTGACCAGCACCATTTCGCTGTTGTCAGAGCTGAACAAGGCACCGTTGGTGACTTCTTCCAGGGTCTGCTCATAACCGCGGCAGAGGTACTGCATCGCCTTGGCGGCACGCTTTGGCGTGTCCAGCAGACCCTCGCGGGAAACGTCCTCGCCGAGTTGGCCGAGGATCGCGGTGTAATTCTGTTCCAGGGACATGAAACTACCTGTGGGATTTTCGCAAAGCGCAAGGTTACGGTGGCGGACACATCGCTGCAAGCCTGAAGAGGCTACTTGTTACTCGTCACGCCCTTCCATCATGGTGCGCTTGAGCATCACATACACCGCCCCCGCGCCGCCGTGGCGGGCCTGGCAGGAGGTAAAGCCGAGCACTTGTGCATGCTGGCGCAGCCAGGTGTTGACGTGGCTTTTGATCATCGGGCGCTTGCCGTCCAGGCGGACTGCCTTGCCGTGGGTGACGCGCACGCAGCGGATTTCGAATTTGGTCGCTTCGGCGAGGAAGGCCCACAGGGTTTCGCGGGCTTTTTCCACGCTCATGCCGTGCAGGTCGAGGCTGCCTTCGAAGGGGATCTGGCCGACCTTGAGCTTGCGCATCTGGCTTTCCTGCACGCCGTCGCGGGCCCACATCAGTTCGTCTTCGGGGCCGACGTCGATCACGAACTGGTCCGACAGGCCATCCACGGTAGTGGCGTCGGTGCGCACGGTCGCGGCCTGGCGCAGCTTGGCGATCTGCGCGCGGTCGGCCTTGGGTTTGCCGGTATCGGCGCGGTCGTGCTTGATCGGCTTGACGCCGCGCAGCTCGTTTTTGAACAGGGAAAAATCGTCGTCTTGCATATCAGCCTCCGCGAAGGGCGGGCAGTTTACCTAAATCGCGGCGGCCGGGGCGCAGGAAACGCTATTCAAGCGCCATCAGTCGTGCTTTTTCATCAGGTGGGAAGCGATATTGAGTGACAACGGCTGGCGCATCTTCCTACGGCTACGACGCCATAACCACACGCCCAGCCACAGCACCAGCAACCCGCTCACCAGCAGGATTGCCGAACCGCCAGGGCTGGCATTCAGCTCGCCAAGGGCTGGTGAATGACCAGACAAACCAGCGCCACCAGCACCCGCCAGCAGCAGACCTACTATTGCCAGCAGCGCGGCAAAGCCGGCTACCAGGCGCAGACGCCAATTGCTCGGGCCCTTGGGGCGCAAGCGACGAGCATCAAAACCATCGGATATCTTCATCCCGACCTTTCCTCCAGGGTATCGGCCCTTCGACCGGAAGATACACGGGTTGTTCCGGGGGGAGGGGGAAATGCGCCAAATGAGACGGCATTGGGGATGAGCGGGGCCGTAAACACGCCGCCCATCCGCGGTACGATCAGATCAGATCTTTGGTCAAGGCGAGGGTGGCGAAGTTGTCGGCCATGATGGCCATTTCAGTTTGCTGCACGTGCTCGGCGCTGAGGATGCCGCCTTTGTAAGGCAGGTCGCGCGTGGCGCAGGCGTCTTCCACCAGGGTGCAGCGAAAGCCCAGGTTCTTGGCCGCACGCACCGTGGTGCTGACGCTGGAGTGGCTCATGAAACCGGCCACGATCAGGTCCAGGGAGCCCAGGTCTTGCAGGTGTTTTTCCAGGCCGGTGCCGTGGAAGGCGCTGGGCAGCAGCTTGCCGATGATGGTTTCGTCACCGCTTGGCTCAAGGCCGGAAATGAACTCACCGCGCTCGCCTTGCGGGTCGAACAGGCCGCCGACAGTGCCCAGGTGGCGTACGTGGACGATCGGGCGCCCGGCATTGCGCGCCGCTGCAACCAACTGCTTGATGTTGTCTACCGCCGCGTCCATGCCCGAGAGGGCGAGTGGACCGCTGAGGTATTCCTTCTGGGCGTCGATGATCACGAGGGTCGCATGGCTGAGGTTGGCTGCTGCGTAACCGCGACCGCTGAGTTGAAACATCGTCTTTGGAACGGACATTCTGGGGCTCCTGTGAGGGGGGCTTTTGCGACATTGTCCACTGGCTGAGCGGTTCTGTGAATCGCTACTATCGTAAGGTACGCCGTTGTTGACGTGCAGCCTTGTCAAGTGGGTGCCGTGTTTAATCGAATGCTGGCAATTTGGATGAAATCCGACGGATGGCGACGAAGTTTCGTACATCGTCGGTACAGGCGAAGGCTGTTAGAATCGCCGGTCGTTTTTTCAGGAGTCTGCCCCCGTGATCACTTCCCGCCTGCGCACCTTGCGCGACCACATCCGTTGGGCTGTCAGCCGTTTCCATGGGGAAGACCTGTTTTTTGGCCATGGTACCGACAATGCCTGGGATGAAGCCCGCCAATTGGTGCTCGGTGCCTTGCACCTGCCGTGGGAAATTGCTGATAGCTACCTGGACTGCAACCTGGAAGAAGAGGAAATCTCCCACGTGCAGCGTTTGCTGCACCGACGCATCCACGAACGTGTTCCCACCGCCTACCTGTTGAATGAAGCGTGGTTCTGCGGCATGTCGTTTATCGTGGATGAGCGCGTGCTGATCCCGCGCTCACCGATTGGCGAGCTGATCGAAAACCGCTTCGAACCCTGGCTGGCCCAAGCGCCGGCGCGCATTCTGGATTTGTGCACCGGCTCCGGTTGCATCGGTATTGCCTGCGCCTACGAGTTCCCGGACGCCGAAGTGGTGCTGGGCGACCTGTCCTTTGAAGCGTTGGAAGTGGCGAACCAGAACATCGAGCGCCATGGTGTCGATGAGCGTGTCTACACCGTGCAGGGCGATGGCTTCGACGGCCTGCCGGGCCAGCGCTTCGACTTGATCGTGTCCAACCCGCCGTATGTGGATGCCGAAGATTTCGCCGACATGCCGGACGAATACCAGCACGAACCCGAGCTGGGCCTGGCCTGTGGCGATGATGGCTTGAACCTGGTACGGCGCATGCTGGCCGAGGCGGCGGACCATCTGACCGAGAAGGGCTTGCTGATCGTTGAGGTGGGCAACAGCCAGGTGCACGTCGAGGCGTTGTACCCAGAGGTGGACTTTGCCTGGCTGGACTTCCAGCGTGGCGGGCATGGGGTGTTCATGTTGACGGCGGAGCAGTGCCGTCAGCATCAGGCCGTTTTCGCCGCCCGGGTCTAACGGTAGATCCGCGGTCAATGTGGGAGCTGGCTTGCCTGCGATAGCGGTGGGTCAGTAACCCATGGGCTGGCTGATACACCGCTATCGCAGGTAAGCCAGCTCCCACAGGTTGAATTGCATTTCACCCCGGTTCTAGCGGTGTGTGGCAATCCAGATCAACAACCCCGCCTGAAACACCGTAAACGCCACCAGGCAGGTAATGGTAAAGCGCAGCCCGCTGTCCTCACGCTTGAACTTGGTGACCTTTTCCTCTTCCTTGCGCAGCTTCACTTCCTGTTCCGCCAGGTTCTGCTCGGCCTGTTGCAGCATCTGCGCGGCTTCCAGGATCTCGACAAACTGCACCTTCTCGGTGTTCCAGTTTTCCAGCACATCCCCGACCTTGCCCGGCTGCACGTTACCCTTGAGGTGCTGCACATCGGCGTAGGCCACATCAAAGCCGTGGACCCGCAAGAAGTGATCGCGGCGCAGGCGCGTGGCTTCGTTCAGTGCGTCCTTGTTGGACAGGTCGACGCCGTCGATGCGGTAGCTGGCCCACTTTTTCTTCGCCCACGCCGCCCCTTGGGCCACGAGGAAGCGCCCGATACCGCGGTTGGCCGGTTCGATTTCCAGGCTGTTGCCCGGGCCGAAATGCACGCGGTGTTTATCGTGATCGACCCACACGTCCAAGTGATTCTGTTCGCGCCGCACCCGTTGCCCTGGCAACTGGATGACCATGCGCAGCAGGCTGTGGTGGCTGTCATTGCGCTCGGCATAGCCGAATTGCACGAACCGCAGCGGTCGCACACCGGTGGCGCGGTCGGTGGCCAGGGGCGCCAGGCGCAGCATCTTGAAATGCTCGGGCTGGACATCCGCCCACGGCAGGGGCGCCGCGTCGACGGCCTCGGTTTTATCAGCCGGGGTGTCGGCGGTGGGTTCCGGTGTTGCTTCTGTGGTTGTCATGCGGCGCGATCCTGTCCAAGCCCAGCTAGCCGACAGCTTTTTTGCTGCGACACTGGGCTTATCGGCCGTTTTCTGTAGGACTAGAGACAAATTGTCGCTTAACGGGGTTGAAGTCCGTCGATAAAGCGCACCACACGGCTGCCCAACTCGGCCGCGAGGGGCAATTGCGGGTCGTTGTAGGAGGCCAATTGCTGGTGCACATCCTTGGGCACGATGCGCATCACGTGATTCATGCCCTCAATCAGCGCTAGTTGTGCATCGGGCTTTGCCTTTTTCAACTGCTGGGCATCGCCGATGCCGACCTGGATATCGTTGGTGCCCTGGATGATCAGCGCCGGCATGTTCAATTTGGCGAAGGCCGCCGACGGATCAGCGCGAAACAGGCTGATCAGATAGGGCTGCACGCTCGGTCGGAAAATACCCAGCAGCGGGCCAGGCACGTCCGCATCCACCTGTCCGGCCTTCAAGCTATCCAGGATCTGATTGCTGCGCAGCAACAGGGCAGGGGGCAGGTGATCCGCCAGTTGCTGGCGGATCACTTGATCCACCGGACGTGCGCTGCCGGACAGGGAAATCACGCCCGCCGGTTGCAGTTGCGGCGCGGCGAGGGCCGCCACCAGCGCGCCTTCGCTGTGGCCGAGCACCACCAGCGGGCCCAGGCGCTTGTCGGCCTTGAGCCGTTTGCCCCAGGCCACGGCGTCGGACACGTAGGCGTCGAGTGTCAGGTTACGTTCGTCCGGCGTGGCCGCCAGGCTGGCGGCGACGCCGCGCTTGTCGTAGCGCACGCTGGCGATGTTGTGCCGGGCCAGTACCCAGGCCAGGCGCTTGAGGCTGTCGTTGCGGGCGCCGTCGGCGCTGTTGCCGTTGCGGTCGGTGGGGCCGGAACCGGCGATGATCAGCACCACCGGCACCGGCTTGTCGGATTGGGGCAGCAGCAGTGAGCCAAACAGCTCGCCGCTGCCGGTGTCCAGGCTGATGGGCCGTTGCAGCACCACGGGGGAGGCGGCGTGGGCCACGGCGGTAAACAGGGTGAGGGCCAGCAGTAGAACTCGAAGCATCATCGCGCCATCATCAGGGAGGTGCCGGTTCGACCAATGTCTACCCGGAAGGTTTCGAGGATGAACTAGTCGGTTGGCCCGCGTATACTGGCGCGCTTGGTTATCACCCCTGAGTGATTACAACTGATTTCACGGAGCGCCCTGCATGTCCGGCAATACCTTCGGCAAGCTGTTCACTGTCACCACCGCGGGCGAAAGCCATGGCCCGGCGTTGGTCGCCATTGTCGACGGCTGCCCGCCCGGCCTCGAGCTGTCCCTGGAAGACCTGCAGCGTGACCTCGACCGCCGCAAGCCCGGCACCAGCCGCCACACTACCCAGCGCCAGGAGCCCGACGAAGTCGAGATCCTCTCCGGCGTGTTCGAAGGCCGCACCACCGGGTGCGCCATCGGCCTGTTGATCCGCAACACCGACCAGAAGTCCAAGGACTACTCGGCGATCAAGGACCTGTTCCGCCCGGCCCACGCCGACTACACCTACCACCACAAATACGGTGAACGCGACTACCGGGGCGGCGGCCGCAGCTCGGCCCGTGAAACCGCGATGCGCGTGGCCGCGGGTGCCATTGCGAAGAAATACCTGGCCACCCAGGGCATCGTGATCCGTGGCTACATGAGCCAGCTGGGACCGATCGAGATCCCGTTCAAGACCTGGGACAGCGTGGAAGACAACGCCTTCTTCAGCCCCGACCCGGACAAAGTGCCGGAGCTGGAAGCCTACATGGACCAGTTGCGCCGCGACCAGGATTCCGTCGGTGCGAAGATCACCGTGGTGGCCGAGGGCGTGAAGCCGGGCCTGGGCGAGCCGATCTTCGACCGCCTGGACGCCGAGCTGGCCCATGCGCTGATGAGCATCAACGCAGTGAAGGGCGTGGAAATCGGCGCCGGTTTTGCGTGCGTATCCCAGCGCGGCACCGAGCATCGCGATGAGCTGACGCCAGAAGGTTTCCTCAGCAACAATGCGGGCGGCATCCTTGGTGGCATTTCCTCCGGCCAGCCGATCGTGGCGCACCTGGCGCTCAAGGCCACGTCGAGCATCACCACGCCGGGCCGCTCGATCGATGTGCATGGCAACCCGGTGGACGTGATCACCAAAGGCCGCCATGACCCGTGCGTTGGCATCCGTGCCACGCCGATTGCCGAGGCGATGATGGCCATCGTGCTGATGGACCACCTGCTGCGCAACCGTGGGCAAAACGCCGACGTTCGTGTAACCACCCCGGTGCTGGGCCAGCTGTGACCTGTAGCCAGGGAGCTTGCTGTGGCGAGGGAGCTTGCTCCCGCTGGGCTGCGCAGCAGCCCCAACCCACATGACGCTTCCCTACTGGCGCCTCTCCAGCTTCTACCTCTTCTACTTCGCCCTGCTCGGGGCGACGGCGCCGTTCCTGGCCCTGTACTTCGATCACCTGGGCTTTTCCAGTGCGCGCATTGGCGAACTGGTGGCCATCCCCATGCTGATGCGCTGCGTGGCGCCCAACCTGTGGGGCTGGCTGGGGGATTACACCGGGCGGCGCCTGGCCATCGTGCGCTTTGGCGCGGTGTGTACCCTGGCAAGCTTCTCGCTGATCTTCGTCAGCCAGACCTACGCCTGGCTGGCCCTGGTGATGGCGCTGCACGCGTTCTTCTGGCACGCGGTGCTGCCGCAGTTTGAAGTGATCACCCTGGCGCACCTGCAAAAACAGACCTCGCGCTACAGCCAGATCCGCCTGTGGGGTTCCATCGGTTTTATCCTTACCGTGGTGATCATGGGGCGCCTGTTCGACTGGCTGAGCCTGGATATCTACCCGGTGGTGGTCGTGGTGATCATGGCCGGCATCATCGGCGCCAGTCTGTGGGTGCCGAATGCGCAGCCGGCCAGCCACGGCAACCGCCTGGCGGGCGACGGCTTTCTCAAGCAACTGCGCAGCCCCGGCGTACTGGCGTTTTATGCCTGCGTGGCGCTGATGCAAATGAGCCACGGCCCGTATTACACCTTTCTTACCTTGCACCTTGAGCACCTGGGCTACAGTCGTGGCCTGATCGGCCTGTTGTGGGCGCTGGGGGTGGTGGCGGAAGTGCTGATGTTTTTGGGCATGAGCCGCATCCTCACGCGCTTTTCGATACGCCGGGTGCTGCTGGCCAGCTTCCTTTTGGCGGCGGTGCGTTGGTTGTTGCTGGGTTCGTTTGCCGAATTTTTCTGGGTGCTGCTGTTGGCGCAGGTGCTGCACGCCGCCACGTTTGGCAGTTTCCATGCGGCGGCGATTGCCTTTGTGCAACGCAGTTTCGGCGACAGACAACAGGGCCAGGGCCAGGCGTTGTACGCCGCGCTGGCCGGCACCGGCGGGGCGCTGGGTGCGCTGTATGCCGGTTACAGCTGGAACCTGTTGGGGCCGACCCTGACTTTCAGTATCGCCAGCCTCGCGGCGCTGGCCGCCGCCATTATCATTGGCCTTCGATTGCAAGAGCCCAACAGAGGAACCGTGCAATGAGTTATGTCGCTGTCTACCACGTCGCCACACCGGACACCCCGAACAAGGTCCTGACCCATCTCGACGACATCGTCGCGACCCTGGCGGAGCATGGCGTGCGTTTCCAGCGCTGGCAGCCGTGCCCGATCGAGAAAGGCGCCAGCGATGCTGACATGATCGCCGCGTACCAGCAGCAGATTGCTACCTTGGGTTACGGCAATGTCGAGGTGTTCAGCGTCACGAGCGCTGATCCGCAAAAAGACCAGGTGCGCGCGCAATTGCTCAGCGAGCGCCACTACCGCGAGGACCATGCGCGCTTCTTCATCGCCGGGCAGGGACTGATTGCCTTGCATGTGGGGGACTATGTGTACGCCGTACGTTGTGAGAAAAACGACGTGTTGCTGATTCCGGCGGGCTTGCCCCATTGGACCGATATCGGTGAGAACCCGCACTTCGTGACACTGCACTTGTTTAATACGGTTGCAGGCGAGGCCGTTCTTACAGGTGACGAAATTGTCCGTCGTTTCCCAGGCTTGGACGATTAAGCACAAGTTCTTGAATGTTCAACCCCGGCGAGTTGGAAGTTGTCGTGGGAAGAACCTTATTCGGTTGTAGGGCTCAGCTGTTTATTGCGGGCCTTACGCCTTAATACCATTCGTTATGCAACTCTTCCTGGCACCCACGTTTATATCACCTGTCAATCGGAGAAGTCCGAAGGTGGTGAAGCATCCGCCGATAAAGGAGAGATGTAATGAGAGGCGCAGAGGAGCTGTACCCGCCGCTGTATACCCTGCCCAACGCTATCAGAAGACGCCTGAGCTTGGCGGGCAAGTCCCTGACGCCGACGGAGCTGGAGATCCTGCGGTGGGCGTCGAACGGCAAGACCGTCTGGGAGATCAGCCAGATTCGCGAGACGTCCGAGGCCACGGTGAAATTCCACCTGCGCAACATCTACGGCAAGTTGGAAGTGACCAACCGCGTACAGGCGATGAATGAAGCGGCGCGCCAGGGACTCTGGTGACAGGCGCATGAAAAAGGGCCGCAACGCTGAATGGCGTTGCGGCCCTTTTTTGTGCCGGGTGTTTAAGCCGAATGGTAGGTCGGCAAGGCAAAGCGATTCTGGCTTTGCAGCATCGAAATCTGTGGCAGGTCGCTGGCTTGTTCGGCCAGGTCGCGGCGAATGGCGCTGATCACCCACGTCAGTTGGTCGGCGGTGTGCAGTTGTTGGTAGGAGATGGAGCGCTTGACCTGCTTGCCTTCGCTGTTGCGCAAGGTCAGCAGGATGCCGCCGTCCGGGCGAGGCTGGGTGGTGACATCGTAGTTGGAGAATACTGAAGCGAATTTATCTTGGATCAGGCTCATGTCTATCAGCTCCGTTGGCTCAAGTTGGCAAGCATGGAGTGATAGGTGCAGTGATTGTGCCATCTAGCCTTTCTAAGAAAAATCCTTATAGATCAGTAGCTTATAAAATTCACGAATTTTTGTTTTCGTGCAAATTGCATGAATGGCCATCATGCATCCTGCATTTTGCGCTATTCAACCGGGTGGTTGGGCGCGCCGATATCTATGAAGACTGCCCTTGAACGGCGAAATTCCCTTTTTCTGCGGCTGTTCATCGGGATACAAAACTTTTCAAATCCCGCGTGTACAGGTGAACAAGGGCTGACGTAATTTCCTGCAAGGCATAACGAAGAATAAGAAAAAGGACGTTCCTCCATGAGCCATCCGCAAAACGACATGATCACCTGGCGCATGCTGTTGCGTAAGGTGCCCGCCATTGTTCGCGCCCTGCCACGGGTGGTGCGCGGCATGCGTGCTGCCAACGTCACCGACCCGGCCCAGCCTTGCGGGTTGGGCTGGCACTTCGAGCAGGCCACCCTGCGCAATCCCGATGGCACCGCGCTTTTATACGCTGACCGCGTGCTCAGCTACCGCGAGGCCAATGGACGCGCGAACCGTATCGCCCATTTCCTGCAGGCCCAGGGCGTGCGCAAGGGTGACGTGGTGGCGATGTTTATCGAGAACCGCCCCGAGTTGCTGCTGAATGTACTGGCCGTGGCCAAGCTCGGTGGCATCTGCGCCATGGTCAACACCTCACAGACCCACGGCACGCTGGTGCATAGCCTGAACCTGGTGAACCCGGTGGCGATTGTGGTGGGCTCGGAACTGGTGGCGTCCTTTGAGGCGGTACGTGATCAGGTGGCGATTCCGGCCGAACGCACGTGGTTTGTCGCCGATCAGCAGGCCAGCGAGGTGCCTGCGGGTTACACCGACCTGATGGCCGCCAGCGCCGAGTGCCCGGCGGAAAACCCGGCCAGCACCGCGCAGATCTTCTTCAATGACCCGTGCTTCTATATCTACACCTCCGGCACCACGGGCCTGCCCAAGGCCGGCATCATGAAACACGGCCGCTGGACCAAGACCGCCGTCAGCTTCGGCAGCATCGCCCTGGACATGGGCCCGGACGACGTCCTCTATTGCACCTTGCCGCTGTATCACGCCACCGGCCTGTGTGTGTGCTGGGGCTCGGCGATTGTCGGCGCGTCGGGGTTTGCCATCCGGCGCAAGTTCAGCGCCAGCCAGTTCTGGGACGATGCGCGCAAGTTCAACGCGACCACCCTGGGGTATGTCGGCGAGTTGTGCCGTTACCTGCTCGACCAGCCGCCCAGCGCCAGCGACCGTGACAACCGCGTGACCAAGATGGTCGGCAATGGCCTGCGCCCCGGGGTCTGGGCGCAGTTCAAGCAGCGCTATGGCGTTGACCATATCTGCGAGTTGTATGCCGCCAGCGACGGCAATATCGGCTTCACTAACGTGCTGAATTTCGACAACACCATCGGCTTTTGCCTGCAACACTGGGCGCTGGTGGACTACGCCCACGACAACGGCGAGCCGATCCGTGGCAGCGATGGCTTCATGCGCAAGGTGCAGACGGGCGGGCAGGGCCTGTTGCTGGCGCGAATCGATGAAAAATCCCCGTTCGACGGCTACACCGACCCGGAAAAGAACCGCAAGGTGATCCTCACCGACGTGTTCGAAAAGGGTGACCGTTACTTCAATACCGGCGACTTGTTGCGCAGCATCGGCTTTGGTCATGCGCAATTCGTCGATCGCCTGGGGGACACCTATCGCTGGAAGGGTGAGAACGTCTCCACCACCGAGGTCGAGAACATCCTGTTGCAACACCCGCAGATCGCCGAAGTGGTGGCCTACGGGGTGGAAATCGAAAACACCAACGGCCGTGCGGGCATGGTCGCGATCACCCCGAGCGAGTCCCTGGCGTCGCTGGACATGCGTGAACTGTTGCAGTTCGCCCATGGCCAGTTACCGCCCTATGCGGTGCCGTTGTTCCTGCGGATCAAGGTGAAGATGGAGACCACGGGCACCTTCAAGTACCAGAAGGTCAAGCTCAAGGAGGAGGCGTTCGACCCGGAGAAGGCGGGTAACGACCCGGTCTACGCCTGGTTGCCGGGCTCGGACTGCTACGTGCCGGTAACGGGGCAGTTATTGGCGCAGATCCAGGGCGGCCAGTTCCGTTATTAATGTCGCGCCATTGATTCTGCCTATGGCCGCTTTTGGCAAAAAAGCCATGACAGTGGGGAACTCCATCGCGACACTAGGCGCCTATATAGCCATCGCCAGGGAGCCCCCACATGTCAGACCAACCCAAACAAATGACCGAAGACGAAGCCGCCGAATTTGCCGAGCAGGTCTTTGACGTTGCGCGCCGGGGCGACGCCGCTATGCTCGCCGCACTGCTGGCCAAAGGCTTGCCTGCGAATTTTCGCAACCATAACGGCGACACCCTGCTGATGCTCGCCGCCTACCACGGCCATGCCGAGGCGGTAAAAGTACTGCTGGAATTCAAGGCCGACCCACTGATCGCCAATGACAAGAATCAACTGCCGATTGCCGGCGCTGCGTTCAAAGGCAACCTGGACGTGGTCAAGGCCCTGATCGAAGGCGGCGCGCCGGTGGATGCGGCCTCTTCCGATGGCCGCACCGCATTGATGATGGCGGCGATGTTCAACCGCGTGGAGCTGCTTGACTACCTGCTCGGCCAGGGGGCCAACCCCAAGGCCGCTGATGCCCAGGGTGCAACTGCACTGGCGGCGGCACAGACCATGGGCGCAGTGGATACGGCGGCGAAGTTGCAGAAACTGGTGTAGGCTTTGCGCCCTCAAAATCCAGCCCACCACAGGATCGCCCCATGAAAGCCGCCCTCGTCGAACTCATCAGCAAAATCAGCGCCAGTGTCATGAGCGAGGACGAGGTGGCCCGCATCGCCGACGAAGCGGTCCAGGCCTACGCAGACCCGGAGGCGTTTCTGGCGGCCAACCCGGATATCAACTACGACGACAGCTTCCCGATCCCGCTGGGTGAATGGATAGTCGTGGGCAGCCTGCCGGACACCGCACTGTTCCAGGCCGACACCTACGGCGAGCTGTTTGCGCAGATCATCGCCTCGTTCGGCCCCGGCGTGGCGTTCAACCTCAAGCCCAAGCAACTGGCCAAGACCGAAAACCTCACGGCGTTGAGCCGCATCCAGATCCAGATGAGCGCCCTCAGCCCAGAAGACGGTGGCTACACGCTGCTCAACTTCAGCCAGTTGCTCGATGACGAGATTCAAACAGTGCTGGTCTACGGCAAGGACCTGCCACGCGTACTGGAGTTGTGTGCCGAAGTCGGTATCAAGGCCGAACCTTCGCTGGAAGCGCTGCGAATCGCCCTACACGTGTGAAATAAAACGGAACCCCCGTCAGGGCTGACTATCCTACAAGTGCATGCCCTCACTTAGGAGCGACACCATGGGTTCCACTTTTAATGGCTTGATCGGGCTGATCATCCTCGCGCTGGATATCTGGGCGATCATCAACGTGTTCAAAAGCGGCGCGAGCACGGGCGCCAAAGTGCTGTGGATTTTGCTGATCCTGTTGTTGCCGGTGCTGGGCTTGATCATCTGGGCGATTGCCGGGCCACGGGGCAACGTGCGGATCTGAACCGCTCGCCAAATCTGATCTAAGCACAATCAGTGTGGGAGCGGGATTGTGTGGGAGCTGGCTTGCCTGCGATAGCATCACCTCGGTGTAACTGAAAGACCGAGGTGCCCGCATCGCAGGCAAGCCAGCTCCCACATAAGCCCTGCTCCCACACATGCCGGTTCCCACACTCGTTTCTGTCCGACCCTAAAATTTGTGTGTCGAAATATTCGCTACACGGAATTTTCACACATCATCTCGGACAATTCCCTCGCTTCACTTTCGCGTAAGAAGGCTCTGTCTCGGGCCGAGAAAACCACCACAAAGAAGGTTTTTTCCTCAGTAATCAATAGCGCTGATGGCATTCCTCGGGCACCATTTGCGCCAACGCGCTGACCCCCTGTTCCTACACGCTTGGGCGTGGGCAGGATGCCGCTGCAATATTTCGCAACTTAAACTTCCAATGGGTCCTAAAACGACATGGCAAACCCGGACGCCCTGAATCAGCAGCGAGCTTCAAATCGCCTGCTGCAACCGACCGTCAAATCCCATCTGGCGTACACGCTGCTTTGCGCACTGGTCATGATGGTGATGTTCTCCCTGCTGCGCCTGGCGCTGCTGGTCTACAACCGTGAAATGATCCTCGACACGCCGGCCTCGACCTTCCTGGAAGCGTTCGGCAACGGCTTGCGCCTGGACATTCGCCTGGTGGTCTACCTGCTGATCCCGCTGCTGCTGGCACTGTTCAGCGTACGGGCCATGGCGGCGCGCGGGTTCTTCCGTGTCTGGCTGACCGTTGCGTCCAGCATCGCGCTGTTCCTCGGCCTGATGGAAATGGACTTCTACCGCGAGTTCCACCAGCGCCTCAACGGCCTGGTCTTCCAGTATGTGAAGGAAGACCCGAAAACCGTGATGAGCATGCTCTGGTACGGTTTCCCGGTGGTGCGCTACCTGCTGGCCTGGGCCGTGGGCACGCTGATCCTGAGCATGGCGTTCAAAGGCGCCGACCGTGCGACGCGCCCGCGTGGCCCGTTCAGCGGGGGTACCATCAGCACCCGCCAGGTGGCGCCGTGGTATTCGCGCATCGCGGTGTTTGTGGTCTGCCTGTTGATCGCCGTGGTCGCCGCCCGTGGCACCCTGCGCCAGGGCCCGCCGCTGCGTTGGGGGGACGTGTACACCACCGACTCCAACTTCGCCAACCAACTGGGCCTTAATGGCACGTTGTCGTTGATCGCGGCGGCCAAGTCGCGCTTCTCCGAAGACCGTTCGAACATCTGGAAAGCCACCCTGGACCAGTCGCTGGCGACCCAGACCGTGCGCGACATGTTGGTGCTGCCACAGGAAAAGCTGGTGGACACCGACACTGCCGCCGTGCGCCGTGACTATCTGCCACCGGCCGAGAAGACGCTGCCGATCAAGAACGTGGTCGTGATCCTGATGGAAAGCTTCGCCGGTCACTC
The DNA here is from genome assembly GCF_030687495.1 of Pseudomonas sp. FP453. Classification (NCBI taxonomy): domain Bacteria; kingdom Pseudomonadati; phylum Pseudomonadota; class Gammaproteobacteria; order Pseudomonadales; family Pseudomonadaceae; genus Pseudomonas; species Pseudomonas sp. FP453. Next base: position 4,256,542 of record NZ_CP117435.1, on the reverse strand, counting down.
GGTGGGCGCGCTGGATCGCCCGGGCAATATCACGCCGTACTTCGACAAACTGTCCAAGGAAGGCCTGCTGTTCGACCGCTTCTTCTCCAACGGCACCCACACCCACCAGGGTATGTTTGCCACTATGGCGTGCTTCCCGAACCTGCCGGGCTTCGAATACCTGATGCAGACCCCGGAAGGCAGCCACAAGCTGTCTGGCCTGCCGCAGCTGCTCAGCGCGCGCAAGTTTGACGACGTGTATGTCTACAACGGCGACTTCGCCTGGGACAACCAGTCGGGCTTCTTCAGCAACCAGGGGATGACCAACTTTATCGGGCGCAACGACTTCGTCAACCCGGTGTTCTCCGACCCGACGTGGGGCGTGTCCGACCAGGACATGTTCAACCGTGGCCTGGAAGAGTTGAAGGCCCGCGAAGGCGGCAAGCCGTTCTACGCGCTGCTGCAAACCCTGTCCAACCACACGCCGTACGCGTTGCCGACGCCATTGCCGGTGGAGAAAGTCACCGACCGTGGCAGCCTCAACGAGCATTTGACGGCCATGCGCTACTCCGACTGGGCCCTGGGCCAGTTCTTTGAAAAGGCCCGCAAGGAGCCGTACTTCAAGGAAACCCTGTTCGTTATCGTGGGCGACCACGGCTTTGGCAACGAACAGCAGATCACCGAGATGGACCTGGGCCGCTTCAACGTACCGATGCTGATGATCGCACCGGGCGTGCAGGAGAAGTTCGGCGAGCGTGACCATACCGTGGGCACCCAGATCGACATCGTGCCGACCATCATGGGCCGCCTCGGTGGCGATACCCTGCACCAGTGCTGGGGTCGGGACTTGCTGAACCTGCCGGAAGGCGACAAGGGCTTTGGCGTGATCAAGCCTTCGGGCAGCGATCAGACCGTGGCCTTGGTCACCGCAGACCGCGTGTTGGTATTGCCTAAGGAAATGCCACCGAAGTTGTGGGAATTCGAATTGGGTGCCAACCCAAGCGGTAAAGTCATTCCTGAATCGCCGGACGAGGCCGCACTGAAGCAGAAGCTTGAGTCGTTCCTGCAGACCGCGACCAAGAGCCTGCTGGATAACACCGCTGGCGTTGTAGATGGTAAGCCGGACTAACTAACCGAGCATAAAAAAGAGGCCCTCTAGAGGGCCTCTTTTTTTGCCTGCCGTTTATATCCGGCCGAGCAGCAACAACACCAACAGTACGACCAACACCACACCGAGGATACCCGACGGGCCATAACCCCAATTACGGGAGTGTGGGAAGACCGGCAGGCCACCGACCAGCAGGAGGATCAGGATAATGATCAGAATGAGGCTCATGGTTTTCTTCCTTATAGGCCTTCTGCAAAGACCGGTTATTTATCGGTAGGCCTGCCACTTTAATGACAGGCGCCTTAATAACTCCGACTGTGCCAGCTCACAGAAAATTCCAAGTTTTTTTAAAGCTTTTCGCAAACTTGCTTATTTCTTTTGATGCGTGCGCTTAGTTGAAAAAAATGGAACTTGTGCATTGTCCGGCGCTCCGACCCGGTCGCGGGTTTGCCTGGGGCATTCAGCAACTTTATGGGGCGTGGGTGTGGGAAAAACCTTCGCTACACTGCCGATCACTTCTTCCGTGAACCACAAGGCAACTTCCTATGCAAAATCGCATGATGATCACTGGCGCCGGGTCCGGCCTGGGTCGCGAAATCGCTCTGCGCTGGGCCCGCGAGGGTTGGCAGTTGGCCTTGTCGGACGTCAGTGAGCCGGGCCTGCAAGAAACCCTCAAGCTCGTGCGCGAGGCGGGTGGCGATGGCTTCGTCCAGCGTTGCGACGTGCGCGACTACAGCCAGCTGACGGCGTTTGCCCAGGCCTGCGAAGTGAAGCTCGGCGGCATCGATGTGATCGTCAACAATGCCGGCGTGGCCTCGGGCGGTTTCTTCGCTGAGCTGTCCCTGGAGGATTGGGACTGGCAGATCGCGATCAACCTGATGGGCGTGGTCAAGGGCTGCAAGGCGTTCCTGCCGCTGCTGGAAAAGAGCAAGGGCCGCATCATCAACATCGCCTCGATGGCCGCGCTGATGCAAGGGCCGGCCATGAGCAACTACAACGTGGCCAAGGCTGGCGTGGTGGCCTTGTCGGAAAGCTTGCTGGTGGAGCTCAAGCAACAGGAAGTCGGCGTACACGTGGTGTGCCCGTCGTTTTTCCAGACCAACCTGTTGGATTCGTTCCGTGGGCCGACGCCCGCGATGAAAGCGCAGGTCGGCAAGTTGCTGGAAAGCTCGCCGATCACGGCGGCGCAGATTGCCGATTACATCTACCAGCGTGTGGCAGAAGGCGAATTCATGATCTTGCCCCACGAACAGGGGCGGATGGCATGGGCACTGAAGCAGAAGAATCCGCAGTTGCTGTATGACGAAATGACCACCATGGCCGACAAGATGCGGGCCAAGGCGCAGGCGAGCAAGGCCTGAGCGCAGTCTCAGGTTGCAAACCGGTACAAATGTGGGAGCTGGCTTGTGTGGGAGCTGGCTTGCCTGCGATAGCATCACCGCGGTCAAGCAGATAAACCGAGGTGCCTGCATCGCAGGCAAGCCAGCTCCCACAGTTTGGAATGCGGTCTGTCAGGGAAATTACCGGCGGGTGTAGGTCTGGCCTGATTTTGCCGCAAGCCATTGCTGTACTCCCGCGCAATCACGCATGGTCAAGGTCCTGTCACTCTTAAAGGACAACCGCCATGCTGGTACTCAGCCGTGCTGTAGGCGAAACCATTTCCATCGGCGATGACATCGCCTTGCACATCATCGAGCTGAACGGCTCCCAGGTGAAATTCGGCGTCGAGGCACCGGTGGGGGTCAATGTGCACCGCGCCGAGGTGTATCAGAAAATCCGCGAACGCCAAGCCGCAGAAACCCCCGCCGCCACCAGCCCGTAAATCTCTCAGTCGAACAGATGCTTGGGCACGTCGTGCTTGAGCATCAACTGGCATTGCTCGCTTTCGGGGTCGAACACAATCAGTGCCTGGCCTTTGGTCAGCGCCTGGCGTACGCGCAGCACGCGGGTTTCCAGGGGCGTGTCGTCGCCATTGTCGGTGCCGTCGCGGGTGACGAAATCTTCAATCAGACGGGTCAGGGTGTCGACTTCAAGTGCGTCGTAGGGAATCAGCATACAAGCCTCGGCTGGGGAATCCCGGCGATGCTACTGCGCCGGGGCCCTTGTTACCAGCAGTTGCCAGCCTCAGGTTTTCTGACCGACCAGGCTGTCCACGGACGGCACCCGCGTGTCGCTCTCCATCTGCGTCTCGTGTTCCAGCTGATGACTGAAGCGGTCCAGTGAACCCTGGGCCGGTTGTGCATCGCTGGCGAACACCGGCGGGCTGAGGATGTACGCGCCCAGCAGGCGGCTCAAGGCCGCCAGGCTGTCGATGTGGGTGCGCTCGTAGCCGTGGGTCGCATCACAACCAAACGCCAGCAGCGCGGTGCGGATATCGTGGCCGGCGGTCACGGCCGAGTGGGCGTCACTGAAGTAGTAACGGAACAGGTCGCGGCGCACCGGCAGGTCGTTGTCCGCCGCCAGGCGCAGCAGGTGCCGGGACAGGTGATAGTCGTACGGCCCGCCGGAATCCTGCATGGCCACGCTCACCGCATGCTCGCTGGAATGCTGGCCGGGGGCGACCGGGGCGATATCGATGCCGACAAATTCGCTGACGTCCCAGGGCAGGGCGGCCGCGGCGCCGCTGCCGGTTTCTTCGGTGATGGTGAACAGCGGGTGGCAATCGATCAGCAACGGCGTGCCGCTGTCGACGATGGCCTTGAGCGCCGCGAGCAGGGCGGCCACGCCGGCCTTGTCGTCGAGGTGGCGGGCGCTGATATGCCCGCTTTCGGTGAACTCGGGCAAGGGGTCGAAGGCCACATAGTCGCCGACGCTGATCCCCAGGGAATCGCAATCGGCGCGGGTCGCGCAGTAGGCGTCCAGGCGCAGCTCCACATGGTCCCAACTCACCGGCATCTCATCCACGGCGGTGTTGAACGCATGCCCGGAGGCCATCAGCGGCAGCACGCTGCCACGGATCACGCCATTGTCGGTGAACAGGCTGACACGGCTGCCTTCGGCGAAGCGGCTGGACCAGCAGCCCACCGGCGCCAGGGTCAGGCGGCCGTTGTCCTTGATCGCCCGCACGGCAGCGCCGATGGTGTCGAGGTGGGCGGATACGGCGCGGTCGGGGCTGTTTTTCTGGCCCTTGAGGGTGGCGCGAATGGTGCCGCGCCGGGTCATTTCAAAGGGGATGCCGAGTTCTTCCAGGCGCTCGGCGACGTAACGCACGATGGTGTCGGTGAACCCGGTGGGGCTGGGAATGGCGAGCATTTCCAGGAGGACTTTTTGCAGGTAGTTGAGGTCGGGTTCGGGGATGGTTTGGCTCATAAAGACTCCTGTTGGCGTCAAGGGGGAGGGCGCCTTCAAGGGCCTCATCGCGGGCAAGCCCGCTCCCACATTGGAATGCGATCAACCTGTGGGAGCGGGCTTGCCCGCGATGAGGCCAGGTCAGGCAACCCACTTCTCAAGCACTCAGCTAACTATGGGGAAACAACAAATCCACAAAACGCTCAGCCGTCGGCTGCGGTTCATGATTGGCCAGCCCGGCCCGTTCGTTGGCTTCGATAAACACATACTCGGGTTTGTCGGCGGCGGGCACCATCAGGTCCAGGCCCACCATGGGGATGTCCAGGGCGCGGGCGGCACGCACGGCGGCGTCCACCAGCGTGGGGTGCAGGATGGCGGTGACGTCTTCCAGGCAGCCGCCGGTGTGCAGGTTGGCGGTGCGGCGCACGGCCAGGGTCTGGCCCCGTGGCAGGATGCTGTTGTAGTCGTAGCCCGCCGCGTGCAGGGTGCGTTCGGTTTCGGCATCCAGGGGGATTTTGCTTTCACCGTCGGTCGCGGCCTGGCGGCGACGGCTCTGGGCTTCGATCAGCGCGCCGATGGAATGATGACCGTCACCGGTCACTTCGGCGGGGCGGCGAATCGCAGCGGCGACCACCTCGAAACCGATCACCAGGATGCGCAGGTCCAAGCCTTCGTGAAAGCTCTCCAGCAGCACGCGGCTGTCGAACGGGCGTGCGGCTTCAATGGCCTGCTGTACCTCTTCAATCGTTTGTAGATCCACCGCCACGCCCTGGCCTTGCTCGCCATCCAGCGGCTTGACCACGATGCGTTGGTGCTCGTCGAGAAACTCCAGGTTGTCATCGGCACTGCCCGCCAATTGCTGCGACGGCAGTTTCAGGCCGGCAGCCTTGAGCACCTTGTGGGTCAGGCTCTTGTCCTGGCACAGGGTCATGCTGATGGCGCTGGTCAGGTCGCTCAACGATTCACGGCACCGCACGCGGCGTCCGCCGTGGCTGAGGGTGAACAGACCGGCGTCGGCATCATCCACCTGCACGTCAATGCCGCGCCGATGGGCTTCCTCGACAATGATCCGCGCATAGGGATTGAACCCCGCCTGCGGACCCGGGCCGAGGAACAGCGGTTGGTTGATGCCGTTCTTGCGCTTGATCGCAAAGGTGGTCAGCGCACGAAAGCCGAGCTTGGCGTAAAGGTTCTTGGCCTGGCGATTGTCGTGCAGCACCGACAGGTCCAGGTAGCTCAGGCCACGGCTCATGAAGTGTTCCACCAGGTGGCGCACCAGCACTTCGCCCACGCCGGGGCGCGTGCACTGCGGATCGACCGCCAGGCACCACAGGCTGCAACCGTTTTCCGGGTCGTGAAAGGCTTTCTGGTGATTGAGGCCCATCACGCTGCCGATCACCGCGCCGCTGTCTTCATCCTCCGCCAGCCAATACACCGGGCCACCTTGATGGCGCGGCGTGAGGCGTTCGGCATCCACGGGCAACATGCCCCGGCCTTGATAGAGCTGGTTCACGGCCAGCCAATCGGCCTCGCTTTGCACCCGACGGATACGAAAGCCGCGAAACACGCGGGTCGCCGGACGATAGTCGGTGAACCACAGCCGCAGGGTGTCGGAGGGGTCGAGAAACAGCTGCTGCGGGTCGATCCCGAGGATCTGCTGGGGCGCCGCCACGTACAGCGCGATATCCCGTTCGCCGGATTGCTCATTGAGCAGTTCCTGGGCCAGGCTCGCCGGGTCGGGAAACGTGTGACCGATCAATAACCGGCCCCAACCGCAATGCACGGCAATAGGGTCTGCGCTCAACGGGCTGCCATCTTCGGCCAGCCGGGCTTGCAGGCGCTCGTAGGACGGCGCCTGGCCCTTGAGTAAGCGTTGGCTGTAGGCCGCTGCGTGAGGTTTCATCGATCAGATTCCTTGTTCGCTGAGCCACAGGTTCAGCGCCGCCAGTTGCCACAGCTTGGAGCCACGCAGCGGGGTCAGTTGGCCTTGCGGGTCGGTGAGCAGGCGGTCGAGCATGGCGGGGTTGAACAGGCCGCGATCCTGGCTCGGGTCCAGCAACAGCTCGCGCACCCAGTTCAGGGTGTCGCCCTGCAAATACTTGAGGCCCGGCACCGGGAAGTAGCCTTTTTTGCGGTCGATGACTTCGCTCGGGATCACGCGGCGTGCGGCTTCCTTGAGGACTTGCTTGCCACCGTCGGGCAGCTTGAATTTGCCCGGCACGCGGGCTGACAGTTCCACCAGGCGGTAATCGAGGAATGGCGTGCGCGCTTCCAGGCCCCAGGCCATGGTCATGTTGTCCACCCGCTTGACCGGGTCATCCACCAGCATCACCGTGCTGTCCAGGCGCAGGGCCTTGTCCACGGCGGCATCGGCGCCGGGCATGGCGAAATGTTCGCGCACGAAGTCGCCGGCGGCGTCATTGGCGGTCAGCCATTGCGGCGCGACGGTGGCGGCATAATCGTCGTAGCTGCGATCAAAAAACGCTTCGCGATAGGCCGCATACGGATCAGTGGCGCCGTCCACCTGCGGGTACCAGTGGTAACCGGCAAACAGTTCGTCGGCCCCCTGGCCGCTCTGCACCACTTTGCAATGCTTGGCCACTTCCCGCGACAGCAGGTAAAAGGCGATGCAGTCGTGGCTGACCATCGGCTCGCTCATGGCGCGGAACGCCGCCGGCAGTTGCTCGATGATCTCGCTTTCGGCGATGCGCAACTGGTGGTGATGGGTGCCGTAATGCTTGGCGATCAGGTCGGAGTACTGGAACTCGTTACCGGCCTCGCCGCCGGCATCTTCAAAACCGATGGAGAATGTGGACAGATCTTGCACGCCGGCTTCCCGCAGCAGGCCGACGAGCATGCTTGAGTCGACGCCACCGGAGAGCAGCACGCCCACATCCACTGCCGCACGTTGGCGGATGGCCACCGCTTTGCGGGTGCTGTCGAGGACGCGGTCGGTCCAGTCTTCCAGCGTCAGGTTTTTCTCATCCTCACGCGGGCCGTAGGGCAGGGTCCACCAGGTTTTCTGCTCGGTCTTGCCGCTGGCGTCGATGCGCATCCAGCTTGCTGGCGGCAGCTTTTCGATGCCTGCGAGCAAGGTGCGCGGTGCCGGCACCACGGCGTGGAAGTTCAGGTAATGATTGAGCGCCACCGGATCGAGGATCGGGTTGATATCGCCGCCCTTGAGCAGTGCCGGCAACGCCGAGGCAAAGCGCAAACGCTGGCCGGTACGCGACAGATACAACGGCTTCACACCGAGACGGTCACGGGCGATGAACAGGCGCTGGGCATCGCGCTCCCAGATGGCAAAGGCAAACATGCCGTTGAGCTTGGGCAGCAGCGCTTCGCCCCAGGCGTGGTAGCCCTTGAGCAGCACTTCGGTGTCGCCGCCGGAATAGAAGGCGTAGCCCAGGGCTTCCAACTCTTGGCGCAGTTCCGGGAAGTTGTAGATCGCGCCGTTGAAGGCCAGGGACAGGCCCAAGTGGGCGTCAACCATCGGTTGGGCCGAGCCGTCCGACAGGTCCATGATTTTCAGGCGTCGATGGCCCAGCGCAACCGGCCCCTGGGCATGGAAACCCCAGGCATCGGGGCCTCGGGGGGCCAAGTGGTGGGTGATGCGTTCTATCGCTGCCAGGTCGGCAGGTCTGTGATCAAAACGTAACTCGCCAGCTAATCCGCACATAAATTCCTTACCGGTTTTTCCGTTGGGGAGGGGAATACTCGATACGCCCAGAAGGGCGCGTACCCAGAAACTGACACGGGGCTATTCGGGGAGTTTTAGACCGATAAGTTATAAGGCAAATGGCCGCAAGCCTCGCGGCGGCGCTTGCCCAGTGGCGCGGGCTGTAGGGAAGTGGTGGTAAATCCCTGTGCAATCGACGCGGATTTTGCGGGTTTCAAGCGCTCGATCGGCCCGGTATTTGAATCTGAATTTACGTCGCGTGCGCTTAACGTAGTGGGTCATCAATCAATGCAAAAAGGACGGCAGCGATGACCGATAGCCTACGACGCCAACCTGGGCGAATGGTGCCTCAAGCACCCCACGCGCTCGACGGCCTATCGGCCGCCGCTGCGGCACAACATGAAGGGTGGCTGGCAGCATGTCTTCGAACGTCCGGAAGAATGGACGGACCCAACGTACACCCTGCGTCGAATCGATCCGAGCCTGGGGGATATACCGTCCGATGCGCTGCAATCCATCGCGGCCATCCACCAGACGGACCTCGCCGAACTACAGCGCCTGGCGCTGGAACACGCGCCACTGCCGGAGCGCTTCCAGGACACCGTGGCGCGTTTCAAGCTGCACCAGCAAGTCCTCGACTTCGCCGATGCCTTGGCCAGGGAGGGCAAGCTCGACCCGAGCACCGCGCGCACCCAGATCCTGGCCTTGCCGCTGATGCCGGGTTGGCCGAAGGAGCGTTTTTTCGAGTTGCTGGACAATCGCGGCAACCTGCTGGAAAGCCACCCGGATCTCGCGCCCTTCGACTACGAAGACCAGAGCATCCATATCACCGAGCAACAACTCAGGGAGGGGCAGGTACTCGAGACCTTGCTCGAGGCCCTGTCGGACGATGAACGCAACACGTTGCTGGGTAAAACCACGACCCTCGAGGAGGCCCCGGCGCTGCTCAAGCGTCAATTGCTGGAGACGGTCAACAATCGGCATCGCAGGCTGTATGACAAGCTGTATGACGAATACAAAGGCGTCCTTGATGAGGAGACGGCGCCATTGCGTGAGCGATTCCCGCAACTGCCCCGCCAGGTCGTCAGGGAACTGAGGGGCAACGCCTCTTCCATGGATCGTCGGTATTTGATCAAGGACCGTCGTATACCGTTGTCGCTGGAGCAGCGCACGCGTGAGGTGCTCGACCAGATGGCCGAGGATCAGGCGCTGATGGGATTGTACTGGCCACCCTTGGCCGGTGCTTCGACCCGGCGGGTGATCTTCGCCATGCTCGGCCGTCTGAGTCGATGGCCGGTGGACATGTTGTTGCAAATGCATGAGGACAGCTTGAGCGGCAAAGTATTGGAGCAGGTCGGGCCTTCGACGGCGGCGGTGCGCCGTCACATTGTGCGAAACCAGCAGGGTTTCCAGGCCTTCGATGAGAAGGGCGTGAGCCTGAATACGCGTGTGAGTGGGCCAGACGGCTTACTGCAATCGGTGGTCGATTGCCTGTCGCCGGCGCAGCGCCGGGCCATGAACCTGATGAATGAGCAACCGGTCGGGCATTTGCGCAGCCAGCTGCGTTTCAAGTCGCAGGATGAGCGCGACCGTATCGCGCGTTACCTGTGGCCGGAGCGCGGCATTCCCGAAGAGGCGCCAAGTTGCGTGCGGGCACAGGTCGTCGGGGCGCAGGGCGGCACTGGATTTGCTTCGGCACTGGTGCGTAAGGTTAAGAGGCTTTTCCCCCTATTGGACGAGGCGCAAGTGTCCGCGTTGCTCGAGGGCGCAGGGATGGGCCCCATAGGCCGGGCCAGGGCAGTCCAGGCGTTGCAGCAGCAATACGTGACGTTGCGTAAAACGTTGCGCTCGTGGGGCCGGCAACGTATTGCCCCGCTTGTTGACGGCCTGTCCCCGTCGCAATTGCGCCTGAGTCGCGCCCAGGTATTTGCAGCCCTGAAGCATGCCTGGCGTGGGCAGTCCTTGATGCAGAACGATCAAGGCAGCAAGGTGCCGGGGCTCAAGTTGGATCGCATGGTTTTCGGCGACTTCCCCACATTGCCCGCACAGGTGATGTTTGACCGGGTGCAGTGGTTGTCTTTACGGCAGATGGAGCTGAGCCGCGATCCATCGCCTTTTCTGAAACACTTCAATAATGTGAAGGGCGTTGAGCTGGCCGATAACCGGCTCTCGCAATTGCCAGAAGGGCTGTCCTCCATGGCAGGGCTGGAGCATCTGAACCTGGCACGCAATCAGTTGAAAATGACCGAGGCGATGCGCAAGGCGTTCGCGCAGATGCGTACGTTGAAATCCCTCAACCTGTCCGGCAACCCCTTGGTTGACTCTCCGGACGTCAGTCGCCAATTCGAGCTGCGCGAATTGGTCCTCAGCAATTGTCGCCTGCGCAGCTTGCCCGAGGGCGTCAGGCGCCTGCCGTATCTGGAGCGTCTTGATCTACGCGGCAATGAAATCAAGGAATTGCCCGAGTGGCTCGCGCAGGTACCGCGCCGCTATGGCCAATGGATCAACTTGAAGGGCAACCCGTTATCGACCGCCAGCCAAAGCGTGTTGGTGGCTTACCGCGCACGCACGGGCCACGGCATGGGGTACATGGAAGATGATATTGAGCGTGTGAATGAACAGGTGGCGCGTGAAACCTGGCTGGCAGATCAGGGCGACGCCCAGTATGCGCAAAAGGACATGATTTGGCGGGCATTGAAAGACGAGCCCAACAGCGATGCGCTCTTCACGCTGCTGGCCCGACTGATTAATACCGCCGACGCCTTCCAGGTGCGTGCCGACCTGGAACGGCGCGTCTGGCGGGTATTGAATGCAACGGCTGCGGATACTGAGTTGCGTAAAGAGGTGTTCTACCGCGCGGCAACACCGATCAATTGTGATGACGCCGCTGCCGCGAACTTCAGCGACCTTGAAGTGCTGGTCGAAATCCATGAGGACTCGCAGTTGGCGTTGGGTGGGCAGGTCAGTGCCAAACAGATGCTCGACACGGCCAAAAAGTTCTTTCGCCTGAGTAAAGTCGAGAGCCTGGCCTTCGCCCACAGCCGTAAAAATCCCCAGCTGGATGGCGTGGCCGTCAGCCTCTTCTTCCGTACACGGCTGGCGCAAAGCCTGAAACTGCCGGGGCAACCCAAAGACTTGCATCAGAAGGCCTTGGCGGGCGTGGCACCGTCAGACCTGGATGCCGCCGACGCCGCCGTGCGCAGCGCCGAGCTGTCTGCGGAATTGTTGACGTACCTCTCCAAGTTGCCGTTCTGGATCGCGTATTTGAAACGCACCTCTGCCGACCGGTTTGAAACCTTGCTCAAGCCCTTCCATGACCGGCTGGCCGTGTTGGAGTGCCAGGCCCCGCCACTCTCGGACGCCGAAATGATCCAGCAGGCGAATACGATCATGGAGGACAAGGATAAAGCCGAAGCGACGGAAATCGAGCGCCTCACCGAGGATGCAATCAACCGCGCCGATGTGCGCCTCGCGTCCTGTCTAACGCGGGGGCAGTGAGCTGCGCACCAATGCGCGCTGGGCAAACCGGTTGGGGTGACAGCCCTCGGCCACGCTGCGCGGCACCGGCAACGGTTCGTTCTCCAGCCACGCGGCGAGCAGTTCGCCGCACAGTGGCGCGGTGACCAGCCCGCGTGAGCCATGGCCGCTGTTGATGTACAGGCCGGGCAGCCAGGGGCAGGGCGTGTCCGGCACTTGGCGAGCGTCTTTGCGCAGCACGGCGTAGGCCTGGTCAAACGCTTCGCGCGCGGCCAGCGGCCCGACGATGGGCAGGTAGTCGGGGCTGGTGCAACGGAAGGCGGCGCGGCCTTGCAACTGTTCGGGTGCCTGTGTGTCGGCGCCCAGACGGTGCAGCAGGTCAGCGGAAATTTCCCGCAGCATCTCCAGGTTGCCGGCGTGCTCGGCGGCGGTGGGCGTGAGGTCGTCGCTTTTGAAGTCGAAGCTGGCGCCGAGGGTGTGCTCGCCCAGGCGCGCCGGGGCGACATACCCTTCGGCACAGACCACCGTGGCCAGGGCCTGGCTGGCCTGGGTTTGTGGCAGCCGGGTGATCTGCCCGCGGATACGCTTGAGGGGCAAATCGGCGCTGGGCGCAAAATGTTTGATGTCGGCGGCGCCGGCCAGCACCACGACACTGGCGCTGGCCAGCAAGGTGTCGCCGTCGCGGGCCTGCCACTGCTGATCGACGAATTGCAGCTCAACGGCATTGTGGTGCGTGAGCACGTGGATCAACGGGTGAGCCGCTTGCCATTGGCACAGCGCTGGCGGGTGGACCCAACCGCCCTCAGGGAAAAACAGCCCGCCCTGTTCCAGCGAGATGCCGGCTTGTTGCTGCGCCTGGCTGCGGTCCAACAGGTGCAACAGTTCGGGCGCAAAGGCCCCGGCCAGCTGCGCCTGGCGCTCGGCTTCCTTGGCATTGAACGCCAGTTGCAGCACGCCGCAGCCATCCCAGTCGACGCCACGGTGCAGGTGTTCCAGCAGGCGCCGGGTGTGGCCGAAGCCGCTGAGGATCAACTGGGACAACGCCGTGCCATGGGCTGACAACTTGAGGTACAGCACGCCCTGGGGGTTGCCTGACGCTTCCTGGGCCAGCTCGGCATGCCGTTCCAACAGGCTGACGCGCCAGCCCCGAGCGGCGAGGCTGGCGGCGGTGGCACATCCGGCGAGGCCACCGCCAATGACCATGGCATGGCGTTCGCCGGCAATGGCTGCCGGCCGGGCGAACCAGGGTTTAGCCGCGGGCGGCGCGGCGGCGTCCGCGGGCCAGCCGAGGAACTCGCCGCGCAGGATCTCCCATTTGTGGCCGATGCCTGGCGTGCGTTTCATCTTGAACCCGGCGGCGTTGATGAGCCGCCGTACCCAGCCGGTGCTGGTAAACGTGCTGATGGTCGAGCCCGGTGCGGCCAGGCGCGCCAGTTCGGCGAACAGTTCGGCGGTCCACATGTCCGGGTTTTTCGCCGGGGCGAAACCGTCGAGAAACCATGCATCGATCTGCGCATCCAGTTGTGGCAGTTGCTCAAGGGCATCGCCGATCAACAGGGTCAGGGTCACGCGGCCGTTGTCCAGCACCAGGCGTTGGAAGCCCTGGTGGATGGCGATGTACTGCGCCAGCAGCTGCTCGGCGAAGGGTTGCAGTTCGGGCCACAGGGCGAGGGCGCGTTGCAGGTCGGCGGGGCTCAATGGGTACTTTTCCACGCTGACGAAATGCAGGCGCGCGCCGGCCACCGCGTGTTGTTCGAACAGTTGCCAGGCGCAGAGAAAATTCAAGCCCGTGCCAAACCCCGTTTCACCAATCACCAGGCGCCCACCCACCGGCAGCGCGGCAAAGCGCTCCTGCAAACGGTTCTGTTCGAGGAATACGTAGCGGGTTTCTTCAAGGCCCGACTTGTCGGAGAAGTACACATCGTCGAACACCCGCGAGTGCGGGCGGCCTTGGTCGTCCCAGTCGAGCTGGGCGTGGGTTACGGGATTCATGGGCGGCTCGGTAAAGGCAAGGCCGCCATTCTAGCCGATCAACAGGGGTTGAATTGACCCACGGCAAGCGCGAGTGGAATTTCCTCCCGCGTGTTGCGGCCCAATCCGCTAGTCTTGAGCCATCTTGAAACGGAGCTGCCCATGTTCGAATCCGCCGAAATCGGTCACGCCATCGACAAAGACACCTACGACGCCGAAGTGCCAGCCCTGCGCGAGGCCCTGCTGGAAGTGCAGTACGAGCTGCAACAGCAGAAGCGCTTCCCGGTGATTATCCTGATTAACGGCATCGAAGGCGCCGGCAAGGGCGAGACCGTCAAGCTGCTCAATGAATGGATGGACCCGCGCCTGATCGAAGTGCGCACCTTCGACCAGCAGACCGACGAAGAGCTGGCCCGGCCACCGGCCTGGCGTTACTGGCGGCAGTTGCCCGCCAAGGGCCGCATGGGGGTGTTCTTTGGCAACTGGTACAGCCAGATGCTGCAGAGCCGCGTGCATGGGCAGATCAAGGACGCCCGCCTGGACCAGGCCATCGCCGGTGCCGAGCGCCTGGAAAAGATGCTCTGCGATGAAGGCGCGCTGATCTTCAAGTTCTGGTTCCACCTGTCCAAAAAGCAAATGAAGGCGCGGCTCAAGGCCTTGGCCGATGACCCGTTGCACAGTTGGCGCATCAGCCCGCTGGACTGGCAGCAGTCCGAAACCTACGACAAGTTCGTTCATTTCGGCGAGCGTATCCTGCGCCGCACCAGCCGCGACTATGCGCCGTGGCATGTGATCGAAGGCGTGGATGCGCATTACCGCAGCCTCACCGTGGGCAAGCTGCTGTTGGAAGGCATCCAGAACGCCCTGAAGCTGCCCAAGGGCAAGGCCAGCGGCATGAACCCGGCGCCGTTGATCGCGTCGGTGGACAGGAAAAGCCTGCTCGACAGCCTCGACTTGAGCCAGCGCCTGGACAAGGACGATTACGAAGAACAGCTCATCACCGAACAGGCGCGCCTCTCCGGCCTGATGCGCGACAAACGCATGCGCAAGCACGCGCTGGTCACGGTGTTTGAAGGCAACGATGCGGCGGGCAAGGGCGGCGCGATCCGCCGGGTGGCGGCGGCGCTGGACCCGCGTCAGTACCACATCGTGCCGATTGCCGCGCCCAGTGAAGACGAGCGCGCGCAGCCGTACCTGTGGCGTTTCTGGCAGAAGATCCCGGCGCGCGGCATGTTCACCGTGTTCGACCGCTCCTGGTACGGCCGCGTGCTGGTGGAGCGTATTGAAGGTTTCTGCACCCGGGCCGACTGGATGCGCGCCTATGGCGAGATCAATGACTTCGAAGAGCAGTTGCGCGACGCCGGCGTGATCGTGGTCAAGTTCTGGCTGGCCATCGACAAACAGACCCAACTGGAACGCTTCCAGGCCCGCGAGGAAATCCCCTTCAAGCGTTTCAAGATCACCGAAGACGACTGGCGCAACCGCGACAAGTGGGATGACTACCGTGCGGCTGTCGGCGACATGGTTGACCGCACCAGCACCGAAGTCTCGCCCTGGACATTGGTGGAGGCCAACGACAAGCGCTGGGCGCGGGTCAAGGTGTTGCGCACCATCAACCTGGCGCTGGAGGAAGCGTTCGAGAAGTCCGACAAGCACGATAAGAAAGGCAAGAAGAAGTAGGCCTATCTATGGGGTGAATGATCGTCGCGGTTGGAATCAGCTGGATCTATGCTCGATCCATCTCCCAACAACGACAAAATCGAGGTAGCCCATGCGTGAAGTAGTGATCGTCGACAGCGTGCGAACCGGCCTGGCCAAATCCTTTCGCGGCAAGTTCAACCAGACCCGCCCGGACGACATGGCCGCCCATTGCGTCAACGCGCTGCTCAGCCGCAATGGCATCGACCCGGCGACGGTGGAAGATTGCATCGTCGGCGCCGGCTCCAATGAGGGCGCCCAGGGCTACAACATTGGGCGCAATGTGGCGGTGTTGTCGCAGTTGGGCACCGGCACGGCGGGCATGACGCTCAACCGTTTCTGTTCGTCGGGCTTGCAGGCGATCGCGATTGCGGCCAACCAGATTGCCTCCGGTTGCAGCGACATCATTGTCGCAGGCGGCGTCGAGTCCATCAGCCTGACCATGAAAAGCGTCAACACCGACAACCTGGTCAACCCGCTGCTCAAGGAGCAGGTGCCGGGCATTTATTTCCCCATGGGCCAGACGGCCGAGATCGTTGCGCGGCGCTATAACGTCAGCCGTGAAGAGCAGGACCTGTACGCCCTGCAAAGCCAGCAGCGCACGGCCCACGCCCAGGCCGACGGTTTGTTCGATGATGAAATCGTGGCGATGACGGTCAAGTACAAGGTCGAAGACAAGAACACCGGCGCGGTGCAAATCCTTGACGGCGTGGTGGATCGCGACGACTGCAACCGCCCGGACACCACGTTGGCCAGCCTGCAAGGCTTGAAACCGGTGTTCGCCGAAGACGGCTCGGTGACGGCGGGCAACTCGTCGCAACTGTCCGACGGCGCCTCAATGACCCTGGTGATGAGCCTGGAAAAAGCCCTGGAGCTGGGGCTCAAGCCCAAGGCGTTTTTCCGTGGGTTCACCGTGGCCGGTTGCGAGCCGGACGAGATGGGTATCGGCCCGGTGTTCTCGGTGCCCAAGCTGCTCAAGGCCAAGGGCTTGCAGGTGGCGGACATTGACTTGTGGGAGCTGAATGAAGCGTTTGCGTCGCAGTGCCTGTATGCGCGGAATCGGTTGGAGATCGATAACGCGAAGTACAACGTCAACGGCGGCTCGATCTCCATCGGGCATCCGTTCGGCATGACCGGTTCGCGGCAGGTGGGGCATTTGGTGCGGGAACTGCAGCGGCGCAATTTGCGCTATGGGATCGTCACCATGTGCGTGGGTGGCGGCATGGGTGCCACGGGCCTCTTCGAAGCTGTGCGCTAACCTCACTGAAGAAACCGGCTCAAACTGTGGGAGCTGGCTTGCCTGCGATGCAGACACCTCGGTGAGTCAGATGTACCGAGGTGATGCTATCGCAGGCAAGCCAGCTCCCACATTTGATTTGTGGTGTGCTGGAAAAAATCGCTCGCCAAGGTACCCCTTCGTCCCCCTAGAATGCCCGCTCCACTTCCTCTGGCTTCTGGGGCACTCATGCACATCTCTTCCGGCCGCTGGGTCTATGGCTTTCTCCTGACCCTGTTGACCGCGCTGCTCTGGGGCATTCTGCCGATCAAACTCAAGCAGGTGCTGCAGGTGATGGACCCGATCACCGTCACCTGGTTTCGCCTGGCCGTCGCCGGCGGTTGCCTGTTCGTGTACCTGGCGCTGAGCAAACGCTTGCCCCGTCTCAATGTGCTGGGGCCCAAGGGCGGCTGGCTGGTGGGCATGGCCGTGTGCGGCCTGGTGGGCAACTATGTGCTGTACCTGGTGGGCCTGAAAATGCTCAGCCCCGGCACCGCCCAGCTGGTGGTGCAGATGGGTCCGATCTTTCTGATGATCGCCAGCGTGTTTGTGTTCAAGGAGCGTTTCAGCCCGGGGCAGGTGGTCGGCCTGATCGTGCTGGTCTGTGGCTTTGGTTTGTTCTTCAATCAGCGGTTGGAGGAGTTGCTGACGTCCCTTGGCGCTTACACCGCTGGCGTGCTGACCATCCTCCTGGCCACCACCATCTGGGTGTTCTACGCCCTGGGCCAGAAGCAGTTGCTGACGGTGTGGAATTCGCTGCAAGTGATGATGGTGATCTACCTGTGTTGCGCGGTGTTGCTCACGCCGTGGGCGCATCCGCTGGAAGCCCTGGACCTGAGCCCGCTGCAAGGCTGGCTGTTGCTGGCCTGCTGCATGAACACCCTGGTGGCCTACGGCGCGTTTGCCGAAGCGCTGGCGCATTGGGAAGCCTCGCGGGTCAGCGCGACCCTGGCGCTCACGCCATTGGTGACCTTTGTCGCGGTGGCCTTGGCGGCGTGGTGGTGGCCGGACTTTGTGCAGGCCGAAGACATCAACGCCCTGGGCTATGCCGGGGCGTTGGTGGTGGTGCTGGGGTCGGCGACCGTGGCACTGGCGCCTTCGCTGATTGCCGGGCTCAAGGCCCGGCGGTTACGCATGGCGTCTTAAGTGCCCAGCATGTCTTCCGGGCGTACCCACTGGTCGAACTCGGCATCGGTGAGGTAGCCCAGTGACAGGGCCGCTTCCCGCAGCGTCAGCCCTTCGGCGTAGGCTTTCTTGGCGATCTCGGCGGATTTGTCGTAGCCGATATGCGGGTTGAGTGCCGTCACCAGCATCAGCCCGCGCTCCAGGTGCTCGGCCATTTGCGTGGCGTCGGGCTCCAGGCCGGCGATGCAATGCTCCTGGAAGTTATTGCAGCCGTCGGCCAGCAGGCGGATCGATTCCAGCAGGTTGTGGATGATCACCGGCTTGTACACGTTCAACTGCAAATGCCCCTGGCTGGCGGCGATGCCGATGGTCACGTCATTGCCCAGCACTTGGCAGGCCAGCATCGACAGCGCTTCGCACTGGGTCGGGTTGACCTTGCCTGGCATGATCGAACTGCCGGGCTCGTTGGCCGGCAACTTGACCTCGGCGAACCCGGCACGCGGGCCGGAACCCAGCAAGCGCAGGTCGTTGGCGATTTTCATCAGCGCCACCGCCAGGGTTTTCAGCGCACCGTGCAGCGTCACCAGCGGCTCATGGCCGGAGAGGGCGGCGAACTTGTTCGGCGCGGTGACGAAAGGAAAACCGGACAACGCCGCCAGCTCGGAGGCAATCGCCTCGCCAAAGCCATGGGGCGCATTCAGCCCGGTACCTACCGCCGTCCCGCCCTGGGCCAGCTCGCACACGGCGGGCAGGGCGCTGCGCACGGCACGTTCGGCGTAGTCGAGCTGGGCGATAAACGCCGAGAGTTCCTGGCCGAAGGTGATCGGCGTGGCGTCCATCATGTGGGTGCGGCCGGTCTTCACCAGCTTCATATGCTGCGCCGCCTGTTCGGCAAGGCCGCCGGACAGCGCGGCAATCGCCGGCAACAGGCGCTGGTGCACCGCTTGCACGGCGGCAATGCTCATGGCGGTGGGGAAGCAGTCGTTGGAGCTCTGGGAGCGGTTCACATGGTCATTGGGATGCACCGGGCTCTTGCCGCCCCGGGGTTTGCCCGACAGCTCGTTGGCGCGGCCGGCGATCACTTCGTTGGCGTTCATGTTGCTCTGGGTGCCGCTGCCGGTCTGCCACACCACCAGCGGGAACTGGTCGTCATGCTGGCCTGCAAGCACTTCGTTGGCGGCCTGTTCGATCAGGCGGGCGATATCGGCGGGCAAGTCGCCGTTGCGGCTGTTGACCCGTGCGGCGGCCTTTTTGATCAGGGCCAGGGCGTGCAATACCGGCAGGGGCATGCGTTGCTCGCCGATGGCGAAATTCACCAGCGAGCGTTGGGTCTGCGCGCCCCAGTAAGCGTCATCCGGGACGTGCACTTCTCCCAGGCTGTCGGTTTCGATACGGCTCATCGGGCACTCTCCTTGATAACGGTTTGCGCAGTTTAGGTCGTGATTGGCCTGTTGGGTTCCCTGGAAAGACTTTTCATCGGTCAATCTTTGCCCGGCAAGCCCCGGGGTTGAGCCGCGAGGTTTTTTAGGCGCAGAATGGGCGCCCTTGGGGTCTTACCTCGCCTGCTAGAAAAGGAAACTCGATGACTCGTCTTCGTGCCATCTGTACCGCGGTTGCTCTGGTTTGCGCCAGCGGCCAGGTTCTTGCCGATACCGCCAGCCACAACGCCAGTGCCGAAGCCTTCCTTACCCTGGCCCATGCCGACAAGCTGGGTACCCCGGTGTACATGCAAGTGCAGCAAATGTTCGCCCAGCGTTTCGAACAGACCAAGGCGCCTGCCGCCAAGCAATCCGTACTGGACAGCTACCAGGCCAAGGCCAACGCTGCCCTGGACCAGGCGATCGGCTGGCCGAAGCTGAAGCCGGACATGGTCAAGCTCTACACCCACCAACTTCAGCGAATCCGAACTCAAGGACCTGGTTGCCTTCTACCAGTCGCCACTGGGCAAGAAAGTCCTGGAAAAAATGCCGCAACTGACCCAGCAATCGGCCCAGATGACCCAGGCCAAGCTGGAAAGCGCCGTGCCGGTGGTGAACAAGCTGTTGGACGACATGACCAACGAGCTGGCACCCAAAGCCGCCGCACCGGCCAAGAAAGAAGTAAGCAGGAATGACCATGCAACAGCGTATCGAAACGGCGCTCGCCGCCTTGAGCCCGCAGCATTTGAGCGTGCTGGACGAAAGCCACATGCACAGCCGTGGGTTGCAGACCCACTTCAAGGCCGTGGTGGTCAGCCCGCAGTTCGAAGGGCTTAATCGCGTCAAGCGCCACCAGACGGTCTACGCCACCCTGGGTGACCTGATGAGCGAGTTTCATGCGCTGGCGCTGCATACCTACACGCCTGAAGAATGGGCGAAAATCGACGCAGCCCCGGCCTCGCCGACCTGCGCTGGCGGACATTGACGGGTTATCCCTGATAGAATCCGCAACGCGCCGCTTAGCCGGCGCGTTTTTTTTGCATCCGGTTCACCCTTTACGAGGGTAGCCACCTGGAGAGAACACCCATGACTCAACCGATTGTCGTGGCGGCACTGTATAAGTTCGTCACCCTCGAAGACTACGTCGCCCTGCGCGAGCCACTGCTGCAGGCGATGGTCGATAACGGCATCAAAGGCACCTTGCTGATCGCTGAAGAAGGCATCAATGGCACCGTGTCCGGCAGCCGCGAAGGCATTGACGGCCTGATGGCCTGGTTGAAGAACGACCCACGCATGGTCGATATCGACCACAAAGAGTCGTACTGCGACGACCAGCCGTTCTACCGCACCAAGGTCAAGCTGAAGAAAGAGATCGTGACCCTGGGCGTCGAAGGCGTCGATCCCAACAAGAAAGTCGGCACTTACGTTGATCCGCAGGATTGGAACGCGTTGATCAGCGACCCGGAAGTGCTGTTGATCGACACCCGCAACGACTACGAAGTGTCGATCGGCACCTTTGAAGGCGCAATCGACCCGAAAACCACCAGTTTTCGCGAATTTCCCGACTATATCAAAGCCAACTTCGACCCGGCCAAGCACAAGAAAGTCGCCATGTTCTGCACCGGCGGCATTCGTTGCGAGAAAGCGTCGAGCTACATGCTCAGCGAAGGCTTCGATGAGGTCTACCACCTCAAGGGCGGCATCCTGAAGTACCTCGAAGAGGTGCCGCAGGAAGAAACCAAGTGGCAGGGCGACTGCTTTGTTTTCGACAATCGCGTGACCGTGCGCCACGACTTGAGCGAAGGCGACTACGATCAATGTCATGCCTGCCGCACACCGATCAGCGTTGAAGACCGCGCGTCCGAGCATTATGTGGCGGGCATCAGTTGCCCACATTGCTGGGATAAGCTGCCGGAGAAGACCCGCCGTAGCGCAATCGACCGGCAGAAGCAGATTGAACTGGCCAAGGCCCGCAATATGCCGCACCCGATTGGCTTCAACTACAAGCAATCACCTTCCGAGGCCTGAGCCATGTCCGCGCGCCTGCTCTATGTAATGGACCCGATGTGTTCCTGGTGCTGGGGGTTCGCCCCGGTGGCCGAAGCGCTGGTGGAGCAGGCCCGCGCTGGCGGTGTGGACGTGCACCTGGTGGTGGGCGGCTTGCGCACCGGCAGCGGTGCGGCGCTGGAGCCGACGACCCGGCGCTACATCCTTGAACACTGGCAGGCCGTCACCGACGCCACCGGCCAGCCGTTCAAGCGCGAAGGCGCCTTGCCCGACGGTTTTGTCTACGACACCGAGCCTGCGTGCCGCGCCATCGTCACCGCACGCAGCCTGGCGCCGGATTGTGCGTGGACCTTGCTCGGGCTGATCCAGCGTGCCTTTTATGTCGAGGGCCGCGACGTGACCCTCGCCAGCGTGCTGGTGGAGCTGGCCGAGCAGGCGGGCATCCCGCGTATCGAGTTTGCCGGCGCGTTCGACCGTGCCGAGCAGCACGTCGCGACCGCCGCCGATTTCACCTGGGTGCAGGACTTGGGCATCGCCGGTTTCCCGACACTGCTGGCCGAGCGCAATGGTCAGCTGGCGTTGCTGACCAACGGTTATCAGCCGCTGTCCGAGCTGTCGCCGCTGTTGGGCCGATGGCTGGAGCGAGCAACCTGTGCATGAACCCGCTCAACGCACTGATCGGCTGACCTGGGCGGAAATTCGCCGCCTGGCCCTGCGTCACAAGAAATCCCTGTGGATCGCCAATGGCGTCGCCGTGCTGGCGACGCTGTGCAGCGTGCCCATTCCGTTGTTATTGCCCTTGCTGGTGGACGAAGTCCTACTGGGCCACGGTGATGCCGCGCTGAAGGTGATGAACCACGCGCTGCCGCTGGGCTGGCAGAAAGCCGCCGGTTACATCGGCCTGATGCTGCTGGTGACCTTGTGCCTGCGCTGCGGTGCGCTGGTGTTCAACGTGGTGCAGGCGCGGTTGTTTGCGCGGCTGGCCAAGGACATCGTCTATCGCATCCGCGTCCGCCTGATCGAACGGCTCAAGCGCATTTCCCTCGGTGAATACGAAAGCCTGGGCAGCGGCACGGTGACCACGCACCTGGTCACCGACCTGGACACCCTCGACAAGTTTGTCGGTGAAACCCTCAGCCGCTTCCTGGTGGCCATGCTTACCCTGGTCGGCACGTCCGCGATCCTGGTGTGGATGCATTGGCAGCTGGCGCTGCTGATCCTGTTGTTCAACCCGTTGGTGATCTACGCCACCGTGCAGTTGGGCAAGCGCGTCAAACACTTGAAGAAACTGGAAAACGACAGCACCTCGCGGTTTACCCAGGCGCTGACCGAAACCCTCGATGCCATCCAGGAAGTGCGGGCGGGCAACCGCCAGGGCTTTTTCCTCGGGCGCCTCGGCCAGCGTGCCCAGGAAGTGCGTGACTACGCGATCCATTCGCAGTGGAAAACCGACGCCTCCAGCCGTGCCAGTGGCCTGCTGTTCCAGTTCGGCATCGACATCTTCCGTGCGGCGGCGATGCTCACGGTGTTGTTTTCCGACCTGTCCATCGGCCAGATGCTCGCGGTGTTCAGCTACCTGTGGTTCATGATCGGCCCGGTGGAACAGCTGCTCAACCTGCAATACGCCTACTACGCGGCGGGCGGCGCGCTGACGCGGATCAACGAGCTGCTGGCGCGGGCCGACGAACCGCAATACGCCGGGGGGGAAGACCCGTTCATCGGGCAGGAAACCGTGGGTATCGAAGTGCGCGGCCTGGATTTCGGCTACGGCGAAGACCTGGTGCTCGACCAGTTGAACCTGGCCATTGCGCCGGGGGAGAAGGTCGCGATTGTCGGTGCCAGCGGCGGCGGCAAAAGTACCCTGGTGCAACTGTTGCTCGGGCTGTACACGCCCCAGGCCGGCAGTATCCGTTTTGGCGGTGCAACCCAGCAGGAAATCGGCCTGGAGACCATTCGCGAGAACGTCGCCGTGGTGCTGCAACACCCAGCCTTGTTCAACGACACCGTGCGCGCCAACCTGACCATGGGCCGTACCCGCAGCGATCAAGCCTGCTGGCAGGCACTGGAAATTGCCCAGCTGGATGCTACCGTCAAGGCTCTGCCGATGGGCTTGGACAGTGTGGTGGGGCGTTCCGGCGTACGTTTTTCCGGTGGGCAGCGGCAACGCCTGGCGATTGCGCGCATGGTGTTGGCGGAGCCGAAAGTGGTGATCCTCGATGAGGCGACCTCGGCCCTCGACGCGGCCACCGAGTACAACCTGCACCAGGCGCTGGCGCGGTTTCTCAGTGGGCGTACTACACTGATCATCGCCCACCGCTTGTCGGCGGTTAAGCAGGCAGATCGAGTGTTAGTGTTTGACGGCGGTCACATTGCCGAGGATGGCGACCATCAGCAGCTGATTGCCGAGGGTGGGTTGTACGCCAAGCTCTATGGGCATTTGCAACAAGTACGTTGATTTGAACTGGGCTGTGCTAACGGAAGCGGATGTTCGCGTGCGTATCAAGCAGTGCATGTGCAAGGGACTTCATGAAGCAAAAGCGGACTCTCGGAACGCCTCGGCTGTTGGGCATTGTGTGGCCCTTTATCGCCGTCGTGCTGTTCCAGGCATTGTTGGGCTGCGTCAGTCTCTACGTGCTTTCAGCAGTGCGCGGCTACGTAGCAGGCGAAAGCTTGTGGTCCAAGGGCCAGAAGGACGCCATCTACTACCTCACCCTCTACGCCGATAACCGCGACGAAGCCACGTTCCTCAAGTACCAGCAGGCCATCGCCGTGCCCCAGGGCGGGCATGAATTGCGCATCGCCCTTGACCATTCCACCCCGGATATCGCCGCAGCCCGCCAGGGCATCCTCAAGGGCGGCAACCATCCCGATGATGTCTCCAGCCTGATCTGGCTGTACCTCAACTTCCGCCATTTCAGCTACCTGGAAAAAGCCATCGAACTGTGGACCGTGGGCGACGGCTACCTGGTACAACTGGATGACCTGGCCCAGGAGATGCACCGCGCGATCCGCTCGGATCACGTCAGCGCCAACGACGTGCGGCAATGGAAGGCGCGCATCATTGCAATCAATGACGGCGTGACCCCTGCCGCCAAGGCCTTCAGCGATGCCTTGGGTGAAGGCTCGCGGATGATCCTGCGGCTGCTGCTGACCACCAACCTGGCCACGGCCCTGGGCCTGATCGCGCTGGCGCTGTTGCGTACGCGCAAGCTGCTGACCCAGCGCCATGCGTTCGCCGACGCGTTGCAGGCGGAAAAGGAGCGGGCGCAGATCACGCTGGAGTCGATTGGCGATGGCGTGATCACCACCGACGTTGACGGTGCCATCGCCTATATGAACCCGGCGGCCGAGGCGTTGACCCACTGGAAATCGGCCCAGGCCCAAGGCCTGCCGCTGGCTGCGCTGTTCAATCTGCTGGATGAAAACGCCGAGCCCGATGGTTTTACCCTGATCGAACACATCATCAAGGGCCAGCTCAGTGGCGGCAGCGAGCATTCCAAGTTGATCCAGCGCCTGGACGGCAGCACGGTCTCGGTGACGCTGGTGGGTGCGCCGATCCGCAGCGCCGGCAAGGTCAGTGGTGCGGTGCTGGTGCTGCACGACATGACGCAGGAGCGCCAGTACATCGCCAACCTGTCCTGGCAGGCCACCCACGACGCCTTGACCGGCCTGGCCAACCGGCGCGAGTTCGAGTTCCGCCTGGAGCAGGTGTTGCATCACGTCGGGCGCCAGCAGAACCCACGGCACGCGTTGATGTTCCTCGACCTGGACCAGTTCAAGCTGGTCAACGACACCTGCGGGCATGCGGCCGGCGATGAGTTGCTGCGGCATATCTGTGCGCTGCTGCAATCGGACCTGCGCGAAGGTGACACCCTGGCCCGGCTGGGGGGCGATGAGTTCGGCATCCTGCTGGAAAACTGCCCGGCGCCGCCGGTGGCGGAAAAAATCGCCGAGAGCCTGCGCCATACCGTGCAAAGCCTGCATTTTGTGTGGAAGGGCCGGCCGTTCATGACCACCGTGAGCATTGGCCTGGTGCATATCTCCCACGTGCCGACCACCCTGGAGACCTCGCTGCGGGCGGCGGACATGGCGTGCTACATGGCCAAGGAAAAGGGCCGCAACCGGGTGCAGGTCTACCATGCCGATGACTCGGAGCTGTCCCTGCGTTTCGGCGAGATGGCTTGGGTGCAGCGCTTGCACATGGCCCTGGAGGAAAACCGCTTCTGCCTGTACGCCCAGGAAATCTCACCTCTGGGGCATACCGATGGCGGCACTGGCCATATTGAGATCCTGCTGCGCCTGCATGATGAAGCGGGGCGCATCAATTCTGCCCGACAGCTTTATTCCGGCCGCTGAGCGTTACGGCCTGATGACGTCGCTGGACCGTTGGGTGGTGGAGAACGTGTTCAAGATCATCGCCAACTGCATGCGCGAGCGTCCGGGGCGGCCGATGGCGATGTGTGCGATCAATCTGTCAGGCATTACGATTGGCGATGACGACTTTCTCGGTTTTTTACGCGAGAAATTCGCCGCTTACAGTATTCCACCGGCGATGATCTGTTTTGAAATAACCGAAACCAGCGCTATTGCCAATCTGGGCAGCGCTATTCGCTTTATTAATGAACTCAAAGCGTTAGGTTGTCACTTCTCCCTCGACGACTTTTGTGCCGGAATGTCCTCATTCGCTTATCTCAAACATTTACCTGTAGACTTCCTGAAGATCGATGGAAGTTTCGTAAAGGATATGCTGGACGACCCGATTAACCGCGCCATGGTCGAAGTGATCAACCACATCGGCCACGTCATGGGTAAGCGCACAATTGCCGAATTTGTTGAAACACCCCATATCGAACAGGCTCTACTTGAGATAGGTGTGGACTACGCTCAGGGCTATCTGATCGAGCGCCCGCAATTGTTTACCTTTGACAGCTTGCAGTGTCGACCTGTGCGGCCGCAGCCTCTGTTGTTCAAGGCGCCCGGCACATTCCGCTGAAACCTCTGCTGGTCTGTACTATCACACTTAAAAAGGAGCCTTATAGTGATCGACACATTCAACAGAACCGGCCCGCTAATGGAAGCCTCGAGTTACCCCGCCTGGGCGCAGCAATTGATCCAGGACTGTAGTGAGAGCAAGCGTCGCGTTGTCGAACACGAACTGTACCAGCGCATGCGTGATAACACGCTCAGCGCCAAGACCATGCGCCATTACCTGATCGGTGGCTGGCCGGTGGTTGAACAGTTTGCCTTGTACATGGCACAGAACCTCACCAAGACCAAGTTTGCCCGTCATCCTGGGGAGGATATGGCGCGGCGTTGGCTGATGCGCAATATTCGCGTGGAGTTGAACCACGCCGATTATTGGGTGCATTGGGCGCGCGCCCATGGCGTCAGCCTCGAGGAGTTGCAGGCGCAGAACGTTCCGCCTGAATTGCACGCCTTGAGCCACTGGTGCTGGCACACCAGCTCAGCCGACTCGTTGATCGTGGCCGTGGCCGCGACCAACTACGCCATCGAAGGGGCGACGGGGGAGTGGTCTGCCGTGGTGTGTTCGACCGGTGTCTACGCGGCCGCCTTCCCCGAGGAAGACCGCAAGCGTGCGATGAAGTGGTTGAAGATGCATGCCCAGTACGATGACGCCCACCCGTGGGAAGCGCTGGAAATCATCTGCACCCTGGCCGGCATGAACCCGACCAAGGCCCTGCAGGCAGAGCTGCGCCAGGCCGTGTGCAAGAGCTACGACTACATGTACCTGTTCCTGGAAAGCTGCATGCGCCTGGAGAAAGAGAAAGCGCCAGCGGTGGTGCGTGAGCGCCAGGTGCGCGTCGCCAGCGAAGCGTGATGTGACCCGTGGTGGCGGGGTTCACCCCGCCATTGCCAAGCGGTTGCGACCTTCGCGCTTGGCCACGTACAAGGCGCTGTCGGCCCGGCGCAGCAGGCTTTCGGCCGATTCTGCGGCCAGCAGGGTCGAGCAACCCAGGCTTACCGTCAGTTCGATTCTTTCCCCGTCCGCCCAATAATCCTGGGCCTGTGTCGCCTGGCGCAGGCGCTCGCCGACCATCGCCGCCGCATCCCGGCCGGTGTTGGACAGCAGGATCAGAAACTCTTCCCCGCCAAACCTGAACACCATATCGACGTTGCGCAGCTGGTTCTTGATGGCCAGCGCCACGGCGCGCAGCACGCTGTCGCCGGCGGTGTGGCCGTGGGTATCGTTGATGACCTTGAAGTGATCGATGTCCAGCATCAGCAGGGACAGCGGGGTCAGGTGCCGGCGGGCCATGTCGATTTCCCGTTGCAGGGTCTGGTCCATGGCGATGCGGTTGCCGGTTTCCGTCAGCGGATCGAGCAGGGCGCTGCGGGTGGCTGCGCGGTAAAGCAAGGCGTTGCGCATCGGGTAGAGCAGGGTGGCCAGCAAGGATTCGAGCTGGCCCAGTTCTTCTTCCTGCAAGCGCTGGTTGCGGCGGAACACCAGCTCACCCAGATGCTCACCTTCATGGCTCAATGCGTAGCTCACCGAATGATGACCGCGATGGCCGAATTCCAGGCGCAGGTCGCTGGCTTCGTGGCGGTACTGGAGGGCATCGAGGGGGACCAGGCGCTGGATCTCGCGAAAGAACACGCCGAGGATGCGTTCGGGCTCCAGGCTGGTCTGCAAGTGCATGCTCAACTGCTGGCGCAACTGGGCGACCGTGGTGGGGCGGCGGGCCAGAACGGACGGTTGACCGAAACCCAGGCGTTGCAACTTGGCACTGTCGAAGTCGATGGCGTGGGTCTGGGTCGGTGTTTTCATAAACGATCAGCCTCTAAGCACTTAACTGTCTTACAGGCTCGATAAGAGTGGCGAGTGCCATGCGTTGTACTGTTCCCTCAGTTCTGTAAAACATTGGAAACAGTTTAAACCGCTTTGCAGAGGGTTATAACCCCTGGGCACTGCCACACGTCTTGTCATCGCCTAACCTGCTTGAAAAGAGTTAGAGCGAGATTCATGCCAAATGTTTTATTTTTATAAAAATCCTTTTAAATCAAACGGCTGTAATTGGCACTCGAGTGCGAATTCAAATAGTGGCGCCGGTTATTTGGCTACTGGCTCACCAATGTCGTGTGGTCGATCTGATCGATCGAGGTCACGCCGGTCAGTGTCATGGCCACGCGCATTTCCTTGGCGAAGATATCCAGCAGGTTTTCCACGCCGTGCTGGCCGTCGGCGGCCAGGGCGTAGACGGTGGAGCGTCCCAGCAGGCACGCCTTGGCCCCGAGGGCGAGCATGCGCACCACGTCGAGCCCGGAGCGTACGCCCGAGTCCACCAATACCGTCAGGTCATCACCGACGGCCTCGGCAATCGGCGGCAGTGCCTTGGCGGTGGACAGCACGCCGTCCAGTTGCCGGCCGCCATGGTTGGAGACCACGATGCCATCCGCGCCGAAACTCACGGCGTCCTTGGCGTCCTGCGGGTCGAGGATGCCCTTGATGATCATCGGACCCTTCCAGAAATCGCGGATCCACTCCAGGTCGTTCCAGCTGATCGATGGGTCGAAGTTGTTGGCCAGCCAGCCGATGTAGTCTTCCAGATGGGTGGGTTTGCCCAAGTATTTGGAGATGTTGCCCAGGTCATGGGGGCGGCCCAGCAACCCGACATCCACAGCCCATTGCGGCTTGGTGACCGCCTGCAGCATGCGCCGCGACGCGGCGAAGGGGCCGGACATGCCCGAGTGCGCATCCCGGTAGCGTGAGCCTGGCGTGGGCATGTCCACGGTGAACACGAGCGTGGTGACCCCGGCGGCTTGCGCCCGCTCCAGGGCGTTGCGCATGAAGCCGCGGTCCTTGAGCACATAGAGTTGGAACCAGATCGCCTGCGGGCTTTGCGCGGCCACTTCTTCAATCGGGCACACCGACACGGTGGACAGGCAGAAGGGAATACCCTTGTTCGCCGCCGCCTTGGCCGCTTGCACTTCGCCGCGACGCGCATACATGCCCGTCAGGCCCACGGGGCTGAGGATCACCGGCAGCGCCAGTTCCTGGCCAAACAGCGTGGTCTTGAGACTCAGGTTGTCGACATTGCGCAGGATGCGTTGACGCAGGCTGATATTCGCCAGGTCCGAGCCGTTGGCGCGCATCGTGTGCTCAGCGTTGGCGCCACCGTCGATGTAATCGAACAGAAAGCGCGGCAGCTTGCGGCGGGCGGCTTCACGGTAATCGGAAGCGGACGAAATGATCATCGGCGTGAACTCCACAGGTAAAAGGGGGTTCACGATAAGCAAAGCTCTGGCATGATAAAAACAACTTTTTCAACTAGTGCCCAGTCGCAAAAGGAATACCGATGAACCTCAGAACGCTGCGCACCTTTGTCGAAGTCGTGCGCCAGGGCGGTTTTTCCCAGGCCGCTGAGGTGGTGTCCCTGACGCAATCCACGGTCAGCAAAGCGGTCAAGACCTTGGAAGACGAACTGGGCATGCCGCTGCTCAACCGTCTCGGGCACCGCAACGAGCTGACCGCCGCAGGTGAAATGACCTACCGCCGCGCCCTGGTCTTGCTCGCCGAGCACAACGACCTGCTGGCCGAGATCAACGACTTGCGCGGCCTCAAGCGTGGCGTGCTGCGCATCGGCTTGCCGCCGGTGGGGTGTGGCGTGCTGTTCGCGGCGATGTTTGCGACCTACCGTCGACGTTATCCCGACATTGAAATCGAACTCACCGAATACGGCAGCAAAAAGTTGCGGGAATGCCTGGAAGCGGGGGAGGTCGACCTGGCAGCGCTGCTGCTGCCGGTGGATGAAGCCTTTGACTACCAGCCGGTGCGCAACGAACCCTTGATGGCCGTGTTGCCGGTGGACCACCCGCTGGCGCGACGCACACGCATCGACTTCACTGACCTTGCCGACTCACCCTTCATCCTGTTCGAAGCCGGCTTCGCCCTGAACGCCAAGATCCTCGCCGCCTGCGAACGCAAAGGCGTCACCCCGCGCGTCGCCGCTCGCAGCGGGCAGATCGACTTTATCGTCGACCTGGTCTCCGCCGGCCTGGGCGTTGCCTTCCTGCCGCGCATGCTGGCGCACAAGCACCAACACGCCGGCATCGCCCTGATCCCCCTGGACGAACCCCACACCGACTGGCACATCGCCCTGGCCTGGCGCGCCAGCGCCCACCTGCCGCCAGCTGCACGGGCCTGGCTGGACCTGGCCAAAGAGCAGGCACCTTTACCCGTTGATCCGCTTTAATTTCTCGCAGTGCTTGACTTCTTCTTTTTAATCAGTAACATACGGCGCATTCCGCGATAGCTCAGTTGGTAGAGCAAATGACTGTTAATCATTGGGTCCCTGGTTCGAGTCCAGGTCGTGGAGCCAGATAGAGAAAAGCCTGCAGAGATGCAGGCTTTTTTTTGCCTTGGAATTGGCCGGGGTGATTGAAGCGCACAGCGTGACAGGCATGAAGACGTCTCTAAATCCTACTATTCATAGTAAAGTTCCCGCTGCATCTTTTGACGCACAGAGCAAGATTTCTAAAGGTTGAATACTACCTAATCCGACGTATCGATCTGACAGGTATCCTCAACTCCTCTTGGAGATAGAGCCTTTTCTGGGCATGATAGGGCATGTGGCCATCATTTCAATTTCACGACTTATTTGATTTCAGGTCATATAGGCAAAAGGGCATGTTGAAAAGTGGCTCGGGATTCATTTGGCTAGGGCAAAATGGCGGCTCTATATGCTCTCCATATGTCGTAAAAATCTAGCCTCGTCACTTGAGCATTGAGATCTGATCAGTAGAGGGCTGTTGTATTTACGTTGAAATCGAGCATGGCGATTCAGGCGCCAATATTCGGCTTGGGGCTGCTGAATGGAGTGTGCTTATCAGGTTTTTGATGCCTGAGTCACTTCCAGCTAAAAGGGAGGAGTGCATATCACTTCTCCAAACGACGTTCGGAGAAAACCTCCCAGAAGGGGTCGTGTGTGCTTTTTCTCTACTCGCATGTATAGGGCACGAGCAGGAAGCTCATGAGCTTTTGGTTGCGTTTTTGAGCGAGAAGCATGATTCGGAAAGATTGAGTCGTCTGTTACAAGATCGGTTCCTTGCTGGTGGCGTGCCGAAAGTGGCTGTGCTCGATCTTGGCTCGACACCTCAAGCTGAAAATACAGAGCTGGAATCTGGGGAGCTATTCATTGCAGATGACGGCCATCAGGATTGGAGCTGGATCGCGACAGATGAGGCGCAAGCTCCACAAGTAGATGACATGGAACTGAGAGCGCTCGCGAGCATGACTCAAGGATCCATTGGCTCCTATAGCGCGGAGGAAGGCGGTGCTGTAGTGCTTGATTTTGCCCAGCCATTTGACGATGTTGCGTGGGGCGTTGAGTTAACTGATTCCCAAACATCAGATGTTGGGTTGTCTGCAGAGCATGCTCTGGTGGAGCGTACCGGAAAGCTTGGGGCGGTAGGGTTGGATCTGTTGAACTACTTTTTAGACAATCCAGGGGATCGAGCCGTTCACGCGGAGCACGTTCTAGGGCATCACGTTGCTGACATCAATAAGCTTCTAACGGGCCCTTTGAAACACTACCTGAAGAAAACCGGATCAGGCGGGTGGGAGTGCCATTCATGGGTGCCAAGTGTTCTGCTTATGCTGGGAGAGGAGTAGTGGATGGGGGGTGCTTGTTGCTGCCAAGATGGATCACTTCAGATCTTTCAGGTGCTCAAGCAAGGCAGGCAGTGCGGATCCTGGATTTTTGAGTTCGCACTCCCAAACCGTGATCACATGCCAACCTTTGTCAGTCAACTCTTCCATGACCTTTCGATCTCTAGCGACATTGGATTCCAGTTTTTTTGTCCAGAAATCGATACGAGTCTTGGGCAAGACTGCGTACTTGCAGTTAGCATGGCGGTGCCAGAAACAACCATGTACAAATATACAGGCCTTCAGTCGAGGCAGTAGAATGTCGGGTTTTCCGGGCAAATCCCTTCGATGAAGTCGAAATCGATAGCCATGTGCATTCAGAAAACGTCTGACAATTAGCTCTGGTTTGGTGTTCTTCCCTTTGATTCCGGCCATTAGACGGGATCTTGTGGCGGGGTCAACGACGTCCATTTCGTAACTTTTCTAAATAGCGTGGTTTCATGAGTCGTAGCTCCCCCATTCAGATAGTAGATCTCTTCGCCGGTCCTGGCGGCCTTGGAGAGGGGTTCTCCTCTCATTCGGGCCTAAATGGTGCAACCTTCGAGATCAAGGTATCGGCCGAGATGGAGGGTTCCGCTCGCTCCACCCTCCGTCTTCGGGCTTTCTATCGGCTGTTAAAAAATAACCAGCCTGAAGCCCTTGAAGATTATTACAACTTTTGCGAAACGGCTGATGTTTTGGAACCCTATACCGCTAGGAGTTTCGATGCTTGGAAGCATGCCGATAACGAGGCTCAGCTCTTGGAGCTGGGAACTGAAGAGGGCAACCTTAGGCTCGACAAAATCCTTGCAAGTCGACTTGATGAGACTAGGCCGTGGGTGCTGATCGGTGGCCCTCCATGTCAGGCGTACTCAATTGTAGGTCGAGCTAGAAATCGTGGTAAGGCAGATTATCGCGCAGAAAACGATCATCGACATTTTCTGTATCGTGAATATCTGAGAATTATTCAGAAAAAAAGACCCGCAGTTTTCGTCATGGAAAACGTGAAAGGTATCCTTTCATCGCAGGTTGCTGGCGAGCAGATGTTTCCACAGATCTTACGGGACTTGGCAGATCCTGATGCGGCGTTTGGTGAAAGCAGCAATGGACCGAAGTATAGAATCTGTTCTCTTGTCGCCGATGACGTGTATGAAAGTGGGGCTGAGCCGAACAGTATCGAGCCAACCAATTACATTATTAAGGCTGAGGAGTACGGCGTTCCTCAAGCTAGACATCGAGTCATACTTCTTGGTATATCCGAAGAGTATTTTGATAGAGTTGGCGATCATAAGCTGTCGCCTGCGTCGGGTCCGACGATAGACCAGACGATAGGGAGCCTACCGCCACTGCGTAGTACTCTCACTCGGCTCAAAGACTCTCCGGATGCATGGGAAGGCGTTGTACGACAGCATTTAAATGAGCTGGGGCATGAGTGCCTGAAGCTTGTAAGTGATGCTCCTGAAAGACTAGTCCTGGCAACCAAGCTTGGAATACTAGCCAACAGTTATGAAAGTCGCGGCATGAATTCCGGTGGCTTGAGGGTATTGAAGAAAGACGCTTGGAATGGAGTAACAGGAAGCCATCTCGATGATTGGTTACCGGATTCGAGACTGAAGTATTGGCTCAATCACGAGGCAAGGGGGCACATGACATCCGATTTGAGAAGGTATGTATACGCTGCGGCTTTTGCCGATACTTACAAGGATTCTCCCAAGGGACATCTGGACTTCAACCTTCCAGGGCTTGCGCCGGATCACAAAAATTGGACTAGTGGGAAGTTCAGCGATCGTTTTCGAGTTCAGAGAGCGGGTATACCCTCCACAACAATAACCAGCCACATCGCGAAGGATGGTCATTACTTTATTCATTACGATCCTAGACAATGTCGAAGCTTGACTGTGCGAGAGGCGGCAAGACTGCAGACTTTTCCCGATAACTATTTCTTTCTTGGCAATAGGACACAACAGTTTCATCAGGTGGGTAATGCGGTTCCACCACTCTTAGCCCGTCAGATTGCAGATGTTGTTGCACGGATTGTTGAAGGCGGAAAAAGCGCCTAGTAAATTCAAGCAGATCATTACTGGCAAGACAAGGAGCGTTATTTTGTCACAGACATTCAAGAGTCGTAATGCTCCACCTAAGGCCAGCGCAATGGTCGAGGCACTTCGAGGATTGGGTTATAACACCCAGACGGCACTAGCAGACATTATCGATAATAGTGTTGCTGCGGAGGCCACGGAGGTCAAAATCGAGTTCGCTTGGTCTCAGGCTGGATCTCGAATTACCTGCCTCGACAACGGTGTAGGGATGTCAGCGGCCGGACTTGATCTTGCCATGAGATTGGGTGAGCGAAATCCACTGGAAGAAAGGACAGCGTCCGATCTCGGTCGATTCGGATTGGGCCTTAAGACGGCTTCATTTTCTCAGTGTCGCAGACTAACCGTTTCGACTCTCGGTGCGGACGGTCTGCAGTCCTTGCGCTGGGATCTTGATTATCTTGCCAATAGTCCCGACGGCGGCTGGCATCTCTTGGAAGGCCCGCACCCCGGCTCTGAAGAATATACGACGCCGCTTTCGGAGGCCGGCCGTGGGACTCTTGTCCTATGGGAGGAGCTAGATCGGATTATTACTGCTGGAAGCACTGTTCAGGACTTCCTCAACTTGGCTGATAAGGTCGAGCAGCACCTTGGGATGGTTTTCCACCGATATTTGGAAGGTACCCGGCCGCGCCTCAAAATTTTGCTCAATGGTCAAGTGGTGAAGCCCTGGGACCCCTTTATGACGGAGCATCCCGGGAAACCCTACAATCCTCCCGTATTCAAGCATCCGACTCTCAAGGGGATCGAGGCGGAATGCCATGTTCTGCCGCACAAGGACATGCTTTCAAGTGAGGACTTCGAAGTGTTGGCTGGCCCTGAGGGCTGGACCGCTCAGCAGGGATTTTATGTCTACCGCAACGAGCGTCTTCTCGTTGCAGGCAGTTGGTTGGGGTTGGGTACGGGCAGGTCTTGGACAAAAGACGAAGCCCACAGGCTGGCGAGAATTCGTCTGGACATACCCAACTCTGCCGATGCGGACTGGAAAATCGATATCCGCAAATCCACTGCTAGACCACCGGTTTACCTCCGAGACTGGTTGACCCGCCTTGCTGAAGCTACACGTGGGCGTGCACGCCGCGCATTTGCCCATAGAGGAAGGCCCACCTTGTTGGGCAATAAACAGGTTGTCGAAGCCTGGAAGGTCGAGCGCCTCGCCAGCGGAATACGTTACCGGATCGATAGTGATCACCCTGCAATACGAGATGTACTGGATGATGCGGGGGCGCTGCTTCCGCAGATCAAGGCGATGTTGCGAGTTATAGAAGAGACGGTCCCTGTTCAGAGAATATGGATCGATACAGCGGAAAACAGAGATACGCCCTGCACTGGCTTTGAGAAGACTGCGTCCAGCGAAGTCAGTGAGATATTAATGGTTATGTACCGCAGCATGATCGAAAAGAAGGGGTATTCCGCCTCTTCTGCAAGAGAACAGCTTCGGACAACGGAGCCTTTCCATTCGTTTCCGTCACTGGTTAATGCCCTGCCTGACAATCTTTAAGGAGCTGTGATAGATGTCGGAAGACAATAAATGGAGTGTGGTCAAGTTTGTCCAGGAAATGATTGTGGACGATCAGGGCAAGTCGGCGATTACTCCCGCACTAATTTCTGAAAAGATCGACATGGTTCTTAAAATCATGCCGAACAAGGCCGACGGATTGGACCGTGAGGCCGTCACTGACGAGCTGATACGACGCTTTAGCATCTGGGTGGGTAAGGATTCGTCTCTTGTTGATATGGCTGGGCATATTCCTTGGCTAACAAGCGATGTCAAAAAGGAGTGGCGTTACTGGCGTCGGTATAGAGAGTGGCAGGAAAAGAAGTTGCCATGGAGTGCTGTGGAGGGAATCGATGAGACTACCGACAACGTTCTTTCCATGTTGGAAGACCCCCGGCGTGACGGCCCATGGGATCGTCGCGGTATGGTTGTCGGCCACGTTCAGTCCGGTAAGACCGGAAACTATACGGGGTTGATCTGCAAGGCGGCTGATGCGGGTTACAAGATCATCATCGTGCTGGCCGGTCTCCACAACAATCTGCGCTCTCAGACTCAGATGCGACTGGATGAGGGGTTTCTCGGATATGAAACAAGCCCTATCGAGGGCGAGGGGAATGTCGCGATTGGGGTCGGAAAAATTGACCCTTCTCCTTCACTACGCCCTCAGTACGTTACAAACAGAACAGAGACGGGAGACTTCAACACCCGATTCGTGAAAAACCTTGGCGTCTCTCCTGAACAGAAACCGTGGTTGTTCGTCGTAAAGAAGAACAAGACTGTTCTGCAGCGCCTTTTGAAGTGGATTCACAAGCACGTTGCTGAAACGACAGATCCAGATACCGGTCGTCCATTGGTAACTCATTTGCCTCTGCTGATCGTTGATGACGAGGCGGATCATGCGTCGGTAGATACAGGTGAGAAGGTTGTAGATGAAAATGGTCAGCCTGATCTCGAACATGAGCCTACGGCAATCAATAGTCTGATTCGCCAGATATTGCACTCCTTCTCGAGAAAGGCCTACGTCGGTTATACGGCCACTCCGTTTGCGAATATCTATATCCATGAACAGGGCGAGACAGCTAAGGAAGGCTCCGATTTATTCCCGGCTGCATTCATCACTAATTTGTCCGCGCCTTCTAGCTATGTCGGACCCTCAAGGGTGTTCGGGTTGGCTGGGGAGAATGGACGGGTCGGTGCACTCGATCTTGTTCGATTGGTAGAAGATCATTGCTCTACGGACGGGAGGGGAGGCTGGATGCCCGTCGGGCACAAAAGCAATTACGTGCCTGCCGATGAAATGCCAGCATCGTTGGTAGAGGCAATACAGGCTTTTGTACTTACATGCAGTATTCGTCATTTGCGCGGGCAGGGGGCTGAACACAGTTCCATGCTTGTGCACGTCACGCGTTTCAACCTGGTTCAGCAGCATGTACATGCGCAGGTGCGCAATTACATCTTGCAGTTGAAACAACGGCTAAGAAGGCGCATCGACCATGAGGGTGTACTGGCCGAACTACGTAGTCTATGGGACCGAGATTTCTGCTCGACAAGCCATGAAATTGAGAGGCAGATGGGGGAAGACGCCCGGAGGAAAGCTCATAATTGGCTCGACATCGAGGGAGTTTTGCCGGATCTGTTAGAACAGATCGATGTGCGCATGATCAACGGAACAGCTAAGGATGCGCTGGATTACGTAGACAGTGTCGGCGGACTGAAGGTCATTGCAATCGGCGGGGATAAGTTGGCTCGAGGCCTTACGCTTGAAGGCCTGTGCGTGAGCTATTTTCTTCGGGCTTCCAAAATGTACGACACGCTAATGCAGATGGGGCGGTGGTTCGGCTATCGACCGGGATATCTGGATTTGTGCCGTCTCTACACGACGCCGGATCTGGTTGAATGGTTTGAACACATTGCCGACGCTGCAGAGGAGCTAAGAGCCGAATTCGACTTCATGATGGCAAGCGGACTGACACCGCGTCAGTACGGTCTCAAAGTCGTCTCTCACCCAGTGCTGATGGTGACTTCGCCTTTGAAGATGAGAACCGCAAAAACTCTGTATTTGTCTTTCAGCGGAGATATTGTCGAGACGGTCAGTTTCTTCAAAGACCCTGTTGTTCTAGAACAGAATATTGTGGCATTCAGTTCTTTTGTAAGCTCCATGGGTAAAGGGACTCCGATTCCTTCGCAGAATCGAAATGGCCGTACTGATAAGTGGGGCGGAGTTAACTGGAGTGGTGTTTCGGCACAGTCCGTCGTCGACTTTCTGAGGGCGTATCAGACGCATCCGGACTCTCGAAAGGTAAGAAGCGACTTGCTTGCGAATTTCATTGAGGAAATGAGCCGCTCAGGTGAGCTCACCTCTTGGACAGTTGCCGTTATTGGTGGTGGGGTGGCGGGTTCAGAAGAGGTTGTTGCCGGAGTTTCGGTCAAGCGGATGAAGCGCACAAACAAGTCTCAGGGGGATGAAAATAAATACTCGATCGGTCGCCTGCTTTCACCTCACGATGAGGCGTTGGACTTTGACGAGTCAACATGGAATGCCGCGCTTGAGTGGACTCAGGCAGATTGGAAGCCCGATCCTGGCCGTTCTAGAGGAAAGGATTTGCCCGAGATTCCAAGTGGACCTTACATCAGGCGAGTTCGTGGCCAAGGGCGTGGTCAGGTAGCGCCGCACCCCGAAAGAGGACTACTCCTCATGTACCTTCTTGACCCAAAGGATTCCATAGTTTCAGGGGTTGATGTGCCTGTCGTTGCATTTGCAATAAGCTTTCCTTCCAGCAATGCGGGCAAATCGGTGCCGTATGTCGTTACAAACCTCATGTGGGAGCAACAACAGTAATGGCGGCAGTGAGTAGTTCCGAGTTGCTTGGTATCTGGCGGGCGCTCCCGGGCAACGCATCGGCTCCGGGATGGCGCTCGATTGATCTGTTTCAGGTAGCAGCAATCAGGATCAAGGCAGCAAGACTTGCGCCAGGCAATGAGGAGGCAGTCCTTGTCGGTTTCGCTAACTGCAAAATAGCGCCCACCACACAGTTGCCTCAAGGACAAGGATTTCGGATTGAAAGGGTCGACCTAGGTGAAGCTTCAGGTGACTACCAATGGCTTGCAGTTGTCCGCCAACCTGAAGGTAGCCTGGAGCTTTTTGCAGCCGTTGTTTCCGACGTCTGCGGGCTGCTTGCGTCCGCCAATGGTTGCACGGAGGAGCTTGTCTATCAGCGACTGCTCGGACGAGTACGCGGATGGCAGGAGTTTATGCGAAAAGGACGAGAAGGGTTGGGGCCTGAAGTGGAATTGGGGCTTGTGGGCGAACTCTGCCTGTTGCAGCACCTGCTTGATGAAGGTGTTCTCCTTTACTCTGCCTTGCAAGGATGGAAAGGGCCGCTCGATGGGCTGCACGACTTTCAAATCGGTGTGGGGGCGATAGAAGTCAAGTCCACCATGGCAACGGAGGGCTTTCCAGTGAGGATTGCCTCTCTCGACCAGCTCGATGATTCCCAATGCCCGCCCTTGTTCCTTGCAGCCCTTCGTTTTGGGTTAACGGGCTCGGGAAAGTCGCTTCCCGAGATCGTGGAAGATCTGCGTTTTCAGTTGGTGCTTGATCTTGCAGCGACCAGGCTTTTCGAGCAGGCGTTGCATCACGCGGGTTATTTGGACATGCAGGCAGCGAACTACAGCCGTAGATTTTTGCTGAATGAAATGAGGATTTTCCTTGTCGATGGAGACTTCCCTCGCCTGATTCCTTTCAAGGTCCCAACAGCCATTCGTCGAGCACAGTATGAGCTCGATCTGGCATTGATACCGGCTATTAACCATCCCTTGGCGGATGTGCTCAAGCAACTTGGAGTGCTTTGATGGAACTTGTAGATTTTCTGCGAGACACGCAGGCATTGATCCGAGAGGAAATTGTGAAGGATGTTGCACCGGGGGAAGCTCCTGTGCCCGCAGAGGCTTTATTCACTGAGCATGTCATGATGCATATGGCTGACGAGGGAATAACCTTTGAGCCTACGGTCTGCCACTATGGCGCTAAGGTCGGGAATTATAAAGTCAAAATCAGCGGCTACTCTGTCTCGGATACTACCGATGAGCAGGGAAACCCTGATCGATTGGATTTATTCGTTAGTTTATACAAGGGGCTTGAGGACATTGAAGATGTTCCGGATCCTGAAATCGGTAGAGCTGCGAAGCAAGGGCTGCACTTTCTAAAATTTTGCGCCACAGGGAAACTTTCAGAAGCGCTTGATGAAACCAACGAGGCTTATCCGCTTGTTACAGAGGTCGAGCGTATATTCAAAGCTCTGGATAGTATTCGTATATTTGTCATCACTGACGGGCAGGTAAAAACAAGGAACTATGCGCCACAGGATGTCGAGGGCAAGCAGGTTCGCTTGGAAGTTATGGATATTCAGCGCCTGTTCAACCATTGGCAGCAAGGCCGGCCTCGGGATGAATTGGTAGTCAATTTTCAGGATCTTTGTGGTACTGCATTACCAAGCGTATGGGTGCCAGGGGCAGGTGAAGACGAGTACGATTATGCCCTGACGGCGATTCCAGGAGAGGCTCTACGTTTTCTTTACGAGAAATACGGACCGCGTATTCTAGAAGCTAACGTACGATCATTTCTCGGGGTCGGCAGCCGAGGAGTCAATAAAGGAATCCGGGACAGCTTGCGAACCAACCCGGAACGATTCATGGCTTACAATAATGGCATTGTTGTTGTAGCTGACGCAGCCAAGCTGGATCGCACGATCGATGGGTCGGTGGGTATTTTGTGGCTTCAAGGTATGCAAATCGTCAACCGAGGACAAACAACAGCCTCTATCTATTTCGCCAAGAAAAAAAATCCTGATATAGATCTCAGTAGGGTTCGAGTTCCTGCAAAAATTATCGTGCTTCGAAATGCTGACGGCACTGACGAGGAACTGATCTCGAATATCTCCCGTTATGCCAATAGTCAGAACGTTGTAAAACAATCTGATTTGTCTGCGAATAAGCCATTTCACCGTGAGCTCGAGAAGCTTTCTATGCGCACCTATTGCCCGGACGGAGTGGGGCGGTGGTTCTACGAGCGGTCTGCCGGCAGTTACAAGGTGATGCTTGAAAAAGAAGCATCGACGGTTGTTCAAAAGAAAAAGCTCCAAGCATCTATTCCTCCCTACCGTAAAATCACGAAGCCAGATTTAGCAAAGTTTTTATTCACTTGGGAGCAAAAACCTCACATTGTAGGCTTGGGTAGTCAGAAGAATTTCCAAGCCTTTATGGACCAATTGGGCGAAGGTGAAAATTCTGGAGCTGATATGATTCCGGATCAGAGTCAGTTCAAGAAAATGATAGCGAAAGCTATTCTTTTTAAATCTGCGCAGAAGGTGATTAGGCCTCTGTTTCCAGCGTTCCAAGGTAATATTACTGTTTATACTATTTCGGTTCTTTCACTTAAGCTTGGGGATAAATTCGATTTTTCCCGCGTTTGGCAATACCAAGCGATCTCGCCTGAATTACAACGCCAATTAGCTGTTTGGTCTCATGAGGTTAATGACGCGCTTCATCGAGGCTCTGGAGGAAAGATGATTTCTGAATGGGCCAAAAAGCTCGAGTGTTGGTTGCAGGTCAGAGATTTCTCGTACTCGGAGCACGAAATCGATATTCCTGAGATTTCCTGAGTCATAATTTGAGTTTTGGCTGGGTGCGTTTTTTTGGAGCATCCAGTCATCGGGCTCTAACCCACATTGCTGAGCGGTATCCCAAGCGCAACGAGTTCCCCGTTTATGGTCAATGGCTTTTGCCATAGCCTGAATCGCCCCGGGGTTCGTAGACACCTCTTTGCCTTAGGGTCGTGGAGCCAGATAGAGAAAAGCCTGCAGAGATGCAGGCTTTTTTTTGCCTTGGATTTGTCCGGGGTGATCGAAGCGCACAGCGTGACAGGCATGAAGACGTCTCTAATCCTGCGATTTAGAGGTAAGCCCCATGAAAGTCGCTGCAGTCGTTTCAACCAAAGGCGGGCCGGGTAAGGTCACGGTTGGTGCCAATCAAGGCGCGTTTTACGCCGATGCGGTCGCTCGCATCAATGGGTACGGCGAGCGGATCATTACTGATGACACCGCGTGGCCGCGCAGTAATCCAGGTTAAGACCATGTAATTGGAAAATATTCGCTTATACCGTCTATTTCACGAACATTAGGCAGGCAAGACCTGTGGGCTTGATCCGCAGCTGTTGAATGGGTTCGATGCTCTCCAGATCCCCGACTTTTTTGATGACACCAATTCCGCAGTAACTCTGGTCATAGTTAAAAATGGGAAGAATGCCTGTCTTGGCCTCACTCCAATAACCTGTCTTCAAGTTATATGTAGTACCGTCCTGAGGTGTGAAAGAAAAGTGTATTTGACACTGCTTGCCACCGATTACCCTTTCGTAAGTCAATACCAGCTTTTTGCCCACGGCAATCGGCGTTTCGATAGAGTCACCGGAATAGGGC
The DNA here is from genome assembly GCF_030687495.1 of Pseudomonas sp. FP453. NCBI lineage: Bacteria > Pseudomonadati > Pseudomonadota > Gammaproteobacteria > Pseudomonadales > Pseudomonadaceae > Pseudomonas > Pseudomonas sp. FP453. Next base: position 4,214,804 of record NZ_CP117435.1, on the reverse strand, counting down.
AGTGGTGTGTGACCCGCGTAGCAACCTTTTTCGTTGAGGTTCACGGCCTCCAGCGAGGTTCCAGGTTTACTTTCAAGGCGAATCGTTGCAGAGGGAGCACCCGAAGGTGGGAAGTCGTATTGTTTTCCCAACACTATCGAGTTACAACCGCTGAGCGCCACGGCTCCTGCTAGCAGAGTACACCAGACAGATTTGTGATTTCCGTACACAATGGCTTCCTAATAATATCGGGCTCACCCGCTAAGATTCAGGGGGCTGCGCAATGCTGAAAAGTGGTTGTTGCCGTCTTTCAATGACACTTCTGACTTGAATGAACGGTATTTAATCTAGCCGCTGGCTAATGTTAACTGAAAAATCGACAGCATTATCATCGACCACTCAGGGAACCTCTTGTTTAACGGGAAGCCAACGGACGAGGTGCCCCTCAATCGCAGTGACTGACCACCGCCAGATTCGACTAGTGCTGCTAGCCATTTTTCGCAATCCATGCCCGCAAATGTTGGACCGGGTGTCGTAACCCATTGCTCGAAGCGCTATGTTGACGGTAATGGTATTAAGGTCAAAGGTTTTTTGAATCCTGAAACCACCATACCTCAGCCAGCGGAACCGTAAATATCCTGCCAGAGAAAGCGGTCTGTGCAAGCTGTCTAAATGTAGCAGAGCAGTTCAGGGCGAAGTATCCTAATGTCACTGTGAATATTTTCGATGATCAGGGCGTCATGTGGGTCCACCAAGGAAAACTCCGTGATGGAAGACAGAGTGACTTACGCTGAAATTAGGGCTTGGTTTTTAAGCAGTTATTACAGTTACTGCAGAGTAAAGCTTAGGCATCGAAGCGCTTGGGTCGAAGGTGAAAGCGAGGTAGGATTTGCCTATAGCGAACTCGAAAATTCCTTCGACCTGCCAGTTGAGAAATTGATGCTTGAAATTTTAGCCCTTGTTCTTTCTGCGGGTCGATCTTCCGAGAGTGTGAAGAAATATCATAGGGATGCTGCCTTAAAGCTGATCGAACATATTGACCTTTCCTCTATGCTGAAAGAGTTGCCGCCGGAAGAAGCCGCAGATTTTATAGATGATCTTCGAGTATTAGGGGTTTGTTAAGCTCTGTATAAAGGTGGTTTTTAGGTCATAGGAAAGCGCAGGCTCGGCAAATGTGTATCGTATCAGTCATATTGGGGTTGAGTAAAATATCGCTGTCGGAGTCAGCACTAATGGCCTTGTAGTGCGCGCGAATTAGGTAAGCACATGGAGGGTTTTAGAATGATTAACTTAAGACTGGCGAATGAATATCTGGCAGAGCCGATATTTTGCCCGGATTCAGATCAAATGGGGCACGTTGACATCGGAGACTTACCTATTTCGCGAAGTCTGAGCGATAAAATCAAGCTCTGGGATGATGAGTATCAAAGCACTTTCAATGACGAATATCCTCCTGACTCCGGATTATGCTCTCCGCAGGAGAAGGTTCGCCATGTAAATGATGGACGTGGATTGGCCCAAGAGATGCAGGCTGAGTTAGGGAGTAGCTATAACGTTGAGTATTGCCCTTGAGATTTTTTATGGAGACTTTTAGGTCGGAATTTAAATAGGTCCGTCCCCGTTGCTTCTCGGGTCTGACGAAGTTCTAATGGGGGAAGTATGTTTGAAGAATATGATTTTTTGCTGAAATCGATAGGGTCAGAAGATTACTGGTCGGATGTAGGGAATTGATATCGCGGCCGCCAAGGTCTCTCAGTTTGATATTTCAAGCTGGAACGAACTTGAATCTGCTCTTCTGGCGAAGTCTGAAGTCTGGCGAGGTCGCTGCGCGGAGTCTCTCGGTGACTCGAATGATGAGCGGGCGTTGCGCGTTTTGCTAGCGCTTCTAAAAGCTGAAGAGGAGTCGGTTGTCATTCATGCAATTGAATCAATTGAATCAGTTTTTTTGGCTGGCTACATTCTTGACAGGGCGCAGGTCATACGCGCTCTAGATGAGGGGTTTGAGGTAGAGAGCAGAACGTTGAAGCTAATGGCGGCTACCTTGGTCAGTAAGTTAAGTCGAGGTATAAAGGTTGCTCAGTAGCTGACAAAGGGCGCCTCCTTTTCCTACAGGTCATTGTTTTGCCACGCTTTGACAAGCCAACCCAAGCCGACTAACTTTCCTGGCGTGACGTATTCATGTATTCACGCTGTGCAGCGTTTCAGTGTCTCCAGCACGTTTTTCGTGGGGCCCCGTTGTGACCAATCGGTAGCAAATGACGGTTAATCATTGGGTTCCTGGTTCGAGTCCAGGTCGTGGAGCCAGATAGAGAAAAGCCTGCAGAGATGCAGGCTTTTTTTTGCCTTGGATTTGCCCCGGCCATTCACGCGCGACGTCCATCGCGCGTGAACCAAGCCCTTACAGCGTCTGCACAATCACCTGACTTTTCAGATCATTGACCATCCCTTCAATCGCCGGCTTCATCGCAATGAAATCCTGCGGGCTGCACTGCGCGTCGGTGTGGTTGAACTGGTAGCTGCGGGTAACCACGACGCCGTTGCCGTCCTGGGCGTAGGTGGCCTGGTAATCGAAGCCGCCTTGCTTGAGCGACACCGCCTTGGGCACCGCCAGAATGTTTACCGTCTTGGGGAAGTCGAAGCGTGCCTGCTCCGAGATTTGCCCGGAGAGGCAGATGAAGTTCTGGGTGCGCTCTTGCTCGGCCATAAACGCAAACACGTTCTGGGAAATACCGCCCGCGAGGCTGGAGAAAGTCGGCACGCCCGTGGGGCCTGGCAGGTTGACCAGGTTGTCGGTATGGCCCTTGATCACAGACTTGAAGGTCGGCGCGTTGCCTTCCAGTGTGTCGCTTTCGACCTCGCCACCACCGGACTGGCCGTACATGCTGAGGATTTGCTGCGTCAGTTGTTTCATGTCGGCGGGGGGCATCGATTTGAACACGAAGCGATTGAACTCCGCGCCCCAGCCTTCCACGGTGGAGGTGTTGTTGAAGTCGGCGGCACCGCTGTCGGCGACGTTGAATGTCAGCGTGTTATCGACCTTGTTCAGTTGGCTGATCGGTGTGCGTTCCAGCACGCCGGTCTGGGTCAGCAGCACCGGTTTGCCCAGTTCCGGGATCGGCAGGTAGCCGGCCGCAAGCGGTGTGGCGGTGGAGTCCAGGTACAGGTCCAGGCTTGGCACGTAGGTGATGGCATGGTTGAGCAGACCCAGCGTCGGTACGGTTGGCAGGGCGTAGGCGTTGCCGAAGTTGATCAGCGCGGGCGAGCTTTCGATGGCCACGGCCTTGAGCAGGGCTTCGAGCAGGGCGACATGGTCCTTGCAGTCGCCGTAACGGTTGTCCAGCACGGCCTGCGCCGGGTGTGGCACCACGCCGCCGGCGCCGACGTACACGGCGACGTAGCGAATGTTTTTACGCACCCAGTCACTCAACACCAGCGCTTTGCTGCGGGGTGTGTCGAGGTGGGCGGTGAGTTCCTTGGCCAATTGGGCGATGGCGGGCGTCACTTCGACTTGAGCACGGCTGGCGTAGGCCTGGGCAAATTGCTGGTAGTTGGCGAACGTCGATACGGCCATGAATTGCCCATAGTCGGTGTAGGCGACAGCGCCGTTTTCTATACGGGATTTCTCGGTGGGCTGCAGGTCCCAGCGATAGATCTTGCGTCCGGGGGCCGCTGCAGGCGTGGATGCCTTGTAGCCTTTGGCGTCCGCGTACAGCGGCATGTTCGCCGGCATGTCGTAGGAATAGCTGGTCTGCTCGGTGTGGTAGAAGTCCGGCGCGTTCATGTCTTCGAACTGCTGGGGAAACAACGGCTTGTTGCGCTGGCGTTGATAACGCAAGACCAGGCGATCGCCCACGGCCACATCGGGGAAGATCACCACTTTGACCCGCGAATCCTGGAACATCGGCGCATCCGCCGACGCCTGCTCCTGCTGTTCCTTGATCTGCTTGGGTTGCACGCGGATTTTGCGGCCGCTGGCTTTCTGGGTGTAGGCCTCGACGACCTTCAGGGTTTCCAGTGTGCGGTTGAAGGCCAGGGGGCGCTGGGCGTGCAATTTGATTGCGCGCTCTTCATTGACCTTGGCGATCATTTCCACGTCGAGCACAAAGCTGCCGTCGGCGTTGACCACATAAGACTGGGTGTTTTTTTCGAGGGTGAGCGAGTGGTCGGTGTCGTCGGCTTGCACTTGTGCAGTGAACAGACCGCAAGCGACTACGGCCAGCACACCCAAAAGGCGTGTCGGGAAGAGAGTAAAGCCTTGCATAAAGATCCTTCTGAACGATGACGTGCGAACTCTGTATGAGGGCGCGCGCTCCTTGGGTAATCCGCTTAATGCGAAGCGTTACTATATAGAGGTGGCAAAGGGCCTGCTGATTTTTTACCGTCTGCCAGTGTGTTGGAGGCGTCTGTTTGGCGGTGCGGGCCTATTTTCAGGTCATCAGCACCGCTCGATGTGCGGCGCCACAACCGAGGCTGCAACGTCCCACGTCACCAGCAGTTGGGTAATCGCCGCGTCAATGACGGCATGGGGCACGTCGTCGCGCGCGAGGATCGAAACGCCCTGCAAAAAGCTGTCAAACACCGTCGCCATCACCACGGCCTGAGTCTGCGGTGGCAACTGCCTGCTGCGGATCGCGCGCTCTACGTTCGCCACGATCCCGGCGCGCGTACGCATGCGCGATTGCGTCAGCGCCTGCGCCACGCGTGCATTGTCGGGGCTCGGTGCACTCATGACGCCAAGCGCCACCATACAGCCCTTGGGATGCCCGTCTTCACACTGCATACGCGCCGACTGGCGCAGGGCGGTCTCGATGGCTTGGCGCGGCAGCAGGGTTTCGTCCCACAGGCACTCGGTAACTTGGGCGTAGGTCGCCAGGTAGCGCTGCACGCATTCGTCGAAGAGGGCTTCCTTGGAGCCGAACGCGGCGTAAAAACTCGGCGCGGAGATGCCGCCACCCAGGCCCGCCTTGAGCTGGGCGAGGGAAGTGGCGTCGTAGCCGTGTTGCCAGAACAGGTGCATGGCCTGTTCCACGGCGTGGTCGCGGTCGAAGTTACGGGGGCGGCCCATTTGTGCCATTTGCGGTCTCCAGTGGGGAAGCGAGATAAATACTAGTCGATACATAAGTCGTTGACAACGTGCGGTCAGCGCCTGCAACATTTGTATCGATCAGTATTTAAGTCCCTCAAAGGAGTTGCCCGTGACCCCCTCACTCAGTCTATCCGCGTCATCCGAACGCCTGCCCATCGGTGCCTTGCTCGCCTTGGCGATGACCGGTTTCATCTGCATCGTCACCGAAACCTTGCCCGCAGGCCTGCTGCCCTTGATCAGCGAGGGTCTGGCGATTTCTCCGGCGATGGCCGGGCAGATGGTCACCGCGTATGCGTTGGGCTCGGTGCTCGCGGTGATCCCCATGACCATTGCGACCCGTGGTTGGCGTCGGCGGAATGTGCTGTTGCTGACCATTGTTGGCTTCTTGCTGTTCAACTCCGTTACGGCGCTGTCGTCCCACTATGGCGTGACCCTGGTGGCGCGTTTCTTTGCCGGTGTCGCGGCAGGATTGGCCTGGAGCCTGTTGGCCGGTTATGCCCGGCGCATGGTCGCGCTGCATCAGCAGGGCAGGGCGCTGGCACTGGCGATGGTCGGCACGCCGATCGCGCTGTCGCTAGGCGTACCGCTGGGCACGTGGCTGGGTGGGCTGATGGGCTGGCGCACCACGTTCGGATTGATGTCGGCGCTGACGTTGGGGCTGATCGTCTGGGTGCTGGTGAAGGTCCCGGACTATCCCCCGCAGGCCGCGCATCAGCGTGTGTCACTGGGCCAGGTGCTGACCACGCCGGGCGTGCGGCCGGTGCTGGCGGTGGTGATCAGTTGGATGCTGGCGCACAACATTCTGTACACCTACATCGCCCCGTTTGTGGCGCAAGCAGGGCTGGCGGAGCGGGTGGATGGGGTGCTGCTGGTGTTCGGGGTGGCCGCGTTGGCGGGGATTTGGCTGACGGCCCGGTTGGTCGAGCCGTTGTTGCGCAACACGGTGCTGACCAGCCTGGCGACGTTTGCAGCGGTCAGCGTGCTCTTGGGTCTGCTCGGAAACCTGCCCCAGGTGATTTACCTCGGCGTCGCCGTGTGGGGCCTGAGCTTCGGCGGTGCCGCGACCCTGTTGCAAACCGCCCTGGCCGATGCGGCGGGAGAGGGCGCTGACGTCGCGCTGTCGCTGAATGTGGTGGCGTGGAACAGCGCGATTGCCGCCAGCGGCGTGGCAGGCGGGGTGTTGCTGGAGACCTGGGGCGCGACGTCGTTTCCGTGGGCGATGCTGCTACTGATCGCGCTGTCATTTGCGCTGGCCTGGGGCGCTCGCAGCCATGGATTCAAGCCGGGCGCGCGGGGTGCGGGAAAACCTGCAGCGGTCGGGCACTAATCTGACATCTTGTAGTCAGTAATCCCTGCAATATCATCCACTTGGCTCCGCTGGCCGGAGCCTGTCGCTTGACACTCTTTTGAAGACTTAACGCATGTACCTACGCAAAATTGCCGTTGGGCTGTCAGCCCTTGTTTTGCTTTCTACCGGGGTTAATGCCCGCAGTCAGTCAGACCTCTACACCAAGCAACAAAAACAGCTGTCATTCGACAGTTGCACCGAGCTGTTTCCCGCCGCAAAGCCGATCAACACCGCCACGGTGCCTGCCGCCATGAAACCCCTGGCGCTGTGCTCCGATCACTTTGCAGTGCTCTATTCGCAAACCAGCAAGACTCCGCTGGTGGTGGTCGAGCGGCTGAATGCCGCGCAATTGAAAGACGCCAAGGGCGAGGAGCGCACCAACCAGTTCTACGCCGACCCGCGCATTCCCAAACGTGGCCGCGCCGAGTTGAGCGACTACCGCAGCCAGCACCCGGCCGTGGACCGTGGCCACCAATCCCCAGCCGCCGACGCGCCTAGCGCGAATGCCATGGCGCAGTCCTTTGCGTTGTCGAACATGGTGCCGCAAGACCCCACCAACAACCGCAAGATCTGGAGCAAGGTCGAGGCGGATGTGCGCAAGTTTGCCGTGCGTGCCGGTGGCGACGTGTATGTGTTCACCGGCCCGCTGTTCGACGCCGGCTACAGCACCATCGGCGACAACCAGGTGTGGGTGCCGACGCGCCTGTTCAAGTTGGTCTACGACGCCTCGTCCAAGCGTGCCTGGGCCTACGTGCTGCCCAACGCCGAAACCCGCATCCAGAAGCCGATGGACTACGACACCTTTGTGAAAAGCACCGGGCTCAAGTTGCTCGGCAACCTTCCGGTGTCGGGTTCGGTAGGACGTACCTGACAGCTACTTGGCCTTTTTCAGCGCCTTCAAACGCTGGGTCGCCCGTTGCACGGCGGCCATTTTCTCCGGGCGTTTCATCTTTTTCCATTTACGGATGTCGTCCTTGCTGCGCCCGCAGCTGACGCAGAGATCGCCGCTGAGCTGACAGGTGGAGATGCAGGGGTTCTCGATATCTTTAGCCAAGGTTTCACCAGGGGTTGGAATAAGTGGCCGTTGTTACACGGCGCGAAACTCGACGGTGAGATGGCTCACTTCGTGAACCGGCTTGAGGCGTTCGCGAATGCCCTCGGCATCCGTCGTCGCACCGCCCACCACGCTGACAATCGCCGCATGGGCGTCAGGCCCTACGCGCCAGACGTGCAAGTCGGTGATCCGCGCATCGCCAGGCTGCTCAACCAATTCGCGGATCTCGGCGGCGACGTGCTCGTCGGTGCGGTCCAGCAGCACGCCAGCAGTCACACCCATCAGGCTCCAGGCCCAGCGCGCAATGACGATGGCGCCGACAATGCCCATCACCGGGTCCAGCCACACCCAGCCCAGGTAACGCCCGGCCAGCAATGCGGCAATGGCGAGCACGGAGGTCAGGGCGTCGGCGATCACGTGCACGTAGGCAGAGCGCAGGTTGTTGTCGTGGCCATGGTGATGGTCGTGGTCATGTGCGTGGCTATGGCCGTGGCCCAGGAGCAGCGCACTGACGATATTGACCACCAGGCCCACCACCGCGATCAGGGTGGCGGTGCCGAATTGCACCTCGGCAGGGTCGAGCAGGCGCATCACCGACTCCACGCCAATCCCCAGCGACACCAGCGCCAGGATCAGCGCCGAGGCAAAGCCGCCGAGATCGCCGACCTTGCCCGTGCCGAAGCTGTAGCGCGGGCTGTTCGCGTGCCGTTTGGCATAGGCGTAAGCGGCGGCGGCGATGCCCAAGGCGCCGGCGTGGGTGGCCATGTGAAAACCGTCGGCGAGCAGAGCCATGGAACCGGTGATGGCGCCGGCGGCGATTTCCACAACCATCATCACCACGGTCAGCAGCACGACCCACAGGGTGCGCCGGGCATTTTCATCGTGGGAGGCGCCGAGGAACACATGGGCGTGGGCATGGCTGTTGGCGAGGCTCATTTGGAGTAGCGCCGAATGGCTTCAAGCAGCTCTTCGACGCCCTTGCTGCGGGCTTCCTCGGAGAGGGCCGGGTCGGCCACGTGGGCCCTGGCGTGGTCTTCGATGATTTCTTCCATCAGGCCGTTGATCGCGCCACGTGTGGCGGCGACCAGGTGCAGGGTCTTGGCGCAGTCGGCGTCTGCTTCCAGCTCGCGTTCAAGGGCCTGGATCTGCCCGGCGATACGTTTTACCCGCTTGATCAGGCTGTCTTTGTTTGCCGATACGTGGCCCATGGATATACCCCCCCTACCTATGATGGAGGCGATCATGGCATACCCCACCCCCCTATAACAAGGCGCGGTTCCGAGCGGCTTGGGTCACTCCTGTTCCGCTGCCGGGGCAGCTTCTTCAGCCAGCTTCAGGCGGTCGGCCTTGCTGATGTATTTGTCCTTGGATTTGGGCGCCAGTTTGGCGCTGGCTTTCTTGGCTTTGGCCTTGAACAGTTGTTGCAGTTTTTTCTGACGATTCATGGGGTTTTATCCGGCGGGTGAAGGCGCGAATGATACCAGCTAAAAAAACCGTGGCCGTTTCCCTGGGTCGGTTTTTAGCGCCGATCTGTGCATTGAATCGCCTCTGGTTTCGCCAATAATCGGGCCCCGCAACGCCTGAATCTCAAGCGCTAACGGAAGACATCGATGAGCATCCACACCCGCACCAAACGCATGACCGTCCCGCAACTGGTAGCGATGAAGGGCCAGCAGAAAATCGTGTCCTTGACCGCCTATTCCAGCGCGGTCGCCACGCTGATCGACCCGCTGGTGGACTTCATCCTGATCGGCGACTCCACGGCCATGGTCGGTTACGGCCGGCCATCGACCCTGAGCATGCAGCTCGAAGAAATCATCGGCCACACCCGTGCCGTGGTCGATAGCACGCGCCTGGCCTGTGTCATCGCCGACATGCCGTTCGGCAGTTACCAGGAATCCAACGAGCAAGCCTTTCGCAATTGCGCCCAGGTCTTGGCGCGCACGGGGTGCGATGCGGTCAAGCTGGAGGCCAACCAGGCGTTGGCGGGCACCGTGGAGTTTCTGGTGGCACGCGGCATTCCGGTGATGGCCCATGTGGGGTTGATGCCGCAGTTCGTCAACGTGATGGGCGGCTTCAAGGCCCAGGGCCTCACGGCCGAAACCGCTGCGATGATTGCCGAGGATGCGCGCGCAAATCTGCAGGCCGGGGCCTTCAGCCTGCTGCTGGAAGGGGTGGCCGAAGGCGTGGCCAGGCAGATCACCCGGGACTCGAAAATGCCCACCATTGGCATTGGCGCTTCACCCGCTTGCGACGGTCAGGTGCTGGTCACGGAAGATCTGCTGGGCCTGGGCGGTGAGCAGGTGCCGCGCTTCGTCAAGCAGTACGCCGATGTGGGCGCGGTGATCCGCGATGCCTGCGCGCGCTATGCCGACGACGTGCGCCATGGTCGTTTCCCCGAGGCGCGGCATTGTTATGGGCTATGACGGATGGCCTGGGACAGGTGCTGCACGGCGCGGGCAATATCCTTGCTCCAGTCGAGGGTGAAGCTCAGGCGCAGGTGATGTTTCCAGGCGCCGTGTTGGCTGAACAGTTCCCCCGGGGCGATGACGATGTGCTGGGCCAGCAGGCGTTCGAACATGTGGCGCATGTCGACCGGATGCGTGGCCTCCAACCAGAAACACGCGCCACCTTGCGGCGCAATCACATGGAACTGGCCCGCGCCGTGTTCATCCAGCAGGTTGCGCAGGCGCGTCATGTGCTCCATCAGCAGGGTGCGCAGGGCCTGTAGATGCAGGTCGAAACGCCGGGTGCTGAACAGTTTGGCGATGGCTTTCTGGCGGCTCGGCGAGAGGCGGAATGCCCGCTCCCGGAACTGCTGCTGCAACTGCGGCGCATACCCGCGACACAGCACGTAACCGTAGGGGGCTTCCGCGCCGATGATCTTGTCGAAGCTGGAGAACACCAGCAGCTTCTGTGGGTCGGCAAAGTCGCGGTAGCGGGCCGGTTGCGCGGTGAAGTACAGCTCGCCGTACGTATCGTTTTCGAACAGCCAGATCGCCCGTTGCGCCAGCCAGTGACAGATCTGTTGCTTGTCCTCGGCCGGCGTCACGCTGCCGTGGGGTGTGTTCACCGTCGAGGAGAGCACGGCCAGGCGGATGGGTTCATGGTTGAGCAGGTCATCCAGTGCGCCGAGGTCAAAGCGCCCGTCAGCGTCGAGCGGCACCTCGATCACGCGGATTTGGGCCGCCTGCAACTGGCGCAGGATCGCCCACGAGCAGGGCGATTCCACCAACGCCACACTGCCCTCCAGGTTCAGCGCGCGCAGCGACAACGCCAGCACACTGTGCAGGTCCGCGCCGATGTACACCTGATCCGCCTGCCAGTAGTCGTCTGTGGAGCGGGTATAGCGCTCGGCCAGTGCCGCGCGTAATTCGGCTTCACCGAACGGCAGGAAGAGCGGGCTGGGTGAGCGCGGGTAGTGGCGAGCCCGTTCGCGCTCGATCATCAGCAACGGATTTTCCAGCGACAGCAACATGGCCGGCGCGTCACTGCTCAGGGCCAGCATGCCCGGCTGGCGGGCGCTGGCGAACACCTGGTCAAGCAGGCTGGGCAAGCCTTGATTCGCGGCAACCGCTGGCAGCAACCGCGTGAAGTAACCCTGCTTGGGCTTGGCGCAGATGCGTCCCTCATCTTCGAGCAACGCATAGGCGTACTTGGTGGTCGAGACCGACACTCCCAGGCGTTGGGCCAGTTGGCGCAGGGATGGCAGCTTATGCCCGCCTTGCGCCGGGGCGGTCTCGATCAACTCGACGAGGTAGCGGTAGACGGCTTGGTAGGCGAAGGGCGTGGCGTTGGTCTTGTCCATGGTTCCTCCTGCCGATCAAGCCGCTCCGTGGTTACTTGCCAGCAGGTCGTGCGAGGAAGTCGGTGATCAACCCTAGAACCTGCTGCTGGATCACTTCCCGTGGCCGCGCTCCCTGGGCGTCGTGACAAATCATCCCGTCACCGGGCGAGCTTTCTTCGATCAGCGCCTCGCCCGTGGGCTTGCAGATCGCCATGAAGCTGAAGTGGGTGGCGTCGTCGATCTTCAAGTACTGCGTCGATGCCTTGGGCAGGCGCTTGGCCAGGTCCGCAGACTCCAATTCAGCGGGCAGGTCCGGCCCGTTCGCCGCGGCCGCCAGCACCAGTACCGGCACCGGCAGTGCGGCGAGGCTGGCGTCGGTCATGCCGCGTGACAGGCCCAGGTCCAGGGACACCACGGCGGTGACACGCTTGTCGCGCAAATCGGTGGCCATCTGGGTGCTGTCGGGGTTCATCTTTTGATAGGCGATGCAGCCAGACAGTTGCACGTGGGCCGCGCAATCCTTGGCGAACAGCGCGGGGTCGAAGCGCGCGCCGGCGATCTCCAGCACGGTCCAGCCACCGAGGGAGTGCCCGATGGCGGCAATCCGCTGCGGGGCGACTGCACCAAACCGCTGCGGTTGCGCGAGCACTGCATCGATGGCGCGGCTCAGGTCCTTGGGCCGTTGCCACAATTGCGCGGCGGCTTCAGGGCTGCGGTCTTTGCTGGTGGTGCCGGGGTGGTTGACCGCCGCGACGATGTAGCCCTTGTGGGCCAGCGCACTGGCCAGCCACAGCTGGTTGCCCCAGTTGCCGCCGTTGCCATGGGACATCACCACCAGCGGATGTTTGCCGCTGGCAGGCGGCGCGTCGGGTACGGCGAGGGCGCCGTAGAACACGGCATCGTCGCGGATCAATTCCGGTGTGGCTTTGGTGTTGGCGGGGTACCAGACGACCATCTGCAACGGGCGGTTGTTCTGCGCGTCGGGGAGGGTGATGTTCTGGAAACCGATGGGGGCGTTGTCGGCGAGTGCGGGTGTGGCGAGGCCAATCAAGAGCAAGGCGCAAAGGGCGTTTTTCACTGTTGTTATCGTCCTTGAAAGTGAGGCGCGGATCATGACTGGAAATCGGCGGTTTTGGTAGAGGGGGCAGGGGACTAGGAGGTTTCTGGCGTGATCCTACTTTTAAGTATGACGGAGTTGTCGTTCGTTATTTTAGGAAGTGGGTGGGTGTTGGGGGTTGTTAATTCGTGCAAGAGTGGTGGCGTAGTTCTTACAGTTTGATTGATTTGATTCTTGTGTATTAACTCCTGACGCTAAGGTGATAATCATGAAGAGGCTAATGGTTTCTCCGTGCAAGTACCGGCTTGGTTTTCTAGTGGCTGCGTTGTGGTCCTTCAATGGTGCAGTTTATGCGGTGGACGCGACGATCACTAAGACCGATGCGCCGGATGTTATTGCCGTAATATCAATTGGTGGTACGGGCTTATCTTTTTTTGGTCTGCGCAATACGGATTTTCCGGATGCGACAGCCGGACGCTCAATGAAGTTGCGGGGTATCGAGTGGCGCACAACCTCCTACCCTCAAACGCTCGATGAGAAAGTAGAACTTTGCTATTTCCGTCCCTTCCAGGGCCTGGAAAACAATTGCAGGCCGATCTGGCCGAGTATGTCGGGTACGTTGCATGATTTCGATGATCTGCCGTTCGGTAGTGGCGCATCGGTCACAATAAAACATCATGTAAAGGATGGTGGTGCACGACTTGCTTATCCAGCCGGTACGGACTCGGTGACTTATCACTATAGCTATTAGTTGATCATTTTAAATTCTCGTGTGTATGTATGGGGCATGGGGGGTATTTATGAATACTATTGTTACGCGGTTTTCTCTAGCGGACAGTCGCTTGGCAAGCGTTCCCTCTAGTGCTGCCCGCACGCCTCTGCCTATGGACGCTGAAAGCAATGCCTCAAACACCGAGGGAGACACGGGTACGGTCAGCACTTTGTCAACGCTGGCCCGCCAACTTAGCGAGGCGGCAGAACGGGCTGAAGCCCGCGACACTCATAAGGAAGCCCGCGACACACTTGCCGCAGAAGCCTATCTCGCCAACAAAGCACAATCTGATTCCGAGGGGGCAGAGCTTCTAGCCCGGGCTCGGCAAGCTACCGGCTTCATCGGCGGTGCTGATAGCAATCCGTTCAAAGGCCTCGCGCGCGACCAACTGAATCTGATTGCCCGCGACGAGGGGGGCTCCTTTACCATCAACGAGCGGCGCGCCGCGTGGAAAGAGCTGCAAGCTTCAGCCGCGTCTGGCACTGCAAATACTGCCGATGTATCTACCAGTGGACGGGAGATCATGATCTCCCGCTTGTTTCTCGGCATCGAGCCCCCAGTTGCCAAGGCTCCAATGACCATGCTCAACATGAGTCAAAGTGCTTATGATTTTCTCACCCGAGATGATCGTGAATTGCTGTCGCAAATGTACGCGTATGCGCAGGCGCAAGGTGCAGATTTGCGCAATGTCGATAACGTGGCCGGTTTGCTGGGTGACTATCGACATCACAACGATGGCCGCCAGCTCCTGAATGCCAATAACGGCAAGGGGTACGACCTGGAGGGGTACATGGTTACGGTAGACTTCCAGGCAGAGGATGCAGCCACCGCTTCACGCATCTTGAACGGCTCGGCGATCAGCAGCACGCTTATCGACCAGGGCTTTCTGCGGCACTTTCTCGATCCTGGTTACGGGGCGTTGAAAAATACCAGTGACCTGGCTTTCCTAGAGCAGATGGTGATCAAGTTTTCCGCAGAAGGCGCCGCACAAGTCTCACTCGACAGCAAATTTGCGTCCTACAAGTCAATCAGCATCAACGACAATGTTGTGGTTACCACCCACAGGAACGTGAAGCTCCCCCCTTTCGAAGCGCATGTGACGAACGTCGACGGCGTTTGGACGCTTACCGAAAAAGGCAAAGCCGCCGGCTATGTGCTGGACAAAACCACCGGCCGGCTGATCGAGCCAGCCGCCCGCCCTGACGATCAGGCGCCACCGACTCTTGGTCGCGAGTCGCCCAAGCATACCGTCATGGACTTCAGCGCGGACCGCCGTGACGCGCCAGGCACGCGCTGGCTCAAGCCCGGCAATCTGTTCAAGCTGATGCGAAATTTCATGTCCTGAGCGCCGTTGATCTTCGACAACCCATCAGCCTTGCACTGTGGGCGGCGTGTGATCGGATGCTGGGGTTTGTGCGCCATCGAGGGCCAATGCCGAGAGCTGTTTCAACTGCTTGTAGGGGCCGTTGATGAGCGTGTCGCCGCCCATGACTTGCAGGGTGATGCGCTCGGACTGGTAACGATGAAACAGGCTGAACAGCGGCCTTTTCGGCTGGTACACACCCGGCTGTCTTTCGACGTATTTCAGGGTGAGCATGGCGCTGCGCACGGCCTCTGGATCGACCTGGCCGGGCAGGGTCCATTGGGACAGTGCCATGCTGCTGAAGAAGTTGAACGTCGAGCCTATGACTGCACCTAGGGCGCCGCCAACGAGCAGGTTCATCTTGAACGTGTCGGTGATGCCAAAGTACTCGGCCAACAACAGGATGGGGGTCATCAGCGCAAGATAAGCGAGGGCTTGTTCTACCGGCGCCCAGGCCTTGGAAGGCTCGGTGCGCAGTTGGTCCTTGAGCGTCAAGCGCTTGATCGTGGTGTCGGGTTGCATGCGTTACCCCTCCTGGGTTGAGACGGTCCATATGATGAGGCGTCGCATTCTACGCAAAGCGAGGGTGTGATCATACGAAGATCAACTGTGGGAGCTGGCTTGCCTGCGATAGCATCGCCTCTGTATTGCTGGTGGACCGAGGTGTCTGCATCGCAGGCAAGCCAGCTCCCACACAAGCCAGCTCCCACAGGGTGCAGCGGTGTTCTCAGGGGGGGTTACCGCACCAGACACGGCTGCTTGTTGTTGAACGTCCATCCCGCAATCAAAAACTGCATCGCCACGCTGTCATCCCGCGCACCCAGGCCCATGCCTTTGTACAGCTCATGGGCCCTGGCCACGGCGTCCATGTCGATGTCCACCCCCAGCCCGGGCTTGCTCGGCACCTTCACATAGCCGCCTTCGATTTTCAGCGGTTCCCGGGTCAGGCGCTGGCCGTCCTGCCAGATCCAGTGGGTGTCGATGGCCGTGATATCGCCCGGCGCAGCGGCGGCGACCTGGGTGAACATCGCCAGGGAAATATCGAAGTGGTTGTTGGAGTGCGAGCCCCACGTCAGGCCCCACTCATGGCACATCTGCGCGACACGTACCGAGCCCTGCATCGTCCAGAAGTGCGGGTCGGCCAGTGGGATGTCCACCGATTGCAACTGGATCGCGTGGCCCATCTCGCGCCAGTCGGTGGCGATCATGTTGGTGGCGGTTTTCAGGCCGGTGGCGCGGCGGAATTCGGCCATGACTTCGCGGCCGGAGTAGCCATTTTCCGCACCGCACGGGTCTTCGGCGTAGGCGAGCACGTGGTGCTGGTCGCGGCACAGGCGGATGGCTTCTTTCAATGACCACGCGCCGTTCGGGTCGAGGGTGATGCGCGCATCGGGGAAGCGCTCGGCCAGGGCGGTGACGGCTTCGATTTCGGCGTCGCCGCTCAACACGCCGCCTTTGAGTTTGAAGTCGTTGAAGCCGTACTTGGCCTTGGCGGCTTCGGCCAGGCGCACCACCGCGTCGGCGGTGAGTGCCTTCTCGTGGCGCAGGCGGAACCAATCATCATCGGCGTCGGCTTCGTTGCGGTAGGCCAGGTCGGTGGCGTTGCGGTCGCCGACGTAGAACAGATAGCCGAGCATTTTTACTGCACCGCGCTGCTGCCCTTCGCCGAGCAAGGCGGCCACGGGCACTTCCAGGAACTGCCCCAGCAGGTCAAGCAGCGCCGCCTCCATGGCGGTGACGGCATGAATGGTGATGCGCAGGTCAAAGGTCTGCAGGCCGCGCCCGGCCGAGTCCCGCGAGGCAAAGGTGCTGCGCATCTGGTTGAGGATGCGCTGGTACTGGCCGATGGGCTGGCCGATCACCAGGCTGCGGGCGTCTTCCAGGGTTTCGCGGATGCGTTCGCCGCCGGGCACTTCGCCGACGCCGGTGTGGCCGCTGCTGTCCTTGAGGATGACGATATTGCGCGTGAAATACGGGCCGTGGGCGCCGCTGAGATTGAGCAGCATGCTGTCGTGGCCGGCGACGGGAATGACTTGAAAGTGTGTGACGACAGGCGTGTTCATGGCAGGTTCCTATTCAGACTCAGAGAGGTTTGCTGATGGCAGCGCCCGTGGGCACGGCGCTTGGTGCCGCCAGCACGGCAGCGGGCGAAGTCTTGGCAAAAAACACCAGGATCGCGGCAAGCACCGAGGTGCCGGCCAGGCCGTAGAGGCCGCCCTGGATCGAGCCGGTGGTTTGTTCCAGGAAGCCAAAGGTGGTCGGCGCGACAAAGCCGCCCAGGTTGCCGATGGAGTTGATCAGCGCGATCACCGCCGCCGCGATGCGCACATCCAGGTAGCCCTGGGGGATCGGCCAGAACAGCGACGACGCCGACTTGAAGCCGATGGCCGCAAAGCAGATCGCCACAAAGGCAAACACCGGCCCGCCGGTGGTGGACATGAACATGCCTGCCGCCGCAATCAACAACGCCGCCGCGACCCAGGCCTGCTGGAACTTGAACTTGCTCGACAGCGACGCGAAGGCGTACATGGCGATGATCGAGATCAGCCACGGGATCGAGTTGAAGAAACCCACCTGCACATCACTCAGGTCGCCCATCTTCTTGATGATGCTCGGCAGCCAGAAGGTGGCGGCGTAGATCGTCAGTTGGATGCAGAAGTACAGGGCGCAGAACAGCAGGATCTGGCGATCCTTGAGCAGCTTGCCGATGGTTGGTTTGATCGTCGTCAGCGCTTCACGCTCGCGCTGTTCGCGGTCGATGGCGCCGACCAGCGCGTCCTGTTCCTCGCGGGTCATCCATGTGGCGTCGTGGGGCTTGGAATCCAGCCAGAACCACACAAAGAACCCCAGCGCCACTGACGCCAGGCCTTCGATGGCGAACATCCACTGCCAACCGTGGAAACCGAAGCCTTCGATCTGCAACAGTGCGCCCGACAACGGCCCGGAAATCAGCGACGCAACCGCCGAGCCACTGAGGAAAATCGCGATGGCCTTGCCGCGCTCGGCAGCGGGCAGCCAGCGGGTGAAGTAGTAGATCACGCCAGGGAAGAAACCCGCTTCGGCTACGCCCAGCAGGAAGCGCAGGATGTAGAAGTGGGTTTCGTTCTGGATGAACGCCATCAGCGTGGCGACGATGCCCCAGGTGAACATGATGCGGGTCAGCCAGATCCGTGCGCCGACCTTTTGCAGCAACATGTTGGAGGGGACTTCGAAGAGCGCGTAGCCAATGAAGAACAGCCCGGCACCGAAGCCGTACGCCGCCGCGCCGATGCCCAGGTCGTGTTCCATGTGCGTGCGCACAAAGCCGATATTGACCCGGTCGATGTAGTTGAGGATGAACATGATCACGAACAGTGGGAGCACATGGCCCTTCACTTTGCTCACGGCGCGCGTGAGGGTGGAATCATTTTCGGGTGTGGCAGATGCATGGTTTGAATTGTTCACAATTCAAAACTCCCCCTGATTATTTTTATGCGGGTTTGCGTGTTTCGTTGATAGACATCATACAAGTTGATTTCTGCGATCTGCAATGCGGTGGTGGGCTATTTTGTTCTTATAAGGCCAGGGTAGGAGCGCTTGTTTTGGTTATTTATCCTGTTTTTATTAGGGTTTTATCGGGTTTTAGCAGGCGGGCGCACCGTCGGTGGACCTTAGGTATGAAAGCCGGTGTGGATGGCTTTAAGGTTGGTTGTCATACAAGTTGGGCGCTTTTTCAATCAACACAGCGTCCCTGCTGGGCAGGGTGTTAAGCTCCCTTCCAGCCCAACCCCGTGGACCCGTAACGATGCCCATAGAAAGCGCGCCTCCCGTGCGCAAACGCTCCAGCAACCTCGCCCAAGGTGTGGTTGAAGCGCTGACCCAGCGCATCCTGCTCGGGCAGTTGCAGCCCGGTGAAAAACTGCCGTCCGAATCCACCATCGTTGCCGAGCATGGCGTCAGCCGCACGGTTGTGCGCGAGGCGCTGTCCAAGTTGCAAGCGTCGGGGTTGGTGGAGACGCGTCACGGCATCGGCACCTTTGTACTGGCGCCGCAAGCGCAATCCGGGCTGCGTCTGCATGTGGACACACTCGCCAGCGTGCGCAACATGCTGGAGTTGCGCCTGGGCCTGGAGGTGCAGGCCGTGGCGCTCGCCGCCCAACGCCGCAGCGACGCGCAACTGGCGCGCATGCGCGAGGTGCTGGGCGACTACCAGGCCTCCCTGGCCAACAACGACAGCTGCGTGGAAGCAGACAAACGCTTCCACCAGTTGATCGCCGAAGCCACCGGCAACACCTTCTTCAGCGAAATCATGCTGCACCTGGGCAATGCGATGATTCCGCGCACGCAGGTCAAAGCCGCCGAACGCGGTGGCGCGGACTTCGCCCAATTGGGGCAACTGGCACACCTGGAGCATGAGGCGATCTTCAACGCGATCAAGCGCCAGGACCCAGACGCTGCACGCGCCGCGATGGTGCTGCACTTGACCAATAGTCGCGATCGTTTTTCGGGAGAGTAGGGCAGTTGAACGAACACACTTTATCCGCGCGCCTGGAGCGCGTGGCGGCGAACGTGCCCCTGGGCGCGCGCCTGGCCGATATCGGTTCCGACCACGGCTACTTGCCAGTGGCCTTGCTGCGCCGTGGCGCGATCAGCGCGGCGGTGGCCGGCGAAGTAGCGACTACGCCGTTTCATGCCGCCCAACGCACGGTGCGTGACAACGGCCTGGAGCAGCACGTCACGGTGCGCCTGGCCAACGGCCTGGCGGCCATCGAAGCGCAAGACCGCATCAGCGCCATCAGCATGTGCGGCATGGGCGGCGAGACCATCCGCGACATCCTCGACAGCGGCAAGGCCCACCTCAGCGGCCACGAGCGCCTGATCCTGCAACCCAACGGCGGCGAGCAACCGCTGCGCCAGTGGCTGATGGACAACGGCTACGCCATCCTTGCCGAAGAGCTGCTGCACGAAAACCGCTTCTACTACGAAATCATCGTTGCCGAGCGCAGCGAGCCGGTGCAGTACAGTGCCGAGCAACTGTACTTTGGCCCGCTGCAAATGCAGGCGCGCAGCCCGGCATTTTTGGCCAAATGGCAACGCATGCTGCGCCAGAAACAGAAGACCCTGGCCAGCCTTGAACAGGCCCGCCAGGCAGTACCCGAGGCGACGCTGCAAGAGATCGCCCAACAGGCCCGCTGGATCACCGCGCTGCTGGCCTGACAGACCGTTAATCAACAAGGATTCCCGCTATGGCAGACGCCACCGACCAAGCTTTTTATGACCGCGCAGACGCGCATATCGAACTGTCCAACGCGCAGCTCAAGGCAGAGGAAAACCTCGGCCAGGTCAGCGCCTCGATGATGTTTGGCACCACCCGCTTCAATGCCTGGGCCAGTGCGCGCAACTTCAAGTCCGGCGCGGAAATGGCCGAGGCACGGGAGGCGATGTTGAAGTATTTCTGCGATCAGTACCGGATGATGCTTGAGGATAATCTGGATGATCACATCAACAATTTCGACCGGTACAAGACGGGCAAATAAGCCCTCAGGGTTGCTGTCAGGGCGCGAAGTCTGACGGCTCCGGTTCGGCAGTGGGCGGTTTGACGGGGGCGCGGGCCAGTGGGCTGATCAAGTTGGTGTATTCCTCGATGATGCGATTGATCGCCTCCGGTGGCTCGCAGGCCTTGAATTCGATGCGGATCTGCACTTCATCGGGATCACGCTCCTGGCCTTCGCGCTTGGTGGTGCCAAAGGTCACGAAAAACTTCTCGCTGTGCAGGTCGCCGTTTTCCAGATCGTGGCTGGCCTTTTGCACTTCGGTGCTGTGCATTTTTACCGACAGGTCTACGTCCATTTTGTGCAGGGCCAACCCCTTGGGGGCCACCAGCGCGATCAGCGGCACGGTGATGGTATGGCCCTCTGTCAGGGCGATATCGACCATCTTGGCCTTCATCGGTGTGCCCAGGTCTTCAACGTTGTAATCGAAGAATTGGTCGAACAAGGCGATGTACTGCTGGGCGATCAGGTTGTGCGTGGCCGCTGCTGCCTGGTGCAACCCGCGGGTGATGTGGCTCAAGTCACTGGCCGACATGGGTTCCTTGGGGCGTGAGAAAAATGCCATGGTGGATTCCTTTCAGGTCGAGTGGGTTGCCCCGCCGTGAGGCGGGGCGGGTTGGGTTAGTCGGTTTTGCCTGCCGGTTTGGTTTCGGGTTTCGTTTCTGGTTTGGCGTCGGATTTGCTGTCAGGCAAAGGCAGCACGCCGGCTTTTGGCAGTTCCGTTAGGCTGCTGGCGGTGGCGTTCGGCAAGGTGACCGGTTTGGTGGCGGCATCGGTGAGAAAGTCGATGACGCGCATCAGGGCTTCCGGTGGCTCCAGGCGCGCGATCTTGGTTTTGATTTCGTAACGTGCACGGGTATCGGTCTTACGGGTCTGTGTTGATTTGTGGCTGGCGGAACCCTTCACGGAAACGCTGAACGGGCCCCATCCCAGTGAGGAGCTGAAGCTGCCGGACGCACTGGTAGTGCTGGAGTCCTGAGCTGATTGAGTGATGGTCAGATCAAACTCGATGCTCCCATCTTGGATGGCGATGTTGGGGTGGCTGATGGCGGCCAGCAGTGGAATGCGCATGGTCTTGCTGACCGTGCCCTTGTAGACGCCTTGCTCATCGACCAGGGTTTCGTCGTAGTCGAACTGCACCGAAACGGCCTTGCCGTCCTGGATGCACACGCCCATGAGGAAGTCCGCATAGGCTTTGCTCGCGGCGACTTGCGCCTGGATCATTGCCATCAGCGGGCCGGCGATCATCTTGTCCAGGGGAAGGGCCGCGATCACGCTTCCAATGAGACCTTTATCAATATCTGCCATGTCTAATTTCCTTATCGTGAGTGCGCGAAAGTGCGCAACTTCAATCTATCCATGCTGAACTTTCTGATTCAGTAGGAAGTAATTACCGATGAGGACAAGTTTCCTGACGCCGGATATTGGCGATTTGCCGCAGGCTCAGCCCATACTTCTCGGCCAATGCACTTCGCGATAGGCCATTGGAAATACCCATTTGAATATGTTGATTACGGATCTGCCGAAAAAAATGGTCGGACTTCGGTATTTCCAGAGCAATACCCGCGAAATCATTTATCAGCGCCTGCAGTGATTCCGCTGACAAGATCAACGCCAACGAAGTGCGTTGAACCTGTTTTGGAATGTATTTAGGGCGGCCGCCATACACGCACGTCAGGCGGAAAGCATCTTCCAGACCGATACAGGCAACCAACACCTGGAGGGAGTGGGGGAGTTGGTGGACATCAATGTGTTCCAGGTCTATCGGTTCCATCGGTCTTACCTCCTTGGCGTGAGTGCTGGTCAGAGCTTAGGAAGTAATGAACGTCGATAAGCAGTAGGAAACTTTACCTATGAAAGTAGGGAAGTTTTACCTTCTGAAGATGATGTTGCCTGAGTGATCGACTGAGGTTTCCTAAACCAAGAGGGAACCATCCATGTCCAGTCACTCGATTGATATGGCATTTATTGCCAGGCTCGAAGGTGGGCCGGCCACACGCGGTTATGTGCCGGACCCGGAACACAGTCGGAGCGGGGTCACCATCGGCACCGGCTTTGATCTGGGGCAGCAGAAAAACCTGGATATGCTGCCCAAAGACCTTGCTGAGCGGCTTGCGCCTTACCTTGGCCTGATCGGTGCGAAGGCCGTAGCACGCCTGCAAACACTACCGCTGAACGTCAGTGCGGACGATGCATGCAGGATTGACGAGGCTTACAAGGCACCCTTTATCGCGCGCTTGAGCAGCGACTACAGCAAAGCGGCCGCACGCCCGTTTGACGTTTTGCCGGCAGCGATGCAGACGGTGATTGCTTCGGTTGCCTTCCAATATGGCAACCTCGCCATCCGCACGCCGAAGTTCTGGGCGCAAGTGGTGGCGGGGGACTGGAAGGCCGCTGAAAGTAATTTGCGCAATTTTGGTGACCGCTATTCCACGCGCCGTTGCAAGGAAGCGGATTTATTGGCAAGTGCGCTGTAACAGTAAAGATACAGCCACCCGAGATAACCTCGGGTGGCTGTTTGCATCATGGGCAGGGTGTGGCCAGTAATAAACTGACGTTTTTCATCTTCTCGGCATCATCCACGGCAGTTCCGTTGGGTAGGGAGCGCCAGTCGACGTCGATGCACACTGCCGTGACAGCGACCTTTTGGACGACACCCACGTTCGTTGCAAAGTCATAACGGTAGGCTGCGCGAGTAGCGGCAAAGGGCCTGACACTGGTTGCTCTAGTTAGTGCAGCAGACACTATGTCGGGAACGCTCGACATCGGTACGGTGAAATGACTGGGGGATTGTTGATTGAAGTAACCGGCCGAACGTGTGTTTTTCCATAACTGCTGCCACTGAAAGTTTCCGGCATGGGCAGTCAGTGTCACGGCATAGTCTCTCAGCGTCTGGGGTTCAACTTCTTCAGTGTTCAATGCGTGTGCGGGGGCGGCTAATAAATAAAGTACGGCCAGTGAGGCGGCGGTCAAAAAACGACGGTCCATGATCAACTCCTTTTTCCTGGGGGATGAAAAAGCCCGTTCGAAAACAGGCTTTTCCAGAAGCGCGTAACAATAGTTCAATAGCTGTTGCTCACCAGGTTCTCCCAGTTTTCCGCGTTGGTGAGAACCTTGTACAGGTTCCCGTCTTTTTCCTTGGCCTGCTCCACCAGACGTAAGCACTCTTCCGCTCCGCAGGCGTGGTCGTCGGTGTTCTGCACATCCCTAAAATGGCTGACTTCATGGATTAGCGTACTCGCACGCGAGTCATTGCCGTACGTCTCGGTCGTGAAGAAGGCCCGTCCCAACAGTATGTTGTGCGCTCTGTCGTCTACGTCGACTTCGGCATAGTCCTCCATGTTTGGATCGTACGTGATCTGGTCTTGGTGGATACCTTGCAACGCTTCGAAAATCACGCCCAGTCGTTGGGCTAGAATTTTCAGATTTTGAGGTTTACTGACGCCCATCCAGACGCGTGCAACGGTGGCGTCACCATCGTTCAAACGCCCGATGGTGTATTCGAGTGAACGCAGCGCGGCATAGCGCGCTGCACGGAAGGTTCTTTTTTCAGAATCGTTGAGTTTGCGAGGCATGATGAATCTCCAGTGGTGTTAGGAGATTTCAGTCTGAGCGGGTGCAAAAGGCGTGATCAGCAGGAAGTGATTCCGCTGTAGGCGCGCCATGCGCCAATAGTTACAGGTGCGCCCTGGACGCTGAGTGCTTTTGCCCCATTTTCGCGCACGGTGCGTGCACTTTTCGCGTGCCACCCCGCCTGTTTCCTACGTCCTGCCATCGGCCCGTATCTTGCTAGAGCCAAGCTAATCAATGACATGGCGTTTTGCCGTTAGTCATTCAAGGCTTCGCCCAGCGGTGCACCGCCTGGGTCGTTTTTGGGGAGTGGTCGGACATGCACAGCCTTTTATCACCCGGTATCCGCCTGCTCGGCCGTTTTGGTTTTGCGCGCAAGTTCCAGATCCTGTTCCTCCTGTTCATGCTGCCCCTGGCCGGCAGCCTGTGGATGATCGGGCAGGACTATCGCGCCAAACTGGCGGTGATCTCCAGCGAGCAGTCCGGCGTTCGCCAACTGCTGGCCCTGGATGCACTGGACGGCCAATTGACCGCCCAGCGCAACCTGGCCGCGCGCTGGAAAGCCGCCGACATCCTGCATGCGCCGACGCCGGCGGCGAAGGCGGCGATGGACAAGGTCGATGCCAATTACCCGCTGCTGTTGCAAAGCCTGCAAACCCTGGGCGAATCACTGAAGGCCCAGCACGCCAGCGCCGAGATCCTCGCCCGCTTCGAGACCTTGCAGGCCGCGATCAAGGGCATGGACTCCCAATCCCTGCGCACCGTGGGCTGGTGGCCGGACGGCTATGACCGCTTCACCGCGGCCCTGACCGCCATGCAGACCCTGCGTGAGCAGGTGACCCTGGACACCGGTCTGATCCTCGATCCCTGGCTGGAAACCTACCTGCTGATGCAGATTTCCACCCAGCACACCCCCGACCTGATCGAGCGTGTCGGGCGCATGGCCAGTGTGGGGCAATCGTCCATCGCGTCCGGGCAGTTCACCTTGCAAAGCCGCTTGCAGATGCGCGATCTGCGCGGGCGCATCGGCGATGCGCGCGAGCAGTTGGTCAAGGCCGCCGCGTCGCTCAAGGCCAAGCAGTACGCGGGCATGGAGGCGTGGACCGCGCAGTATGACAACAGCCTGCAAACCCTCGATAACCAGCTCAACGTCCTCGACGACGGGGTGTTCGGCGGCACCATCAAGCTCGACACGGCGGCCTTCGAAGGCAGTGTCGATGCCATGCTTGGCAGCCTGGGCGCGCTGCGCAACCAGTCGCTGAGGACCCTGGACGCGCGCCTCGGCCACTACCACGATCGTTCCCTCCAGCAGATCGTGCCCGTGGCGGCGACGTTCAGCCTGCTGGCGCTGGCGGCGCTGTACCTGTTCATGTGCCTGCAAGCCTCGATCCGCCGCAGCGCCAGTGGCATCACCACGCTGGCGGAGTCGCTGCGTGACGGCAACCTCTGTGTGGAAGTGGCGGTGCAAGGGCGTGACGAACTGGCGGCCATCAGCACCGCGCTGAACGTCGCCGTGGTGCAGTTGCGCACCAGCTTGCTGGGGGTCAATCACGAGACGCAGCAGCTGGGCTCGGCGGTGCTCACCCTCAATGCGCAATCGGGCAGCACCCTCAACGAAGTCGAAGACCAGCAACAACAAATCAGCCAGATTGCCGCCGCTGCCACCCAACTGGCCGCGACGTCCCTGGGCGTCGCCCGCAGTTGCGAACAAGCGTCGGGCAGCGCGCAGCAGACCCGGCGCATCGCCGAAGACAGCAGCCGCGACAGCCAGCGCACCACGGCGAGCATCCAGCAACTCAACGGGCGCCTGACCGACACCGCCAACGCCCTGGAGCAAGTCAGTCAGCAGGGCCAGCAGATTCAATCGGTGGTGGACACCATTCGCGGCATCGCCGAACAGACCAACCTGCTGGCGCTCAACGCGGCCATCGAAGCCGCCCGCGCCGGCGAACAGGGGCGTGGCTTCGCCGTGGTGGCGGACGAAGTGCGCAGCCTGTCGCAACGCACCCAGGCCTCCACCGCACAGATCGCCGGCACGGTGGACAGCCTGCGCGCGACGGTGAGCCAGGCGGTCACCCTGATGGGCGCCGCGTGCGAACAAGCGCTGACGGACGCGGCGTCGGTCACCGGGCTCGGCACCCGCCTGGGCGAGATCGCCGGCGCAGTGCAGAACGTCACCGACACCCTGGCGCAGATCGCCACGGCCGTTGAAGAACAGGCCGCGACGGCGGACGAAGTGAGCGGCAATATCCAGCAAGTGGACCAGGCGGCGGGGCGTTTGCTTGATGGTGCGCGAGCGGTGAACCGTGCGGCGGATACCTTGAGCAAGGGCAGCCAGGCGTTGAGTGACAACACCGCGCGATTCCGGCTGGCGTGATTCCCTGTGGGAGCTGGCTTGCCTGCGATGGCGGCAGCACTGCTGACAAAGATGTCGCCTGATACGGCGCTATCGCAGGCAAGCCAGCTCCCACATTTTGATCTTCGTTGTTCAGATACCTTGTGCAAGGGCAGCCAGGCGTTGAGTGACAACACCGCGCGATTCCGGCTGGTGTGATTCCCTGTGGGAGCTGGCTTGCCTGCGATGGCGGCAGCACTGCTGACAAAGATGTCGCCTGATACGGCGCTATCGCAGGCAAGCCAGCTCCCACATTTTGATCTTCGTTGTTCAGATACCTTGTGCAAGGGCAGCCAGGCGTTGAGTGACAACACCGCGCGATTCCGGCTGGTGTGATTCCCTGTGGGAGCTGGCTTGCCTGCGATGGCGGCAGCATTGCTGATAAAGCTGTCGCCTGACCCGGCGCTTTCGCAGGCAAGCCAGCTCCCACATTTTGATCTTCGTTGTTCAGATACCTTGTGCAAGGGCAGCCAGGCGTTGAGTGACAACACGGCGCGATTCCGGCTGGCGTGATTCCCTGTGGGAGCTGGCTTGCCTGCGATGGCGGCAGCATTGCTGACAAAGATGTCGCCTGATACGGCGCTATCGCAGGCAAGCCAGCTCCCACATTTTGATCTTCGTTGTTCAGATACCTTGTGCAAGGGCAGCCGGGCCCTAAGTGACAACACCGCGCGATTCCGGCTGGCGTGATTCCCTGTGGGAGCTGGCTTGCCTGCGATGGCGGCAGCACTGCTGACAAAGATGTCGCCTGATACGGCGCTATCGCAGGCAAGCCAGCTCCCACACAAGCCAGCTCCCACATTTAGATCTTCAATGGCTGGCAGATAGCGTAGTCTCCTGCTGCACTCCCTTTCATTCGCCCTGCGGAGCCCTGCCATGATCACCGTCCACCACCTCAACAATTCCCGCTCGCAACGTATCCTCTGGCTGCTCGAAGAACTCGGCCTGCCGTACCAGATCAAGCGCTACCAGCGCGACCCGAAAACCAACCTCGCCCCGCCTGAGCTCAAAGCCATCCACCCGCTGGGCAAGTCCCCGGTGATTGAGGACGGCGGCCAGGTGCTGATCGAGTCCGCGGCGATCATCGATTACCTGATCCGCCGCCATGGCGCAGGTCGCCTGCAACCGGACCCGGCCACCGCCACTTACGATAAGTACGTGCAATGGCTGCACTTCGCCGAAGGCTCGGCCATGCTGCCGTTGATGCTCAACCTCTACGTCGGCCGCCTGGGCGAAGCGGGTGCGCCGTTGCATCCGCGGATCGAGTCGGAAGTGGCCAACTACCTGGGCTACCTCAACGACGTGCTGGGGCGCACGCCCTATCTGGTGGGAGATGAGTTGAGCGGTGCGGATATCCAGATGAGCTTTATCGGCGAAGTCGCCGGGGCCCAGGGCAAGTTGCCGGCGTATCCGAACCTGGCCGCCTGGGTGCAGAAATTCCAGGCGCGGCCGGCTTATCGCAAAGCGGTGGAGCAGGGCGGCGAGTACGCGTTCGCCAAGTAAGGCGGTTCAGGGGGCAAATGTGCCCCCATTCCCCGCACTTATTGATCGTCGAAACGCTGCAACGAAAACGACGATAAATCCAGCTCACTCTCCCCGCGCATGCACCACTGCGCAAACGCCTCGCCCAGCGCCGCCGAATGCTTGAAGCCATGCCCCGAGCAGGGCGACACCACCAGTGTGTGCTGCAATGTCGGGTGCGCGTCGATGATGAAGTGATGATCTGGCGTCACCGTGTAGGCGCACACCGCCGCCTTGACCACCTCCGCCGTAAGCCCGGCAATGCGCCCTTGCACCTGTTGCTCATACATCTCGCGCGCTTGCGCGGGCGAGACGCTGCGGTCCAGGGTCTCGGGCGTCGAAGCGGTGTGATACTGCGCCGTAGCCACCTTCAAGCTGCCCTCGCCAGGCAAGGCCGGGAAACCATAGTTGGTCTGGTCCTGGCCATGGGTGAGGATAAACGTCGGCGACGCCCCCACCAGCTGCGCGTCGGGCTCGGTTGCGAACCAGAACAACTGCTGGCGATACACGCTGAGCAGCCGGTCAAACGGCGCACCGAGCAAACCGCCGGCCCAGTTGCCCGCACTCACCACCAGCTTGTCGGCCTGCAAGGTGCGCTGGTCGGTGGTCACCGTGACGCCGTGCGCATCCGAGCGGATATCGGTCACGGTCTCGCCCTTGTACAGCGTTGCCCCGTGTTGCTCGGCCAGCCGCAGTTGCACGTCGATGCAGCGCTCAGGCCTTACAAAACCGCCTTCGGGCTCGTAGTAGCCGATGGCGTTGTCCGTGACCTGGGCAAATTGCGGGAAGCGCTGGCGGATCTGCGTGGCGTCCAGCACCTCGTGGGCGATCCCGTAGGTTTGCGCCAGGCCAAGGGTGCGCAGGGTGAAGTCGTTGGCATCGCTGGGGTCGAAATCCGCGTGGGACGTCAGCACCAACAGCCCGGACTGCTCGAACAAGGCCTCCCCGGACAACGTCTCCAGCTCGCGCCAGATGCGATGTGAGCGACGCACGATCGGCACGTACTGCGCGCCTTCGCCCACCGACAGGCGGGTGATGCGCGTGTCGCCATGGCTTGAGCCCAGCGTGTGGGGCGGATGGTGACGGTCGATGCCGGCGACCTTTGCCCCGGCTTTGGCCAGTTGGTACACCGTGGCGGCACCCATGGCGCCAAGGCCGATGACCAGCGCTTCATATCGTTCCAAGGTTGATACTCGCTTCAGAGGCTGGGTTGAGAAAACGGCCGGTTAACGCACCACGTCAAACGCCGTGTATTGGTTCACATAATGCGTCTGGCTCGACGTCGATTCCAATGTCAGGGCAATGCCCAGGTCTTCGATAAATACGCGTGAGGTCTTGTAGTCGCCCTGGTCGCAGGCCAGTTTGATCGCGTCGCCCGTCAACGCGGCAAACACCTGGCGTGCCGGAATGCGTGCGCCAATCGTGCAGGTCAACGACGTTTCGATGGGCTTGTCGGTGGGCCGGGCGGGCAGGTTGACCATGTGCAATCGAGCCGTCAGCGTCTGGCCCGGCGTCCAGCTGGCCGGCACGTGCAGCTCGGCTTCCCGGGTTTGCAGCACGCGGCCATCGCCGACGCCGTTCATTTTTGATTTCAGCTGGATCAGGTCTGCTTGGGTCAGGCGATCAACGTTGAAGGTCTGGCCATAGACCTCGTTCTTCACCAGCAAACCACCCTCGGCCTTGAACGTGACCGACGTCGGCAGGTCCTTGCTGCCGTCGCCTTTCTTCGACAGGTAGGTGTAGCTCAGCGTCTTGAATTTCGGTTGCAGCAGCGGTGCGCCAAGCTGCTGGAGCACGTTGGCCGGCACCTCGACATCGCCGATATTCGTTTCGGCTTGCGTGCGCGGGTAATCCACCGGCGCGATGTCCGGCCGCAACCGCGCCAGCAGCCCGGCGTTGACGCCACCCTGTACCGAACAACTCACCCGCGACTGCGTGCCTTGCTTGCCCTCCGGCTCGACGATCAGAACCCGTTCCACCTGGCGTATCCCCGGTGCCTTGCCCGGCTGCGGTTTGATCAACTGCCAGCCTTCGCCCACCTTGAGTTCGCTGCGGGTGTATTCCCCGTCGCCTTTTTGCAGCGCGCCGGGTTGCTCCAGCAGCGGCGCGAGGCGCTGGGCGACCTCGTTCACACCGCCGTCGACAATAAAGCCCCAGTAATAAAACAGTCCCAGCGGTCCGAGGTCGGTGACTTCGTCGTAATAAGACAACAGCTTCAAGCCGGCGATGGGCGGCGCGCTGATCGGCACCAAGCTGGCCTTGTGATCGGTACGGTTTCTGACCGCGATCCAGGTGAAGGTTTTTTCCTGCTTGAGCGGCGCGTAGGCCTGCCAGGCGTCACGGTGAGTGTTCAGGCTGCTGAAGAAACTCGCATCGCAGCGGGTGAAAGCCTTGAGCGTGTCGGTCAACGCGGCATCGGCGGCGTGGCTGAGGGTGGGCAGCAGCAGGGTGGCGGCTAGGGCAGCGGCGGAAAACGGCAACTTCATGGGGCGGGATTTCCTTGGCGAATGGCGAGGTATTGTCCAGGCGTTGGGCGACGGGCTCTAGTTGGCTGAGCGGGTCAAGCGCAAGCGCCAGTTGCCGCCGTGCTGGGATTGGCACGCCTCTTCCGAGTCGAGTTGTACGCAACGCTTCAGCGGCACAGGCGGAATATCGGCGGCCAGCAGGGCGATGGCGGTGAGTTCGCGGATGCGTGCATCCACACCGGTGGCCAGGGCGTGATCCTTGTTGGCGCGGGTGTCGAAGACCCAGGTGATGATCAGGCTTTGGGGGAAGTCGGCGTAGTTGACGGTGTGGGTCAGCCAGTCGAACCCGGGGATTTCGGCTTTGGCGGTTTCGCAAGCTTCGGTGAGCGCGGCGACCAGGCCGCGTTCGATACGGGCGCTGTCGCGTTTTGAGAGGGCCACGGAAAGCTCCAGTTGAAGGCAAGGGCCGCAGGTTAGCAGGGTCTGGGGGCAGTTTCAGCCGCGACGAATTTCCAATTAGTTGTAGAGCGCCTTGCTGGGGGCATGAATACCCTGACCAGGAAGACATCGTTGCTACTTAGCCGGGTGGATAAATATGAAGCGCGTAAAAATCTTGCTGACAGTAGGTGCAACCCCCTTGGTTCTGATGGCCTCGCAAGCGTTCGGGTTTGGGGAGACCCACGATAAGGCGTGTCAAGACGCATGGTACAAAAGCCAGGCTTACGCAACATGCGCTGGCTGGGGGTGGACGGAACGGCAAGGCGATATGTGCACGCTTCGGCAAAGCTGTGCCGAGGGTGGAGGCCCCAAATCGCCGAAAACCAATGCACTTCCCAGCGTTTTTGAATACAGCCGGGCCACCGATGGCAGCTATAACGTGCCCATTGATAAGGTGCGTGACCTGAATAATTGCGGCGGCGTACTTGTTGTCGGAAGCTGCCCGAAATAGCGGGCAGGCGTTCGGGCATCACCCATGCTGCCTCAGCGCGCTGATGATGAATGCATGCAGGCTATTGACCGCCTTGGCCCCCCGCGAGGCTCGGCTGCGTAGAATCGACACCTCCATGGGGTCGATGTTTCCAAGGCCGTGCTCACTGCCCAAGACCTGAAGCGATGCCTGCACGGTGCACTGCGTGATTGCGGCAATCGCCAGCCCGCCTTCAACGGCCGCCACTTGGCCAGCCAGGCTGGAGCTGTTGTACACCACCTTGAACTGGCGACCCTGCTGGGCCAGTGAGTTCACCGCATAACGCCGCGCCAGGCTGGCGCTTTCGTACACGGCAATCGGCACCGGGTCGCGCCGCCACAGTTCAAACTGCGGGGAACCCACCCAGACCATTGGCTCATGGAACAGAAACGTGCCACTTTGCGGCGAGTCCCTGGACACCAGCGCCAGATCAAGATCGCCGCTGCGCAGCCGTGGGATGAGTGCGGTCGATTGTTCGCAGGTCAGTTCGATGTCCACGCCCGCGTGGCGCGGCGCAAAGCGTTTGAGCAGCGGCGTGAGGTATTTGGCGGCGTAGTCCTCGGCCACGCCCAGGCGGATGCGCCCCGTCAACGCCTCCCCGTGAAACGCCGCCTGGGTCTCGGCGTGCAGCGCCAGCATGCGCCGCGCGTAGCCCAGCAGCGTCTGGCCGTCATCGGTCAGTTGCAAGTGGCGTGGGCCTCGGTTCAACAGGGGCCGGCCCAGCGCGGTTTCGAGTTTTTTCATCTGCATGCTCACGGCCGACTGCGAACGGTTGACCTCATGGGCCGCGCCCGACAGCGAACCGGCGTCCACCACGGCGACAAAACACTTGAGCCAATCAATCTGCAAATCGCTGGAAGGCATCGCGCGGACCTCTATTCGTTAATCGAATGACTGAAGTGTGAATTATGCGCTTTTCAGGGTAGTTGTTCGCTTGCAAGATGCGGGCATAAATCGATCTCTACCGGACCTGATCATGCCCTTTGAAACCTGGTTGCTGTACCTGATTACCTGCTGCGGCATCGCGGTCGTACCGGGGCCCAACGCCTTGCTGGTGCTGACCCATGGGGCGATTCACGGGCGGCGCCGGACGCTGTTCACCATCAGTGGCGGCGTGCTGGGCTTTGCCCTGGTGGTTGCGCTGTGCGCGTTGGGGCTGGGCGCCCTGATCCAGGCGTCGGCCAGTTGGTTCACTGCCTTGAAGATTGCCGGCGGGTTGTATCTGGTGTGGTTGGGCTTCGGGTTGTGGCGAGCCGCGCCGGTCACCCTGGAGATGGCCGGCATGCCTCATTTGCGGCGTTGGTCGCTGTTCCGCCAAGGGTTGGTGTCGGCTCTTTCGAATCCCAAGGCGTTGCTGCTGTTTACGGCGTTTATTCCGCCTTTTCTCGACCCCCACAGAAACCTTATCGCACAGACGGCGGCCATTGCCCTGACCTACGCCGTGGTGGAATTCTGCGTTGAATACCTGGTGGCCAGCGCTGCCCACCGCGTGCGGCCTTGGTTGGCGCGAACCGGACGGCGGTTCAATAAGGTGTGTGGTGGGTTCTTTGTGGTGTTTGGGTTGGCGTTGCCGATCCACAGTTGAGCCAGGGCAAAAGAAAGCGTGCACCGCCGAACGTCTCCCTGTTTCGCGCGGTCACAGCTTTGCTGATAACCTGCTGATAACCTGCTGATAGCTCAACGCCAGCTCCCCGGAGCCCACCCATGAAAACCCTACGCACCGCCTTCCCGGCCGCTTTCCCCCGTGGATCTTCCCGCGACTCGGAAACCGCGCTGTCGGACATCGAGTTCCTGCACCGCATCAGCCTGGACCTGATCGGCGAGCAAGACCTCGAGGCCCTCTATGGCAAGATCGTCGATGCCGCCGTGTCCATCACCGGCTCGCAATTCGGCACCATGCAGCTGCTCTGCCCCCAAGGCCATCCCTCCGGCCATGGCGGCGAACTGCAACTGCTGTGCTCACGGGGCTTGCCGCCCGAGGCCGTAGGATTCTGGCAATGGGTGAGCCCAATGGCCTACAGCAGCTGCACCATGGCCCTGCAACTGGGCCAGCGCGCCATCATCCCCGACTTCGAAGAATGGGCCGACATTGCCGGCACCGAAGACCTGATCGCCTTCCGTCGCGCGGGCATCCGCTCGGCCCAGACCACCCCCTTGCGCTCGCGCGACGGGCGCCTGCTCGGCATGATCTCCACCCACTGGAGCGCGCCGCACCAACCGTCCGAACGCGACCTGCGCCTGCTCGACATCCTCGCCCGCCAAGCCGCCGACCTGCTGGAACGCACCATCGCCGACGAAGCCCTGCGCGACGCCGAAGCCCAACTGCGCGCCCTCAACGAAACCCTTGAACAACGCGTGGCCGAACGCACCGCCATGCTCATGCAGGCCGAAGAAAAGCTGCGCCAGTCACAGAAAATGGAAGCCGTCGGCCAACTCACCGGTGGCCTCGCCCACGACTTCAACAACCTGCTCGCCGGCATCTCCGGTGCCCTCGAACTGATGAACCGGCGCATCACCCAGGGCCGCCTCAGCGACGTCGACAAATACATGGTCGCCGCCCAAGGCTCGGCCAAACGCGCCGCCGTCCTCACCCAACGCCTGCTGGCCTTCTCCCGCCGGCAAACCCTGGAACCGCGCGCCACCAACGTCAACACCCTGATGTACGGCATGGCCGAACTCATCCAACGCACCGCCGGCCCCGGCATCCAGATCGAAACCCTCGGTGCCGTTGACGCCTGGACCGCCTTCGTCGACGTCAGCCAACTGGAAAATGCCCTGCTCAACCTGTGCATCAACGCCCGCGACGCCATGCCCGAAGGCGGTCGCATCCAACTGCAAACCAGCAACCACTGGCTCGACGCCAACACCGCCCGCGCCCACGACCTTGCCGAAGGCCCCTACCTGCGCCTGAGCGTCAGCGACACCGGCACCGGCATGTCGCCAGACATCATGGCCCACGTGTTCGAGCCCTTCTTCACCACCAAACCCATCGGCCAAGGCACCGGCTTGGGCCTGTCCATGATCTACGGTTTTGCCCAACAGTCGGGCGGGCAGGTGCATATCCAGTCCGCCGTGGGCGAGGGCACCTGCGTGTCCCTCTACCTCCCACGCCACCACGGCGCCGCGCCGGGGGATGAACTGACGCCGGGGCAGACCACGATTGAAGTCGCCCAACATGGGGAGACCGTGTTGTTGGTGGACGACGAATCCACCGTGCGCATGCTGCTCGCGGATGTGCTCGGGGAATTGGGCTACACCGTGATTGAAGCGGCGGACAGCGCGGCGGGGCTGAAACTGCTGCGCTCGGATGTGCATATTGACCTGCTGGTGACGGACGTGGGCTTGCCGGGCGGGATGAATGGGCGGCAGATGGCCGAGGCGGGGATGGAGCTAAGGCCGGGGTTGAAGGCGTTGTTTATTACCGGGTATGCGGAGAATGCGGTGATGGGGTATGGGCAGTTGGGGGCGGGGGATGGGGGTGTTGACGAAGCCGTTTGCGGTTGAGGTGTTGGGGGGGAGGGTTAGGGAGTTGTTGGGGAGGTAGGTGAGTCGGGGGTCTAATCGCCGAGTCGATATATGCATTCGACTCAGCGATCTATGAGGCTACTGAATTGAAGGGCTAGTCATCGGGCAGTGCAGGGCGCTTTGCGGTCGAGCAGTTTTGCTGTCATGAGCACACCTAACTCACTCAATTGGTGAATTGCCAGCGCAATGTCACGGTGTTTACCGCTCAAATCCTCAGATAGGTCCAGCAGAAGAGAGCTGACTGAGGTGAAGGTCTCATAGCTGTTTGTGATGAGCGCTTCATTGCTTGCATCTGGAGCAACGCTAAATAGAAAACTCGAATCGTTAACCATCGTTAAGTTCCTTACCTGATGCCACTACCCCATCGCTACTAAACAAAAGGGAGGCAGCTGTACGCAGGTTAGTAGACCGGTGGAACCTAACAAAACCGGCGCGCCCGAGGGCGCCCTGCGCACAGCCACCATCAAACACAGACGGTAAGGTCTGACAGATGAAGCTCATGCATTGTTAGGTTGAACCGTGGGCTACTAAACCCGATCACCGAGAGATTCAGCGACCGCGCAACCTTAGATTCGACCACCCCAGCGCACAAGCCGGCGGATTCTGACGCAGGCGTAGGCAACGGAGCAAGGTGCCGGATGGCTTTGGGACTTATCCTTGCTTCAACTGCGCAAATGCTGGGCTCAGTGGCTGAGTTTTTGCGCCATTGCTGTAGGTATTGGTCGGGCTCCCTGTAGCCCCTTTCTGAAATTCAACCCCGCCCCCCAATCCCCGCCCAATCAGAAAACGCCGCTTTTATATTCCGACCTCTCCGTTATTTCGAGGTTGGAATTGCGCCATGTTAAAGACCCATATCAACCCGCGACTCAGCGACCACGCGAGCCTCAAGGCCAGGTACCTCAGCGGGGCATCGCCGATGGCCGTGCGCAAGTTCGATGCGCTGAACGCGCACCTGCCCAGGCTTTTTGTCGACGCCGGCCACATGATCATCGTGCCGAGCAACACGACCCTGGAAAGCACGGCCGAAGAGGCCTGGCACATGAAGGAAGCGCAGAGGATCAGCCGCTCGCTGGAGCTTGACCCGTACGTGACGGAGATCACCGCCGGTGAATACGATTTGCTGCAAAGCGTATTGGGTTACACGTCGTTGGGCGTCGGCAGTGCGGCGTCTGCCTGGAGTACGCATCTCAAAGACGTGCGCCACATCATGGAGCAGATTCAGCAGGCTTACGCGCGGTACAAAAGTGGCGGGGTGGACCGGGAGACGTTTTTTCGGCAGCGCGAAGTGTTGTTGAAACAGTTGAATAACCAACTCCAGGGCGCGGCGCGGTTGGGCACGGGGTTGCGCGGTGGTAGTTCGTTGAGGTGGATTTTGGGGATCTCTACCAAGCGCTTTTTGGATAAAGGGGAGATCAGGGGTTATGCGGAGCGCCTTGAGCGTATGGCGGGCGTGGCGCGGCATTTGCGCAAGGGAACTTATATCGGGTTGGCGTTGGATATGACGGTGGCGGGGTTGGAGGTGAAGGAGGCGTGTACGTTGGGGCGGGAGGCGCAGTGTCGCAAGGCACAGTTTGTTGAAGGAGGCCGACTAGTGGGTGGAGTTGCTGGGGCAGCTGCCGGTGGCGCGATCGGCGGTCGGGTTGGGCCAGCGTTGTGCCGCATCTTTTTGGGCATTGCTACCCGAGGGGCTGGGGCACTGACTTGCGGAGTAATAGGTGGTGCAGCGGGCGGGTATTCGGGAGGGAAGACATTCGGCGGCTTTGGCGCTGAGTTCGGCGACGCGTTGTATGTAGGTGATGACTTATGGATATAGCCGGCTACCGATTCATCACCATCCTCGCCTTTATCGAGATCATCATCGGTTGTGCGCTGCTGCTGTATTCGCATTACTTCAAGCTTGAAAAGCTGCAAAAGTATTTCGAGAACAATGAAGTGGTTCAATACAACAATCGTATTTGGTCGGGCAATCGGCCCATGGATAGGGCGATGCGGATGGGGCCAATTTCGCTGTTCCTGACTTTTCCAAAAAGCTATATCCGGTTAGGCGATGTCAGCGCAGAAGAGATCGCCTCCGTTCCGTTATCCCTAAAGCGTTGGGCGACTTGGCCGGATTACTTTGTGATACAGGCATTTGCGTGGGTGGGGATTCGTTACGTTCTTTACGAGCTGTAATAACAACGTTCGCAACCGTGCCACTCACAGTGGCACGGCTGGCAACAGTGCTGTACATGGGTGTCGACTTATGGATCTGACAGGCGAAAAGCTCATCACATTGCTCATTGGTGTTGAGTTTCTGATTGCGATCCCGTTGGTGCTGTACGCGGATTACGTGAAGCTTCCAGAGCTGGAAAAGTACTTTGAAGACAACGAAATCGTCCAGCTCAACAAAACACGTTGGCCCAGCAAACTGCCGATGCATAGAGCATTCCGTATGGGGCAGATTTCTAACTTTCTGTCGCTTTCCAAGCGCTATATCCGCTTAGGGGATGTGACTGAAGCGGAGGTTGCCTCCGTTCCACTCTCCCTCAAGCGTTGGGCGACGTGGCCGTATTACTTTTTGTACCAAATGTTTATGTGCATGGGGCTTCATTACGTCTTGTACAAACTTTGAAGACCGGTGCGGCCTGGGCGCAGCCACCATCCAGCACAGGCAGGAAGGTCTGACAGAGGAGGCTCATGCAGTTGTTAGGTTATTCGGCCGGGAAAGGTTTGGGTGTTGTTGGCGAAGAACTGTATTTAGGTGTTGATCTATGGAGGTAGCCGGCTACAGGTTCATCACGTGGCTTGTGGGCGTTGAGTCGCTCATTGGTGTGGCGTTGCTGCTGTACACGCACTATTTCAAGCTTGAAATGCTGGAGAAGTATTTTGAGAACAATGAAATTGTTCAACTGAACAAGCAACGTTGGCCGGGCAATCGGCCGATGGATAAAGCACTGCGCATGGGGCAGATTTCCTGCTTTTTGACGTTTCCAAAAAGTTATATCCGGTTAGGCGATGTGAGCGAAAAGGAGGTTGCGTCAGTTCCGCTCTCTCTCAAGCGCTGGGTGATATGGCCGGAGCTTTTTTGGCTTCAAATATTTATGTGGATGGGGATTCGTTACGTTCTATACGCGCTGTAAAAACAACCGTGCCACTCACAGTGGCACGGCTGATAACCCAGCTAACCGCTAAAACCTAAACCGTCACCACAATCTTGCCGATTTGCTGGTTCGCCTCCAAAAACCGATGCGCCTCCTGCACCTCATCCAACCCAAACGTCTTGGCAATCACCGGCGCCAGCGCCCCCGAAGCCAGCCCATCCACAATAAACGCCTTGGCCCGCGCCAACGCAGCCGGGTCGGCCACAATCTCCGCGTACAAGTACCCCTTCAGCGTCAAACATCTGCCCAGCACGGTAAACAACGGAAACGGTGTCGGCTCCGAACTCAACGCGCCGTACTCCAGCAAGATCCCGCCCTGGGCCATGCTCTGGGTGAGTGCTTCAAAGCCCGGCCCGCCGATGGGATCGAACACCACGCGGGCGCCTTGGCCGTTGGTGAGCGCCATCACACGTTCCACCAGGTCTTCTTCATCGCTGACGATGACATGCGCGGCGCCGGCTTCCAGCAACGCCTGTTTTTTCGCGCGGGTGCGGGTCACGGCGATGGCGGTAGCGCCGACGCTGCGGGCGATCTGGAAGGCGGCGAGGCCGACGCTGCTGGAGGCGGCAGTCACCAACACGAAGTCGCCTTGGGCCAACTTGGCCTGCTCCACCAGGGCACCCCAGGCGGTGACGTATTGCATCCACGACGCGGCGGCTTGGACGAAGCTGAGGTTTTGCGGGTGTTTGACGGTGAGGTAGGCGGGCACATTGGCCACTTCGCCGTAGGTGCCCCAGCGGGCGATATCGAGCGGTGGGATGACGCTGACGGCATCGCCCACCTGGAAGTCGCGGACGTTTGCGCCGACGGCGCTCACCACGCCAGCCGCTTCATAGCCCAGGCGGCTGGGGAACTCGGCTTCTTGCAGGTAGGCGTGGTTGCGGAACATCACTTCGGCGCGGTTGAGGCCGAAGGCCTTGACCTGGATTTGCACTTCATCGGCTGCTGGCGCCGGGACGTCGATGTTTTCCAGTTGCAAGACGCTTGCGTCGCCGTAGGCGTGAATCCTGACAATGCGGGCCATGGGGTTGATCCTCGATGTTTATCAATGTGGCGTTCAATTTAGGCGTGGGACGGCGCGGGATAAAGGCCTAGGATGGCGCAACACTAGAAACAATGGGTTTCCAATGGATCGTCTTACCTTGATGGCCACGTTCGTCAAAGCCGTGGAGCTGGGCTCGTTCAGTGCGGTGGCGGATGAGCTGAACCTGTCACCGCAACTGATCGGCAAGCAGGTGAAGATGCTGGAGCAGCACTTGGGGGTGTCGCTGCTGCACCGCACCACGCGCAAGCAGAGCCTGACCGACTTTGGCCGCACCTTCTACCAACGCGCCAAGCTGATCCTGGCAGACATGTACGCCGCCGAAGAAATGGCCGCCGTGACCCGTGGCGTGCCCAGCGGGCGCCTGCGCATCAATGCGCCGGTGACGTTTGGCGTGAGTACGTTGGCCCCGCGTTTGCTGGAGTATATGGTCAAGTTTCCCCAGGTGGCGGTGGACCTGACCTTGTCCAATGAGCTGGTGGACCTGGTGGAGGATGGCTATGACGTGGTGTTCCGCATCGGCGAATTGGCTGACAGCGGCTTGAAGGCCTTGCCCCTCAAACCCTATCAGATGGTGCTCTGCGCGGCGCCGGCCTACTTGGCCCGCCGCCCAGCGATCAGCAGCCCATGGGATTTGCAGGAGCATGAATGCCTGGCGTTTGCCTATTCGGACGGGCGCTCACACCTGCACTTCGAAGGCCCACAGGGGCGGGTGGAGGTGCCGATTACAAGCCGTTTGACGATTAATCAGGGTGACCCGCTGCTGTCGGCGGCCGTGGCCGGGTTGGGCGTGGTGTTGTTGCCCCAGGAACTGGTGCATGACGCGCTGCGCAAAGGCACGCTGCTGGCGTTGCTACCGGGTTACACCGTGCCGGCCTCGCCGATGAACCTGCTGTATGCGGCGGATCGGCGGGTGACGCCGAAGGTGCGCAGTTTTGTCGATTTTGTGAAAGGTGCGTTTGGCCGGGATCTCATGAAAACAGCCCCTTGAGGCCTATATCGGTCTACCATGCCACCCCCGGCAGTGGTTCCACGCGCTACCGATCCTTCTTTATAAAGGTACCGCCCATGTCCATCGACCAAATCAGCCTGCCCAAAGGTGTCGGCCCGCACGCCGCTAAGCTGCTGGACGCCATCACCGGCGCTTCCACCCACGAAGAACTCAACCGCGCGGGCGGCAAGGCTGAAGGGTTTGTGCTCGGCCTGGAATCGACCAAGGCCATCAAAAGCCAGATCGCCGAGGCGTTGTATGTGGCCTATGACGATGCAGCGGCAAATCGGGCCAGTGAGTTGAAGGGCTAAATCACCCACCTCTGTGGCGAGGGAGCTTGCTCCCGCTGGGCTGCGTAGCAGCCCCAAAACCTACCAGCGCGCAGAATCAGGTAAAACTCAGTGGCCGATGGGGGCGCTTCGCACCCCAGCGGGAGCAAGCTCCCTCGCCACGGGGGAAGCTGCGGCGTCTTACCGTAACGAAAACCACCACGCGGTGGTGTAACGTCGCAGGGTCCAACACATAAAGTGTCCAAGGAGCGCACATGACATTGACCGTCAAAACCCTGCTCGACCTGGCCATGGCCAACCCGATCAACGCCGAGATCACGGCGCGCCTGCCGGCCCTCGGCCTGGACCAGTGCTTTCTCACCGCAGGCTGCCTGTTCCAGGCGGTGTGGAATCACCAGTCGAACCTGCCTGCTGCCCAGGGCGTAAAGGACTACGACGTTTTCTACTTCGACACAGACCTGTCCTACGAAGCCGAGGACGCCGTGATTCGCGCGGCTGAGGGGTTGTTCGAGGACCTGGGCGTCAACGTTGAAGTGAAGAATCAAGCGCGGGTGCACCTTTGGTATGGCCAGCGGTTTGGCCGGCCGTATCCGCAATTGCACACGGCTCGGCAGGGGATCGACCGCTACCTGGTGGCGGGCACCTGTATTGGCCTGGAAGTGGCGACGGGCGAGGTGTATGCGCCGTATGGCTTGGTGGATGTGGAGCAGGGTGTGCTGCGGATCAACCCGTTGCACCCGGAGCCGGAATTGTTTGCGCGCAAGGCCAGGAGTTATCAGGAGCGGTGGCCTTGGCTCCAGATTGTGGGGGCCACTTAGCACCGAGGCCGAGGCCGAGGCCGATGCGGATAGGGCGGGGCGGCAGGCAGTGCGCGGCGATCCCTTCGTAGCCTCGCTAAAGCTCGACAACTCCCACATTTTGACTGGTGAACACCGTTAAATGTGGGAGCTGGCTTGCCTGCGATGGCGCCAGCCCATGCACCCTCACAACCCGCCTCCAGACCCAATCGGCAATGAACTTTTACCCGCCCCCCACACGTCCAAGTTGAAACGCCCAGCCAAGGACCGACCATGACCTTCTTCATCTTCCTGCTCGCCTGCGCCGCCGCCGCCAGCACCGGCATGCTCTTCAAACCCGGCGCCTGGTACGAATCCCTCGTCAAACCCAGCTTCACCCCGCCCAACTGGTTGTTCCCGGTGGCGTGGACGCTGATCTACCTGCTGCTGGCCTGGGCCGGTTACCGCCTCAGCCTGATCCCGGACAGCCAAGTGGTGCTGGCGCTGTGGGCGGCGCAGATTGCCTTGAACACGTTATGGACACCGGTGTTCTTCGGCGCCCATCGCATCCTCGCCGGGATGGTTATTCTGGCGGTGCTGTGGCTGACCGTGGCGACGATGGTGGTGTTGGCGGTGCGCCTGGACTTGATCACCGGGTTGATCCTGTTCCCGTACCTGGCGTGGCTGTGTGTGGCGGCGGCGTTGAATTTCTCCATTTTGAGAAATAACCGCTGATGACTCACAACTTCTGGCCCGCCAGCGAAACCGAACTGGCCGAGATGCGCCGCTTCAACAGGAAGCTCGCCTGGTTGCCACGCTTCAAGATCCGCAATCGCGTGACGCCGCGTGTGATCCAGGCGTTGCTGCGTGCCGGTCAACGGCTGAAGCGCGCCCCTGCGGCTGAAACCCGGCACGCTGGCTCGGTGCCCGTGCGCATCCTGCGCCCCAGCGGCAAACCCAAGGGCGTGGTGCTGGATATCCACGGCGGCGGCTGGGTGATCGGCAATGCGCAGATGGATGACGAACTCAACCTGGGCATGGTCAACGCCTGCGACGTGGCGGTGGTGTCGGTGGATTATCGGCTGGCGGTCGATACGCCGGTGCAAGGCGTGATGGACGATTGCCTCACGGCCGCGCGTTGGTTGCTGAGCGCCGATGAGTTTGCGGGCCTGCCGGTGATCATCGTCGGCGAATCGGCCGGCGGGCACCTGGCGGCGGCGACGTTGCTGGCGTTGAAGCAATGGCCGGAGTTGCTCAAGCGCGTCAGCGGCGCACTGCTGTATTACGGCGTCTATGACCTCACAGGCACGCCCAGCGTACGCGCCGCAGGCCCCGATACGTTATTGCTGGACGGGCCCGGCATGGTCGAAGCGCTACAAATGCTCACGCCGGGGCTGAGTGACGATGAGCGTCGGCAGGCGCCGTTGTCACCGCTGTATGGCGACTTCACCGGGTTGCCGCCGGCGTTGATGTTTGTGGGGGAGTTGGATCCGCTTAAAGACGACACGCTGTTGATCGCTGAGCGATGGCCGGGCGCGCAGGTGCACTTGGTGCCGGAGGCGGCCCATGGGTTTATTCATTTTCCGGTGGGGATGGCGGGTAGGGTGTTGGCTTATGGCCGCCAATGGATAGTGGGCAGGATGTCCCTTGAAGACCCTCTCGGCATCCGGCCGGTGGCTGCGGATGATGTTTCACAGGTGCTGGCCTTCGTACAGCAGGCCCGCGCCGAGATGTTTCCCAAGCTCAGCGATGCCGGTATGCCGAATGATCTGGCGCAATTTGAGGCGACCTACCTTCAAGGTGACGGGCGCTTTCTGATTGCCTGTCATGACGGTCAAATCGTTGCTGCCATTGGCTACCTGCCGTATGACAACCGCTTCCCCCAGCTCGATTACCAGGGCCGCAAGACGGTGGAAGTGATGCGCTTGTTTGTGCTGCCGGCATTTCGTCGCGTTGGCTTGGCGGCGGCGTTGTATCGCGCATTAGAGGCAACGGCGCAGGCGGAGGGGGTGGAGGTGATGTACCTGCATACCCATCCGTTTTTGCCGGGGGCGATTGATTTTTGGCTTCGGCAGGGGTTTGAAGTGGTTGATATCGACGTGGACCCGGTGTGGCAGACAACGCATATGCAGCGAACACCCCAGATCTAATGTGGGAATGATCATGTGGGAGCTGGCTTGCCTGCGATGGCGGCGGGTCAGCTTGCATCTCTTTAACTGATAGACCGCTATCGCAGGCAAGCCAGCTCCCACAGTTGAATTATGGTGTCTGGGTGGCCGTGTTCAAGCCTTTAGTTCGAGCGTAATCGCAAGATCTGCGCCCCATCAAACGGGTCCGTCAGGTAATGCGCCTGCACCCCAAACGTGTCCTGCAACCGCTGCGGCGTCAGCACGTCCAGCGGCTTGCCCAGCGCCACCAACCGCCCGCGATCCAGCACCGCCAAGCGGTCACAGGTCAGCGCCTGGTTCAGGTCATGCAGCGCAATCAGCGTCGTCACCGGCAGCGCCTGCACACCTTTCAAGATCGCCAACTGGTGCTGGATATCCAGGTGGTTGGTCGGCTCATCCAGCAACAGAATCTGCGGCCGCTGCGCCAGGGCGCGGGCGATGTGTACGCGCTGGCGTTCGCCGCCGGAGAGGCTGCGCCACGCGCGATGGCTCAGGTGGGTGGCGTCCACGTCGTGCAGGGCCTGGCGCACGATGCTGTCGTCGTCAGCGGACCACGGGCTCAGCGCCGACAGCCACGGCGTGCGGCCCAGGGCCACGGCGTCGAACACGCGGATGGCGTCGTCGGTGTCGGCTTGTTGTTCGACCACCGCCAGTTGCTGCGCGATGGCGCGGCGGGACAGCTCACCCAGGCGTTGGCCGCCCAGGCGCACTTCGCCGTATGCAGGCGTGCGCAACCCGGCCAGCAGCTTGAGCAAGGTGGATTTACCGGAGCCGTTCGGCCCGACGATGCCGAGGGTTTCTCCCTGCGCCACGTCCAGATGAATATCGCGCAGCAACTCGGCGTCACGCACCTTGAAGCCCAGGCCGCGGCAACTGAGCATGCTCATCGTGCGTTCCTCCGCCCAATCAAGATCAGCGCAAACACCGGTGCGCCGACCAGCGCGGTGACCACGCCGACCGGAATCACCTGGCCCTTGATCAAGGTGCGCGACAGCACATCCGCCGCAATCAAGAACAACGCACCGCCCAGCGCGCTGGCCGGCAGCAAGCGCGAATGCCCGGTGCCCAGCAACAGGCGCACCGCGTGGGGAATCACCAGCCCGACAAAACCGATGGAGCCGACAATCGACACCATCACCGCCGTCACCAGCGCCGCGCAGCCCACCAGCACAAACTGCACGCGCCGCACCGGGATGCCGAGGGACGCCGCCGAATCGCTGCCAAAGGTGAACGCATCCAGCGCGCGGCGATGCCACAGGCACACCGCCAAACCCACGAGCGCCACCGGCACCGCCAGCCATACCGACGGCCAGCGCACGCCGCTGAGGTTGCCCAGCAACCAGAACATGATGCCGCGCGCCTGTTCGGAGCTGGCGGATTTGGTGATGAGGAACGCGGTCAGCGCATTGAACAGCTGCGAACCGGCAATGCCGGCGAGGATGATCTGCCCGGTGCCGCTGGACGAGCCGCTGGCCCGCGCGAGCAAAATCACCAGGGCGAACGCGGCCATCGCGCCGACAAACGCGCCGGCCGACAACGAGATCAAACCACCGCCCACGCCAATCAACGCCACCAATA
The DNA here is from genome assembly GCF_030687495.1 of Pseudomonas sp. FP453. Taxonomy (NCBI): domain Bacteria; kingdom Pseudomonadati; phylum Pseudomonadota; class Gammaproteobacteria; order Pseudomonadales; family Pseudomonadaceae; genus Pseudomonas; species Pseudomonas sp. FP453. Next base: position 4,170,399 of record NZ_CP117435.1, on the reverse strand, counting down.
CCGCCCCGGTCGAGGCACCGGCACTGATGCCCAGCAGGTAGGGGTCGGCCAATGGGTTGCGCAGCAGCGACTGCAAGATCACCCCGCAGGTCGCCAGCCCGGCGCCGCACGCGGCGGCAACCAGGGCGCGGGTCAGGCGGTAGTTCCAGACCACGCCTTCGTCGATGGGGTCCAGCACGTAGCCGGCGCCCCACAGTTTATTGGCCAGCACCTGGAGCACGACCTGCGGCGAGATGGCGGTTTCGCCGATGGCCACGCCGGCGAGTACGGCGAGCAACAGCAGGGCCAGGGCGATCAGGGGACGGATCATTGCGGCAGGTCGTAGCCGTCGATGGCCGTGGCCAGTTGTTCCAGGCCATCGAACATGCGGATGCTGGCCTGCAACGCCAGGGCGTCGAGGATGATGATGCGGTTGTTTTTCACTGCGTCCATATTGCGCGTGACCGGGTCGCTGCGCAGGAAGGCGAGTTTCTTCTCGTGGTCGTCGGCGGGGTAGCGGCGACGGTCCATGCGGGCGATGACGAGGAAGGTCGGGTTGGCCTTGGCGATGGTTTCCCAGCCGACGGCGGGCCATTCTTCATCGGACTGCACCACGTTATGCAAACCGAGGGTTTGCAGCATGAATTCGGGGATGCCCTTGTGGCCGGCCACGTAGGGATCGCTGGCCATCTCGGCGCTGGAGAACCACACCAGCGCGCTGGCCTGCTTGAGGCCCTTGCTCTGCACGGTGGCGACGGACTTGGCCAGGCGTGCCTTGAGTTCGTCGTTCAGCTGTTGGCCGCGATCCTGGACGTCAAAAATCGCCGCCAGTTGGCTGATGCTTTTATAGATGGTGTCGATGCGAAACGGCTCCAGCCGCGTGCCGTCGGCGCCCACCAGGTTGTCCTTGCCTTCGCAGTCGGAGGGCAGCAGGTAGGTGGGGATTTTCAGTTCGTGAAACTGCTCGCGGGTGCCCACCACGCCCTGCGCGCCGACCACCCACTCCAGTTCGGCGGCCACCAGTTGCGGGCGCTTGGCGATCACCGCTTCGAAGCTCGGCTCGTTATTGGCCAGGCGCTCGATGCCGTTGTTCAGGGTCTTGAACTGCGGCAGTACGTTGTTGAACCACAGCGACGTGCCGACCACTTTCTCGCCCACGCCCAGGGCGTAGAGCATCTCGGTGGCGGCCTGGCCGATGGTCACGCTGCGTGCGGGGGCTTGTTGGAAGCTGAGGCTGCTGCCGCAGTTTTCCAGCGACAGCGGGTAGTGGGTCGGCGCGGCGTGGGCCAGGGCACAGAAACCCAGGCCGGTGAGCAGGGCGGTAACGCGTGGCAGCATGGGGCAATCTCCGTTGGGACCGTACAGTGGACTGGGGAGGTACGGTAGTGGAAATACACCCACGAACACGGCCGCCGGGGCCGCGCAAGGATGTCCTTCCCGGACACCCCGCCGGTTGGTGATAACGCTGGGCCGGCAGGTCTCCTGACTGGTGCGTCGTCGCCTCGCTCCGGCCTTCCCGGACAGCGTCCAGTGGCAGTGGGGAGCAGGCTCGGCACCTACAGTTGCGGGGGCAGTTCCGATTGGCGCGATGGGGCGCGCTGGGGATTCCCTGTTAGTCCCCTTCGGGAACCGGCGCGCCATGGTAGTCGATCGTGGTGCGAAGGGGGAGTTGCAACGGGGAAATCGCAGAACAAATGCGATCTCTGAGGGAACTGGCTTGTGTGGGAGCTGGCTTGCCTGCGATGGCGGCGGGTCAGCTTGCATCTCTTTAACTGACAGACCGCTATCGCAGGCAAGCCAGCTCCCACAGTTGGACTGTGTTGGTAGGGCTGACAGTGTTCGGACCCAGGTCTCACGGACACAGCCAATCCCTGTGGGAGCTGTCGAGCGCCAGCGAGGCTGCGAAGGCGGCGGCACTGGTTGCCTGGTTTATTTACGATCCAGCCACACAGTCTGCGCATTGCAGAACTCGCGCACGCCGAAGTGCGACAGCTCCCGGCCAAAGCCACTCTTCTTGATCCCGCCAAACGCGACCCGAGGGTCAGAGATGCTGAACGAGTTGACGAAGATCCCACCGGTTTCCAGGCGGTTGGCGATATCGCGGGCTTTCGCCGCATCGGTGGTGAAGATGCTCGCGGTGAGGCCAAACTCGCTGTCATTCGCCAGTGCAACGGCGTGGTCAGCGTCGCGGGCGGTGATGATCGAGGCGACGGGGCCGAACAGTTCCTGTTTGAACGAGGTCATCTGGTCGGTGACGTTGGCCAGTACGGTGGGCTCATAGTAGTTGCCTGCGCCTGGGACCTTATGGCCGCCCAGCAGCAGGGTCGCGCCTTCTTCCAGGGTGGCCTGGACCTGGCCGTGCAGCTCGTCGCGCAGGTCGAAGCGGGCCATCGGGCCGATGTAGGTGCTGGCGTCTGTCGGGTCGCCCATCACCAGCGCGCGGCTGGCTTCGAGGAACTTGGCGGTGAAGGCTTCTGCCACGCCGGCTTCGATGATCAGGCGCTTGGCGGCAGCGCAGACTTGGCCGCTGTTCTGGAAGCGGCCGATCAACGCAGCTTGTACGGCGGCGTCGAGGTCGGCGTCGTTGAGCACGATGAACGGGTCGGAGCCGCCCAGTTCCAGCACGCATTTTTTCAGCGCGGCACCGGCCTGGGAGCCGATGGCGATACCGGCGCGCACGCTGCCGGTGAGGGTGACGGCAGCGATGCGTGGGTCGGCGATGGCTTTGGACACACCGTCCGGAGTCACGTTGAGCACTTCGAACAAACCGTCAGCGAAGCCGGCCTTTTTGAAGGCTTGCAGGATCAGGTAGGCGCTGCCCATCACGTTGGGTGCGTGCTTGAGCACGTAGGTGTTGCCGGCGAGCATGGTCGGCACGGCGCCGCGCAGCACTTGCCAGACCGGGAAGTTCCACGGCATCACGGCGAGGATCGGGCCCAGCGGGCGGTATTCGATCTGGGCGCTGCCGTTGTCCACCAGGGTCGGCTCCGGCGCGAGCATGGCCGGGCCTTGGGCGGCGTACCACTCGCTGAGCTGGGCGCATTTTTCGATTTCGGCACGGGCCTGGGCGATGGGCTTGCCCATTTCCAGGGTGATCATCTGCGCCATGTCTTCGGCTTGCTCGCGCAGGGCGGCGGCCAGGGCCAGCAACAGCTCGGCGCGCTGGCTGACCGGCTGGCGGCGCCAGGTGCGGAAGGCGGTGGTGGAACGGTCGAGGGCGGCGTCCAGCTGCGACTCGCTTTCGTATGGGTAGCTGCCGACGGTTTCGCCGTTGGCCGGGTTGATCGAGAGGGCGTGGGTGGTCGCGTTCATGGCACCGTCCTGCTGAATGAGTAAGTGGGGTTCAGCCTACGGGGCTGGCTCTTTTCTGGAAACTGAATAATATTAAGCAATACGTTCACGATTGGAGAATGACTTGGACCTGGTGCAGCTGGAAATCTTCAAGGCCGTTGCCGAGCAAGGCAGCATCAGCGCCGCCGCGCAGTTGATTCATCGGGTGCCGTCGAACCTGACCACCCGTATCAAGCAACTGGAGCAGGACCTGGGCGTGGAGTTGTTTATCCGCGAGAAGAGCCGCCTGCGTCTGTCGCCAGCGGGCTGGAATTTCCTCGGCTATGCGCGGCGCATCCTCGACCTGGTGCAGGAAGCCCGCGCGACGGTGGCGGGGGAGGAGCCCCAGGGCGCGTTTGCCCTCGGCTCACTGGAAAGCACCGCGGCGGTGCGTATCCCGGCCTTGCTCGCGGCCTACAACCAGAAACACACCAAAGTCGAACTGGACCTGAGCACCGGGCCGTCGGGCACCATGATCGAAGGCGTGCTGTCGGGGCGCCTGGCGGCGGCGTTTGTCGATGGGCCGGTGTTGCATGCAACGCTGGAAGGCGTGGCGGTGTTTGAGGAAGAGATGGTGGTGATCGCGCCGCTGCATCACGCGCCCATCACCCGGGGCCAGGATGTGAATGGCGAGAACATCTACACCTTTCGCTCGAACTGCTCGTACCGGCACCACTTTGAGCGCTGGTTCTCCCAGGATGGCGCAGTGCCGGGCAAGATCTTCGAGATCGAGTCGTACCACGGCATGCTCGCCTGCGTCAGCGCCGGCGCGGGCTTGGCCCTGATGCCGCGCAGCATGCTGGAAAGCATGCCGGGGTTTGCGGCGGTGAGCGTGTGGCCGTTGATGGACAGCTTTCGGGTGTTGCACACCTGGCTGATCTGGCGGCGGGGGACGGTGTCGCAGAGCCTGAACAGCTTTGTGAAGCTGCTGGAAGAACGCGTTCTAGAGCCAACATAGATCAAGTGTGGGAGCTGGCTTGCCTGCGATGGCATCAACTGGGTGGACCTGATGTACCGAGTCGCCTGCATCGCAGGCAAGCCAGCTCCCACAGTTTGATCGGTGCTAGCCGCCGAATTGCAGGGTGCCCATGGCGAGCTTGGTCATCAGTGCTGTCGCACCCAGTTGCACCAGCCATAGAGCCAGGCCACCAAGGAACACACCCAGGGCCACCTGCAACACTAGGCTTTTCTGCCGCTTAACCTGCGGCGCGCGCGGCGTGTAGTCATCCAGCTCATCGCGGTCGGCACGCAGGTCCAGGTCGTCGTTTCTCATAAGGCTCTCACAGCAAAGGGGCGGGCAAGGTTCAGTCTAGGGGCTGGCGACAAAAAAGGGGAAGCCATTGGCTTCCCCTTCTGTGCAACGGTTACCGGCTTACAGCACCTGAACGATTGCCTTTGTGACCGCGTCGATGTTCGACTGGTTCAACGCCGCGACACAGATACGGCCCGTGTCGAGGGCGTAGATGCCGAACTCGTTGCGCAGGCGGGTGACCTGCTCAACGCTCAGGCCGGAGTAGGAAAACATCCCACGCTGGCGACCGACAAAGCTGAAGTCATGGCCCGGAGCAGCCTTGGCCAATTCCGACACCATTTGCTCACGCATGCCACGGATGCGCAGGCGCATTTCGGCCAGTTCGGCTTCCCACTGCGCGCGCAGCTCAGGGCTGTTCAGCACCGCAGCGACAATCGCCGCGCCGTGGGTCGGCGGGTTGGAGTAGTTGGTGCGGATCACGCGTTTGACCTGGGACAGGATGCGCGCGCTTTCTTCCTTGGACTCGCCGACGATGGACAGCGCGCCGACGCGTTCGCCGTACAGCGAGAACGACTTGGAGAACGAGCTGGACACAAAGAAGGTCAGGCCCGATTCAGCAAACAGGCGCACCGCGGCGGCGTCTTCGTGGATGCCGTCGCCAAAGCCCTGGTAGGCCATGTCGAGGAACGGCACGAGGTTCTTGGCCTTGACCACGTCCAGCACGTTCTGCCAGTCGGCCGGGCTCAGGTCGACGCCGGTCGGGTTGTGGCAGCAGGCGTGCAGCACCACGATGGATTGTGGCGGCAGGGCGTTGAGGTCTTCGAGCAGGCCGGCACGGTTGACGTCGTGGGTGGCGGCGTCGTAGTAGCGGTAGTTCTGCACCGGGAAGCCGGCGGTTTCGAACAGCGCGCGGTGGTTTTCCCAGCTTGGGTCGCTGATCGCTACGACGGCGTCTGGCAGCAGTTGCTTGAGGAAGTCAGCGCCGATTTTCAGTGCGCCGGTGCCGCCAACCGCTTGCACGGTGGTGACGCGGCCAGCGGTCAGCAGCGGCGATTCAGCGCCAAACAGCAGGGTTTGCACGGCCTTGTCGTAGGCCGCGATGCCGTCGATTGGCAAGTAGCCACGGGCGGCGTGTTGCGCCACGCGAATGGCTTCCGCTTCGGCAACGGCACGCAAGAGTGGAATCTTCCCCTCCTCGTTGCAGTAAACGCCTACGCCAAGGTTGACCTTGGTGGTTCGTGTATCGGCGTTGAATGCTTCGTTGAGGCCCAGGATAGGATCGCGTGGTGCCATTTCGACAGCGGAGAACAGGCTCATTTTTGCGGCAGCTCTATGGGGGAAAGGAGGGACGTGTCGCGCTCCAGCCGAATGCACTAGAGCGGTGCACAAACGGGGAGCTAGTATAGAGGCCATCACCGCCTGAGGCGACAACCGAAACGGCTTTTCGGCCAAGTTTTTCGGTTTATTTGCTGACCGTTAGTCTTATTGCAACATTGACCGTTCAGGGCGTGTAGGACGATTGCCTTGAAACCCGTCACATTCGCCACCACTTCTACGGCTATCATGGTTTTTTCCTGCTGCCCGCTCTGAATCTTCGCGGGGAGCGGTCTTTTTCGTTCCCGACGGGTTTACAGTCTGGGGTGATTTCAAGAGGTACGTTATGTCGGATTTCCAACTCGTCACCCGCTTTGAACCCGCCGGCGACCAACCCGAGGCGATTCGCCTGATGGTCGAGGGCATCGAGGCCGGCCTGGCCCACCAGACGCTGCTCGGGGTGACCGGTTCGGGCAAGACCTTCAGCATTGCCAACGTGATCGCCCAGGTTAACCGGCCCACCTTGGTGCTGGCGCCGAACAAGACCCTGGCTGCGCAGTTGTATGGCGAGTTCAAGTCGTTCTTCCCGAACAACGCCGTCGAGTACTTCGTTTCCTACTACGACTACTACCAGCCCGAAGCCTATGTGCCGTCCTCCGATACCTTTATCGAGAAGGATGCGTCGATCAACGACCACATCGAGCAGATGCGGCTGTCGGCGACCAAGGCGCTGCTGGAGCGCAAGGACGCGATCATCGTCACCACGGTGTCGTGCATCTACGGCCTGGGCAGCCCGGAAAGCTATCTGAAGATGGTGCTGCACGTGGATCGCGGCGACAAACTCGACCAGCGCGAAGTGCTGCGCCGCCTGGCGGATTTGCAATACACCCGCAATGACATGGACTTTGCCCGCGCCACCTTCCGCGTGCGCGGCGATGTGATCGACGTGTACCCGGCCGAATCCGATCTGGAAGCGATTCGCATCGAGCTGTTTGACGATGAAGTCGAGAGCCTGTCGGCCTTCGACCCGTTGACCGGCGAGGTGATCCGCAAGCTGCCGCGCTTCACCTTCTATCCGAAAAGCCACTACGTCACCCCGCGCGAAACCTTGATGGACGCCGTCGAGCACATCAAGGTGGAACTGGCCGAGCGCCTGGAATACCTGCGTTCCAACAACAAGCTGGTGGAAGCCCAGCGCCTGGAGCAGCGCACCCGTTTCGACCTGGAGATGATCCTGGAGCTGGGTTACTGCAACGGCATCGAAAACTACTCGCGCTACCTCTCGGGCCGCGAATCGGGTGCGCCGCCGCCGACTTTGTATGACTACCTGCCGGCCGACGCATTGTTGGTGATCGACGAATCCCACGTCAGCGTGCCGCAGGTCGGCGCGATGTATAAGGGCGACCGCTCGCGTAAAGAGACGCTGGTGGAATATGGCTTCCGCCTGCCGTCGGCGCTGGACAACCGGCCGATGCGTTTCGACGAATGGGAAAGCATCAGCCCGCAGACCATCTTTGTCTCCGCCACGCCGGGCAACTACGAGGCCGAGCATGCCGGCCGGGTGATCGAGCAGTTGGTGCGCCCGACCGGCCTGGTGGACCCGCAGATCGAAATCCGTCCGGCGCTGACCCAGGTCGACGATCTGCTCTCCGAAATCAACAAGCGCGTGGCCCTGGAGGAGCGGGTGCTGGTCACCACGCTGACCAAGCGCATGTCCGAAGACTTGACCGACTACCTGGCCGATCACGGCGTGCGCGTGCGCTACCTGCACTCGGACATCGACACCGTGGAGCGCGTGGAAATCATCCGCGACCTGCGCCTGGGCACCTTTGATGTGCTGGTGGGGATCAACCTGCTGCGGGAAGGTTTGGATATGCCGGAAGTGTCGCTGGTGGCGATCCTCGATGCCGACAAGGAAGGTTTCTTGCGCTCCGAGCGCTCGCTGATCCAGACCATCGGCCGCGCGGCGCGTAACCTCAATGGCCGGGCGATTCTCTACGCCGACCGCATCACCGGCTCCATGGAGCGCGCGATTGGCGAGACCGAGCGCCGTCGCGACAAGCAGATTGCCTTTAACCTGGCCAACGGCATTACGCCCAAGGGCGTGTTCAAGGATGTCGCCGACATCATGGAAGGCGCCGTCGTGCCGGGCTCGCGTAGCAAGAAGCGCAAGGGCATGGCCAAGGCCGCCGAGGAAAGCGCCAAGTACGAAAGCGAACTGCGCTCGCCGAGTGAGATCACCAAGCGCATTCGCCAGTTGGAAGAGAAGATGTACCAGTTGGCGCGGGATCTGGAGTTTGAGGCGGCGGCGCAGACGCGGGATGAGATTGGCAAGTTGCGGGAGCGGCTGCTGGCTGTTTGATTTGTAGTGACTGGGCTGGCCTCATCGCGGGCAAGCCCGCTCCCACAGTTGACCGTGTTCTAACTTTGAAATGCAGTCAAATGTGGGAGCTGGCTTGCCTGCGATGGAGGCAACTCGGTCTCAATGACTCTCCCCAGCCTTCAACCCCGCCGGCAACGCCTTGGTCAACAACACCGCAACCATGCTGATCCCCAACGCCAACCCGACAAAGTGAAACGCATCGTTGTAGGCCATGATCTGCGCCTGCTGGTGCGCTATCTCACTGAGCTTGCCCAGCGCCGCCGTGTCGCTGCCGAACGTCTGCGCCAACGTCGCCAAGCGCTCCGCCACCTGCGGGTTGGTCGGCACCAGTGCCTCGCGTAAATAATCGAAGTAGGTCTTGGTCCGCGCATCCAGCAAGGTCGCCAGCAGCGCAATGCCGATGGCGCCGCCAAGGTTACGCAGGATATTGAACAGGCTCGACGCCGAACCCGCGTCCTGGGGCAGGATGTAGGCGGTGGCGATCAACGAGATGGTGACCATGATCAGCGGCTGCCCAAGGGCGCGGATGATCTGGATCTGGTTGAACTGGCTGCCGGCGAAGTCGGGGTTGAGCACCCCCGAGGAAAAACTCGCCAGGCCGAACAGGCCGAATCCCACGGTGCATAGCCATTTCGGCGACACGTATTTCATCAGCTTGGGCACCAGCGGGATCAGAAACAGCTGGGGCACGCCCATCCACATGATCACTTCGCCGATCTGCAGCGCGTTGTAGTTCTGGATCTGCGCCAGGTACAGCGGCAACAGGTAGATCGAGCCGTACAGGCCCACGCCCATGCCCAGGCTGGCGATGCTCGACAGGCCGAAATTGCGGTTGGCGAGGATGCCCAGGTTGATCAGCGGGTTGGGCTTGGAGAGCTGCACGATGACAAAGGTGATCAGGCTGAGCAGGGCGATGCTGCCGAGGCTGACGATCAGGCTGGATTCGAGCCAGTCCTTGCGGTGGCCTTCTTCGAGGAACACCTGCAAGCAGCCAAGGCCCACCGCGAGGGTGACGATGCCCAGGTAGTCGGTGCTTTTCAGCAGGTCCCAGTTCGACGCCTTTTTCTCCAGGCCGTAGAGCAGCCCGGCGATCATCAGCAGGCCCGGCGGCACGTTGATGTAGAAGATGTACTCCCAGCCCCAGTTCTCGGTGAGCCAGCCGCCGATGGTCGGGCCGATGGAGGGGGCGAAGGTGGCCGTCATGGCGAACATCGCCATGCCTTTGGCGCGGTGGTGTTCGGGCAGCTTGATCAGGGTGAGGGTGAACGCCAGCGGGATCAGCGCGCCGCCGGTGAAGCCTTGCAGGGCGCGGAACACGATCATGCTTTCCAGGCTCCAGGCCATGGAGCACATCAGCGAGGCGATCAGGAACCCCACCGACACCCACACCGCCAGCCGCCGCGCCGAGAGCAGCTGCACCAGCCAGGCGGTGAGGGGGATCATGATGATTTCGGCGACAAGGTAGGAGGTGGAAATCCACGAGCCTTCTTCCAGGGTGGCTGACAGCGCGCCCTGGATGTCCTTGAGCGACGAGTTGGTGATCTGGATGTCGAGCACCGCCATGAACGCGCCGAGCATCACGCTCATCACCGCGATCCAGTCGCGCCGGGTCGGTTCGCCGACCGGGCGCAGCAGTTGATCACCGGCCATCGGGCTGGTCTTGGATGTTCACTTTGACGGTCACGGACATGCCGGGACGGATCTTGCCGTGCAGCGGGTTATCCGCGGCGAACGTGAGTTTTACCGGAATCCGTTGTACGACTTTGGTGAAGTTGCCCGTGGCGTTGTCCGGTGGCAGCAGGCTGAACTGCGCGCCGGAGGCGGCGAACAGGCTGTCCACTCGGGCGTCGATGGGTGTGTCGGCATAGGCGTCGAAGGTCAGTTGGGCCTTTTGCCCGGGTTGCATGTGGCCGATCTGGGTCTCCTTGAAGTTGGCCTGGATCCAGATGTCCTGGTCGGGAACGATGGACAGCAGGTAGGCGCCGGCCTGCACGTACTGGCCGTTGCGCGCGGCGCGCTGGCCGACGAGGCCGCTGATGGGCGCATGGATCTCGCTGCGGGTGAGGTTGAGTTCGGCCTGGGCCAGGTCGGTCCTGGCGTTGGCGATCAGCGCGTCGAGGCGCTTGATTTCGGCGTTGAGGGCGTTGACCTGCTGACGCTGGCCCTGCAAATCGGCCTCGGCCATGGTCACCTGGGAGCGGGCGATGTGGTTGTCGGCGGACAGGGTAGTCACGCGTTCTTCCGAGACATAGCCGGGTTTGCGCAGGGTTTCGGCGCGGGACAAGTCGATCTGCGAACGGCCCAGGCTGGCCTGGCTTGACGCAACCCTGGCTGCGCCGGCGGCGATCAGGCTGGCTTGTTGGGTGAGCTTGCTCTGGGCCTGGGTGCGTTCGGCCTCGCGCATGGCCAGGGCGGCGTTGGCGCGGTCGACGGCGAGGTGGAAGTCGTCGCCTTCGAGTTGCACCAGGAGCTGGCCTTTTTGCACGTGTTCGTTGTCACCCACCTTGACCTCGACGATGCGCGCGCCGAGCTGGCTGGAGACGCGGGTGATTTCGCCCTGCACGTAGGCGTTGTCGGTGCTTTCATAGAAGCGGCCCTTGAAGAACCAGTGGGCGAAGAAGCCCAGGCCGATCAGGATCACGATAAACACGAAGATAAACAGGCGGCGCTTCAATGGGGCTGGCATGGGGGCAGTGTCTGTAACAAGAGGTAATGGAATATAGCCACCCAAGCATCTGTCCAATAGCCATGACTGGCGTTGAGACCGAAGCTTGGCCTAAATGCCATGCTCGATAGGGTGGGTGCTGGAGCCCAAGTGCCGAGGGCTGTTACCATTCGCCCCTTGTTTCAATTCCAGTTTCATCGCCCATTCGAGACCCGCCATGACCACCGTCCGCACGCGCATCGCGCCATCGCCTACTGGGGATCCCCACGTCGGCACTGCCTACATCGCCTTGTTCAACTACTGCTTTGCCAAGCAGCACGGTGGTGAATTCATCCTGCGGATCGAAGACACCGACCAGGTGCGCTCGACCCGTGAGTCGGAGCAGCAGATTTTCGATGCCCTGCGCTGGTTGGGCATTACCTGGGCCGAAGGCCCGGACGTCGGCGGCCCCCACGGCCCGTATCGCCAGAGCGAGCGCAGCGACATCTACAAGCAGTACACCCAGCAACTGGTCGACATGGGGCATGCGTTCCCGTGCTTCTGCACCGCTGAAGAACTCGACCAGATGCGCGCCGAGCAACAGGCCCGCGGCGAAACCCCGCGCTACGATGGCCGCGCACTGCTGCTGTCCAAGGAAGAAGTGGCGCAGCGCCTGGCGGCCGGCGAGCCCCACGTGATCCGCATGAAAGTGCCGAGCGAAGGCGTGTGCGTGGTGCCGGACATGCTGCGCGGTGACGTCGAGATCCCGTGGGACCGCATGGACATGCAAGTGCTGATGAAGACCGACGGCCTGCCGACGTACTTCCTGGCCAACGTGGTCGATGACCACCTGATGGGCATCACCCACGTGCTGCGCGGCGAAGAATGGCTGCCGTCGGCGCCGAAGCTGATCCTGCTCTACGAATACTTCGGCTGGGAACAGCCGCAGCTGTGCTACATGCCGCTGCTGCGTAACCCGGACAAGAGCAAGCTGTCCAAGCGCAAGAACCCGACCTCGGTGACGTTCTACGAGCGCATGGGCTTTATGCCGGAAGCGATGCTCAACTACCTGGGCCGCATGGGTTGGTCGATGCCGGACGAGCGCGAGAAGTTCTCGTTGCAGGAAATGGTCGATAACTTTGATCTGTCCCGCGTCTCGTTGGGTGGGCCGATATTCGACATCGAGAAGCTGTCGTGGCTCAACGGCCAGTGGCTGCGTGACCTGCCGGTGGAAGAATTCGCCAGCCGTGTGCAGCAGTGGGCGCTGAACCCTGAGTACATGATGAAGATCGCGCCGCTGGTGCAGGGCAGGGTGGAGACATTCAGCCAGGTCGCGCCGTTGGCCAGCTTCTTCTTTGCCGGGGGTGTGAACCCGGATGCCAAGTTGTTCGAATCCAAGAAGCTCTCGGGCGACCAGGTGCGCCAGTTGATGCAGTTGATCCTGTGGAAGCTGGAAAGCCTGCGTCAGTGGGAGAAGGATGCGATCACCGCGACGATCCAGGCGGTGGTGGAATCCCTCGAATTGAAATTGCGCGACGCCATGCCGCTGATGTTTGCCGCGATCACCGGGCAGGCGAGTTCGGTGTCGGTGCTGGATGCGATGGAAATTCTCGGCCCGGACCTCACCCGTTTCCGTCTGCGCCAAGCCCTTGATTTGCTTGGTGGTGTCTCGAAGAAAGAAAACAAAGAGTGGGAAAAGCTGCTGGGCGCTATCGCTTAATCAGCCCGTTGCAACGGCGAAACCCCGGTTTTCCGGGGTTTCGCCGGTAAGTGATTGTTATCCCGGCAAAAAACTTTGGAAAATGTTGAAAATAAATTTGACACACTTCCAAAGCGCCATTAAGATTCGCCCCGTCCTCACCGATGAGGGGCTATAGCTCAGCTGGGAGAGCGCTTGCATGGCATGCAAGAGGTCAACGGTTCGATCCCGTTTAGCTCCACCAATTTACAGGTTCAAGGTCTGGCCACACCGTCCTTGAATCGATCAGCTCTCAGCGCTGATCACGTTGTACAGAAGGTTTTGTCCCCTTCGTCTAGTGGCCTAGGACACCGCCCTTTCACGGCGGTAACAGGGGTTCGAGTCCCCTAGGGGACGCCAGTTTCAACAAGCAGCTCGAAAGGTCTGCTGCGCCGCGAGGCGAAAAATACGGGGCTATAGCTCAGCTGGGAGAGCGCTTGCATGGCATGCAAGAGGTCAACGGTTCGATCCCGTTTAGCTCCACCAATTTACAGGTTCAAGGTTCCGGCCACACCGTCCTTGAATCAGATCAGTTCTCAGCACTGATCGGTTGTACAGAAGGTTTGTGTCCCCTTCGTCTAGTGGCCTAGGACACCGCCCTTTCACGGCGGTAACAGGGGTTCGAGTCCCCTAGGGGACGCCACGATTACCCGCTCTGCGGGATTTTTAAGGGTCATTCAATTATTGAATGGCCCTTTTGTTTGTCTGGCGTTTGGCCAATTCTTTCTTCCCTTCCTGCTTTCTCTTCAGACCAATGGTCGTGCCTGTCGCTTGCCAAATATTATTATGGTAATAATATTCAACCCATGAGAACCGGAGGCTTTGATGAGCGATAAAAAAGCGCAAACCCGCGAACGCATTTTGCAGGCTGCCAGCGCGGCATTGATCCAGCGTGGCCCGGCCGAGCCGAGTGTGGGTGAAGTCATGGGCGCGGCGGGGCTGACCGTCGGTGGTTTCTACGCGCATTTTGAAAGCAAGGACGCGCTGATGCTGGAGGCGTTCACCGAACTGCTGGCCAAGCGTCGTGCGGCCATTGACGATATGGATGCGCTGTTGACGGGTGAAGAGCGCCGAGGCCTTGTGGCGGCGTTCTACTTGTCGCGCAAACATCGCGACTCCAGCGTTCAGGCCTGTCCGATCCCGGCGACCGTCGGCGAAATGAGCCGCCTGCCGGACGAGTTCCGCCAAGCGCTGAACGAACACTGCGAGCTGATGGCCGCCCAACTGGCCGCCAGCCCCGAAGACACCGACAAGGCCCTGGCTGACATGGCGCTGATGATCGGTGGCCTGGCCCTGGCGCGTGCGCTGGGCCCCGGTGAATTGTCTGACCGCGTATTGCGCGCCGCCAAGTCGGCCGTGCGCTAGAAGAGGGCTCTAAGGATGGGCACGTTAACCTGGATTCGTCGCTTCAACGGCACCCTGGGGCATCTGGCGCCGCACACCGTGGCCAACAAGATGCGGCGTGCCTTCATGACGCCGCGCGACCTGCCACCCCGCGACTGGGAGTTGCCGCTGCTGGCGCAGTCGGAACGCATCACCTTGCGTTTCGGCCTGTCGGCCCTGCGCTGGGGCCAAGGCCCGGCAGTCTTGCTGATGCACGGCTGGGAAGGGCGCCCCACCCAGTTCGCCAGCCTGATCACCGCCCTGGTCAATGACGGTTACTCGGTGATTGCCCTGGAGGGTCCGGCCCATGGCCGTTCGCCGGGGCGTGAGGCGCATGTGCTGCTGTTCGCGCGGGCGATGCTGGAAGCGGCCGCCGAACTGCCGCCGCTGCATGCGGTGGTCGGGCACTCCATGGGCGGAGCCAGTGCGATGCTGGCCGTGCAACTGGGGCTGCGCACCGAAGCGCTGGTGAGCATCGCTGCGCCGTCGCGTTTCCTCGATGTGCTGCGTGGGTTCACCAAGATGGTCGGGTTGCCTGCACGGGCCCGCTCGGCGTTTATCCACGAGGTCGAACAGACCTTCGGCATGCCACTGAAGCATCTGGACGTTGCCCACTATCAGATGAATATGCCCGGCCTGATCGTGCACGCCGAAGACGACACCTTCGTCCCGGTCAAAGCCGCCCAAGCCATCCACGAAGCCTGGTTCGACAGCCGCCTGCTGCGCCTGGAGCAGGGCGGCCACCAGAAAGTGCTGGCCGATCCCCGGGTGATCGAGGGCGTGCTGGCGCTGCTGGCCGGCCGTCGTCTACAGGCGCGACAAAGTGCCTGATACACTGCCCGGCCGAGATCAATCGACTGGAGCAAGGCATGGGCTGGGATCTGGCAACGCCGTTTATCATCGACCTGCAGGTCGGCGCCGAGGACATCGACGGCCTGGGCCACGCCAACAACGCCGTCTACGTGTCCTGGCTGGAACGCTGCGCCTGGCGCCATTCCCAGCGCCTGGGCCTGGACCTCACCGAGTACCGCCGCCTGGACCGCGCCATGGCGGTGGTGCGTCACGAGATCGACTACCTCGCCGCCGGCTACGAAGGTGACGAGCTGCAACTGGCCACCTGGATCGTCGACTGGGACCAGCGCCTGAAAATGACCCGACGCTTCCAGCTGGTCCGCCCCCACGACGGCGCCACCTTGCTGCGCGCGCAAACCACCTTTGTCTGCATCGAACTGTCCAGCGGCAAGCCCAAGCGCATGCCCGCCGAGTTTCTTGACGGTTACGGCCCCGCCCTGACAGGGGGTTAACGGTTGCCGCAGGAAACCCAGTAAACTGCGCGACGATTTTTGTTGAGTGTTTCCCATGCAAATTGCTTTGGCGCCCATGGAGGGGTTGGTCGACAACATCCTGCGGGACGTGTTGACCCGCGTGGGCGGGATCGATTGGTGCGTGACCGAGTTCATCCGCGTCAACGACCGCCTGCTCACCCCGGCGTATTTCCACAAGCTCGCCCCGGAACTGCTGCACGGTGCCCACACCGCTGCGGGCGTGCCGTTGCGCGTGCAGTTGCTGGGCTCCGACCCGGTGTGCCTGGCGGAAAACGCCGCGCTGGCCGCCGAGCTGGGTTCCGAGGTGATCGACCTGAACTTCGGCTGCCCGGCCAAGACGGTGAATAAATCCCGGGGCGGCGCGGTGCTGCTCAAGGAGCCGGAGTTGCTCAACCAGATCGTCGAGCATGTGCGCCGTGCGGTGCCGGCGCATATCCCGGTCACCGCCAAGATGCGCCTGGGTTTCGACAGCCCGGACGGCGCGCTGGTCTGCGCCACGGCGCTGGCCGAAGGCGGTGCGGCGCATATCGTGGTGCATGCGCGGACCAAGACTGACGGTTACAAGCCGCCGGCCCATTGGGAGTGGATTCCGCGGGTGCAGGACGTGGTCAAGGTGCCGGTGTTTGCCAATGGCGATATCTGGAGCGTCGAAGACTGGAAGCGCTGCCGCGAAGTCAGCGGCGCCGAAGACATCATGCTCGGTCGCGGTCTGGTGGCGCGTCCCGACCTGGCGCGGCAGATCGCAGCTGCAAGGGCAGGCGAAGAGGTCGTGGAAATGACCTGGGCGCAGATGCAACCGATGCTCCAAGAGTTCTGGACCCAGTCGGTGGCCCAGCTCACTGAGCGCCAGGCGCCGGGCCGTTTGAAACAATGGCTGGCCATGTTGACGCGCAATTACCCGGAAGCGGTCGAGTTGTTCACAGCCATGCGCCGCGAGACGGACCTGAAGCAGGTCAGTCGTCTGTTGGGTATGGCCCATCCGGGGCAATGCAGCGTGCCGTGAGATCCGTCCTGAGGTGCAAAAAAATGCCCCGTATCGAAAGATTCGGGGCATTTTGCGTTTTTGCGCTTGAACTCGGGGCTGCACCCGGTGGTGGTATTTATGTGCGCGGGAATACCACACCAGGTCGGCGCGTTGGCTCTTGAAGTATGTCGGTGAGTTGCTTTCTCAGCGGTTTATTAGCGAGTGTGTCTGTGAAAGTGCCGTCAGCACAGTCTGAATTGCGGTTTTCAAAAAAAGCGATGGGGCAAAATCCGAAAAGCTGGTTTGGTTTCTTTATATGAGTTGCGATTATCGGAACTCAATCACGGCGTCCTCCACGAAGGTAGGGACTGCGAAGCAATGAGTGTTGTTTCCGTCAACTTGAAACTCTCGACACTTCGACCGCTTTTTTAAGCAGGCACATCGAATAAAGGACCATGCTAATGTCTCTATCGGTTAACAATCCGCCTTCTGTAAAAGTTGATACGTCTACCTTGGATCAATCCGCTGTTACCCCCCACCGAGGTAGATTTTCATCCACTGCGCATTTGGGGCGTGCGCCATTTCGTCATGACAGTTCTCAGGTGGCGCATGGCGATGCGATGCTGAATGCCAATGCATTCGCCAAGTTGTTTGACATGTTCGAAGCTGTTTTCAAGGCAGTGCGCGATATGTTCGCGGGAAAAAATATAGCCGCCGACGCGACGCATTTGCCGAAGGTTGCACCTGGCGCAGACACTGCGCTCAAGGTAAAGCCCGAGGCACAGAGCCAGCCGAAGGTGATGCCTGAGGCGGGCAAATTGCCTTCTATTTCCATTACGCCTGCCCCTGTCGTTCCGGTTGCGCCAAACGTGCACAAGCCAGAAGTCAATATGGCCCATGACGCTGCTTCGCAGGTCAAGGTTGAGGTCAATATCAACAATTGTCATTGCCCAGGCACTCACGTTCGACGTGGCAGCGATCTCAATGTTTTACGGCCCATGCCTGGTACGGATCCAAGAGCCGAGATCGTGCCGCTGGTGCCCAGGGTCGTGCCGCATCCCGAGACCACACCTGGCGTTGTACCCAAGCTTGATATCGCGCCCAAGCTCGAAGTGGTTTCGCCGCCCGTGGCTACGGTTGTACCGAAAACCGATCTCAAGCCCGACTGGGTCGCCAAGTCTGACAGGCCGCCTTTACCCGCAGTGGCACCGATGCCAACCCCGGCTGTTAAACCGGAAACGGAAACCCGTCCCAAAGTTGATCCTGATGCCCCGTTGCCCAGGCCTGAGCCTGACTTGACGAGCCCGGGACCTGCGCAGGACATATTTGATCGCAGGGACTGGTATTCAGGTACACGTAAGAAGTACCCGTTTTAAATCATTTCGTTTCATCTGGTTAGATAAAATATTCAGTGGGTACTTCTCTAGTTAGTCCGGGTTGGGGGGTATTTGCTCATGGGGCTTTTATGTCTATTCGTTCAATTAATAATATTTCAACAGTGATGGATGTGCGTCAGGTAATACCGGTTGAATCGTTAGTTGCAAGCAACTCCGTACTCGAGCCGCACAAGGAGTCTCGGCCTGGTGCGATCAGAGTGGAGGCAGCAGTTGTTGAAAACAACACCGATATGCTCAATAAAATGGCGATGCTGTTTACGGCGTTCTTTAATCAGCTGATGGGTTTGATGGGCGAACAGAAAGATCCACGCACCGTTGATATTGCGCCCAAGCCTAAGCCTGAGGTTGCCCCTCAGGTCACCCCAGTGCCAGTGCCGCCACGGCCCAAGCCCGAGGCGAATATTCCAGGCCTGTCGAACGCGCGCAATGGAACAAAACCCAGGGATATCTGGGGCGGCTTCCGCCAGGGCCCCGACGGCAACTGTGTGACGGTGTCTGCCATCAAGGCGGCCATGCACCGATTTGGGCAAAGCCCTACGGATATTTACAAGGAGGTCACAAAAATTGCCGGGGGCTACCGGGTGGTCATGCGGGACAACTACCCACTCACCCTGACTGACCTCGAGTTGAAGCAAGGGGCACGTGGTGCACAATTTATCGGCCCCGATAAAGAGATGCTCAAGGATGCGCAGTTTTTATTCGCCGTCAGTGCCAAGCGCGCCCAGATGGAGAACAACGACCGCACTGCGGGCCGCAACTACAACGCAGCGATCAGCAGCCTCAACAATGGTGAGGATGAGACGGGGCCGGGCGAGGGGTTCAAGCGTCTTGGGCTGACCAAGCATATGAAGCGGGTATCGGTAGGTGACCTCGCCAGCGGCCAAGTGGGTATGTGCAACCGGACGGGGCACTCGGTGGCGGTGATTGATGGTCGTGAAGAGCTGTGGGGGCGCAAGGGCGGAGCACCGAGGCGAGGCGATGCGGTCGCTTTGATCTGACAGTCGTTTGCCTTATGTGGAACGTATCAAGCAGCCGGTGTTAGTGCTGGCTGCACGTTTTACAGGGGCCGTTATTGTTTGTGGTAGGAACCCATTGTATGAATACCTCTATGTATAGCCCTTCTGTTTACGCGCCACCGCTAAAGCCTGGGACCACGCCTGTGGTTGATCAGACCGGTGCGGGGGAAAAAAACGATGACATCCTTCGCGCGTTCAACGCAAGCGAGCGGCGGTTCGGTGAGAGTTTTGACTGCAGCACCCATGCCGCTGTGATCAAAATGATGATGATGACCTTTGGTAAAACGCCGCAGGATATGTTTGACCAGGTCAGGCCTGTTGCCGGTGGTTTTGCCATTACCATGAAGGACGAGTTCCAGGTACAGCTCTCCCATGACGAATTGCGGCAAGCATCCTTCGCATCGCGCTTCAGTGGTGCAGACCCCGAGGCTGTCAGCAATGCCAATTTCGTGTTTGCCGCGTTCGTAAAGCGCAAGCAAGTGTCGGGGGGGCATCCCAGTTTCGAGGCGGCCCTGGCAAAAACCCTGGAGGGTGAGACAAGCCTTAGATGTCTGCAGGGGATGGGGGTGTACGGGCTGTCGCAATATGTATCCGCACAAGAGATGGTAGGTGAGGGTGTGGCGGGTGTTGGAGACCCATAGCCGGGGGAGTGCGTTTGTGCTCGATGGTGTAAAGCACAGCTACGGTGATAGGCGTCATGCCGACCAAGGGTACGGGTATCGGCTGTTCAATTATAACGCTGTGCCTGATGCGACTCGGCAAGGTAGAGACAATGCGGCCGAGTCCAGCCAGCGAGTAGGAGCAAAACCCGAGGATATCTGGTCGGGTTTCTATCAAGGCTCGCAGGGCAATTGCGTCACGGTATCGGCGATCAAGGCAGCCATGATGCGGTTCGGGCAGAGCCCCGCAGACATCTACAAAGAGGTTGCCGCCACGCCCACGGGCTATGACGTAGTCATGCGCGATGGCGTCAGGGTGTCCGTGAATCACGACGAACTGAGCAGGGCCAGGCGCGGGGCCCTGTTGCGCGGCAATGATCAGACACTTCTGGACGACGCCAACTTCCTGTATGCCGTGAGCGCCAAGCGTGCGCAACTAGAGAACAACGACTTCCGAGGCAACCAGGGATTCGACGTGGCCATGGACACGCTCAACGATGGCGAATGGCCAGGTGAGGCGTTACGCCGGCTGGGGCTTTTTGGGTATGTTCGCGAAAGTGATGCCCGCGAACTGGCTGCCGGCGCGATTGGCACCCTGGCCAACAGCTGGCACTCGGTCGTGGTGGTTAACGGGGTGCTCGACTTCTATGGGGAAAAGCATGACCTGGGATCCTCACGCTGGATGACCAGCGGGTTGCGCGCGTTGAAGTTGGTGTGACAGCTAGCTGAACAGTTGCCTGAATTGCTCGATCGGCAACGGCCGGCTATGCAGGTACCCCTGGTACACATGGCACCCCAGCATTTGCAGGAACGCCAGTTGCTCCGGGGTTTCCACACCCTCGGCAATCACCTCCAGGTTCAAGCTGCGGGCCATGGCCACAATGGCGCGGATGATTTCTGCGTCGTTGGGGTCGTGGGTCGCATCGCGCACAAACGACTGGTCGATCTTCAGCGCGTCCACCGGCAGGCGCTTGAGGTAGGTCAGCGATGAATAGCCAGTGCCGAAATCATCCATCGCAAAGCTGACGCCGAGTTTTTTCAGGCGGCGCATCTTGGCCACGGTGTCGTCCAGGTTCTGGATCACGATGCCTTCGGTAATTTCCAGTTTCAGCAGGCTGCAGGGCAGGTCGTGCTGATTGAGGCTGCGTTCCACCCGCTCGACGAAGTCGTTCTGGCGAAACTGCCGGGGGCTGATGTTCACGCACAGGCTGAACTTGAGCGGGTCG
Source organism: Pseudomonas sp. FP453 (assembly GCF_030687495.1). Classification (NCBI taxonomy): domain Bacteria; kingdom Pseudomonadati; phylum Pseudomonadota; class Gammaproteobacteria; order Pseudomonadales; family Pseudomonadaceae; genus Pseudomonas; species Pseudomonas sp. FP453. The sequence continues at coordinate 4,149,789 of NZ_CP117435.1, read as the reverse complement.
ATCAGGCCGTCCGCAATCAATTGCTGGAACGCCGCGCAAGCCTCGTCGAGGATCCAGGTGCCCACCTCCAGGATCAGTCCGCTGTCCTCCAGGACCTTGATAAATTCCGTGGGCGACTGCGCCCCCAGCTGCGGATGTTGCCAGCGCACCAGGGCTTCGGCGCCGATGATCTGGTTGCCGCGTGCGTCCACCTGCGGTTGGTAATGCACGCTGAACTCACCGCGCGAGAGGGCCAGGCGCAGGTCGGTTTCCATGCGCAGGCGTTCGCTGGCGGTTTTCTGCATGCTGTTGTGAAACATCTGCGTGGTGTTGCGCCCGGAGTCCTTGGCGCGGTACAGGGCGATGTCGGCGCGCTTGAGCAGGTCGGCCGGGGTGGAGCCGTGGTCGGGGATCAGCGCCACGCCGATGCTCGGCGTGACCTGTAAGCGATGGCCGTCGAGAAACATCGGCTCCGACAGTAACTCGCGCAGGGTATCGGCCAACTCCTGCACCTGGTTGCTGACTTCATTGCGCGAGCCATCCAGGCCGCTGAGCAGCACCACAAATTCATCGCCGCCCAGGCGCGCCACGGTGTCTTCCATGCGCACGCTGGCTTCCAGGCGGGCGGTGACGATTTTCAGCACGGTGTCGCCCACCGGGTGGCCGAGGGAATCGTTGATGTGCTTGAAGTGGTCGAGGTCGAGGAACAGCAGCGCACCGCGCAGGTTGTGGCGCTTGAGCAGGGCGATCTGCTGGCTCAGGCGGTCCATCAGCAGGGCGCGGTTGGGCAGGTTGGTCAGGGGGTCGTGGTACGCCAGGTGGCGGATCTGCGCCTGGGCGTTTTTCAGCAGGCTGACATCGCGGGCCGTCAGCAGCAGGCAGGGCATTTCATTGAGGGTGATCGGTTCGACCGAGACTTCCACCGCCAGCACGTCGCCGCGTTTGTTGTGCCAGAGCATTTCCAAGTGATGGATGCGCCCCTTGATCTGCAACTCGGCCAACAGTGCGGCACGCTGGTTCTCGTCGGCCCAGATGCCGATCTGGTACAGCGTGAGCCCGATGGCCTCTTCGGCGCGATAACCGGTCAAGCGGCAAAAGCCATCGTTGACCTCCACATAACGGCCGGTGTCGCGCTCAGTGATGGAGATCGCGTCGGGGCTGGAATGGAACGCCTTGGCGAATTTCTCTTCGCTGGCCTTGAGCGCCGCTTCCGAGCGTTGCTGCTGGGTAATGTCGCGCAGGGTGGTGACGATGCACGGTTGGTCGCTGACCGTGATCAAGCGGCTGGAGATCACGCAGGTCAGGCTCTGGCCGTCCTTGTGGTGGACGACAATGGCCACATTGCTCAATGACTGTTCGCGAATCACCCGTTCGATACGTTGCAGGCGTTTGCTGGAGTCATCCCACAGGCCGATCTGCTCGGCGCTTTTGTCGATGACCTCGGCGGCGGACCAGCCAAAGGTCTGGGTAAAGGCCGGGTTGATCTCGATAAACATCCCGCTGTCCAGGGCGGTGACACAGATGGGGTCGGGGCTGGCCTGGAACAGGCTGGCGAATTTCTCTTCGGAGGCGCTCAGGCGTTGTTCGCGTTCGACCTGGTCGGTGATGTCCAGCAAGGTGCCGGCCATGCGCAACGGCTTGCCGGCTTCATCGCGATAGAGGCGCGCACGGCTTTCCAGGTAGCGCGGGCTGCCGTCTTCGACCTGCACGCGGTAGGTCAATTGGTAATTACCGTCTGGGCCTTCGCGCAGGCTGCGGTAGGCGTTGCGCATGCCTTCGCGGTCTGCATCGGACATGCCCTCGAAAAATGCATCGAAGGATTCGTGGAATGGCTCGGGCGGCAGGCCGTGGAGTTGGGCGGCGCGGGCCGAGCCGTAGAGCATGCCGGTGGGAATGTGCCAGTCCCAGGTGCCCAGTTGCGCGGAGTCCAGGGCCAGGTCGAGGCGCTCCTGGCTGTCCTTGAGGGCTTGTTCGGCGTTCTTGCGTTCGGTGGTGTCGAGAAAGGTGCTGATCAGGTACGCCTCGCCGTCCAACTCAACCTTCTGCGCACTGAGGGTGCCATCGTGGATCTGGCCGTTGCTGGCGCAGAACTGCACCTCCATGGTGATGGGTTCGCCCTTGCGCTGGGTGGCCTTGACCAGTTGCGCACGTTGCTCGGGGTGGCGCCACAGGCCGAGGTCCAGGGTGGTGCGGCCGATGGCATCGGCGACCGGCCAGCCGAAGTGAATCTCGAAATACTGGTTGGCTTCGCTGATCAGACCGTCGGCCTGGCGGGTCAGCAGCACCATGTTCGGGCACAGGTGAAACAGCGTGGCGAAGCGCTTTTCGGAGTGGCCGAGGGCGTTTTCCCGTTCACGCTGGTGGGTGATCTCACGGATCACCCCGATCATTCGGCGGCGTCCGCTCTTGTCCGGCGCCAGGCTGCCGTTGATTTCCAGCCAGTGGAAGGTGCCATCGGGCCACTGGATGCGATGGCGCATCGCCTGTTCGAACGGCTCGCCGGCCAGCACCGCATGGAAGGCGCGCACGACTTTGGCGCGGTCAGCCGGGGCGAGCAGGTCGAGGTAATCCAGGTCCTTGGGCAACGGCGTACGCGGATCGAAGCCGAACAGCGCCTGGGTGCCCCGTGACCAGCTGATCTTTCCCGTGTCGATTTCCCAGCACCATGCGCCCAGCCGGGCCGCATTCAGGGCGGCCAGCAATTGCGGCGCACTGTCCCAACTCTGTTCCGCCTCTTGGGGGTCAAGGGCGTAAATGCGGGGCAACGGTGGCACGGAATCGACGGGGTTGCGCATTATCAAAGGGCCTTGGCTCGATGGGCGTAAGGCGCGGTTTTGGCTAAACCTTGAGGCCGCACAGCATCATGCCGGTATCCCTGGCAGATCGACCTGTGCATCCAATAGGCTCATGAAAGCCCGCGCAGCGTTCGACAGCGTCCTTTCGGTGTGCACGATATAGCCTAGCTGGCGACTGAGTTGTATGCCTGGCAAAGCGATACTTGCCACCTGATCATCCAGCATGGTGCGCGGCAAAACGCTCCATGCTAGGCCGATGGACACCATCATCTTGATAGTTTCCAGGTAGTTAGTGCTCATCGCGATATTCGGCGTCAGGCCCTGGGCCTCGAACAATCGGCTGACAATATGGTGTGTAAAGGTATTGCCGCCGGGGAAAACCGCCGGGTGACCGGCAATATCCGCCAGGCTGACGTGGCCGTTGTTGATCAGGCTGTGCTCGGGGGCCACGACAAAATCCAGCGGGTCATCCCACACCGGGGTGGCGCGCACCAGGTGGTGGGGGTCGGGCGCCAGGGTGATCACCGCCACTTCGGCGCGGCCGTGGAGGATTTCTTCGTAGGCCACTTCCGAGTCGAGGAACTGAATATCCAACGCCACGTTCGGGTATTCCCGGGTGAAGGTGCGCAGGATCGGCGGCAGGCGGTGCAGGCCGATATGGTGGCTGGTGGCCAGGGTCAGGCGCCCGCTGACTTCGCCGGTGAGGTTGGTCAGCGCGCGGCGCGTGTCGTCGAGCACATTGAGGATCTGATAAGCCCGCGGCAGCAGGGCCCGTCCGGCTTCGGTCAAACCCACTTCGCGGCCCAGGCGGTCAAACAGGCGCACCTTCAATTGCTGCTCAAGCCCGGCGATGCGTTTGCTGATGGCCGGTTGTGTCAGGTGCAGGCGTTCGCCGGCGCCGGAGAAGCTGCCGGTCTCGGCGATGGCAATAAAGGCATTGAGGTTGGCCAGGTCCATTGTGGTATTCCAGTTGGTAATCCAAAGCATAAAAAATATGAATTTGAGTTATTTAATGTAGCGCCATACCATCAGCCTCACAAGCCAAAGGGTTATTGAAATGCCCAGGGCATAGAAAGACCGATGATGAGGACCGACTGATGGCCGGCAAAACGCTTTACGACAAGCTTTGGGATTCCCATGAAGTGAAACGGCGCGACGATGGCTCGTCGCTGATCTATATCGACCGTCACATCATCCATGAAGTGACCTCGCCCCAAGCGTTCGAAGGCCTGCGACTGGCCGGGCGCAAGCCTTGGCGCGTCGATTCCATCATCGCCACCCCGGACCACAACGTCCCCACCACCCCAGAGCGCAAGGGCGGCATCGACGCCATCGTTGATACCGTGTCGCGCTTGCAAGTGCAGACCCTCGACGACTACTGCGACGAATATGGCATCACCGAATTCAAGATGAATGACGTGCGTCAAGGGATCGTCCACGTGATCGGCCCGGAGCAGGGCGCGACCTTGCCGGGCATGACCGTGGTCTGCGGCGACTCCCACACCTCGACCCACGGTGCCTTCGGCGCCTTGGCCCACGGCATCGGCACGTCCGAGGTGGAGCATGTGTTCGCCACCCAGTGCCTGGTCGCGAAAAAGATGAAGAACATGTTGGTCAAGGTCGAAGGCCAGTTGCCGTTCGGCGTGACCGCCAAGGACATCGTCCTGGCCGTGATCGGCAAGATCGGCACCGCCGGCGGTAACGGCCATGCCATCGAGTTCGCCGGCAGCGCCATTCGCGACCTGTCCATCGAAGGCCGCATGACCATCTGCAACATGTCCATCGAAGCCGGCGCCCGCGTCGGCATGGTGGCAGCGGACGAAAAGACCGTCGAATACGTCAAGGGCCGTCCATTTGCACCGGCCGGTGCCGATTGGGATGCCGCGGTCGAAGCCTGGAAAGACCTGGTCTCCGACGCCGATGCGGTGTTCGACACCGTGGTCGAGCTCGACGCTGCTCAGATCAAGCCGCAAGTCAGCTGGGGCACCTCGCCGGAAATGGTCCTGGCCGTTGACCAGAACGTGCCGGACCCGGCCAAGGAAACCGACCTGGTCAAGCGCGGCTCCATCGAGCGCGCCTTGAAGTACATGGGCTTGCAGGCCAACCAGGCGATCACCGACATCCAGTTGGATCGCGTGTTCATCGGTTCCTGCACCAACTCGCGGATCGAAGACTTGCGTGCTGCGGCGGTGATCGCCAAGGGCCGCAAGGTGGCTTCGACCATCAAGCAAGCCATCGTGGTGCCGGGTTCGGGCCTGGTCAAGGCGCAAGCCGAAGCCGAAGGCCTGGACAAGATCTTCCTCGAAGCCGGTTTTGAATGGCGTGAGCCGGGTTGCTCGATGTGCCTGGCGATGAACCCGGACCGTTTGGAGTCGGGCGAGCATTGCGCGTCCACCTCCAACCGTAACTTCGAAGGGCGCCAGGGCGCCGGTGGGCGTACCCACCTGGTCAGCCCGGCCATGGCTGCTGCGGCTGCCGTCAACGGTCGTTTCATCGACGTTCGCGAATTGATCTGAGGAATACCCGATGCGTGCTTTTACCCAACACACCGGCCTTGTCGCTCCTTTGGATCGTGCCAACGTCGACACCGACCAGATCATCCCCAAGCAGTTCTTGAAGTCGATCAAGCGCACCGGTTTCGGCCCGAATCTGTTCGACGAGTGGCGCTACCTGGACGTGGGCTACGCCTACCAGGACAACTCCAAGCGCCCGCTGAACCAGGACTTCGTGCTCAACGCCGAGCGCTACCAGGGCGCCAGCGTGTTGCTCGCCCGCGAGAACTTCGGTTGCGGCTCCAGCCGTGAACACGCGCCGTGGGCCCTGGAAGAATATGGCTTTCGCAGCATCATCGCGCCGAGCTATGCCGACATCTTCTTCAACAACAGCTTCAAGAACGGCTTGTTGCCGATCATCTTGACCGACGAAGAAGTCGATGAGTTGTTCAAGCAGGTGGAAGCCGACGTGGGCTACCAGTTGACCGTCGATCTGGCGGCGCAAACCGTGACACGTCCGGATGGCAAGGTGTATCACTTTGAGGTGGATGCGTTCCGTAAGCACTGCCTGATCAATGGTTTGGACGATATCGGCCTGACCTTGCAGGACGGCGATGCGATTGCAGCGTTTGAGGCCAAGCACCGGGCGAGCCAGCCTTGGTTGTTTCGCGACGCGTAATTCTGGGTAGACCGGACTGGCCCCATCGCGGGCAAGCCCGCTCCCACATTGATCGGTGTTCTCCTGAACAACTCGGTCAACTGTGGGAGCTGGCTTGCCTGCGATAGCGCCAGTACAGCCAACCCAAAACCCAAGGAAAACCACCATGACCCGCACCGCCCACACCCAAGTCGTGCAAAAACAATTCGGCGAGCAAGCCTCGGCCTACCTGAGCAGTGCCGTGCACGCCCAAGGCACCGAATTCGCGCTGCTCCAGGCCGAACTGGCCGGGCAGGGCGGTGCACGACTGCTGGACTTGGGCTGCGGCGCCCGGTCATGTCAGCTTCCATGTCGCGCCACTGGTGAAAGAAGTGGTGGCCTACGACCTGTCCCAACAGATGCTCGATGTCGTCGCGAGCGCGGCCGGCGACCGTGGCCTGGGCAACATCCGCACCGTCCACGGCGCCGCCGAACGCCTGCCGTTCGCCGACGGCGAGTTCGACTTCGTGTTCAGCCGTTACTCGGCCCACCACTGGAGCGACCTCGGCCTGGCCTTGCGCGAAGTGCGCCGTGTGCTCAAGCCGGGCGGCGTGGCGGCCTTTGTCGACGTCTTGTCACCGGGCAGCCCGTTGTTGGACACTTACCTGCAAACCGTCGAAGTGCTGCGCGACACCAGCCATGTGCGCGATTACGCCGCCGCCGAGTGGATGCAGCAGCTCAGCGAGTCCGGTTTGCACGTACGCAACAGCAGCCGCCAGCGCCTGCGCCTGGAATACACCTCCTGGGTCGAACGCATGCGCACGCCAGAAGTCTTGCGCGCTGCGATCCTGGCGCTGCAACAGGCGATGGGCCAGGAAGTGCGCGACTACTACGAAATTCAAGCCGACGGCACCTTCAGCACCGACGTGCTGGTGGTCTTCGCCGAACGCTGATTGATTTTTCCCGACCTGCCCACGGGCGGGTCGCTTGATGAAATGAGGAACGCATGAGCAAGCAGATTCTGATTCTCCCTGGCGACGGTATTGGTCCGGAAATCATGGCCGAAGCGGTCAAGGTCCTGGAACTGGCCAACAGCAAGTACAGCCTGGGCTTCGAACTGAGCCACGACGTGATCGGCGGCGCGGCCATCGACAAGCACGGCGTGCCCCTGGCCGACGAAACCCTGGACCGCGCCCGTGCGGCCGACGCCGTACTGCTCGGCGCCGTGGGTGGCCCGAAGTGGGACAAGATCGAACGTGACATCCGCCCTGAGCGCGGCCTGCTGAAAATCCGTGCGCAACTGGGCCTGTTCGGCAACCTGCGCCCGGCGATCCTCTACCCGCAACTGGCCGACGCATCCAGCCTCAAGCCGGAAGTGGTCGCGGGCCTCGACATTCTCATCGTGCGTGAGCTGACCGGCGGTATCTACTTCGGCTCGCCACGCGGCGTGCGCGAGCTGGAAAACGGCGAGCGCCAGGCCTACGACACCCTGCCGTACAGCGAAAGTGAAATCCGCCGTATCGCCCGTGTCGGTTTCGACATGGCCCGCGTGCGTGGCAAGAAGGTCTGCTCGGTGGATAAGGCCAACGTGCTGGCCTCCAGCCAACTGTGGCGGGAAATCGTCGAAGAAGTGGCCAAGGACTACCCGGACGTTGAACTGAGCCACATGTACGTCGATAACGCCGCCATGCAGTTGGTGCGTGCGCCGAAGCAGTTCGACGTGATCGTCACCGACAACCTGTTTGGCGACATCCTGTCCGACCAGGCGTCGATGCTCACCGGTTCCATCGGCATGCTGCCGTCGGCGTCCCTGGACACCAACAACAAGGGCATGTACGAGCCTTGCCACGGTTCGGCGCCGGACATCGCGGGCCAGGGCATTGCCAACCCGCTGGCGACGATTCTGTCGGTGTCGATGATGCTGCGTTACAGCTTCAACCTGAGCGACGCGGCCGATGCCGTCGAGCAAGCCGTGAGCCTGGTGCTGGACCAGGGCTTGCGCACTGGCGACATCTGGTCGCAGGGTTGCACCAAAGTCGGTACGCAAGAAATGGGCGACGCAGTAGTCGCCGCGCTGCGGAATCTGTAATCTCTCGGGCCCGCTTGCAGTTGTTGCTGCAAGGCGGCCCACTTTTTAACAAGGTGTAGTTGCGATGAAACGTGTAGGTCTGATCGGTTGGCGCGGTATGGTCGGTTCCGTGCTCATGCAGCGGATGCTGGAAGAGCAGGATTTCGATCTTATTGAGCCGGTGTTTTTCACCACTTCGAACGTTGGTGGCCAAGGGCCGTCCGTGGGCAAGGATATTGCCCCGCTCAAGGACGCCTACAGCATTGAAGAGTTGAAGACCCTCGACGTGATCGTGACCTGTCAGGGTGGCGACTACACCAGTGAAGTCTTCCCTAAACTGCGCGAAGCAGGCTGGCAGGGTTACTGGATCGACGCCGCGTCGAGCCTGCGCATGCAGGACGACGCCGTGATCATCCTCGACCCGGTGAACCGCAAGGTCATCGACCAGCAGCTGGATGCCGGCACCAAGAACTACGTCGGCGGCAACTGCACCGTCAGCCTGATGCTGATGGGCCTGGGCGGCCTGTTCGAGGCTGGCCTGGTGGAGTGGATGAGCGCCATGACGTATCAGGCGGCGTCCGGTGCCGGCGCGCAGAACATGCGTGAACTGATCAAGCAGATGGGCGCGACCCACGCCGCTGTCGCCGATCAACTGGCCGACCCGGCCAGCGCGATCCTCGACATCGACCGTCGTGTGGCCGAAGCCATGCGCAGCGATGCGTACCCGACCGAAAACTTCGGCGTGCCATTGGCCGGTAGCCTGATCCCATGGATCGACAAAGAGCTGCCGAACGGCCAGAGCCGCGAAGAGTGGAAGGCCCAGGCCGAGACCAACAAGATCCTCGGTCGCTTCAAGAGCCCGATCCCGGTGGACGGCATCTGCGTGCGCATCGGCGCCATGCGCTGCCACAGCCAGGCGCTGACCATCAAGCTGAACAAGGACGTGCCGATCGCCGATATCGAATCGCTGATCAGCTCGCACAACCCGTGGGTCAAGCTGGTGCCGAACAACCGCGAGATCAGCATGCAGGAGCTGAGCCCGACGAAGGTTACCGGCACCCTGAATGTACCGGTGGGCCGTCTGCGCAAGCTGAACATGGGCAGCCAGTTCCTCGGCGCGTTCACGGTGGGCGACCAGCTGTTGTGGGGCGCGGCTGAACCGCTGCGTCGCATGCTGCGGATCTTGCTGGAGCGTTGATCGCTTGAGGCAATCAAGAAACCCGCGTTCTGGTGACAGGCGCGGGTTTTTTGTTGTTCTTGAGAGGGGCATCGCAGGCAAGCCAGCTCCTACATTTTGATGTGTGAATACATTCAAGTGTGGGAGCTGGCTTGCCTGCGATGAGGCCCTCAGCTTCACCACAAACACTGGCCCAATTACCCCACCACCCGGTAAAGTGCCGCTCCCCCCGCAATGCCCGAGGCAGCCCCCATGACCCAGACCTTTGAAATCGCCGTGATCGGCGCCACCGGCACCGTCGGTGAAACCCTGGTGCAGATCCTCGAAGAGCTGGATTTTCCGGTGGGCACCCTGTACCTGCTGGCCGGCAATAACTCGGCCGGTGCCTCGGTGCCGTTTCGCGGCAAGAACCTGCGGGTCAAGGAAGTCGACGAGTTCGATTTCAAAAAGGTGCAACTGGCATTTTTTGCCGCGGGGCCGGCAGTGACCTTGAGCTTCGCCCCGCGCGCCACGACGGCCGGTTGTGCGGTGATCGACCTGTCCGGCGCCTTGCCGGCTGAGCAAGCGCCACCGGTGGTGCCGGAAGCGAACGCGCACGTATTGGGCGGCCTGAAAAAACCGTTCCAACTCGCCAGCCCAAGCCCGTCCGCCACCAACCTGGCGGTGGTCTTGGCACCGTTGCGCGGCTTGCTGGATATTCAGCGCGTGAGCGTTACCGCGAACCTGGCGGTGTCGGCCCAGGGGCGCGAAGCCGTGAGTGAGCTGGCGCGACAAACCGCCGAGCTGCTGAATGTGCGTCCGCTGGAGCCGAAATTTTTTGATCGGCAGATGGCCTTCAACCTGTTGGCACAAGTTGGTACGCCAGACGCCCAAGGTCATACAGCCTTGGAGAAACGTCTCGTACACGAACTGCGCGCCGTACTGGAATCTCCTTTACTAAAGATTTCCGCAACTTGCGTTCAAGCCCCGGTGTTTTTTGGCGATAGCTTGACTGTGTCTCTGCAATTGGCCGCACCGGTCGATCTCGCCGCCGTTAACCGCGCACTCGACGCAGCGCCGGGTGTAGAGCTGGTGGAGGAGGGTGATTACCCAACCGCCGTTGGCGATGCCGTAGGACAAGACGTTGTGTATGTAGGACGGGTTCGCGCCGGGGTGGACGATCCGGCGGAACTAAATCTGTGGCTGACGTCAGATAACGTACGCAAAGGCGCCGCACTGAATGCCGTACAGCTGGCGCAGTTGTTGATAAAAGACCTTGTGTAAAAGATACTTGGCGGCAATTTGTAGATTGATTCTAACCAGGCGCTATGCTTGGCCCCAAGCAGGAACAGAAGCGTGTCGGTGACCTATCGGCTCGCCATGCCTTATGGCAGCGGTTACCAACCTTCTCGCAGGCCGGGGAGTGTTCAAACAAAGGATGAGGCTATGGTTCAAGTTCGCAAACTGGTGTTAGCAATAGCGGCCGCCTCGGCGCTGTCCTCCGGTATGGCGCAGGCGCTGCAACTGGGGGAAATGACCCTCAAGTCGCAGTTGAACCAGCCGTTGTCGGTGGAAATCGAATTGCTCGATGTCGGCGGCCTCACGGCTTCCGAGATCACGCCGAGCCTGGCTTCGTCCCAGGCGTTTGTGGATGCGGGCGTCGATCGCCAAGCGTTTCTGAATGACCTGGTGTTTACGCCGGTGATCAATCCCAGCGGTCGCAGTGTGGTGCGCGTCACCTCCAGCAAGCCGTTGCCGGAATCCTACGTTCGTTTCCTGTTGCAGGTGCAGTGGCCCAACGGCCGCCTGATGCGCGACTACAGTGTGCTGCTGGACCCGGCCAAGTTTGACCAGCCGGCCGCAACAGCGCCTGCACCGCGTGTGTTGGCGCCGGCCAGCCCCGCGCCTGCCGCGCCCGCCGCGAGCAAAGCGGCGCAGCACACCACCACTTCCCGCGACACCTTGTGGGAAATTGCCGCGAAGAACCGCAATGGCGGCTCAATCCAGCAGACCATGCTGGCGATCCAGGCACTGAACCCCGATGCCTTTATCGACGGCAATATCAACCGCCTGAAAACCGGCCAGGTCCTGCGTCTGCCGGACACCGTACAAAGCACCGCACTGCCACAGCCCCAGGCGATTGCCGAAGTGACGGCGCAAAACGCCGCCTGGCGCCAGGGGCGTCGCGGGGCGACCAACCAGGTCGCCGGCAAGCAGCAACTGGATGCCACCAAGCGCACCCAGGCGGGCAATGCACCGTCGAGCACCAACGCCAAGGACAACTTGAGCCTGGTCTCGGCTGAGTCCGCCAAGCAGGGCGCGAAAGGCAAGGCCGCTGACGGCCGTGCCCTGAGCGACAAGCTGGCGATGACCCAGGAAGAGCTGGACACCACTCGTCGTGATAACGCCGAGCTGAAAAGCCGTGCGGCGGACCTGCAAAGCCAGTTGGACAAGCTGCAAAAACTGATTCAACTGAAGAACGATCAACTGGCGCGCCTGCAAGCGGAAAAGGGCGACCCAGCGGCTGTGCCTGCGGTGATTCCGGCCCAGTTGGCCGGTGATCCGGCGGCGGCAACTCCGGCGGCTCCCTCTGCACCGGCAGCCACGCCTGCGCCGACGGCTCCGGCCCCGGAACCCGTCAAGCCTGAAGCGGGTCCTGCCAGTAACGATGGCAAATTCAATGAGCTGCTGACCAACCCGGTGGTCCTCGGCGTAGTGGGTGGCGCCGCAGCCTTGGTGGCTTTGTTGCTGCTGCTGCTGGTGCTGCGTCATCGCAACGCCCGTCGTGAAGAAGAAAAGCACCTGCGCATGGCCCGCGCCTTGGCCGAAGAGCCGGAATTCACCTCGAACATCGACCAGGACCTGCCACCGGACAGCTTCGAAGGCCTGGAAGTGCCGGCGCCGAGCGTCAAGCTGGCGGCGGCTCCAGTACCGGCGCCAGTGGTTGAGCCGGCCGTCGTGGTGCCGACTGTTGCTTCGGTGCTCGCGCCCCTGGCAGTGGCCGTGGCCCCGATGAATTCCAATGATGCGTTGGCGCAAGCCCAATCCCTTGTCGATCGCGGTCACCTGAACCAGGCCGCCGACGTGTTGGAGCAGGCGATCAAGCAAGAGCCCAAGCGCAGCGACCTGCGGTTGAAGCTGATGGAAGTCTACGGCCTGCAGAGTGACAAGGACGGCTTCGTCACCCAGGAGCGCCAATTGGTGGCCAATGGTGACAACCATGCCCAGGTCGAGCTGCTCAAGTCGCGCTTCCCGGCGATGGCGGTGCTGGCGGCGGGCGTGAGCGCCGCAGTGGCCGCCGCCGCCCTGGACGCGCAATACGTCAAGGACCTGCTGGAGGACAAACCGGCCGCCCCGGCGCCAGAACCGGAAGCCTTCGACACTGATTTCGACCTGAGCCTGGATGATCTTGAGGCGGTATCGCCTGCCGAGGTCAATCCTGAAGATGTGCTGACCTTCGAGTCCGTACTGCAGCAGCAGGCTGAAGCGAAAGCCAGCCCGGACGATCTGTCGGACTTCGACCTTGACCTGCAATTGGATGCGCCGGCGTCCACGCAGGCCGATGATGATTTCCTTTCCGGTCTTGAAGAACAGATGCAGGATGTGCCTGCAGTCGAGCCGCCAACCCTGACGCCTGCTGCGCTGGATGAGTTCGAACTGCCGGAAGACTTCGACCTGTCCCTGGCCGATGAGCCAGAAACGGCCACCAAGCCGGACGCCTTCGCGTCCGAACTGGACGACGTCAATGCCGAGTTGGATCGTCTGTCCCAGAGCCTGGAGCATCCGTCCATCGAACCGTCGTTTACCGCAGAAGACGCGGCGCTGGGTGGTGATGAGCCGGAATTCGACTTCCTCTCCGGCACCGACGAGGTGGCAACCAAGCTGGACTTGGCTCAGGCCTATATCGACATGGGGGATGCGGATGGCGCGCGGGATATCCTTTCTGAAGTGCTGACCGAAGGTGACGAGTCGCAGCGCGGCGAAGCCAAGGAAATGCTCGGCCGTATTTAAAGCACAACGAAAATCCACTGTGGGGGCGGGCTTGCTCTGGTGAGGGAGCAAGCTCCCTCGCCACAGCAAGCCCGCTCCCACATTTGGGCGTCCCTCTTTATAATGGCCGCCTTTGCGCAACTCATCAGGCTCTCAGTTCTTGGCAAATATAGATAACGCGGCCGCCGAAATGGCGGCCGCAGGCTTTTACCGCATCGCCCTGGGCGTGGAATACAAAGGTTCGCGCTATCGCGGCTGGCAGCGCCAGGCGTCGGGCGTGCTGACGGTGCAGGAAACCCTGGAAAAGGCTCTGTCGAAAGTCGCGGATTCACCGGTGTCGCTGATGTGCGCCGGGCGTACTGACGCCGGTGTGCATGCTTGCGGCCAGGTGGTGCACTTCGATACCCAGGCCGAGCGCACGATGAAGGCGTGGGTGATGGGCGCCAATATCAACCTGCCCCATGACGTCAGTGTCAGTTGGGCCAAGGTCATGCCGGCGCACTTTCATGCGCGCTTCAAGGCTATCGCCCGACGTTATCGTTATGTGATCTACAACGATCAGATCCGCCCGGCGCACCTCAACGAAGAAATCACCTGGAACCACCGCCCGCTGGACGCCGAGCGCATGGCCGAGGCCGCGCAGCATCTGGTCGGCGTGCACGACTTCAGCGCGTTCCGCGCCGGCCAGTGCCAGGCCAAGTCGCCGATCAAGGAAGTCCACCACCTGCGGGTGACGCGCCACGGCAAGATGATCGTGCTGGATATCCGCGCCGGTGCGTTCCTGCACCATATGGTGCGCAACATTGCGGGCGTGCTGATGACCATTGGCACGGGCGAGCGCCCGGTGGAGTGGGCCAAGGAAGTGCTGGAAAGCCGTGTTCGCCGTACGGGCGGTGTCACCGCCCATCCCTTTGGCCTGTACCTGGTGGATGTGGAGTACCGCGACGAGTTCGAGCTGCCGGAACGTTTCATCGGGCCACACTTCCTCACAGGTTTCAGCGAACTTGGCGGCTGACGCCCGGAAAAGCTTTTGTTACCATCCGGGACTTTCTCGGCCCAACCCTGAGGTTTCCACGACATGTCAGCCGTTCGCAGCAAGATTTGCGGGATTACCCGCATAGAAGACGCGCTGGCGGCAGTCGAGGCGGGGGCGGATGCCATTGGTTTTGTGTTTTATGCCAAGAGCCCACGGGCGGTGAACGTGCTGCAGGCGCGGGCGATCATCGCCGCACTGCCGCCGTTCGTCACCACCGTGGGCTTGTTCGTCAACGCCAGCCGCTGCGAACTCAACGAAACCCTGGATGCCGTACCGTTGGACATGCTGCAGTTCCATGGTGACGAAAGCCCTGACGAATGCGAAAGCTACCAGCGCCCGTATATCAAGGCGTTGCGGGTCAAGGCAGGGGACGATATCGCCGCCGCCTGCGCTGCCTATGTGGGCGCTCGCGGGATCTTGCTGGACACCTACGTCGAAGGCGTACCGGGTGGTACGGGCGAGGCGTTCGACTGGACGCTGATTCCCGAAGGGCTGAGCAAGCCGATCATCCTGGCGGGTGGGCTCAACCCTGCGAATGTCGCGGCAGCCATCGAGCAAGTGCGCCCCTATGCGGTGGACGTCAGTGGTGGCGTGGAGCAGGGCAAGGGCATCAAGGATCACAGCAAGATTCGCGCATTCATGCAGGCTGTGCGCGGGATGTGACGGCTGGCAGTCTGCCGCCGTCCATAACTACCACTGTGTAAAACAGCCCGGTGCCGCCTGTGGGTGGCCCGGAAATGAAGTGGCAACCCTGCACTGGCAGGTTGTCTGGAAGGCTGAGGATGCATGCGGGAAATGGCTGGTCGAACGCCTGACCCCGTCCAGCATGTGTCATCGCCACATATGAATTTAGCTCAAGGGCATACGCGGGGCTGTGTTCAAGCCACCGGTACTGGAGAAAGAAAGCATGAGCAACTGGTTAGTAGACAAACTGATCCCTTCGATCATGCGTTCCGAGGTGAAGAAAAGCTCGGTTCCTGAAGGTCTGTGGCACAAGTGCCCATCCTGCGACGCGGTGCTGTACCGCCCGGAGCTGGAAAAGACCCTGGACGTTTGCCCCAAGTGCAACCACCACATGCGTATCGGCGCCCGCGCCCGTATCGACATCTTCCTGGATGCCGACGGCCGTGCCGAACTGGGCGCTGACCTGGAGCCGGTTGACCGTCTCAAGTTCCGCGACAGCAAGAAGTACAAGGACCGCCTGACCGGCGCGCAAAAGCAGACCGGCGAGAAAGACGCGCTGATCTCCGTCAGCGGCAAGCTGCTGGGCATGCCCGTTGTGGTCTCGGCGTTCGAGTTCTCCTTCATGGGCGGCTCCATGGGCGCCATCGTTGGCGAGCGTTTTGTACGCGCTGCCAACTACGCCCTGGAAAACCGTTGCCCGATGATCTGCTTCGCCGCCTCCGGTGGTGCGCGCATGCAGGAGGCGCTGATCTCCCTGATGCAAATGGCCAAGACCTCCGCGGTGCTGGCGCGTCTGCGTGAAGAAGGCATCCCGTTCATCTCCGTACTGACCGACCCGGTCTACGGCGGCGTTTCCGCCAGCCTGGCGATGTTGGGTGACGTGATCGTCGGCGAACCCAAGGCCCTGATCGGCTTTGCCGGCCCGCGCGTGATCGAGCAGACCGTGCGCGAAAAACTGCCGGAAGGCTTCCAGCGCAGTGAGTTCCTGCTGGAGCACGGTGCAATCGACCTGATCATCCCGCGCGGCGAGCTGCGTCCACGCCTGGGCAACCTGCTGGCACAAATGATGGGCCTGCCGACACCCGTGTACGTCGCGCCTAAAGTTGAACCGATTGTCGTGCCGCCGGTGCCAGCAAACCTATGACCCAACGTACCCTGGGCGAATGGCTCGCCTACCTTGAGCAGTTGCATCCGTCCGCCATCGACATGGGCCTGGAGCGCTCGCAACAGGTAGCGGCCCGCCTCGGGTTGGGCCGCCCGGCACCTCGCGTGATCACGGTGACCGGCACCAACGGCAAAGGCTCTACCTGTGCCTTTGTCGCCGCGCTGCTGCAAGCCCAAGGGCTGAAGGTCGGCGTGTACAATTCCCCGCACCTGCTGCGTTACAACGAGCGGGTGCAGCTCAATGGCGTCGAAGCCACGGATGAGCAACTCTGCGAAGCCTTCGCCGCGCTCGACGCCGGGCGTGGCGAGATTTCCCTGACTTACTTCGAGATGGGCACCCTGGCGGCGTTCTGGCTGTTCGAGCGTGCGCAGCTGGACGTGGTCGTGCTGGAAGTGGGTTTGGGCGGGCGCCTGGACACGGTCAACGTGGTGGATGCCGACCTGGCGCTGGTGACCAGTATTGGCGTGGACCATGCGGATTATCTTGGCGATACCCGTGAGTCCGTGGCCTATGAAAAGGCCGGGATCTTCCGTCAGGGCAGGCCTGCGCTGTGTGGTGACATTGACCCGCCGCATACCTTGCTGGACAAGGTGCGCGAGCTGGGCTGCCCGTTCTACTTGCGGGGCCGCGAATTCAATCTTGAAGTCGGTGAGCAGCACTGGCAATGGCGCGGGCGTGATGCGCGTGGTCAGGTGGTGGAGTTGCACGACCTGCCGCTGCTGAACCTGCCGATGGAAAACGCCGCGCTGGCGTTGCAGGCTTACCTGTTGCTGGATCTGCCGTGGGATGCCGGGCAGATTGCGGCGACCCTGCAGGCCACTCGGGTGGTGGGGCGCCTGGATCGCCGTGCGTTCGAGTGGGATGGCAAGCGCCTGAACCTGCTGCTGGATGTGGGGCATAACCCGCATGCGGCGCAATACCTGGCGCGGCGCCTGTCGCGTACGCCGCCGGTCGGTCGTCGTCTTGCGGTATTCGGCTTGCTGGCCGATAAGGATCTGGACGGCGTGGTGGCGCCATTGCTGGATGATGTCCAGGCCTGGGCGGTCGCGCCGCTGGATTCGCCGCGTAGCCGTCCGGCTGTTGAGCTGGCGGCGGCGTTGAAGAACCTTGGTGCGTCCGTGGCGTCGTATGCAAGCGTCACTGCAGCCCTTGAGGCGCAGTGCGCGGTTGCCACGCCTGACGACGAAATTCTGTTGTTCGGATCATTTTATTGTGTTGCCGAGGCGCTTGAGTGGTTGGCCCGGCGCTCCACGGAGGAAGCTGCACATGGCATTACTGGATAGCGCATACAAGCAGCGAATGGTCGGAGCTCTGGTTCTGGTGGCGTTGGCGGTGATTTTCCTGCCGATGCTGTTTTCCCGCCAGGATGAGCAACGCCAGGTCGTGGTTGAAGCGCCCGCTGCGCCGCAGATGCCTGTGGTGCCTCAGGTGCAGGTAGAACCGGTGGTGGTGCCAGAGCCGCAGGTCTTGCCTGAGGAAGAGCCGGTGCCGAGCGATGCTGAAATCGCCGCGCAAACCGCACCGTCGATGCCTGTGCAGCCAAGTGTGCCGGTGGTCAAGCCAGCGCCGGCGCCCGTTGTGGCGGCCAAACCTGCTGCGCCGGCTCCTGCGCCCAAGCCTGTAGCGCCGCAACCGGCCGCGCCGGGCAAGCCGGATGTGGGACAGAGCCGTATCGATCCGAATGGCCTGCCGATCAGTTGGTCGATCCAGCTGGCCAGCCTGGCCAATCGCGAGAGCGCCGACGCCTTGCAGAAAAAGCTGCGTGCTCAGGGCTATAACGCCTACATCCGCAGTGCCGACGGCAAGAACCGGGTGTTTATCGGGCCGCTGATCGAGCGTGCCGAGGCGGATCGCCTGCGCGATTTGCTGGGGCGCCAGCAGAACCTCAATGGTTTTGTGGTGCGTTTCCAGCCTGAGCGCGGCTGATTACCGCCAGTTTTCGAGTGAAATGCAGGCCAAGTGTGGGAGCTGGCTTGCCTGCGATAGCGGTGGGGCAGTCAACAGTGATGTTGAATGTGCCGGCCTCATCGCAGGCAAGTCAGCTCCCACATTGTTTTTGGGGTGGGGTTGAAATGGCATCAATCCATCACAAACTACTGATTTGCAAAGCACGCACAATCACCGCTTACCGATAGCCCAGCGCTCTGCTAAAATGCGCCGCCTTATCTGTCTGTAGGCTGCACTGTGCCATTTACCTGGGTTGATTGGGCGATCGTTGCAATCGTCGCCATCTCCGCTTTGATCAGTCTAAGCCGCGGCTTCGTAAAAGAAGCTCTGTCGTTGCTGACCTGGATCATCGCAGGAGTCGTAGCCTGGATGTTCGGTGGTTCACTGTCGGTCTACCTGGCCGGATACATCGAGACACCTTCGGCTCGCGTCATCGCGGGCTGCGCCATCATGTTCATCGCCACGCTGCTGGTGGGGGCAATGGTCAATTATCTTATTGGCGAGTTGATACGTGTCACCGGCCTCTCCGGGACCGATCGATTTCTCGGCATGGCCTTTGGTGCCGCGCGTGGCGCGTTGCTGGTGGTTGTGGCGGTCGGGCTGTTGAGCCTGGGGCCAGTACAGCAGGATTCGTGGTGGCAGGAGTCGGTACTCGTGCCAAAATTTCTATTGGTTGCCGATTGGTCCAAGAACCTCATTCTGGGGTGGAGCAGTCAGTGGCTGGCCAGCGGAATCAGCGTACCCGCTGATCTTCCGTTCAAGGAACACCTCTTGCCGGCCAAAACGCCGCAGTAAGCTGTGTTCAGTCAAGATTCATTAAGTAGGGGTTGCGTCGCATGTGTGGCATCGTCGGTATCGTCGGTAAGTCGAACGTCAATCAGGCGCTGTATGACGCGCTAACCGTCCTCCAGCACCGCGGCCAGGACGCTGCCGGTATTGTGACCAGCCACGACGGCCGGTTATTCCTGCGCAAGGACAATGGCCTGGTACGTGACGTGTTTCATCAGCGTCACATGCAGCGCCTCGTCGGGCACATGGGCATTGGCCATGTGCGTTACCCGACTGCCGGTAGCTCGACTTCGGCCGAAGCTCAACCGTTTTACGTCAACTCGCCTTACGGCATCACCCTGGCGCATAACGGCAACCTGACCAACGTTGAACAGCTGGCCAAGGAGATTTACGAATCTGACCTGCGCCACGTCAACACCAGCTCCGATTCGGAAGTGCTGCTGAACGTGTTTGCTCACGAGCTGGCCCAGCGCGGCAAGCTGCAGCCGACCGAAGAAGACGTGTTCGCTGCCGTCACTGACGTGCACAACCGTTGCGTCGGTGGCTACGCGGTCGTAGCGATGGTGACCGGTTACGGCATCGTTGGCTTCCGTGACCCCCATGGCATCCGTCCGATCGTGTTCGGCCAGCGTCACACCGACGAAGGCGTCGAGTACATGATCGCGTCCGAAAGCGTGTCCCTGGACGTGCTGGGCTTCACCCTGATCCGCGACCTCGCGCCGGGCGAAGCGGTGTACATCACCGAAGATGGCAAGCTGCACACCCGCCAGTGCGCCGTGGCACCGAAACTGACCCCATGCATTTTCGAGCACGTCTACCTGGCGCGCCCGGATTCGATCATCGATGGCGTTTCGGTGTACAAGGCGCGCCTGCGCATGGGCGAGAAGCTGGCCGAGAAGATCCTGCGCGAGCGTCCTGAGCACGACATCGACGTAGTGATTCCGATCCCGGACACCAGTCGTACCGCTGCACTGGAGCTGGCCAACCACCTCGGCGTGAAGTTCCGCGAAGGCTTCGTGAAGAACCGCTACATCGGCCGTACCTTCATCATGCCGGGTCAGGCAGCACGCAAGAAGTCGGTGCGCCAGAAGCTCAACGCCATCGAGCTGGAGTTCCGTGGCAAGAACGTGATGCTGGTGGATGACTCCATCGTGCGTGGCACCACCTGCAAGCAGATCATCCAGATGGCCCGCGAAGCCGGTGCGAAGAACGTGTACTTCTGCTCCGCAGCCCCAGCTGTGCGTTACCCGAACGTGTACGGCATCGACATGCCGAGCGCCCACGAGCTGATCGCCCACAACCGCACGACCCAGGACGTTGCCGACCTGATCGGCGCCGATTGGCTGATCTATCAGGACCTGCCGGACCTGATCGAAGCCGTGGGTGGTGGCAAGATCAAGATCGAGCAGTTCGACTGCGCCGTGTTCGACGGCAAGTACGTGACCGGTGATGTCGATGAGGCCTACCTGAACAAGATCGAGCAGGCGCGCAACGACTCGTCGAAGATCAAGACCCAGGCGGTCAGCGCGATCATCGATCTGTACAACAACTGAGTAGACACCGGCCCTGAGGGGCCGGTTTTGTATCTTAAATAAAGAATTGAGTAAGGAGTGGCAGCATGAGTCAGGAATGGGATGCCGGTCGGTTGGACAGCGACCTCGATGGCGTAGCTTTCGATACCCTGGCTGTGCGCGCCGGTCAGCACCGCACGCCGGAAGGTGAGCACGGTGATCCGATGTTCTTCACGTCCAGCTACGTATTCCGTACTGCCGGTGATGCGGCTGCGCGCTTTGCTGGCGAAGTGCCGGGCAACGTCTATTCGCGCTACACCAACCCGACCGTGCGTGCGTTCGAAGAGCGTATCGCGGCCCTGGAAGGCGCTGAGCAGGCGGTAGCCACGGCGACCGGCATGGCGGCGATCCTGGCGGTGGTGATGAGCCTGTGCAGCGCCGGCGACCACGTGTTGGTGTCGCGCAGTGTGTTCGGCTCGACCATCAGTCTGTTCGAGAAGTATTTCAAACGCTTCGGTATCGAAGTGGACTACGTGCCGCTGGCGGATCTTTCCGGTTGGGACGCAGCGATCAAGGCCAATACCAAGCTGTTGTTCGTCGAGTCGCCGTCCAACCCGCTCGCCGAGTTGGTGGATATCGCCGCGTTGTCCGAAGTGGCTCACGCCAAGGGCGCGATGCTGGTGGTGGATAACTGCTTCTGCACGCCGGCATTGCAGCAGCCGCTGAAGTTGGGCGCGGACATCGTCGTGCACTCGGCCACCAAGTTCATCGACGGCCAGGGTCGTTGCATGGGCGGCGTGGTTGCTGGTCGCGGCGAGCAGATGAAGGAAATCGTCGGCTTCCTGCGCACCGCTGGCCCGACTCTGAGCCCGTTCAACGCCTGGATCTTCCTCAAAGGCCTGGAAACCCTCAGCCTGCGCATGAAAGCCCATTGCGCCAATGCGCAGGCACTGGCCGAGTGGCTGGAGCAGCAGGACGGTATCGAGAAGGTGCACTACGCCGGCCTCAAGAGCCACCCGCAACACGAGTTGGCCCAGCGCCAGCAGCGTGGTTTCGGTGCAGTGGTGAGCTTTGAAGTGAAGGGCGGCAAAGACGGCGCCTGGCGCTTTATCGATGCCACGCGCCTGATTTCCATCACCGCCAACCTGGGCGACAGCAAGACCACCATCACCCATCCGAGCACCACATCTCACGGGCGCCTGGCGCCGCAAGAGCGTGAGGCGGCGGGCATCCGTGACAGCCTGATCCGTATCGCGGTGGGCCTGGAAGATGTGGCCGACTTGCAGGCTGACCTGGCTCGCGGGCTGGCGGCCTTGTGATCGAATGGTCCCAGGAGGGCGCGGCGGCCACTAACGGCCGCGTCGCGTTGGTGACGGGTGCTGCCCGTGGTATCGGCCTCGGGATTGCCGCATGGCTGATCAGTGAAGGCTGGCAGGTGGTGTTGACCGACCTGGACCGCGAGCGGGGTTCCAAGGTGTCCAAGGTGCTGGGGGAAAACGCCTGGTTTATCACCATGGATGTGGCCGATGAGAAGCAGGTCGCCCAGGGCGTTGCCGAGGTGCTTGGGCAATTTGGGCGCCTGGATGCCTTGGTGTGCAATGCGGCGGTGGCTGATCCGCGCAATATCACCCTGGAAAGCCTCGACCTGGCCTACTGGAACCGCGTGCTCGCGGTGAATCTCAGTGGGCCGATGTTGTTGGCCAAGCACTGTGCGCCGTACCTGCGTGCCCATGGCGGTGCCATCGTCAACCTGGCGTCAACCCGCGCTCGTCAGTCCGAGCCGGACACCGAAGCCTATGCGGCGAGCAAGGGTGGTTTGCTGGCGCTCACCCACGCGCTGGCCATGAGCCTTGGCCCGGAAGTGCGGGTCAACGCTGTAAGCCCTGGCTGGATCGATGCGCGTGATCCGGCTGCGCGGCGTGCCGAGCCTTTGACGGATGTCGACCATGCCCAGCATCCTGCGGGCAGGGTCGGTACGGTGGAGGATGTGGCGGCAATGGTGGCGTGGTTGTTGTCGCGCCAGGCTGGGTTTGTCACCGGGCAAGAGTTTGTCGTGGACGGTGGCATGAGCAAGAAGATGATTTACAGCGAGTAGGGCGGGTAGCTGTCTTGAAGCATTTTTGTCTTTTTCAGAAAAACTTCAAGCAGGCTATTGACTTAGGTCCGTTACCTGCGTAAATTTCGCGGCCTCAACGAAGCAAAGGGTGATTAGCTCAGCTGGGAGAGCATCTGCCTTACAAGCAGAGGGTCGGCGGTTCGATCCCGTCATCACCCACCACTTCTTGAGAGTTTTGCCTTAGGGCAAGACGCAACGTTAAAGGTTGCACCGACGCGCAGCGGTAGTTCAGTCGGTTAGAATACCGGCCTGTCACGCCGGGGGTCGCGGGTTCGAGTCCCGTCCGCTGCGCCATATTTTCCAGGTCTGATCTGTCAGGCTTGAGATCGAACAGCCAAGGCTGGTTGATCAGATGTTTAAAGACGGTTGGGGGTTTATACCCAGCCAGTCAAGCGATACGCAGCGGTAGTTCAGTCGGTTAGAATACCGGCCTGTCACGCCGGGGGTCGCGGGTTCGAGTCCCGTCCGCTGCGCCATATCTGCTCCAGGGCCCACTGAACGCCTTGAAGCACAAAGAAAGCCTCTGGCTACTTTGATCCGATAGCAAAGACCCTGGTCGAAAGACCGGGGTTTTTTGTGCCTGCGATTTGCTCCAGTGACACCAACAGGTCAAAAGTGTGGGAGCGGGCTTGCCCGCGATAGCGGTATATCAGTTGGTGAGTTTGTTGACTGATCCGGCGCCATCGCGGGCAAGCCCGCTCCCACAGTTGGATTGTGGTCAGAACCCTAGCTTGTCTCGCAGCCCGTAATACCAAGCCCCCAGCGCCGCAAACGGTGTACGCAACAATTGCCCGCCCGGGAACGGGTAGTGCGGCAGGTCGGCAAACGCGTCAAAACGCTCTGCCTGTCCTCGCAATGCCTCCGCCAGTACCTTGCCCGCCAGGTGCGTATACGTCACGCCATGGCCGCTGCAGCCCTGTGAGTAATAGATATTGTCGCCCAGGCGGCCTACCTGCGGCAGGCGCGACAGGGTCAGCAGGAAGTTGCCGGTCCAGGCGTAGTCGATCTTCACGTCCTTGAGCTGCGGGAAGGCCTTGAGCATCTTCGGGCGGATGATTGCTTCGATGTTCGCCGGGTCGCGCGCGCCGTACACCACGCCACCGCCGAAGATCAGGCGTTTGTCGCTGGTGAGGCGGTAGTAGTCGAGCAGGTAGTTGCAGTCTTCGACGCAGTAATCCTGTGGTAGCAATGTCTTCGCCAGCTCGTCGCCCAGCGGTGCGGTGGTGATGACCTGGGTACCGCATGGCATCGACTTGGCCGCCAGTTCCGGCACCAGGTTCCCCAGGTAGGCGTTGCCCGCGACGATGATGAACTTGGCCCTGACCTTGCCCTCGGCGGTGTACACCACCGGATTGGCGCCACGCTCGATACGTAGCGCCGGCGACTGTTCGTAGATCGTGCCGCCCAGGGACTCCACTGCCGCCGCTTCACCCAGGGCCAGGTTGAGTGGGTGGATGTGACCGCCGCTCATGTCCAGCAGGCCGCCCACATAGTTGTCACACGCCACGACTTCGCGGATGCGGCGCTCGTCCAGCAGTTCCAGCTGTGTATGACCGTAGCGCTCCCACAGGCGCTTCTGCGACTCCAGGTGGCCCATGTGCTTGCTGTTGAGTGCGGCGAACACACCGCCGTCCTTCAGGTCGCACTGGATCTGATATTTGGCAACCCGCTCGCGGATGATCCGGCCGCCCTCAAACGCCATCTGCCCGAGCAATTGCGCCTGCTGGGGGCCGACGCTGCGCTCGATGACATCAATATCTCGGCTATAGCTGTTGACGATCTGCCCACCGTTACGGCCTGACGCGCCAAACCCTACCTTGGCGGCTTCCAGCACCGTCACGCGAAAACCGTTCTCCAGCAGGAACAGCGCGCTGGAGAGGCCGGTGTAGCCGGCGCCAATCACGCACACATCGGTTTCGACATCACCTTGCAGCACCGGGCGGGGCGGAACCGCATTCGCGGACGCGGCGTAATACGACTGGGGGTAGGGGGTGTTCGCCATCCTGGAACCTCTGTTTTATATTTTTTACGAGTGCCCCGATCCTACCTGAGTTGAAAATTGCCTGCCAGCCACCCGAAAACCACGGGTATCCCCAGCTCAAATAAATAATTCGCATATTCATAGGGTTAGCTGCAAAAAAGATGTTGACACCCCTCCGGAATTCCGTAGAATGCCGCCTCACAGCAGGCACGTAGCTCAGTTGGTTAGAGCACCACCTTGACATGGTGGGGGTCGTTGGTTCGAGTCCAATCGCGCCTACCAAACAAAATCCGCTCTGCTGGGCGGTCTAGAAAGGCTCACCGAAAGGTGGGCCTTTTTTTGTTGTCTGGATTTACACGTGGCCGCAGCCTGGCACCAGGCTTTGTGCGTGCGAATCCACTGGTCAGGCTGGATCTCGCGCAATAGTGCTTCTCGCAAGGCCAACCGCCGCGGTAATGGCGGCCCGGGCTTGTGGGCTGTTTTTCCAACAGGTCGAACCTACTGCGGCTGAGGCTTGCGCCAGAATGTCACTGACGTTCGATTCTCCGAGCTCGGCCAGGGATTCGATGCCCATCTGTTCAAGTCGAGCAATCACGGTCGGCCCTACGCCCTTGAGCGCAAGCAGCAGAAATCTTTCTTCCGGTGAAAACGGCATCCACAAAATCCTTTTTGGGTGTTGGGTAAATCCTGGGCAAACGAAAGTGGAGTCAAAACGACTCCAGCGGTGAATCCATATAGCCTGGGCGTATTGATCAATCAGCAAAAAAGCTGAGCCACCGATAGCAGGCAGATGATCTGTACAACCATCTGGCAGCGAATCTCACCATTTGTTGTCGCCATACCCATTTGTCCGGCGTACATAGTGGACTACCTCTTTGTCAGCTAAGCGATGCACAGAAATGCGCTACCGCACGAATGAGTATAGGTGCTGTGTGAGATTCTTCATCGTTACGCCGACCAGGCGCGACGAGCAGTATTGGGGTCAACCCGGCGGTTGGCCCTTTTTTCATCGTTGGCGCCATACTGAGCGACGTTTTCGTCTCATGCAGGGGGTTGCAATGGAATTGGCAATGGAAGTGTCGTTCAACGTATCTGAACAGGAGCGCGAGGCAATCCTCAAGCCGCTGCGCGCTTACAACCTCAGTGTTACCGGAGAAATGCCTTTCGAAACCGTCGGGATTTTACTGCGTGACCCCGACAGCCAAGAAGTTGTTGGGGGGCTCTACGGGAAGATTTCCTACGGTTGGCTGTTCGTTGAATTGTTGAGTATCCCGGACCGGATGCGCACCCAAGGCACGGGCACGCGGTTGATGCGTACCGCTGAGGACTTGGCGCGCCAAAGAGGTTGTGTCGGGATCTGGCTGGATACGTTCAGCTTTCAGGCGCCCGGGTTTTATCGAAAACTGGGTTTCAGTGAGTTCGGTCACGTTGCCGACTACCCGCCGGGTCATCAGCGCTTCTTTTTTCAGAAGCGTTTCGCGTAGAACCCTGGGCGCTGATGACCGCCAGCGGGCTTCAGCGCAGCCTCCAATCACTCACAAAATTTATTGGTTTGCAGCAACAATTTTTCTTGTTGGACACCTCCCGCCCCAGGCAGCAAAGTTGCCGCCACTGACGCTCGACCTTCCGGGTCAACAATAAAAAACCGAGCCGACTGCACGCCACTTCTTGCTGTGAACCCTTTGTTCACATCCTGCTGTAATGGCGCCGCAGCGCGCATTTAAGGACTTCACCGTCATGCAAACTGTTGTGAACCTATGGCCGTTGATCGGCGTACTTGTCATCGTGGTTGGCTTTGTCCTGCGCTTCAATCCACTGTTGGTGGTCACCGCCGCCGCCATCGCCACCGGGCTTGCTGCCCATTTCCCCTTGGAAAAAATCCTCGCCACCATGGGGGATGGTTTCCTTCAGACCCGCGCCCTGCAATTGATCCTTTTGTTGCCCCTGGCTGTCATCGGCTTGCTGGAGCGCCATGGTTTGCGCCTGCATGCGCAGAACTGGATTGCACGGTTTGAGCGAGCGACGGTTGGGCGCTTGTTGATCATCTATCTGTTTGTGCGTGAATCCACGGCGGCCATGGGCTTGACCAGCCTGGGCGGGCATCCGCAGATGGTGCGTCCGCTGTTGGCGCCGATGGCCGAAGGTGCGGCGGAAAAGCGCTACGGCAAGTTGCCGGACAAGGTACGACACAAGGTGCTGGCGATGTGTGCGGCGACTGACAACGTGGGGTTGTTTTTTGGTGAGGACATCTTTGTCGCCTTTGGCGCGATTGCACTGATGCACACTTTCCTGCTCGGCTCGGGCATTGATGTGGAGCCACTGCACATTGCGGTGTGGGGCATTCCCACGGCGATCTGCGCCTTTATCGTCCACGCGATCCGTTTGCATTGGTTTGACCGCAGGCTCACCCGTGAGCTGACGCCGGCCGCTACGTCTGTGGAGGCCGTGCAATGATTATCTCTATTCAATATCTGTACTGGTTGGCCGGTGTGCTGCTGCTGATCACCGCAGGCATGATCGTGCTGGATCGCAGCCACCCCAAGCGCTGGTCCAGCGCGTTGTTCTGGCTGCTGTTTGCCATCCCCTTTCTGGTTGGTGAGCGCTTGCCGTCGGTAGTTATCGGTGCCGGGGTCGTCGTGATGGCATTGATCGCCGGGATGGGCGGTGTTGGCCGTGGCCAACACGCTGAACTCCATGACAAGGCCTCTCGCGCCAGTGCCGGTCGCTTGGGGCACAAGCTGTTTATCCCTGCGCTGGCCATTCCCCTGACTACGGTTATTGGCTCGGTATTGCTCAAGCACACCGAGATCGGCGGCGTACCGCTGCTGGACCCGAAAAACACCACCTTTGTGTCCCTTGGCATCGGCTGCCTGATCGCCCTCGGCCTGGCCTGCTGGCTGACTCGCGATACACCGGTGCAAGCCCTGCGCGAATCCCGGCGCCTCACAGAAGCCTTGGGCTGGGCCATGGTGCTCCCGCAAATGCTGGCGATGCTTGGGTTGTTGTTCAATGAGGCGGGTGTCGGTACGGCCGTCGCCCACGTCACCACCACCTATATCAACCTGGATTACAAGTTGGTGGCGGTGATGGTCTATGTGTTGGGCATGGCGTTGTTCACAGTGATCATGGGCAACGGTTTTGCGGCCTTCCCGGTGATGACCGGTGGTGTCGGCGTGCCGGTACTGGTGGGGATCTACGGTGGCAACCCGGCGGTGATGGCGGCCATTGGCATGTTTTCCGGCTACTGCGGCACGTTGATGACGCCGATGGCGGCCAACTTCAATATCGTACCGGCAGCGCTGCTGGAGCTGCCGGACAAGAACGCGGTGATCAAGGCACAACTGCCTACGGCGTTGATGATGTTGGTGGTCAATATCGTCCTGCTTTACCTGCTGATGTGAGATCAAGATGGAAACGATACTACTGACAGGATTTGAACCTTTTGATCGAGACCTGGTGAATCCATCCTGGGAGGCGGTGCGCCAGCTGGACGGCATGCAACTGGACGACGATGTGCGGATTGTTGCGCGACGGTTGCCTTGCGCGTTTGCCACGGCGGGCGACTACCTGGCCCAATTGATCGCGGAGCTGTCCCCGGTGATGGTCATTGCCACTGGCCTCGGTCCGGGGCGCAGCGATATTTCCATCGAGCGGGTGGCGATCAACGTCAACGATGCGCGCATCCCCGATAACTTGGGCGCGCAACCTATCGACACAGCGGTGGTTGTGGGTGGTCCCGCAGCCTACTTCACCACGCTGCCGATCAAGGCGATGGTCAAGGCCGTGCGCGAGGCAGGGCTCGCGGCCTCGGTTTCGCAGACCGCAGGTACGTTTGTATGCAACCAGGTGTTTTATCGGTTGCAGCACCTGCTGGCCGGGACAGCTGTGCGCAGTGGGTTTATTCATGTGCCCGCCATGCCGGAGCAGGTGGTTGGATCGGGTCAGCCTTCGATGGCTTTGGCGATGCTGGTTGAAGGCTTGCAGGTTGCGGTACGGGCGGCGTGGCGTACACCCATGGATGTGGTGGAGGCCGGCGGACAGGTCAGTTGACCTGTCCGATTGGCCTTAGCTGGAATGCAATCGGATCAATCCGAAGGCGATAGCGCATGCAAGTCCAGCCATTGCGAGCGTGGTAGCGACGAAGCATTTGATGATGTTCATCTCCGTCGTCGCCAGGTCTGCCCGGGTTGCGAAGTGTTTTTCAATGGAGTCAGCCTTGTTCGAAACAGTTAATAGCTTCTCTTTCATTTCTGTTAACCCCTTTTCCAGTAAGCCCAAGCGTTTTTCCAGGCCGGAACCTCCGTCGTTACCTCCAGCGATTCTGCCTTGAGCCAGAGTATTCAGGGTGTTCGCGTCAGCGAGCTGATGTTGTCTTTTTTCCACTGCGTGACATCCGTTTCAAACAATGTGAGTGAGTGCTTCGGAACCAAGAATAGTAGGAGTGCGAGCCAGCAGGGGCAGGCAAATTTTTGCAAAATAACACCGTGGCTCTGGGTTGTGGTTTTCAGTCCCCCGGCTCGGTGAGCAGCCAGCGTTTACAAGCATCGATGGCATCCGTAGATTGCTTCGGGCCGATCATTTGTTACCGCCCATGAGGAAGCCACGCAGTGTCCATCCCAGCAGCTCAACATTACCGCGCCTTTCTGTTCGATATGGACGGGACCCTGCTCAACTCCATCGCCGCTGCCGAGCGGGTGTGGAGCATTTGGGCGCAACGCCATGGTCTGGACGTAGCGGCGTTCCTGACCACCATTCACGGCGCCCGTGCGATTGACACGATCACGCGCCAGGCATTGCCCGGCGTCGATCCAGAGGTCGAGGCGCAGTGGATTACCGAAGCCGAGATCAACGACGTCGAAGGTGTTGTCGCGATACCTGGCGCCGTTGCTTTCCTGAACGACTTGCCGGGCGATCAATGGGCGCTGGTCACGTCTGCCCCTCGGACGTTGGCGTTGCGTCGTCTGCAGGCTGCGGGAATTACTCCACCAGCTGTGTTGGTGACCGCCGAAGATGTCGTCACCGGCAAGCCTGATCCCGCCTGCTACGTTTTGGGTGCGCGGCGACTGGGTGTGCCGGTTCAGGAGTGCCTGGTGTTCGAGGATGCAACAGTGGGCATTCGGGCGGGCGAGGCTGCGGGTGCAGATGTGATGGTCGTGACCTCGACACACCTCAAGCCCATGGTGACAAAGCATCCGTCGATAAGCGGATATGAAAAACTACAGGTCCGGCGCAGCGCCGACGGCTTGCTGTGCGTGCAGGGCAGGGACGAATGATACGAAGGTCATCAGCGTGCCGCTTTGCGTTGCAGCTGTTGGGTCGCGCTGCGGTATAGCCTGCGCTGGACGGTGGCCTGGATGGGCTTGAGGCAGAACGCGAACAGATAGGCACACAGGAATAAGCCAAGTTCCAGCCATGAGCGGGTTTCAGGGCTGGCGGCTTGTTCGGCTTCCAGACTCAGGCCATATTCCAGACCTGCGAAGGCAAGCCCAATCAACAGGGCGATTATCCAGGCACGGGTGGCAAAGGGTTGCGTTGCAGTGCGCCTCATCGACGTGCTCCTGACTGCACTCTGATGGCGGGGAAAGGGTCAGGAGATTCGGCTGTGTATTGGCCGACAAGTTCCAGGCGCCTGCACAGTTTCATCTTTGCAGGGATGACCAGGCGCGGCATGTGAACTTACGGAAAACCCAAGCAGGACTCGGGGTTTTCGCCAGCCGTTACAGTGAACGAAAAGGCTGGCTACTGAGTGCGCTTCAAGGCGTCTGGTTTTTGTCTGGCGCGGTCAGCCCAGCCTGGATGCGTTGGTAAATCTCCTCGCGATGCACGGCAACGTCCTTTGGTGCGTTGATGCCGATTCGTACTTGCTGGCCGCTAACGCCCAGGATGGTGATCGTGATGTCATCACCGATGTTTATGCTTTCACCGACTTTGCGGGTGAGTATAAGCATGGACTTCTCCTTGATTACTTTTAAGGACACATGTTTCAGACAGGGCAGGTGTCGGATGTGTGTAGCTTACTGCTAAGCGCTTCCCTGTGACTGCCTCTTTTAGGACGCATAGAGGCGACATTAATTCCCATGGCGGCATCATACAGGTCTGCGATACATGATTCGCATTGTTTAAGCCAACGTTTATGACGGCCAGAATAGACAGTGAATGATAAAGTTGCCTCTTTATCCTTTAAAGGAGCAGGGCAGTGCGTAAAGTAGCGATGGCAATTGCGGTGTTGGCATTGGCCGGTTGCGGTGAAGGCAAACGTGTCGATGCCCCCAAGGCCAAGCCTGCCGTGACCGAAAGCCAGCCTCAAGCCGGTACGATTGCCGCCCAGGAGTGGGATGTGCGCGTAGGCCCGCCGGACCACAAGTTGCAGGCGATTACCGACCTGACCGCGTGGTTGCTGGAACATGGTTTCAATTTTTATATCGTGAAGGTCGACGGCAAGGACGAAGTGTTTCTGGGGCCTTTCGCAAGCAAGGCCGAGGCTGAGGCCAAGCAGGCCTTGCTCAACGAGAAGATGGCCCGCGCCAAGAAAACCGATACCGAATCACAGGTTGTCGAGCACCAGGCTGCGCAATAAGGGCTGGTTGGGCGGGAGTCCCGCCCACGTTCAACTACAGGCCTTGAGGTTTACCGGGCCGACAAATTCATTTCCGCGCCCCATCACGCAGGCCACCGTCTGGTTACGCTGACGCTCCCAGGTTTGCACCGGGTAGGTCTTGTTCCAGGCTTCGTACAGTTGGCGATCCTGTTTCGACAGGCGCAAACCGTATTGCTTGCTCATGTAGAAATAAGTGCGCGCAATCATCCCGCGAACTGATGGGCGCGGCATGACCTTCTTGGCCTTGAAGTCCACCTGGGTCAGGCATGATCCGTACTGCCCGCGTTGCACGGGCAGCCAACCAAAACTGAAGTTGTTACGGTCCCCGTTGACCTCGCCGATGCTTGGCACCAGGTTGTGCAGGTCGGCCTCGGCGCGCTTGAATACATCGTCATGGCGCGTGCAGTTTTTGCGCCCGCCGTTTTTCCAGCATTGGCGCTGATGCCCGATCTGCCAGGCTGGGACAATATGCTCCCACTCGATACGGGCAGCGCGGCTGGCGTTTTTGCGGGGGATGTAGCCACAGGCTTTCAGGTCCACACGGTTGCCAGTGTATTTGCAGCCACAGTAAAACTCGGTGGATTGCGGCGCGTAGAGTGTCCAGGCGACTTTCTTGGCTTCGCTGAACGTGCGAGGCGCTTGCGCGTGGGCGGTGATGCAAAGAAACAGGCAACACACAGCAATAAAGCGGGCACTCATTGAATCAATCTTCCTTCGGCACAACCCAGAAAATCTGCACGCCGCCATCATCCCGGTAGGCGAGGGTGACGTTGTCGTTCTCTGCGATTTCCTCCAGCAGGCGCTGCCACTCATCCTCGGGCTCATCCGGCAGGCGGAAGATCAAGGCTGCCTTGGCTTTCTGGGCATTGGTCGAATTGATGATCTTTTGCACACGAATGGCCAGGCGTTCGTAAGCACCAGGTGGGGTTTGTGCTGCGGAAGAGGACTTTGCCACGGGGGACTCCTTAGATAAGCTGTACGTGCATACAGTATTTAACTGCGAGCAATTTCGCAACTGCTTAAAATTCAGGAAGTTCTTCTGATACCGACTTGCGCGGTTTGAGGTAGGAAGGGGCGGTTCTAATGGTGGGCATTTGCGAGGGGAGGCAGGGGCGGGTAGGTCGCCCCTGCCGGGGTGTCACCAGGAATCAGTATTCCCAGAACATCCGTTGCAGCTCTTTGCTGTCCTGGGTCTTGGTCAGGGCGACCATCGCGAGGATGCGGGCTTTTTGCGGGTTCAGGTCATGGGCAACCACCCAGTCGTACTTGTCGTCAGGTTGTTCGGCGTTGCGCAGAACAAAACCGCCAGCATTCACGTGGGACGAGCGAATGATCTGCACGCCTTGTTTGCGCAGTTCCTGCAGGGCAGGGACAACCTTGGAAGACACCGAGCCATTACCGGTGCCGGCATGGATGATGGCTTTGGCGCCAGCCTGGGCCAGGGCCTTGTAGGCCGTGTCGCTCACGTTGCCGTAGCCGTAGGCGATTTCAACGTCAGGCAGGCTCTTGATGTTCTTGATATCGAACTCCGAGTCCATGGTGTGGCGCTTGGCTGGCAGGCGGAACCAGTAGGATTTGCCTTCAACCACCATACCCAGTGGACCCCATGGGCTCTTGAATGCTTCGGTCTTGATGTTGACCATCTTGCTCACGTCGCGACCCGATTGGATTTCGTCGTTCATGGTCACCAGCACGCCCTTGCCGCGTGCATCTTTGCTGCCGGCCACGGCCACGGCGTTGTACAGGTTGAGCATGCCGTCTGCCGACATGGCAGTGCCTGGGCGCATGGAGCCGACCACGATGATTGGCTTGTCGGTTTTTTCCACCAGGTTCAGGAAGTAGGCGGTCTCTTCCAGGGTGTCGGTGCCGTGGGTGATCACGATGCCGTCCACGTCCTTGCTGTCGGCCAGTTCGGCGACGCGGCGGCCCAGTTGCAGCAGGTTGTCGTTGTTGATGCTCTCGGATGCAATTTGCATCACTTGTTCGCCGCGCACGTTGGCGATCTGGCTAAGCTCAGGAATACCAGCAATCAGTTGTTCGATACCGACCTTGGCTGCCTGGTAGGTGGCACTGTTGGCCGAGCTGGCGCCAGCGCCGGCGATGGTGCCGCCGGTGGCGAGGATCACCACGTTGGAGAGTTTGGTCTTGGTTTCAACTTCCTTTGCCTGGGCGGCAACGGGGAACAGCAGCAGGAGGGCCAGCGCGCCCGGAACAATGTTCTTCAATGCAGATTTCATTATTTTTCTCTCTGGTTTTTGATGAGTGCTGGTGCAGGTTCATCTAGAGCGCCCGGGCGGTTCTGAACGCCGCGAGGTGCAGGGAATGAGCAGGATCTGTACCAGCCGGAGCAATTTTTTAACCATAAAATAAGATGTTGATTTATAAGGAATAAACCCGTCTTTTTGAGTTTCTTCAGCGATACGTTGTCCGGCTTTCCGAACAATTGGGCGGTAGCGCGTTCGGTTGTCCGAAAAAATTATCGAATCTCTCCTCCGGGTTTGTGCGACACAGCCTCGCGGCCTGTCGTTTTAGAGAACGACCAGGCATTGGCGATGTTTAAGGGCGCACGTGAAGACAGAGGTCAGAGGGCGCGCATGAAAGCGTGCTGGAGACCGTTGACAAATCCCGACAAGGTTCTCATAGTTTGAATAACGCAAACGTTTGCGAGATGTTTCGTTGCAGGCGTTGCTTACAATAATCATAAGATCGGAGTGAACCCATGAAGCTGCCATTCGCTGGACGTCTTCTTGCTGTCGCTGTGCTTGCTGCCGCATCCGCTGCTTTACCTCTCTCCTCTGCATTTGCCGATGACGCCGCCAAACCGAAGGTTGGCCTGGTGATGAAGTCCCTCGCCAACGAATTTTTCGTCACCATGCAGGACGGTGCAAAGGACTATCAGAAGTCCCACGCCGCCGATTTCGACATGATCACCAACGGTATCAAGAACGAAACCGATACCGCCGCGCAGATCGACATCGTCAATCAGATGATCCTCGCCAAAGTTAACGCCATCGTCATCGCCCCCGCCGACTCCAAGGCGCTGGTCACTGTGCTGAAGAAAGCCTCCGACGCCGGTATCAAGGTCGTGAACATCGACAACCGCCTCGATCCGGATGTGCTGAAAAGCAAAAACCTCGATATCCCCTTCGTCGGCCCCGACAACCGCAAAGGCTCCAAATTGGTGGGTGACTACCTGGCCAAGCAACTGGCAGCGGGCGACAAGGTCGGCATCATTGAAGGTGTACCGACTACCACCAACGCCCAGCAGCGCACCGCAGGCTTCAAGGATGCGATGGACGCGGCCGGCATGAAGATCGTTTCCACCCAATCCGGTAACTGGGAAATCGACCAGGGCAACAAGATCGCTGCGGCGATGCTGAGCGAGACACCGGACATCAAGGCCCTGCTGGCCGGTAACGACAATATGGCCCTGGGTGCAGTCTCGGCTGTCCGCGCCGCAGGCAAGGCCGGCAAAGTGTTGGTCGTTGGCTATGACAACATCGAAGCCATCAAGCCGATGCTGCAAGACGGCCGTGTCCTGGCGACCGCCGACCAGGCTGCGGCCCAGCAAGCTGTGTTCGGTATCCAGAACGCGCTGAAGCTGGTCAAGGGTGAGAAAGTCGATGCCAAAGATGGCGTGATCGAAACCCCGGTCGAACTCGTCCTCAAGAAGTAATCCTGGCAGCACCCAACAGCGCCCGCTCATCGTGAGCGGGCGCCTGGAGATTTTCCTATGTCATCTTCCGCCCCGAACGCTGTCCTCTCGGTCAGCGGTATCGGCAAGACCTATGCCCAACCGGTTCTGTCCGACATCACCCTGACGCTCAATCGCGGTGAAGTGTTGGCGCTGACCGGTGAGAACGGTGCAGGTAAAAGTACCTTGTCGAAGATCATCGGCGGCCTGGTCACGCCGACCACCGGGCACATGCAATTCAACGGGCACGACTATCGCCCGGGCAGTCGCACCCAGGCTGAAGAGCTGGGTGTGCGCATGGTCATGCAGGAGCTCAACCTGCTGCCAACGCTCACCGTGGCCGAAAACCTGTTCCTGGATAACCTGCCCAGCCACTGTGGCTGGATCAGCCGTAAGCAACTGCGCAAGGCGGCTATCGAAGCCATGGCCCAAGTCGGCCTGGACGCCATCGACCCAGACACACTGGTTGGCAGCCTGGGCATTGGCCATCAGCAAATGGTCGAGATCGCGCGCAATCTGATCGGCGATTGCCATGTACTGATCCTCGACGAACCGACGGCGATGTTGACCGCCCGTGAAGTCGAGATGCTCTTTGAACAGATCACCCGCCTGCAGGCCCGGGGCGTGGCGATCATTTACATTTCGCACCGGTTGGAAGAACTGGCCCGGGTTGCCCAGCGCATTGCGGTACTGCGTGACGGCAAGCTGGTGTGCGTCGAGCCGATGGCCAACTACAACAGCGAGCAACTGGTGACCTTGATGGTCGGCCGCGAGCTGGGTGAGCAGATCGACCTGGGCCCACGGACCCTTGGCGCGCCTGCGCTGACGGTAAAAGGCCTGACGCGCTCGGACAAGGTGCGCGATGTGTCCTTTGAAGTGCGGGCCGGCGAGATCTACGGCATCTCCGGCCTGATTGGCGCCGGCCGTACCGAACTGCTGCGCCTGATCTTCGGCGCTGATCTCGCCGACAGTGGCACCGTGGCACTCGGCTCGCCGGCCCAGGTGGTGAGCATCCGCTCGCCGGTTGACGCGGTTGGCCACGGCATTGCCTTGATCACTGAGGACCGCAAGGGTGAGGGCCTGCTGCTGACGCAATCCATCAGCGCCAATATCGCCCTGGGCAACATGCCAGAAATTTCCGGCGGTGGCGTAGTCAACGGTCGTGATGAAACCGCTTTGGCCAAGCGTCAGATCGACGCCATGCGCATCCGCAGTTCCAGCCCCGCGCAGTTGGTGTCCGAATTGTCTGGCGGCAACCAGCAGAAAGTGGTGATTGGCCGCTGGCTGGAGCGCGACTGCGCGGTGATGCTGTTCGATGAGCCAACGCGCGGCATCGATGTAGGGGCCAAGTTCGACATTTATGCCTTGCTGGGCGACTTGACCCGCCAGGGCAAGGCGCTGGTTGTAGTGTCCAGCGACCTGCGTGAGCTGATGCTGATCTGCGACCGCATCGGTGTGTTGTCTGCCGGGCGCCTGATCGAGACCTTCGAACGCGATAGCTGGACCCAGGACGAATTGCTTGCCGCCGCCTTTGCTGGCTATCAGAAACGTGATGCGCTGCTCAATGACGCAGTGCTTAGGGATACCCCATGAAAACCACAACTACCCCCGGTAAAGCGGGCGGCAACTTCTACGGGCTTGGCACCTACCTGGGCCTGGCGGGCGCCTTGTTGGCGATGATCGCGCTGTTCTCCGTACTCAGCGATCACTTTCTGTCCTACGACACCTTCAGCACCCTGGCCAACCAGATCCCGGACCTGATGGTGCTCGCGGTCGGCATGACCTTTATCCTGATCATCGGCGGTATCGATTTGTCGGTGGGTTCGGTGCTGGCATTGGCCGCGTCGGCGGTCAGCGTGGCGATCCTGGGGTGGGGCTGGAGCGTTGTGCCAGCCGCCATACTCGGCATGGCCTGTGCCGCGCTCGCGGGCACGATCACCGGATCGATCACCGTGGCTTGGCGGATCCCGTCGTTCATCGTGTCCCTCGGCGTGCTCGAAATGGCCCGTGGCGTGGCGTACCAGATGACCGGTTCGCGCACGGCCTACATCGGTGATTCTTTTGCCTGGCTGTCCAACCCGGTGGCCTTTGGTATTTCGCCGTCGTTCATCATTGCGTTGCTGGTCATCATCGCGGCGCAATTGGTGTTGACCCGCACGGTGTTCGGTCGCTACCTGATCGGTATCGGTACCAACGAAGAAGCGGTGCGTCTGGCAGGTATCAATCCAAAACCCTACAAGATCCTGGTGTTCAGCCTGATGGGGCTGCTGGCGGGTGTGGCGGCGCTGTTCCAGATCTCGCGATTGGAAGCGGCTGACCCGAACGCGGGTTCCGGCCTGGAGCTGCAAGTGATCGCGGCGGTGGTTATCGGCGGGACTAGCTTGATGGGTGGGCGCGGTTCGGTGATTAGCACCTTTTTTGGTGTGTTGATTATTTCGGTATTGGCCGCTGGCTTGGCGCAGATCGGTGCTACGGAACCGACCAAGCGCATCATCACCGGTGCGGTGATTGTGATTGCGGTGGTCCTCGATACCTACCGCAGCCAGCGCGCCAGTCGGCGGGGCTGAACCATGGCAACGATCAAGGATGTGGCAGCGCTTGCAGGCATTTCCTATACCACGGTGTCCCATGTGGTGAACAAGACGCGCCCCGTGAGTGAGCCAGTAAGGATCAAGGTCGAAGCGGCGATCAAGCAGCTCGACTACGTGCCCAGTGCTGTCGCGCGCTCGCTCAAGGCCAAGACCACGGCCACGATTGGCCTGCTGGTGCCCAACAGCCTCAACCCGTATTTTGCGGAGCTGGCCAGGGGCATCGAGGATTATTGCGAGCGTAACGGCTACTGCGTGATCCTGTGCAACTCCGACGATAATGCGGAAAAACAGCGCAACTATTTGCGGGTACTGCTGGAAAAGCGCATCGACGGCTTGATCGTCACCTCGGTAGGTGGCGATGACAGTGGCCTGGCGGCTGGCTTGAGCGCCGTGCGCACGCCGATGGTCATTGTCGACCGGGCGCTGGACGGCATCGATGTCGATCTGGTGCGCATCGATCACGAGGAGGGCGGTTACCTGGCGACCCGGCATTTGCTTGAACTGGGTCACCGTGACATCGCCTGCATCGGCGGCCCGGCTCACACCCGCGTCGCGCAGATGCGCCTGGCGGGCTATCACCGTGCGCTGCGTGAGGCGGGGGTGGAGGTGGCCGCCGATCGCACCGAGGAAAGCGATTTCACCAGTACCGGCGGTTATGCTGCCGCTGTGCAATTACTGGCGCACAATCCGCCCAGCGCAATTTTCGCCAGCAACGACATGATTGGCTTCGGCGTGTTGCGTGCAGCCGCCGAGCGCAATATCCGTGTGCCTGGCGAGCTGTCGGTGATTGGTTTCGATGATATTCAGATGGGCCGCTACGTGTACCCGGCGCTGACCACGGTCGGGCAGTCGATCGTGCAGCTGGGCGAGACGGCGGCGGAGCTTTTATTGCGACGAATTGCGACACCCCAACTGCCGATCGATCAACGCATCGTGACGCCGAGCATTGTGTTGCGCGAGTCCACGGCCCCCGTCGCCGGTGTGTTTGCCCAATACCGCTGAACCGAATTGATGAGTATTGATGTATGTGCGCAAACGTAGTGGTAGTAGGCAGCTTGAACATGGACCTGGTCACCCGCGCCAGCCGGTTGCCCCGCGCTGGAGAAACCCTGGTTGGCCAGGCGTTCTCCACAGTGCCTGGCGGCAAGGGCGCCAACCAGGCGGTGGCGTCCGCGCGGCTGGGCGCCGAGGTGGCGATGGTTGGCTGCGTCGGCAGCGATGCCTATGGCGTCCAGTTGCGTGATGCGCTGCTGGTGGAGGGCATTGACTGCCAGGCCGTCAGCCGTGTGGACGGCTCCAGCGGCGTGGCGTTGATCGTGGTGGATGACAGCAGCCAGAATGCGATTGTGATCGTTGCTGGCAGCAACGGCGAATTGACACCCGCCTCGTTGCAGGCGGCTGACACGGTGTTGCAGGCGGCCGACGTGATCATCTGCCAGCTCGAAGTACCGATGGAGACCGTGGGCTACACACTCAAGCGGGGTCGTGAGCTGGGCAAGACCGTGATCCTCAATCCCGCGCCAGCCAGTGGCCCATTGCCCGCCGAGTGGTATGCCTCGATCGATTACCTGATCCCCAATGAAAGTGAGGCCACGGCGCTGAGCGGTGTGACTGTCGACTCCCTCGACAGCGCCAAGCTGGCCGCGACGCATCTGATCAAGGCGGGTGCCGGCAAAGTCATCATCACCTTGGGTTCCGAGGGCGCGCTGTTTGCCGACGGCCAGGCGTTTGAGCATCTTCTGGCGCCCAAGGTCAAGGCGGTGGATACCACGGCGGCGGGCGACACCTTCGTCGGTGGTTTTGCCGCCGCCCTGGCCAACGGCAAAAGTGAAGCCGAGGCCATCCGTTTCGGCCAGGTCGCAGCCGCGCTGTCGGTGACTCGCGCCGGTGCACAACCCTCCATTCCTACGCTGCACGACGTGCAAGGTTTTGTGCCCTCATGAAAAAGACGCCATTGCTCAACATCGCCCTGTCGCGCGTGATCGCCTCCCTGGGCCACGGCGACATCCTGGTCATCGGCGATGCCGGTTTGCCCGTGCCGCCGGGTGTCGAGCTGATCGACCTGGCGCTGACCCAGGGCATTCCTGATTTCATCAGCACCTTGCGCATTGTGCTCAGTGAAATGCAGGTGGAAAGCCACGTGTTGGCGCAAGAAATCCTGCACAAGCAACCGCCGGCGCTGACTGATCTGAACACGCTCGCCGAGCAGGCGGCGCTTGGTGAGCGGCGTCTGCTCAGCCACGAAGAGTTCAAGCAACTCAGCCGAAAGGCGCGTGCCGTGGTGCGTACGGGTGAGTGCCAGCCCTATTGCAATATCGCGCTGGTGTCCGGCGTAACCTTCTAGAGTGTCCCAACAACAAGGAGTGTTTTATGCAACGTGGTCTTCCAACCCTGAGAAATCTGTTTCGGAGTGTCCTGCTCTTGTCCGCACTCACTGCAGCAAGCGCCCACGCGGCGGAAAAAATCGACCTGATCATTGATACCGATCCTGGTGCCGACGATGTGGTGGCGTTGCTGTTCGCCATGGCCTCCCCGGACGAGTTGAATATTCGTGCGCTGACCACCGTTGCGGGCAACGTACGTCTGGACAAGACTTCGCGCAACGCGCGCCTGGCCCGCGAGTGGGCAGGGCGCGAGGATATTCCGGTTTACGCCGGCGCGCCCAAGCCGCTGCTGCGCACGCCGATCTATGCCGAGAACATCCATGGCAAGGAGGGTATCTCCGGCGTTACCGTGCATGAGCCGAAAAAAGGCCTGGCCGCCGGCAATGCCGTTGACTATCTGATCAAGACCTTGAGCACCGCCAAACCCCACAGCATCACGATCGCCATGCTGGGCCCGCAGACCAACCTGGCGCTGGCATTGACCCAGGCCCCGGAAATCACCCAGGGCATCAAGGAAGTGGTGGTGATGGGCGGTGCACACTTCAACGGCGGCAATATCACGCCGGTGGCGGAGTTCAACCTGTTTGCCGACCCGGCGGCGGCAGAGATCGTGCTCAAGAGCGGCGTGAAGTTGACCTACTTGCCGCTGGACGTGACCCACAAGGTACTGACCAGTGACGCGCGCCTGAAACAGATTGCCGACCTGAACAGCAACGCCAGCAAGGTTGTGAGCAATATCCTCAACGAATACGTCAAGGGCGACATGGAGCACTACGGCATCCCAGGCGGCCCGGTGCATGACGCCACCGTCATCGCCTACTTGCTCAAGCCTTCGCTGTTCAGCGGTCGTCAGGCCAATATGGTGGTGGACAGCCGCGAAGGCCCGACCTTCGGCCAGACCATCGTCGATTGGTACGATGGCCTCAAGCAGGAAAAGAATGTGTTCTGGGTTGAGAACGGCGACGCCCAGGGCTTCTTCGATCTGCTGACCGAGCGCCTCGCGCGTCTGAAGTAAAACCCTTGCCGGTCGGCGTTCGCCGGCCGGTTCTTATTCGCGCTCGGGGTTGTGCGCGCCCATGTGATCGGCCGGGTATTTTGCAAATACCTGGGCGATGAACGCTTGCGCTGCCTGGGTGCCCAGCTCCTTGACCAGAAGGTCGATACCGATGATC
Organism: Pseudomonas sp. FP453; assembly: GCF_030687495.1. Lineage (NCBI taxonomy): Bacteria > Pseudomonadati > Pseudomonadota > Gammaproteobacteria > Pseudomonadales > Pseudomonadaceae > Pseudomonas > Pseudomonas sp. FP453. Next base: position 4,109,004 of record NZ_CP117435.1, on the reverse strand, counting down.
GCCAACTCCTCCGTGCTACCGGGGCTGTAGGAACTTTGCCCTTGGGGCCACTTGGCTTTGATGTCGGCTTGCAGCGTTACGGTGGTCATGACGGTCTCACGGGGCTGAAATGCTGGGCAGTGCGCCGGAGCGCGTTTCTTACGCCGGCAGTTAACCATTTTGTATCGACTTTGGCACTGATACTTAGGCATAAGGCGCTTCGGGATGAGGCGAGCGCTGTGCGACACTGTCCGCCTGTCTAATTGCCGGGGAACACCGCGTGCAGATCGATTTGAACAACCCCGAGAACCTGACCTTGGCCGCCGTGCGCCAACTGATCGCCAGTGCCAGCGACGACGAACACACCCAATTGCGGGTTACCAAGGCCGGTATAGCCTATATCTCTTGCGGGAAAGCAGTGGGGGGCGTGGACATAGACGGCTTGTTGTTTCGCCTTGAGACCTGGGCCAAGGGGGCGGGCTATGTCGGCAATGTGGCCGCCAGTGACGAAGTCTGGGTCATGCAGATCTTCAATGCGCTGAAGCAGAATTGGCCGAAGCCGCCGTTTGACTACATCGACGTCTACTGAGTACGTTCATATCTGGTGACGATTGATCGGGCGAATGCCGGTCGAGAGTCAGGCAGACTTGCCCTCCGGCGGTTTACGTCTTGAAACCAATCCGCCTCACCGCTGTCGCACGATCTCTGTCCATTTTTATCATAGGAGGCTTCATGCCTTGGAAGCTCGCATCATTCGGTACTTTGTTGGCAGCACTCGCGTTGGCGGGTTGCAGCACCCCGGGTGCCTCTGAGCCAGCCAAAGACGCCGCCATGGCCGATGCTGGTCATACCCGCTGCGAATCGAAGGCCGCAGAGTTCACGATCGGCCAGAAAGCCTCGCCTCAGTTGCTGGAGCAGGCCCGCACCCGCGCCGGCGCGCAGAACGCGCGGATTCTCAAGCCCAACGACATGATCACCCTGGAGTACCGCTCCGACCGCCTGAACCTGAACACCGATGACAACCTGGTGATCACGCGCGTCAACTGCGGCTGATCGTATCGAGCTTTTACAGCGCTCATAAAAAACCCCGTCACATGGACGGGGTTTTTTTTAGCTCAGCGGAGAATTACTCGCCGCGAACCTGTGCAGCTTGCATACCCTTTTGGCCTTTCTCAGCCACGAAGGAAACGGTTTGGCCTTCTTTCAGGCTTTTGAAACCGTCGCTTTCGATAGCTTTGAAGTGTACGAACAGGTCGTCACCGCCACCTTGAGGAGTGATGAAGCCGAAGCCTTTTTCATCGTTGAACCATTTAACGGTGCCGGTTTGGCGATTAGACATGGTGTATCTCCAAGAAACATATATTTTCAGTAGTGCTGTGCTGCTCAGGCCAACTGGGCACACCGGGCTATCATAGTCGAAATGTTCGGCTTGGGAGCCCCCCCAAGGCATTGTTTGCTAATCAATAGCGTTGCGTTTAGTGCCTGTCTGCGCTGAAAGCCCCGATCTACGGGGCTTTGGTGCGAAATATCAGCTGGTAAAAAAAGCCGTAAAAGCTGCGTAATTTGTGCGAAATGGCAGTTTTTGGACTGTTTTTCTAGCGAAACGCTCGCCTGATCTATGGTCGTTCTTACTTTTTCTTCACGACTTTGCACGACGAAATAGCCGCGACCGCTTTGTTTTTAAGCTCAGGCTTGGCGTTCGGGTTTTTCATCAGCTCGGTGATTTCTGCAGTGGTCAATTCGGCGTTGATCTTGTCAGCGCCGCATTCGCAGTGGTCTTTGGCGGTTTTGGCATCTACGTTCTGGCTGGCGGCGGCGCTGCAGTCGTTGACGAAGCTGTCGCGGGCGCCGGCCGGCCAGTTCGACGGGGCCGCTGCCTGTGCACCGAGGGACAGGAGGGTCAGGGGAGGCAGCGAGAGCGAGGGTCGAGGTGAAACGCATCATGGGATGCTCCTTTGGGTCGGGGACGAACGGCGATTCTCAGTGGGTTTGAGGCATTGCGTACAGCTCAAGTTCCGTTTTGCAGCGACAAAGCCTGGAATTTGTCATTACCTGGCATGGCGTCGGCGCGATGACCGTTCATCTGTGCTAGCATCGCAGCCCTGGCTATTTCCAGGTGCGCCATTTGCCGCCTTGCCATGTTCTTTTTAGCTCACTCCAGTCACTCTGGTTCGATTATCGGTTGGCCGAAAGGCTCCTGCCGCTGTAAGGCAGGCGTTCATCACTGAACGGCCTGGTGTTGGATCTTGTACTGGCTCATCCCAACCCACGTGACCTTTGGTAGGGGTCACCACTAGGAGAGGAGGCGCCATGCCAACTATTACTCTTCCCGACGGCAGTCAACGTTCATTCGATCATCCGGTTTCCGTAGCCGAGGTCGCCGCATCCATTGGTGCAGGCCTGGCGAAGGCTACCGTGGCCGGCAAGGTCGACGGCAAGCTGGTTGATGCCAGTGACCTGATCACCGCCGATGCCAGCTTGCAAATCATCACCCCCAAAGATCAAGAAGGGCTGGAGATCATTCGCCACTCTTGTGCTCACCTGATTGGCCACGCGGTCAAGCAGCTGTACCCGACGGCGAAAATGGTGATCGGCCCGGTCATCGATGAAGGCTTCTATTACGACATCGCCTATGAGCGTCCTTTCACTCCGGACGACCTGGCTGCGATCGAGCAGCGTATGCACGCGCTGATCGAAAAAGATTACGACGTGATCAAGAAGGTCACGCCGCGCGCCGAAGTGATCGACGTGTTCACCGCCCGTGGCGAAGACTACAAGCTGCGCCTGGTGGAAGACATGCCGGAAGAGCAGGCCATGGGCCTGTACTACCACGAAGAATATGTCGACATGTGCCGTGGCCCGCACGTGCCGAACACGCGCTTCCTGAAGTCGTTCAAGCTGACCAAGCTGTCCGGTGCCTACTGGCGCGGCGACGCAAAGAACGAGCAACTGCAGCGGATCTACGGCACTGCCTGGGCTGACAAGAAGCAGCTGGCCGCCTACATCCAGCGCATCGAAGAAGCCGAAAAGCGCGACCACCGCAAGATCGGCAAGCGTCTGAACCTCTTCCACCTCCAGGAGGAAGCGCCGGGCATGGTGTTCTGGCACCCGAATGGCTGGACCCTGTACCAAGTGCTTGAGCAGTACATGCGCAAAGTACAACGCGACAACGGCTACCTGGAGATCAAGACTCCGCAGGTCGTTGACCGCAGCCTGTGGGAAAAATCCGGGCACTGGGCCAACTACGCCGACAACATGTTCACCACCCAGTCGGAAAACCGCGACTACGCCATCAAGCCAATGAACTGCCCGTGCCACGTGCAGGTGTTCAACCAGGGCCTGAAGAGCTACCGCGAGTTGCCGATGCGCCTGGCCGAGTTCGGTGCCTGCCACCGTAACGAGCCATCGGGTGCGCGTTGCACGGCATTATGCGTGTACGCGGCTTTACCCAGGACGACGCCCATATCTTCTGCACCGAAGAGCAGATGCAGGCTGAATCCGCCGCGTTCATCAAGCTGACCATGGATGTCTATCGCGATTTCGGTTTCACCGACGTCGAGATGAAACTGTCCACTCGTCCAGAAAAACGCGTCGGTTCCGACGAGTTGTGGGATCGCGCCGAAGCTGCACTGGCCGCAGCGCTAGACAGTGCGGGCCTTGCGTACGATCTGCAGCCGGGCGAGGGTGCCTTCTACGGTCCGAAGATCGAGTTCTCGCTGAAAGATTGCCTTGGCCGCGTCTGGCAGTGTGGTACCCTGCAGCTCGATTTTAACCTGCCGATCCGTCTGGGAGCCGAATACGTCTCCGAAGACAACAGCCGTAAACACCCGGTTATGCTGCACCGGGCGATCCTCGGCTCGTTCGAACGGTTCGTCGGGATCCTGATCGAGCACTACGAGGGAGCATTCCCTGCGTGGCTGGCGCCGACCCAGGCAGTGATCATGAATATCACTGATAAACAGGCAGATTTTGCGGCTGAAGTTGAAAAAACTCTCAACGAAAGCGGATTTCGTGCCAAGTCCGACTTGAGAAATGAAAAGATCGGCTTTAAAATCCGCGAGCATACTTTGCTCAAGGTTCCCTATCTTTTGGTTATCGGAGATCGGGAAGTCGAGATGCAGACTGTCGCTGTGCGTACTCGTGAAGGTGCTGACCTGGGCTCGATGCCCGTCGCCCAGTTCGCTGAGTTCCTCGCGCAAGCGGTTTCCCGGCGTGGTCGCCCAGATTCGGAGTAATTATTATTAAGCGTGAAATGAGACAAGATAAACGAGCTGCACCGAAAGCCCCGATCAACGAGAATATCTCGGCACGCGAGGTTCGGTTAATTGGCGCTGACGGCGAGCAGATTGGCATCGTCTCGATTGATGAAGCGCTTCGTATCGCTGAAGAGTCCAAATTGGACCTGGTGGAAATCTCCGCCGACGCAGTCCCGCCTGTTTGCCGGGTGATGGACTACGGCAAATCGATCTTCGAAAAGAAGAAGCAGATTGCTGCGGCGAAGAAGAACCAAAAGCAGATTCAAGTAAAAGAAATCAAGTTTCGTCCAGGGACGGAGGAAGGGGATTACCAGGTAAAACTGCGCAACCTGGTACGTTTCCTGAGTGATGGGGACAGGGCCAAGGTATCCTTGCGATTCCGCGGCCGTGAGATGGCCCACCAGGAACTGGGGATGGAACTCCTCAAGCGGGTTGAAGCTGACCTGCTCGAGTACGGTTCGGTCGAACAGCATCCTAAGATGGAAGGACGCCAACTGATCATGGTCATCGCCCCGAAAAAGAAGAAGTAATCAACAGGGCACGGCAGGCCTTCTGATTATGTTTATCAACTGAATGCGGAGTATCCGAACATGCCAAAGATGAAGACTAAAAGTGGTGCTGCTAAGCGGTTTCTGAAAACTGCTAACGGTATCAAGCACAAGCACGCTTTCAAGAGCCACATCCTGACCAAAATGTCGACCAAGCGTAAGCGTCAACTGCGCGGTAGCAGCTTGCTGCATCCGTCTGACGTGGCAAAAGTCGAGCGCATGCTGCGCCTTCGTTAATTTTTGGATCAAGACTAGAGGAAGTAACTCATGGCTCGTGTAAAGCGTGGCGTCATTGCCCGTAAACGTCACAAAAAAATTCTGAAACTTGCTAAAGGCTACTACGGCGCGCGTTCACGCGTATTCCGTGTTGCCAAGCAAGCGGTAATCAAGGCAGGCCAATACGCCTACCGCGACCGTCGTCAGAAAAAACGTCAGTTCCGCGCTCTGTGGATCGCTCGTATCAACGCTGGTGCACGTGTTAACGGTCTGTCCTACAGCCGTTTCATCGCTGGCCTGAAAAAAGCTTCCATCGAGATCGACCGTAAGGTTCTGGCCGAACTGGCAGTGAACGAAAAAGCGGTGTTTGCTGCGATTGTCGAGAAAGCTAAAGCCACTCTGGCTTAAGTACCCCCGACAATCACCCTGGGTTGCTCCTGTAGCCCAAGGTGGTAAACGTCTTAAATAGGGGAAGAGCCTTCAAGCTCTTCCCCTATTTTGTATCTGGAGTCTGTACATGGAAAACCTGGACGCGCTCGTCGCTCAAGCTCTTGAGGCTGTGCAAAGCGCTGAAGATATCAATGCCCTGGAGCAAATCCGGGTTCACTACCTTGGCAAAAAGGGTGAATTGACTCAGGTGATGAAGACCCTGGGGAATTTGCCGGCTGAAGAGCGTCCGCAAGTCGGTGCGCTGATCAACGTCGCCAAGGAGCGTGTTACAGAGGTGCTCAATGCGCGCAAGGCGACGATGGAGGAGGCCGATCTTGCGGCCAAACTCGCCGCCGAATCCATTGACGTCACCTTGCCTGGCCGTGGCCAGGCCTCGGGCGGCCTGCATCCGATCACCCGGACTCTGGAACGTATCGAGCAGTTCTTCACCCATATCGGCTACGGCATTGCCGAAGGCCCTGAGGTCGAAGACGACTATCACAACTTCGAGGCGCTCAACATCCCAGGCCACCACCCGGCCCGGTCGATGCACGACACCTTCTATTTCAACGCGAACATGCTGTTGCGCACCCATACCTCGCCGGTACAGGTCCGCACCATGGAAGCGAACAAGCCGCCGATCCGCATCGTCTGCCCAGGCCGTGTGTACCGCAGCGACTCCGATATCACCCACTCGCCGATGTTCCACCAGGTCGAAGGCCTGCTGGTTGATCGCGATATCAACTTCGCTGACCTCAAGGGCACCATCGAAGAGTTCCTTCGTGTGTTCTTCGAGAAAGAGCTGGCGGTACGTTTCCGTCCATCGTTCTTCCCGTTCACCGAGCCGTCCGCTGAAGTCGACATGGAATGCGTGATGTGCAGCGGCAAAGGCTGCCGCGTGTGCAAGCAGACCGGCTGGCTGGAAGTGATGGGCTGCGGCATGGTTCACCCCAACGTGCTGCGCATGTCCGGGATCGACCCGGAAGAATTCTCGGGCTTTGCCTTCGGCATGGGCGTTGAGCGTCTGGCCATGCTGCGTTACGGCGTGAACGACTTGCGTCTGTTCTTCGACAACGACTTGCGGTTCCTCGCGCAATTTCGCTAGTCGTAACGAATCTTTAGGAGAGCAGGATGAAATTCAGTGAACAATGGCTGCGTGGCTGGGTAAGCCCGCAGGTAGGTCGCGACGAGCTGGTTGCCCGTCTGTCGATGGCCGGTCTTGAGGTCGATAGCGTTACGCCGGCCGCCGGTGTTTTCAGCGGCGTGGTCGTGGGCGAGGTGCTGAGCACCGAGCAGCACCCGGATGCCGACAAATTGCGTGTGTGCCAGGTCAGCAATGGCGCGGAAACCTTCCAGGTCGTGTGCGGAGCGCCCAATGTGCGCCCGGGCCTGAAGATCCCGTTCGCAATGATCGGCGCTGAGCTGCCGGGCGACTTCAAGATCAAGAAGGCCAAGCTGCGTGGCGTCGAGTCCAACGGCATGCTGTGCTCCCAAGCCGAACTGCAAGTAGGCGAGGGCAACGATGGCCTGATGGAACTGCCGGCCGACGCGCCAGTGGGCCAGGACATCCGCGTTTACCTGGAACTGGAAGACGCGAGCATCGAGGTCGACCTGACCCCGAACCGCGGCGACTGCCTGTCCCTGGCCGGTCTGGCCCGTGAAGTGGGTGCGCTGTACAACGCGTCGGTCACCCGTCCAGTGGTTGCCACGGTGCCAGCTGTGCACGACGAAGTGCGCCCGATTGAAGTGCTGGCGCCACATGCCTGCCCGCGTTACCTGGGTCGTGTGATCCGTAACGTTGACCTGTCCAAGCCAACGCCGCTGTGGATGGTTGAGCGTCTGCGTCGCGCCGACGTACGCAGCATCGACGCTGCCGTCGATATCACCAACTACGTGATGCTGGAGCTGGGTCAACCGCTGCACGCCTTCGATCTCGCCGAGATCAACGGTGGCATCCGCGTACGCATGGCTGAAGAAGGCGAGAAGCTTGTGCTGCTCGACGGCCAGGAAGTCAGCCTGCGTGCCGACACCCTGGTCATCGCCGACCACTCCCGCGCCCTGGCAATCGCCGGTGTGATGGGTGGCGAGCACAGCGGTGTGTCCGCGACCACTCGCGACGTTTTCCTTGAAAGCGCGTTCTTCGACCAGATCGCTATCGCTGGCAAGGCCCGTTCCTATGGCCTGCACACCGATGCTTCGCACCGATACGAGCGTGGCGTGGACTGGCAGCTGGCCCGTGAAGCCATGGAGCGCGCCACCGGCCTGCTGCTGGAAATCACCGGCGGCGAAGCCGGCCCGATCACCGAAACCGTCAGCGAGCAGTACTTGCCGTCCGTTGCGCCGATCACCCTGCGTGCCAAAAGCGTCGAGCAGATGCTGGGCCTGGTGATCGAGCCGGCTGAAATCGAGCAACTGTTGTCGGCCCTGGGCCTGGCTATCTCCGTGAGTGGGGAAGGGCAGTGGCACGTTGAAGTGCCAAGCCATCGTTTCGACATCAGTCTCGAAGTTGACCTGATCGAAGAGCTGGCGCGCCTGTACGGCTACAACCGCCTGCCGGTTCGTTACCCGCAAGCGCGCCTGGCGCCACAACCGAAGGCCGAGGCGCGTGCGCATCTGCCTGAGCTGCGTCGCCTGCTGGTAGCCCGTGGTTACCAGGAAGCGGTGACCTACAGCTTCATCGATCCGAAGCAGTTCGAACTGTTCAACCCGGGCGTCGAGCCGCTGTTGTTGGCCAACCCGATTTCCAACGACATGGCGGCCATGCGTTCGTCTCTGTGGCCAGGCCTGGTGAAAGCACTTTCCCACAACCTGAACCGTCAGCAAGACCGCGTGCGCATGTTCGAAAGCGGCCTGCGTTTTGTCGGTCAGCTGGATGGTCTGAAGCAAGAGCCGATGTTGGCTGGCGTGGTGTGCGGTAGCCGTCTGCCGGAAGGCTGGGCGCAGGGCCGTGATGCCGTGGACTTCTTCGACGTCAAGGCTGACGTGGAAGCGGTACTGGGTTTCGCCGGTGCACTGGATGCCTTCACCTTCCTGCCAGGCAGCCACCCGGCGTTGCACCCGGGCCAGACTGCGCGCATCGAGCGTGAAGGGCGTCTGGTTGGTTTCGTGGGTGCCATCCACCCGGAACTGTCGAAAACCCTCGGTCTTGACCGTCCGGTGTTCGTGTTCGAGCTGGTCCTGGCGGAAGTGGCCTCGGGCAAGATGCCGAAGTTCAGCGAGCTGTCGCGCTTCCCTGAAGTGCGCCGCGACCTGGCCTTGATCGCCGACCGTGAAGTGGCCGCTACTGCGGTTCTGGATGTAATCCGTGAAAATGCAGGGGAATGGCTGACGGACCTCAGGCTATTTGACGTCTATCAGGGTAAAGGTATTGATCCGCATAGAAAAAGCCTCGCAGTTGGCTTGACCTGGCAGCATCCATCGCGCACTCTTAATGACGATGAGGTGAATACCACGACACAAAATATCCTCACCTCGCTCGAACAAAGGTTGAACGCCACGTTAAGGAAGTGACGTATGGGGGCTTTGACGAAAGCTGAGATGGCGGAACGTCTGTACGAAGAGCTGGGTCTGAACAAGCGCGAGGCCAAGGAATTGGTCGAGCTGTTTTTTGAAGAAATCAGACACGCTCTGGAAGACAACGAGCAGGTCAAATTGTCCGGTTTCGGCAATTTTGACCTGCGGGACAAACGCCAGCGGCCTGGCCGCAATCCAAAAACGGGAGAAGAAATCCCGATCACGGCTCGCCGTGTGGTCACCTTTCGTCCAGGGCAGAAGTTGAAGGCCCGAGTTGAGGCTTATGCTGGAACCAAGTCATAACGACGAGCTACCCGTCATCCCAGGCAAACGCTACTTCACCATTGGTGAAGTCAGCGAGCTCTGTGCGGTAAAACCGCACGTGCTGCGCTACTGGGAGCAGGAGTTTCCTCAACTCAACCCCGTCAAACGCACCGGGAACCGTCGGTATTATCAGCGCCAGGACGTGCTGATGATCCGACAGATCCGCGCATTGCTGTATGACCAGGGGTTCACCATCAGCGGTGCGCGCCAGCGTATGTCCGGTGATGAAGCCAAAGACGACACCACCCAATACAAGCAAATGATCCGCCAGATGATCGCTGAGCTTGAAGATGTGCTGGTGGTTTTGAAGAAGTGATTCAAGCTTTTAAAATACTTCCACATTTCAAAAGCTTGCGGTATATTTCGGGTCGCTTCGTTATGAAGCAAACTCAGTAACACGCCTAGTCGGGGCGTAGCGCAGTCCGGTAGCGCACTAGCATGGGGTGCTAGGGGTCGAGTGTTCGAATCACTCCGTCCCGACCATTATTCCTGAGTAAAATCAGACACTTGAGCCGATCAGATAGATCGGCTTTTTTGTGCCTGCGCAAAACCTGCGCAAAACTGGCGCAAAACTACCCGGTGATTTCGCTGATATTCAGGTCAGGAACTGCCTCGGACCAGATGATTTCCTCGTGGTCCCGCTGGTAGTTTTTGGTCATGCCCTCGCTCGCATGACCTGCAATCTTCTGCCCATCCTTGCCGGCTTTCTTGTACAGGTGCAGCGACAGCGCTCGCACCTCGTGAAAGCCCGGCATTTCCTCTTCCTTCCATCCCGCGTAGCAGTTCGCCGCCTCTCTGGCCTCCTTGAATGCTCGCGTCAAATACCGCTCCTCAACCTTCGTCCAGTGGTCCTTCGTCTGTGCCTGCTTCTGTTTCAGTCGATCCGGCTTGCGGTGCACCAGGGTACGGTGACACGACATCATCGCGGCACCGGCTGATTACCGTCTGCAACTCGGGCGTGGCCCTGAATCGAATCCAGGCCGCGTCAGTAGCCTTGGCCGTCTTCTTCTGCACGACATAGAGGAAACCTTCCCTAACCCCCATCAAAGCGCATGTCCAGGATGTCCGTGCGTCGCTGGGCGGTTATCAGTGCTAGGTCGATTGCATTCTGTAGCCATGCGGGCGACTTCTCCCTGATCGCTTTCAGGCCCTCGACGGTATGCCTTTTGCGCTGCTTCTTCTCGATCCGATTGATGGTGCTAGCCGCCGGGTTGTCAGGGCATAGGCCTTTGGCTGCTGCGTGGTTGAAAATGTCGATCAGCAGCGCCCGGGACTGGTTCGCCGAGCGGGGCGTAATTGCGTCCAGCATCTCTGCGATCATGCGGATCGTGATCTGGTCGACCGCCTTGCCTTCGAACTGCTTGCGGAAGCGTCGGAAGTGCACGGCATATAGACCAAGGGTTCCCTTGGCCAGCTCGCGCGGCGGAAGGACTTCGCGCTCGTAAGTGTCGAGGAATGTGGCGAACGACGCCGACGAAGCAGAGAGAACTGCGCCGACCAGGTCAGCGCCGCGCATGAACTCTAGGTTCAGTTGTTTTGCGGCGTCGATTGCTTTGATTCGATCGACGCCGAACTGGAACCACTTCCCATCGGTCGGCCGGCGATAGCGATATGTCGACCGGCGCGCATCGAAGTAAAGATTCTGCGGTAGGTTCTTGTTCGCCTTGTTGCGCGGCCGAGGGACCATCATGCAGCTCCTTTCAATACCATCGCCACCAGGTCGTTTCCGTCCGAGCGAGTAAATGCGGTCCAATCAACGTACCAGAGTTTCCCGATCTGCTCGCCCGGCACTGCTCCATTCCGGATGTGGTTGCGTATGGCTTGAGGGCACTGGGGCGTTCCATTCTCTCCCCAGCGCCGGCGCTGGAACTCACTGATTTTGATCAGCTCTCTTTTCATTGGGTGCTCCTTTCCTTGCTTGGCGGCATGAGGTCGCCCGCCGCTCACCGGCAGGCATGTAGGGGGATTGGGTTTAGGGAAGCGTGCTGCCGATTTGCGCTGCTACGACGGTGATAGCTTGGCGGAGAGCGCCACCTCGATCCTCGTCATCGGTCCAGCCGATGTTCTCGCCGAAGCCGCGCCGCTCGACCATCACGTACTGCAGGTTGGTGAACCAGAGGATGCTGAGCTGAAGGTCTACCGCCAGGCGCATGGCTTGGACGTCATCACTGAGTGGCTGCCATTGCTCACGACCGGATTCTGGATCGTCGTAGTAGAAGGCATCGCTCCCGTGTCGGTATTCCAGTTCGAAGGCCATGGCCTTTGCTGACAGCCGTAACAGCTCATGGTCTGTCATGGCCTTGGCCCCTTGTAGATGAACACGTAGGCGAACCAGAGGGTGGCGATCATGGCTGCTGCTCCTTTTCGAAGTGGAAAACCACCGGCGCGCCTGTCTCGGCGATCAGGCCATATGCCTTGGCCAGGCGGTAAATTGGGGTGTAGTTGTTCAGCGACTCGACGTGTCTTGAGATCCAGCTGCGCCAGCCTTCCAGGGTTTGGCCGCCCTTGCTGATGTTGCAGGGCGCGCAGGCCGGCATCATGTTCTCCAGCACGTCATGCTCAGGCCGTAGCGGCTTGCCCGACACCAGCTTCCAGGTGCCGGCGGCGGTCTGCTTTGAAAGCAGCTCGCGCACTACCGGCGCCAAGTGGTCGGCGTGCCACCGGTCACCCAGCACCACACCGCAGTAGGCGCAGTGCCCGCCGTACTTCAGGCGCACTTTTTCGCGCTCAGCTTTCTTCAGGCGCATAGGTATCCTTGCCGCTATAGCGGCTGACTTTAAAGGGGGGGTGTGGGTTGTAACGCTTGCTCAAATCGGGCCGACTAGAAATGCAGTCGGTCAATGAACCTTTTCCATTGGTGGCCTGTCATTTGCCTGATGGGCGCGACCCGGCATCTCCGGATAGGCCAATTTCGAGGCGAGCGCATGAGCGACTTAGACGATTTTAGATTTAGAGCACACGAGCTATTGGTCAGGCTCGATGCTGAAACCACGAAAATGATGATGATGGTGGTATCGAAGAATGTCTCAGGTAAGGAGTGGGACGATGCTGTCAGAAAACACCTCGATGCCTTTGAAGCATGGACCTCTCTCATGAGCGCTTCGAATTCCAAAGCGAACGACAAGGGTTAAAACAACCGCGCTCCTCTTTACCAGATCATGGGCATTCACAACCGTCATGCCGAGGCGTTCGGCTGTCAGGACTTCCAGGCGTGCACCCTTTGAATGCTCCCAACCGGGCAGGGTGGCCACGGTGTCGCAGTCCATCAGGGCGACGATATCGCGGCGCATGCAGTCGCTCCAGGTGCCGCCGTCGGGGTTGAGTTCGGCGGGGTTGGTGACGGTGTGGCCGTCGGCGCGCAAGTTGGTGGTCATGGCGTGGAAGGCGGCGAAGTTGAGGCTGGGCAGGCCTGTCATGGGGCCGCTCAGGTAAATCCGTTTCACGGGGAGTCCTTGCCGGGCCATGCCCGGGCGGTGGAGTGGGGGAGTGGAAAAAGCCCAAGAGGAATGGCAGTGCTGGGCTTGAATTAATGGGGCACCCATAACTAAGGAAAAAATCCTTGGTGCTTCTCTTCCTTAAGGTGCCCCATGAAACTATTGATACTGGTAATTGAACTGATGAACGCCCTGGTCAACTTGGCCGACTCTCTCAGCCGGGCCGGCTGGTTTTGAGTTGTTGCAGGAGGCGTCGGCCGATCCAGCGAACCACGGTGACGGCCTTGCTGTTGCCAATCGCCTTATAACGTGGGCCGTCTGGGCATTCGCTGGCAGGCTTGCCGCGCCAAGGGATCTGCGTGTAGTTATCGCGGAAGCCTTGGCAGCGCTCCCATTCGATCACGCTGGTCCGGCGGACGCCTTCGGGCTCCAGCACATATGCCTCTCTATCATCGAGAGAGCCCCCCCCTTGTGCCGTGAGAGTAGGGTGAAGTGCAAGCTTCGCCGGCCATCCCGGCGGGCTATCCCGGCGAGTGCCTTCGCGCTCAAAAAGTACCTCGGCGGGATCGAACCCGTTTCGAGCACTTGCGACAACGAACACACGACGGCGCCGTTGGGCCAGGCCGAAATATTGGGCGTCCAGGACCCGCCACGCGATTGTTCTTTTGGGTCCATACACACAACCAGCGTCCTGCCATTTTTTCCCTGGAGGCTGCAGCTCGCAGTCTTCCCCAGCAAGCGCGCCAAGAAAGCATCCGAAGGCGTTCCCTTTGTCGCTGAGGACGCCGGGGACGTTCTCCCAGACGATAACGCTGGCGGGCTTTCGCTGGCCGGCGCGAACATAGTCAACTGCATCTGCAAGCTCCACGTATTTGATGGTGAGGGCGCCGCGCGGGTCGGTGAGACCTTCACGCATGCCTGCAACCGAGAAGGCCTGGCACGGGGTGCCGCCGACCAGTACGTCTGGCGCCGGGATCTTGCCGGCCAGCACCAGGGCGGCCAGCTTCGTCATGTCGCCGTGGTTCGGCACGTTGGCGTAGTGGTGGGCCAGAACCGCCGAGGGGAACGGCTCAATCTCAGCGAACCAGGCGGCGCGCATGCCCAGCGGGTGCCAGGCCTGAGTCGCAGCTTCGATGCCGCTGCACACGCTTCCATAGGTGATAGGCATTCAGCTGCTCTCCTGGCTCAAAAACAGGCTATGAAAAATGAGGTAAAATTCGGTCTTTCATAAGGAGATCGAAGAATGTCAGTAGAAATTCGAGAAGTCGTTTCCAGCTTTGTTTTGGATGTTTCTGGTCACACTGTGCATGCCCGAATTACAAAGGATATTGATGGTTCGGAAGGCTTTATCTGGGATATCAGCCATCATGGGGGCGGTTTTTCTCGAGCAAAAAAAGCTCAGATGGCTCCAGTGAGTAGTCGTAAAGAGGCGCTGGAGCAGATCATCGCCTATGCCCAAACCTTCGAGCCGGGATACAGCCCGGTGCCGAACAGCCGCTACTGAGATATGAGTGAGCTAATCGACAATCCTCATGGATTCATGCCGCTTGATCTTCTTGCTTCGGAGGCCACTGCGAAAAGCCTACTCGAGGCGCTTTAGTCTTCGGGTTGATGATCGGCTTGCCTTTGGCGTCCGCCAGCACGGCCTTGGCCCGGATCTGCATATCGCGGCACCTCAGGGTCTTGCGGGCCAGCTCAATGAACTGCTCGGCGTACTGCGGAGCGTCGAAGAGCGGCGAGAGCTGGCGGACCGTACCCCCCCCCCATTATCTTCTCGGTGCGCTTGGCGACCAGCTCCAGCCATTCAGCTTCGGGGATCGGTTCGACGCCGCCCGGTGCCTTTGGGTTCTTCCGGGTGCCGGCCGTTTTCTTGCGGGCCTCGGTCTTGGCGACATCAAGGGTCATTCCAAACACTGCAAAGGTGCTCATGAGTTATCTCCAAGCGTGCGCCTGCCTCGCCGGCTGGCGTGATTCGTTGATAGGGGAGATGGCAAGCAGACCAGTGGCCTTGGCGTATCCGGGGAATAGCCTACCCTTCAGGGGCGGTTCCCATATCCAAGGAGGTCAACATGTCGAAAAGTGGCAGTGGTAAAGGAGCGGGTGGCTCTAGCGGTTCAGGGAAGGGTTCGGGCAGTTCATCCCGCGGCCCATCAAGCCATTCAGGGCCGGGAGGAAACTGGCCAAGTACAACCGGAAAAGTCTCGGGTGGCGATCGAGGAAATGCGCAGTCAGGCAAGAAGGGCTGACATTCAACTGTAAGTTATTGACCACCCTCATCGGAATAGGTGAGGGTGGGCTATTACGGCTGACCGGCATGGAGCCGGATCAAGGAGTTTTGCGATGAGCTACAAGACCAGAATCGTTTTCACAGTCAAAGAATCAGGTGATGGTGTTCCATGCTTGAACATGGAGTTTCACGACAATATCCCCGGCCTTCCAGAAGATCCCCCAGCTTTTGATCTGAACCCTGGAACAGACCTGAAAAAGGCAAAGGAAATTGCGG
Organism: Pseudomonas sp. FP453; assembly: GCF_030687495.1. NCBI lineage: Bacteria > Pseudomonadati > Pseudomonadota > Gammaproteobacteria > Pseudomonadales > Pseudomonadaceae > Pseudomonas > Pseudomonas sp. FP453. The sequence goes on along the minus strand of NZ_CP117435.1, from coordinate 4,093,802 downwards.
CTTACCTCAATCAGAACTTAGCTGCGTTTCGACCATTTCCTCTCGAATCGAAACCCGGATTTCAACAGGGCGTTAAGTAGCCGGCATTAGGCATCCTGTCGCTGGCTTAACGCCAGTTGGCGCGCCGCTTCAAACTCGCTGCCGAGGATTTCGGCTGCGCCCTCGATGCTCTCGTGTCCATCCTCAAGCCTGATGCCGAGATTTAGGTAAACGACCCCATCCAGCTCGAAGAACACTCCGCCGCACATCCACAGGGCACCCGGGCTCAGTCCAATCGACTCCCAGGCTTCGTCCATGTCGATGCTGGCCGGGCAATGCTCCTTCCACAGTGCCGACAGGCGCTCATGCTCGGCAACCTGAGCGGCCCGTGCTTCTTTCGGCGTACCTTTAGCGGGCTTGGCACTGGAGCGCAGTGCGCGGTAGTCGTACTGATCGGGGCGGCACCAATGCACATCCAAATCCCTGCTGGCGCTGATCTTCACGCCGCCGACGTAGCTTCGACTACCTGACCGCATCGGCGAGGCAGATCCGCCAAACACCTGGCCAAGCTTGGTGCGCTGTGCGTCCCACTCTTTGCGTTTGGCGACCCAGGCGATTACCGCAGCAACCACGGCAGGGGCGGTGGTCTTGTACATGTAGTTGCTCATGGATTATCTCCAGTCTGGCGCCGCCCTTTGTGACCGGTGGTGGCAATTTGGTTTTGGTTGGGGTATTACGGGGGACCTGCATGGAGCCGGAAGGGAAAAAAGATGTATCAATTCCAATACTGGAAAGAGATGCAGGAGCTCAAAGTTCACGCCTACTATCTTGAGTTCTATCAAATAGAGTGCGAAAACTCAGAGCGCTTGATCAGCGTTTTCCTCGCAATTACGTCCTCAGCTAGCATTGGAGCCTGGGCTATTTGGAAGAACGCCGCGATGCTTTGGGGGGGTGTGATTGCTGCCAGCCAAGTGCTTTCGGTGGTTCATCAGTTCCTTCCATTCAGAGCGCGAATTAAGCCGCTTGGCGTGGCCGCTATAGAGCTTTTCCTGCTTTCTGAGGAAGCAGAACAGGGTTGGTATGAAGTCTCTGAAGGGCTGTTGAAAGGGAAGGAGGTTCACGATAAGCGAATGGAATTACGCAGAAAGAAATCAGCGATTATGAAAGCTGCTTTTCCTGGTGGAACAATTCCTGTCAAAAGCAAGCTACTAGATAAAGCTGAAGAAAAAAGCGCAAGTTACTTCAATAACTACTATCCGGTGAATTGAGATGAACAAAGATAAAGAACCGAAAGGCCGCAATGACAATTCAAGGGGAGTTCCGACTTTCGATCACGCACTGCCACCTATAAAAAACACAACACCAATGCCTCAAGTCAAACCTCTGAAAAAGGATGACAGCTGATCCTGCGCTTAACCGGGCGCTTCGATTTCGTCTTCAGGCTCGGGCGGATCGTCCGAGAGCGACTTCAGGCCGGCTTCGCGGATGATTCGTGACACCTTTTCGGTAACAACAAAAGGTGTCGCGACACACTTGAGCATGTGCGCCGCCGTTTCGAAGTCGGCGGCGATCAGGTTGCGCAGCAGGTTCTGAAACACTTCCTGCTGATTGTTGAAGCCGTGCTGCTTCATCAGCCGCTTGAGGTCGGCCTTGAAGACGCCGGCCACCTCAACCGTAAACTTCTCGACGCCCAATGCAGCGTTCTTCTCTGCTGCCTTCTCGCGCTTGCGGCGCTGCTTCAGGGCTTCCGTCGTCGGCTGTTGCTCTTCCTCGGCCATGGCCTACCTCTTCGATTCCACTTGCCGGAATGGGCAGCCAGGTCGGCCTGCGCCGCGCGGCGGTGATTTTGCTGATGCGCCTCATGGGGTGTCAGCGAACTTGAAGCCGTTCTCTTCGGCGATCAGCTTGAGGCGCTTGATGTGCATGCCCAGGCTCTTTGCCGCCACGCTGGCGATAACGCCCTTGGCTGCTTCGGCGCGCACGGCTGGTGCCAGCTTGTCGCGCTGGGCCCGCAGCTTTTCGTGGTGAGCGGTGGTACCGAAGAACGGCGCTTCTGCACTCACGCCAGACGCGACCTGCTGAACCGTCTTCCCGGCGCCGAAGTAGGCATCCAGTTGCTGGTTCAGGTTGGCGATGATCGAGTCCTTCGGGTTGGGCATTGGCTCGCCGATCATTGCGCACCGCCCGACAGCGTCACCTTCACACCATCGGCGCGGCACTCCAGGGCCTGGGCAAAGTTGCTGGCTTCCTTCCAAGTCCAGCGGAAACCCTTCACCTTGCCGGTGGACAACTCCACGATGTGGTACGCGTTGCCCTTGGTCTGTACCTGGTAGCGAATCTTCTGCACGGGCTGCTCCTTGCCAAGCATGACGTAGAGTGCGGCGGTGGCTACGCTTGCCCGAATACGGAGGGCGGTGCGCGCGGCGTTGGGGTTATGCATTGCGGTTTGCATGGCTGTTCCCTCTGTATGGGATTGCGTTTATTCGTCAGCAACCTGACCGCCTGCTGTTTGCCGTTGGGCGCAGGGGAGGGTGCTGACGGATAAAGGCGAGGCGTAAAAAAGCCCAGTCGAAACCGGGCTTTCAGTTCTGTCACAAACGCCTCCGTACGTGACAAGCCAGCGGGGCCTGGTTGGCTGCGCCGGTATCTGTGCGTTTACATGGCTGCCAATCCTCCGCGTGAGATTCAGGTGTTCGGCAATTCCGAACTACTGGGCGCACTGCTTTTTATGACGCGACTATCGCAACGCTCACCCGTCGCACGGGTGGATACAGGTGGCCGGCATTGCCAGGTGTTCGTCCGCATCCCGCTGCCCACTCAGTGAATGGGCAGAAGTGATGCCTACGGTTTCTGTTTTCCGGCCATCAGCACCACCAGCAGCAAAGCGACCAGTACCAGGTCGCCAACCATTGAGAAGATGCGGCTCGCCGAGTCGACGAAGACAACGCCACCGGCGAGCCCGTAGGCCGCGAGGGAGCGCGCTTTGTTGCTGATCCTGCCCAGCATGGTTACAGGTAGTCTTTCAGGTTGAGGTTCATGATCTTGGCGGCCTTCTCCAGCACCACCATCTCGGCGGGCTCGATCTCGCCGTCGGCCTCGGCCACGGTGAGCATGAAGTTCAGGACGGTCGCTGCGTCGTCGACGCTGTGAGCCAAGTCCTTCAGTTCCTTTTCGGCGTTCTGACGGATGATGCGCGGGCCGCCGTCGTTGAAGTCGGCCTTGGCGCGATCAATGGTGTTGCTCAGCTCGGCGCCGAACCCCTTCAGGGCTGCCGAGTTGTTGATCAGCTTCTCGATCTTTTCGAGCTCTTCCTTTTCGATATCGCCGTCTGCGGAAGCGACGTAGAAAACGCCATAAACCGAAGCCTGCATAAGATCGCGGTTGGTCATCACGGCCAGGGCCTGACGCGCTTCGCCGGATTTCTTGCCAAACAGTTTGCCGAACATGGGTGAATCCTCTGGGTTGGGTTGCATCCCGCTGCACCCTGTCGCCAAGGTGCAGCAGTGATGCTGTCCGTCCAATTGCCGCCGGAAGTGGCGGGGCGCATTGCATGCCGGGTCATTCACTCGGTTCTGGCGTTTCACCATCGAGCAGCCGTACAAGGTTTTCCCTGTCGTTGGCAGGCTTTCGGGCCTGTCTGCTCGCCGGTCGCCGGTAGAGGCAATGCGGTCTTTTTTTTGTTGCGCTGACTGTTAAAGAGCGATGCCGGTTATGTGTCGGCATGGGCAAAATATAGGTGTGCACATATTCTGTGTCAATGGGTAAGCCCATATATTTTCCCTTGGGTGATAAAAAGCCCGCTAAGTGCGGGCTCCGCTTACAGGTCGATGTATCTCTTCCAGCTAATCCTTACGCTACCTTCGGCCAAGCGCTCGACGGTGATTCCGTCAGTCTCGTCAAATTCCTGGAGAACTTGATCCCAGGCATCAGGGGATTCATCTTCACGCCTGAGGATGGTGACTGCTTGGACCTTTTGCACGCCGGGGTCGGAGACCATGCGTTGAATCCGCCGGCCAACCTGCTCGTAGGAGTTGGGTGTAAAGGTAGTGCTGGTTGTGCAGATACTCATGCGCTTCTTCCTTGTTGTTACTGTATGGATAGACAGTATTTGATCCATAAGGAAACGGCAATACGGAAGGAGTACATTTGTACTCTTTCTTTTATGAGGCCAAAAAAAACCCGCTATCTGCGGGCTCATTTATTTGCTGGTTCGGCAAGAGAGGATCTACAGTTTCCCGCTCATCCTTACCGCAACGCCAATGATCCGGCACTGCTCATCGCACTCGACCATTTTGTAGGCTGGGTTCAATGGCTTCAGATACCGTATGCCGCCGTCTTCTACGAGCTTCTTGAACGTCGCCTCGTTACTGGCTGGAAGTTTGGCAATCACAAGCTTGCCGGGCTTCACGTCCGCCTCCGTGTCCACGAGGATCATCATCCCCTCGGGTACGCTGGTGCCTGTCGGCGCCGTCATAGAGTCGCCTTTGACTTCGAGCCAGAATGCAGGGCCCTTTGAGTCGTAATCCGAGATCTCATACCTGTCAGAAAAACCGTCTGGGTATGGCTGAACTGCTTCCTCCCAAGACCCAGCAGAGACCCAGCTGATGACGGGGTATCGATAGAGCATCTCAGGCTGAACAACGTCTTTCACGTTGGACGGCTCCGCATCGGCGGACACCATCGGCCCAGTACCGCTCTCGATCCATATGGCCGACACGCCACACGCCTTCGCAATCGAGGCGTTATAAGACGATCGCTGGGATCTACCTCGCTCGAGATCAGAAATAGATGCCTGGTCGATGCCAACAACCTTCGCTAGCTGAGCTTGGGTGAGGCCTGCGTGGCGCCGAGCGGCTTTGATTCGTTCTTTATATTCCATCCCCCGATTATTACTGGTGCACCCATACCGTTGCAAAGTGGTATGCCCATGATCTACGATATGGGTATTCACATACGGAGGGGCAGCATGAAGACCATCTTTAAAGACCTCGTTGCCTTCTTCGGGACGCAAGAAGTCACCGCCGAGAAGCTCAAGGTCGATCAAAGCACAGTTTCTGGTTGGGTCCGGGGTAAGCACGGGATGTCTCCTGTCATTGCCAAGCGGGCCGAAGATTTGACCGGCGGGTCGTTCAAGAAAGAAGACCTTTGCCCCGCTTTTCCTTGGGCCGAAATGGTGGCCTGAAGCGACTCCGCTGTCGCTCCGGTCCTTGGGAAACATTTTGCAACGCGTGATGGCGCTCAGCCACATAAACATTTTCGAGGTTTTACGGATGCAGGACTTTCTGAACGCTTGCGACATGGTTGTGGAAGAGGCTGATACGAAGAGCCTGGCAACTCTGCTGGGAATGCCACCGGTAAGCCTGCTTCAGCGCGCCAACGCGAACTACGACGGCGCCTGGTTCAACGTGAAACACATGTACGCGCTGCTTCTGCACACGCAAGACATGCGCCCGCTGTCTGCATTGGCTGGCGAGTTCGGTTATTCGATCTTGAAAAAAGACCAGCCTGCAGCCCTCGGCATTCATGAGGCCCTAGGTCGCGCAACGCTGGAGTTCGCCGAAGTCACCGTCGAGACCCATGCCGCGATGGCTGATGGTCGTGTTGATCAGGTGGAGCGCGCCCGGATCTTGAAAGAGATCGCTCACGCCGAGGAGGCGCTGGCGCAACTGAAGGCATCAATAAAAGTCGCCTGAATCGCAGGCACAAAAAAGCCGGGCTGCAACCCGGCTCTTTCAACAACTTGTAAAACACAGTGGGGCCATTATGAACATGACATCTACCCCTGGCAATACCCCTAGTGTCGCGACACTTTTTGCGAGTGATGAAAAAGTGTCACAACACAAAATGTCTTCCCGAGAAATTGCCGAGTTGACCGGGAAGCGCCATGACAACGTCAAGCGCACGATCGATTCTTTGGTGGTGGATCGGGTTATTGATTTTCCTCAAGTTGAGGAAAACCCCGCAAGCCTTGGTCGGCCAGGTCGGCACTACCTGATTGGAAAGCGCGACAGCTTTGTCGTAGTCGCCCAACTCAGCCCTCAATTTACCGCAGCGTTGGTGGATCGCTGGCAAGCGCTGGAGTCCACGCTGATCGGGCGAATCCAGGTACCTACCAGCTTCTCCGAAGCGCTGCGCCTCGCGGCTGACCAGGCTGAACAAAATCAACAGCTTCAGCAGGTCATCCAACAGCAGGCACCGAAGGTTCAGGCTCTTGCGCGTCTGGCCGGCACCCACGGCTCTGTCTGCATCACCACGGCCGCCAAGCAGCTCGGTGTGGGTCCTCTAAAGCTCTTCAAGTGGCTCAGCGACAACCGCTGGATCTATCGCCGTGCGGCGTTCTCGGCCTGGTCTGCGTATCAGCCCCGTCTCACCGCCGGCCTGCTTGAGCACAAGCTGGTCAAGGTGGGGGAGGGCGCCGAAGAAGACCTCAAGGTAGTCGAGCAGGTCATGGTCACCCGCAAAGGCATCACCACTCTTGCCGAACAAATCCAAGGAAACTCGCTGTGAGCGTTCAAGCAATGTCCTGGGCGCTCTCTCTGCCCGTTCAAACCCTCAAAGACTCAAGCGCACGCCATGTGCTGCTGTGCCTGGCCAACTACGCAAGCTCGAATGGTGTTGGCGCCTTCCCGTCAGCCAAGACCCTGACTGATGACACTGGTTTGTCCGAGCGAACCGTCCGCATCAAGCTCGACTTGCTGGAAGAGGTAGGCCTGATTGTTCGTGGTAATCAGGCCTTAGCTGCCGTGTACATCGATCGCCATGACCGACGGCCAGTTGTGTACGACCTGATGCTCAAGCGGGGTGCAGTAGCTGCACCCCGCACTGATGCAACGGGGTGCAGCCTTGAACAGAACGGGGTGCAGCCTACGACAGAACGGGGTGCAGCCACTGCACCCAATCCATCACTTAACCATCAAGGAACCGAAGAGCAGCAGCAGCGCGAAATTGCTGAGTTGATTTCTGAGCAGGATCGCCAGGCTCTGGAGGCGCAAGACGACCGCCAGCGGTTCGCGATGTTTGCCGCGTTCGAGCCCCCAATGCAGGCGCTGCAAACCCAGCTGAAAATCGCCGGACTTCCCGCTGATGCCCTTACGCCAGATCTGCTATCCGGCTTCAAGGGGTTCTTCGTCGCCAAAACAACCGTTCTCGATACCTCCGGTGGCTGGTGTTTCAAGTTGGCAGGTTGGATCAAGCGAGAGCGCGCCCAGGCCTCCGGCACAGCGAGCACCGAAGAAGGCTCGGGCGTTGATGACTGGTCATCGAAAGGAGTACGACTGTGAATCGAGCAGGCAAGCCTGTCGCTGTGGGGGAGTTGGTTGCTCGCCGCCGGTCAGATCCGACCTATCAGGGTCCCGAACAATCTCTAGCTGTGGTCACAGTTGATCCTTCAACCCGGGCGGTTATTGACGACCTGTTCCTTCGGTTGCGTGGGGCATGCGGCGCCTGGCGACAGTCCTGGCCCACCGAGGCCGTCATGAACGCCTCTAAGCTTGAGTGGCTTGGCGAGTTCATGCGCTCAGGCATCAGCCGTATGGAGCAGATCGACCACGGCATGAGGGTAGTGAGTGCGAGCAAGTCAGCTTTTGTGCCGGCCCCTGGCGTTTTTGTCAGCTGGTGCTTTGCACCTGAAGGCTTGGGCCTTCCGAGCGTCGAGTCTGCTTACGCTCAGGCGCTCCGCAATTGCCACCCAGCAATGCGCAACTGTTCGAAGTGGTATCACCCAGCCGTCTACCACGCAACTGCTGCCGCCGGCTTCCATAGTCTGCCGTTGCTCTCCCGTGAACTGGGTCTGGCGAGCTTTGAAAAGCAGTACCTAAACCAATGCCGTCGAATTTGGCAGGGCGAGAGTCTTGAGCCCGTTCCGGTTGCCGAGCTTGCTGCGCCTAAACCAAAAATCACCCCCGATGTTGGCAATAGGGCCCTGGCCGAACTGCGCGCATGCCGCGCCGGAGGTTCCCGTGGCTGATCGTCTCCTGGCAACGCCCGAGCCTCACCTGTACCCATACGCGGTCTTTTGCTGCTCGTTCAAGTTCGACCTTGGCGGCACTCCTGACCACGCCATGGCGCTTTTCGCTGACCGCAACATGGCTGCTCGATACGGCTGCGGGATGTGGCCTGAGACGTACCAAGTGATTGATTTGCGTACATCCCAGAGGGTTGCCCCATGACCCGCCAGACCAAGCTGACCAAGGCCGCGCGCGGTCAAGACTGCCAGGTCCGTCTGCCGGGCTGCCCAGGCGATACCGAAACGGTGGTGTTGGCCCATTACCGCCTGGCGGGGATTTGCGGAACGGGCATGAAGCCACCAGACCTGATCGGGGCCTGGGCGTGCGAGTACTGCCACAGCCTGAGCGATGGCCGCACCAACCGAAACACCCTGGGCATGAGTTACGACGAGATCCGCCTCTATCACGCCGAGGCCGTTCTGCGGACTCAGGCCATTTTGATCAAAGAAGGAAAGGTGATCGCTTGAGCACCCAAATCAAAACCCTGACGGTGAAACTGTCGGATGCCGAGATCGTCCGTAACGCCAAGCTTGAGCATGTGCGCGACCTGCGCGACGCGAGCCATCCGGCGTTGCACTTCCGCTTCGCAAAGAATCGCACCCGTGGCTCCTGGTACTTGCTCAACAAGCGCCAATGGCACCGGCTCGGCGCCTTTCCTGACCTCAACACCAAGCAGGTAATCGCGGCGTTGCCTGCGGTGCGTCTGCGCGTGGCTGCCGACGGCGCTGCCAGTGTTTCGGGCTGGGTGACCGTGGGTGAGCTGCTCGACTGGTACGGCTCCCGCATGGCCAAGTCCAAGGCGCTTTCGGAGAAGCGCCGGGCGGCGATCAAGTCGGCCATCAGCTGCCAGCTCAAGCCGCGACTGGATGATCTGCTGATCGGCGATGTGAATGCGCAGACCCTGGACAAGCTGCTGATGTGGCCAGCCCAGGCGGAACTGTCGCTGTCTTACGTCCAGCAGCTGTACAGGCTGCTCGCCGTGGCGTTCCGGCAGGCCCGCAAGCTCGACCTGATCCCCTCGAACCCGATGGCCGAGTTGAAGTTTGGCAACTTCACCGCGGCGCGCATCATGCCCAAGCCTGCACGCCTTCGTGATGTTCATGTGCAGGACCTAGTGACGCTGCTGGCTGAGCGTTTTGATAGCGCGCCAGGTGACGCCATGCTGGCCCTGATGATGCTGTGCCACGGCACCCGTATCGGTGAGACGCGGCAATCACGCTGGGCAGACATCGCGCTGGCTGAACGTGAGTGGTTCTTGCCGGCAGAGCACACCAAGACCAAGACCGAGTTGCGCGTGCCATTGACTGACCAGGTCTGCGCGTTGCTGGCCCGCTACCGTGATCGACAGGCCGCCCAGGGATACGAAGGGGCTTTCCTGTTCCCATCACGCCGTGGCAAGCCACTGAGCGATCACCAGGCCAGTGCTGTCTTCACTCGGCTGGGGCAGGGCGCCTGGACAAGCCACGACCTGCGCAAGGTGGCCCGCACAGCCTGGACAGACCTCGGCGTCGACGGCCACATCGGCGAGATGCTGCTCAACCACTCGCTTGGCAAGATCGCCTCCACCTACATCAACACCCAGGCCAAAGAACAGCGCCGCCTCGCCCTGGTGAAGTGGCACAACTGGTTAGATGGGCGTGGCTTCAAGGCGATTCACGCGCAGACAGGCGTTAGATATGAAGATTCGCAAAACCTCGTAGACGCCTTGAACGGCGGCGCCTGCGAGCCTGATCCGCAATTTGTTAAGGGCGAGGTTTAAAAATGCTGATTCAGATTCTAAAGCGCACCCGACTCGCCGTGAACCCGGCCGATATCAGCGCCATCTTCATCTACACCGTGAATCACGATCCGATCCTTGAGGTGCGCATGCAGGGTGGCGACAAGTACCGCGTACATCACGAACCTAATTTGCCGAACGGGGACGATGTTTACGAAACCCATAGGCGACTGCTGGAGGCCAAATGAAGAAGTCGCACGGCCCTGCGTTCCGCGCCGCTCAGCTCGACCTGGACAAATGCCCGGCATGCCGTGGTCGGGCAGTGATCAGTGGCGTATTCCATGAGCTGGCCTGCGTGCAGTGCAGCGCCTCGGGCTGGGTCACCGCCGAAACCGGTGAGGCGCTGCCGCTGGAAGTGCTGGTGACGCAGTTGAGCATTCGTCTCCAGGCAGCAGAACAGCAGATTGATCAGTTGAAGCGCCCGGACCCGGTGTTCGGCCCGGACGCCCAGTACAACGACAACAACCGCCGTGGCCCAGGTGCCACCAACTTCACAGGGGATTGAGCCATGGCCTTCACACCGAGCTTTAAAGAACGCACCGCCGAGGATCTGCTGGAGCATTGGGGCCGCTGGGTTGTCCTGGGCTCCAGTGTGTCGTGCTGCGCCTCCCGCGAGAACACTATCCTGTCGCCGATGATCACCGACGACGATGCGCTGATGATCGATGGCTTAATGGGTCGCCTGCTCAAGCGCTACCCCGAATGTGGCCAGGTGCTGATGAAGTACTACACCACCCGCGACAGCTCGTTGATGGAGGTCGGCAAGAAGATGGGCTTCGGTGAAGAGAAGACGCGCGGCCTGTGGAAGGCTGGCCTCGCCTGGATTGACGGCGCTTTAGATGTTCGTCGTCAGGCTGCTTGACAGCCCCGGTCCCTGCATATAGATTTCAGTTACTTTGCGGTTTTTCCGCGAGCAAAGCCCGACCCTAGAGTCGGGCTTTTTGCTTTCTACACTTCCTTGAGCCTCGGCATTTGCCGGGGCTTTTTCGTTTTCGGCTCCACCACACCCATTGCTCCGAGCTGGGAGTGCTGCTGGAGCCGGATCTATCCACTCCCCGAAAGGGAGGAACCTGAGATGCCGAACATGCCTGAAAAGGATCCTGGTCTGTGGGCCGCAGTAATTGCCTGGCTGGTGATGCATCAACCTCAACTCTACGCAGCTGGCCTATCGGTCGGCATCGCTGTGCTGCGCGTGATGTACGGCGGTGGCACGCGGCGCCAGATGTATCTGGAGGGTGCGCTCTGCGGCCTGGTTACTTTGTCTCTGGTCCCGCTTCTCGAATGGATGGGCTTGCCACAAAGCATGGCCACCTTCGCCGGTGGTGCTGTTGGATTCCTTGGGGTCGAGAAGGTGCGTGGTTACTACGACAAGGCCGCCACGCGGAAGGTCGAAGGCTGATGGCTTGTAGCGCTTGCGCCGCACGCCGAGCCAGGGCGATCAAGTGGCTGAGGATCGCAGCAGAGCGTGCAGGCCTGGTGCCCGCCGCTCAACCAACTGAACCGCCAACCCATCAGCCCGCTAAGAGCGAGCCTACCAACGAGTGAGCGACATGCCGGTCAGGCCGCAGCGACACAAGCCCGCCTCACCCGCCACACCCAAGCACACCACGCCTGAGCAACAGCGAGGCACCAGCAACGAGCGCGGCTACACATACCGCTGGCAACAGTCGAGTAAGGGATACCTGGCCAAGCACCCGCTGTGCGTCCACTGCCAAGAGCAAGGGCGCGTGGTGGTGGCCACTGACGTTGATCATATCGTTCCGCACCGCAGCGACATGGGTCTGTTCTGGGATCGGGCCAACTGGCAGGGCCTGTGTCACCCATGCCACTCAGCCAAGACGGCCAAGGAAGACGGTGGGTTCGGCAATGCCAGGCGCAGCTGATGTACCGCTCACATGGGCCTGTACGCAGCTGTCGTCAGGCGTAAATGAGAGGAAATCCCATCAGAATGCACCGAAATGGAGCAAATAGGCAGGCTCAATGGGTGGGGGCGGGTCAATAGTCTGGGGCTTTTCGCTTCTAGACCGCGCCCGAGCCGTTTTTTCGCACCGTCAAAATTAGCTTTTCAAAATTGAAGGACCACAAATGACCCGAGGACGGAAGCCAACGGCCCCGCACCTCAAGGTTCTGGCCGGTACAACTCGCCCGGATCGCGAGGAAGCTGACGCGCCAGAGTTCGACCTGGTCGCCGACTTCCCAGATCCACCTCAGCATCTGAATGTCGACGGCTCGGAAATGTGGCGATCGCTTGGTCGCCAGCTTGTCAGCGCAAGGGTGCTGCAAGTCGTAGACCTATATTCGCTCGAGCAACTTTGCTTCGCCTGGCAATGCTTCCGGAAAAAAGCCAAGGCCGACATGGAGTCAACCGCGGCGGAAACTACCGCGCTCAAAGCATTGTTTTCAGAGTTCGGCATGACTCCGGCCAGTCGCCGGAAGGTGTCCTCTGGTTCCGAAAAACCGAAGGGCAACGCATTCGCCGGAAACGGCCGCAAGCAGGGTGCCAAATAATCGAATGATCTGGCTGTCCAGTCTGGAGTGGGAATGCGTGATTTCGTCAAGATCGCGACCGACTACGCCAAGGCTGCGGTAGCTGACAAAAAAAGGAAGAAGCACGGACGCCTGATCCGCGAAGCATCGAAGCGATTTCTTGATGACCTGAAGCGGGCAAAAAAGAAGGACTGCCCGTTTCTCTTTGACCCATGGCACGCGAACGACCCATGCGACTTCATCGAGAAGCTGCACCACGTCGAAGGCAAGTGGGAAAAACCCACTATCGTCATGCACCCTTCGCACATCTTCTTTGTGGTGCAGCTGTTCGGGTTTCGCAAACGCCAGGCGGTATATACCGAGGGCTGGGGTGATGATGGGATGTTCCATCCCCGGCGGTTCACCTCTGCGCTCTTTGCCGTGGCGCGGAAGAATGCCAAGAGCACGTTGTCGTCGGCCATTCTTCTGTATTGCGAATGCTGCGAGCCGGAAGAGGGCGCCCAGATTGTCAGCGCGGCCACGACCTTCGGCCAGGCCGCAATCATCTTCAACGCTGCAAAGCGCATGGTTGAAAAGAATGCCGATCTGCGCGAGTACTTCGGTCTGGAAGTCTGGGCCAAGTCCATCACACGCGTGGAGACAGGGGCGAGTTTTAAGCCGATTCATGCAAAGGCTTCCACACAGGACGGCCTGAACCCGTCACATGTTGGCCTTGACGAGATCCACGCGCATAAAACTGCGGATCTGCTCAACGTTTTGACTTCTGCCGCCGGCGCGCGCGGAAACCCGCTCTGGCTGTACACGACTACCGAGGGATACACGAACCCGGGGCCCTGGGCTGAAATCAGGATGTTCGCCAAGAAACTGCTGTCTGGCCTGTTCGGGCACACAGCCGATCACTTCCTGGTGGTGTTCTACGCCGTTGATGACGAAGACAAGTCGCTCGGCATAAAGGCTGACCAAGAGTTCGACGAGACCTGCTGGATCAAAGCCAACCCTTTGATGGATGTGAACCCGCACTTGATGGCGGCCATCCGCAAGGAGTCGGTAGAAGCCAAGCAAATGCCATCGAAAATGGCAGAGTTTCGAATTAAGCGACTGAACCGTCCGGCATCTACAGCCGACGGCTGGGTCGACCTCAACAAGTGGCAGCGGTGCGATGGAGAGGTCGATCTTGATTGGCTATCGGCGTACCCGTGCTGGGGCGGCCTAGATCTGGCATCGACCACCGACCTTACATCGTTCCGCCTGGTGTGGAATGTCGATGGCGTGCTCTACACCTACGGTTGGCGGTGGGCGCCGGAGAGCGCGGTCGCTTTCCGTACCGAGCGCGGTACCGTCCCATACGCGTCATGGGTCGAATCTGGCCTGCTTAAACAGACCGAGGGTGACGTCACGGACTACGCCGTGATCGAGGCCGACGTTAAAGAGGTTTGCGCCCGTTTCAATGTCCAGGCAATTGCCTACGACAAGTGGAACGCAAGCGACCTGGTTAACCGTTTGGTGGCCGCTGAACTGCCGATGATTGAGTTCATCCAGGGGCCCAAGTCGTATCACCCGGCCATGCAGGCGCTGGAGCGCGCTTACATCGCCGGGAACCTGGCCCACGGCGGAGACATGATCCTCAACTGGTGCGCTTCCAACCTGATCGCCAGGCGCGACGACAACATGAACATGGCACCAGACAAGAAGCGCTCCGCCGACAAAATCGACGACCTCGCTGCGCTGTTGATGGCGATAGGGGTTTCAGGCGCCGATGTGCAGAGCCAGGACCTGTCCGACTTTTTCTCAAACCCGATCATCATTGGATAAACGAACCATGGATAACGGCCTGATCCTTTTTTTAGTGGTCGCCATCGTCGCGCTTGGCCTGCTGGTGGCGGGTGTTTTTGTGCTCGCCGGGCTCGGATGGTCGCTTATCGCTGCTGGCTCTGGCTTCTTGGCCGCTGCCGGATTCATCCGCAAGGGGCTGACTGGTGAATAAACCTATCAAATCAGTCCTGCGCCAGGCCCTTTTCAAGTCTGCCGAGCCTGGATTCGTGAAGTCCTCACTCGCCGGCTGGGTTGGAAGGCGTATTGGCCTGGGCGATGCGTCCTTCTGGAACGGTTACTACGGCACCGACTCTGCATCGGGCAAAACAGTAAGCCAGCAAACGGCACTTCAGCTGTCCACAGTCTGGGCGTGCGTGCGCCTGATCGCTGAAACCTTGGCCACCCTGCCGATTGCGCTTTACGAGGACAAAGATGGCGTCCCGGTTGTGGCCTCATCGCACCCTGTGCACCGCGTAATCAGCATCCAGCCGAATGCCGATCAAACGCCCGTCGAGTTCTGGGAGTGCGTGGTGGCCAGCCTGCTTTTGGCCGGCAACAGCTTTAACGAGCCGCACCTGGTAGGCGGTGAGCTTTCTTCCCTGGAGTTCCTGCTGCCCCAGGCGGTATCGGCGCCGCGACGCACCAGTAGTGGCGCCATTGAGTATCGGTTCATCGACAGCGAGGGAAAACCGCACACGCTGCTCGATGAGCAAATGATGCATACCCGTGGGTTCGGCACCGACCCAATGAGTGGGCTGAGTCCGCTGGCAATGGGTCGTAACGTGTTCGGCGCTGCCATGGCTGCCGATGAGTCGGCGAGCAAGATGTTTGCCAACGGCATGAAGCTGGGCGGAGTCTTGTCCACTGACCAGATCTTGAAGCCTGAGCAGCGCAACGATATTCGCGAGGACATGGCCGCAAAATTCGCCGGCGCCGTTAACTCCGGCAAGACGATGGTGCTGGAAGCGGGCATGAAGTATCAGCAGGTGTCCATGACGCCTGAGGATGCGCAAATGCTGCAAACCCGAGCCTTCAACGTCGAAGAGATCTGTCGGTGGTTCCGCGTTCCGCCTTGGATGGTGGGGCACACGTCCAACAGCACCAGCTGGGGGACGGGGATGGAGCAGCAAATGATCGGCTTCCTGAGTTTTACCCTGCTGCCTTGGATGAAGCGGATCGAGCAAAGCATTATCCACCAGTCCTTTGCGGTTCAAGGCGCTGAAGGCGGCACTTCTCAGCGCGACTCTGAGGCGCTCGGCCAGGCATATGCCGATGTGGCTCGCCGCGGTGCTCAAGCTGAAATTGCCAAGGAAACTCAGCCTGGCGGGCAAATTTGGAGACTTGTGAATGGCCGTTGAAACCTTTGGCTGGTGCCCGATGATCTCGGCCACCAGCCTGGCGGAATACAGGAATCGGTCTTCGAAGTTCGGGAGCGGATACGAGCAGGTTGTCGGAGATGGCCCGAACAATCGGATTGATTCCTGGCCGCTTACTTTCGTGGTGAAGGAGGCGGTAGCCCTGCAAATCAAGGGTTTTCTTGATCGTCACGCTGGGCACAAGTCTTTCTTCTGGACGCCGCCACTGGGGGAGCTCTCGTTTTTCCGTGGTAGCGCGCCCTCGATCACCCCGAACGGAGCCGGCATGTTCACCCTGACCACCACCTTCACCCAATCCTTTCTTCCGTAGGGGCAAACATGCCACTGATCAGTGATATCCAGGTTCTTGAACCTGGCAGTGAAGTACTGCTCTTTGAGTTGGACGGAACCGAGTTTGGCGCCGATGTTCTGCGCTTCCACGGGCATGCGATCCCGTACACGGCTGCGGAATTGATCGCCGCCGGCGCTGACGCGGACCAACTGCCGGCCAAGGCCATTTATTGGCAGGGCGAGGAATATAGCGCCTGGCCCATGCAGATCGACGGCATCGAGGCGAACGGGGACGGCACCGCTGTCCGCCCGACGCTCTCGGTCAGCAACGTCAATGGGCGCATCACCGCGCTTTGCTTGGCGTTTCAGGATCTCGCCGATTTCAAGCTCACCATGCGCCACACCCTGGGCAGCTATCTCGATGCCGAGAATTTTCCGGACGGCAATCCGGCCTCCGACCCGACCCAGGAGACAATCGAAATCTGGTACATCGACCAGAAGACGAATGAGGACGGTGAAACAGTCAGCTGGGAGCTGGCCAGTCCGGGCGACGTGGGCGGCGAGTCAATCGGCCGGCAAGCCACGACGCTTTGTCACTGGTGCCTCACCGGTGGCTATCGCGGCCCAAACTGCGGCTACACAGGCCCTTACCGTGACAAGGACGGCAACCTCACAGACAACCCTGAGCTCGACCAGTGTGACGCTACGCTGGGTCGAGGCTGCATTCCGCGCTTTGGTGAAGGTAACGCCTACCCCTACGGTGGATTTCCGGCTGTGAGCTTGATCGCGAGGAGCTGACCATGCGCAAACACATTTTGAACGCGATCCATACGCATGCTGCGGCCGAGTACCCAAAGGAATGCTGTGGCTTGGTGCTGGCCGTGGGAAGGGCGCAGAAGTATTTCCCGTGCCGCAACACTGCCACCGAGCCGAACGAAGAGTTTCGCATCGCTCCGGAGGAGTACGCCGCTGCTGAAGACGCTGGCGAGGTGGTCGGCATCGTTCATTCGCATCCCGACGCCACCAGCAGGGCATCGCCGCGCGACTTGGCGATGTGTGAGGCTACATCGCTACCCTGGCACATTGTCAGCTGGCCTGAGGGCGATCTGCGCACCATCACGCCATCTGGTGGCACTCCATTGCTCAACCGCCCGTTCGTGCACGGCGCTTGGGACTGCTGGCAAGTCTGTGCGGACTGGTATCAGCGTGAGTGGGGTCTGGGGTTCGAAAACTTCAAACGCGCGGATGGCTGGTGGGAGAGCAAGGACAACACCAGCTTGTATGAGGCGAACTACGAGGCCGCCGGCTTCATCCGTGTCGACAAGCCTCAGCGCGGTGACATGATCGTAATGGAGGTGGGGCGGACCGCTCACCCGAATCATGCAGGCATCTATCTGGGCACCGATCCAGTTCTACCTGGCGAAGATACAGGTGTGTTCGGCCCAGGCCCGTTTCTACTGCATCATTTGTATGGGCGACCATCTGAGGTAATCGTATTCGGCGGTCCTTGGCTTGAGCGCACCCGTCTGGTGCTGCGTCACTGCGACGCGCAGTGATAAGGTGATCGCCTTTCCACAGGAGTGAACCGCATGAAACTGATCATTGGAACGCTGGCGGTAGCGCTATTAGCTGGCTGCGTCTCGCCAAGCGACCTTAAAAATAACACCCCAACCACCACGGGCAATACCAGCAAGACCCCAAGGCAATACGCTCTTTGTGTTTTCCCAAAATGGCAGGACGCCCGCTCTGAGGCGGTCATGTCGGAAACTGAGAACGGCTATAGATTGGTGATTGGAGCGATGCAATTGACCGATGAGTTGCTCGAAGTAAGGAAAACATCTGGCGGCAGTTCGGTTGTCTTCTATCAGCGTGTGGCCTGGATGCCTGGAGTGGGCCGCAGCGCTATCGAAGGTGCCGTTAAGACCTGTCTCTAAGTAATTTATTTGAAACCGGCCGCCGTTTGGCGGCTTTTTTATTGTCCGGAGAAAAGGCATGTCCACAGTTGCGCATTACTCACCGATGACATCAATTAAGCTGTCCGGACCTTTGGCCGCGCGTTTTGGTCGGCTTCATCGACGCCTTTTGGATGGTGGCAGTGTGCAAGAGGCCTTCGCCGCACTGAAGGCTACGATACCGGGGTTCACCGAAGAAGTTAGGCGACTGGATCTGCTCGGCATGCGATTCGCAATCTTCCGGAACAGAAAAAATGTTGGTGTGGATGATTTCAGTCTTGGTGGAGTCAATGAACTGCGCATTGTCCCTGTTGTAGGCGGCAGTAAACGCGCAGGGCTGCTGCAAACCATAATCGGGGCCGTGATTTTCGTCGCCTCCTTCTTCATTCCCGGTATGCAGGGGTGGGGGCAGTCGCTTGGCGCATCATTGGCGCTCGGTGGGGTAATTCAGATGCTCAGCCCGCAGGCATCCGGACTGAAGCAGAGCGCCTCCCCTGAGAACCTACCCTCCTACGCATTCGGCAGCGCAAAGAACACCACCGCCAGCGGCAACCCCGTCCCTATCTGCATAGGGGAGCGGGACTGGGGCGGGATGATTATCTCAGCCTCGATTTATGCCGAGGACAAAACCTAACAATCACAGCAACACATCAACCGCCCGATAGGCGGTTTTTTTATGCCTGGAGGAAAGTATGGGCGCAGCGGCACAGATCGATATCCATGGCGAGAAAGGTGGCACCAGCAAGCCCAAGTCGCCTACCGAAGCTAGCGACAGCCTGCGCTCTACTAACGTTGCCAAAATCTTGATTGCCATGGGCGAGGGGGAATTCGATGAGGCTCCTACCGATTACACGATCAAGTTAGACGGCACACCAATCCGAGATGCAAGCGGTAACTACAACTTCCCGAATGTGACGTGGGATTGGCGTCCTGGGTCTGTCGATCAGACCTATATCCCAGGCATCCCTGCCGTGGAAAACGAAACCTCGCTCAACGTGGAGTTGCGAAGTGATGCACCGTGGATTCGTTCGATCACCAATACGCAGCTGTCTGCCGTACGTATGCGCTTCGCGTGGCCAGCCCTGCAGCGTCAGGATGACGAAGGCAATGTGGTGGGGTACCGCATTGATTACGCGATTGACTTGGCCACAGACGGTGGCGCATATCAGCAGGTCTACCCTGATGCCGTAGACGGCAAGACCACCACGCGATATGAGCGTTCTCGGCGTGTTGATTTGCCTCAGGCCACTACGGGCTGGCTGATCCGCGTGCGCCGCCTCACGCCAAACCAAAATAGCAACAAGATCGCTGACACTATGCTGATTGCTGGCATCACAGAGGTAATTGACGCAAAGCTGCGATATCCGAACACGGCGTTGCTCTACATTGAGTTTGATGCCGAGCAGTTCACCAACATTCCTGTCGTCACCGCGAAGTGCAAGGCTCGCCGCTGGATGGTTCCTAGCAATTACGACCCCATTCAGCGCACTTACACCGGCATATGGGATGGCACCATGAAGTCGGCGTGGACGAACAACCCGGCCTGGATCACATACGGGATTTGCACGGAGGACCGGTTCGGCCTGGGCAAGCGCATCAAGTCGTTTATGGTCGACAAGTGGGAGCTGTACCGGATTGCCCAGTACTGCGACCAACTGGTACCGGACGGGAAGGGCGCCACCGAGCCCCGTTTTCTGTGCGATATGAACCTGCAAGGCAAGGCTGACGCCTGGTCGCTGTTGCGCGACATTTCGGCAATTTACCGGGGCATGACCTACTGGGCCCAGGGCCAGTTGGTGATGCAGGCCGACATGCCGCGTGCGCAGGACTTTGACTACGTCTTCACCCGATCCAACGTGATCGACGGCAAATTTTCGTATGGCAGCGCCTCGGCCAAGACTCGCTACACTCGGGCGCTGGTGAGCTACGACAATCCGGCAAACAACTACGACACCGACGTTATCCCGTTTTCGGACCTGGATTTACAACGGCGCTACGGCGACCGTCCGACCGAGCTGAGCGCTATTGGTTGCACCCGCGCTTCCGAAGCGCAGCGCCGCGGTAAATGGGCGGTCCTGAGCAACAACCAGGATCGAACCGTGTCATTCAAAACTGGCATGGAGGGCGTGATTCCGCTGCCTGGGCATATCATCCCGGTAGCGGATTCGTTACTTGCTGGGCGTGAGGTCGGCGGGCGCATCTCTTCGGCTACTGGGCGCGTAGTCACGATTGATCGTGATGCCCAGGCCAAGGCCGGTGATCGGTTGATCATCAACCTGCCGGGCGGCCGTGCCGAGGGCCGCACAGTGCAGAGCGTCAACGGCCGCGCCGTAACGGTCACGGTCGCGTACAGCGAGCCACCAATTGCGCAGCTGCAATGGGCGCTCGACGCAGATGACTTGGCAATCCCCCTGTATCGAGTGTTGCGCACCAAGCGCACGACCGAAGGTGATTACGAGATCAGTGCTTTACAGTTTGAGCCCAGCAAGTTCGAACACATTGACACTGGCGCCCGCCTGGAAGACCGTCCGATCAGCGTGATTCCAATTACCGTTGTGCCTGCTCCGGCAAGTGTCGCGCTAGCTGCAACCTCTTCGGTGGCCCAGGGCCTGGCGGTGGCCACCATGACCATCAGCTGGCCGCCTGTAGACGGCGCGGTCAGTTATGACGTGGAGTGGCGCAAGGACAGCGGCAACTGGATCAAGGTGCTGCGCACGGGCATGACCAATGTGGATGTTGTCGGCATCTACGCGGGTGCGTATATGGCACGCGTGCGTGCGGTGAGCGCCTTCGATATCGCTTCGACCTGGCGTAACTCGCTGCTGACTAGCCTGAAGGGAAAAGAGGGCCTGCCGCCGGCGGTGGCGTCGCTGACCACCACCAGCGAACTATTCGGCATCGGCATCCGTTGGGCTTTCCCGCCCGGCGCGGAGGACACCCAGCGCACCGAGCTGTGGTACGGACCGGCCAACAACCTGTCGGCGGCCACCAAGCTTTCCGACTTGGCCTACCCTCAGGCGAATTACCGCATGCAGGCTCTCAAGGCTGGTGCGCAGTTCTTCTTCTGGGCGCGCCTGGTGGATCGGAGCGGCAACGTCGGCCCGTTCTATCCTGTCGTCAATGGTGTGATGGGAATGGCCAGCGCAGACGCGGCGCCGGTGCTGGAGTTGATCGCCCGGCCAGGTCGGCAGGACTGAGTTCGGCAAGGACATTATTACCGAGATCGACAAAATCCCTGGCTTGCAGGCGCAGATCGATGCGCTCGACGGCCTGGCTGTCTACGAGCCCAAGTTGACCTACTTGGTAGATGACCTGGTGGTGGTCGGCAAGCGGATCTACCAGGCCATAGACCCGGTACCTGCGAACAAGCCTCCGCCGAATGCCATCTACTGGCAGGACGTGGGCCAGGCTGTGGTCACGGCCAATGGCCTGGCGCGCCAGGTTGCGACCAACACCACCAGCATCACCGAGCTGAACGGTGTGGTCACAGCACAGGCGTCCAGCCTACAGACGTTGCAGGCGGCTTCCCGGGATGACAATGGGGAAGGCGACCTGGCGGACGCGATCGGGGGTTACAACGCCACGGCGAGCTTCGCGCAGGAAGTGACGGTGCGCACCTCGCAATACGCGGCCACTGTGCAGCGCCAGACCGAGCTCACCGCTTCTGTGGGCGAAGTTGCCGGTACCGTGACCAATCTGGAGCGCGTAGTGGTCACGGATCGGCAGGTGACCGCCCAGGCCATTCAGCAAGTCGGCGTGAAGCTCGAAGGGAACTCGGCGGATATCCAGACTGTGAGCAAGGCCCAGGCCGACGCCGAGGGCAAGCTCTCGACGATGTGGTCCGTGAAGATGCAGCTCAACCAGAACGGGCAGTACGTGATGGCTGGGATCGGGCTTGGCATTGAGAACGTCGATGGCGTGCTTCAAAGCACGTTCCTGGTGAGCGCGGATCGTTTTTCCATTGTCACCACATTGGCCGGCGGGCAGGTGTTCACCCCGTTCACTGTGCAGAACGGCCAGGTGTTCATGCGTTCGGCGTTCATCCAGGACGCGTCGATTGGCGTTGCAAAGCTGACCCAGAGCATCCAGTCGGCGAACTACGTTCCGGGGAAAACCGGGCTGATGATCAACTTCGTCACCGGTGAGTTCGAGCTGAACAGCACTGTAGGCGCGGGCGGGCGTCAGACCATCAACAACCGTGGCGGCAAGGTTTACGACGACAATGACGTCAAGCGCTACCAGTGGGGGGATCTTTCTGCGTGAACTTTGGCATGAGGGTGTGGGGGCCGACCGGCCTCCTTGAGCTGGATGAAAACTCGTTTACTGTCCGGGTTGTGTATTCAGAGATCGTTCAAGCTGGCATTCCGGCACCAGGGAGGACTCGGTATGTGTCCATCCCCGGCATTGACCCATCGACCCACTCGGCTGTTTGCATTCCGGTCGCGGCTTATGACACTTCGGGGCAAAGCAACTATGCCATTCAATACACGCCCGTTGTTGGTGCGGGAGGGGTGACGATCTACTTTGGAAACCCAGCTACTTCCACGGGCCCGATTGGGTTGAGCCCTCAAAGGCTTCTAGTTATGAGGTTTCGGTGATGACTTATGGCGTCACGTTCACCAATAACAATGATGTAGTAACGCTGGACTCTGAATTTGCAAGACTGGTGGTGCTTGGCAAAGGCACATGGAGCGGCAATGGCGCAGGGGTATATGTGCCATTTCCGAAGGCCATTACATCAGACGAGCCTCCCCTGGTTTTTCGTGAGGCTAGACCAGTCCAACACGCTGTGTTTCTGCGTGATTCAGGGATCAGCTGGAGCGTGGACCGGCTTCTCTTTTGCCGGGATCGCAGGCCAGGGCACGTCTGGCAAATGGTTTGCGGCGGCTTTCAAATCAGAGCCAACGGCTACTCATGGATTTCGCCTATGGGATGGAGGCTCGAAACTTCTATTTGATAGCGGCACGCCTTGTGCGCAATTCACAAGGTCGATAACTGGTTGGACCTATTTGGGGGCGACTCAGACCGGCCAGGGAGTTTATCGACTTAGCTGGACAGCGCCCTCCAGCCTGGCGGGCGGCGACTACATGCTTCTAAACAACATTGCGATGGATATTGCTGGTAGCACATCCCGGCAAGGGAATATGTACGCGGTGTGGGAATACCACAACGACAGACTGGTAATTCAAGCGGTCGGTGTTGACCTGCAAACCTCCCTGTTTATCCCGGTTGTTTTTGCGAAGCCGATTTCCTAACTGCTGATATTTCGAATTGAACCCGATAACCGCCGAGTGCGGTTTTTTATTGCCTGGAGAAAAGTATGGGCTGGTACAGGGCGGGCACTGTTTCCGTTACGAAAAATTCGACCGCGGTTGTCGGTACAGGCACCGCGTTCCTCGCCAATGCGCGGGTCGGCGATGGTTTCCGTGGCCCCGATGGTGCGTGGTACGAAGTAGACAACATCGTCAGCAACACGACCCTTTCCATTACGCCTGGGTACTTGGGGGCAACGGTTGCTACCGGTGTCTACGCCATCATGCCGGTGCAAGGCTACGTGAAGGACAGTGCGGACGCGCTTCGACAAGCCTCCAGCGCGGCGTGGCAGCTTGTTGGGCAGAAGTCGCAGCCTGGCGGCCTCGCTTCATTGGACGCCGCAGGTGTCGTACCCACAGCGCAACTGCCAACGACCGACAAAATCACAGAAGGGACCACGAACCGGTGGTGGACGAATGCGCGAACTATTGCGAGCACCCTTGCCGGTATGGTGGTCACCAATTCGACGGTTGTTCTTGTAACCGATTCAATTCTGACTGCTATCGGAAAGCTACAGACCCAAAACACGGTTAGCGGCTGGGGAGTGCCTGGGTTCAAAGCCTCACCAGCAGACTTGAACTCCATGGATCTCGGCATCAGCAAAAGCTTTACCACGGGCGTAAATACAGCCAACTCCCCGTACAAGTTTGGTAGCACCACCGCCAGATTTGATGCGGGGTCTTCGGGGTACAAGATCGGGTACGCTGACGACAACGACGAATACCACTGGGCCATGATGCTGTTTGATCGGACCTCCAGCGCCGTCGCGGTCAGGCGCTCCAGCGGCAAAAACATCCGTGCTGATGATTACCTGGTTCTTTATCCGACCGGCAAGACGGTGCTGGACGCCACACAACTGCCCGCCATGTTCGGGGCTACCGCGAGCGCGGTCGGCAGATCCGGCATAGTTCCTGCTCCTGCTGCAGGCGATCAGGCAAAGTTTCTGGCGGGGGATGGGACTTACAAGTCCGTGGCGACCACGGTTTCGTACGGCACCATCACCGGTTACCCGACCGACAGCTCGGCGTTTGTGACAGAGCTGTCCAGGTATCTTCTCAAGTCGGACGTCGTCGCCGCGAATCAGGTTATCGCAGTAGGCACTTTCACAACGGCGGCCCCGCCAGTTCTCAGCGCTTCAAACAATATCGCGTCGGTAACCCGCGTAGCTGTCGGTACGTACACGATAAACATGTCGAGGACGCTGAAGGCTGGGTTCAAGGTTTTGGGCTTCACCGGCGGCCGTGGTGGATCCTCCTACGTTGATAGCTTCTTGGTTGACTGGACGACCACGGGCTCGGGAAACACTGCTGCAATTCGCGTCCTGATGGTTTCCGGGACCACCCTGGTAGACCCCAACAGCGCGCCAACCCAGGTGGTCATCATTGGAGAGTGGGCATGACGGACGATTACATCATTGTTGGCGAAGACGGCAGCGTCACGGCCGTAGCTGCAGACATCGACATCTTTGAGTACGTCAAAGAGATCGGCGGCACGCTGGTCAAGCGGGACGAATACATCCCGCCGCCGTACGTGCCAACCGCCCAGGAGCTGGCGGACACTGAAAACCAGTGGCGTGACGAGCAGATGCCCAAGGCCAAAGACACCGTGACCGCCATCGAGTACGGCGAGGAGGGCATCCTTGGCAGCGCGCAGCAGTGGCAGATGTACTGGCGTGAGCTGCGCAAGTGGACCGACACCAACCCCGACTTCCCCGACAGCAGCAAGCGCCCGGTTCAGCCTGTCTGATCCTGCACCTAACACCGACACCCGCCACGAGCGGGTTTTTTATTGCCTGGAGAAAAGCAATGGCACGACTTTCTGAATCGCTCGCCGGCGGCCGCAATGCGCTGGCCTTCCTGGATATGCTCGGCTGGTCCGAAGGTACCAGCACCTCGCCAGCCACGGCCATGGATGGCTACGACGTCATCGTGACTGGCATCGACCGCAAGCCTGAAGTGTTCAAGGATTTCACGGACCACCCGTTCGCCAAGGGGCGCGCGTCGAAGGTCATCAACAGCAAGGGGCTGACGTCCAATGCTTCCGGCCGGTACCAGCAGATGCTGAAGGACTGGCCGCACTACAAGGCGCTGCTCAAGCTGCCTGACTTCAGCCCGATCAGCCAGGACCTGCTGGCCCTGCAACATATCCGCGAGTGCCGGGCCTTGCCTGACGTGCTTGCCGGCCGGATCGAGACGGCTATCTCGAAGTGCCGAAACATCTGGGCCAGCCTGCCGGGTGCTGGGTATGGTCAGCGAGAGCACCGGCTGGAGGATCTTCTGAAGCAGTACCGCCTGGCGGGCGGGGTGATGTCGTGACGCCCGGGCAGATCCTGTTCGCGATGCTGTTGGCGATGGTGACCAGTGCCGGCGGCACCTGGCAGGTGCAGGACTGGCGCATGGGCGAGAAGCTCGCCGAGCAGGCCGGCCTGCACAAAGATGACCTGGCGGCGATCACCAATGCCGCCGCCGCCCAAGCGCGCGCCGAGCAGGACAAGCGACTGGCCCTGGAGCAGCAGCTCGCCGGCCAGGACCAAAAACACACCAAGGAATTATCCGATGCCCAACGAAACCAGGCTGTTTTGCGCGATCGCCTTGCCACTTCTGATGTCCGGCTGTCAGTCCTTCTCGACGCGGCCGATTCAGCCGGTGGCTGCAATGTGCCTGCCGCCACCGGCACCGTCGGCGTGGTTCATGCTGCCCGTCGAGCCCAACTTGACCCAGCGCATGCTCAACGAATTATCGCCATCACCGACGCCGGCGACCAAGGGCTGATCGCACTGCGGGCCTGCCAGGCGTATGTCAGGGCTGTGGCCCCCTGAGTACGCTCAACTCCAGCAGTAACCGCTGATTCTCTCTGTGCAAGTGGTCGCGCTGTTCTGTAACCAGGTCGATGGGGCGAAAGCTGCCTGTCTCAGGTTTCTCCTGGGTAGTCCCTGATAAGCGGTCCTGGGCCTCCTTGAGCGATCTTTCTGTCCGGGCCTTGGCTATGAGCAGCGTGTCGTTCATCTGCACGAGGCCGGCGACATTTGCCCGCGCCTTGGCCAGGTGTCGCTGTAGGTCGTGTATCTCGTCCTCGAGCAGGGCGCACTGGTGCTTGTACATTTCCAGAGGCGTGGGGCAGCCAAGCCACGCTGAGGTGTCTTCGTCAATGAGGTGCATGGGGATGTAAACTCAAGTGCTGTATATGCGTACAGTAATCGAGGTTTGGACGTAACGCGATTTGAGGCGACGAGCTGTATCATTTTTGGGTTTGGTGTTCGGTCGGCAGGACGCCGGAGGCAGGGGGACCACTGTAGGAATATACAACGCTAAGTTATTGATTCTTATAGGGTGATATAGCTGTTTTGGATGCTGCTCAATATCGGCAATTTTCTTTATATATCAGATGTTTGTGCGTGTTCAGGGGTCACCTTGACATGGTGGCGCGCTTAAATGATCCAGTGCTCCGTGAGAGCACCGGAGGATTGCCAATTATTTGCCTTTAGGTGCCGCGTTCCCGCGCCCACCTCCAGATGGTTTCCCGGTAGTGCTCGGGAGGTTAGCTACCGCTGGTGCTTTCGATCCGCCAGATTTTCCTGAACTGGATCCTGCCTTTCCGCCGCTTGATTTTGACATGACCATCTCCTTGGTTACGCAAAGTGGAGTTGCACTTCCACAATAGATGCTTTTTTAGATAGTGCGAGTTCTGGAGTGGAGCGTGCGCAAAACCTCCGCTGAAGTCCCAGTATTTCCGTTTGCATAAGCACAAAAAAACGTATGATTTGCCAGTAAAAATATGCAGGGTATTCTTTATAAAACAGTAGGTTATGCCGCTATAGCCCCCAGCATGGGGTGCTAGGGGTCGAGTGTTCGAATCACTCCGTCCCGACCATATTTTTCAATGACTTAGGCCAATGCTCAAAGCATTGGCCTTTTTCATGTGTGTGATTTTTGCATGACTTCACGCCAGGCCCGCCCAGTTAGGGGTGTCTCGTATCTGGGACGCCTGTCTCAATTCTAATGACTGCATAGCCGCCCCCATCACGGCATACCTTGTTACAACCATTCGCCCCTGGGGATAGTCGGTATAGAACTTCGGCCTTTTGTTCTCCTCCAAATACCAGGCGTGCTTTAAACCGTGAGCGCCAGCTGACAACCCATAGAGGTTCACAGAATGAAAATGACACTACCCGCCCTGGTTTTGGGTGCCCTCATTGCGCAAGGAGCGATGGCCGCTGGAGATGGCACCGCCGCTCTTGGAGGCGGCGTTGGTGGTGCCCTTGGAAACATCGTAGGTCAACAGCTCGGTGGCTCGACGGGCGCAGCGGTAGGCGCAGGTGTTGGTGGTGCCGCGGGCAGTGCTGTCGGCGCTCAACGAGGCAACAGAGCGGAAGCCGCACTAGGTGGCGGTATCGGCTCAGCCGGCGGCTCGCTTATTGGTAATCGTCTCGGCGGCACCACTGGATCGACTATCGGCGCCGGTGTAGGTGGTGCAGCGGGCGGCGCGCTGGGGAATAACCTGGCAGATGATGAGAGTAGTCATCGATCAGATGGCAAGAAGCACAAAGGTAACAACAAACACAAACACAAGAACAAGCATCGTTAGCGCCTGACCTTGCTGCATTGAAGCCCGGCCCAGCGCCAGGCTTCTTGTATCTGGCATCTGAGAAGGTTGATCGATGAATTATCAACACGGGGGCTCCACTAAGTCAGTAGTGGAGCCCCTTTCTCGATTCAGGCTTCGCTGTTTTACCCGAGCATACCCTCGACATCGGCCAGGGTGGCATGCGGGACAACACTGTCGGGAATTCTCGAGATGTCAGACAGGTTGTACACCCTGAAGTCATCACCCATAACCTTATCGGACATCAATTCGAACGACGGCAATATGCGCGTGAAATAGTGTTGATCGAGCCCGCAGGGTGAGTGAGTGGATTCTGCGTTCTCGTAAAACCTGCCTGAGCGCTCGTCCAGATCAACGCCCACCAGAAAGACTTGGGTGAACCCCACATGGAACGCCAGCTGTATGGCCAGATAAGCCACGGTTCGCGCATCAAAAAAGCCCTCGCTCATGTCTTTGCTGAACCCCAGCGGTCTTTCGCGGCTGGGCAGCAAGGGATGATTGACGACCAATGCGTTGTGTTTGCCCAGCACAGATTCCAGCCAGGAAGGCCGCTTGGCTTTGGACAACGGGTAAAGCCGCCCCGTGGGGCGAACATGCGCAGATCGCGCGTGGTCTTCCCACAGCGCAACCCTCTGGCTGATCGCCATGGCGTGTTTGAATAGATCGGGCTGCTGTTCGGAGAAACTCCTGTCCGTGCAGGCGTAAAAATACGGCTTAACGTCAGTGTCCAGAAACAGTGAAATGGCGCCATTCATCGTGATCATGGGTACGTGCGCAAATTGCTCGATGGGAAACGACTTGGCTGATGGTCCGGAGGCAATGATGAAGACTGCGCCCGACTCGGTGTTCCGGCAGGCATCAAAATCGCTCAGGTCCAGAGCGTATTTGGTCGAGAGCCAGGGAGCGGTGTAGGGGGCGTGCAAAGCTCGCTGAATGCTACCGGCGTGCTCAATGGCGACGAAGGGTGTCTGTTTCATCGGGCCCAACCTTGAAGTCAGAAGAAAGTACCTACATCACCCGACCCGACGAGGCACCGCTCAGTTCCTTCTTAAAACAAAGTTCATCAGCCTGAGCGCCTATTTTTCAGTGGGCTACTTCCCGAAGTTGGCAGCATTCATGGGCACTCACCGTTACTTCAGCCCACAGACGGTGCGCTTTCTGAGCCATTTAGTAGCAATTTCCTACAAAGGCTCTTAGCTCGACATCCGACATTTTCCCGGTACGCCATGCGAATCAATCACTTGGTTCACCACCAGACCAGTTGGCACACATCCTGCTTTTTTGCATTCATGGATAATTGGATACAAAAATTCAAAAGGTGCTGCCGATGCAATTTGCCCCCGCTTACGTTGACCGCCAGCCCCTCACCGCCGAGGAGGAGGCCTACAACTTCCTGCTCGACGCCATTTGCAACGGTCGCTTGCGCAAGGGCGACCGTTTGATTGCCGAAGACATCGCCAGTGAAATCGGCATGAGCCGCATGCCGGTGCGCGAAGCGTTTCGCCGCCTGGATGCCCAGGGCCTGGTGACGCTGCGGCCCAATCGCGGCGCCATCGTCAGCGGCCTGGACATTGAGGAGTTGCACGAGGTGTTCGAGATGCGCAGCGCCCTCGAAGGCCTGGCGGTACGTGTTGCGGTCGGCCGTATCGGCGAGCGCCAACTGGCCGCCCTGGAACGCATGCTCGACGAAATGGATGACTACCGCGACGAAAGCGCCGCGTGGGTCAGCCGTCACCGCGCGTTCCACGAATACCTGTGCAGCCTCAGTGGCCGTCCGCGCTTGATGAAGCAGATTTCGGCGCTGTACTCGCTGGTGGAAGCGCCCATGCGCCTGTGGTTGCAGCACGGCGACAAACCCCTCAGCGCCCGCCAGGAACACGCGGTGATCCTCGATGCCATCCGCGCCGGCGACGCTGCCCGCGCTGAAGCCGTGGTGCGCGAGCACATCGAAGGCACCGTGCCGGCGCTGATCCAGTTTTTGCAATCGGAAAAATAATCAGAGGCGGGCCCAAGCCCGCCCGTGTTTTGACTTTGAGTCCTGCCCCGTTATTCAACGAACTGGAGTGTCTGGTCATGCATAAACGCCGTGCCTTGCTGGTGGCTGTCTCCCTCGGGCTCTGCGCACAAGGGGCCGTTGCGGCGCTCCAAGTGCCGGAGCGCTTGCAGAAAGTCGACAAACTCACCTACTGCTCGGGGATGGACTCGCCGCCCCTGGTGTCCTTCGATGAAGCCCAGAAACCGCGCGGCCTGACCGTCGACCTGGGCCTGGAAATCGCCAAGCGCCTGGGCGACAAACAGGTGCAGTGGCGGGTGATCCCGTTCTCCGGCCTGGTGCCAGCCTTGCTGGCCCAGCAGTGCGACATGATCGTCGACCAACTGTTCGACAAACCCGAACGGCGCCAGGTGATCGACATCGTCAACTACATGTATTCCAGCCAGTCGGTGGTGGTGCCTAAAGGCAACCCCAAAGGCATCAAGACCCTGGATGACTTGTCCGCGCACAAGGTCGCGGTGCTCAACGGCTCCACCATCAAGACCCTGCTCGACACCCAGAACGAAAGCCTGATCAAAGCCGGCAAGCCACCGATGAAACTGGTGGTGTACAACACCGACACCGATGCCTTCCAGGCCCTGCGCATCAGCCAGGTGGACGCCTACGGCACCACCGTGGAAACCGCCGGATATTACGCGGCGATGGCCCCGGACCTGTTCGAGGAAGGCGTGCCGGCGTTCAGCCGCATCCTCACCGGCCTGGGCATGCGCAAGGACGATCCACAACTGACCGCCGCCGTGCAACAGGTGATCAACGATATGCGCAGCGACGGCAGCTACGTGCAGCTGTTGAACAAATGGCATGTCAGCAGCGACACACTCGACTGAGGCTGGGCGGCGATGAATTTCAATTGGGATGTGTTCTGGCAATACCTGTTGCAGCCCAGCGGGGTGTACCTCAACGGGCTCTGGCTGACGTGCCTGATCAGCGTGCTGGCCATGCTGTTGGGCTGCGCGCTGGGGCTGGCGGCGGCGCTGTTGCGCCTGTCGAAGAACCCGCTGTTGCACCTGCCGGTGCGGTTTTATGTGTGGCTGATGCGCGGCACGCCGCTGCTGGTGCAGATCGTGTTTCTGTACACGGCACTGGCGGCGGGCGGGCTGTTTCGCTTCGAGGACATCGAGCTGTTCGGCTTGATTGTGCCCGGCAACATCCAGGCCGCAATCATCGCCCTGGGCCTCAACGAAGGCGCGTACATGGCCGAGATCATCCGCGCCGGCATCGGTGCGGTGGACAAGGGCCAATACGAAGCCGGGCGTTCCCTGGGCATGGGCTTCGCCAAGCTGATGCGGCGTATCGTGCTGCCCCAGGCGTTCCGCGTGATCGTGCCGCCGCTGGGCAACGAGTTCAACGTGATGCTCAAGAACACCACCCTGGTCAGCGTGATCGGCGTGCAGGAGTTGTTGCTCAGCACGCAGATGGTCACCTCGGCGACGTTCCGCGTGTTTGAGTTGTACCTGGTGGTGGCCATCTACTTCCTGATGCTCACCACCCTGTGGGGCTTTTTCCAGCGTTGGCTGGAAGCGCGTTTCGGCCAGTCCGACCGGCCTTCGGCGCCGCCACCGGCCTCCAGCCGCATGTTCGGGCGCAGCACCTTGAAACTGCTGAGAGGACGCTAACCATGGCGCACAAAAGTGACGAACTGATCATCGACGCCCAGGACCTGCACAAGTCGTTCGGCGACTTGCAGATCCTCAAGGGCATCTCCCTGCAAGTGCGCCGCGGCGAAGTGGTGGTGCTGATCGGCGCCTCGGGCTCGGGCAAGACCACTTTCATCCGCTGTATCAACCTGCTGGAAGACATCCAGGGCGGGCGCATCCGCGTCAACGGCCGTGCCATGGGCTACCGCGAACGCAGCGACGGCAGCCTGGTGCGTGATTCCGAGCGCAACATCGCCCGCCAGCGCCGCGACATCGGCATGGTGTTCCAGCGCTTCAACCTGTTCCCGCACATGACTGCGCTGGAAAACATCATCGAGGCGCCGATCCACGTGCTCGGCACCCCGCGTGCCGAAGCTCTGGAGCAGGCCCGTGGCTTGCTCGCGCGGGTCGGCCTGGCGGACAAGGCCAACCACTACCCGTCGATGCTTTCCGGCGGCCAGCAACAACGGGTGGCGATTGCCCGCGCCCTGGCGATGAAACCCCAGGCCATGCTGTTCGACGAGCCCACCAGCGCCCTCGACCCGGAGACCGTCGGCGAAGTGCTGCAAGTGATGAAGGAACTGGCCGAGGAGGGCATGACCATGGTGGTGGTCACCCACGAAATGGGCTTTGCCCGGGAAGTGGCCGACCGCGTGGTGGTGCTCGACCAGGGCGAACTGATCGAACAAGGGCCACCGGAACAGATTTTCAGCCACCCCAGCCATCCGCGTACCCGTGCGTTTCTCAGCCGCGTGTTATGACCTGAAACCTTGTGTGGAAGAACCTTTGCCATGTTGAAATTTTCGGCTCACGAGTACCCTTATCCGTCGCAACGCCAGAGCGTGTTTGCCCAGCGCGGCATGGTCGCGGCGTCCCAACCGCTGGCAGCGCAGGCCGGTATTGAGATCATGCAACAGGGCGGCAACGCCATCGACGCCGCCATTGCCACGGCCGCCGCGTTGACGGTGGTCGAGCCCACCGGCTGCGGCCTGGGCGGTGACGCATTCGCGCTGGTCTGGTGCAAGGGCCAGTTGCATGGCCTGAACGGCAACGGCCATGCGCCGGCGGCGTTGAGTGTCGAGGCGGTCAAGGCGGCGGGGCATGACCAGATGCCGCTCTATGGCTGGACCCCAGTCACCGTGCCCGGTTGCCCATCGGCCTGGGCCGAGTTGTCGCAACGCTTCGGCAGGCTGCCGTTTGCCGAGTTGCTGCAACCGGCCATTCGCCTGGCGCGGGACGGTTTTCCGCTGTCGCCGGTGGTCGCCCACCAATGGCAGATCGCGCTGGATGAATTCAGCCCCCACCGCGACCCGGTGCTGGATGCCTGGTTCGACACGTTCCTCATCGACGGCCGCGCGCCTCGGGCCGGGGAGCTGTTCCGCAACCCAGCCCAGGCCCGTACCCTCGAAGAACTCGCTGAAACCCGCTGCGAAAGCCTGTATCGCGGCGCCCTCGCCGAACGCCTGGATGCCCACTCCCGGGCCAGCGGCGGCTACCTGCGCGCCAGCGACCTCAAGGATTACCGTGCGCAGTGGGTGGAGCCGATCCACGTCAACTACCGTGGCGTCGATGTCTGGGAAATCCCCCCAAGCGGCCAGGGCCTCGTCGCCCTGATGGCGCTGAAAATCCTTGAAGGCTTCAGCTTCGATCATCGCGACAGCCAACAGACCTGGCACCGCCAGTTGGAAGCCATGAAGCTCGCCTACAGCGACGGCCTGCACTACATCACCGACCCGCTGCACATGCGCGTGGCTGTCGCCGATTTGTTGAGTGACGACTACAGCCGCCGCCGCCGCGCGCAAATCGGCGAACAGGCCCAGCCGCCCAAACCCGGCGACCCCCACGCCAGCGGCACGGTGTACCTGGCCACGGCGGACGCCGAAGGCAACATGGTTTCGTTCATCCAGAGCAACTACCACGGCTTCGGCTCCGGCGTGGTACTGCCCGACAGCGGCATCGCCCTGCAGAACCGTGGGCAGGAATTCAGCCTCGACCCCACCCACGCCAACTGCCTGGCGCCCGGCAAGAAAACCTTCCACACCATCATCCCCGGCTTCCTCACCAAAGACGGCCAGGCCCTCGGCCCATTCGGCGTGATGGGCGGCTACATGCAGCCCCAGGGCCATGTGCAGATGGTGATGAACCTCGTGGATTTCGGCCTCAACCCGCAAGCCGCCCTGGACGCGCCGCGCTGGCAATGGCTGGGCGAGATGAAGGTCGGCATCGAGCAAGGCGCCTCGCGCGACCTGGCCAACGCCCTGGCACGCCGCGGCCACCAGGTGCAAATCGCCAGCGACCTCACCGACTACGGACGCGGGCAAATCATCTTGCGCGACCCGGTCAGCGGTGTGCTGTGCGGCGGCACGGAACCGCGAGCGGACTCCCATATCGGCGTGTGGTGAAGACGATCTTGCCTTGTGAACCCAGTCAACTGTGGGAGCTGGCTTGCCTGCGATAGCGGTGGCCCAGGCGAAACCTCCGTTGCCAGACCCACCGCCTTCGCAGCCTCGCTAAAGCTCGACAGCTCCCACAGGGGATTGGGTTTGCAGGCTATGTCAGGTGCACACCGTTCAAAAATGTGGGAGCTGGCTTGCCTGCGATAGCGGTGGCCCAAGCGAAACCTCCGTTGCCAGACCCACCGCCTTCGCAGCCTCGCTAAAGCTCGACAGCTCCCACAGGGGATTGGGTTTACAGACTTTCTCAGATGCACACCGTTCAAAAATGTGGGAGCTGGCTTGCCTGCGATAGCGGTGGCCCAGGCGAAACCTCCGTTGCCAGACCCACCGCCTTCGCAGCCTCGCTAAAGCTCGACAGCTCCCACAGGGGATTGGGTTTGCAGGCTATGTCAGGTGCACACCGTTCAAAAATGTGGGAGCTGGCTTGCCTGCGATAGCGGTGGCCCAGGCGAAACCTCCGTTGCCAGACCCACCGCCTTCGCAGCCTCGCTAAAGCTCGACAGCTCCCACAGGGGATTGGGTTTACAGACTTTCTCAGGTGCACACCGTTCAAAAATGTGGGAGCTGGCTTGCCTGCGATAGCGGTGGCCCAGGCGAAACCTCCGTTGCCAGACCCACCGCCTTCGCAGCCTCGCTAAAGCTCGACAGTTCCCACAGGGGATT
This sequence comes from Pseudomonas sp. FP453, assembly GCF_030687495.1. Taxonomy (NCBI): domain Bacteria; kingdom Pseudomonadati; phylum Pseudomonadota; class Gammaproteobacteria; order Pseudomonadales; family Pseudomonadaceae; genus Pseudomonas; species Pseudomonas sp. FP453. The sequence continues at coordinate 4,059,419 of NZ_CP117435.1, read as the reverse complement.
GGGTTTACAGACTTTCTCAGGTGCACACCGTTCAAAAATGTGGGAGCTGGCTTGCCTGCGAAGACGGTAGCCCAAGCGCCATCGCACCCAGCCTTGCACCCGTACACCAGAACACTTGGGCTAGTATTGGCGCCCAAGTCGTCACCGCTCTCCCAATCGAGGCTGTGCTCGACAAACCCCTTCACCCTGTCGAGCACGCCCCCCGATGGCCAAACCCGCTTCTTCCACACTGGACCTGGACGGCTTCGACTGGTCGATCCTGGCCCTGGTCCAGCATGACAACGCCGTACCCCTGCGTACCCTGGCCGAAAAGGTCAACCTCTCCACCGCCGCCGTGCAGCGGCGGATCAAGCGCCTGGAAGAGGGCGGGGTGATCATCGCGAATGTCGCGGTGGTCGACCCGGCCAAAGCCGGCAAGCCGATCACCATCATTGCCGAGGTCTCCGTGGAGCGCACCAGCGCCGAAGCACTGGCTGCGACCAAAGCCAGCTTCAGCGTGCCCCAGGTGCAGCAGTGTTACTACGTCACCGGCGAAGCGGATTTCGTGCTGGTGCTCAACGTGGCAAGCATGCAGGAATACCAGGACCTCGCCGGCCAGCTGTTTGCCGAGAACCCCAATGTAAAGTGGTTCAAGACCTTGGTCGCGCTGGATCGGGTCAAGGTTGGGCTGCACGTACCGGTGTGACACTGGCCGTTGGATAGTCGGTGTAACCTTGCGTCGGGTTGCCGTCGATACCGTAGAACGTGCTGCGATCCGCCTCGGCCAGCGGCCAGTCGTGCCTCATGCGCTCCACCAAGTCCGGGTTGGCAATAAACGGCCGCCCGAATGCCACCAGATCCAGATCACCTTTTGCCAATACCGCTTCGGCCAAGGCGCGCGTGAAACCGCCCGCCGCGATCAATGTGCCCTGGTAGGCCTGGCGCCATTGCGTGGCAAACCCGGCGGGAATTGCTTCCGCGCCAATCGTCAGCTGATCGCTCAAATGCACATAAGCGAGGCTGCGCGCATTCAGTGCCGTCGCCAGGCTCAGCCAAGCCTCGGCCTCTTGCGCGTACGGGTGCATATCAAACAGCCGACCGAACGGCGAGAGGCGCACGCCGACGCGATCGCTGCCAATCTCGGCCGCCAGGGCATCGAGGGTTTCCAGCAAGAAGCGCTGGCGGTTGGCGATGGAACCACCGTACTCGTCGGTGCGGGTATTCAGCGCGCCATTGAGGAACTGTTCGAACAGATAGCCATTGGCACCGTGCAGTTCGACACCGTCGAAGCCTGCATCCACCGCGCGGCGTGCGGCGCTGACAAAGTCTGCCGTCACGCGCCGCACTTCATCGGCCTCAAGGGCACGCGGCAGGCTGGCCTGCACCGGTCCCGGCTGGCCTTCAGCGACCCACGCATAGGCATTCGACCGAGCGGCAGTCACCGCCACCGACGACACCGGCGCACCACCGTCCGGCTGAATCGACACATGGGACACGCGCCCCACATGCCACAACTGCGCAAAAATCTTGCCGCCCTTGGCATGCACCGCATCGGTGACCCGGCGCCAGCCCTGGACTTGCGCATCGTTGTACAACCCGGGGTTGAACAGGTAACCGCAGCCCTCGCGGGAAATCGGTGCACCTTCGCTGATGATCAACCCAGCGCTGGCGCGTTGCGCGTAATACAGCACCGTGTGTTCATCCGGGATGTCGTCCAGCGCGCGGGCGCGGGTCATTGGTGCCATGACCACGCGGTTGGCCAGCGTAGTGCCGGCGAGGTTGTAGGGTTGGAACAGGTTGCTCATGGGAATTCTCCGCAAGTGATGAAGGTTCAGGACGCCAGTGGCCACAGCACGTCCAGGCGTGTGTTGCTGATCAACCACTCGCCTTGCACGCGGCGGTATTCGTCGACGTACACGCCGAGCAGCAGCAACGGGCTGTCGCCGGCCGGGCGCTGGGTGACGAAATCGGTCAGGTAGCAATGGCCTTCGGCGCGGTCCTCGTCGAGGATCTCGACCCAGTGGTTGGACACAGCATGCAGGAACGGATAACGGCCGCGCTGCTGCGTATCAAAGTCGCGAAAGGCCTGGGACAGCCCGGCCTTGATCGCGTTGCGGCCGGTCCAGCCGGCTTGGGCGACGTGGCAAGTCGCGTCTTCGGTAAACAACTGCGCCAGCGCGTCCATGTCGTGGGTGTCGAGGTGATGGCAGTAGCGCAGGCGCAGGGTGCGAATGGCTTCCAGGGTAACGAGACGGTTCAGATCGGCGTGCATGGGCCCTCGCTGGGGTAGTCAGTAAACAATGATGACCAGCTTATTCCAGCGTGACGGTTGGATTAATCCCCGATAAATACGCTCAGTTGATCCTGCCAGGATAGAATCCAGGCTTTCCCAGGCGGAGGCGAACATGGACACCCTGCAATTCGACGGCATCCCCGAATTTATCCTCGCGGCGCAACTGGGCAGCTTCACCGCCGCGGCCTTGCAGCTGGGCGTGACCAGCTCGGCCGTGGGCAAAAGCGTGACCCGCCTGGAGAAACGCCTGGGGATCAAGTTGCTGCACCGCACCACGCGCAAGTTGAACCTGACCCATGAAGGCGAGGTGTACCTGGCCAGCTGCCTGCGGGTCATGGAGGAATTGCGCGGGGTCGAAGGCAGCTTCCTCAGCGGCGTCGCCGAGCCCAAGGGGCGTTTGCGCATCGACCTGCCCGCGGCGTTCGGCCGCCGGCATATCGCGCCGATGTTGATCACGCTGGCCCGGCGTTATGCCCAACTGGACCTGACCCTCACCTTCGGCGAGCGCAAAGTGGACATGGTCAACGAAGGCATCGATCTCGCGGTACGCATCGGTGACCTGCGCGACGACCCGGAACTGGTCGCCCGGCGCCTGGGCGAACAACGCCTGGTGATCTGCGCCGCGCCGCAGTACCTACGTGAGTCCGCGCCGTTGCAGGGCAAGGCCGACCTGCTGGCGCACGACTGCATCATCGGCTGGCGCAGCGGGTTGCGTAAGACCTGGCTGCTGACGAACGCCAAGGGTGCGGTGGAAGAGCAGGAAGTGCGGGTGCGCCATGAGTTCGGCGACGGCGAAGTGATGCTGCAGGCGACCCTCGACGGCGCGGGCCTGTGCCAATTGCCCACCTGGCTGGTGGCCGAGCACCTGCGCAGCGGCGCGTTGGTCACGGTGCTTGATGACTGCGCGGGCGCGACCATGCCGATTCACGTGATCTGGCCGCACACCCGTTATGTGCAGCCCAAGGTGCGGGTGGTGGTGGACGCGCTGCTGGCCATGGCCGAGCAACACGCCGAGGTATTTGGCGGGCGCTGAAAAATAATGCAAATCACCTGTCCCTTTTTTTCGCGTCGGCGGTCATTTCAGGTAAGCACACATTATCGAGAGCTTGCGCCAATGCCCGTAGTCCGCCCCTTGCTGAAACTGAGCCTGCTGCTGAGCCTCAGCGCCAGCCCGTTATTCGCCACCGTCAGCTACGCCGACGACGCCCGCCGCAGTTACCAGGTGCCCGCCGGCAGCCTGAGTGCGGCGCTGACCCGCTTTGCCGGGCTGGCGGGGGTCAACCTGTCGGTGGACCCGGCGCTCGTCAGCGGCCGCAGCAGCAGCGGCCTGGCCGGTGAATATGGTGTGGAGGAGGGCTTCGCGCGGTTGTTGCAAGGCTCCGGCCTGCAACTGCAAGCCATGGGCGAGCACGCCTACATGCTGATCCCTGCACCGGATGGCAGCACCCTCGAGCTGGCGCCAACCTCGATCCTCGGCACCACCGGCCTGTACGACGGCGACACCTACGCCGGCGGCCAAGTGGCCCGCCGTGGCGCCCAGGGCATGCTGGGCACGCGGGACTTCATGGAAACCCCGTTCAGCATCACCACCTACACCGCCGACGCGGTGAAAAACCAGCAGGCGCGCACCCTCGGCGAACTGATCGCCAGCGACCCCTCGGTCCGCGCCACCAACCCGGCCGGTGGGCGTTACGAGCAGTTCACCATTCGCGGGTTCAGCCTGTTCAACAGTGATGTGTCCTATAACGGCCTCTACGGCGTGCTGCCGACCTACACCATCGACATGGAAATGGCCGATCGCGTCGACATTTTCAAAGGCCCGACGCAGTTGATCAACGGCATCTCGCCCCGTGGCAGCGTGGGCGGCGGGATCAACGTGGTGCCCAAGCGCGCCACCGACAAGGACATCACCTCGTTCACCGGCACCTGGGCCTCGGAAAGCCAGGCGGGCGGCGCGGTGGATGTGGGTCGGCGCTTCGGCGAAGACAACCAGTTCGGCATCCGCTTCAACGGTGTGAAGCAGGCTGGCAATACGGCCTGGGATCACCAGAGCGTCGACCGCGAAATGGCCGTGCTCGGCCTGGATTTTCGCGGCGAGCGCCTGCGCCTTTCCACCGACATCGGCCACACCGAACGCGACACCGATGCGCCCCAGGAGCGTGTCCAGGTGGCCGCCGCCGCACCCGTGCCAAAGGCCAGCGACGTGCGCCGCAACTATGCGCAAGGCTGGAGCAAGGCGCGCACCAATGACACCTTCGGCACCTTCAATGGCGAGTACGACCTCAGCGACAACGTGATGCTCTACGGCGGCGTCGGCGCGCGTAAAAGCAACCACGACTTCCTGCGCCACGCCGTCTCCGTCACCAACGCTGCCGGCGACTTCAAAGTGCAGCCCCGCGACTTCACCCGCGATGAAAACGTGCGCACCTACACGGCGGGCGTGCGCAACTGGTTCCACACCGGGCCGGTGAGCCACGAGGTCAACCTGGCGGCCAGCTATTTCTACATGGACTTCACCAACGGCGGCGCGCGGTATGGCGAGTCGTCGAGCAACCTTTACAACCCGGTGCAAACCCCAACGCCATCCATTGCCACGCGCCAGGACGCCAAGGTCTACACCGAAAACAAATTCAGCGGCGTGGCCCTGTCCGATACCCTCGGCTTCTTTGACGACCGCCTGCTGCTGACCCTCGGCGCACGCTGGCAGCGGGTCAAGGTGGATGACTGGAGCAACGGCGTCAAAGGCAAGACCGCCTACGACGAAGAAAAGCTCTCGCCCTCCGGCGGCCTGCTGTTCAAGGCCACCGACCGGCTGTCGCTGTACGCCAACTACATGGAAGGCCTGAGCCAGGGCAAGATCGCGCCGACCACCTCAAGCAACAGCGACGAAATCTTCCCGCCGTTCATCAGCCGCCAGGTTGAAGTCGGCGCCAAGTACGACGCCGGCGCCTTCGCCGTGACGGCGGCGGTGTTCCGTATCAAGCAGCCGGCCTATGAAACCAACGCCACCACGAAGCTGTTCGGGCCCAACGGCAAACGCGAGAACGCCGGCGCCGAGTTGAGTGTGTTCGGCGAACCGCTCAAGGGTGTGCGTTTGCTCGGCGGCGTGATGTACATCGACAGCAAACTCAAGGACACCACCAACGGCACGTGGGACGGCAACCGCGCCCCGGCCACGCCCAAGTACAACGTCAACCTGGGTGCCGAATGGGACGTGCCCGGCCTGGAAGGCCTGACCCTGACCAGCCGTGGCATCCATTCCAGCTCGCAGTACCTGGACCAGTCCAACGTCAAGGAAATCGACGCCTGGAACCGTATCGACGTCGGCGCCCGCTATGCCTTCAAGGTGGATGACAAGCACGTGACCTTGCGTGCCAATGTGGAAAACGTCGCGGATAAACGCTACTGGAGTTCGGCCGGTGCGTCGGATGACAGCGAGCCGGGTCTGACGTTGGCAACACCACGCACCTACCTGCTGTCGGCCACTGTCGATTTCTAAACACGGATCAACAGGTGGGCGCGGGCTTGGGTGGGAACTGGCCCATGTGGGAGCTGGCTTGCCTGCGATGCAGACACCTCGGTGTATCAGATGCACTGAGGTGATGCTATCGCAGGCAAGCCAGCTCCCACACAAGCCAACTCCCACATTTGCGGGGCTAATAAGAATGTTTTTTGATCACACCGCCCCGATATGGAATAGTACCCGCCGTTTTCCCAGGCCTGTCTAGCCTGGGTGTTTCAACGCCGAGGTCTTCTTCATGCGAATGCTGCGCTCCATCCCCACCCTGGCCGCCTGCCTCCTGGCGTTTTCTTCAAGCGTGTTAAGCGCTGCCCCCATCGACCTCAATGACGGCCAACACGCCGTGCACCTGCCGGATGCGCCCAAGCGCGTGGTGGTGCTGGAATTCTCCTTTCTCGACAGCCTCGCCGCCGTTGAAGTGACGCCCGTGGGCGCCGCCGATGATGGCGACGCCAACCGCGTGTTGCCCCGTGTGCGCCAGGCCATCGGCCAGTGGCAGTCCGTGGGCCTGCGCTCGCAGCCGAGCATCGAGGAAATCGCCCGGCTCAAGCCGGACCTGATCGTCGCCGACCTCAACCGCCACCAGGCGTTGTACAGCGACCTGTCGAGCATCGCGCCGACGCTGCTGTTGCCGTCGCGCGGTGAGGACTACCAGGGCAGCCTGAAATCCGCCGAGCTGATCGGCAAGGCGCTGGGCAAGAGCGCAGAGATGGACGCGCGTATCGAAAAGAACCGCGAAAACCTCAAGGTCATCGCGCAACAGATCCCCGCCGGCGCCAGCGTGCTGTTTGGCGTCGCCCGTGAAGACAGCTTTTCCGTGCACGGCCCGGACTCCTACGCTGGCAGCGTGCTGCAAGCCATCGGCTTGAAAGTGCCATCGGTACGCGCCAACGCGGCGCCCACCGAATTTGTCAGCCTGGAACAACTGCTGGCCCTCGACCCCGGTTGGTTGCTGGTGGGTCATTACCGGCGCCCGAGCATCGTCGATAGCTGGAGCAAACAGCCGCTGTGGCAAGTGCTTGGCGCTGTGCGCAATCAGCACGTCGCCGAAGTGGACGGCGACAGCTGGGCGCGCAACCGTGGCGTGCTGGCGTCGGAGCAGATCGCCGAAGACGCCTTGGCGATTCTCAAAGGCGGCAAAGCCGTATTGAGTCAATAAGCGTGCAGCGCAGTTTCGCGGCGGCGGGCATCGTGCTGCTGGGCGCCGTGTTGTTCTGGTGCTCGCTGTACAGCTGGTCGCCGTTCACGATTACGGCGACGGACGCGTGGAATGGCCTGGTCCATCAGGGCAGCGTCGGCGGCAATATGGCCTACATCGTCGCCCAGCTGCGGGTGCCGCGTGCGGTGTGTGCGGCGTTGGTCGGCGCCTGCCTGGGCCTGGCCGGTGCGTTGATGCAGGGCATCACGCGCAACCGCCTGGCCTCGCCTTCCTTGTTTGGGGTGACGGCCGGCGCGGCGTTGGGCTTGGCGTTGTTCTCGACGGGTTTGGTCGCACCGCCGTTTGCCGGTGGTGCGTTATTGATGACGTGCGTGGGCGGCGCGTTGGCCTGGGTCACGGTCTTCAGCCTCGGCGGCGCCTGGTCGCCGACCACCGCCCAGGGTCGCCTGGTATTGGCCGGTGTGGCCGTCGCGGCGTTGTGCGCGGCCTTGACCCGGCTCACCGTCATCCTGGTCGAGGCCCAGGCGCAAAGCGTGCTCAACTGGCTGGCCGGTTCGCTGGCCAACGTCGGCGCCGCGCAAGTGCAGTTGCTCTGGCCGTGCACCTTGATCGGCGGCCTGTGGGCGCTGTGGTGTGCACCGCGGCTGAACCTGATCAACCTCGGCGAAGACGCCGCGCGCTCGTTGGGCGTGGGCATCGCCAGCCTGCGTTTGCAGGTGTTTGTCGCCAGCCTGTTGCTGGTGGGGGCGAGCGTCTGCGCGGTGGGGCCGATTGGTTTTGTCGGGCTGATTGCGCCGAATATCCTGCGCCAGTTCCTTGGCAATGATTACCGCTGGCTGATCCCGCTGAGTGCCGCCTTGGGCGCGGTGATCGTGCTGGGCGCCGACCTGCTCAGCCGTGCCGTGGCCTTCCCGGTGGAAACCCCGGCGGGCGTGGTCACCGCGTTGATCGGCGCGCCGTTTTTCCTCTTCCTTGCCAGGCGCGCCCTATGATCCGCCCGACCTTGCGCCTGTGGCTGTTGCTCGGCCTGTTGCTGCTGGCGACGTTTATCAGCCTCAGCGCGGGCACCTTGTGGCTCAAGCCCGCCACCGTGCTGGAGCGCCTGCTGGCCCACGATGCCCTCGACTTTGAAGTGTGGAACCATCGCCTGCCGCGCAGCCTGATCGCGATCCTTGCCGGTGCCGCCTTCGGCCTGGCCGGGGCGATTGTGCAGGGCGTGATCCGCAACCCGCTGGCCTCGCCGGAAATCCTCGGCGTGACCCAGGGCGCCGGGCTGGCGCTGACCGTGGCGATCATCAGCTGGCCGCAGTTGCCGATTGCCTGGCTGCCGTTGGTGGCGTGCCTGGGCGGGGCGGGCGGCGCGTTGCTGCTGGCGCTGTACAACACCGGCGTGAGTTTTTCCGGGGTGCGTTTTGCGCTGTCCGGGGTGGCGATTGCGGTGACCTTGTCCAGCGTCACCGAGTTCCTGATCCTGTCCCACCCGCTGGATATCAACACCGCGCTGCTCGCCCTCACCGGCAGCCTGTGGAGCCGCAACTGGCACCATGTGGTGCTGGTGTTGCCGTTCCTCGTGTTGATCCCGCTGGGCCTGTGTTTGGCCAAGCCGCTGAACCTGATCGCCCTTGGCGACGAAGCCGCCCACAGCCTGGGCACTGCGCTGAACCGCACGCGCTGGTTGGCGATGGCCTGCGCCGTGCTGCTGACCAGCCTGGGCGTAGGCGTGATCGGGCCGATTGGTTTTATTGGCCTGGTCGCACCGCATATGGCGCGCAGGCTGGTGGGCGGGCATCACCAGTGTTTACTGCCGGCGGCGATGCTGATCGGTGCACTGTTGCTGGTGCTGGCCGACACGCTGGGACGCACCTTGATCGCGCCCAGCGAAATCCCCGCCGGGGTGCTCACGGCGGTGATTGGCGCGCCGTATTTTCTTTGGTTGCTGGCACGGTTCAAGGGCTGATCACATGAGTATTCTGCAGGCACACCAGCTCGATATCGGTTACGGCGCGACGCGCATCGTGCAAGGGCTGTCGTTCACGCCGCCGGCGGGCAAGGTCACGGCGCTGATCGGCCCCAATGGCTGCGGCAAGTCCACCTTGCTCAAGGCGTTTGCGCGCATTCTCAAACCGACCCAGGGCGAGCTGACCCTGGATGGCCAGGCCTATGCCAGCTTGTCCGCCCGACAACTGGCGCGACAGATCGCGTTTTTGCCGCAAGTCTTGCCGGTGCCGGAAGGGGTCAGCGTGCGCCAGTTGGTTGCTTATGGCCGCAGCCCGCATAACTCGTTGTGGGGGCGTTTGAGTGGCAACGATCAGTCCCACGTGACCCAAGCCATGCAACGCCTGGAGCTGGACGTGCTGGCGGATCGCGCCTTGGCGGATTTGTCCGGCGGCCAGCGCCAGCGCGCGTGGCTGGCGATGGTGTTGGCGCAGAACGCGCCGGTGGTGTTGCTGGATGAGCCGACCACTTACCTCGATATCAGTCATCAGGTTGAGCTGTTGGATCTGATGGGGGAATTGGCGGCGGAAGGCAAGACGGTGATTACGGTGCTGCACGATATCAACCAGGCGTGTCGGTATGCCGACCATTTGGCGGTGATGCATGGCGGCAGGTTGGTGGCCGATGGCGCTCCGGGAGATGTGATCAGTATTGAATTGATGCGCCAGGTGTTTGATGTGCAGGTGCAGATCATGCAGGAACCGGTGGCCGGTACCCCGATGTGCCTGATCGAAAAAAGCACCCGCCCTCAAGCCTGACTCGGTTCAAAAAATGTGGGAGCTGGCTTGCCTGCGATAGCTGTGTATCAGTGCCAAATGAGCAAGCTGACCCACCGCTATCGCAGGCAAGCCAGCTCCCACATTTGATTTCAGTTGTTCTCTAGGGCTTGTTTCACGTCGATGGCTTTGGGCAGCAGGTGGTTCTGGTAGAACAGATCCGCCGTCGCCTGTTGCGCCTGGATGATCTTCTCGTCAATCGGCAGGATCGGCGAAGGCGGGCGATTGTCCATGTACCGCGCAATCACCTCGGCAGGCAGGCCCATAAATCCAGTCAGCACCTTCAAGCTGTCTTCCCGTTGGCTGCGGGTCAGCGCTTCGGCGCTGCTGAGTTCACCGAGCAGGTCGTGGACAAAGGCACCGTTGGCCTTGGCGTATTCGCGCCGCGCCGTGTACACCGGCCCCGACAAGCCCAACCCTTCACCGTTGGCCAGCACATGGCTCGGGCTCTGGCTCAGGGCCAACGACGAATAGGGTTCCCAGATCGCCCAGGCATCCACGCTGCCGCGCTCAAACGCCGCCCGCGCGTCGGCCGGTGGCAGGTACACCGGCTGAATGTCCTTGTAGCTCAGCCCGGCCTTGTTCAGCGCGCGCAGGATCACGTTGTGGGAGCTGGAGCCTTTCTGGAACGCGACTTTCTTGCCCTTGAGGTCCGCCACTGAGTGCAGCGGGCTGTCGTTGCGCACGAGGATGGTTTCGGCGCTGGGCTTGGGCGGTTCGGCGCCGATGTAGACCAGGTCCGCACCTGCGGCCTGAGCAAAGAGCGGCGGGATGTCACCGGTGGAGCCCACGTCCAGGGCGCCGACGTTCAACGCTTCAAGCATCTGCGGGCCGGCGGGGAATTCGATCCACTTCACGTCAGTCTGCGGGAAGCGCTTTTCCAGCAGGCCATGTTCCTTGGCCAATACCAAGGCAATGGAGCCTTTCTGGTAGCCGATGCGCAGGGTCGCAGGGTCGGCGGCGAGGGCGGTTTGGGTCACGGCCAGCAGGGCCAATACCAGTGCGCGAATCTTCATGGGCGGTCCTTTTTAAAGCGGTTTTCGGGGCGCGCCAAACCGAGGTTGTCACGCAAGGTGGCGCCGCTGTATTCGCTGCGGAACAGGCCACGCCGTTGCAGTTCGGGCACCACCCACTGGGCGAAATCCTCCAGCCCACCGGGCAGGTGCGGTACCAGGATATTGAAGCCATCGGCCGCGCCGTTTTCGAACCAGCGTTGCAGTTCGTCGGCGATCTGCTCCGGTGTGCCGATCAGGCTGTAATGCCCGCGGCCCCCGGCAATTTTTCGCCCCAACTGGGCCAGCGTCAGGTTCTCGCGCAACGCCAAATCGCTGAGCAATTGCTGGCGGCTGCGCTGGCCGCTGTCAGTCAGTGGCAACTCTGGCAACGGCCCGTCCAGCGGGTAGCCGGACAGGTCGAAGTTACCGAGCATGCGCCCCAGCAGCGCGACGCCGACTTCGGGCTCGACCAGATCCTGGAACGCCTCGAACTTCGCCTGCGCCTCGGCCTCGGTCTGGCCGACCACCACAAACACGCCGGGCATGATTTTCAGCGCATCCGCCTCGCGTCCGTACTGCGCAAGACGGCCCTTGAGGTCGGCATAAAACCCCTGGGCATTCGCCAGCGACGTCTGTGCGGTAAACACCACTTCGGCAGTTTGCGCCGCGAGATCGCGACCGGCTTCGGACGAGCCCGCCTGCACGATCACCGGCTGACCCTGGGGCGAGCGTGCGACGTTCAGCGGGCCCTTGACGCGAAAGTGTTCGCCCACATGGTCGAGCACATGCACCTTCGCCGGGTCGTAGTAATTGCCGCTGGCCTTGTCGCGCACAAAGGCGTCGTCTTCCCAGCTGTCCCACAAGCCGGTCACCACCTGATGAAACTCGCGGGCGCGGCTGTAGCGCTCGCCGTGGCCGAGGTGCTCATCACGGCCGAAATTCTGCGCCTCGGCGGCGGCGTCCGAGGTCACCAGGTTCCAGCCTGCGCGCCCGCCGGACAAGTGATCCAGCGAGGCGAACTTGCGCGCCACATGGTAGGGCTCGTTGTAGGTGGTGGTCGCCGTGGCGATCAAGCCGATGTGTTCCGTCACCGCACTCAACGCCGCGAGCAAGGTCAGCGGCTCGAAGTGATCCGACCGCGCCATATGGCTGGCGATCTCGCCGGTGGCCGCCGCCACGCTGTCCGCCACGAACAGCGCATCGAACCTGGCCGCTTCGGCGACCCGCGCCAGGTGCTTGTACTGGGCGAAATCCAGCCCGGCATTCGCCGGTACATCGGGATGGCGCCAGGCGGCGACGTGGTGCCCGGTGGCCATGAGGAAGGCGCCGAGTTTCAGTTGACGGCTCATATCAGAAATCCTTGCGCAGTTGCACGCCGAAGTAACGTTCATCGTCACGGGGCACGGCGCGGTAGATGTAGTTGCCGCCGCTGGCCAGCATCGGCGAATAGGACTTGTCGGCGAGGTTCTTCGCCAGCAGCGCTACGCGCCAGCCGTTGTTGTAGTCGGCCAGGGCCACGCTGGCGTTCCAGATGCCGTAGGCGCCTTGCTTGGTGTCGAGGTTCTGGCTGATGTCGTACTGCACTTCGCTCTGCCAGCTGTAGTCGGTGCCCAGTTCGATATCCAGGCCGTTATCCAGGGGGATGCTGTAGTCGGCGCGTACGTAGCTTTTCCAGTCAGGGCTGTACGGCAGCGGCTTGCCATTTACGTTGCACGTGGCTGCTGCGCCGGCGGGGCAGGCGAATGCGTCGATGCGTGCGCGGGTGTAGGCCAGGGCACCGGACAGCTTGAGTTGCTGGGTGGCCTGCAAGGCGTAATCCAGCTCGACGCCTTCGCTGCTGACGCTGCCGGCGTTGATCAAGCGGGTCACCACTTGCCCTGCGACGGTGTCGAAAAAGTTGGCCTGATAGTTGTCGTAATCGCTATGGAACACCGCGAGGTTGGTGGTCAGGCGGTTGTTCCAGGCGGTGGCCTTGATCCCGGCTTCCCAGGTGTTGGAGGTTTCCGGCTTGAGCGCATCGGTGTCGCGCGGCTGCATGTTGAAGAACACGTTGTAGGCCGGGCCTTTGTAGCCGCGCGAGTAGGTCAGGTAGCTGGTGACGTTGTCGCTGATGTCGTACTGCACACCGAGGCGGCCGGACCAGCCGTCTTCGTCCACCGAGCCGGAACTGGACGTGGCCGGTTGGATCCCGCTGACCGTGGTGGCCGAGGTGGAGACGCGGCGGTGATCGTATTTCAGGTCATCGTGGGTGTAGCGCAAGCCGGCGATGCCGCGAAAGCGCGAAGTGAAGTTCAGCGTGCTCTCGCCGAACACCGCGTAGCTGTCGTTGGTGGTGCTGTAGTCGGCGATGCCACGGTCGGTGCGCGTGGTGGTCGTGAGGGTGCGCTGGTAGGTTTCTTCGTCCTTGCCGTGCATGTAGAACAGGCCGCCGACGTACTCCAGGAACTCACCTTTGGGCGAGGCCAGGCGCAGTTCCTGGGAGTACTGGTTGAACTCCAACTGGCCCTTGTCGGCGGTGCCGGGGAATGCGGCGGTTACGTTGCCCAGGCGGTCGCCATCCTGGTACTGGGTGTTGTCCCAGCCGCGCCAGGCGGTGATCGAGGTCAGGGTGTAGTCGCCGAGGTTCCAGTCCAGCTGGGCCGACAGGCCTTTGTTGGTGTCTTCCACATGGCTGCGGGTGTCGGTGTTGATGTCGCGGTTGTCGCTGGAGGCACGCACCGGGCTCAGGGCGTTGGTGAACGCCGGGGTCAGGGACTTGCTCACTACGCCGTTGGGCGCGTCGTCGTGGGACTGCATGTAGTCGGCGATCAGGGTCAGCTTCACGTCTTCATTGGGGGTGAATTCCAACTTGCCGCGAATGCCCTTGTGGTTGTAGCCGTTGACCTCCTGGCCGTTGTGCTGGTTATCGACGTTGCCGTCGTAGCTGCCGAACAAGGTGCTGACCGAGCCCTTGAGCACGTCGGGGATAAGGCTGCCGCCGATGCCGAAGCGGGTGCGGCTTTCGTTGCCGCTGTAGTAGGACTGGTCGATATAGCCGTGGGTCTCGGCGGTCGGCGCCTTGCTGGTGATATTGAGCACGCCGGCCGAAGCGTTCTTGCCGAACAGCGTGCCTTGTGGGCCGCGCAGCACTTCGATGCGTTCCAGGTCGAGCAGGTCGAGGGTGGCCTGGCCGGGGCGGGCGTAGACCACGCCGTCGATCACCGTGGCCACCGTCGGCTCCACGCCGGGGGAGGTGGAGATGGTACCGACGCCGCGCACGAACAGCGAGGTGTCCTTGTTGGAGGCGCCGGTGCGGAAGTTCAGCGACGGCACCTGTTGCGCGATGCTCGCCACGCCGTTGCGGTTGTCGCGTTCCAGCTGCTCGCCGTCGAGCACCGAGACCGCCACCGGGACTTTTTGCAGGGACTCTTCACGGCGGGTGGCGGTGACGGTCACGGATTTGAGCGTCGGCTCCTGCTCATCCGCCGCAAAGGCGGGCAGGGCAGTCAACCCGGCCAGGATCAATAACGTACTGCGTTGGAAGTTATGCATGCTGTGCCCGCTCGAAAAAATGCCCTGAACCGTTGCTGTTCTGCGACGGCAACGCCTGTGAATGTGTCTTTGGCATTCGCTTGAGCGAGTAGCAGACAACGTGCTTTGTTAGCGCTAACATCGGCATTATTGGTGGGCCTGGTTTAGAACGTCAAATACTGAAAAATTAGTCCTATATGCCTTTTTGTTTCTAACAGGATTTTTCCGTGAGCGAAGACAAACCGCGCAAACGCCGTGGCGCCGGGCGCGTCACCCTCAACACCGTGGCGCGCCAGGCCGGGGTGTCGGCGATTACCGTGTCGCGTTACTTCAACCAGCCGGAGCAGGTCTCGCCTGAGCGTCGCGAGCGCATTGCCCAGGTCGTCGCCGAGCTGGGCTACGTGCCCAACCTGGTGGCCGGCGGCTTGGCCTCGGCGCGCGGGCGGATCGTGGCAATGGTGATCCCGAACATCTCCGGGCCGATCTTTGCCGACACCATCCAGGGCTTCAGCGACACCCTCAGCCAGCACGGGTACCAGCTGTTGTTGGCATCGAGTTACTTCAGTGCCGAACAGGAAGAAAGTGCGGTGCGCGCCTTTCTCGGCTGGTCGCCGGCGGCGTTGGTGCTGACCAGCCGCTTCCACAGCGCGGCCACGGAAAAGATGATCGCCGACGCCGATATCCCCGTGGTGGAAACCTGGGACTACGTGCCCGAACGCGAGCCTTTGCAGATCGGCTTTTCCCATTACGAAGTGGGCGTCACGGCTGCGCGTTACCTGCATGGCCAGGGTTATCGGCGCATCGCCTTTGTGCAGAACAGTGCGGCGGGGGATTTCAGTGCAATGGAGCGCGGTGACGGGTTCGCGGCGACCTTGAGCGAGCTGGGCGCACAACCCTGGACCTTCGCGCCGGATGCAGGTTGTGCACCGTTCGAAGCCGGCAAGCAGGCGATGGACGCACTGATGAGCCACCCCACGCCACCCGACGCGATCTTCTTCGCCAATGACAACCTCGCCGCCGGCGGCTTGCTGGCGGGGCAACGCGCCGGTTTGAACATTCCGCAAGGCTGCGCGGTGCTTGGTTTCGGCGATTATCCCTTCGCGCACATGCTGCTGCCGAGCCTCAGCACCATCAAGCCACCGGCGTTGAAAATCGGTGTGTTGGCGGCCACGCGGGTATTGGAAAGTCTGGGGGTATTGCCGGTGGAAGAAGAGGTACAGCGCTTGAATTTGCTGGAGTGCCGCCTGATTGCGCGGGAAAGTGCCTGAGGGATCAACGCGTGCAAAATGTGGGAGCGGGCTTGCCCGCGATTACGGAGTGTCAGGCGAGGTATTCGTCACAGGCAGACCGCAATCGCGGGCAAGCCCGCTCCCACATTTGGATCTCCATACATCAGCCAGACAGTCGCCTGTTCTGGCTCTTAAGCTTGAGGGTACTCAAAAAGACATTATTTATATGAATAAAATCATAAGAAAATAATGAAATCCAAGAATATTAGCTTAGACCAAAACAGCATTATATTTTCAAAACCCATTCCGTTATGTTTGATCGCAACAGCCTACCCCTGACCATGGATGGTACCCATCGTGATTCAGATTCTGCTCCCATAACCGGGTAATCATGCCCGCAGCAGAATCGTTGGAAGGGAACTCAACGTATGTTGCCGATTCAACCCCCGCACGCGCCTTAGCCGCAAATCGCCGCCACATCCCCCAAAAACGAGCACCGCGCACGACCGCGTGATTGCCCGACTTCGCGATTTGAATAAGCAGGCATGGCTATGAAGCAAGCGTTAACACCCACCGCCGTTCTGGCCCTGGCCATATTGGCCAACAGCGCCCAGGCCCAGGACGACAGCACCCTCTCGACCGTCGTCGTCACCGGCAACCGAGGCGCCGAGCAGCGCACCGTCACCAGCAGCCCGGTGCCGATCGATGTGGTCAGCGCCAAGCAATTGCAGAGCACCGGCAAGCCCGGTCTGATGGAAGCCCTGAGCGCGGTGATCCCGTCGCTGACCCTGCCGGAAAAGACCGGTTGGGACGCCAGCGGCATCGCCCGTGCCCCCAACCTGCGGGGCCTGAGCGCCGCCGAAGTGCTGGTGCTGGTCAACGGCAAGCGCCGCCACACCAGCGCCACCCTGAATATCAACGGGATCAACACCGGCGCCGCTCCGGCCGACCTGGACCTGATCCCCATCAGCGCCATCGACCACGTGGAAGTCCTGCGCGACGGTGCCGCCGCCCAATACGGTTCCGACGCCATCGCCGGGGTGATCAACGTGATCCTCAAGGCCGACACCAGCGGCACCTCGGTGACCAACGCCGGCCTTGGCTACGACGGCAAGAAACAGACCGTGCAGCAAAGCCTCAACAAGGGCTTCGAAATCGGCAACGGCGGCATCGTGCAACTGGCGCTCGACGCGCGCAGCCAGAACGATGACAACAAGGCCAGCGCCAACGGCTACACCTACGCCCAGGCCTACGAGCAGGCCGGGCGTTCGACGTACGGCGGCTACGGCACACCGAAGACCAACCTGCTGACCCTGGGCTACAACGCCGAGCTGCCGGTGGACGACACTTTCAGCCTGTATTCCTTCACCACCTATTCGCGGCGCAAGGCCGAGCAGGGCCAGAACTTCCGCCTGCCGACCATCACCAACACCATCACCACCGGCCCCAACGGCTACCCCGGCGGCTACACGCCGACCTGGTTTATCGACGAAGACGACTTCCAGGCCGCCTTTGGTGGCAAAGGCACCGTCGGCGAGTGGGACTGGGATTTGTCCACCACCTACGGGCGCAACGACGCGGAGCAGGGCACCACCCACAACCAGAACCCGTCCCTGGGCGAAGCCACGCCGAACCACTTCACCTCGGGCACGTGGATTTCCACCGAGCTGACCACCAACCTCGACTTCAAGCGCGGCTTTGATATCGGCCTGCAAAAACCGCTGGACCTGAGCTACGGCTTCGAACACCGGCGCGACACCTATGAGGTGCAGGCCGGTGATTATGAGTCCTACGCCAACGGCGGCTACTGCAAGGCGCCGGGCAATTGCGCCTCAAGCGGGGCGCAGGTCACCAACGGCATTTCGCCGGACGAAGAAGCCACCGCCTCGCGCAACAGCCTGGCCAGTTACGTGGATGTGGGCTTCAACCCGGTACCGGACTGGTACGTGGGCACCGCATTCCGTTACGAGCACTACAACCAAGGCGTCGGCGCCACGCGCAGCGGCAAGCTGACCACCCGTTATGACTTCACCCCGCAATTCGCCGTGCGTGCCACGGTGAGCAACGGCTTCCGCGCGCCGTCCCTGGCCAACAGCCTGTTCAGTGCGCGTTCCACCACCTATGGCGTGGTGGACGGCGTGTACCAGTCGATCAACTACGGCGTGCTGCCGGTGGGTTCGGGCGCCGCTCAGGCCCTCGGTGCCCAGGAATTGAAACCCGAGCGCTCGACCAACTTCAGCCTCGGTTTCACCCTCACGCCCACCGACCGCCTGAGCTTCACCGCCGACGCCTACGTGATCAACCTGCGCGACCGCATCACCCTCACCGGCACCTTGCTCGGCCCGGAAATCACCCAGGTGCTGCAAGGCAATGGCATCACGTCGACGTCCGGCGGCCAGTACTTTATCAACGGCGCCGACACCCGCACCAAGGGCCTCGACCTGGTCAGCAACTACAGCCAGGACCTCGGTGAATACGGCGCGCTGAAGTGGACCGCTGCGTTCAACTGGAACCAGACCAGGATCCTCAACTACAAGGCATCCACGACGATCCTCGGCACGTCCTATGACCTGATGGACCGCCAGGCGCGCAACCTGATTACCGGCGTGCAGCCAAGCACCAAGCTGATCCTCGGCGGTGACTGGAGCATCGACCGCTTCAACCTCAACCTGGCCCTGACCCGCTACGGCTCCTACAAGGAGGTCAATGTCTCTGCCGACCGCAGCCTCGACCGGGTCTACGCAGCCAAATGGATCACCGACCTGGACCTTGGCTACAACCTCACCAAAGACCTCAACGTCGCCATCGGCGCCAAGAATCTGTTCGACGTCTACCCAAAAAAACAAGGCGTACCGAGCAGCACCATGGTCAGCAGCTACGGCACCTATTCGCCCTTCGGTTTTACCGGCGGTTACTACTACACCCGGTTGACTTACGCCTTCTAAGGCCACCACCCGCGAGGAAGAGAACATGCCCATCGTCGCCAAACCCTATGACCTGATTGAACAGGCGCGCCAGGTTCGCCAGGCCCGTGTCTCCACCCCGATCAAGACCTTGCAAGTCGTCCCCGCACGGCACCCCTGGCGCTGGGCCGGGTCGATCTTTGCCGCCCTGCTGCTGCTGGGCATCGTGCATTCCCTGGCCACCAACCCGCGCTGGGAGTGGGGCGTGTTCGGCCAGTGGTTCTTCTCGCCGTCGGTGCTGCGCGGCCTCGGCCAGACGCTGTTGCTGACCCTGCTGAGCACGGTGTTCAGCATGATCCTCGGCACGGCGCTGGCGTTGGCACGGCTGTCGGGCTCGCCGCTGCTGGCGGCGTTGGCCTGGGGCTACATCTGGTTTTTCCGCTCGATGCCGGCGCTGCTGGTGCTGATCATTCTGTACAACTTCGCTTACCTGTATGACCACATCGTGCTCGGCGTGCCGTTCACCAGCGTGGTGTTCGCCGAGTGGTCCACCGTGGACGTGCTCAGCCAGTTCACCGTGGCCGTGCTGGGCTTGAGCCTGATGCAGGCGGCGTACGCGGCAGAGATCATTCGCGGCGGCCTGATCGGCGTGGATGCCGGCCAGCACGAAGCAGCGGCGGCGCTGGGTTTGCCGGCTTCGCGTCGGGTGTTTCGGATCATCCTGCCCCAGGCGCTGCGCTCGATTCTGCCGTCGGGTTTCAACGAAATCATCGGCCTGGTCAAAGGCACTTCCATCGTCTACGTGCTGGCCTTGCCCGAGCTGTTCTACACCGTGCAGGTCATCTACAACCGCACCCAGGCGGTAATCCCGCTGCTGATCGTGGCGACCGTGTGGTACCTGATCATCACCACCGTGCTGACCAGCGCGCAGTACTACGTCGAACGCTACTTTGCCCGTGGCACCGCGCGGGTGCTGCCGCCGACGCCGTTGCAGCGCATCCGCCGTTGGCTCAAGGAGAAGTCCCATGAGTGAAGCCCGCGCCGGTCGCATTCAAATCCAGGGCGTGGGCAAGCGCTTTGGCAATCAGCAGGTGTTGCAAGACATCCACCTGACCATTGACCCGGGCAAGGTCACGGTGATTCTCGGGCCGTCGGGCTCGGGCAAATCCACCTTGCTGCGCACCATCAACCACCTGGAAAAGATCGACAGCGGCCACATCACCATCGACGGTGAATACGTCGGCTATCGACGCAAGGGCGACCTGCTCTATGAACTGAAAGAACGGGAAATCCTCAAGCGCCGGATCGACGTCGGCTTCGTGTTCCAGAACTTCAACCTGTTCCCGCACCTCACCGCCTGGGAAAACATCGCCGAGGCGCCCCTGGCCCACAAGCGCTGGAGCAAGGCCGAAGCGCAGGCCAAGGCGTCCGAATTGCTGGCCAAGGTGGGCCTTGCAGACAAGGCCGACGCCTATCCACGCCAACTGTCCGGTGGCCAGCAACAACGCGTGGCCATCGCCCGCGCCCTGGCCCTGGACCCGAAAGTGCTGCTGTTCGATGAACCCACCTCGGCCCTCGACCCGGAGCTGGTGGGCGAAGTGCTCGATGTGATCAAGGGCCTGACCCAACTGGGCGTGACCCTGGTGATCGTCACCCACGAAATCGGTTTTGCCCGCGAAGTCGCCGACCACGTGGTGTTCCTCTGCGACGGCCAGCTCATCGAAGAAGGCCCGCCTGAACAGATTTTCCGCCAACCCCGACATCCCCGCACCGTGGCCTTTCTCGGCAAGGTGCTTTAGTTCAAGGAGTGACTGCCCATGTTTATCTCTACTGCCCGTGTGGCCCTGCTGGCGCTGGCCGTCAGTGCTGCGCAAAGTGCGTTCGCCGTGCAACAGGTGGACCTCAGCCCCGACCGCGTGCGCATCCATGTACCGCGCAACGAAGCCGCCATCGCGCAGATCCCGCCGGGCTTCAAGTTCGCCCAGCCGGGCAAGTTCACCGTGGCCGTGTCCGGCGTGGCCGGGCCACCCCTGGCGCTGCTGGCCAATGACGACAAGACCACCATCGGCAGCGAAGCCGACACCGCGCAACTGGTCGCTGACAGCCTGGGCCTGCAACTCAACGTGGTGCAGACCAGCTGGGAAGACTGGCCGCTGGGCGTCAGCTCGGGCAAATACGACGCGGTGATCAGCAACGTCACCGTGACCGAAGCGCGCAAGAAACGCTTTGATTTCGCGACGTATCGCCAGGACGTGCTCGGCTTTTATGTGAAGAGCACCAGCAAGATCAACGAGATCAAACAGGCCCCGGATATCGCCGGGCTGAAGATCATCGTCGGTTCCGGCACCAACCAGGAAAAGGTCCTGCTGGCGTGGAACGAGGCGAATGAAAAGGCCGGGATCAAGCCCGCGCTGTTGCAGTACTTCGACGATCAGGCCGCCGCACAACTGGCGGTGCAGTCCGGGCGCAGCGATGCGTTGTTCGGGCCGAACTCGGTGTACGCCTATTCCGCCGCGATCACCGGCGGCATCAAGCGTGTCGGCACCGTCAACGGCGGCTGGCCGTTACAGGCCGACATCGCCGTGACCACGCGCAAGGACAACGGCCTGGTCAAGCCGATCCACACCGCGCTCGAAAGCGCGATTGCCGGCGGCCAATACGAGCAGGTCCTGCAACGCTGGGGCCTGGACGTGGAGCGTGTCGACAAGTCGCTGATCAACCCACCGGGCCTGCCGGATTAAGGAGTAGCGAACATGGGACTGACACGACGTGAAGCGCTGTCGAGCATCGCCGCGGTAGGCGGCGAAAAAGCGCTCAAGGATGCCCTGGCGGTATTGGGCCTGGGGCCTTCGTCGCACCGCCGCCCGCAACCGCTGAAACTCAAGGACGGCCTGGGGCAGGGCACCCGCGTGCTGGTGCTGGGCGCCGGGATTGCCGGGTTGGTCACGGCCTTGGAGCTGACCCGCGCCGGCTTCGACGTGCAAGTGCTGGAGGCCCGCGAGCGGGTGGGCGGGCGCACCTGGACGATCCGCCATGGCGACCGCGTGGACTACAAGGATGGCCGCACGCAAACCGCCGCTTTTGATCAGGGGCATTACTTCAACGCAGGTCCGGCGCGCATCCCCAGCCAGCACCGCACGATCCTCGACTATTGCAGTGAACTCGGGGTACCGCTGGAGGTGCTGGTCAACAGCAGCCACGGCGCCCAGGTGCGCCCGGATATCGAGAAGCCGGCGTTCAGCGTCGGCCAGGCGATCAACGACGCGCGCGGACACGTGTCCGGCCTGCTGGCCAAGGCCGTGCAGCGCGATGCCCTCGATGATGTATTGAGCCGCGAAGAACGCACGCGCTTGCTGGCGTTTTTGCAGGTGTATGGCGACCTCTCGCAAGAGCTGGCGTTCGAAGGCACGATCCGTTCGGGGCACCTGGAATCGCCGGCCCATCCCGGCGCTTTGCCGGCTGCGCGCAGCCCGCTGGCGCTGGATCAACTGCTGCACCCGGAGCTGTGGGGCGCGCTGCTGCACACCGAATTCCCGGAATTCTCGGCGACCATGTTCCAGCCGGTGGGCGGCATGGACCGCATCACCGATGCCTTCTACGCCCGGGTCCGCGACCAGGTGCAACTGGGTGCTCAGGTGCGGCAGGTCCGCCAGTTGGAAGACGGCGTCGCGGTGACGTATCACGACAAATACAGCGGCCGCGAACAGGTGGTGCGCGCCGACTACCTGGTCTCGACCCTGCCGCTGCCACTGTTGGCCAAGCTCGATACTGACTTCAGCGACCCGATCAAGGCCGCCTTGCGCAGCACCCGCAGCGACCAGGCAACGAAAGTGGCGTGGCAGTCGCCGCGCTTCTGGGAGACCGACTACCGCACCTACGGCGGCCTGTCGTGGATCGAACACCCGGCGCGCCTGTTGTGGTACCCGAGCAACGGCCTCAACACCCGCGACGGTTTACTGGTGGCCGGTTACGTGACGGGCGAGGGCGCCGATCGCTTTGGCGCGCAACCGTTGGACCAGCAGTACGCCACCTCGAAAGAAGCCGTGGAGCTGCTGCATCCCGGTTATGCCAAACACCTGCGCCACCCGCTGGCGGTGTCCTGGGAACAGATCCCCTACAGCGAAGGCCCGTGGCTGCAACGCGAACACTTCCCGGCCGATGCCAGCGCCTTGCTCGAAGCCGGTTTTGGCCGCGTGTACTTCGCCGGTGACGGCCTGGTGCAGAGCGGCGTGGGCATCTGGCAGGAATCGGCGGCCAACTCGGCGCGCCATGTGGTCGCGCAACTGGCCGAACGGGTCACTCAACAACGTCAGATTGCGGCAGTGGCCGCGTCCTAAGGAGCATCATCATGAGCGACAGCATTCAACGCACCAGCGTCGGCAACTTCCCGATCTCGCAAACCGTCACCGTGCCGGCCTCCGCCAGCCTGATCTTTGTCAGCGGCACCTTGCCCGACCTGCACGACGCCAACGCCCCGGCGGGCACGCCAGCGGCCTATGGCAACACCGAAGTGCAGACGGTGTCGGTGTTCAACAAGATCCGCCAGATCCTCCAGCAACACGACCTCGACCTCGGCGATATCGTGCAACTGCGGGTGTTCCTGGTGGGCGCCGAAGAGACTGGCGGCAAGCTCGATTTCGCCGGCTTGCAGGCCGGCTACACGCAGTTCTTCGGCACGCCAGAGCAGCCGAACAAACCTGCGCGTACTGCGTTGCAAGTGGTGGCGCTGCCGCTGCCGGGTGCGCTGGTGGAAGTCGAGGCCATCGCTGCCAGAACGGCGTGACTCCCGCGTTTCACTGACACTTTTCCCCCCTAGACAGGATTCCAGGCTTCGGCGCCCACGCGCCGAACGCCCTGGAGCGGGTTCGTGCACCCGACAGAAACCGACAAGGAGCAGCAATGAGCAATCAGCGTGAGTCACTGGCGAACAAGAGATGGTTGAGCGGGCTCCTGTTGATGGGCCTGACGGTTGAGGGCGTACTGGCGCAAGAAGCGCAGCTGGACAAGGTCGAAGTGGTCGGCGCGCGTGTCACCGAGGCCAACCTGGCGATTGGCACTGACCAGATCAGCAACACCCTGACCATTTCCCATCAAGCCTTGCAGTCGGCGCCCGCCGGTACCTCAGGCTTGAAGATGCTCGAAGCCTTGCCCGGCTTCAACGTGCAGTCCAACGATGCCCTGGGCCTCTACGAATTCGGCAACTCGGTGTTCGTGCGCGCGTTCAACCTGCAACAGATCGGCTTCTCCATCGACGGTGTACCCCTGGGACGCAGCGACCAGTTTGGTGGCAGCCCGATCTACCGCTACGTCGATAACGAAAACACCGAACGCGTCACCGCGTCCACCGGCGCCGGGGACGTGTCGCAGCCGGGGTATACCTCGCTGGGGCCGTACGTGGATTACATCTCCACCCATCCGGCCAAGGACGCCGGGGTCAGCACGTCATACACCCTGGGCAGCGACAGCCTGCGACGCAGTTTCGTCAAGCTGCAAACCGGCGAGCATGCGGGGCTGTCGGCGTATTTCAGCCGCTCGAAGATCGACGGCGACCTGTGGCGCGGCCCCGGCACCATCGACCGTGAGCACTTGGAGGGCAAAGTGCGCTATCAGTTCGGCGAGGGCCATGAGCTGCTGTTTCGCGCGGTGCACAACGACTTTTATGACTACGACTCGCCCTATGTGACCCAGGCCCAATACCACGGCACCGCCAATGATCCGTTCGGTCGCTCCGGGCGTGATTTCGCGTACCTCAAGGAAGTGCCGCCGCAAGCCGAAACCGTGGCTGGCGTGCCCTACAGCAATCCCAATTACAACCAGTCGTACAAGCAGGCGATCAACCAGCGGCGCGACACCTTGTACAGCCTCACCGGCAACTTTCTGCTCAACGATGCGTTGGAAAGCAGCACCAGCGTCTACTACGAAGCCAAGAAGGGTTTCGGCGTGTCCCCCGAGGCCTACAGCACCTCGCTGGCGCTGCATAACGCCGAGGCCAACGTGCCCGGCCTGGTCGATCCGCGGGGTGTGCAATACGGGCTGTCATCCCTCAGCGGCCACCGTTACGGCGGGCGCAGCAGCCTGACCTGGCACGTCGGCCAGCATGCCATCGAAGCGGGGGTGTGGGCCGAAAAGGATGTGTTCAACCGCTTGCAAGCGCGCTACAACCTGAGCGACGGCAGCCCCGATGGCAGCCCGCTGTTCAATGAACCGGTGCACAAGCAGGGCGACTTCACCTCGACCCGCGACTCCCTGCAACTGAACATCAAAGACACCTGGACCCTGCTCGACGACCGCCTGCGCCTGCAATACGGCTTCAAGCGCCTGGACCTGGACTACCGCATCGAAGGCTATCGCAATGCTGGCGACTACATCGCCAACCGCCAGCCGCGCCTGAGCACCTCATGGACCGACAACTTCCTGCCCCAGGCCGGGCTGGTGTATGACCTGACGGCCAACTCTCAGCTGTTTGCCTCCTACTCGGAGAACATGGCGCTGCCTCGGGGCGCCGACGATGTGTTCCGCGCGGCCAGCCCCAATGCGCCGGCCCCGGCGGCGGAGACTTCGAAGAACTACGAGGTGGGCTACCGCCTCAATCGTGCGACGTTCAACGCGGCCTGGGCGCTGTACCGCACCGAGTTCGACAACCGCCTGCAAGCCTTCGCCTCGCCGGTGGCCGGCAGCAGCACCGCTGAAACCTATTATCAGAACGTCGGTCGCGCGCTGGCCTACGGCACCGAGTTGAGCGGGCAATGGAAGCCGCCGGTGCTGGCGGACAAACTGGTGCTCAACGGCAACCTCACCTACAACATCGCGCAGTTCAAGGACGATGCCGCCGGGCTGTCCCTCAAGGACAACAACATCCCCGACAGCCCGCGCTGGCTGGCGCAGGCGGGCATCACCTACGAGCTGGCGCCGTGGGCGGTGCTGAATGTTTCCGGGCGGCATATCGGCTCGCGCTACAGCAACTTCACCAACACCGAATCGGTGCCGGGCTACACGCTCTACAACGCCTACCTCGACCTTGGCGGCGAGCGCCTGCATTACGGGCCGCTCAAGAGCGTCAAGCTGCGCTTCAACATCGACAACCTCTTCGACAAGGACTACCTCGGCTACATCCTCACCAGCGCCAGCGGGCCGGCCTACTACCGGCCCGGTTCGCCGCGCACCTTCCAGACCACCCTCAGCGCGGAGTTTTGATCGATGAACAGCCGATACCTGCTGGCGCTGGGCATGGCCGCCATGACTGTCCATGCCGCCGACGAAGTCAGCCCCAACACGCTGGCGTTGCATCAGCGTTTGCTGGTGCTCGACAGTCATCTGGACACACCGATGCAATTGTCCCGCCCCGGCTGGGACATCCTCGCCCGCCACACCTATGCCGAGGATGGCAGCCAGGTGGATGTGCCGCGCATGCAAGACGGCGGTCTCGATGGCGGCTTCTGGGTGATCTACACCGCGCCGGTGCCTGACACCGATGAAGGCCGCGCCAGTGCCAGCAACTACGGGCTGGCGATGTTGGCGCGCATTCGTGACCTGGCAGAGCGTTCGCCGCAGACTTTCGAACTGGCACTGACCGCGTCCGATGCACGAAGGATCGCGGGAGCGGGCAAGCGCGTGGTGTTTATCAGCATGGAAAACGCCGACCCCCTCAGTGCCGACCCGCAACGCCTGTTGACCTACTATCGCCAGGGCTTGCGCATGCTCGGGCTGGTGCATTTCAGCACCAATGAAATCGCTGATTCGGCGACCGCATTGCCCAAGTGGCACGGCCTCAGCCCCAAGGGCCGTGAACTGGTGACGGAGGCCAACCGGCTGGGGATTCTGCTGGATGTGTCCCACGCTTCCGACGCGGTATTCGACCAGGTACTGGCGGCGTCCACTGCGCCGATCATTGCGTCCCACAGCAGCAGCAAGGCGGTCAACAACCACCCGCGCAATCTCGACGATGCGCGGCTGCGGCAACTGGCGGCCAAGGGGGGCGTGGTGCAGGTCAACAGCTACGGCGATTACCTGGTGCCGCTCAAGCCCAATCCCGAACGGCAAAAAGCCCTGGCGCCGTTGTATGCGCAGTACCGCAACCTGGCGGGGCTGAGCCCGGAGCAGGTCAAGGCGTTGCATGCGGATATCGCAGCGGTCAACCAGCGCTTTCCGCAAGCCAAGCCTGACCTTGATGTGTTTATGAAGCACTTGTTGCACATCCTCGAGGTGGTCGGCCCAGAGCATGTGGGCATTGGTGCCGATTGGGACGGCGGCGGCGGGGTGGTCGGGCTGGAGGACGTCAGCCAGTTGCCGAAGATCACCCAGCGTTTGCTGGATGCGGGGTACAGCGAAAAGGATCTGGCCAATATCTGGGGCGAAAACTTGCTGCGTGTGGTGCAGGCAGCACAAGCCAAGGCGCAGGTTGCCTTATCTATGCAATAAAAGAATGTTTTTAGCTTTAAGTGATCAGTGTTTTTAATGATTAGCATAGACCTACAAAGCCTTTCACAAGGCCCCTGTGGGGCTATTAATGTCAGCCTCGACAGCCATCCACGGAGGAATAACCCCCATGTCCACAACACCCCGGCAACTCAAGTTCGGCGCCATCCTCACCGGCGTCGGTACCGCGCAAAACGAATGGCTGCACCCGCAGATCCCCGGCGATGCCAGTGTGGATATCTACTGGTACCGCGCCCAGGCCCGGCAGGCGGAAGCGGCCAAGTTCGACCTGGTGTTCATTGTCGACAGCCCCTACATCACCCCGGATTCGGCGCCGCATTTTCTCAACCGCCTGGAACCCTTGACCCTGCTGTCCGCCATCGCCGGCGCCACCTCGAAAATCGGCCTGGTGGCGACTCTCACCACCTCCTATACCGAACCCTTCAACGTCGCCCGCCAGTTCGCCTCCCTGGACCATATCAGCGGCGGCCGCGCCGGTTGGAACGTGGTCACCACCGGCCTGGAAGGTGCCGCTGGCAACTTTGGCCGCGAGCAGCATATCGACCACACCGAGCGCTATCGCCGCGCCGCCGAGCACCTGGAAGTGGTGCAGGGCTTGTGGGATTCCTATGAAGACGACGCCTTTGTGCGCGACAAGGCGAGCAAGGTGTTCCTCGACCCGCAACGCCAGCACCGACTCGATCACCAGGGCGAGTTTTTCGCCGTGACCGGCCCGCTGAATATCGCCCGTTCTGCGCAGGGCCAACCGGTGATTTTCCAGGCCGGGATTTCCGAGTCCGGGCGCAGCCTGGCGGCGAATTATGCCGAGGGGATTTTTGCCGGCGTCGGCAACTTCGAGGACGCCCAGGCCTACTACCGCGACATCAAGCAACGCACGGCCGCCGCCGGGCGCAACCCCGACCACGTGACTATCCTGCCGGGCATCTCACCGATCATTGCCGACACCGACGAACAGGCCCAGGCCATCGACCGCGAACGCAATGGCGAGCTGGACCTGGACAAGGCGCTGGTGCAGCTGGGGCGGCCATTCAACTACCACGACTTCAGCCAATACCCGCTGGACGAACCGTTCCCGGAACTCGGCGACCTGGGCAGCAACGGCTATCGCGGCCACGCGGAAAATATCAAACAAGTCGCCCGCGACCAGGGCCTGACCTTGCGCCAGGCGGCGTTGCGTTTTGCCAAACCGTTCTCCAGCTTTGTCGGTTCGCCGCAGACCGTGGCCGATGAGATCGAGCGTTGGTTTGTCGAAGGGGCGGTGGATGGGTTCAATATCCACGTAGGTGCGCCGGATGACTTCGCGCGTTTTACCGATCAAGTGCTGCCGCTGCTGCGCGAGCGTGGGTTGTTTCGCAGTGAGTACAGCCACAGCACGTTGCGCGGGCACTTGGGGTTGCCGGTACCGGTCAATCGTCATACGGCGGCGCGGGTGGCGAAGCCGTTGCAAGCGGTTGGTGCGTAGGTAGTCTCAACGGCCTGAGCGCGGTGTTTACCACCATTTCCATTTGCCCTGTTTTTTCAGGGTGGTGATGATGTGTTCGCGCTTGTGGCGGAGTTCGAGCGACTTTTGTCGTAGTTCGCGGCAGCGGTTGCTGTTAAGAATCAGCAGGCCGATTAGTGGGCCGAGGAGGGTCAGTGAGTAGAGGTAAACGTTGGGGTGGTAGACGATTGTGGGCAGTGCGAGCAGCAGGCAGATGAGATAGATTGCGACGTTTAGCCAGACCCAGTGGATGCGGCCGTAGAGCACTTCGTATTTGGCTAGGGCAAATACGGCACCCAATCCAATGCCGCTCAAAAAAGCAGTCTTGGTGGTAACGGCTACGGTGTAATCAGAGAGGTAGGTGAGCATCGACAGGATCGCGGTCAATGCAATCGAACAGCACCCGACGAGCAGGTCTACTGCGATTACGGGCATGTACCGTTTGAGAAATTGCCAAGGATTTTCAATAAAGGTCGCTGAGTAATATCGAGCATTTATCTTGCTTTGGTTGCTCATTGGCTGACTTCCTCGTAGATGCCCAAGGCCAATGTCCTGATGTTTCCAGAGATTGCACTACTGGTGAAGCTTAGCGAAGCAGCTACGGTATCCAATATGTGGACGGCCGTTGCCTGTTGCATTCGTGTCGAACTAATACGCTTGGCAACTCTGCCGGCTGCTTTTTCCAGCTTGATCAGTTTGGGTGTTAACCTTGGGTCTCGGATTCTCAGCAATTCGTTGTTGAGTTTTGTACGTTCTTGGCGAGTCAAACCTTTGAGTATTTGACGGGTGTTTTTCCCCGTTACTCTAGTGGTTGTAGTGATGACCTTCGTTGTGACCAACGCCGATGTGGCAACCCCAAGTAGAGCAATACCGTCCAGCACGACTGTTGCAGCCTGATACCAGGCTTCGTCATCCAGATAGTCATTTGCTTCAGGAAAGGCTGCCTCTGATCCCGTCCGTATAACGCCGGCGATGCATTGAACGGTACCCGCAACAGCAGCAGCTTTGCCGACGAAGGTAAGCACCGCACTCGTTCCCGCTGTAAACGGCATCAACGCCACTCCACTTGTAACCACTACCCAACTCAGTACCGCTCCGGCACACGTTATTGCCGTATTCAGTGCCTCGGCCACCCATTCCGACTCCCGGGGCTCATGCTCCAACATCCGCTTGAACTCCACCGGCCCCACAGCCCTCGGCGCCTCACGCAACACCACCGTGATTGGCTGTACCCTGCACACTGCCTGAAATTCACGCAGTTTCAGCACATTAAAATCCTCATCGATATACACCACCCCCGCACCAATCAGCGCGGGGTCGGCGTCGATGGCGGAGAACAGGCGCCGCAGGTCAATGCTGCTTTCAATGCGTTGGCGCGTATTGCGGTGGGCCGAGGGGAATCCATCTTTGAACAGGGCGGTCGTCATTCCTTAACTCCTGGGTTTTTCGGGAGTGGAGAGGTTAAAGACGCGGCGGCGCAAATGAATGTCGGAAGTTTCGGTGTTTGCCGACAGGCACTTCCCGATCCTGCTGTGGCGGCTTGTGGCCCGCGTGTCGGATCAGGAAAAGTTCGCCCCGCGCCATTTCCGGCGCTAACTAAGGACAGGGAGCCAACATGGCCGTCGATATGTTTTTGAAACTGGGCGATATCAAAGGTGAGTCACGGGACCAGGCGCACCGCGATGAAATCGACATCACCGAGTGGACGTGGGGGT
The DNA here is from genome assembly GCF_030687495.1 of Pseudomonas sp. FP453. NCBI lineage: Bacteria > Pseudomonadati > Pseudomonadota > Gammaproteobacteria > Pseudomonadales > Pseudomonadaceae > Pseudomonas > Pseudomonas sp. FP453. Next base: position 4,029,429 of record NZ_CP117435.1, on the reverse strand, counting down.
TGTCGCAGACGGGTTCGATGCATTCCGGTACGGGCGGTGGTGCGGGCAAGGTCGATATCGGCAACCTGAACCTGAGCAAACCGCTGGATAAATCCAGCCCCAACCTGATGATGGCCTGCGCCAGCGGCAAGCATTACCCCGAGGCGCGGTTGGTGGTGCGCAAGGCGGGTGGTTCCAGCCCGGTGGAGTACCTGGTGATCACCTTGAAGGAAGTCATGGTGGTGTCTTACAGCACCAGTGCAGAGAGCAAAGATGATCTGCTTTACGACCGCATCGCCTTGAATTTTGCCACCGTGGATGTCAGCTACCAGCCGCAGAAAGCCGACGGCGCCAAGGACGGTGGGCCAGTGAAGTTTGGCTGGAATATCCGCCAGAACGTGAAGGCCTAATGCCAGTCCGTTAAGCATCAGAAAGAGCAAACAGTAACCTGTGGCGAGGGAGCTTGCTCCCGCTGGACTGCGCAGCAGTCCCAATAAGAGCCGGGGCCGCTTCGCGGCCCAGCGGGAGCAAGCTCCCTCGCCACAGGTACAGCGTTCGCCCTTAATCCGTGCCCGGATACCGCGTCTCCATCACAATCGACAACGCATCCGGGCGCCAGAATTCCTGGTCGAATTCCACGGCCTGGTTGTCTTCACCGAAGTTCAAACGCTCCAGGTAGACGCTGGTGGAACCGGGCGACAGTTGCAGCAACTCCGCCTGTTCCTCGTTGACCGTGCCGATGTGCATCTCCAACTCGCAGCGCGATTGCACCCGGGCGAAGCGTTCGCGCAGCAGTTGGGTCAACGAGGTGTTGAGGTCGGCGTCCAGCAGGCCGGGGCACCAGCTGGCGAGCAGGGCGTTGAATTCCAGCAGCACCGGGCGGCGGTCGATCCAGCGGCGGCGTTGCAGGAAGAACACCGGTTCATCCGCCGAGGCCAGGCCCATGCGCTTGGCCAGCCACGGGCCGGCGGGGCGCAGTTCGGCGTGCAGGCATTCGGTGCGGGGCGTGCGGCCCTGGGCGCTGACGTAGTCCATAAAGCCGCTGATGCGCGTCGGGTCGTAGCGGATGCGCTGCGGGCTGACGAACCAGCCCCGGCGGTTTTCGCGGTAGACCAGGCCTTCGGCCTCCAGTTGCTGCAAGGCCTGGCGCAAGGTGACGCGGGTGCAGCCGAAGCGTTCGATCATGTCCCGTTCGGAGGGGAATTTCTCGTCGGCCTGGGGACTACCGGACGCAATGTCGTGGGCGATCTGTTCGCGGATGCGCTGGTAGTGCGGGGATATGGGGTCGAAAGGCATCCTGGGGTTCCGTAGGCAGGCATGACGTGGGCGTGACTCTACCCTTCCTGCCGGCGCAGGTCACGTTGCCAGGCCCGCAAACCATAGGCCGCCAGCAGCACAAAACCGGCGTACAGGGCGGCGGTCGGTAGCAGGTCCTTGTAGAGGAACAGCCCGACATAGGCCGCATCCAGCACGATCCACAACCACCAGCTGACCACGTATTTGCGCGCCGCCCACAGGCTGGCCACCAAGCTGAAGGCGGTGAGCAGCGAGTCCAGCCAGGGCAGGGCGGCGTCGGTGAAGTGGTGCATCACCGCGCCGAGGGCCACGGCACCGATCAAGCCCGCCAGCAAGTGCCGCCATGCCTCCTGCATCGGCAGGCGTTCCACCCGCACCTTGCCGGCGTCCACACGCCCGGTGCTCCAGCGCCACCAGCCATAGCCTTGCAGCACGGCGAAGACCAGTTGCAGGAGCATGTCCGAATACAGCTTCACCTCGAAGAAGATCCAGGCATACAACAACACCGCGACGACGCTGACCGGCCAGCACCAGCGCACCCGTTGTGCGGTGAGCCAGACCCCGGCGATGTTGAAGCAGACGGCGACGATTTCCAGTGGCGACATAGGGCACTCTCAAAGACTAGTTTTCCAGGTGCAGCGCCTGTTGCTTGAGTTGGCGCTTGCGTTCGAAGGGCAGTTTTTCCTGATCGCCATAGGGCGCGCTGTACCAGTTGCCGTAGGTCGGGTTGGGCAGCAGGAACCAGCGCTGGCCGAGCCAGGCCAGGTACGGCGCGGCGGCCTTGCGTTGCGCGGCCAGGGTGTTGTGTTCGGCCTGCACGAAGTCGCCGAAGGAATCACCCGCCAGCATCAGCACGCGGGCGTGGCTGGCGACCCATTGGCGCCGGCAGTTCTTGCCGTAGCCGGCTTGCTCGCAGTGGCCGGTTGGGGTGCTGGCGGCCAGCACCTGTTCGTTGTGCGCCACCGGGAAACCGCGCAGGCGCAGGTTGTTGACCGTGGCCTGGACCTGGCTGTGCTCGCGGTTGGTGATGTAGTAGACGGTGATGCCTTTCTTGTCCGCCGCTTGCAGGAACTCCACCGCGCCCGGCAGTGCCTGCGCCTTGGCCTGGTCGACCCAGGTGTTCCAGCGATCATAGGAGTAGACCTGGTTGGTGAGGATGTCCCGCGCATTCAGCGGCACGTTGTCCAGCACGGTTTCGTCGATATCCACCACCACGGCCGGGGGCAGGCCGCTGAGGTTGCGCGGCGGCAAGGGCAGGGCGTCCCAGCTCGGGTCGGCCAGGGCCGCGTCCAGCTGGCGCGTGGCACTGGCGAAGACCTGGCGGTAAATCAGCTCGTGCTCGATGGAGGTCTGGGTCCACAGCACCGCGACCAGTTGGTCGTTGGCGGGCGGTTGCTGCTGGCAGCCGACCAGGGCGGTGGAGAGCAGGCACACACTGGAAAACATCAGATTACGCATGAACGATAGGCCTCAAAAATTGACGGTGGCGGATAACCGCGCGGTGCGCGGCGCACCCAGGAACAGGTAGCCGTCGCCCGCCGATTCACCCACATCGCGCCAGTAGCGTTTGTCGAACAGGTTGTCGACGGTCAGGCGCAGCACAGTAGCGTAATCGCCGACCCGGGTGGTGTAGCGCGCGCCTGCATCGAACACCGCGTAGTCGTCGACCTTTACCGTGGCTTCACGGTTGGCGTACTTGCTCGCGCTGTATTGCACGCCGCCGAGCAAGGCCAGGCCCGGGATGCCGGGGACGCTGTAGTCGCCATGCAGGCTGGCGCGCAGCTTGGGCACGTTGATCGCCTGGTGACCGTCGTAGCTGTCGGTGCCGCTGTCGCTGACCCGCGCACGGATCGCCGCGACGCTGGCCGAGACTTGCAGGTCGGAGGTCACGCGGCCGTTGGCGGACAATTCGATGCCGACATTTTTCTGTTTGCCTTGCTGCACGAAGGTGGTCGTGCCGTCGTCATTCGGCCGGTTGTATTGCAGGTCCTGGCTGATCTGGAACAGCGCGGCGGTGAGACTCAGGCGCTGGAAGTCGCGCTTGATGCCCACCTCCAGTTGGCGCGACGTGGTCGGCGGCAGCACCTCGTCGGCGTTGCTGCTGAACCACGCGGCCTCACCGCCGAGGGACAAGCCTTTGCTGTAGCTGGCGTACAGCGACGTGTCCGGGCGCGGTTTGTAGATCAACGCCGCTTGGGGCAGGAACACGCTGCGTTGGGTGTGGCGCGTGGTGGCGCCGGACTGGTTGTAGGTTTCTTCGTCGAGACGCACCTGGCGCCCGCCGAGCACGGTTTGCCATTGCTCGTTGAAGCTGATGCGGTCGCTGGCGAACAGGCCATATTGGCGGCTGTCGAGACGCCGGTAGGTGTGGCCGAGCGGGCCGTCGTAGGGTTCGAGCACCGGCGACGGCTGATAGATATTGCCCTCGCCGATGTATTCGTTGACCGACTTGCGCCGGTCCACCAAGCGCCGGAACGCAGTGGTGCCGAAGGTCAGGTCGTGCGTGAGAAAACCCGTGTTGAACTGCCCGTTGAGGGCGGCCTGGGCCTCTTCGTTGCTGCGGGTGTCGTCGGGGCTGCGGTAGTCGGCGATATCGTAGTCACCCTCGGCGCTGAAGTGGTTGGGCACGGCGGTATTCGCGCAACTGGCGGCGCCGTAGCAGCCCCAGGCGAAGGTGCTGTAGTCGTCGATCACCACACGGCTGCGGGACGCGCTGAAGCTGGCTTTCCAGGCATCGTTGAAGCGGTATTCGAACAGCCCGTCGAGGTTCAACGAGCGGATGCCCACCGGGTTCGACCAGCTCTGGTAGGCGAGCATGTCCTCTGGCGAAACGTGGCGCGGCACGCTGGTGCCGCCGAGCAGTTGATAGCCCGGCACCGAGTGTTGCTCGCGGTCCTGGTACTCGGCGTTGAGTTGCAGCAGGGCGTTGGGGCTGATGTTCCAGTCCAGCGCCAGCGAGGCGAAATCGCGCTTGCCGTCGGCATGGTCGACATAGGAGCGGATGTCTTCGTGGGCCAGGTTGATGCGCACGCCCACCTGCTGTTCGGCACCGAGCCAGCCGCCGATGTCTGTGGCCAGGTAGCGTTCGCCCTGTTCGTTGGTGGACACCGTGACCGAGCGCACATTTTCCGGGCGCTTGCTCACGTAGTTGACCAGCCCGCCGGGCTCGGAGACGCCGCTCTGCAAGCCGGCCAGGCCCTTGAGCACTTCGACTTGCTGCTTGTTTTCCAGGGCGACGTTCTGTTCGCCGGTGATCGTGCGGCCGTTGATCTTGTAGCTGCTCGCCGGGTTGAGGGCGAAGCCGCGAATCACGAAGTTCTCGTAGTAGCCGACCGGGGCGTAGCTGTCGCCGACCGAGGCGTCGTTTTTCAATACTTCGCTGAGCAAGCGCGCCTGTTGGTCCTTCAAGCGGGCTTCGGTGATCACCGCGACGGACGCCGGCGTGTCCAGCAACGGCGCGTTATCGAAACCGGCCACGGCGGCGTTTTTCGCCTGGTAGTCGGTGGTTGCCTGGCCGAGGACGGTGACGGTGTCCAAGGTCGCATCTTGGGCCTGCACGGCCGTGGCGGCGAAGGCGATGCTCAGGGCGAGCAGGGTGTGGCGATAGGGTGTAGCCATGTAGAGAGCGCTCCAAAGGTCTGACCGCCGCTGCCGTACGCTTTTATCGGGCGCAAAGGGGCCCAGCGCTGCGCAACGGACGGGTTGCCAGTTCGTGATGAAAAAGCCGAGTTCGCCAGAAGTGGCGTCAGGCCGGAGCTGCTCCGGTAGTCATTGGCAAACGTGCGTCGGCGGCCCATTCCTGTAGGGAACCGTCGTAGATCGCGATGTCCTGGCGACCCAACAGGGTCAGGGCCAACGCATTGGCGGCAGCGGAAATACCGCCGCCGCAATACAGCACCAGGGGGCCGTCGCTGTGCAGCAGCGTGGGGCCAATCGCCCGGGCCAGGGCATCCTTGGGCAGGTAGCGGCCGTGGGCGTCGAACAGCTGGCGGGCCGGCAGGTTCTGGCTGCCGGGGATGTGTCCGCGTCGGGCGTAGCGGGTGGCGGTTGAGCCTTCAAACAGCGCGGCACCGAGGGCGCAGATCAGCACGCCCGGGGCGTGGCCTCTGGCGATGGCTTCGACGCCGTGGCGGTCGATCCACAGGTTTTGACGCGGGTGGATGGCCCAGGGTTGTACGGGTGTTATCGGTTCGGCGGGGCCGTTGTGTTCGGGTAGACCGGCTGCGCGCCAGGCATTGAAGCCGCCGTCGAGTACGCTTGCGTCGATGCCCACGCCGCGCAGCATCCACCACAACCGCGCAGCCCAGAAGCCATCGGCGCGGTCGTAGACGACCAGGGTTTTGCCTTGGCCGGCGCCGAGGCTGGCCATTACGCTGACCAGGGTTTCGGGGGGGCGGCAGGGCGAAGCTGAAACTGGCCTGGGTGTCGGCCAGTTCAGTCAATAAATCGGCATGTCGCGCGCCGGGAATATGCGCCTGCAACCAACCTTCCTCGCCGCTGTGGACGCGGTAGTCACCGTCGAATTCGGGCGCTGGTAACACCACCGTGGCATCCAGCACCACCAGCGTCGGGTCGGCGAGAAGCGCGTGCAGCCACTGGCTGTCGACCAGAATGCTCATACGTTTTTACGCCGGATATGGCCAAGTAGACGCTGCCCTTCGGCCCCGGCAAACCAGCGCAGATGGCCGAGCAAGTAGGCGTAATACGCCACATCGGCGCTGGCGGTGGAGCCGACGATGTCGTGGAAGTACGCCACCTCGGACAGCGCGAAATCCACATGCACCAAGGGCAGCAGGGCGCTGAGGGTGTGCAGGTCTCTGGCGCGCAACGGGCGAATCTGGTGGTAGCCGGCGAGCAGCGCATCGACGCTGTCGAGATCGGCGCGGGCCACGCCACCGGTGTCCAGGTCGAGCCAGGGTACGGCGTTGCGTTCGATGGCGGTGGCCAGGTCGAAGAGGGCGAAGGTGCGGTCGGCCAGGCCGAAGTCCAGCACGCTGGAGACACTGCCGTCGGCGTTCCACAACAGGTTGGAGGCGTGCCAGTCGTTGTGGGTCCACAGCGGCGGTTGCTCGCGCAACAACGGATGCAACTCGCGGTGCCAGGGTAGCAACCACTCGCTGAGCTGGGCATGCCAGTCTTTGTCGGCGAGGTAGGCGCTGCTGATGTTTTCCAGCGGTGCTGCGTGCTGGATCAGTCGCGCGTTGGCCAATAGCACCGGGGTCTGGCGTTGCGGCGCGGCGTAGTGTTCAGCCGCTTGATGCAAGCGTGCCAAGGCCTGGCCGGCAGCGACGGCGTGCTGATGCTGTTGAAACGGCGACCACGACAGCGCATCGCGATACAGGTCCAGGCCCTCGGCGATGTGGTGCACTTCATAGGTCCACTCACCTTGCTCGGTGGCCGTGGCGCCCTGTTGGTTCGGCACCACTGCGGCCACTGGCGCGCCTTGGCCATGCAGGTGGGCGATCAGGCGGTGTTCTTCTGCCAGCCACGCCGCTTGGCGCACGTGTTGGTGATGACGTTTGACGAACAGCGTGCCCGTGCCGGTGGTGATCAAGCCTGCGGCGGAAAACGGTCGCGGGCTGTGCCAATGCAGGCTGCGCAGCGCGCCCAGTTGCGGGTAATGGCGCAGCAGCTGTTCGATGTCGCTTTCGTGCAACGCCGGCCAGTCGGCGGCGACCGGTTCCAGGCCCAGGCCATGGGAGGTGCGTTGTGGCTTCATGCCGCCACCTCGGGCAGGAAGGCGTTGCTGGTTGAGCCTTGCCAGGCCTGCGGGTTGTCGAGCACCGCGTGGCTGTGCAGCCACTCGGCGTAGGGTTGTAGCAGCGCCTGGCGTTGCTCGCCCCAGCGGCCTTGGTGCAGCCAGGTCGGGGCGATCTTATGCAGTGAGGCGCTCAACAATTCCGCCGGGAAATACGGCGTGGTGTGCTCGTAGGCGGCGAGGGCGATTGACGGGTCTTGTGCCACGGCCAGATAACCGCGCGCGGTGGCGGCGAGGAAATCACGTACCACTTCGGGCTTGTCCGCCAGGGTGCGTTCATGGGCGCCGAGCAGGTAGCTGTGATAGGCCGGTGCGCCGATCTCATCCACCGGCAACACCACGCGGCGTTCGCTGGCGATGGGGCTGTGCATCAAGGCTTCCCAGGCCCAGTAGCCGCCGAAGCTGGCATCGGCGAGGCCTTCGGCCAGTTGCTCGGGACGCAGTTCGCGCACGCCGCTGTCTACGAGGATTACACCGTCCGGGTCGCCGCCGTCGCGGCTGACCAGGTGGCGCACCATGGCCAGGCCGCGTGGCGTCGGGTTGAGGGCCAGGCGTTTGCCTACGAGGTCGCGGGGGCGGCGGATGCCGGAGTCGGTGAGGGTCTGGATCGATTCCAGGCCGGCGTGGTTGATCGCGGCGATGCCTTGTAGCGGTTGGCCGAGGCTGCGGCGCACCAGCAGGCGGTTGCTGGGGAACAGGCCGAAATCGGCGGCGCCGGTGAGCAGGTGTTGCAGGGTGTCGCCGTGGTAGGGGTCGTGGACGACCAGTTCCACCTCCAGGCCCAGTTCCTTGTACCAGCCGCGTTCGCGGGCCAGGTACAGGCCGGCCGAGTTTGGCCAGGGGTGGAAGTATTCGAGCATTACCTTTACCGACACCATTGCGTGTTACTCCAGCACAGCTTGTTTTGGTCGGGGATTTATAGGGGAGTGATCTGGTATATACCAATATCGTTTTTGGCTATGGATATAACTGGGGTGGTTTTTTTGGTTTTTGGTGGTGGTGTACATATCCGTTATTTAGGTAACGGCTTCCTATGGTTCCGCCCTTACGGCGGCTCACTTTGGAAAAGCCCCAAAGTAAGCAAAGGGCTCTTGCCCCAACACTCGGTGCCTCGCCTAGGCTCGGCATGCCCTCACTCCGGCTTGAATCCGTGGGCCGCCGCCATGCGCCATCCATGGCGCAGGGCGGCTAACCCGGCGTCCTGCCGGGTTGCCCACGGATTCAAGCCTGCGTTCGGCCAGCGTGTTTGACGGGGCAAGTAAGATCAAAAGCCAGAGCGCGGCGGCCTTAAAGCCGACCGGTATTTCTCATGGTGTTCACCGCTCAACTGTGGGAGCTGGCTTGCCTGCGATGCAGACACCTCGGTACATCAGGCAAACCCAGTCGATGCCATCGCAGGCAAGCCAGCTCCCACAGGGAAACGCGACAGCTCCAGAGACCCGGTCGGCTACTAGGCCGCCGTGCTTTGTTTTTGATTTTGATCTTAGGCGCCCCGTTAAACACGCTGGCCGGAATTCGACATGGATTTGGGGGGTAAACCGGCAGGGATGCCGGTTTAGCCGCCCCGCGCCATGGATGGCGCGTGGCGGCGGCCCCCCAAATCCATGTCGGATTACGGGCATGCCGAGCCTAGGCGAGGCACCGAGTGTTGGGGCAAGAGCCCTTTTGGTTACTTTTGGGGCTCTTTTCCAAAAGTGACCCGCCGTAAGGGCGGAACCATAAGCCGCCGTAACCCAAATAATGGATATGTACACCGATAGACCGCCATCACAGGCAAGCCAGCTCCCACAGTTCGAACCCGTTGCATCAGTGAACATTGCGAAATGTTTCATCGAATGCGAAACTGCCGTAATTGTGAATACTTATCATCTAGCCCCTCCGCCGCCCACCCCACGCATCCTCATCATCGAGGATGACGTCGAACTGTGCACCCACCTCAGCACCCACCTCAGCCGCCGCGGCTTCGTCTTGAACAGCGCCCATCGCGGCGACCAAGGCCTGGACATGGCCCTGCATGCGCCGGTGGAGCTGATCCTGCTGGACATCATGCTACCCAACGAAAGCGGCCTGAATATCCTCGCGCGCCTGCGCCACGAGCGCGGTACGCCGGTGATCCTCATGTCGGCCCTGGGCGCCGAGCAGGACCGCATCACCGGCTTCAGCCAGGGCGCGGATGATTACCTGCCCAAGCCCTTCAGCCTGGCCGAACTCGACGTGCGCATCGACGCCTTGCTGCGCCGCGTGGCGATCGATTGCGGGACACGTGCGCCGCAGTTGCTGGCGCGCCCGTCGGCATTGGCGTTCGACAGTTATGGGCGTGACGTCAGCTTCAACGGCGTAGCGGCCGGCCTCACCTCCTCGGAATTCCGCCTGCTGTGCACCCTCCACGAGCACAGCGGTGAAGCACTGACCAAGGCCTTCCTCTATCAACACGTGCTGCATCGGCCCTACACCCGCCTGGACCGTGGCCTGGATGTGCATGTGTGCAACCTGCGGCGCAAACTCGCGGCCATCGACGTGCAGGGCCTGCGCATCGACGCTGTGCGTCACCAAGGCTACGTGCTGATGTGCGAAGGCGCCTGATGCAGCGTCGCCACCCCTTGCTGTGGAAAATGGCGCTGCTGCAAGTGGGCTTCTGCGTGCTGCTGGTGTGGCTGGTGTGGAGCTGGGGCTTGCAGGTAGAACGCAACACCTACTTTCTGGAAGCACCGGACCGCATCGCGTTGGCCGCGTACGCCGCCGAGGCCGAACAAGTGGCGGCCACTGGCGATGCCGACGCCGTAGAACGCTGGCGCCTGGCCTTGCAGCAGCGCGAACACACGTGGGTCGCCGTGCTGGATGACTATCTGCACAGCCTTGGCACCACGCCGCTGAATGCCGAGCAGGTCAGCCACCTGACCTTTATGCGCAAGCTCGGTTGGCCGATGAGCAAGCGCCTCGACGATGAACTGCCCTACGTCAGCATCGCCTTTCCCCAGCACCCGGAACGCGGCCGGCTGGTGATGCAATTGCCCGAACGCCTGCTGCCGCCGGGGCTCACGCCGTGGACCCACGTGTTCACCCACGGCGTGGTGCCGGTGCTGCTGGCGCTGGGCCTGGGCTTGCTGCTGTACCGGCACCTGGTGCAGCCGCTGAATGAGTTGCGCGAGCGCGCCAATGCGCTGAGTTCGGGCGATCTGGCGCCGCTGGCCAGCAGCAGCGTGACCCGGCGCCCGGATGAATTGGGCGAGTTGGCCCGCGCCTACGAACACATGGCCGAGCGCCTGCGCCAGAGCCTCAACCAGCAGCGCCAATTGCTGCGCACCTTGTCCCATGAAATCCGCACGCCATTGGCCCGCTTGAAGATCGCCAGCGACAGCGGCCTGCCGCCCGAGCAGTTGCAGCAGCGCCTGTCCCGCGAGGTGGAGGAAATGCGCCGGCTGGTGGACGACTCCCTCAACCTGGCCTGGCTCGACACCGAAAAGCCGCGCCTTGAAGCCGAAGAGGTGGTGGTGGCCTCGGTGTGGGAAGCCTTGGTGCAAGATGCGCACTTCGAAACGGGCTGGCCGCTGGACGCGTTGGTGTGTGAACTGGACAGCACCTGCCTCCTGCACGTGCACCTCAACAGCTTCGCCCAGGCCCTGGAAAATATCCTGCGCAATGCCATCCGCCATTCGCCGGAACACGGGGTGATCCGCCTCAGCGGCAGACGTGAAGACGATAACTGGTGCCTGGTGATCGAAGACCAGGGGCCGGGGGTGGCCGAGGCCGACCTGGAGCGCATCTTCGAAGCCTACCTGCGCTTGGACGGCACCGTCGGCAGCGGATTTGGCCTGGGCTTGAGCATCGCCCGCCGTGCCATCGAATTGCAGGGCGGGGCGTTGTGGGCCACCTGCGGCAGCCAGGGCCTGCGCATGAACCTGCGCCTGTCGGCGGCAAATGTTTAGAAAGTTAAGTTTCTTTACTCGTTATTGCATCTGATTATCATCTGCGATCTTTGATGGCCCGCCGCTATCGGTCGGGTTGACGTTTGGAGATCGCCCCATGTTCCGCTTGTCCCTGCTTGCCGTGAGTATTTGCAGCCTGTTGCCCGTCGCCGGTTTTGCCGCCGAGGCCGAAGCGCCCGCGCAGATGGAACTGCCGACCCAGACCGTGTTGGGCACCGCGCAGGAAGAGATCAAGCAGATGCCCGGCGTGTCGATCATCACCGCCGAGGACATCAAGAAACGCCCGCCGGCCAACGACCTCTCGGAAATCATCCGCACCATGCCCGGCGTCAACCTCACCGGCAACTCCAGCAGCGGCCAGCGCGGCAACAACCGCCAGATCGACATCCGTGGCATGGGCCCGGAAAACACCCTGATCCTGGTGGACGGCAAACCGGTGAGCAGCCGCAACTCGGTGCGCTACGGCTGGCGCGGCGAGCGTGACAGCCGGGGCGACACCAACTGGGTGCCGGCCGATCAAGTGGAGCGCATCGAAGTCATCCGTGGCCCGGCCGCCGCGCGTTACGGCAACGGCGCGGCGGGCGGCGTGGTGAACATCATCACCAAGCAGCCCGGCACCGAGACCCACGGCTCGGCGACGATCTACCACAACTTCGCCCAGCACAAGGCAGAGGGCGAGACCGAGCGCATGAACTTCGGCCTCAACGGCCCGCTCACCGACAACCTCAGCTACCGCGTGTACGGCAACATTGCCAAGACCAACGCCGATGACGCCGACATCAACAGCGGCCACGAATCCGCGCGCTACGGCACCCAGATCGGCACACTGCCAGCGGGGCGCGAAGGCGTGCGCAACAAGGACGTCAACGGCCTGCTCAGCTGGAAAATGACCCCCGAGCAAACCCTCGACCTGGAGGCCGGTTTCAGCCGCCAGGGCAACATCTACACCGGCGATACGCAGAACACCAACAGCAATGCCAGCGTGAAAAGCATGCTCGGCCATGAGACCAATATCCTCTACCGCGAACACTACGCGCTGACCCACCGTGGCGAATGGGATTTCGGCAGCAGCCTGGCCTACCTGCAATACGAAAAGACCCGCAACAGCCGCATCAACGAAGGCCTCGCGGGCGGCACCGAAGGCATCTTCGCCAACACCGATTTCTACACCACCACACTGCGCGACCTGACCGCCCACGGCGAAGTCAGCCTGCCGCTGCACGCCGGTTTCGAGCAGGTACTGACCCTGGGCACCGAGTGGGTCGAGTCCAAGCTCGACGACCCGAGCGCCAATACCCAGACCACCACTGCAGGCGGCAGCGTGGCCGGGCTGACCAGCACCAACCGCAGCAGCACCTCGTCGTCGCGGATCTTCTCGGTGTTTGCCGAAGACAACATTGAACTGCGCCCCGGCACGCGCCTCACCCCCGGCCTGCGCCTGGACCACCACGATATTGTCGGCGACAACTGGAGCCCGTCGCTGAACCTGTCCCAAGTGCTCACCGACACCCTGACCTTGAAGGCCGGCATCGCCCGCTCGTACAAGGCGCCGAACCTGTATCAGCTCAACCCCAACTACCTGCTGTACAGCAACGGCCAGGGTTGCTACGGCTCGACCAAGAGCTGCTACCTGCAAGGCAACGCCGACCTTGAAGCGGAAACCAGCGTCAACAAGGAGCTGGGGATCGAGTACCGCAACGACGGTGTGGTCGCGGGGCTGACGTACTTCCGCAACGACTACAAGAACAAGATCGAATCCGGCCTGACCCCGGTCGGCACCGCCACCGGCGGCACGGGCACCACCGCGGGTGCCAACGTGTTCCAGTGGGAAAACGTGCCCAAGGCGCTGGTCGAAGGGCTCGAAGGCAACCTCACCTTGCCGTTGGCCGATTCGCTGACCTGGACCAACAACTTCACCTACATGCTGCAATCGAAAAACAAACAGACCGGCGATGTGCTCTCGGTCACGCCCAAGTACACCCTCAACTCGATGCTCGACTGGCAGGCCACGCAAGACCTGTCCCTGCAAGCGAACGTGGCCTGGTACGGCAAGCAGACGCCGAAAAAATATGACTACCACGGCTACCGCGTGACCGGTTCGTCGAACAACCAGCTGTCGCCGTATGCGATTGCCGGTGTGAGCGGCACCTATGCCATCAGCAAGAACCTGAGCCTCACGGCCGGCGTGGATAACGTCTTCGACAAACGCCTGTGGCGCGAAGGCAATGCCCAGGGCGTGAACAATATCGACGGTGCGGGCGCGGCGACTTACAACCAGTCCGGGCGAACCTTGTTCACCAGCCTGACGGCGTCGTTCTGATGCGCCGGGGGATTTTTCTCGCGCTGCTGTTTACCTCGGTCGCCTACGCCAAGCCAGCACCGGACCAGTTGATGGACGCCCCGGTGTTGCGTGAAGCCAGCGACTACAGCTTCAGCACCCTGGAACTGGACTCCGCCGACGGCGCGCGGCACTACCGCATCTGGCTGGGGCGCCCGCTCAAGGTCAGCGCGGCCAACCCGGTCGCCTACCTGCTGGACGGCAACGCCGCCATGGCGGCGCTGGACACGGCGCTGCTCAACCGCCTGTCCCACAGTGCCACGCCACCGGTGCTGGTGGCGGTGGGGTACGCCACACCGCTGCGCATCGAACGCAACGCGCGCACCTTCGACTACACCCCGCGCGTTGGCGAGGGCGCCCAGCGCGACCCACTGACCGATGTGGCCAGTGGCGGCGCGGAGCCGTTTCTCGACCTGCTCACGCAGCAGATCCGCCCGCTGATAGACCAGCGGTTGGAGGAGAAGCCCAAGCGGCAGCTGTTGTGGGGGCATTCCTATGGCGGCTTGTTGGTGCTGTACACCCTGATGACCCGGCCGGAGGCGTTTGACGAGTACGCGGCGGCCAGCCCATCGTTGTGGTGGAACGGCGGGGTGATTCACACCGAAGGCTTGGCACAGCGCTTGAAGGGCAAGCATCCGACGTTGCTGATGATGCGCGGGGATGAGGAGCCTGCGAGCCCGTCCAGGCAGGTCGGGCCGAAAGGGGATGGGGCGGCGAAGAAACTGCTGGCGGATTTGCAGCGGGTGGAGGGGTTGAAGGTGCGGTATCAGGCCTTCCCTGGATTGGGGCATGGGCCGATGTTGGCGGCGTCACTGCGCTATACCTTGGAACACCTAAGCCAGCCATAGCGCAATTCAAAATGTGGGAGCTGGCTTGCCTGCGATGGCGGTGGATCAGTCACTGATGTGCAAACTGACTCACCGCTATCGCAGGTAAGCCAGCTCCCACATTTGATTTTCATCGAGCTTGAGCGCTGTACCTGGCCATACAAAATGCTGATCGGATAGCTGGTGATTCATTACGTCTAGCATCGGATCAGTCGTGACCCGGATCAATGAGGGAGAAACAGATGTTGTTCACAGTCAGGTCTCCTAGATAACTGAGCGTCACTATGATGTTGGGATGGGTATCTTGGTTGAGATAATAGCTATCCGAACCACCTCGCATTCCCATGCCGCCAGGAAGTTTGAACGGTGGTTTGGACTCACTTGGTACTCCTAAACCGTTACGAACTGAACGCTGGTCCATATGCAACGTAAACGGTTCAGGTAGTGCCCCGGTGTAAATCGGCTGGTCAACCGTCTGAATCAAAATGATCATCACCTGTTCTAAACGCTTCGTTTTTGCCCAAAACCACAGTTCAACTCCAGGTATTGGCTTCTGAAGGAGGTCTTCGTTGTCATCATCTTCAAAAAGAGGCGTCAGCGGTTGATCTGGAATGACACCCTTCGCCAAAAGATCGCTATAGAGGCCGCTTAGGCTGCTTACCCACAAGGCCACCATTTCAGCATTCATTAGTACCATCCTCGATCTTCGTTGATTTTGTGCATTTTATGCCGAGCGTTCTCTAATTCATTTTCTGAAAAACCCTGTTCAAGCAAGTGCGGTTTCAATGCGTTGAAATTGTTGTCCACCGCCCCGCGGAGGTCGCGAGCATCGATTTTTTGTTTTGTTTTAGTATTTCTCCAGCCATAGGTTTCACTATATTTCTGATGAATATGAGCGGGTACAGCGATGCTCGCTACGTAATTCATCAGGTTGTGAATCTCATCTGAGGAGAAGCTTTTATTTCTTGTTAGGTAGCGCTTTAGGGCTGCTCGTGAGGGCATGTGATCTAAGTGAACACCTTCGCGCGCTCGTCCGGCGAATGCGCCATAAATATCTACTTCTAATGGCCTGACCGCCGGCTTGGCAAACACCAAATACAACGGCGCCACACCCGAATCAGCCGGAAACGTAATGATCGTATCCTGCCAGGTCACATCCTCGGCATCTTGGCCTGGATAGTGAGTGAGGGCCGAATCTGGCCCTACTGCAATCGGATGAACCAGTAAATTTTCAAGCCGCTCGGGCGTACCTGGATAAGGACTTGGCGCACTGACCACCGGCCCGTTGTTGGGCGTCCAAGTAATGCTGATGCCATCCAGACCGCCACCATCGCGCTTTTGTCGGCGTTCCATCGGGCGTGTGCAACAGGCACCCGATCCGAACCACTGCCCGGCGAGGTGTGGATGCCATAAGCTCTCAATTCCCCCGCGTCATCCTGACGGAACTGGAACCGCACCCGTGTGCTTGCCGATTGCAGATTTGCCAATTGCGCTGGGGTGTAGAGGGTCGAATCGCCAATATCTCTCGGCCAAAAGGCCAGCAACACGACGTTCAATGCGGCGCTTGCGCCCGCTACTCCACGTACTGCCCAAGTACCGAGGTCACTGCCGAGCGTCCCCGCGATACGCCCGACAGTACCAGCGGTGCCGGTTGAAGCGATCAGAGCAGTTTTGCCGAAATTGTCTGCACGTTCGGGAGCTTGTCCCGCCGCTGTGGAACCGGCGGGCACTGAGACACAGGATTTTGCGAATACACACACATTCAGCGCATCAGGTTGTGCGTTCGGCGCGAAAGCCTCGGCGGCCGTGCTGCGAGCTGAAGTGGTTCCCGGCGGTGGCAAAAAAGACGGCGACTTTTCAGGGTCTATGTCCTGAAACTCCATGAATTGGTTGGCGATGAGTTTAGGTGGCGGGTCACATTTGCAGCGGCACACGTCGCCTTCCAACGCGGCCTCTGCACCGTCCCATATTTCGCCCAGTCGCGGCCCGACACACACGACGACACCTTGGCTGGAGCAGGCGGGGCAGAAGATGAGATCGCCCTGTCTGACCATTCCCAACCCGTTAATGGTACCGCCCGTGTACCCGGTGTAGACCGTGCCGCCGGCCGTTGTCTTGGCGCCGTTGGTTAGGTTGTAACGCCTCATGCCTCATTCTCCGCGTGCAAGCCTGGCTGCAGAAGCCTCCACCTGCGCCAGCCTTTGCGGGCTATCGCGTTGCTGGTGAAGATCGCGCCTAACTGGCGCGAGAAGAATGCTGCTGAATGAAGGAAGTCCAAACAACTGACCGTTCGGCTAGGTATTCGAAGAAACAGAAATTTCCGACACCTATCAGCGGTTGGCCCTCGGAAACTAGCTCTTTAGTCTCCGTACACCGCTGCACACTCAGCGGTCGGGCGTCGCGGCCCGGTTTCCTATGGACGCTAAGCGTCATCGTCTGCTTTCAGTTGGCGCTTTTTTATCGTCTACTGTGCGGCGCTATGGCGGCTGTGCGCGGGATACCTTCGGGTATGCCGGGTTTCCTAAGGACCGGTCCGCGAACCTGCGTACAGCTGCCACCCCCATCGCGTCGCGGCGATCAATGGCAGCTCCACTTTCCTTAGGAGCTTCACAATGATCAAACCCACCCCCAATCCCCCTGTCCGTCTATTTGCCGTAGCGGATGGAATCAATACCGAAGACCTGCTGGTCAACCTCAGCGAAACACTCGCCTCGGCCAATGCATTGAGCTGTGATCTTGCGTTTAATCTGGAAGGATCGAAGCGAGAGGAGTTGCTGGGCGTTGCGCAGTTGATTGAACTGGCGCAGTTGCTGGCAGATCGCGTGCAAGATAGCGTCGGGCAGACGATCACCGCGTGCAGCTAACGGCACTGCTTGAATGTGGGGCTGGTGTGGGAGCTGGCTTGCCTGCGATGCAGACGACTCGGTCTGTCAATCAGACCGAGGTGATGCCATCGCAGGCAAGCCAGTTCCCACAAAAGCCAGCTCCCACATTTGATTTTCATCAAGCTTAAGAGCTGTATCCGGCCTTACAAAATGCTGATCGGATAGCTGACAATCACCCGATGCTCATCACTGTCCCGCTGCGTCGTCACTTCCGTACGCAACGACGCATGCCGCAACGCAATGCTCAGGTTCTTCAACGGCCCTTGCTGGACCACATAACTCACCGTCAAGTTACGCTCCCACTCGCTTTTATCCCCCGTCGGCGTGCGGATGTTCGAGCCGCTTTCGTACATGCCCATGAAGCTCAAACCCGGTACACCGACCGCGGCGAAGTCATAGCCGTATTTCACCTGCCAGGTGGTCTCGCCGGCGCGTTGGAATTTGCCGACCATCGACTCGGTCATGAAGTACGCCGTGGAACCATCGCCCTGGTTCAACCACACCGCGTCGCTGTCGCCGCTGACTTGTTGCAGGCCGGCGGCAATCGTGTGGCCGTTGACCAGGTAGGTGAATTGCGCGCTGCTCAGGCGGCTGTCGACTTTGCCCTTGGTCACGCCGTCGCCGTAGTAGCCGAGGGTGTAGTAGGCCGGGTCGTTGCTGTTGGCGCCGTCGGAGCGGTTGTCGAAGTGGCGCAGGTCGGTGCGCAGGGTGCCGGGACCGATCTGCCAGTCGTATTTGAGGCCCAGGAAGTGCTGTTTGTAGAAGTCCTGCAGGTTGCCGTAGTAGTACTGCAAGGTCAGGTCTTTGGTCGGTTTGTAGTCGACGCCACCGTAGTAGAACTTGTTGACGAAGGTGCCGCTCACTGCGTTGTTGGCGCCGGGGATCGACATGCCCATCTGGTCGCTCGACCCACGGCCTTTCACGTGTTCCAGCTGGCCGAGGGTGAAGGTGAAGTGGTCGAGGTCCTTGGACTGCACCTGGCCGCCATTGAATGTCTGTTGCAGCATGCGGTCGGTGGACATCACCACCGGCAGCATCGGCACCAGGGTGCCGTATTTCAGCTCGGTCTTGGCGAAGCGGGCCTTGGCGGTGAGGCCCAGGCTGCCGAATTCGTCCACGGCGCGGCCGTCGTGGTCGGTGGGGAAGATATTGCCGTTGAACGCGGTGCTTTGCGGGTTGTAGTGGCGGCCTTTGCCCGAGTCCAGGCGGATGCCGAACATGCCGATGGCGTCCACGCCGAAGCCCACGGTGCCCTGGGTGAAGCCCGATTCGAAGTTGGCGATAAAACCCTGGCCCCATTCCTGGGTGTAGTTGGGGTCGGCCGCGCCGCTGCGGTTGTCGGCGTTACTGAAGAAGTTGCGGGCCAGCACGTTGAGCTTGCTGTCTTCCACCAGGCCGGCGGCGTAGCCCTGCTGGGCGATCATCAGGCCGCACAGGCCGGCGAGTACGGTTGGTGCGCGATTGAAAAGCTCCATCGGTGTCATCCCCATGTGTGTTTGGTTTTTTGAGGGCAGTCAAAAGCGGCAGTAAAATTTTTCTTATTTTTCAGGAGCAACGGTGGCGGGCACGACATGCAGTCGCACCGGCGGCAAGCGGTACAGGATGAACAGGGCGAGCACGCCGATCCCGGCGCACAGCAACAGGCCCACGCCGACGGACTGGGCCAGCGCATCGCGGGCCAGGTCCAGCCAGGGCGAGGCGGCGAGGTGGGCATGCAACAGGGTTTGCGGGTCGGCGTAGAGGGCGATGCCTTCGGCGTGATCGGCGGCGAGGAACACCCGCTGCACATTGGCGCTGTAGAGCAGGTTGACCAGCACGCCCATGCCGGCGGTGCCGAGCAAACCGCCGACCAGGCGCAGGGATTGGGTCAGCGCCGTGGCAATGCCGAGGAACTGGCGCTCGGCCAAGGTCTGGGTGAACACCGTGAGGTTGAGCAGGATGAACCCCAGGCCCAAGCCTGCCAGCAGAATCAGGCCGAGCAGCCCATTGAACGACGCCCCGCGCCCGACCACCGCCAACCCGAGGCACGCCAGCAACAGCGCGACAAACCCTGCCAGCGGCAGCCAGTTCGGGTTGCGCAAACGGGTGACGATGCGGCTGTTGACGATGGCACCCAGGGTGATGCTCAGCGCCAGCGGCGTGATCAACAGGCCGGCGTCCTGGGGCGAGTAACCATAGGCGCCTTGCAGCAGCAGCGGCAGGTAGAACAGCAGCGAAAACATGATCGCCCCGGCCGCTACCGACAAGATAAACAACAGGCGCAGGCTCGGCAGGCCGAACAGTGCGGCAGGCAACAGCGCGTGGGCGCAACGCCGCTCCCAATGCCACAGCGCAACAACCGCCGCGATACAACCCAGGCCCAGCGCCGCACTCAGTGCCAGGCTCGCGTGCCCAAGCCACTCCACAAACAATTGCAGGCTGCCCAACGCCAGGGCGATCAACAGCGCGCCGGGCCAATCCAGGCGAATGCCCACTCGTTGCTGCGGGCGATACCAGGGCAAGAAGCGCCAGGCAATCAACAGCGCCACGCAGCCCAACGGCAGGTTGATATAAAACACCGCGCGCCAGCCAAAGGTGCCCGTGAGGTAACCGCCGAGCCCCGGGCCGATGGCATTGACCACGCTGAACAGCGCACTCAACAGCATCTGCCAGCGCAGGCGTTGGCGCGTATCGGGAAACAGCTCGGGGATGCAGGCAAACGCGGTGCCAATCAGCATGCCGCCGCCGACCCCTTGCAACGCGCGGCCGATCACCAGCACCAGCATGTCATTGGCCACCGCGCAGGCCAGGGAGGCCAGGGTGAAAATCAGCGTGGCGGCGAGCACAAACGGCTTGCGCCCGTAGTAATCCCCCAGCCGCCCGAAAATCGGGATGGTCACGATGGACGCCAACAGATAACCGGTGGCGACCCACGCATAGAGTTCAAAGCCGTCCAGTTCGGCGACGATGCTCGGCAACGCGTTGCCGATCACGGTCTGGTCCAGCGCCGAGAGCATCAGCACCAACGAGATGCCGATCATCGCCAGCAAGGCCTGCTTGAAACTCAGGGGAGGGTGGGCCGCCACGGTCATCGCAGGGGCCTCAGCGCAGCGCGGCGACGGCAGCGGCAATGCGCGCGCAGCCTTGGTCGAGCGTGCTGATGTCGGTGGCAATCGACATGCGGAAGAACGGCGCCAAACCATAGGCCGTGCCGGCGACTACCGCCACGCCCTGGCTTTCCAGCAGGTACATCACCACCTCGCTGTCGCTGTTGAGCACCTGGCCCTCGGCCGTGGTTTTACCCAGCAGGCCGCCGCAGTTCACATACAGATAGAACGCGCCGTCGGGCTTGCGGCAGCTGAGGCCGGGGATGGCGTTGAGCAGATCCAGGCAGCGGTCGCGACGTTGCTGGTACACCTCGACGCTGTGCTTGACGAAGCTTTGGTCGCCATTCAGCGCTTCCACGGCGGCCGCCTGGCTGACCGAGCAGGCGTTGCTGGTGGACTGGGATTGCAGCGTCGCCATGGCCCCGATCAGGTCGGCGGGGCCGGCGGCGTAACCGATGCGCCAGCCGGTCATGGCGTAGGTCTTGGACACGCCGTTGACCACCAGGCTGCGCTCGCTCAAGGCCGGTTCGATGGCGAGGATATGCGGGTTGTCCAGGCCTTCGTAACGGATGTGCTCGTAGATGTCATCGGTCATCAGCAGCACGTGGGGGAAATCCAGCAGCACATCGGCCAGCGCGCGCAATTCGGCGGCGCTGTAGCTGGCGCCGGTGGGATTGCTCGGCGAGTTGAGCAGCAGCCAGCGGGTGCGTGGGGTGATTGCGTTGCGCAGTTGCGCCGGGGTCAGCTTGAAGCCTTCGTGTTCCGGGCAGGCCAGGGTCACGGGTTCGCCTTCGCAGGCCAGCACCATGTCCGGGTAGGACACCCAGTACGGCGCCGGGATCAGCACTTTATCGCCCGCACCGAGGGTGGCGGCGAAGGCATTGAAGATCGCGCTCTTGGCGCCACTGGTCACCAGTACCTGGCTGGCGCTGTAGCTCAGGCCGTTTTCGCGGGCCAGCTTGGCGACGATGGCCTGGCGCAGTTCCGGGGTGCCGGCGTTTTGCGTATAGCGGGTTTCACCTCGCTCAATCGCAGCGCTGGCGGCTTGGCGGATGTTGGTGGGCGTGTCGAAATCCGGCTCGCCCACCACCAGGTTGATGATGGACTGGCCCTGGCGACGCAACTCGTTGGCGCGGTCGGACGCGGCGCTGCTGGGCGATGGTTTGATGCGTTGCACACGGGCGGCGATGCGGGAGGCAGTCACGGGGCGTTCCTCGTTGATGGCGTTGACAGGGGCCACAGTACGAGGCGTCGGGGAAGGGGCCATAAGACGAGATCGTTCTGGGTTGATAGGCAGTGCTTATGGCTGGGGGCGCACTGAAAGGGTGCGTGCAGCGGGGCGTGCGCCGCGCAGGTGCTTGGAATGGTTATTTTGGAGTAGCCATAGCAAAGCCTTATGGCTAAGAGGCGGGGTGGCGTGGGTTTTGCAAAACCGCTGGGTGTATCGCTGCCTGGTCGATCGTTATCGCAGGCAAGCCAGCTCCCACACTTGAATGTGTTCACACCTCCCTGTGTCCACACATTCCAAATGTGGGAGCTGGCTTGCCTGCGATAGCGGCGGAACAGGCGACACCAACCCCAAGCAAGAGCACCGCCCACTTGAACCTGCGCCGATTGAAGTACTTCGTGAAACTGGTAGACATCGGCAGCATGACCCAAGCCGCCGACGTGCTGCATGTCGCCCAACCCGCCCTCAGCCAACAACTGGCCACCCTGGAAGCCGAGTTGCAGCAACAACTGCTGATCCGCACCAAACGCGGCGTCACGCCGACCGAAGCCGGCAAGGTTTTGTACGGCCATGCGCAGATCATCCTGCGCCAGTGCGAACAGGCCCAGAGCGATATCAACGCCACCGGCCACGCCTTGTCCGGGCAGGTCTCGGTAGGCCTCGCCCCCGGCACGGCGGCCTCGACATTGTCGCTGCCACTATTGCGCACCGTGCGCGAACGCCACCCCGGCATCCTGCTGTACCTCAACGAAAACTTCGGCACCACCCTGAGCGAGCTGATCATGAACGGCCGCATGGACATGGCCGTGCTCTACGGCGGGCGCGAGGTGCACGGCTTGAGTTTCGTCTCGCTGCTGCGCGAGCCGCTGTACCTGGTCAGCGCCGATCCAGAGGTCGCCGGCCGCGCAGACATTCCCCTCGCCGAACTGGCCGACATGGACATGCTGCTGCCTCGCCCCTACAACGTGATGCGCCGCATGGTGGACGAAGCCTTCCTGCGCATCGGCCTCGGTGCGCGGGTGGTGGCCGAGATTGAATCCTCTACCACCTTGACTGCCGCCGTGGCTGATCACTTCGGCTCGACCATCCTGCCGGAGTCGTCGGCGCGGGTGCTGGCGGCCAACCCAGCCGTGCACATGTGCCGCATCGTCGAACCCGAAGTGGAGGCACCGTTGGCGTTGTGCCTGTCCGGGCATTTGCCGCTGTCGGTGCCGGCCCAGGCGGTCAAGGCGATCTTGCTGGAGCTGGTGGCGCAGATGCGTGGCAGTGCGGTTTGAGGGGTCATAAGGGCGGCTTATCACCCCAAAGCCAAAGCGTCTTGGCCGCTTTCCGAGGGGCTCGGTAGATTGGCCCCATCCACTCAAGACACGTTCGACAGGCAGGGGCCAACTATGGATTCAGCACGTATCAAGGGGTTGATGGATTTGCTGGCCGAATCCGATCTGCTGGAACTGAGCCTCACCGAAGGCGACAGCACGCTGCGGCTGTTCAAGCAGGCGGGGCAGGCGGCGATCAGCATCGCACCCACGGTGGTTGCCGCGCCGGTTGCGGCACCACCTACGGCGGCGATTGAGATCAAGGCCAGCCTCTACGGCGTGCTGCACCTGACGCCCGCCGTCGGTGAGCCAGCGTTTGTAGCCGTGGGGCAAGCCATCGAAGCCGGCCAGACCGTGGCGGTGATCGAGGCGATGAAGATGTTCCACCCGGTCAAGGCCAAGGTGGCCGGCAAGCTGGCTGAGATCCTGGCCCAGGCCGGGGCTGAAGTTGCCGCCGGCCAGGCGCTGTTCCGCCTCGATTGACCCTTATTTGTGATGCAGGTGAATTCAATGTTCGACAAAGTGCTGATCGCCAACCGTGGCGAAATTGCCCTGCGCATTCAGCGTGCCTGCCGTGGCCTGGGCATCAAGACCGTGGCGGTGTACTCCGAAGCGGACCGTCACGCGCAGTACGTGCAAAACGCCGACGAAGCGCTGTGCATCGGCCCGGCAGCGCCGGGCCTGAGCTACCTCAACCAGACGGCGCTGCTGTTTGCGGCCAAGGTCACGGGGGCCCAGGCGATCCATCCCGGCTACGGCTTTCTTTCGGAAAACGCCGGCTTCGCTGAACGCATCGAGGCGGCGGGCCTGACCTTTATCGGCCCCAGCGCCGCGTGCATCCGCACCATGGGCGACAAGGTCGCCGCCAAGCGCGCCATGCGTGAAGCCGGCGTGCCCTGCGTACCGGGGCCGGACTCGACGATGCCCAGCGACGACGCGAGCATCCTCGCCATCGCCGCCGAGATTGGCTACCCGGTGATCGTCAAGGCCGCCGGTGGCGGGGGTGGGCGCGGCATGCGCGTGGTGCAGGAGCAAGCCGAATTGCTCGCCGCCATTGCCCTCACCCGCGAAGAAGCACGGCTGGCCTTCGGCAACCCGGAACTGTATATCGAGAAATTCCTCGGCCACCCGCGCCACGTGGAAATCCAGGTGCTGTGCGACGCCCACGGCCACGCGATCTGGCTCGGCTGCCGCGACTGCTCGCTGCAACGCCGGCACCAGAAGGTGCTGGAAGAAGCCCCGGCCCCAGGGATCGATCCCGCGCTGATCGCCAAGGTCGGCGAACGCTGCGCCGAGGCGTGCCGCCAGATTGGCTATCGCGGCGTCGGCACCTTTGAATTCTTGTACGAGGACGGCGAGTTCTTCTTTATCGAGATGAACACCCGTTTGCAGGTGGAACACCCGGTCACGGAAATGACCACCGGCATCGACATCGTGCAACAGCAACTGCGCATGGCCCGTGGCGAAGTGCTGGGCCTGCGCCAAGAGGATGTGCAGCTCAACGGCCATTCCCTGGAATGCCGCATCAACGCCGAAGACCCAAGCACCTTCATGCCGACCCCCGGCTTGATCCAGCGCTGGGAAGTGCCCGGTGGCTTTGGCGTGCGCGTGGATTCCCACGTCACCACGGGCTACCGCGTGCCGCCGTATTACGACTCGATGGTGGCCAAGGTCATCACCCACGGCGCCACCCGCGAAGAAGCCATGGCGCGTATGCGTTTGGCCCTCAGCGAAATGATCGTGGACGGCATCAGCACCAATATTCCGCTGCACCGCGACATTCTTGAAGACCCGGCCTTTCAAGCCGGCGGTGTCGATATCCATCACCTGGAGCGCTGGTTGCAGCAAAGGAGCCCGACATGAGCACCGCACCGAATATCAGCCTGTTGGGCTCCAGTGCCCTGTTGTTTGAAGCGCCGGGCGAGCTGGACCTGGCCCCGCAACAGCGCATCTGGAACCTGGCCCTGCAAGCCGGCGAGTGGCCGGAAATCCACGAAGCCGTGCCCGGCATGAACAACCTGATGCTGACGTTTCTCAAACCTCCGCGTGAGTTGAGCGGCTTGTGCGAGCGCCTGCTGCAAGCCTGGGAGCACTGCGAGCCGCTGCCCCTGGAAGGGCGCATCGTCGAGTTGCCGGTGGTCTACGGCGGCGAATTCGGCCCGCATATGGCTGATGTAATCGCCCACACCGGGCTGGACATCGAGACCATCGCCAACCTGCATTGCGAACCGCTGTACCCGGTGTATGCCTTGGGCAGCCACCCGGGTTACTGCTACCTCGGCGGCATGGACCAGCGCCTGGCCACGCCACGTCGGCAAGTGCCGGTGCTGAATATTGGCGCCGGTTCCGTGTCCATCGGCGGCGTGCAGACCGGCGTTTCCGCGTCGGCCGGCCCCAGCGGCTGGAACACCATCGGCCGTACCGAAATGGCGTTTTTCGACTCGACCCAAACCCCGCCAGCCATTTTGCGGCCGGGTGATTTCCTGCGCTTGCGCATCGAGAGGATCATTCGATGATCGAGATTCTATCGGCCACCGCCCTGGCCACCGTGCAGGACTTCGGCCGCTTCGGCAGCCTCGGTCAAGGCGTCGGTACGTCGGGCGCCATGGACCATCTGGCGTTGGCGCTGGGCAACCTGTTGCTGGGCAATCCCGAAGACGCTGCGGCGATTGAAATTCCGTTGTTTCCGTTCGAAGTGCGGCTGGTGCAGGACTGCGCCTTTGCCGTGACCGGCGCCGCGTGCGACGCCACCTTGGACGGCCAGCCATTGCCGCCGAACTGGGTGTACCAGGGCCGCGAAGGTCAAGTCCTGAACCTGGGTTACCCGACCTCCGGCAGCCGCGCTTACCTGTGCCTCGCTGGCGGTGTGGACGTGCCGTCGGTGCTCGGCTCACGCAGCACCCAATTGCGTGGCGAGTTCGGTGGCCTGGACGGCCGGGCGTTGCAGCAGGGCGATCGACTCGCCGCGTTGCGCCCCGGCATCAGCCCGCTGCCGTTGGACTTCGGCGTGTTGGCGCCAAGCCTCGCGTTGCCGTTACAGGTCGACGGAGTGCCCGCCATGCGTGTGTTGCCCGCCGCCGAATACGAACGCTTCCAGGAAAGCTCCCGCGCCGCCTTCTGGGCCGGTGAGTGGAAGATCACCACCCAGAGCAATCGCTACGGCTACCGCATGGAAGGCGAACCACTGCTGCCCATCGCCCCCATGGAAATCCGCTCCCACGGCATCGTGCCCGGCGTGATCCAGGTGCCCCACGGCGGCCAGCCGATCATCCAGATGCGCGACGCCCAGCCCAGCGGCGGCTACCCCAAGTTTGGCAGCGTGATCGAGGCCGACCTGTGGCGCCTCGGCCAGGCGCCGATTGGCAGCAAGGTGCGCTTTGTCGAGTGCAGCTATGAGGAAGCGGTCGAGGCCCTGGAAACCAACCGCCGTTACCTGCGCGAAGTCAGCCGCCTGGTGGACCTGCACCGAGAGGGAGTTAAAGCATGACTATTGAGGAAATCCGCCAACTGGCGCTGTGGCTCAAGGAACACCACCTGGCCGGCGCCGAACTGAGTCGCCCGGGGGCGCACCTGACGCTCAAGCGCGGTGCGCCTGCGGCCAGCGTTGCGGCGCCCGTTGACGTGGCGGCGGTGGAGGACAAGGTCCTGCGCACCACCGGCCTGGGGCGCTTGCTGCTGACCCATCCGCAACTTAGCGAACCCTTCGTGGCTGTGGGCGATTCGCTCAGCGCCGGGCAGTTGGTGGCGGTGCTGCAAGTCGGCGACCTGCTGTTGCCCCAGCGCAGCCGCGAGGCCGCACGGGTGATGGATGTGCGTGTGCCCTGCGGCACTACCGTCGGCTACGGCGAAGCATTCCTGGGCCTGGAGCGGCAAGCATGAAGATCGATTTGAACGCCGACCTCGGCGAAGGCTTCGGCCCGTGGCGCATGGGTGAGGATGAGGCACTGATGCGCCTGATTTCCTCGGCCAACGTCGCCTGCGGCTACCACGCCGGCGACCCGCTGATCATGGACACCACCGTGCGCCTGGCGAAAGCCGGTGGCATCGACCTCGGCGCCCACGTGGGCTTCCCGGACCTGATGGGCTTTGGTCGGCGCCAGATGAATATCGAGATCAAGGAACTCGCCACGTATGTGATCTACCAGCTCGGCGCCCTGGCGGGGATGGCCGCCGTGAATGGCCATCGCATGACCCATATGAGCTTCCACGGCGCCCTCGGCAATATGGCCGCTGCTGATGCCGCACTGGCCGAGCCGCTGGTGCGGGCGGTGGCGGCGTTTGATCCGACGTTGATCATCAGCTCGTCCAGCAGTCGCGCCATCGAAGGCGCCGCCGAGAAATGCGGCCTGCGCGTCGCCACCACCTTTCTGGCTGATCGTGCCTATGACGACGACTGCCTGTTGGTACCGCGCAAGGTTGAAGGCTCGGTGATCAAGGAACCGTCAGCGGTATTGCAGCGCGTGCGCCAATTGCTGGAGGAGGGCACCGTCACTGCCCTCAGCGGCAAGGTGCTGCGGGTGCCGGCCCATTCGATCCTGCTGCACGGCGACACCCCCGGCGCGGTCGAGTTGGCGCGCACCATTCGTGAGGAAATCGAGCAACTGGGCGGGCACATTACGCCGATTTCCCAGCTGCTGGCCGCGTCATAAGCAGGCCTTATCGCCACACAACCATTGCGTCTTGGTCCAGCGCCTGAAGGCTGGATAGAGTCGAACCATAACCCGCAGCACAAGGATTACCCCATGCCATTTTCCGACTACAAAACCGCGCTGGTCACCGGGGCGTCCTCGGGCATCGGCGCCGCCGTTGTCGAGCGCCTGTGCCAGGAAGGCGTGCAGGTGCATGCCCTGGCCCGCAGCGCCGACAAGTTGCAGGCACTGGCGGCCAAGACCGGCTGCATTGCCCACGCCATCGACGTGACCGACATCGCCGGGTTGACCCGGCTGTTCGCCGAAAACACCTTCGACATCCTGGTCAACAACGCCGGTGTCGACAAACCGGGCTCCCTGCTCAAGGCCGACGCCGACGGCATCGACCTGCTGATCGACGTCAACCTGCGCGCCGTGCTGCACCTGGCACGCCTGGCCTTGCCGGGCATGGTCGAGCGCGATTGCGGGCACATCATCAACATCAGCTCGATTGCCGCGGCCTACAACTTTGGCGGCAACTCCACGTATCACGCGACGAAGGCGGCGGTGAGCATGCTCTCGCGTCAGCTGCGCATCGATGCGTTCGGCAAGCGCGTGCGTGTCACCGAGATCTGCCCGGGACGTGTGGCCACGGACATCTTTGCCCACGTGCACGGCGATTCCGAGGAGACCTACAAACGCTTCGTCGAGGGCTTTGAACTGCCCCAGGCCGAAGACATCGCCAATGCCATCGCCTTTGCGATTGCCGCGCCGATAGCCGTCAACGTCGGGCATATGGAAATCACCCCGACCTTGCAGGTGCCGGGCGGGCTCTCCACCGCGCGTCCGCAGGACTACCAGGGCTGAACACCAGCCCCCAAAAACAGAACGGATCAATCCGTCAGCGCTGCATCCCGCCACGGCCCCGCCGGGTGATTTTGATTTCTGCCCTAGCCCAATGCCGATAGGGATTGACCATGAAGCAAGACTTCGATTTGGCCGCGATTCTGCAAGGCGAGTACGCCGAGCTGATCGTCAAGGGCATCGAAATGACCTTGCAGCTGGCGTTGTTCGCCTGGCTGCTGGCGATGATTCTGGCGCTGACGCTGGTCACGGTGCGCCTGACCGGCAACAAGCTGGCCGACCGCCTGGTGGCGGGGTACGTGTCCTACCACCGCAACGTGCCGACCCTGGTGCAACTGATGCTGTGGTACTTCGGCGTGCCGACCCTGCTCAGCGAAAACGCGCAGCTGTGGCTGGCCAGCCACAACACCGAATACCTGTTTTCGGTGATCGCCCTGGGCTTGTGCCAGGCCGCGTATTTCTGTGAAGACATGCGCAGCGGCCTGCGCGCGATTCCCGCCGGGCAGACCGAAGCGTCGCGGGCCCTGGGCCTGGGTTATGTGCGTTCGATGCGCTACGTGATCCTGCCCCAAGGCGTGCGCAACTGCCTGCCGTCGCTGATCAACCACACCGTGCTGCTGTTCAAGAACACCAGTTTGGCCATGGCGATCGGCGTGATGGAACTGACCTACGCCAGCCGCGAAGTGGAGAACTACACGTTCCGCACCTTCGAGTCGTACCTGGTCGCCACGGTGTTCTACCTGGTGTTTTCACTGCTGCTGATGGGCGTCGGGGCATTGCTCGCCCGGCACTTCAGCAAAGCCCTGGCGAGGTAGATGGCGATGTTCGATATCGTTGAAATCCTGCAGAACAACTGGACGCTGTTTCTCATCGGCCAATACCCCCACGGTCCCTTGGGCGGCCTGGCCAGCACCTTGATCCTCGCCGCGTTGGCGCTGCTGCTGGCGTTCCCGTTCGGCCTGTTGCTGGCGCTGGCGCGGGTGTCGCCGTGGAAGGGTTTGTATTGGGTGGCCACGGTGTGGGTCTACGTGTTGCGCGGTATTCCGCTGCTGATGGTGATCTTCTGGACCTACTTCCTGGTGCCGTTGCTGATCGGCCATAACATCACCGGCTTCATGACCATGCTCTGCACCCTGGTGATCTACCAGAGCGCCTACCTGTGCGAAATCATTCGCGGTGGTATCCAGGCGTTGCCGAGCGGGCAATACGAAGCGTCCCGCGCCTTGGGCCTGGGCTACGTGCGCACCACGCTGTGGGTGATCCTGCCCCAGGCGCTGTACAACGCGCTGCCCAGCCTGATCAGCCAGTTCATCTCGATCATCAAGGAAACCTCCCTGGGCTACGTGATCAACGTGCAGGAAGTGACCTTTGCCGCCAACCAGGTCAACAACCAGTTGCTGACCAAGCCGTTCCAGGTGTTTTTCATCCTGGCGATCATCTACTACCTGCTGTGTTTCGGCCTGACCCGCCTGGCGGGCTGGGTAGAACAACGCATTGCGCGCAAGCGCCTCGGTGACGGCGGGCAGACCGTGCCCGGCAAGCCGTTGCTGGCCACCGATAATTGAAGAGGGCTGCGCTCATGCATCCAATGATCATGTTTTCGAAAATCAATAAATGGTACGGCGAGTACCAGGCGCTCACCGACATCACCGCCGAAGTGAACCCCGGTGAAGTGGTGGTGCTGTGCGGGCCGTCGGGCTCGGGCAAGTCCACGCTGATCCGCACGGTCAATCGCCTGGAAGACATCCAGGACGGCCAGATCCTGTTCGATGGCCAGGACGTGCACGGCACCGACGCGCAGATCAATCGCCTGCGCAGCCGCGTGGGGTTTGTGTTCCAGAGCTTCAACCTGTTCCCGCACCTGTCGGTGCTGGAAAACATCACCCTGGCGCCAAACAAGCTGCGCAACCTCAAGGGCGCGGCGGCCAAGCAAAAGGCCATGGAACTGCTCGACCGCGTGGGCCTGGCGCACAAGGCCGGGGCCTACCCGGCGCAGTTGTCCGGCGGCCAGCAACAACGGGTGGCGATTGCCCGCGCCCTGGCGATGGAACCGCCGGTGATGCTGTTCGACGAGCCCACCAGCGCCCTCGACCCGGAAATGGTCGGTGAAGTGCTGAGCGTGATGAAGGGCTTGGCCAAGGACGGCATGACCATGATGTGCGTGACCCACGAGATGAACTTCGCCCGCGAAGTGGCGGACACCATCTGGTTTATGGACGCGGGGCAGATTCTGGAAAAGAGCAGCCCCGACGCCTTCTTCACCCAGCCTTCGCACCCGCGAGCGCAACGCTTCATCGCCGACCTGCGGGCCCACTGAGCTGCGGCGGCTTGATTCCTTCTGCCATTTTGCTTGTCCAACTTTCTGGAGATTTCCCATGGGTATGAAGCATCTGTTTACTGCGTTGGCATTGGGTCCATTGGCTGTGGCCTGCGCCCAGGCTGACCAATTGAGCGACATCCTCGCCAAGCAGTCCCTGAGCTGCGGCGTGTACGCCGACGTGCCGCCATTCTCCGCGCCGGACCCCAAGACCCGCGAGCTGGTGGGCATGGACGTGGACCTGTGCAAGGCCCTGGCCAAGACCATGGGCGTGGCCCTGGAACTCAAGCCGCTGTCGGTTGAAGCGCGCATTCCCGAAGTGAAGATGGGCCGCGTCGATGTGATCTTCGCCAACCTGGCGTACACCAAGACCCGCGCCGAACAGATCCAGTTCAGCGACCCGTACTACATCGCCAAGGAAACCCTGGTGGTGCGCGCGGCCAACGCCGACCAGCCGAAAAGCTTCTTCAAGGACAAGCGCATCAGCTCGACCAAGGGCTCCACCTCGGAGCAATCGATCCGCATCGCCGGCGCCACCCCGGTGACCTTCCAGGACACCGGCTCGGCCTACATGGCCCTGCAACAGAACAAGGTAGTGGGCCTGGTGACCAACACCATGACCGCGCTGAAACTGGTCAACCAGGCCAAGGCCGGTGGCGTGGAACTGGCGATTGCCAAGGAACCGATGGCGTTGGAGCCGATTGGCGCGGGCATGCGCCGCGATGAGCCGGCGTTCCTGGCCAAGGTCAATGAGGCGTTGATGGCGATGGAAAAGGCCGGCGAGATCGATGCGATCTGGGATCGCTGGATCGGCCCGAATACCGAGTACAAGATGGTGCGTGAGGACAAGGTGCAGAGCTTGAGTGCGCTGAAGTTCGACCCGCTGCCATAAGGAGCTGATGCACACAGTTCTTAATGGGGGAGCTGGCTTGCCTGCGATAGCGGTGTATCAGTCACTGATGCGCAAACTGACCCACCGCTATCGCAGGCAAGCCAGCTCCCACATTGGATATTTGCTACCCGATAGATAGCGCCTGGCTTGCGAGCCAGTTCAGTGGCTTCACGGGTTAACCTGGTCTTTTCAGCGTCAATTGAGGACCGTTGGTTGATTTAATGCTGTCTTTGGATACTTGGCGTTTCTCGTACATGATTTCGGCACCTTCCTTGTGCTTTTCCACCAGATAAAGCATGTCGTCGCTTTCGCCGACGATGCAGCCAGTTATACGGTCCAGATTCTTTAGCTGGACCGTTTCGGGTTTGCAATCACGAATTTCTTCATACGCCCTTAGCTTGCCGCGCTCGATCGACTGAGAGAACGTTAACTTCCAAAGGACCCACGTGCCAATTGCAAAAAAGGTGAGCAGAAACGTACCGAGGATCAGCGGTTTGGCTCTTGTGTAGCTTTTGCCCATGTGCTGTAGAAAGCGGTAGCGGGCCGTTGTGGGGGCGAGTGTGGTGGTTGGAAAGACCCGGTCGGGATTTTCCGTGAAATACATCAAGCAGACGAACGAAGCAACGGCTGAACAAGCAATGAGCGATGCGGAGATCTTGACCAGCATGTCCATTCCGCCGAATACCACAAACTGATAGGTATCGAAGCCCAGTCGATTGATCGGCGCCCCAAGGGCGCCGTAATAGGTCTCAAGGTATGCGTAGCCGTTTGAGTAAAACAGTGCGAACAACAGCACCATGATTGACAAGCTTTCGAATTTTACAACTTTCCATAGCCAGGCGGCGCTAGTCTTTGCGACGGGGGCATTGGCGTTTTCCTGATCGTCCATGGGTTGTCCTTCTATGGGAGCGGGGAGTCTAGCGAGCGCAATTGAGGATGCCCAGATCGTTCACCAAATTCCCCGAACGCTGGACCCCGGGGACCTTCCTGCTTCACCATTGCGCTCAACCCGATCCAAGGAACCTTCGCGTCCATGAGCGCACTGATCGAAACCCGCGCCCTCACGCGCATGGACGAGCGCCGCCAAGTGCCCTTGCTCCAGCCCACCGATTTCACCTTGAACGCCGGCGACCGCGTGTCCATCACCGGTTCTTCCGGGGCTGGCAAAAGTGTCTTTTTGCGCGCCCTGGCCCTGCTGGACGCGCCCACCTCCGGGCAAATCCTGTGGAACGGCCAACCGATCAGCAACGCCGAGATTCCCCATTACCGTTGCCATATCAGCTACCTGTCCCAGCGCCCGGCGTTGCTCGAAGGCACGGTGGAAGACAACCTGCGTTTTCCGTTCAGCCTCAAGACCTCGCATAAACGCAGCTTCGACCTTGCAGCCGTCACCACATTGCTGGGCCACGCAGGCAAGGCGCCGGACTTCCTGGCAAAAAAAGCTGCGGATTTGTCTGGCGGTGAGTCCCAGGTGGTCTCGCTGATCCGCACCCTGCAACTGAACCCCGAAGTCTTGTTGCTGGACGAACCCACCGCCGCCCTCGACCCCACGTCATCCCGCGAAGTGGAAGCGCTGATCGACGCCTGGTTCGCCGGCGATCAATCCCGTGCCTGCATCTGGGTGTCCCACGACCTCGACCAGGCCCGACGCATGAGCAACCTCCACCTGCACATGAGTGCCGGCGTGCTGAGTGGAGTTACCCAACCATGAACTACCAGAACCTCACGGCTCTCGACCTGGGCATCGCCGCCTCGCTGATCCTGGTCAACGGCGCGTTGTCGCTGCTCCTGCGCCTGGGCCTGGGCCGTCAATTGCTGTGGGCGGCGGTGCGCACCGTGGTGCAACTGTTGGCCATCGGCTACCTGCTGGGTTGGGTGTTCGAGTTTGCCTACTGGTACGTGGTGCTGCCGTTGATGTGCGCCATGACCCTGATCGCCGGCATCTCCGCCGCCGGGCGCGGGAGGCGCACGTACAAGGGGCAGCGGGTCGACAGCATCCTGTCGGTATGGGGCAGCTCGTGGCTGGTGACGGCGGTGGGGCTGTTTGCGGTGATCCGCATCCACCCGTGGTACGAGCCACAGTATGCGATTCCGATCCTCGGGATGATCCTCGGCAACACCCTGACCGGCGTGTCCCTGGGCATAGAGCGCATGACCCAGGAACTGACCTCTGGGCGCAACACCATCGAAATGATCCTCGCCCTTGGCGGCTCACGCTGGGAAGCGGCGCAGGACGCCATTCGCCAGGCGGTGCGCGCAGGGATGATCCCGACGCTGAACCAGATGACCGTGGTCGGCATCGTCAGCCTGCCCGGCATGATGACCGGGCAGGTACTGGCGGGGGAAAGCCCGGTGGATGCGGTGCGGTATCAGATCGTGATCATGTTCTTGATTGCCGCGGCGTCGGCATTGGGTACGGTGGGGGCGGTGTTGTTGACGTATCGGCGGTTGTTTTCGGTGGGGCACAGGTTTTTGCGCGAGCGCCTCGAAGAGCGCTGACATCCTTGTGGGAGCTGGCTTGTGTGGGAGCGGGCTTGCTCGCGAAGGCTACCTTTCATGCGACCAAGTCTTATCGGGTGTACGCCGGATAAATGTGGGAGCTGGCTTGCCTGCGATAGCTATGTGTTAGGCGCTGGGGCTTTTTGGGCGGAGTACATATCCGTTATTTGGGTAACGGCTGATGTTGGTTCCGCGCTTACGGCGGGTCACTTTTGGAAAAGAGCCCCAAAAGTAACCAAAAGGGCTCTTGCCCCAACACTCGGCACCTCGCCTAGGCTCGGTGTGCCCGTAATCCGACATGGATTTGGGGGGCCGCCGCCACGCGCCATCCATGGCGCGGGGCGGCTAAACCGGCATCCCTGCCGGTTTACCCCCCAAATCCATGCCGAATTCCGGCCAGCGTGTTTAACGGGGCGCCTAAGATCAAAAGCTGAAAAGCCAGAGCCAGAGCCAGAGCCAGGACCAAAGCTTCAGGTTTTGTCAGGTCCGTTATCGTGATTGTTTCAACTGATGAAATGCTGGATTGTGAATCCTGGTGATTCCAACGATCACTGCAGCGGTGGACCATGGCCGGCGTCGATAACCTTGTTTTGGAGCCTGTCATGTCCCAGCCCGCGATCAAACTCTACGGTTTCCCGCTGTCCGGCCACTCCCATCGGGTGGAGCTGATGCTGTCCCTGCTGGGCTTGCCCACGGAATTTATCCTGGTGGACCTCAAGCAAGGCGCACACAAGGCGGCGGATTTTCTCGCCACGATCAACAGCTTTGGCCAAGTCCCTGCGATTGATGACAACGGCACCGTGTTGGCCGATTCCAATGCGATCCTGGTCTACCTCGCCAGCAAATACGGCAAGGGCCAATGGCTGCCCAGCGACCCGGTAGGTCAGGCCCGTGTGCAGCGCTGGCTGTCGGCGGCGGCGGGTCAGTTGCATGTGGGGCCGGCGTCTGCGCGGCTGGCAGTGGTGTTTGGTGCCGAGGTCGATACCGTCAACGCCATCAGCCGCGCCCATGGCTTGCTGCAGTTGGTGGAACAGCAACTGAGCCACAGCCGCTTCCTCGCCAGTGAGCAGCCGAGCATCGCCGATATCGCTTTCTACACCTACGTCGCCCATGCGCCGGAAGGCAATGTGTCGCTGGCCGACTACCCTCTAGTGCGCGCCTGGCTGGCCAGCATCGAGGCGTTGCCGGGGTTTGTCGGCATGCCGCGCACGGCGGCGGGTTTGCAACAGAAGGAGTGACGATGGACCGATTCCACGAAATGCAGGTGTTCCTCGCGGTGGCCGAAGAGGCCGGTTTTGCCGCTGCCGCGCGCCGCTTGAACACCTCGCCGCCCAGTGTGACGCGGGCCATCGCCGCCATGGAGCAACGCATCGGCACCCAACTGTTGGCACGCACCACCCGCAGTCTGCACCTGACCGAAGCCGGCCAGGGTTATCTGGAAGACTGTCGGCGCATCCTTGCTGAACTCGATGAAGCCGAAGAGGCGGCAGCGGGCAGCTATTCGATCCCCTGCGGGCACTTGACGGTGACCGCGCCGGTGCTGTTTGGCGAGCTGTATGTGGCGCCGGCGCTGGGGGCGTTCCTCGACTGTTTTCCGTTGGTAACGATCAATGCCTTGCTGGTGGATCGCGTGGTCAACCTGCATGACGAAGGCGTCGATGTGGCCGTGCGTATCGGCCACCTGCATGAGCCGGGGCAGCAGGCAATCAAGGTCGGTGAAGTGCGGCGGGTGGTGTGTGCGTCCCCGGGTTATCTCGACCAGCACGGGCGTCCCGAGCACCCGTCGCAGTTGCGTGAGGCGAAGATCGCCACCACCTCCGCCAGCCAACGTGTGAATGAATGGACCTTTGTTGAACACGGCCAAGCGCTGACCGTGCCCATCGAACCACGCCTGGTGGTCACGGCCAATAACGCCGCGATCAACCTCGCGCGCCAGGGTTGGGGCGTGACGCGGGTGCTGTCGTATCAAGTCGCGGCAGCGGTGGCGGCGGGAGAGTTGGAGATTATCCTTGAACGCTTTGAACCGTCGCCGCTGCCGATCCAGGTGGTGTTCCAGAAGAGCACGCGCGTGCCGGCGAAGGTCCACAGTTTTGTCGATTTTCTCAGCGCGCGCCTGGGCCAGGATGCCGCGCTGAACCGGCGCGACTGATGGAACGGTTTCGCGATATGCAACTGTTTGCCGCGTTGGCCGGGCAGCCGAGCCTGGCTGCGGCGGCGCGTGCGGCCCAGGTTTCTGGCCCGACCCTGATACGCGCGGTGGCCCGCCTGGAAGCGCGCCTGCGGGTGCCCTTGCTCACGCGCAGCACGCGGGGCGTTAGCCTCACCGACGTGGGCCACGCCTACCTGGACGACTGCCTGCACTTGCTGGCGGCGGTGGACGCCGCCGAAGCCTCGGCCAAAGGCATGCACGTGCAGGCCCAGGGCAATCTGCGGGTGTTCTTGCCGTTGCTGTTCAGCTGCTATGTGATGGCGCCGGTGTTGGCCAGCTACCTGGACCGCTATCCCGAGGTGCGCCTTGTCGCCCACTACCACGACTATTACCCGAACCTGCACGAAGAAGGGCTGGACGCGGCGATCCTGGTTGGCGAATTGCCCAACTCGTCACTGATTGCGCGGCCGGTGGGGCAGGTCCGCCAGATCCTGTGCGCAAGCCCTGGTTATCTCGAGGCCCACGGCGAACCCCGGACGCCAGAGGACCTCAAGCGCCATCGCCTGATCGCTCAAGCCGAAGAGGTGGATTGGGATTTTCCGGGCTATCAACTGCCGGGCTATCAACTCAAGGCCCGTGCCCGCTTGGGTTGCGCCACGGTGCAGGGTGCGATCAATGCGGCGGTGCACGGGGCAGGGCTGGTGCGCTGCCTGAGCTACCCGGCGCACGAGCACCTGCTCAGCGGGCAATTGCGCCGGGTGCTGCAGGCCTATGAGCCGCCACCGCTGCCGATTCACGTGGTGTACCGCGCAGGCCGCAACGCGCCGATGCGCGTGCGCAGCTTTGTCGATCACTGTGTGGCGGCACTGCGCGCACATCCGGTATTTCAGTTGGCGTAATAGTGGATTGCCGCGGGTGGTGATTCTCTCTTTGCCGGGCAGGGCGCAGCATCGGGGCCTACAACCTGAGGTGGTCACCATGAACCTGATCGAACAATCTCCCTGGCACGCCGGCGAACGGCACCTGCAAGCCGCCGCGGGCGTGGCTGAGCGCATGGCAGTGGTGGGGCCCAAGGTCATTCGTGATCACCTGCCGGAACAGCACCGCGATTTCTATCCCCTGTTGCCGTACCTGTTGCTCGGTGTGGTGGACGAAAGCGGCACGCCGTGGGCGACGCTGGTGGAAGGCGCGCCGGGGTTTGCCCATTCACCCGACCCGCTGACATTGCAGATCGACAGCCTGCCGTCATCCAGCGACCCCGCCCGCGCTGGCGTGCGCGAGGGGGCTGCGGTGGGGGTGCTGGGCATCGACCTCAACACCCGCCGGCGCAACCGCATGAATGGCCGCATCGCAGCCCTTGATCATGAGGGTTTTTCGGTGCAGGTGGTGCACAGCTTTGGCAACTGCCCCAAGTACATCCAGCTGCGTCCGGTGGACGGGATTGCCCGTAAACCCGGCACGCGTGTGGAACGCAGCGACAGCCTGGATGAAGCGGCGCAAGCACTGATCCGCAACGCCGACACGTTCTTCGTCGCCAGCTATGTGGACACCGACGGCGCGCGCTCGGTGGATGTCTCCCACCGTGGCGGTAACCGTGGTTTCGTGCGGGTCGAGGGCAATGTGCTGACCATCCCCGACTTTGCCGGCAACCTGTTCTTCAACACCCTGGGCAACTTGCAGATCAATCCGGTGGCAGGGTTGTTGTTTATCGATTTTGCCGCAGGGGATGTGGTGCAGATTGCCGGGCGCACCTCGCTGATCCTTGACGGGCCCCAGGTGGCTGAGTTTGAGGGCGCGCAGCGCTTGTGGACGCTCACCGTGGAGCAGGTGGTGAGACGCCCGGCGGCGTTGGCGTTGCGCTGGCAGTTTGCGCAGTTTTCGCCGTTTAGCCTGGCGACCGGGCGTTGGTAGCGGCTCGGCGGTGCAAGTGGCGCTGGAAATGTTGTCAGGTGTCAAACCGCCGGAGTGAGGGCACACCGGCGCATGAGCGCTTGACCGGCTTTTGCGCGTTGCGTACGGACCGGACGCAGGACCCGACAAGCCAGCTCCCACCGTTGAAGCCGTGGCGCTTTTGGCGCCGCGCTCAATAGCGAATCATCACCGACTTCAGCTCGGTGTAATCCTCAATGAACGCACTGCCAAACTCCCGGCCCACCCCGGAGGAGCGGTTGCCGCCAAAGGGCACCGCCGGGTCGAGCAGGGTGTGCATATTCACCCACAATGTTCCGGCGTTGATCGCCGGGACCATGCGCAGTGCCTTGCCCAGGTCATGGGTCCACAGGCTGGCGCTGAGGCCGTAGGGGCCCTGGTTCATCAACGCGAGCAGTTCGTCTTCGCTGTCGTAGGGCAGGAAGGTGGCGATGGGGCCGAAGGTTTCTTCAGTGAGCAGGGTGTCGTGGGCGTGGTTGGCCAGGATCACTGTGGGTTCGACGTAGCAGCCGGGGCGGTCGAGCAGGGTGCCGCCGTGGATGATCGTGTTGTTTTCGGCACGGGCCTGGGCGATGTAGCCGAGCAGTTTGAGCTGATGTTGGTGATGGGTGACCGGACCGAATTCGGTGCGTTCGTCCAGGGGGGAACCGATGGTCAGGCGGCTGAGGCGCTGCTTGAGTTTTTCCAGCACGGTGTCGATCTGCGAGCGGTGCACGTAGAAGCGTTCGGCCGCTGCGCAGATTTGCCCGGAGTGCAGAAAACCGGCCTCGATGATGCCTTCCACGGTCTTGTCCGCGTCCATGTCGCGCAGGAAACCCGCTGCGTTCTTGCCGCCCAGTTCCAGGGTCGCGCGGGTCAGGCCGGCGCCCATGGCGCTGCGGCCCACGGCAATCCCGGTGGGCACCGAGCCGGTGAACGACACCTTGTGCGTGCCGGGGTGTTCCACCAGGCCTTTGCCGACTTGGCCGCCGCCGGTGAGTACATTGAGCACGCCCTTGGGCAATCCGGCCTCGATGGCCAGTTCGGCGATGCGCAGGATGGTCAGCGGGGTGAACTCGCTGGGCTTGATGATGATGCTGCAACCGGTGACCAGCGCCGAGGCGAGTTTCCAGATGGCGATCATGGTCGAGAAGTTCCACGGCACGATGCCCACCACCACGCCCACCGGTTCGCGCAGGGTGAAGGCGGTGTAGCGTTCACCGTTGAAGGAGGGCAGCGACGGGGTAAGGGTCTGGCCGCTGATCTTGGTGGCCCAACCGGCGTAATAGCGCAAGAAGTGTGCAGCCTGGTCCACTTCGAACGCCCGGGAGATCTGGATGATCTTGCCCGACTGGCAGGTTTCGATCTGCGCCAGTTCCTCGCGGTTGCGCTCCAGCAAGTCGGCAAGCTTGAGCAGCACATGGCCGCGGGTCGCCGGTGCCGCCTGCGCCCACAACGCAAAGCCCTGGTTGGCCGAGGCCACCGCTGCGTCGATGTCTGTGCTGTCTGCATCGGCGACATGGGCGATGACCTTGCCGGTGGCCGGATTGGTCACGGCGAGGGTCTGGCTGGCGTGGCTGCGTACGTTGGCGCCATCGATGAAGAGCCCATGGTCACGACGTAGAAAAGCGTCGACTTGAGGCAGTAGCGCAATATCGCTCATGGCAGGTTCCTGGCAGTTCACTGAAGAAAAGCCGAGGGTAACCAACGGCCCCCCATGTGGCTTGACTGTGCCTGCCAGGTTTTATGCCTGTGCCTGCCCAAGCGTTTCAGAAGGGCACGGCGACCACCAGTTGGCTATAGACGTTGGTGCCGTTGCCGCCGACCTGGTTGCCGCCGGTTTCGGCATCCTTGTCGGGTTTGTACAGGCCGATCAGCGGGGTGATGATCAGGTGCTCGTTCACCGCCCATTCGGCGTACAGGTCCAGTTCACGCCCATCCAGGTTCAACTGGCCGCGAGTGCTGACGGTGTTGTAGTCGAAAAACAGCGCGCCGAGGGTGACGTTCTCCAGCGGCTTGACCTTCAGCGCTACGTGTTGCACCGCGGTGTTGGTGTTGTAGGGGCCGGAATAGTTGCCCGCCACTTCGCCCTGGACCCAGGTGCCGTAGCCGCGATTGAAACCGGCAAACATGGCGTCCCAGTGTTTTGAATAGCGGGGCGTAGCGATAGGTCAGGTCGGGTGTCCAGGGCAGGTCGGCGAAGGTGTAGCCGGCTTCGGCGTAGCCGGCGTTTTCCTGGCCGTCGCGGCGGTCCTGGCGCGCCAGTTCGAAGGCGAAGTGCGCATTGTCGATGCCGGCATTGCCGGCGCCGCGAACGCTATAGAGGTTCATGCCCTTGCGTTGGCGTTGCACGTCGCTGGCGTAGCGCTCGTCCACGTCGATGCCGTGCAGATAGGTGAGCCCCAGGGTGCCCGGTACGGCGCTGTATTCCAGGGTGCCGCCGGCCATTTCGCTCATGGCCTGGGCGGGGTTGTCGGATTTGAACCAGAGCAGGCTGCCATGCACGCCGTCCTTGCCGCCGAGGCGGACCACCGCCGTCTTGTCGAAGGCGTGGCGCGCGGCGATGTAGTAGGCGCCGCCGCGATTGAACGCGCCGTCGCCCACGCCTTTGCCGAGGTTGGGGCCGTCGTCGTTGAGTATGAAACCGTCGCCGAGGGTGAGGACCTGGCGGCCGAACGACAGGTCCACTCCGTCCTTGCCCAGCGCCGGGAACAAGCTCGCCGGAGCGCCAGCCGGCGAAGGCTTCGTCAAACTTGGTGGTGCGCTCCTGGCCGGTGGTGACGCCGGACGCATCGCCATCGCCCCAGGTGCCGGAACTCACCAGGTTGGCGGTGCCGTACACGCCGCCCAGGGTGCCCAGGTTCTGTTCGACGCTGAGGCCGTACTTGATAAAGCCCTCGCGCCAGGTGGAGCCGCCGCTGCGGCCGTCGTAGTTTTTCGGACTGTTGAACAGGCCGTACACGGCGAGGAAGTTGCCGGTGACCTTGGTGTCGTCATCGGCATACAGCTCGACCGCCTGGGCCTGGCCCGCCAGCAGCGTGATAGCCAGGCCGACCGCCTGGCCGAGGCGGCGTTTTTTCAGTGTGTGCTCCATTGTTATTGTCCCCAGCTTGGTTGAGAGTGAGGGCGCATTAGGGCGAGCGCTGGGGGCCCAAGTCTTTCTCCTGCGTGCCAGGGATTTGACCCTGGCCGCCAGGCACCAGGCCGTGGCAGGGAGCAACAAAACCGGCGGCAGACAGGGGCAAGACGGCCAATACGGGTGGGGCGCAGAGTGCCGACACATTCCAAAAAACGCTTTCGAGGACCCCACCATGTCGAGCAATGACCGACTCACCGCGCACCTCAACCGAGGCACGGTAGGTTTCCCCACCGCACTGGCCAGTACCATCGGCCTGATCATGGCCAGCCCGGTGATTCTCACCGCCACCATGGGCTTCGGTATCGGCGGCAGTGCCTTTGCCCTGGCGATGCTGATCGCCGTGGGTGATGATGCTGGCCCAGGCGACGACGTTTGCCGAGGCCGCTGCGATCCTGCCCACCACCGGCTCGGTGTACGACTACATCAACTGCGGCATGGGGCGTTTTTTCGCGATCACCGGCACGTTGTCGGCCTACCTGATCGTGCACGTGTTTGCCGGCACCGCCGAGACCATCCTGGCCGGGGTCATGGCACTTGTGAACTTCGAACACCTCAACACGCTTGGCGGAGTCGGCCGGTGGCTCGTGGCTGCTGGGGGTGGGCTTCGTGATCGTGTTCGGCGTACTGAATGCCTTTGGCGTGAGCGCGTTTGGGCGCGCGGAAATCATCCTCACGTTTGGCATGTGGACCACGCTGATGGTGTTTGGCGTGCTGGGCCTGATCGCCGCGCCAGCGGTGCAATTGGATGGCTGGTTCGGCGAGTCGCTGGTGGGCACCGACCTGATCACCGTGCTGTCGCTGGTGGGCATGGCGATGTTCATGTTTGTCGGCTGCGAGTTCGTCACGCCGCTGGCGCCGGACTTGCGCCAATCGGCCAGGGTGATGCCGCGCGCGATGATGCTGGGCCTGGTGGGGGTGGCGACGTGCATGTTCATCTACGGCGCGGCGATGAAGCGCCAGGTGGAAAACGTGGTACTGGATGCCGCCTCGGGCGTGCACCTGCTGGATACACCGATGGCCATCCCCAGGTTCGCCGAACAGGTGATGGGACAGGTCGGGCCGATGTGGTTGGGCATAGGCTTTCTGTTTGCCGGCGCGGCAACCATCAACACCTTGATGGCCGGGGTGCCACGGATTCTCTATGGCATGGCGGTGGATGGAGCGTTGCCCAAGGTCTTCACCTACCTGCACCCGCGTTTCAAGACGCCGCTGCTGTGCATCCTGGTGGCGATGCTGATTCCATGCCTGCACGCGCTGTACCTGGGCGGCAATACCGACAACATCATGCACCTGGTGCTCGCGGCGGTGTGTGCGTGGAGCTTTGCCTACCTGCTGGTGACGGTGTCGGTGGTGATCCTGCGCATTCGTCGGCCGGACCTGCCCCGCGCGTATCGCTCGCCGTGGTTTCCGCTGCCGCAGGTCGTGTCGAGCCTTGGCATCCTGCTGGGCATGTGGTTCATCACGCCACCGGGCATGAACCCCTCGGACATCTACGTGCCGTTTGGCGTGATGCTGGGCGGGACAGCGGCGTATGCGTTGTTCTGGACCCTGGTGGTACAGAAGGTCAATCCTTTCAAACCGGCCTCCGTGGAGGAGGTTGCTGGCAAAGGAGTTCAGTCATCAACCGGAGCATGCTGATGGCGGTTATCGCGACTTTGCGCCAAAAACTGTTTGAGCTGTTGCGTGCAGACCGTGCCCCGGCGGGCTATCGGCCGGGGGTGACCCTGGCGCATGTACGACGCAATCTCGGGCCGGCGAACGCTGAACTGGCGGAGCTGGACGTCGAGATGGTGGAGCGCACCGAATCGCAGTTGTTGATGCACCTGGTGATGACCGAATTCGTGCTGCGCGTGCCTGCCGCGACAGGGGGCACGGCGAGCTTCGAAGTGCACCATGGCGGCGCGATTCGGCGCCACGGCATTCGCCTGCGGCGGCGCTCCGGCAACCCGGCACTGGGGCGTGAGTTGCAGGCGCGAGTGCAGGCGGACACAGGGTTGTTCCAGGCGCTGATGCCCCTGGATTTCAAGCGCCTGCGCATCGAACTGCACAACCTGCAATGGTGTGTGCGCCTGGAGCATATGGGCGGCAGCGAAGTGGTCAATCGCATGCCGGCGTTCCGGCGTTACATCGCCCTGAGCCCGGTGCAGCGTGATCACTTGCTCGCCAGCCTGGCGGGCCTGCAACGGCTGTTGGCAACCCTCTGATTGGCATCAATAGTGCAACCGCAATGGCAAGACAGGTAGTTGTTGCGTGGCAATAGATAACATGTTAACTATTGCCGCAGAACAACAAAAACAAGCCATTGCGGAGGCACCCCATGAGCGTCCCACAGCATGCACACGACGGGCTGGATACCTGGAATCGGGAACTGCGCGACGCGTGCGGTTATTTCGATACCGAACTGGCCTTCAACCGTTCACTGTTCATCGGCGAGATCAGCAACTTGCCGCGCGGGCTGGCCATTTTGCGCACCAATGCCGGGCTGATCAAACGTCCGGCGCACCATGCCGACCATGACAATGACCAGGACTGTTTCCTGGTCAGCCAGCGCAGCGGTTATTCGCAGATCGTACAGAACGGCCAGACCCTGCAACTGGCCCCCGGCGAGATGCTGCTGATGGACTCGGTGGGCTCCATCGAAATCATCCCCCTTCGGCCTTATTGAACATGCGTCGCTGTCCCTGTCGCGCACGGACGTGTGCAAGCACCTGGGCGGCGATGGCCGTGCGTTTGGCAAGATCTCCTCGAACAAGGCCTGCGGACGCATGCTGCATGTGCTGATGGACCAGTTGTGCAAGGACAGCACCGAAGACGGTGGCGGCGAGGTGGAAGCGTTGCAGGCGGCGTTCGTCTCGCTGCTGGGCTCGGCCCTGGAGCAGGGCGACGAGTGCCGTGAAGGGGCGGCAGCGCTGCACGGCAACAACCTGCGCAGCTATGTGCAGAAGGTGATCGATGAGTCACTGAGC
The DNA here is from genome assembly GCF_030687495.1 of Pseudomonas sp. FP453. NCBI lineage: Bacteria > Pseudomonadati > Pseudomonadota > Gammaproteobacteria > Pseudomonadales > Pseudomonadaceae > Pseudomonas > Pseudomonas sp. FP453. The sequence goes on along the minus strand of NZ_CP117435.1, from coordinate 3,985,428 downwards.
CAGCCCGGCCTGAGCCCGATCGGCCTGGCCAGCCGCCTGAACATTTCAGTGCGGCACCTGTACCGTCTGTTCGAGGAACAAGATGACAGCGTCTGCCGATACATCCAGCGGGCGCGGCTCAAACGCAGCGCGGATGACCTGACCAACCCGTTCCTGCGCAGCGAGTCAATCACCTCGATTGCCTATAAATGGGGGTTTACCGACTCGGCGCATTTCAGCCGTTCGTTCAAGAAGCAGTTTGAAGTGTCGCCGAAGGATTTTCGCTCGAGCCGGATGCAGGCAGTGGGCGCCTGAATGAACCCATGTGGGCGCGAATGTGCGCCCACCTTTGAATCACACTTCAGACTTCCGGCAGGGTGGACCCACCATCGACCACCAGGGTTTGCCCTGTGATGTAACCGGCCAACTCAGACGCCAGAAACACCATCGCTCCGGCAATATCCGCCGCCACCCCCAACCGCCCCAATGGCACGCTGCTGGCAATGCTGGCATTGAGCGTCGCATCCCCCAGGTTGCCCATCGCCGGAGTGGCGATCATGCCGGGCTCGACGCCGTTTACCCGCACATTCAGCGGCGCCAGTTCCAGCGCTGCGTTGCGGATGAACCCGTTGACCCCGGCTTTGGACGCCGCGTAATGGCTCAAGCCAGGATAGCCAACCCGGTTGCCAGTGACCGAAGACGTCACCAGCACACAACCCCGGCCTTGGTGGCGAAACATCGGCAACGCCGCCTGGGTCAGCCAGAACAGCGCTGACAGGTTGACCGCCAGCGTGCGTTGCAGGATCGCCGGGGTGATCGCTTCAAAGGCGGTCAGCGGAAAATACCCGGCGTTGTGCACCAGGATATCCAGCTGCGGCAACGCTTGAACGCAGCCGAGCACGGCCTCGGCGTCTGCCAGGTCAACACCCACGGCCTCGACGCGATCCCCTTGCGCACACAGGGCGGCGGCAACCGCCTGGGCCTGCTCCAGCAGGCGGTCGGCAATCACTACCCGGGCGCCACGCCGGGCAAACGCTTCGACAATCCCCAGGCCAATGCCCTGGGCGCCGCCGGTGACCAGCACCACCTGCCCGCTGAAATCCAGGTCATTGGGCATGGGCGGGCTCCAGGCGTGTAAAGGCCAGTGTCGGCACATCGACGATGCTCGAACCACCGTCCGCCACCAACGTGGCTCCGGTGATGATCGACGCGTCGCGGGAGGCCAGGAAGCGGCACACCTTGGCGATTTCTTCGGCCTGGGCGGCGCGGCGCAATGGCACGTCGGCGCAGACCCGTGCATAGGCTTGCTGCAGTGTGTCGCCGTAGGCGTCCATGAGCGGCTGCATCTCTGCATCGGCCATGGGGGTGTGCACCCAGCCCGGGCACACGGCGTTCACCCGTACCCCGAGGGGGCCATAGTCCCGCGCCAGGGAGCGGTTCAAACCGAGCAGCGCGTGCTTGGCCGTGGTGTAGCCGCACACCTCGGGCCCCGCTGCCAGCGAGGCGATAGAGCCGATCAGCACGATGTTTTCCCGCATTTGCCTGCAATAACGGCAGGCAGGCGCGGGCGCTGTAGAACGCGCTGTCGAGGTTGCTGCGCAGGGCGCCTTCCCAGGTGGCGGGGCTGGTCTGGGTGGCGCTGCCCAGGCCATGGCCGCCTGCGCAGGCCAGCAGCACATCGAGGCGCGCGCAATGGGCATGGATCTGGCGGATGAAATCGTCCCAGGTCGCCGGGCAGGCGGCATCGCCCACCAGGATCAGGCCGCCGGTTTCACGCGCCACCTGTTCCAAGGGGGCGCGGCGTCGGCCGATCAGCACCAGTTGCGCACCTTCCTGGGCATACAGCCGGGCACACGCGGCGCCGATGCCCGTGCCGGCGCCGGTGATCACCACTGTGCGGGCCTCAGTCATGCGGATATTCCGTGCGGTTGAGCACCCGGCAATAGGCGCTGACCGGGAAGTTCGACAACGCATCGAAGGAGGCACCGGCGTACCCGAAGATCTTGCCGTCACTGCGCTGCTGTTGCAGGTCGATCAATACCAGGCCGAGGGTGGGTACGATCTTTTCCTGCCACACAAACAGGTACAGCTGTTCGGCGATCTTGTAGTAATGGCAGCGATCGGTGTCGCACAAACCTTGCTCCACACCTTGCAAGCATTGCCAGGCGTAAAAGCGTTCGTTGAGGTAGATGTGTTCGTAGACTTCGCTGGGGCTGTAGCGATATTGGTTGCGCAGGCCCACCAGTTCATCGGTGGGTGTGTGCAGACAGTGGCCGTCCTGCCAGGGGCGGTCGAGGCTGCCGTGCAGGAAATCCACCTGCACCGAGGTCAATGGCTTGCCGGCGAGGGCGCGGTGGTAGAGGCCTTCGTGGGTCTCCTGCGGGGACGGCAGGCTGCCGATCACCGCCGTGAACGAGGCGCCCTGGGTGTCCAGCACCAGGCTGATGGACCAACTGTGCCCGGCTTCGTGCTTGATGAAATCCACCAGGTACAACCCCGGGCGGATGGAGGTGGCGCGGTACGGTGCGCTGCCGCTTGAGTGACCATCGGCGGCGTGCCAGGCCAGGCTGGCCGATTCGAAACGGTGCTCGATCTGCCAGCCGTTGGCGAAGTGCAGGGTGAAGGCCCGGCCGGCCAGGTCGGCACGGTTGGGCAGGATGAACGCTGCTGGGGCGAAACCGTCGGCGAGTGCGCCCACGGTGATCCAGTTGGACGAACTCGTCATGGCAACGTCTCCCTTAGACGACGGCGAAGTAATGTTTGACGAAGCTTTCGCTGAGCACTTCCCACAGCACAGGGGTGCCCTTGGTCACGAACCAGCTGTCACCTGCCTGGTAGCGCGTGGACTGGCCGGTGGCCTCATCGGTGAGCAGCACTTCGCCGGTCACGACGGTGGCTTGTTCGGTGAACGGGTAGACCATGCGGAACTTGCCCTGGGTGGTGCCGAAGTAGGCACTGCTGACCGGGTCGGTGGGCGCGCCGAAGGTCATTTTGCCAAAGGCGCGCACGTCGCCTTCGAGGATTTGGGAACCGAGGTCGGCCACGGTGCCCCAGGCGTCGAGTTCGGACAGCTGGATATTGTGCTTGAGGGTGGTAAGGGTCATGGCAGTTGCTCCTGATGAGTAAAAAATGGTTTAGCGGCGCCCGTTCCAGTAGCCGGAAAGCTGGTGCCAGGATTTGCCCGCCGTCAGCAGCAAGGGGCGGATCGCGTCCTTGCCGATGATGGTCGGGCGCGGGATCGAGCTGACCAGGTCATAGCGCGCCGAGCCTTCGCTCATGCCTTCGGCCAGGACCTTGCAGATGATGTGGCTGGGGGTCACGCCAAAGCCCGAATAGCCCTGTACGAAAAACGCATTGCTGCGCCCTGGCAGGGTACCGATCTGCGGAAACAGGTTGGGGCTGCATGCCATCGGACCGCCCCAGGCCAGATCGATTTTCACGTCCTTGAGGTAGGGGAAAATCTTCAGCATCAGGCGCCGGTTCCACGCCTTGAGGTCGCCGGGAATATGCTCCACCAAGGGGGTCGCAGCGCCGAACAGCAGACGGTTTTCATTGGTCACGCGGTAGTAGTCGATCACCGGGCGGATGTCGCTGTAGGCGCCGCGAATCGGGCTGATACGCTGGATCAATTCCTCGGGCAACGGCTCGGTCATCATCTGGAATGCGTAGGTGTTGATGGTCGAGCGGTGCAGCTCGGGCTCAAGTTTGTTGAGGAAACTGTCGCAGGCCCACAGCAACTTGCTCGCGCGCACCGAACCGCGGCCGGTGCGCACGGTGATGCGTTCGCCGTAGCTGACGTCCAGCGCCGGGCTGTTCTCGAAAATCCGCACGCCGTGGCTGGCCAGTGCGCTGGCTTCGCCCAGCAGCAGGTTCAGCGAGTGCACATGCCCGCCGCCCATGTGCAGCAGGGCGCTGGTGTAGGCGTTGGAACCGATGATCTGCTGCACGTCGGCGCCGCCGAGAAAACGGATCTCGTGCTGGCTGTTGATCGACTTGAAATCCTTCTCCCAGGCGCGCAGGGTTTTTTCCTGGCGGGCGTTGAACCCCATATAGCCGTAGCCGTGGCAGAAGTCCGCATCGATGTTGTACTTGGCGATGCGGTTCTTGATGATGTCGGCGCCCAGGTCGCTGATCTCGAACACCTGGCGCAGGCCGTCCTCGCCGACGTCCTTCTTGATCTTTTCCAGGTCGTGGCCGATGCCGGCCATGATCTGCCCGCCATTGCGCCCGGTGCCGCCAAAACCCAGGTAGCGCGCTTCGAGCACGACGATATTGGTGATGCCCTTTTCCGCCAGTTCCAGCGCCGTGTTGATTCCGGAGAAACCGCCGCCGATCACTACGACGTCGGCGTCAATGTCTTGCTCCAGCGTGGGAAAACTCAGGTTGTACTTCTTGGTGGCGGTGTAATACGTGGGGGTTTCGATGTTGATCATGGCGCAGCCTGAAAGGTGAAGGAAGGCTCTAAAGCGGATGCCTCCATTAAGGGCCCTGACGGGGTGGAAGTCTTGATCCTGCGTGCCCAGGCTTTTGATTCAGGGCGCCATGGGCGGCGCGATCAACAAGTTATAGCGCGCTCGAAGGCCGGGAATGCTAGAGTTTCGTTAAATTATTAACTAAATCCCCCGTGACCCTGATCCCTATGCTCAAACCTCGCCAATCCTTGACCTTGACCCTGTTGCAAGCCCGCGAAGCGGCCATGAGTTTCTTTCGCCCGTCCTTGAATGAACACGGCCTGACCGAACAGCAATGGCGGATCATCCGCATCCTTGAACAGCACGGTGAGCTGGAGATTTACCAGTTGGCGGAACTGGCCTGCATCCTCAAGCCGAGCATGACCGGCGTGCTGGTGCGCATGGAAAGCGCCGGCATGGTGCACCGGCGCAAGGCCGAGCAAGACCAGCGGCGGGTGCTGGTGACGCTGGCCGACAAGGGCAGGGCGAGTTTCGAGTCCATGCGCCATTGCATGGAGGCCAACTACCAGCGTTTGCAGGATCAGTTCGGCGAAGAGAAGTTGCAGACCCTGCTGGGCTTGCTGGATGACTTGAAGAACATCAACCTCAAGCGCTGAATCAACACCTGACTCCCCACAGGGGATCTCAGTAGACGCCGCCGGCATTGACTGGCGTGGGAATGCCTTTGAATGTCCCCGCCAGTGCCTGCAGCCCGCGCATCAACACCGTGGTGTCTACGCCCACCGCCACAAACGTCGCACCCAATTCGATATAGCGCCGCGCCAGGCGCTCATCCGCACTGAGAATGCCCGCCGCCTTGCCCGATTGCACGATGCGCCCGATGGCGTCTTCAATCGCCGCCTGCACATCCGGATGCCCCGGGTTACCCCGGTGCCCCATCGACGCGCTCAGATCTGCGGGCCCAATGAACACCCCGTCCACACCCTCCACGGCGGCAATCTCACCCAGGTTCGCCAGGCCTGGAAGGTTCTCGATCTGCACCAACAGGCACATCTGCTCATCCGCTTGATCGAGATAACCCGCGATGCTGTTCCAGCGTGACGCTCGCGCCAGGGCGCTGCCCACCCCGCGAATGCCGTGGGGTGGGTAGCGCATGGCGCGCACCAGTTCGCGGGCCTGGGCGGCGCTTTCGACCATGGGCACCAGCAGCGTCTGGGCGCCGATGTCGAGCAGTTGCTTGATCCGCGCACTGTCGCCGATCACCGGGCGAATCAGCGCCTGGCTGGGGTAGGGCGCCACCGCCTGCAACTGGCCGAGCATGCCGTGCAGGTGGTTGGGGGCGTGTTCGCCGTCGATCAACAGCCAGTCGAAGCCGGCATTGGCGGCCAGTTCGGCGCAGTAGGCGTCGGCGAGGCCGAGCCACAGGCCGATTTGCACGTCGCCTTGGTGCAGGCGTTGTTTGAAGCGGTTGACGGGCAGGTCCATGACAATCCTCCAGGGTTCAGACGAAGCGGCAGGCAATCGATCCCAGCATGTCGTAATCGACATGGAAGGTGTCACCGGGATGGGCCGCCACAGGGCGGGTAAACGAGCCACCGAGAATGATTTGTCCCGCCAGCAAGGTCACGTCATAGGGCGCCAGTTTGTTCGCCAGCCAGGCCACGCCCTTGGCCGGGTGGTTGAGCACGGCGGCGGACACTCCGGATTCTTCGATCACACCGTTGCGGTAGAGCACTGCAGGCACTTTGCGCAGATCGATCTCGGTGGGCCGTACGGCACGGCCGCCGAGCACCACACCGGCGTTGGCGGCGTTGTCGGAGATAGTGTCGAAGACCTTGCGCGTGGCCTGGGTCTGCGGGTCGATCTGCTGGATGCGCGCGTCGATGATCTCCAGCGCCGGGATCACCCATTCGGTTGCGTCGAGTACATCGAATACCGTGCAGTTCGGGCCCTTGAGGGGTTTGCCGAGGACAAACGCCAGCTCCACTTCCACCCGTGGCACGATGAAGCGGGCGAAGGGAATATCGCTGCCCTCGTCGAAAAACATGTCATCGAGCAGCGCACCGTAGTCGGGTTCGCTGATGTTCGACGAGACCTGCATGGCCCGCGACGTCAGGCCGATCTTGTGGCCCTTCAGCGTGCGTCCGTCCTTGATCTTCTGCGCGACCCAGGCGCGCTGGATGGCGTAGGCGTCTTCAACGGTCATGTCCGGGTAGTCGAGGGAAAACTGGCGCACCTGTGCGCGGCTGCGTTCGGCGCGGTCCAGTTGGGCGGCAGCGGCGAGGATTTGCTGGGCGTCAAGCATGGCAACGGTCTCTAGTGTGGGTTGACGATGGCAGCGTGGGTGCGCAGCACCAGCAGGCCGCCGAGGGCGATAAACAAGGCGAGTACGTAGAGGGCCAGGCTGGCGCTCTGGGTGGCGTCACGCATCCAGCCGATCAGGTACGGTGCGAGAAACGCGGCGATGCTGCCAAAGGAGCTGATCATGGCGATGCCGGCAGCCTGGGTGGTGTTGGAGAGGAACGCCGGGGGCAGTTGCCAGAACATCGGCAGGGCGGCGCTGGCGCCCATGCCGGCGACGACCAGCCCGCTCATCACCAGCAGCGCATTGCCCGGTGCCAGGCCCGCCACGGCGATGCCGACGGCGGCCATCAGCAGTGGCACGCACAGGTGCCAGCGGCGTTCGCGATGGCGGTCGGACGAACGCCCGCAGGCGATCATAAAGAAGCAGCCGGCCAGGTACGGCAAGGCACTGAGCAGGCCGACCTGACTGTCGCGGCCGATGCCGGCGCCGTGGATCAGGGTGGGCATCCAGAACGCCAGGGTGTTCACCGCCAGCATCACCGCAAAATACACCGCCACCAGCAACCACACCTGGGGGTCGCGCAGGATGCCGCCGAACGAGGTGATGGTCTTGCGTTGTTCTTCGCTGCGCAGTTGTGCGTGCAGCTGCTGTTTCTGTTCGGCGCTGAGCCAGTGCACGCTGTCGAAACCGTCCGGCAGCCACTTGAGCACCACCAGCCCTAGCAGCACCACGGGCGCGCCTTCGATCAGAAACATCCATTGCCAGCCGCGCATCCCGCCTACGGCCTGGAAGTGCTCCAGGATCGCCCCGGACAACGGCCCGCCGAGCACGCCGGCCATGGGCACGGCGATGGCGAACAGCGCGGTGACCTGGGCCCGCCGGCGCGCCGGGTACCAGCGGTTGAGATAGACCAGGATTCCGGGGAAAAACCCCGCCTCGGCCACCCCCAGCAAAAAGCGCAGCACATAGAAGCCACGGGCGCTTTCCACCCAGAGCATGGCGGTGGACAACAGGCCCCACACCACCATCAGGCTGGCGATCCAGCGCCTCGGCCCGACGCGATCCAGCGCCATGTTGCTGGGCACGCCGAACAGCGCGTAGGCGATGAAAAACAACCCGGCGCCGAAACCGTAGACCGTGTCACTGAAGTGCAGGTCGCTGCTCATCTGCATCTTCGCGAAGCCGATGTTGATACGGTCCAGGTGGGCGAACAAGTAACACACCAGCAACAGCGGCATCAGGCGCCACGTCACTAAACGATGGGTGCGGTCGTGCTCAGCCAGCGCGAGGCGGGCAGTGGAGTGGGCTGTGCTCATGATGTTGTACTTTTTGTCTGAGTGGCCGTGAGGGAGTCGGCAGGGTTCAGCCCGCCGGGTTGTTCAGGAATGCATGCACGTTGTTCTGCTTGAAGTTGAGCTGCGGGTGCAACTCGATCATTTCGAATGACAGCGCGAGCAAGCGCTGTGCTTGCAGCTCGGCGAAGTGCGCAGTGATCAGCGCGAACACGGTCTCGGCCACTGCCTGGCGCGTAGCCAGGTCGCGGCCATGGCCGACCTTGAGGGTCATGTGCACAAAGGCATAGTCGTGCTTGCCGTCGGCCATGCGCCAGGTGTCCAGGCGCACGCCCCGGCTGCGGATGCCGCCGAGGGGGAACACGCCACTGTCCCCCAGCACGCGGTGGACCTGTTCAAACAGGCCGGGCAGGTCGGCCTGTTGTTCGATGTTGTCGGTGTACTCGGCGATAAAGTGCGGCATGGGTTTCTCCCAGTTCTACAGCGGGAAAATCGCGTTGATCTGGCCAGTGCCCGAGCTGCCAAAGGGCGGCGTGATGATCTCGGCCGGCTGGGCATAGTCCGGTCCGCCCAACAGCCCGAGGAGCATCGCGGTGTCGTGCATCTTGCCTTCGCCGAAGCAGTGTTCGGCGTAATCCGGCAGCATTGCGCAGAACTCCTTGAAGCGGCCTTGCTGCCACATGTCCACCACGTGCAGGTCCATCTGCTTGTCGAACTCGCGTGTCCAGTGGTGAATATTCGCCTCGGCTTCGCGGTCGTCCGAGAAACGATGGGACAGCGACCCGGACGCCAGCACCAGCACCTTGCGCTCGCTCTTTTCGATGGCGCGGCGCACGGCGGCGCCGAATGCGAAGCTGTCCTCCAGGCGATGCCAGGCGCACCACGCGGCGATGGAAATGACCTTGAATTTCTGTTCTTCCGGCACGTCCATGTGCATGTAGCGCATGGGCACCAGCGTGCCGTATTCAAGCTCCAGGCTCGGGATGTCGTGGGCCATGCTGCGCACGCCCGCCAGGTTGGCCTCGGCGGCGATCAATTGGCCCAGTTCGGGGCAGCCGGGGTAGGCGTAGTCCATGTTCTTGATGAAGTGCGGCAGCTCATTGCTGGTGTAGGTGCCCTGGAATTGTTCGCCGCAGTTGATGTGATAGCCGCTGTTGACCAGCCAGTGCACGTCGAACACCACGGCCGTATCGGCCCCCAACGCCCGCGCGCGCCGGCCGATCTCCTTGTGGCCGGCAATCGCCGCTTCGCGACAGCCATGATGCTTGCCGGGCAGTTCCGACAAGTACATCGACGGTACGTGGCAGATCTTCGCTGCCAGGACCACTTCGCCCATGATGATTCTCCTGAGTATTTATTCTTGTTGGAGCGTGCCGTATTGGGTGCTACACACCCCAGCGCGGAATGTGATGGCTGCCCATGGAAATGCACACGTTCTTGATCTCGGCAAACACTTCAAAGCTGTACTGGCCGCCTTCACGCCCGGTGCCGGAGCCTTTCACGCCGCCGAATGGCTGGCGTAGGTCACGCACGTTCTGGCTGTTGATAAATACCATGCCAGCTTCAATCCCGTACGCCAGGCGGTGGGCCTTGCCAATGTCCTGGGTCCAGATATAGGACGCCAGGCCGTACTCGGTGTCGTTGGCCAACTGCAAGGCCTCGGCTTCATCCTTGAACGGGATCAGGCACACCACCGGGCCGAAGATTTCTTCCTGGGCGATGCGCATCGTGTTGTTTACATCGGCAAACACCGTTGGCTGGATGAACTGGCCGCGGCTCAAATGCGCCGGCAGGTTGGCTGGGCGCTCCAGGCCGCCGGCGAGCAGGGTGGCGCCTTCTTCGAGGCCGATCTTGATGTAGCCGGTGACCTTGTCATAGTGCGCCTGGGTGATCATCGAGCCGACCTGGGTGTTCGGGTCCTGCGGGTCGCCCACGATCAAGCGCTTGGCGCGGGCGGCGAACTCGGCGACAAACTGCGGGTAGATGCTTTCCTGGATGAAGATCCGGCTGCCGGCGGTGCAGCGTTCGCCATTCAGGGAGAAAATGGTGAACAGGGCGGCGTCGAGGGCGCGCTGCAGATCGGCATCTTCGAAAATCAGCACCGGCGACTTGCCGCCCAGTTCCATCGAGTACTTTTTCAGGCCGGCGGTCTGCATGATTTTCTTGCCGGTGGCGGTGCCGCCGGTGAAGGAAATCGCACGCACGTCAGGGTGGCGTACCAGCGCATCGCCGGCGGTGGCGCCGTAGCCCTGGATCACATTGAGCACACCGTCGGGAATCCCCGCTTCCACCGCCAGGCGCCCCAATTCATTGGCGGTCAGCGGCGACAGTTCCGACATCTTCAGCACCGCCGTATTGCCCAGTGCCAGGCACGGCGCGGTCTTCCAGGTGGCGGTCATGAACGGTACGTTCCACGGCGACACCAGCGCGCACACGCCCACCGGCTGGTAGAGGGTGTAGTTGAGCATCTGGTCGTCCACCGGGTAGGTGTGGCCGTCCATGCGCGTGCAGACTTCGGCGAAGAAATCGAAGTTGTGCGAGGCGCGGGGGATCAGTACGTTTCTGGTCTGGTGGATCGGCAGGCCGGTGTCGAGGGTTTCCAGCTCGGCCAGGTGGGGCACGTTCTGTTCGATCAGCTCACCGAGCTTGCGCATCAGGCGCGCGCGCTCCTTGGCCGGGGTGCTGGCCCACTTGGGGAAGGCTTCCTTGGCCGCTGCGACGGCTTGCGCCACTTCCGCTGCGCCGCCGCTGGCGACTTCACCGATGGCTTCGCCGGTGGCCGGGTTGTAGTTGGTGAAGGTGTCTTTGCTTTCGACCTCGCGGCCGTTGATCCAGTGTTTGATCATGTCGCTCACGCCTCGTTACGCACGCAGAAGAATTCGGTCTCGCTGACAATTCGGTTGACCAGACGGCCCACACCTTCGACTTCCACCACCACGTCATCGCCCGGTACCACATCGGCCAGGCCTTCGGGCGTGCCGGTGGCGATCATGTCGCCGGGTTGCAGGGTCATGAAACCGGACAGGTATTCGATGAGGTAGGGGATATCGAAGATCATGTCGCGGGTGCTGCCTTCCTGGCGCAGCTCACCATTGACCCAGGTGCGCAGCGTCAGGTTGGCGGGGTCGGGCACATCGGCCACATCGACGATCCACGGGCCGACCGGGGTGGTGGCATCGCGGTTTTTAACGCGCAGGTTGGGGCGGTAGTAGTTTTCCAGGTAGTCACGGATCGCGTAGTCGTTGCACAGCGTGTAGCCGGCCACGTAGTCGAGGGCGTCGGCGCGCTTGACGTTGCGCGCGGTCTTGCCGATCACGGCCACCAGCTCGCACTCGTAGTGCATGTACGCGACGTTGTCCGGGCGCCAGGTGACCTGGCGGTGGCCGGTATAGGTGCCGACGGACTTGATAAAGACCAGGGGCTCGGTGGGTGGCGCGAAGGCCAGTTCGGCGGCGTGGTCCGCGTAGTTCAGGCCGAGGGCGAACATTGTGCCGGTGGCCGGTGGCAGCCACTCCACCTGATGTTCATCGAGCCGCCGGCCATCGCCCAGGCGCACGCCATTATCGGCCTCGACCTGCACAGCGTGGGTTTCACCTTCAAAACGGATACGGGCGTGTTTCATGGGGCGATCTCCGCTTGAATGGGGTTGACCAGGCGGCCGACGCCGCTGATCTCGACTTCAACCGTGTCGCCAGGTTGCACATCGACACGGCCTTCGGGGGTGCCGGTGATCAGCACGTCGCCGGGGTGCAGGGTCATGAACTCGCTGATCTCGGCGATCAGTTGGGGGATGTCGCGCACCCAATTGGCGGTGGAATTCTCTTGGCGCAGCTGGCCGTTGACCCACAGCTTGAGGCTCAGTTGCTGGGGGTTGGGCACCTGGTCACGCGGGATCAAGTGCGGCCCGAGCACGCAAAAACCGTCGCGGCATTTGGCTTTGACGGCCGGGCGGTAGTAGCTGTCTTCCGGCAGGCTGAACTCGTTGACCACGACGTAACCCGCCACATGGGTCATGGCATTTTCCACGCGCACACGGCTCGCGCGCTCGCCGATCACCACGCCCAATGCCGGCCCCGGTTGCAGGCGTTCACCCTGCGGGTGCAGTACCGCTGCGCCATGTTCGTTGCGGGTGTTCGGGGTCTTGATAAACAACACCGGCTTGCCTGGCGGTTTCTGGTAGGGCGCCTGCTGGAAGGCGGCGAGATGCTGGTCCAGCAGGCCCTGATAGTTCAGCGCGACGCCGAACAAGGTGCCGCTGGCAACATCATGCAGGGTACGGCTCATGCGTTTCTCCTGGCGGTGGCGACTGCAGCATAGGCAGTTCGTTAAGTTGTTAACGTTATAATTAATATATTAACTACCGTCAAGCATGGCAAAATCCACCGGCATCAAAACAACAAGAAGAGGGCACTGTGCAGCCGATCCCCAATATCAACATCGGGCAGGTCTACGACCAGCGTTACAGCGACGCCGAGGTGCATTACGACAAGCTAGGCAACCTGGCGGGTTTTTTCGGGCGCAATATGCCCGTGCATCGGCATGACCGGTTTTTCCAGGTGCATTACGTGAAAAGCGGCGCGGTGCGGGTGTATCTGGATGACCGCCAGTATGTGGAATCGGGCCCGATGTTTTTTCTCACGCCGCCCACGGTGCCTCACGCCTTTGTGACCGAGGCGGACGCCGATGGGCATGTGCTGACGGTGCGCCAGCAACTGGTGTGGGCCTTGATCGAAGCCGACCCCAGCCTCGCCTCAGGCGCCGCGTGTGTGGCGCTGACGGCGCAAAGCCAGGGGCTGGATCAGCTGTTCGAAGAACTGTGCAGTGAAATCAACGCCGAGCGCGCAGGGCGCGCCGCCGCCCTGGACAGCCTTACACGGCTGATCATGATTCGCCTGTTGCGCCTGTGCGCCCACTCGTTGCCCGCGCGGCCTACACGCCATGAAGACCTGCGCATCTTCCATCGCTTCAACGAACTGATCGAAGCCCATTACCTCGAGCACTGGCCGCTGGCGCGTTATGCCGCCGGCATCGGCGTGACCGAAGCGCGGCTCAATGAAGTCTGCCGGCGCCTGGCCGACCTGCCGTCCAAGCGCCTGATCCTTGAACGTGTGATGCAGGAGGCCAAGCGTCTGCTGTTGTTTACCGGTAGCTCGGCAAATGAAATCTGCTACCAGCTGGGCTTCAAGGACCCGGCGTATTTCAGCCGGTTTTTCCTGCGCTATGCCCAGGTGACGCCGGGGGAATACCGGCTGCGGCAGTCGGGGCTGCGCTGACCCCCCACGCGCCGCCCAGCGCTGTATACAAGCGCACGTGCGCCACCAGTTGCGCGAGCCTGTCGATGATCAACGCCTGCTGCGAACTGAACAGCGCCCGCTGTGCATCGAGAAAGGTGAGGTTGCTGTCCACCCCGCTGCGGTAACGATGCTGGGCCAAGTTGTAATACGTCTGGTTGGCCGCGACAAAATCCCGTTGCGCGGCGAGTTGGTCGGTATAGGTCTGGCGTGCAGCGAGGCCGTCGGCGACTTCCTGGAAGGCGGCCTGGATGGCTTTTTCGTACTGGGCCACGCTGATGTCTTTTTGCAGCTTGGCGTAGTCGAGGCTGGCGCGCAGGCTGCCGGCGTTGAAGATCGGCAGGTTGATCTGCGGCTGGAAGGTCCAGGTGCCAGAGCCGCCCTTGAACAGCCCGGACAGTTCGGTGCTGGCGCTGCCAGTGTTGGCGGTGAGACTCACCGACGGGAAAAACGCGGCACGGGCGGCGCCGATATTTGCATTGGCAGCTTGCAGTTGGTATTCGGCCTGGAGGATGTCGGGGCGCCGTTGCAGCAGGTCCGAGGGCAGCCCGGCCGGCACCTGCGCCACCAGTTCGGTGGTCAGCGGGCGGGCGGGCAGGGTGGCATCCACCGGCGCGCCCACCAGCAAGGCCAGGTTGTTGAGGTCCTGGGCCACCTGGCGTTGGTAGCGGGCCACGCTGGCACGGGTGCTTTCGACGCTGGTGCGGGCCTGCACCACCTCCAGCGCCGAAGCCTTGCCCGCGTTTTTGCTGCGCTGGGTCAGGTGCAGGCTGTGGTCGTCGGCGGCCAGGGTTTGCTGGGCCAATGCCAGCAGTTCCTGATCGGCCCGCCAGGTCAGGTAGGCGTTGGCGACGTTGGCCACCAGGCTCAATTGCGCGCTGCGCCGCGCCTGTTCGGTGCCCAGATAGGTCAGCATCGCCTGTTCGCTGAGGCTGCGTACGCGGCCGAATAAATCCAGCTCGTAGGCGCTGAGGCCCAAGGTGGCGGAATAGCTTGAGGTGATTGCGGACTGGCCGGTGCCGGTCACGTCCGCGGGCAGCTTTTGCCGCTTGCCCACGGCGCTGGCGGACACTGCCGGGAACAGGTCCGCGCGCTGGATGCGGTACTGCGCCTGGAAGGCTTCGACATTCAACGCCGCCACCCGCAGGTCACGGTTGTTGCGCAGCGCTTCGGCAATCAGTTGTTGCAGCGCCGGGTCCTGGAACACCGGCTGCCAGTCCGTGGTGACCGCCGAGGTGTACACCCCGCCCTGGGGATACTGCGCCGGGATTGGCGCGGCGGGCCGCTGGTAGTGCGGGATCAGCGAGCAACCGCCGAGCAGGCAGGCGAGGGTGAGCGTCAGAGTGCGCATCAGGCGCCCACCATCCATTTCGCCAGCCCATGTCGGCCGCTCACGCCCAGCTTGGCGGCGGCACGCTTGAGGTAGGTCTCCACCGAGCTGTTTTTCACGCTGAGCTTTTGCGCCATCTGCGGCACGGTGCCACCGGTCAACAGGCCCAGGCAGACTTCCTGCTCCCGCGCCGACAAGGTGATATCGCTGAGCGCCAGGCGCTTGTAGAACTCACGCTGCAATTGCGACTGTTCCTGCACGCTATGTGGCGCTTCGACCTCGCTGTGTGGCGCTTGGCGCAGGCTGTGTGCATGCCGCTCCATCAGGGGCAACAGGGTCTCCGAAAGGCACTTGAGAAACGACAACTCGGCGAGGGAAAAACCGCGCTGGGTAGGCGGGCGGTACAAGGAAATCACACAGCGCCGGCTGGCCTGGCGCGACACCAGGTTGCACTGGTGTGAACTGCCGCCCTTGGCTTTCATCTGGATCAGCAGCGGGGCCTGCATGCGCAACATGTCCCGCAGCAGCGGATGGGTGTCGAGCGGGTGCAGGGTCTGGGGCGCCGACCACGCCTGCTTGAGCCCCGCGCTGCCGAGCAAGGTGATGTCGAGCACGCTGTCGCGGGTTTCATCGAGGGTCCATTCACTGAGGTCGACCAGGTGGATCGGTACCCACTTGTCGACCAGTTGCAACAGGTTGGCGGCGAAAGCCTCATGGCCACTGGTTGCAATCAACTCACCCATCTCGGCGTAGAAATGCGGGTTGTCCGTGGTGCCAATACTCTGCGTCAAGCTCATAGCCATCTCATCCTTGATGTCCAAAATCGTCAGCAATCAGCCCGTGAAATCCTATTCAGCCAGGTGATTTGTCCTACGTATGTAGCAGAAATGCGTGACACAAGCTGCCATAAAAACAACGTCATTAATTCGACGTTTCTGACAGTGTTTTCCGCCTGAGAAAACTGGAAAATAATCTGAAATGTTAGTTAAGTTATTGAAATTAAAAATAAATTATTTTCATTTTGGCGGCTTGCAACCAAGCGGCATCGGCCAGTCATAGCGAATGTCCTACATCCATTTAATCGTTTCAGCGGTGGGCCTTCCGCCAAACCCAATTCCATCCATTTGGATGTCCGGGTTTAGGGTGACAGACAGGCCCCGGACCCCATGCTCAAATCCGGCAATTTCGCCGTAGTGGGCCCTCCTGCGCGGCCAGTGCCTGATACCCATGAGAAGGATCTTATGCAGCCCTTACCCTGCCTGCCGACCCGCTTGCCCCTCACCGCCGCCCAACAGGACATCTGGCTCGACCAACTGCGCCAGGGCGACTCGCCGCTGTACAACATCGGTGGCTACGTGGACTTTGCCGGTGCCGTGGTGCCGGCGCTGATCGAGCGCGCCGTCGCGCAACTGGTGGCCACCCACGATGCGCTGCGCAGCCAACTGCATGGCGGCGCGGATGGCTTGCCCGAGCAAACCTTTGTGGCCGAGATGGCGGCCGAGGTGGTTCTGCATGACGTGTCGGCGCAGCCCGACCCCCTCGCGGCGTTCCAGGCCCTGATGCAGGCGCAGATGGCCCGGCCCTATGCCCTGGCAGGCGAGCCGCTGTTCCGCTTCTTCCTGGTCAAGCTTGGCAGCCAGCACTACCGCCTCGGCACCCAGGCCCATCACTTGATCCTCGATGGCTGGGGCTTTGGCCAGATGCTGCAATCCCTTGCCGGCCTGTACAGCGCCCTGGAGCAGGGGCGGGCGCTGGTGCAGCAGGCGCCGTCCTATCGCGACTTTATCGACGCCGACCTGAGCTATCGGCAGTCGCCGCGTTATGCCCGTGACCGTGCCTATTGGCTGGACAAGTACCAGACCTTGCCGGAACCGCTGCTGACACCGCGCCACACCGCCAAGGCGCCGAGCAATACCTGGGTGCAGGACTTTCCGCTGGCCTTGCTCGAACGCATGGAGCAGGTTGCCACGGGTTACCAGGCGTCAGCGTTTCATGTGCTGCTGGCGGCGCTTCACGTGTATTTCACCCGCACCGGCCAGCGTGAGGAATGGGTGGTGGGGGTGCCGATTCTCAACCGCGCCAACGCCCGGTTTCGCGCCACGGTCGGGATGTTTGCCCAGGTCAGTGCGGTGCGTTTGCAGTTCGATGGGCAATTGCCCTTTGGTGAGTTGGTGCGTGGCGTACGTGACCAACTCCAGCAGGATTTTCGCCACCAGCGCTTTCCCTTGAGCGAGCTGAACCGCGAGCTGGGCCTGCGCCGCAGTGGGCGCGAGCAGGTGTTCGAGGTGTCGCTGTCGTTCGAACAGGATGACCATGACCTGCGTTACGGCGACGTCCAGGCCCGGGCAGTCAAAGTGTCGAACCGACATGAGCCGCTGCCGTTGGCCATCCACCTGCGCAGCAACCGCCAGCAGGGCAGTGCGTGCCTGCATTGTGTGTACAACGAGGGGTATTTTCAGCACGCCGAGGTGCAGGCGCTGGCGCAGCGTTTGATCTGGCTGCTGGAGCAGGGGCTGGACGACAGCGCGGTGCCGGTCGGTGAACTGGCGTTGGTGACGCCGGCCGAGCAGGCCCGGTTGCAGCAGTGGAATGCCACGGCGCGGCCGCTGGTTGAACCGCACACCGTGCACGAGCGCATCGCGGCGCAGGTCGCGCGCGCGCCGCAGGCCATTGCGGCGAAGTATCAGGGGCAGTCGCTGACCTACGCCGAACTCGACCAGCAGGCCAATGGCTTGGCCCATCAACTGCTGGCCCACGGCGTGCAGCCGGATGATCGGGTGGTAATCCTCGCCCGGCGCGGCCTCGACACGCTGGTGGGGTTGTTGGCGATTCTCAAGGCCGGCGCCTGCTACGTGCCGGTCGACCCGGCCCATCCCGCCGAGCGCCTGCATTACTTGCTGCACGACAGCGCGCCGGTGCTGGTACTGGTCCAACCCGAGCTGTTGCACCGCCTGCCCCCGCTGGCGGTGCCCGTGATCGTGCTGGGCCACGCAGCAGAGCCGGCAACCCAGCCGCCGCGTGTTGCGGTCAGCCCGACGCACCTGGCCTATGTGATTTACACCTCCGGTTCCACTGGTTTGCCCAAGGGCGTGATGGTCGAGCACCACAGCGTCTGCAATCTCGTGGACTGGCACTGCCAGGCGTTCGACCTGCACGCCGGCAGCCATACCGCGAGTGTCGCCGGGTTTGGCTTTGATGCGATGGCCTGGGAAGTCTGGCCGGCGTTGTGCGTGGGCGCCACCTTGCACCTGCCACCGGCCCATGACGGCGCCGAGGACATCGACGCGCTGTTGCACTGGTGGCAGGCGCAACCGCTGGACGTGTGTTTCTTGCCAACGCCGGTGGCCGAATACGCTTTCAGCCAGGGCCTGGGCCATCCGACCTTGCGCACCTTGCTGATTGGCGGCGACCGCCTGCGCGCGTTGCCCCAGGCGCAGACCTTTGCCGTGGTCAACAACTACGGGCCGACCGAAGCCACGGTGGTCGCCACCTCCGGCCGCGTCGAGGTGGGGCGGCCGTTGCATATTGGCGCGCCGGTGGCGAATGCCTGCGTTTACCTGCTGGATGCGCAGCAGCGCCCGGTGCCCATTGGCGTCACGGGGGAGTTGTACGTGGGCGGCAAAGGCGTGGCCCGTGGTTACTTCAACCGGCCGGACCTGACGGCGCAGCGCTTCGTCGATGACCCCGACACGGGCGGGCGCATGTACCGCACCGGCGACCTGGCACGCTGGCTGCCCGACGGCAATCTGGAATACCTCGGCCGCAACGATGACCAGGTGAAGATCCGTGGCGTGCGTATCGAACTGGGCGAGATCGACGCGGCGCTGGCCGCTCACCCACAGGTTGCCGACGCGGTGGTGCTGTGTCGCGAAGGGCAGCTGCTGGCCTGGTTTATCGAGCGTGAGCCGGTGGCAATCGACGCGTTGCGCAGCCACCTGCAAGCCTCGTTGCCCGACTACATGCTGCCCGTGGCCTACACCCGGCTGGCGGCGTTGCCGCTGACCGCCAACGGCAAACTCGACCGCAAAGCATTGCCAGCACCGACTCAGGACGCCTTCGTGACGCGTGTGTTCGAGGCCCCGCACGAGGGCGTGGAAACCACCCTGGCCCTGCTGTGGGCCGAGCTGTTGCAGGTCGCGCAAGTGGGGCGGCACGATCACTTTTTCGAGCTGGGCGGCCACTCGCTGTTGGCGGTGCAATTGGTGCAACGCATGCGTCAGGCCGGCCTGCGTGCCGATGTGCAGGTGTTGTTCGGCCAGCCGACGCTGGCGGCCCTGGCGGCGGTGAGCGAGGGCCGCGACAGCGACGTGCCGGCCAACCGCGTGCCGGCTGATTGCGTCGCCCTTACGCCAGATCTGCTGGCCCTGGCCACGCTGGATCAGGCCAGCCTGGATCGCATTGTCGCCGGCATTCCCGGTGGTGCGGCGAATGTGCAGGAGATCTACCCGCTGGCGCCGTTGCAGGAAGGGTTGCTCTACCACCACCTCACCGATGAGCACGATCCGTATCAGCAACAGGCGCTGTTCAGCTTTGCCGGCCGCGCGCAGTTGGACGAGTTTGCCCAGGCGCTGCAACAGGTGATCGACCGCCACGATATCCTGCGTACCAGCCTGGTGTGGGACGCCCTTGAGCAGCCGATGCAAGTGGTGTGGCGCGCGGCGACGCTGCGGGTCGAACCGCTGCACGAAGCGTGTGCGCCGCTGGATCTGCGCCAGGCGCCGCTGATGGCCCTGGACTATCGCCAGGAGCCGGAGCAGCAACGTTGGGTCGCCCGGCTGCGCTTCCATCACCTGGTGAATGACGCCACGTCGACCACGATTCTGCTGGATGAAATACGTGCTCATCTGCTTGGTGAGCAGGCGCGCTTGCCCGCGCCAGTGCCGTATCGCAATGTGGTCGCACAGGCGCGTCTGCCCGAGCATCAGGCGGCGCACGAAGCGTTCTTTCGTGAGCGTCTGGGTGATGTCGATGAGCCGACCCTGGCCTTCGGTCTTCAGGAATATCGGGCGCAGCCTGCCGACACCGAAGCCGCCGAACAGGCGTTGGGCGACCCCCTCAACCAGCGCTTGCGCGCGCAGGCAAGGGGCCTGGGCGTGAGCGCCGCAAGCCTGTTCCACCTGGCCTGGGCCCAGGTTCTCAGCCGCGTGGCCGGCCGTGAGGATGTGGTGTTCGGCAGCGTACTGCTCGGTCGCTTGCAAGCGGGCGAGGGCGCCGACCGGGCCCTTGGCATGTTCATCAACACCTTGCCGCTGCGCTTGTGTTTGGCCGGGCAGAATGTGGTCGAAGCGGTGCGCGACACCCATCGCCAATTGAGCGCGCTGCTGGTCCATGAGCAAGCCTCCCTCGCCCTGGCTCAACGTTGCAGCCAGGTGGCGCCGCTGTTCAACAGCCTGCTCAATTATCGGCATACCGCCGCAGACGCCGTGCCGGACCTGGGGCCGGGCATCGCCTTGCTCAGCAGCGAAGACATCCTCAGTTATCCGCTGATGCTCACCGTGGACGATGTTGCCAGCGGCTTTCGCCTCAAGGCCAAGGCGCCGCGCCAGGTCGGTGCCGCGCGTTTGCTGGGCTACCTCGACACGGCGCTCAACGGCCTGGCGGACTCACTTGAGCATGCCCCGCAAAGCCCATTGCGCGACGTGCCGGTGCTGCCCACCAGCGAACTGCACCGCCTGCTGGTGGACTTCAACGCGACCGCCACCGACCACGACGCAACCCAGACGGTACAAGCGCTGTTCGAGGCCCACGCGCGGCACATCCCCCATGCCGTGGCGGTGCAGGCCGGCACGTTGCAACTGACTTATCGTGAACTCAACGAGCGCGCCAATCGGCTTGCATACGCCTTGCGCGAGCGCGGGGTGCAGCCGGACTCGCGAGTGGCGCTGTGCGTCGAGCGCGGGCTCGACCTGGTGGTGGGGTTGCTGGCCATTCTCAAGGCGGGCGGCGCCTATGTGCCGCTGGACCCGAGCTATCCCCGCGAACGCCTGGCCTACATGCTCCACGACAGCCAGCCGGTGGCGTTGCTGGTGCAGGGCGCCACCCGCGACTTGCCCGGTGACGTGGCGATCCCGGTGTTCGACTTCGACCGCTGCACCTGGCAGCAGGCGCCTGCCGGCAACCCACGGGTGCCGGGGCTGACCCCCACCAACCTGGCTTACGTGATGTACACCTCGGGCTCCACCGGCACGCCCAAGGGCGTGATGATCGAGCACCGCGGCCTGACCAACCTGCTGCACTGGGGCTCGCAGCTGTGCCCGAACGCCGAAGGCGGCGCGCTGTTGCAACGTGCGCCGTTCAGCTTCGACGGCTCGGTGTGGGAGCTGTTCTGGCCGCTGGCCAATGGCATGCGCCTGGTGCTGGCGCGGCCCGATGGGCATCGCGAACCGGCGTACCTGGCGCAGGTGATCCGTGATGAAAAAATCACTGTGATCAAGTTCGTGCCGGCGATGTTGCAGCAGTTCCTCGAACTGGACGAGTCGGCGTTGTGCAGCAGCCTGACCGATGTGCTGTGTGGCGGCGGCGAACTCACCGAGGCCCTGGCCCGTGGCGTGCAGGCGCGTCTGCCGCAGGTGCGTTTGCACAACGTCTATGGCCCCACGGAAGCCACGGTGGATAGCAGCGCCTGGACCCTGGCACCGGGCGCCCGCGTGCCTGCGCTGCAATTGCCGATTGGTCGGCCGATCAGCAATACCCGCCTGTACGTGCTCGACGAACACGATGCGCCGGTGCCGATGGGCGTCAGCGGCCACTTGCATATTGGCGGGGTCGGCGTGGCACGCGGTTACCTGGGGCTGGCGCAGCTGACCGCCGAGCGTTTTATCGACAGCCCGTTTGTGGCCGGTGATCGCCTGTACCGCACCGGCGACCTGGTGCGGTATTTGCCGGATGGTGACCTGCAATTTCTTGGGCGCAACGACTTCCAGGTCAAGCTGCGTGGCGTGCGCCTGGAGCTGGGGGAAATCGAAGCGTGCCTGGCGGCGCATCCGGCGTTGCGTGAAGTGGCGGTGCTGATTCGTGACGAGCGTTTGGTGGCGTATTTCACCCCGCGCGCCGAGGCGCCGAGCCCGGAGGTGTTGCGTGCCCATGTGCTGGAGCAACTGCCGGAGTACATGGTGCCGGCGGCGTTTGTGCAGCTTGACGCGTTGCCGCTGAACCCGGCCGGTAAGCTCGATCGCAAGGCGCTGCCGGAGCCTGGTTTGGCGTCGGTGCTCAGTCGCGCGTATGTGGCGCCGGTGGGGGAGGTTGAAACGGTGATGGCTGGGATCTGGGCCGAGGTGTTGAAGTTGGAAAGGGTGGGGCGCCACGATCACTTTTTCGAACTGGGTGGGCATTCGTTGCTGGCGGTGAATGTGGTGGCGCGGATGCGCAAGGCGGGGCTGGAGGTGGATGCGCGGACGTTGTTCAGTCAGCCGACGTTGGCGCAGTTGGCGGTGTGTACGGTGGCGCAGGTTGAGCAAGTGGCTGTTGCTGAAACCGCTATCCCTGCGCTCAATCGCCGTCGTCGGATTTGAAACCTGACATTGATTGAATGTAGACGCTGGCTTGTGTGGGAGCTGGCTTGCCTGCGATAGCGGTCTTTCTGTGTACATATCCATTATTTGGGTTACGGCTGCTTATGGTTCCGCCCTTACGGCGGCTCACTTTTGAAGAGCGCAAAAGTAAGCAAAACGCTCTTGCCCCAACACTCGGCACCTCGCCTAGGCTCGGTGTGCCCGTAATCCGACATGGATTTGGGCCAGCGTGTTTAACGGGGCGCCCAAGATCAAAATCAAAAACAAAGCGCGGCGGCCTAGTAGCCGACCGGGTCTCTGGAGCTGACGCGTTCCCCTGTGGGAGCTGGCTTGCCTGCGATGGCATCAACTGGGTGTGCCTGATGTAACGGGGTGTCTGCATCGCAGGCAAGCCAGCTCCCACACCGGTCTGATGCTGAATGGATTCAACACGCTGAGCGCCCATCGCATATAACTGAAAAACCAATCCATATGCGATCCAGCTATTGGATTGTTCATAAGGCTTTGCCTTTAATTCGCCACCTAACTCATTGTTACACGGAGTAAATCAGCGCCTCGTCGCGCTGTAATGAGTCACCGTAGCGCATTAGAGATTAGCCATGAGCAACCCCGTTGCCGTTGCACCCCAGCCCCTGGTCCGCGCGCGTGACCTGTGCAAGACCTTTGGCACCCAGCGGGCGCTGGATCAGGTCAGCCTGGAGCTATACCCGGGCGAAGGCGTGGGCTTGTTGGGTGTGGAAGGCGCGGGCAAGTCCACCTTGGTCAACATCCTCGGCGGCACCCTCGCGCCGGATGCCGGTGAGCTGTGGGTCGATGGGCTGCGGCAACGGTTTATCTCGCCGTTGTCGGCTCGCCGGGTGGGGATTGTCGCGGTGCACCAGCGCCCCGACGAAGGCATCGCCCCGGGCCTGAGCGTTGCCGAAAACCTGCTGCTGGACGAACTGTGCCTGCCCGGCGCGGACTTCCTGCTCAACCGCAAAAACCTCCTGCAACGCGCCGAAACCATCGCCGCCGGCTTGGGCCTGGACCTGCCGCTGCAACTGCCGGTCGAACGCCTCGGCCAGGCCGACCGCCAACTGCTGGTGCTGGCCCGCGCCTTCGCCCTGCAACCTCGGTTGCTGATCCTCGACGAACCCACCGCCGCGCTGTCGGACACCGACGCCGAGCGCCTGCTGGAACTGGTCGATAGCCAGCGCAGCCGAGGGGTGGCCATCCTCTATATCTCCCAGCGGTTGTCCGACCTGCAACGGGTGACCAACCGTGCAATCGTCCTGGAGAACGGGCGGATTGCCAGTGAAGTGAACACACGGCATTTGACGACGGCGACTTACACGTTGCTCGGGGATGCGACGCAAAGCGCGTTACCGGAGCAGAACCTGTCGGTGCCGTTTCTTGAGCGGTTTACCCGCACGGGTTTTATCCGCAATCGGGCGGAGGGGCGGGTGGTGCGGGAGCAGGTGGTGGGGTTGGAGGTCAAGGCGCTACCGTTGGGCATACAGCAGCTTGCAGGAAAGCCAGACCTCTGACGCCGTTTGTCGGATGGCTTTGCGAATTGTCAGTGCACTCTTGAGACCGTCACACTTTTTAAATGGGCAGCCATTTTTCCGTGTAAAAGCGCGGGTTGCAAAAGCCAAATTTTATAATGAGTTAGCGCTGTCGGAAAAAGATGGCTTTGGCGGTGCTGCTATAGGCAATAGTTGGTTTTCCTATTGGGTTGAGTGAAACTTCCTAAAAGTGATAGTTTGTTTTTTTTAGTGAGACTTGAAAGTATTTCTAGAAAAACTATCTTGTTCGGGCGAGGTGCCGTTCACCATGAGGTGAGTGATGAGCTACTACCCATTATCTAAACCGTTTTTGGTTGGCTGCCCTTTTTATTAAGGAACAATTGAAGGAGCCCATTGCACTGTTTTGGATTTTCATCTCTCCTGTGGTGACCTTCTACTTGATCAGTTACGCGAGAGCCCCACTGAGCGAGGTGCCTGGTAGTTATCTTTCAAGTACTTCTTGGTTCTATTCTTTCGTTTCTTCGAGTGTGGCCCTGTTTGGCCTGGCGTTTTACATTGTCGGGCGTAGGGAGAGCGGGTTTCTGCGGTCATTTGTGTACACGCGCCAGACAAAGACAGTTTTTATTGTTGGGCAGTTTTTAGCCTATTCCGCGATGTCGGTTCTTTATTGTTCGGCGTTTTATATATTTACTCGCGCCTATTTTGGTGTGATGAGTTTTGCTGAGCAGGTTGTGGTCGTGGGTCGGTTTTATATTTGTTTTTTGTTGTTTTCCACGCCTGCGCTTTTATTGACGCTGATCCCTATGGGCTTTCAAAACACGAGCACCGTATTTTCAATATTGTCCTTCATGATGCTTGCACTGGGAATTATCAGTCTGGGGCAAAATCCCTTGCTTGGAACGTTCGCGCATTTAAACCCTATGTGGTGGGCCAACCAGATTATGCAATTTGGCGTAGCTGAGTCCTTGCCCGTAGTCGTGGTCATTGTTGTTTTGTTTACGTGTTCATTTTGCATAACGTTGCGTTTTTTACGTGTGAATCCGGTATGGAGTCGCTACTGATGAAACAGTTGATCGTGAATTCCCTCGATGTCAGTTATGCGCGTCACGTGTTGTTTCGTGGTGCTTCGTTGCAGGTCGATGCAGGCGCGATCTCTGGTTTGTTGGGGCCTAATGGATCAGGCAAGACCACTTTTTTTGATGTGCTCTGTGGTCTGAAAAAAGCGCAGGGCGGCGTTGTAAGCAGTTCGTTTTCGAAGCTGCTCTACCTGTCGCAAATCATCAGTACGCCGGCGGTGTTTCGCATGTTTGATATTTTCAAAATGGCGATGATTTTTTGCGCTGACACGCGCATGACGCAACGGCACGCGCTGGAAAAAATCGACAAGTGGAGCCCAGGCATTGCAGAACGTTATGGTGAAATCTGGAACAAGAAATCGTCCCTTTGCAGCTATGGGGAAAAACGTTGGTTTTTCACGTTGTCGCTGCTCTGCGCGAATGCGGATCTTGTGGTTTTGGATGAACCCACGGCAGGTGTAGACCCCGAATTTCGCTACCACATTTGGAAATGCCTGGAGGGCGCGGCGGCGGAGGGGGTCGCGGTGCTGGTTTCATCCCATAACGTTGATGAAGTCATCACTCATTGCGATGACTTCTACATGCTCAGCCAGCAGCGTTTTAATCGCTTTACCGATGCCCAAGGCTTTATGGCCGCGTATGGCGCCAGCAGTTTGGATGAAGCTTTTATTCATGCTGCCAGCTTGCCCAAGGGGTAGGGCGTTCGGCTTTATTGACGTGCCGGCACGTACGCCACACTGCCCTCCTGACGCACCTTGAACAACCGTTCCCCATTGTCCGGTTGCGTGACGATTACCTGGTGATCCGCACCCAGATACGCCAACGGCGTCGGGTCGTCCCTGGTGAATTGCGCGACGATGATCGTGTGTTGGGGATCGAAGTGCTGGCCGCTGGTTTTTTCCAGCCAGGCGATGAACGCGGCGCTGTTGCCCTGGCGTGGGAAGTCCTGGTTTTCGGCGACGTAGTAGAAGGGTTTGCCGCCGTTTTGCAGGTACATCGGCAGTTTGTTGTCGGCTTCCACCAGCACGATTTGCCATTGGTTCCAGGGCGCGCTTTTGACGGCTTCGGCGCGCACATCGTCGGCGAAGCGGGTCACGCCGCCGTTGCCGTTGGTCCAGGGATAGGCCACGCCGAGTATCAGCAGCAACAGGCTGGCGGCGAGGGCGAAACCTATGCGCCAGCGCGGGCGTGCGGCGGGTTTTTTCAGCAGGTATTCGTGCAGCCACCAGGCGCCGAGCAGTTGGGCAAAGGGCACCAGGGGCAGCACGTAGTAGCTGCGTCGGCTGCCACTGGCGGTGAAGAACACAAACAGCAGGCCCAGGCCCCACACCAGCCAGCGCACGTTGGGTGGCGTGGGGCGCCAGTGACGCACGGCCAGCCACAGGCCGAGCAACCAGCAGGGCGTCCATGGCAGGGTGTAGGCGGGCAGGTAGATCAGGTAGGTGTAGATCGGCCCCATATGGTCGAAAGGGTCGAAGAAGCGCACCACGTTTTCCCGGAACACCAGGGCCAGGCCGCTTTGGCCGTAGGTCGGTGTGCCGTAGAAGTGCGACAACACGAAGGGCACCGCATACACCGCGGCGGCAATCAGCAGCGCCAGCAGCAGGCGCAGATTGAGGTGGCGTTTGTAGCGCTGTTCGCTGAGCAGATGGGGCAACAACACCAGGCCCGGCAGCACGAAGCCGATCAAGCCCTTGAACAACGATGTCAGCGCCAGCAGCAGGAAAAACACCGTGTAGCGCCCCAGCCGTGTGTCTTCCGGGCCGCGCCAATACCACCACACCGCCGCCAGCACGCCGCACACCGTGAGCACATCCGCCGTGGCGACCCGTGCCCAGAACATGAAGTAGAAGGTAGTGGCGAGCATCCAGCCGGCAATCAGGCCGCTGCCCTTGTGCAGCAGGCGCTCGCCGATCAGGTAGACCAGCCACACGCTCAGCCACGCGGCGAGCACCGAGGGCAGGCGCAGCGACCACGGGCCAAGGCCGCCCAGCACATGCGCGAGGCCGGTGATTAGCCAATAGGAGGGCAGGGGCTTGTCGTAATAGGGCTGGCCCTTGAGGTAAGGGTCGAAGTAGTCGCCGGTTTGCAGCATGTGCAAGGCGATGTCGGCCCAGCGGGTTTCCGGGCCCCACAGGTCACGGCCGCCGAGGCCCGGCAAGAGCATCAGCGCGGTGACGGCCAGCAGTAGCAGCAGGGCGCGGTGTTGGACTGGGATTAGTCGGGTCATGGCAGTTTCGGGTAGATGATCAATTGCAGGTAACCCTTGTCATAGCGGGTGCCGCCGGGGGGCAGTTGGCCGACTTGACGCATCTCGCTGCTGCTGCCGGCGCGTACCAGCACGCCCACCGAACCTTTCTGGCGCGCGTCTTTCAGCCAGCCTTGCACTTGCTCCAGGCTGATTTTGCGCTGCACGCTGTCCGGGTATTGCAGGCCGTAGCGCAGCTCGCCTTCGGTTTCGTACAAGCCCACTTCCGGCCGTTGCAGGCGCCAGGCCAGGGCGCTGGCGCTTTCCAGTTCGTTGCTGAGCAGGGCGCTGGTTTGCTTGAGCTCGTCGAGGTGTTCAAGGACAAACTGGTCGGGCATCTCGTTGTCGGTCACCTGGGCCGGCATGCTTGCTGGCAACAGGATCACCAGCAAACCAATGCCCAGTACCGGCATCGCCCACAGCGTCTGCGGGCGAAACGCTTGCAGCAGGTTGGTGAGGATCCAGCCCAGCAGCACGATAAAGATCAACGACAGGCTGAACATCTCCGCATGGCTGTTGCCGTACGGCGGCCTGCTGATTTGCAGGTAGATCAGCGCGACCATCGCCGCCATGCCGATGGCAAAGTTGAGCAGGCCGTTGATAGAGATCGCGCGGGATTTGCCTTGTTGCAGCAGTTCGGTCAATGCGTGGCCCATCAACAGCGCCAGGGGCAGCAGGCACGGCATGATGTAGGTCGGCAGCTTGCCGTTGCTCAGGCTGAAAAAGAACAGCGGCAACAGCATCCACAAGGCCAGGAAGGCGATCGCCGGCTGGCGCCGTTGTTGCCACATCTTCGCCAGCGTGGCCGGCAGCATCCCCGCCCAGGGCAGGCACGCCACCACCATGATCGGCAGGAAGAACCACCATGGCCGTGCGTGTTGTGCGGTGGCGGAGGTAAAGCGGCGCACGTGTTCGTTCCAGAAGAAGAACCGCCAGTAGTCCGGCTCTTGCACATGAATCGCCCACACCCACGGCAGGCACAGCAGCAGTGCGACGGCCACGGCCAGCGGGCCATAACGCAGCAACTCACCCAGGCGGCGCTGCCAGAGCATATACGGCAGGGCAATCAGCACCGGCAGGGCCAGGGCGAGGAAACCCTTGGTCATGAAACCCATGGCGCAGGCCACGCCCAACACCGTCCACGAGATCAGGCGGCCACGGGTGGTGGGGCTGTCGAGGGCAAACCACAACGCGACGAGGCTGAGGTTGACCCAGAAGGTGAATTGCGGATCAAGGTTGGAATAACCCGCTTGCCCGGCAACCAGGCCAAAGCTCAGGTAGAGCAGGGCGCTGGCGAAGCTTTTGCGCGGGTCGTGCCACATGCGGCGCGCGATCAGGTAAGCCAGCCAGACGCTCAGCGCCGTGGTCAAGGCCGAGGCGATGCGCACACCGAACAGGTTCTGGCCAAACACCGCCTGGCCGAGGGCGATCAACCAATAGCCGGCGGCCGGTTTTTCGAAGTAGCGCACGCCCATGAAGTGCGGGGTGACCCAGTTGCCGCTCAGCAGCATTTCCTGGCTGATCTGGGCGTAGCGGGTTTCATCCGGGATCCACAGACCGTGCAGGCCCAGGGGCAACAGATAAAACGCGGCGAAGGCCAGCAACAGCAGATGCAGGGGTTTAAAGCGAATCATGAAAACGTCGCTCCTTGACGTTCGATGGAGGGAAGTTGAGACATGAAAGTCATAGCGCAAACCATCGAAGTTTCCACTAAGTTATTGAAAGTGTTCATGACATCCTTAACTAACAGGCACAACCAAACATGCCAGAAGATGGCTGTCGTTTGGCTGAACATGGTGAAGTGTTAGAACTGCTTGAGTGCGTTGGGCCAGTTCTGATTGTTGACGATGCCCAATACTTTGAACTTGGCGTTGGGCAACACCTGCACGAACAATGAACTGCCGTATTGCGGGAAGGTGGCGTGGGGGAAACCCAGGCTCTTCTCGAAGTCGGCGATGCAGCCGCTGTGAGTGACGAATACCAGGTTGCGTCCCGGGACCTTGTGGCTGAGCAATTCTTCACCCATGGCCGTGCCGCAAACGGCCCGCTCGCCGGACGTAAACTCGCTTTTGCCAAACATGAAACGCACGGTCTGGGCGGTACGGATGGCCGGGCTGGCCAACACGTCGCTGCCGGCCATGCCCAGCGCAGCAAAGGCTTTGCCGAGTTTTTCAGCTTGTTGGCTGCCACTGACCGTCAGCCCTTCGACCGGGCCCAGGCACGGGTTGGACGAGCGGTCGCAGCGCTCTTCATGGCGTACCAGCACGATCACGTCACCGTCACGCCACAGCGGCATCACCTGTGAGGTCAGCAGGCGATTGCCGACGCCCAGATCCCGTGGCGACGCAGGCCACAGCAGGCTGCAACCGAGCAGCAAACCCACTACGCCAATCCCCAGCCAAATCCTGCGCAGGCGCTTGAAAAAGGCCCGGGGCGAGCGCGGTTTGGTCAGGGTAAGGTCAACCACTTCATTCACCATGGGCACCGTCGGTAATGTTGTACGAGTTAGGCGCAATGGCTTTGGCGAGTGCCCTTAGTGAAGCGCGAGGCTGTCACAGGGCCGCTGTCTTTTCGCTGAACGCGTTGCGGTTATAAAGTTGCCCGGTGAGCAACTAACAAGTTGCCGACCGGTGACACTTGGCCGGTAATGTAGAGAACGGCGGGTGGGCAACCGGTGAAATCCATGTGAAAAATTTGCGTGGGCGTGCCAACCAGCCGTTATCCTCGGTTGCAGTCCATTGGTGAGTGCTCCCATGTTGCAGGTGCAAGGTGTCTTTAAAAGCTACGCCACCCCGCAAGGCCCGCTGGCGGTGCTGGCGGGTGTGGATCTGCACCTGGCAGCGCGCAGCAGCCTGGCGCTGATGGGCGAATCCGGCAGTGGCAAGAGCACCTTGCTGCACCTGGTGGCCGGCCTGGATCGGCTGGATGGCGGCACCATCGCGGTGGGCGAGCAGCGCCTGGATCAACTCAATGAAGCCCAACTCGCCCATTGGCGGCGCACGCAGATTGGCCTGGTGTTCCAGCAGTTCAACCTGATCGGCAGTTTGCGCGTGGACGACAACCTGGCCTTCCAGGCGCGTTTGGCGGGGCGCTTCGATGCGCACTGGCAGGCGCATCTGGTGGAGCGCCTGGGCCTGGGGGACTTGCTCAAGCGTTATCCCGAACAGCTCTCCGGTGGCCAGCAGCAAAGGGTCGCGGTCGGCCGGGCGCTGGCCTCGCGCCCGGCGCTGTTGTTGGCCGATGAGCCCACCGGCAACCTCGATGAAGCCACCAGCGATGACGTCCTGCAATTGCTCCTGGACCTGTTGCGCGACAGCCCCACCAGCCTGTTGATGGTCACCCACAGCCCGCGCCTCGCCGCGCGCCTGGATCGCCAGGTGGTGCTGCATCGCGGGCATGTCGTGCCTGCGGGCGCCGTGTGAGATGGCGGTGTTTTACTGGGCGTTGCGCGCGCTGCTGAGCCATTGGCGGCGCCATCCGGTGCAGTTTTTCAGTGTGCTCACCGGGTTGTGGCTGGCCACGGCGTTGCTCACCGGGGTGCAGGCCCTGAACAGTCAGGCGCGGGACAGTTACGCCCGCGCCAGCCAATTGATCGGCGGTGAACCCCAGGCCAGCCTCAGTGCGCCGGACGGGGCCAGTTTCCCCCAGGCGCTGTTTGCCCAGTTGCGCCGGGCCGGCTGGCCGGTGTCACCGGTGGTGCAGGGGCGGGTGCAACTACAAGGCCATGCCGATACGCGTTTGCAACTGATGGGGATCGAGCCGGTGTCGCTGCCGGGTAGCGGCGCGGTGGCGGGGCAGCGTTTGAGCCAGGCACAGATGCTCGCGTTTTTTGCGCCGCCGGGGCGTACCTGGATTGCTCCGCAGACCTTGCAGGCCCTGGGGCTGCGTGAGGGGGAGGAGCCGCTGACGTTGAGCGGCCACCCATTGCCACCCCTGCAAGCCCAAGCGGACATGGCGCCCGGCGTGCTGCTCACCGATATCGGCTTTGCCCAGCCGCTGCTGGACATGCCCGGTCGCCTGTCGCGCTTGCTGGTGGACAAGACCTATGCGGCACGCCATCCCACGCCACCGGATGGCTTGCAGTTGAAGCAGGGCGAGGACAACAACCTGTCGCGCCTCACCGAAAGCTTCCACCTGAACCTCGATGCCCTGGGTTTTCTGTCCTTTGTGGTCGGGCTGTTTATCGTGCACGCCGCCATCGGCCTGGCCCTGGAACAACGTCGCGGCCTGCTGCGCACCTTGCGCGCCTGTGGGGTCAGCGCGCGGTTGTTGATCCTCAGTCTGGGGGTGGAGTTGGGCGTGCTGGCCTTGCTCGGCGGTGTGCTTGGCGTTGCCAGCGGCTACCTGCTGGCCAGCCTGTTGCTGCCGGATGTGGCCGCCAGCCTGCGTGGCCTCTACGGCGCCGAGGTTCCCGGCCAGCTGAGCCTGAGCCCAGGTTGGTGGGCTGCCGGGTTGGGGTTGAGCCTGCTCGGCGCGCTGCTCGCTGGCGCCAACAGCCTGTGGCGGGCGGCGCGCTTGCCATTGCTGGCGTTGGCCAACGCCCAGGCCTGGCATGAAGCCCATGGGCGCTGGTTGCGCCGCCAGGGCTGGGTGGCGGCCGCTGCACTGCTGATCGCGTTGCTGGCCTTGCTGTTGGGCGACAGCCTGGCCGCCGGCTTTGTGCTGATGGCAACGTTGTTGCTGGGCGCAGCACTGGGTCTGCCGGTGATGCTCAACGGGCTGCTCAAGGCGGTGCTGGGGCGCAGCCGCTCGGTGCTCGGCCAATGGTTCCTCGCCGATTGCCGCCAACAACTGCCGGCCCTGAGCCTGGCGCTGATGGCGTTGCTGTTGGCGCTGGCGGCGAATATCGGCGCGGGCTCCATGACTTCGGGTTTTCGCCAGACCTTCACCCACTGGCTGGAGCAGCGCCTGACGGCCGAGCTGTACCTCAATCCGCAAAATTCCCAGCAGTCGGCGCAACTGCAAACCTGGCTGCAGGTACAACCGCTGGTGCAGACCGTGCTGCCCACGTGGCAGGTGGCGGTGCAACTGCAAGGCTGGCCGGCGGATCTGTTTGGCGTGGTCGATGATCCCACTTATCGCCAGCATTGGCCGTTGCTGGAGTCGGCGCGCGAACCCTGGGACCAGTTGCTCAACGGCGACACAGTGATGCTCAGCGAGCAACTGGCGCGACGCCTGGACGTACAGTTGGGCGACACGCTGGCCATCCCTACGCCGCAGGGGGCGTGGGCGCCGCAGGTGGTGGGGATCTACGCCGACTACGGCAATCCCAAGGGCCACCTGCTGGTCAATGCCCGGCACCTGCTGGCGCACTGGCCAACGCTGTCACCCGCGCGTTTCAACTTGCGGGTGCAACCGCAGGATGTGCCGGCGCTGGTGGCTGACGTGCAGCGGGTGTTTGCCCTGGAAGACAGCCGCATCGTCGATCAACAGCAGCTCAAAGGCTGGTCCAGCCAAGTGTTCGAACGCACCTTTGCCGCCACTGCCGCCCTCAACAGCCTGACCCTCGGCGTCGCCGGCGTGGCCTTGTTTATCAGCCTGTTGAGCCAAAGCCAGAGCCGCCTTGGCCAACTCGCACCGCTGTGGGCGCTGGGGGTGACGCGCCGGCAATTGATGCTGCTGAACCTGGGGCAGACCTGGCTGCTGGCCGCGCTCACGCTGATCCTCGCATTGCCCCTGGGCCTGCTGCTGGCGTGGTGCCTGGATGCGGTGATCAACGTGCAGGCGTTTGGTTGGCGCCTGCCGTTGCAGGTGTTCCCGTGGCAGCTTGCGCAATTGTTGGGCCTGGCGCTGTTGGCGACGTTGCTGGCGTCGGCCTGGCCGTTGTGGCAGCTGTACCGCAGCCGCCCGGCGGATTTGTTGAGGACCTTTGCCCATGAAGATTAAGCCGCTGCTGGGGGCGCTGCTGTTGCTGTTGAGTGGGTGCGATAAAGCCCCTGCGCCTGAAGAAAGCTTCGCCGGCCTCGGCAGCGCGGCGGCGGATTTTGCCCAGGTGGTGCCGGGCAAGGTGTTCAGTTTTCCTGAGGACCATGGCCCTCACGATGGTTTTCGCATCGAGTGGTGGTACGTCACTGCGAATCTCAAGGACGCCCAAGGCAACCTGTTTGGTGTGCAATGGACGCTGTTTCGCAACGCCCTCCAGGCCGGGCCGACGCAATCTGGCTGGCGCGATTCGACGGTGTGGCTGGGCCACGCGGCCGTCACCTCGGCCACGCATCACTACGCCGCCGAACGCTACGCCCGTGGCGGCGTCGGCCAGGCGGGCGCGCAGGCGGTGCCGTTCAACGCCTGGATCGACGACTGGAACTTCGCCTCCCGCCCTGGCGCCGCGAGCCCGTTGGCGGACATGCAACTTACGGCCAGCGGCGCACAGTTCGCCTATGACTTGCACCTGACGTCCAGCCGCCCCTTGGTGCTGCAAGGTGCGCAGGGCTACAGCCGCAAGTCCGACCAGGGGCAGGCGTCGTACTACTACAGCCAGCCGTTTTTCAGCGCCACGGGCAGCGTGCGTATCGACGGCACTACCTATCAGGTCAGCGGCCCGGCGTGGCTGGACCGCGAATGGAGCAGCCAACCCCTCGCCGCCAATCAGAGCGGGTGGGACTGGTTTTCCCTGCACCTGGACCGCGGCGAACAACTGATGTTGTTTCGCGTGCGCCAGCAGGACGGCCCGGGTTACCTCACCGGCACCTGGATCGATCAGCAGGGCCACACCCAGACCTTGCACAACGCTGATATCCAGTTGATGCCCTTGGCCACCACCGACATCGACGGACGTAAAATCCCTACGCGCTGGTCGCTGAAAATCCCTGGCAAACAGCTGGATATCACGACCGAGGCGGTCAACCCGAATGCCTGGATGAACCTGAGCATTCCCTACTGGGAAGGGCCGGTGCGGTTCGACGGTGGGGTGGGTTACCTGGAAATGACCGGCTATTAGGTGAATGCCGCTCAGCCAAGACAGGACCCGGGCTGGCAATCACCTGTGGCGTTACGGGTTTCGAGTGGTATCTGTAAGCAGTGTTTCTTCGACTATGTAGGCAACTTCCCAAACTGATTTTTGACCCCCTCGGGCTTGTGTCCGGGGCGGGAGCGCTTGCTTATATTTCGACGCCATCTCCAGTGGATTCGGGATGTGGGGCATGGCGCAGGGCTATATCAACATTGCTGGACACCCAGGTGCGCGGGGCGGTGCGGTTTGGCACGGGGTTGCGTGGGAATCAGTCGTTGAAGAACGTGCTGGGAATTTCCACCAAGAGCTATTTGCACAAGGGCGAGATCGATGGGTATGCCAAGCGCATGGCGGCGATTGCGCGGGCGTCGAAGTGGTTGGGGAAGGGCACGTATGTGGGGTTGGCGATGGATGTGGGCGTTGCGGGGTTGAAGATCAAGGAGGCGTGTGTGGGGGGGCGGGATGCGCAGTATCGTGTTGGCGGTAGGTTTGAAAGAGCGCAGCGGGCTGGCCTGTGGAATTATTGGCGGTGCAGCAGGAGGGTATGCAGGAGGCTCTTTGTTTGGCGAAGGCGGTGCCTTTCTGGGTGGGAAGATCATAGAAGCCGAGGGGAAATTCATCTTTGAGCCGGAGGGAGCATGACAATGTCATTTTTTCTCGGTTACACCATCGTGTTAATGGCTGGGGTTTTCGTCATCTGGGGACTGATGCTCTTCGCGAAATATAGAAAACTCGACGAGCTGGAAAGCTACTTCAATGAAAACGAAAAGGTTCGTAGACATAAGCGTTTTTGGGGAAGAAACCAGCCTATAGACAAGTCTCAGCGTATGGGCCTGATGGTCGATTTTTTATCCGACTCAAAGTACTTTGTGAAGGCAGGCCTCGTGACCGAAGCCGAACTGGCATCTGTTCCTCTCGCCCTCAAACGCTGGGCGCTGTGGCCCCACCGCTTAGCGGTGATCTGGTTTTTTGCATCCGTCATCTGGTCCATCTGGCACAACTGGTGACTCACTCCCCCACAATCGCCACCCCCAACGCCACCCGCGCCATCCCCGTCCCCTTCAACGACCCCAGGTACAGCCACTCCCCATATTCCCGCGCCGTAGTGATCGGCGAGTAATTCCCCGCGCTGCCATCCTGCAAGTTCGCAATCACCTTGCCCTCGACATCCAGCCCCAACACAAACGCCCTGTGCTCGATCGGCTTGGGCACCACCATCAACGCCCGCACCATCACCTTGCGCAGCATCGGGTACCCGGCAAAGCTATCCAGCAGCGGATTGCGCGGCGAATACAGCGCCACCCAGAAACGATCCCGGCCATTGAAACTGAGGTTGTCCGGCAAGCCCGGCAGGTTGTCGATAAACAGGTCATGGCTGCCGGCACGTTCGCCCTTGAGCCAGTAGCGGCTGATGCGATAAGCACCGGTTTCATTCACCAGCACGTAGTCTTCGTCCGGGCCCAGGGCCACGCCGTTGGCGAATTGCAGATGTTCCAGCAACACCTCGGTGCTGGCGTTGCTGAAGTCATAGCGCAGCAGCCGACCGTCGCCGCCGTGTTCGATCACCGCTTCGCCATCCTGGCCGTAACCCCAGCGGCTCGACGCATCGCTGAAATACGCGTAGCGCCCACTGGCATCCACGGTCACGTCATCGGTAAAGCCGAAGGGCACGCCGTTGGCCGTGGTGCTCAGGGTCGTGAGTTGGCGGTTGGCATCCATCGCGAGCAGGCCCTTGAGCGCGTCGGCAATGATCAAGCGCCCATCCGGGTGCAGCGCCAGGCCCAGGGGGCGCCCACCGGTGTTGGCCAGCACTTCCAGGGTGTCGCTGCCCGGCGCGGTGCGGATGATGCGCCCGTCATGCAGCCCGCTGAGCAGGAAACCCTCGGCATCCAGCACCAGCGCTTCGGGCCCGGCGATGCCCTGGGCGCCGGTTTTTTCTACGCCCTTGAGGCGGTGGTTTGCGGCGTAGGGCCCGTGCGTCATCGACGGCGCCTCTGGCGGCGCCCAGTTCACCGGTTGCACCTTGGTGGGCATCAGCAACAGAAAGGCCACCACCGCCAACAGCAGCACAAAGAGCAGATGACGCAGTTTTCGTGAGCGGGTACGCATGCCGACTCCTGGCTTTTTTGATGGTGCTTGAGCGTAGTCCGGCTTGGAAAATCTGCTAGTTGCGTTTGTGTTTCAAAGTACTGGGTCCCAGCGTTGCGACCAGTCACT
Source organism: Pseudomonas sp. FP453 (assembly GCF_030687495.1). Lineage (NCBI taxonomy): Bacteria > Pseudomonadati > Pseudomonadota > Gammaproteobacteria > Pseudomonadales > Pseudomonadaceae > Pseudomonas > Pseudomonas sp. FP453. The sequence continues at coordinate 3,949,310 of NZ_CP117435.1, read as the reverse complement.
CTCGGCCTTGACCACACCACGCAACAACTCCAGCGCCTGCTGCAACACCGCGGAGTCCCGCGCTCGCGAATACACCAGGTAGGTGGGGAAACTGAACTCCGGCGCCTTTGGCACGCGGCGCATCAGGCCGCTGTCCAGGTAGCTCTGCACCACCCGCGTGCGGAAGTACCCGGCACCGCCGTTTTCGAGGATGTACTGCAAGGCCAATGGCCCTAGATTGAAACTCAACGCCGCACGCGCCTTGTCGGGCAGGGCGGCGTCATGCTGCTGGCGAAAGCCCGGGCCCCAGTCGATATACACGTAGGGCACCGGCTTGCTGACCAACTGCACTAGGATCAGTTTTTCTTCCAGCACCTGCTCCACCTGCAACCCCGGCCAGTATTGCGGTTGGAACACCAGCGCAGCGTCGAGTACCCCCAGTTCCAGTTGGCGCAGCAGGTACTCGCCCTCGCGCACTTCGGTGCGCAACGCATGCCCGGGGATATGCTCACGCAGCGCCTGGGCCCAGCCGAGCATCAAGGGATTGCACAGGCTGACCTCGCCGCCGATATGCAGCACATTGCGATAACCCTCGGGCAGCGGCAGGTCACGGCGCGCCGCTTCCCAGGTTTGCAGCAGCTGGTTGGCGTAGACCACGAAGGCTTCGCCGTCGGCGGTCAATCTGGCGCCGGCGCGGTTGCGGATGAAGAGGGTGCTGCCGAGCTGGCTCTCCAGGCTTTTGACCCGCGCGGTGATGGCGGTCTGGGTGACGTGCAGTTTCTCGGCCGCCGCGGCGAGGCTGCCGCAGCGGGTGATTTCGAGGAAGGTGCGTGCCAGTTCGATGTCCATGAAGCCCCCGGATAATGAATGGGGGCATTGTAGTGGTGTGGGCGCTGGCTTGCCTGCGATACAAGCCCCTCGGTGTTTCAGTCACACCCCGGTGATGCTATCGCAGGCAAGCCAGCTCACATTGATTGTCTTTTCACTCCCAACCACTCGGGTCGAGGCAGCGTGTGGACGGTGGCGGTTGCTTGCCATAGATCAGGAAGTCGCCGACCCATTGGTTCACGCAGCCGCTGGAGCCGGGCGTGACGGGTTCCCTGAGGTGCAGTTGGTCTACCAGCCGCGCGGTTGTCTCGCCGGGAGCGGTGTTGACCAGCACCATGCGCGCGACACGCTCGGGAAACAGCGTGGCGTAGCGATTGCCCAGGCGTGTGGCGTCGGCGCTGCCCAGGTAATGCAACTGAGGCTCGTCGAGTTGGGCGCGAACGAACTCCATGTCCCTGGCTGCGTGTTCGACCCCGTTCTCCTGGTTGAGGTCGCGGGACGTGAGTTCGATGACGTCGTAGCGATTGAGCAAAGTGCGATAGGCCTGGGTGGCATGGGCGCCCCAATTGCCCGCCAGGGAGATCGCGAAGGTACCGCTGTGATTGGCCTGGGGGCTGTTGCCGGGCTGGGCGAAGACCACGCCCTCGCGGCTCAGCGGGTCGCGGGCGCCAACGCGGGTCAGGTACAGGCGCAGGCTGCCTTGGCGGGGCGCCGCGTAATTGCGTGGCACGGTGACGATGGCGCACTGGGTGCGCTCCAGTACGTCGGGTTGCAGGTGGGCAAGGGCGGGGAGATGGCAGTCCAGCTGCCAGTCGATGGCGGTGGGACGGATCAGCGGCACGCCGTGGGCAAGGTTTGCCGCCAGCCACAGAGCTGCGCACATCAAGGTTTTTGCGACAGTCATCAAGAGGTCCCGGGCAGCCGTGAGATAGCGGCTTTTTTACCAAGGACCCGGGGTTGATGAATGTAGGTTGAGCAGGCGCCAGGTGTACGAAATTGGACTTTCGTTTATCAGATATCGGTTTTCCAACCGCCACCCAATGCCTTGTACAAGGCAATGCTGGCTTGTAGCCGAGACAGCCGCAGTTGCACGTTCAAGTCCTGGGCCGCGTACAGGGTGCGCTGGGTTTCGAGGACCGTCAGCAAGTCCTCGGCGCCCGCCTGGTAGCGGCTTTCGGCGATGCCGAAGGCGGTCTGCGCCTGCTGCAGTTCCTCGGTTTGCCATTGCCGTTGCTGGTCGAGGCGCGTGATGCTGCTGAGAGCCTTTTCCACATCGGCAAAGCCATTGATGATCGCGCCGCGATAGGTGTGCAGCAGCTCATCCTGGCGCGCGCGGGCCTTGTCACGCTCGGCGCTTAAACGGCCGTTGTTGAAGATCGGCGCCACCAGCCCGGAGGTCAGGGTGTAGAACGGGCTGCGCAGGATTTCGTTGGCCTTGTAGGCGCCACTGCCGAGGGTGGCGCCCAAGGTCACGGTGGGCAGCATGGCGGCGCGGGCGACCGTCACATCGGCGCTTGCCGCCGCCAGTTGCGCCTCGGCCTGGGCCAGGTCGGGGCGGCGGCTGAGCAACTGGCTCGGCACACCCGGGCCGATGCTCGGCCAGCTCAGCGTCTGGAATGCCTCGTTGCCCAGGTCCACGGTTTGCACCGGCTGGCCGAGCAGGGCGGCGAGGGTGATCTGGGATTCTTCGGCCAACTGCTGGATCAACGGCAATTGCCGCTGCTGGCTGGCCACCAGGCTTTTCTGCTGGGCCAGTTCCAGGGCGGTGGCGGAACCGGCGTTGTAGCGGGTCTGTACCAGGTCGAGCACGTTGCGCGCATTGGCCAGGTTGAGCTCGGCAATCTGTTGGCGCTGGCGCGCGGCGAGGGTTTGCGCGTAGCGGTCGGCGACGTTGCTGAGCAGGGTCAGCTCCACCGTGGCGCGGTCGAACTCGCTTGCGCGCAAGGTCTGTACCGCGCTGTCACGGGCGGCGGCGCGGCCGCCCCAGAAGTCCAATTCATAGCTGGCGGTGAGGTTGGCGTCGAAGCTGTTGACGGTGTTGTTGCTTTCGGTGGCATTGAGGTCGGAATTGCCGCTGCCGCGCAGCAGCCGTTCACGGCTGGCGGTGAGGTTGAAATTCACCTCGGGCAGCAGCGGCGCGCCGGCGATCACCGCGCTGGCCTGGGCCTGGCGCACGCGGGCCATGGCGGCGGCCACGTCAAAACTGTCGCGCCGCGCCTGGTCGATCAAGCGGTTGAGCTGCGGGCTGGCGAATTGCGTCCACCAACGGCTGTTGACGGCCTGCGCCGCATCCCGTTCGGCATATTGCCAGGCGGCGGGTGCGGCGATGCCGCTGTCTGTAGCGGGCGGCTGACCGGCACAGGCGCTGAGCAACAGGCACAGGCCGGGCAGGTAAAGGGAGGATTTATTCACTGGTCAACGCCTTAACCGGATCGAGCCGGGCAGCTTTACGGGCCGGCATAAAGCCGAAGATGACACCGGTGACCAGCGCACAGCCAAACGCGCCGAGCACCGCCACCAGGGAAAACTGCACCGCCACTTCGGCCAGCACCAGCACGCCACCCACCAGCAAGGCGAGGGCGATGCCGAACAGGCCGCCCACCACCGAAAGCATCACCGCCTCGGTGAGGAACTGGCGCAGGATGTCGCGCTGGCGCGCCCCGGTGGCCATGCGGATACCGATTTCACGGGTGCGTTCGCGCACGGTCATCAGCATGATGTTCATCACGCCAATGCCGCCCACCAGCAGCGAGATCGCGGCAATCGAACCAAGCATCAGCGACAGCGTGTTCTGCGTGCGCGCCTCGGCCTGGATCATCGCGGCGTTGTTGGTCAACTGGTAGTCGCGCTTGCCGTTGTGCAGCTTGAGCATCAACTGGTCGATGGCCTGTTCAGCCTCGTGGACCTTGCGCGCATCGGCGGCGGCAATCGCCACGTATTCCGGGTTGTAGGTACCGAACAGGCGCACGCTGGCGGCGGTGTAGGGGATGGCGACGCGGTCGTCGCTGTCCTTGTTGCCAGAGCTGGAGCCCTTTTCCGCGAGCACGCCGATCACCTGGAACGGCACGTTTTCGATGAGGATGTATTGGCCGATGGGCGTCGGCACGTCCTTGAACAGTTTCTCGCGGATACGATGACCGATCACCGCAACGGTGGCGCCGGCGCGTTCATCCGCCTCGGTGAAGTAACTGCCCTCGACCACTGGCCAGTTGAAGATGTCCGGGAAATTGATGTCGTTGCCGCCCACATACGCCAGGTAGTCGAGGTTGCCAAAGCGAATCCCCGCGTCGCTGCCGTTGACCGGCATGATGCGCTTGACCTGCGGCAACGCCGCCAGCGCCGCCACATCGTTGAGGGTGACGATGCCCAACGGCGTGCGCGGGTTGGGCGAGGAACCGCTGAGGTAAATGATGTTGGAGCCAAACGCGCCCATCTGTGCCATGACCTGGCGCTTGCTGCCTTCGCCCACCGCGAGCATCACCACCACCGAGGCCACGCCGATGATGATCCCCAGCAAGGTCAGGGCGGTGCGGAACTTGTTGATCCACATCACCCGCCAGGCGGCCTGCACCGCGTCCACCAGTTCGGCTTTCCAGGCGCCGTTGTGCTCGGCGCCGTCGGCCAGGCGCTGGCGCAGGTCCACGGCTTGCAGGGCGTCGCTGTTGGCGATAGCCGGCACGTAGCTGGGATCGTTGGCCGAATCGCTGATGATCAGGCCGTCGCGGATCTCGATGATGCGGTTGGCCCGCGCCGCCACTTCGCGGTCGTGGGTGATCAGGATGACCACGTGGCCCTGGCTAGCCAGCTCGTCGAGCAGGATCATCACCTCGGCGCCGCTGTGGCTGTCGAGGGCGCCGGTGGGTTCGTCGGCGAGGATGATATGGCCGCCGTTCATCAGCGCGCGGGCAATCGATACGCGTTGCTGCTGGCCGCCGGAAAGCTGGTGCGGGCGATTGGCCGTGCGGTCGGCCAGGCCCAGGCGCGTGAGCAGGGCCTTGGCGCGGGCGTGGCGCTCAGTGGCGCTGATGCCGGCGTAGATGGCCGGCATCTCGACGTTTTCCTGGGCCGAGCCCGACGGGATCAGGTGGTAGCCCTGGAACACAAACCCGAAGGCTTCCCGGCGCAGCCAGGCCAGCGCGTCGCCGTCCAGGTGGGCGACATTTTCCCCGGCGAACAGGTAGTCGCCTGCGGTGGGGCGGTCGAGGCAGCCGAGGATATTCATCAGCGTCGACTTGCCAGAGCCGGACGCGCCGACAATCGCGACAAACTCGCCGGCGTGGATCGACAGGTCGATGCCGCGCAACACATCGACCTGCGGGCTGTCGCCGCCGCCGTAGGATTTGCGGATGTTCTTGAGTTCGATCAGGGGCGTGGCCAACTCAACCCCCGTTGCCGTCAGCCGGGCCGATCAGCAGGTGATCGCCTTCGTTCAAGCCTTGCAGCACCTCGACGCGCAGGCGGTCGCTGATGCCCAGGCGCACTTCACGTTCCTCGATGCTGCCGTTCTTGGCGACCACGCGAGCGATCTGCGTGTCGGCGTTGTGGCTGCCTTGCAGCGCGGCCACCGGGGCGGTGAGGGCGTCCTTGACCTGGCTGGCGACAAAAAACACCTGGGCGGTCATCTCGGCCATCAGCGTGTTGTCGGTGTTGTCCACGTCCAGCAGCACGGTGTACAGCACCACGCGGCCGGTGCCGGTCTTGCCGGCGCTGCTCGGGCTGCCGCTGCCTTGGGTTTCGTTCAGGGGCTTGGGCGGGATCGGCAGGATCTGCCGCACCGTGCTGGTCCAGCGCCGGTTGCCGCCGCTGAGGGTGGTGAAATACGCGGTCATCCCCGGTTTGACGTGGCCGATATCGGCTTCCGAGACTTCGGCCCACACGGTCATCGGCGACAGCTTGGCGATGCGCAGGATCAGCGGGGTCTGCTGCTGGTTGTTGAGGGTCTGGCCGACACGGGCGTCCACCGCGACCACGGTGCCGTCCATGGGCGCATAGATGCGCGTGTAGCCCAACTCGGCCTCGTCGCTGCGCAGGCGGGCCTGGGCTTCGAGGATCTGCGCCTGGAACATCGCGACCCGCGCCTGGGTGGCGCTCAGTTCGGCCTTGGCGGTTTGCACGTCTTCTTCGCGGGTCGCGTTGCCGGCTTCCAGGCGTTGCTGGCGCTGGTGCTTCTGCTGCGCCAGGGCGTGCAGGGCTTTTTGTTCCTGCAACTGCGCCTTGAGGTTTTCGATGGCGTATCGGCTGGCGTCGAGCTTGGCTTTTTGCGTGGACGGGTCGATTTCCACCAGCAACTGGCCTTCCTTGACGTGGTCGCCGGCCTCGACGTGGATCTTCTGGATCTGCCCGGACGCCTGGGCGCCCACGTCCACATAGCGGCGCGGTTGCAGGGTGCCCAGGGCGGTGACGCTGTTTTCAATGTTGCCGCGGGTCACGGTGACGGTGGCCAGGGTGTCGCGGCCCGGAGGCAACACCTGCCAGGCCGCAACGCCGAGCAGGGGAATCAGGCACGCGATCACCAGCAGCGCGCGTCGGGCAGGTCGAGAGCGTTTCATGCTTGGGTTCCAGCCGGGGAATATCGGAGCGCAGTTGCGCAGAGCTGACAGTTAAACGAGGAAATTGCACGGGGATTTAGGCGGTTACACAAACGGTTACGCCTCCATTGCGTAAAAAAATCGTCCATTGATACGAGACTGCTTTAAAAGTAGATGAGAATTACTATAAATTGCACGCACTCAAACTGCCATCATCGTTTGGGAATCTTTCTTACAGCGCACAAGGATCGGATCCTGCCTCTCCAGGCGGTCGGGAGTCATGTTGGAAAACTACTATCGTGAGCTGGTGTGTTTCCTCAACGCCAAGCTGGGCAACCGTCAGGTGGCCGAAGATGTGGTGCATGACGCTTATGTGCGGGTGCTGGAGCGCTCCAGCGACACGCCGATCGAGCAACCCCGCGCGTTTTTGTACCGCACCGCGCTGAACCTGGTGATCGACGGGCACCGGCGCAACGCGGCGCGCCAGAACGAACCCCTGGAAGTGCTGGACGCCGAAGAGCGCTTCTCCACCTATTCGCCCCACGCCAGCCACGACCACAGCCAGCGCCTGGCCATGGTCGAGCGCGCCCTGGCGGAACTGCCGGCGGCCTGCCGCGACAGTTTCCTGCTGCGCAAGCTCGATGGCCTGTCCCACCCGCAAATCGCTGATCGCCTGGGCATTTCCCGCAGTCTCGTGGAAAAGCACATCGTCAACGCGATGAAGCACTGCCGGGTGCGGATGCGCGAGTGGGAAGGGTACTGATCGGCAATCCGTTAAATTTTATTTCACTGTCCTCGTTTCCTATCAACACACGACCTGTTGTGCAGGTCATGAAAGGTATTCCCGCCCCACCGCCAAGGGGCTTATCCAGAGGACACTGGAATGACACAGGCAATTGCTTCGCCCGCGGTTCACGACCTGATCGGTATCGGTTTCGGCCCTTCGAACCTGGCGCTGGCCATCGCCCTCCAGGAGCGCGAGAAAGCCCAGGGCAAACTGGACGTGCTGTTTCTCGACAAGCAAGCCGACTACCGCTGGCACGGCAATACCCTGGTGACCCAGAGTGAACTGCAGATTTCCTTCCTCAAGGACCTGGTCACCCTGCGCAACCCCACCAGCCCGTATTCCTTCGTCAATTACCTGAAAGCCCACGACCGTTTGGTGGATTTCATCAACCTGGGCACCTTTTATCCGTGCCGCATGGAGTACAACGACTACCTGCGCTGGGTCGCCGGGCAGTTCCAGGCCCAGGCCCATTACGGCGAGGAAGTGCTGGCCATCGAGCCGATCCTGCATCAACAACAGGTTGAAGCGCTGCGCGTGATCTCCCGCGATGCGCTGGGCGAACAGCATGTGCGCACCACCCGTTCGGTGGTGGTCAGCGCCGGTGGCACGCCGCGCATTCCCGAGGCGTTCAAGGCACTCAAGGGCGACAGCCGGGTGTTCCACCACTCCCAATACCTGGAACGCATGGCCCAGCAGCCGTGCGTCGACGGCAAGGCGATGCGCATCGCGATCATCGGCGGCGGGCAGAGCGCGGCCGAGGCGTTTATCGACCTCAACGACAGCTTTCCGTCGGTGCAAGTCGACATGATCCTGCGCGGTTCGGCGCTCAAGCCGGCGGATGACAGCCCGTTCGTCAATGAAGTGTTCTCGCCGGCCTTCACCGACTTGGTGTTCCAGCAAGTCGGCGCCGAGCGCGAGCGCCTGGTGGCCGAGTACCAGAACACCAACTATTCGGTGGTGGACCTGGACCTGATCGAACGCATCTACGGCATCTTCTATCGCCAGAAAGTCTCCGGCATCGCCCGCCAGGCGTTCCGCACCATGACCGTGGTGGAGAAAGCCACGCCAGGCCCGCTGGGCATCGAGCTGGCGCTGCGCAACAACGCCAACGGCGAAACCAGCGTGAGCCATTACGACGCGGTGATCCTCGCCACCGGCTACGAGCGCCAGACCCACCGCGCCCTGCTGGCGCCGCTGGAAGCCTATATGGGCGACTTCGAAGTGGCCCGCGACTACCGCATCGTCACTGACGAGCGTTGCAAGGCCGGCATCTACATCCAGGGTTTCAGCCAGGCCAGCCATGGTTTGAGCGATACGTTGCTGTCGGTACTGCCGATTCGCGCGGATGAGATTGCAGCGTCGCTGTATGAGCATGACCGCAGCCGGGGCAAGGGGCGTTCGGTGCAGGACCTGCTACTCGCTACTGCGAGCTGACAAGCTGCACTTGTGACAGGGTGGGCTGGCTGATACTGTACAAAAAACCAGTATCGGTAGCCCTCCATGCAGTTGATCGAAAAACTCAGCATCCTTGCCGACGCCGCCAAGTACGACGCGTCCTGCGCCAGCAGCGGCGCGCCCAAGCGCAGCTCCGAGGGCAAGGCCGGGCTGGGCTCCACCGATGGCATGGGCATCTGCCACAGCTACACGCCGGACGGGCGCTGCGTATCGTTGCTCAAGGTGTTGCTCACCAACTTCTGTCTCTACGACTGCCAATACTGCGTCAACCGCCGCTCCAGCGACGTGCCCCGTGCGCGCTTCAGCCCGGAGGAGGTGGTCAGCCTGACCCTGGATTTCTACCGGCGCAATTGCGTCAGCGGGCTGTTTCTCAGCTCCGGCATCATCCGCTCGTCCGACTACACCATGGAGCAGTTGGTGCGCGTGGCCAAGCTGCTGCGTGAAGAACATGACTTTCGCGGCTATATCCACCTCAAGACCATTCCCGATGCCGACCCGGCGCTGATTGCCGAGGCCGGGCGTTATGCCGACCGATTGAGTGTGAACCTTGAATTGCCCACCGAGGCCAGCCTGCAAACCTTGGCGCCGGAAAAAACCGTCGTCTCGATCAAGCAGGCCATGCAGACCATCTACACCGGCGAACAGACGGTGCTCAATGAGCCACGCGCGCCGCGTTTCGCCCCGGCCGGGCAAAGCACCCAATTGATCATTGGCGCCGACGACACCGACGACAGCACCATCCTCCACGGTGCCGAGGCGTTGTACGGCAGTTTCAAGCTGCGCCGCGTGTACTACTCGGCGTTCAGCCCCATCCCCAACAGCCCGAAAAGCGTGCCGCTCGCCGCGCCGCCGCTGATGCGCGAGCACCGCTTGTACCAGGCCGACTTCCTGTTGCGCAGCTACGGCTTCAGCGCCAACGAACTGTTTGCAGGCCCCGGCCACCTGGCGCTGGATATCGACCCCAAGCTGGCCTGGGCGCTGGAACACCGCGACGTGTTCCCGTTGGACCTGAACCGCGCCGAACCGACCCTGATCGCGCGCATTCCTGGCATCGGCCTGCGCACCACCCAGCGCCTGGTGGACCTGCGCCGCGAACGCAAGATCCGCTTCGAAGACCTGGCGCGCATGCGCTGCGTACTGGCCAAGGCCAAGCCGTTTTTCATCACCAGCGACTACCACCCGCAACAGGCAGAGAGCACCAGCGTGCTGTTGCGCGAACAACTGCGCGACCGCCCGCAACCGCAGCAAATGGGGCTGTGGGGATGATCAGCCTGGAATGCGACAACCTCTTCAGCACCTGGCGCGAACAGGCGCGCTGGCTGCTCAGCCATCAGGTCGATCCCAGCCAGGTGAGCTGGGGCGAGGCCGAGGTGGCGGACCTGTTTGCCACCGATGTGGCGATCCCGGAAGGGCTGGGGCCGTTCCAGACGCGGGTGCCGAAGGCGTTGCTGGAATTGCTGGAATCGGCCGCCTGTTATCACGGCGAGCAGCGTTGGAGCCTGTTGTATGAAGTGCTGTGGCGCGTCAGTCATGGCGACCGTACGGCGATGTTGGCGGGGGACAAATTGGGCAGCGAGTTGCAGCGGCGGATCAAGCAGGTCCACCGCGAGGCGCATCACCTGCATGCGTTTGTGCGGTTTATTGCGTTGCCCCCGGAAGCGGGCGCCGAGTTGCCGGAGTATGTGGCGTGGCATGAGCCGGCCCACGATATCCTGCGGTCTGCGAGCGAGCATTTTGTCGGGCGCATGGGCCGCCATCGCTGGATGATCGCCACGCCGTTGGACGGGGTGTATTACGACGGAGAGCAGCTCATTCATCAGCGTGAGTGCCCCGAGGCGTGGCGGCAGTTGGCGCAGAATGTCGAGGACCCCCACAGCGCGATGTGGTTGACCTACTACAGCCATATCTTCAATCCGGCGCGGTTGAATCCCAAGGTGATGGAAGGGCACTTGCCGAGCCGGTTCTGGAAGAACCTGCCGGAGGGCAAGTTGATCCCGGGGTTGATCAGCGAGGCGCGGACGGGGAAGCAGAAGGATGGGCAGGCCAGGCTGATTGGCGCCAAACCGGGTAAAAGAATTGCGAACCCGATCAATGTGGGAGCTGGCTTGCCTGCGATGGCGGTGGGCCAGTTAAATCAGGTGTGACTGATATACCGCTATCGCAGGCAAGCCAGCTCCCACATTGGAGCTTCATTGTTTTGGAGATAGGGGTTCAGGCCAGCTCGGTCGCGGTGTTCTTGACGACCGCCAACTCCGGATGCGCCACCAACTTATCAATATGCAACTCGTCATTGTTCAACCAGGTCTCCGTCAGCACCCGGTAATGCTCCATGTCGCGGCAACGCATGCGCAGGCTGTAGTCGAACGGCCCGCTGATCAGCTGGCATTCGAACACCTGCGGGCAGGCTTTGACGCAGGCTTCAAAGGCCTTTTGCGCCGAGCGCCCGCTCTGGTTGGACAAGGCCACCAGCACCAGCAAGGACAACCCCGGCGAGACCATCTGCACATCGATGATCGCCCCGTACCCGCGAATCACCCCGCGGCGCTCCAGCTTGCGCACGCGCTCCAGGCAGGGCCTGGGGGTGAGGTGCACCAGCGACGAGAGCTTTTCGTAGGTGATACGCCCCTGGTGGCGCAGCACTTCGATGATGGCTTCATCGATGCGATCCAGCGCAGGGGAAGAATGGGGTCCGTTGGCCTTGGTATCCATGGGTTTCACTTCAGACGATTGGAAAGAAATTGCTGCAAGCGCTCGCTGTTGGGATGGTCAAGGATCTCGGCACCGCCTTGTTCCTCGACCCGGCCCTGATGCAAGAACAGCACTTGGCTGGACACCTGGCGGGCAAAGCCCATCTCGTGGGTGACCATCAGCATGGTACGACCTTCCTCGGCCAACGTCTGTATGACTTTGAGGACTTCTCCTACAAGTTCCGGGTCAAGGGCGGAGGTCGGTTCATCGAACAGGATGATCTCCGGTTCCATGGCCAGGGCACGGGCAATCGCCACGCGCTGCTGTTGCCCGCCGGACAGGAACGCCGGGTACTGATCGGCCACGCGGCCCGGCAGGCCGACCTTGTCCAAATACATCCGCGCGCGTTTTTCCGCCTCGGCGGCGCTGACGCCCAACACCCGGCGCGGGGCCATGGTGATGTTTTCCAGCACGGTCATGTGGCTCCACAGGTTGAAGTGCTGGAACACCATGGCCAGGCGTGTGCGCAGGTTTTGCAGTTGGGCCTGGTGCGGCGCGCGGGTGCCGGCGCGGCCGGGCTGCATTTCGATGCTGATGCCGTCGAGGGTGATGACCCCGGCGTCCGGTTGTTCGAGAAAGTTGATGCAGCGCAGCATCGTGCTTTTGCCCGAGCCGCTGGCGCCGATCAGGCTGATCACATCGCCATTGCGCGCATTCACGGACACGCCCTTGAGCACTTCGTGGTCGCCGTAGCGTTTGTGGATGCCTTCGACCTGCAGCTTGACGGCGGCGGTGCTGGTGTTGGCAGCGGGTGTATCAATGGGGTATGCGGCCAGGGCCTGCGCGGACTGATTCATGGGTTAGCCTCGGGTAGGAACAAGAAAACGCATCCAGCGACGTTCGGCCAGTCGGAACAGGCCCACCAGTGCAAAGGACAGCAGCATGTACAGCAGGGCGGCGATGCCAAACGCCTGGAACGTGAGGAACGTCTCGGCATTCGCGTCGCGGGCCACCTTGAGGATGTCGGCGACGGTGGCGGTAAACGCCAGGGAGGTGGCGTGCAGCATCAGGATCATTTCATTGCTGTAGGCCGGTAACGCACGGCGCAGAGCGGCGGGCACCACGACGAACAGGTTCAGCCGCCAGCCGTGCAGGCCGTAGGCGCGGGCCGCTTCGATTTCGCCGTGGGGGATATTGCGGATCGCCCCGGCGAAGATTTCCACGGTGTAGGCGCAGGTGTTCAGCACAAACGCCAGCAGGGTGCAGTTCAGCGCATTGCGGAAAAACTGGTTGAGCAGGGCGTTGTCCTGCACCACCTCCAGGCTGTACAGCCCGGTGTAGCAAATCAGCAGTTGGATATACAGCGGCGTGCCGCGGAACAGGTAGGTGTAGACCTCCACCGGCCAGCGCAACCAGAAGTGCTCGGACACCCGCGCCAGCGCCAACGGGATCGACAGGCAAAACCCAAGCACCACCGAGACGATGAACAGCCACAATGTCATGGCCACGCCGGACAAACCCGCGCCATCGCTGAACAGGTAGGCCAGGCCGTATTGCTGGAACAGTTCGATCATCGCGCCATCCCCTTGATGCCGAGGTTGTAGCGCCGTTCGAGGCGCTTGAAGATGCGGTTGGAGAGGGTGGTGATCACCAGGTACACCAGGCCCGCGAGGATCAGGAAATACAGCGGCTCGTTGGTGGTCTTGCCGGCGTTCTGCGCGGCCTTGACCAGGTCCGACAGGCCGATGATCGACACCAGCGCGGTGGACTTGAGCAACACCAGCCAGTTATTGCCCAGGCCCGGCAGGGCAAAGCGCATCAGTTGCGGGAACAGCACCAGGTGGAAACGCTGCCAGCGGCTCAGGCCGTAGGCGGTGGCCGCCTCCAATTGGCCGGCGGGCACGCTGAGGATCGCGCCACGGAAGTTCTCGGTGAAATACGCGCCGTAGATAAAGCCCAGGGTCACCACGCCAGCGGTGAACGGGTCGATTTCAAAGTAGTCCCAGCCGGCCATTTCGCTGAGGTCGTTGAGCCACAGTTGCAGGCTGTAGAAGATCAGCAGGATCAGCACCAGGTCCGGCACGCTGCGGATTAGCGTGGTGTACAGCGTGGCCGGCACCCGCAGCCATTTCGCGCGGGACAGCTTGGCACCGGCGGCGATCAGGCCCAGGACGAGGCTCAGGGCCAGGGCGAGGAACGACAGCTTGAGCGTCATCCACGCGCCTTGGGCGAGCATGGGGCCGTAGCCCTGCAGGTTTAGGAATTCGTTCATGGGAAATATCTCGAAGAAGCGCACAGATTTACTGTGGGAGCTGGCTTGCCTGCGATAGCGGTGGGTCAGCCAGCACAAATGTGACGGATCTACCGCTATCGCAGGCAAGCCAGCTCCCACATGAGGATGAGGCCGCTATTCGTTGTAGATGTCCTGATCGCCGAAATACTTCTTCTGGATCTCGGCATACGTGCCATCCGCCTGCACCGCCGCGATGCCTTTGTTGATCAGCGCGCGCAGTTCCTGGTCGTTCTTGCGCAGGCCCATGGCGATGTCCAATGGCAAGGTCGGGTCCTTGAACGCCGGGCCGGTCTTGAAGTCGGCGCCTTCAGGCTTGGACAGGAAGTTGAGCTGGGCTTCGAGCTTGTCGGTCAGGGTCGCGTCGAGGCGGCCGTTTTGCAGGTCGGCGTAGTTCTGGTCCTGGGACTGGTACGCCTTGATCTGCGCGCCGAGCTTGGCCAGGTGTGCACGGGCGTAGGCTTCCTGCAGCGAGCCTTGCAGCACGCCGACTTGCTTGCCTTTCAACGATTCCGGGGTGTCGCCGAAGTCGGCGCTCTTGCGGGTGATCACCGAGGTCGGGCTGAGGAACAGGCGGTCGGTAAAGTCGATGATTTTCTCGCGGGCCGGGGTCACGGCCATGGACGACATGATGGCGTCGAACTTGCGCGCACGCAGGGCCGGGATCATGCCGTCGAATTCGTTGTGCACCCAGGTGCATTTGACCTCGAGCTTGGCGCAGATGGCGTTGCCCAGTTCAATGTCGAAACCTTGCAGGCTGCCGTCGGCGGCCACGGATTCGAAGGGCGGGTACTCGGGGAAGACGCCGAAGCGGATTTCTTTCCACTCCTGGGCGTGGGCCGCAGTGGCGCACAGTGGCAACAGCAACGCAGCGAAGAGTGATCGCAGTGGAGTCATGGTGTAGTCCCTATATTTTGTAATTGATGTCAGGGCAGTAAATGAGTTGAAACAAATCGTTCTTGTTGGCGGAGAGAATGCTTCAAGGTGGTGCGTTTTTTGTGTCGTTTACCCCTCGCATAAAGCGCGAATTGCGCTGTTAAATCGGGCAATGCAGCGGAATCGGCTGCAAGACCCGCTGAATCGGCTTTTCATCCCTGCAAACCTGGCCCGCCGCCGACGCAAAGCGGCAGGCCAGAGCGGTCTCAGGCGCGCTTTTTTTGCTGTGCGACGGGCTGGGCCAGGCGCGCAAACAGATCTTTCGGGTCGGCCAGGTCCGGTACCAGTTCCAGCGTGCTGCCCACGTCGAGGGCCGTGGCCACATCCAGCACGTAACGCAGGGCCGAGTAGTCTTCGATGGCAAAACCCACCGAGTCGAACAGCGTGACCTGGCGCGGGTTTTCGCGGCCGGGCTGCTGGCCGTTGATCACTTGCCACAGCTCGGTCACCGGCGAATCTTCCGGCATATGCTGGATTTCACCTTCGATCCGGCTTTGCGGCTCGTACTCGACGATCACGCGGGCGCGCTCGACGATACGGCGGTCCAGTTCGGTCTTGCCGGGGCAGTCGCCGCCGACGGCGTTGAGATGCATGCCCGGCTCGATCATGTCGTCGGTGAGGATGGTTGCGTAGGCCTTGTCGGCGGTGACGGTGGTGACGATGTCCGCGCCTTTCACCGCGTCGGCCACGCTGCTGGCCAAAATCACCTTGATCGCCGGGAACGCCTTGAGGTTGGCCGCCAGCTTGGCGGTGGCCTTGGCGTCGATGTCGAACAGGCGGATTTCATTGATGCCGAGCATGGCGTGGAAGGCCAGGGCCTGGAACTCACTCTGCGAGCCGTTGCCGATCAGCGCCATGCTGCGGCTGTTGTCGCGGGCCAGGTAGCGCGCCACCAGCGCCGAGGTGGCGGCGGTGCGGATCGCGGTGGTCAGGGTCATTTCGGCCAGCAGCACCGGTTTGCCGGTGTCCACGTCACCCAGCGCACCAAAGGCCATCACGGTGAGCATGCCGGCCTGGGTGTTTTTCGGGTGGCCGTTGACGTACTTGAAGGCGTACAGCGCCGCGTCAGACACCGGCATCAGCTCGATCACACCGTCCGGCGAGTGGTTGGCCAGGCGGGCGCATTTTTCGAAGTCCTGCCAGCGCAGGTAGTCGGCGCGGATGTACTCGGCCATCTCGCTGATGCAGGTTTGCAGGCCTTTTTGCGAGACCAGGTAGCTGAGGTCGTTGACGTCGATGTAACGGGTCATGGCAAGACTCCTTATTGAAATGAGGGACGGGCGGGCAGATGCACTTCTGCCAGCATGCAGCGGGCACTGCCGCCGCCGATGCGTTCGATGTTGTCGATGTTCACCACCACCGGCCGCGTGTGGCGCTCCACATGGGCGCGCTGCACCGGTTGCAGGGCGCCCCAGGCGCTGGCCGACATCACCAGCAGCGGCTGGCCGTCGCGGTCGTGGACTTCGAGCATGTTGCCGGCGAAGGCTTCCAGCTGATCGAAGTCGAGGGCGAGGATGTCTTTGCCGGTGTCGCGCAGGGAGCGTTCCAGGGCCAGGCGCTCGCCCTCGTCGGGCAGGGCTTGCAGGCACACCACCGAGAGGTCGCGGCCAACGCTCATCATCACGTTGCTGTGGTAGATCGGTGCGTGATGGCGGTCCACGGCGTGGAACACGCAGAGCTGGTAGTCGAGGCGCTCGGCGAACTCGCGCAAGGCGTCGTGGTGGGTGCGCCCGGAGTGGCAGGCGTAGCTGATGCGGTGCTGGCGGTCGAGCACCATGCTGCCGGTGCCTTCGAGGAAGATGTTCTGTTGTTCCAGGTGGCTGAGGTCGATGGTGCTGTGGATCGCGAAGCGTTGCTCCAGCACTTGCAGCACACCTTTATTGCGCTCCAGCCGACGGTTCTGGCCTTCCATTGGGTAGAGCACCAGGCTGCCGTCGGCGTGGCTGCTCCACCAGTTGTTGGGGAAGATCGAGTCGGGGGTGTGGGGCGCCGGGGTGTCTTGCACCACCAACACTTCCACGCCGTGCTGGCGCAGGGTGTCGACATAGCCATCGAACTCTTCCAGCGCTTTCTGCTGTGCGCTGAGCGGGTCGAGGGGCTGGCGTTGGAAGCGGTTGTTGATCGCAGTGTCCGGGTTGAAGGCAAAGCGCGCCGGGCGAATCATCAAGACGGTGTTGGTGGTTTGCATGGGTGCACGAATCCATGGGGTTGGGCAGTGCGGCTATTTTGTGGGTTGTGCGGGGTGAATCCCGGCTGAAACGAGGGGGCGGCTCAGCCGGGAAAGCTGAAACTGGAGGTGGCGCGACCGAATCGGCTGCCGGCTCTGGAATGCGATCAAACTGTGGGAGCTGGCTTGCCTGCGATAGCGGTCTGTCAGTCAAAGTACCGCTTGCTGACAGACCGCTATCGCAGGCAAGCCAGCTCCCACATTAGTATGGGGGTGGTTTTTGATCTCTGTTCTCAGCAAGGAGCCCTGCATGCCTACCGCCGTTCGTCTCGCCCAACCCGCCGATGCCGAAGGCATCAGCCAGGTCATCCTGGCGGCCCTGCACAGCAGTAACGCGAAGGATTACCCGGCAGACGTGATCGCCCGGGTCGCGAGCAACTTCACCGCCGATGCGGTCATCGCCTTGTTGACGCGCCGGGTGGTGCTGGTGGCGGTGCAGGATGACGTGATCGTGGCCACGGCGGCGCTGGATGCCAACGTGGTGCGCTCGGTGTTCGTCAACCCGGCGCTGCAAGGACAGGGCATTGGCCGCTTGCTGATGATCGAGATTGAACTGCGTGCCCGCCAGGCCGGCGTGACGGTGTTGAGCGTGCCGTCTTCACTGACGGCCGAGCCGTTCTATACCGCGCTGGGGTTTCACACGGTGCGCGACGTCTACCACGGTAATGAACGAACCTTGGTGATGGAGAAGACGCTGCTGTCCCGCCACCCCATCGGGCCGTATCGCGACCGCCAGCACCGGGCGCAAGTGGTGGGGTTGTGGCAACAGGCCTTTGGTTATGACACGGCGCATAACTCACCGGCCCTGGCGATTGATAAAAAGCTGGCGGTCAACGATGGGTTGTTTTTTGTCGCGACGGATAAAAAGACGGTGGTCGGCACGATTCTCGCGGGCTATGACGGCCATCGTGGCTGGTTGTATTCGGTGGCGGTGCATGCGGACTATCGGCGGCATGGCTTGGGTTCGTCGCTGGTGCGCCATGCGGAGCAGGCGTTGACTGCCTTGGGTTGCATGAAGATCAACCTGCAGATCACCAGTGGCAATGATGCCGTGACGGGGTTTTACGAGGCGTTGGGGTATGGCGTGGAGCCGCGGATCAGCATGGGCAAGAAGATTGTGGAAAACATTCCTGCTCAATCCTGAGAACACTGAAAAACAAATGTGGGAGCTGGCTTGCCTGCGATAGCGGTGGGTCAGTCACAGTAGATGTTGACTGATACACCGCTATCGCAGGCAAGCCAGCTCCCACAGGGTTTTGTGGTGTTGCTGGCTTTTGGGCTTAGACCTTGACGATCCAACCCTCTGGCGCTTCAACGTCACCGGTCTGCACGCCGGTCAGCTCTTTGTACAGCTGCTGGGTGATCGGGCCGACTTCGGTTTCGCTGTGGAATACATGCAGCTTGCCGTTGTACTGGATGCCGCCAATCGGCGAGATCACCGCTGCGGTACCGCAGGCGCCGGCTTCCTTGAACTGGCCCAGCTTGTCGATGAACACTTCGCCTTCAACCACGTCCAGGCCCAGGCGGGACTTGGCCAGTTCGATCAGCGACAGGCGGGTGATGCCTGGCAGTACCGAAGGCGACTTCGGCGTGATGAACTGGTTGTCGTGGGTGATCCCGAAGAAGTTGGCCGAACCGACTTCTTCGATTTTCGAGTGGGTCATCGGGTCCAGGTAGATCGCATCGGCAAAACCGGCTTTCTTCGCTTCCGAACCGGGCATCAGGCTGGCGGCGTAGTTGCCACCGACCTTGGCCGCACCGGTGCCTTGTGGCGCGGCGCGGTCGAAGGTGGAGATCTGGAAGTTGTGCGGCACCAGGCCTCCCTTGAAGTAGGCGCCGACCGGGATCGCGAACACCGAGAAGATGAACTCCGGTGCGGTACGTACGCCGATGTTGTCACCGGTGCCGATCACGAACGGGCGCAGGTACAGCGCGCCGCCGCTGCCGTACGGCGGGATGAATCGCTCGTTGGCCTTGACCACTTGTTTGCAGGCGTCGATGAACACGTCGGTCGGTACATGGGGCATCAGCAGGCGCGCGCAGCTGCGTTGCATGCGGGCGGCGTTCTGGTCCGGGCGGAACAGGTTGATCGAACCGTCCTTGCAGCGATAGGCCTTGAGGCCTTCGAAACACTGCTGGCCATAGTGCAGGGCAGTGGAGCCCTCGCTGATGTGCAGCACGTTGTCGTCGGTCAGGGTGCCGTCTTGCCACTCGCCGTTTTTCCAGACCTGGAGAAACCGTTTGTCGGTCTTGATGTAGTCAAAACCCAGCTTGTCCCAATTGATGCTTTCGTTACCCATGACACCCTCTATCTTTGGTCAAGTCGGTTTTTTACTGAATGGGCGCAACAATACTTCATTCTTGGCTTGTGTGGGAGCGGGTGGGCGGACCATTCAGCCTGTGTATTGGCTGATCCACCGCTATCGCAGGCAAGCCAGCTACCACATTTTGGAATGCATACCCCTGTGGGAGCTGGCTTGCCTGCGATGGCCCCACCTCGGTCTTACAGGTGCAACGCGTGCCCCAAGGCTCTCAAAGCCGCTTCCTGCACGGCCTCGCCCAAGGTCGGATGGGCATGGATCGTACCCGCCACATCCTCCAGTCGCGCACCCATTTCCAGGCTCACACCAAAGGCGGTGGACAGTTCGGAAACCCCCACGCCCACCGCTTGCCAGCCGACGATCAGGTGATTGTCGCGCCGCGCCACCACCCGCACGAAGCCGGTTTTCGATTCCAGCGTCATCGCCCGGCCATTGGCCGCAAACGGGAAGCTCGACACGATGCAGTCCAGCCCCGCAGCCTTGGCTTCATCCGGGGTCTTGCCGACGACCACCAGTTCCGGGTCGGTAAAGCACACCGCCGGGATCGCCGCCGGGTTGAATTCACGGTGTTGACCGCTGATCAGTTCGGCAACCATCTCGCCCTGGGCCATGGCCCGGTGCGCCAGCATCGGCTCGCCGCTCAGGTCGCCGATGGCCCAGACATTGCGCATGCTGGTCTGGCAGCGGTTGTCGATCTTGATCGCCGCGCCGTTCATGTCCAGGTTCAGGGCTTCGAGGTTCCAGCCTTGGGTATTGGGCTTGCGACCTACGGCTACCAACACTTGGTCGGTGGCCAGTGACAAGGTGTCGCCATTCGGATCGCGTACTTGCAACTTGCCATCGGCAAAGCCGGTGACGCTGTGCTTGAGGTACAGCTTCACGCCCAACTGCTTGAGGGATTCGTTTACCGGTTGCGTCAGCTCGGCGTCATAGGCGGGCAGGATACGATCCTGTGCCTCGACCACACTGACCTCGGCGCCGAGCTTGCGGTAGGCAATCCCCAGCTCCAGGCCAATGTAGCCGCCGCCCACCACGATCAGCCGTTTCGGCACGCGGGTCGGCGCCAGGGCTTCGGTGGACGAGATGATCGGCCCGCCAATCGGCAGCATCGGCAGGTTGACGCTTTTCGAGCCGGTAGCCAGCAGCAAGTGTTCGCAGTGGATGCGCTGGTCGCCGACATCGACGGTCTTGCCGTCCACGACCTTGGCCCAGCCGTGGATCACCTGCACCTTGTGCTTTTTCAGCAGCGCGGCGACGCCGGTGGTCAGGCGGTCAACAATGCCGTCTTTCCATTCCACGCTTTTGCGGATGTCCAGGGTCGGCACATCCACCTCGATGCCCAGTTGCGAACCCTGGCTGTGGTGGATGGTTTGCTGGAACTGTTCGGCCACATGGATCAAGGCCTTGGACGGGATGCAGCCGATATTCAGGCAGGTGCCGCCCAGCGCCTGGCCTTCCACCAGGATGGTCGGAATGCCCAGTTGGCCGGCCCGGATCGCCGCCACATAACCGCCAGGGCCGCCGCCGATGATCAGCAGCGTGGTATTCAAAGTCTGTGACATGCCTTACTCCAGGAACAGGCTGGCGGGTTGTTCGAGCAGGCCGCGAATGGCCTGGATGAATTGCGCCGCGTCCATGCCATCGACCACGCGGTGATCGAACGAGCTGGAGAGGTTCATCATCTTGCGCACCACGATCTGGCCCTTGATCACCATCGGCCGCTCGACGATGCGGTTGACGCCGACGATGGCCACTTCCGGCAGGTTCAGCACCGGTGTGCTGACGATGCCGCCCAAGGCGCCCAGGCTGGTCAGGGTAATCGTTGAGCCCGACAGCTCGTCGCGGCTGGCCTTGCCATTGCGCGCGGCCGTGGCCAAGCGCGTAATTTCTTGCGCGTTGCCCCACAGGCTGCGGGCCTCGGCGTGACGCACCACCGGCACCATCAGGCCGACGTCGCTCTGGGTGGCGACGCCCACATGCACCGCGCCGAGGCGGGTGATGACCTGGGCTTCGTCGTCGTAGCGGGCGTTGATCTGCGGGAAGTCCTTCAGCGCCACCACCATGGCACGCACGATAAACGGCAGCAGGGTCAGCTTGCCGCGTGTGGCGCCGTGTTTCTCATTGAGGTGCACGCGCAGCTCGTCGAGGGCGGTGACGTCGATTTCTTCCACGTAGCTGAAATGCGCGGCGCGGCGGGTGGCGTCCTGCATGCGCTGGGCGATCTTGCGGCGCATGCCGATCACCGGGATCTGTTCTTCGCTGTTGCGTACGGCGTAGGGGTTGGCGGTGGGCGAAGCCTTCGCCGTGCCTTGTTGCAGGTACGCGTCGAGGTCTTCGTGGAGGATTCTACCCGCCGGGCCGGTGCCCTGGACCAGGCGCAACTGAATCCCGGCGTCCAACGCATGCTTGCGCACGGCAGGAGAGGCCAGCGGACGCTCGTCGGCATCGCGGGCAACCGGGGCCGCTGCGGCTTTTACAACAACCGGTGTGCTTTCCACCACCGGCGCGGGTTTGGCTTCCACGACCGGCGCAGCCTTCGGCGCTTCCTTCACCACCGGCGCTTCCTTCGCGTTGCCGGCGCCTTCCACTTCGATGCTGATCAAAATACTGCCCACGGCCATGACTTCCCCCGGCGCGCCGCCGAGGGAAATCACCTTGCCGTGCACCGGCGAGGGAATGTCCACCATCGCCTTGTCGGTCATCACATCCGCCAGCACCTGGTCTTCAACCACCAGGTCGCCGACCTTGACATGCCAGACCGACAGTTCAACTTCTGCGATGCCTTCGCCAATGTCCGGCATCTTGATAACGTGCGTGCCCATTCAGACCTCCATGACCCGTTTCAACGCCGCGCCCACACGGGACGGCCCTGGGAAATACGCCCACTCTTGCGCGTGCGGGTAGGGGGTGTCCCAACCGGTGACGCGTTCGATCGGCGCTTCCAGGTGGTGGAAGCAATGCTCTTGCACCAGCGCCACCAGCTCGGCGCCAAAGCCGCAGGTGCGCGTGGCTTCGTGCACCCACCACGCAACGGCCGGTCTTTTTCACCGATTTGACGATGGTTTCCAGGTCCAGCGGCCACAGGCTGCGCAGGTCGATGACTTCGGCGTCGATGCCGGTTTCCTCGGCGGCGACTTGCGACACATACACGGTGGTGCCGTAGGTCAGCACGGTGACGGCCGAACCCGGGCGCACGATGGCGGCCACGTCCAGCGGCACGGTGTAGTAACCGTCCGGCACTTGTGCTTGCGGGTGTTTCGACCACGGGGTTACCGGGCGGTCGTGGTGGCCGTCGAACGGGCCGTTGTACAGGCGCTTGGGCTCGAGGAAGATCACCCGGGTCATCGTTTTCGATGGAGGCGATCAGCAAACCTTTGGCGTCGTATGGGTTGGACGGCATCACCGTGCGCAGGCCGCAGACCTGGGTGAACACCGCTTCGATGCTCTGGCTGTGGGTCTGGCCGCCGTAGATGCCGCCGCCGCAGGGCATGCGCATGGTCAGTGGCGCGGTGAACTGGCCGGCCGAGCGATAACGCAGGCGCGCGGCTTCGGAGATGATCTGGTCGGTGGCGGGGTAGACGTAGTCGGCGAACTGGATCTCGGCCACCGGGCGCAGGCCATAGGCACCCATGCCCACGGCCACGCCGATGATGCCGCTTTCGGAAATCGGTGCGTCAAACACCCGCGAGCTGCCGTATTTGGTCTGCAAGCCTTCGGTGCAACGGAACACGCCGCCGAAATAGCCGACGTCCTGGCCGAACACCACCACGTTGTCGTCACGTTCGAGCATCACATCCATGGCCGAGCGCAGGGCCTGGATCATGGTCATGGTGGTGGTGGTCATGGCGGTTTCCACTTCAATGCTGTTGTTGTGATCGTTCATGTCAGATCCCCAACTCTTGACGCTGGCGCTTCAAGTGCTCCGGCATCTCTTTGTAGACGTCTTCGAACATGGTCGCGGCGCTTGGAATCTGGCCGCCGGCAAGGGTGCCGTACTGTTCGGCTTCTTTTTGCGCCGCGATGACTTCGGCTTCCAGTTCGGCACTGACCGCCGCGTGTTCCTCTTCGGACCACTGGCCAATCTTGATCAGGTGCTGCTTGAGACGGGTGATCGGGTCGCCGAGGGGGAAGTGGCTCCAGTCATCGGCGGGGCGGTATTTCGAAGGGTCATCGGAGGTGGAGTGCGGGCCGGCGCGGTAGGTGACCCACTCGATCAGCGTTGGCCCCAGGTTGCGGCGCGCCCGTTCGGCGGCCCAGGCGGAGGCGGCGTACACGGCGATAAAGTCGTTGCCGTCCACACGCAGGGAAGCGATGCCGCAACCCACGCCGCGTCCGGCGAAGGTGGTGGCTTCACCGCCGGCGATGGCCTGGAAGGTGGAGATGGCCCATTGGTTGTTGACCACGTTGAGGATTACCGGCGCGCGGTACACGTGGGCGAAGGTGAGGGCGGTGTGGAAGTCGGATTCGGCGGTGGCGCCGTCGCCGATCCAGGCGGATGCAATCTTGGTGTCGCCCTTGATCGCCGAAGCCATGCCCCAGCCCACACCTTGTACGAATTGGGTGGCGAGGTTGCCGGAAATGGTGAAGAAACCTGCGTCCTTGACCGAATACATGATCGGCAACTGGCGGCCCTTGAGCGGATCACGCTCGTTGGACAGCAACTGGCAGATCAGGTCGACCAGCGGCACGTCGCGGGCCATCAGGATGCTTTGCTGGCGGTAGGTGGGGAAGCACATGTCGTCGATGTTCAAGGCCAGGGCCTGGGCGCTGCCGATGGCTTCTTCGCCAAGGCTCTGCATGTAGAACGACATTTTTTTCTGACGCTGGGCGACCACCATACGGTTGTCGAAGATGCGCGTCTTGAGCATCGCGCGCATGCCTTTGCGCAGGATCTCCACCGGCACGCCTTCAGCCCATGGGCCGAGGGCCTGACCCTGGTCATCGAGCACGCGGATCAGGCCCTTGGCCAGGTCGGCGGTGTCGGCGGGTTCTACGTCGATGGCGGGTTTGCGCACTGTGCCTGCGTCGGTCAAACGCAGGTAGGTAAAGTCGGTCTTGCAGCCTGGGCGTCCCGAGGGTTCAGGGACGTGCAGGCAAAGGGGTTCGTACTGCTGGGTCATGGCTTTCTACGCTCTATCTTGTGAATTTCTTGTAGTGGGCGCGCTAGCTGACAGTCAGTCCCCGGGTAGGGGAAATCTTGTCCTACAACAATCATAGGCGGGGCGTAGAAGAATATTTATCTGTGTTTCGTTGCACTCACGACCATTTGCGGATAAAAAAACTGCATAAACATAATAAACAGGTGATTTTGTCTCATGCGCAAACTGGACCGTACCGATATCGGCATTCTCAACGCCTTGCAGGAGAACGCCCGCATCACCAACGCCGACCTGGCGCGTTCGGTGAACCTGTCGCCCACGCCGTGTTTCAACCGGGTGAAGGCGATGGAGGAGTTGGGCTTGATTCGCGAGCAAGTCACCCTGCTGGACGCGGATTTGCTGGGGCTGCACGTCAACGTATTCATTCACGTCAGCCTGGAAAAGCAGAATGAGCTGGCGTTGCAGCAGTTCGAAAGCGCGATTTCCGACCGCCCGGAAGTGATGGAGTGCTACCTGATGGCCGGCGACCCGGACTATCTGATCCGGGTGCTGGTGCCGACGATCCAGTCGCTGGAGCGCTTCATGATGGACTTCTTGACCAAGGTGCCGGGGGTGGCGAATATTCGGTCGAGTTTTGCGCTGAAGCAGGTGCGCTATAAAACCGCGTTGCCGTTACCCGCCAACGGCATAAACCTCGGTACCTGACCCAACACACCTCCCACTGTGAAATGCTGGCTTATGTGGGAGCTGGCTTGCCTGCGATGGCGGTGGGTCAGCTTGCACATCAGTGACTGGTAGACCGCCATCGCAGGCAAGCCAGCTCCCACAGGGTTATGCATTTCAGAGTTGGTTGAGGGGGATCTTCAGGTATACGACTCCGTTCTCTTCCGCTGGCGGCATATTCCCCGCCCGCACATTCACCTGAATCGCCGGCAACAACAGTGTCGGCATGCCCAACCCGGCATCTCGAGTGGTGCGCATCTCGACAAACGCCGCTTCATCCACCCCGTCATGCACATGAATATTCCCCGCCCGCTGCTCGGCCACGGTCGTCATGCACTTGGCCTCACGCCCCTCGGGCGGGTAGTCATGGCACACATACAACTCCGTCTCCAACGGAAAACCCAGCAACCTGCGCATCGACGCATACAACTGCCGCGCATCCCCACCGGGGAAGTCACAGCGCGCCGTGCCCACATCCGGCATGAACAGGGTGTCACCCACGAGGATCAGCCGGTCATCCACCAGATAGGCCATGTCCGCCGGCGTATGCCCCGGCACATGCAGGGCCTGGGCCTTGATATTGCCGATGTAGAACACCTCATCCGGCGCAAACAGATGATCGAACTGCGAGCCATCCACGCGAAACTCCGGCTCCAGGTTGAACAGGTTCTTGAACACGTCCTGCACGGTGCTGATGGACTGGCCAATCGCGATCTTGCCGCCCAGAGTGCGGCGCAAATACGGCGCGGCGGACAAGTGGTCGGCGTGGGCATGGGTTTCCAGCAGCCACTGCACCTGCAGGCGGTGTTCGCGCACGTAGGCGATCACCTGGTCGGCCTGGCGCGTGTCGGTGCGCCCGGAGGCCGGGTCGTAGTTGAGCACCGAATCGACGATGGCGCAGGGGCCATCATCGGCCTCGTGCAGCACATAGGTGTAGGTCGACGACGCCTCGTCCAGAAAGGCTTTGATCAACGCTGACATGACGGCGGTCCTTGGTATAGACGTGATTTCCACATAGGCTTGCGAGCTTAAGTGAAAAAAACGGTCCGAGGCAAAGGATCGCAATGCGGGATGTGACGCCACGCGGCAGCATCCGGCCTAAGGTGGATTGAATGTTGTTGGCAAGTGTTCTGGGGTTATTGATGGGCTTGGTGATGGGCCTGACCGGCGCGGGCGGCGGCATCCTTGGGGTGCCGGCGCTGGTATTGGGGTTGGGCCTGAGCATGACCCAGGCCGCGCCGGTGTCGCTTTTGGCCGTAGGTGCGGCGGCCGCGGTGGGCGCACTCGACGGCTTGCGTCACGGCCTGGTGCGTTACCGCGCGGCGTTGCTGATCGCCTTGTTGGGCGCGTTGTGTTCGCCGGTGGGGGTATTTTTCGCCCACCAACTACCGGAGGCCGTGCTGATGGGCCTGTTCAGCGCGCTGATGGTGCTGGTGGCCTGGCGCATGTTGCAGCGCGAAAAACACCAGGCCGGTCCGAGTGACCATGGCACCGCGTCCTGGGGCCAGAAGAACTGCATGCTCGACCAGCAGACCGGGCGCCTGACCTGGACCGCCAAATGCAGCGCCACCCTGGCCGCCCTCGGCGCGGTCACCGGCGCCGTGTCCGGCCTGCTCGGCGTGGGCGGCGGCTTCCTCATCGTGCCGGCGTTCAAGCAACTCACCGACGTGCAGATGCGCGGCATCGTCGCCACCTCGCTGATGGTGGTCAGCCTGCTGTCGCTGATCGGCGTGGCCGGCGCCTTCCACGCCGGGGTCACCATCGAACCGCTGGGCTGGGTGTTTGTCGGCGCAAGCATCGTCGGCATGCTCGCCGGTCGGCGCCTGAGTTCGGTGATCCCCGCCCGCTACTTGCAGGTCGGTTTTGCCAGCCTGTGTGTACTGGTGGCTGTCGGCATGTTGGCCAAGGCCGGTCTTACGCACTAAGTGCCGGGCCTGGCTTACACCGAACTTGGCGGGCACCCGCAGCCCGCCCAAAGCAGCCTGAAACCACGGCCAAGGCAGCGTATGCCGGGGCCTGGCGCCTTTTGATAATCGCCTCCGACATCAAGTCCCCGTTGCGGAGCGCGCCATGCATAAGAATAAGAATGTCCCCCTGCGTCTGTTACCTGCCTTCATCGTCGGCCTCGGCCTGAGCCCGTTCGCCGACGCCGAAATCATGCTGTACGACAAGGACGAAACCACCTTTTCCACCGACGGCTACATCAACGCCTTCTACGTCAACAGCGACGTGGACCGCGCCGGCGAGCAGTACGACCGCCGCCAATCCCGCGTAAAGATGGGCTTCTTGCCCAACTACCTGGGCTTCAACATGACCAAGCAGGTCGACGACCTCAAACTCGGCGCCCGCGCCTCGTTCTGGGTGACGATCAACGACAGCGAAACCAACGGCACCGACACCGCCATCGACGTGCGCCAGTTCTACGGCACCGTGGCCAACCAGGAATGGGGTGAAGTGCTGATCGGCAAGGACTTCGGCCTGTTCGCCCGCTCCAACATCCTGCTCGACGAACTGCTCGCCGGTTACGGCCAGGTCAGCGACAGCCTCGGCCTGGTGGACGGCGGCGGTGTGTCGTTCGGCAATATCGGCAGCGGCTACCCGTACCCGTTCCCCACCTCGCAGATCACCTACCGCACCCCGGTGATGGACGGCCTGCGCGTGGCCGTCGGCATCATGGACCCGGTGGACACCAACGACAGCAGCGCCCTGGGCAAGGCCTACCAGAAGAACCCACGCACCGAGAGCGAGATCACCTACCAGTTCGACGTGGGCGGGGCGAAGATCTACAGCTGGCTCAACGGCAGCTACCAGACCTCGGACAACACCGACTCCAACGTCGCCAGCGTCACCTCCAAGGGCCTGGGCTACGGCGTGCAGGCAAAAATGGGCGGCCTGTCGCTGACCGGCTCGGGTTTCCAGGCCAAGGGCATCAACCCGTTTTTCACCAACAACGCCGGCGAAGCCACCCTGCGCAATGTCGACAGCAACGGCTACCTGGTGCAAGGCTCGTACAAACTCGGCAACAACCGCCTGGCGCTGTCCTACGGCAAGACCAAGGACGACGGCAACGGCGTGGTTGGCAGCGGCGCGGATTATGAAACCCGTGGGATTGCGCTGTTCCATGACGTCAACGCCAACCTGAAGCTGGTGGCGGAGTACAACCAGTTCCAGATCAAGGGGCATGACACCAGTGCCCAAAATGAAGACACCGACACCTTTGCCGTAGGTGCCGTCCTCACCTGGTAAGACTTGGAATGCTTACCCTGTGGGAGCTGGCTTGCCTGCGATAGCGGTCTACCTGATACACCGCTATCGCAGGCAAGCCAGCTCCCACAGTTGCTCTCCATCGGTCTTGAGATATTCATCCCAACGCATCCCCCCACCCAGTACCCAAGTAGCATAGGGCCCACCCCCCGGCCTTCGTACACTGACGCCTTAGAGGGGGAACCAACGATGCACAACAGTGAAGGCGTAGTCAGCGCCATGTCCCAGGCCACCGATCCAGGGCAGGCCGCTGAAGAGTTGGCCCGCCAACTGCTGCATCCGTACCTGGGCTTTGTGCTGTTTTTCTGTTCCGCTGGCTACGACTTGCAGGCCCTCGGCCAGGCCCTGCAGCAGTGCTTCGGCAATGTGCGCGTGGTTGGCTGCACCAGCGCCGGCGAGATCACGCCCCAAGGCTACGGGCGCAATTGCATCACCGCGATGGGCTTCAACCACGCGCACTTTTCCATCGCCACCGAGCTGATCGATGAGGTCGAGCATTTCAGCCTGATCGGCGCCCAGGACATGGTCGAGCGCCTGGTCGGCGGCTGTCGCAGCAACACCCTGGCGCCGATCAAGGGCAACACCTTTGCCCTGACCTTGCTCGACGGCTTGTCCAGCCGCGAAGAGATGGTGCTCGCCGCCCTCAGCGCCGCCCTCGGCGATATCCCGCACTTTGGCGGCTCGGCCGGGGACGACAACTTCCTCACCCACACCCACGTGTACTTCAACGGCGTGTTCCACAGCGGTGCGGCGGTGGTGGTGCTGGTCAATACCTGGCTGGATTTCGAAGTGTTCACCACCCACCACATCCTGCCGCGCACGGAAAAACTGGTGGTGACCGGGGCCGACAGCCCGTCCCGCCGGGTCTTCGAACTCAACGCCGAACCCGCCGCCGAAGAGTATGCGCGGCACATCGGCGTGGCCGTGGCGGACCTTGACCATCGCACCTTCGCCGCCCATCCGCTGGCGGTGCGCATCCACGACCAGTACTACGTGCGCGCGATCCAGCAGGTGCATGACGACCTCAGCCTGAGTTTCTACTGCGCGGTGGAGAACGGCATTGTGCTGACCCTGATGCAACCGGGCCCGATCCTGCCCAACCTGGAGGCCTTGTTCGACGGCCTGCACGCGCGCCTCGGCGACCTGTTGCTGACCATCGGCTGCGACTGCTTCCTGCGGCGCATGGAGCTGGAAGACAACGGCCACCTGGAACAGATCGGCCACTACCTGCAAGGCCAACGGGTGCTGGGTTTCAACACCTACGGAGAACAGTTCAATGGCATGCACATCAACCAGACCTTCACCGGGGTCGCCATTGCCCGTGGCCGACGCTGAACTGCGTGCCCAGGTTGCCCAGCTGCAACAGGCCAACCACAAGCTGGCACGGATCAACGCCGCGCTGATCGAGCGCATCGAGTCCGGCATGACCCAGGGCAACAACCCCTACACCACCTTCCAGCATTCGGTGGTGCTGGCCGAGCAGGTGCGCGAACGCACCGACGCGCTGAACCAGGCGATGGCCGAACTCAAGGCCAGCAACCACCTGCTGATCAACGCGCGGCTGCGCGCCGAAACCCTGCGTGGCGAACAGGCGGCCGCGCAAAAAGCCCAGGAAAGCGAACGCTGGATTCGCCTGATCACCGACAACGTGCCGGCGCTGATCGGCTACCTGAATGCCGAGCTGGTCTACGAATTCACCAACAAGGTCTACGAAGAATGGTACTGCTGGCCGCGCGGCATGATGCTCGGCCAGAGCCTGCGCGAGGTGCACAGCGAGCAGCATTGCCAGCGCCTCGACGCTTACGTCGCCCGCGCCCTGGCCGGGGAGAGCGTGACCTTCGAATTCGCCGAAACCAATATCAACAACCAGGAGCGCTACATGCTGCGCTCCTATGTGCCGAACCTGCTCGCCAGCGGCGAAGTGGTGGGCATTTTTGTGCTGATCCGCGACATCACCGAACGCCGCCGCACCGCCGAAGCCCTGCACCAGGCCTACCAACACCTGGAACAGCGCGTGGCCCAGCGCACCTCGGAACTGACCTCGCTCAACGACCAGCTGTTGCAGGAAATCGACGAGCGCCGGCGCATGGAAACCCGCCTGCGCGAAGCCAAGCAGGAGGCGGAAAAAGCCAACCTGTCGAAAACCAAATTCCTCGCCGCCGTGAGCCACGACCTGCTGCAACCGCTGAACGCCGCGCGTTTGTTCACCAGCGCGCTGTTGGAACGCCCCAACGAAACCCTGGTGCGCAACGTCAGCAACTCCCTCGACGACGTGGAAAACCTGCTGGGCACCCTGGTGGATATTTCCAAGCTCGACGCTGGCGTCATCAAGGCCGATATCGCCCCGTTCGCCCTCAGCGAACTGCTGGAAAACCTCGCCGCCGAATACACCGAACTGGCCCGCGCCGAAGGCCTGGCATTGCACTTCGTCGCCTGCTCGGCGCTGGTGCGCAGTGACATCCAGCTATTGGCGCGCATTCTGCGCAACCTGCTCAGCAACGCCCTGCGCTACACCTACAAGGGCCGCGTGGTGCTGGGCTGCCGACGCCAGCAGCAGCGCCTGCTGATCCAGGTGTGGGACAGCGGCATGGGCATTGCCGAGGAACGGCTGGAGGAGATTTTCCAGGAGTTCAAGCGCGGCGATGTGCAACGCCCGGACCAGGATCGCGGGCTGGGGTTGGGCCTGGCCATCGTCGAGAAAATCGCCGGGATTCTCGGCCATCGTATCAGCGTCAAATCCTGGCCGGGCCGGGGTTCGATGTTTTCCGTGGAAGTGCCCGTGAGCGCTACCGCGCCGAAGTCCCTGCCGCTGCCGTGTATGAGCGAGGCGCTGCTGGAGCGTTTGCAAGGCGCACGGGTGTGGGTGCTGGATAACGACGCGGCGATCTGCGCGGGCATGCGCACGTTGCTGGAAGGCTGGGGTTGCCGGGTCACGACGGCATTGTCGGAACAGGACCTGGCGCGGCAGGTGGACAACTACCATGCCGAGGCAGACCTGTTGATTGCCGACTACCACCTCGACGACGACCAGAACGGCGTCGACGCCGTGGCCCGTATCAACGCCCGGCGCGGCAGTGCGATCCCGGCGTTGATGATTACGGCCAACTACAGCAATGAGTTGAAGCAGCAGATCCGGGAGTTGGGGCATACCCTGATGCACAAGCCGGTGCGGCCGATGAAGCTCAAGACCGCGATGAGTCACCTATTAGGCAAGTGAACCCAAAACCATCATCCAATAGAGATCAACTGTGGGAGCTGGCTTGCCTGCGATGGCGGTGGGTCAGCTTGCACATCTGTCACTGATACACCGCCATCGCAGGCAAGCCACACATTTAGATCTCCATTAGATCTCCATTTGTCTGAGGAGGTCAGCGGCGCAGGTACGAGCCGAAGTCGATATCCCCGGCACTCAGAATCGCCTGCACCCGGTTATGCACATTCAACTTGCGCAATATCGCCGACACGTGGGCCTTCACCGTGGTCTCGGCAATCTCCAGGGTGTAGGCAATCTGCTTGTTCGACTCACCCTTGGTCATCCGTTCCAACACCAGCAATTGCTTGCGCGTCAGGGCCTGCAACAGCTCCGGGGCGAAGCCTGGCGCGTCGTTCATGCGCCGTTGGTTGGGGTTTTTCTGGGTGCGGATGATGTCGGGCGGCAGGTACACGTTGCCGTTGAGGATCTGCTGGATCGCTTCGGTCATTTGCAGGCGCGGCGATGACTTGGTGATAAAACCCACGGCGCCGTAGGTGATGGCTTGCAGCACGATCTGTTTGTCCTGCTCGGCCGAGACGATCACCACGGGGATGGTCGGCGACTCGTTGCGCAGGTTGATCAGGCCATTGAGGCCGTGCATGCCGGGCATGTTCAGGTCCAGCAGGATCAGGTCGAGGTCGTCGTGTTCCTGGGTCAGGGCGAGGGCGCTGTCGAGGTCGGCGGTTTCCATCACGTCACTGCCGGGGAAGCCGTCGCTGATCACGTTGTGGATCGCTTCGCGAAACAGCGGGTGATCGTCGGCGATCAGGATTTTGTACATGGCCGTTCACCTTCTTGTTGTGGTTTTTTATTGAAAGGGCTCGGGTGTCGCAGCCATCACTGGCAGTTTTGCCGCTTCCCATGCGTCCAGGCCATCGCGGTACCAATACACCGAGGTATAGCCCAGATTGGCGGCTCGTTTTACCGCGTTCCAACTCAACCAGCAATCGGAGCGGCAGTAGAAGACCAACGGCCGCGCGAGGTTGCCGCCGGTGAACTTGTACAGGTGGCGCACGAAGTAGCCTTGCCACTCCGGCGTAAGGTCGCCGTCGCCGGTATTCGCCAGCCAGTGGCTGCCGGGCAGGTTGGCGTGGGGCTGGTCTTCGATGAAACGGCCTTGCAGCCATTGGCGGCGGTACACGTCGATCAGCACCGGCGCGGGCGTCTGGTTGAGCAGGGTTTGCAGGGCCGGGGTGTCGACGATGGTCGCACCGGGTGCCTGGTCGGGCGTGGGGCTGCGGTACAGGCTGGTACGGTAGCCATCGGCGGAAAACAGTGGGGTGTCGGCCTGGGCGTTGGCTGCGATCAAGCAGAACAACGCCAACAGGGGCAGTCGGGCGGGCAGCATGGCGGGTCAATCCTTATCGTTATGCCGCCATTACACGCCAGTCCCACTGCCTTGGGAATGCGACGATAGACAGGAAAACCAGTACCAAAGTAGTAGATCAGCCCTTTTTGCGCAGGGCCGCGTGCTGTGGATTGAAGGTCAGCACCGCCAACAGCGTGAACACCCCGGTCAGCCCCAGGCACACCAGCAAGGCCAGGCCGGCGAAGCGTTCGTAAAGGGCAAAGCGCACCAGCTCCACCGCGTGGGTGAAGGGGTTGACTGCGCACAGCCAGTACAGCCATTCGCTGGAATCGCGCATCTTCCACAGCGGGTAGAGCGCCGACGACAGGAAGAACAGCGGGAAGATCACGAAATTCATCACCCCGGCAAAGTTCTCCAGTTGGCGGATCGCATTCGACAACAGCAAGCCCAGCGCGCTGAGCAGCAACGCCACCAGCAACAGCGCCGGCAAGGCCGTCAGCAAGCCCATGGCCGGCGGTTGCACGCCATACACCCAGGCAATCGCCAGGAACCCATACACCTGCAACAGCGAAATCAACGAGGTGGCCAACAGCTTGCTGCACAGCAGGAACGTGCGCGGCAGCGGGCTGGTGAGCAGCACGCGCATGCTGCCCATCTCGCGGTCGTAGACCATCGCCAGCGAGCCCTGCATGCCGTTGAACAGCAGGATCATGCAGGCCAGCCCCGGGATGATGTAGACCTCGTAGGGGATGTAGGTGTCGTAGGGTTCGATCACCGAGATGCCCAGCGCCGCGCGAAAGCCTGCGGCGAACACCAGCAGCCATAGCAACGGCCGCACCAGGGCACTGAGAAAGCGCGTGCGCTGCAACACAAAGCGCAGCCACTCACGCAGGACGATGCCGCTGAAACATTGCCAATAGGCGTTCATGCCGCCACCTCTGCACAGGTCAAGCGCGCGAACAAACCGCCCAGGTCGTCGCCTTGCTCGTGCAGCAGTGTGTCGAGTTGCCCGCTGGCCACCAGGCGGCCCTGATGCAAAATCATCAGGGCGTCGTCAGCCTGCACCTCATCGAGCAAGTGGGTGGTCCACAGCACACTGAGGCCCTGTTCCCGGCACAGCGTGCGCAGGTGTTGGTTCAGCGCGAGACGGCTGGCTGGGTCGAGACCGACGCTGGCTTCATCGAGCAGCAGCAAGCGCGGCTCATGCAGTAACGCGCGGGCGATTTCCACGCGGCGACGGTGGCCGCCATTGAGTTCGCGGACCTTTTCCCGGCGCCGCTCGCCCAGCGTCTGGCGCTCCAGTTCGGCCTCGACCCGCAACCCGGTCTGGCGCCGCGACAGCCCATGCAGCGCGGCGTGGTAACGCAGGTTCTGTTCCACGCTGAGGTCCAGGTCCAATGTACTTTGCTGGAACACCACACCGAGTTGGCGCAACGCTTCACGGGGCGCCTCGCGCAAGGAATGACCGCCGACGTGGATGTCGCCGCCCTGCAAGTCATACAGCCGCGTGAGCAGCGCAATCAGCGTCGATTTGCCCGCGCCGTTGGGCCCCAGCAACGCGGCAAACCGCCCGGGTTCCAGGCTGAAACTCACGTCACGCAAGGCCTGCCGCGCGCCATAGGCAAAGCCGATGCCGCGGGCGTCCAGGGCGTTCATGGCGTCACCACCACGCCCCACGGATAACGCCCAACCTTGACCGACTTGAGCACCTTGCGACTGTCCACGTCGATCACCGACACGTCGCCGCTCACGCCATTGGTGGCCAGCAACTGTTTCTCATCCGGGGTGAACGCCAGCTGCCACACGCGGCGGCCCACCAGCAGGTAGTCGAGGATCTCGTAGGTCTTGGCGTCGATCACCGCCACATGGTTGGCCGGGCCGAGGGCGACAAAGCCGTACCTGCCATCGGCACTCAGCTTGATCCCCACCGGCTGCACCTTGTCCGGGTGCACGCCCTTGATCTTGAAGGTCAGGGTCTTGAGGATCGCGCGGCTGGCCACATCGAGGATGGTCACGGTGCCGCCGATTTCCGCCGAGGCCCACAGCTGCGAGCCGTCGTGGTTGAACTCGACAAACCGCGGGCGCTGGTCCACCAGGGTGCTGTCGGCCAGGGTCTGGGTGCTGGTGTCGATCCAGTGCAGCATGTTCGTGGTCTCGCTGGTGTTCACCGCCCACTTGCCGTCCGGGCTTACGGCCATGCCTTCGGGCTCGACGCCGACGTTGACCTGGGCGAGTACCTTGGAGGTTTCCGTGTCGATCACCGTGACCAGCGCATCGTCTTCGTTGGAGACGTACAGCCAGCGGTTGTTGGGGTGCAGGGCAAATTGCTCGGGATCTTTGCCGGAAGGCAGCTCCTTGATGATCTTGCGCGTGGCCACGTCCATCACCTGCACGCGGTCCGAGTCGCTGGCGCAGATGTACAGCAGCTTGTTGTCGTGGGACAGCAGCAGGCCGCGCGGGCGCTGGCCGACCTTGATGGTGTCGGTGACTTGCAGGGTCTGCATGTCGATCAGGCTCAGGCTGTTGTCTTTTTCGTTGGAGACCCAGGCCGTGGCGGCCACGGCGTGTCCGGCGGCAAGCAGCAGGGCGCAGGAGAGCAGGGTGCGGCGCATGGCGTAATCCTTATTGTTGTTGTCGCTGTTGTGTGAGCCATCAGGGAAAGCGGCAGGTCACCTCGGGTTTGTCGTAGCCCAGGCTGTCCATTTCGTTGAAGGGGTGCAGGAAACCGTCCTGGGGCGAAGTGCTCACCAGCGCGCGCGGTTGCACGATGGGGATCGGCTGGCGCAGTTGGCCATTCCACGGGCGGTAGCTGAGCTTGCGGCCCTTGAAACCGTCCAGCGGCAGTTGCTCGCTGATGTGCAGCTGGCGGATGCTCATCGGGTCCACCTGGCGCAGCTTGCTCACCGCGCTGGCCACGCTGCGCACGGCCATCCAGGCGGCGAAGTCGCGGTCGTTCATCCAGCGCCCGGCGAGGGCTTCGAAGCGTTTTTGCAGCTGGGCGGCGCCATAGGTTTCCACGGTCTTGTGCCAGCCGGTGGGCGTCAGGCCCTGGGTGCCGGCGACCGGGCGCGGGTACCAGGTCTGGTAGGGCACGTACTCGCCAAAGTCGCCGCGCTCGTCGGCCACCAGCACCACGTCGTATTCGGCGGTCTGGGTGAAGAGGGGCATATCGGCCTGGGCGCTGCGGCGTTGGTCGTTGTCGAAACGCCATTCCTTCTCCGCCACCAGTTGCACGCCAAAGCGCTTGGCGGCGCGGCGCAGGGCGGCGGCGTAGGCGTGATCGTCCTCGGTGGGGCCGACGATCAGCAGCGCCTTCTGCCATTTGCGCACTACCAGAAACTGCGCCAGCGCGTCGGCGAGCATGGCGCGGCTGGGCAGGGTGTGCAGCACGTTGCCCAGGCAGGCGGTGCTGCGCAGGCTGTCGTCGGGGCTGCCGGCGTTGAACAGCAGGCTGTCGGGCAGGGCGGCGCTGAGTTGGCGCAGGCTGGCGGCGGGAGCGTTGACCACGAACAGGCGCAGGCCCTGGTCGTGCTGTTGTTGCGCGGCGGCGAGCAGCGCCTCGGGGCTGTCCACCGTGGCGTCGCTCAGGCTGTAGCGCTGGTTGAGAAAGGCGCCGGTGCTGTTGCTGTCGATGATTGCCAGTGCAGCGCCGCGCAAGCCGGCATCGGCCGGTTCGGGGATCACGTTGGACAGTAGCGGCCCCGGGTCCGGTCGATAGCCCAGGTAGCCGATCTGCACCTGCAACGGCGCCTCGGCGGCCTGGCCGGCGGTGGCCCAGGTGAGTGCCAGCAGGCAGATCACGGCGAAAGGGTTGCGCATAAGGCACTCCATGACAGGTAGCGCCAGCATATAAAGCCCGGTTACCCCTGCAAATATGCAGAAAGTAGCGCCGGGGCAGTACCAAGGTAGTAGCTCGCCGCGTGCGGCGGGGTCTTAGCATGGAGCCTCAATAGACTGTTCAGGAGTGGGGCATGTCAGCGCTGTGGCGCATCAACCTGTGGGTCTGCGGCTTTTTTGCCGTGGTCACCTGCGCCTCTACCGCGCTGCTGATGCACCAGGCCTTGGCCGATGTGGAGCGCGAGTTGCAATCGGCCGAAGCCGTGGTGCATTACCTGAGCGAAACCGCCGCCCGCGACCCCGCCAGCCTGCAACCGCGGCTCACCGCCAGCCTGCGCCATGTGCGCGTGCAGTGGCTGGGGCCTGACGCAACCCTGCCAGCGCCGGAGCAAGACGGGCTGGACGCCTGGCTCGGGCGCCTGCTGTTCGCCCAGGCGCGCCATAGTGCCGAGGTGCTGGACTTGGCCGATGGCCGACGGGTTTCCATCGCCGTCGACCCGCGTGACGAGATCGACGAAGTCTGGGACTCCTTGCAGCAACTGCTCGGCCTGTGTGCCCTGGCATTGGCCCTGAGCCTGTTGACCATCCGCTGGGCGGTGCGCCGTGGCATGGGCGTGCTGGATGAATTGCTGCTGGCCCTGCAACAGGTGTGCAGCGGCCGCCTCAACGTGCGCCTGCGCAGTGCCGGGGCGCCCGAAGCGCAACAACTGGCGCAGCACTTCAACCGCATGACCGCCGCCCTCGAACAGGCGCGCACCGACAACACCCGCCTCACCCAAACCCTGCTGGCGGTGCAGGAACAGGAGCGCACGCGCCTGGCCCAGACCCTGCACGATGACCTCGGCCAGTACCTGGCAGGGATTCGCGCGCAGGTGTGCCTGTTGCCGCTGATCGCCCACCAGCCGCAAACGCTGGCGCGCACCGTGCAGTTGCTGGAGGAGCACTGCGAACATTTGCAACAGGGCTTTCGCGAGCTGGTCCACGACCTTTATCCGGTGGCCTTGCAGCACCTGCCAATGGCCGAGGCGTTTGCCATGCTGGTGACGCAATGGCGCGCCAGCCATGGCATCGACTGCCAACTGCAAGTCAGTGAGGCGCTGCCGCCGTTGTCCCCGGCCAACAAGACCCACCTCTACCGTTTGCTCCAGGAAGCCTTGACCAACATCGTGCGCCACGCCGACGCCAGTCAGGTGCGCGTGCGCCTGCAACATCGCGGCACGCGCTTGCGCCTGTGGGTGCGCGACAACGGCCAGGGCGCGCAACAACCCCAGCGCCCCGGCGTCGGCCTGCACTCGATGTACGAACGCGCCCGCTGCCTGGGCGGTGAATTGAAGATCGTCAGCCACCCCGGCAAAGGCTGGGCGCTGGCGCTGGACATGCCTGCGGAGGCGCTATGAATATTCTGTTGGTGGATGACCACGCCGTGGTCCGCCAGGGCTACGCCAGCCTGTTGCGCGCGTTGCTGCCGGCGATTGAAGTGCGCGAGGCGGCCAGTGGCGAAGAAGCCCTGGCACGGGTGCACGAAGCGGTGCCGAACCTGGTGATCATGGACTTCGGCCTGCCCGGCATCAGCGGCCTGGAAACCACCCGGCGCCTGCGCCAGCGCTTGCCGCAACTGCGGGTGCTGTTTTTCAGCATGCACGATGAGTTGCCGCTGGTACGCCAGGCACTGGACGCAGGGGCAGCGGGCTACCTGACCAAAAGCTCGGCACCCCAGGTGTTGATTGAAGCGGTGCGGCGCATCCTCGACGGCCACGCCTACATCGAACAACCCCTGGCCACCCAGCTGGCCTGTCAGGCTGCCGACCCGCGCCTGCACAGCATGACCCCGCGCGAGCTGGAGATTTTCCTGATGCTCGCCAAAGGCACCCCGGCCCGGCAGATTGCCGAGCAGCTGAGTATCAGCAGCAAGACCGTGTCGAATCACTTGACCCTGCTCAAGAGCAAGTTGCAGGTCAGCTCTCATGCGGAGTTGGTGCATGTGGGGATTGATCTGGGGGTGGTGAGAGTCGCCGGCTAATTTTGCCTGATGTACACCGAACCCTGTGGGAGCTGGCTTGCCTGCGATGGCATCACTGCGGTCTGACTGACAGACCGAGTTGCCTGCATCGCAGGCAAGCCAGCTCCCACAGTGGACCGGGTTCACAGATCAAAATGAGGGGCTCTATCGATCCCAGGTGGTCGGGCAGTCCTTGCAGCCTTCCATATTGGCGTCCTGGAAGTTGGCGTAGTGCTGGCGGCTGCCACTCAAGGTGGCCTGCTCCAGGTTGCTTTCCCCGAACTTGGCTTCTTGCAGGTTCGCATCGCTGAGGTCTGCGCCTTGCAGATCCGCCTTGCTCAACCAGGTCATTTCCAGGTCTGCCGCGCGCAGGTTGGCCTTGTGCAGCTTCGCCCCCGACAGCCGCGCAAATTGCAGGTAGGCGCCGCTGAGGTTGGCGTTTTCAAATTGCGCGCCCTGGGCAAACATTCCCCAGCCTTGTACGGCCATCAGCGTGGCGCCGGTAAAGTCGGCGAGGCGCAGGTTGGCTTGTTGCAGGCTGGCGCGGGTGAGGTTGGCGCCTTGCAGCTGGGCTTTTTCCAGGTTGGCCAGGTCGAGGTTGGCGTGGCGCAGGTCCGCGTCGCGCAGGTCGGCGCCGGCCAGGTTCATGCCGCTGAGGTTCTGGTTGCGCAGGTTGGCGCCTTTGAGGTTGGCGCCGGGGCATTGGCTGTGTTCGGCGAGGGTGCAGCCGTTGATGATCAGGGGGGCGTCGTCGCCGTCGTCGGCGTGGGCGAGGGGCAGGGACAGCAGCACGAGTAACGGTAGATATCTCATCGCAATACCTCTGTGGCGAGGGAGCTTGCTCCCGCTCGACTGCGCAGCAGTCGCAAAGCCTGGCTGCACAGTGTTGCAGGAGGAAAAGCGGGGCCGCTTCGCAGCCCGGCGGGAGCAAGCTCCCTCGCCACAAAAGCGGGCCCCGCATCAACTAAAGGTTATTTTTGCGCGGTCTTCTGATCCCAGCTCGGGATCTTGAACACCCAGAATGACCCACCCTGTGCCACCGGCTTGGTCAACTCGGCCATGTCGCCACCCCACAACGGCACCGCGCCGCCATAACCGACGGTGACGCCGATGTACTGCTCGCCATCCTGTTCCCAGGTAATCGGCGGCGAGACGATGCCGCTGCCGGTCTGGAACTTCCACAGCTCCTTGCCGGTTTTCGCGTCGAAGGCCTTGAAGAAACCATCGCCGGTGCCGGTGAACACCAGGTTGCCCTTGGTCGCCAGCACGCCGGCCCACAGTGGCAGGTGTTCCTTGTGCTCCCACACCACCTTGCCGGTGGTCGGGTTCATTGCGCGCAGGGTGCCGACGTGGTCGTCGTACATGCGCTTGATGCGGAAGCCCATGCCCAGGTAAGCCGAGCCCTTCTTGTAGTTGACCTCTTCGGTCCAGTATTCCTCTTTCCACTGGTTGCCGGGGATGTAGAACAGGCCGGTGTCCTGGCTGTAGGCCATGGGGTTCCAGTTCTTGCCACCGAGGAACGGCGGCGAGACTTCCACCGGCTTGCCCTTGGTTTCCCCCGGCAATGGCTTGGCCGGACGCTGGCCTTCGTTTTCCACGGGGCGCCCGGTCTTCAGGTCGATATGGCTGGCCCAGGTGATGTTATCCACGAACGGGAAGGCGTTTTGCATGCCGTTGTTGCGGTCCACCACATAGAAGAAGCCGTTGCGGTCGGCGTGGCCGGTGGCCTTGGTGACCTTGCCGTCCTTGTCCTTGTAGTCGAACAGCACCAGTTCGTTGTTGCCGGAGAAGTCCCAAGGCATCGTTGGGCGTGTGCTGGTAGAACCACTTCACTTCGCCGGTGCTTGGGTCGACGCCGACCTGTCCCGAGGTGTAGAGGCTGTCGAAGTCGTGGGGGTTGCCGTCCTTGGAGGTGCGCGCCCAGGTGTTCCACGGGCCGGGGTTGCCGGCGCCGACGATGATGGTGTTGGTCTCGGCATCGAAGCTTGCGCTCTGCCAAGGGGCGCCGCCGCCGTGGCTCCAGGCCTCGACCTTGCCGGTTTCGGTGGTCGGATCATCCGGCCACGACGGCGCCTTGACGTCGCCGGTGGGGGTGCTGTCCTTGCCATTGAGGCGGCCCATGTGGCCTTCGACGAAGGGGCGCATCCACACTTCTTCGCCGGTGTCCGGGTCGCGGGCATACAGCTGGCCGACCACGCCGAATTCATCGCCGGAGCTGCCGTGGATCAGCAGCACTTTGCCGGTGACCTTGTCTTTGATCAGCACCGGTGCGCCGGTCATGGTGTAGCCGGCGGCGTGGTCGCCGAATTTCTTGTTCCACACCACTTTGCCGGTGTTTTTGTCGAGGGCGATCAGGCGCGCGTCGAGGGTGCCGAAGTAGATCTTGTCGCCGAAGATCGCCGCGCCACGGTTGACCACGTCACAGCACGGGCGAATGTTGTCGGGCAGGCGGTGGTTGT
Organism: Pseudomonas sp. FP453; assembly: GCF_030687495.1. NCBI lineage: Bacteria > Pseudomonadati > Pseudomonadota > Gammaproteobacteria > Pseudomonadales > Pseudomonadaceae > Pseudomonas > Pseudomonas sp. FP453. Next base: position 3,908,328 of record NZ_CP117435.1, on the reverse strand, counting down.
AGGTCCACAGGCGTTTGCCGGTTTTCGCGTCGAGGGCGAACACGCGGGAATACGAGCCGGTGACGTAGACCACGCCGTCGCTGACGATGGCCTGGGATTCCTGGCCGCGCTGCTTCTCGTCGCCAAAGGAATACGACCAGGCGGGCGTGAGCTTGAACACGTTCTTGTCATTGACCTGGGCCAGCGGGCTCCAGCGCTGGGCGTTGGTGCCCATGCCGTATTGCAGCACATCCTTGGTGGTCAGGTGGTCGTTGGCGATGTCTTCCCAGGTGACGTTGCGCGTCGTCTTGGCAGGTTCGGCGGCGGCGAAACTCGCCGCACTGAAGGACAGGCTGCCCACCAGCAAAAAGGCTTGCACGGCAAGGCTTAGAGGGGAGCGGGAGGGGAGCGATCTTATTGTCATGGTTTGCAGTTCCCAGTGGAGGTTTTGGCCTGCACAGGGTGGTGCGCCGGGGCGGTGGCTGGATACGGAAAAATTCCCGCTGTTGCCGGGAAGACTTCCCGAACCGCCGCTGATTTGGGTGTGCCCCACAAGCCCTACTACCAAGGGACTAGAGCGCGGCCACCAAAGCAGCATACGGTGCAGGACGGCGGGTTCCTAAGATGGTTGCCATAGCCTCTGCAATGGGGTTTGCGTGCAATCTGAGAGGACAAAAATAATGACAACAAAACGCAACGCCTTGCTCGTGGCCGGCCTGCTGGTGGGTGTAATCAACGTGGGCGCCGTATGGGCCCATGGCAACGTGGTGCCCCAGGCGGTGGAAACCAAAGGCCTGACGCCGATCAAGGACGCGGGCGTGCCGCTCGATGGCGACGGCTGGGCGGCCAACAACCCGTATCGCAAGTCCCCTGAGCACGACAAGGCCGTCGAAATCGGCTCCTCTGCCTACAACCAGAACTGCGCCGCGTGCCACGGGCTGGAGGCGAAGTCCGGTGGTATCGCGCCGGACCTGCGCATGCTCGACGAAGGCGACGCCGGGGATGAGTGGTTTGTCGAACGCGTGCGCCACGGCGCCGTGCGTGACGGCCGCGTGTACATGCCGAAAATGGCCGACTACCTGAGCCAGGAAGCCCTGTGGGCGGTGCGTACCTACCTGGATTCCGTGCGCGTCGAGGAGTAAGCCATGCGCCTGATCAGCCTGGTGTTGAGCCTGGCCTTGCTGTGCTGTCAGGCGGCACAGGCGCAGGTGCGCAGCTATGACCAGATGATCGCCGCCGGCGAGTTGAAAGTGGCGGTGTACAAGGATTTCGCACCCTACAGCTTCGACGACGGCGGCACCCCGCGCGGCGTCGACGTGGAGCTCGCCCAGGCCCTGGCCAAGGCCTTGGGCGTGCAGCTGCGCCTGATCTGGGCGCCGGCCGGCGAGAAACTCGACGACGACCTGCGCGACTACATCTGGCGCGGCAGCCAGTTGCATAACCAGCAGTTGGCCGACCTGATGATGCGCGCGCCCTACGACCATGAATACACGCAAAAGCGCAACGACCAGGGCGAGCTGGAAAACGGCCATGTGGTGATGTTCGGGCCGTACCAGAACGAACAATGGCAGGTGGCCTATGACCGCCGCCGCCTGGACAGCGTGGCCAGCGTGGCGGTGTTCCAGGAACACCCGATTGGCGTGGAAGTGGACAGTGTGCCCTCGTTCTATCTCACCTCGGTGTTCAACGGCCTGCTGGCGGGCAAGACCCGCCACTATGCCAACGTGCCCCAGGCCTTTGCGGCGATGAAAGCCGGGGAGGTCGATGCGGTGATGGCGATGCGTGGCGAGATCGACTGGCAGGTGCATGAGGCCCGCGACCCGCAACTGGCCCTGGCGGAAAACGCTTACCCGAACATGGGCCGACAACGGTGGGAGATCGGCATGGCGGTGCATGAAAGCAACCGGCAACTGGCGTATGCCGTGGAAGAGGCGCTGGAAGGCCTGATCCGCGACGGCAGCCTGCAAGCCATCTACAGCCATTACGGCCTGCGCTACGAAGTGCCCGAGATGTACCAATGATCCGGCGCCTGATTTGCCTGCTGGCCTGCCTGTTGCCCTGGGCGGTGCAGGCCACCGAGGTGGACCCGGTGCCGTCGGTGATGTGGGCGTTCTATCACAAGCAATTCCTCGACAACGCGCCGTTCGTGTTCGACGAGCGGGTCAAGCTGCTGGCGCCGCCGTTCGCCGAGGATGCGCGGCAGGTGCCGTTGGAGATCGACGCACGGGCGTTCAAGGGCAGGGTGGTGCGCATCTTCGCCTGGGCCGAACTGAATCCGTTGCCGAAGATCGTCGACTTCCAGCCCAAGGCCGGCGTGTTGCCGTGGCTGGCGCTGCGCATCCGCATCGAGCAGGCCACGCCGCTGCGTGCCGCCGTGCTCACCGATGACGGCGTGTGGCACGTGGGCTCGACGTTGATCGACGCTGCCGGCGGTGGCTGCACCGCGCCGAGCGTGGTGCGCACCCAGCCGGGTTGGGAAGAGCATATCGGCGAAGTGCTCGGCGGCCGCTACCCGCGTGGCGAGTACAGCCGCGTGCGCGTGCAGGTGGCGCACCCGATGGACAACGGCATGGTCAGCGGCATCCCCGAGTTCTACCTCAACCACGCGCAATTGCTCGGCGACAACGGCCAGGTCATGGCCGAGCTGGAGCTGTTCCCGGCGGTCAGCGAAAACCCCAACCTGGCCTTCGACATCGAAGGCGCCGGGCAGACGCGCCTGGTCCTGCGTGACAACAGCGGCAACGAGTTCGACGCGGCCATCCCCTGACCAGAAGGAGCGCGGCATGCGCTGGATACTGTTGTTGTGCCTGGGCCTGTGCCTGCCCGCCCTGGCCGAGATGGACTACGCCCTCAAACCCCGGCAGATCGCCGAAGGCACCTGGCTGCTGGAAGGCAGCACCGACAATTTCGCCAAGGCCAACGGCGGCAACATCGTCAATGTCGCGTTTATTGTCACCGACGCGGGCGTGGTGGTGATCGACACCGGGCCGTCCAGGCGTTACGGCGAAGCCCTGCGCCAGGCCATCGCCAGCGTTACCGCCAAGCCGGTGATCCAGGTCTTGCTCACCCATCACCACCCCGACCATGCCTTGGGCAACCAGGCGTTCAAGGACGTGCCCATCGGTGCCCTGGCCGACACCACAAAGCTGCTGCACGAGCAGGGCGACAGCATGGCGGAAAACCTCTACCGCATGGTCGGCGACTGGATGCGCGGCACCGAAGTGGTGTTGCCCAGCGAGGTGCTGGAACCCGGCGTGCGCAGCTTCGGCAACCACGACTTGCGTCTGCTGGCGCTGACGGGCCACACCGGCGCCGACCTGGCGATTCTCGACCAGAGCACCGGCGTGCTGTTCGCCGGCGACCTGGTGTTTTACCAACGCGCCCTGACCACGCCAAACAGCCCGGGGATCGCCACGTGGCTGGCCGACATCACCACCCTGCAAGGTCTGCCCTGGACCCTGGTGGTGCCCGGTCACGGCCCGATTGCCACGGATGCGCAGCCGTTCGAACAGATGCGCGACTACCTGACCTGGCTCGATCAATTGCTGCGCGACGGCGCCGCCCACGGCAGCGACATGACCGAGATGATCCGCAGCCCCATCCCCGAGCGCTTTGCCGCGATCAGCCTGAGCCGCTACGAACTGATCCGCAGCGTCAGCCACCTGTACCCGCGCTACGAGCGCGCGCAGATGCACCCGCTACTAAGGAACTAGCAAACTCGATACTGCGGTCAATTGTGACAACTGCCCCTGCGCCCAAGAATCTGCAGCAGATCGGGAAAATTTCCCGGGTATAACAAAAAACCGCAGAGGTAGCCGTCATGACCCAACCCGCACGCCGCCAACCCTTCGCCTTGAGTGTGTTGCTCGGTGCCATCCTGTTATCCGGCCAGGCCTTGGCCGCTGTCACCGACCAGGACATTCTCCAGGACCCGAAAAATCCCGAGCAGATCGTCACCAACGGCCTCGGCGTGCAGGGCCAGCGCTACAGCCCGCTGGACACGCTGAACGTCGACAACGTCAAGGAACTGCGCCCGGTCTGGGCGTTTTCCTTTGGCGGCGAGAAACAGCGCGGCCAGCAGGCGCAGCCGATGGTCAAGGACGGGGTGATGTACCTCACCGGTTCCTATTCGCGGGTGTTTGCGGTGGATGCGCGCACCGGCAGGAAACTCTGGCAATACGACGCGCGCCTGCCCGACGACATCCGCCCGTGCTGCGACGTGATCAACCGGGGCGTGGCGCTGTACGGCGACCTGGTGTTCTTCGGCACCCTCGACGCCAAGCTGGTGGCCCTGAACAAGGACACCGGCAAAGTGGTGTGGAGCAAGAAAGTCGCCGACCACAAGGAAGGCTACTCCATCAGCGCCGCGCCCCTGGTGATCAACGGCAAGCTGATCACCGGCGTGGCCGGTGGCGAGTTCGGCGTGGTCGGCAAGATCGAAGCCTACGACCCGAAAAACGGCGACTTGCTGTGGAGCCGCCCGACTGTCGAAGGCCATATGGGCTACGTGTACAAGGACGGCAAGGCGGTGGAGAACGGCATCTCCGGCGGCGAAGCGGGCAAGACCTGGCCCGGCGACCTGTGGAAGACCGGCGGCGCGGCGCCGTGGCTGGGCGGCTACTACGACCCGGAAACCAACCTGCTGCTGTTCGGCACCGGCAACCCGGCGCCGTGGAACTCGCACCTGCGCCCGGGCGACAACCTCTATTCGTCCTCGCGCCTGGCGCTGAACCCGGACGACGGCACCATCAAGTGGCACTTCCAGAGCACGCCCCACGACGGCTGGGACTTTGACGGCGTGAACGAACTGATCTCGTTCAACTACAGCGAGGGCGGCAAGGAAATCAAAGCCGCCGCCACCGCCGACCGCAACGGTTTCTTCTACGTGCTGGACCGCACCAACGGCAAGTTCATCCGTGGCTTCCCGTTCGTGGACAAGATCACCTGGGCCACCGGCCTGGATAAGAACGGCCGGCCGATCTACAACGAAGCCAGCCGCCCCGGTGCGCCGGGCAGTGAAACCAAGGGCACTTCGGTGTTCGTCGCGCCGGCGTTCCTCGGTGCGAAGAACTGGATGCCGATGGCCTATAACCGCGACACCGGGCTGTTCTACGTACCGTCCAACGAGTGGGGCATGGACATCTGGAACGAAGGCATCGCCTACAAGAAAGGCGCGGCGTTCCTCGGTGCGGGCTTCACCATCAAGCCGCTGAACGAGGACTACATCGGCGTGCTGCGCGCCATCGACCCGAAGACCGGCAAGGAAGTGTGGCGCCACAAAAACTTTGCGCCGCTGTGGGGCGGGGTGCTGACCACCAAGGGCAACCTGGTGTTTACCGGCACGCCGGAAGGCTTCCTGCAGGCGTTCAATGCGAAGACCGGCGAGAAGGTCTGGGAATTCCAGACCGGTTCCGGCGTACTCGGTTCGCCCGTGACCTGGGACATGGATGGCGAGCAATACGTCTCGGTGGTCTCCGGCTGGGGCGGCGCGGTGCCGCTGTGGGGCGGTGAAGTGGCCAAGCGCGTCAAGGACTTCAACCAGGGCGGCATGCTCTGGACCTTCAAGTTGCCCAAGGAGCTGGTGGCCAAGCACTAGTTCTACGACCAAATGACCATAGCCCCCCTGCCAACGGCGCATACGCCCGGCAGCGGGGGCTCTTTACTATCGGCTCATCGCCTGTTGACCGACAGGCCCGGACCCCGACAGAGGCCTCACCATGATCTACGCACAACCCGGCACCCCTGGCGCCATCGTCAGCTTCAAGGCGCGCTACGGCAACTACATCGGCGGTGAGTTTGTCGCACCGATCGATGGCAACTACTTCACCAACACCTCGCCGGTCACCGGCGAAGTCATCGCCGAGTTCCCGCGTTCCAGCGCCGCCGACATCGAAAAAGCCCTCGACGCCGCCCACGCCGCCGCCGATGCCTGGGGCAAGACCAGCGCCCAGGACCGCTCCCTGGTGCTGCTGAAAATCGCCGACCGCATCGAGCAGAATCTCGAAGTGCTGGCCGTCGCCGAAACCTGGGACAACGGCAAGGCCGTGCGCGAAACCCTCAACGCCGACGTGCCCCTGGCCGCTGACCACTTCCGCTACTTCGCCGGCTGCATCCGTGCCCAGGAAGGCGGCGCCGCCGAGATCAACGAACTGACCGCGGCCTATCACTTCCATGAGCCGCTGGGTGTGGTCGGGCAGATCATCCCGTGGAACTTCCCGCTGCTGATGGCCGCGTGGAAACTCGCCCCGGCGCTGGCCGCGGGTAACTGCATCGTGCTCAAGCCCGCAGAGCAGACGCCGCTGTCGATCATGGTGTTTGCCGAGCTGATCAATGATTTGCTGCCACCGGGCGTGCTGAACATCGTGCAAGGCTTTGGCCGCGAAGCGGGGGAGGCGTTGGCCACCAGCAAGCGCATCGCCAAGATCGCCTTCACCGGTTCTACCCCGGTGGGCGCGCACATCATGCATGCGGCGGCCGAGAACATCATTCCGTCCACCGTGGAACTGGGCGGCAAGTCGCCGAACATCTTCTTCGAAGACATCATGCAGGCCGAGCCTGCGTTCATCGAAAAGGCTGCCGAAGGTTTGGTATTGGCGTTCTTCAACCAGGGCGAAGTGTGCACCTGCCCGTCGCGGGCGCTGGTGCAGGAGTCGATCTACGATGCGTTCATGGCCGAGGTGATGAAGAAGATCGTCAAGATCAAGCGCGGCAATCCGCTGGACACGGAAACCATGGTTGGGGCGCAGGCGTCCGAGCAGCAGTTCGACAAGATTCTCTCGTACCTGAAAATTGCCCAGGAAGAGGGTGCGGTGTTGCTCACTGGCGGTGCGGCAGAGCGTCTGGAGGGTGATTTGTCCAGCGGCTATTACATCCAGCCGACGTTGCTCAAGGGGCACAACAAAATGCGTGTGTTCCAGGAGGAGATCTTCGGGCCGGTGGTGGGGGTGACTACGTTCAAGGATGAAGCTGAAGCGCTGGCGATTGCCAACGATAGCGAGTTTGGCTTGGGTGCTGGGTTGTGGACACGTGATATCAACCGTGCTTATCGCATGGGGCGGGCGATCAAGGCGGGGCGTGTTTGGACCAACTGCTATCACCTGTATCCGGCGCATGCGGCGTTTGGGGGGTACAAGAAGTCGGGGGTGGGGCGTGAGAATCACAAGATGATGCTGGATCATTACCAGCAGACCAAGAACCTGCTGGTGAGCTACGACATCAATCCGCTGGGCTTCTTCTAACCCTGCAGACTTGAAATGCAATCCCCTGTGGGAGCTGGCTTGCCTGCGATGGCGGTGTATCAGTTACAAGTTTGTAGCTGACCCACCGCTATCGCAGGCAAGCCAGCTCCCACATTTGGATCCCTGTGTGTCTGAGACCATTGCACTGCGCCAACTCCTTCGAAAGTAGCATTCGCCCCCCCGGCCCCCCATGCATTAATGACCCAACCGGAATCTCCCGGCACAACAAGAGGAACGCCCCATGTGGAAAAAACCCGCGTTTACCGACCTGCGTATCGGCTTTGAAGTGACCATGTACTTCGCCAGCCGTTGATCGACCCTCCGGCCAGCCTCGTGCTGGCCGGTGCTGCATGGAAGATGACTCTTTGGTCTGATTGCAATCGCCCAAGGATCGGTTAGTGTGGAGCGCATTCTTCCAAAATAATAAGAACAGGCTTTCCAATGAGCCCAAACCTGAGCCTCCTGCGTAAATTCGTCTCTCCTGAAATCATCTTTGGCGCCGGCTGCCGGCACAACGTCGGCAATTACGCGAAGACCTTCGGCGCGCGCAAGGTGCTGGTGGTCAGCGACCCCGGGGTGATCGCCGCCGGTTGGGTCGCCGATGTGGAAGCCAGCCTGCAAGCCATCGGCATCGACTACTGCCTGTACTCCGCCGTGTCGCCCAACCCTCGGGTTGAGGAAGTGATGACCGGCGCCGAGGTGTACCGTGAAAACCACTGTGATGTGATCGTCGCCATCGGCGGCGGCAGCCCGATGGACTGCGGCAAGGCCATCGGCATTGTGGTCGCCCATGGGCGCAGCATCCTTGAATTCGAGGGCGTGGACACCATTCGCGTGCCCAGCCCGCCGCTGATCCTGATCCCCACCACAGCCGGCACTTCGGCGGATGTCTCGCAATTCGTGATCATCTCCAACCAGCAGGAACGCATGAAATTCTCCATCGTCAGCAAGGCGGTGGTGCCGGATGTGTCGCTGATCGACCCGGAAACCACGGCGAGCATGGACCCGTTCCTGTCCGCCTGTACCGGCATCGACGCGCTGGTGCATGCCATTGAGGCGTTTGTTTCCACCGGCCACGGCCCGCTGACCGATCCCCATGCGCTGGAAGCGATGCGCCTGATCAACGGTAATCTGGTGCAGATGATCGCCAACCCCACGGACATTGCCCTGCGCGAGAAGATCATGCTCGGCAGCATGCAGGCCGGGCTGGCGTTCTCCAATGCGATCCTGGGCGCGGTGCATGCGATGTCCCACAGCCTCGGCGGCTTCCTCGATCTGCCCCATGGATTGTGCAACGCCGTGTTGGTGGAGCATGTGGTGGCGTTCAACTACAGCTCGGCGCCGGAGCGTTTCAAGGTGATTGCCGAGACGTTTGGCATCGACTGTCGCGGCCTCAATCACCGGCAGATCTGCGGGCGTCTGGTGGACCATCTGATCGCGTTGAAGCATGCGATTGGCTTCCATGAAACCCTTGGTCTGCATGGGGTGCGTGTGGCGGACATTCCGTTCCTGTCCGAGCATGCGATGGATGACCCGTGCATCCTCACCAACCCGCGCGCGTCGAGCCAGCGTGACGTCGAGGTCGTCTATGGCGAAGCACTCTGACGACCCGCAGCGCGCACTGTCGGCGCTGCTGGGGCTGGGCGACCAGTCGGCGCGCAAGAGCCATTACCCGGAACTGACCGCGCGGCTGGATGAACTGGAGGCCGAGCGCAAGCGCTATATCCGCCTCAACGACGAGCTGGAGCAGCGCGTCGCCGCGCGCACCGACGAACTGCTGGAGGCCAACCACAATCTGCAACAGCAGATCGCCCAGCGTGAGCAGATCGAACAGGACCTGCGCGACGCCCGTGACGCCGCCCAGGCCGCCAACCGCAGCAAGGACAAATACCTTGCGGCCGCCAGCCACGACCTGCTGCAACCGCTGAATGCCGCGCGCCTGTTGATCGCCACCTTGCGTGAGCGCCAGTTGCCCAGCGTCGAACAGGTGCTGGTGGAGCGCACGCATCAGGCGCTGGAAGGCGCCGAGGACTTGCTCACCGATTTGCTGGATATCTCGCGACTCGACCAAGCGGCGGTCAAGCCAGATGTGGCCCTGTATCGCCTGGATGAAGTGTTTGCGCCGCTGGTCTCGGAGTTCCAGTCGGTGGCCCAGGCGGCCGGGTTGAATCTGCGGGTGCACACCGGGCATTACGCGGTGCGCACGGACCTGCGGCTGTTAACGCGGATCCTGCGCAACTTTCTCAGCAATGCCTGCCGCTACACCGATGAGGGCTGCATCCTGCTGGGGGCGCGACGTCGCGGTGATTGCCTGCGCCTGGAGGTGTGGGACACCGGGCGCGGGATTGCGGCAGACCGGCTGGAGGCGATCTTCCTCGAGTTCAACCAGCTCGACGTCGGCCGCGCGGCGGATCGCAAGGGGGTTGGGCTGGGCCTGGCGATTGTCGAGCGGATTGCCGAGATCCTTGGTTATCCGATTGCCGTGCGCTCCTGGCCGGGGCGGGGCTCGATGTTCAGCATCGAAGTGCCGCTGAGCGCCGAGATGCCCGAGGCGATCAGCCAACTGCCGGCGCAACCGAGCACCGGCAACCCGCTGCCGGGCCGGCGTTTGCTGGTGATCGACAACGAAGTCAGCATCCTCGAAAGCATGAGCGCGCTGCTCGAGCAGTGGGGCTGCGAAGTGCTCACCGCCACCGACCAGGCGGGCGCGCTGGCGGCGTTGCAGGGCAGGGTGCCGGAGCTGATCCTTGCGGACTATCACCTCGATCACGGGGTGGTGGGCTGTGCGGTGGTCAAGCATCTGCGTGAGCACTTCGCCTGCAACATCCCTGCGGTGATCATCACTGCGGACCGCACCGACCAGTGCCGCCGTGCCTTGCGCCGGCTGGAAGCGCCGTTGCTGAACAAGCCGGTCAAGCCCGGGAAGCTCCGGGCTGTACTGAGCCAACTGCTCAGCTGAATCCGCAGATCTTGCTGTGTAAACCCAATCCCTGTGGGAGCTGGCTTGCCTGCGATGGCGGTGTATCAGTCACCCTTTCATTGACTGAACCGCCGCCATCGCGGGCAAGCCCGCTCCCACAGTTGGATGTGTGTCAGGTTCAGAATGGGAGCGATTGATACCCGTCAACACGGAGTGCGGCAATTTGCGCCATGCTTGCCGCCTGATTCAAAGGCTGACGGAGCCCACCATGAACGCCCCCGCAACAACCGCCCCATCCTTCAAACTCCCCCTGGGCCTGGTCGTCGCCGTACTGGTGATGGCCGGAGTGCTGCTGTTGCCGCTGCCCGCCGATTTGCCGGTGGCCGGGCATCGCATGCTGGCGATTCTCGCGTTTGCCGTGGTGGTGTGGATCACCGAGGCGGTGTCCTATGAAGCCAGCGCGATCATGATCACTTCCCTGATGGCGTTCCTGCTGGGCACGGCGCCGTCGCTACAAGACCCCACACATCTGATCGGCACCAGCCCGGCCATCAGCATGGCGTTGACCGGGTTTTCCAACCCGGCGCTGGCGCTGGTGGCGGGCGCGCTGTTTATCGCGGCGGCCATGACCCATACCGGCCTCGACCGGCGCATTGCCCTGGTGACGTTGAGCCGGGTCGGCACCAGCACCCGGCGCATCCTGCTGGGGGCGATTGCCGTGACCATTCTGCTCAGCCTTGTCGTGCCCAGCGCCACGGCGCGCAGTGCCTGTGTGGTGCCGATCATGATGGGCGTGATCGCGGCGTTTGGCGTCGACAAGCGCTCGAACATCGCCGCCGGCATCATGATCGTCGTGGCCCAGGGCACCAGCATCTGGAACGTTGGCATCCAGACCGCCGCCGCGCAGAACCTGCTGACCGTCGGCTTTATGGACAAGATGCTCGGCCAGCGCGTGTCGTGGATCGACTGGCTGATCGCGGGCGCGCCGTGGGCGTTGATCATGTCGGCGGTGTTGCTGTTTCTGGTGCTCAAGCTGCTGCCGCCGGAGACCGATAGCATCCCCGGCGGTAAAGAGGCGGTGGCCCAATCATTGGTGGACATCGGTCCCATGACCGGGCCGCAGAAGCGCCTGCTGGGCGTGTCGGTAGTGTTGCTGCTGGCCTGGGCCACGGAAGGGCGCCTGCATAACTTCGACACTACCTCGACCACCTACGCCGGGTTGGTGTTCCTGCTGTTGCCGGGGCTTGGCGTGATGACCTGGAAGGATGTGCAGTCGCGGATTCCGTGGGGCACGGTGATTGTGTTTGGTGTGGGTATCAGCCTGGGGACGGCGCTGCTTACTACCCAGGCTGGGCAGTGGCTGGGGGCTACGGTGGTGGCGCATACCGGGTTGGATCAGGTGGGGCCGTTGGGGGTGTTTGCGATCCTGGGGGCGTTCTTGATTCTGATCCACTTGGGGTTTGCCAGTGCTACGGCGTTGACCTCGGCGTTGTTGCCGATCCTGATTGCGGTGTTGCAGACCTTGCCGGGGGATTTCAGCCGGTTGGGCATGACCATGCTGTTGGGGTTTGTGATGAGCTACGGGTTTATCCTGCCGATCAATGCACCGCAGAATATGGTGTGTTTGGGGACTGGGACGTTTACGGCGCGGCAGTTTGCCAAGGTGGGGATTTTGGTGACGCTGATTGGGTATGGGTTGATGTTGGTGTTTGCCGCGACTTATTGGAGTTGGTTGGGGTGGATTTGAGGGCCCTGGAGTAGTGGTGTACATATCCGTTTTTTGGGTAACGGCCACCTAGGGTTCCGCCCTTACGGCGGCTCACTTTGGAAAAGCCCCAAAGTAAGCAAAGGGCTCTTGCCCCAACACTCGGCACCTCGCCTAGGCTCGGTGTGCCCGAACGCAGGCTTGAATCCGTGGGCCGCCGCAATGGGCCATCCATGGCCCAGTGCGGCTAACCCGGCGTCCTGCCGGGTTGCCCACGGATTCAAGCCTGCGTTCGGCCAGCGTGTTTGACGGGGCAAGTAAGATCAAAAGCCAGAGCGCGGCGGCCTTAGAGCCGACCGGTATTTGTCTTGTCGTTCACCATTTAACTGTGGGAACCGGCAACTGTGGGAGCTGGCTTGCCTGCGATGCAGACACCTCGGTACATCAGACAAACCCAGTTGATGCCATCGCAGGCAAGCCAGCTCCCACAGGGGAACGCGCACGCTTCACCGATCAGGTCGGCTACTAGGCCGCCTCGCTTTGCTTTTGATTTTGATCTTAGGCGCCCCGTTAAACACGCTGGCCGGAATTCGGCATGGATTTGGGGGGTAAACCGGCAGGGATGCCGGTTTAGCCGCCCCGCGCCATGGATGGCGCGTGGCGGCGGCCCCCCAAATCCATGTCGGATTACGGGCACACCGAGCCTGGGCGAGGTGCCGAGTGTTGGGGCAAGAGCGTTTTGCTTACTTTGGGGCTTTTCCAAAGTGAGCCGCCGTAAGGGCGGAACCCTAGGTGGCCGTTACCCAAAAAACGGATATGTACACCGATAGACCTCAATCATCGGCAAGCCAGCTCCCACAGAAAATCCGCCGCAAGATGGCAAGATAACCGCCCCTCAGGTTTACTACGCTCTGAGTAAGGTTTTACCGACACCCCACGTCGGGTCATCTAGGTCATCGAATGAACAACTACACCCCCCGCACCTGGCAGCCCCACGAGCGCCCGAGCCTGCCCGGTTCGCCGTCGACGCCGCTGCACCCCACGCACAAGCGCTGGCTGTTCGCGATGGTGGGCGTTCTTGTGGCAATCACCGGCGGCCTCGGCAACGCGCTGGTCATCGCCAACCTGCAATACCTGCAAGGCGCCCTCGGTGCGACCACCGCCGAAATGGCCTGGCTGCCCGCCGCCTATGTCATGACCAACGTGTGCATGAACCTGCTGCTGGTGAAGTTCCGCCAGCAGTTCGGCCTGCGCGCGTTTACCGAGGTGTTCCTGGTGCTGTACGCACTGGTGACCTTCGGCCATTTGTTCGTCAACGACCTCAGCTCGGCCATCGCCGTGCGGGCGGCCCACGGCATGGTCGGGGCAGCGCTGAGTTCGCTGGGCTTGTACTACATGATCCAGGCGTTCCCGGCCAAGTGGCGCTTGAAGGCGCTGGTGCTGGGCTTGGGCACGGCGCAGCTGGCCTTGCCGCTGGCGCGGTTGTTCTCCGAAGACTTGCTGCAAATCGCCGAATGGCGCGGCTTGTATCTGTTTGAACTGGGCATGGCGCTGATCTGCCTCGGCTGTGTGTTCCTGCTCAAGTTGCCGCCCGGTGACCGCTTCAAGACCTTTGAAAAACTCGACTTTCTGACCTTCGCGATCCTCGCCACCGGCGTCGCCTTGTTGTGTGCGGTGTTGTCCCTGGGACGGATCGACTGGTGGCTGGAAGCGCCGTGGATCGGCGTGGCCTCGGCCTGTTCCCTGGTGCTGATCATGGCTGGCCTGGCCATCGAGCATAACCGCGCCAACCCGATGCTGATGACCCGTTGGCTGGGCAGCGGGGTGATGATCCGCCTGGCGTTGGCGGTGATCCTGATCCGCATGGTGCTGTCCGAGCAGTCCACCGGCGCGGTGGGGTTCATGCAAATGCTCAACATGAGTTACCAGCAGATGCACACGTTGTACGTGGTGATGCTGGCCGGGGCGATCGCGGGGCTGGCGGTCAGCGCGTTGACGATCAACCCGGCGCACTTGTTGATGCCGCTGGTGATTTCCCTGGCGCTGATGGCGACGGGGTCGGTGATGGACAGCTTCTCCAGCAACCTGACCCGCCCGCAGAACCTGTATATCAGCCAGTTCCTGCTAGGCTTCGGCGGCACGTTCTTCCTCGGGCCGACCATGGTGCTGGGCACCAAGAACGTGCTGACCAACCCGCGCAACCTGGTGAGTTTTTCGGTGATGTTCGGCATTTGCCAGAACCTCGGCGGCCTGATGGGCGCGGCGCTGTTGGGCACGTTCCAGATCGTGCGCGAGAAGTTTCATTCGAGCATGATCGTCGAACACCTGAGCCTGCTTGACCCGCGTGTGGCCGCGCGGGTGTCGAGCGGCGGCTCGGCCTATGGCGGGGTGATTGCCGACCCGGAGTTGCGCAACCTCATGGGTATCCGCAGCCTGGCCACCGCGGCCACCCGTGAAGCGAACGTAATGGCCTACAACGATGTCTTCATGCTGATCGCGATCATCGCGATACTGACCATGATCTGGATCTTTATCCGCAGTCTGTGGCTGATGAGCACCACGAAAGCAGCCACTCCCGTTCAACCCAGCGGCGCACCTCAATGACCGAACCTTCAACCACCACCACTACCGCCATCGCCGCGACCCCGGAAGGCAGCACACCGCCCGGTGCGGTGCCCACCGAACTGCGACCGTTGCGGGTGCGCATTCTCTCGTCCCTGGGCTTTGCCGCCATTGCCGTGGTCGGCGTGCTGATCGTGCTCTATGCGTGGCAATTGCCACCGTTCAGCAGTGCGGTGGAAACCACCGAAAACGCCTTGGTGCGCGGGCAGGTGACGATCATCGGGCCACAGCTCGCCGGCTATGTGTTTGAAGTGCCGGTGCAGGATTTCCAGTACGTGAAGGCTGGCGACCTGCTGGTGCGCCTCGATGATCGGATCTACAAGCAGCGCCTGGACCAGGCACTGGCCCAATTGGCGGTGCAGAAGGCGTCGCTGGCCAATGTGGTGCAGCAGCGCAACAGCGCCAAAGCCACCATCAAGCTGCGCCAGGCGGCGTTGGCGGACAGCGAGGCGCAGGCGCGCAAAAGCACCGCCGACTTGCGCCGCAATGAAGAGCTGATCAGCGATGGTTCAGTGTCCCGGCGCGAGCTGGACGTGACCCGTGCGGCGAATGCGCAGACCATCGCCGCGGTCGCGCAAGCCCAGGCCAGCCTGGAAATCGCGCGGCAGGATCTGCAGACGGTGATCGTCAATCGCGGCTCCCTGGAAGCGGCGGTGGCCAGTGCCGACGCAGCGGTGGAACTGGCGCGGATCGACCTGTCCAACACGCGCATCACCGCGCCGCGTGACGGCCAGCTGGGGCAGATTGGCGTGCGCCTCGGCGCCTACGTCAACTCTGGCGCGCAGCTGATGGCGCTGGTGCCGCCGCAGTTGTGGGTGATCGCCAATATGAAAGAAACCCAGATGGACAATGTGCAGGTCGGCCAGCCGGTGACGTTCACCGTGGATGCATTGAACCACACGCAATTTCTCACTGCATTCGCTCGCCGGCCGACTCCATCAGCCATGGTTGCAGGCGGACAATGCCACCGGCAACTTTGTGAAGATCGCCCAGCGCGTGCCGGTGCGGATTACGGTGGACCCCGACCAGGAGCAGAGTGAGCGGTTGAGGCCGGGGTTGTCGGTGGTGGTCAGTATCGATACCGCAGGGCGCCTCAAGAACAGCCCACCCTGACCCTGACACAACAGAGATCAAAACTGTGGGAGCTGGCTTGCCTGCGATAGCTTTCTGTCAGTTGACACATCTGTCACTGATGTACCGCTATCGCAGGCAAGCCAGCTCCCACAGTTGGAATGTATTTCAGGTTGAACGTCAGGTGTACCGACTGATCATGTTCCAGCAGCTTCAACCCCGGCCTCCCCGGCAGGTGATGCGCATTCACCGGATGACTCACCGGCTCGATGCAAAAGAACCCCAACCCAGGCGGGCAATACAGCAGGAAATAATCCGCACCGCTGGCCTGGCACTCCAAAGCATAACCCAGCTCCGGTTGTTCGATTCGGCAGTGCCCATCCCACTGGCAAAAGCCGTTGTCCACCAGGCCTTCAGGCAAGGCCTTGAGCTGCTGGAAATCCCAGCCTGCGGGTAGCTCCGCCAAGCCCGTAGGCAGTTTCGAAGCATCGCTCAGCCACACCTGCGAAGCCTTGGCCTGTAACCGCGTACCCGGTTGGCGCGGTAGATACGGGTGCAATCCCAAGCCATGCCATGCAGGTTTTTCGGCCAGATGCGTGACCGTCAATGCGATGCTCAGCTCGCCGTTATTCAAGCGAAACCGTTGCTCGGCGCGATAGGCAAACGGCGTGTCGCAGATCACCTCCAGAACCACTTCATCCACCGACTGGCTGACCACTCGCCACGCCTGTTGCCAGGCCGATCCATGGATCGGCAACGGGTCGGTCAGGCTGTTGGCCGACAGCGCCAGCCAGCCATCGGGGTTGTCAAAACCGCCCTCGGCAATCCGGTTGGACCAGGGCGCCAGGGGATAACAGCCCAGCTTGCCCGGGAGGCCCGTGTTCACGGCGTGTTCATCGCTATGGCGCAGCAACGGCTGGCCGCTGGCGATGACCTGCCAGTTGACGATACTGCCGCCAATGGCGGGGGCCAGGGTGAGGCGGGTGAGGGCGTCTTGGAGTTCGATCATCAGGGCTATCCCGTCAGAGAGTGAAAGTCGGCTCGGCCAAGCCCTGCACACCCGGATTGAGGGCAAACACACCGCCCGACAGTGACTGTTCACCCTGATCATCACGGATCGAGGTGACGAACAGGGTGTCCAGGCGGCTGCCACCAAACGCGCACATGGTGGGTTTTTTCACCGGCACGCTGAGGGAGCGATCGAGGCGCCCGTCAGGGGTGAAGCGGTGGATCAGCCCGGCGTCGTTGGCGCAGATCCAGTAGCAACCGTCGGCGTCCACCGCAGCACCATCGGGGCGGCCGGGGTGTGGGTGCATGTCCACGAACACGCGGCGGTTGGACGGCGTGCCGCTGTCGATGTCGTAGTCGAACGCCCAGATCTGCTGCACCAGCGGGTGCGAGTCGGAAGCGTACATCGTGCGCCCATCGGGGCTGAAGGCCAGGCCGTTGAGGGTGATAAAACCGTCCAGCGCGGCATGGGGCGCCTGGCCCGCCGCGTAGCGGTAGAGGATGCCCTCGGCGGCATTCAGGCCCATGTTCAGCACCATGCTGCCGGCCCAGAAGCGGCCCTGGCGATCACAGCGGCCATCGTTCAGGCGCATGTCGGCGCGTGGGTGCTCGACCTTGGCCAGGCGCGTGGTGTCGAGGCTGCCATCGCTGTGCGCGGTGAGTTGGAAGAAGCCGCTTTCCATTCCCGCAACCCAGTTGCCCGTGGTGGTGCGGGCAATGCAGGCGAGCATTTCCGGGGTTTTCCAGGCGGCGACGTGGCCGCTGGCGGCGCTCCAGCGTTGCAGGCCGCCGTTGGGGATGTCCACCCAGTACAGCGCGTTTTCCTCCGGCACCCACACCGGGCATTCGCCCACGGTGTTGCGCGCGTCGACAATCAATTCAGCCGTCACGGGTCAGTCTCCGAATGGCCCGGCGGCGCAGAACGCGCCGCCCTGGTAGACCTTGGCCGGGTCATCGGCGGCCACCGGGGGCTGGGTTTCAACCTGGGCGCGGAACACTTCGGAAGTGTCCTTGGGCGTGTAGCCCAGGTGCGCGGCGTAGCGGTTGTCCCACCAGGTGTCGAGGTTGTCCGACATGCCGTAGACCACGGTGTGGCCGACGTCTGGCGTGTACAGCGCGCGCTCCAGCAGTTGGGTCAGGTCGTCGAAGCTCAGCCAGGTGTGCATCATGCGGCGGTTCTGCGGCTCGGGGAACGAGGAGCCGATGCGGATGCTCACGGTCTGGATGCCGTAGCGATCGAAGTAGAAGCTGGCCATGTCTTCGCCGTAGGACTTGGACAGGCCGTAGTAGCTGTCCGGGCGACGCGGCGAGTGGGCGTCGAGGATTTCGCCCTGCTTGTGGAAGCCGATCACATGGTTGGAGCTGGCGAAGATCACGCGCTTGACGCCATGCCGGCGCGCCGCTTCGTAGATGTGGAATATGCCGCTGATGTTGGCGCCGAGCACTTCTTCGAAGGAGCGCTCAACCGAGACGCCGCCGAAGTGCAGGATCGCGTCGACGCCTTCCACGAGGTGGTGCACGGCTTGTTTGTCGGCGAGGTCGCAGGGTTGCACTTCTTCGCGGTCATCGCTGGCCGGGGCCATCTCGGCGATGTCCGACAGGCGCAGTACGTGGGCATAAGGGCGCAGGCGTTCACGCAGGACTTTGCCCAGGCCGCCAGCGGCACCGGTGAGCAGCAGGCGGTTGAAGGGAACGGCAGGGGTGGTGGTCATGGGCGGGTCCATTGTTGTTGTAGGTTGTCGTATGACTACGGTGGAGTATCGGTATTGATTCCCGGGATTGTCAACGCCCGCCTGGACGAACGAGGTCTACTGTGGGAGCTGGCTTGCCTGCGATAGCGGTTGGTCAGTTGGCATCTTTTTGTCTGATAGACCGCTATCGCGGGCAAGCCCGCTCCCACACAAGCCTGTTCCCACAGGGGGCCAGTGGTGTTTGCAGGGGTTGCGGCCTACAACAGTGAAATCGGGTAACTGATGAATATCCGGTTCTCATCGAACTCATTGTTGCTGAAATCCCGGCGCATGGTCGAGTTGCGCCACTTCACGTTCAAGTTCTTCAGCGCACCACTTTGCACGGTGTAAGCCAGCTCCGATTCACGCCCCCATTCCCTGCCGTCGGTGATCGCCCCGGTGTGCACGTTACTGCCGCTGATATAGCGGTTCATCATCGTCAGCCCCGGCACGCCCAGCACCACGAAGTTGAAGTCATGGCGCAGTTGCCAGGATTTTTCCCGGGCGTTGTCATAGCTGGCGTTGTAGCTGTCGTTGGCCAGGGTGCCGCCGCTGGTGCCGTTGACCCTCATCCACACGCTGTTGCCGGTGAGTTTCTGCAGGCCCACGTAGAAGGTGCTGCCGCCATAGCGCGCCGAAAGCAGGGCGAAGGTGGTCTTGTTGTCGAGATCGCCGGCCAGGGGCGCTGCCGTCTTCCTTGCCGTTGAAGAAGCCGAGGTTGGCGCCCAGGGTCCAGTCGCCCACGGGTTGGCTGTGGGTGAAGTTGAGGTATTGCTGCTGGTAGATGTCGGTGAGTTCGGCGTACCACAGGCCGACCTGGGTGCGTTTGTCGTTGAACGTGTATTCGCCGCCGCCGAAGTTGAAACGGTCCGAGGTGAAGGCGGCTCTGCCGTTCATGAACATGTCTTCCATGCTCGCGTCGTTGCGTGGGCTGTTGCCACGGAACTGGCCGCCGTAGAGGGTCAGGCCGGCGATTTCACTGGAGGTGACCTGGCCGCCACGGAAGGTCTGCGGCAGGGAGCGGCCGTCGTCGGAACGCAGGATCGGCAACACGGGCATCCATTCGCCCACCTTCAACTCCGTCTTCGACAACCGAGTCTTCAGCGCCACGCCCAGACGCCCGAAGTTGTCGGCCGGGCGGCCATCGCTATGGATCGGCAGCAACTGGGTACCGCCGGTGCCTTTGCCGCCGTCGAGCTTTTGCGAGTACAGGCCCAGCACATCGATGCCGAAGCCCACGGTGCCCTGGGTGAAGCCGGACTTGGCGTCGAGAATGAAGTTTTGCGTCCACTCCTCGGCCTTGGCCTGGGGATTGGTCGGGTTGGTGAAGTTGCGGTTGAAGTAGGCGTTGCGCAGGTTGAGCGTAGCCTTGGCATCGTCGAGGAAACCGTCGGCCTGGGCGCAGAGGGGTAGGGCGGCGCTCAGGCTGCCAAGACCGATAAGGCCCAGGCGTGCGCAGGAATGGCGGGCGAAGTGACTCACAGTGGAGCTCCCTTTCTTTTGTTGTTTTTATTATTTGTCGTACGTCGTCGTACAACATTGGGGCGATATTTGCGGGGTTTTCTGGGGTTGTCAACAATAAGTTATACGATGACTGGATCTGGCACCGCTTAGAAGTGAGCACGGTCCCTGTGGGAGCTGGCTTGCCTGCGATAGCATCACCTCGGTGCAACTGATGTACCGAGGTGCCTGCATCGCAGGCAAGCCAGCTCCCACAAAGGGCCGCTCCCACAACTGTGGAGTCCAATGTAAGAGTGGGGGATTTTCAGTTGGCCATGACCATCGGCGGCAAGGTCCCCAGCAGGGAGACGGCGGCGACCGCCGCAACCCCCAGCAGCCACTCCAGCAGCACGCTGGCCTTCAAGCTGGCGCGACGTTCGTCACAGCGTTCGATCCGCAAGCGGTTCAACAACGCCAGGGCCAGCATGCCCAGCACCAGCATCACCTTGACCAGCAGAATCAAGGCAAAACCACTCAACAAGGGCGTCGGCCACAGTTGCCCGGTCAGCACGCGCACGTTGATCAACCCGGTCACCAACAACCCCGCAACCAAACCATAGCCGACCCCGCTGAACCGCCGCAGGATCGGCTCCAGTGCATAGCCCTGGGGTTGGCGCAGGATCAACACCAGCACCAACAAGCCACCGAGCCACGCGCCGACGCACACCAGGTGCACCACCTGGTTGAGGATCAGCAAGCGCCCGCTGAGCCCATCGAGCATGGCACCGTGGCCCACGGGTGCCAGGGTCACCAGCAGCAGTGCGAGCAACGGCAGGCGCAATGCCGGCCAGGGCTTGGCCAGCGCAATCACCAGCAACAGGTTGCACAGCAGGTGCCAGCTCCACACCTGGCCAAAAAAGGTCTTGCCCAGCACCAGTTGCACGGTGGCCGGCTGCAGCGCCGCGTCCCAGCTGCCGGCCATGCTGGCGGTGATCAGCAGCAACCACGCCGCACCCGACAACAGGCCGACCCAGGCCAGTGCCCGGGTGATGCGCAGCAGGTGCCGGTCCAGCGTCGGGTGTGGCCCGGCGCCGAGTAACAGGGGCTTGAACACGCAAGCTCCGAACATCAGCAATACGACGATGAAATGCACAAAGCGGCACAGCACCAGCAGGGTTGCCATGGGTTATTGGCCGACCTTGAAGCTGTATTCGCCATTGCTCTTGTGGGTGTCGACCGACACCGCGTTCCACACCACCTTGTAGTTACCCGCGGCCAGTGGCGCCGCTGGCGTGACGACCAGGGTTTTCTTGTCGGCGTCGGGGGTTTCCAGACCCTTGATCGCGATTTCCGTGCCGTCCTTGCTCAGTGAGACTTTGGTGAAGGTGGCTTCCACGCCCTCGCTGAAGGTCAGGCGCAGGTCGGCCGGCGCGGCGACGGTGCTGTCGGCCGCGGGCGTGGTGCTTTTCAGGTGGGCGTGGGCAAAGGCTGCCGAAGCGCCGAGCAGCGAGGCGAGCAGGGCGACGGTGGTCAGGGTCTTTTTGATCAACATTGTGCAATACCAATCAATGGGGAGAAGGGGGCAGTGTACGAAGTTTCAGTATGGCCTGTCGCCGCGATCTAGAGCCGGTGGTAGTCTCTAACCCATGTTGTTGTCGGGGAGCCCTTATGGGCAATCACAAGAGTGGCATTCGTCGGGTCAACGTCGAAAAAATCCTGCTGGCGGCGGAGAAGGTCTTCGCCGAGAAGGGCTATGGCAGCACCGCCATGGCCGACATCGCCGAAGAAGTGCAACTGCCGCGTTCCAACCTGCATTACTACTTCACCACCAAGAGCGAGCTGTACAGCGCGGTGCTGTTCGACCTGCTGGACCTGTGGAAGCAGGACGCCCTGAGCTTTGAAACCTTCGATGACCCGCGCGTGGTGCTCAGCAGCTACATCCGCGCCAAGATGCAGCGCTCGCGCACGCGGCCGTATGGCTCCAAGGTCTGGGCCAATGAAATCATCCACGGCGCGCCGACCCTCGGTGAGGCGCTGGATGCGAGCCTGTACGACTGGGCCAAGATGAAGGAAGCGAAGATTCGCCAGTGGGTGGAAGACAAACGCATCCTGCCGGTGGAGCCGTCGAGCCTGCTGTATATGATCTGGGCGTCGACCCAGCACTATGCCGACTTTGATCACCAGGTGAAGATTTTGAATGATCACCAGCCGTTGTCGGACAGGCAGTTTGAGAAGGCGATCCAGACGGTCACGGGGGTGATTTTGCGGGGGATTGGGTTGGAGCCTTGAGCCTTGTGGTGACGCTGATGGCCTCATCGCAGGCAAGCCAGCTCCCACAGTGGACTGCATTCCTTCAGACGAAATGCGGTCACTGTGGGAGCTGGCTTGCCTGCGATAGCGATCTAAAAGACTACACAGCCTCCCGATACGGATTCCTTGGATCCTGCGTCCAATTCAGAAACGGCTTGCCCGTATCCACCGCCACCATCTCGATACAATCCGCCACCGGGCAGGTGATCTGGCACAGGTTGCAGCCCACGCATTCGTCATCAATTACCTCGTAGACATGCGTCCCATCCGCCTGTTTCAAACTGGTAATGGCCTGGTGCGACGTATCCTCACAGGCAATATGGCAACGTCCACAGCCAATGCACGCCGCCTGGTCGATCTTCGCGATCACCTGATAGTTGATGTCCAGGTACTTCCAGTCCGTGGTATTGCCCACCGCCCGCCCGGAGAATTCCTGCAAGCTCTTGTAGCCCTGGCTGTCCATCCAGCGCGACAGCCCGTCCTTCATCTCATCGACAATGCGAAACCCGTGCAGCATCGCCGCCGTGCACACCTGCACCGCGCCGCAGCCGAGGGCGATGAACTCCGCCGCATCGCGCCAGTTGCCAATGCCGCCGATGCCGCAGATCGGCAGGCCTTGGGTCTGCGGGTCGCGGGCGATTTCGGCGACCATGTTCAGCGCGATGGGCTTGACCGCCGAGCCGCAGTAACCGCCGTGGGTGCTCTGGGTGCCGACCATCGGCAGGGCGACCATGCGTTCCAGGTCGACGCTGGTGATGGAGTTGATGGTGTTGATCAGCGACACCGCATCCGCCCCGCCGCGATACGCCGCCCGTGCGGCCACGCGGATGTCGGTGATGTTCGGCGTGAGCTTGACGATCACCGGCAGCGAGCAGTACGTCTTGCACCAGCGCGTCACCTGTTCCACATATTCCGGCACCTGGCCCACCGCCGCGCCCATGCCGCGTTCGGGCATGCCGTGGGGGCAGCCGAAGTTCAGCTCGATGCCGTCGCAGCCGGTGGCTTCCACCAGTGGCAGGATGTTTTTCCAGGACTCTTCCACGCACGGCACCATCAGCGAGACGATCAGCGCGCGGTCGGGCCAGTCCTTTTTCACCTGGGTGATTTCCCGCAGGTTGATCTCCAGGGAGCGGTCGGTGATCAACTCGATATTGTTGATGCCCAGCACTTCACGGTTGGCGCCGTAGTGGGCCGAGTAGCGCGAGGACACGTTGACCGCCGCCGGGTCTTCGCCGAGGGTTTTCCAGACCACGCCGCCCCAGCCGGCTTCGAAGGCGCGGACCACGTTGTAGGCCTTGTCGGTGGGCGGCGCGGAGGCCAGCCAGAACGGGTTGGGGGCTTTGATACCGGCAAATACAATCGAGAGATCGGCCATTACGCAGCCTCCACAGTCAGCATGAGTTGGGCGTGCATGGCCTCGGCGGCCAGCTTGCCGTGTTGCACCGCCTGCACGGTGAGGTCCTGGCCGAGGCTGACGCAATCGCCACCGGCGTACACCCCGGGAATGCTGGTGCGCAGGTGCTCATCGACGAAAATCCGTTCGCCGACGCGGTGCAGTTGCTGGGCCAGCGGGTCGTGCAACGCGTCGCTGTCAAAGCCCTGGCCGATGGCCTTGAAGATCGCATCGGCGGCCAGTTCGAAGGTCTCGCCGGTGGGGTGCAGGCGGCCGTTTTCCATGCGCGTGCGCAGGAAGCGCATGCCGCGCACGTGGCCCTGATCATCCAGCAGGATTTCTTCGGGTTGGGCCCAGGTCAGCAGGCGGACCTGGTTGGCCTTGGCGATGTCCTGTTCATGTCGGGTGGCGCCCATGTCCGCCACGCCACGGCGGTACACGAGGTTGACATCGCGGGCGCCGAGGCGGGCCATCTGCACGGCCATGTCGATGGCGGTGTTGCCGGCGCCGAGCACGATGCAGCGGTCGGCCAGGGGCAGTTGGGTGAGGTCGTCGGTTTGGCGCAATTCGCGGATGTAGTCGGTGGCGGCGAGCAGGCCGGGGGCGTCTTCATGGGGCAGGCCGAGCTGTTTGCTTGCGGCCAGGCCGAGGCCAAGGAACACCGCATCGAATTGCTGGTGCAGTTCGCTCAGGGTGAGGTTGTCGCCCAGGCGCTGGCCGTGGCGGATCTCGATGCCGCCGATCTGCAGGAGGAAATCCAGTTCCTTCTGCGCGAAATCATCCACCAGCTTGTACTTGGCGATCCCGTATTCATTCAGGCCGCCGGCTTTTTCCCGTGCTTCGAACACCACCACGTCATGGCCGTGCAGTGCGCTGCGATGGGCGCAGGCCAAACCGGCCGGCCCTGCGCCGACGACCGCGATGCGTTTGCCGGTGGCGGCGGCGCGGTGGAACGGGTGTTCGCTGAAGTGCGCGTTGTCCACGGCATACCGTTGCAGCAGGCCGATCAGCACCGGCGCGCATTCTTCCGCGTTGTTGCGCACACAGGCTTGCTGGCAAAGGATTTCGGTAGGGCAGACGCGGGCGCAGCTGCCGCCGAGGATGTTGGCCGAGAGGATTTTCTGCGCGGCGCCTTGCACGTTGTCGGTGTGGATATTGCGGATGAAGGACGGGATGTCGATTTCGCTGGGGCAGGCGTTGACGCACGGCGCGTCGTAGCAATACAGGCAGCGGGAAGCCTCCAGTTGCGCCTGGCGGGCGTTGAGGGGCGGTGCCAGGTCGGTGAAGTGGCTGGCGAGGGTCGGTCCATCCTCAAGGGGATGGGGGAGGTGGGTCAGGGTCTGGATCACGGTGGTGGCCTCACGGTTATTGAGGTGCTGCCTCTGATGGGCATTGGTTTTTGTGTTGCCTGTACTGGCCTCATCGCAGGCAAGCCAGCTCCCACATTTGAAATGTGTTCACACATTTCTATTTGTGAATGCAGTTCAAATGTGGGAGCTGGCTTGCCCGCGATTGGCGCTCTCAGCGTTTCACAGCCGTGGGCCTGGAATGCTCAGCCCGCTTGCTCAACTGCTCAAACACCGGCGGATACGCCGGCCGCTGCACATAGCGCCCGGCACCGCGTTCAGCGCGCAGGTCGCCATCGGCCCAGACCAGCTTGCCCTGGCTCACGGTGTGGCTTGGCACACCGCGTACGGTCTTGCCTTCGAAGATATTGAAATCGACGTTCTGATGGTGGGTCTTGGCGGAAATCGTCCGTGTACCCTCGGGATCCCACAGCACCAGGTCGGCATCGGCGCCCACGCGGATCGCGCCTTTGCGTGGGTAAAGGTTGAAGATCTTCGCGGTGTTGGTTGAGGTCAGCGCGACGAATTCCTGCATCGACAAGCGCCCGGTGTTGACGCCTTCGTCCCACAGCAGCGCCATGCGGTCTTCGATGCCGGCGGTGCCGTTGGGGATCTTGCTGAAGTCGTCTCGGCCGGCGGCTTTTTGCTCGACGCAGAAGCAGCAGTGATCGGTGGCGGTGGTGTGCAGGTTGCCCGATTGCAGGCCGTGCCACAGCGCCTCTTGATGCCCGCGTGGGCGGAACGGCGGGCTCATCACGTAGCCGGCGGCGGTCTGCCAGTCGGGGTGGCGGTAGACGCTGTCGTCCAGCAGCAGGTGGCCGGCGAGGACTTCGCCATACACCGGCTGGCCTTTGCTGCGGGCGTAGGTGATTTCGTCCAGTGCTTCCTGGGTCGAGACGTGCACCAGGTACAGCGGGGTGCCGATGGTCTCGGCGATGCGAATCGCCCGGCTCGCCGCTTCGCCTTCCACCTGGGATGGCCGTGACAGCGGGTGCGCTTCGGGGCCGGTGATGCCCTGGGCCATCAGCTTGCGTTGCAGGTGGTACACCAGCTCGCCGTTTTCCGCGTGCACGGTGGGCACCGCACCCAGTTCCAGGCAGCGCTCGAAGCTGGCGACCAGGGTGTCGTCGGCCGCCATGATCGCGTTCTTGTAGGCCATGAAGTGTTTGAAGCTGTTGATACCGTGGTGGCTGACCAACTCGGCCATCTCCTCGCGCACCTGCTCGCTCCACCAGGTGATCGCGACGTGGAAGCCATAGTCGGCAGCAGACTTTTCTGCCCAGCCGCGCCACTGGTGAAAGGCTTCGAGCAAGGACTGCTGCGGGTTGGGAATCACGAAGTCGATGATCGACGTGGTACCGCCCGCCAGACCCGCCGCCGTACCACTGAAAAAGTCTTCACTGGCCACGGTGCCCATGAAGGGCAGTTGCATATGGGTGTGGGGGTCGATGCCGCCCGGCATCAGGTATTGGCCGCTGCCGTCGAGTATTTCAGTGCCGGCGGGAATCTCCAGGTCCGTGCCAATGGCGCGGATTAGACCGCCTGCGCATAAAACATCGGCGCGGTAACTTTCATCATGGGTAATAACGGTGGCGCCACGGATCAACAGCGACATGTCGAGTTCCTCACAGGCTTGACCGGCTTGTGCCAGTTCTAAGTGTTGTAATGCTGCTTGCCGATAGGTGGGTTAATTCCTGTCAGCGGTGACAGGAATAGAAACTAGCCCGAGTTTTTCGATTGGGCAAGAAGATTTTTTATAAGCTTATATTGTTATTAACGTATTGATTTCTAACGATTAAAAATTAAAATCACCAAAATGAAGCGGGCGTTCACTGTTTTGACGCACTTGACAGGTTCTTAAATTGAGCAACATTTCTTATTGCAAATCAGACGCTTGAGATATGCCGCTTGACGGCGCTGGGAAATAAAAATAATTGTGTTGCACCAGATTGAGTCCTGACAGTTCGGGCAACTTCCGCCGGGTTTAGCCTGAGCCCTGTGAGCAGTACCGTAGGTTCAATCGGAAAGCTGATTAACATCAGCCAGTTATACAAGCGGTTCGGGTGTGGTGACAGTTGTCGGCACGATTATTGAGTGCAGTGGCGGCTGGCCGGACCCGTGATGTCATGTTGTTTACGAGGTACTCCGGCCATCCAGCGCCAAGCGTTGGATGAGCAACAATAATTCGAGAAAACCGTGGAGCGGCCATGCAACAGAACAGATCGCAAGTCATAGAACGCAACGGCCTGTACGAACTCGACGCCGGCCCCGACGTCCTCGACAGCCCCCGCTACAACCACGATATGGCACCGACCAAGGTGCATGAACGAACCTGGAACAAGTGGCACATCACCGCGCTGTGGGTCGGCATGTCGATCTGCGTGCCCACCTACACGTTGGGCGGGGTGCTCACCGCGTACTTCGGCTTGTCGGTGGGCGAGGCGCTGATGGCGATCTTGCTGGCCAATATCGTGGTGTTGATCCCGCTGACCCTCAACGCGTTTCCCGGGACCAAGTACGGCATTCCGTTTCCGGTGCTGTTGCGTTCGTCGTTCGGCATTCTCGGCTCCAACGTGCCGTGTCTGATTCGCGCGCTGGTGGCGTGCGGCTGGTTTGGTATCCAGACGATGTTTGGCGGGCTGGCGATTCACTTGTTTCTGGGCTCGATTTTCGAGGGCTGGAAGTCCCTCGGCGGCACCGGTGAAGTGATCGGCTTCATGTTTTTCTGGTGCCTGAATTTGTGGGTGGTGCTGCGTGGCGCCGAGTCGATCAAGCGCCTGGAAACCCTGTCGGCGCCGCTGCTGGTGGCGGTGGGGATTGGCCTGCTGGTGTGGGCGATGCCCAATGTGTCCATCAGCGAGTTGATGGCGATCCCGCCGAAGCGCCCGGAAGGCGCGAGCCTGACCGGTTACTTCATGGCTGGCCTGACTGCGATGGTGGGGTTCTGGGCCACCTTGTCGCTGAATATTCCTGATTTCAGCCGCTACGCGAAAAGCCAGAAGGACCAGATCCTCGGGCAGATCTTCGGCCTGCCGCTGACCATGTTCCTGTTCGCGGCGCTGGGCGTGATCATGACGGCCGCGTCGGTGAAACTGGTGGGGGTCAGTGTGTCCGACCCGGTGACCTTGATCGGGCATATCCAGAGCCCGGTGTGGGTGGCCATTGCGATGCTGTTGATCATCATCGCCACCTTGTCCACCAACACGGCGGCGAACATTGTCTCGCCGACCAACGACTTCCAGAACATCGCGCCGAAGCTGATCAACCGCACTACGGCAGTGATCCTTACCGGGTTGGTGGGGCTCGCGCTGATGGGGCATGAGTTGCTGAAAAAGCTCGGTCTGATCGTCTCGGATGTGAGCCTGGAGACCGTCTATTCCAACTGGCTGTTGGGCTATTCAAGCCTGCTGGGGCCGATTGCCGGGATCATGGTGGTGGACTATTTCATCACCCGCAAACAACAACTGGACCTGGCCGGCCTGTACCGCGATGACGTGTACCCGGCGTGGAACTGGAGCGGGTTTATCGCCTTTGGCGTGCCGGTGGTGCTGACGTTGCTGTCGTTGGGCAGTGATGCGTTCAGCTGGTTCTACAGCTATGGCTGGTTTACCGGTTCGGCGTTGGGTGGGGTGTTGTATTACGCCCTGAATGCCAAGCGCGGGGCCGCAGCGGTCGCCGCCAAATCCCCGTTGTAGACACGGTCAATGTGGGAGCTGGCTTGTGTGGGAGCTGGCTTGCCTGCGATGCAGGCAACTCGGTACATCAGACAAACTGAGTCGATGCCATCGCAGGCAAGCCAGCTCCCACAAAAGCCAGCGCCGACCTGTTGAAGCGAGTTCAATCCATAAGAAATGTAGCCTGAGGAGATCCCCATGAACGCTGCCCTCGACGTTCTGCAATCCACCCATCAGCACATCAATCGCGACCGTTTGTGGCAGTCCCTGATGGACCTCGCCCAGCTCGGCGCCACACCCAAAGGCGGCGTGTGCCGCCTGGCCCTCACCGACCTCGACCGCCAGGCCCGCGACCTGTTCGTACAGTGGTGCGAAGCCGCCGGTTGCACCGTGACCATCGACGGTATCGGCAACATCTTCGCCCGTCGCCCGGGGCGCAACCCTGACTTGCCACCGGTGATGACCGGCAGCCATATCGACACCCAGCCCACCGGCGGCAAGTTCGACGGCTGCTTCGGTGTGCTCGCCGGTGTGGAAGTGCTGCGTACCCTCAATGACCTCAACGTGGAAACCGAGGCGCCGCTGGAAGTGGTGGTGTGGACCAACGAAGAAGGCTCGCGCTTCCCGCCGTGCATGATGGGCTCGGGGGTGTTTGCCGAGAAATTCAGCCTGGCAGATACCCTGGCCAAGGTCGATGCCGATGGCGTCTCGGTGGGTGATGCTTTGAACGCCATTGGCTACGCCGGTACCCGGCCGGAAAGCGGGCACAAGGTCGGCGCATATTTCGAAGCGCATATCGAACAGGGGCCAATTCTTGAGGATGAGAAAAAGACCATCGGCGTGGTACTGGGCGCGCTGGGCCAGAAGTGGTTCGACCTGAAACTGCGTGGCGTCGAAGCCCACGCGGGGCCGACGCCGATGCACCTGCGCAAGGATGCCCTGGTGGGCGCAGCGGCCGTGGTGGCAGCGGTGAACGCGGCGGCGTTGGGGCATCAGCCCCATGCGTGTGGCACGGTGGGCTGCCTGCAAGCCTATCCGGGCTCACGCAATGTGATTCCCGGCGAGGTGCGCATGACCCTGGATTTCCGTCACCTGGAGCCGGCGCGGTTGGATTCGATGATTGCCCAGGTGCGCACGGTGATCGATGAGACCTGCGCCAAGCATGGCTTGAGTTTTGAAATGGCGCCGACGGCGGACTTCCCGCCGCTGTATTTCGACAAAGGCTGTGTGGACGCCGTGCGCGATGCGGCCAATGGCTTGGGCCTGTCGAACATGGACATTGTCAGCGGGGCGGGGCACGACGCGATCTTCGTCGCCGAGTTGGGCCCGGCGGGGATGATTTTTGTGCCGTGCGAAGGGGGCATCAGCCATAACGAAATCGAGAACGCCGCACCGGATGATCTGGCGGCGGGTTGTGCCGTGTTGCTGCGGGCGATGGTTGCCGCTTCCGCCGCGATAGCGGGGCGCCAGATGGCCGCCTGACGCATTTTTCATTACTCGCGGATGCGCCACCTGGCGCGTCCACCCGCACAAACCGGCGCCTGGTGCCGGTTTTTTTTCGTCTTCTCCCAGAAAAACATGGCGTGCCTGCTCTGGTACAGATGCTGAAAAAAACCACCATACAGATGGCCGGGCGTTCAACTGTGCACTAAAGAAGTGGTTTTTCTGGATCTTAATTAAGTACCGAGTAGCGTTAACAATAGCTTATTCGTTGAGTTGCGTTGGGCCCGTCTTAATGCAAGTGCCGGAAAGTCTAATCGTCCAGTTGTATCTGTCCGGAGTTTAAGCATGACTATCTATGCGTGGCTGTCGTTCATTCTGATCACGATGGTGCAGGCCGGTTCGCCAGGGCCGTCAACGGTGTTCCTGGTGAATAACTCGATCAAGTATGGGCCATTGAAAGCGATTGGCGTATTGACCGGTGATGTGTTTGCCATCTTGATCATGGGCTTGATCTCGTCATTGGGGATTGCCACTTTTTTTGCAGAGCATCCGTCGATGTTCAATGTATTGAAACTGGCCGGTGCGGCGTATCTTGTTTACTTGGGGGTTGGCGCATTCAAGAAAAGCCGCGCGATCATGAGTACTGCCAGTGCTGATGCACCTGTTGTCAGGGCGCCCGCTTTGACGCGCCAATGGGCCCAGTCCTTTTTGATCGGCATCAGTAATCCCAAGGCGCTGGTGTACTTTACCGCGCTGCTGCCGCAGTTCGAAAAAAGTGGCACGCCCGATCTTCAGTTCTTTGCGTTTCTTGTGGTTATCAGCGCGCTGATAAAGTTTTCGATTCTTTCCTGTTACGCCGTCGTGGCGACCAGGATCGCGTCGAAGTTGACGTCGCCCTCCGCCAGTAGAATCGGTTCCAAAGTAGTCGCTGTATTCTTCGTATTTTTTGGTGCGGCATTAGGGTTCTCTACCATCCATTGAAGGATAACTATCTATGAAGTATGAAGGCTCTGCAGCCCGTTCATTGTCAACTGTGCAAAGCACCTCTGATCTGATTGAGCAGCAACTCAGGCACGGCGGTTATTGGGTGGGTAACTATTTCAACTATTTTGTAACGCTGGCCCATCGTTCCGAGGACTGGCGAGCGTTCCTGCAGACGTGGGACAGCTTGCCACCGGATGAGTTTATGGCGGACGGCGGCAAATACCGTCGGCGCCGGTTTACCGAACTTCGCTACAGTGTGCTCAACGATGAGATCGGTATTCTTCCGCATCGGCCGTTCTTCCAGGACAAGTACACGAATACCTTGAATGGTGGTGTGGACCGCTACTTTGAATCGATCACTCCCTATATTGCGACACACCCGTTTATAAAACGCATGATTCGCGATTATGTGGCGATCTTTACTCGCTATAAGGATGTGGCGGTGTGGCAGGTGTATTTGCATCAAGTGCGAATTACCTCGTCGCGTGGCGTTGCCGGTTTCCCAACGCCGGAAGGCATCCATAAGGACGGTGTGACGTTTTCCAGTTTGTTTTGCGTGAACCGCACGGACAATTGCACCGGTGCAGAAAACTCCATCTATGACAATGACAAGGCCCTGCTCGAAAGTTTCACCCTCAAGCGTTATGGCGACCTGGTGATCTTTGATGATTCCAAGGTGTATCACAGCGTCAGTCAAATGAACACGGCAGACGATGGCGTCGCCTCGCGGGATATGTTGTTTCTGGAATTCACGGCGCAAGGGGCTGAGCATGTCGCGTCATAGTGCAATGGATATTGAAACCCGTGATTACTCGCGGGAAGTGATTGAGCGCATCAGCCAAAGTTGGTCGTTTGACGCCGAAGTCATGCGCTTTAAAGGTATCACCAGCCTTGCGTTTGATATGCATGCCCCCGACTTTATGGAGTCGATGGTGCCCTTCTCGTCGTTCGACGCGTGGCGCGCCCTGGACCCTCAAGATAAGAACGACCTGCTCTCTGCCGGGTGGATTATTTATCAGAGCAATACCATTTTTATTGAAACCGATTTGGTCACGCCGGCCTGTATCGAAGTCATTCGTTCGCGGCAAGACAACAGTGTCGGCCCCGAGATGGCGCGCTCCATGGCCGAGGCGATGACGGACGAGGGCTACCACACGCTGCTGGCCGTGCTCACCTGTGATGAGGTGCGGGCCAACCGGCAACTCGCCTTGTTTCCTGCGGACTTTCACCTGGTGAATGTCATGAATGCTTATATCCATGGGCTGGATAGCGAATGGAAGCGCCGCATTGCGCGTATCGCCACGGCCTGCTGCACAGAGAACCACATCACCGATTACCTGGACCTGCTGGCGAACGCGACGTCGATCCAGCCGATGTTTCTCGCGGCGGTCAACGCCCATGCCAAGGACGAGTGGAGCCATGGCTCGCAGTTTGCGGTGTTGGCGCGGGATATCTATTGGCAGCTCTCCAAAGACGGAAAGCAGGTGTTCAAGGAAACGGTCGAGTTGGTCGCGAAAAACTTCTTCAGGGCCGATCTCAATGCCTGGATCACCGTGATTGACCAACTCGGTCGGCCCTCGCTCGAGGGTGTGCGCGCGGCCGTGGTAGACAACGCAGTAGAGCTGCAGCGCGGCGTCGAGTTTACGAACAACAATCGCGGCTTGATGAAGCTCTATGACAGCCTGGAATGGGAATGGACCAACGATGACCGCCAATAATTTTACCCTCGCCTGCGCAGGGCAGCGTGAGCCCATCGTCGGCGACGTGTTTTCGCTGGTGAATGCCTGTGAAAAACTCGGCCTGGTGCGTACCCGTTGCCGACAGGGGCGGTGCGGTGCCTGCCAGGTGAAGTTTGTCTCCGGTGAGTACAGCTCGTGGGCCCCCATGCTTGCACTCACGGAAAAGGAACGAGGGCACAACGCAATCTTGCCCTGTGTGCTGGTTCCGCTCTCGGACATTGAAGTTGAGGCTTGGTACCCATGAGCGAGACAGTTTACGTAGAAAATGAACACTTCCAGATTCGCAGCGCAAGACTCGACGACGCGATCGCCATCCGCAAAATGGTGTTCAAGACCTTTGTGGAGTACGGCATCGCGGCAGACCCCGACGATGACGACCGCGACATCATGTGCTTTGGTGTGCCCAAGGCGAATGTCGTGGAGCTGGTCACGGTGTTTGGCGATCTGCCGGTGGGGTCCGCGATCCTCACGGGCGGCGACGATGGTCGGGTGAAACTCACCAAGTACTACCTGGACAAGGACTACCGTGGTTTTGGTGCAGGCGTGGCGATGCTCCAGGCGGCGGTGGCGACGGCACGGCAATTGGGCTTCAAGGAGATTTTCCTGAAAACCCGGGCACGCTACAAAGAGGCCGTCCGGTTGTACGAGTCAACCGGTTGGGTGAGGGGGGCGGACCAGCCAGGCCCAGGCCCGGAACGCGTCTACACCATTCGTTTTTCTGCAAGCTGACATCGATGCGCCGAGGCAGGCAGGCCGTCACCGGCCTGTTTGTCATTGGGGCACTAGCGCAGCATGTTGGAAACGCTGAGGTCCATGACCCGTTTGCCGATCATCTTGATCGCTTCTTCGACCCGCTCATCGAGCGCGCCGCCGTAGTTGATGCGGATGCAGTTTTCATACTTGCCGGACGAGGAGAATATTTTCCCGGTGGCAATTTGTATGTTGTGTTGCACCAAGTAGTCGCTCAGCTCATAGGCCGACACGCCGTCCGGCAGCTCCATCCACAAGAAATACCCGCCTTGGGGGCGGCTGATCCGAATGCTCGGGTTGAAGTATTTGGAGATCCAACTGGTCATCAACTCGCGGTTGGCCTTGTAGTTGGCACGCATGCGCCGCAGATGGATCTGGTACAAGCCCTTGCCCATGAACTCGGCAATGGCGCGTTGGTTGGCGGTGGCCGTGGCGCCGGAGCTGGTGTATTTGATATGCAGCACTTTGTCGTAGATTTTCCCGGGCACGACCCAGCCCACCCGCAGCCCCGGCGCGAGTGTTTTTGAGAAAGAGCCGCAGAGGATGATCTTGCCCTCGGCGTCGAGGGACTTGATGGTTTTCGGGCGCGGGTACGGGTACGTGAGGTCGCCGTAGGTGTCATCTTCGATAATAAAAAAGCCGAAGGTCCTGGACAGTTCCACCAGGGTTTCCTTGCGCTCATCCGGCATGACATAACCCAGCGGGTTATTGCAGTTCGGGTTGACCAGTACCGCGCGGATCGGCCAGCGCTGCGCGATCAGCTCCAGTGATTCCAGGCAGATGCCCGTCAGCGGATGGGTGGGCACTTCAATAACTTTGATGCTGCAGACCTTGAGGGTCTGGATCGCCCCGTGAAAGCTCGGCGACTCGACGACAACGATATCGCCCTGGCTGCAAATGGCCCGTATGGAGCACATCAGGGCCTCTTGGCAGCCGGTGGTGATGATGATTTCTTCGGGGTCGACCAGGCAGCCGGAATCGATAATCAAGCGACTGACTTGCGTCCTTAATTCCAGGTTGCCTTTGATGTTTTCATAATTGAGCCCGTCCTTTTGCCAGCGTTTTGCTTCGTGGCTCAGGCTTTTCATCAGGGGCTTCAAGGTCGGTGTGTCAACGTGGGGCATGCCTCTGCCCAGTTGCAGCACCCGTTCATCCGGGGTGCTGGTGGTCACCTTGTAGATTTCATCCCATTCCAGGATATCGAGGGGGTTTTTTTCGATGGCGCGCATGGTGGGCAACAGGTGCAGGTTTTGCCTGCGGGTCACGAAGTGGCCGGACTTGGGCGCGGGCGATGCCAGGCCTTCTTCTTCCAGCAGGCGATAGGCCTGTTGCACGGTGCCCAGGCTGACGCCGTGTTCTGCGCTCAAGATGCGCACAGACGGAAGTCGTTGCCCCGCCTGGTACATGCCCATTTCAATTCTGCTGCGCAGTAAACGGGCCAACTCTGAATACTTTGCCACTGATCCCTCACCGCTATACCGTCCTGTGCGTAGTGGCATAGTCCTCCACCGCCCCGGTGGGTGGCAAGGGCGGCGGCGGTGAGGGCGCGTCGTCAGCCCGGTTGCCAGCCACCTCCCAGCGCTGCCACTAAGCCGACACTCGCCTGCAACTGCCGTGTCTGCACCGCCTGCAAGGTCCGTTGCGCCTGCAAGGCGGCGGTCTGCGCCGTCACCACATCCAGGTAACTCACGGCGCCCGCCTGGTAGCTGTTCATCGCCAAGGCCTGGGTGTGCTGCGCCGCATCCGCTGCCGCCTGTTCATCCTCGGCTTGCTGCTGCAAGTCGCGCAGTTGGGCAAGGTTGTCTTCCACTTCGCGCAGGGCTTTCAACACGTGGCTGCGGTACTGCGCCGCGGCTTCTTCGAATTCGGCCCTGGCCTGGCGTTCATTGGCGCTCAAGCGCCCGCCATCGAAGATCGGCAGGTTGACCAGCGGCCCCAGCGCCCAATAGCGATTGCTCGCCGACAGCAGGTTGCCGACGCCTTGCGTCTGCCCGCCGATCAACCCGGTCAAGCTGAAGTCCGGGTACCACGCCGCCCTGGCGACGCCGATGTTGGCGTTGGCCGCAAACACGCGCCGCTCCGCCGCCGCAATGTCCGGGCGACGTTGCAACAGGTGGCTCGGCAGCTGTGCAGGAATGCCCGGGAGTGCGATCAACTGCGGGCTCGGTGACAAGCTGAAGGTGCTGGCCGCCTCACCCACCAGTTCGCCGATCGCGTGCTCGGTCAGGTTGCGCTGGCCCTGCACTTCATCCCGCTGCGCCTTGGCTTCGGCCAGTTGGTTTTGCGCGCGGGTCAGGTCCAGTTCCGAAGCGATCTGCCCTTCATACCGGGCTGCGTGTGAGTTGCAGTGCCTGAGCGAAATCCTCAAGTGAACGATCGAGAATCTGCGCCTGTGCATCCAGGCCGTTGAGCTGCACATACAAGCTCGCCAATTGCTGTTGCAAGCTCAGGCGCGCCACCGCCAAGTCGTCGCCGGCCGCTTGCGCCTGGGCATCACCGGCTGCGACCTGGTTGCGGATCTTGCCCCACAGGTCCAGGTCGTAGCTCAGGGAAAACCCTGCGGTGTTGCTGTTATAGACCGACGGCTGCGTGGTGCCGCGCAGGGGGCGCGAGTCCGATTGGCGCTGGCGCAGCGGCTGCGCACTGGCGTTGATTTGCGGGAACAAGCCGGCATGCAGTTGGCTGGCGTACGCCTGGGGAGGCATCGAAGTGCGCCAGGGCTGCGGCCAGATCCGGGTTGGCCTTGAGCAGTTGCTGTTGCAGTTCACTCAGGCGCGGGTCGTGGTAGAGCGTCCACCATTCGGGCGCCAGTTGATCGGACGGTTGCGCGCTGTGCCACGGGCCGTCGCTGGTCTGTTCGCGATAGCCGGCGGGCAAGTCAACGGTGGGTACCTGGTAGGTGGGCGCCATGGAGCACCCTTGCAACGCCAGCAACATCAGGGCCGCGAGGGGTTTAAACCTTGGGCGCATGGGCACCTCCCGAGGCGTCGGCCACTTGCACCGGATCGCCTTCGCGCAGGGCGTCGGGCGGGTTGTCGATCACACGGTCGGCGGCCTTGAGGCCCTGGTCGATCACCAGGCGTTCGCCGAGGTCGAGGCCGATATGGATGGTTTGCAGGTGCACGTGGTTGTGCCCGTCGAGTACGGCGACTTGCGTGCCTTGCGCGCGGAAGATCAACGCGCTGGCGGGAATGCTCACGCCATGGGTGTCGGCTGGAATCGGCAGGGTCGCTTCGGCGTAGTCACCGGGCAGCAATGCGCCGTTGGGGTTGTCGGCGACGAACTGCGCGAGCAGCGTGCCGGAGCGTCGGTCGATGGCGGTGGAGTCGCCGATCAGGCGGGCCTTGAAGTGTTCACCGGGATGCTCGGGCACGGTCAGTTCGGCTTCCAGGCCGGGGTGGATGACCGCCGCGTAGTTTTGCGGCACCGGCACGTACAGGCGCAACTGGTGGGTGTCGGCGAGGTTGAACAGCTCCGGGTCGCTGTCGGTGTCGGCCTTGATCAGCTGGCCGATATCGGTGTTGCGTGCGGTGATGGTGCCGGCGAACGGCGCGCGGATGGTCTTGTAGCCGGCCAGCGCCGACAACCGCGCATAGTCGGCAGCGGCGGCTTCGGCGTTGGCCTTCGCGGCGGCGGCGTTGGAAGTTTTTTCATCGGCCTCCTGGCGTGACACCGAGTGGCTGGCCAACAGGTTTTGCCAGCGCGTTGCGGTGGTCGCGGCCAGGCGGGCTTTGGCCTGTTCCTGGATCAGCCGGGCGTGGGTTTGCGCCAGTTGCTGGTCGAGGTCCGGGCTGTCGATGTCGGCGAGGATTTGCCCGGCCTTGACCTGGGTGCCGATGTCGGCTTTCCAGTCCTTCAGGTAGCCACTGACCCGTGCATGGATCGGCGCCTTGCTCCAGGCTTCCAGGTGCGCGGGCAAGCGCAGGGTATCGCCGGCGGCGTTCTGTTGCGGCTGGAACACCAGCACCTGGGGGATGGCGGCGGTCTCCGTCCAGGCAGTGACGGATTGTTCATGCAAGGTGCGGGCATGCAGGCCGTTGGCGACCAGCAGGGCGGCCAGGGTCAGGCCGCCGACACCCAGGAGCATCAGACGCTTGCGCGAGGGGTTGTGATCAGACGACATGGGGGGGTTCTCCGGCAACTGCGCGAGTAGGGTGACGGCCGTGGACCAGGCTGAAGACCACGGGGACAAACAACAGGGTGGCGATGGTGGCGAAGATCAGGCCACCGATCACCGCCCGGCCGAGGGGGGCGTTTTGCTCCTCGGACAGGGCCAGCGGCAACATGCCGATGATCATCGCCAGGGCGGTCATGCACACTGGGCGGAAGCGCGTGTAGCCGGCCTCCATCGCCGCCTTGAGCGCATCGCCATGTTCGGCCAGGCGTTCACGGCAGAAGCTCACCACCAGGATCGAGTTGGCGGTGGCCACGCCCATGCAGAGGATGGCGCCGGTGAGGGCCGGCACCGACAGCGAGGTGCCGCTGAGGAACAGCATCCACACGATGCCCGCGAGCGCGGCCGGCAGGGCGGTGATGATCACGAACGGGTCGGCCCACGACTGGAAGTTGACCACGATCAGCAGGTAGATCAGTACCACGGCGCCGAGCAGGCCCAGGCTCAAACCACTGAAGGCTTCGTGCAGCGCATCGATCTGCCCATGCAGGCTGATGGTCGCGCCTTTGGGGCGCATGGCGGCAGTGTCATCCAGCACTTTTTGCACGTCGCGGGCCACGCCGCCGAGGTCGCGCCCTTGCACGTTGGCGTACAGGTCCAGGGTTGGCTCGATGTTGTAGTGGGTCACCACCGCTGGGCTTTGCACGCGGGCAATACTCGCCACGCCGCCGAGGATCTGCGACTGGCCGTCGGCGCCGGTCACGGGTAGGGCTTCCAGCGACGGCAGGCTGTCGAGGCGGTATTGCGGCGTCGCCGCGACGATGGAGTACGACACGCCGTTGGCCGGGTTGAGCCAGAAGGTCGGCGCCGTCTGCGAGCTGCCGGCCAGGGACGCGACCATGCTGTTGGTCACGTCGCGTTCGGTGATGCCCAGGCTGTTGGCGCGCAGGCGGTCGACATTGACTTGCAGCGACGGGTAGCCGGTGGACTGCTGGATACGCAGGTCGGCGATACCGGGGACGTGTTGCAGGCGGCGTTCCAGTTCCACGGCATAGGCGCGGTTTTCGGCATCGTTGCGCCCGGAGATTTTCACGTCCAGCGGAGCCGGGGCGCCGAAGTTGAGGATCTGGCTGCTGATGTCGGCGGGCAGGAACGCGAAGTGGCTGCCGGGGAAGCTTTGCGGCAGCGCTTCACGCAGTTGTTTCACGTAGTCGGCGGTGGGCGCATGGTCCTGTTTCAGGGTGACCTGGATGTCGCCATCCTGCGGGCCGATGGTGCCGCTGCTGCTGTAGGCCATGTCGATGCCGCTGAGGGGGATGCCAATGTTATCGACGATGGTGTCCAGTTCAGCGCTGGGGATCACTTCACGAATCCGCGCTTCGATGCGGTCGAAGGCGGCGGCGCTTTCTTCGATCCGCGTGCCCAATGGCAAGCGCACGTGAAGGGCCAGGGCGCCGGCGTCGGTGGCGGGGAAGAAGTCCTGGCCCAGGCTTGGCAGCAGCAGGAATGATGCGAGCACGCAGGCGAGGAAACCGACGATAAAGCGCTGGCGGTTGCCCAGCGCCAACAGCAGCAGACCGTGGTAGGTGTCGCGGATAGTCGAGAAGTGGCGCTCGAAACCCTGCTGGAAGTTGAGCACCGCTTGCAGCGCGGCATGCCGTGGTTTGGCGTGTTGCTCACCCTCGTGGTGGTTGATGAATTCATCTTCCGGGTGATGCCCCGCGCCTTGTTCCGGCGTGTGTGGTTTGAGCAGGAACATCGCCAGTGTCGGCACCAGGGTGCGCGAGAGGATGAACGAACTGGCCATGGCAAAGATCACCGCCAGCGCCATCGGGCGGAACAGGTAGCCGGCGATGCCTTGCAGCATGAACATCGGCACGAACACGATGCAGATGCACAGCAGCGAGACGAACGCGGGGCCGACAATTTGCGCGGCGCCGTCGAGAATGGCGGTCTTGACCGACTTGCCTTGCTCCAGGTGCCAGTTGATGTTTTCGATGGTCACGGTGGCGTCGTCCACCAGAATCCCCACCGCCAACGCCAGGCCGCCGAGGGTCATGACGTTGAGGGTCTGCCCGCTGACGGCGAGCAGCGCGATGGCCGACAACACGGCCAGGGGAATCGACGCGGCGATAATCAGCGTCGAACGCCAGCTGCCAAGAAACAGCAGGATCATCGCGCTGGTCAGCAGGGCGGCGATGATGCCTTCCTGGGCCACGCTGCCCACCGATTGCTTGACGAACACCGAGGCGTCGCCCAGCAACGAGGTCTTCAAGGATGGCGGCAGGGTTTCGTCGATGCGCGGCAGCATCTGGCGGATGCCGTCGATGATCGACAGGGTGGAGATGCTGCCGTTTTTCAGCGCCGGCATCAGCACGGCGCGGTGGCCGTCGACGCGCACGATGTTGGTTTGCGGCGGCGAGCCGTCACGCACGTGGGCCACTTGGCCGATGGTGATCAGCGCGCCATCCACGGTCTTGATCGGCAGGTCGTTGAGCTCGTCGATCGCCTTGGGGCTGTTGTTGAGCAGGATCGTGTATTCGTTGGGGCCGAGTTTGGCGGTGCCCACCGGGATGATCTGGTTTTGCAGGGCCAGGGCGTTGCCCACGTCCTGGGCCGACAAGCCTTTGGCGGCGAGCGCCTGTGGGTCGAGGTCGAGGGTGATCTGGCGTTGCTTGCCGCCCATGGGCGTGGGCATGGCGAGGCCGGGCAGGGCGCTTAACGGCAGGCGGATATTGTTCTGCACCAGGTCGCGGATCTTCGCTTCCGACAGGCTCGGGCTGGAGAACGCCAGTTGCAGGATCGGCACCGTGGAGGCGCTGTAGTTGAGGATCAGCGGCGGCGTGATGCCCGGCGGCATTTGCTTGAGCACGGTTTGTGACACGGCCGTCACTTGGGCGTTGGCGGTGCGGATGTCGACGCCGGGCTGGAAGAAGATCTTGACGATGCCCATGCCAGGCAGCGATTGCGATTCGATATGTTCGATGTCGTTGACGGTGGTG
Source organism: Pseudomonas sp. FP453 (assembly GCF_030687495.1). Classification (NCBI taxonomy): domain Bacteria; kingdom Pseudomonadati; phylum Pseudomonadota; class Gammaproteobacteria; order Pseudomonadales; family Pseudomonadaceae; genus Pseudomonas; species Pseudomonas sp. FP453. Next base: position 3,867,860 of record NZ_CP117435.1, on the reverse strand, counting down.
CTCAGGGAGCGTTCGTAGGTGTAGATCACCCGACCGGCCATGGCATCCGGCGACAAGCCGTTGTACTGCCAGACCACGGCGACTACGGGGATGCCGATATCGGGGAACACATCCGTGGGGGTTCGCAGGGCCGCCATCGGCCCGATGATGCAGATGAATATGGCCAACACGATAAACGTGTACGGCTTGTGCAGTGCGGTCTTTACCAGCCCGAGCATGCGTGAACCTCCATTGGAGCAGGATTGCAAACCCCGGCAGTCTTGCCCGACCCACCTAACACGCACCTTTCAGCCAGGTGAAGGAACATTTAGGGAGGGCCTGAAGATCGTTTCATCTGTATTCATTTGTTCTACAAAGGGTCGCTCTCCAAGCTTGTGCCCCATCGGACGCATCGTCCTTTTTTTGGAGCCCTGCCATGTCACTGAAACCCTTGTTGTTGATTCCCGCCCTCGGCGCCGTGCTGTTGTTGTCGGCGTGCGCCGGCCCGATTCCCAAGGCGGACCCGAGCGAGGCGTGGATTGGTTTGCAGGAAGAGGCGCCGAATGACCTGATGGCCGAGCGCCTGGATGGCAAGCGCGTGGATGACGGACGCTTTTTTGAAGTGCCGCCGGGTGCCCATCGATTGGACGTGACATTGTTCGAGGAAGAGCCAGGCGACGACAACCAGCAGGACTGCCAGGGGCGGGTCGAGTACCAGGATTTCAAGGCGGGTGAGCACTACACCCTGGTGGAGTCGAGCCTGGGCACCACCGTGCGCGCATCCCTGATGGATGCGCACGGCAAGGAAGTCGCGGCGACCCAGGACTTCAATTGCATGCCTGGCTAGGCGTGATGCACGGCGGCCTTGAGGGGCTTGGCAGGTTTGACGACGTGGGGGTGATGGTGGCGGCGCGTGATGCGCAACACCCCCCAAAACATGGCGCCGGCTACCGCCAGCCAACCGCAGACCAACAGGAAAATCGTTGTTGCAAGGCTCATACGGGCCTCCTTTCGCCCCGATGGGGCATACACAGTCTTTTCAATGGACAGTCTAGCTACCTGACGGTTGCCTGCTATTGACCAATGGTCGAGTCTGTCCAACTTCTTTGCTCTATTCCGGGCGCTTTACTGACGCTTGAGGCTATACCCGCGTGGCGCAGCGTCCTATGATCAGGACCCTTACCGGCAGTTGATCAAGAGAGTAGAAAATTGCGGTTACGGTCGAACGTGAAAACATCTTTGTTGCTGGCCTGCGCCCTCGGGCTTGCGGCCTGTTCCGGCAGCCCGTCGAAACTGCCGGGCCTGCCGGAGCGGGTCGAACTCAATGGCGTGCCGACCTTTCGCAGCGAGGCCTATCAAAGCGGCCCTGCGGCATTGGCCAGCATGCTGTCGCAACAAGGCATTGTCATGACACCGGGCTTGCTGGATAAGCCACTGCGCTTGCCCGGCGGCGAGGCGGACCTTGAGCGCAACATGCAGGTGCTGGCGCGTGAGTACGGGCTGATGGTGTATCCGCTGGATAGCCAACTGACGGCGGTGCTGGCCCAGGTTGCAGCCGGTTACCCGGTGATGGCGCGGATTGGCGGGAGCCTGTGGTCGGACGCACGGTATGTGGTCGTGGTGGGCTTCAATCAGCAGAAAAGCACGGTGCTGCTGCGTTCCGGGATGGACCGGCGCCTGTTGATGAGCTTCAGCGAGTTTGAGTCGAAGTGGAAGAGCGCCGGGAGTTGGGCGATCCTCACCCAGCGGCCAAGCCAGTTACCGGCGAAGGTCGATGCGCAGCGCTGGCGTGAGGCGGCGAATGCTACGGCCCAGGCCGGGCAGGAGCGGGCGGCGGCGCAGGCGCTCAAGGTGTTGGCGGAAACCAAGTAAGAGGCAACAACTGAGATCTCATTGGGGAGTGGGCTTGTGTGGGAGCGGGCAAGCCCGCTCCCACACAAAGCAGCTCCCACTTTCTTTTAGCGGCGCACTTCTGCCGCGTTCGGCCGATTCTTCAGGTTCTTGTCAGCCTTGTAGCGCAACGCCACATCCGGCACCGAACCGCTCTTGCCGGTCTCGACCCAATTGCGAATCCGCCCGGCATCGGCGAAGTGGGTGAATTTGCCGAAGGCATCGAGGATCACCAGCGACACCGGACGATTGCCCATGCTGGTCACCAGCACCAGGCAGTGGCCGGCCTGGTTGGTGAAGCCGGTCTTGGTCAGCTTGATATCCCAGTTGGCGCGGTTGATCAGGTGATCAGTGTTGGAGAAACCCAGGGTGTAGTTGGGTTTGCGGAACGAAACCGTCTTTTCCTTGGTGGTGCTCAGTTGGCTCAGCAACGGGTAATGACGCGCGGCGGCCAGCAGCTTGCTGAGGTCACGGGCGGTGGACACGTTGTGGATCGACAGGCCGGTGGGCTCTACATAGTGGGTGCTGGTCATGCCCAGCGCCTTGGCCTTGGCGTTCATCGCCGCGATAAACGCCGGGTAGCCGCCCGGGTAGTGGTGGGCCAGGCTGGCGGCGGCGCGGTTTTCCGAGGACATCAGGGCGATCAGCAGCATTTCTTTACGCGGCATTTCGCTGCCGATCTTCACGCGGGAGAACACGCCTTTCATTTCCGGCGTGTCCTTGATGTTGATGTCGATGTACTCGTCCATGTTCTGCTTGGCTTCGAGCACGATCAAACCGGTCATCAGTTTGCTCACCGAAGCGATGGGTACTACCACGTCGGGGTTGCTGGAGTAGATGACCTTGTTGGTCTGCAAGTCCACCAGCATGGCGCTGCCGGAGGCAATTTGCAGTTTGGACGTGTCACGCGGGGCCTGAGTGGTTTCGGCGGCGTGGGCGAAGGTGCCTGTAAGTGCAAAAAATAGGCTGGCGATAGAGAGACGAATTTTCACGCGGATGAACTCGCTAAAAGTAAGGAAATACCGTTGGTAAACGGGTTTTTTGACAAATGCCGTTACATTTTATGAGTATGGATCAGAAAGTGATAGAGAGCCTTTAAATAAAGGGCCTAAGCCGATGATTGGTAGGGTTTGTAGCGATTTTGTACCGACTGGGAATGTGCAGTCAGGTTGGCGGTTCTCGACACATGCAATCGCACCTGTTTGAGCTTTAATGAACACACCAGAACACATCTGCAGTCGGGTGCCTGAAGTCATGGTTGGGCACGGTTTCACTCTGCGGACCCTCTTCACTGACCGCGGAGTTCCAGCAATGAGTAATAAACCGACGATTTTGCTTGTTCACGGGTTTTGGGGTGGTGCGGCGCACTGGGGCAAAGTGATTGTCGAGTTGAATCGCAAGGGTTACGCCATGCGTGCGGTCGAGATGCCGCTGACCTCACTGGCCGACGATGCTGAACGTACGCGCAAAATGATTGCCCAGGAAAAAGGGCCTGTACTGCTGGTGGGTCATTCGTATGGTGGCGCGGTCATTACTGAAGCGGGCGACCAACCCAATGTCATCGGCCTGGTCTACATAGCGGCCTTCGCCCCGGATGCCGGGGAGAGCCCGGGCGAGATCACCCAGCGCAACCCGCCCCAGGCGGTAGCGAACCTTGAACCCGACAGTGACGGGTATCTGTGGGTAAAGCAGGGCAAATACCATGAGAGCTTCTGCCAGGACCTGTCTGCCGACGAGGCGTTGGTGATGGCGGTGACGCAAAAGGCACCGCTTGCCAGCACGTTTGGCGATACGGTCACGGCGCCTGCCTGGAAGAAGAAACCGTCCTGGTATCAAGTGTCCAGCGACGACCGGATGATTCATCCTGAAAACCAGCGGTTGATGGCGGCAAGGCTCAATTCCCGGGGCACGATCACCTTGGCGACCAGCCATGCTTCGCTGGCAACCAAGCCCGCCGAGGTGGCCGCGTTTATTGATGAGGCTGCGGTCGCTGCTTCGAACGCCTGATCTTGGGGGTGTCGTGGCGGGTTTTCTGCCGGCCATAAAAAAGCCCTGCGTGAATGCAGGGCTTTTTCATGGCTGCGGGTTGTCAGTCGTGCAGCGTTTCTGCCGCGTACAGCGTGTTTTCCAGCAGGCAGGCGCGGGTCATCGGGCCTACGCCACCTGGTACTGGTGTGATCCAGCCGGCACGGGGCAGGGCGGTTTCGTACACCACGTCGCCGACCAGCTTGCCGTCTTCCTGGCGGTTGATGCCGACGTCGATGACGATGGCGCCTTCCTTGATCCACTCACCTTTCACCAGGCCCGGCTTGCCGGCGGCAACCACTACCAGGTCGGCGCGGCCGACGTGGCCGGCGAGGTCTTTGGTAAAACGGTGGGTGACGGTGACGGTGCAGCCGGCCAGCAGCAGCTCCATGGCCATCGGGCGCCCGACAATGTTGGACGCGCCGACCACCACGGCGTCAAGGCCGTACAGATCGACGCCGGTGCTTTCCAGCAAGGTCATGATGCCTTTAGGCGTGCAGGGGCGCAGCAGTGGGATGCGCTGTGCGAGGCGGCCGACGTTATAAGGGTGGAAGCCGTCAACGTCCTTGTCCGGGCGGATACGCTCCAGCAACTTGGAGGCATCGAGGTGCTCGGGCAGCGGCAATTGCAACAGGATGCCGTCGATGGCCGGATCGTCGTTCAGGCTGTCGATCAGGTCGGTCAGGGCCTGTTGGGTGGTGTCGGAAGGCAAGTCGTAGGCCTTGGAGATAAAGCCGACCTCTTCACAGTCTTTACGCTTGTGCGAGACATAAACCTGAGAGGCAGGATCGCTGCCGACCAGGATCACCGCGAGGCCAGGCGTGCGCAGGCCTTGCTGGCTACGCTCGGTGACTCGTTTGGCGATCTGCTGGCGCAGGCTGGCGGCGATTGATTTGCCGTCGATAAGTTGTGCAGTCATTACGCGTGATTAACCATCGAGAGGGGGAAGAAATGTGCGCGCATTCTCGCATGCCACGGCGTGAGGGCAAAGGCGCTTGGTCTGCAAATTGCCCTAACCCCTTAAATAAAATGAATTTTTTTCAAAAAAGATTTGACGGCTTTCCGAGGCGTCTATACTATTCGTCGCACTTGTCGGGCACAGCCTAGCACTGGTTAAGAAGGTCGAGCAGAATAGAGTGTTGTTCTGCAAGGCTGGAAGCACTTAGTTTGTAATCCTCCAAGAGTACAGATTAATAAGGCGCCCGTAGCTCAGCTGGATAGAGCATCCGCCTTCTAAGCGGATGGTCGCAGGTTCGAGTCCTGCCGGGTGCGCCATTAGGCAGCTTTGGCACAAGTAGCGTTAGATGGTGGGCGTAGCTCAGTTGGTAGAGCACGGGATTGTGACTCCCGTTGTCGAGGGTTCGATCCCCTTCGTCCACCCCATATTCTGAAAAGGCGCCAGATTAAACGTCTGGCGCCTTTGCTTTAAGAGCTTCAAGCGCGGATGTGGTGGAATTGGTAGACACACTGGATTTAGGTTCCAGCGCCGCGAGGCGTAAGAGTTCGAGTCTCTTCATCCGCACCAATTTCAAGGCGTCGCCCTGCCGCAAGGTGAGGTGAGGTTCAACAAAGAAGATGTTTGAGTTCTTTGTTAATGCAATATGGTGGGCGTAGCTCAGTTGGTAGAGCACGGGATTGTGACTCCCGTTGTCGAGGGTTCGATCCCCTTCGTCCACCCCATATTCGAAAGGCGCCAGATTTAACAGTCTGGCGCCTTTTTTGGTTTTAGCGGTGCAGATTTTCGGCGGCTGCAGGTTCTGGGTCGCAAGGCTAGGGCGCTTCATCGTATTTATGTGTCTCGATGATGCTGCGCTGCCTGCCAGCCCTCCTTGCGGGGTGGGCCGTCAGGGCGATGAATGACGATCTCTTCTATATATAGAAGGGGCGGCGCAGAGCCCTGGCGTGATGGGATGTATTTGTCAGCGGGGCGAGGTGCATCCGTGCCTTCGTACCGATAAATTGCCGGCTGTTTTCGGGCATATTTCCAGCGGGGTGACTTCTTGAGTTTGACCCTCTAGAATGCATGCCCTTGATTGGGGTCGGAAATGGCCGGCTAACGTCTGTGCAACGAGGAATATCCATGCAAGTTTCTGTTGAAAATACTACTGCTATCGAGCGCCGCCTGAGCATTTCCGTGCCGGCAGAGCGTGTTGAGACTGCGGTCAACAAGCGTCTGCAGCAGACTGCCCAGAAGGCCAAGATCGCTGGTTTCCGTCCAGGCAAAGTGCCGATGAGCGAAATCAAGCGTCGTTTTGGTGCCGATGCGCGCCAGGACGCTGTGGGTGACGTGATCCAGGCTTCCTTCTACGAAGCCGTAGAAGCGCAGAACCTGAAGCCAGCTGGCTCGCCTTCCATCGAGCCAAAGTCCCTGGAAGCTGGCAAAGACCTGGAATACGTTGCCGTATTCGAAGTGTTCCCAGAGTTCGAAGTTGCCGGTTTCGAAGGTATCGCCGTAGAGCGCCTGAGCGCTGACGTGGCGGATGCCGACCTGGACAACATGCTGGAAATCCTGCGCAAGCAGAACACCCGTTTTGAAGTGACCGATCGCGCCGCTCAGAACGAAGACCAACTGAACATCGATTTCGTAGGCAAGGTTGACGGCGAAGTATTCGCTGGCGGCTCCGCCAAGGGTACTCAGCTGGTGCTGGGTTCCAACCGCATGATCCCTGGCTTCGAAGACGGCCTGGTTGGCGCCAAAGCCGGCGAAGAGCGCGTTCTGAACCTGACTTTCCCTGCTGACTACCAGAACCTGGACCTGGCTGGCAAAGCCGCCGAGTTCACCGTGACTGTCAACAGCGTTTCCGAGCCTAAGCTGCCAGAGCTGAACGAAGAGTTCTTCGCTCAATTCGGTATCAAGGAAGCGACCCTGGAAGGTTTCCGCACCGAAGTTCGCAAGAACATGGAGCGCGAGCTGCGCCAGGCGATCAAATCCAAGGTGAAGAACCAGGTAATGGACGGCCTGCTGGCTGCCAACCCGATCGAAGTGCCTAAGGCCTTGCTGTCCAACGAAGTGGATCGCCTGCGCGTGCAAGCGGTTCAGCAGTTCGGTGGCAACATCAAGCCTGACCAACTGCCGGCCGAGCTGTTCGAAGAACAAGCCAAGCGCCGCGTTGTACTGGGTCTGGTCGTGGCCAAAGTGGTTGAGCAGTTCGACCTCAAGCCTGACGAAGACCGCGTTCGCGAAATGATCCAGGAAATGGCTTCGGCCTACCAGGAGCCTGAGCAGGTCGTGGCTTGGTACTACAAGAACGACCAGCAGCTGAACGAAGTACGTTCGGTTGTGCTGGAAGAACAAGTTGTGGATACTGTTCTGCAGAAGGCTAAGGTGACCGATAAAGCGGTCTCTTACGAAGAAGCAGTCAAACCGGCGGAAGCAGCACAAGCCGACTGATTGTCCAACTCGTTGGAAATACAACCATAAGCCAGCCTCGCGCTGGCTTATGCGTTTTCAAGACATGACTATTTGGGAGTAACTGCAGAGCATGTTCCGTAATTCCTATATTCAGCAGAACTCTGATATCCAGGCCGCTGGCGGCCTGGTCCCGATGGTTGTCGAGCAGTCTGCTCGTGGCGAGCGCGCCTATGACATCTACTCGCGTCTTCTCAAGGAGCGAGTGATTTTCCTGGTCGGCCCTGTAGAGGACTACATGGCCAACCTGATCTGTGCGCAACTGCTGTTCCTTGAAGCGGAAAACCCGGACAAGGACATCCATCTCTACATCAACTCTCCAGGCGGTTCGGTAACGGCGGGCATGTCGATCTACGACACCATGCAGTTCATCAAGCCCAACGTGTCGACCACCTGTATCGGCCAGGCCTGCAGCATGGGCGCATTCCTGCTGACCGCAGGTGCCGAGGGCAAGCGTTTCTGCCTGCCTAACTCGCGTGTGATGATTCACCAGCCACTGGGCGGTTTCCAGGGCCAGGCATCGGACATCGAGATTCACGCCAAGGAAATCCTCTTTATTCGTGAGCGTCTCAACACGCTGATGGCCAAGCACAGCGGTCGCACCTTGGAAGAAATCGAGCGCGACACCAACCGTGACAACTTCATGAGCGCCGAAGCCGCACGTGATTACGGGTTGATCGACGCTGTGATCGACAAGCGCCCCGCTTAATATAAGCCGCTCAAAATAGGGCTGGTCGGCATGTCCGACCACTTGCGGGCTTGAAAAAGCCCGCATAAGCCTTCATCTTGTGTTGCAAGCCTATCGGATTTGGATCGAACGAATGACTGACACCCGCAACGGCGAGGACAACGGCAAGCTGCTCTATTGCTCCTTCTGCGGCAAAAGCCAGCATGAAGTGCGCAAGTTGATTGCCGGCCCCTCGGTGTTTATCTGCGACGAGTGCGTCGACCTGTGCAATGACATCATCCGCGAGGAGGTGCAGGAAGCCCAGGCCGAGAGCAGTGCGCATAAATTGCCTTCGCCTAAAGAAATCAGCGGCATCCTTGATCAGTATGTGATTGGTCAAGAGCGTGCAAAGAAGGTTCTGGCCGTAGCGGTGTACAACCACTACAAGCGCTTGAACCAGCGTGACAAGAAAGGCGACGAAGTTGAACTCGGCAAGAGCAACATCTTGCTGATCGGTCCTACAGGCTCGGGTAAAACCCTGCTTGCAGAAACCCTCGCTCGCCTGCTGAACGTTCCGTTCACCATCGCCGACGCCACCACCCTCACCGAGGCTGGCTACGTGGGTGAAGACGTCGAGAACATCATTCAGAAACTGCTGCAGAAGTGTGACTACGACGTAGAGAAGGCCCAGATGGGTATTGTCTACATCGACGAAATCGACAAGATCTCGCGCAAGTCCGACAACCCGTCGATCACCCGGGACGTTTCCGGTGAAGGCGTGCAGCAAGCCCTGTTGAAACTGATCGAAGGCACGGTCGCTTCCGTACCGCCACAAGGCGGCCGCAAGCACCCGCAGCAGGAATTCCTGCAGGTCGATACGCGTAACATCCTGTTTATCTGTGGTGGCGCGTTCTCCGGTCTCGAAAAGGTTATCCAGCAGCGTTCTACCCGTGGCGGCATTGGTTTCGGCGCGGAAGTACGCAGCAAGGAAGAAGGCAAGAAGGTGGGCGAGTCCCTGCGTGAAGTCGAGCCTGACGATCTGGTCAAGTTCGGTCTGATCCCGGAATTCGTTGGCCGTCTGCCGGTCCTGGCGACGTTGGACGAGCTGGATGAGGCTGCTCTGATTCAGATCCTCACCGAGCCGAAGAACGCCCTGACCAAGCAATACGCGAAGCTGTTCGAAATGGAAGGCGTGGACCTCGAGTTCCGTACCGACGCGCTCAAATCGGTGGCCAAGCGGGCACTGGAGCGCAAGACCGGTGCACGTGGCCTGCGTTCGATCCTCGAAGGCGTATTGCTCGACACCATGTACGAAATCCCCTCGCAGTCCGAGGTGAGTAAAGTGGTGATCGACGAAAGCGTCATAGAAGGCAAGTCCAAGCCACTGTATATCTACGAAAACAGTGAGCCGGCTGCCAAGGCTGCGCCCGACGCGTAAGCGTTTGGCAGTTGCTTTGCAAACAAGGGGCCTCTAGGGGCCCCTTTGTTTTTTTGGGTGAGTTTTAGCAGTGGGATTTTTCCTGCGTTTAACTGCTGGCATTGAGCTTGTTTTTTTCGCAAGCAGCCCCCATCTTGGCTTCAAGCTTATTTTTCATCTGTCATAGAGGCGAAATCATGAAGACCACCATTGAATTGCCTCTCCTGCCGTTGCGTGATGTCGTCGTCTATCCGCACATGGTTATCCCGCTGTTCGTGGGGCGCGAGAAGTCTATCGAAGCCCTTGAGGCAGCGATGACGGGCGACAAGCAGATCCTGCTGTTGGCCCAGAAGAATCCTGCTGATGATGATCCAGGCGAAGACGCCCTGTATCGTGTCGGCACCATTGCCACTGTCCTGCAATTGCTCAAGCTGCCTGATGGCACCGTCAAGGTGCTGGTGGAAGGCGAGCAGCGCGGCGCGGTCGAGCGCTTCATGGAGGTGGACGGTCACCTGCGTGCGGAAGTGGCGCTGATCGAGGAAGTCGAAGCCCCAGAGCGCGAGTCCGAAGTCTTTGTACGCAGCCTGCTCTCGCAGTTCGAGCAGTATGTGCAGTTGGGCAAGAAAGTCCCGGCTGAAGTCCTGTCCTCCCTCAACAGCATTGATGAGCCAAGTCGCCTGGTCGATACCATGGCCGCGCACATGGCGTTGAAAATCGAGCAGAAGCAGGACATTCTCGAAATCATCGACCTGTCCACCCGTGTTGAACACGTGTTGGCGCTGCTGGATGCCGAAATCGACCTGCTGCAGGTTGAAAAGCGCATCCGTGGTCGTGTGAAGAAGCAAATGGAGCGCAGCCAGCGCGAGTACTACCTGAATGAGCAGATGAAGGCCATTCAGAAAGAACTCGGCGACAGCGAGGACGGCCACAACGAAATCGAAGAGCTGAAAAAGCGCATCGACGCCGCAGGCCTGCCCAAGGACGCCCTGACCAAAGCCACTGCCGAGCTGAACAAGCTCAAGCAGATGTCGCCGATGTCGGCTGAAGCCACCGTGGTGCGCTCCTACATCGACTGGCTGGTGCAAGTGCCGTGGAAGGCGCAGACCAAAGTGCGCCTGGACCTGGCCCGTGCCGAAGATATTCTCGACGCCGACCACTATGGCCTCGAAGAAGTCAAAGAACGCATCCTCGAATACCTCGCCGTGCAAAAGCGCGTGAAGAAGATTCGTGGTCCGGTGTTGTGCCTGGTCGGTCCGCCGGGTGTGGGTAAAACCTCCCTGGCCGAGTCCATCGCCAACGCGACCAACCGCAAATTCGTGCGCATGGCCCTCGGCGGCGTGCGTGATGAAGCGGAAATACGTGGCCATCGCCGTACTTACATCGGTTCGATGCCAGGAAGATTGATTCAAAAGATGACAAAGGTGGGTGTGCGCAACCCGCTGTTCCTGCTCGATGAAATCGACAAAATGGGCAGCGACATGCGTGGCGACCCGGCGTCGGCCTTGCTGGAAGTGCTCGACCCCGAGCAGAACCACAATTTCAACGACCATTACCTGGAAGTCGACTACGACCTGTCCGACGTAATGTTCCTGTGCACCTCCAACTCCATGAACATCCCACCAGCCTTGCTGGACCGGATGGAAGTGATTCGCCTGCCGGGTTACACCGAAGACGAGAAGATCAACATCGCCGTCAAGTACCTCGCGCCCAAGCAGATTTCGGCCAATGGCCTGAAGAAGGGCGAGATCGAATTTGAAGTCGGCACGATCCGCGACATCGTCCGCTACTACACCCGCGAAGCCGGTGTGCGTGGCCTGGAGCGCCAGATCGCGAAGATCTGCCGCAAGGCGGTCAAGGAACATGCGCTGGAAAAACGCTTCTCGGTGAAGGTCACGGCCGACTCCCTGGAGCACTTCCTCGGCGTGCGCAAATTCAGCTACGGCCTGGCCGAGCAGCAGGATCAAGTCGGTCAGGTCACTGGCCTGGCGTGGACCCAGGTGGGCGGCGAGTTGCTGACCATCGAGGCCGCGGTGATCCCGGGCAAGGGCCAATTGATCAAGACCGGTTCGTTGGGTGATGTGATGGTCGAATCCATCACCGCCGCGCAGACCGTGGTGCGCAGCCGCGCCAAGAGCCTGGGGATTCCCCTGGACTTCCACGAGAAGCACGACACCCACATCCACATGCCGGAAGGGGCGACCCCGAAGGATGGCCCTAGCGCCGGTGTAGGCATGTGCACGGCCCTGGTGTCGGCATTGACGGGTATTCCTGTGCGTGCGGATGTCGCCATGACCGGCGAAATTACCCTGCGCGGCCAGGTATTGGCGATCGGTGGCCTGAAAGAGAAATTGCTCGCGGCTCACCGTGGCGGTATCAAGACCGTGATCATTCCTGAAGAGAATGTTCGCGACTTGAAGGAAATTCCTGACAACATCAAGCAGGATCTGCAGATTAAACCGGTTAAATGGATTGACGAGGTCCTGCAAATTGCGCTGCAATACGCGCCGGAGCCCTTGCCGGATGTGGCTCCCGAGATAGTCGCAAAGGACGAAAAACGCGAGTCTGATTCCAAGGAAAGAATTAGCACGCATTAATGCGAATAAGCCTGGGGGCTTCCTTGACAGCTTTTTAGAGCCCTTGTTATAAAGCGGCTCTTATAAGTGTCTGTAGGCCATTCAGCACTGGTTTTTGCTTTCACCAAAAAACTTAGAATCATACTCAATAGATATATAAGGGGACTTAGAGTGAACAAGTCGGAACTGATTGATGCTATCGCTGCATCCGCTGATATCCCGAAAGCTGCTGCTGGCCGTGCGCTGGATGCAGTAATCGAATCCGTCACTGGCGCTCTGAAGGCCGGCGACTCCGTAGTACTGGTAGGCTTCGGTACTTTCTCTGTGACTGACCGCCCAGCTCGCACTGGCCGTAACCCACAGACTGGCAAAGCACTGCAAATCGCTGCTGCCAAGAAACCAGGTTTCAAAGCCGGTAAGGCCCTGAAAGAAGCTGTTAACTAAGCTTCGATCCAGCCTTTACCTACCCGGGTCGAACGCAGGTTCGACCTGGCAGCGGAGCGGCAGCAGACCCACGTATCCATCGGGTCGCCAAGCCGGGGGGAGAAAGAAAGCCCCCGTCCGCTCCGCCAGTTGCGAGAAGGCGCATCCTTGGATGCGCCTTTCTTATATCCGTACTCTACCCACGCTCCACGGTTGCCAATTTTTGAAGTTCAACCGTTTCTGGGGGACGCATGCTGCAAAATATCAGGGACAATTCACAAGGCTGGATTGCCAAGACCATTATCGGGATCATCGTCGCGTTGATGGCGTTCACCGGTATCGAAGCCATTTTCCAGGCTTCCGGTAACAACAAGCAGGACGTGGCCAAGGTCAACGGTGAAGAGATTACTCAAACCGAATTGAGCCAGGCCGTCGATATGCAACGCCGTCAGCTGATGCAACAGCTGGGCAAGGATTTCGATGCTTCGCTGCTGGACGAAAAACTGCTGCGCGAAGCGGCCCTCAAGGGTTTGATCGATCGTAAGCTGTTGCTGCAAGGCGCTGCGGATTCCAAGTTCGGCTTCTCCGAAGCGGCATTGGACCAGACGATCCTGCTGACGCCTGAGTTCCAGGTGGACGGCAAGTTCAGTCCTGAGCGCTTTGATCAGGTGATCCGTCAGCTGGGCTACAGCCGTATGCAATTCCGTCAGATGCTGACTCAGGAAATGCTCATCGGCCAGGTGCGCGCTGGTATCGCTGGCAGCGGTTTTGTCACGGATGCCGAAGTGCTGGCATTCGCCCGTCTGGAAAAACAGACCCGCGATTTCGCCACCGTCAATATCAAGGCCAACCCGGCTGCGGTGAAGCTCACCGACGACGAGGTCAAGGCTTACTATGACCAGCACGCCAAAGAGTTCATGACCCCGGACCAGGTGGTCATCGACTACCTGGAATTGAAGAAGTCGTCCTTCTTCGACCAGGTCACCGTCAAGGACGAAGAGCTGCAGGCTGCCTATCAGAAAGAAACCGCCAACCTCGCTGAACAGCGTCGTGCCGCGCACATCCTGATTGAAGTCAACGACAAGGTGACCGAGGCGCAAGCCAAGGCCAAGATCGAAGAGATCCAGGCGCGCCTGGCCAAGGGTGAGAAGTTCGAAGCCCTGGCCAAGGAGTTCTCCCAGGATCCAGGTTCTGCCAACAATGGCGGCGACCTCGGCTTTGCCGGCCCTGGCGTCTACGACCCGGACTTCGAAACCGCCCTGTATGCGTTGAAGCAGGACCAGGTTTCGGCCCCGGTTCGCTCGTCCTTCGGTTGGCACTTGATCAAGCTGTTGGGCGTTGAAGCACCTCAAGTGCCATCGTTTGCCAGCCTGAAAGACAAGCTGACCCGCGAGCTCAAGACTCAACAGGTTGAGCAGCGCTTTGTCGAAGCGACCAAGCAATTGGAAGATGCGGCATTCGAGGCCTCCGACCTGGCTCAGCCGGCATCCGACCTGAAACTGACCGTGCACACCTCCGCGCCATTTGGCCGCGAAGGTGGCGAAGGTGTTGCGGCCAACCGTGCCGTGCTCACCGCCGCGTTCAGCCCGGAAGTGTTGGATGAGGGTGCCAACAGCACCGCCATCGAACTGGACCCGGAAACCATCATCGTCCTGCGTGCCAAAGAGCATCTGAAGCCAACGCAACTGCCGTTGGAAAGCGTAGCAGCAGCGATTCGTGCACAGATGAGCAAGGAACGTGCAAGCGCAGCAGCCAAGGCCCACGCTGACGAGTTGATCGCCAGCCTGCGTGACGGCAAGACGCCATTGAACCAACCGGTCGATGGCCAGGCGTGGAAAGTCACTGAAGCGGCCAGCCGCAATCAGGAAGCGATCGACCCTGCCGTGCTGCAAGCCCTGTTCCGCATGCCCAAGCCTGCGGCCAAGGACAAGCCGACCTTCACCACCGTGACCCTGGCTGACGGTAGCCTGGTGATCGTGCGCTTGAACGGCGTCAACGAAGCCGCTGCCCCGACGGACGAAGAAAAGGCGCAAATCCGCCGCTTCCTCGCTTCCCGTGTTGGTCAGCAAGACTTTGCTGCGTACCGCAAGCAGTTGGAAAGCCAGGCTGACATCAAGAAGTTCTGATGCCAGCTTGAACAAAAAGCCCTCGGCCTGAAAAGACCGGGGGCTTTTTTATGGGCGTTTAACAAGGGCCAGGACCATCAACGCCACTACTGTCCACGGAAATGCCATCACCCCCCAGCCCTGCAGCAGCACGCCACCGACTAACCCACCGCCTGCGATGCCCAGGTTCCACACGGTGACCAGCATCGACTGCGCGGCATCCGCCGAGTCGCCAGCCGCCTTGGCCAGGGCCGTTTGCAACAGGGCCGGCAGGCCACCGAAGGCCAGGCCCCACAAGGCCACGGCGAGGTAGATCACGCTCGGCGAAGTGAGCCAGAACGCCAACGCCAGGGCGATCAACCCAAACAGCACGCAACTGATCAGCACCAGCTTGTGCAACCAGCGATCGATCAACACGCCCGTCAGCCAGATGCTCAACAGCGCGGCGAGACCAAAGACCAGCAGCACGCGGTCAATCTCCCCCGCAAGTCCGGCGGGAACCAACAGTGGAGCGATGTAGGTGTAGAGAATGTTGTGGGCCAGCACGTAGGTAAACGTCACCCACAGCACCGGACGAATCCCGGGCAAGGTCAATACCTGACGCAGCCCGAGGCGCTTGCCTGCGGCTTGCCCGGCAAAATCCGGCAATTGCCAGCGCGCCCATATCAGCAGTCCCAGCGTCAGCCCGGTCATGATCGCAAAGCTCAGGCGCCAGCCTACGACGGTCCCGAGCAAGGTGCCTGCCGGGACGCCGAGGGACAACGCCAGCGGCGCCCCCAGCATCGCCACGGCAATTGCGCGGCCTTGCAGGTGTGGCGCGACCATCCGGCTCGCATAACCCGCCAGCAGCGCCCAGAGCAGGCCGGCAAAGACTCCGGCGAAGAAGCGCGCCACCAGGGTCAGCCCGTAATGGCTGGAGAACGCAGTGACGCTGTTGACCAAGGCAAAGCCGCCGATGGCCACCAGCAGTAACGGGCGCCGGCGCCAGCCACGGGTCCACAACGTCAGCGGGATGGCAGCGAGCAGCGAGCCCAGGGCGTAAAGCGTGACCAATTGGCCGACGAGGGCATGTGACACCCCCAGGCCCTCGCCCATTTGTGGCAAAAGCCCGGCGGGCATGGCTTCGGTAAGGATGGTGATAAACCCGGCGAACGCCAGTGCCAATAAACCACCCAGCGGTAGCGTATCGCCCTGGGTTGTCGTTGCGGATTCGGTAAGTGCTGTCATGACGCTGTATCCCTGAAAAAGGCCAAGGAACCAGAGTAGGGGGCTGTGGGCGGCGGAAAAACAGGCTAAGGTTCCGAACTTATCGGACAGCGGCGTCCGTAATGAAGGGAGCATCATGGACAGTCTGGGCAGTCTTTCGGTCTTCGTGCAGGTGGCGGAGGCTCGCAGCTTTACCGCTGCGGGGCGCGTGCTGGGCATTTCTTCCTCGGCGGTAGGCAAAAGCATTGCCCGCATGGAAGAACGTCTCGGCGTGCGCCTGTTCCACCGCAGCACGCGCAGCATCACCTTGACCGCCGAGGGCGCGCTGTTCCTCGAGCGCTCGCGGCGCATCCTGGCCGAAGTCGAGGCCGCCGAGCGCGAACTCACCGAGGCCAGCGCAACGCCTCGGGGCAAACTGCGCATCAGCGTGCCGCAAGTGCGCGGCCTGTTGATGCCGGTGCTCAGCGACTTTATGCGTGCCTACCCGGAGATCGAGTTGGACGTGGATTTTTCCGACCGCATGGTGGACGTGATCGAGGAAGGTTTCGACGCGGTGATTCGCACCGGCAAGCCGGAAGATTCGCGCTTGATGGCGCGACATCTGGGGCATTACCAGTTGGTGCTGGTCGGCACGCCGGGGTATTTCCAGCAACATGGCACCCCGCAACGGCCCCAGGACTTGAGTGGCCACGCCTGCCTGCGGCACAAATTCTGCGCCACCGGCAAGCTGGAGGCCTGGCCGCTGCGCCTCGCACCCGGCGAGACAGAACCCACCTTGCGCACACCCTTGGTCAGCACCACCATCGAGTCCCTCAACCACGTGGTGCTCGAAGGCTTGGGCATCGCCTGCCTGCCGGATTACATGGTCAACCAGGCCGTGGGGGAGGGGCGCTTGCAACGGGTGCTGGACGACTGCCTGGAACACCGTGGCAGTTTCTGGATGCTGTGGCCCTCCAGTCGCCATGCCTCAGCCAAATTGCGCGTGTTTATTGATCATATGTGTGCAGGGCTTTTTCCTGCAGGCCCCGGCGTGTAGGCCTGTGACGTTTTACCGACAGGAATGCGCGCGCCAAGGCCTCGTTCTGTTGCACAATACCGCCCGGACCGTTTCTCTCAGGATTTTCAATGTTGACATCATTTCACTTGCGCAGCCTTGGCCTGGCGCTGGTGCTGGCGGGCGCCGCGGGCTGCTCGTCACCCAAGACCGCTATTTATGAACATGAGAATTTCGACGACTCCGGTACGTTTTCCCGTGATTACCCAGTGACGGATGTGGCCGCATGCGAAGCCGCGCGCCGTGCATTGCTGAGTCAGGGCTACATCATTACCAGCAGCGATCCGAAGCTGGTAGTCGGTAACAAGAGTTTCCAGCAGACCGGCGAGAGCCATCTGCAGATCAGCTTCAACGTGGTGTGTGCCGATGATGGCAAGGGCACCAACCACTCGACGATGTTTGCCAACGCCCTGCAGGACCGCTACGCCCTGAAGAAGGTCAACAACTCGGCAAGCCTGGGGGTGGGCGTGCTGGGTTCGGTGTCGATGCCGATTGGTTCTACCGATGATTCGATGGTGAAAGTCGCCAGCGAAACCGTCTCGGCGCCGAAGTTCTACGAGCGTTACTTTGCGCTGGTGGACGTGTTCCTGCCGCAAGAAGTGAAGAAGGCCGAGCATATTCCCGAGCAGCCGAAAGCTGATTTGGGTGTGCCCGAGCCGAAGGCTGCGCCGGTTGCCGAGAAGGTCGAGGCGCCCGCTGCTGCAGAACCGGTGGCCCCACCGGCTGAAGCCGCGCCGATTGCACCTCAGGCAGAACCTGCACCTGCTCCGGCCACAAGCAACCCGGACCTGCCGGCGCCGACCGAAGCGATTCCGCCACTGCCTACTCCCGCGCAGTAACCAGAACTGCTCCCACATCCTGACTTGTGAACACAGTCAAATGTGGGAGCTGGCTTGCCTGCGATGGCGGTGTATCAGCTTGTAGCTCCTTGGCTGACACACCGCCATCGCAGGCAAGCCAGCTCCCACATGTTTCGCCATGTCTCAGTGCATGCCCTCGCCAAAAATCCCCTGTGCTAAATCCGCACTCTGCTGCTACGTTTAATCCTCAAGTGCAGGAACGTCATGACGCCGACTTTTTTTCGTCACAACGGCACTTTAGGCTGGTGATGCAGGTCATTTACCTGCAACCGCTTTTAATTAAACAAGGAGCCCACCATGGACGACTACCAGGAAGAACTGCTTGAGTTCAGCGCGATCGAGTTGGACCCGCTTGAACCCGCAGATGATGCAACCGAGCTGTAACCCCGACTTCAGGCGGAATGCCGCTGACTGCGGCGAAATTCCCCTGGGGTCTGGTTGTTCCACCGCCTGAACGCCCGTTGAAACGCCTGGGCCGAGGCAAAACCGAGCAAGTAGGCGATTTCGCCGAACGCCAACTCCGTGTCGCGAATGTAGGTCATGGCCAGGTCGCGACGGGTGTCGTTGAGAATCGCGCGGAACTGAGTGCCTTCTTCGGCCAGTTTGCGGCGCAGCGTCCAGGTCGGCAGCTTCAAGCGTGCCGCCACTTCTTCCAGGTCGGGTTCCCGGCCGCCATTGAGCATCGGCCCGAGCAACCGGGTAATGCGCTCGCGCAGGCTGCGGGTGCGGGTCAACTGCTCCAATTCCCGTTCACACAGTTGCAACAACAAGTGCCAGGTGCTGGGGCAATGCTGTGGATTGCGCAGGGCCAGGGTCTGTTGGTTCAGACGCAGCTGGTTGGATTCGGCGCCAAACTGGATCGGACCCTCGCCCAGTACGCGGTACGCGTCGGCGTAGTCCGGCGCGGCAAACTCGATTTCGATACGTTGCGCCTGCACGGGCTGCTGGGCCAGGCCTGACAATTGGTGCAGCCAGCCGGCGATGATCGAGTCCACCACAAAGCGGTTGTAGGCGTTGTAGGGGCTGATGGAATAGAACCGCAGCCAGGCGCCCTCGGCATCCTCATGAAAACTCGACTGCCCTCGATAGTTGGAGCCGTACAGCGCTTCGAAGCGCGTCAGCGTGCGTGCGGCTTCCCGTACGTTGGGCGCCTGGGCGGCGGTGACCCCGGCGAGCCCGGCCTGGCTCAAGCGGCTCAGCTGGCCCATGCGCAAGCCCAGGCCCGGCTCACCGGTGAGTTGGATGGCGGCGTGGCCCAGGCGCATATAACGCGGGATGGATAAGCGCGCACCGGCTTCGGCGAGGCGCGCCGGGTCCAGGCCGTATTGCAGCAACAGCGGTTGTGGGTCGATGCCGTGGCTCTGAATGGCATCCGCCAAGGTGTGCACAAAGCCCACCGACAGATCCCCCAGGCGTACCGGCTTCACAACCAGATATTCAACATACGTGCGCCACGGGCTTCACCGTCGGCGCTGATCTGCCCGTTGTTGCTGAGAAAACTGTGGCCGGCGGTGCCCAGGTCCCAGAACTGGCCGCGCAGGAATACGCTCATGCCGGCGGTGGCCTGGCTGATGGGCTGCTGGCTAATCAGCGTGAGGCGGCGCCAGGCCTCGCCTTCACTGAGCTCTTCGGGCTTGAGGCTGATCTCTGGCGGCGTGGACACGCTTTTGAAGCCGCGCCACGGCCGGTCCCAGGTATCGCGACCGAGCACAAAGGCCGGCACGGCGATCAGTTGCGCGCCTTGCTCGTTGAGCTTGCGGTAGTTGTCGGGATACCAGCTGTCACTGCCCACCAGCACGCCAAGGCGACCGGCCGGAGTGTCGACCACGCTGACGACGTTCTCATCGCCGGGCGTGATAAAGCCGCGCTCATCGTAGATCGGGTAGAGCTGGCGCTGCGGCTGGCCCACCGGTAAACCCTCGGCGTTGAACACCAGGCTGGCGTTGTACAGCGCGCCATGGCCGACCTGCAATTGCCCCTGGCTGACGCTGGGGTTGGGCAGGGCGATGGAACCGGCCACCAGGGTCACCCCGAATTCCTTGGCCAGGCCGCCGAACAGCAGCTGATAGTCACGCGCCATGCCGGTGGCTTTCATACGCAGGTACGCGTCGTCGGTGCGGTTGTCGCCGGTCGCGCTGAGCCACGCACGGGCAAACAGCAACGGGTTGCTGACCGACAGCCAGTTCATCGCGTCCTTGGCGTGCAGGGCCTGGTACACCTCGTTTTTTTCGCCGGTGAGCATCAGCCAGGTGCCGATATGTTCCGGCAGCACGACGATGGTTTTCTGGTTGATAAGCCCCTGTTCCCGGGCGTTTTGCAGGTACGCCGCGAGTTTCAGGTGCAGGCGTTCCAGGCTTTGATAGTCGGCGGGGAACAGCTCCGGCTGGATGCCCAGCAAGTTGCCACGCTCGGCAGGCTCGCCTTCGTTGACGGCCAAAGTGATGCGCAGGTCCGACAGGTAATGCGCCACGGGGCGCTCCTGGGTCCAGACCAGATACGCGGCGACGGCGGCAACCAGGGCCAGGGTGACGGTGAACGCTAGAAGTTTACGCATGGGGCAACAGACAACAGACCGTGTGCAGGGTTCGCCGACTAGGTTAGGGCCCATGGCACGGCTTGCCAAGGGGCGCTGCGCATTTGGATCAATAACTTGTCAGTTTCGGTCATTGAGGCGTAGTCCGGCGAATCATAGTCTGTGGGACATAAACCGATGGCACACCGTTCGAGTGCGCCACGTCCCGTGATGATCCGTTGTGGAGCTGTACCATGACCGCTGCTGCCTACCCGCACCTGCTGGCCCCGTTGGACCTGGGTTTTACCACCTTGCGCAACCGTACCCTGATGGGCTCGATGCACACCGGCCTCGAAGAAAAGCCCGGCGGTTTCGAGCGCATGGCGGCCTACTTTGCCGAGCGCGCCCGTGGCGGCGTGGGCCTAATGGTTACCGGTGGCATTGGCCCCAACGATGAAGGCGGCGTTTACGCCGGCGCGGCCAAGCTGACCACCGACGACGAAGCGCAAAAACACAAGATCGTGACCCAGGCTGTGCACGACGCGGGCGGCAAGATCTGCATGCAGATCCTCCACGCCGGCCGGTATGCCTACAGCCCCAAGCAGGTGGCGCCGAGTGCGATCCAGGCACCGATCAACCCGTTCAAGCCCAAGGAGCTGGACGAGGAGGGCATCGAGAAGCAGATCCAGGATTTCGTCACCTGCTCGCTGCTGGCCCAGGTCGCCGAGTACGACGGCGTGGAAATCATGGGCTCCGAAGGCTACTTCATCAACCAGTTCCTCGCCGCCCACACCAACCACCGTACCGACCGCTGGGGCGGCAGCTACGAGAACCGCATGCGCCTCGCCGTGGAAATCGTGCGCCGTGTGCGTGAGGCCGTCGGCCCGAATTTCATCATTATTTTCCGCCTGTCGATGCTCGACCTGGTGGAAGGTGGCAGCACCTGGGAAGAAATCGTGCAGTTGGCCAAGGCCATCGAGCAGGCCGGTGCGACGATTATCAACACCGGCATTGGCTGGCACGAAGCGCGTATCCCGACCATCGCCACCAAGGTGCCGCGTGGCGCGTTCAGCAAGGTCACGGCCAAGTTGCGCGGTGCGGTGCAGATCCCGCTAATCACCACCAACCGCATCAACACCCCGGAAATCGCCGAGCAGATCCTCGCCGAAGGCGATGCCGATATGGTCTCCATGGCGCGGCCGTTCCTCGCCGACCCGGAGTTCGTCAACAAGGCCGCAGCCGGGCGCGCCGATGAGATCAACACCTGCATCGGCTGCAACCAGGCCTGCCTGGACCACACCTTTGGCGGCAAGCTGACCACCTGCCTGGTCAACCCACGGGCGTGCTACGAGACCGAGCTGAACTACCTGCCGGTCAAGCAGATCAAGAAAATCGCCGTGGTCGGTGCCGGCCCCGCCGGTTTGGCCGCGGCGACGGTGGCTGCCGAACGTGGCCACCAAGTGACGTTGTTCGATTCCGCCAGCGAGATCGGCGGCCAGTTCAACATCGCCAAGCGCGTGCCGGGCAAGGAAGAGTTTTTCGAAACCCTGCGCTACTTCAAGCGCAAATTGCAGACCACCCATGTCGAGCTGTGCCTCAACACCCGCGTGGATGTCGAGCAACTCAAGGCGGGCGGTTACGACGAGATCATCCTCGCCACCGGCATTGCGCCGCGCACCCCGGCGATCCCGGGCGTCGAGAACGCCAAGGTGCTGAGCTACCTGGACGTGATCCTGGAGCGCAAACCGGTGGGCAAGCGCGTGGCGGTGATCGGTGCCGGTGGTATCGGTTTTGACGTGTCGGAATTCCTCGTGCACCAAGGCGTGTCTACCAGCCTGGACCGTGAAGCGTTCTGGAAGGAGTGGGGCATCGACACCCAGCTGCAAGCCCGTGGCGGTGTGGCCGGGATCAAGCCGCAGGTGCATGCGCCGGCGCGTGAAGTGTTCCTGCTGCAACGCAAGGCCTCCAAGGTCGGCGACGGTCTGGGCAAGACCACCGGCTGGATTCATCGCACCGGCTTGAAGAACAAACAAGTGAAGATGCTCAACAGCGTCGAGTACCTGAAAATCGACGACGAAGGCCTGCATATCCGCATCGGCGCCGAGGGTGAGCCCCAGGTGCTGGCGGTGGACAACATCGTCATCTGCGCCGGCCAGGACCCGCTGCGCGAGTTGCAGGACGGCTTGGTCGCCGCCGGCCAGAACGTGCACCTGATTGGCGGCGCCGACGTGGCGGCCGAGCTGGACGCCAAGCGCGCCATCAACCAGGGCTCGCGACTGGCCGCCGAGCTGTAAGGCGACATAGACTACGGGCCCTTTGCGCACAGAGATGCACCCGATGGGCCCGTACGACTGGCTTCCCCACGCCCCCCTCGAACCCTTGCACCTGGACTGGCTGCAAGGCGTCGAGTTGGCTGTGCTGCGCCTGGACCGCATCGATCCGCTGATCAGCGGCAACAAGTGGTTCAAGCTCAGCGGGCACCTGGCGCAAGCGCAAGGCGCCAACGGCATCATCAGCCTCGGCGGTGCCTGGTCCAACCATCTGCATGCGTTGGCGGCGGCGGGGAAACGCTTTGGTTTCACCACCGTCGGCCTGTTGCGTGGCCATCCCCAAGACACACCCACCGTTCTCGACCTGAAAGCGCTCGGCATGCAGCTGCATTGGCTGGGTTATGGCGGTTATCGTGGTCGGCATGAGCCGGGTTTCTGGTTGCCGTGGCTTGAACAATATCCCGATCTGCATCCCGTGCCCGAAGGCGGCGGCGGGCTCGCGGGTGCGCTGGGTTGCGCGGTGCTGGTCACGCAGGCGCGCGCGCAGTTTGCCGCGCTGGGCTGGGCTGATTTCGACGGCTGGTGGTTGGCGGCGGGCACCGGCACCACCTTGGCCGGGCTGGTGCTGGCAGAGGCGGGCGCCCACCCGGTGTACGGCGCCATGGCGGTGCCGGACGACCACGGCGTGGCGCAGAACGTTGGGGCGCTCGTGCAGGGCGGTTATGAGCTGCTGGACGCCAGCCGGGGCGGTTTTGCCAAAGTCGATCCAGAGCTATTGGCGTTTATCGAGCACACCGAAAAAACCTGCGGGCTGCCACTGGAACCGCTCTACACCGGCAAGGCACTGATGGCCCTGAAGCAACAGATCGAGGCCGGGCGTTTCGCCCCCGGCACTCGCCTGATCTTCATCCACACCGGCGGCCTGCAAGGTCGCCGCGGCTTCAAGGGTTAGCGCGCTTGCCCGGCATCATGCGCAACGCGGTGTTGTCGCGCAGGATGTAGTGGTGGCCAATCCCCGCCAACGCATGCAGGCCGATCAACCAATACCCGGCTTTGCCGAACCACACGTGCCAGCCTTCAATTTCCTTGGCCAGCGCCTTGTTCTCGGCGATCAGCGGCGGCAATTCCATGCCATAGAACATCACCGAATGGCCCTCGGCACTGACGATCAGCCAACCGGCAATCGGCATGCCGATCATCAACGCATACAGCGCGAAGTGCATCAGCGTCGCCAGCAGGCTTTGCCATGGCGGCGGCGCCGGCACGATCTTCGGCGCCACGCCCAGGCTGCGGGCAAACAGGCGTAGCCACACCAGCACAAACACCGTGAGGCCGAGCATGAAGTGCATCTCGACAATCAACGTGCGTGCGCCGCTGCCTTTGGGAAACTGGCCGCGCAATTCAATGCAGGCGTAGACCACCGCCAGCAGCACCACCATCAACCAATGCAGTGCAATCGACATGGTGCTGTAACGCGTATCGGAGTTTTTCCACGGCATTGCTGGGTTCCTCACTCATCAGGGCAAACAGTTACTTCACGGAATAGCAATGCGTTCTTGAGTGACGCAGTGACTTAACTGTATGCCGGTTTTGAGCGGCGCGCCTGGCACAAATGCCTTTGTCTTGACCTCCATCAGTCGCTTTGTGGCATTTCCCCACGGGCCAACCGCGCGTTGATATCAGCGATCACTCCCGGCAGGTCGTTGATGGTGTCGATCAGGTAGTGCGGGCGCGAGCCTTTGAACAGTGTTTCGATGCGTGCGCGTTCGTTTGCCAGGGTGGCGCCATCCAGGGCACGGAATTGCGCGTAGCTCAGGCCCAGTGCGTTGCCGGAGCAGGTCAGCGCCACGGTCCACATGCCGGCACGGCGGCCTTCGAGGATGCCCGGCACGGTGTCGTCGACCTTCACGCACGCCGCCACATCGTCAATGCCCAGGGCGATCACGTTGGCCAGGGCCTGGGCGGGCCAGGGGCGGCCGTTGGGCACTTCGTCGGTGGCGACCACGTGGTCGGCGACGTAGCCGTTGGTCGCGGCCAGGGCGACGACCTTGTCCATCACTTGCTTGGGGTAGCCGGAGCAGGAACCGATCTTCAGGCCCAGGCCACGCAGGGCGGCGATGGTGTCGAGGGCGCCGGGGATCAGCGCCGAGTGCTCGGCGATTTTTTCGATCTGCAACGGCATGAAGCGCAGGTAGATCGCGGTCACGTCGTCGTCCGTCGGCGTACGGCCAAAGACCTGGCGATAGCGTTCGGCGACCTGCGGCTGGTCGCACAGGGTGCGGATATGGTCCCACTTGCCCATGCCCATCGGGCCACGGGCTTCTTCGATGGACACTTGCACGTCGAACTCGGCAAACGCCTCGACAAAAATCTGCGTGGGCGCGAACGAGCCGAAATCGACCACGGTGCCGGCCCAATCGAGGATCACGGCTTGCAGGGTGTTGGGGTTTTGATAGTTCATGCTGGCGATCCGGTAGATGAAAGAGTGATGCCCATGGCGTGCAATGCTTCGCCGATGGCGGCGACGGCGGCGTGCATCTCGACGGCGTCAACGTGGCCGATGCAGCCGACGCGGAAGGTGTCCACCTGGGTCAATTTGCCCGGGTAGAGGATGAAACCCTTGGCCTTGACCCGCTCGTAGAAGTCCTTGAACTGGTAGCGCGGGTCGTGCGGCGCGTGGAAGGTGACGATGATCGGGGCCTGGATCGCGGCCGGCAGGAAACTGCGCAAACCCAGCTCGGCCATGCCCTCCAGCAGCACCTGGCAGTTGCGCGCGTAGCGTTGCTGGCGCGCGGGCAGGCCGCCTTCCTCCGCGTATTGCAGCAGTGCTTCGTGCAGGGCGGCGACCACATGGGTCGGCGGGGTGAAGCGCCATTGGCCGGTCTTGGCCATGTAGGCGTGCTGGTCGAACAGGTCCATCGCCAGGGAATGGCAGTTGCCTTGGGCGGCGGCCAATGCCTGTTTGTCGGCGAAGACAAACCCCATGCCGGGCACCCCTTCCAGGCATTTACCCGATGCAGCGATCAGCGCGTCGAAAGGCACTGCGCGGGCATCGATGGGCAGGGCGCCGAAGGAGCTCATGGCGTCGATGATCAGGCGCTTGCCGTGCTGTTTCACCACCTGGGCGATTTCGACCAAGGGGTTGAGGATGCCGGTGCTGGTTTCGCAATGGATCAAGGCGACATGGCTGATGGCCGGGTCGGCGTGCAGCAGGCGGTCGACATCGGCGGCGGTGGTGGGGTGGTCTTCGGCGGTTTCAAAGGTGCCGAAATCGCGGCCGAGCACTTCGCAGATCTTCGCCAGGCGCTGGCCGTAGGCGCCGTTGATCAGCACCAGCACCTTGCCGTCGCGCGGCACCAGCGTGCCGATGGCGGCCTCGACGGCGAAGGTGCCGCTGCCTTGCAACGGCACGCAATGATGGCTGGCGGCGCCGTCGATGATCGCCAGCAATTGCTCGCAGACACTGGCGGTCAGTTGGTTGAAGCGTTCATCCCACGAGCCCCAATCCACCATCATCGCCTGGCGGGTGCGGGCGGAGGTGGTCAGGGGGCCTGGGGTGAGCAGGATAGGCGCGGTCATTGCAGGTCCTCGTCAAGCGTTCGGTTCAAGCTACGGCGCCTAAATTGCAGTTTGGCTTGTTATCAATCAAATTGTTTGTTGTTATGCGAGCTATCAGTGAGGCCGATAGCGATGAATCTATTCCAACTGCGTGCATTCGATGCCGTGGCCCGTGAGGGCAGTTTTACCCGGGCGGCGGCGCGGCTGTTTATCAGCCAGCCGGCAGTGACCGGGCATATCAAGGCGCTGGAGGAGCACTACCAGATCCCCTTGCTGCGGCGTACCGCGCGACGGGTCGAGTTAACCGAGGAAGGCGCGCGGCTGGCGGCTATCACCCGGGCGATCTTCGGCCTGGTGGACGAGGCGCAGATGATGCTGGAAGCCAACCGCCAATTGCTCACCGGACGCCTGGAAGTGGCGGCCGACGGCCCGCACCTGGTGATGCCGATGATCGCCCGCCTGCGTGCGCGTTACCCCGGCATCACCGTCAACCTGCGCCTGGGCAATGCCCAGGAAACGTTGGCGGCGTTGCTGTCGGAGCATGCGGATGTGGCAGTGCTGACCGAGGTGGAGCCGCGCAACGGCCTGCATCTGCAAGCGCTGGGCGAGTCACGCATCTGCGCGCTGGTGCCCGTCAACCATGCCTGGGCCACGCAGGCGGCGGGCATTCGCCTGGAGCAACTGCACGAGCAGATCATGGTGCTGCGCGAGCCCAGCTCCATTACCCGGCGCACCTTTGACGACGCCTGCCAGGCGGCGGCGGTGGCGCCCAAGGTGTTGCTGGAACTGGACAGCCGCGAGGCGGTGAGCGAAGCCGTCGCCGCTGAGTTGGGGGTGGGGGTGGTGTCATCCATGGAGGTCAGCCCGGACCCGCGCGTCAAGGCGATTGCCCTGCAAGGCGCTGGGCTGGTCAACCGGCACATGCTCGGCTGCATGGAACGGCGTCGCTCGTTACGCCTGATCCAGGCGTTTTTCGAGTTGGCGCCCTGACGGTTTTTTGGTGGAACGTTGCGTTTTTGCCCTATAAACTCTGCCCCCAAAGCGCCGGCCAGTAGACGTCTCGGCGCCATGGATATTAGAGAGTGAGTCATGGGCGCACAGTGGAAAGTCAAACATAAAGAAGCGGCATCCAATGCCAAGGGCAAGATCTTCGGCAAGCTGGTGAAAGAAATCACCATCGCCGCCCGCAACGGTGCCGACACCGCCACCAACGCCCACCTGCGACTGGTGGTGGAACAGGCCAAAAAGGCCTCGATGCCCAAGGAAACCCTGGACCGCGCCATCAAGAAAGGCGCAGGCCTCTTGGGTGAAACCGTGCAGTACCACCGCGTGACCTACGAAGGTTTCGCGCCGCACCAGGTGCCGTTGATCGTCGAGTGCGTCACCGACAACATCAACCGCACCGTGGCGGAAATCCGCGTGGCGTTCCGCAAGGGCCAACTGGGTGCTTCCGGTTCCGTGGCCTGGGACTTCAACCACGTCGGCCTGATCGAGGCCTCGCCGGACACCCCGGACGCTGATCCCGAGATGGCCGCCATCGAAGCCGGCGCCCAGGATTTCGAAGACGGCGAAGAAGCAGGCACCACCTTGTTCATCACCGAAACCACCGACCTGGATGCCGTACAGAAAGCGCTGCCGGAGCAGGGTTTCACCGTGCTGTCGGCCAAGCTGGGCTACATCGCGAAGAACCCGGTGAGTGGTTTGACCGATGAGCAGATGGCTGAAGTCGAGGCGTTCCTGGAAGGCCTGGACAACCACGATGACGTGCAGGACATGTTCGTCGGCCTGGCTGGCTGATTTCTAACAGGCTAAATGCCGTTCAAAATGTGGGAGCTGGCTTGCCTGCGATAGCGGTGGGTCAGTTTGCACATCAGCAACTGATAGACCGCTATCGCAGGCAAGCCAGCTCCCACAGTTGTATTGGGTTTCGTCAGGCCGATTTGAGCAATGCTTCGATTTCTTCAAAGCCCGGACGCGCCAGCACATCCGGCTGACAGCAACGCTCGCGCAGTGCCACCAGTTCCTCACTCAC
Organism: Pseudomonas sp. FP453; assembly: GCF_030687495.1. NCBI lineage: Bacteria > Pseudomonadati > Pseudomonadota > Gammaproteobacteria > Pseudomonadales > Pseudomonadaceae > Pseudomonas > Pseudomonas sp. FP453. Next base: position 3,839,880 of record NZ_CP117435.1, on the reverse strand, counting down.
CCCCGCCTCAACCCGCTCCAGCAACTCCCCCAGCAACACCCCAAACGCACGCACTTCAATACGCTGCAACGCCCTGGTTTCCAAGGTGTCCGCCGTGGCATGGAACGACGCCGCGCCAAAATCCCCGAGCAGGCAATCGCCGGCCTCATTCCACAGGATGTTGTGGCCGTACAGGTCGCCATGGGTGATGCCGTGGCGGTGCAGGTGCGCGGCCACCGACGCAATGCCTCGCGCCATGCGCAGGGCCACGTCCAGGCTGAACACCGTGCCCGGCGCGTAGACGTCGCGGGTGCACGACGCCAGGCTCGGCAGGGCGGCGAGGTTGCGGTAGCTGGGGGCGATCAGGTCCATCACCAGCGCCGCTTGATCATCGGGGTGACCGACGACGCGGCCTTCCACCTTGATCAGGTTGGGGTGCAGCCCGGCGGCGATGCACGCCTGCATCTCATGCAGCGGCGAGCCGTCGCTGGTGATGGTGCCTTTGTAGAGTTTTACCGCGACGGAGTGCCCGGAGGGCTTCCACAGTGCCTTGTGGATCACCCCCGAGGCACCTTCTCCAAGGACTTCAGCCAGTTCCAGCTCGGGCCAGGGAATGTCTGGCGTGCTTTCATCGGCAGACAGCTGCACCGCCATTTCCACCGGGTTCCCCGCATACGCCAGCCAGGTCAGGCTTGGCAGCGCCAGCAGCCATTCGGGCAGGCGGGTGAAGCGGTTGGCGGCGATGCGCAGCAGTTCGAGGTTATGGCAGTTGGCCAGGCTTTCCGGCAATTGCGTCAGGTGATTGCCGGCCAGCATCAGTTTTTGCAGCAATGGCCGCGCGCCCAGTTCAACGGGCAACTGACTGATCTGGTTGTCGGTGAGGATCAGCCAGCGCAACAGCGGCGGCAGCGCAGCGGCGGGCACGTGGGTGATCCGGTTGGCCTTGAAGCCGACCATGCTCAGTTTCGCGCACTGGCCCAGGCATTCCGGCAGCTCGGTGAAGGCGTTGTCCGAGCAGAACAGCACGCGCAGGTGCGGCAGGCGGTGCAGGTCGTCGGGCAGGCGGCTCAGGGCGTTACCGCTGAGGTTGAGGATTTCCAGGGAGTCGGCCAGCGCGAAGATTTCCTCGGGGAATTCGGTCAGCCCGCAGGACAGGTCCAGGCGCGTGATGCCGGCCAATTGGCCGGCCTTGAGTTGGGCGAGGGTATGCATGGACGGCGCGATCTCTGGGCAAAGGGGCGTAAATGGCGCTCATGATAGCGGTTGCGCGCGGCTCTGTTGCAATTGCCCGAGGCGACTTGCGGTGCGCGCAAGGTCGATGGCCTGGCCGTGCAAGGCCTGGTCAAGGGGCAACTCGCCGATCAGGATCAGATGCTTGTCCCTGTCGTAGAGCACGTCCACCAGGTTGATAAAGCGCTGCTGCACGGCAATCGGGCAATCTGCCAGCGCGGGCAGGCCGTCGATGATCCAGTGGTCGAAGTCGTGGCACAACAGCAGATAGTCCATCACCGCCGTGAGCTGTTCGCACAGGTCGTTGAAGGTGAAGGCGATGGTGCGCCCCTGATGCCTGCGGCAGCGTAACTGGCGGTTGCCGACGGCCAGGGGCAGCGCAGGGCAATCCGCAGCAGGCAGGTCGAACGCTTCCCGCTGGCTCGCAGTGCCCGGCCACAGGTAGTGGCCGGCAGTGAAGCGCTGTGTGCTGTGGGCTTGGGGCAGGCTGCGAAAGTCCTCGGGCGAGCTGACTTCCAGCACGTCCATGCGCGCGGCGATCAGGTCGATCACCGGCTTGAAGCGTTGGTGGTACAGCGGGTTGGGCAACAGGCCGGCGGGCGGGTAGTTGGACGTGACCAGCACCCACACGCCGCGTTGAAACAGTGCCTTGAACAGCCGGCTGATAAGCATGGCATCGCCGATGTCATGTACATGGAACTCGTCGAAACACAGCACCTGGCAACCGGCCAGCAGCTCATCCAGGGTCACCGCCAGGGCATCGTCCTGTGCCCGGTGCTTGAACATGCCCCGGTGCAACCGCGCAAAGAAGTCGTGGAAGTGCACCCGCTGCTTTTCGGCCATCGGCAGCGCCTGGAAAAACCCGTCCAGCAACCAGCTTTTACCGCGCCCCACCGGGCCGTGCAGGTACAGGCTGCGGGTGGGCTGGCGTGCCAGCAGGTGCCGCGATTCGCGGGCCAGGGCGCTGATGGCGCGGGTTTGCCCGGCGCTGAGGGTGTAGCCCTGTTGCGCGGCTTTTTGCGCAAAAAACCTGGTGATCGGCGAAGCGTCGTGGGGCGCGGTTTTTTTACCGAGCAAGCGACGGATCAGTGAAAGCGCGGCCAATGGGAATCACTCTGTCTACCGGTGGTCGCCTACTTTAGGGCGGCCAACGGGTTTTGACCAATACAGAAGGGCCCCTCGCGCTATCTCGAAAAAGCATGACACGCCTGCGTTGCCCTGTGAGCTGGCAGTTTCCCCCTGACTGACTAGGCTCATACACAGCAGTCACCCCTGTACAAGGATTTGGGGCAGTGAAGGGACGAGCAGTATTGGCAGTCATGAGCGCGATGCTCTGCAACACGGCTTATGGTGCGCAGCTTCAGGTCGAAGTGCGCATCGACGTGCAGCGGGGTTGCCAGTTGGTGGGTATCACCCGCGAGTCGGGCATCGAGCAACTTGGCGTTTTGGATTTTGGCAGCGGCCCGCGTCTGGATGACCCGGCCGGGCCCTTGAGTGCGGCCTTGATCAGCCAACGCCAGCCGCGCCTGGAGTGCAACCCCGACACGCCCTACCAGATGCGCGTTGACGGCGGCCTGCATGGCGGCACCGGCGAAGTGCGTTACCTGAGCGCCGCTGTCCCTTCGAGCAAACCCATTCCCTACCGCATTTTTGCCGACGCCGCGCGCCGTATCCCGTTGCCGGTGGATGTGCCGCTCAGCGGTCGCGTCCCAGATTCTGGCAGCGTCGATTTGCCCCTGTACGGTCGCATTGAACCGCTCAAGGATATTCCCGCCGTCGGTCGTTATTCCGACCTGCTCAAGGTCACGGTCACATGGTGAGTCGCGGCTTGGCCCTTGTGGCGATGGGCGGCTTGTTGCTGCTGGCGGATGACGTGCAGGCGGCGGTCAGCGGGCAGATCCACGCGCGCCTGGTGATTACCGCCAGTTGCGAGGTGAGCAAAGGCGCTGATACCACCCCCGTTACGCCGGACGGTGGCTCGGCGGTGCTGGATTTCGGCAGCCACGGGCCGACCTGGGACAACCGCCTGACCAGCGGCGTCACCGATGGCGAGAAGGCGCCGCTGGCGGTGTCCTGCAACCCCTCGCTGGTCAGCAGCTTCACGGTGACCATCGACGGCGGCGTCAACGGTGATGGCACCACCCGGCGCCTGAGCAACGGTCGTCAGACCATTCCCTATCGTTTATCGGCCGATGCACTGGGGCGCAGTACCTACAGCATCGGCCAGCAACGCAATTTCGTCGTGACCCGGGGCACACAAGTACCGATTCCGGTATTCGGCTCGGTGGTGGCGAATACCAGGGCCCTACCGGCCGGCATCTATACAGACACCCTGACGGTGACTCTGGATTGGTAAACCATGAGGATGAATATCATGCATGCACGTGTATCCAAGGCTGTTTTTCCATTACTGGCGCTGGCGTGGGTGTCGGGGTCACAGGCGGCCACGGTGGCCGGGACAATTGGCGCAACACTGGTGCTGACCAGCAGCTGCCAGGTCAACGGCGCGGCGGCCACCGGAGGGATGAGCTTCGGCGCATTGACCTTCGGCGCGTCCAACAGCTTGTTTACCGAGTCCTCGGGCCAGGTGCTGGGCGGCGGCGGCGGTGCGTTGTCGATTCTGTGTTCGGCGGGCACCTCGCCGACCTTGACCGTGGCCGGTGGCGCCAATGACGGCAAGTCCCCCGGCGGCACCCGCGCGTTGTTCGACGGCGTGGCCAACTACGTGCCCTACGACCTCTATACCGACAGTGGCCATTCGAACCTGGTGGCCATTGGCGGGGTCATCCCCCTCGCCGCCAGCACCGGTGTGGCCCAGGCCGTGAATATCTACGGTAAAGCCACCGGCAAGGCGGGGCTGCCAGCCGGCACCTATACCGACACGATCAATGTGACCCTGACGTTTTAACGGCCATGAAATGGGTGGGATGGGTGGCGCTGTGCATCGGCTGGGGCATGCCGGTGTCGCTGTTGGCCGTGACCAGCCAGTCGTTCCAGGTCAGTGCGACGATCACCCCGGGCTGCCTGGTGGCCAGCGGTGGCAGCAATTACGGCAGCCTGGCGTTCGGCAGCTATTCGGCGCTGGCGACCAGCACCGCGTCGGTGGCGCTGGCCAACTCGGTCGTCTTGCAATGCACGCCAGGGGTGGCGTTGAGCATGACGGTCGATGGCGGTTTGTATAACAGCGGCGGGCGGCGGATGCAGCTCAACAGCGGCACGGCGAAGGTGGCGTACCAGCTGTTTCGCGATGCGGCGCTGAGCCAGAGCCTGGGTATCAGCCAGAGCGTCAGCGTGGCCTACGCCAACGCGAACAACATCACCTTGCCGATTTACGGCCGGGTGCAGCTACCGGGCAATACGCCTGGGGGGACGTACAGCGACACGCTGCAGGTGCAGCTGACGTGGTAAGGCGAATGGCATAAGGAGTGGGATCTATGTATGCAGCTTCCCGGCAGTGGTGGGTAGCGGGTTTGTTTGGTGTGTTGGGGGTGGCGGGGCAGGTGCAGGCGGCCAGTTCGGTGCTGATCTGGCCGATTGACCCGGTACTGGAGGCCGATCAGCAGGCCAGTGCGTTGTGGTTGGAAAATCGCGGTACGGAGACGGCCAACCTGCAGATCCGCGTATTTGCCTGGACGCAGAGCGGGTTCGACGAGCAATACCAGAACCAGCGCGATGTGATCGGCAGCCCGCCGGTGGCGAAGATCGCGCCGGGGCAAAAGCAGTTGGTGCGCTTGACCCGCACCAAGGAAGTGCCGCCCGGCCAGGAGTTGGCGTATCGCATCATCATCGATGAGATCCCCTCTGCCGAGCCCGTCGTCACTGCGGCGGACGGCAAGACCGCGGCGGCCGTGCGTTTCCAGATGCGCTATTCGGTGCCGTTGTTCGCTTATGGCCCGGGCCTTTGGAGCAAGGTTGACGGCACCCGCGACCGTGACCCCAAGACGGCCGGCAAACCGGATCTGAGCTGGAAGAAGGTCACGACCGGCGGCCGCAACTATGTGGAAATGCACAATCAGGGGGCCGTGCATGCGCGCCTGACGGATGCCAGCTTCAAGCAGGGCGGCCAGGCGCGCCCGCTGGTGGAGGGTCTGATGGGCTATGTGTTGCCCGGGGCAACCATGCGCTGGCAGGTGCCGGACGGCTTGCCGGCAGACCAGCCGTTACAACTGCGGGTCAACGGCGCCACCCAAGTGGAGAGCCTGGCGCCGGGTCGGTAGAACAGGCGCGACAGGGCAGGGAATAGCCCCGGGTTTTAACGGATGGAGATGTCCATTGATGGACACAAAGCCTTGGTGAGCCAGGTTTGGGCTCGTTGTCTATGGCGATCGGTGTGGGTAGTGGGCAGCGTGTCGGTCCTGGTGTTCGCACCGCTGGGCCTGGCTGCGCCGTTGCCGCCGCCGCCCAGCAGTATGGAGGCTGTCGCCGATGCACAGTTGTTCCTGGAACTGGTGGTCAACGGGCAGGATACCGGCCGTGTGGTTGCCGTCAGCCAGCGTGCGGGTGGGCTGTTTCTGCCGGCGAGCGTGTTGCAGGAAATCGGTGTGAAACTGCCGGGCGAAGTGCCGCTCGAGGTCGATCTGGACAAGTTGGCCGGCTTGCACAGCGACTACGACAGCCAGGCCCAGCGCCTGGTGCTGACCGTGCCGGCGAGCTGGTTGCCGGAGCAGTTTATCGGCAACCGCAACAACTACCCGCGCACCCAGGCGCTGACCAGCTTTGGCGCGTTGCTCAACTACGATGCCTACCTCAACGATACCGACGACAGCAGCACTTACCTGGGCATCTTCAACGAAGTGCGCCTGTTCGATACCTGGGGCACGCTGTCCAATACTGGCCAATACCGCACCACCGTCGGCCGCGAGCCCCAGGACAGCACGTTCAACAACGGCTATCGGCGCTACGACACCACCTGGCGTTTCTCCGACGATGAGCGCCTGTTGACCTACGAGGCGGGCGACGTGATCAGCGGGGCCTTGCCCTGGAGCAGCTCGGTGCGCCTGGGCGGGGTGCAACTGTCCCGCGACTTCGGCGTGCGCCCGGACCTGGTGACCTACCCGTTGCCGCAGTTCGCCGGGGAAGCGGCGGTGCCGTCGTCGGTCGACCTGTTTATCAACGGCTACAAATCCAGCAGCGCCGACCTGCAGCCGGGGCCTTACACCTTGACCAACGTGCCGTTTATCAACGGTGCCGGCGAAGCGGTGGTGGTCACCACCGACGCCCTCGGGCGGCAGGTGTCCACCACGGTGCCGTTCTATGTCACCAGTTCGTTGCTGCAAAAAGGCCTGGCGGATTTTTCCCTGTCGGCCGGTAATCTGCGCCGCGACTACACCGTGCGCGACTTCGGCTACGGCCCCGGCGTGGCCAGCGGTACCTTCCGCTACGGGCTGTCGGATGCATTGACCGTGGAAAGCCATGCCGAAGCGTCCAATGACCTGACCCTTGGCGGCGTGGGTGGCAACCTGCGCCTGGGCAACTTCGGCGTGCTCAACACCGCCGTCAGCCAAAGCCAGTTCGACGGCGGGTCGGGCCAGCAACTGAGCCTGGGTTATCAATACAGCAGCCAGCATTACAGCCTGTCCTACCAGCGGGTCGAGCGCCGTGATCAATACGCCGACCTGACCCTGATCGACACCCCGTACGCCAGCCTCAGCAAGCGCAGCGAGCAGGTGACGCTGAGCCTGAACCTGAATGACTTTGGCAGCCTCGGCGTGGGCTATTTCGATGTGCAGGCGACGGACGATTCGCGCACTCGCCTGCTGAACCTGACGTGGAGCAAATCGCTGTGGCGCAACACCAGCTTTTACCTGTCGGCCAACCGCGAGATCGGTGCCAGCAACTGGGCCGTGCAAGGGCAATTGATCATCCCGTTCGACGCCTACGGCAGCCTCAGCCTGGGCAGTGAGCGCAGCAACAGCGGGCAGGTGCAACAGCGCGTGAATTACAGCCGCGCCGTGCCGGCCGGTGGTGGGCTGGGTTTCAACCTGGGTTATGCGAGCGGCGACGTCCCGACCTATCGCCAGGCGGACCTGACCTGGCGCTTGCAGTCGGTGCAGTTGCAGGCCGGCGTGTATGGCACGCGCGACGCACAGACCCGCTGGGCCGACGCGGCCGGGTCGCGGGTGTGGATGGACAAGGAGTTTTTTGTCGCCAACCAGGTCAACGATGCCTTTGTGGTGGTGAGCACCGGCGGGTTTGCCGGGGTGCCGGTGCGCTACGAGAACCAGGTGGTCGGCGAGACCGATCGCAATGGGCACTTGCTGGTGCCGTGGAGCAGCGCCTACTACCGCGCCAAGTATGAAATCGACCCGTTGAACTTCCCCATCAACGTGCAAGTGGCCAACGTTGAACAACGGGTGGCGGTGCGTCGGGGCAGTGGTTACCTGTTGGAGTTTCCGGTGCGCCGGGTGGTGGCGGCCAGTATCACGCTGGTGGATGCCCAGCATCAGGACTTGCCCCTCGGCAGTCAGGTGCGGCATGAGCAAAGCGCTGGGTTGGCGGTGGTCGGCTGGGACGGTTTGGTCTACCTGGAGAACCTCGCGGCGCATAACACGCTGCAAGTCACCCTCAGTGGCGGGCAAAGCTGTCAGGCCACCTTCGACCTGGACATCACCCAGGCGCAGGTGCCCCTGATCGGGCCGCTGGTGTGTCAATGAATTAAGGAGCGTGCGTGTGCGGGGCAAGGAATGGCTGTGGGGTCTGTGGGCGGCGGCGAGCCTGGGTGTGTCGACGCAGGTGCACGCCGCGTGCAGCGCGGTGGCCACCTCGCCGGCCAGCTTTGGCCCGGTGAGTTCGATGTCGGTGCTCGCCACGGCGCAGCTCAGTTCCACTACCAACGCAGGCCTGAGTTGCACCCCGCTGTTGCTGTCGATACTCGGCAGTGGCGACCAATTCACCGCAAAGATCACGGGGTCGACCCAGGGCGGCATGCTGGGGCCGACCGGTGATGTGATCCCCTATACGATCTATGGCAACAACTCCACGACGTATCCCATTACGCGAGGCAGCACGTTCGACTTTGGCGGTAGCAGTGGTATCGCCCAGAGCTACGGGTTGGTGTTCGGCCCAGGCACCAAGACCTTGCCGCTGTATCTGCGCAGTGTCGCCGGCAGCAACGTGGCGGCCGGCCTGTACAGCGAAACCCTGAGCATCGTCTGGACCTGGAACTACTGCTCGACCATCAACCTGATCGGCGTTTGCCTGGGTCGCGACAGTGGCACCGGCACGCAGGCGCTGACCGTCAGCATGCTGGTGACCAACGACTGCCTGATCACCACGCCGGCGATCGCCTTCGGCAGTGCCCCGGTGGTCAGTGGGTTTGCCACCGTCAATGGCCAGGCCAGCGTCAATTGCACCAAGGGCAGCGCCTACACCGTCGGCCTCAGCGATGGGCAGCAGCCGGTCAGCGTGGGCGGGCGCCGCCGGATGATTTCCGGCAGCAACTATTTGGCCTACGACATCTTTGTCAGCGCTGGCACCACCCGCTGGGGCAGCGTGGGCGCCGCGCGGCGGGCCAGTGCCACGGCGGACATCAACCCCGGCAACGGCCTGGGCACCGGCAGCCAGGTGTTCAACTACAACGCCAGGATCTACACCGACCAGGCCACGCCGCCCGGGGGCACCTACCTGGATAACGTGGTGCTGGATGTCGGCTTCTAGAGCTTTTGCAGCGCGGGCGTGGGCTGATCCACCGGGCTGACCATTGCATAGTTGTAGCCGCCGCCTGACCAGTACTCGGCCTGCAGGCCATCGGCGCTGCGGCTGCCACGGGGCAGGAAGCCGTTGTCCGGGCCCGGTGGGCGAATGTAGAAACTGATGCGCCGACCTTGCGGGTCTTCGTACAGCACCATCGCCGCCGCGCCCTGGTCGGTGGTGAGCAGGCGCCCGCTGACGGGCGTGTAGCCCGATGAACTCAAGTCCGGCAGGCGGCTGGCCTGGCTAAAGTAACGATCCAGCCAGGCTTGCATGCTTCCGCCGTCTTGGACGTGATAGTCGGCGGGCAGCACACCGTCCTGGGCAAACAGGCGGTAGGCCTGCATGGCGTCGGCCATCGGCGCCAGGGGCGGTTGCGTGGCTTCGCGGGCCTGCCAGCCGCCAATGCCGCCGAGGCTGACGGCGATCAACAGCACCGCCGCCGAGGCCAAGTGGCGGCGCGATTGGTGCTTGCGGCGCTGGCGAATCTGCGCCGGGTCCAACGCCGGGTTGGCCGGCTGTTGCAGGGCACCGCCGAGTGCGGCCCGCAGTAACTGCGCGTCCTGCTGCCAGGCATGGACCTGGGCGGCAACGTCGGGGTGGGCGGCCAGATAGGTTTCGAGTACACGGCGATCGCTCTCCAGCAGTTGGTGATCGACGTAGGCATGCAAATCGCGTTCGCTGGGGGGCAGGCTGATCATTTGAGTATCCGCAGGGAAGGGCTGGCAATTTCGCCATCACTGAGTTGGCGCAAGGCTTGGCGCGCGCGGGACAGACGCGACATCACGGTGCCGATGGGCACCTCAAGGATGTTGGCGACTTCCTTGTAGCTCAAGCCTTCGACCGACACCCACAGCAGCAGGGCGCGCTGCTCGGTGTTGAGGCGGTCGAAGGCTTGCAGGGTCGATTGGGCGATCACCGTGCGTTCCACCGATGGCTGCGCGTCGTCGCGGCCGCTGAAAAACTCGAGCATGCGCGCGTAGCGGCGGCTGCGACGGTGGGCGTCGAGGAACTGGCGGTAGAGGATCGAAAACAGCCAGGCGCGTAGATCGCCGTCGCTGCGCTTGTCGGACCAGCGGGTGATGGCCCGCTCCAGGGTCGATTGCACGAGGTCGTCGGCGCTGCTGGCGTTATGGGTCAGGGACACGGCAAAGCGCCGCAGCCTGGGGATGAGTTCACGTAACGCGTCGTCGAGTTCATGCATGGGGGTTGGAGTCTAGCCGGTTGTGCTGAGGTAGACGCTGGTCCGTGTAGGTTATTCCGTCCAAACCTGAAAGAAATCCATTGTCGGCTTCGTGAGGCGCATCTGCATAACTTGTGAGGCTGTAATCGCCGGTGATGCCCTCAATCCACCCTCGTACCTGCCAGCACTTGTCGGCAGTCAACGATGAGGGTGTATAGACGATGTTTTCACCAACAGATGAAGCGCATTTTTCCCGCAGCGCGCTTGCGCACTTGCCTACTGAGCAGCAGGTGCAATTTGAGCAGTGGGCGCAGGGGCCGGGAGCCCTGCCGAGCCATGGGTGTGTGCACCACGCAATCGAAGCGCAGGCGTTGCTTGCACCCCAGGCCACTGCCGCTGTAAGCATGGGCCAGCGCATCAGCTATGAACAACTCAACCGTCAGGCAAACCGGTTGGCTGTTCGGTTGATCGAGCGGGGAGTGGCGCGCGGCGATACGGTGGCGTTGTTCGTCGAGCGGTCGATCCCGATGTTGGTGGGCATGCTTGCGGTGTTGAAGGTTGGTGCGGCGTATGTGCCGCAAGACGCCAGGATCGTGCCGCCGATGCAACTGGCAATGGTCCTCGAGGCGCTGACCAGCCCGGTGATACTGACGCTGTCGAACCTGCAAGGGGCGGTATCCGAAGCAGACGCTCACCGCTGCCTGTGCCTCAACGACTTCCTCGCCGAAGAGCCTTGGGTTGCCGGGGACAATCGCCGGCTGTTTGCCGCCACCTATCCCGATGACCTGTGTTTCGTGCTCTTCACGTCAGGCACCACCGGGCGTCCCAATGGCGTGCGTGTGACCCATCGCAATGTGTGCAACATCCTGCTGACAGAGCCCGGGCGTATGGGCATGGCGCCGGGCCGCAGGGTTGGGCAGATCCTCAATATCGGTTTTGACATGGCCGCCTGGGAAATACTCGGCTGCCTGGCCCATGGCGCGACCTTGCTGATTCGCGGCAAGGACATTGCGCAAACGGCGGCACAGTGCGATGTGTTGATCGCAACGCCCTCGATACTGGCCACGCTTGATCCTCAACACTGCCCCAACCTCAAGGTAGTGGCTGTGGCTGGCGAGCCTTGCCCCCAAGGCTTGGGCGACCGCTGGGCTGGACACTGTGACTTCTATAACGGTTGCGGACCGACCGAAACCACCATCGTCAATACCTTGCACCGGCATGTACCCGGCACACTGCTGACGATTGGGAGGCCGACGCCCAACAACACGGTGTATGTCCTCGATGAACAGGGCCGCGCCTGCGAGTTGGGGGACGTCGGCGAAATGTGGGCTGGCGGGGTCGGGGTGACAGCGGGGTACTTGAGTAACCCGACGTTGACTGCCGAACGCTACCGACCGGACCCGTTCCTGGGGGCGGGCGCAATGATGTTTCGCACGCGGGACCTTGGGCGCTGGACACACGACGGGCAGCTTGAGCATCTGGGGCGTGTGGATGATCAGGTAAAAGTTCGTGGATTTCGCGTGGAGCTGGATGCGGTGTCTGCCGCATTGGAGGCCGGTGAGGGATGCGTGCGCGCCGTCACGCTGAAACTCGACAACCGCACCCTCGTGGCATTCGTGTCGCCGGCCAATGCCGATGTTGAATCTTGCCGGCAACAGACTGAGCAACGCCTGGCTTACTACTGCGTGCCATCCAGGATTTATGCGCTGGAGCATCTGCCCCTGACCGCCAGGGGCAAGATCGACAAGGCATTGCTGTTGCAGTGGGCACAGCGGAGGCAGACAGCGAAGGAGCTCGGCGATGTCTGAGGCCTTGACGCAGGTTGCCCTGCCACGCAAACCGTCGATAGGGCGGCGGCTGTCGGCGTTGCCGTGGCTGTCCTATTACAACCGTCTCTTCGTGCTGGTCATCGCTTGCAATGCGGGGGTCATCTGGCTGGGCCCGGGCGTGCTGGCCATGGGCGCGGAAACACTTTCGACCATGGTGTTGATCAACCTGTCGCTGGCAACGCTGGTTCGCCAGCAATACGTGATAAACGCGCTGTTCTGGCTGGCGACACGTGTGCCGGTGACGTGGCCGCTGTGTATTCGCCGGCGTGTGGCGAAGGTCTACCATTTTGGCGGGCTGCACAGCGGTGCGGCAGTGGCGGCCACGGGGTGGTTTATCGCACTGGTTGGCGTGCAGGCGGTGATGCATTTGAGCGAGCCCGGCAGTGTCTCGCTGACGGTGTTGTGGCTCAACGCCGTGCTGGTGGGCGTGCTGCTATTAATGGTGGGCATGGCGCTGCCGCAGGTGCGTGGGCGTTTTCACAACGGGTTCGAGCGCGTTCACCGGTTTGCCGGGTGGAGTGTGTTGCTGCTGTTTTGGGGGCGGACACTGCTGGCGTCGCCGGAGCTGCTGCGCAGCGGGTCTTTCTGGATGCTGGTGCTGTTGACGGTCAGTATTGCCCTGCCATGGCTGCGCCTACGCAAGGTGGCGATCGAGACGGTGCGGCCTTCCAGGCATGCGGCGATCGTAGGTTTTACCCACACCACACCCTTTGCGGGCTCATCCACGGCTATCAGTTTGAACCCTCTGTTGGAATGGCATTCATTTGCCAATATCCCCACGCCGGGCCAGGCCGGCTTTCGCTTGATTATTTCCCGCGCCGGGGATTGGACGGGGCAATTCATTGAGCAATTGCCGTCCCACGTGTGGGTTAAGGGCATTACCACCGCCGGCGTAGCGAATGTAGAGACACTGTTCAAATCGGTGTTGTACATCGCCACCGGCAGCGGCATCGGCCCGGTGATGCCGCATTTGCTGGCGGGTAACGTGCCAGCGCAGTTGATCTGGTCAACCCGCAGCCCGAGAAGCACCTACGGTGATGCGCTGGTCGACGAGATTCTGCATGCCCAGCCCCAGGCGCTGATCTGGGACACCGATGAGCGCGGCAAACCCGACCTTGTGCAACTGGCCTGTGCAGCCGTCGAAGTGCAGGGCGTGGAGGCGGTGATTTGCATCTCCAACCAGGGTTTGACACGGCGCGTGGTGCAGGAACTGGAGGTCAGAGGCATACCCGCGTATGGCGCGATCTGGGATTCGTGAAATGTTGTGGCTGAACCCTATTAATCGGTGGAGGTATCTATGAATGTATTAGTTGAACGTCACGGTCGCGTGGTGCTGGTCAGGCTCAATCGCCCACAGGTCAAGAACGCGTTGAGTTCGGCGCTGATGTTGGAGTTGGTCGCGTGCCTGGAGGCCCTGGACCGGGACCCGCAGGTCGGGTGTTTCGTGATTGCCGGCAGTGAGCAGTACTTTGCTGCTGGGGCCGATATCAAGGAGATGAGTGGCAAGTCTTACCTGGACATGCTGAACGAAGACTACTTCGTCGGGTGGGAGGCCTTTACCCGCCTGCGCACGCCGACCATCGCCGCCGTCAGCGGGTATGCCTTTGGCGGAGGCTGTGAGCTGGCGCTGATGTGCGACCTGATTTTTGCCGCTGATACTGCCACGTTTGCCCAGCCGGAAATCAAGCTGGGAGTGATCCCGGGCATGGGCGCTACCCAACGGTTGACGGGGTTGATTGGCAAGGCCAAGACCATGGATATGGTCCTGACCGGGCGCCCGATGATGGCTCAGGAAGCAGAGCGGGCGGGGTTGGTGTCGCGGGTCTATCCGGCGGCGACCTTGCTGGAACAGTCGTTGGCGGTGGCTGCGCTGATTGCCAACTTTTCGCGCACAGCTACCCGTGCTGCGCGGGAGGCGGTGGCGCAATCCCTGGAGGTGGGGTTGCACGAGGGCGTGCGTGTGGAGCGCCGGCTGTTTCATAGTTTGTTCGCTACGCCGGACCAGCAGGAGGGCATGCAGGCTTTTCTGGACAAGCGGCATGCGTCCTTTAACCAGCCATAGCCACCTGTCTTTCCTGAAAAAAACTACAGCGTCTTGGGAATAAGCCTACGTGAGGGTCGTCTCATAGTACTTTTCCCCATGCGGCCCTGTGCCCTGGAGTTTTTCATGGTAGATCACGCACGTCCGCCGCTCAGCACTGCCAGCCTGGTTCTCAGGCTGGCAGGTATCGGTGCCGTGGTTGCGCTGGTGGCCGGGGCATTTGCCTACGTCAACGGTACGCTCGACCCACAGCGCTTGCGCCCGAAAACCTTGGTCAATGCCTTGGAAACCAATAACGGCGTGCACCCCGGCTTCCGGCGTAATCATGCCAAGGGCGTGTGTGTCGCCGGGTATTTCGAGAGCAGTGCGCAAGCCCGTGCATATTCCAGCGCCGAGGTGTTCAGCGCGGCCAAGACCCCGGTGATCGGCCGTTTTGCCTTGCCCAGCGGCAACCCCTATGCGCCGGACAGCAGCGTGCCGATCCGCAGTTTTGCCGTGCAGTTCAGCCAGGCCAACGGCCAGCAATGGCGCACCGGGATGAACAGCATGCCGGTGTTCCCGGTGGGTACGCCTGAGGCGTTCTACGCGATGCTCAAGGCGGGTGCGCCGGACCCGGCTACTGGCAAGCCGAATCCTTCGAGCATGCCGGCGTTTTTTGCCGCGCACCCGGAGACGGCGGCGTTCCTGGCGTGGGTCAAGACCGCCAAGCCGTCGGCCAGTTACGCGACCGAAACCTATAACGGGATCAACGCGTTCTATCTGGTGGGTGCCGATGGCAAGCGCCAGGCCGTGCGCTGGGAGGTCGTGCCGCAGCGTCAGGATGCAGCAGGTGACACTGCACCGGCCGGTGCCGACTTTCTCGAAAAAGACCTGGTGCAACGCCTGGCGGCAGGGCCGTTGCGTTGGCAGTTGAACATGACGTTGGCCAACCCCGGCGACCCGTTGGACGACGCGAGCAAGACCTGGTCTGGCGAGCATAAGGTGCTGAACGCCGGGACGCTGGTGTTGCAAAGCAGCCAGCCGCAGGCGGAGGGCGATTGCCGCGACATCAACTTTGATCCGCTGATTCTGCCCAGCGGCATCGAAGCCTCCAATGACCCGCTGCTGGCCGCACGTTCAGCGGCGTATGCCAGTTCATACCTGCGCCGTGCCGGCGAAGTCAGCGCGCTGCACAGCGCCCCTCAGGAGTCGAAGCCATGAATGCCCAACCTCGCTTTTTTGCACCCTTGGCGCGTCTGCTGCACTGGCTGATGGCGTTGATGGTCATCGCCATGCTGTTTATCGGGGCCGGGTTGGCGGCCTCGGTGTCGGAGCGGCATGAATGGTTGATCCATCTGCACAAGCCGCTGGGGATTGCGATCCTGGCGCTGGTGATTGTGCGATTGGTGGTGCGTTTTTCCACGCGTCAGCCGCCGTTGCCAGCCGATCTGCCGCTGTGGCAAGTGCTGGCAGCCAAGGCGTCCCATCTGGTGTTGTACGGGTTGATGCTGGTGTTGCCGCTGTTGGGCTGGGCGATGATTTCGGCCGCGGGCGACCCGGTGATGCTCAGCAGTTCGGTGCAACTGCCCGCGCTGATGGCGGTGAATGCGCCGTTGTTTGCGGTGCTGCGCAAGGCCCATGGGTTTCTTGCCTACCTGTTGTTCCTGACGGTGCTGTTGCACCTCGCGGCGGCGTTGTTCCATGGGTTGATTCGCCGTGATGGCGTGTTGCAAAGCATGACGGGTACAAAGGACTGATCTGGGTTGAGCGAGTTTGCTCGCTCAACCCATCCAAAATCAGCGCAACACGCCGACGATATCGGCGACGGTGCTCAACACGTCCTTGCCCAATTGCATCGAGCGTTTGCCCGACCAGCCGGTGTGGGGGTTGGGCGCGTCGTCGTTGTCCTTGAAGGGCATTTCCAGGGTCAGCGACAGGCAGTCGTATTTTTCACCGACGGCATTGCAGGCCAGGGTCATGTTGGCCTCGCCCGGCAGGTCGCGGGTGTAGCCGTGGGTGGTCTGGAAGTCGCGGGTCAGGGCGCTGAGGTGGCGGCGGAAGTGCTTTTCCAACGCCTCGATACGCGGCGTGTAGCCTGGGTTGCCTTCGCAGCCGGCAGTGAAGACGTAGGGGATTTCTTCGTCGCCATGGATGTCGAGGAACAGGTCGACGCCGTACTTTTCCATCTGTTGCTGGATGAACAGCACTTCCGGGCTGATCTCCTGGCTGGCGCTCTGCCACGCACGGTTGAGGTCCTGGCCCATGGCGTTGGTGCGCAGGTGGCCATGGAACGCCCCGTCCGGGTTCATGTTGGGCACCAGGTACAGGTCGGCGACTTTCAGCAGTTTTTTCAGTTCGCTGTCACCGTCCTGTTGCAGGCGTTCGATAATGCCTTCCATAAACCATTCGGCCATGTGTTCGCCGGGATGCTGCTGGGCGATGATCCAGATTTTGCGTCGGCCTTCGCCGCCTTTGCCACGGCGTAGCAACTGGATATCGCGGCCCTCGACGCTTTTTCCGGTGGCCAGCAGTTGGGTGCCGGCGCGGCTCAGGGCCTGGCCGATCAGCCAGTCGTGGCGTTCGCGGCTGTAGGGCTCGAAATAGGCAATCCACGCATGCTTTTCGCGGGTTTCAAGGCTGATGTGCAGGAACTCGCCGTCAAAACGCGTGGGGACGCGGAACCAGTTGATATGGTCATAGGAGGCGACGGCGTTGTAGCCGCTCCAGGCGTGTTTGTAGGACGACTGGCTCGCGTTGCTCAAACGGAAGGTGTGGGTGTGGCCCACATGCATGCCTTCGGCCTTGAAGTGGAACCATTGGAAATGTGGGCTACGGGTATCGGGTTTGATGGCGAGCAGCAGCTGGAACGCATCGCTGGCGTCGAGCACCTGGATATTGCCACTGTCGAAATCGGTGCTGATCCTGATGGAGGTCAAGGCCACGGTCATAGTCTGGTTGCCTGAGTATGAGTGTTGTGGCGGATATCTTACACAGGAGCCAGGCAAAATCTTGACGCAAAATTGTTGCAGGGAGGAGGGGGCGTCGTCCTTGACGCGCCAGCAGCTTAGAATCTATGAGATTGATTCTCAAGCGCTAATTCGCAAAGATCCGACCTAGAGCGTTCGTGCGGCTTTCTTTTGGCGATGGTCTTTTGCTACCATGCGCGCCATCAAGCAACACACAGTCTTCATTAGCCTGAAGCCATGCCAGGGAAACTGGCAAAAAAAAGACCCGGCCAAAGAGCCGGGTCAAAAACCGTGATTAGCCTGATGAGGAGATATTCCAAGAGTCCGACCTAAGGTCCCTTGGTCTATCGACTGATCTCGCGATCAGCTGGGTCCAATAATAATCATTATCATTTGCAAGTCAAATGTTTTTATCGTCGAGATAGAAATATTTTTCCTTTGCGCCTGTTAAACGGTTGCCTGTGTTTCTGGCGCGCGCAACGATCGCTCCACCATCGCCTTCGCCATATCAATCAAATACACCACTGAAAACGCCAGGTCGCGGTTGTTGCCTTGGTGGCTGCTCGCTGATTCATAGGCGGTGGCTGCGGCACTGCGCAACAGGTCCGATGCGTGCACCAGCGCTTCTTCCTGGCTGATGCCGGGTTTTATGCTGAAGAAGGTGTCGTCCGTCGCTGATAGCGACACCTCTTCCTTCAAGTAATAGTCCAGCGCGCGCTGGACGGCGCCACTGCTGCGCATGTCGAGGATATCGGCAGTTTCGGCTAATTCGGGCTGGGGATGGAGGCTTGTGGTCATAAGGGGCGGTACTCCGGGTGGGTGTCGAAAACCTTATGTCCGATCATAGTACGTATCGTATTTATGTCGTTTTATGGATTACTACAAACTGTTTATTGCCCGGGAAAATGCCTCACGTATTGTCAGGCCCCATGGATAAATGGATAGCGCTGGTGAAAGCCAGCATGAAACACCCCAAGGTCACGCAAACCGAGCTTGCCGAGCGCTTGGGCATGACCCAGGGCGGCGTCGGCCACTGGCTGGCAAAACGTCGTGTGCCGAGCGTCGCGGATATGAACCGGGTGCTGGCGGAGTTGGGCCTGGGCTACCTGGAGGTTTCGTTGCAGATTCGCGAACGGTCCGCCGAGGAGCCCGGCCCGACGAGCCACTACAACCCGTATTTCCGCTACCCGGTCAGTGATTGGAGCGGCCTGTGCGAAACCCGTGAAGAGCGTGCCACCTATGGCGCGCCACGCTTCGAGCTGACGGATTACCACGCCCGAGGCGAAGCGTTCTGGCTGCCGGTCACGGGCGATGCCATGACCGCGCCCAGCGGCCTGAGCATCAGCGCGGGCATGCTGATCCTGGTGGACCCGGCCATCACCGCCGAACCGGGCAAGCTGGTGGTTGCCCAATGGGCCGACAGCCCACAGGCGACCTTCCGCCAGTTGCTGAAAGAGAGCGGCCAGCTGTACCTGGTGCCGCTCAACCCGACTTACCCGAAACAGCTGCTCACCGACGATTGCCGCATCCTCGGCGTGGTGGTGCAGGCCACGGCGAAGTTCTAGCTCGCTGTTTCGAGCTCCACCAGCGCGCAACCTTCGGCAACCATTTCGCCTTCCTGGCAGAACAAAGCCTTGACCACGCCAGCCTGGGGCGCACGAATGCTGTGTTCCATCTTCATCGCCTCCAGCACCACCAGTTGCGTGCCGGCGTCCACGGTTTGGCCGACTTCGACCAGCACCCGCACGATGCTGCCGTTCATCGGCGCGGTGAGGCCACCCTGGTGCGACTGGCTGGCCTCGACCGCTGCAATCGGGTCGAACAGGCTGACCGCGTGCACCTCGCCGTCCCAGCGCAGGTACAGGGTCTCGCCGCTGCGCACCGCCAGATGGGAGCGATGTACGCCCTGGCGCTCGATCCACAATTGTTCGTCGCGCAACGTCGCCGTTTCTGCCGCCAGCGTCACCAGCTGGTCCTGGCCATTACAACTCAAATGCAGCGACACCTCGGCCGGCAGCCCCGCACGAAAGCCGCGGGTGTCAGCCCAAGGCCCATCGCCCACCGGCAAGCTCTGCATAAAGGCCGCACCGGCCGCCTGCCAGAACCCATCGCTCAACGCACCCGGCGCTGGCAGCAGTTGATCCTGATAACGCGGGATAAACCCCGTATCCAATTCAGCCGCCGCAAACGCCGGATGGCCGATGATGCGCCGCAAAAAGCCCAGGTTGGTCTTGAGCCCGCCGACGGCAAACTCATCGAGCATGCTCAGCAAGCGCAGGCGCGCTTGTTCCCGGTCTTCGCCCCAGGCGATCAGCTTGCCGAGCATCGGGTCGTAGAAGGGCGACACGCTATCGCCTTGGGCCACGCCGCTGTCCACCCGTCGCCCAGGGCCTGGTGTCGATTCGCGGTACAGCGCCAGGTGCCCGGTCGCCGGCAGGAAATCATTGGCCGGGTCTTCGGCATACAGCCGCACTTCAATCGCATGGCCGATCAGCGGCACCTGCGCTTGGGTGATGGGCAACGCTTCGCCCTGGGCGACGCGAATCTGCCAGGCCACCAAGTCGAGGCCGGTAATCGCCTCGGTCACCGGGTGCTCCACTTGCAGGCGCGTGTTCATCTCCATGAAGAAGAATGCACCGCGCGCATCCAACAAGAATTCCACGGTGCCGGCGCCGACATAACCGATGGCCTGGGCCGCGCGCACGGCGGCTTCGCCCATGGCCTTGCGCTGTTCAACGCTCAACCCCGGCGCTGGTGCTTCTTCCACGACTTTTTGATGGCGCCGCTGGATCGAGCAGTCGCGCTCATTGAGGTACAGGCAGTGGCCGTGCTGGTCGGCAAACACCTGGATTTCCACATGGCGTGGCTTGAGCAGGTATTTCTCCACCAACATCTGCCCGTTGCCGAATGAGGACAGCGCCTCACGCTGGGCCGAGGCGAGGGCCTCGGCCAGCTGGCTGACGTCCTCGACCACCTTCATGCCCTTGCCGCCGCCGCCCGCCGTGGCCTTGAGCAACACCGGATAACCGATGCGTGCGCAGGCGTCGCGGAATGTTTCCAGATCCTGCGCTTCACCGTGATAACCCGGCACCAACGGCACGCCGGCGGTTTCCATCAGCGCCTTGGCTGCGGATTTGCTGCCCATGGCGTCAATGGCCGAGGCGGGCGGGCCGAGGAAGATCAAACCGGCGGCTTCAATTGCACGGGCGAACCCGGCGTTTTCCGACAGGAAACCGTAGCCTGGATGAATCGCCTGGGCGCCGCTGGCGTGGGCGGCGGCGATCAGTTTATCGATTTGCAGGTAACTCTCGGTGGCCTTGCTGCCGCCCAGGTCAACGCGGATATCGGCTTCGCGGCTGTGGCGTGCATCGCGGTCGGTGGCGCTGTGCACGGCCACGGTGGTCAGGCCCATGGCCTTGGCGGTGCGCATCACCCGGCAGGCAATTTCACCGCGATTGGCCACCAGTACGGTGGTCAGTGTGCTCATGAACGCGGCTCCTGGGACTGCCAGCTCGGCGCACGTTTTTGCAGGAACGCCCGCAGGCCTTCCTGGCCTTCGGCGCTGACGCGAATCCGCGCGATGGCATTTTCACAGTAGCGGCGCAACGCCGGTGTGAGGGCGCCGTTGCCGACTTCGCGCAGCAAATCCTTGCTGGAGCGCATCGCTGCCGGGCTGTTCTGCAACAGGTTGGCGACCCACAACTCGACGTGCAGATCCAACTCGCTAAGGGGATAGCTCTCTGCCAGCAAGCCGATGTCCCGCGCCCGCTGGCCGCCGAAACGCTCGGCGGTCAGGGTATAACGCCGCGCGGCGCGTTCGCCGATGGCCTGCACCACGAACGGGCTGATCACCGCCGGGGCCAAGCCAATGCGCACTTCCGACAGACAGAACTGCGCATCATCGGCACCGATCGCCATGTCGCAGCAGCTAATCAAGCCCAGCGCGCCACCGTAGGCCGCGCCTTGCACCACCGCCAGGGTGGGGATTTTCAGCTTGGCCAGGTTGTACATCAGCTCCGCCAGTTCGCGGGCGTCGTCCAGGTTGGTGTGGTAATCCAGCTCGGCCGATTGCTGCATCCAGGCCAGGTCGGCGCCCGCGCTGAAATGCTTGCCGCGACCGCGCAACACGAGAAAGCGCAGGGAGGGATCGCCCTGCACCTGGTCGAGGGCGATGATCAGTTCCCGGATCATCTCGGCATTGAATGCGTTGTTCTTGGCTTCGCGACTGAGCCACAGCGTGGCAAAGCCACGGCTGTCGGTGATCAGTTCGAGGGTGTTGAAATCGCTCATGGGGTACAGCTCCATTTACATGCGGAACACGCCGAAGCGGCTCGGCTCGATGGGGGCATTCAACGCGGCAGACAGGGCCAGGGCCAGCACGTCACGGGTTTGCAACGGGTCGATGACCCCGTCGTCCCACAGGCGCGCGCTGGAGTAGTAGGGGTGGCCCTGGGTTTCGTATTGGTCGAGGATCGGCTGCTTGATCGCGGCTTCTTCCTCGGCACTGAACCCAACGCCTGCGCGTTCGGCCTGCTCGCGCTTGACCTGCACCAGCACGCCAGCGGCCTGTTCTGCGCCCATCACGCCGATGCGCGCATTCGGCCACATCCACAGGAACCGTGGGTCATAGGCGCGGCCGCACATGCCGTAGTTACCGGCACCAAAGCTGCCGCCGATGATCACCGTGAACTTCGGCACCTTGGCGCAGGCCACGGCTGTGACCAGTTTGGCGCCGTGCTTGGCGATGCCGCCGGCTTCGTATTTCTGCCCGACCATGAAGCCGGTGATGTTCTGCAAAAACAGCAGGGGAATGCCGCGCTGGCAGGCCAGTTCGATAAAGTGCGAGCCTTTTTGCGCGGCTTCGGCGAACAAAATGCCGTTGTTGGCGAGGATTGCAATCGGGTAGCCGTGCAGGTGCGCAAAGCCGCATACCAGTGTGGTGCCGAACAGCGCCTTGAACTCATCGAACACCGAACCGTCCACCAGCCGCGCGATCACTTCGCGCACATCGAACGGTTGCTTGGCATCGGCCGGGATCACGCCGTACAACTCTTCGCCGCTGTACAACGGCGCCATGGGCGGGCGTTGCAGTAACTGTCCCTGCTTGCGCCAGTTGAGGTTGGCGACGCTGCGCCGCGCCAATGCCAAAGCGTGTTCATCGCTGTCGGCATAGTGGTCGGCCACACCGGAGATCTTGCAGTGCACATCGGCGCCACCAAGGTCTTCGGCGCTGACGACTTCGCCGGTGGCGGCCTTCACCAGCGGCGGTCCGGCGAGGAAGATGGTGGCTTGCTGGCGCACCATGATCGCTTCGTCGGCCATGGCCGGCACATACGCACCGCCAGCGGTGCATGAGCCCATCACCACGGCGATCTGCGGGATGCCCTGGGCGCTCATGTTGGCCTGGTTGAAGAAGATCCGCCCGAAGTGCTCGCGGTCGGGGAATACCTCGTCCTGGCGCGGCAGGTTGGCGCCGCCGGAATCCACCAGGTAGATGCACGGCAGGCGGTTCTGCTCGGCGATGGTCTGGGCGCGCAGGTGTTTTTTCACGGTGAGCGGGTAGTAGGAACCGCCTTTCACCGTGGCGTCGTTGGCGACGATCATGCATTCAACGCCCTCCACGCGGCCGATCCCGGCAATCACCCCGGCGGCGGGCACGTCTTCGCCATACACCTGGTGGGCGGCGAGCTGGCTCAGTTCGAGGAACGGCGAGCCCGGGTCGAGCAGGCGGTTGATGCGCTCACGGGGCAGCAGTTTGCCGCGTGAGGTGTGGCGCTCCTGGGCTTTCGCGCCGCCGCCTTGTTGCACGTGGGCGAGCAAGGTGTGCAGGGCATCGACCTGTTGGCGCATCGCCGCGCTGTTGGCGGCAAACTCCGCAGAGCGGGGGTTGAGCTGGGTATGCAAGGTGGCCATGGCGCGCTCCCTCAGCGGGTTTCGTTGAAGAGTTCGCGACCGATCAGCATCCGGCGAATCTCACTGGTGCCGGCGCCGATTTCATACAGCTTGGCGTCACGCAGCAGGCGGCCGGCGGGGAATTCATTGATGTAGCCATTGCCGCCGAGGATCTGGATCGCGTCGAGGGCCATTTGCGTGGCGCGTTCGGCGCTGTAGAGGATCACGCCAGCGGCGTCCTTGCGCGTGGTCTCGCCGCGCTCGCATGCCTGGGCCACCGCGTAGAGGTAGGCGCGGCTGGCGTTGAGTTGGGTGTACATGTCGGCGACCTTGCCCTGGATCAGCTGGAATTCGCCGATGCTTTGGCCGAACTGCTTGCGGTCGTGGATGTAGGGGACGATCAGGTCCATGCACGCTTGCATGATCCCGGTGGGGCCGCCGGAAAGGACCACGCGTTCGTAGTCCAGGCCGCTCATCAGCACTTTCACGCCGCCGTTGAGCACGCCGAGGATGTTTTCTTCGGGCACTTCGACGTCATCGAAAAACAGCTCGCACGTGTTGGAGCCGCGCATGCCCAGCTTGTCGAACTTGCTGCTGCGGCTGAAGCCTTGCCAGTCCCGTTCGACGATAAACGCGGTGATGCCGTGGGCGCCCTTTTCCAGGTCGGTCTTGGCGTAGATCACGTAGGTGCTGGCGTCGGGGCCGTTGGTGATCCAGGTCTTGCTACCGTTGAGCACGTAGTGGTCGCCGCGTTTGTCGGCGCGCAGTTTCATCGAGACCACGTCGGAACCGGCATTCGGTTCGCTCATGGCCAGCGCACCGACGTGTTCGCCGCTGAGGAGCTGCGGCAGGTACTTGAGTTTTTGCGCGTGGTTGCCGTTGCGGTTGATCTGGTTCACACACAGGTTGGAGTGGGCGCCGTAGGACAACGCCACCGAGGCAGAACCGCGGCTGATCTCTTCCATCGCCACCACGTGGGCCAGGTAACCCAGGCCCGCGCCGCCGTATTCTTCCGGCACCGTAATGCCGAGCAGGCCCATGTCGCCGAACTTGCGCCACAGGTCGGCGGGGAACAGGTTGTCGCTGTCGATTTGCGCGGCGCGGGGGGCGATTTCCTTGGCTACAAAGGACTGCACCTGATCGCGCAGCATGTCGATGGTTTCGCCGAGGGCGAAGTTCAGGGACGGGTAACTCATGGACAGGCACCTTAATGTGAGCTTTGTTTTTGTGTGGGCTGAACGTCGGGGGAGGGCGCTCACCTTTACGTTAACGTAAGCTTGCGTTACGGCGCTGTCAATCGTAGTTTACGTTTACGTCAACCTACAAAAAAGACAACAGGGGTCGTTATGGAACAACCGAATCAGAGCTACAGCCGTGGCGCTCAGGACAAGACCTTGCTGGCCATGACGATCGGCCAGGTGTTCGATCACACCGTGGCGCAATACCCCGATGGCGAAGCCCTGGTGGTGCGCCATCAACAGCGCCGCTATACCTGGCGGCAACTGGCCGAGACCGTTGACCTGCACGCCCGCGCCTTCCTTGCCCTGGGCATGCAGACCGGTGATCGCCTGGGCATCTGGGCCCCCAACTGCGCCGAGTGGTGCATCAGCCAGATCGCCAGCGCCAAGCTGGGCGTGATCCTGGTCAACATCAACCCGGCCTATCGCAGCAGTGAATTGGACTACGTGCTCAAGCAGTCCGGTTGCCAGTGGCTGGTGTGCGCCGGGGCGTTCAAGACCTCCGATTATCATGCGATGGTGCAGGCGTTGAAGCCCGACTTGCGCGGCCTGATCAGCCTCGACCCTAGCCCGCCGCCGGGCTTCATGCCCTGGTCGCAACTGGCGGCCCTCGGCGCTGGCGTGCCGCCCGAGCAACTGCACAGCCGCCAGGCCAGCCTGCATTTCGATCAGCCCGTCAATATCCAGTACACCTCCGGCACCACCGGTTTCCCCAAGGGCGCCACCCTCAGTCACCACAACATTCTCAATAACGGTTACATGGTCGGCGAAAGCCTCGGCCTGACCGCGCAGGATCGCCTGGTGATCCCGGTGCCGCTGTATCACTGCTTCGGCATGGTGATGGGCAACCTCGGTTGCATCACCCATGGCACCACGATGATTTACCCCTGCGACGGCTTCGACCCGCTGCTGACCCTCAGCGCCGTCGCCGAAGAACGCGCCACCGGCCTCTACGGCGTGCCCACCATGTTCATCGCCGTGCTCGATCACCCGCGCCGCGGCGAGTTCGACCTGGCCAGCCTGCGCACCGGCATCATGGCCGGCGCCACGTGCCCCATCGAAGTGATGCGCCGGGTGATCAGCGAGTTGCACATGGGCGAGGTGCAGATCGCCTACGGCATGACCGAAACCAGCCCGGTGTCGTTGCAGACCGGCGCCAATGACGACCTGGAGCGCCGCGTCACCACGGTCGGGCGTACCCAGCCACAATTGGAAAACAAGATCATCGACGTCGACGGCAACACGGTTGCCCGCGGCGAGATCGGCGAACTCTGTACCCGTGGCTACAGCGTGATGCTCGGCTACTGGAACAATCCCGAAGGCACCCGCGAAGCCATCGACGAAGCGGGCTGGATGCACACCGGCGACCTGGCGAGCATGGACGCGCAGGGCTACGTGTGCATTGCCGGGCGCAACAAGGACATGATCATTCGCGGCGGCGAAAACGTTTACCCGCGGGAGCTGGAAGAGTTTTTCTTTACCCACCCGGCGGTGGCGGATGTGCAGGTCATCGGCATTCCGGACGAGCGTTATGGCGAAGAGATTGTGGCCTGGGTCAAGTTTCACCCGGGTCATGTGGCCAATGCCCTGGAGCTGCAAACCTGGTGCAAGGGGCGGATTGCACACTTCAAGACGCCCAGGCATTTCAAGTTTGTGGAGGAGTTTCCGATGACGGTGACGGGCAAGATCCAGAAATTCCGCATGCGCGAGATTTCGATCGAGGAATTGCAAACCCACTCTCAATAACACCTCAGGTTTATGTGGGAGCTGGCTTGCCTGCGATAGCGATACATCCGCCACACATGCAGTGACTGACACACTGCTATCGCAGGCAAGCCAGCTCCCACATTGAATTGCAGTGTGCCAGGACAATCGCAGAAAGCACAAAGGGGACCCTAAGGTCCCCTTTAATTTGTCGTTGCGTGCTCTTTTTTTATTATTGAGGGGCGGTCTATTGTTGTTTTTGGCAACCGTTACCCTTTACCGCTGTTTTTGGCGACCCCCATCCGGGGTCAAGAGCAAACGTATTTTTTTGAACGCTGATCTGCTTCTTCGCACGCGATCCAACCAGTGGGTAGCTACCTGAGGTAGTTTTATTTTTCTCTACTGGTCGCGGGTTTCGGCATGGCCGTTCCCTGCGAAGCACATCTTCTCCAAAAAAATCTGTTAGCTGCGTCTCTGCCGTGTTGTTTTTGTTATGTCAGAGTCGTTTCGTCTTATTTTTATTAGGTTTGGCGCTTTTTATTCTTGTTATGCCATAGAGATAGCAGAAGCCGTGCCAACTTTTAAAAGTCCTTTAAAATCAATGGTTTGATTTTTTGTAGGTAATTGCCTACGGCAAATGAGACAAAATATGTTCCCGTGTTACTCGATGTGTAGGCGGGCGGTAACACATTGTCACGGCTATGCTACTCATCCGGCGTTACGCGCCTTGGCCACACGTGATCCTGTCGGCCGACCGAGCACGCAGCTGATTTGCTCGCCCGCGCGGATCAATGCTTCCAGGTCGATACCGGTCTCGATGCCCAGGCCATTGAGCAGGTACAGCACATCTTCGGTGGCGACGTTACCGCTGGCGCCTTTGGCATAGGGGCAGCCGCCGAGACCCGCGATAGAGCTGTCGAACACGTTGATCCCCTCCAGCAGGCTGGCGTAGATATTCGCCACGGCCTGGCCGTAGGTGTCGTGGAAGTGCCCCGCGAGCTTGTCCCGCGGCACCTGTGCACCGACCACCTCGAACAGCTGCCGTGTCGCGCCCGCCGTGCCGGTGCCGATGGTGTCGCCCAGGGACACTTCATAGCAGCCCATGGCATACAGCTCCCGCGCCACCGCCGCCACCTGCTCCGGGGCGACCTGGCCTTCGTAGGGGCAACCCAGTACACAGGACACATACCCACGCACACTGATCCCCTGTTGTTTCGCCGCTGCCATGATCGGCGCAAAGCGTTCCAGGCTTTCGCTGATGGAGCAGTTGATATTGCGCTGGGAAAACGCCTCTGACGCCGCCGCAAACACCGCGACCTCCTTGACCCCGGCAGCCAACGCATCTTCAAAACCGCGCAGGTTCGGCGCCAGAGCGCCGTAGGTCACCCCCGGCTTGCGCTGGATCTGCGCGAACACCTCGGCCGACCCGGCCATCTGCGGCACCCATTTGGGCGAGACAAAACTGCCGACTTCGATATAGCTCAAGCCGGCCGCACTGAGGGCGTCCACCAACTGGACCTTGTCGGCCACGCTGATGGGCTGGGCTTCGTTCTGCAAACCGTCGCGCGGGCCGACTTCCACCAGGCGCACATGGGAGGGGAGAGACATGGCAGCTACCTTCTGATCAATGGCCAACCTGGCTCATGGTGTGGGCCAGGGCCTGGGTGCAGCGCTCTTCGGCGGTGTCCAGTTCCAGTTTCATCTGTTCGATATCCAGCAACTGTTGCTCAAGTTGCTCACGGCGTTCGGCGATTTTGCTGAGCATGCTGTTGAGCTGGATGTGGTTGCCGCTGGTAGGGTCGTAGAGTTCGATCAACTCGCGGCATTCGGCCAGGGAAAAGCCGATGCGCTTGCCGCGCAGGATCAGCTTGAGGCTGACCTTGTCCCGCGCCGAGTAGATGCGCTCCTGGCCCCGGCGCTCCGGGGCCAGCAGGCCTTGTTCTTCGTAGAAGCGAATGGCGCGGGTGGTGATGTCGAGCTCGCGGGCGAGGTCGGAGATGCTGTAAGTGGTGCTCATGCTAGTGCCCGAGAAGATGTCTTGGGCGCTAAGCTAATGTCAGGTTGACGTTAACGTCAAGGGCTGCTGCGCAGCCCATCGGGGGCAAGCCCCCTCCCACACAGGTCAAGCTTGCTTGCCATCCAACTTCTTCTCATGCGCCGTGACCTGCTGGCACAACTCAATCATCTGCTCACGCATCCACCGGTTCGCCGGGTCCTGGTCGGTGCTTTCGTGCCAGTACAGGTGGGTTTCCACCGGCGGCACGTCGTTGACCGGCAGGTTGAACCAGTGCAGTTCATGGCGGCGGGCAAAACGCTCGGGCACGGTCATTACCATGTCGGTCTGCTGCAACACTTGCGAGGCCATCAGGTAGTGCTGGGAGCGCAGGGCGATCTTGCGTTGCAGGCCCATCTTGCCCAGCGCCAGGTCCACATGGCCCAAGCCGTTGCGGCGGCTGGAGATATGAATGTGGGTCAGCCCCAGGTAATCATCCAGCGTCAGTTTGTCCTTGCCCGCCAGCGGATGGCCCTTGCGCATGGCGCACACGTAGCGGTCTTCCATCAGCTTGACGTGGCGCACCTGCGGGTCGGTGTTGAGCGGCGCATCCACGGCAAAGTCCAGGCGCCCGGCGGCCAGTTCCTTGGTGGTCTCACGGCGCTTGGACAGGAAACTTTCGATCACCACCGTCGGCGCCAGGCGGCGCAGGCGCTGGAACAGCGCCGGCAAGATCACCGCTTCCGTGAGGTCGGTCATGCTGATGCGATAGGTCTTCGCCGCCTGCTGCGGGTTGAAGATGCGGCTTTCCTGCACCGACACCCGCAGCAACGACAACGCATTGCGCACCGGGCCGATGATGTTCTGCGCCATCGGCGTGGGCACCATGCCTTGGGCGGTGCGCACGAACAGCGGGTCGTTGAAGGTTTCGCGCAGCCGCGCCAACGCGTTGGACACCGCCGGCTGGGTGATGCCGACAATCTGCCCGGCGCGGGTCAGGTTGGCTTCGGTGTAGATCGCGTCAAAGACGATAAACAGGTTGAGGTCGACCTTGCTCAGATTCATGTGCGATGCGCTCTTATTGTTAGGTGGCGATAGGCCGATCATATATCGGTGATGAATGTTAATACACGCCGAGAATAGGCTAGGTAAATTATCAACGCTGTTCTAGCATCGATTGCATGACCTAAACAACCTCTCAGAGAAGGGAGCTGCTCATGGATTTCGCCTATTCGCCCAAGGTTCAGGAACTGCGTGAACGCGTCACCGCGTTTATGGACACATACGTCTACCCGGCCGAGCCGGTGTTCGAACGCCAGGTCAATGAAGGTGACCGCTGGCAGCCCACCGCGATCATGGAAGAGCTGAAGGCCAAGGCCAAAGCCGAAGGCCTGTGGAACCTGTTCCTGCCGGAATCCGAGCTGGGTGCCGGCCTGACCAACCTCGAATACGCGCCATTGGCAGAAATCATGGGCCGCTCGCTGCTGGGCCCGGAGCCGTTCAACTGCTCCGCCCCCGACACTGGCAACATGGAAGTACTGGTGCGCTACGCCAACGCCGAGCAGAAACAGCGCTGGCTTGAGCCGCTGCTGCGCGGTGAGATCCGTTCCGCGTTCGCCATGACCGAACCGGACGTCGCGTCCTCCGACGCCACCAACATGGCCGCCCGCGCCGAGCGCCAGGGCGACGAGTGGGTGATCAACGGCAAGAAATGGTGGACCTCCGGCGCCTGCGACCCGCGCTGCAAGATCCTGATCTTCATGGGCCTGAGCAACCCCGACGCACCGCGCCACCAGCAGCACTCGATGATCCTGGTGCCGGTGGATACCCCCGGGGTAAAAATCGTACGTCCGCTGCCAGTATTCGGCTACGACGACGCACCGCACGGCCACGCCGAAGTGTTCTTCGACAACGTCCGTGTACCGTACGAAAACGTCCTGCTCGGCGAAGGCCGCGGCTTTGAAATCGCCCAGGGCCGCCTTGGCCCGGGCCGTATCCACCACTGCATGCGCTCCATCGGCATGGCCGAACGTGCGCTGGAACTGATGTGCAAACGCGCCGTCAGCCGTACCGCGTTCGGCAAGCCACTGGCCCGTCTGGGCGGCAATATCGACAAGATCGCTGACTCGCGCATGGAGATCGACATGGCGCGCCTGCTGACCCTGAAAGCGGCGTACATGATGGACACCGTGGGCAACAAAGTGGCGAAAAGCGAAATCGCCCAGATCAAGGTCGTCGCGCCGAACGTGGCGTTGAAGGTGATCGACCGCGCGATCCAGATCCACGGCGGCGCCGGGGTGTCCAACGACTTCCCGCTGGCCTACATGTACGCCATGCAACGCACCCTGCGCCTGGCCGATGGCCCGGACGAAGTACACCGGGCGGCGATTGGCAAGTTTGAGATTGGCAAGTATGTGCCTCGGGAGTTGATGCGTAGCGGGCAGTAACACCGCGTCGCCTGCATCGCGGGCAAGCCCGCTCCCACATTTTGAATGTGTTCACAAATCAAAGTGTGGGAGCGGGCTTGCCCGCGATGAGGCCAGTCGCCACAACCCAACCCCCAAGCCTCAGTACACCCAAACCTCCACCCGCCGATTCTTGATCCGGCCCTCATCCGCCGTATTCGCCGCCACCGGCATCTGCGCACCAAACCCGCGAATATCCCTCGGCACCACACCGCTCTTGACCAACTCGCGCCGCACCGCCATGCCGCGCAATTTCGACAGCAACGCCGCCCGCTGCGGATCATCCTTGGCATCGCCAAACCCCACCAGCGTGACCTGCCGGTCGAGCTTGTCATGGCCTTTCAAATACGCCACCACCCGTTGCAAATCCTGGCGGGCCTTGTTGTCGAGGCTGGCGCTGCCTTCTTCGAAGCGAAAGTTCACGGTCAAGCGCTGGGCCTCGCGGGCGATGCCTTGATAGTCCTCAGGCATCGACGAACGTGGCTCCACGGCCATCGCCTGCACCTGCTGCGCAATAAACCCGCTGGCCGCGACAATCGCCTGGCCCTTGCTGCTCTGGGTAAAGTCCACCAGCGCCTTGGCCCACGGGTTGTGGCTGGACGGCGGCAGGTAGAAAAACAACCGCCGCGACAGCGGGTAATCTTCGGTGGCAATCAAGCTGTTCAACGGCAGCATCGGCTGCGAATCACCGTCGACAATCGCCACCGCCTTGGCCTGGCGCACGTAGGGCAGGCCGATAAAACCAATGCCTTGCGGGTCCTGGCTGACCGCATCTGACAACGCTTCGCTGGACTCGAAGCGTTTGGCCGTCGCCGCCAGCGGTTTGCCGCGCAGGCGCAGCACCAGTTCCTTGAAAGTGTCGTAGGTGCCGGACTGGTCATCGCGCGCATATAAATGAATGTTTCCGCCGACACCGCCCAGGGCTTCCCAGGTGCTGATCTCGCCATTGAAGATCTGCGCCAGTTGTTCGGTGTTCAGGGTGGTCAACGGGTTTTGCGGGTTGAGGATGATGGCGAGGCCATCGATGGCGATCACTTGTTCGGCGTCGGGGCTTTTCAGGTCGCCGAGGGGTTCGAGGTCTACCAGTTCACTGTCTTTGATCGGGGCGGGAGGACGCCGCCAGGTCGGCAGAGGATTTTTTCAACGCGGTGAAACCGGTGCTGGAACCATGGGCGGCGACTTCGATGCTGACGATCTTGCCCTGGCGCGTCTTGCCGACCACGCGCTGTTCGTTGGCGCCTTGTGCCGGTTCGCTGTGTACCGCCTGCAAGCCCTGATGCTCCAGCAGCCCCTTGACCAGCGCCGGCCCGAGCGCCGCGCCAATGGTGTTGGAACCCTGGATGCGCAATGCAGGGCCTTGATCGGGAACGGGCAGGGAGGCAGCAACGGCGGACAGGGGAAACAGGACCAGCAGGAACAGAACGCGCAGCCTCATGCCGGCACCTTCTCAAGCCAAAGGGAGTGCCGCGAGAATAAGTCAGTAAGGTTTCAGCAATATGACTGATGCTCAGCAGATCAAAATGTGGGAGCGGGCTTGCCCGCGATAGCGGTGTATCAGCCAAGTATCTGGTGACTGACCCACTGCAATCGCGGGCAAGCCCGCTCCCACAGTTTTGATTGGGTAGAACCTGGGATCAGCTCAGCTCAAGCCAGATCGGCGCATGATCAGACGGCTTTTCCAACCCCCGCAATTCATAATCCACCCCCGCATCCTTGACCCGTGGCAGCAAGCCATTGGACGCCAAAATCACGTCAATCCGCAGCCCACGCTTGGGCTCGTCCTCAAACCCACGGCTGCGGTAGTCAAACCAGCTGAAACGGTCGGCCACGTCCGGGTTCAGGTGACGGAAGCTGTCCACCAGGCCCCAGTTTTTCAGGCGCGCCATCCACTCACGCTCTTCCGGCAGGAAGCTGCACTTGCCGGTTTTCAGCCAGCGCTTGGCGTTGTCGGCGCCGATGCCGATGTCGATGTCTTCCGGGGAGATGTTGATATCGCCCATCACCACCACCGGCTGGTCATTGCTGAACTGGCTTTCCAGCAACTGTTGCAGGTCTTCGTAGAAGCGCTTCTTCGCCGGGAACTTGGTCGGATGGTCGCGGCTTTCACCTTGTGGGAAATAGCCGTTCATGATGGTGATCGGGTTACCGTTTTCGTCGGCGAACGTGCCCCAGATAAAGCGACGCTGGGCGTCTTCTTCATCGCTGGCGAAACCCTTGTGCAGGCTCAACGCCGGTTGGCGCGAGAGCAGGGCGACGCCGTAGTGGCCTTTTTGCCCGTGGTAGTACACGTGATAGCCAAGGGCCTGCACTTCGGCCAGGGGGAACTGGTCGTCGTGGACCTTGGTTTCTTGCAGGCCGATCACGTCCGGTTGGTGCTTCTCGATCAGTGCCGCCAGCTGATGAGGGCGGGCGCGCAGCCCGTTGATATTGAAGGAGACGATTTTCATGGTCGGCAGTCCAGTCTTGGCAAAAGGGCGATGCTAGCCGACAAGTCGGACGGGGGCCAGCGTGGCGGTAGGGCACTTGCACTGCTAATGTCTGGGAACGACTGGAGTCGCGTAGGTTCGTACCCATAAGAACGCCATCCTTTTCAGTGGCGCCCAGGGAGATCAACTGTATGCCGGACACGTCCACTGCCACCGCCGAAATCCGCCTGCTCAACAGCGGCTATTCCCGCGAGGCCCGCTCCCTGTTGTACCAGGCCTATCGGCACGAGCCGACGTTCGCCTACATCTTCGAGGCCGAACGCCCAGGTTATGAACAACGTGTGCGCGCCACTGTGCGTGAACTGGTCAAGCAGCATTTCTTCCAGAAACTTCCCGCCATTGGCCTGTTCGTCAACGACCGCCTGATCGGCATCGCCCTGATTGCGCCGCCGCAACGCCGCCTGGGGATTACCGAGAGTTGGGCCTGGCAACTGCGCATGTGGCTGAGCACCGGCGTGCGTGGTACCCGGCGTTACCTGGACTACCATCACGCGGTGCTGGCGTGCCTGCCCGGCGAGGCGGTGCATATGCTGCCGCTGCTGGGCATTCACCCGCAGTTCCAGGGCAAGCACTACGGTGAGCAACTGCTGGAGGCGGTGCACAACTGGTGTGCCGAAGACCCGCATTCGTCCGGCGTGGTCTTGGACACGGGGAATTCTCGCTATCTGGAATTCTATAAACGCCAGGGCTACGAGGAGATCGGTGAAGTCGCCGTAGGACCGATCCTGGAGCATGTGTTTTTCCACGCCAATCCACAGCGGTTACATGCTGCAACGCCTTGATCCAGAATTATTCAGATAAATCCGGGTTCAAAGAATCTCCCCGGCTCGTGTAGCATCCCCGCCTATGAAGTTTCCAGGAAGATGTACCAGCGGCTTGATTCTGCTGTTCACAAGCTGCGGCGCCTTGGCGCAAAGCGAATTGGACGTGCGGATCAAACCCTCAAACGACGCGTTGAAAGCCAACATCGAAGGCTATATCGGCGGGGTGGGCGATCGTGATGAAGAAGCGTTGCTGCGGTTCAGCCGTGGCGCCGAGGAGCAGGCGCGCAAAGCGGCCCAGGCCCTGGGCTTCTATCAGCCACAGATCGAGAGTGACGTGAAGGGCGGCAAGAACCCGCGCCTGATCCTCACCATCGACCCCGGCGAGCCGGTGCATTTGCGCAACGTGACCATTCGTGTGGACGGCCAGGCCGCCAACCTCAAGGCGTTTCGCGTGCCCACCAGCGACGACCTCAAATCCGGCGCCGTGCTCAACCACGGCCATTACGAAGACGCCAAGCGTCTGATCCAGAACCAGGCCTCGCGCTACGGCTTTTTCAGCGGGCGCTTTACCAGCCAGAAACTCGCGGTGGACCCGCAGGCGGGTGTGGCCGATATCGAACTGATCTACGACAGCGGCCCGCGCTACACCTTGGGCCAGGTCAACTTCAAGGGCGACACGCCGTTTGATGACGAACTGCTGCAACGCATGGTGCCGTTCAAAAGTGGCGCGCCCTACGACTCCGAACTGATCGCCGAACTCAACCAGAACCTGCAAGCCAGCGGTTTTTTCGAAGGCGTGCGCGTGGACGCCGCGCCCGCCGCTTCAACCAACGATGTGATCCCGGTGGCCGTGCAACTGCAAACCCGCAAGCCGCGCACCATGGGCCTGGGCCTGGGCTACTCGACCGACGTCGGCCCGCGCGGCAAGGCGAACTGGACCCGGCACTGGGTCAACCCGCAGGGCCACAGTTATGGCTGGGAGGCCGAACTGTCGGCGCCGCGCCAGAACGTCGGCCTGTGGTACGACGTGCCGCTGGACCCACCGCTCACCGACAAACTGCGCTTCGCCGGCGGTTACCAGAACGAAGAACTGGCCAACACCGACACCCTGAGCAAATTGCTCACCCTCGGCCCCGAATGGCACAGCAAGTTGCCCAGCGGCTGGACCCGGGTGATCTCGCTCAAGTACCAACGCGAAGAATATCGCCTGGGCAACGACTCCGGCCTCAGTAACCTGGTGATGCCGGGCATCAGCTATTCCTACCTGCGCAGCGACAACCGCATCGACCCGCATAACGGCTACCGCCTGCAATTTGATTCCAAGGTGGCCAAGGAGGGCCTCGGCTCCGACACCAACCTGCTGTACGGCACGGCCATGGTCAAAGGCCTGACCACCTTGTGGGACAACCATCGCTTCCTCGCCCGCGCCCAGGTGGGCGGCAGTGCCACCAATGGCTACAAATCGGTGCCGCCGTCGCTGCGTTTCTTTGCCGGTGGCGACCAGAGCGTGCGCGGCTACGAGTACCAGACCCTGTCACCCGAGAACGACCGGGGTGACCGCATTGGTGGCCGCTACATGGTGGCCCTCAGCGCCGAGTATCAATATTCCATCGCCGAAAAATGGCGGATCGCAACGTTCATCGACCAGGGCAACTCGTTTAACACCCTGGAAATGCCCAGCTTGAAGACCGGCGTGGGCGTCGGTATCCGCTGGGTTTCGCCGGTGGGGCCGATCCGCCTCGACCTGGCGCATGCCCTCGAAGATCCGGGCGGCGTTCGATTGCACTTTTCCATGGGGCCTGAGTTGTGATGCGTGGTGTGAAAATAGCGGGGCTGGCCGTGGTGGCGATCCTCGCCGGGCTGGTGCTGGCATTGTGGGCGGTACTCGGCACCCAGGCGGGCAGCCGCTGGGCCTTGGGCCGTGTACCGGGCTTGAGCGTGGAGAATTTCCAGGGGCATTTGGGTGGGCGCTGGAGTGCCGATCACCTGCTGTGGCAACAGGACAGCAGCCGCGTCGAGCTGAAGGCACCGACATTGGATTGGTCGCCCGCGTGCCTGTTGCGCATGACCTTGTGCGTCAACCAACTGGACGTGGAGCAGGTCAGCCTGCAATTTCCACCCAGCACCGAGGAGAGCAGCGGGCCGATCCAATTGCCCGAGTTGAAACTGCCGGTGGCGATCCAGCTGGGCGACGTTCGCGTCGGCAGCCTGCTGTTCAACGGCAGCGAAGAACTCAAGGGCCTGCAACTGGCCGCGCACTGGACCGCCGCCGGCATGCAGATCGATGCAGTGCACCTGCAACGCGACGGTTTGGTCCTGGACCTGGCGGGCTTGCTGCAACCCACTGGCGACTGGCCATTGAGTGCCACCGGTAACCTGAGCCTGCCTTACGCGCCAGGCGGCGCGCCGTGGACGGTCGCGTTGAAGGTCGATGGCGACCTGCTCAAGACCCTCAAACTCGACGCCGACAGCAACGGCTACCTGCCCGCCAAGCTCAAAGGCGAGCTGCAACCCCTGGCGGACAACCTCCCGGCCGAACTGCACATCACCGCCGATGGCTTCAAAGCCAGCGCCGACCTGCCCGACACCCTGCAACTCAATCAACTGGACCTCACGGCCAAAGGCGACCTGAAAAGCGGTTACCAACTGCTGGGCAAGGCCGTGCTGCCTGCGGAAAAAGGTCCGGTGGACCTGCTGCTGCAAGGCCGGGTCGATGCCAAGGGCGCGCAGATCGCCGGCCTGGACCTGACCGCAAGCGATAAACAAAGCCTCAAGCTCACGGCCCAACTGGATTGGCAGCAAGGCTTCAGTGCCGACGCCAAGATCGCTTGGCTGGACTTTCCCTGGCACCGTCTGTATCCGCTGATCGACGAGCCGCAGGTGGCGTTGCGTACCTTCAATGGCGAGATTTCCTATAAAGACGGCAACTACCTGGGCAACCTCAAGGCCGATCTCGACGGCCCGGCCGGCAAGTTCAACGTGGTCACGCCGTTCAGTGGCGACCTCAAGCAAATCTTCCTGCCAGCTGAAACTCACCGCCGGCCAGGGCAAGGCCGAAGGCCACCTGAATGTGCAGTTCGCCGATGGCATCGCCTGGGACACCGCGCTGGACCTGTCGGCGCTGAACCCGGCGTACTGGGTCGCGGAACTGCCCGGCACCCTTGCCGGGCCGCTGCGCAGCAAGGGCGAATTGAAGAACGAGCAACTCAAGCTGAACGCCGACCTCGACCTCAAGGGCCGCCTGCGCGGGCAAAACCGCTGTGCTTGCGGCCAAGGCCGAAGGTGCCGGCGAACAATGGACCCTGGCCAACCTCGACATCCGCCTGGGCGACAACCGCATCAACGGCAGTGGCAGCCTGCAACAACGCCTGGCCGGGCAGATCGATATCAAGCTGGCGCGCCTGGCCCAGCTGTGGCCGCAGTTGCGCGGGCAAATCAATGGCCGTCTCGACGTCGCCGGCAGCCTCAAGGCGCCCCAAGGCAAGCTCGGCCTCAAGGGCCAGCAACTGGCGTTTGCCGACAATCGCCTGCAAAGCCTGAACCTCGACGCCACGCTGGACAGCGCCCAGCGCGCGAAGATCGACCTCAAGGGCAGCGGCATTCAAACCGGTGACACCCAGGTCGGCACCCTGACCGCCAGCGCCCAGGGCGATATCAAGAACCAGAAAGTCCAACTGGACCTGGCCGGCCCGCTGCTCAAGCTCGCCCTGGCATTGGACGGCAATCTCGACAAAGGCAACTGGCGCGGGCGCCTGGCCAGTGGCGACGTGCAAGCCGGTGGCCAGGACTGGAAGCTGCAAGCGCCGGCGAAAATCGACTACATGGCTGACGGCAAGCTGACGTTCTCTGCGCACTGCTGGGTGTCCGGCCCCGCCAGCCTGTGTGGTGAAGACCAGCGCCTGATGCCCGAGCCGAAGCTGCGTTACCACCTCAAGCAATTCCCCATCGAGAGCCTGGCGGCGTTTCTGCCCAAGGACTTCGCATGGCAAGGCAAGCTCAACGCCGACCTGCAACTGGACCTGCCCAGCAGCGGCCCCAAGGGCGTGGTCGCGGTGGACGCCAGCGGCGGCACCTTGCGTGTCAAGGACAAGGACCAGTGGCTGGACTTCCCGTATGACACCCTGAAGCTGGAAACCACCCTCAACCCCAAGCGCATCGACACCCAGCTGAACTTCCGTGGCGGCAAACTCGGCGAGCTGATGGTGCAGGCGCAGATCAACCCGCTGCCGAAGAACAAACCGATGACCGGCAATTTCAGCCTGGTCGGCCTCGACCTCGCCGTGGCGCGGCCGTTTGTGCCGATGGTGGAAACCCTCAGCGGCAAGCTCAATGGCAACGGGCGCATCAGCGGCGGCCTGCTGGCACCGCTGGTCAACGGCAATATCAACCTGGTGGGCGGCGAGATCTCCGGGCCTGAACTGCCCATCAGCCTCGAAGGCCTCAACGTGCAGGCGCTGATTGCCGGCGAGAGCGTGCAGCTCAACGGTGGCTGGCGCAGCGGCAAGGCCGGGCAGGGCAGTCTCAAGGGCCAGATCGACTGGGGCCGCGCCTTGGCGGTGGACCTCAGCCTGCAAGGCGCGCAACTGCCGGTCACGGTGGAACCCTATGCCGTGCTGGAAGTGGCGCCCGACCTGAAGATCAGCCTCAAGGACGACAAGCTGGCCATTGCCGGCAAGGTGCAGATCCCCCGCGGCGACATCACCGTGCGTGAGCTGCCGCCGTCCACCGTGAAGGTGTCCGATGACACGGTGATCGTCGGCAGCCAGACCGAAGAAGGCAAACCGGCGATGGCCATGGCCATGGACATCGATGTGGTGGTGGGCGAGGACAAGCTCAACTTCTCGGGCTTCGGCCTCACCGCCAAGGTGCAGGGCCATGTGCACATCGGCGACAACCTCGACACCCGTGGCGAGCTGTGGCTCAACGACGGCCGCTACCGCGCCTACGGCCAGAAGCTCGACGTGCGCCGCGCGCGCCTGTTGTTCGCCGGCCCCCTGGACCAGCCGTACCTGGACATCGAAGCGATCCGCAAGACCGACGACATCATCGCCGGTATCCGCCTGAGCGGCAGCGCCGAACAACCCACCACGCAAATCTTCTCCGAACCGGCCATGAGCCAGGAGCAGGCGTTGTCCTACCTGGTGCTGGGGCGTCCGCTGACCACCACCGGCGAAGACAATAATATGCTCGCCCAAGCCGCACTGGGTCTGGGCTTGATGGGCAGCGCCGGGGT
Organism: Pseudomonas sp. FP453; assembly: GCF_030687495.1. Taxonomy (NCBI): domain Bacteria; kingdom Pseudomonadati; phylum Pseudomonadota; class Gammaproteobacteria; order Pseudomonadales; family Pseudomonadaceae; genus Pseudomonas; species Pseudomonas sp. FP453. Next base: position 3,801,209 of record NZ_CP117435.1, on the reverse strand, counting down.
CACGTCGGACCTGGCGAAGAACCTGGGTATCCAGGACTTTGAACTCGACACCCAAGGCAGCGGCACGACCACGGCGGTGGTGGCCAGCGGCAAGATCACCGAGAAACTCAGCCTGCGTTACGGGGTGGGGGTGTTTGAACCGGCGAGCACGATTGCGCTGCGGTATCTGTTGAGCAAGAAGGTGTATCTGGAAGTGGCGAGTGGCGTGGCCAGCTCGTTGGACATCTTCTACAAACGCGACTTCTAAGCCTTATGCAGTAAAAAATATGGGAGCTGGCTTGCCTGCGATAACGGTGTATCAGTCACTTAATACATGACTGATACACCGCTATCGCAGGCAAGCCAGCTCCCACAGTTGTTCAGTGGTGGTCTCAGGGTTGCGGGGCGCACCTCAAGTCCACCCGCTCATAGTTCAACGCCTTGTTGCGTTCCCCCAGCGCATAGCTCGCCCGGCACTGCTGCTCACCCCACTTGATCACCAACGTACCTGCATCCTGCTCGACCAAGGCCAGCGCCTTGCCGTTGGGATCGGAAATCGCCATCTGCTTGCCCGCACTGTCTTCCACTGAAGCACCAAACGGAATCGGCTGCTGCTTGGCATCGAACAGCGCGAATTGCACGCGGCGCCCGGTCTTGCTGACATAGCGCGCCACCACCACGGCACCGCGTCGCGGCACCACTTGTTGGGTGGCGTTGTCGATCTCGATATCGGCGCCCAGGTCGCGGGTGTCGAGGCTGATCCAGTTGACCCGATAGGGTTGCGCATTGGGTACCACCGCGTAGCCATTGCTGCCGGTCTTGGCCCCGGAAAAACTGCCGATGTTGACCCCGGTCACGCCTTCGACTTGCGCCAGGGCAAAGGTCTCGCCCACGGTTTGCCCCAGGTTTATCCCACCCGCGTGGCCGACCACCGAGCCGGCGACATTCAGGCTCTGCGAGTTGTACCCACGGCCCTGGCTGTAACTGGCACTGACATCCATCACCGAAGTGCGCGTGCTGAGATTGGCCGAGCCGGTGCTGCCGCCGGTGCTGCTGTTGCCGCCTTGCAGCGAGTAATAGGTGTCACTGTCGTCGGTCAGGTAGCCGTTGACGCCCACTTGGGTGGTGTCGTTGTTTTTCTACGTGCTGGAGGAAACAAACGCCCTCGGCGCGCGCGGGGTCGAGCCGAGCGGAAACGACAGCGACAGGTTGATCAGGGTGTCATTGTTCGACGGCCCGGCGTTGCCCACATCCTTGGTGTAGGTGGCGCCAACGTTGTAGCTAACCTGACCCCAATAGTTGCTGTAGCCCGCCGACAGGCTTTGCGAACCGCCACGGCTCCAGTAGCGCTGGTCGCTGGCGTTCACATAGACGCTGCCGTAATTCTGGTTGCGGCCAAGGCTCTGGTTGACGGTGAGGTCGGTGCGGGTTTTCGAGTTGCCGGTACGCCGTTGGCCGTCGCTGCTCAGTTCCTCGACGTGCTCGGTGAGGGTGCGATAGCCCTCGGTGGAGTAGCGGTAGGCCGCGAGGGTGAAGCTGGTGTCGGTGCCGGTAAACGTCTTGGCATACAACGCGCGCAGGCTGTTGCCCGTGACGGCCTGGCCGAAGGTACGGCTGGCGGAGTGGGTCATGTCCAGCGACACGGCGCCGATCGGCGTGTTGCGCCCGACACCCACGGACATCGCCTTGAAGTCCTGGCTGGCCTGCACGCCGACGATGCCGGACAAATTGCTGCTGATGCCGTAGGCCAGGGTGCTGCTGAAAAACTGCGGCGATTGTTGCCCGTCGCTGTTGCTGTTGTATTGGCCCGCCGACAGGCTGTAGTTGAGTTGGCCTTCGCGCACCATGATCGGCAGGCTGGAAAACGCCTGTACCGTGACCCGGCGGCTGCCATCGGCTTCGATCACGGTGATTTCAAGGTCGCCGTTGGAACCGCTGGGGTAGATGTCGCTGATCTCGAACGGGCCGGGCGGCACGTTGGCGGTGTAGAGAATGTAGTTGTTCTGGCGGATCTCCACGGTGGCGCTGGTTTGCGCGATACCGCGGATGATCGGCGCATAGCCGCGCTCGCTGTCAGCGCGCATGCCGTCGTCGGAGCCCAGCTTGACGCCGCGATAGCGCACGCTGTCGAACAGGTCGGCGTCGGAGAAAATATCCCCGGCGCTGAACTGGCCCTTCAACGCGGTCACGTCATGTTGCACGTAGCTGCGGTTGCTCTTGAACGTGCTGGGGCGGTCGGTGCTGCTGTTGAAGTTCGACTCGTTGCGCAAGCGCCAGCCGCCCAGGTTGATGCCGTTGCGCAGGCCGAGGTTGTTGGACAGGGTGTTTTGCCCCTCGGTGCTGTTGCGGTTGCTGCTCAACTGGTAGTTGATAAACGCCGCCGACACGCCGGCATCCCACAGCGCCGGGTCCACGTAGCCACGGCGGCCGCGCTCCATGGCGCTCTGCGGCACACTCACCAACAGGCGCAGGCGCGGCACGTCGTAGCGCACGCTGGCACCGGGGATCAAGGTGGGCAGGTCGAGGCAGGCCTCAGGGTCGCTGCCTTCGAGTTTGCCGCTGGCCTGTAGCTTGGCGATATCGACGCCCAGTTGTTGCACCATGTCCAGGGTCAGGCAGGCCTCGATCCTGCCGTTGCCGGGGTTGCGGCGGAAGTCGATATCGCGGCGGCCCACCAGGGTTTCGTTGCCATACAAGTCCACCCGGTAGTTACCGGGTAGGACGTTGCTGCTGGCCAACAAGGATTGCAGATCGACCGAGGAGGCCGCGCCTTGCAGAAAGGAAGTATTGAACTGTTCATCGCCGTCGGCCTGGCACGCGGTGCTGAAACCCAGGGCAACCAGCAGCGGCGACCATCCATTGCGCTTGATTAAAAACATGCAGGAACCCTATATCACCTCCGATACGAACTAACGGAGCGAAGAGAAATACAGTGAAAGTGCGCTTGCCAGAATGGCAGACGGGTTATGGCGATTCTTTATTCAAACTGGCGCGGCTGTCGGCGCTGCTTGAAAGTTGTGCGGTATAGCGGTCTTGTGCGCCATAGTCATTAATGCTGCTGAACAACAATGTGGGCGAACTGTCCCGGCTAAGTTGCTTGAGGCTGAACTCTTTTTGTTCGCCGGGCGCGATCATCATCGAATCAAAAGGATGTTCTTTGATGCCGCCGGCTTGCAGGGTGATTTCGGCAACCGACACGTGATACAGGCCCGGGTTGGTCACCACCAGCACCGGCTTGCCGGCACGTTCGGCCAGGCTCCACATCAGTTCGGTCGGTGCCAGGTAAGCCTCGCTCTGCAGGCCCGCTGGGCGGAAGAACACTTTGATGCGCTGGCGCACGGCAAGCTGCAAGGTGTTCTGCACTTTCGACGCCTGGGGGATTTCCTGCACGTTGAGCCACACCACCGATTCACGGTCGGAGGGCATGCCTGCGCCTTCGTAGATGACCCGCAACAGTTGTTGCTCCAGGCCATTGACCCGGGCCAGGGGCGGGGTGACGGCAAACGGTGCGTTCGGTGCGTTGTCGGTGTCGACCCATGACTGGATCAGCACTGCTTCGCCGTTGTTGCGCACGGTGATACCGGCTTCCTTGTGGCTGCCGTCAAAGATCAGGCGTGTGCTGCTCAATGAAATGCCAGCCGTGGCCTGACTGGCCGCGAGCAAGCCCAACAGGCCCATGCAGAGGGACAGTGTGTGACGTTTAAACATGATAACTACCGCGCTGTTTGATGAAAGTGCAGGGCCGCAAGGCCCTGCACTGCGCCTGGGGTTCGCGCGGTTTATTCGTATTGCAGGGTGAACGGCAGGGTCGCGTCGCCACGGCCGGCCACAGCCGTTGCAGCATCGGCGGTGGTGACGTAGGCAGCCGAGAATTTCAGCGTGGTGTTGCTGTCTTGCAGGGTGTTTTCGATCTTCGCGGTGGCAGGCGTGCTCAGGTCGATGAGTGCACCGTTGGCGTCGAGCAGGGCGATACCGACGTTCTTGGCGGCGCCCAGGCCGTCGATCAGTTTCAGTACCTTGGTGCCGGCCACAACACCCGAGCCTGCGCCTTTGGTTGGTTCGAACAGCATCGCCACTTTGGTGCCGGCGTTGCAGCTGATCTTCATGTCGAAGTTCTCGGAGCTCAGGGTGCCGCTGCCTTGCGGTGCGGTGGCGGTGCCCATGTCTTTGATCGACACTTCGCCCATGTTGACCGAGATGGTTTTGTTCAGGCCGATGCCTTCAACGGAGCAGGCATCGTTGTTGATGGAGCCGGTGAAGTTGATGGTGCCGCTACCGGCTTTGGTCGGTGTGCCAGGTTCGGCGGCGAACGCATGGCCAGCGGCGAAGATCGACAGGGCCATCAGTGTCCGAGAAAGCTGTTTCATGTTGTTTTTCCATACAGGGAGTTGAAACAACACGATATAGCGCGGGTGTTTAGTTGGACATAAGACGATCCTTAGAAGCTGAAGTGTTTGAATAAACGCTAGTTGAACAAGTTGCGCTCGATGCAATAAGCCAATAAGTCCCGGTCGCTGCTAACTTCTAACTTGCGCATCGCCGCCACTTTCTGAGTGCTGATGGTCTTGGCACTTCGGTTCAAGTTTCGGGCGATCTCATTGACACTTTGCCCGCCCACGAATAAACGCAGGATTTCATGTTCCTTGGGCGACAGCCGGGTAAAGCGTTCATTCAAGTCCGCGCCAGACTCGATCACCGATGTTGGCGCCGGCCCGCTGTGGCGAATCGGGTTGCCCCGGGCAATGGCCTTGAGCGCCGCCTGGATCTCGTCGTGCAACTGGTGCTTCTGGATCACCGCCAGCACCCCGAGTTCTTGCAGGCGCGTGAGGATCAGCGGGTTGGAGATCATGGTCAGCACCAGCACCCGCACGTGGGGGAAGTGCCGCGTCAGGTACTCCACCAGTTTCAGGCCGTCACCGTAGGGCGAATCGCCGGGCATGTTGAAGTCGGTGATCACCAGGTCCACGCGGGTGGACTCCAGCAGGCTGATCAACGCATTGGAGCACACGGCTTCGCCGACCACGCGAAAGCGCTCGTTACGCTCGATCAGCTCCCTGACCCCGACCAGTACGATGGGGTGATCGTCTGCGATGACAACGTTGAGGATTTCCATGGGTGTTTATCCAGAGTGAAATTATTCGAGGGCATCCAGCAAAGCATTGAGCTGGGCGAGGTTCTGCCGCACTTCCAGGGCCAGGGCCGGGGTGATGGCCATGCCGGTCAAGCGGCACTCCAACGCGACGAACGCCGACGTGGCCATGGCACCGGCCTGCACCGCGCCGAGGGCGCCGGCCATGCTGTGCAGGTGCTGGGCTACGCCGTTGGCATCGTTGAGGTTCATCGCCGCCAGCGTGGCGTGGACGTCCTGGCGCAGTGTGCTGACAAACAACTCACGCATTTTCGGCGACAGCTGTGGCAGTTCGACGGGCGCCGGCAGGGCGATCTGGCAATGTTGCTCCAACTGCGCGCGCAAGGTGGCCAGGTTCAATGGCTTGACCATCCAGGCGTTCATGCCGACGGCCGCGCAGCGCTCGCCCTCTTCGCGCAGGGCGTTGGCGGTGATGCCAATAATCGGCAGCGTCGTGTCCTGCTGGCGCAGGGCTTCGGTCAATTGGTAGCCGTTCATCACGGGCATGTTGACGTCGGTGAGGACCAGGTCGAACCGCCCCGGCAGCCATTGGGCCAGGGCCTGTTCGCCGTTGGCGGTCAGCGTCACCGCGCAGCCCAGGGCTTCCAGTTGCTCCTGGATAATCGCCGCGTTGATCGCGTTGTCTTCGGCCACCAGCACGTGCAGGTTCAGGTCGTGGCGCGTGGCCGACGGCGCGGGGCGGTTGGGGTGGGCGCCTTGCTGCACCAGGTCAATCGCCCAGGCGATTGCACGGATGTCATGGGCATCGACGGCCCAATCGGCACCCGTGCGTTGCGCGGGGTTCGGCCCGCCAGGTTCGGCGATGATGCGTGGTCCCGGCCAGGGTGGGCTGTTGGCGGCGGGCAGCAGGTCCACCAGCAACGCTGCGTCGGGCGCCGGTTCAGCCGTCACCAAGCGGCTGTCGAGGCCGAGGCGGTTGAGCCAGCCGGTGACGTGCTGCGCCAGTTCGGCGATGGGGGCGCGTACGTAGACGGCGGGTGCTCCTGCGCTGAACACGGGACAGTCAGCCAAATCGCCCGGCACCACTGGCAACGTGAGTTGCAGGGTGAAGCTGCTGCCCAGCCCGGGTTCGCTGACCAGGTTCAACTGGCCGTGCATCATGTCGCACAGCCATTTGCAGATCGCCAGGCCCAAGCCGGCGCCGGCCTGGCTGGTGGCATCGTTGACCTGATAGAACGGGTCGAACAGTTGTTGCTGTTGTTCCTGGGAAATACCCACGCCCGAGTCACTCACTTGCCACTGCAGGTTCACCTGGCCGTCCGCCTGTTCCGCCACCCTTACGCGCAACACCACGCGGCCGTAATCGGTGAACTTGATCGCGTTGCTCAGCAGGTTATTGAGGATCTGGCGAATGCGCAGCGGGTCGCCCCGCAACCGGTTGGGCAGCGCCGGATCGATGCAGGCATACAGTTGCAGGCCCTTGGCTTGGGCGAAGGCGCTGTAGGTGCGCACGCTGTCTTCGACCAGCGCCAGTGGGCAGAAGTCCTGGAGTTCAAGGGTCATCTGCCCGGCCTCGATCTTCGATACATCCAGCACGTCGCTGATCAGTTGAAACAAGGTGGCCGAGGAGCGCTGGATGGTGTGCAGGTAATCCTGCTGGCGCGGGGCGAGCGGGGTGAGGCCGAGCAACTCCAGGGTGCCCAGCACGCCATACAACGGGGTGCGGATTTCATGGCTCATGGTCGCCAGGAAGCGGCTTTTGGCCTGGTTCGCCGAGTCGGCGGCGTGGCGTGCCTCTTCCAGGGCGGCGGCGTCTTCGACATGCCGGGTCACATCATGCAGCGCACACAGCCAGGCATCCTGGCCCTGGTAACGGGTGGGCACGAAGGCCACGTGCAGGTGGCGGCCGTTGATCTCGAGGTGCGCCTGGCCGGGTTGGGTGGGCGGTTGTTGCTCGAGCAAGTCGATCAGTTGACGGGTGTCGTGCCACTGTTGGGCGCGTCTGTTTTCCAAGAGTACGCGGTGATCGTTGCGGCGGATCACGCACAAGCCGGTGGGCGCGGTGTCGATGACTGCGCGGCTGAACGCTTCGCTTTCGGCGATGCTGGCGTGTGCGTGCTGGGCGGGCAGTACCACCTCTGCGGTGTACCAGCGATTGACCACGCGGCCGCCGGCAAGCGCCGCCAGCACCAGGGCCACCAGGCCGAGCAAGGGCCACAAGGCGGAGTCGAGGAGGCTCGCCATACTGATGACGTAGATCGCCGTCCAGTGCTGCGCACCGGCACTGATCAGCTTGAACACCAGGCCGTCGCGGGTGAAGTTGACGCCTTCATGCAGCACCTGGCCAGGCGTGAGGCTGCCCGTCAGGACTGCGCCGGCGGGGGTGATCAAGGTGAACTCATCGTAGGTCGTCCACTGCATCAAGCGCTCGATGTTGTTGACGTGCGCCAGTTTCAGCAGCGACGCCACGAACACCCGGGGATTGGCGCCCTCGATGTCCAGCGCGGTCGACGTCAGGTTGATATCGACGTAGGCCAGCAGGGTCGGCGCGCCGCTGTCATCCGCGTAGGGTTGCCACTGCACCTGATGCGCTGGCGTGTTTTGCCCGGCCGGGCGCGTGTGCAGCGGGGCCATGGCCTCCACCAGCGTGCCGATCGCTATCTGCCCCGCGCCGCGCAAACGGCCGGCGGCAGGCACGGTCACGTCGTAGTTGTCCGGGCCATTGAGCAGGATCACCTGGGGCGACTGGTAGTGCGACGCCGCCCAGAACGCGCTGTAGTAGGCGGAAAGGTAGGTGCCGAGGGCGAAGACTTTGGGGTATTGGTCGGCGCCGATCTTGTCCGGGTTGATTTTCAAACTGTAGGGCAAGGAGAACGGCTGCCCTCGGCCTTCATAGATGTTTGGCCCCGCCTCGGGCAGCGGCTTTTGGATATACGGCGGCAGCAGGGTCGAGGGGTCCAGCTTGTCCTGGACACTTTCCCGCGCGATGTTCTGCAGGAAGACTTCCTGTTCCTGGATATTTTCCATCAGCCGCGCGAAGTGGAACTGGAAGGTGTCGTGCTGTTCATCAATCACACGCTGCACCCCCAGGTAACTGATGCCCAGCAACAGCAGGACCAGGGCGCCGAGCACCATCAGGCCTTTGTTCAGGCGCAACGAACTGCGCGCCAGTTTCTCCAGGAAGGCGTTGGGATGGGGCATTAGCGGGAGCAGCCTTTGGACACAATGACCTCGGTGGCAAGCGACGTACGTCAACAGCCTGCTGCGGGTCAATACACGTTCGCCGGCCCGTCATGGGTCAGCAATTGCTGGAATTGATCCGAAGACACGGCGTGGGAGATCAGGAAACCCTGGACCTGAGTGCAGTCGATCTTACGCAACAGCGCAAGTTCTTGCGCAGTTTCCACACCTTCGGCCACCACCGTCAGGCCCAATTGGCGCCCCAGGCTGACGATACTGGTGAGCGCCTGGGCCATTTCTTCGTTGGCATTGCAACCCTGCACCAGCGCGCGGTCGATCTTCAATTCGGTAAACGGCGCCGACACCAGGTTCATGTACGAACTGTAGCCCTTGCCAAAATCGTCCTGGGACAGGCCAAAGCCCTTGATGCGCAAACGGCAGGCGCCGGCGTAGAAGTTGCTGATGTCGTCGGGCACCGAGCATTCCATCAGTTCGAAGCAGATCCGCGCGGGCAGGCCCTCATGTGCGTGGACGAAGGCGAGGATGCGGTCCGGCAGGTCATGGCTGTTGAGCAGGTGGGTGGGCAGGTTGACCGAGACGGGGATGTCATAGCCCTCTTGGCGCCACAGGGCTTGGGCGGCGATGGCCTGTTCCAGTATCCGCCAGAGCAAACGCTCTTCGAGGTTAAAGGCGATCAGCGCGGGCAAGAACACCCCCGGCAGCAGCGTGCCGTGCTCGGGATGAATCCAGCGCACCAGCGCTTCGGCGGCGACGATGCGGCCATTGTTCAGGGCTTTCTTGGGTTGGAACCAGGCTTGCAGCTCACCGTTGTCCAAGGCGTTCAACAGGCTCTGGCGGTCAATGCCGGGCTGGGTCTCGGCCGGAGCCATATGGCGCAGCACCTGCAATTGGTCGATCAGGCAGCGCAGGGCGGCGGCATTCACCGGTTTGGAAATCAGCCCGATGACCTTCACTTGCAGGTTGCTTGCCACCAGGCTGGCGCCCATCAGCATGCGCCGGGAGGCGGCGCTCATGATCGCCAGCGCCGGTCGCGAGGGTTGCGCGGCCAGGCCCTGGATAAACTGCACGCCGTCCATGCCCGGCATCAGCAGGTCGGTGAGCACCAGGTCATAGTCGCGCTTTTTCAGGCAGGCCAAGGCTTCCTCGCCGTCCTTGGCGCACTCCAAGTGAAAATCCCCCAGCTCGTTGAACAGGTTCTGCAAATACAAGTGTTGGAAGGGGTGGTCTTCGACAATCAGGATGCTACAGGGCTTCATAAACGACTCGTTCGTAGGGAGCCAGGGCACTGAACAAGGCTCGCAGCGTAAAAGGTTTGACCAGGCACTGGTTCATGCCCGCCGCCAGGCACAAGGCATCCTCACCGCGCAGGGCGTTGGCGGTGGCGCCGATGATCGGGGTGGTGCAACCCAGGTTGCGCAGGGCTTCGGCCAGTTCGTAGCCGTTGAGCCTGGGCATGTTGACGTCGGTGAGCACGATGTCGAAGGCGCCGTCGTGCCAGCGTGACAAGGCTTCTTCACCGTCGCTGCTCAAGACCACGGTGCAGCCCAGCTCTTCGAGTTGGTCACGCAGGATCAGTTGGTTGATCACGTTGTCTTCGGCCACCAGGATGTGCAGGTGCAACGGGCGCAGGTCGCGTAGGTCGCCTGACGCTGACGGCAGGGCCACCTGGCCGCCCTGGGCTTGGTGAACCGCTTGGTGGATGGCGTGCAGGTCATTGAGGTTAACCTTCCAGCCGCCACCCGTGAATTGCGGTGCAAACCCACCCTCGCCGCTGGCGATCACCCGCGGGCCGTGCCAGGGCGCGCTGAAGGAGGATTCGATGGGGCCGGGATGCAGCTCCAGGAGCACGCCGTTGTCGGCCAGCGCCAGGCAGGACGACACGCCGATCTGCGGCCGGGCGCCCCAGCGGCGCAGCCAGCCACAGGCGCTCTCGGCCAGTTCGCGCACCGGCGAGATCACGTAGACGATCTCTGCCGCCAACTCGTTCAGGTGCGCAGCCGTAGCACTGGCGCAGGGTTGCTCCAACGGCAGGGTCAGGGAAAAACTGCTGCCCAGGCCGGGCTCGCTGACCGTGCGCAGCGTGCCGTTCATCAAGTGGGTCAGGCGCAGGCAGATGGGCAGGCCCAGGCCGGTGCCCGCTACCACGTTGGTGTTGCCTTCGGTCTGGTAGAACGGTTCGAAGATCAGCGCCTGGTCGGCCGGCGCGATGCCTTTGCCGGTGTCCGAGACTTGCCATTGCAGGCACACCCGCTCGCCTTCGCGGCTGAGCAGCTTGACCCGCAGCACCACGCGCCCGGAATCGGTGAACTTGACGGCGTTGCTCAGCAGGTTGTTGAGGATCTGCCGCACGCGGCTGACATCGCCGATCAGCCGTTCCGGCAAGTGCGGGTCGAGGCAGGCGTACAGTTGCAAACCCTTGCTGTGCGCGGCGGCGGCGTAGCCTTGTACCGCTTCCAGCACCAGCGCCGGTACGGAGAATTCGCTCAACTCCAGGGCCAGTTGCCCGGCTTCGATCTTGGACACGTCCAGCACATCGCAGATCAATTGCAACAGGGTCGCGGAGGAACCTTCGATGGCCCGCAGGTAGCTTTTCTGTTGCGCGTCCAGGCGCGTGCGGGCCAGCAGTTCCAGGGTACCGAGCACGCCGTAGAGCGGTGTGCGGATTTCATGGCTCATGGTCGCGAGGAACAGGGTCTTGGCTTCGTTGGCGGTGTCGGCGGCCTGGCGCGCCTGTTCCAGCGCCGCTTCGATCTGGGTGCGCGCGCTGATGTCGCTGAAGGCGCAGAGCAACACGTCTTCGCCTTTGTAGCGCGTGGGCGCGCAGCTCAGGTACAGATGGCGGCCATCGGCGGTCTCGAAGTAGTCCGTGAGGCACGGCGCGGTGGGATCGAAGGCACCATTGATCCAGCCGGCGCCGAGTTGCTCGCTGCTCTGGCCGAGCCAGTGTTGGGCCAGAGTGTTTTCCAGCACGACCTGGCCGTCGGTGCGACGCAGCACGCACAGCGCCACGGGGGCGGTCTGGATCACGTCGCGGCTGAACAGCTCGCTTTCCACCAGCGCCTGGATGCGGTGGATCGCGGGTGTGATAAAGCGGTGCTCCAGGCGCCGGGTCAGCAGGCACACCAGGCTGATGCTCAGCAGGCAGAACAGCAGCGCACCGCTGATTTGCGGCCACAAGGCCCAGAGCACCGCGCGCAGGTCGATGGAGTAGGTGAGTTGCCAGTCCGAGGATTTCAGCTGTTTGCGCAACACCAATTGCTCGGGCAACCAGCCGCTGCCGACAAAGCCGAAGAAGTCCTGTTGCCGCAGCAGCGGCAGGTGTTGCCCGGGCGGGGGGTTGTGGCTGTTGGTGAACAGCGGCATGCCCTGAGCATTGAACATGGTGAACTCGCCGGCGCTGTGGTCGTTCAGGGCATTGGAGACTTCGCGGTCGTCCATTTCCAGGCCGAGCCAGCCGGACTGCGGGTCGCGCTCGTCCAGGCGAATGAAGATGTACAACTGCGAGTGCCCGTCGCTGGCGTGGGTCAGCCAGAGTTCGCGCAAGGCGTCCTGATGCTTGAGGGCTTGCAGTTGGCCGAGCATCGCCGGCGGAAAGTCGGCCGCCGCCGGGGTGGTGTCGTATAGCCGCGACACCTGGGCTGCGGAGCTGACATAGAGCAGGTTGAGCTGCTTGGCCTGCAAATAATCGCGCATGCGCTGGGTCAGCCAGATGCTCCATTGCCGGCCCGGCGTATGCCCCAGCAGCAGGCGGATTTCTTCATCGGAGACCGGCAGGTTCAATTCGGCCTCTCGTGTGGCCGACAGGCTGAGGCTCTCCAGCAGCGCCTCGCGGGTGGTGAAAAAGGTATGCGCCTCGGCGATGGCGCTGCTCATGTAACTGCGCCGCTGGGAGACTTCATTGTTGAAGGTGAACAACAAAAAGCTGTACACGCCGCCGAGAATGCCCACCAGCAGCACCAGGGCAAACACGCGCAAGAGGCGGCGGGCGGCATAGGGCGTGGAAAGGACCGGACTGATCTGATGGAGGACGTTCTTTAATCGCATCCCGGCACTGTAGGGACGGGGGAGCGTGGGAGAAATCAGACGATCCTTAGAACCGTTCCGCTGAAATACCAAGCAAGCTAATTATTCCATTTGACATTCGCTGCCTAAGCAGTAACATCTCGTCACACATTCACTGCTTAGGCAGTAATAAGGTGACTTCCCAATGAAACACTTCACCCCCGACAACTTCCACAACTGCCACCTCGGCCTGTTGCTGGGCCGCGCCGCACTGCTCAAGGACCGGATTATCGACACCCATATGGAGCCGTACGGCATCACCGCCGCGCAGTTCAAGGTGCTGGTGATCATGGCGCTGTACGGCATCGACACCCCGGCCGAGCTGTGTCGCCACCTGTCCCTGGACAGCGGCTCGATGACCCGCATGCTCGACCGCCTGGAGCAGAAGGGCCTGCTCGAACGCCAACGTTCGGCCCAGGACCGCCGCCAAGTGCAGCTGGTGCTGACGGCCGAAGGCCAGAAACTGGCGGACACCTTGCCCCACGTCGGCACCGAAGCCCTGAATCAACTGGCCGGCTCCCTGGAACCTGGCGAACTGGCAGATCTGGAACGCATCCTCAAGAAAATTCTGATAGCCGCAGGTGACTCCATCACCCTGCTGCGGGTAGGTAAAGAATGAACACACGCGCCCTTTGCCTGGTACTGGTGGCCATGAGCATGGCCGGTTGCGCCAACTTCAGCGGCCTCGACACCCAGGGCCAGCGCCTCGACGCCAGCACCCTGCAAGCCGGTAAATCCTTGAGCGGCGTGACGCTGTCGCCCGCCGCCTGGCCGAGCGCCGACTGGTGGAAAAGCCTCGGCGACCCACAACTCGACGGCCTGATCGTTGAGGCCCTGCAAAACAGCCCGGACATGCAAGTGGCCAGTGCCCGCGCCCATCAGGCCGAAGCCGCGGCGTTTGCCGCCGATGCCGCACGCATGCCGACCCTGGACGCCAGCGCCGGTGTGAGCCGCTCGCGCCTGGCCAAGGACAAAGACCCGCTGGGGCAGGGCGATGCCTATGCCACCGTGCGTAATATCGGCGCCAGTTTCAGCTACAACTTCGACCTGTGGGGTGGCCAGCGCGCCGCCTGGGAAGCTGCGCTGGGCCAGGCCCGCGCCGCCGAAGTCGATCAGCAGGCCGCACGCCTGACCCTCGCCGCCAACGTGGCCAAGGCCTACAGCGACTTGGGCCAGGCGCATATCGTGCGTGACCTGGCCAATGACGATCTCAAGCGCACCCGGCAGATGCTCGACCTCGGCAAGCGTCGCCTGAACTCGGGCATCGACAGCCAGTACCAGTACCAGCAGACCGAAAGCCTGGAAGCCAGCTCGCAGTCGCAATTGATCGACGCGGAAAAACAACTGGCCAGCGCCAAGATCGCCCTGGCGGTGTTGCTCGGCAAAGGTCCCGACCGTGGCGGCGAGCTGAGCCGGCCCAACGTGCTCAAGCCTGGCGCCGTCGCCGTGCCGTCGGTACTGCCCGCCGAACTGCTTGGCCGGCGCCCCGACCTGATCGCGGCGCGCTGGCGTGTCGAGGCGGCGAGCAAGAACATCGTCGCAAGCAAAACCCGCTTCTACCCCAACCTCAACCTGAGCGCGAGCGCCGGGGCCGAGTCGTTGCTGGGGGATGCGATGTTTGGTTCGGCCAGCCGTTTCTTCAGCATCGCGCCGACCATCTCACTGCCGATCTTCGACGGCGGCCGCCTGCGCGCCGACCTCGATGCCCGCGACGCCGACTACGACCTGGCCGTGGCCCAGTACAACAAAACCCTGGTGCAAGCCTTGGGTGACATTGGCACCGCCATCACCCAATTGCGCGACACCGGCCGGCAGATCCAGGCCCAGCAACACGCCGCCGACATCGCCCAGCAGTCCTACGACACCGGCGTGCAGCGCTACAGCTCGGGCATCGGCAACTACCTGGATGTGCTGAGCATCGAGCAGCAATTGCTGCAGGCCCAGAGCCAGTTGGCAACGCTCAACGCGGCGCAGATCGATCTGTCGATTCAATTGATGCAGGCCCTGGGTGGCGGGTTCAACGCCGCAAATGTGGCAACGGCCACCCCAGCAACGCGTACGGAATAATTTGAGGTAATCGTCATGGCCACTGCCGACAGCAACACCGCAACAGCGCAAGACAACAACCCACGCAAACGCAAGGTCATGCTGATCGGCCTGGCGCTGATCGTCATCCTCGGCGTCGCCGGCGTATGGGCCTGGCATGAGCTTTACGGGCGCTTCAGCGAAAGCACCGACGACGCTTATGTGAACGGCAACGTGGTGGAAATCACCCCGCTGGTCACCGGCACCGTGGTCAGCATCGGCGCCGACGATGGCGACCTGGTCCACGAAGGCCAGGTGCTGGTCAACTTCGACCCGAACGACGCCGCCGTCGGCCTGCAAAGTGCCGAGGCCAACCTGGCGCGCACGGTGCGCCAGGTGCGTGGCTTGTACAGCAACGTCGATGGCATGAAAGCCCAGGTCAACGCACAGAAAGCCGATGTGCAAACCGCCCAGGACAACTTCAACCGACGTAAAACCCTGGCCCAGGGCGGGGCGATTTCCCAGGAAGAACTGTCCCACGCCCGTGACAGCCTGACCGCGGCAAAGAACGCGCTGACCAACCTTGAGCAGCAACTGAAAACCACCAATGCGCTGGTGGATGACACCGTCATCTCATCCCACCCGGACGTGCAAGCCGCCGCGGCGCAACTGCGCCAGGCCTACTTGACCAATGCGCGCAGCACCCTGATCGCACCGGTCACCGGCTACGTCGCCAAGCGCACCGTGCAACTGGGCCAGCGCGTACAACCGGGCACCGCATTGATGGCGGTGATCCCGTTGAACCAGCTGTGGATCGACGCCAACTTCAAGGAAACCCAACTGCGCGACATGCGTATCGGCCAGCCGGTGGACATCGAGTCGGATATCTACGGCAGCGACGTGAAGTTCAGTGGCACCATCGACAGCCTCGGCGCAGGCACCGGCAGTGCGTTTGCCCTGCTGCCGGCGCAGAACGCCACCGGTAACTGGATCAAGATCGTGCAGCGGGTGCCGGTGCGCATCCACATCAATGCCGAGGAATTGGCCAAGCATCCGCTGCGGGTGGGTCTGTCCACCGTGGTCAACGTGGACCTGCACGACCAGAGCGGCCCGGTGCTGGCGCAACAGGCGCCGCAAAAAGCCTCGTTCAGCACCAACGTGTATGACCGTCAACTCGCCGAAGCCGATGCCATGATCACCCAGCTGATCCATGACAACAGCCTCGCCGCGCCCAAGGCTGTGCAACGCTGATGAGCAATAACGCCTCCTTCACGCCACCCAGCCTGTTGATGGCCACTATTGGCCTGTCGCTGGCGACCTTTATGCAGGTGCTCGACACCACCATCGCCAACGTGGCGTTGCCGACGATTTCCGGCAACCTCGGCGTGAGTTCGGAGCAGGGCACCTGGGTCATCACCTCGTTTGCGGTGAGCAACGCCATCGCCTTGCCGCTCACCGGTTGGCTGAGCCGCCGGTTTGGCGAGGTGAAGCTGTTCCTGTGGGCGACCATCCTGTTTGTACTGGCCTCGTTCCTCTGCGGTATTTCCACCTCGATGCCCGAGCTGATCGGCTTTCGCGTGCTGCAAGGCTTGGTCGCCGGGCCGTTGTACCCGATGACCCAGACGTTGCTGATCGCCGTCTATCCGCCCGCCAGGCGTGGCATGGCCTTGGCGTTGCTGGCGATGGTCACGGTGGTGGCGCCGATTGCCGGGCCGATCCTTGGCGGCTGGATCACCGACAGCTACAGCTGGCCGTGGATCTTCTTTATCAACGTGCCCATCGGCATCTTTGCGGTGATGGTGGTGCGTTCGCAGCTGAAGAAACGCCCGGTGGTCACCAGCCACCAGCCGATGGATTACGTCGGGCTGCTGAGCTTGATCGTCGGCGTGGGCGCCTTGCAGATCATTCTCGACAAGGGCAATGACCTGGACTGGTTCGAATCCAACTTCATCATCATTGGTGCGGCGATTTCGGTGATTGCCCTGGCGGTGTTCATCATCTGGGAACTCACCGACAAACACCCGGTGGTCAACCTGCGGCTGTTTGCGTATCGCAACTTCCGCATCGGCACCATCGTGTTGATCCTCGGTTACGCGGGCTTCTTTGGTATCAACCTGATCCTGCCGCAATGGCTGCAAACCCAGATGGGCTACACCGCGACCTGGGCCGGCCTGGCCGTGGCGCCGATTGGCATCCTGCCGGTGCTGATGTCGCCGTTCGTGGGCAAGTACGCGCACAAGTTCGACCTGCGCTTGCTGGCGGGCCTGGCGTTCCTGGCGATTGGCTTGAGCTGCTTTATGCGCGCGGGCTTCACCAACCAGGTGGACTTCCAGCACATCGCCCTGGTGCAGCTGTTCATGGGCATCGGCGTGGCGCTGTTCTTTATGCCGACCTTGACCATCCTGATGTCCGATTTGCCGCCGCACCAGATCGCCGACGGCGCCGGCCTGGCGACGTTCCTGCGTACCCTGGGTGGCAGCTTTGCGGCATCGCTGACCACCTGGATCTGGATTCGCCGGGCGGACCAGCACCATGCGTACATGAGCGAAAACATGACCACCTACGACTCGGCCACGCGCAATGCGCTGGACGCGTTGGGCGGGGCAGGGCAGAAGGCCTACACGCAGCTGGACCAGATCCTCACCAGCCAGGCGTACATGATGTCCACCGTGGATTACTTCACGTTGCTGGGGTGGATGTTCATGGGGTTGATGTTGCTGGTGTGGCTGGCGAAGCCGCCGTTTGGGGCGAAGGCGGGGCCGGAGGCTTCCGGGCACTGATCAACCAAGATTGGCATGCAATCCCCTTTGGGAGCTGGCTTGCCTGCGATAGCATCACCTCGGTGTATCAGATGTACCGAGGTGCCTGCATCGCAGGCAAGCCAGCTCCCACATTTTGATCAGTGTTGAGGCTGAGATTCAGGCCCCAGGCAACGCCAACGGCGGGTTCACAAAATCAAACGCCGCCAACTGAAACCCTTGCTCATCCACCTGCAACGCCCACCCTTGCTTGTCCCAATCCCCCAGCACAATGCGCTTGGCCGCTTGCTCGCCAATCTGCAACTTGTGAATGGCGGGGCGGTGGGTGTGGCCGTGGACCAGGGTGCGTACGCCAAACTGCTGCATCACCCGGGGCACTTCCTCGGGGGTCACGTCGACAATGTCGTTGGCCTTCATGCGTGTCTGCGCACGGCTCTCGCTGCGCAGCTTGCGCGCCAGCTTGTGGCGGGTGCGCAACGGCAGGTGGCGCAGGATGAAGAGCACGATGGGGTTGCGCAGGATGCGGCGCAGCTTCATATAGCCGACGTCGCGGGTGCACAGGCTGTCGCCGTGCATCAATAGCACGGGTTCGCCATACAACTGCACGACACTCGGGTCCTTGAGCAAGGTTGCGCCTGCCGCTTTGCAGAACGCCTTGCCGATGAGGAAATCGCGGTTGCCATGCATGATGAAAATCGGGGTGCCGCTGTCGCTCAGTTCGCGCAGGGCCGCGCCAATCGAACGCTGGAAGGGGGTCATGCCATCGTCGCCAATCCAGGCTTCAAAGAAGTCCCCCAGAATGTACAACGCCTGGGCGCCACGGGCGCGGCCGTGGAGCAGATCCAGAAACGCCCGGGTAATGTCCGGGCGCTCCTCTTCCAGATGCAAGTCTGAAATAAGCAGGATCACCCTTAGATGATCTCGGCTTTCTCGACGATAACGTCTTCTACCGGAACGTCCTGGTGACCGGCTTTACCGGTGGTCTGCACGCCTTTGATCTTGTCGACGACGTCCTGGCCTTCGGTGACTTTACCGAATACCGCGTAGCCCCAGCCCTGCACGTTCTTGCCGCTGTGGTTGAGGAAGGCGTTGTCGGCCACGTTGATGAAGAACTGCGCGGAGGCCGAATGCGGCTCCATGGTACGGGCCATGGCGACGGTGTACTTGTCGTTGGAAAGGCCGTTGTCCGCTTCGTTCTGGATGCTTGGGCGCTTGTCTTTCTTTTCTTTCATGCCTGGCTCGAAACCGCCGCCCTGGACCATGAAGTTGCCGATGACACGGTGGAAAACGGTGTTTTCGTAGTGGCCGGCGTTCACGTACTCGATGAAGTTGGCGACGGTGATCGGCGCTTTCTCGGCGTTCAGCTCGATGACGATGTCACCGTGGTTGGTGGTCAGTTTGACTTGAGTCATGGTCGTTTCTCTTTCAAGGAATTCGTGGGTGTGGACGCCTGAGCGCCTTACCGATTTGGCAAAACTTCGGCCAAGGGGCGCAGTTTAGCGTGACCTGTAGGAATTTCGAGGTGGTTTTTTACCGCCCATGCAATAAATGCAGCAGTTTTTGGCCGCGCTCTGTCAGTGTCTTGACGGCTTCGGCTATTATGAGCGCTTTGTTTTATCTGGCCTTACCCGGCCACGAACCTGTCTGTTCAAGGATCCTATGAGCAAGCCCACTGTCGACCCTACCTCGAATTCCAAGGCCGGACCTGCCGTCCCGGTCAATTTCCTGCGCCCGATCATCCAGGCGGACCTGGATTCGGGCAAGCACACGCAGATCGTCACCCGCTTCCCGCCAGAGCCCAACGGCTACCTGCACATCGGTCACGCCAAGTCGATCTGTGTGAACTTCGGCCTGGCCCAGGAGTTCGGTGGCGTCACGCACCTGCGTTTCGACGACACCAACCCGGCCAAGGAAGACCAGGAATACATCGACGCCATCGAAAGCGACGTGAAGTGGCTGGGCTTCGAATGGTCCGGTGAAGTGCGCTATGCCTCGCAATACTTCGACCAGTTGCACGACTGGGCCGTCGAGCTGATCAAGGCCGGCAAGGCCTACGTCGACGACCTGAGCCCGGAGCAAGCCAAGGAATACCGCGGCACGCTGACTGAGCCGGGCAAGAACAGCCCGTTCCGCGACCGTTCGGTGGAAGAGAACCTCGACTGGTTCGCCCGCATGCGCGCCGGTGAGTTCGCCGACGGCGCCCGTGTACTGCGTGCCAAGATCGACATGGCCTCGCCGAACATGAACCTGCGCGACCCGATCATGTACCGCATCCGCCACGCCCATCACCACCAGACCGGTGACAAGTGGTGCATCTACCCGAACTACGACTTCACCCACGGTCAGTCGGACGCCATCGAAGGCATCACCCACTCCATCTGCACCCTCGAGTTCGAAAGCCATCGCCCGCTGTACGAGTGGTTCCTGGAGCACCTGCCGGTGCCGGCGCACCCACGTCAGTACGAGTTCAGCCGCCTGAACCTGAACTACACCATCACCAGCAAGCGCAAGCTCAAGCAACTGGTCGATGAAAAGCACGTGCATGGCTGGGACGACCCGCGCATGTCCACCCTGTCGGGCTTCCGTCGTCGTGGCTACACGCCGGCATCGATCCGCAACTTCTGCGACATGGTCGGCACCAACCGTTCCGACGGCGTGGTGGACTTCGGCATGCTCGAATTCAGCATCCGCAACGACCTCGACCACAGCGCCCCACGCGCCATGTGTGTACTGCGTCCGTTGAAAGTGGTGATCACCAACTACCCGGAAGACAAGGTCGACAACCTCGAGTTGCCGCGTCACCCGCAGAAAGAAGAACTCGGCGTGCGCAAGCTGCCGTTCAGCCGTGAAATCTACATCGACCGCGATGACTTCATGGAAGAGCCGCCAAAGGGCTACAAGCGCCTGGAACCGGCGGGCGAAGTGCGCCTGCGCGGCAGCTACGTGATCCGTGCCGACGAAGCGATCAAGGACGCCGATGGCAACATCGTCGAACTGCGTTGCTCCTACGACCCGGAAACCCTGGGCAAGAACCCGGAAGGCCGCAAGGTCAAGGGCGTGATCCACTGGGTGCCGGCCGCCGCCAGCATCGAATGCGAAGTGCGTTTGTACGACCGCCTGTTCCGCTCGCCGAACCCTGAGAAGGCTGAAGACAGCGCCAGTTTCCTCGACAACATCAACCCTGACTCCCTGCAAGTACTTACGGGTTGTCGTGCCGAGCCGTCGTTGGGCGAAGCACAGCCGGAAGACCGTTTCCAGTTCGAGCGCGAAGGTTACTTCTGCGCGGATATCAAGGACTCGAAACCAGGTAAGCCGGTATTCAACCGTACCGTGACCTTGCGCGATTCGTGGGGCCAGTGATTTAAGGGATTTGTCGTGCTAACGATCTACAACACACTCAGCAAGACCAAAGAAGTCTTCAAGCCGCTCGATGGCAACAAGGTGCGCATGTACGTGTGCGGGATGACCGTGTACGACTACTGCCACATCGGCCACGGCCGCAGCATGGTGGCCTTCGACCTGGTGACCCGCTGGTTGCGTTTCAGCGGCTATGACTTGACGTATGTGCGCAACATCACCGACATCGACGACAAGATCATCAACCGCGCCAACGAAAACGGCGAGTCGTTCGACGCGCTGACCGAGCGCATGATCGCCGCCATGCATGAGGACGAGGCGCGCCTCAACATCCTCAAGCCGGACATGGAGCCGCGCGCCACGGACCACATCCCGGGCATGCACGCGATGATCCAGACCCTGATCGACAAGGGTTACGCCTACGCCCCGGGCAATGGCGACGTGTACTACCGCGTCGCCAAGTTCATGGGCTACGGCAAGCTGTCGCGCAAGAAAATCGAAGACCTGCGCATCGGCGCACGCATCGAAGTGGACGAGGCCAAGCAAGACCCGCTGGACTTCGTGCTGTGGAAAGGCACCAAGCCCGGCGAGCCGAGCTGGGAATCGCCATGGGGCGCCGGGCGTCCGGGCTGGCACATCGAATGCTCGGTGATGTCTACCTGCTGCCTGGGCGAGACCTTCGACATTCATGGCGGCGGCAGCGACCTCGAGTTCCCGCACC
Organism: Pseudomonas sp. FP453; assembly: GCF_030687495.1. Classification (NCBI taxonomy): domain Bacteria; kingdom Pseudomonadati; phylum Pseudomonadota; class Gammaproteobacteria; order Pseudomonadales; family Pseudomonadaceae; genus Pseudomonas; species Pseudomonas sp. FP453. Next base: position 3,780,016 of record NZ_CP117435.1, on the reverse strand, counting down.
ACGAAAACGAAATCGCCCAGAGCGAAGCCGCCACCGGCAAGACCTACGCCAACGCCTGGATGCACTGCGGCATGATCCGCATCAATGGCGAGAAGATGTCCAAGTCCTTGAACAACTTCTTCACCATTCGCGACGTGCTGGAAAAGTACCATCCTGAGGTGGTGCGTTACCTGCTGGTGTCCAGCCACTACCGCAGCGCCATCAACTACTCGGAAGACAACCTCAAGGACGCCAAGGGCGCCCTGGAGCGTTTCTACCACGCGTTGAAAGGCTTGCCCGTGGTCGCCCCGGCCGGTGGCGAAGGGTTTGTCGAGCGCTTCACCCAGGTGATGAACGACGACTTCGGCACCCCCGAAGCCTGCGCGGTGCTGTTCGAGATGGTGCGCGAGATCAACCGCCTGCGCGAGAGCGATCTCGACGCAGCGGCTGGCCTGGCGGCCCGCTTGAAAGAACTGGCCAGCGTACTGGGCGTGTTGCAGATGGAAGCCGACGACTTCCTGCAAGCCGGCGCCGAAGGGCGTGTGGACGCGGCTGAAGTGGATGCGCTGATCCAGGCGCGTTTGACGGCACGGGCCAACAAGGACTGGGCGGAATCCGACCGCATCCGCGACCAACTCACCGCCATGGGCGTGGTGTTGGAAGACGGCAAGGGTGGGACGACGTGGCGCTTGGCTGATCAGGCTTGATCGGTAAACCCTGAATGAAAAACGCCCCGACTGGTTCGGGGCGTTTTTTTTGCACATCACTTTAACGACCCACTCGATCAAACTGTGGGAGCTGGCTTGCCTGCGATAGCGGTGTGTCAGCTTGCACATCAGTGACTGGTAGATCGCTATCGCAGGCAAGCCAGCTCCCACATTTTTTAACCGTGCCCGCTTTGCAAATTATTCGGCTTCAGATTGATCTGTGAATGGGGTCGTCTTTGAGGCTTAGTGTTTTATCCACCATCAACTGGATGCCCTTCAGCATCCGACACATTCCCAGTGCCACGCTGCGCGGATTGCCGCCGATCTCGAAAGCCAAATGGCTTGCCAGCGCACGAACCGACGCTAGATCCTCTGACGCGTTGACCAACAGCGTCTCGACGTCCAGTCCTTCGCGTACGGTAAACAGGTTGTCGTCCTCAGCAGATGGCTGCGGCTTTTCAGAGGGGTTCAGATAGTGGTTAATCGCTCGATGAGCAGAGGCGTGAAACGCGGTTGAATCTAATGGCGGGTTCGGACTGTCTTTAATCATGACAAAGCTCCTAGAGTATTGGAGCCGCCCCCCATCGCTGCGAAACGATACCCGGGTGGCAGCTGTACGCAGGTTCGCAGACCGGGACTCTAGGCACCCGGCATACCCGAAGGTATCCCGCGCACAGCCGCCATAACATCAGGCATAAAAAAGCGCCCGCTATCTGAGGTGGACGCTGTGCGTCTAGAGTTTAACCGGGCTGCGAAACCCGGTCGCTGAATTTGCAGCGACCGCCGAAGATTAGGCAGCCATCTTCCGAGAGACAACCCTAAAACGCTGTCGGAAATTTCTGTGGTTTTTTGCTCGGCAGCACCCCCGGACCAATGGTGACTCCCACATTTTTTATCGAGTACTCAAGGCCTTCGCAACGGCGTAACGGCTCTGCACAAAGCCATTGGCCGACACATGCGTACCAAGATGGCGAAGTTCATGCTCGCTGCCCACCTGGCTGAACAACGAAACCCCTTCGCCCAGCAACACCGGAATGCGCGTGATGATCAACTCGTCGATCAGGCCCGCTTCAAGAAACGCCTGGATCGTCTGCCCGCCGTCGATATACAGATGCTGCATGCCGCGACCGGCCAATTGTGTGACCAGTGCGCTGACATTCGCCGCCAGTACTTCCACCTTGCCCTGCAAATGCGCGGGGATCTCCAGCGGTTGGTGAGACAGCGCGATGACAGGTTTTCCCTCATACGGCCACTCGGGAAAGGACAGGACTTTCTCCAGGGTCTTGCGCCCCATGACCAATGCATCGACGCTGGCGATAAAGCTTTCATACGTCACACCGTTCAGCGCCGGGGTTTCGTATTCCGGGCGGTGAAGCCACTCGATGTCACCGTCTGTTCGTGCAATGAAACCGTCAACGCTGGCTGCGATAAATACGGAACACTTGATATCCATGGCAGGCTGAAACTCCTTTTGTTTTGACGTGCGCCGAATCCTAGCTTTAGATGCTCTCCACGAGCAAACCCACGACTGAAATGGCAGCGATTAAAATGGATTGTATTTTTTGCAGCATTGTCCGCTCCTTCGCCTAGCACCGATCCAAATGTGGGAGCTGGCTTGCCTGCGATAGCGGTGGGTCAGCCAACATTTTGGCTGACTGACACTCCCTCATCGCAGGCAAGCCAGCTCCCACATTTTTAACCGAGTTTTCCTGGGCGATCAGCGGCGGCTGCTGACTTCGGCAGGCACATCATCACCGGCCATGCGCTTGCGAAACAGCGCTGTGCGCGCCAGCAGCAACGTGGTCACCGGCACCGTGATCGACAACAAAATCGGGATCAACCACCCGTGCAACACCGGCCCGGACTTGAGCACCGAAAAATACACAATCGACGCCAACGCCACGCACCACGCGCCCAACGTCGAGGCCAGTGCCGGCGGGTGCATGCGCTGGAAGAAGTCCTTCATGCGCAGCAAGCCAATCGCGCCAATCAAGGCAAATACGCTGCTCAGCACCAGCAGCACCGCGACGATCACTTCCACCCATAACGGCATCATTCAATCACCTCGCCACGCAGCAGGAATTTGGCCAGGGCAAACGAGCCCACAAAGCCGAACAGCGCAATCAGCAGCGCCGCTTCAAAGTAGGTGTCACTGGCATACCGAATGCCCAGCACCAGCATCATCAGCATCGCCAGCATGTACAGGTAGTCCAGCGCCAGTACCCGGTCCTGGGCCGAGGGGCCTTTGAACAGGCGCACCAGGGTCAGCACCATGGCCAGGGAGAACAGGAACAGGCTGAACAGGATCGCATTGGAGAGCAGGGCGCTCATTCGAAGATCTCCATCAGGGGCCGCTCGTAGGTGGTCTTGAAGTGCTCGATAAACTGCGCTTCATCGTCCAGGTCGAACACGTGCAGCAGCAGGATGCTGCGGTCCAGCGCCAGTTCCGACCAGATGGTGCCGGGCACCACGGTGGTGATCATCGACAGCGCCGCCAGGCCGTTGGCGTCGCGCAGGTCCAGGGGGATCTTGATAAAACGCGAACGCGGTGGGCGTGAGCCGCAGGTCAGCACGCCCCAGGCCACTTGCAGGTTGGACACGATCACATCGCGGCCCACCACAAAGAACAGGCGCAGGATCACCCCTGGCCGGCGGATGCGGATCGGCAGCGGCCGCAGCGGCGCCATCAGCAGCGGGGCGAGAAAGCCCAGCAGCGCGCCGAGCAGCAGATTGCCGGGGCTCACGGACAGGTTCAGCACCAGCCACAACAGCCACAGCGCCAGGGATAACCACGGGGCAGGGAACAGGCGCTTCATGGCTGCACCTCCAGCGCGGCGGCCTGGGCTTCAGGGCTTGGTACCGGGCGCGTGGCCATCACCGCCATCACGTAGTGTTCCGGGTTGTTCAGGCTCACGGCGGTAGCTTCGGTGTAGCGCATCAGCGGCTCGGCCTTGAAGGTCAGTAGGATGCTCAGGCCGAGCAGGAAGAAAATCGGCACGCATTCGTAGCGGCGCAGCAGCGGCGACGGGCGTTCTTCCGGGGTCCAGAAGCGTTGGATGCCCAAGCGCGCGAAGGCGATCAACGACACCAGGCCCGAAAGGATCAGCAGCGTGACCAAGCCCCAGGCCGCCGGGCGGATCGGCTCATCGATGCTGACGCCAAGCCCCAGCGGATTGATCAGCGCACTCAACAAGCTCAGCTTGCCAATAAACCCGGACAGCGGCGGCATGCCGATAATCAGCAATGCGCAGGCAATAAAGCTCAGGCCGAGGAAGGCCATGGTCCACGGAATCACCTGGCCGACCACGGCTTTCTGCTCGTCGTCGAGGTTCACGCCGGGACGCGGGTGCAGGGATTCCATGGCTTTGGGCAGCGCATCGATCTCTTCGTCCAGCGGCAGGTCGTTGGCCGAACGCGAGCGTTCGATCAACTCGGCCAGCAGGAACAGCGCGCTCAACGCCAGCGTCGAGCTGACCAGATAAAACAGCGCGCCCGCCGTCAGGCTCGGCTGCGCGAAACCGATGGCCGACAGCAAGATCCCCGCCGACACCAAAATGCTCAAGCTCGCCATGCGCTCCAGGCGCTGCGCCGCCACCATCGCCAGCGCGGCGCAGATGATCGTTGCCATGCCGCCGTACACCAGCCAGTCGCCGCCAAACAACGCCGACGCGCCGGCTTGGCCGGAGAACAGCAGCGTCCACAGGCGCAGCACGGTGTACACGCCGACCTTGGTCATGATCGCAAACATCGCCGCCACCGGCGCACTCGCCGAGGAGTAGGCGGGCGCCAGCCAGAAGTTCAGCGGCCACATGCCGGCCTTGGCCAGGAATGCGGTGGCGAGGATCGCTGCGCCCGCGTGCAGCAGGCCGCGATCGGCCTCGGGTACCAGCGGGATTTTCAGCGCCAGGTCCGCGAAGTTCAGCGTGCCGGTGACGCCGTAGATCATCGCCGCGCCAATCAGGAACAGCGACGACGCCAGCAGGTTGATCGCGATGTAATGCAGCCCCGCCGACACCCGCGCGCGGCCCGAACCGTGCAGCATCAGGCCATAGGACGCCGCCAGCAGGACCTCGAAGAACACGAACAGGTTGAACAGGTCGGCGGTGAGGAAGGCGCCGTACAGGCCCATCATCTGCACCTGGAACAACGCATGGAAACTGGTGCCCGCACGGTCCCAACGGGCCATGGCGAACACCAGCGCGCTCACGCCGATGATCCCGGTGAGCACCAGCATCAGCGCCGACAGTTGGTCCACCACCAGCACGATGCCGAACGGCACCTGCCAATTGCCCGGCAGGTACACGCCAATCGAGCCGGGGCCGCCTTTTTGCGTCCAGTACAGCAGCAGGATCGCAATGCCCAGGCCCAGCACGCTGGAGAACAGGTTGATCTTGGCTTTGAGTGGCCGGCGTTTTTCGCCGAGCATCAGCATCAGCGCGGCGGTCAGCAGCGGCAGCAGGATCGGTGCGATGATCAGTTGGTTCACCCAATTCATTCCTTGGGCTCCCGGCCGTCAACGTGGTCGGTGCCGGTCAGGCCCCGGGAGGCAAGCAGCACCACCAGGAACAACGCGGTCATGGCAAAGCTGATGACGATGGCGGTGAGCACCAGGGCCTGGGGCAGCGGATCGGTGTAGTTGAGCAGGTCTTGCGGCACGCCGTCCTTGATGATCGGCTCCTTGCCGATAAACAGGCTGCCCATGCTGAAAATGAACAGGTTGACCCCATACGACAACAGGCACAGGCCCATCACCACCTGGAATGTCCGCGGCCGCAGGATCAGCCACACGCCGGAGGCTGCGAGCACTCCGATGGCAATTGCGATGACTTCTTCCATCAGGCCGCTCCTTCCGTTGCGGCAACCACTTTGGCCTGGTTGCTTGGTTTATGGGCACGCACCGATTGGTGGCCGAGGGCGGTGAGCATCAGCAGCGTCGAACCGACCACCATGGCGTACACGCCAACGTCGAAGAACAGCGCGCTGGCCACATGAATGTCGCCCAGCACCGGCAGGCTGAAATGCCAGGTGTGGGTGGTCAGGAAGGGGTAGCCGACAAACAGCGCACCCAGCCCGGTGAGGGTTGCCGAGAGCAGGCCGAAGCCCATCCAGCGCATCGGCCGCAGGCTCATCTGCGCCTCGACCCACTGCGTCCCGGCGACCATGTATTGCAGGATGAAGGCGACGGACATCACCAGCCCGGCGACAAAGCCGCCGCCCGGTTGATTGTGGCCGCGCATGAACAGATAGAAAGACACCACCAGCGCAATCGGCAGCAACAGGCGCACGAGCACGGCGGGCACCATCATGAAGCCCAGCGCGGTGTCGCTGGCCTGACGCGGGTTGACCAGGTCGGTGGCCACGTCCGGCGCCAGTTGGCGCTGCTGCGCGGGCAGTTGCATGCTTTCTTTCGAGGGGCGGAAGCGCCGGAGCAGGGCGTACACCGTCAGCGCCACGGCGCCGAGCACGGTGATTTCGCCGAGGGTGTCGAAGCCACGGAAGTCCACCAGCATCACGTTGACCACATTGCTGCCGCCGCCTTCGGGCAGGGCGCGGCTTAAGTAGAACGAGGAAATATCGTTGGGCGTCTGGCGCGTGAGCATCGCGTAGGACAGCAACGCCATGCCGCCACCCACCACGGTGGACAGCAGGAAGTCGCGCAGGCGGCGAATACGCGCCTTGCGCAAGGAGCTTGGCAGTGGCGAGACTTCTTCGATCCGCCGTGGCAACCAGCGCAGGCCCAGCAGGATCAGCACGGTGGTGACCACTTCAACCACCAACTGGGTCAACGCCAGGTCCGGCGCCGAAAACCACACGAAGGTGATGCAGGTCATCAGGCCGCACACGCTGACCATGGTCAGGGCCGCCAGCCGGTGGTACTTGGCTTGCCAGGCGGCGCCGAGGGCGCAGGCGATTGCCAGCAACCACAGCGTCACAAAGACGATGGAGCCCGGGATCTTCGGCCGGTCGCCCCAGCTGAGGCTGCTGTGCAGCATCGGGATCAAACCGGCGATGACCGCCGCCAGCACCAGCAGGAACAGCTGGGTTTGCAGGCGCTTGGTGCTGATGAGTTTCTCGATCTTGCGCGTGCCACGCATCAACACCACCAGGCAGCGCTCGAAGCCGCGCTTGCCGTTGAAGTAGCTGATCACGGGCGGGTACTTGAAGCGCCCGCGTTTGAGTTGTTTGCGCAGCAGCAGGTAGAGGATCACGCCGCAGGTCATGGCCACCAGGCTCATGATCATCGGCGCGTTCCAGCCGTGCCAGATCGCGAGGCTGTATTCCGGCAGCACGCCGCCCACCACCGGCAGGGCCGCAGCGGCAAGGATCGAACCGACCATCTGCGCCGGGAAGATCCCCACCAGCAGGCAGGTGAACACCAGCAGCTCAACCGGTGCGCGCATCCAGCGCGGTGGCTCGTGGGGCGTATGCGGCAGGTTGGTGGCGGTGGGGCCGAAGAACACATCCACCGTGAAGCGCAGCGCGTAGGCCACGCTGAACGTACCTGCGATGGTGGCGATGACCGGCAGGGTGATTTCTACCCATTTGGTCGCCGAGATAAACACGGTTTCGGCGAAGAACATCTCTTTGGACAGGAAGCCGTTCAGCAGCGGCACGCCGGCCATGGACGCACTGGCAACCATCGCCAGGGTCGCGGTAAACGGGATCAGGCGCACCAGGCCACTGAGCTTGCGAATGTCGCGGGTGCCGCTTTCGTGGTCGATGATGCCCGCCGCCATGAACAGCGACGCCTTGAAGGTGGCGTGGTTGAGGATATGAAACACCGCCGCGACCGCGGCCAGCGGGCTGTTGAGGCCCAGCAGCAAGGTGATCAGCCCGAGATGGCTGATGGTGGAATAGGCCAGCAGGCCCTTGAGGTCGTTCTGGAACATGGCGCAGTAAGCGCCGAGGAGGAGGGTGATCGCGCCGGCACCGCCGACGATATAGAACCATTCTTCGCTGCCGGACAGCGACGGCCACAGGCGGGCCAGCAGGAACACGCCGGCCTTCACCATCGTGGCCGAGTGCAGGTACGCCGAGACTGGCGTGGGTGCCGCCATGGCATGGGGCAGCCAGAAGTGGAACGGGAATTGCGCGCTTTTGCTCAAGGCGCCGATCAGCACCAGGGCGAGCATGATCGGGTACAGCGCGTGGGCACGGATCTGCTCGCCCGCCGCCAGCACCAGGTCGAGGTCATAGCTGCCGACGATATGCCCCAGCAGCATCACGCCCGCCAGCAGGCACAAGCCGCCCGCACCGGTGACCATCAACGCCATGTACGCGCCGCGTCGCGCATCGGCGCGGTGGTGCCAGTAGCCGATCAGCAGGAACGAGAACAGGCTGGTCAGTTCCCAGAAGAACACGATCTGGATCAGGTTGCCGGAGATCACCAGCCCGAGCATGGCGCCCATAAAGGCCAGGAAAAACGCAAAGAAGCGCGGCACCGGGTCATCCGGCGACATGTAGTAGCGCGCATACAGCGACACCAGCGTGCCGATGCCCAGCACCAGCATCGAGAACAGCCAGGCAAACCCGTCCATGCGCAACACAAAGTTCAAGCCCAGGCTGGGCAACCACATGAATTCTTCGCGGATCACGCCACCGTGGGCGATCTGGGGGTAGAGCAGGGCGACTTGAATGGTGCCGACCAGGGCCACAAGGCCGGCCAACAGGGATTCGGTGTTACGTGCGTTATGCGGCAGCAAAGCCGCCAGACAGCTGCCGATAAAAGGCAGAAGCAGTAGAACTATCAGGGACATAGGCTTCTAATCTGCGGGAGTTTGGGATGCATCATACGTGCCGCTTTCTCGATCACCAAACGGCAAGATGTGGCAGGATCCTACAAGGTAAGCCGAAAACGACCATTTAGCATTGTTTACAGACACCACCTTCAAGTGTGGGAGCTTACCCCTGTCGTTCCTGCTCGAGCTCATCTTCCAACGCCAACGCCTTCTGCCCCTTGGTCTTCATCTCACTGACAATCACCGCCGCCACAATCAACGCTGCCCCCACCATCGCAATCGGCGGGAAACGCTCCCCGGCAATCCGCCCAACCACCCCGGCCCACACCGGCTCACCGGCATAGATCAACGTGGCCCGCGTCGGCGAAACGCTCTGCTGCGCCCAGTTCATCGCGACCTGGATCACCGCACTGGTCAAGCCCAGGCCCACCGCACTGAACAGCAACAGCCAGGAGAACCCCGGCAATGCTTCACCCATCGGCACCACCATCATGAACGACAACACCGACGCCGTAGCCAACTGCACCACGGTGACCCGGCGCACATCCACTTGCCCGGCATAGGCGCCGATCAAGATGATTTCCGCCGCTATGGCAATCGCACCAATCAACGTGGCGATCTCCCCCGGGCTGAAATTCAGCGAAGCCCCCGCCGGCCCCGTCAGCAACATCAGCCCGGTAAACGCGAGCATGATGCCAATGCTTGGCATCAAGCCCGGGGCGGCGACCCAGCACCAGCCATTGCAGCAGCGGCACGAAGGGCACATATAAAGCCGTGATAAACGCCGACTGGCTGCTGAGGATCGTCTGCAGGCCAATGGTCTGCAAACCGTAGCCAAACAGGATCGCCACGCCGATAAACACCCCGGCCTTGAATTCGAACAGCGTCAGGTCGCGCAGGGTGCGCAGGGAAAAGAAGCCGACCACAATCGCCGCGGCGGCAAAACGCAGGCCCACGAAAAACATCGGCCCGCTGACGGTCATGGCGTGTTGCACCAGCAAAAAGGGTGCCGCCCCAGATCATGGTGATCACCACCAGGATGCATTCGGCTTTGCTGAAACGGTTGAAACGCGAGGGGGATTTGGCGGCAGTCATGGCGGCTCGGTCTTGCAAGGGAAAGGCACGGACCGCACAATGCGCCGCACGCTGGGCAGTATACTGCGCACACCCACCCATTGAGCAATATAGTGCACAAAGAAAATCCGCAACGGGCCTCGGTCCTGCAGCACGTCAGCCAGAACGTCCGTCGCCTGCGCCATGCCGCCGACTTGAGCCAGACCGCGCTCGCGGAAAAATCCGGGGTCAGCCGGCGCATGCTGGTGGCCATCGAGGCGGGGGAGAAGAATGTCAGCCTGTCCACCCTCGACCGCGTCGCCGAAGCCTTGGACGTGGCCTTCAGTGACCTGATCCAGGCCCCGGACGTGCGCGACCACAGTCGCATCAACGAGCTGGCCTGGGCGGGTGAGATCGACGGCAGCAAGGCGGTATTGCTGGCCAAGGCCACGGCGCGGCGGGAAGTCGAACTGTGGGAATGGCGCCTTGAGCCCGGTGATCGCTACTGTCCCGACCCAGACCTTGAAGGCTGGAGCGAGCAACTGTTTGTGTTCGAGGGCAGCTTGACGTTGGTCGTGGCCGGTGTGGAAAACAGCATCGGCGCCGGTGAGTTCTTTATGTTTGCCAGCCACCAGCAGCACATCTATCGCAATGACGGTGATGTCGCCGTTCGCTTTGTGCGCAACGTGGTGATCTAACTGTTCGCCACGCAACAGTGGATGCACACTTTGCTGGTTCAGCACGCTGTTGATCAGCCGCTTTAATCGATAACCCGCTGATTTTATTGGCGATTAAATTCAGGCACGACTCCTGCAATCACTCCGTTATCCCATCGGAGCCTGGAGTCGGCCCATGTCTGCCCACCCTGTACACCCTGCCCATATCATCCGCTCGGACGCGGAAGCCATCGACGTCGCCACGCGCCTGGCCGCCCGTTTTGCCGTCGAGGCCAGTGAGCGCGACCGTGAGCGGCGCCTGCCGATTGCCGAACTCGACGAATTTTCCGCGAGCGGCTTGTGGGGCATCACCATTCCCAAGGCCTATGGCGGCGCCGAGGTGTCCTATGTGACCGTGGCCGAGGTGATCAAGTTGATCTCCGCTGCCGACCCGTCCCTGGGGCAGATTCCGCAGAACCACCTGGGCGTGGTGGACATCCTGCTGCAAACCGCCACCGAGGAACAAAAACGTCACTACTTCGGCAAGGTCCTGGCTGGCTACCGTTTCGGCAATGCGTTCTCCGAAGCCAAGAGCAAGAACGCCGGCACCTTCGACACGCAGATCCGTTTCCACGGCGACACCGCGCAAATCAATGGCGAGAAGTTCTACTGCACCGGGGCGTTGTTCGCCCATATCGTGCCCACCGTCGGCAACAACGAAAAGGATCAGGCCTTTATCGCGTTTATCGAGCGCGATGCCCAAGGCTTGAACGTGATCGACAGCTGGGACGGCTTCGGCCAGCGCACCACCGCCAGCGGCGGCGTGACCCTCGATGGCGTCACCCTACCGCGCAGCGCCGTGATCCCGGCCCACTTGGCGTTCGATCAACCCACCGCCAACGGCCCGATTTCGCAGATTATCCAGGCGGCCGTCGATACCGGCATCGCCCTCGGCGCCCTGGAGCACGCGAAAATCTACGCCCGCCAAGCGCGTCCATGGATCGACAGCCAGCAGGAGCACGGCTGGCAAGACCCGTTCACCATCGCCGCGATCGGCGACCTGGAATGGCGCGTGCACGGCACCGAAGCCATCCTTGCCAAAGCCGGCGAAGCCGTGGACCGCGCCCTCGCCGAACCGAGCGAAGACAGCGTCGCCCACGCCTCACTGGTCGTCGCCCAGGCCAAGGTGCTGTCCGCCGAAACCGCCTTGCTCGCCAGCAGCAAACTGTTCGAACTGGCCGGCACCCGTTCGGTCACCGCCAAGCACAACCTCGACCGCTTCTGGCGTAACGCCCGCACCCACACCCTGCACGACCCGGCGCGCTGGAAGTACCACCTGATCGGCAACTTCGTGCTCAACGGCGTGAAGCCCGCGCGCCACGCCTGGAACTGAGGAACTGCAACCATGACCGCATTGAACCTTGCCCGCCAACTGCTGGACAGCACCCGCCGCCATGTCGAAACCAGCGCCGACCCCTACGTGATCAGCCGCTTCGGCGACTTGCAGATCCGCGTCGACGTGGCCGCTGCCCTGCAGGAACGCGCCGTAACCCATCCCAGCCCGGTGGCCGCCACCGAAGCGCAGATCGCTGCCGCCGAAGCACTGATCGCGGCGAGCAACGCCGAATTCGAACTCACCGGCCAACGCACCGCGCTGCCCTCGACCCTGGATGATCCGCTGCGCGCCAAGTACCAGATCGTCGGCAACTACCACCTCAACGGAGTGCTGTGATGGCCCGTGAAATCCGCTTGAATGCCTTCGACATGAACTGCGTCGGCCACCAATCCCCCGGCCTGTGGGCGCACCCGCGCGACCGTTCGTGGCAGTACAAGGACCTGGAATACTGGACCGACCTGGCCAGGATTCTTGAGCGCGGCAAGTTCGACGGCCTGTTCATCGCCGACGTGCTGGGCATCTACGACGTGTACAACGGCAACGGCGACGCCGCCATTCGCCAGGCCACGCAAGTGCCGGTCAACGACCCGCTGTCGCTGATCGCGCCGATGGCCCTGGTCACCGAACACCTGGGGTTTGGCCTGACGGCCTCGCTGTCGTTTGAACACCCTTATCCGTTTGCCCGCCGCCTATCGACCCTGGATCACCTGACCAAGGGCCGCATCGGCTGGAACATTGTCACCTCCTACCTGGAAAGCGGCGCGAAGAACCTTGGCCAGAAAGCCCAGACCGAACACGACGCACGCTACGACTACGCCGAGGAATACCTGGAGGTCTGCTACAAACTCTGGGAAGGCAGCTGGGAAGAGGGCGCCGTGCTGCGCGACCGTGAGCGGCGGATTTTCAGCGACCCGAGCAAGATCCACGAGATCCGCCACGTCGGCAAACACTTCCAGGTGCCCGGCATTCACCTGTGCGAGCCGTCGCCGCAACGTACGCCGGTGCTGTACCAGGCGGGTGCGTCCAGCCGTGGCAAGCAGTTTGCCGCCGAGCAGGCCGAGTGCGTGTTCGTCGCCGCGCCGTCCAAGGTCCTGCTGAAAAAAACCGTCGCCGACATCCGCCGCCGTGCGGCCGAGGCCGGCCGCGATCCGAAGAAGATCCTGATCTTCAACTTGCAGACGGTGATCGTCGGCGAGACCGATGCGAAGGCCAAGGCCAAGTTCGACGAATACAAATCCTACGTCAGCTACGAAGGCGCGATGGCGTTGATCTCCGGCTGGACCGGTATTGATTTCAGCCAGTTCAAGCCGGATGAACCGCTCAAGCATGTGCACACCAATGCGATTCAGTCGGCGGTGGAAGCGTTCTCCACGGCCGATCCGAACAAAGTGTGGACGCCCAATGAGCTGGCGGATTGGGTGGGTATTGGTGGCTTTGGTCCGTTGTTTGTCGGCGGCCCTGAGACCGTGGCCGACCTGTTGCAGGAGTGGGTCGAAGACACCGATGTAGACGGCTTCAACCTGGCGTACGCACTGACCCACGAGACTTTTGTCGACGCCGTGGAGTTGCTGGTGCCGGAGTTGCAGAAGCGCGGGGTGTACAAGACCGAGTACGCCCAGGGCACGTTGCGCGAGAAGTTGTTTGGTGACGGTGCGCGGTTGGGCGCCAACCACCCCGGCGCCAGCTACCGCGATCTCAAGGCCACCACCCTCTAACAGAAACACCTGGATCAAATGTGGGAGCTGGCTTGCCTGCGATAGCGGACGGTCAGTTGAAAAATGATCAGCTGACCCACCGCCATCGCAGGCAAGCCAGCTCCCACATTTGATCTTCATTGTTTGATCTTTCTCGGCCAGCGGACCACCGCACGCACACCCCACCAATAGGAGCATTACCCCTATGAGCGTGCACGAACTAAAACGCCCGCTGGCCGTGGAATGGCCCGCCGAACTGCTCGGCAATCTACCCAAGGCTTTGGAGCAACTGCACCACTGGGCGCAGATCACCCCGCTGCACACCTCCCTGCGCCACAAGCGCCAGGGCCAGTGGTATGCGTGGCGCTGGATCGACGTCTTGCGTGACGTCGAACGCCTGGCCGATGGCTTGCGCCAGCAGGGCTTCAACGAGCAATCGCGGCTGGCCCTCAGCGGTGCGTTTGAGCCGAACCTGTTGCTGCTGGCCCTGGCTGCCGAATCCATCGGCGGGCAGGTGCTGACCCTGGCCGATGACCTGGAACCGGAAGCGGTGCAGCAGCATCTTTGGCGTATCCGCCCCAGCCATTCTTATGTGCAAGGTCGGCAGAACAGGCACTGGGCGTCCGCCAATCGGGTGGACTTCGTGCAACTGCTCGGCCCGACCGATCCCGCGCAACACCTCGCCCGCTGGTGGCAACCCTCTGGCGAAACCGCCTTGTGGAGCGAAGAGGGCACCCACTGGCAGGGCGGCCTGGCGGTGCTGCTGGAGCAATGGCTCAACACCGGCCACGGCCTGGCCTTCCCGGAAAGCCTGGCCTCGGCGCAGCGCGATCGCCGTGAAGTCGCGCCCACCGGCTTGCTGTTGTCCGCAGAACGCTTGCAGCATCTGGCCGACGAAATCGAAAGCCGCCTCGCCCCCCACGGCACCTGGCGCCGACGCCTGTGCGACTGGGCCATCGCCCACCCGCAAAGCGGCCTGCGGCGCCTGCTGAAAAACCGCGTGCGCAAACTGCTCGGCTTCCAACGCCTGGCGTATATCTGGCAACCCCTCAAGGCCACCTCATCACCCGTGTGGCTGGCCGAATTCAAACGGGACATCGCATGAGCCAAGCCATTCTCCAGGTGCGGGATATCTCGCTGTCGTTCAAGGGGGTCAAGGCGATCAATGCCTTGTCCTTCGATGTGGCGCGCGGTGAGATCTGCGCGCTGATCGGGCCCAACGGTGCGGGCAAGAGTTCGTTGCTCAATGTGCTCAACGGCGTGTACCGCTTCGACGCCGGCGAGATCGTCTTCGAAGACCAGCACTTCCACCGCATCGACCCACTGGGCGCAGCGCGCCGGGGCATCGGCCGCACGTTCCAGAACAACGCGCTGTTCAAGAAGATGAGCGTGCTCGACAACATCCTCACCGGTCTGTCGCGGCATCAGCGCAGCAGCTTTCTCGAACACGCCCTCGGCTTGCCCCGCGCGCGCCGCGAGGCCGACGCCTTCCGCGTGCGGGCCCAAGGCATTCTCGAATTTCTGGAGCTGCAAGCGCACCGCGATGTGCTGGTGGGCAACCTGTCCTACGGCCTGCAAAAACGCGTGGAGTTGGGCCGCGCCTTGATCGCCGGGTCCAGCCTGCTGTTGCTCGATGAACCCATGGCCGGGATGAACGCCGAGGAAAAACAGGACATGGCGCGCTTCGTCGCCGACGTCAACCGCGACCTGGGCACCACCGTGGTGTTGATCGAACACGACATCGGCGTGGTCATGGGCCTGTCCCACCACGTGGTGGTGCTCGACTACGGGCGCAAGGTCGGCGACGGCACGCCTGCCGAAGTGCAAGCCAATCCCGACGTGATCGCGGCCTACCTGGGAGTGGCGCACTGATGACCTTTTTCCTGGAAACCCTGCTCGGCGGCCTGCTCGCCGGCACCATGTACTCGCTGGTCGCTATCGGCTTTGTGCTGATCTACAAGGCCAGCGGCGTGTTCAACTTTGCCCAGGGCGCGATGTTGCTGTTCGCCGCGCTGACCTTCGTCAGCCTGCACGATCAGGGCGTGCCGTTTGCCCTGGCGTTGTTGCTGACGGTGCTCGTGATGATCGTCGGCGCACTGCTGATCGAACGCCTGGTGCTGCGGCCCTTGGTCAACCGTTCGCAGATCACCTTGTTCATGGCCACGCTGGGCCTGTCGTTCATCATCGAAGGCCTCGCCCAAGGCCTGATGGGCTCGCAGGTGCGCGCGCTGGATTTGGGCATCGACGACGTGCCGCTGTTTGTCGGCCCGCTGATGCTCAGCCAGTTCGACCTGATCGCTGCTGCGGCGGCAGTGGTGCTGGTGACGGTGCTGGCGCTGCTGTTCAACAAGACCCGCATCGGTGTGTCGCTGCGCGCGGTGGCGGATGACACCACGGCGGCGCTGTCCATCGGGATCAACCTCAACCGCATCTGGCAGATCGTCTGGGCGGTGGCCGGGATAGTCGGGCTGGTCGCCGGGCTGCTGTGGGGCGCGCGCCAGGGCGTGCAGTTCTCGCTGTCGCTGGTGGTGCTCAAGGCCTTGCCGGTGCTGATCATCGGCGGCTTTACCTCGATTGGCGGGGCGATTGTCGGCGGGCTGATTGTCGGCGCGGCCGAGAACCTCGCCGAGGTGTATATCGGCCCGCTGATCGGCGGCGGCATCACGCCGTGGTTCGCCTACGTATTGGCCCTGGCCTTCCTGTATATCCGTCCCGCCGGCCTGTTCGGCGAGCGTGCCATCGAGCGAGTCTGAAACCATGTCGATTCCTGTTGCACAAGAAACCGCGCCCTTGTTGCTGATCCAGCGGCGCATCCCGTGGGGCCTCCTTGGCCTGTTGGCGCTGGGGTTTGTCGTGGTGCCGCTGTGGGGCAATGACTATTGGCTGAACGCGATTTTGATACCGTTCCTGGTGCTGTCCCTGGCCGGGCTGGGTCTGAACCTGTTGACCGGCTACACCGGGCAAACCTCGGTGGGCGCGGCCGGGTTCATGGCCGTCGGCGCGTTTGCCACCTATGGGTTTTTGCTGCGCCTGCCGGAGCTGGGCTTGCCGGTGGCACTGCTCGGCGGCGGGATCATCAGCGCGCTGGTCGGGTTGCTGTTCGGCTTGCCCAGCTCGCGGATCAAGGGCTTTTACCTGATGGTCACCACGTTGGCCGCGCAGTTCTTTTTGGAATGGCTGTTCGTCAAATTCCCCTGGTTCTACAACTACGGCTCGTCCGGGACCATCTCCGCGCCCAAGCTCGCGCTGTTCGGCCATGACCTCAACACCCCGCTGGGCCGCTACCTGCTGACGCTGGTCACGGTGCTGCTGCTGACCTGGACCGCGATCAACCTGGTGCGCAGCCAGGTGGGGCGCAACTGGATGGCGATCCGCGACATGGACACCGCCGCCGCCGTGGTCGGCATTCCGGTGGTGCGCTACAAGCGCCTGGCGTTTGCGGTCAGCTCGTTCTACTTAGGCATCGCCGGCGCGTTGTGGGCCTTTGCCTACTTGGGCACAGCCAGCGCCAGCAGCTTTGATATCAATCGCTCATTCCAGATCCTGTTCATCATCATTATCGGTGGCATGGGCAGCATCGCCGGCAACTTCGTCGGTGCGGCGTTTATCAGTGTGCTGCCGATTTTCCTCAGCCATGCCGGGCAGGCGTTGTTCGGCGGCTCGGTGGATGCGGGGCAGTTGCAGAACCTGCAGAAAATCATCTTTGGCGTGTTGATCATCGTGTTCCTGATCAAGGAACCCGAGGGCTTGATCCGCCTGTTGCACAACCTGCGTGACCGTGTGCGGCAGTGGCCGCTGCGTTTCTAACTTCCCAAGAGAATCTTCCATGCGTGCATCCTTGAAACGTTCCCTGGTCGGCGCTGCGTTTGCGCTGGCCACCCTGGCCGGTGCTGTGCCCCAGGCAATCGCCTCGCCGGACCAGCAATTCATTCCCCTGGCCACCTACCGCGTCGGCGCCTATGCCTCCAGCGGCGTGCAGGTGTGGGCCGGGATGATCGACTACCTGCGTTATATCAACGAGGTCGAAGGCGGTATCAACGGCGTCAAATTGGTCTGGCAGGAATGCGAGACCGAGTGGACGGCGGAGAAGGGCATCGAGTGCTACGAGCGCTTCAAGAATGGCCTGGACGGCGCGCCGGTCGCGGTGTACCAGCCCAACGGCGCACCGGCGGCGTATGCCCTGAGCGAGCGTGCGGAAGTGGACAAGATCCCGCTGATCACCCTCGGTTACGGGCGCACCGAAGCCACCGACGGCACGGTATTCCCGTACAACTTCCCGGTGATGCTGACCTTCTACAGCGAGGCCTCGACCCTGGTGAACTACATCGCCCAGCGTGAGGGCGGGTTCGACAAGCTCAAGGGCAAGAAGATCGCCACGGTCTACCACGACTCGGCCTACGGTCGCGAAACCCTCGGCCCGTTGAAGTTGCTCGCCGAGAAATACGGCTTTGAAAATATCCAGATTCCCGTAGCCGATCCGGGCAACGAGCAATCGGCACAGTGGCGCCAGGTGCGCCAGGCCAACCCGGACTGGGTGTTCCTGCGCACCTGGGGCGTATCGACGCCTGTTGCGGTGAAGACCGCCGCGCGCTTTGGCTTCCCGGTGGACCATATCATCGGCGACATCTGGGCCAGTTCCAGCGAAGACGTATTACCCGCCGGTGCCGCCGCCAAAGGCTACCTGGCCCTTACGCCATACCCGGCCGGCGCCGACTTCGAGATCCACAAACGCCTCAAGCAATACATCCTCGACAAGGGCCACAGCGACCTCAAGGACCTGAAAAACTTCGGCAGCGTCTACTACAACTCCGGCCTGGTAAACGCCGCCGTGGCGGTGGAAGCGATCCGTACCGGCCAGGCCAAGTTCGGCAAGCGCCCGCTGAATGGCGAAGAAGGCCGCTGGGGCCTGGAACACCTGAACATCGACGACGCGCGCCTCAAGGACATGGGCTACCTGGGTCTGATGCAAAACCTCAAGCTGTCGTGCCGCGACCACGAAGGCGGCGGCTCGGCCCGCGTGCAGCAATGGGACGGCGCCAACTGGACGCTGGTCAGCGAGTGGATCGCTGCCGACCGTGCACTACTGCGCCCGCTGATCGATGAAAAATCCGCAGCCTTTGCCAAGGAAAAAGGCCTGACGCCGCGCACCTGCACCGGGGATGAATAAACCATGAGCCAGCCCGCCGCTGAATCCGCCAGCCCGTCGCTGTTGGCGGTCAACGACATCGAAGTGATCTACGACGGCGCCATCCTGGCGGTAGCCGGGGTTTCGCTGCACGTACCCAAGGGCGCCATCGTCGCCTTGCTCGGCGCCAATGGCGCCGGCAAGAGCACCACGCTCAAGGCGATCTCCGGGCTGGTGCGCGCCGAGCGGGCCGAGGTCAGCCGTGGGCGCATCGAGTATGCCGGGCGCGACCTGGCCGGCATCGACCCCAGCCAGCGCGTGCGCCAGGGCATGGTCCACGTGCTGGAAGGCCGCCATGTGTTCGGCCAACTCACGGTGGAAGACAACCTGCGCAGCGGCGGCTTTGTGCGGCGCCTGAGCCGCAAGGCCATGGAGCACGACCTGGAGCGCATCTACAGCTGGTTCCCGCGGCTCAAGACCAAGCGCCACACCCGCGCCGGGCTCACCTCGGGCGGCGAGCAGCAGATGGTCGCCCTCGGCCGCGCGCTGATGACCCGTCCTACTTTGGTACTGCTCGATGAGCCGTCGATGGGTTTGGCGCCTATGATCGTGCAGGAGATCTTTGCGATCATCGCCCAGCTCAATCGCGAACAGCAGGTGAGTTTCCTGATCGCCGAGCAGAATATCAACGTCGCGCTGACCTATGCGTCCCACGGCTACGTGCTGGATACTGGCCGCGTGGCCTTGAGTGGCAGCGCCGCCGAGCTGTTGGCGCGGGGCGATTTGCATGACATTTACCTGGGTAAACAGTAAAGGCGAACAGGCATGACTGAATCCATCCGCAACGCTGATGTGCTGATCGTCGGTGGCGGGCTAAGCGGCACGATGCTCGCGGTGCAATTGCTGCGGTTGCCGGGCACGCGGCAGATCCTGGTGATCGAACCACGCGCCGAGCTGGGCCGGGGCGAGGCCTATAGCGCGGTCGAGCTGGGCCACACGTTGAACGGCAACGCCGCACGCATGAGCGTCGACCCGGACAATGCCGACGACCTGACCGAATGGCTCACCGCCTATATCGGCGCCGGGGGCTGGCCGGAGTCTCGCGAGCAACCTGTGCCCATCAGCGAACTGTTCCCGCCCCGCGGGATTTTCGGCCTGTATGCGCAGCAGCGACTGGCCGAGGCCAAGGCGTTGTCGGCGTCTACTGTCGAGCATGTGCGCGGCGAAGTCGTGGATCTGCAAGTGGAGGACGACGGCGCGTTGCTGACCCTCGCGGATGGCCAGCAACTGCGCGGCGCCTTTGCCGTATTGGCCACCGGCATGTTCCCGGCGGCGCGTACACCACAGACGCAATCCAGTGGCTTGAACGCAGCGGCAGTCGACCCCTGGGACGTGCAGGCCATGACGCAGATTGACCCGCAGGCGAGCGTGCTGATCATCGGTTCCGGGCTGACCATGGTCGATGCCGTGGTCTCGCTGGAACAGGCCGGCCATCGAGGGCCTATCGAGATTTTTTCGCGGCATGGCCTGCTGCCCCATGTGCGTCGGCAGCCGCCGGGCTGGGTGGATTTTCTTGCCGAGGATCACAACGTGCGCAGCCCTCGGCAACTGCTGCGCGAAGTGCGTCGCCAATGCCGCATCGCGCAGGCGCAGGGCATTGACTGGCAGGCGCCGCTGGACACCGTGCGCGCGCATATCGGCCGCCTGTGGAGCCAGGCCAGCGAGAGGGAGAAACGTCAGTTTGTGCGCCACGTACGGCCGTGGTGGGAAAGCCATCACCACCGCTCACCGCCGTTGAGCGCGCAGTTGGTGGCGCGGTTGCATGAAGCGGGGCGGTTGCGGATTCGGGCGGCCTCCTACAAAGGCTTGGAACCGTCGGCGCAAGGCGTGAACATTCGTGTGCGATATCGCGGTGAGCAGTCGATCACGCCTGTTTCGGGAGCGGCGCTGATCAACTCCAGCGGCATCGAATACGACTGGCGCCGCGTAGCCCGGCCCTTGCCGCAGCAACTGCTCAAGCGCGGACTGATCCAGCCCGGGCCGCTGGCGCTGGGGATTGCCGCCGATGCCAGTGGGGCGGTGGTGGATGCGCAGGGGCGGGTCAACCAGCGGTTGTTTGCCATGGGCCCGCCGTTGCGGGGGTTGTGGTGGGAGAGCACGGCGGTGACGGACGTGGCACTGCAAGCCAAAGCGCTGGCCGCCAAGTTGGCAAATATCTAAATGTGGGAGCTGGCTTGCCTGCGATAGCGGTCTGTCAATCAATCCATGCTCAGCTGACCCACCGCTATCGCAGGCAAGCCAGCTCCCACAATTGATCGGTGTTTCAGCTGCCGACCTTCACAAACCCGGGTTTGAGGCCAAACACTTCGACGCCTTGCGCTGTCGCTTGCCCGGTCGTGACCTTGACCCGCTCCACCGGTTTGTCCATCGCCTCGCGATACTCCACCTCGCCCGTGCTGATCGCTTGCGCCGGCACCACCATCGCCTGGGCATTGTTGTAGGTCACGATGGTCAGCCGCGCACTCATCCCCAGCCGCACCCGCTGCAACTGTTGCGGCGTGAGTTGGGGAATCGACAGCGTCACCGGAAATTGCGCACTGCCCTGGCTGTCGCTGGTCATCGCCAGGCCGCTGACCACACTCACCGAGCCGTTGAGCCGTTCGCCGTCAAAGCCGTCCCCCAGCACTTCCACCGCCTGGCCCTGATGCAGTCGGTTGATGTCCAGCTCCGAGACCTTGGTGACGATTTTCAGCCGCTCGATATTGGCCAGGCCAAACAGCACCTGGCCCTGGCTGACCTTGCTGCCCGCCTGTAACGGGGCGTTGCTGGCGCCGGCTTGCGGGGTGTTGGCGCCGGGGGCCGGGACGACGATGCCGGAGAACGGCGCCTTGACCTCGCGGCCTTCCAGCAGTTGGCGCAGGGCGTCGTACTTGACCGTGGCGTTGGTCAGTTCCATCTCGGCGATCTGCCGGTATTCGCCCTTGCCCTGGTCGATGGCCTGTTGCAGTTCGCCGCGCGCGGAGGCGAGGTCCAGTTGCTGCTGTTGGGTTTGCTGCTTGAGTTCGTCCAGTTCGTTGCGCGGGATGATGCCGCGCTGGAACAGGTTTTCGCTTTCGGTGAGTTTGCGCTGGGTGTTGCCGGCGCTCATCTCGGCGGTGCGCAGGCTGCGGCGGGCGCGGCTGACGGCGGGGCCGTTGTCCCAGTCCTGCATCTCTTGCACGGTGCGCCGCGCCTTGAGCTGGGCGGACAGGGCGTCGCGCAGTTGCACTTCAAGGGTGGCCGGGTCCATGCGCAGCAACACCTGGCCGGCTTCGACCCGCTGGCCTTGCTCCACCAGGTTGGCCTGCACATTGCCGTCAAACGGTGCGGTGAGGGTGATCGTGGTGTCGGGCTCGATCTTGCCCACCAGGCCGATCTGGTGCACCAGCGCGTCGGGCTGCACGGCCAGCCATTGTTCGCTGGCGGCGGGGCTTTGGGCCGGGCTGCGCAGGGCGAACCCGGCGGCGGCCACCAGCAGGATCAACAGCGCGCCGATCAGGCGTTTGCGATTAGTAGTCATTGAGGGCGATTTCCCAACTTTCCAGTGTCATGCCCAGGGTCAAGTCGAGCTGGGTCTGGGCGTTCAGATAAGCGATCAGCGCGTTGAGCTGGGCGTTTTCGGCGTTGCGTAAATCGCTCTCGAAACTCAGCACCTGGAAGTTGGTGGAGCGCCCGGCGCTGAGTTTTTCCCGTTCGATGTCGATCTTGCGCCGCGACAGTTCCACAGCGCGCTGGGAGATTTCGTATTGGCGCCAGCGCGTGCCGAGGTCGCGCACCACGTCGTTGACGCTGCGTTCCAGTTCCTGGCGCGCGTCGGTGATGCGGATCTCCTGGTCCTGCACGTTCACCCGTGCGCGCACTTCGGCCTGGCGCGTGCTGATGTCGCCGATGGGGATCTGCACCTGCACGCCGGCGTAGCTGTCCCAGGTGCGGTTGTTGCCGCTGCCGTTGTCATTGTTGTAGGTGTCGCGCAGCTGGTTCGCACCGGCCACCAGGTCCACTTGCCAGCGCCCGGAGTCCTTGGCGATCACCAGGTTGAGGTCGGCCTGCTGGCTGCCGAGCAGGGCGGCGAGGTATTCCGGTTGCTGGTTCTGCGCCAGGTTGAAGGCTTGGCGTTTGTCGATCTGCATGGGCTTGGCCTCCAGGGCTTCGGTGGCGCGAATCGGCGTGGACAGGTCCAGCGCGAGCAGGCGCAGCAGAGCCAGGCGGCTGCTGTCGAGCTGGTTCTGCGCTTCTTCGACGCCCAGTTGTTGGGTGGCGATATCGGCTTCGGTCTGCACGATTTCAAACTCGGCCATGCGCCCGGCGGCGATCAGCGCCTTGTTCACCTCCAGCAAGGTGCCGGAGCGTTTCAGGGCGTCTTGCACGATGCCCAATTGTTCCTGGGCGCGCAGTAGTTCGCGGTAGGTGGCGATGATCTGGCTGATGGTTTGCGCCACGGTGGCCTTGAGGTTGAGGCGGTTGGCCTGTTCCGACAGGCGCGACAGGCGCAGCGGCGCGGTGGTGGCGTCCCAGCCGGCGCCGCGCATCAGTGGCTGGATGATCGCCAGGTCGAGGCCGTCGCTGCGGTAGCGGCCGGCACGGTCGGCGGTGTTCAGTTGTTGGGTCCAGCCCATGCTCAGGCGCGTGCCGTATTCGCCGAGCAGGCTGGTGGCCGGCGCGAGGTTGGCGTTGCGTGCGTTGTCGGCGCTGCCACGGGTACTGCGGTAGTAGCTGTTGAGGGTGAGCTTGGGGTTGAAGGCGTCTTCGGCAACGCGCAGGTCGAACTTCTGCGCCACCCGTTGCAGGTACGCGCTGCGGATCGCCGGGTTGTTGCGCAGGCCCAGGTACACCGCGTCGCCGAGGGTCACGCTGGTGACCTGGGCGTTCAGCGAGACACTGCGGCTGCTGCTGGGTGCCGAAGGGTTGATCACGATGTCAGCGGCTGCGCACGGCAGGCTCAGCAACGCCAGGAACAGCAGGCCTTTATTCATCGCGCAAGGCCTCCACCGGCTGCAACCGGGACGCCGAGACCGCCGGGTAGATGCCGAAGAACAGCCCCACCAGCAGCGTGCTGCCGACCCCGAGGGGCAGGGCGGCAGCGGCGAGGGTGAACGCCCAGCCTGAGAGCCAGGCGTAGAGCCAGGCGGCGGTCATGCCGAGTACCGCGCCGCAGGCTGCGCCCACGGCGGTGAGGGTCACGGCTTCGAGCAGGAACAGGTTGCGGATATCCCGCTGGCGCGCGCCAAGGGCCATGCGGATGCCGATCTCGCGGCGCCGCTCCGAGACGTTCATCAGCATCACGTTCATCACGCCGACGCCGCCGCCCACCAGGGAGATCGCGCCGAGGGCCAGCAGCAGGTAGGCGAAGGTGCGGCTTTGCCGGGTCATGCCATCGATCATTTGCTGGGGCACCTGGATGTCCACGGTGTGGTCGCTGAGCTGGCGTTGCAGGACGGCGCTGGTGCCTTTGGCCATGGCCTCCATGTCCTGGTCGGGGGCGGCGCGGATCACCACGTTGCCGATCTGCGGGTTGGCGTAGATGCGTTGCATGCCGTCGGCGGGGATAAACAACGATTCATCGCCTTGCACCGGCATCAGCAGCGCGCGGGGCTGGCTGTGCAGGATGCCGACGATGAGGAACAGGTAGTCGTTGATGCGCAGCCGCTCGCCTAGTTTCAGCGGGTCGCCGGGCGTGCTCAGGGCCTGGGCGAGCTGGCCGCCGATCACGGCGAAGGTTTCGTTGGCGTCAAAGTCCGACAGGAAGCGACCTTCGCGCAGGCTCAGGCGCATGGCGTCCTGGATGCCCGGCGTGCTGCCGACCAGGTTGGCGTTGGCGGTGCGGCCATGGAACACCACCGGCCCGCTGAACAGGCTGAGCGCGCCGATATGGGCGATGCCCGGCACGGCCTGGCGCACGGTGTCGAGGTCCAGGCGCGCAAGCATGGGGCTGCTGCTGCCGGGCTTGGTGGGGAACTGCGCGACCAGGGTGTCGGTGCCCATGTCCTTGAAGATCAGGGCCGCGTCCACTGCCGCGTTGTGGCCGATATTGATCAGCGCCACCACCGAGGAGCTGCCGATAACGATGCCCAGCAGCGCCAGCATCGAGCGCTTGCCCAAGGTGCGCAGGCTGACGAACGCTTCATGCAGCAATTGGCTCAGGCTCTGCTCGACCCGCAGGCTCATGGGCGCGGGGCCTCTTGCACCGTGCCGTTGCGCACGAGGATCTGGCGGCCCAGGCGCGCGGCGATCTGCGCGTCGTGGGTGACGATGATCAGGGTCACATGCTGGTCGCGGTTGAGGGCCAGGAGCAGGTCCATGATGTCCTGGGCGGTATTGCTGTCGAGGTTGCCGGTGGGTTCGTCGGCCAGGATCACCGAGGGGGTGCCCACCAGCGCCCGGGCGATGGCGACGCGTTGGCGCTGGCCGCCGGAGAGGTCGGCGGGGCGGTGGTGGGCGCGTTCGGCCAGGCCGACCTGTTCGAGCATGCGCAGGGCTTGCTCCACCGATTCGTGGCGCGAGATGCCGCGGTAACTCAGGGGCAGGGCCACGTTGTCCAGCGCACTGAGGCGCGGCAGCAGGTTGAAGCTCTGGAACACAAAGCCGATCTGCTGGTTGCGGATCGCCGCCAGCTCATCGGGGCTGGCGCTGAAGATATCGTGCCCGGCAAAGTGGTACTGGCCGCAGTTGGGCAAGTCCAGCAGGCCGAGGATATTGAGCAGGGTGCTTTTGCCGGAACCGGAGGCACCGAGGATGCCGCAGCTGTCGCCACGGGCGATGGCCAGGCTGACGTCATTGAGAATGGACAGGTGTTGCCCGGCTAGCTGATAGCGCTTGCCGATGCTCTGCAGGGAGATCAAGCCTGGGTGCGCGGGGGTATCTGTCATCATGACTACGCCTTCAGTCTCGCCGCTGCCGCCATGCCCCCGGTAAAGCTTTGTAACAAGTTCGGGAGCTGCCTGGTGCGCGTCACGGACTGGTTTTAGTTCTTGTTTTTAAAATATTGTTTGAATAGTAACTGCGTTCAACCTGCTCCGCCAGCCGTCGATGTAGAGCGTTTTTACCCCTTGAAACGATTCATCTGGAGGGCATTCGGGGCCAGGAAAAACCCTCTGACTAGCCGTCATACGCCTATCCACAAGGGCTTTGGATGATATGGCGGTGTGTCACTACTTGCTTTCGGCCAGCCGCCCCGGTATAAAAAATCAAATTATTTTTTAAAACAATATTTCCGCCGTGGAACTCTTATGGTCGCGAAGAAACTCAGTGCTCCGAACGTTACCAAAACTCGATTGCTGGATGCGACTGAGGCCCTCTTCATCAAGTACGGATACGACGCGGTTTTGTTGCGGCAGATTACCGAGCGCGCCCAGGTCAACCTGGCGGCGGTGAACTACCACTTCGGGGACAAGGATTCCCTGATGAAAACCCTGCTGATGCAGCGCCTGGAACCGCTCAACGAGCAGCGCCTGGAATTGCTGGCACGGTGTGAAGCCGAAGCCGACGGCCCCCTCGACTGTGACACCTTGCTCGGCGTGCTATTTGCCCCGGCCATGGGCCTGGAGCGCAGCGACCCGGCAAGCGCCAGTGGGGAAGGGCGCTCCTTTATCCGTTTCCTCGGCCGCGTCTACAGCGACACCTCGCCGTTCATCCAGGAATACCTCAAGGTGCATTACCAGCCGGTGTTCCAGCGCTTCTTCGAAGCCTTCGCCCTGGCCCTGCCGGACTTGCCGCGCAACGAGCTGGGCGTGCGCCTGCAGTTTGCCCTCAAGGCGATTTCCGGGGTGATGGCCGGCACCGAACTGCGCCTGCTGATGAATTCCATGAGCCTGGGCCGCCCGGCGACGGATGCCGAGGTGATGGCCAAGTTGATCACCCTGGTGTCGGCGGCGATTCGCGTGCCGCAGCAGAGTCCCGAGGCGGAAACCGCGTTGGCGCGGGTGCTGGATACCCAGCGCGCGATTCGTGAACAAGCGGCGGCACCGGTCGCCAAGGCTTCGCGTTAAGGCAAATCCGAGGCAAAAAAAAGCCCGCTGGGGCGGCGGGCTTGATATGCAACATTTGTAACGGATGAGGCTTCACACTACGACTGTTGATGTGAATAAAACGTGAAAAAAATGTAAGAAAAAGTATGGTTGGTCAGTCGGGTCTACGGCCTTTCGTCGGCACTGTCAATTCTGACAGCTAGACACCCCCCCCTCGCCAGTATCTGATTTCCTTGCCACCACGCGCCGCAGTTTTTTGACGCGTTCCCATCTGCGAGGAGCGTATTGCCATGTCCCGTCGACCCCACGATCACAACGTCACACACGAGTCAGACCACGACCACGCGCACGACCGAATGCTGTGCCGCCCTCACTCCAATCACCTGCCAAAACCTGCACCTGGCCCCGTCAACCCGCCGCCGACCCGGGTTGAGGATCTGGAGCCCCCCTACTCGGCGTTTCCACGAATCAACATCCAATTGGCCCCCTACCCTGAAGTGGGGGAGTATGGCCTGGGCATTCGCCATGTACGGCCGTACGCCCAATTTGTATTGGAACAATGGCACGGTTTTAGCCTTAACGACTACTTCGCCGTGTACCTGAATGACTTGATCAACGCGGCTGCCGACGACATCGCCTTGGAAAGTCGCAATGCCTACGACTTATTTGTTCCCGAAGAACGCGTACCGGAAGGCGAAGTTAAAATCTATGCGCGCGTTGAGCGAACAGGCCCTGGAACCCCTAGCACTTCGCCGATTCAGACCATCCTCATCAAAACCACTCGCCCTGGGGGAATAGACACCGACCCAGGGAATCCCTGGCATACCGGCCTGCGCCTAAGCGTCGAAGGTTTTCCTGCGGGCTCGGTGATCAGTCCCCCGGACGTTGTAGGCGGTTTGTGGTGCCTGATCGAGAGGTATGAAAACATCCGGCACAACGACGACATCCAGCTTTCCTGGGATGGGATTTTTGTCCATCACACGGTGAGCCCTAGCGAAGCAGCGGGGCCGGGGCCTGTTCGGGTATTTGTGCCCAAGGCCGTCATCGATGCCGGTGGCCAGGCCGGGGAATTGACTATTCGCTTCAGGGTGCAGGACGTCGTCAAGAATTTTTCGGGGGAGAAGTATCAGTATTCAAAATCCTATTTCCTGAATGCCGAGTTGGATAGCAGCCTGCTTCTTGCTCCGCGCTTTCTAGTGGACGGCGAATTGCTCGACTCCAAGCAGATCGACTTCGACACGCAGAGCGATGCAGCATTTGAGGTGTTGATCAACACGGGCCCTGTATTCCCGACGCCCAACCCTAGACGTCAAATTACCGTGATGCTTGTCGGCACCCTGGAGGATGGAACGAGCAAGACTTACCCGCTTGGGCCCGTAATCGACAATAATTTCGGCGTCACATTCGTTCCGCTAGACAACGGTATTATCAAAGAGCTTATCGGCGGCTCGTTTCGTATCTCGTACACCTGGCATACGCAGGCGGGGGTAGAGTTGGGTCGTTCCGGCAGCCTTACGATCACAGTGGTCGGTACTCCGTCATCAATGCCAGTGGTCGACGTCAGTCCCATTGAACTGGGCTTGATCCCTACCGACACTGCCATCATGGTCACGATACCGCCTTACACGCCGCATAACGCCAGCTGGCTGGAGCGCCTGGTGATCCGGCACATTCCGTCAGGCGGTGGTGGGGGGATTTTTTTCAAGCAGGAGCAATTGGCCGGGGCGCAAGGCGGCGTTCGCTATGTTACTGCGGCTGAAATGGCGCCCTTCAGTGAGGTGGGGCCGATTGAAATCTTCTATGAAGTGGATGATGGCTCGGTTTCCATCCTCGACGGCAGTGTTTTAACCGTGCGCCAATCGGACATATTGGGCGCAAGGGTCGGTGAGCGTACGGCCGATATGCCTCAACCGATTCTGCAGGGCGCTATTGGCAACAATGTGAACCCTGCGGATGTACCGGGCCTCGAAGTGTTGCTCACCTTCCCTTACGAGGACACACTGAACGGCGACACATTGTATTTTTCGTGTATCGGCTCAGGGGTTGGCGGCTCCTTCAGCGGCAGTATTTCAATCAACGGTAGCACTGCCGGAAAAGCGTTGCCCTACCCCGTGCCTCGAAGCATTCTGGACAACAACCTCAATGGCAGCTTGCGTATCAGCTATAGCTTGCATCGTCCCGGCACGCCGCCGCTGATTCTGCGCTCTGAGGTGCTTCACCTTACCGTGGGGGTCGGCGTGTACCTGGGGCGGCCGGTGATTGTCGGCGCCTCGCTGTCACCCGATGAACTCAACCCGCTGGCCGCACTGGCAGGCGCTACCGTCCTCGCGCGATTCAACCCGACGCTTGCGACGGACTACATCAATTTCGACTGGTTTACCGACGATGGCATCGGCAGCACCACACTGGGCGCGCCAGGCAACGCGTCCACGCATGAAACAAGTGTGACATTTTTGCCGCGCACGATCGCCAAGTGCATCCGTGAAGGCGGCAGTACGATTGACGTGCAGTACCGATTCAATCGCGGCTCGATTCCATATGATTCCGATATTGTCTCCTTGCGGCTGTTGCCGTTGACAGGCTTGCCAACGCCGAAGATCGACGGTATCGACGGCACCATACTGGACCTGTCGCGCCTCGACCCGAACGCACGCACCCGTGTTGCGATGTGGCACTTCATCTACCCCAATCAACGGATGTGGATGAGCTATACCGGCACCCAAGGTGGGCTCCCCTGGACCGAAGATACCTACACCGCGAACCTGGTGACGGACGACGGCGTCGCCAACGGCATCCGGCCACCCACCCCCGTCGACAAGCTGAAACTGCTCGACGATGGCTCGGCACTGACCATTAAGTTCTGGGTCAGCCTGGCTGAAAGCGCGGATAAAACCACGGCGATCCTGTTTGGTGTGGCGCACTTCATTGTCCAGGCGCTGCCCAGTGTGCTGCCTCATCCGTTTATTGGCGGTACGGCGGATGTCGATCAAGATGTAACTGTTGCGCCACTGTCCATTGAGCACAACACGACGGTGACCGTCAAATACACCGGAATGAGTGGCAATGACGACATCAGGCTGAGGTGGATATATGCCGATGGCACGCACTATGAGACATCCCTCCGTGGCGTTGCGGGCGGAGAGCTGGTGTTTAACTTGACCAGTGCCAAGGTGTTGCACCGCAGCGTGAACAGTACGGTGCAGTTGCGGTATTGGGTAGATCGCGGGGGCGTTGAGAACCCTATTCCATCGCAGGTTCAGACCGTCAGGGTAGGCACCATTCCGGCCGCCAGCCTGGCAGGGCCACGGATCAACGGGTTGGCCAGTGGGTCGACGCTGGATCTGAGTGCCTTTACCGGCAATGGGGTGGCGTCGTTGGCTAAATGGGCGCTGAGCAACATTAATCAGCGTGCCTGGATTACTTGCAGCAGTGCGGGAGTTACGCCGCTGGAAGTACTGGGTGCCGGTGGTGCGTTGATTAGTGCTCCGGAAGCGGCCAATGGTTTGGTGAACAAGCCTGCATTACGTTCCTGGTTTGAAGCGCTGGTCGACAATACGCAGATCACTGTGACTGCCGAAGTGACCTTCAATGGCAGTACCAACAGGGCAACTGCGGTTGGGTTTTCGCCAGTGAGTTATACCATCCATAAGCCATTGCTGAATGACTTTACGAGTTTTAATAATTATGACTTTAACGGCTGGACGAGTGGCTATCAGCTTTATATTGGGTTGTCCGGCAGTGATTACTATCTGTATGGGCCTCATGGTTTAATGATTGCAAAGACTTTTAGTGGTGTGGGGCCGGGTACTTATGAAGTGTCTGTGACCTATCGAAATGCAGATAATTTAGAGGCAAAATACAATCACATCTTGCTGAGGTGGAACGGTGGGCAACATAACTTTGCCACCACTGAGAGTAGTCAGTGGGTCACTGTGACAACACCGCTGATTCGAGTGTCGGATCGCGATCTATTAGTTCAAATTTCCATTGGTGGCTGGAATGTGAAATATACCAGTATCAGGGTGAGGAGAGTTTACTAAGTTAGGTTTTGCTGTTTTGAGGGGGGGGTAAGCATGCCGCGCCTGGGCGCGCGGCATGACGTTCAAACTGGAACACGTATTTTTATACGTGTTCCTTTTTTTACTTAAATCTTCCATTGCTTAGCGGTTTTCGCCAACCGCTGACGCATCGCATCCACATTGCTCAGCAACTGTAGCGTCAACAACCGATATCCATCCAGTGCGCTGTAAACCGGCGCTTCCAGCGCATGACTACTGCTGGAGATGTTCCCTGGCCGCTCCAACCGCTCTGTCACCCCCGACTTCAACGCCCGCGCCATGCCCACCAACTGCACGCGGATCTGCCGATGCTCGTCCTTCAGCATCAGTTGCATCCGTGCCATTGCCAATGCATCACGCGGGTCTGGCCGCGTGTTACCAAGAATCTCCAACGTGCTGATGCACAGGCGCAAGTGCCGCTGGATCGCGTCCAACTCGGTCATGGAGATCCGCACTTCCTTGGATACCGAAGGCATCAGCGAACGCAATTGCACCATCGCCGCGTTCAGGCGATTCAGCAGTTTGAAGTGCTCATCATCGGTAACCGACCGCCCACTGATAATCCGGCTATAAATCTCGGCACAATCACGCAACGCACTGGCCAGGTTGTAGCGCCACGAATACACCGCATACAGCGGCAGGGCGAACGAAAACGCCAGTGCCAACACGATACCGATCAGGATATCCACGGTGCGCCACAAACCGTCCGACACCGGATTGTCCCCGTGCCCGGCGACGATAAACACGGTGATCGCCGACAGCAGCGCGATGTACCCACCCTTGCCGATGGCGTGATAGGAAAAGAACCCGCACACCACCGACATCAGCAAGTAGGTCAGCAGCGGTTGGCCCAGCCACGCCTGTTGCAGCACCAACAGCAAGCCGACGCTGGCGCCGATCAAGGTGCCGTAGGCGCGCTCCACGGCTTTCTTGCCGATATTGCCGTGGTGTTGCAAGCCGCCGATCACGATAAGCATGGTCACCGACGCCCACTCGCCGTGGGGCAGGTTGATGCCGGTGGTCAGCAGGATCGTCGCCAGCAAGCCGATGGACACGCGCACGGCGTGGATCAGTTTGGCGTGGCGATAGCGGCGGTACGGGTCGAGCAGCGGGCGCAGCAGGCGCCGGGCGAAGAGGGGCAGGTTCATCGGTACTAAAATGGCCTCAATAGTCAGGATGCGTGCAGTCAACTGTGGGAGCTGGCTTGTGTGGGAGCTGGCTTGCCTGCGATGCAGGCACCTCGGTCCTTCAGCCAAACCCGGGTGATGCCATCGCAGGCAAGCCAGCTCCCACAAAATCCAGCTCCTACAAAAGCCAGCCCTCACACAAGACTGGCCAGCGGAGTGTTTAGAAGATGTAGTCGGTCGTCAGGAAGCTGGAGTCACGGTTTTTCAGGATATCGCTGACCAACGCCTTGTTGCTCTCCTGGAACTTGGTCGCCACCAACGTACGGATCGAGAACACGCGCAACGCGTCATGCACCGACAATGTGCCCTCGGCCGAGTTCTTGCGCCCGTTGAACGGAAACGTGTCCGGCCCGCGCTGGCACTGGGCGTTGATATTGATACGGCCGACCTGGTTGGCGAAGGTGTCCACCAGCTTGCCGACGGCTTCGGGGTTGGTGCCGAAGAGGCTCAGTTGCTGGCCGAAATCCGAGTCCAGCACGTAGTCGATCACGGTCTCCAGGTCGCGGTAGGGCACGATCGGTACCACCGGGCCGAACTGTTCTTCGTGGTACACGCGCATCTGCGGGTTCACCGGGTACAGCACCGCCGGGTAGAAGAACGAGCCGCGACTTTCGCCGCCATGGGCGTTCACCACCTGGGCGCCGTGTTGCGCGGCATCGGCCACCAGGCCGTTGAGGTAGTCGACCTTGCCGGCCTCCGGCAGTGGCGTCAGCGACACGCCGTCTTCCCACGGCATGCCGGGTTTGAGGCTGGTCAGCTTCTGGTTGAATTTCTCGATGAAGCGTTCAACCACGTCTTCATGCACAAAGAGGATTTTCAACGCGGTGCAACGCTGGCCGTTGAACGACAGGGAGCCGGTGACGGCCTCGCTGACGGCGTTGTCCAGGTCGACCTCGGGCAACACGATACCGGGGTTTTTTGCATCCAGGCCCAGGGCCGCGCGCAAACGGTGCGGTTTTGGGTGCAGCTTCTTCAAGTCGCTGGCGGCCTTGTTGGTGCCGATAAACGCAAAGATGTCGATCTTGCCGCTGGCCATCAGCGCGCTGACCGTCTCGCGACCGCTGCCGTAGATCACGTTGATCACCCCGGCCGGGAAGCTGTCGCGGAAGGCTTCCAGCAACGGGCGGATCAGCAGCACGCCGAGCTTGGCCGGCTTGAACACCACGGTGTTGCCCATGATCAGCGCCGGGATCAGCGTGGTGAAGGTTTCGTTCAGCGGGTAGTTGTAGGGGCCCATGCACAACGCTACGCCCAGTGGTACGCGGCGGATCTGGCCGAGGGTGTCCTGCTCCAGTTCGAAGCGGCTGGAGCGGCGATCGAGTTCCTTGAGGGCGTTGATGGTGTCGGTGATGTAGTCGCAGGTGCGGTCGAATTCTTTCTGCGAGTCCTTGAGGTTCTTGCCGATCTCCCACATCAGCAGCTTGACCACGGCGTCGCGCTGTTCACGCATGCGGCGTAAAAAGGCTTCGACGTGCTGGATGCGCTCGACCACGCGCATCGTCGGCCACTCGCCCTGGCCGCGGTTGTAGGCGCGCACGGCGGCGTCGAGGGCGGTGAGGGCGGTGTCGGCGTCCAGCAGCGGCGTGCTGCCGATGTGTACGCGCTTGTCACCGAGCTGCACCGGGCTTTGCACTTGGGCCAATGGGCCGTTCCACACCTGCAACTGGCCATCGACCAGGTAATCACGCTGTTCAATGGGCGCCGCCAGGCGGTATTGCTCGGGAATGTCGTTGGCGGTGGCGGGAAACAGCTTGTCGAGCAGGTTGCTGGTGGTCATGTCGCTACCCCTGGAATAGTTGCAAAACATGACTAGAGAGTCACCCAACACAGGGCTCTATGGCAAGGCTTGCGCGCTTTCTTGTACGCCTGCGGGTAAACTGCGTGGCTTTCTTGAAGGAGTTCACATGAGTCAGTACCAGCCGGGCATTCTTGCCGCACCGGTGCCGTTGCAGGCACGCCATCTGTTTTTCGCCGTGGATTCCCTGGCCGCCGTGCCCGCTGCGCTCGATGCGCTGGTGCAGTTGACGGATGCGCAGGTGGTGGTCGGTTTGGGTGAGCCGCTGGTCAATGCGCTGGATGCACAGATTGACGGCTTGCGCAGCTTCCCGACGGTCAGCGGCCCGGGCGCGCACAACCCATCCACCCAGCAGGCGTTGTGGGTGTGGTTGCACGGCGTCGACCGTGGCGAACTGCTGTTGCGCAGCCGCGCCTTTGAAAAAGCCCTGGCCCCCGGCATTCAGCCTGGTGCAGATGACCGAAGGCTTCCGCTACAAGACCGGCTTCGACCTCACCGACTACGAAGACGGCACCGAAAACCCCCACGACGACGCCGCCGTCGAAGCCGCCCTGACCGACAGCGGCGCCAGCTTCGCCGCGATCCAGCAATGGCAGCACGACCTCGACGGTTTTGCCGCGTTGCCGGCGCAGGAGCGCGATCACATCATCGGCCGTCGCCATGGCGACAACGAAGAACTCGACGACGCCCCGGAATCCGCCCACGTCAAACGCACCGCCCAGGAAAGCTTCACCCCGGAAGCCTTCGTGGTGCGCCGCTCCATGCCATGGGCCGAGAACGGTCAGGCGGGGTTGATGTTCCTGGCGTTTGGCCATTCCTTCGATGCGTTTGAAGCGCAACTGCGAAGGATGAGTGGGCTGGAGGATGGGATTGTCGATGGCCTGTATCGCATCAGTACACCGTTGACGGGGGGCTACTACTGGTGCCCGCCGGTCAAGGACGGGCGCTTGGCGCTGAGTGTGTTGGTACGCTGATCTAAGCGAGTAATTCAACCTCGCCACTGTGCAGGCGGTAAATGCCGCCGACGATGTTCAATTGGCCGTTGGCCAGTGCCTCGGTCAGCAGGCTGGACTCGCGCTTGAGCCGCGCCACAGTATCCCGGACATTTTGCGCAATAGCGTTGTCGAGGAGATTGCCGGGTGCTTTCAACACCGTGTTCACGGATGGTTTGAACGCACTCGCCAGGCCCTGGATCTTGCCGGGGAACGTGGCGTTGTCGGTGACGGCCTTGACGCCGGCCGCAACGGCGCCACAGCTGTCATGCCCCAGCACCAGGATCAGTGGGGTGTTCAGCACCGCGACGGCGTATTCGAGGCTGGCGAGCCCGTCATTGGTGACGAAGTTGCCCGCGACGCGCACTGAAAAAAGTTCGCCCAGGCCCGTGTCAAACATGTACTCAGGGGCAATCCTTGAGTCGGCGCAGGCCAGGACCGCTGCGAACGGATGCTGGCCGTTGACCAGAGCCGCACGTTCATCCATCAGGCCGCGTCGCTTTGTGACATCCGCGGCGTATCGACGGTTGCCTTCCTGCAGCCGCGCCAGGGCTTGTTGTGGGTTTGTAACAGCCGGTGGAGCAGCCACTTCATGTGCCAGCGCAGGCGGTAATGCACCCGCCAATAGCAGTGCTCCGGCACCGGCGGTGGCCAGTCGTAGAAAGTTGCGGCGGTCATTCATCAAGGTGGGTGGGACGGGGTGGTGGGCGTTGTCCATCGATGGGCTTCTCGCGGTGGTTGGAACAGAGAAGTTCCAAGGTTGCAAACAACGCTGCGCAAGGCTGTAGGAGGCCTCTGATGATGGTGTAAACGTAGGCACGGGACATGAAGATATTGACAGTTGGCCAATCGGTCGCTGAAAAAAATTGCCGCTGCCCGTACTCTAGACGCCTTTGCCACCCGTACGGATTGTTCATGTCTTCAGTTGCCGATGGGCTGCCCCTCAATAAACGCCTGCCGGCCGTGATCGCGATCTCCCTGGGGATCGGCATGGCGACTCTGGACACGGCCATCGTCAACACGGCGTTGCCGACCTTGGCCGAGGGCATTGGTACCGACTCGGCTTCGGTGATCTGGGTGGTCAATGCCTATCAACTGGCGATCATCGCCACGGTGTTGCCCTTTGCGTCGCTGAGCGAGGTGTTGGGACATCGCCGTGTGTACCTCGGCGGGTTGCTGCTGTTTATCGTCTCGTCGCTGTTTTGCGGGCTGGCCGGTTCCCTGGAAACCCTCACCGCCGCGCGGGTGGTGCAGGGGCTCGGGGCGGCGGCGATCATGAGCGTGAACACCGCGTTGCTGCGGCATATCTATCCGTCGCGCATGCTCGGGCGTGGCCTGGGCTATAACTCGCTGGTGGTGGGGTTGGCGTTTACCCTTGGGCCGACGGCTGCGTCGGCGATCCTGTCGGTCACTACCTGGCACTGGTTGTACCTGATCAATGTGCCGTTGGGGGTGTTGGCCCTGGCCTTGGGTTTGCGCTCGTTGCCGACCCTGCCGATGACCGGGCACGCGTTTGACCGCCTCGCCGCAGTGCTGTGTGCCGGGTTGTTCGCCCTGCTGGTGTTGGGCCTGGGCACGGCGGTGCATGGTGCCCAGGGCGCGTTGACCCTGGGCTTGATCGCGGTGGCGTTGCTGTGCGGCGCCTTGCTGCTGCGCCGCCAGGCCGGGCATCCGGCGCCGATGCTGGCGGTGGACCTGTTCAAACGACCGGTGTTTGCCTTGTCCTCCCTCACCGCGATTTGCGCCTTCAGTGCCCAGGGCCTGGCGTTTGTGTCGTTGCCGTTCCTGTTGCAGGCAGTGCTGGGGCATAGCCAGGTGGAAACCGGTTTTCTGATGACACCGTGGCCGGCCGTGGTGGCGGTGATGGCGCTGGTGGCGGGGCGCCTGGCGGACCGCGTGTCGCTGGGCGCGCTGTGCGGCATAGGCCTGTTGATGCTCAGCCTGGGCATGGCGGCGTTGGCCAGCCTGGGCAATGAAGCGCCGGCCTGGGATATTGGCTGGCGCATGGCCCTGTGCGGGGCCGGTTTTGGGTTCTTCCAGTCGCCCAACCTCAAGGCCATCATGACCAGCGCGCCGCTCTCCCGCAGCGGTGGGGCCAGCGGCATCGTGGCGATTTCGCGGTTGCTGGGGCAGACGCTGGGGGCGTCGCTGGTGGCGCTGTGTTTCCACCTGTTCGTCGACAACGGCCCGCAAACGGCGTTGTGGCTGGGTTGCGTGTTTGCGTTGGTGGGCGCCGTGGCCAGCGTGTTGCGTTTACTGCCCTATGGAAAAAAGCCCGCTGGACCGTTGTAAAACACGCGGGGGGAGGGCTACCGTGGCGACCTGAATATTTCGGGATGTTTCAGATTTATGACCGCCCTGGCCCAACGCACTGCTGACACCCAATCCCGCCGCGCTGCGCTGACCCTGGCGTTATGCCTGCCCAGCGATGTGCTGCTGTACCTGCTGCTGCCGATGGAGTCCCAGGCCTTCGGCATCACGCTGGCCCAGGCCGGGGTATTGCTGGCGGCCAACCGCCTGGTGCGGATTTTCGGCTACCGGCATGTGTTGAATTTCTACGCACACAACGGCGACCGCCTGACCTGCATGATCGCCGCCGGCGCCGCGACACTGTGCGCCTTGGGCAACTCGATGCTGTCGGGCTTTGCCGCGTTGCTGGGCTTGCGGTTGGTCTGGGGCCTGTGTTTTGCCGCGTTGAACCTCTCGACCCAAGTGCTGGCGACGTCGGAACCTGCGGGCGCAGCACGCCGGGCCGGACGCTCACGGGCAGTGATCGCCCTCGGGCCGATGCTCGCGCTGCCGCTGGGTGGTTGGCTGACGTTGTGGGCCGGGCCGCGCCCGATCTTTCTGATCCTCGCCGGTTGCTGCCTGGTGGGCCTGTGGGTGGCGCGCGGCTTGCCCGTCGCCGGCCATGATCTGCACAGTGGCGGGCGACGCTTCAAGTGGCCAGACAGCGTGGCGATGTGGTCGTTTATCGAAGGCGTGGCGTTGGATGGGCTGTTTATCTTTGGCCTGTCGATCCAGGCGCAGAAGATTCTTGGCGGCGACGCGGTACTGATTGCCGGCGGGTTGATGGCGCTGCGTTATGTCTCGGAAATGCTCCTGAGCCCACTGGGCGGGCGCGCG
Organism: Pseudomonas sp. FP453; assembly: GCF_030687495.1. NCBI lineage: Bacteria > Pseudomonadati > Pseudomonadota > Gammaproteobacteria > Pseudomonadales > Pseudomonadaceae > Pseudomonas > Pseudomonas sp. FP453. The sequence goes on along the minus strand of NZ_CP117435.1, from coordinate 3,742,506 downwards.
GCCCAGCGTTTCGGCGCGACCTCGATGTTGCTGCTGTTCTCGTTCATGAGTGCGCTGGCCCTGACTGCGTTTGCCAGCTACTGGGTGATTGTCGGCGCGGCCGCGGTGCTGGTGTTGCGCGCGCTGCAACTGCCGCTGGTGACTACCTTGGTGGCCGAGCGCAACCCCGGTGCGATGCGGGTGTCGGCGCTGGCCTCGAATGCGGTCTGGCGGGATATCGGCGCGGGCCTTGGGCCGTTGTTGGCGGGGTTGCTGCTGCCGGTGGCGTCGGCGCCGCTGGTGTTTGGTTTGGCCGGCGCGGCGATTGCGGTGAGTGCGCTGTTTTGTTGGCGCGCCGGGCGGGTTGCCTAGCTGCGCAGGTGTTCCAGCCACGCCGGATCAAGGCGCGTTTGTTCGGTGTCGATGCCCAGCGCCTGCATTTTCGCCTTGTGCGCCTCGACTTCGCTGAGCAGTTGCGCCTGGGCGCTGGAGTTGGCGTCCAGGGCATGCATCTGCGTCAGCCCCAGGTGGTAGAAACGCAGCAGCTTGATCGCCGTCGGGTCATTGGCCTGCACACGTTCGGTAACCTTGTGCATCACATTGGTCACGCTCATCAGGCTGCGCTTGAGCTGCCAGCCATACACCGCGGGCGCCAGCCACGGCTGGGTCCAGAACGGGCCGCGCACCAGGGCCAGGGTGATCAGTACGCCGGCAAAGACGCCGCCGACGTTGAAGCGGAAGTTGTCACCGCCCGGTTCGCCGAACAGCATCACCGCCAGGCTCGACAGCAACATCGCCAGCGCCAGGAACAGCACTGCCACGATCAGCGTGCTGCGGCGGGTTTGGCGGCGGTAGGTGACAGGGTCGCAGGGTTTGAGCTCGAACATCCGGGGCGGTCTCCAGTGGCGTAGGCGCGCATCTTCGCACATCGCACATGAAGAGCCCCGCTTCGGCGGGGCTTTTGGTTACTTGGGCGCGGTCCACGTCACCTCGGTGACGCCGAATTTCTCCGCCCAGGGCCGGGTGGTCTTTTTCACTTGCTCGTGACCGACACGGCCGATGCGGCTCACGTGGGCAATGTCGGCGTCCACTGCCGCCCAATGCCAGGCCTCGGCGTTGTTCATCACGTCGGCGCGTACCACAAAGGACTTCGGTTGACCGTGTAGTTGGTAATTGATCGTGTAGATTTTTGCGCTACTCATGTTGCCTCCCTGTGTTGTTATAAATGGATAGGGCGGCGTTCAAAAAGGTTCATTCAAAATGACAATCTGCACGTCGGCGCGGCATAGTGTCGCCTCTGCACTGTGCCCAACGATTGTGCCCAAGGACTGCGCCATGCCCGACCTGACCCATTCGCAGCTTTACCTGCAGCGCCTTGGCTACAGCAAGCCCCCAGCGCCCACCCTGGACAACCTGCGGGGCCTGCAACTGCGCCATGTGTGCGTCTTTGCCTTTGAAAGCCTGTCCACCTTGCTGCACCAGCCGGTGCCCATCGACCTGGCCAGCGTCGAGCGCAAAGTGCTGCTCGATGGGCGAGGGGGGTATTGCTATGAGTTGAACCAGATGTTCCTGGCCTTGTTGCAGGAGCTCGGTTTTGACGCGCGCGGCATCACCGGCCGTGTGGTCATGGGCGGGCCGCCGGATGCACGCACGGCACGCACCCATCGCTTGACCCTGGTGACCCTGGACGGCGTGCGCTACATCACCGACGTCGGCTTTGGCGGCATGGTGCCCAGCGGCCCTTTGTTGCTGGACAGCGAAGCGGATCAAGCCACGGCTCACGAGTTCTATCGCCTGACGCACAATGCGGACGACAGCTACACGTTATGGGCTGAAGTCGCCGGGGAATGGCGCGGGCTGTACGTGTTCGACCTGCAAGTGCAGGCGGATATCGACTACGAAATCGGCAACTGGTACGTGTCCACCCATCCTGGGTCGCCGTTCCTGGGCCAGTTGAAAGTGGCGCTGTTGGCGCCGGGCAAGCGCTACACGTTGAACAACGCCCACTATGCGGTCCACTACCTTGATCGGCCCAGTAAGAAACGCACGATTAAACAGGCAGATGAACTCTTGGTGCTGCTCAGGGAAACCTTTGGGATTCGCTTGCCGGTAGACGGGTCGCTGGTTGAAAAAATCGATAGCCAGATAGTGGCGTCTAGCTAGAAATATCGAGATAGAGCCATCGCTGAACCGTTTTATCTCTCTGTCTGCGCAAATGAATGCGAACCTTTTTCCTACATTTAGGCTCGAAGCGGTTCCGGAGTAATTTGCTCACCAGACAAGGAGTTGTAAAACGATGTCCAAGCTATTCGGAAAATTCCTCAAGAACACCTCGGTATTTGCGTTAGTCGCAGCGCCTGCCATGGTGTTCGCCGCACCGCCTACGGGGCCGATTTCCACCTTCGGTATCCTGGGCGCCTACAACGACTTCAAGCTCGAAGGCGGCAGCCAGAGTGACAAGGACAACATGCCCGAAGCGGGCCTGTTCTATAACTTCGGCAACAAACTCACCGCTGAGTCCGGCTTTATCTACCAGGCGGGCGTTAGCGCCAAGTACGGCAAAAAGAGCGACAACAAGCTCAAGGACGGCCAGGCCGACCTGGACCTCGGCTGGCGTGCCGCGCTGGATGCGCGCAACTCGGTCGATGTGATTGCCGGCGGCGGCTACAGCTGGACCCGCTACGAGCTGGACTCCAACAACGAAGACCTGGAACTCACCAGCAAATCGCCATTTGCCAAGGCAGCCCTGGGCTACAACCACCAGTTCGATGACATGACCCTGCGCGTCGAAGCCGGCGCCCGTCGCACCCTCGACAGTCGTGCCAAGATCAAGGTGGACGGCCTGGGCAGCGACACCGTGGACCTCAAGGACCGCACCAACCCCTACGCCGAAGTCAGCTTGCTGATGAACCAGAAGGGCGACCTGCCCGTGGTCGCGGGCCTGTACTACACCCGCACCGAGTACAAGCTGGATGAAGACTCGGAAGTGGCGGATAACACCAGGCTCAAGCGGGATGAGTATGGGGTGAAGGTCGGGATCGCGTTCTGACGCCAGCACCGATGCAACTGATCTAGCGCCATCGCAGGCAAGCCAGCTCCCACAGTTGGGTGATGTGAACCCGATCCCCTGTGGGAGCGGGCTTGCCCGCGATGGCGGCGTATCAGTCACCACCTCTGGCACTGAACCACCGCATTCGCGGGCAAGCTCCACACGGGTATGGGGTGTTAACTCAATGCAGCAAGTTGCGCCATGGTTTCCGGAAAACGCTCCACCAGGCGGATCAAGGTCACTGCCTGGGCATTGGGTTTGGCCCGGCCTTGCTCCCAGTTCTCCAGCGTGCGGGTATTGGTGCGCAGATACATGGCAAATACCGAGCGGGAGAGGTTGAGCTGTTGGCGTACGGCGACCACTTCTTCGGCGGTAAGGGGTGAGAGTTTGTTTAGTTGAACCTTGTGGGTCCGTAGGGTGACTTTGCCTTGGCGTTTGTTTGCCAGCGTGTCGAAGCCTTCGACCAATTCGGAAAAGATGTCACGTTTCATGGTTTTTCCTACGTAGTTTGCGTATGCGACGGACACTTTACGTTTAGCTCCGAGGAGCTGGATGCCAGTCAGCAGATATACGTTCAGTCAGAAAAATCCGATCTGCATTCGCGCAACGGCCAAGCACATAGTTGTGGCGAGGGAGCAAGCTCCCTCGCCACAGGAATGCCTTCAGGCATTTACTTATCGCAACAAACGCAAAACGGCGCCCGAAGGCGCCGTTTTGTTTACCGCAGTGACTTAAGCGATCAAACGCCCAACACCGCATGCTGCACCAAAGTGAGCAACGGTTGTGGGTACACACCCAGGAAGAACGCGAGCAGGGCGATGGCCAGCAGCATCACGCCGCCTGCCTTCTGTTCCCAATGCAGCTCGGCATCCACACGGCGCAGGTTTGGCTCGATCAGGTACAGGGTGACCATCACGCGCAAGTAGTAGAACACGCCGATGGCGCTACCCAGCACGAGGGAGGCAACCAACCACCATTCGTGGGCTTCAACGCCGGTGGCGACGATGTAGAACTTGCCGATAAAGCCCGCAGTCAGTGGAATGCCGGCCAGGGACAGCATCATCACGGTGAGTACGGCGGTCAGGTACGGACGGCGCCAGAACAGGCCGCGATACTCGTACAGGGCGTCGGCGTCACGGCCTTTGAACGGCGAGGACATCAGCGTGATCACACCGAATGCACCCAGGCTGGTGATCACGTAGGTGACCAGGTACACGCCCATGGCTTCCACGGCCAAGCCTTTGCTCGCCACCAGGGCGATCAGCAGGTAGCCGAAGTGCGCGATGGAGGAGTAACCCAGCAGACGCTTGAGGTTGTTCTGGGTCAGGGCCAGCAGGTTACCGAACAGGATCGACGCAATGGCGATCACGGTCAGTACGTCGCTCAACACGCCGGTGTTGGCAGCAGGGGAGATCTGGAACAGACGCACCATCACCGCAAACACAGCCACTTTCGACGCGGTGGCCAGGAACGCGGCCACCGGCGCCGGGGCGCCTTCGTACACGTCCGGGGTCCACAAGTGGAACGGCACCAGCGACAGCTTGAACGCCAGGCCGATCAGCATCATCGCCAGGCCCAGTTGGGCAATCGGTGCAGGCATGCCGGTGGCGGCCAGGGCGTGGCCGATACCGGTGAAGCTCAGGCTGCCGGCTTCGGCGTAGAGCAGGGCCATACCGAACAACAGGAACGCGGAACCCGCCGCCGACAGCACCATGTACTTGATGCCGGCTTCCAAAGAGCGCTTGTTGAAGAAGGCATAGGCCACCAGGCCGTAGGTCGGGATCGACAGCAGTTCCAAGCCGATGAACAGGCCCGCCAGGTGCTGCGCGCTGACCAGCACGATGCCACCGGCCGCAGCCAGCAGGATCAGCAGGTACAGCTCTTCGCGGTTGCCTGGGTAGCCGGTGCCGCCTTCGCCGAGGTAGGCGTGGGCGAGGGTGACGCAGGCCAACGTGGCCACCAGGATCAGCGCGATGTACAGCAGGGCGAAGTCATCGACCATCATCAGTGGCGTGACCGCCAGTGGTGCGACCTTGAGGGCCGGAATGATCGACAGCAGGGCCAGGTTCAACCCGGCGCAGGACAGCAGGAACGTTTGCGAGTGATTGCGGCGCCAGGCGATGGCCAGCATCACCGCGACAACGGTGAGGCTGGTAATCAGCAGCGGCGCAAGCGCGATAAAGTGTTGGATCGTGAATTCCATAGCGCTCTTACCGGGCCGAAGCGAGTTGAGAGAAGGCGGTGCCGAACCACTGCTGCACGCCATGCATCGTCGCGGCAGAAGTGTCCAGGAACGGTTGCGGGTACACGCCGATGTAGATCAGCAGCACAGCAAGGCCGAGCACCATGATCAGTTCGCGAGCATCCATCCCTTGCAGGACGGTGTCGGACTTGGCCGGGCCGAAGTAGGCGCGGTGGATCATGATCAACGAGTAGACCGAACCGAACACCAGGCCGGACGTCGCAATGGCACTGATCCACGGCGTCTGCACGAAGGCACCCATCAGGATCAGGAACTCGCCGATGAAGTTGCCGGTACCCGGCAAGCCCAGGGAGGCCGCAGCGAAGAACAGGCTGATCGCCGGCAGGTACGCGATGCGCGACCACACGCCACCCATTTCACGCATGTCACGGGTGTGCAGGCGCTCGTACAACTGGCCACTCAGGATAAACAGCGCAGCGGCGGAAACACCGTGGGCCAACATCTGGATCACGGCGCCTTGTAGCGCGAGCTGGCTACCGGAGTAGATGCCGATCAGTACGAAGCCCATGTGGGAAACGGACGAGAAGGCAATCAGACGCTTGATATCGGTTTGGGCGAAGGCCAGGAACGCACCGTAGAAGATCCCGATCAGACCCAGGGTCATGGCGATCGGCGCGAACTCGGCCGAGGCATTCGGGAACAGCGGCAGGGCGAAACGCAGCAGGCCGTAGGCCGCGGTTTTCAGCAGGATACCGGCCAGGTCCACGGAACCCGCGGTCGGCGCCTGGGCGTGAGCGTCAGGCAACCAGGAGTGGAACGGCACCACCGGCAGCTTCACCGCGAAGGCGATGAAGAAGCCCAGCATCAGGATGTACTCGGTGGTCAGGGACATCTTGGTTTTCAACAGGTCGGCGTAGTTGAACGTGATCACGCCGGTGGTGTTGAAGTTGACCAGTACCAGACCCAGGATCGCCACCAACATGATCAGGCCGGAGGCCTGGGTGAAGATGAAGAACTTGGTCGCCGCGTAGATCCGGGTTTTCTTGCCGTCCGAAGAACTGTGACCCCAGAGCGCGATGAGGAAGTACATCGGCACCAGCATCATTTCCCAGAAGAAGAAGAACATGAACAGGTCGAGGGCGAGGAACACGCCAACCACACCGCCCAGGATCCACATCAGGTTCAGGTGGAAGAAGCCCACGTGACGCTGGATCTCTTTCCACGAGCAGAGTACCGAGAGGATACCCAGCAGGCCGGTCAGCAGGATCATCAACAGCGACAGGCCGTCGAGGGCCAGGTGCACGTTGATGCCGAAGCGCTGGATCCACACGTGCTTGAATTCAAGCGCGAACGTTGGATCGACACCCGGTGCCGGAGCGAATGAATAGTCGCCATGGGCCCACAGCCAGAGGCCGAGTGCGAGTTCCAGGGACATGGTCAGCAACGCAATCCAGCGGGGGAGGGTGGCGCCGAAGCGTTCACCCATCCAGCAGAGCAGGCCGCCGATAAAGGGGATCAGGATTAGCCAGGGCAGAATCATGACAGGCTCGTTTCCTTTCGCAAGTTCGCAAAGTTGGCAAAGTTCATAGTCACACAGCTACCACGACGATGGCGCCGATCACCAGCACGGCACCGGCAGCCATGGACGCTGCATACCAACGCAGTTGGCCTGTCTCGCTGCGGCTCAGGGCGGTGTGACCGGCCTTGGCGGCGCGCGGGATCAAACCGATGGTCTGGTCGAGCGGGTCTTTGCGCAGTACATGGCTGATGGCCAGGTATGGCTTGACGAACAGTTTGTCGTAGATCCAGTCGAAGCCCCAGGCAGCGAACCACCAGGCCGACAGGAAGCGGCCAATGCCACTGTTGGCCACGGCGGTCACGAAGCGACGCTTGCCGAGGAACAGCAGCGCGGCCAGCAGGATACCGGCGATGGCGATGGCGCCCGAGGCGATTTCCAGGCTGTGCTTGGCAGCGCCACCGGCATGGCCGGCGCTTTCTGGCAGCACGCCAGCCAGTGGCGGGGTGATCAGGGCGCCGACAAAGGTCGACAGGATGATCAGCACCGACAAGGGCAGCCAGTGGGAGATGCCGTGGCCTGCGTGCGCTTCGGTCTTGGCTTCACCGTGGAAGGTGATGAAGATCAGGCGGAAGGTGTACAGCGAGGTCATGAACGCACCCACCAGGCCTGCGTACAGCAGGTTCTGGTTACCGCTGGCGAACGCTTCCCAGAGGATTTCATCCTTGGAGTAGAAACCGGCAGTCACCAACGGCAGGGCGGCCAGGGCGGCACCACCGACGATGAAGCTGGCGTAGGCCAGTGGCAGTTTCTTCCACAGGCCGCCCATCTTGAAGATGTTCTGCTCGTGGTGGCAGGCAACGATCACCGCACCGGACGCGAGGAACAGCAGGGCCTTGAAGAAGGCGTGGGTCATCAGGTGGAAGATCGCCGCGTCCCAGGCGCCAACGCCCAGGGCCAGGAACATGTAGCCGATCTGGCTCATGGTCGAGTAGGCGAGGATACGCTTGATGTCGGTCTGTACCAGGGCAGCGAAGCCGGCCAGGACCAGGGTCACGCCACCGACGATGCCGACAAGATGCAGGATCTCCGGCGCCAGGGTGAACAGGCCGTGGGTACGGGCGATCAGGTAGACACCGGCGGTTACCATCGTTGCCGCGTGAATCAGTGCGGAAACCGGGGTAGGACCGGCCATCGCATCCGCCAGCCAGGTTTGCAGCGGCAGTTGCGCGGATTTACCCACGGCGCCGCCCAGCAGCATCAGGGTCGCCAGGGTGATCCAGAAGTCGCCGACCTGGAATTTCTGCGGCGCCAGCACCAGCAGTTCCTGGATGTTCAGCGTACCCACCTGTTGGAACAGGATGAACAGGCCGATGGCCATGAACACGTCGCCGATACGGGTGACGATAAAGGCCTTGAGTGCCGCGTTACCGTTGTTGCGGTTGCTGTAGTAGAAACCGATCAACAGGTACGAGCACAGGCCCACGCCTTCCCAGCCGAAGTACAGGAACAACAGGTTATCGCCCAGCACCAGGAACAGCATGCTGGCGATAAACAGGTTGGTGTACGAGAAGAAGCGCGAGTAACCGGCTTCACCGCGCATGTACCAGGACGCGAACAGGTGGATCAGGAAGCCCACGCCGACGACCACGCCAAGCATGGTGATCGACAGGCCGTCGACGTAGAGGGCGAAGTTGGGCTTGAAGCCCTCCACCGACATCCACTGCCACAGCACCAGGGTGTAGTGACCGCCTTCCGGCGGCGCCACGTTGAATTGCCAGATGACGTAGGCGGTCACGATGGCCGACAGGCCAATGGAGCCCACGCCCACCAGGGCAGACAGGTTTTCCGACCAGCGCCCGCGAGAGAACGACAGCAGCAGGAAACCGATCAGGGGGAATACGAAAGTCAGAAAGATCATGTTCATCCGCGCATCTCACTGGCAGCGTCGATATCAAGCGTGTGGAAGCGACGATACAGTTGCAGCAGGATCGCCAGGCCAATACTGGCCTCGGCGGCTGCCAGGCTGATCACCAGGATGAACATGACTTGTCCATCCGGCTGGCCCCAACGTGCGCCGGCAACGATGAACGCCAGTGCGGCGGCGTTCATCATGATTTCCAGGCTCATCAACACGAACAGAATGTTACGGCGGACCATCAGGCCGACCAGGCCAAGGCAGAACAGGATGCCGGCGACCGCCAGACCATGCTCCAAAGGAATAGCAGGCATCGTCATTGCTCCTTGGCTTCGTTGCGGCCCAAGTGGAAGGCGGTGATGGCTGCGGCGAGCAGCAGCATCGAAGCCAGTTCGACCACCAGCAGGTACGGGCCGAACAGGCTGATGCCCACGGCCTTGGCGTCTACGGTGGTGTGGCCGATGGCCTGGCCGCTCTGGTGAGCGAACAGCACATACAGCAGTTCACCCAGCAGCAGGGCTGCCAGGATCACCGGGCCGAGCCAGATGCCGGGCTTGAGCCAGACGCGCTCCTGGGCGACCGAAGCCGGCCCCAGGTTGAGCATCATCACCACAAACACGAACAGCACCATGATGGCGCCCGCGTAGGCGATCACTTCCAGGACACCGGCGAACGGTGCGCCGAGGCTGAAAAAGGTCATGGCCACGGCGATCAACGAAATGATCAGGTAGAGCAGGGCGTGCACAGGATTGGTGTTGGTGATCACGCGAAGCGTGGACACCACTGCAATACCGGACGCGAAATAGAAAGCGAATTCCATCTTTCTTCCTTAAGGCAGCAAGCTCTTCACGTTGATCGGCTCGGCTTCGTTTTGTGCGGCGCCTTTCGGCTTACCGGCAACGGCCATACCTGCAACACGATAGAAGTTGTAATCAGGGTTTTTACCGGGACCAGAGATCAGCAGATCTTCTTTCTCGTACACCAGGTCCTGACGTTTGAACTCGGCCATCTCGAAATCCGGTGTCAGCTGGATCGCGGTGGTCGGGCAAGCTTCCTCGCAGAGGCCGCAGAAAATGCAGCGCGAGAAGTTGATGCGGAAGAAGTCCGGGTACCAGCGACCGTCTTCGGTTTCAGCTTTCTGCAGGGAGATGCAACCCACCGGGCACGCCACGGCGCACAGGTTGCAGGCTACGCAACGCTCTTCGCCATCGGGGTCGCGGGTCAGCACGATACGGCCGCGATAACGCGGCGGCAGGTACACCGCTTCTTCCGGGTATTGCAGGGTGTCGCGTTTGCGGAAGCCATGGCCGAAAACCATCACCAGGCTTCGCAACTGGGTACCAGTACCCTTAACGATGTCGCCAATATATTTGAACATGGGTCAAATCCTCACTGAACCGCGCCGGCTGGCGTGTTCAACAACACAACGGCAGCCGTCACCAGCAAATTGATCAGGGTCAGCGGCAGGCAGAAGCGCCAGCTGAAATCCATCACCTGGTCGTATCGTGGACGCGGAATGGAAGCGCGCAGCAGGATGAACAACATGATGAAGAACGCGGTCTTGAGGAAGAACCAGAAGAACGCCAACTGCGGCAGGATGCCGAACGGACCGTGCCAGCCGCCGAAGAACAGCGTGACCAGCAGGGCCGAGATCAAGATGATGCCGATGTACTCACCGACGAAGAACATGCCCCATTTCATGCCGGCGTATTCAATGTGGTAACCGTCGGCCAGTTCCTGTTCCGCTTCCGGTTGGTCGAACGGGTGACGGTGAGTCACGGCGACGCCAGCGATGAAGAAGGTACAGAAGCCGAAGAACTGCGGAATGATGAACCACAGGTTCTGCGCCTGGTACTCGACGATGTCGCGCATGTTGAACGAGCCCACCTGCACCACGATGCCCATCAGCGCCAGGCCCATGAACACTTCGTAGGACACGGTCTGGGCCGAAGCCCGCAAGCTGCCCAGCAGGGCGAACTTGTTGTTGCTCGACCAACCGGCGAACAGCACCGCGTAGACCGACAGGCCGGCCATGGCGAAGAAGAACAGCAAGCCGATGTTCAGGTCCGCCACGCCCCAGGTCGGGGTGATCGGGATGATCGCGAAGGCGATCAGCAAGGCGCTCATGGCCACGACCGGTGCCAGGGTGAAGATCACCTTGTCGGCAAACGGCGGGGTCCAGTCTTCCTTGAAGAACATTTTCAGCATGTCGGCCGCGATCTGGAACATGCCGAACGGGCCAACGCGGTTCGGACCGTAACGGTCCTGCCACCAGCCCAGCAGGCGACGTTCGACGAAGCTGAGCAGGGCGCCCGCGACGACCACGGCCAACAGGATCACGATGGCCTTGACCACCGAAATGATCACGTCAATTACTTCCGGCGTGAACCAAGTCATTGCGCTGCCTCCTGCAGACCGTCAACGGTTTTGCCAAAGATCGCCGCAGGAATACCGGCGATGCCTTTAGGCAGTGCGATCAGGCCAGCGCCCAGCTCTTCATTGATACGCAGCGGCAGACGCAGGGTCTGGCCGGCCACGTTGAGGCTGAGCAGGGCACCTTCGTTGACGCCAAGGCGGTCGGCTTCGGACTTGGCCACGGACACGTAGGGCAGCAGGGATGCGCTCTTGCACCGGTGCGGCCTTGGAAGAGTTCTCTTCGCTGCCGAACAGGTGGAAGAACGGCACAACCTGCCAGGTGCCCTGGGCCGGGTTGAACGGACGCGGTACGGCAGCGAACCAGTTCAGGGCGTCACCGGTGCTTTCGATCAGGCGGGTGCCCGGGTCGCCAGCGCGGATATGACCACCGACTTCGTCCTGGAACTTGTTCCAGGCCTGCGGCGAGTTCCAGCCCGGCGACCAGGCGAATGGCACCTGCTGACGGGGTTCGGCCGAACCCGAGTAGCCTTCCATGGAGAAGGCGAACGCGGTATCCGGGTCTTTGCGGCGTACGTGGTTCGTGCACGCTGATATTGGCGCGCATGGCGGTACGACCGGAGTAACGCAGCGGTTCACGGGCCAGTTTCATGCCCTTGATGCGGAACGCGGCGGATGGCGCAGCATCGATGATGCGCGCCAGTTGCGGCGTGCTGGCAGCGGTAGCGGCGGTCACGTGGTCGAGCTGGGTCCAGTCGATCGGCTGGTTCAGCAGGGTGGCGCGCAGGGCATGCAGCCAGCGCCAGCCTTCGTGAACCAGGATGCTGGCGTCCATGTACTTCGGATCGAACACCTGGAAGAAGCGCTGGGCGCGGCCTTCCTGGCTGACCAGGGTACCGTCGCCTTCGGCGAAGGTGGCGGCTGGCAGCACCAGGTCGGCCCGTTCGCTGGTGGCGGTGGTCTGGTGGTCGGCGACGATCAGCACCTTGGCTGCGTCCAGTGCCGCGTCAACCTTGGCGGCATCGGTGCGGGTGTACAGGTCGTTTTCCAGCACCACGATGGCGTCGGCGTTGCCGTCGATCACCGCTTGCAGGCCAGCGTCCAGGGACTCGCCACCGAGCATGGCCAGGCCAAGGCTGTTGGCTTCCGGCACCACCAGGCTGATGGAACCGTTCTTGTCGCGCAGCTTCAAGGCTTTGGCGATGTTGGCTGCGGCTTCGATCAGCGCCTTGGAACCCAACGAGGTGCCGGCAATGATCAGTGGACGCTTGGCAGCCAGCAGGGCGTCGGCGATACGCTGGGCCAGGGCCACGGCTTCGCTGTCCAGGCCTTCGACGGCAGGGGCGCTGGCGTCGAGGGCGTGGGCCACGGCGAAACCGATGCGGGCCAGGTCGTCCGGTGCGGCGTGCACGCATTCTTCGGCGATGTCGTCGAGCTTGGTCTCAGCCAGGCTGGCGATAAACAGCGGGTTCAGCGCGTGCTGGCCGATGTTTTTCACCGCGGCGTCGAGCCATGGCTGGACGCGCATGGCGTCGGCCATGTCTTCGGCCTTGCCTTTCACCGACTGGCGCAGGGACAGGGCCACGCGGGCAGCGGTCTGGGTCAGGTCTTCGCCGAGGACGAAGATGGCGTCGTGGTCTTCGATGTCGCGCATGTTCGGGACTGGCAGCGGGCTGTCGTTCAGCACTTGCAGGACCAGGCGGATGCGCTCCAGCTCGGCGGCTTCGATACCGCTGTAGAAGTGCTCGGCGCCGACCAGTTCGCGCAAGGCGAAGTTGCTTTCGAGGCTGGCGCGCGGCGAACCGATGCCGACGATGTTGCGGCCGCGCAGCAGGTCGGCGGCTTTATCCAGCGCGTCGTCCAGGCTCAGCTTGGCGCCACCGGCCAGCAGAGGCTGGCGTGGGCGGTCTGTGCGGTTGACGTAGCCATAGCCGAAACGGCCACGGTCGCACAGGAAGTACTGGTTGACCGAACCGTTGAAGCGGTTTTCGATGCGACGCAGTTCGCCGTAGCGCTCGCCCGGGGAGATGTTGCAACCGCTGGAGCAGCCATGGCAGATGCTCGGGGCGAACTGCATGTCCCACTTGCGGTTGTAGCGCTCGGAGTGAGTCTTGTCGGTGAACACACCGGTCGGGCAGACCTCGGTGAGGTTGCCGGAGAACTCGCTTTCCAGTACGCCGTCTTCAACGCGACCGAAGTACACGTTGTCGTGGGCGCCGAACACGCCGAGGTCAGTACCGCCGGCGTAGTCTTTATAGAAGCGCACGCAGCGGTAGCAGGCGATGCAGCGGTTCATTTCGTGGGAAATGAACGGGCCCAGTTGCTGGTTCTGGTGGGTACGCTTGGTGAAGCGATAACGGCGCTCGTTGTGGCCGGTCATCACTGTCATGTCTTGCAGGTGGCAGTGACCGCCTTCCTCACAGACCGGGCAGTCGTGGGGGTGATTGGTCATCAGCCATTCGACGACACTGGCGCGGAACGCCTTGGATTCTTCATCTTCGATGGAGATCCAGGTGTTGTCGGTGGCTGGGGTCATGCACGACATGACGATACGACCACGGGTGTCGTTCTCGTCGGTGTATTGCTTGACCGCACACTGGCGACAGGCACCGACGCTACCAAGCGCGGGGTGCCAGCAGAAATACGGGATGTCGAGGCCGAGTGACAGACACGCCTGTAACAGGTTGTCCGCCCCATCGACTTCGAGCGCTTTGCCGTCTACGTGGATAGTGGCCATGGTTCAAAGTTCTTCGTTGGCCCGTTGTCAGCGGGCGTGGCTAATGGAATCTTGTTATTCATGTGCATCTACACAGCCGTTAAGGCGCCGGCACATGAGAAAGCGAAGGGCACGGACCCTTCGCTTCTTTAAGCGTTACGCGCCGACTACGATCGGCCTCGCCAGAGGCGGGACGGCGGCGCTGGTAGGCGCGATGCCGGCTTCGAACTCCGAGCGGAAGTATTTGATAGCGCTGCCCAATGGCTCCACGGCGCCCGGTGCGTGCGCACAGAACGTCTTGCCTGGGCCGAGGAAACCGACCAGACCCAGCAGGGTCTCGATGTCGCCCTCGCGGCCTTCGCCGTTTTCCAGGGCCATCAGCAGTTTCACGCTCCACGGCAGACCGTCGCGGCATGGGGTGCAGAAGCCGCAGGATTCGCGGGCGAAGAACTGTTCCATGTTGCGCAGCAGCGAGACCATGTTCACGGTGTTGTCCACCGCCATCGCCAGGCCGGTACCCATCCGGGTGCCGACCTTGCCGATGCCGCCGGCATACATCTGTGCGTCGAGGTGCTCAGGGAGCAGGAAACCGGTACCGGCGCCGCCTGGCTGCCAGGCTTTCAAGGTGTAGCCGTCGCGCATGCCGCCGGCGTAGTCCTCGAACAGTTCGCGTGCGGTGACGCCGAACGGCAGTTCCCACAGGCCAGGGTTCTTGACCTTGCCGGAGAAGCCCATGAGCTTGGTGCCCATGTCTTCGCTGCCTTCGCGGGCCAACGATTTGTACCAGTCCACGCCGTCGGCGATGATCGCCGGCACGTTGCACAGGGTCTCGACGTTGTTCACGCACGTCGGCTTGCCCCACACGCCCACGGCGGCAGGGAAGGGCGGCTTGGAGCGCGGGTTGGCGCGGCGGCCTTCGAGGGAGTTGATCAGTGCGGTTTCTTCACCGCAGATATAACGCCCGGCGCCGGTGTGCACGAACAGTTCGAAGTCGAAACCCGAACCGAGGATGTTCTTGCCCAGCAGGCCCGCTGCCTTGGCTTCTTCCACGGCACGGTTGAGGTGCTTGGCGGCGGTGGTGTACTCGCCCCGCAGGAAGATATAGCCACGGTAGGTTTTCAGCGCGCGGGCGCTGATGAGCATGCCTTCGATCAGCAGATGGGGCAGTTGCTCCATCAGCATGCGGTCTTTCCAGGTGTTCGGCTCCATTTCATCCGCGTTGCACAGCAGGTAGCGGATGTTGATGGATTCGTCTTTTGGCATCAGGCCCCACTTAACGCCCGTGGGGAAGCCTGCACCGCCGCGACCTTTGAGGCCGGCGTCTTTCACGGTCTGGACGATATCGTCCTGGGCCATGTCGGCGAAGGCCTTGCGCGCCGCTGCGTAACCGTTCTTGGCCTGGTACTCGTCGAGCCAGACAGGCTCGGCATCGTCACGCAGGCGCCAGGTCAGCGGGTGGGTTTCAGGCGAACGCTTGATCAGGTTGGCCGGGCCGAAAGATGTAAGGGTCATGGGTAGCCCTCGAGCAATTGGGTCACGCCAGCTGCCTGCACGTCACCGAATGTGTCGTCGTCGATCATCAACGCCGGCGCCTTGTCGCAGTTGCCCAGGCAGCACACCGGCAGCAGGGTGAAACGCCCGTCTGCGGTGGTCTGGCCGAGGCCGATGCCCAGTTTGGTCTGGATCGCGTCGACCACTTTCTCGTGGCCACCGATGTAGCAGACCATGCTGTCGCACACGCGAATGATGTGGCGGCCTACGGGCTGACGGAAGATCTGGCTGTAGAACGTGGCCACGCCTTCAACGTCGCTGGCCGGGATGCCGAGGATCTCGCCGATGGCGTAGAGGGCGCCGTCCGGCACCCAGCCACGTTCCTTCTGGACGATCTTCAAGGCTTCGATCGACGCCGCGCGCGGGTCTTCGTAGTGATGCAACTCGTGCTCGATGGCCGAGCGCTCGGTTTCACTGAGGGTGAAACGGTCTGTCTGGATAAGCGTGCTGTTCATGCTTAGCGGTCCACGTCGGCCATAACGAAATCGATACTACCCAGGTACGCAATCAAGTCCGCGACCATCTCGCCTTTGATCACCGAAGGGATCTGCTGCAAGTGCGGGAAGCTTGGGGTACGAATCCGGGTGCGGTAGCTCATGGTGCCGCCATCGCTCGTCAGGTAATAACTGTTGATACCCTTGGTCGCTTCAATCATCTGGAAGGATTCGTTGGCCGGCATGACCGGGCCCCACGAAACCTGCAGGAAGTGCGTGATCAGGGTTTCGATGTGTTGCAGCGTGCGCTCTTTCGGCGGCGGCGTGGTCAGCGGGTGATCCGCCTTGTACGGGCCGGCCGGCATGTTGCGCATGCACTGCTCGATGATCTTCAGGCTCTGGCGCATTTCTTCGACGCGCACGATGCAACGGTCGTAGGCATCGCCATTGGCCGCCAGCGGTACTTCAAATTCGAAGTTCTCGTAGCCGGAGTACGGGCGCGCCTTGCGCAGGTCGAAATCGCAACCGGTGGAACGCAGGCCAGCACCGGTGACGCCCCATTCGAGGGCCTCTTTGGTGTTGTAGGCAGCGACGCCGATGGTCCGACCCTTGAGGATGCTGTTGTCCAGCGCGGCCTTCTGGTACTCGTCCAGACGCTTGGGCATCCAGTCGATGAATTCCTTGACCAGGCGCTCCCAGCCGTTCGGCAGGTCGTGGGCCACGCCGCCGATGCGGTACCAGGCCGGGTGCAGGCGGAAACCGGTGATGGCTTCGATGACCTTGTAGGCGCGCTGACGGTCGGTGAAAGTGAAGAACACCGGGGTCATGGCGCCGACGTCCTGGATATAGGTACCCAGGAACAGCAGGTGGCTGGTGATGCGGAAGAACTCGGCCATCATGATGCGGATGGTGTCGACGCGGTCCGGGACCTTGATGCCGGCCAGCTTCTCGACCGAGAGCACGTACGGCAGGTTGTTCATCACGCCGCCGAGGTAGTCGATACGGTCGGTGTACGGGATGAAGCTGTGCCACGACTGGCGCTCAGCCATCTTCTCGGCACCACGGTGGTGGTAGCCGATGTCCGGCACGCAGTCGACGATTTCTTCGCCGTCCAGTTGCAGGATGATACGGAAGGCACCGTGAGCCGAAGGGTGGTTCGGGCCCAGGTTGAGGAACATGTAGTCCTCGTTGGTGCCGGAGCGTTTCATGCCCCAGTCTTCCGGACGGAAGCGCGCGGCTTCTTCTTCAAGCTGCTGCTTGGCGAGGTTGAGGCTGAACGGGTCGAATTCGGTGGCGCGGGCAGGGAAGTCCTTGCGCAGCGGGTGACCTTCCCACGTGGGCGGCATCATGATGCGCGTCAGGTGCGGGTGGCCCGGGAAGTCGATACCGAACATGTCCCAGACTTCACGCTCGTACCAGCTGGCGTTCGGCCAGATACCGGTCACGGTCGGGACGCTCAGGTCGCTTTCGCTCAGCGCGACCTTGATCATCACGTCGCTGTTACGTTCGATCGACATTAGGTGGTAGAACACGGTGAAGTCGGCGCCGCTCGGCAGCCCTTGACGCTTGGTGCGCAGACGCTCGTCCACGCCATGCAGGTCATAGAGCATGACGTACGGCTTGGGCAGGTTACGCAGGAAGGTCAGGACTTCGACGAGCTTGGCGCGCGCCACCCACAGCACCGGCATGCCGGTGCGCGTGGCCTGGGCGGTGAAGGCGTCAGGGCCAAAACGGTTATTGAGTTCGACGACCACATCCTGGTCGTCTGCCTTATAAGGCGGGATGTACAGAGCGCTGCCTGTAGTCATGGTTTTTTTATCGCTTTCGGTCAACGTAAAGAATGAAGCCAGGTTTTCGTTCTATAAAAAGAAGCGGACTGGATCAGACTTCGTCGGGGCTGCGCAGGTTGGTCACTGCGATTCGCTGTTCGCGGCGCTGTTCCTTTTGCGAAGGCATCTCGGCGCGGTAAACGCCTTGATCGCCGACGACCCAGGACAGTGGGCGACGCTCCTTGCCAATCGATTCCTGCAACAGCATCAAGCCTTGCAGGAACGCTTCGGGGCGGGGCGGGCAGCCGGGCACGTAGACATCCACGGGCAGGAACTTGTCCACCCCTTGGACAACGGAGTAGATGTCGTACATGCCACCGGAGTTGGCGCACGAACCCATGGAGATAACCCACTTCGGTTCGAGCATTTGCTCGTAGAGACGCTGGATGATCGGCGCCATCTTGATGAAGCAGGTGCCGGCGATAACCATGAAATCCGCCTGGCGCGGTGATGCCCGGATAACTTCGGCGCCGAAGCGTGCGATGTCGTGGGGCGCCGTGAAGGCAGTGGTCATTTCCACGTAGCAGCACGAAAGGCCGAAGTTGTACGGCCACAGGGAGTTTTTACGCCCCCAGTTGACCGCGCCACTCAGCACGTCTTCCAGCTTGCCCATGTAGATGTTTTTGTGGACTTGATCTTCTAACGGATCGGAGACGGTTTCCCGTTCGCCGATAGGGTACTGATCGTTAGGAGCATCCGGGTCGATCCTGGTGAGATTGTATTGCATCGCCAAAGCCTCATTGTTTCAGCTTCGCTTGCCGCTTACGACGAGCTTCCGGAGCCCAGTCAAGGGCGCCCACTCGGAATAGGTAGACAAGGCCTGCCAACAGAATTGCTATGAAAACGAGAGCTTCGACGAATCCGGTCCAGCCGCTTTCGCGGACGGACACAGACCAGGCAAAGAGAAAGAGGGCTTCGATATCGAAGATCACGAACAGCATCGCGACCAGATAGAATTTGGCTGAGAGCCGCAAGCGGGCGCCACCTGTAGGTAGCATGCCGGACTCGAACGGTTCGTTTTTGCTGCGGCCCCAGGCTTTTGACCCGAGGAGGCTGGAGACACCGAGCATGAAGGCGCAAAGGCCGACAACACCGAGAAGGAAAATGGCAAAGCCCCAGTTGTGGGCCATGAGTCCTGTCGCTTCGGTCATGCTGGAAGTCCTTAACAGAGAGCAAGGGTCTCTGAGCTTAAAAAAGTAACGATGCAGTGACGATATGTCGCACTGCAATCAATCGCGGTGATTTTATGGCTAAACACCGGGCAAGTAAAATTCCTATAGCGAAATTATTCGATGGAATAAGGACATAGTGCACCTCGATGGGGCTGCAACCCTTGTGTGGTGGGCATTAGCGGGCATTTAATCAAATGTGTTTTGTTTAAGCTGTAACGAAGTTTTCATGCGCCAAATGATAATGAATATTGTTTGCGTGGGGTTTAAGCGAATGTTTCGCGTGTGGCGGGGGAAGTTGTCGTTACTTGCTTGATTGCTGCTTAGTTGATGACGGGGATCTTTTAGCCGATCTGGTCAGCGCGAATACCGCTCTGGATCAATGTTTTGCCAAAAATCTTCTGAATGAATGCATTCCCCTTGTGGGAGCGGGCTTGCCCGCGATGGCGGTGCGTCAGAGATGAATCGAGTGTCTCGCCCACCGCCATCGCAGGCAAGCCAGCTCCCACATTTTGATCTGTGTGGTGTCAGTCGGATTTTTATCAGCGCAAAAAAACGCCCCGAACAGGTCGGGGCGTGATTTTTTGCGGCACTGCGGTTAGGTCTTCCTTGGGGCCGCAGTGGCCGTGTACGCGGTGCTTAGTGGAACTGTTCTTCTTCGGTCGAACCGGTCAGCGCGGTCACGGACGAGGAGCCGCCCTGGATCACGGTGGTCATATCGTCGAAGTAGCCGGTGCCCACTTCCTGCTGGTGCGCCACGAAGGTGTAGCCTTTGGCGGCGTCGGCGAATTCCTGCTCTTGCAGCTTCACGTAGGCAGTCATGTCGTTGCGGGCGTAGTCGTGCGCCAGGTTGAACATGCTGTGCCACATGTTGTGAATGCCGGCCAGGGTGATGAACTGGTGCTTGTAGCCCATGGCGGACAGTTCGCGCTGGAACTTGGCGATGGTCGCGTCGTCCAGGTTCTTCTTCCAGTTGAAAGAAGGCGAGCAGTTGTAGGACAGCAGTTGGTCCGGGTATTCCTTCTTGATCGCCTCGGCGAAGCGACGGGCTTCGTCCAGGTCTGGCTTGGCGGTTTCGCACCAGATCAGGTCAGCGTACGGCGCGTAGGCGAGGCCGCGGGCGATGGCCTGGTCGAGACCGGCACGCACCTTGTAGAAACCTTCCTGGGTGCGTTCGCCAGTGACGAACGGCTGGTCGTACGGGTCGCAATCCGATGTCAGCAGGTCCGCGGCGTTGGCGTCGGTACGGGCCAGGATGATGGTCGGTGTACCGGCAACGTCAGCCGCCAAACGTGCGGCGGTGAGCTTCTGTACGGCTTCCTGGGTTGGCACCAATACCTTGCCGCCCATGTGACCGCATTTCTTCACCGACGCCAGTTGGTCTTCGAAGTGCACGCCGGCAGCACCTGCTTCGATCATGCTCTTCATCAGCTCGTAGGCGTTGAGTACGCCGCCGAAACCAGCCTCGGCGTCAGCCACGATTGGCGCGAAGTAGTCGATGTAGCCTGCGTCGCCTGGGTTCTTGCCGGCTTTCCACTGGATCTGGTCGGCACGACGGAACGAGTTGTTGATGCGCTTGACCACGGTTGGAACCGAATCCACCGGGTACAGCGACTGGTCGGGGTACATGGATTCAGCGGAGTTGTTGTCCGCTGCCACTTGCCAGCCGGACAGGTAGATCGCCTGGATGCCGGCTTTTACCTGTTGCACTGCCTGGCCGCCAGTGAGGGCGCCCATGCAGTTGACGAAATCTTTGTCGGGACGGAAGGACGGCTTGGCACCTTGGGTGACCAGGTTCCACAGCTTCTCGGCGCCGAGTTTTGCAAAGGTGTGCTCCGGTTGAACCGAGCCACGCAGGCGGACGACGTCAGCAGCGGAATAAGCGCGGGTCACGCCTTTCCAGCGTGGGTTTTCAGCCCAGTCTTTTTCGAGGGCTGCAATTTGCTGTTCGCGTGTCAGTGCCATGGGAGTAAACCTCGTCGCGTCTTGTTTAGAAGATCCGTTTTCCAGCCGTGCAATCGATGCGTGGGCAGGGCTGCTCGCTGACCAGAAGCTTAGGCGGTCATGTCGGGTCTGGCGGGGAATGCGACGGGATGAACGTGTTGCGAGAGGAGGAGTTGAGCAGGTAGGGGCGAACTGCGGGCAGTCTTCGGGCGTCGTGGGCCTTTGTACGAACCATCAGTGTGTAGCCGGGTTACCTGGTTGGCTTCCGTCCCTCGGGACAACTTCGTTCCAGTCGCAACCTCGTCAAACACACCTTGTGGGCGGTACAGACACGAATCGGCTCGGGTGGGTAGCTTGGAGCGCGATCCGAAGGCCCTTGCCAGGGCCCCTGATTAGCGGGAGCGAGGCCATCATGCCCATGCTTTTTTGGCTCGTCAAATGTTTTGTAGTGCTTATTTTCAAGCACTACATCTTTAGTCTAAGACGACTCATCAGTCAGTTTTTGGTGCTTCAGTTCAGGGTGTCGACCTTGACCCGCAAAGTCAGGTCATCGCGGCCCTGAGTAGAGTAGGTGCGGGTTCCAGAGGATTTGTCGGCCTGGGTCTCGCGGTTGATCCCGGCCAGAGGGATCCATTCACCCAAGCGGCCGCTGACGGTTGTGTCGGTACTTTGCACGTTCACTACATCGGGACGTTCCTGGCTCATGCGGTCACGGTTGGTACTGATGGCCAGGTGAACGGTCTCGCCGGTGACGCTGGCGGTCACGTAGAAGCCCTGGGTCACGTTGCGGTATTGGGTCTGGTTTTGCGGGCGGCCGTAGGCGTCCGGTTGGGTGGTGGTCAGCGGCACGCTCTGGCCGACCTGGATCAGCGCCGGCACGCCTTCGCTGGCCTGGATCTGCTGCACGCCGCCGTCGCGGCTGGCGGTGCCGTAGCTGATGATGCGGGTCTGGCTGTCGCCGCTGTTCTGCTGGTTGTTCTCGTTGGTGTCGACGGTGATCAGCAGGCGCTTGGCCGGGGTGTCGAGTTGCGCGAGCAGGGCGCGCAGGTCCTGGATCTTGCCGGGGTCGGCCTTGACAATAAGCTGGTTGCCGTAGGCGCTGACGGTGCCGTCCTTGCCGATGAAGTTCTGCGCCACGGGCAGCAGGTCGGCGCTGGTGCGGTTGCTCAGGTTGACCACTTCGGTGTCGGCCATGGCCGTGACGCTGGTGGCCAGCAGGAGAGCGGTGAGCAGGGTGCGTAGGGACATATCCGTTATCTCTGCGAGTCATTAGGCTTGATAGTGCCAGTTTGTCGGCCTGGCGGGGCGCAAGTTGAATCGTAGACGGCAAAATGCCCTGGCAGGGCAGGGCATTTTGGGGTGTTGCTGCAAAAGGCATCGCAGGCAAGCCAGCTCCCACATTTGACCGAGTACATCCTTTGGAATGCGATCACCTGTGGGAGCTGGCTTGCCTGCGATGCAGGCGACGCGGTCTCGGATCAGCCCTCGCGCACCATATCGACATGGGGAATCCCGACTTCAAGAAACTCCTCACTGACGATCTTGAACCCCAGTCGCTCATAAAACGGCGCCGCATACACCTGCGCACTGAGGAACTGCTTGGCCTGGCCGCGTTGCTCGGCGACGCCAATCACCGCTTCCATCAGCTTGTCGCCGACTTTAAGCCCGCGCCAATCCTTGAGCACCGACACGCGCCCGATCTCGCCGCTGGGCAGCAAGCGGGCGGTGCCAATCGGAAAGTCGCCTTCGAAGGCGAGGAAATGCACGGCGTCAGCGTCGTCTGCGTCCCATTCCAGCTCTGGGGGTACCGATTGTTCAGCGATAAATACCGCTTCACGAATGCGCCGTATCTCGGCGATATCCTTTTGCCAGTCCGCGACACTTACGTGAATCTTATTCATCGGCAAACCCCAGGCTTCCTTGCTTGACCAGTTCGCACAGCAGGTCGCGGCCGTCTTCGTCCGCCAGCCACGGGCCGAGGTTTTCGGCGTGCAGGGCGTCGGCGGCGCAGATCAGTTTCAGCAGCTCGCGCAGTTTGCCCGGCAGGTAACGGCTCTGGCCGCTGGCGAACAGCAAGACGTCGTCGTCCACTTCCGACCAGGCCATGCGCGCGCTCGGGTTGCGCACCAGGATCGCGCCGTCTTGCAGGGCGCCGATAAAGTCGTCCTCGCCCAGCTCTTCGCCGGCCACCAGTTCCGGGTAGCGCGGCTCGGTCATGAACTGGCCGAACCAGGTCAGCAGCATGCGCTCGTCGCTCATGTGCTCGGCCAGCAGGCTTTTCAGGCGGTCGAGGGCGTCGCTCTGGATCTGGTGCGGGTCGCTGACCGGCTGGGCGTCGGCGTCGGTGTAGCGCTCTTCGTCGGTCAGGTACTGGGCGAGGAAGTCGGTGAAGTGGGTCAGCACTTCGGCCGCGCTCGGTGCACGGAAACCCACGGAGTAGGTCATGCAGTCGTCTTCGGCGATGCCGAAGTGGGCCAGGCGCGGTGGCAGGTAGAGCATGTCGCCCGGCTCCAGCACCCATTCGGCGCTTTCTTCGAATTCGGCGAGGATGCGCAGGTCTGCGTGTTGCAGCAGCGGGCTCTCGGAGTTGCACATCTGGCCGATTTTCCAGTTGCGCTTGCCCTGGGCTTGCAGCAGGAACACATCGTAGTTGTCGAAGTGCGGGCCAACGCTGCCGCCGGGTGCGGCAAAGCTGATCATCACGTCGTCGATGCGCCAGCTTGGCAGGAAGCGGAACTGCTCCAGCAGCTCGGCGACTTCCGGCACGAACTGGTCGACGGCTTGTACCAGCAGGGTCCACTCGCGCTCGGGCAGGGCGCCGAAAGCATCTTCGGCGAACGGGCCGCGACGCAGCTCCCACGGACGTTCGCCGTGTTCGATCACCAGGCGCGACTCGACTTCTTCTTCCAGGGCCAGGCCGGCCAGTTCGTCGGCGTCGATCGGGCTTTCGAAATCGGGGATCGCCTGGCGGATCAGCAGCGGTTTTTTCTGCCAGTAGTCGCGCAGGAATTCCCGTGCCGTGATGCCGCCCAGAAGTTGAAGAGGGATGTCAGGATTCATGTGTAACCTATTGAAAGAAAGCACTTTTCAGACTGGAATAAAAACGCCCGGCGCGGCCGGGCGTCTCAAAGGGTCTTGCGATGATCAGATGCGCTTGGCTTGCTCTACAGCGTTGCCGATGTAGTTGGCCGGGGTGAGCAGTTTCAGCTCGGCCTTGGCCGCGGCTGGCATGTCCAGGCCGTCGATGAAAGTTTGCAGCGCCTCAGGGCTGATGCCCTTGCCGCGCGTCAATTCTTTCAGCTTCTCGTACGGGTTTTCGATGTTGTAGCGGCGCATCACGGTCTGGATCGGCTCGGCCAGGACTTCCCAGCACGCGTCCAGGTCAGCGGCGATCTTCTGCGCGTTAAGCTCCAGCTTGCTGATGCCTTTGAGGCTGGCTTCGTACGCGATCACGCTGTGAGCGAAGCCCACGCCGAGGTTGCGCAGTACGGTGGAGTCGGTCAGGTCGCGCTGCCAGCGGGAGATCGGCAACTTGCTGGCCAGGTGCTGGAACAGGGCGTTGGCGATGCCGAGGTTGCCTTCGGAGTTTTCGAAGTCGATCGGGTTGACCTTGTGTGGCATGGTCGACGAACCGATTTCACCGGCAATGGTGCGCTGCTTGAAGTAGCCCAGGGAGATGTAGCCCCAGATATCGCGATCGAAGTCGATCAGGATGGTGTTGAAGCGCGCAATGGCGTCGAACAGCTCGGCGATGTAGTCGTGCGGCTCGATCTGCGTGGTGTACGGGTTGAAACCCAGGCCCAGCTCGTCTTCGATGAAGGCGCGGGCGTTTTCTTCCCAGTCGATTTCCGGGTAGGCGGAGAGGTGGGCGTTGTAGTTGCCCACGGCGCCGTTGATCTTGCCCAGCAGCGGCACGGCCGCGACCTGAGCGATCTGACGCTCCAGGCGGTACACCACGTTGGCCAGTTCTTTGCCCAGGGTGGTCGGCGAGGCCGGCTGACCGTGGGTGCGCGACAGCATCGGCACGTCGGCGAAACGGATCGCCAGTTCGCGGATGGCGTTGGCGGTCTGGCGCATCAGCGGCAGCATTACGTCATCACGGCCTTCGCGCAGCATCAGGGCGTGGGACAGGTTGTTGATGTCCTCGCTGGTGCAGGCAAAGTGGATGAACTCGCTGACCTGCGCCAGTTCCGGCAGCTTGGCGGCTTGCTCTTTGAGCAGGTACTCGATGGCTTTGACGTCGTGGTTGGTGGTGCGCTCGATCTCTTTCACACGCTCGGCGTGCTCCAGGGAAAAGTTTTCCGCCAGGGTGTTGAGCACAGCGTTGGCCTCGGCGGAAAACGCCGGCACTTCGCTGATGGCGGGGTGAGCGGCCAGGCGCTGGAGCCAGCGCACTTCAACCAGAACACGAGCACGGATCAGACCGTATTCGCTGAAAATAGGGCGCAGGGCCTGGGTTTTGCCGGCGTAGCGGCCGTCAACAGGGGAAACCGCAGTGAGCGAAGAGAGCTGCATGGGGTGTTCTCGGACAGTCGGGCAACGAAATGGGGCGCGTATCATACATGAAAAAATCCGCCGGTCCGTCGCCAACTGACCGGCGTATTACGCGTAACGCTTGAAAAAATGCGGTTGCTGCGACTTATTCGTTGCGCATCAACGGGTAAAGCTCTTTGAGCAATTTGCGCCGGCTGATCACCAACTGCCAACGATGACCGCCCAACTGGCGCCACAACCGCGCCGAACGAATACCGGCCAGGAGCAGGGCGCGGATTTTCGAGGCGTTGTTCGGTTGTTGCAGGTTGCGCATGTCGCCGTGGACCTGGATCCGCTGGCGCAAGGTGCTCAAGGTGTCCTGATACAGCGCACCGCAGGCGGCGATCACGTTTTCGTGGGCCGGGCCGAAGTGTTCCACCTGGGCTTGAATCTGTGGCAGGCGCTTGCCGATGACTTCCAGCATGTCCTCGCGCTTGGCCAGTTGCCGCTCCAGGCCGAGCATCGACAGGGCGTAGCGCAACGGCTCGCGCTGCAGGGTGCTGGGGTCGCGCTCCAGGGCGCCGATCAGCGCGCGGTAGCCTTCTCGCAGGGCGATGTCGTCGCCGCCGTAGACTTCCAGGGTGTCCTTGGGGTCGCGGATCAACAGGCTGCCGAGCATGCAGGTCAGGCCCGCCTCGGTGACCTGGCCGGTCTTGGCGATCTTGTCCACCAGGACGGCGGCGAGGAAGACCCCGCCCAGTGCCGTCAATTGTTCCTGGGTCGGGCTCATGCCTTTTGGCTCCAGGCTTCGGCGATTTCAATCACGCCGCCGCCCAGGCAGATTTCGCCGTCATAGAACACCACGGACTGGCCTGGAGTGACCGCGCGTTGCGGGTCATCAAAGGTGGCGCGGTAGCCGCTGGCGGTCTTTTCCAGGGTGCAGGGCTGGTCGCTTTGGCGATAGCGCACCTTGGCGGTCAGGCGGCGCGGGGTGCTCAGGTCGATCGGGTTGACCCAATAGATTTCCGAAGCCAGCAGGGCGCCGGAGAACAGCAGCGGGTGCTCGTTGCCCTGGCCGACGATCAGCTCGTTGTTTTCCAGGTCCTTGACCAGCACGTACCACGGCTCTTCACCGGCGTCTTTCAAACCGCCGATGCCCAGGCCCTGGCGTTGGCCGATGGTGTGGTACATCAGGCCGTGGTGGCGGCCGATGACGTCACCGTCGGTGGTCTTGATCTCGCCCGGTTGTGCCGGCAGGTATTGCTTGAGGAAGTCGCTGAAGCGGCGCTCGCCGATAAAGCAGATCCCGGTGGAATCCTTCTTCTTGGCCGTGGTCAGGCCGTGCTTTTCGGCGATCTTGCGTACTTCGGGTTTTTCCAGCTCGCCCACCGGGAACAGGGTCTTGGCGATCTGTTCGCCGCCGACGGCGTGCAGGAAGTAGCTCTGGTCCTTGTTCGGGTCCAGGCCTTTAAGCAATTCGGTGCGGCCATCGATGTCGCGGCGGCGCACGTAGTGGCCAGTGGCGATCAGGTCGGCGCCCAGCATCATGGCGTAGTCGAGGAACGCCTTGAACTTGATTTCACGGTTGCACAGGATGTCCGGGTTCGGCGTGCGACCGGCCTTGTACTCGGCCAGGAAGTGCTCGAACACGTTGTCCCAGTACTCGGCGGCGAAGTTGGCGGTGTGCAGCTTGATACCGATCTTGTCGCACACGGCCTGGGCGTCCGCCAGGTCGTCCATGGCGGTGCAATATTCCGTTCCATCGTCTTCTTCCCAGTTCTTCATGAACAGGCCTTCCACCTCATAACCCTGCTCCATGAGCAGAACGGCGGAAACGGAAGAATCCACGCCGCCGGACATGCCGACGATGACGCGCTTCTTTTGTGTGTCAGAAGGGGCTGGATCACGCATAGGGTTTCAACGGGTGTCTTGAAAAAGGACGCGATTCTATCAGGCTCGGGCCTTCAAGGCTAAAGAGAAGGGCGGATCAATTCCAGGCTGTGGCGCTGGCCGGCCAAATAATCATCGATACAGCGGATGATCAGCTCGCTGCGCCAGTCTTCGCGCACGGCCAGCAGCTCGTCACGGGTCAGCCAGCGGGCGCGGATGATGCCTTCGTCGAGTTGATAGTCCGGGTGGTGTTTCAGGGCCTTGGCGATGAAGCAAACCCGTTGATAGGTCACGCCATTGCTCGGGGCGGTGTAGAGGTAGATGCCGACGATGCCGGTGGCTTCCACATCCCAGCCGGTTTCTTCGAGGGTTTCGCGCACGGCGGCTTCGGTGAGGGTTTCATGCGGGTCGAGGTGGCCGGCGGGCTGGTTGAGTACGGCGCGGCCGTTTTTCAGTTCTTCGACCATGAGGAAGCGGCCGTTGTCTTCGACGATGGTGGCGACGGTGATGTGGGGTTGCCAGGTCATAAACGGCCTCAAGGATGATGTGGCTGGAGAAACTCGGTCGATGTGGGAGCTGGCTTGCCTGCGATGGCTGTCTGTCAGTTGATACAGCTGCAACTGACCCACCGCTATCGCGGGCAAGCCAGCTCCCACATTTGATTGGGTTTATTCAGTGAACCTGCATAAGCAATCTGCATGATGAGCCTGACATTTTATGATTTTACGGATGCCAGGGCTTGGCGCAGTTTACCTCTTCAAGTCAATTTGGAGAGTGTCATGAGTCCGGTTGCCCACAAAAGCTACGAAGTACGTCTCACCTCACCGTTACCCATTGCCTTCATTCTGCTGTGGAGCTCCGGTTACATCGGCGGCGCGTTCGGCGTCCGTTATGGCGAGCCGTTCACCATGACGTTCTATCGATTTGCCCTGGCGGCGCTGGTTTTCCTGGGAGTTTCACTTGCGATTAAAGCTGAATGGCCGAAAAAGCTGACGCCTTACCTCCACGCTGCTGCAGTTGGGGTGCTTCTGCAGGCGTTGCAGTTCGGTGGCTTGTACACCGGCATTAGTCAGGGCGTTCCGGCAGGGCAAGCCGCCTTGATTGTTGGGTTGATGCCGGTATTTGTCGTGATCGGTGCTTATTGCTTTTTAGGTGAGCAATTGAGTTGGCGCGACCTGCCTGGGTCCATCCTGGGCGTCGGCGGTGTGGTCATTGTCGTAGCCAGCAGCCTTTCCGGCTCCGAGGCGTCATTAGGCGGGTACGGCGCAGTGGGCCTGGCGTTGTTGGGTATCACGTTCGGCACGCTCTATCAGAAGCGCTTTCTAGGTGGCGTGAACCTGTGGGTGGGCTGCTTCATTCAAATGGTTGTCGCGTCGCTGGTTATGTTGCTGCTGGCCTACACCACCGAAACCATGCGCGTGACTGAATGGGCACCATTTGCAGCATCGGTGGCCTGGATCACGTTGATGAATTCAGTTGGGGCGCTGACGCTGCTGTATTTGATGATTCGCCGGGGTGAGGCAAGTAAGGCGACTAACTTGTTTCATGTGATTCCTGCTGTTGCGCAGATCATGGCGTCGTTGGTGTTGGGTGAAGTTCCCAGTGTGGTGGCGATTGTGGGGTTTGTTGTTTCGGCGGTTGGGGTTTATTTGATGAATCATTCGCGGACGAAGTAAGTGGTATTGACAGAAATGCCGGGTGCCTAGCACTAATGCTTGGCGTATTTACTCACTCGCATTGGTGTGTCATGAGAGTCAATCTTGATATTCAGTCGCTGCGCAGTTTTCTCAAGGTCGCTGAGTTGGGTAGTTTTACTCGGGCTGCGCAGGCGCTGAGCCTGACTCAGCCGGCGATCAGTCAGCAGATTCGGCGGTTGGAGGATTTGCTAGGTGTTGAGCTTTTTTGCCCGCGATAACCGTCAGGTGTTGCTCACGCTTGAGGGTGAGCGCCTGACCGGCTACGCCCAGCAGATGGTTAGCGTCAACGATAAGGTGGGGAGCCTGTTTGATGTCAGTCGCACTCAGGAGTCCGTGACGTTGGGCATTCCCGAGTATTTCAGCGAGGAGATCCTGCAGCGCGTTATTCCTGCTGTCGCGCTTGAATTACCTGTAGTACGAATTGTGGTCAAAGTGGCGCGATCCGCAGTGCTCGCGGAGGCTTTCAATGAGGGGCGAGTCGATGTTTGTCTGATGATTGACGAGTTGCAAAAAGTCGCTGGACAGCCTTTGCACGAGCTCTCGTTGGTATGGCTGGGTGGTGAGCGTGGAGCGGCCCTGGTGGCTGGCCAGGAAGTGGCGCTGGCCTTGTTCAAGGCGCCTTGCGTGTTCAGGAGTCTGGCGATTCGACGTCTCGAAGAGAGTGGGGTCAAGTGGCGCTGTGTGTACGAGTGTGAAGATCTGATGTCCTTGCGTTCGGCGGTCCACGCAGGAGTTGGCGTGACGCTTCTGCCTTGGTTCGCCCAAGTGCAGGGCTTGAATAAGCTGGACGCGCTCGCGCATCTTCCGGCGTTGCCCGGATTTGGCGTGGAGCTTAAGCAGAGGGTGGGCTGGGAGCCTTGGTACAGGCCTCAGTTGTTGGCGATTATTGAGGCTGCGTGGCGCGAGGAATACGGCGTTGCATGAATGCTGAAAACACAAACCCCGGCACATGGCCGGGGTTTGTGATGTCACCTTACAACCTTACTTCAACTTGGCAATCGCCGCATTGAGGGTGTTGCTTGGGCGCATGGCCTTGCCTGTCAGCTCCGGGCTCGGCGCGTAGTAGCCGCCGATGTCCACTGGCTTGCCCTGTACGGCGTTGAGCTCGGCAACGATGGTTGCTTCGTTCGCGGTCAGGGTTTCGGCCAGTTCGCCGAACTGCGCTTGCAGTGCAGTGTCTTCGCTCTGGGCGGCCAGGGCTTGTGCCCAGTACAGCGCCAGGTAGAAGTGGCTGCCGCGGTTGTCGATGTTGCCGACTTTGCGCGATGGCGACTTGTTGTTGTCGAGGAACTGGCCAGTGGCCTGGTCCAGGGTCTTGGACAGGACCAGGGCTTTCGGGTTGTTGTACGTCACACCCAAATGCTCAAGGGAAGCCGCCAGGGCCAGGAACTCGCCCAGGGAATCCCAGCGCAGGAAGTTCTCTTCCACCAGCTGCTGCACGTGCTTCGGAGCCGAACCGCCGGCGCCGGTTTCGAACAGGCCGCCGCCGTTCATCAGCGGCACGATGGACAGCATCTTGGCGCTGGTGCCCAGTTCCATGATCGGGAACAGGTCGGTCAGGTAGTCGCGCAGTACGTTGCCGGTCACCGAGATGGTGTCCAGGCCCTTGCGGGTGCGCTCCAGGGTGAACTTCATCGCATCGACCGGGGCCATGATGCGGATGTCCAGGCCTTCGGTGTTGTGGTCTTTCAGGTAGGCCTGAACTTTCTCGACCACGACGCCGTCGTGCGCACGCTTAGGGTCCAGCCAGAAGATCGCTGGGGTGTTGCTGGCGCGAGCACGGTTGACGGCCAGTTTGACCCAGTCCTGGATCGGCGCGTCTTTGGTCTGGCACATGCGGAAGATGTCGCCGGCTTCGACGTTCTGTTCCATCAGCAGGTTGCCCTTGCTGTCGGTGACGCGGACTACGCCGTCAGCCTTGATCTGGAAGGTCTTGTCGTGGGAACCGTACTCTTCGGCTTTCTTCGCCATCAGGCCAACGTTTGGCACGCTGCCCATGGTGGTTGGGTCGAACGCGCCATTGGCCTTGCAGTCTTCGATGACGGCTTGGTAGATGGTGGCGTAGCAGCGATCCGGGATCACGGCCTTGGTGTCGTGCAGCTGGCCGTCGGTGCCCCACATCTTGCCGGAGTCACGGATCATCGCTGGCATCGAGGCGTCGACGATGACGTCGCTCGGTACGTGCAGGTTGGTGATGCCTTTGTCGGAGTTGACCATCGCCAGGGAAGGGCGAGCGGCGTAGACCGCCTGGATGTCGGCTTCGATCTGCGCTTGCTGGTCGGCCGGCAGGGCCTTGATGCGAGCGTACAGGTCGCCGATGCCGTTGTTCAGGTTGAAGCCGATCTGCTCCAGCACGACAGCGTGCTTGGCCAGGGCGTCTTTATAGAACTCGGCAACGATCTGGCCGAACATGATCGGGTCGGAGACCTTCATCATGGTGGCTTTCAGGTGGACCGACAGCAGCACGCCTTGTTGCTTGGCGTCTTCGATTTCAGCGGCGATAAACGCGCGCAGGGCTTTCTTGCTCAGTACGGCGGTGTCGATGATTTCGCCGGCCTGTACCGAAGTCTTTTCCTTCAGGACAGTGGCGGTGCCGTCTTGGGCGATCAGTTCGATCTTCACGGCGTCAGCGGCTTCGATCTGTACGGCTTTTTCGCTGCCGTAGAAGTCGCCGTTGTTCATGTGGGCGATGTGCGACTTGGAGTCGGCCGCCCAGGCGCCCATCTTGTGCGGGTGCTTGCGTGCGTAGTTCTTGACCGACAGCGGTGCGCGGCGGTCGGAGTTGCCTTCGCGCAGTACCGGGTTCACGGCGCTGCCCTTGACCTTGTCGTAACGTGCACGGGTTTCTTTTTCCGCGTCGGTGGTTACGGTTTCCGGGTAGTCCGGCAGGGCGTAGCCCTGGGCCTGCAGTTCCTTGATCGCGGCTTGCAGCTGCGGGGTCGAGGCGCTGATGTTAGGCAGCTTGATGATGTTGGCTTCAGGCGTAACGGCCAGGTCGCCCAGTTCGGCGAGGTGGTCCGGGATAGCCTTGGCGCCCAGTTGCTCGGGGAAGCTTGCGAGGATGCGCGCGGCGAGGGAGATGTCGCGGGTTTCCACGGCAATATCAGCGGAAGCGGTGAAGGCCTCTACGATAGGCAGCAGTGAATAGGTGGCGAGGGCCGGGGCTTCGTCGGTGAAGGTGTAGATGATCTTCGAGCGGGTGGGCATATTCGGATTAACTCTCTTCTTTGCTGAAAGCGTGCGCAGAAACTCGAGATGCGCCGGGTGGAGCGCGTTCGTTCAAAGTCATCCATGAGCGAAATGTCGAGGTTTCTTCGCGGTGATGTTGGGTTGCATCAGTCGAGCGTCAAGCGTTTGGACTATTGTAATAGTCCTGCTTTCTGGCTGAAGGCTACTGTCTAGAGCGGTCAGCCGTCGTGACTCTTGGGTCAGCGGCGGCATTATACATAGGTCGCTATGCTTACGCCGAGCCTTCATACAAAAGGTGTGTCGTCCATTGGTCTAAAGGTCGCAGGTACCGAGCTACGCCAAAAGTCGCAGGATGTGCTCATGATTGGCGATTTTGCCTTTGATTTCAGGCTTGTAGGCGACTAAATATGCTGTTTTCGATGCAAGTGAGCATGACGCGAGGTTTCGGTCGTCATTTATCTGGAGTAGGCTCGAACGCAGCCAGATGTTCAATCCATAGATGGAGTTCAGCATGGGATACAAGAAGATTCAGGTTCCAGCCGTCGGCGACAAAATCACCGTCAATGCAGACCATTCTCTCAATGTTCCTGATCACCCAATCATCCCGTTTATCGAAGGTGACGGTATCGGCGTCGACATCAGCCCGGTGATGATCAAGGTGGTCGACGCCGCTGTTGAAAAAGCCTACGGCGGCAAGCGCAAGATCTCGTGGATGGAGGTGTATGCCGGCGAAAAGGCCACGCAAGTCTACGACCAGGACACCTGGCTGCCCCAGGAAACCCTGGATGCGGTCAAGGATTACGTGGTTTCCATTAAAGGCCCGCTGACCACGCCGGTGGGTGGCGGCATCCGTTCGCTGAACGTGGCCCTGCGCCAGCAGCTCGACCTGTATGTGTGCCTGCGCCCGGTGCGCTGGTTCGAAGGCGTGCCGAGCCCGGTGAAAAAGCCGGGGGATGTGGACATGACCATCTTCCGCGAGAACTCCGAGGATATTTACGCCGGCATCGAATGGAAAGCCGGTTCGCCGGAAGCCATCAAGGTGATCAAGTTCCTCAAGGAGGAAATGGGCGTTACCAAAATTCGTTTTGACCAGGATTGCGGGATTGGCGTGAAGCCGGTTTCCAAGGAAGGTACCGAACGTCTGGCGCGTAAGGCCCTGCAATATGTAGTGGATAACGATCGCGACTCGCTGACCATCGTGCATAAAGGCAACATCATGAAGTTCACCGAAGGCGCCTTTAAAGAGTGGGCCTACGGGATTGCCGAGAAAGAGTTCGGCGCGACGTTGCTCGATGGCGGCCCTTGGATGCAATTCAAGAACCCGAAGACCGGCAAGAATGTCGTGGTTAAAGATGCCATTGCTGACGCCATGCTCCAGCAGATCCTGCTGCGTCCGGCCGAGTATGATGTAATCGCCACCCTCAACCTCAATGGTGATTACCTGTCTGACGCCTTGGCGGCAGAAGTGGGTGGTATTGGTATTGCGCCAGGGGCCAATCTGTCTGACACCGTGGCGATGTTCGAAGCAACCCATGGCACTGCGCCGAAATATGCGGGCAAGGACCAGGTCAACCCCGGTTCGCTGATCCTGTCGGCGGAGATGATGCTGCGCCATATGGGCTGGACCGAAGCGGCCGACCTGATCATCAAGGGCACCAATGGTGCGATTTCGGCCAAGACCGTGACCTACGACTTCGAGCGCTTGATGGATGGCGCGAAATTGGTGTCATCGTCCGGCTTTGGTGAGGCGTTGATCTCTCACATGTAAAGGCAATACAAATAAAGGCCACCCCAAGCTGATTGGGGTGGCCTTTTTTTATCGCGGCGCTCTCACTTGTCGGCGGATCAGGCCGTTTGTTTCTTTTCTTTGTGAGTGTGCGAATGTGCGTGATCGTCAGGCTGCGGTTGTATGGCGTTGGTGATTGCCACGGCGTGCAGCCCTTTGGGTCCTTGAATAATCTCAAAATTCACAGGTTGCCCCGCTTTCAGCGTCTTGTATCCATCCATTTGGATCGCTGAGTAATGCGCAAAAAGATCTTCGCTTTTACCATCTTCAACGACGAAGCCGTAGCCTTTGGCATTGTTGAACCACTTGACCTTACCACTAGCCATCTCCATATCCCTCTGCACCAGACTCCATCACTGGAGTATCATCCAGTTTATCCGTCCTAACCCGAATAAATAAGGTTGACTGCGCGGACCTTTTTTACCCACTGTGGGTTCTATTGGTTGTAACACTGATTTGCCGATAGTCAAGGCGACCAGTCGGTCAGAGTTGAAATTCTGACAGGTCGCCCCCACCACTGTATTTGAACCACTGACGAACCTTTCTTTCCATGCATGCAAACAGCCAGATTCGACTAACATTCAATCAGGATCGCCCGGATCAGGAACATGATGACGACGGTTCTGCAGGCGTTGCTGTCCAGGAGGCCAAGCCTGCTCTACAGGCGCCGCCGATGTACAAGGTGGTTTTGTTTAATGATGACTACACACCGATGGATTTCGTCGTCGAAGTGCTCGAGGTGTTTTTTAACCTGAACCGCGAGTTGGCGACCAAGGTAATGCTGGCCGTTCATACAGAAGGACGGGCAGTATGTGGAGTGTTTACCCGCGACATCGCCGAGACAAAGGCCATGCAGGTCAACCAGTACGCCAGGGAAAGCCAGCATCCGCTACTCTGTGAAATCGAGAAGGACGGTTAACGCCGACCACTTGGGTATGAGGTGAAGCTATGTTAAACCGCGAGCTCGAAGTCACCCTCAATCTTGCCTTCAAGGAGGCCCGTTCGAAGCGTCATGAATTCATGACCGTCGAACACCTGCTGCTGGCACTTTTGGATAACGAAGCAGCCGCCACCGTCTTGCGTGCGTGCGGCGCCAACCTCGACAAACTCAAGCATGATCTGCAGGAGTTTATCGACTCCACAACGCCACTTATTCCAGTCCACGATGAAGACCGTGAAACCCAGCCAACCCTGGGCTTCCAGCGGGTGCTTCAGCGTGCCGTGTTCCATGTGCAGAGCTCCGGTAAGCGTGAAGTCACAGGCGCCAATGTGCTTGTGGCGATCTTCAGCGAACAGGAAAGCCAGGCAGTGTTCCTGCTCAAGCAGCAGAGCGTTGCCCGTATTGATGTCGTCAACTACATCGCCCACGGTATCTCCAAGGTGCCCGGGCACGGCGATCATTCCGAGGGTGAGCAGGATATGCAGGACGACGAGGGCGGTGAGTCTTCTTCTTCGGGCAATCCATTGGATGCCTATGCCAGCAACCTCAACGAACTGGCGCGCCAGGGGCGGATCGATCCGCTGGTGGGGCGCGAGCTTGAAGTTGAGCGCGTAGCGCAGATCCTTGCACGTCGTCGCAAGAACAACCCGTTGCTGGTGGGTGAGGCGGGCGTGGGTAAAACCGCGATTGCCGAAGGCCTGGCCAAGCGCATCGTCGATAACCAGGTGCCGGATCTGCTGGCCAACAGTGTCGTCTACTCCCTGGACCTGGGCGCCTTGCTCGCCGGGACCAAGTACCGTGGCGATTTCGAGAAGCGCTTCAAGGCGTTGCTCGGCGAGCTGAAAAAACGCCCGCAGGCGATCCTGTTCATCGACGAAATCCACACCATTATTGGTGCCGGTGCGGCGTCCGGCGGGGTAATGGATGCGTCCAACCTGCTCAAGCCGTTGCTGTCGTCGGGTGATATCCGTTGCATCGGCTCGACCACGTTCCAGGAATTTCGCGGCATCTTCGAGAAAGACCGTGCCCTGGCGCGTCGCTTCCAGAAAGTCGACGTGTCCGAGCCTTCGGTTGAAGACACCATCGGCATCCTGCGCGGGCTCAAGGGGCGTTTCGAAGCGCACCATGGCATCGAGTACACCGACGAGGCCCTGCGTGCAGCTGCCGAGCTGGCGTCACGCTACATCAATGATCGGCATATGCCGGACAAGGCCATCGACGTGATAGACGAGGCGGGCGCCTATCAGCGCCTGCAGCCGGTCGAGAAGCGTGTGAAGCGCATCGACGTGCCTCAGGTCGAGGACATCGTCGCGAAGATCGCGCGGATTCCGCCTAAACACGTCAACAGTTCCGATAAGGAGCTGCTGCGTAACCTGGAGCGCGATCTCAAGCTCACCGTGTTTGGCCAGGATGCGGCCATCGACGCGCTGTCCACCGCGATCAAGCTGTCCCGTGCGGGGCTCAAGGCGCCGGACAAGCCGGTAGGTTCGTTCCTGTTCGCCGGCCCGACCGGCGTCGGCAAGACCGAAGCGGCGCGGCAGTTGGCCAAGGCCATGGGGATCGAGCTGGTGCGGTTCGACATGTCCGAATACATGGAGCGGCACACTGTGTCGCGCCTGATCGGTGCGCCTCCGGGCTATGTCGGCTTCGACCAGGGCGGTCTGCTGACCGAAGCGATCACCAAGCAACCGCATTGCGTATTGCTGCTCGATGAAATCGAGAAGGCCCACCCGGAAGTCTTCAACCTGCTCCTGCAGGTGATGGACCACGGGACCCTGACCGACAACAACGGGCGCAAGGCGGACTTCCGCAACGTGATCGTGATCATGACCACCAACGCCGGTGCCGAAACGGCCGCGCGGGCCTCGATCGGCTTCAGCCATCAGGATCACTCTTCCGATGCGATGGAAGTGATCAAGAAGAGCTTTACGCCGGAGTTCCGCAACCGCCTGGACACCATTATCCAGTTTGGTCGCCTCAGCCATGAGGTCATCAAAAGCGTGGTGGACAAGTTCCTTACCGAGCTTCAAGCGCAGTTGGAAGACAAGCGCGTGCAGCTGGAAGTGACGGACGCGGCACGCAGCTGGCTGGCCGAAGGTGGCTACGACGCGGCAATGGGCGCACGCCCGATGGCGCGTCTGATCCAGGACAAGATCAAGCGGCCCTTGGCCGAAGAGATTCTGTTCGGCGAACTTTCCGATCATGGTGGCGTGGTGCATATCGATCTGAAGGATGGCGAGCTGACCTTCGAGTTCGAGACCACGGCTGAAATGGCCTGATCGTTGATTGCAATACAGCAAAAAGGCGCCGAAAGGCGCCTTTTTGCTGTCTCCAGGTTTGGAATACCGCCTTCAAGGCAGCAGAGATCAAATGTGGGAGCTGGCTTGCCTGCGATAGCGGTGTATCAGCTAAAAAATTCTTCTCTGACCGACCGCTATCGCAGGCAAGCCAGCTCCCACAGGGAATTCAGGGTGTTCGGTAAATAGCGCACACACAAAAACGCCCGGCATAACCGGGCGTCTTGTATTGACTTGCTTAGCGAGCGCGGTAAGTGATGCGCCCTTTGCTCAAGTCATAGGGCGTCAGCTCGACGCGCACTTTGTCACCGGTAAGAATACGAATGTAGTTCTTGCGCATCTTGCCGGAGATATGCGCGGTTACGACGTGCCCATTTTCCAACTCCACACGAAACATGGTGTTGGGCAGGGTGTCGACGACAGTGCCTTCCATTTCGAAGCTGTCTTCTTTCGACATGCAGTAAAGCCCTCGGTATCCAGTGAATGGCCCGGTGCAACTGCGCCAGGCAAAAGCGGCGTGCATTGTGCCCGAAAAAGGGTGTTTAAGCCAAGGGGTTCTAGTTAAGCGTGACCCATCTTTGATTAATCAGCAGTTCTATGGGGCGATATTGGGTCTTGTAGTTCATCTTTTTGCAGTTTTTGATCCAGTAACCCCAGGTACACCGCCTCCAGTTCCAGGCGCAGGGCTTCACCGATTTGCCACAGGATCGCAAAGCGCCCCAGGCTGCGGCGCTCTTCGGCGGGCTCGTAGAAGGTTGTACACCGCCGACAGCCCGTTGGGCAGCAGGTCGGTCACGGCGACGGCCACCAGCCGACCGTCGAGGCGGAACTCGTAGAAGCGCGAGAAGGGCAGGTCGCGCACCAGGAAGGTGGAAAACTGGTCGCGGCTGGGCGGAAACATATCGCCGTCAGCGTGGCGTTGTTCGATGTAGCGCTGGTAAAGGTCGAAATATTCTTCGCTGTAGCGTGGCTTGGTGGCGGTCACCGTCAGGTCGGCATTGCGCTTGAGAATGCGCTTCTGGTTACGGTCCGGCAGAAATTGCGCCACAGGAATGCGCGCCGGTACACAGGCATTGCAATTCTGGCAATGGGGGCGGTACAGGTGGTCGCCGCTGCGCCGAAAGCCCATTTCCGAGAGGTCGGCGTACACGTGCACGTCCATCGGCTGGCTGGGGTCGAGGAACAGGGTGGTGGCCTGCTCGTCGGGCAGGTAGCTGCAAGAGTGGGCTTGAGTGGCATAAAACTTCAAGCGCGCCAACTCGGTCATGATCAACCCTCGGGGTAAGCTTTGAAACAAGTGTAAGCCACGTGCGCGAAAGTCGCCTAGGAAACCCAGGGTCCGGCATTGGGTTGGTCCAGATGGTCGTGCAGGTACTGTGCAAAGTCACTGCGCGGGATGGCGCGGGCGCCCAGGCTGTGCAGGTGATCGTTGGGCATCTGGCAGTCGATCAGCACAAAACCCCAGGCCTGCAACTGCCGGGTCAGGGTGGCGAAGCCGAATTTCGAGGCGTTGTCGGCACGGCTGAACATGGATTCGCCAAAGAACAATTGGCCCATTGCCAGGCCATAGAGCCCGCCCACCAGCTTGCCCTCGTCCCACACCTCGACGGAATGCGCGTAACCGCGCTGGTGCAGCGCCAGGTAGGCGTCCTGGATGCCTTCGGTGATCCAGGTGCCATCGGCATAGGCACGAGGTGCGGCGCAGGCCTGGATGACGGCGGCGAAGTCCTGGTCGAAGGTCACGGTATAGCGTTGTTGGCGCAACAGTTTGCCGAGGCTGCGGGACACATGCAGTTCTTCGGGGAAAATCACTGTGCGCGGGTCGGGTGACCACCAGAGGATCGGCTGGCCCTCCGAGAACCACGGAAAGCAGCCGTGGCGGTAAGCCTGCACCAGGCGTTCGGCCGACAGGTCGCCACCGGCGGCCAGCAGGCCATTGGGTTCGCGCATGGCCTTGGCCAGCGGCGGGAAGGTCAGGGAGTCACGTTGCAACCAGGTCAGCATGGCATCCAGGCTTGAGGAAGGGGAGGGGAGCGGCAGGTGCCGCGCGTGAGGGTGATTATTGTCGACGCGGCGCCTCAGGGCCAGCCCGAATCGGGCGCAAGTCAGGATTAGCGTGAGCGGGTGTTTCTGCAACTCTCTGCCGGGGATGTGGTCGTAACCGGGGTTACACCATGCAGGCCATTTGCCAAGCTTGCCTTGTTTGGTAAAAACAGCCCATAAGCCTTTGTCAGCAAAGACAATGCATGCTCAAATTGAACATGTTGCAACACTTGAATTGTCTATGCTGCCGGGGGAAGGGCAAGGGCGTGGCAACGGGGGCACAAACCCGTACAATGCGGGCACTGTGGCGTTATCGCCGTTTCACCGCTTCTTCTCCCAGTGTTAAACGTAGAATCAACGACGTTCGTTTAATTTTCAGCTGCTCGGATTGGGCAGTGGTTGCAGTCATTCAATAGATGGACGCGCTAAAAGCGCAGGAAAAGACCCGTTTTGAAGAAATCCGCCGCAACACCTAAAGCAGCAGTCGTGCCGGCCTGGCGCCAGCACCTGCACTACCGCCTCAAGGAAGGTGCGCTGATCGCGATCGGCGCCCTGTGCCTGTTCCTGATGATGGCCTTGCTCACCTATGGCAAGGACGATCCGGGCTGGAGCCACAACAGCAAGATCGACGACGTACAGAACTTTGGCGGCCCCGCCGGCTCCTACAGCGCCGATATCCTGTTCATGGTGTTGGGTTACTTCGCATATATCTTCCCCTTGCTGCTGGCGATCAAGACCTGGCAGATCTTCCGCCAGCGCCACGAACCGTGGCAGTGGAGCGGCTGGCTGTTCTCCTGGCGCCTGATCGGCCTGGTGTTCCTAGTGTTGTCCGGCGCGGCCCTGGCCCATATCCATTTCCATGCACCCACCGGCCTGCCGGCGGGCGCCGGTGGTGCGCTGGGCGAAAGCCTGGGCGACCTGGCGCGCAAGACCCTGAACATCCAGGGCAGCACGTTGATGTTTATTGCCCTGTTCCTGTTCGGCCTGACCGTGTTCACCGACCTGTCGTGGTTCAAGGTGATGGACGTGACCGGCAAGATCACCCTCGACCTGCTGGAGCTGTTCCAGGGCGCCGCCAACCGCTGGTGGGCGGCGCGAGTCGACCGCAAGCGCATGGTCGCGCAATTGCGTGAAGTGGACACCCGCGTCAACGAAGTGGTGGCCCCGAGCACGCCGGACCGCCGTGAACAGGCCAAGGTCAAGGAGCGCCTGATCGAGCGCGAGCAGGCCCTGAGCAAGCACATGTCGGACCGCGAGAAGCAAGTGCCGCCCGTGATCGCACCGGCGCCGCCCAAGGCCCCCGAGCCGAGTGCCCGTGTGCAGAAAGAGAAACAGGCGCCGCTGTTTGTCGACAGCGCCGTCGAAGGCACCTTGCCGCCGATCTCGATTCTCGACCCGGCCGAGAAGAAACAACTCAATTATTCCCCGGAGTCGCTGGCTGCCGTTGGCCATCTGCTGGAAATCAAGCTGAAGGAATTCGGCGTCGAAGTGACCGTGGACTCGATCCACCCCGGTCCCGTCATCACCCGTTACGAAATCCAGCCGGCCGCGGGCGTCAAGGTCAGCCGCATTTCCAACCTGGCCAAAGACCTGGCCCGTTCCCTGGCCGTGACCAGTGTGCGCGTGGTGGAAGTGATCCCCGGCAAGACCACCGTGGGCATCGAGATTCCCAACGAAGACCGCCAGATCGTGCGCTTCTCCGAAGTGCTGTCGACGCCTGAATACGACAACTTCAAGTCGCCAGTCACCCTGGCCCTGGGCCATGACATCGGCGGCAAGCCGGTGATCACCGACCTGGCGAAAATGCCCCACCTGCTGGTGGCCGGTACCACCGGTTCCGGTAAGTCGGTGGGCGTGAACGCGATGATCCTGTCGATCCTGTTCAAGTCCGGCCCGGACGACGCCAAGCTGATCATGATCGACCCGAAGATGTTGGAACTGTCGATCTACGAAGGCATCCCGCACCTGCTGTGCCCGGTCGTCACCGACATGAAGGACGCCGCCAACGCCCTGCGCTGGAGCGTGGCCGAGATGGAGCGGCGCTACAAGCTGATGGCGAAGATGGGCGTGCGCAACCTGGCGGGCTTCAACGCCAAGATCAAGGAAGCCCACGATCGTGGCGAGACCATTGATGACCCGTTGTACAAGCGCGAAAGCATTCATGACGAAGCGCCGAAACTGACCAAGCTGCCGACCATCGTGGTGGTGGTGGACGAATTCGCCGACATGATGATGATCGTCGGCAAGAAGGTCGAAGAACTCATCGCCCGTATCGCCCAGAAGGCCCGTGCGGCCGGTATCCACTTGATCCTCGCGACCCAGCGTCCGTCGGTGGATGTGATCACCGGTCTGATCAAGGCCAACATCCCGACGCGCATGGCGTTTCAGGTATCGAGCAAGATCGACTCCCGGACCATCATCGACCAGGGTGGCGCCGAGCAACTGCTGGGCCACGGCGACATGCTCTACATGCCACCAGGCACCAGCCTGCCGATCCGCGTACACGGCGCCTTTGTTTCCGATGATGAAGTGCACCGCGTGGTGGAAGCCTGGAAGTTGCGCGGAGCACCTGAATACAACGACGACATCCTCAACGGCGTCGAAGAAGCCGGCAGCGGCTTCGAGAATGGCGGCGGTGGCGGTGACGACGATGCGGAAACCGATGCCCTGTACGACGAAGCCGTGGCCTTCGTGCTCGAGAGCCGCCGCGCCTCGATTTCTGCGGTGCAGCGCAAGCTGAAGATCGGCTACAACCGCGCCGCCCGCATGAT
This sequence comes from Pseudomonas sp. FP453, assembly GCF_030687495.1. Taxonomy (NCBI): domain Bacteria; kingdom Pseudomonadati; phylum Pseudomonadota; class Gammaproteobacteria; order Pseudomonadales; family Pseudomonadaceae; genus Pseudomonas; species Pseudomonas sp. FP453. Next base: position 3,700,739 of record NZ_CP117435.1, on the reverse strand, counting down.
CGAAGCCATGGAAATGGCTGGCGTTGTGACAGCCATGAACACCAACGGCTCGCGCGAAGTCATCGCCCCCGGGCAGATGCGCGACTGACCCCGTGCCGCGTGGCAGCACGCGGCGCGCCCTTACGACTCAATGAGGACTCCCATGCGCCTTATCCGCATGCTGTTGTTGCCGGCACTGGCCCTGACCGCTGTTTCGGCCCACGCCGACCCGGCCTCCGTCGCCAGCCTGACCAACCTGTTGGACAAATCCAAGACCCTGACCGCGCGCTTCTCCCAGCTGACCCTGGACGGCGGCGGCACCCAGTTGCAGGAAACCGCCGGCGAAATGGCCGTGCAGCGCCCTGGCCTGTTCTTCTGGAAGACCGACGCGCCGAACGAGCAGACCATCGTCTCCGACGGCCAGAAGGTCACCCTGTGGGACCCGGACCTGGAGCAGGTGACCATCAAGAAGCTCGACCCGCGCCTGAACCAGACCCCGGCGCTGTTGCTGTCGGGCGATGTGTCGAAGATCAGCGACAGCTTCGAGATCACCTCCAAGCAAACCAGCAACGTGATCGAGTTCACCCTCAAGCCGAAGTCCAAGGACACGCTGTTTGACACCCTGTCCCTGTCGTTCGGCAACGGCGTGATTAACAACATGCGCCTGATCGACAGCGTCGGCCAACGCACCGATATCCTGTTCTCCGGGGTCAAGGCCAACCAGCCGGTGCCTGCCTCCACGTTCAAGTTCGACATCCCCAAGGGTGCCGACGTGATCCAGGAGTAAAACGCTGCCCATGGACCTGTTTCGCAGTGACCCGATTGCCCAACCCCTGGCCGCGCGCTTGCGCTCGACCAACCTGGATGAGTACGTCGGCCAGGAGCACCTGCTCGCTCGCGGCAAGCCTTTGCGTGAAGCCCTGGAGCAAGGTGCGCTGCACTCGATGATTTTCTGGGGCCCGCCCGGGGTGGGTAAAACCACCCTGGCGCGCCTGCTGGCGAAAGTCTCGGATGCACACTTCGAAACGGTCTCGGCGGTACTCGCCGGGGTCAAGGAGATCCGCCAGGCGGTCGAGGTGGCCAAGCAGCAGGCCGGGCAATACGGCAAGCGCACCATCCTGTTCGTCGACGAAGTGCATCGCTTCAACAAGTCACAGCAGGATGCGTTCCTGCCCTATGTGGAAGACGGCACGCTGATCTTTATCGGCGCCACCACCGAAAACCCGTCGTTCGAATTGAACAACGCCTTGCTCTCGCGGGCGCGGGTCTATGTGCTCAAGAGCCTGGACGAAGTGGCGATGCAAAAGCTGCTGCACCGCGCCTTGAGCGAAGACAAGGGCTTGGGCAAGCGCCAGCTGAGTGTCAGTGAGGAAGGCTTCAAGATTCTGCTGAGCGCCGCCGATGGCGACGGGCGGCGCTTCCTCAACCTGCTGGAAAACGCCTCCGACCTGGCGGAAGACGGCAGCGAGATCGGCGTCGACCTGCTGCAAAGTCTGCTGGGTGACACACGCCGGCGTTTCGACAAGGGCGGTGAAGCCTTCTACGACCAGATCTCGGCGCTGCACAAATCCGTGCGTGGCTCCAACCCCGACGGCGCGCTGTACTGGTTTGCGCGCATGATCGACGGCGGTTGCGACCCGTTGTACCTGGCCCGTCGCGTGGTGCGCATGGCCAGCGAAGACATCGGCAACGCCGACCCGCGTGCGCTGAGCCTGTGCCTGGCGGCATGGGACGTGCAGGAACGCCTCGGCAGCCCGGAAGGCGAGCTGGCCGTGGCCCAGGCCATCACCTACCTGGCCTGCGCGCCGAAAAGCAATGCGGTGTACATGGGCTTCAAGTCCGCCTTGCGCGCCGCCGCTGAATACGGCTCCCTTGAGGTGCCGATGCACCTGCGCAATGCGCCGACGAAGCTGATGAAACAGCTGGGCTACGGTGATGAATACCGCTACGCCCATGACGAGCCGGACGCTTATGCCGCCGGCGAAGACTACTTCCCCGATGAGCTGGAACCGCTGCCGCTCTATCAGCCGGTGCCCCGTGGCCTGGAGCTGAAAATCGGCGAAAAGCTGAATCACCTCGCCCAACTCGATCGACTCAGCCCCCAGACAGCGGAGAAAGTAGTGCTCAAGACGATTCTTGCCGTGTCCACAGCCGGCATCGCTGGTACATTATTGCGTTTCGCCACCGGTACCTGGGTCAGCGCCCATTGGCCGAAGCATTTCTATGCGGCGACCCTGGCGGTCAACCTGGTGGGCTGCTTGATTATCGGGCTGTTGTACGGCTGGTTCCTGTTGCGCCCGGAAGTGCCGATTGAGATTCGCGCCGGCTTGATTGTCGGCTTTGTAGGCGGTCTGACGACCTTTTCATCCTTTTCACTGGATACGCTGCGCCTGCTGGAAAGCGGGCAAGCCCTGGTTGCCTTCGGGTACCTGGGCATCAGCGTGTTCGGCGGGCTGCTCGCCACCTGGGCTGGCCTGTCCCTGACCAAACTTTGATAAACGAGAGACCGGACATGCTCGATTCCAAACTGTTACGTAGCAACCTTCAGGACGTAGCGGACCGCCTGGCATCCCGTGGCTTTGCCCTGGATGTTGCGCGCATCGAAGCGCTGGAAGAACAGCGCAAGACCGTCCAGACCCGCACCGAGGCACTGCAGGCTGAGCGTAATGCCCGTTCCAAATCCATCGGTCAGGCCAAGCAGCGCGGCGAAGACATCGCGCCGCTGATGGCCGACGTCGAGCGCATGGGCACTGAGCTGTCCGACGGCAAGGTCGAGCTGGAAGGCATCCAGTCCGAGCTGGACTCGATCCTGCTGGGCATCCCCAACATCCCGCACGAGTCCGTGCCGGTGGGTGAAGACGAAGACGGTAACGTCGAAGTGCGCCGCTGGGGCACGCCAAAAGCCTTTGATTTCGCGGTCAAGGACCACGTCGCCCTGGGCGAATTGACCGGTGGCCTGGACTTCGAAACCGCCGCCAAGATGTCGGGTGCACGTTTCTCCCTGCTGCGTGGTCCGGTGGCCCGCCTGCACCGCGCCCTGGCGCAGTTCATGATCAACCTGCACACCGGCGAGCACGGCTACGAAGAAGCCTACACGCCGTACCTGGTACAGGCGCCGGCGTTGATGGGCACCAGCCAGCTGCCGAAATTCGAAGAGGACCTGTTCAAGATCAGCCGTGAAGGCGAAGCCGACCTGTACCTGATCCCGACGGCCGAAGTGTCGCTGACCAACATCGTTGCCGGCGAGATCCTCGACGCTAAAGAGCTGCCGCTGAAGTTCGTGGCTCACTCGCCATGCTTCCGCAGCGAAGCCGGTGCCTCGGGCCGCGACACCCGCGGCATGATCCGCCAGCACCAGTTCGACAAGGTCGAGATGGTGCAGATCGTCGAGCCGTCGACCTCCATGGACGCCCTGGAAGGCCTGACCGCCAACGCCGAGCGCGTCCTGCAACTGCTGGAGCTGCCGTACCGCGTCCTCGCGCTGTGCACCGGCGACATGGGTTTCAGCGCCGTGAAGACCTACGACCTCGAAGTGTGGGTGCCGAGCCAGGACAAGTACCGCGAGATCTCGTCGTGCTCCAACTGCGGTGATTTCCAGGCCCGTCGCATGCAGGCGCGTTTCCGCAACCCGGAAACCGGCAAGCCGGAACTGGTGCACACCCTCAACGGTTCGGGCCTGGCCGTAGGCCGTACCCTGGTGGCCGTGCTGGAAAACTACCAGCAGGCTGACGGTTCGATCCGTGTGCCGGACGTGCTCAAGCCGTACATGGCGGGCGTTGAGGTCATCGGCTAAATGGAATTTCTGCCGCTGTTTCATAACCTGCGCGGCAGTCGTGTGTTGGTCGTCGGTGGCGGGGAGATTGCCTTGCGCAAATCCCGGCTGCTGGCCGACGCCGGTGCGTTGCTGCGGGTGGTTGCTCCCCAGATCGAACGCCAGCTCAACGAGTTGGTCCTGGGCAGTGGCGGGGAACTGATTTTGCGCGGTTATCAGGAGGCCGACCTCGACGGTTGCACCCCTGATCATCGCCGCCACCGACGATGAAACGCTGAACGCGCAAGTGTCCAGCGATGCCAAGCGTCGGTGCGTGCCGGTCAATGTGGTCGATGCGCCGGCCTTGTGCAGCGTGATCTTCCCGGCGATTGTCGATCGTTCGCCGTTGGTGATTGCGGTGTCCAGCGGCGGCGATGCGCCGGTGCTGGCACGCTTGATCCGCGCCAAGCTGGAAACCTGGATTCCGTCCACTTATGGCCAATTGGCCGGGTTGGCGGCGCGCTTTCGTGCCCAGGTCAAAGGCTTGTACCCGGATGTGCAGCAGCGTCGCGCGTTCTGGGAAGAAGTGTTCCAGGGCCCGATTGCCGATCGCCAACTGGCCGGGCAGGGCGCCGAAGCCGAGCGTTTGCTGGTGGAAAAAGTCAACGGCAAGGCGCCCCATGCGCCGGGTGAGGTCTACCTGGTGGGCGCCGGCCCCCGGTGATCCGGACCTGCTGACCTTCCGCGCACTGCGCCTGATGCAGCAAGCCGACGTGGTGCTCTACGACCGCCTCGTTGCGCCAGCGATTCTGGAACTGTGCCGCCGCGATGCCGAGCGCGTGTACGTCGGCAAGCGTCGCGCCGACCATGCCGTGCCACAGGACCAGATCAACCAGCAACTGGTGGACCTGGCCAAGCAAGGCAAGCGCGTGCTGCGCCTCAAGGGTGGCGATCCGTTCATCTTTGGCCGTGGTGGCGAGGAGATCGAAGAGCTGGCGGCCCATGGCATCCCGTTCCAGGTCGTGCCGGGCATCACGGCGGCCAGTGGTTGCGCGGCGTACGCCGGGATCCCGCTGACCCACCGCGACTATGCGCAATCGGTGCGTTTCATCACCGGGCATTTGAAGGACGGGACTTCGGACCTGCCCTGGCATGACCTGGTGGGGCCGTCCCAGACCCTGGTGTTCTACATGGGCTTGATTGGCTTGCCGATCATCTGCGAACAGCTGATCAAGCACGGACGCGCAGCCGATACCCCGGCGGCGTTGATCCAGCAAGGCACCACCTCCAACCAGCGCGTGTTTACCGGCACCCTGGCCGACTTGCCGCGCATGGTGGCGGAGCATGAAGTGCATGCGCCGACACTGGTGATCGTGGGTGAGGTGGTGGTGTTGCGTGAAAAGCTCAAGTGGTTCGAAGGCGCGCAGTCTCAGGTCTAAAGCCTAAAAGCATCGCGGGCAAGCCCGCTCCCACAGGGGATCGCATTCCAACTGTGGGAGCGGGCTTGCCCGCGATGAGGCCTTCAAGTCCAGCGAGAAACCCGGATCAGCTCCAAACTGCGTTGCCCTTCAATTTCAAGCGATCATGCTTGGTATCAAATGCTTGCAACGGGCCTTTAGGCACAATCCCCGTCGGATTGATCGTACGGTGACTGGCATAGTAATGCCCCTTGATATGCCCGAAATCCACCGTCTCGGCCACTCCCGGCCACTGATACAACTCCCGTAGCCAATTCGACAGGTTCGGATAATCCGCAATCCGCCGCAAATTGCATTTGAAGTGCCCGTAATACACCGCATCAAAGCGAATCAGCGTAGTAAACAGGCGCACATCCGCTTCGGTCAGGTATTCACCCGCCAGGTAGCGATGGTCACCCAGGTGCTGTTCCAGGTAATCCAATTCGGCAAACACATCATCAAACGCACTTTCATAGGCGTGTTGTGAAGTGGCGAAACCTGCGCGGTACACACCGTTGTTCACGGCCGGGTAAATACGCTCATTCAGTGCGTCGATGGTCGGGCGCAGCGCCTCGGGGTAGAAGTCCAGGGTGTTGCCGGTCAGCCCGTTGAACGCGCTGTTGAACATGCGGATGATCTCCGCCGATTCATTGCTGACGATACGCTTGAGCTTTTTGTCCCACAGCACAGGCACCGTCACCCGGCCGGTGTAGTCGGCGGTGTCAGCGGTATAGCGCTGGTGCATGAAGGCAAAATCGTCGAGGGCGTCGCCGCTGGAGCCGTGGGCCTTGTCGAAGGTCCAGCCGTTTTCCAGCATCAGCCAACTGACCACGGACACGTCGATCAGGCTTTCCAGGCCCTTGAGCTTGCGCAGGATCAGCGTGCGGTGGGCCCAGGGGCAGGCGAGGGACACATACAGGTGGTAGCGGCCGGCTTCGGCCTGGAAGCCGCCTTCGCCGCTAGGGCCGGGCGCGCCGTCGGCGGTCACCCAGTTACGGCGTTGCGCTTGTTCGCGCTGGAATGCGCCGTCCGCGTTACTTTCGTACCACTGGTCTTTCCAGTGTCCTTCGATCAGCAAACCCATGACTGGCTCCTCGGCTAATAAGCATTGGAGCCCAGTCTAAAGGGATGGGTTCGATTTAAAAGCGCAAAGACTGCGGGTGAATGATCGATTAAATCGATTTATCCCGCGCATCCCAGTATTGCTGGGCTAAGGCGAAAGCCTGTTCCCGTGGGTGGCCGAGGCCGCGCAAGGCCAGGGCCATGGTGGCGATCAGCGCGAGTTGCGGGTAGCTGTCCTCTGCATCACCGCGCCACAGCGCTTTCAAATGCTCGGGTTCCAGCGTCGCTGGCTTGACGTGGCGCTGGGCGGAGAGGGCGGGCCACTCTTCGTCCCAGCTTGCGCCGCCGGTGGTGCCGTACAGGTGGCTGGCACTGTCGGGGTTGATCTCGATCTCGCCGCCGTCACCCTTGACCACAATCACGTTGTCGCCGAGCAGGCCGCTGGCATCGCGGTGCACGCCCTGGTAGCCGGGATGGAAAATGCTTTGCAGGCCCAGGCGGGCCTGCAGCGGGTTGAGCAGGCGCGCCAGGGAGTGGATCGGCGAGCGCAGGCCCAGGGTGTTGCGCAAATCGATCATGCGTTGCAGCTGCGGCGCCCAGTCGCCCAGCGGGATAAACGCGAGGTTGCCGTGTGCATAAGCGCTTTCGACCTGCTGCCAATTGCGGCACAGCGGGATCTGCAAGCCTTCCAGCAACTGCTCGGTGTACAGCCGGCCCGCCGTGTGTGCGCCGCCGCCGTGCATAAGGATGCGCACGCCGTTTTGCGCCAGGCACTTGGCCGCCAGCAGATACCACGGCAGGTGGCGTTTCTTGCCGGCGTAGGTCGGCCAGTCCACGTCCACATTCAACGCTGGCGCGTCGAGGCGTTCGCGCACGGCTTCGGTGAAGCCGGCGAGTTCTTCCGGGCTTTCCTCCTTGTGGCGCAGCAGCATCAGGAAGGCGCCGAGCTGGGGTGTCTTCGACCTTTTCGTCGAGCAGCATGCCCATGGCTTCACGGGCTTCCTCGCGGGTGAGGTTGCGCGCGCCGCGCTTGCCTTTGCCGAGGATGCGCACGAACTGCGCAAACGGGTGTTCGGCGGGTGTTTCCAGTGTCAGGGGAGCAAAGTCGGTCATAAGCAATTCGTCGGCCTGGGCAGGCCCGCCAGCTTGGCGGCGAGTTTGGCGGGAGTGCCGTTGAACAGTTTGTTGAGGTGCAGGCTGTTGCCCTTTTCCGGGCCGAGCTTCAACGCGGTGTACTTGATCAGCGGACGCGTGGCCGGGGACAGCTGGAATTCGGCGTAGAAGCCGCGCAGCAGGTCGAGGATCTGCCAGTGGTCGGGCGTCAGCTCCAGGGCTTCTGCGGCGGCCAGGGCGTTGGCGACCTCGGCGGACCAGTCGTCCAGGTTGATCAGGTAACCGTCCTTGTCCAATTCGAGGGTGCGTTCGCCTACGGTCAAGGTGTTCATAACCAGCTGTTGACCTTGTCGTAATCGAGGGACAGTTGCACGAAGCCAGGATAGTCCACGCTGTCGGCCCAGTCCGGTAAGGGCAGGTTGCGCGCCTGCATGTCTTCGGCCAGCACAAACACCTTCACGCCCTTGGTGTGCAGGGCGGGCGCGTGCAGCCCGTAGGCGCCGTCGCCGCACAGCAGGATCGCGTCCTCGGCGCCGCAGATGCGTAGGCAACTGTCGAGGCGGCTGTCGGAAAATGGCGAGTGAGACAGCACATGTAAAGTCGACATCAGAGGGTAATCACCTGGTCGTAACGGTCAATCAATTGGGAAATAGCCTCGTTGCTCAACGGTTGCGCCTCAGTGGGCGGCGTCAAGCCACGCACGGCCATGCTGTGACGGCAGACAAAGACATCGTCGATGCCAAACAGCCCCAATGCCTGCAGGTTGGCACTCAGGTCCTTTTGTTGCACGGCCTTGGCGTTCTGGTGCGGTGCGAGCTGAAACACGCCGTCATCCATGAACAGCAAGCCAATCGGCAAATCAAAGGCACCGCCGGCCAGCACGATATCCAGGGCTTCCCGCGCACCGGGGCCGGACCACGGCGCCTGGCGGCTGATCACCAATAGGGATTTGGACATGTCACGGCCCTCCAAAACAGATCAGGCGGTCGGCGGCCTGGGCCGCATCGTGCAACTGCCCCAGGCCCGACAACGCCCACGGGGCTTCGAGGTTCACCGCGCTGCGCTGATAACGCGAGGCTTCTTCATGATTAAGCACGCCGCGACGCAAGGCGGCGGCAATGCACACGACGCCGTCGAGCTGGTGCAGGCTGACGAACTCACGCCATTGGCGCGCGATGTCTTGCTCATCCTGGGGCGCGACAATGTTGTTGGACGCGCTGTACACGCCATCCTGATAGAAAAACAGCCGCACAATCTCGTGCCCGCCAGCCAGCGCCGCCTGGGCGAACAGCAGGGCGCGGCGCGAGGAGGGCGCGTGAGCGGCGGAAAACACGGCAATCGCAAACTTCATGGAACACTCGGCAAGCAAACGTGGGCCAATGATAAAGCCGTCGCCAGGAAAAAGCCCGCCGTGATCAAAACGGTCACTGTCGCTGATCGTTCTGACGATTGCCCGTAGGACCAAGGCTGCCTAGTCTGTGGGCAATCGAAACGGAATTGGAGTGCCCATGACAGGTCCCCTGGCGTCCCTCAAAGTGCTGGATTTCTCCACCTTGCTGCCTGGCCCGTTTGCGTCCTTGCTGCTCGCGGACATGGGCGCCGAGGTCTTGCGCATCGAATCGCCCACGCGCATGGACCTGCTGCGGGTGTTACCGCCCCATGACCGGGGCACGTCGGCGAGCCATGCCTACCTCAATCGCAATAAACGCAGCCTGGCGCTGGACCTCAAGCAGGCCGAAGCGTTGGAGATCGTACGCGCGTTGGTCAAGGAGTACGACATTGTCCTTGAGCAGTTTCGCCCTGGGGTGATGGAGCGGCTGGGTTTGGGCTATGAGGCGTTGAAGGCGATCAACCCAAAGCTTATTTATGTGTCGATCACCGGCTACGGCCAGACCGGCCCCTACAAGGACCGCGCCGGGCACGATATCAACTACCTGGCGCTGGCCGGCGTGGCCAGCTACACCGGGCGCGAGGACAGCGGGCCGTTGCCCCTGGGCGTGCAATTGGCGGATGTGGGCGGTGGCTCGTTGCATGCGGTGGTGGGGTTGCTGGCGGCGGTGATCGCCCGGCAGCACAGTGGCGTCGGCCAATACCTGGATGTAAGCATGACTGACTGTTCGTTCAGCCTGAATGCCATGGCCGCTGCGGGTTACCTGGCGTGTGGGGTTGAGCCTGGGAGGGAGAGCCATGTGCTCAATGGCGGCAGTTTTTATGACTATTACCGCACGCGGGATGGGCGGTGGATGTCGGTCGGCAGCCTGGAGCCGGCGTTTATGCAGCAACTGTGCGAAACGCTGGGGCGGCCTGAGTTGGCGGCGCAAGGGTTGTCGCCCAAGCCCGAGCAGCAAAAGGCCCTGAAACAGGCGTTGCAGGTTGAGTTCGAGAAACGCAGTTTTGACGAGCTTTGCGCGTTGTTCGCCGAAGTGGATGCTTGTGTCGAACCGGTGCTGAGTTTGAGTGAGGCGGTGGAGCATCCCCAGTTGAAGGCGCGGGCGTTGGTCAGCCAGGTGCCTCGGGGTGATGGTTCGAGCCAGGCGCAACTGGCGTGTCCGTTGAAGTTCTCGCAGGGTTTGCCGGCGCCTCGGCATATTGGGGTGGCGGTGGGGGCGCACAGTGATGAGGTGTTGGCGGAGTTGGGTATGAGTGCTCAGCGAATTGACGAGCTGCGGCGGTCCAGGGTGGTTGGGTAGCGTCTGGGCTGGCGCTATCGCAGGCAAGCCAGCTCCCACATTTTGACCGCGCCGCCGATCCCATGTGGGAGCTGGCTTGCCTGCGATGAGGCCCTCACTCCACCCGAGTTTCCCCAGTGAACACCAGGGTCTGCCGACACCGCCGACACAAATACCGCCGCCCCTGTGCCACCAACCCATGGCGCTGCGCCGAAAACGGAAAGTCACTGTCCGCGCATGGGCAGCGGTAGATATACCGCATCACCTGGCGCCGTTTCACCGCATAGGTATGGCAACGGTCCGGTGGCAGTTCGTAGACCCCGCGCATGATCAGCTGCCATTCCTCGCCATGGGGCTGGATACGCTCGCCAAACAATTGGTGGGCAATCAAATGCGCCACTTCATGGGCCACGGTCTGTTTCAGGAAATGTTGGCTGTTTTCGCGGTACAACTGGGGGTTGAAGCGCAGCAGGTTCTCGTGCAAATGCGCGACACCGGCCTTCTGGCCCCGCAGCTTGAGGCTGACCTGGGGGCGTTTGAAGCTTCGTTTGAAAAAGGATTCGGCTTGTTGGAAACAATCTTCGACGCGGGTGTTGAGCTGCTCGGGCATGCTGTACCTATCTCCAGAGAAGCCCAGTATGCCGCAAAGGCGAGTGTTTCCGAATCTGTCAGGCGCCGAATGGTCGCACATAACGCACAAAGCCACCTTGCGGTGGCCTTGCCCAGGGTTTGAACGCGCTCAACTGGTGTAGATCGGCCCTACGCCCAGGCCCCAGACAATCACGGTAAACGCCATGATTGCCACCAGCACGACCAGCCCTACGGCCAGCACCGAACTGGAAAACAGGAAACCCTCGTCGGGGTCGATGTTCATGAAGGTCGGCAGCCCCACATACAGCAGGTACACCGTGTAGCAAATCGCCGCCGTGCCCACCACCATGCCCAGCCACATATGCGGATACAGCGCGGCCAGCCCGCCGATAAACAATGGTGTCGCGGTGTAGGTGGCGAACGCCACGCAGCGCCGCATGCTCGGGTTGGCGTCGTAGGTACGGGCCATCCAGTGGATGAACGCGCCCATCACCGCCACGCCGCCGAGCATGGCGGCGTAGGACATCAGGGTCATCCACAAGGCGCTTTCCTGCGTCAGCATGACCGGCGCACGGTTGCCGATGACCCAGCCGACCTGGGTGGTGCCGATAAAGGCTGATACGGCGGGGATCGCCGCAAGAATCAGCGTATGGGTGAGGTACATGTGGCCGATGCTTTCTTCTTTATCGCCACGGATTTCCCGCCATTCCTGGTCGGGATGGGTAAATAGCCCCACGACGTGATGGATCATGCCAGTCACTCCTGTCGTTATTACCATCGCCCCCCATCGGAGCGCCCACGGGCCAATTGGCCTGAAAGGTCCCGGATATCTGTGCGACCTCAAGTCGCAGTATAGGAAGGGATGACCGGAATAACTGTAGGGCCTTTAGAGCAAATTGCGCTGTAAACGCTGGGGTTAATCGCGGTGAGGTCTGTCAGGGGTACCTCGGCCTCGGTGGGAGCTGGCTTGTGTGGGAGCTGGCTTGCCTGCGATAGCGGTCTGTCAGTAGCCAATGTGCTGGCTGACCCGCCGCCATCGCAGGCAAGCCAGCTCCCACATTGGATCGGCGTCGCCCATTGCAGTATTTTTGCGTAAAATGCTGCGCTTTTCGTCACACACCTTTTGCGGATCCAAGCGCCATGGGCACTCTTACGGTCAACCAGAACAAACTGCAAAAACGCCTGCGTCGCCTGGCCGGTGAAGCGGTCGCCGATTTCAACATGATCGAGGACGGCGACAAGGTCATGGTCTGCCTCTCCGGTGGCAAAGACAGCTACACCCTGCTCGACGTGCTGCTGCACCTGCAAAAGGTCGCGCCGATCACGTTCCAGATCGTCGCCGTCAACATGGACCAGAAACAACCGGGCTTCCCCGAGCACGTGCTGCCGGCCTACCTCAAAGCGCTCGGCGTCGAGTACCACATCGTCGAGAAAGACACCTATTCGGTGGTCAAGGAACTGATCCCGGAAGGCAAGACCACCTGCTCGCTGTGCTCGCGCCTGCGCCGTGGCACGCTCTACACCTTTGCCGATGAAATCGGCGCAACCAAGATGGCCCTCGGTCATCACCGCGATGACATCGTCGAGACCTTCTTCCTCAATATGTTCTTCAACGGCTCGCTCAAGGCCATGCCGCCCAAGCTGCGGGCCGATGACGGGCGCAACGTGGTGATCCGCCCGCTGGCGTATTGCAACGAGAAGGACATCCAGGCTTACTCCGACTTCAAGCAATTCCCGATCATCCCGTGCAACCTGTGTGGCTCCCAGGAAAACCTGCAGCGCCAGGTGGTCAAGGAGATGCTGCTGGATTGGGAGCGCAAGACCCCAGGCCGCACCGAGAGTATCTTCCGCAGCCTGCAGAACGTGCAGCCGTCGCAGTTGGCCGACCGCAATCTGTTTGACTTCACCAGCCTCAAGATCGATGAGAGCGCCGCTTCGCGCTTCGTCAATGTAGTGAACCTCTAAGGTTCTTCAACGCTCTGAAAGACGGCGCTCATGGGCGCCGTTTTCATTTGAATCCCCAGGAGAGGGCATGCGCGATTACAAGTGGCTGCACGAATACTGTCTGAACCGTTTCGGTTCGGCCGCCGAGTTGGAAGCCCATCTGCCGGTGCCCAACACCCCGGCGCAATTGCGCAAGATCAGCGATGACCGCTACCTGTCGACCCTGGCGCTGCGGGTGTTTCGCGCGGGCTTGAAGCACAGTGTGGTGGACGCCAAGTGGCCGGCATTCGAGAAAGTGTTCTTCGGCTTCGACCCGGAAAAAGTCGTGCTGATGGGCGCCGAGCACCTGGAGCGGCTGATGCAGGACACCAGCATCATCCGCCACCTGGGCAAGCTCAAGAGCGTGCCGCGCAATGCACAGATGATCCTGGACATCGCCCAGGAACACGGCAGCTTCGGCGCGTTTATCGCCGACTGGCCGGTGACCGACATCGTTGGGCTCTGGAAGTACCTGAGCAAGCACGGCCACCAGTTGGGCGGCTTGTCCGCGCCGCGCTTCTTGCGCATGGTCGGCAAGGATACGTTTGTGCCCAGTTACGACGTGGTGGCGGCGCTGAACGCGCAGAAGATCGTCGACAAGGCGCCGACCAGCCTGCGGGACCTGGCGACGGTGCAGGGGGCGTTCAACCAGTGGCATGCCGAGAGTGGGCGGCCGATGTGCCAGTTGTCGATGATGCTGGCCTATACGGTGAATCATTGAGACCGAGGTGATGCCATCGCAGGCAAGCCAGCTCCCACAGTTGACTGCATTCCAAGGTTGAAACTCGGTCAAATGTGGGAGCTGGCTTGCCTGCGATAGCGGACTTCAGGCCGACACAGGTTCTACAGCCAACCGCCGATTGAGCTGATGCCGCCACCGCACATACAACAACGCCGTACAAAACACCGCCAGACTCGCCAGCATCTCCAACACCCCGAACCACTGCCGGTTCGGGTCATACGCCGCCAGCGCGCCCTTGATGAAATACAGGTTCACCGCAAAGCACATCCACGAATGCCCGCGCGCGCTGCCCAGCAGCATCCCCGGCGCGAGCAACAGCAGCGGCACCAGTTCGATCAGCAGGATCACCCACGGCCGTGCGCCGTGCAGGTCGGCGACGAACAGGTAATACCCGCACAGCAAACCCACCAGGGCAAAGAACGCCAGCAGGCTCAACGCCCGTGCGACCTTGACCCGTGGCTCCAGCCACGCCTGGGGCGGCAGGACTTTAGGCTTTTTGGCCACGACCGGCCTCCAGCAGCGTCGCGGTGTTCGCCAGGCGCAGGCCGAGGGCGCGGCACAGGGCGATTTCGTGCTGATCGAGCAGGCGCTTGCCGTCCGGGCCGGCGTGGTGGCTGGCGCCGTAGGGCGTACCGCCGCCCTGGGTGTCGAGCAACGCCTGTTCGCTGTAGGGCAAACCGGTGATCAGCATGCCGTGGTGCAGCAACGGCAGCAGCATCGACATCAGCGTGGTTTCCTGGCCGCCGTGCAGGCTCGCGGTGGAAGTGAACACCCCAGCCGGCTTGCCGACGAGGGCGCCGGTCAGCCACAGGTTGCTGGTGCCGTCGATAAAGTACTTGAGCGGCGCGGCCATGTTGCCGAAGCGCGTCGGGCTGCCCAGGGCCAGGCCCGAGCAGTGTTTCAGATCATCCAGGCTGGCATACAGCGCGCCTTCGTCGGGGATGCTCGGCGCCACGGCTTCGCACTCGGTGGAGATCGCCGGCACGGTGCGCAGGCGCGCTTCCATGCCGCCTTGCTCGATGCCCCGGGCAATCTGCCGGGCCATTTCGCTGACCGAGCCATGGCGGCTGTAATACAACACCAGCACATACGGCGTCGTCACGGCAGGATCTCCAGCACGTTTTCTGGCGGACGGCCAATGATGGCCTTGTCGGCGGTTTCGAGGATCGGGCGCTCCATCAACTTGGGGTGCGCGGCAATGGCGGCGATCAATTGCGCTTCGCTGAGGCTGGCGTCGGCGAGGTTGAGGGTTTTGTATTCCTCTTCGCCGGTGCGCAGCAGTTGGCGCGCGGTGAGGCCCAGCTTGGCGAGCAAGGCCTTGAGTTGCGCGGCGTCCAGCGGCGTTTCCAGGTAGCGCACCACCGTCGGGGTGAGGCCGCGGGCTTCGAGCAGTTCCAGCGCACCGCGGGATTTCGAGCAGCGCGGGTTGTGATAAAGCGTCAGATCGGTCATGTGCGGGTCGCATCTTGCGTAAGGTGGCGGGTATTCTACCCGCGCGGCGTCCTGTCCTTAAACCGTAAGAGGCGATAGGTCGCAGCCAACGTTCATTTTTGCGAAGGATTACCCCATGACAAATCGACTGATCGGTGCATTGGCGATCATCACAACCCTGCTGCTCAGCGGCTGCGGCAACGATTACGGCGTTGACCAGTACGGCCAGAAAGTCGCGGCCGAGCGCTTGGACAAACAATGGGTGGTGGTCAATTACTGGGCCGAATGGTGTGGCCCGTGCCGCACGGAAATCCCCGAGCTGAACGCGCTGGCGGACCAGTTGAAAGGGCAGAACGTCGGGGTGTTCGGGGTCAACTTCGACAATGTGCAGGGCGAGGAGTTGAAGGCCGCCAGCGAGAAGCTGGGGATCAAGTTCACCGTACTGGCGCAGAACCCGGAGGGGATCTTTGATATTCCGCGCAGTGAAGCGTTGCCGGTGACCTACATCATTGATGACAAGGGCAAGGTGCGCGAGCAAATGATGGGTGAGCAGACGGCGGAAGGGGTGATTGCCAAACTGAAGGCACTACGCGGTTAAAGCAACAACACCAAACCAATGTGGGAGCTGGCTTGCCTGCGATACAGGCAGCGCGATGTATCAGGTACACCGCGGCGATATCATCGCAGGCAAGCCAGCTCCCACAGAAAAGCCAGCCCACATTTAGGCTGGGTTAGCCTTCTTCAAGCCACAGGCGAATCGGCTTGCCCTCGGCCGGCCAGAAACGTGTCTGCTCGATCGGCGAAATATCCCAGCGCTGCACGCCTTGCAGGGCCTGGAAGAAGCGGTGTTCCTGCTCCATCAAGGCCTCGGCGCACATTTTGCGGGTGCTGCCGATCTGGCCAAAGCTGAGCTTTTCGCCGTCGACGGTGTACGGCGCAAACCAATGGTTGCAACCGCCATTGCCGTAGGCGCGACCATCCGCACCGAGGGTGACGGTCAGGTGCGCGTAATCCATCAGCGGCCGTTCACCAATCCATTCCACCACGTAGCTGTGGTCCTGCTTGAGCTTGACCGCATCCCCGGCGCAACCTGTCAGGGCCGCACCGACAGCGGCGAGCAGAAGCAGGCCTTTCATTGTGCGGCCTGCTGGCATTTCGGGCAGCGGTGCTTGTTGCCTTCGCTGGCCCAGCCCAACTCCTTGATCCGCGCGTTGGCGGCCGGTTGCAGCGGCTCTTTGCTCAGCTTGGTTTCGACGGCGAATTCAAACTCCAGCACGCTGTCGCAGCTGTCGCAGTTGACCTTCCAGGTGTGAATCTCCAACTCGCCGAATTTCGGCCCCTGGGCCATGGCGACCCATTGGCCTGCCGGGCGGATGGAATAGCGCGCATCGCCTTCGACAGTGAGGCGCATCGACAGGGTTTTGCTGCCGCGCAGGGTGACGATCAGCACGTCGCCGTGCTTGATCGCGCCACCGTTGCCGGTGACCTGGTAACGGCCCGGCACCAGGGCGCGGCATTCGATCAGGGTGTGTTGCGGGCTCAGCAAGCTGAAGCGGAAATCGTGTTCGGCCATGGATCCTCCAAATAGGCGCGGCATCCTATCACGGGTGCCTGCCCATCATGGGCCTGGTATGTGACCGCTGATCATCCCTCGACCAGGTTTTGTGTGCGGCCTTCGGCCCAGGCGGCAATGTTGGCCAGGGTAGTGCCGGCAATGGCGCCGAGGGCTTCGCGGGTCAAGAACGCCTGGTGCGCGGTGATGATCACGTTGGGGAAGGTCAGCAGGCGCGCCAGCACATCATCTTGCAGGGGCAGGTCGGAGCGGTCTTCGAAGAACAATTGGGCTTCTTCCTCGTACACATCCAGCCCCAGGTAGCCGAGCTGGCCGTCCTTGAGCGCTTCGATCAGCGCCGGCGTATCCACCAGGCCGCCACGTCCGGTGTTGATCAGCATCGCGCCGGGTTGCATATGCGCCAGGGAGTCGGCGTTGATCAGGTGTTTGCTGTCGGCGGTGAGCGGGCAATGCAGGCTGATGATCTGCGCCTGCGCCAGCAGCTCGGGCAGGCTTACGTAGCGCGCACCCAAGGCCAGCACCTGCGGGTTGGGGAACGGGTCGTAGGCGAGCAACTGGCAGCCAAAACCGGCCATGATCTTGGCGAACGTGGCGCCGATCTGCCCGGTGCCGACCACGCCGACGGTCTTGCCCACCAGGTCGAAGCCGGTGAGGCCGTGCAGGCTGAAATCGCCATCGCGGGTGCGGTTGTAGGCGCGGTGCAGGCGGCGGTTGAGCGCGAGGATCAGCGCCACCGCATGCTCGGCCACGGCGTGCGGCGAATAGGCGGGGACGCGCACGATGGTCAGGCCGAGGCGCTTGGCGGCGGCCAGGTCCACGTGGTTGTAGCCGGCCGAGCGCAGGGCGATCAGGCGCGTGCCGCCTTTGGCCAGGTGTTCCAGCACCGGGGCGCTGAGGTCATCGTTGATGAATGGGCAGACCACTTCGTGGTGCTCGGCCAGGGCCACGGTGTCGAGGTTGAGGCGCGCGGGTTGGAATTGCAGCTCCAGGCCGGGCGGTAGAGGCTCGCCGAGGAAACTGTCGCGGTCGTAGGTCTGGCTGCTGAAAAGAATCACGCGCATAAAAAATGCTCCCTGCGATTAACCATTTGAAAATACATAACCCCTGTGGGAGCGGGCTTGCCCGCGATAGCGGAGGTTCAGTCAAAACATCGGTGACTGACAGACTGCTATCGTGGGCAAGCCCGCTCCCACACAAGCCCGGTTCCTAAGACTGTGCGTCAGGCGCTGACCCGCGCCTCACTGGCCAGCCGAGCAATGGCCATGTCCAGTTCGTCCAGCGCATTCATGGCCTTGGCATCGTCCTGCTTGAGCAGGGTTTCCGCGCGCTGGCAGGCGGCACGCAGTTGCGGCACGCCACAATAGCGGGTGGCGCCGTGCAGGCGGTGGACGCGTTCGATCAGGGCGTGGTGGTCTTTGGCTTCGCGGGCGACGGTGATGGCCAGGCGGTCGGCTTCCAGCGAGGCCAGCAACATGGCCAGCATGTCGGCGGCCAGGTCGGTCTTGCCGGCGGCCAGGCGCAGGCCTTCTTCGTGGTCCAGCACCAGCAGGCGTACGGCCGGGGCCAGGCCGTCGGTGGCGCGCTCCGGCGCCTGGTTGCGCAGGGCCAGGCCGGTCCATTTGAGCACCACCTGGGCCAGTTGCCGCTCGCTGATGGGCTTGGTCAGGTAGTCATCCATGCCGCTTTGCAGCAGCGCGCGCTTTTCGTTGGCCATGGCGTGGGCGGTGAGGGCGACCACCGGCAATGGCGTGCCGTGGCGTTCGCTTTCCCACTGGCGGATCGCTTCGGTGCTCTGGCGCCCGTCCATGCCGGGCATTTGCACGTCCATCAGTACCAGGTCGAAGGTTTCCTGCTTGACCGCGTCGATGGCGGCGAAACCGCTTTCGACCGCCTGCACCTTGGCGCCCATGTCTTCCAGCAGGGTTTGCACCAGCAGCAGGTTGGCCGGGTTGTCGTCCACGCACAGCACCCGTGGCGCACGGCTGGACAACGGCTCGCCGGGGTCGCTGCGCGAGGGGCGAGGGCTGATCAGGTCGGCCAGGGCGCGGCGCAGCTTGCGGGTGCAGGCCGGCTTGGCCTGCAACTGGCTGTTGGGGTTGGGCACCGATTGGGTGAACAGCATCTGTTCGGTGGTCGGGCACAGCACCAGCACCTTGCAGCCCAGGTGTTCGAGGTCCCACAGGTGCTGGTTGAGGCGCTCCGGGGGAATGTCGTTGGCGGTGATGCCGAGCACCGCCAGGTCGATGGCCTGTTCGGTCTGGTGCGCACTGGTAATGCCGTTGGTCAGGTTTTCCAGGCTGTTGAACGGGGTGACTTCCAGGCCGCAGTCTTCCAACTGATGTTGCAGGGCCTGGCGCGCCAGCTCGTGGTTCTCCAGCACGGCCACGCGCCTCCCCAGCAGCGGCGCAGAGGGCAGGTCGTCAAGGTCATCGCGGGTCTTGGGCAGGTTCAGGCTGATCCAGAATTCCGAGCCTTCGCCCGGCGTGCTATCGACGCCGATCTCACCGCCCATCTGTTCGATCAAGCGCTTGGAAATCACCAGGCCCAGGCCAGTGCCCCCAGGCTGGCGCGACAGCGAGTTGTCGGCCTGACTGAACGCCTGGAACAGCGCGCGCACATCCTGGCTGGACAGGCCGATGCCGGTGTCCTGCACGCTGATGCGCAACTGCACGCTGTCTTCCTGTTCGTCCTCGATCATCGCACGGGCAACGATGGTGCCTTCGCGGGTGAACTTGATCGCGTTGCTGATCAGGTTGGTCAGGATCTGCTTGAGGCGCAGCGGGTCACCCACCAGTGCCAGCGGGGTGTCGCGGTAGACCAGGCTGACCAGTTCCAGCTGCTTGGCGTGGGCGGCGGGGGCGAGGATGGTCAGGGTGTCTTGCAGCAGGTCGCGCAGGTTGAAGGGCACGCTATCGAGGACCAGCTTGCCGGCCTCGATCTTCGAAAAATCGAGGATCTCGTTGATGATGCCCAGCAGGTTGTCGGCGGATTTTTCGATAGTGCTCAGGTAATCCAGCTGGCGCGGCGACAGTTCGCTTTTTTGCAGCAGGTGGGTGAAACCGAGGATGCCGTTGAGCGGGGTGCGGATTTCATGGCTCATATTGGCCAGGAACTCCGACTTGATACGGCTGGCTTCCAAAGCCTCCTTGCGCGCCAGGTCCAGTTCGATGTTCTGGATCTCGATGGTTTCCAGGTTCTGGCGCACGTCTTCGGTGGCCTGGTCGATGCTGTGTTGCAGCTCTTCCTGGGCGTTTTGCAGGGTTTCGGCCATGCGGTTGATGCCCGAGGCGAGCTGGTCCAATTCCTGGCTGCCCAGCGCCGGCAGGCGGGTTTCCAGGTTGCCGTCCTTGAGCTGGGCCACGGCTTGCTTGATCAGGCCAATCGGCGAATTGATCGTGCGACTGATGCGCAGGGCCAGGGTGGCCGTGCCGATCAGGCCGATGGCGATCAACAGCAGGCTGGCGAACAGGCTGCGATAGCCGCGCAGCAACATGCCGTTGTGGGACAGTTCGACTTCGACCCAGCCCAGCAGGCGGTCGGCTTCGTCGGGGATCAATTCGCCCGCGAGGTTGCGATGGCGACCAAACACCGGCAGCAGGTAGCGGGTGGCGTCGTTGCCGGTGCGTTGCAGCAGATGGGAGCTGTTGCCGGCGGGAGGCTGGTTGAGCATGGTCGGGCCGGCGTGGGCCAGGGGCGCGCGGTGGGGGCCGAGGAACGACACGGCGCGCACGTCCGGCTGCTCCAGGGACTGGGTGGCGATGCGCTCCAGCAGGTCGGCGTTCTTCGCGCTCAAGGCCGGTGCCACCAACGGTGCCAGTTGCTCGGCGATCATCTCGCCGCGTTGCAGCAATTGGCTCTGTAATTCCGACAGTTGCATCCAGGTGAAGTAGCCCCCCAACAACAGGGCCATCAGGCTGGTCGGCAATAAGGTCAGCAACAGTACGCGGCCTTTTATCCCCATTCTTCTAAGCACGCCACTCTCCTGCTACCACACTGATATCAATGAACCACGCAAGCATCCGGGCCGCGCCACCTGCGCAGTGTAGCCATTTGCACGCCCTGGAATCTTGCAAATTAATGACAGGCGGCAATCTTCGGGCCATTGGCGGCCGGATGGCGATTGCCTGTGGCGGGTTAATCTTGAATAATCAGTCATTGAGAATGACTTGCAGACGCTAATGAATCCCGCAGTAGTTGGCCTACCCAGTATCCTGACCATCGAAGATGACCCTGTGCTGGGCGCCTATGTCCACGAGCATTTGGGGCGTTGCGGCTTCCAGGTCACCTGGTGCCAGAACGGCCAGCAAGGCCTGGAGATGGCCCGCGACCAGGCGTTCGATGTGGTGTTGATGGACATCTTGCTGCCGGGCATGGATGGCTTGTCGATCCTCACGCATTTGCGCCAGAGCCATTCGATCCCGGTCATCCTGATGTCGGCTTTGGGGGCCGAAGCCGACCGTATCAGCGGATTTCGCCTGGGGGCCGACGACTACCTGCCCAAGCCGTTCAGCATGATCGAATTGCGCGTGCGCATCGAAGCCATCCTGCGTCGCGTCGCCCTCGACCGGCGCCCGTTGCCGAGCCTTGCGCCGTTGCGCGACGACCTGCGGCCCCTGCGTTTCGACGATGAACTGTGTGACGTGTTCTACCAGGAGCAGTGGGCCGGGCTGACCCGCAGCGAATACCGCTTGCTGGAAACCCTGCACCGCAACGGCGAAGAAGTCCTCAGCAAAGCCTTCCTATATCAGCATGTGCTGCAGCGCGGTTATGCGCCCCACGACCGCAGCCTCGACATGCACATCAGCCAGATCCGCCGCAAGCTCAAGGCCATCGGCTACAGCGAGCGGGAAGTGCGCACGGTGTGGGGCAAGGGCTACGTGTTGAGCTGTGCCGATGAGATTCTTTGAGCACCCCTTGACGCGGTTGCCGGGCAAGCACTCGTTATTCTGGAAACTGGCCTGCCTGTTGATCGCCTTTTGTTTGCTGATGATCTGGCTCAGTTGGTCCTGGGGCCGGTACATGGAGCAGAAGAACCAGTACCTGTCCGACGAAGCGCGGATCACCTTGAGTGGTTACGCCGTGAGTGCCGAGCAGGCCTGGAATCGCGGCGGCCATGCCGGTGTCGACGCCTGGCTGCAAGCGATGGGCAAGCGTGAACGCACCTGGATCGGCGTGATTGGCAATGACCTGCAATCGCTGAGCAGCTACCCGCTGACCGACAAGGAAAGCCAGCGCCTCACCTCCCTGCGCGGGCTCGACTGGCCCGTCAGCCGGCATGTGCAGGGTTTGCCGTGGTTGAAAATCCCCTTTCCGGTGGACCCGTCGGCGGGCTCCCTGGTCATCGAGTTGCCACAACGCTTTGTGCCGGGGCGCTACCAGTTGTTCTGGCGCGTGGTGACCAACGGCGTGATTCCGGGTCTGTTTACCTTGTTGCTGTGCATTGGCCTGTATCGCTTGCTGATCATGCCCCTCAATCAACTGCGCGAGCAGGCCAACGCCTGGCGTGCCGATCAGTTGAATACGCGGCTGTCCCACGCGGCCATCAGCCGCCAGGATGAGTTGGGTGAGTTGGGGCGCGCGTTTGACCACATGTCCGAGCGCCTGCAAGGCACTGTGGTGTTGCAGCAGCAGTTGCTGCGGGACATGTCCCACGAGTTGCGCACCCCTTTAAGCCGCTTGCGGGTGGCCTGTGACAGTGAGCAGGATTTGACGCAACTGCGAGAGCGCTTGGGTCGGGAGATCGACGCCATGCAACGCCTGGTGGAGGACAGCCTGCAACTCGCCTGGCTGGACACCGAGCGTGCGCCGCTGCCTGAGGAAGACATCCAGTTGCAGGCGCTCTGGGACATGCTGCGGGAGAACGCGTGTTTCGAAAGCGATTGGCCGGCATCGCGCCTGCCGTGCCTGTTGGAGGCAGATTGCTGGGTGCGCGGCAACTTGAACGCATTGGCCCAGGCCCTGGAAAACATTGTGCGCAACGCCATCCGCCATTCTCCCGCCGACGGTGTGGTCAGCCTGGACGGGCGGCGCGAGGGCGATTACTGGCATCTGTGGCTGGAGGATCAGGGGGGCGGCATCGCGGAACAGGACCTGGAGCGGATCTTTGCGCCGTTCACCCGCCTGGACGGCTCGCGCCCCGGCGACGGCGGCTTTGGCCTCGGCTTAAGCATCGCGCGTAATGCCGTGCAACGCCAGGAGGGCAGCCTGTGGGCGCAAAACACCGGGCTGGGCCTGCGCGTGCACCTGCGCTTGCGGGCGCGTTAGGCCTCAAGCGCGCCGTTGTTTGCGTTTCTTCCATTGGTGGGCCACCCACCAGCGCCAGTACAGCATGGTCAGGCAGTAGGCCAGGGCGCCCAGCACCAAGCCCAGCACCACTGAACCCAGCAGGAACGGCTGCCACAAAGTACTCAGTTGGCCGCTGATCCATTCCCAGGTCAGGTCGTCCGGCAGGCTGCGCGGCGGTACATTCATCAGCCAGGCGCCGGTCAGGTAGGTGCAGAAAAACACCACCGGCATGGTGATCGGGTTGGTCAGCCATACCAGGCTGACGGCGATGGGCATATTGCCGCGCACCGCAATGGCCAGCACGGCCGCCAACAGCATCTGCAAGGGGATCGGGATAAATGCCGCGAACAAACCCACGGCCATGGCCCGCGCCACCGAGTGCCGATTCAGGTGCCAGAGGTTGGGGTCGTGCAGCAAGGTGCCGAGGAATCGTAAGGACTTGTGTTCCCTGATACTGGTCGGGTCGGGCATGTAGCGTTTGAATAAGCGCCGAGGCATAAGGGGTCCAGGTCAGTTCGAGGGGCAAGTATGCCCGCATTCTATAAACAGAAAATTCAGACTTTGTGACAAAACATCATAGGCCGTGCTGCGCGTCCGGCTAAGACTGAATGGATCACTTGAAAGGGATGATCCATGAGAGCAGGGATGTTCGCGTTTGCACTGGGGCTGCTGGCGTTGCGCTATTTGCCGGCATTGCCACCGGTCGGTTGGCTGCTGGCCATGCCGGTGGTGGCGTTGATGCTGTTGCCGTTTCGCACCTATTGGCTGGCGTTCTTCCTTTTCGGCTTGAGTTGGGCGTGCCTGAGCGCGCAGTGGGCGCTGGATGATCGGCTGCGGCCGGCACTGGACGGGCAGACGCGCTGGCTGGAGGGGCGTGTCGTCGGGTTGCCGCAGCAGACGGGCAGCGGTGTGCGTTTCGAGCTGGCCGACAGTCGGTCGCGCAATGCCCGCTTGCCCAAGCGTATCCAGGTGTCCTGGCACGGCGGGCCGCCGGTGCACAGCGGTGAGCGCTGGCGCCTGGCGGTCACCCTCAAGCGGCCCTCCGGGTTGCTCAATTTCCATGGGTTTGACCGCGAAGCCTGGCTGCTGGCCCAGCGCATTGGCGCCACTGGCTCGGTAAAGGATGGCGTGCGTCTGGCCCCGGCGCGCAATGCCTGGCGCGACAACGTACGCCAGCGCCTGCTGGCCGTGGATGCCCAGGGCCGTGAAGCGGCGGTGGCCGCGCTGGTGCTGGGCGACGGCTCCGGGCTGGCACCGCAGGATTGGCGGGTGTTGCAGGCCACTGGCACGGTGCACCTGCTGGTGATTTCCGGCCAGCACATTGGCTTGCTCTCGGGCCTGATCTACGGGCTGATCGCCGGGCTGGCACGCTACGGCTGCTGGCCGCGAACCTTGCCTTGGCTGCCGTGGGCCTGTGGCCTGGCGTTTGCTGCGGCGTTGGGTTACGGCTTGCTGGCGGGGTTCGGCGTGCCGGTGCAACGCGCCTGCGTGATGGTCGGGCTGGTGCTGTTGTGGCGTTTGCGGTTTCGCCACTTGGGGGTGTGGTGGCCGTTGTTGCTCGCGCTCAGTGGGGTGTTGGTGCTTGAGCCGTTGGCCAGCCTGCAAGCGGGGTTCTGGTTGTCGTTTGCGGCGGTTGCGGTCCTGGTGCTGGCGTTCGGTGGGCGTTTGGGGGCGTGGAGTTTCTGGCACGTGTGGACCCGTCCGCAGTGGCTGATTGCTATCGGTTTGTTGCCGATCTTGCTGGTGCTTGGGTTGCCCATCAGCCTCAGTGCGCCGTTGGCCAACCTGTTCGCAGTGCCGTGGATCAGCCTGGTGGTGTTGCCGTTGTCCTTGCTGGGGACGGCGCTGTTGCCGGTGCCATGGCTGGGCGAGGGGCTGTTGTGGTTGGCGGGCGGTGCACTTGATGGGCTGTTCAAGGGCCTTGAACTGTTGGCCGGGCAAGTGCCGGCCTGGGTTCCCGGCGAAGTCCCCTTGGGGTACTGGCTGATCAGCCTGTTGGGCGCGGTGTTGCTGCTGCTGCCCAAAGGCGTGCCGTTTCGGCTGCTGGGCTGGCCGATGCTGCTGTTGGCGGTGTGCCCGCCCAGGGAACCGGTGCCCCATGGCCAGGTGGACGTGTTGCAACTGGATGTGGGGCAGGGCCAGGCGTTGATCCTGCGTACCCGCCACCACACCTTGCTGTACGACGCTGGCCCGCGTTCGGGGATGGTTGATCTGGGTGCGCAGGTGGTGTTGCCCGCCTTGAAAAAACTCGGGGTAGGGCAGTTGGACCTGATGCTGCTCAGCCATGGGGATGCCGATCACGCTGGCGGCGCGGCGGCGGTGGCGCGCGGGTTGGCCGTCCGCCGCGTGGTGGGTGGCGAGACCGAGGGGTTGCCGGCGTTTCTCGGCACCCGGCCGTGCGTGAGCGGTGAGCGCTGGGAATGGGATGGCGTGGTGTTTGAGCTATGGCAATGGCCTGATGCTGTTGAAGGCAATGCGAAGTCCTGCGTGTTGCAGGTTCAGGCCGGTGGCGAGCGCCTGTTGCTGACCGGCGATATCGACCGCGCCGCCGAAAAGGCTTTGCTCGCATCGCCCCTGGCGGTACCAACCGATTGGCTGCAAGCGCCCCACCATGGCAGTCGCAGCTCTTCGTCCTGGCCCTTTGTGCAGCGACTTTCGCCCAAGTCGGTGCTGATTTCCCGAGGTCGTGGCAATGCGTTCGGGCATCCCCACCCGCAAGTGATAGAGCGATATCAGGCGCTGGGCAGCCGTATCTACGACAGCGCCGAGCAAGGTGCCGTGCGCCTGCAATTGGGCGCCTTCGCGCCACCGGTTGTTGCGCGCAGTCAACGTCGCTTCTGGCGCGAAGCGTTACCCTCGGCGCCTGTGGTCGGCGAACCCCGCTGACGTACCGATATGGTAAAGTGGCGCACTTTTTCGAGGGGACATTCACTGTGTGGGAATTGGTCAAATCCGGCGGCTGGATGATGTTGCCGATCATCATGAGTTCTATCGCCGCACTCGGCATCGTTGCCGAACGCCTGTGGACCCTGCGCGCCAGTCGCGTCACCCCCGAACATCTGCTGGGGCAGGTCTGGGGCTGGATCAAGAGCAAACAGCTCGACAAGGAAAAACTCAAGGAGCTGCGGGCCAATTCGCCCCTGGGTGAGATCCTCGCCGCTGGCCTGGCCAACTCCAAGCATGGTCGCGAGATCATGAAAGAGTGCATCGAAGAGGCCGCCGCCCGGGTCATTCATGAACTGGAGCGCTATATCAACGCCCTCGGCACCATCGCCGCCATGGCGCCATTGCTCGGTTTGCTGGGCACCGTGCTGGGCATGATCGACATCTTCAGCTCGTTCATGGGCTCGGGCATGACCACCAACGCCGCTGTGCTCGCCGGTGGTATTTCCAAGGCGTTGATCACCACCGCCGCTGGCCTGATGGTTGGTATTCCTTCGGTGTTCTTCCACCGTTTCCTGCAACGGCGCATCGATGAGCTGGTGGTGGGCATGGAGCAGGAAGCCATCAAGTTGGTGGAAGTGGTGCAGGGCGACCGTGATGTGGACCTGGTCGAGGGCCGAGCGTGAAATTTCGCCGCAAGCAACGGGAAAACGTTGATATCAACCTCGCGTCGCTGATCGACGTGGTGTTTATCCTGCTGCTGTTTTTTGTCGTCACCACCACCTTCACCCGCCAGACCGAGCTGCGCGTCGATTTGCCGGAAGCGGTCAGCGGTTCGCCGGCAGAAGACCAGCAGGTCAAGCAACTGGACATCGCCATCAGCGCCGACGGCGTGTTTTCGGTGAATAACCAGTTATTGGCGAAGAACGACCTCGCCAGCCTGATGGACGCCCTGCAGAAAGAGTCCGGCGGCGACACCAAGATGCCGCTGTCCATCAGTGCCGATGGCAAGACCCAGCATCAGGCCGTGATCACGGCGATGGATGCGGCCGGCAAGCTCGGTTTCAGCCATCTGCGCATGACCACGGTCGAGGCGGCGAGCCAACCCTGATGGCCATGTCTGATCGTTTACTCAAGGCCTGGTACGAAGGGCATCCGGCGCTCACGTTGCTGCGTCCGCTGGAGGCGCTGTATCGCCGCGTGGTACAGGGCAAACGCGCGCGCTTCCTGGCGGGCGAGGGCCAGATCTACCAATCGCCCGTGCCGGTGGTGGTGGTCGGCAATATCACGGTAGGTGGCACCGGCAAGACGCCGTTGATCCTGTGGTTGATCGAGCACTGTCGCCGCAGCGGGTTGCGGGTGGGCGTGGTCAGCCTTGGTTATGGCGCCAAGCCGCCGCAACTGCCGTGGCGGGTCGAAGCCAGCCACAGCGCTGACGTGGCGGGCGATGAGCCGTTGCTGATCGTGCAACGCTGCGGTGTGCCGCTGATGATCGACCCCGACCGCAGCCGTGCGGTCCAGGCGCTGCTGGCCAGTGAAACCCTGGACCTGATCCTGTCCGATGACGGCCTGCAACACTATCGCCTGGCCCGCGACCTTGAGCTGGTGCTGATCGACGCTGCCCGCGGCCTCGGTAACCGCCGTTGTCTACCGGCCGGGCCGTTGCGCGAGCCGGTGGAGCGCCTGCAAAGTGTGGATGCGCTGCTCTATAACGGCGCCGCCGCCGATCGCGAAGATGGCTTTGCCTTTCGCCTGCAACCCACGGCGTTGGTCAACCTGCAAACCGGGGAGCGCCAGCCGGTCGAGCATTTTGCGGTGGGCCAGCAGGTCCATGCGGTGGCCGGTATCGGCAACCCGCAACGTTTCTTCAACACCCTTGAAACGCTACACTGGCAGGCGATACCCCATGCGTTTGCCGACCATGCGCCCTACAGCGCAGAGGTCTTGAATTTTACGCCGTCATTGCCGCTGGTCATGACCGAGAAGGACGCGGTGAAGTGCCGCGCCTTTGCCCAGCCCGACTGGTGGTACCTTGCGGTGGATGCGGTGCCGTCGCCGGCGTTCGTCGCCTGGTTCGACACGCAGCTGATGCGCCTGTTGCCCGCCCGTCTCTTGCCTTAACTGCTTCTTTCCAGGAAACACTCATGGACACCAAATTGCTCGACATCCTCGCTTGCCCGATCTGCAAAGGCCCGCTCAAGCTCAGCGCCGACAAAACCGAGCTGATCAGCAAAGGCGCCGGCCTGGCCTATCCGATCCGTGATGGCATCCCGGTCATGCTGGAAAGCGAAGCCCGCACCCTGACCTCCGATGAGCGCCTGGATAAATGACCACCGCCTTTACCGTTGTCATTCCTTCGCGTTTTGCCTCGACGCGCCTGCCGGGCAAGCCGCTGCAATTGATCGGCAACAAGCCGATGATCCAGCTGGTGTGGGAGCAGGCCTGCAAAAGCAGCGCTGAACGGGTCGTGGTCGCCACCGATGACCCGCGCATCATCGCCGCCTGCCAAGGCTTTGGCGCCGAAGCGGTACTGACCCGCGAAGACCACAACTCCGGCACCGATCGCCTGGCCGAAGTGGCCACGCAGTTGGGCCTGGCCGACGACGCCATTGTGGTCAACGTGCAAGGCGACGAACCGCTGATTCCGCCAAGCGTCATCGACCAGGTGGCCGCCAACCTCGCGGCCCACGGCGAAGCGCGCATGGCGACGCTGGCTGAGCCGATCGAAGACATCAACACCCTGTTCAACCCGAACGTGGTGAAAGTGGTCAGCGACATCAACGGCCTGGCGCTGACGTTCAGCCGCTCGACCCTGCCTTGGGCGCGCGACGCCTTTGCCAAACAGCCAGACCTGTTGCCGGAAGGCGTGCCGTACCGCCGACACATCGGCATTTACGCCTACCGCGCCGGCTTCCTGCATGACTTCGTCAGCTGGGGCCCGTGCTGGCTGGAAAACACCGAATCCCTGGAACAACTGCGTGCCTTGTGGCACGGCGTGCGCATCCACGTGGGCGATGCCCTGGAAGCGCCGCCTGCGGGTGTGGACACGCCGGAAGACCTTGAGCGCGTCCGTCGCCTGCTGGGGGCGTGATGGAAGTCCTGTTTGTCTGCCTGGGCAACATCTGCCGCTCGCCAACGGCCGAAGGTGTGTTGCGCCATAAATTGCGCGACGCGGGTCTGGCTGGGCAGGTCGAGGTCGCCTCCGCCGGCACGGGGGACTGGCATGTCGGCAACCCACCGGACCAGCGCAGCCAGCGTGCCGCGTTGGCACGCGGTTACGACTTGTCGGCGCAGCGTGCGCAACAGGTCAGCCGTGCCGACTTTGCCCGCTACGACCTGATCCTGGCCATGGACCACAGCAACCTGCGTAACCTGAAGGCGCTGCAGCCGGGACAGGGCAAGGCACAGTTGGACTTGTTCCTGCGTCGCTATGACGCTGAGGTTGACGAGGTGCCAGACCCTTACTACGAAGGCGAACAGGGCTTCGAACGGGTCCTGGACCTGATCGAGCAAGCCTGTGATTTATTGGTGATCGAAATCAAGGGGCGGTTATGACCTTGCAAGTGCTCTCGCAGGTATCCCTCAAGCCCTTCAACAGCTTTGGCATTGACGTGCGCGCCCAGCTGTTTGCCGAGGCCCACAGCGATGCGGACGTCCGTGAGGCCTTGGCCTACGCGGTCACGCAAGCGCTGCCGTTGTTGGTAATCGGTGGTGGCAGCAATTTGCTGCTGACTCAGGATATCCCAGCGCTGGTGTTGCGCATGGCCACTCAGGGGATCCGGGTGCTGCATGATGACGGCAAGTCTGTGGTGGTCGAAGCCGAAGCAGGTGAAGCCTGGCACCCGTTTGTGCTGTGGACCCTGGAGCAAGGTTTTTGCGGCCTGGAAAACCTCAGCCTTATCCCAGGTACCGTTGGCGCGGCGCCGATGCAAAACATCGGCGCCTATGGCGTCGAGATCAAGGACGTATTCGCCGGCCTCACCGCCCTGGATCGCCACACCGGCGAACTGCGGGATTTCAGCCTGGAAGAATGCAACTTCGCCTACCGTGACAGCCTGTTCAAGCACGAAACCGGGCGCTGGCTGATCCTGCGTGTGCGTTTCGCCTTGAGCCGCACCCGCCACCTCAAGCTTGATTACGGCCCGGTGCAGCAGCGCCTGGCGGGGCAGGGGATCACTGAGGCGACGCCGAGCGATGTGAGCCGCGCCATCTGCAGCATCCGCCGCGAAAAACTGCCAGACCCGGCAGAACTGGGGAATGCCGGCAGCTTCTTCAAAAACCCGTTGGTATCCCAGGTGCTCGCGACCGAGCTGCAGGCGCTGTACCCAGACCTGGTGGCCTACCCGCAGGCTGACGGCCAGATGAAACTCGCCGCCGGTTGGCTGATCGACAAGGCCGGCTGGAAGGGCTTCAGGGACGGTGATGCCGGCGTACACGCGCTGCAAGCGCTGGTGCTGGTCAACTATGGTGCTGCCACAGGGCACGATATTGCAGACCTGGCGCTGCGTATCCAGCGAGACATTGCTGAGCGCTTCAAGGTCGAACTGGAAATGGAGCCCAACCAGTACTGATCCCTCGAAAACAAAAATGCCCCGTATCTTTCGATACGGGGCATTTTTTTTGCGTTACTGGATCAGTCGTCGCGGCTCATGATGCCGAAGATCTGCAACAGGCTGATAAACAGATTGTAGATCGACACATACAGGCTGACGGTCGCCATGATGTAGTTACGCTCACCGCCGTGGATGATAGCGCTGGTCTGGAACAGGATGCACACCGAGGAGAACAGCACAAAACCCGCGCTGATCGCCAGTTGCAGGCCGCTGATCTGGAAGAACATGCCGGCGACCACGGCCGCCAGCAACACGAAGAAGCCCGCGGTGATGAAACCACCCAGGAAGCTCATGTCCTTGCGGGTGATCAGCACGTAGGCCGACAGACCACCAAACACCAGCGCCGTCATGGCAAACGCCGAACTGACCACTTCCGCACCGCCGGCCATGCCGAGGTAACGGTTAAGGATCGGGCCGAGGAAAAAACCCATGAAGCCGGTCAAGGCAAATGCCGACACCAGGCCCCAGGCCGAGTCACGCAGTTTGTTGGTCAGGAAGAACAGACCGTAGAAGCCGATCAACACGACAAAGATATTCGGATAGCCAACGCGCATCTGCTGCGCCACGAACGCCATCACGCCGCTGAATGCGAGGGTAAGGGCGAGCAAGCCGTATGTGTTGCGCAACACGCGGCTGACTTCAAGCTGCTCAGCCTGCGCGTTACCATTCACTGCGTAATTCTGTTCGCGCATGGCGACACTCCTTCAGTTTTGAAACGTTCAGTCGCAAAGATCATAACAGACGCTCTGTAACAAGCGATGCCGAGAGTTTGACAGTGTGTTTCATTCGGGTATTATGGCGCCCGCTGAGACAGGATGGTCTACTCTAATCCTGTGATGCAAAAGGGAAATTGGCAGAGTGGTTGAATGCACCGGTCTTGAAAACCGGCGAACGTTAATAGCGTTCCCAGGGTTCGAATCCCTGGTTTCCCGCCAAGATTCATACGAAAGCCCCGCAATGCGGGGCTTTTGTGTTTCTGGCATCTGAGAATGCCCGGGCTAGAGCTTCGGATCGTTTCCGCATCATTTCAGGCTGTTTCCGCATCTCCGCCAGATTCGTGGTCGGCGAGTTGGCTTTATGATCTCGCCGACCCGCTGGTAAATCGTCTCTGTGTTGCGCTTGTCCGTGTGCCCCAGGAGGCGGCTGGCATCATCGAGATCCAGAATTTCGCTTGTTGCATTTGGGCGGATATTATAGGCAACACCATCGGTGCATACGGCTTCGAAACAGTTGGCGGCGAGATAGGTTCCTTGGGAGACAAGAAGTGATTAAGCCTAAATCGAGGTTTCAAGCATTTATATTGCTTTTGATATGTGTAGTATTTTTATTTTTTTTGGTGGGTGTTATTGCGACATTTATGGGGGCTTCCATTAATTACTATAAAGCTGGCGTATGGCAACTTGGTTGGTCTGATATTTCGGGTTTATTTCCTGGGGCTGTTGCTTATGCCGTCCCTGTTGGGATAGGGGTCTGGGTTCTATCCTGGCTGAAGGACGGCCGCGGAGACTGAGCGCAACACCAATATTTGCTCCCTTCTGACAGCACAATTCAAAGCCCGAGACACCTCCTCCGCTCAGCTCCAGAATGACGCTCAGCGTAAAAATAGACGTATTTTTCAATAGGTTTTCTATTCCACATAAACGGCGATTCAAAGGGGTTCGGATCCCTATCCTCATGCTATTGATTTATCGCCCGAATTCATTCGTGACCCGCAGTAGAATTCTACTACTGTAATGCACAGACGTTATGTGTATGGACTGCATACAAAAAATAGACACAGGAATCACTTAGTCACCTAAGCATTAGGCAAACAAGGAAAGCTTCGCTCTCGCCAAATGAGATCTTTAGATTTTTTTTTTTCTCTCGGGATTAGACTCCTGCAGCAAAGCCACCCATACTCGCAAATGCCTTCTAAAAGCAGCTCTGCCAATACCGTCGCTCGGCGACGTACTAATAATATCTAGTGCTGAGTGACCACAAAAAAACATACTGAGAGTTAGGAGCAAAGGAATGAAAATATTCGTTATCTTGTTTATCTTTCTATTGGGCGGCTGCGTCTCAAACGCTCCGTTCAGAAGCTCTGATGGTACATGCGTTGGTCATTGGTGGGGGTGCGGAAAATCTTATGAGGTAAATCCCGGTTATGACTTGGGGTTTGTAGAGTTCACAGAGCGTGGAAATGATTTTTCACCAAGTCAAACTTCTGAACTTTTACACAAAATATCTGAAAAATCTAAAATCGAAGACTTGGCGGTAATCGTTTTCGTACATGGCTGGAAACACAATGCCTCGACTGAAGATGAGAACGTCATCAGCTTCAGAAATGCACTGGATTTTCTAGCCCGCTCTGGTGCCACCGGCGACAAAAAGATCCTAGGTATTTACATCGGTTGGCGGGGTATGACCTTTCAAGGCCTACAGCTAGAAAACTTAACATTCTGGGACCGTAAGGCTGTCGCAGAGGAAGTGGGGCGCGGCGGAGTCACCAATTTCCTAACTGACCTTGAGTATATTGTTGGGCAAAAAAATAAAAATTTTATGCTGACGGTTGGTCACAGTTTTGGCGCGGCCATTACGCTTTCAGCATTACATGACACATTGCTCGATAAGATGAAGACGGCAGAGCGTACAGGCACCCTTAAACCGTTTGGCGACGGCGTAGTTCTTTTGAATCCGGCCATAGAAGCCAATCAGGCTCTATTATTGAAGGAAAGTAGTATGCGGATTGGTGCAAAGCACAAACCCATACAATCAATAATGTATGTGGTCAGTTCTCGCGCGGACCTCCCCACCAACTTTGCTTTTCCTCTTGGGCAGATAGTAGGTGTGAATGCCCGTTGGAAGCAGGAAGTGATTCAGCGAGATTATTTTGGTATTCCCTATGCGCTCAAGGAGGTAGATTTGGATGATCAAACCGTTGGCAACTACTCCTTATTCACCACGGGGGTCATGAATGATATTATGATCGAGCCCACTGCCGAGCTTAAGCCTGCTCTGGCTATTGAGCAGCCTCCCTTGCAAAAGTCCTTGTTGCAAACTCGGGCGCTCACGCTGCGCAGCTCAAACATCGCAAATTGGGGGTTTACTTCTTACTGCTCACCGAGCAACAGTTTCTTCACCAGTGCTCACATGCCTTGCTTCGCAAATGACCCGATAGACTTTATTTCGGCTCCTGAATCTTTCATCAAAAACCATAATGACGTTTTTAACAAAAACGTCATTGCGTTACTGTCAGCTATCGTTCATAAGTCACTGTCGGAAAAGCAGGGCGCCACATTAGGTTACTGTGTCAATAACAAGAAATTTGATTTTGGAAAATGCTTTGCTTATTACTTTGAAAAAAACAAAGATATTCCCTACGACAACTGATAGCTACGCGGGATGGCAGGTAGCTGCCATCCTACCTATATATTTTGTTAGCCTTAGACAGACGAACACTTTCGCTCAGTAGTCAGGCAAGCAAGCAAACAAACTGCACGAAAGTTATAGTTCTCCCTAGCCATCATCACCTACAGTTTACGCGGCAAGGTGGTGCCGGGAAGCGGGAGGCGGCTTTTCATAGGTGTTCCATAACTATTGTGGAAGTGTTCCAGAACTTTCCTATTTTGACGGCTTCGCAGTAGCGCCAATCCTCCTGTAAACGCGCTTGGTAATTTCTTGTTTGCTTTGCCCCAGCACCAGGCTTGCGTCGCCAATGTCGACGATTTCCGATGCCGCCTTTGACCGGATAGAGCACCCTTTCGAGATCAGTGGGGCAATAGGAACGGTAGTTACCTAAAGCCCCTGCAGCTATCCGCGTACGCGAGTCTCAGGGCGCCGCTTGCTTTGGGGCGCGATTTAAAATGCAAGCAACGCGCTGACTATTGGAACGATCAGCACAGTACTGATCGCCATCGACAACACATTCCCAATAAAAGGATGCATGTACCCCGGCAACCTCGTGGCAATCGCACAGGCCAGCGGCGGGGCGATCATTGCACCCAGCGCGGCACTGACAATGACGACGGCAGGGCTGCCACCATGGGTCAACACCGCCGCAGGCACCACCGAAACCAACGGTACATAGGTCGGATACCACCCGTGTTTTTGCCATTGCCGCCGCCATAACAGGATGCCCAGCAACGAGGTCAGCGCTTGGCCTGCGACCAGCTGCGGCAACCAGCCTGACCCATAGGCTGGGCTAATGGGATTCAACGCGTAAGCCAACAGAACCCCCACGATCAACCCCAGGCTCGCCCACTCATTGCCAAAAAACGGTGCTTCGGAAAAGTCCGCCAATACCCGCCGTAATGTCCAGCGTATACCGTAGTCTGGCGCCTGCTGGGGTGCGGGCAGCGGCGCGTCGTCCGCAATGTCTGGCTGACGACTGACCAGTCCCGGCAGCGCTCTGCAGAGTAAAAACGCCACCACGCTACCTAGCGCCATCCCCAACACATTGCCTATCACCGCAGGCAACCCCAGCGGGATGCATAGGTAATTCACAAACAACAGGCAACTTGGCGTCACTAAAATCGCGCCAAGCACCGCACCATTCAGCGTGACCTTCCAACCCCCACCGAACAACAACACCATCGCCGCCGGCAACGACACAAACGCTGCGAAGGTGGGTTGCCAGGACTCAGCCGTTACCGTCCAGCCCCAAAGCGCATTACTCAGCAATAACCCAAGCAATGAACTGGTCACAAGCCAGGGCCACAGTCCCGTGCCATAGGCGATGCTGAAACCCTGCCAGCCCTTAGCGTAACGACTGGTCCAGTAACCGAACGCACCGCCCAGCAACAAACCAATGGAGGCAAACTCGTGTTTGTAAAACGCCACCTCGCTGACATCGCCGACTATCCAACGCAGCCATGCGATGGGCGAGGGCAGGCTGGTCACCATGTCGTTGTAGCCGGGCCAGTAAGCCGCTGCGGACGCTGAATACAGCACCGACAATGCGGCGATCAGCCCTAGCGCGGCGACTGTCACCGCAAGCAAAATTACCAGATAACGAACAGCCGAGCCCTGCGACGGATTTGCCGAAATAGAGTCCATGATTGTGCCCTCGTCAGCGCGGTAGGCACGGGTGCTTGCAATAGCCGAGCATGCCGTCATACAGATCCACGCGACGATCGCGTTGCAAGTCGTTCAGGTCATTCCAGATCGGTGCACTGCGTGCGCTGCATAGGTCGATATCGGCGTACAAAATCGCCTGTTCATTGGGTGACGCGACCTTGCCGATGGGCCAGCCGTTGGTGCCGGCAATCAGTGAACAGCCCAGGTAGCGCCCGCCATGTTCCTCACCGATCCGATTGGCGGCAGCAATGAACACATTGTTGACGTGGGCAGCGGTCATGGTCAGGTACGAGGCCATGCACTTGCCGGCTTCGTCGAACAGCGGCGGTGGGGTCCACACCCAGTTGTTCAGACTGCAAATAATATCGGCGCCTTGCTGGGTCAGGATGCGTGGGACTTCGGGAAACCAGATGTCCCAGCAGATCAGCAAGCCGATGCGGCCGATGGGGGTTTCAAACACCGGAAAGCCCAGATTGCCAGGAGTAAACCAGAGCTTTTCTTTGTTCCACAGGTGCGCCTTGCGATACTTACCGATGAAGCCATCCGGGCCCAACAGCACAGCGGTGTCGAACAGCTGCATGCCTTCGCGTTCTGCCAGGCCAGCGACCAGGTAGACCTGATGATTCTGCGCAAAGTCCATCCAGGCCCGTGTGCTTGGCCCGTCCGGAACGGGCTCGGCATGCTCAAAAGCATCCTGGCGATTGCAGAACAGGTACCCTGTATTGGCCAGCTCCGGCAGCACAATCAGGTTGGCCCCATTGTTCACGGCTTGCAGGGCCAGGCTGAGGCTGGTGTCGAGGTTGGATTGACGATTGTGGGTGCCGACTTGCGGATCGAATTGCACAACGGCGACGCGGGCGAGACTGGTAGCTTCGTTCATGGCTCAGACCTCTTTCTTATTGTTGTGGGTCCACACGTAGGTGGATGCTTAAGTAAGAGGTCTTTTTCGTGCGTCCGTCAGTAGTCCGTTTCCGCTTGGGTTGTAGGCTGTCCCTGATAGCGGGGGTAGTCGTCCAGGGTAAAGCCGCCGTTGAAGTTGGAGTGAGTGGTGTTGCAGATGTGGATCACCGCGTCGATGGCGCCGCGCAGACAGGGTTCGGTCCAACCGGCATCCACGGAAAACGACTCTCCCGACAGATACAGCCCGGATACGTGGGCGTAGTCACGGTTGTACTTCATCAGGCTGACGGCATCGTAATAAGTGCCAGCTCGATAGAGCTTGGCGCAGCCCAAGGCGTTTTTGTCGGTCATCCAACGTTGAACCACCGCGTTATGCGTGTCGATGTACGGCGAGATCGGCGTTTTGATGTTGGCGCAACGCAACAGGATACGGTCCAGTTCTGCCACGCATTTGCTGACCAGCGTTTGATCGTCGAAGGACGCCAGTTTGGTGGCGTCATCCTCCCAGGTGTAACTGAGCAGAATGCAGTCGTAGGGATAGGCGTCGTGGTAGCGGTAGGTGTACACGTCGTGGATAAAACTGTCGGTGACCAGGATCTGCGGGATCTGTTTGTTTTTCGACAGGAACCTCTTTTTCAAAGGTGCGTAGACCTTGCAACTGGTTTCCCAATGCGCGGTTTTGTAAGCGTTGGTGATGGTGTACGGCAGCATTGTCTGACTGAAATTTTCCAGTTGGATGTGGGTTTCGATGATCCAGGAGGGCAGGGTCATGATCACTGCATCGAAGTCTTCATGACGCTCGGATTTGCTGCTGGTGTGGCTGGCATTCCAGTCGTAGGTCACGCGAATCTGGCCGTTTTCCAGTTTGGTCAGGCGGGTCACTGAGCTGTCGGTCAGAAAGCCTGCGCCACGCTTAAGGCAATGGTCGTAAAACGAAGAGCTATTAGTTTTGGCCGGCGTAAATAACAGGCACTCATCCAGCGCCGCGAGGCCAAGATAGCGGGGAGCGTCGAAGGCTAGGCCGTTGCAGTCGTCAAGTGTGGATGCGCCCAAATACGGCGATGGCATCGGGTTGCCGTCGTTGTCCACGCGACCATGCACCAGTTGTAATTGGCTGCTGAACCCAAAGATCGCCGTGCGTAGGGGGTAGAGGCAGCAGACGTCATAAAATGCGCCCCAACTACCGTCGCCAATGCCGATGGAATAGAACAGGGTGGACTCTTCCGGGGTCATGCCGAGGCCACCAAAGTCATCAGGGGTATCGGCACTCCACTCCCGGCAGGCCAAGGTCACCAGGTCACGAAAGGACAGGCCGTGGTAGCGCGCGACAATCGCGGCCCATGTGGCTTCCCATTGCGGTGAGCCATAGACCAGCGCGACTTGGCGGGTCATCTGATCTGCAAAATGACGCCACTTGCCGTACACCTGCTGCAGTTTCTCCGTTGGGGGTGGAGTGTCGCCCTCAGGATTTTTCCAAATCAGCATTTGCGGTTCTGACTGCCCCTCCAGTAAACCTTCGCGCAGGTAAATACCGGTACTGCGTACATGGGCTGAACCTGGGTTGGGGAAGTCGGAGAGCTGCAACTCAAAGTGCTTGCAGTAGTAGGCCAGTAACGACTGACCCTCCAGCGGTGCTTCGCCAACCCGGTTGAACATGGGCATTCGCATGGCGCCCATTTCGAAGGACGTTTGACCTATAAAGGGAGATTGGCCGGCGTTGAGCACTGTTAAATGGCGACCGCCAATTCGCTGGGATTGTTCAAGCAATGTGACGTTGTTGAATCCACATCGAAGTAGCTCGCGAGCGGCGGCCAAGCCTGTGACGCCGGCACCGACGATGCAGATCTTGTAGGCGGGCTAGGTGGCGGTGGCGATACCGGATTCTTGCTCAACGAGCTTGCGGTAGTTGAAACATAGGTCTGGCGGGCTGGGGAAGCGACCTCGCCATGCTGAGGGGGCGTGGGGCGGTAAGCGTTTGGCGATTAGGGCGGGGTAGTCGTAGGTGGATCCAATGGTCATGTTTCACGCTCCAGAGTCTGCACGACCGGGCGGGCGTGCAGTTAGCAATGGCGAGTGAAAGTAGCCAAGAGCGTTAAATGCTGGGTGGTAAGCCTTTGTGGCAGTCCGCACAGATCTCTCAGCGTGTGGTTAGGGCCTGCCGAACATCAGGTATTGATCCGACCCAATATCGCTCTTTGTCGAAAGGTGTAAAGCCCATCCGCGGTGCGAATGCCACCGCATTTGTGTTGGTAGTTTGGATGATCAGAAATTTGTAGCCGAACTGGGGTGCCAGCACCACAGAAAATATCCCCTCAAATTTGTCGCTTTTCTGACGAGCTTTTACTCGTCATCTCCTTGTTTTTTTACTACTATCCTTCGTCTGTGTACTCAAGGAAGAGAGGCTGAGCGCCTTGAGTCTGGTAGAAAATTACACTCGATCATTCAATGAGTTATTACTTTTACCCAGAACCTAACGACTCAGCCAGCCGTAATTACTTTTTGGTGAAACCGATGGATAAAATGTGTGGCATCGTTGTAGTGGTAGGCCTTGCCCTCGCGGGATGCGCTACGAAAACTCCAGAAAAACCTGAAGTGACTCCACCTCCTGCCGTCGTCCAGCCAGCACCACCTGAAGTCGCACCTTCGACACCACCAAATTACACCGTGCGGTACGAGGCAGCCCCTGCGGCCGCCAGTTATGACTCCCGAACCGCTGCCTCAGCGGACGCGGATCAGTCCGAAGCAGACACAAACCTGAACCAGAATCGCGCTGAGCAGTGCCGTAAAGAGCTGGATGTCTTGAAGCTCTACAACAAAGCGTCTTACGTGAAATACGAGGCGGAATACCAAGCCATTGCGGCCAAGACTGCCAAGTACATGGAAGTCAAAGACTCGTTGGGTTCAGATTTGAACTACATGGTCATGCCCGCTTATCAATTCCAAATTCGTGAATTCTGCTTCCGAGTCAAGACTCGTCTGTCGCAGCTGGTGCTGCGCCAGGCCAAGTAACGTTTCCACGTTAGAGTGCGTCTTTAGCCATTAAGGAAGCGCTGAAAAGGCTTCGCAGGACGCCGCACTCCCAGGGTTCGAACTCCTGGTTTGCGCCAAGATTCAGACGAAAGCCTCGCGAAAGCGGGGCTTTTGTGTTTCTGGCCTCCATCCCCCCCAGATCAAGAATTTCATTGGCCGCTTTCCATGGATTTGAACCGGATGCACTGAGATAGACTCAACCAATTTTTAAAGGGAGCCTCAACGCCATGGAATTGAAGTCGCCGAATAAAAACATTCGAATCGTAGGCATTGCCGGGGTGGTGGCGGGCGTAGCCACCCTCGCAATGAACGCCGAAGGTTTCATGCACACGTTTGGAGTAGGTATTCTGGCGGGAGGTTTGGTGCTGTTTGTACTTCCTTCGTTCGTGACACGGCGCCAAAAGTGAAAGCGGACCTGGAGATTTCTGGCAGGGAAGTGCCAACACCGGACGAGATCTGGCAGCTCAACAATGACATTTTCGAATACAACGACCTCGCGTTCGTGCGCTGTCGAGCGGTTGCGTCTGGGTGGTGATCTGCAACCTGTCAGCCATCAGGCAGTTGCCGAATGATTGGTGGCCACATCCTGCAAAATAAACACCCCCGGCCTTGAGCTCCACTGATGTTCACGGAGTAACAAATGCGGATCTACATCACCGGAGCCTCCTGCGCAGGCGTGACCACCCTGGGCCAAAACCTCGCCAGCCTGCTCGCCATGCCGCACGTCGATGTCGATGATTTTTACTGGATGCCCACCAACCCGCCGTTTACGACCAAGCGACCCGCCAATGAGCGCGTGTCATTGATCCGGCAAGCATTCGGTGGCGATGAGTGGGTGCTGACCGGCTCCTGCATGGGCTGGGGAGATGCGCTGATTGCCGCAGTCGATCTGATTGTATTCGTTGTGACACCCACGCCCGTTCGCCTGGAGCGGCTGGCTGCACGCGAGACGGAGCGTTTTGGCGAACGGATCGCACCGGGTGGCGATATGCATGGGATTCACATCGCCTTTCGCGAGTGGGCCTCGCAGTATGACGACCCGAGCTTTTCAGGACGTAATCGCGCATGGCATGAGGCGTGGCTGACAGGGCAAACGGCTCCGGTCTTACGAATTGATGGGATGAGCCCTGCTGAAAAGATGGCTGCGGATGTCATTCATGGGTTGTCCAGCGCCCACCTTCCGTACTAATCCCACTCACCCAAGCCTGTTCTCTTTGGTCCTGCAAGCCCCGCTTCCATTGGACGTGAGCATTTTCGGCTGCAATCCTGCCAACCGACACTGCTCACGGACAAGGACGCTAACAATGCTCGGTTACTACGCCCCACTACAGCCACCTCTACCTCACCACCCTGATGGTGGTCACCACGCTGTTTTTCGCCCTGCCGATTTTTATCGCGCCGATCGCCTGGGCGCGCGCCATGCGCTGGACGATTCCCGAGCACCAGCATTTGGCGATCTATTTTGGCCGCTGCCTGGGGGCATTCATCCTGGTGGTGGAAGCGGCCATGTTGCGCTCGGTCACCACCGGCACCAGTTTCAGCTACGCCTTCGATGTGCTGTTTGTGGTGTTTGCGTTGATGTTTGTCGTGCATGTCTATGGCGCGCTGAAGCGCATTCAGCCCATTACCGAAACCCTGGAAATTGGCTTCTGGATGATTCTGTTCGTGCTCAACACGCTGTTCTACCCCGCGACGTCCATCACCCTGTAGCACCACGAAACACAGTACCGACAAACCCATATCGACACCGGGCCTGCTCAACTAGACTAGCCGTCACAACAGCTGCCAACAGCGCCCGGTGAGCCCTCCATGATCGCCCATACCCCCACGCTTTTTGCCTGTGTCGCCCTGGTGGCGACGATCATGGCGTTTTGTCTGATCCTGGTCGGCCAGTTCAATCGGGGTGACAGCCTGCTCACCATTGGCTTCGGCTTGCTGGCCCACGCTTTGGCCTACATCGGCTACACCTTCTACGGGCATGCGCCGTTGTGGTTTACCTACGGCGTCGCCAATACGCTGCTGGCCGTGGCGTTGGCTTTTTACGGTGCCAGCGTGTTTCGCATCGTTGAGCTGCCTGTCGCCTGGTGGCGGGCGTTTGCGCCTGCGGTGCTGATGGCGGTGTTGATGGCCAGCCTGATCGACACCCTGGAACCGCGCATGCTCGCCGCCACCTTTGTGTTGATGTTGCAGTGCGCGTTGATCATCTATTGGACCCTGCGCTACATCCCCGCCCAGGGGCGGGCGCGCCTGTTGTTGATCATTGGCTCGAGCATCAGCCTGATTGGCCTGGGCATGCGTGTGGTGGCGGTGTTCGGCGGCGGTGCGGCGGAAATGCGCTATGACGTCAGCAACCTCAAGCAAACCATCTCGGTGAGTATCGGCACGTTCACGGCGATGATGATTTCGCTGGGCCTGGTGTTGCTGTCCAAGGAGCGCAGTGAATCGCGCTTTCAGTACCTGGCGTTGCGCGATGTGTTGACCGGCATTCTCAACCGTCGGGCGATCCTCGAACAGTTCGCCAAGGAGCTGGAGCGCGCACGTCGCGACGGCTCCAGTCTGGCGGTGGCGATGGTGGATATCGACCACTTCAAGCAGATCAATGATGTGCACGGCCATCTGGCGGGGGATGAAGTGATTGTTCACTGTGCCGGGCACCTGTCACAGCGTCTGCGCCAATCCGACAGCATCGGCCGTTATGGCGGCGAGGAGTTTCTGCTGTTGCTGCCGGGCACCAGCCCTGAAGGCGCGGTGGCGGTACTCGATGAGCTGCGCGCTTCGCTGGCCGAGACGCCGGCGGGGGTATGGGGCGTCAAGCATTGCGGTGCGGATCAGTATCGGTGTGTGTTGCGGGGTGCCAGGGGCGGCGTCCGACACCGCCGCCAGCCTGCTGGCCCGCGCGGATGCGGCGCTGTATGAGGCCAAGGGCATGGGGCGCAATACCTTGCGGTTGGCGCCGCCGCTGCCTGGCTAGGCTCGCCTCGGCCTGCTAGTGGCACGTGGGTGTTCGGGGTATTCTTGCGGCCGAACTCAAGGAGGCGTGACGTGAAAGGAATCAAAACGGAAACACTGCGAATGGTCGGACTTTTTATTGTTATCGCAATCGGAGGCGCCTTGCATGGCGCGGGCCTCGTCGGGTTCTGGGGAATGTTCGCGGTGATGATGGCGCCGCACGTGGTGTTTTACGCGTGGGATAACCGGGGCCGTTTTCGGAACTTCACCAAATCGCAGACAAAGAAAAGCCCGTGATGGGGAGCACGGGCTAAAAGGGATGTTCATTAGGAGCTGGTTTGACCATAAGCGCTTGACTGTGAAAACGGTGTGAAAGGACAGCACCTGGTGCGATCTTTTTGTAGGACTGTGCGACGGCTACGCGGCTGGCATACTCTGTGGGTTCTTTTCCCACATTGCAGGGTGTAGTCCATGTCAGATGAAGTACGGCTTGTCGTCATTATCACTACTCAGCCGGGTCGAGGTTCCGACCAGTTGGCGGCGTTTGAGACGCTGGCTCCGCTGGTCAGGGCTGAGGAGGGGTGCATTCAATACGACCTGCATCCCGTGGCGGGCAACCCTGACAGCTTTGTGCTGATCGAGAAGTGGGCATCAAAAGCCGCGCTGGAAGCCCACCACCGTACGGCTCATATGGAAGAAGCCAGTCGGCACAATCCTACATTCCGCGCCGGGCCTTCCACGGTTTTGCTGCTTGAGCCGGCGGTTTAAGCCATCGCCTATCGCACTTTTTCGCATTTCCCCGCTCTATCTGTGACCCAGCCACATTCATTCCCCGTGGACACAAGAGCGAGACCTGGTGCCGATAGATCACCTGAAAGCCAGATGTAAACGTCGCCGGACGCGTCAACCACTGCTCTTGGTTGCCGCGTTCCTGCTGTGTGTCGCCGGTTGCAGCCAGCAGCAGGCACAGGACATGGCCAAGCAGTTCAGCAACGGCAAGCCGGATGAGTTCTTCCAGACCAGCGTCGATCGCATGGCGACCCTGGGCATGCGCGACAACCTGCAAAGCCTGTATCTGCTGATGAACAAACTCTACCTGCGCAACCCCAGCCAATGGCGGCAATCGGGTTACCCGGATGCGGTGAGCGCGGCCCGGGAAATCCGCCTGGCGATCGAGAACCGCCGTTCACTGCCGGCCCTCGGCGAACGTCGCGACCTGGCTGCATTGAGTTACTCCCTGAGCCCCGAATTTCGCGGCGACCGGGTTGGCGCCTTCATCTATGCGATCGGCAGCATGATCGTCACCGCCCATGGCGGGCGCACCGAGTTCTACATCACTGACTCGATCAACCCGCAATTCGTCAGCAACGCTGCGCGCAACATCGAGAAGGCCACCTGGCTGCTCAGCCAGCGCCAGGATGCCAACGGGGTGTTGCTGCTGTTTTCCAATGAAATCTCGGAGGAGGGCAGCAACCTCAGCTTTGCCGTGGAGTTCGGCAAGATTGTTGCGCGGCTCGACCTGTTGACTCAGCTGCTGGATGAGCGCTACCGGCGTATCGGCGTCAACTATGCGCAGAGCTTGTTGCTGATGAATTTTCTGCCGGTGCAGTAGGCTCCTCACCTGTGCGGCTTTACATTCGTGTGGCTAAAAATGTCCAGTTGCAGCGTAATAGACGGCTTGCGCCGCATTTCATCCCTCCCGTTTTACCCACGAGGTTCCCATGCAGATCAACAGCGAGCGTGCAGCCACTGCATGCGGTTTGGTAGCGATTCTCCTGTGGAGTACCGCCGCCGGGCTTATCCGCAGTGTCAGTGAACTGTTCGGCCCATTGGGCGGCGCGGCGTTGATCTACACCTTGGGGGCGGTGTTGTTGGTGTTGTTCCTAGGACGGCCGCGGGTGCGCGCGACCTCTTGGTTCTATCTGATTGTGGGCAGTGCGCTGTTTGTGGCGTACGAATTGTGCCTGTCGCTGGCATTGGGTTACGCCAGCACTCGCAACCAGGCGATTGAGCTTGGGGTGGTGAACTACCTGTGGCCCTGCCTGACCGTTTTGCTCGCGATTGTCATGAATGGGCAGAAAGCCCGCTGGCTGATCCTGCCTGGCACCGCACTGGCGTTATTTGGCATCGTGTGGGTGGTGAGCGGTGATGGCCTGGCATTGGCCACCCTTGTCGCCAACGTGAGCACCAACCCCCTGAGCTACAGCCTCGCCCTGGGCTGCGCGGTCACGTTCGCGTTGTACTGCAACGTCACCCGGCGCTACGCCGGTGGGCAAAACCTGGTGATGCTGTTTTTTACCCTGGCCGCCGCTGTCCTTTGGTTGAAATACGCGCTGAGCACTGAAGTGCTGCCCGCGTTCACCCTCAACAGCAGCCTGCAACTGGGCGCGGCGGGCATCGCCATGGCCGGCGGCTACGCGCTGTGGAACCTGGGCATCCTGCGCGGCAACCTGACCCTGCTGGCCACGGCCTCGTATTCTGCGCCGGTGTTGTCGTCGGCATTTGCCGCCGTGTGGCTGGGGGCCCACCTGACCGCACAGTTCTGGCAGGGCGCCGTGTTGGTGACTGTGGGTTCGCTGATGTGCTGGCAAGCGACGCGCACGCGACCGAGTGATGTTTAGGAGTGCGCTGTTTCTCTTTCCTATGTAGGAATGGGCCTAACGTCACACAGGCGCCTTGAAACGCTTACTACTCGGCAATAGCCTCGGACTTTTCTTAAAAAATGAGTGCCTGCCTTGGGTAAGTCAAAAACGCGTTGGCCGACTGAACGCGAAATCCGCCTGCGATTTATCCTGTTTGCCGTGATTGACGTCGCGAGTGTTCAAGGCGTTTGCGCCGAGTTGTTACTGCCTGCGCATAAACTGCTGCGTGATTCGCCCACGGAAGTGCAGTTGTGCGAAACCCTTGCCGGGATTTTGGCTACCGAAGA
Source organism: Pseudomonas sp. FP453 (assembly GCF_030687495.1). Classification (NCBI taxonomy): domain Bacteria; kingdom Pseudomonadati; phylum Pseudomonadota; class Gammaproteobacteria; order Pseudomonadales; family Pseudomonadaceae; genus Pseudomonas; species Pseudomonas sp. FP453. The sequence goes on along the minus strand of NZ_CP117435.1, from coordinate 3,655,744 downwards.
AATGTATGGCTTTCGGTTTACCCAGGGGCTCAGAGGCGGATGAGTTGATGCAGACGCTGAATTTTCAGCGTGGCTAGATCGATTGTTTCCTTCGGGTGGCTGGCAAGTCCTGCATCGGACATCTTTTCCTGTTCCACCACGGCGCTGGTTCGTTAATCAGGCGTGACTTGCCGGGCGTCCCTGTCTTCCCATCTGGGCCCCGCCTTTTACGTCCCCCCGAATTCCAAGGACCCGCCCCATGTTGTTGCGCCAACCTCCGCTCCTGTTTGCCGCCCTGACCTTAAGCTCGCTGGTGCACGCCGAAGACCTGCAACTGGCCCCGGTCGAAGTCACCAGCAGCGAAGCCAGCGCCGGCGAAATCGCCGAGGCCCAGCTCAAGAGTGTGCCCGGTGGCACCAACTACATCGACATGAACAGCGTGCAGCAGGGGCGGGTCAGCACCAACGAGGACGTGTTCAAGTACCAGGCCGGGGTGTACGCCAAGGCGGCGAACAACGAAGGGGTGAAACTGTCGATCCGCGGTTCGGGCCTGAACCGCAGCCCCGGTTCCCATGGTTCGGGCTTGTATGAAATGTTCGATGGCCTGCCGCTGACCGGCCCTGGCGGCACGCCCTATGAGTTGAAAGACCCGCTCTGGCAAAGCCGCGTCGAAGTGCTGCGCGGCGCCAACGGTTTTGATCAGGGCGCGTTGGCCTTGGGCGGCGCGGTCAACTACGTGACCCGTACCGGCTATGACGCGCCCAAGCTGCAACTGCGTTATGAGGCGGGCAGCAAAGGCTACGCCCAGCGCGAGATCAGCTCCGGCCAGGTGCTGGGGGATGCCGATTACTACATCAGCCTTACCGACTCCGAATCCGACGGCTACCAGCGCCAGAGCGCCGCCACGGGCAAGGGCATGGCGGCCAATTTCGGCTACCGTTTCAGCCCGGAACTGGAGACCCGTTTCTATTTCCGCTACCGCGAAACCACCAACGACACCCCGGGCAAACTCACCCGCGCGCAGATCAGCCACGACCCCCGCGCCGCCAACAGCCTCAACGCCGCCCGCGACTCCAAGCGTCTGCAACCGGGCTCGACCTGGATCGCCAACAAGACCACCCTGCAACTGGATGACAATTCTCGCGTCGAGTTCGGCCTGGCGTATCACGACTATCCGATGGACCTGCGCGAAGGCACGATTCGCCTGAAAGTCGCCTACACCGACATCAGCAGCACCCTTAATTACATCCGCCAGGACACGCTGTTCGGCCACGACAGCAAAACCACGATCGGCCTGCGCACTACCCAGGCGATGCCCAACAACGGTGGCGCGGAATACGTGCGTATCCCGGCCGGCAACACTGCGACCTATGCCCCCGGCACCAAGACCCGCGACTACAGCTACCTGGGCTCCGACACCGTGCTGCATATCGGCAACGACCTGGAACTGGTGCCCGACCTGTGGCTGACCACCGGCCTTGCGGCGATCTACACCCGCCGTGAAACCGAAGTGACCTACCCGGACACCCATGCGCCGCTGAGCCAGCACGACTGGGACTACGCGCCGCGCATCGGCCTGCGTTACGACGTCAACCCGCAATTGCAGGTGTACGGCAACCTGAGCCGCTCGGTCGAGCCGCCGCATGCGTGGTCGATGATCTGGGGTTCCAACAAGTACTTCACCAGCGGTCCAGCCAAGGGCATGGCGCGCGAAGGCATAAGCCTGAAAAACCAGACCGCCACCACCCTGGAAATCGGCGGTCGCGGCGAACACGGGTTCGGCCAATGGGACCTGGCGCTGTACCGCTCCGAAGTGCGCCACGAACTGCTCACTGTGGAAACCCAGGCCCAAACAGGCACGACAAACGCCATCGTCGCTGAAAACAACGCCAGCCCCACCGTGCATCAGGGTGTTGAACTGAGCCTGCTCAGCCCGCTGTGGGACGGCGGCCGCAACGGCAAGCTGGCCCTGCGCCAGGCCTACACCTTCAGCGACTTCCACTACCGCGACGACGACCGCTTCGGCGGCAACACCTTGCCGGGCATCCCCAAACACTATTACCAGGGGCAACTGCGCTATAGCCATCCGACGGGGTTCTACAGCAGTTTCAACACTGAGCATTCGTCAAAAGTGGCAGTGGATTACGCCAACTCCTACAACGCCGCGTCCTACACGATTGTGGGCGCGACCTTCGGCTACGACGCGCCGAAACAGGACTGGCAAGCCTGGGTCGACCTGCGCAACCTCACCAACCGGCGTTACGCCAATACCATCACACCGGGCTATGACGACAAGGGTGTGGACATGGCGCGTTCCACGCCGGCGGATGGTCGCGGTATCTACACCGGTGTGTCCTGGAGCTGGCGCTGAGCCTGACCGGCCGCCATCGCAGGCAAGCCAGCTCCCACAGTTGAGCTGTGTGAGCCTGATCCCGCGAGCCATCCCCAATCCCCTGTGGGAGCGGGCTTGCCCGCGAAGGCGTCCTGTCAGCCAACACATATGTAGCTGACCCACTGCCATCGCAGGCAAGCCAGCTCCCACAGTTGAGCTGTGTGAGCCTGATCCCGCGAGCCATCCCCAATCCCCTGTGGGAGCGGGCTTGCCCGCGAAGGCGTCCTGTCAGCCAACACATATGTAGCTGACCCACTGCCATCGCAGGCAAGCCAGCTCCCACAGTTGAGCTGTGTGAGCCTGATCCTGCGAGCCATCCCCAATCCCCTGTGGGAGCGGGCTTGCCCGCGAAGGCGTCCTGTCAGCCAACACATATGCAGCTGACCCACTGCCATCGCAGGCAAGCCAGCTGCCACATTTTCGCCGGTGTGCATCTGATCCAAAGTGGCAACCCAATCCCACAGTGCCAGGCGCTGCCCAGCGGTTCTTGCTCATACTCCGTTTTACTGGCATTGTTCGCGCAATTGGTAATATTTCCCATTTGAGAAGTTTTTGCGCATGCATGACATTCCGGCCGTGCTGAACGATTCAACCCGTCAGCAGACCCTTGCGGCTATGTACAGCGAGCACCACGGCTGGTTGCACAACTGGCTGCGCAAAAAACTGGGCTGTTCGCAACACGCCGCCGACCTGGCCCACGACGCGTTCATCCGCGTGCTGCTGCTCGCCGAGCCGCACAACATCAAGGAACCCCGCGCCTTTCTTGCGACCACCGCCGGGCGCCTGCTGATCGATGGCGCGCGCCGCCGGCGTATCGAAAAAGCCTACATGGAAGCCCTGGTGATCCAGTGCGAAGACGCCGGCATGCCCGACCCGGCTGCGATCCATGTGGCGCTGCAAGCCCTGGAGCGTATCGCCGAGATGCTCGCCGGCTTGCCCGCCAAGGCCCGCGAGGCGTTCCTGTTGAGCCGTCTCGACGGGCTGACCTACAGCGAGATCGCCACGCGCCTGGAGGTGTCCTCCAGCACCGTCAAAAACTACATCTCCAGCGCTCTGGTGCACTGCTACCACAGCCTGCACGGAGCCGATCCGCTGTGATGAGCTCCGAACAAATCATTCAGCAGGCAGCGAATTGGCTGACCCGCCTGCACGACGAAGACGTCACCGAAGAGGACCGCCAAGCCTTCCACACCTGGTGCGACGCCGACCCACGGCATGCCGTCGCCATCGAGCGCATGCGCGGCCTGTGGGGCAGCCTGGAGACGTTGCCCGCCCAGCCTGCGCGCCGAGCCCTCAACCGCGCGTTCGCGCCGCAACGCTCGCGTGGCGCGCAGGCGGTCGGTGTGCTCGGCCTGGTGCTCTGCGGTTGGTTCGGCCTGCAACACCTGCCGCTGTGGATGGCCGACCAACGCACCGGCGTCGGCGAACGCCGCCAGATCGCCCTCGAAGACGGCAGCCAGCTACAGCTCAACAGCAATTCGGCGGTGGACGTGAAGTTCGACGGCCAGCAACGGGTGATTGAGCTGCTGCAAGGCGAGCTGTGGGTGGAGGTGGCCAAGGATGCACGACGGCCGTTCGTGGTGCACACCGACCAAGGCACGGCGACCGCGCTGGGCACCCGTTATCTGGTCAAGCGCGCGGCGGACGGCACGACCGTGGTGACAGTGATTGAATCCACCGTGGCCGTCAAAGGTGATAGCAGCGATGAGGTCAAGGTCACGGCCGGCCAGCGTGCGATCCTTGATCATGGCCGCGTCCAACCCGCGCAAGCCACCGGCAGCGCCGACCCGGACGCCTGGACCCGTGGCCTGCTCAAGGTCAACGACCAGCCCCTCGGCGACGTCCTGCAAACCCTGGCCAGCTACCGCCACGGCATGGTGCGCTTTGATCCCCAGGCGCTGCAGAACCTGCGGGTGTCCGGGGTGTTCAAGCTCGATGACACGGCGGCGGCCCTCGCGGCACTGGCAGACAACCTGCCGATCCAGGTGGAGTACTTCACCGACCTGCTGGTGGTGGTCAAGCCGCGCTAGCGCTCGTTCTGGCGCAGGCGCTTGTACAGGGTGTTGCGGCTGACGCCCAGTTCCCGCGCCAGGTGGGAAATATTCCCGCCGAGCGCCTTCAAGCGCTGGTTCAAGTCGATGCTGTCATCCAGCGATTCACCGGTTGGCAGTGGTGCCGGCACGTGCAAATCCACAAAAAAATCATCTGGCAGATGCTCCGCACGGATCGGCTGCTCCTCGGCCATCGCCAGCGCCACCTGCAACACGCTGCTCACCTGGCGCAAATTCCCCGGCCACGGGTGCTGCTCGAACAGCGCCAGCACCTCGGCGCTCAGCCCGGCCCATTGGGTTGGCTCGCGGTGCTGCTGCCACAGTTGCTGGAACAACGCCTGCTTGTCGGTGCGTTCGCGCAAGGGCGGCAGCTCCAGGGTCAGGCCACCGATGCGGTAGTACAAATCCTCACGAAACCGCCCGGCCTGCACCCACTCCCGCAGGGCGCGGTTGGTGGCAGAGATAATGCGCAGATCCACCGGGAACAACTCGCTGCTGCCCACAGGCTGCACGCAGCGTTCCTGCAAGACCCGCAGTAAACGCGCCTGGGTCGGCAGCGGCATGTCGCCGATTTCATCGAGGAACAGCGTGCCCTTGTCGGCCTTGCGGATCAGACCAATGCTGCCTTTCTGATTGGCGCCGGTGAACGCGCCTTTTTCGTACCCGAACAGTTCCGATTCCACCAGCTCCGCAGGAATCGCTGCACAGTTCACCGCGATAAATGCCTGCTGGCTGCGGGAACTGGCCTGGTGCAGGGCTTTGACGAACACCTCTTTGCCCACCCCGGTTTCGCCGTGGATCAGCAGCGGGATGTCCTTCTCCAGCAGGCGTTCGGCCTGGCGCACGGCTTTTTCCACGCGTTGGTCGCCAAAGTGCAAGGTTTTCAGCCCAATCGACGTAGGCTTTGGCGGCGTTGGTTGTGTGAATACTCGTGCCTGCACCGGCATCTGCTTGGGCCGTTTCAACAGGCACTGGAACCGATTGCGTCCCGCCGCCTGCAACGAGAACGGCAGTCCCTCCGGCTGGTTCAACAGCTCCAGCAGCGACACCTTGAACAAACGGTCGATCATCACCCGCGACAAGCTGATCCCCAGCAGGTTGTCCGCGCGGCGGTTGGCCGACAGCACCTGGCCGCTGTCGTCAAAGATCAGCAGGCCGGCCCATTGGCTGTCCAGGTTGTTCAGGCCGGTGTTGAAGGTCAATTGGAAATGCTCGCCGCGAAACAGGTTGAGGATCAGCCGGTTTTCCACGGTCTGGCTCATCATCTTGACCATGCCCAGGGTGTGGGAGGGCGGCAGGTAGCTGTCGCTGGACACGTCCAGCACGGCAATGATCTCGCGCTGCGCATCGAAGATCGGCGCCGCCGAACCGGTCATGAAGCGGTTGGCCTTGAGGAAGTGTTCGTCATGCTCGATATGCACGGCCTGGGCGCAGGCCAGCGCGGTGCCGATGGCATTGGTGCCGCTGGAGCACTCGCGCCAGCTGGCGCCGGGGTTGAAGCCGCGGGCCAGCTTTGGCTCGATGAAGCGCTGGGTACCCCATGACGTCAGCACCTGGCCCTGGTTGTCGGCCAGCATGATCAGGCAGTTGGAATTGCTCAGGATGTTTTCGTAGTAGGGCAGCACTTCCTGGTGGGTGGTCTGCACCAGCGAATGCTGGCTTTCCAGCAGTTGGCTGATGCCTTCGGCGGGCAGTTGGTCGAAGCTGGGGGCGCTTTGATGGTCCAGGCCAAACGCGCGGCAACGGCGCCAGGATTCCTGGATAAGGGTGTCGTGAGCCAAGGGTTCGGCCATGGGGTGACCTTCTTTTATTGTTATTTTTATACAGCCTTGCGCAGCTCCAATGTGGGAGCGGGCTTGCCCGCGATAGCGGTGGGTCAGTCACTGAATAGGCAAGCTGATACACCGTCATCGCGGGCAAGCCCGCTCCCACATGTTGCCTGTGTCGATGGCCAAGAGAGTGTTGTTCAGAACTGTTCATTGTCAACCCCCGAACTGTTCAGTTGTTCACCCCAATTGTTCACACCTGAACATGCCGTTCAAGCCAACTCCTCACACATCAAGCACTTGCAGTTTTGGCACGAAACTCGCTCTGACGAATGGCCAGATTCATTCCAATAATAAAAAGGTCGTGTCATGTCATTGACCCTGGAACATGTCTCCCGCGTCGTTGAAGGCCAAACCTGGATCGACGACGCCACCCTGCGTTTCGAGCCCGGCTCCTTTAACGTCCTGCTCGGCCGCACCCTGTCCGGCAAGACCAGCCTGATGCGCCTGATGGCCGGCCTGGACAAGCCCGACAGCGGCCGCATCCTGATGAATGGCGTGGATGTCACCCACAAACCGGTGCGCTTGCGCAACGTGTCGATGGTGTACCAGCAGTTCATCAACTACCCGACCATGACCGTTTTCGAAAACATCGCCTCGCCCTTGCGCCAGGCCGGTGTGGCCAACGAGTTGATCCAGAGCAAAGTGCTCGAAACCGCCAGAATGTTGCGCATCGAGAAATTCCTGCAGCGTCATCCGCTGGAGCTGTCCGGCGGCCAGCAGCAACGCACGGCCATGGCCCGCGCGCTGGTCAAGGATGCCGAGCTGATCCTGTTCGATGAGCCGCTGGTGAACCTGGACTACAAACTGCGTGAAGAACTGCGTCAGGAAATGCGCGAGCTGTTCAAGGCGCGCCACACCATCGCCATCTACGCCACCACCGAACCCAACGAAGCCCTGGCACTGGGTGGCACCACCACCATCCTTCACGAAGGTCGGGTGATCCAGAGCGGCAAGGCCGCCGAGGTCTATCACCAGCCGCAGAGTGTGCTCGCCGCCGAGTTGTTTTCCGAGCCGCCGATCAACCTGATGCCGGGGCGCATCAGTGGCAACGAAGTGAGCTTCGCCAATTTCGTGCACTTTCCGCTCAACGTCGATTTGCGCCCCATCGGCGAAGGGGAATTCCGCTTCGGTGTGCGCCCCAGCCACATCAGCCTGGTGCCCAGCAACGACGACGACCTGGAACTGGCGGTGACCGTGGAAGTCGCCGAGATCAGCGGTTCGGAAACCTTCCTGCATGTGCGCAGCGAACATTTCCTACTGGTTTTGCACCTGCCTGGGGTGCATGAGTACGACGTCGACGCGCCGATCCGCGTGTATATCCCCACCCATAAACTGTTTGTGTTCGATAGCCAGGGCCGTCTGGTCCAGGCCCCCGGGCGCCGTGTCGCGAGGGTTGCCTGATGGCCGAGATCCATTTGCAGAACCTGGCCCACAGCTACAGCCCTACGCCCAGTGGCCCTGAGGACTACGCGATTCGGGAAATGAACCATGTATGGGAGCAGGGCGGGGCCTACGCCTTGCTCGGGCCCTCCGGCTGTGGCAAATCGACCTTGCTCAATATCATCTCCGGCCTGCTCAGTCCGTCTGAAGGCCAGGTGCTGTTTGACAGCAAGGTGGTCAATGACCTCACCCCGGAAAAACGCAACATCGCCCAGGTGTTCCAGTTCCCGGTGGTGTACGACACCATGACGGTGTTCGACAACCTGGCTTTCCCGCTGCGCAACCAAGGCATGGCGGAGGCGAACATTCACAGCAAGGTGCAGGAAATTGCCGAAGTCCTCGACCTGCAAAACCTGCTGTCGAAGAAGGCCCGCAACCTTACCGCCGACGAAAAACAGAAAGTCTCCATGGGCCGTGGCCTGGTGCGTGACGATGTGTCGGCGATCCTCTTCGATGAGCCGCTGACAGTGATCGACCCGCACCTCAAGTGGAAACTGCGGCGCAAACTCAAGCAGATCCACGAGCAGTTCAACATCACCATGGTCTACGTCACCCATGACCAACTGGAAGCCTCCACCTTCGCCGACAAGATCGCGGTGATGTACGGCGGGCAGATCGTGCAGTTCGGCACGCCCCGCGAGTTGTTCGAGCGGCCCAGCCATACGTTTGTCGGCTATTTCATCGGCAGCCCTGGGATGAATCTGATCGAGGTGCAGGCCGAGGCGGGCGGGGTACGGTTTGCCGGGACTCATCTGCCGTTGTCCGCGGCGATTGCGCAGCGCATCAGCGACACGTCCTACAAGAAATTGCAGGTCGGCATCCGCCCGGAATTTATTCATGTGTGGGACGAGTACAACCCTGACGCCCTGCAAGCCGATATCACTCATCTGGAAGATCTCGGCACCTACAAGATCATGACCCTCAACCTCGACGGTACGCTGTTGAAAGTACGCCTGGCCGAAGACAAACCGGTGCCGCAGGGCAAGGCTTCCATCAGCTTTCCCGCGCAGTGGCTGATGGTCTACGCCGACGATTACCTGCTGGAGGTGCAGCCATGAACAAGGTGCAGAACAACAAGGCGTGGTGGCTGGTGCTGCCGGTATTTCTGCTGGTGGCGTTCAGTGCCGTGATCCCGATGATGACGGTGGTCAACTACTCTGTGCAGGACATTTTCGACCAGTCCAGCCGCTACTTCGTCGGTGCCGACTGGTACAAGCAGGTCCTGCTCGACCCACGCCTGCATGACTCATTGCTGCGCCAGTTCATCTACTCGGCCTGTGTCCTGTTGATTGAGATTCCCCTGGGCATCGCCATCGCCCTGACCATGCCGACCAAGGGCCGCTGGTCGTCGCTGGTGCTGATCATCCTCGCCATTCCGCTGCTGATTCCGTGGAACGTGGTGGGCACGATCTGGCAGATCTTCGGCCGTGCGGACATCGGTTTGTTGGGTTACAGCCTCAACGCCCTGGGCATCAGCTACAACTATGCGGCCAATACGGCGGATGCCTGGGTCACCGTGCTGGTCATGGACGTGTGGCATTGGACGTCACTGGTAGCGTTGTTGTGCTACTCAGGACTACGGGCCATCCCGGATGTGTACTACCAGGCGGCGCGGATCGATCGCGCATCGGCGTGGGCGGTGTTCCGACATATCCAGTTGCCGAAGATGAAAAGCGTGCTGTTGATCGCGGTGATGCTGCGCTTTATGGACAGCTTCATGATCTACACCGAGCCCTTCGTACTGACTGGCGGCGGGCCGGGTAACGCCACTACCTTTCTCAGTCAGACGCTCACTCAAATGGCTGTAGGTCAATTCGACCTGGGCCCGGCCGCCGCGTTTTCCCTGGTGTACTTCCTGATCATCCTGTTGGTGTCCTGGCTGTTCTACACCGCCATGACCCACTCCGACGCCAATCGCTGAGGCCGCCAACATGAGTAAGCGCAAGGTTATCCCGCTGCTGATCTACATCCTGTTCCTGCTGGTGCCGATCTACTGGCTGCTGAACATGTCCTTCAAGAGCAACACCGAAATCCTCGGCGGGCTGACGCTGTTTCCGCAGGACTTCACCCTGGCGAACTACAAGGTGATCTTCACCGACCCGAGCTGGTACACCGGTTACCTCAACTCGCTGTACTACGTGAGCCTGAACACGGTGATTTCTCTTACCGTGGCGCTGCCAGCGGCCTACGCGTTTTCGCGCTACCGTTTCCTGGGCGACAAGCACCTGTTCTTCTGGCTGCTGACCAACCGCATGGCCCCCCCGGCGGTGTTTTTGCTGCCGTTCTTCCAGCTGTATTCGTCCATCGGGTTGTTCGATACCCATATCGCGGTAGCCCTGGCGCACTGCCTGTTCAACGTGCCGCTGGCGGTGTGGATTCTGGAGGGCTTCATGTCCGGTGTGCCCAAGGAAATTGACGAAACCGCCTACATTGACGGCTACTCGTTTCCGAAGTTTTTCGTCAAGATTTTTATCCCGCTGATCGGCTCCGGCATCGGCGTCACCGCGTTTTTCTGCTTTATGTTTTCCTGGGTCGAGTTGCTGTTGGCGCGCACCCTGACCTCGGTCAACGCCAAGCCCATCGCGGCGGTGATGACCCGCACGGTCTCGGCGTCGGGGATCGATTGGGGCGTGCTGGCAGCGGCGGGGGTGTTGACCATCCTGCCGGGCATGCTGGTGATCTGGTTTGTTCGCAACCACGTGGCCAAGGGCTTTGCCCTCGGCCGGGTCTGAGGAGTCGATGATGGAATGGATGGCCTGGACCACCCCAACCGCACTGTTCTTTGGCGGCATCGCGCTGATTTTGGCGGGCATGACCACCTGGGAACTGCGTTCGCCGAGTATTCCCCGGCGCGGCTTTTTGCCGATCAGCACCACCCGTGGTGATCGTTTGTTTATCGGTCTTCTCGGCAGCGCCTACCTGCATTTGCTGGTAATCGGCGTCACCGGCTGGAGCATCTGGGCAGCGACTGCGCTGTCCCTGGTGTGGCTGTTGAGCGTGATGCGTTGGGGCTAGTGCCCTTATGAATAAACAACCAGGAGGTCTCTATGTTCGATAAAAACAATAAGCTGCGACATAGCATTTCATTGGCCGCCGTACTGGCCCTCAGCGGTTTGAGTGCCTCGGCCTGGGCTGATGCGTACGAAGATGCGGCAAAAAAATGGATCGGCAGCGAGTTCAAGCCATCAACGCTCACGGCCGAGCAGCAGCTCGAAGAGTTGAAATGGTTTATCAAGGCGTCGGAACCGTTCCGTGGGATGAAGATCAACGTGGTGTCGGAAACCCTCACCACCCACGAGTACGAATCCAAGGTGCTGGCCAAGGCCTTCAGCGAAATCACCGGGATCAAGCTGACCCACGACCTGCTGCAGGAAGGCGACGTGGTGGAAAAACTGCAAACCCAGATGCAGTCCGACAAAAACATCTACGACGGCTGGGTCAACGATTCCGACTTGATCGGTACACACTTTCGCTATGGCAAGACCGAATCCATCACCGACCTGATGGCCAACGAAGGCAAGGCCTTCACCTCGCCAACCCTGGATATCAAGGACTTTATCGGCATCTCCTTCACCACGGCGCCCGACGGCAAGATCTACCAGCTGCCCGACCAGCAATTCGCCAACCTGTATTGGTTCCGCGCCGACTGGTTCGAACGCGCGGACTTGAAAGCCAAGTTCAAGGAAAAGTACGGCTATGACCTCGGTGTGCCGGTGAACTGGTCGGCCTACGAAGACATCGCCAAATTCTTCAGCGAAGACGTCAAGGAAATCGACGGCAAGCGCGTTTACGGGCATATGGACTACGGCAAGAAAGACCCGTCCCTCGGCTGGCGCTTCACCGACGCGTGGTTCTCCATGGCCGGTGGCGGCGACAAAGGTCTGCCTAACGGCTTACCGGTGGACGAGTGGGGTATTCGTGTCGAGGACTGCCACCCGGTGGGTTCCAGCGTCACCCGGGGCGGCGACACCAACGGCCCGGCGGCGGTGTTCGCCACGCAAAAATACGTGGACTGGATGAAGGCTTACGCGCCACCGGAAGCGGCGGGCATGACCTTCTCCGAGTCCGGCCCGGTGCCGTCCCAAGGCAATATCGCCCAGCAGATCTTCTGGTACACCGCGTTTACCGCCGACATGGTCAAGCCAGGGTTGCCGGTGGTGAATGCCGACGGCACGCCGAAATGGCGCATGGCGCCGTCGCCTGTCGGACCGTACTGGGAGAAGGGCATGAAGAAGGGCTATCAGGACGTAGGCTCCTGGACCTTCCTCAAATCCACCCCGGAGAAGCAGAAACTCGCGGCGTGGCTCTACGCCCAGTTCGTGACCTCGAAAACCGTGTCGCTGAAGAAAACCATCGTCGGCCTGACGCCGATTCGTGAGTCCGACATCAACTCCCAGGCCATGACCGACATGGCGCCGAAGCTCGGTGGCCTGGTGGAGTTCTACCGCAGCCCGGCCCGCACCGAGTGGTCACCGACCGGCACCAACGTGCCGGACTACCCACGCCTGGCACAGCTGTGGTGGAGCAACATCGCCGCCGCCGCCAGCGGCGAGAAAACCCCGCAGCAGGCACTGGACAACCTGGCCAAGGAGCAAGACGCGATCATGACGCGCCTGGAACGCTCCAAGGTGCAACCGGTATGCGGCCCGAAAATGAACGAAGAACGTGACGCCCAATACTGGTTCGACCAGCCGGGTGCGCCGAAGCCGAAACTGGCGAACGAAAAGCCGAAAGGCGAGACCGTGGCATACGGTGATCTGCTTAAGCAGTGGGAGGCGGCGCGTAAGTAATCGAGTTGGGTAAAACAAAACGGCACTCAGGTGCCGTTTTGTTTTTCGGATTGAAATACAAGCCTCAGAACAAAAACGATCAAATGTGGGAGCTGGCTTGCCTGCGATCGCGGTTTATCAGTGACGGATACATAGCTGACCCACCGCGATCGCAGGCAAGCCAGCTCCCACAATAGTCCAGCGCTTACTGACGAACTTTGTTCGCCGCCAAAATCCGCGCCGTATCCCGCGCCGGCGGCAACCCAAACACCCGCGCATAATCCCGGCTGAACTGGGTCGCGCTCTCATACCCCACCTCAAACGCCGCGCTGGTCACGCTGCTCGCACTGGCCACCATCAAGGTGCGCGCCTGCAACAGCCGCACACGTTTCTGATACTGCAACGGGCTCAGGTTGGTCACCGCCTTGAAGTGCCGGTGAAACGCCGAAACGCTCATGGTTGCCATTGATGCCAGCGCGTCAACGCGAATCGGTTCGGCAAAGTCACGGCGAATCCACTGGATGGCCCGGCTGACCCGCGCCATGGCCGTATCCGGTGCGGCAATCTCGCGCAACATCCAGCCGTGGGGGCCTTGCAATACGTGATAGAGGATTTCCCGTTCATAAGCCGGCGCCAAGGCGGCAATCGCCACGGGATCGCCCATCAGTCGCAGCATGCGTACCCACGCATCCATCAGCGCGGGCGTGACGGCCGCCACCGAAAACCCCGCTTCCTGCTCGCAACGCCCGCTGGGCACTGGCAGGTCGTTGAGCAACGTGGTCAGCACGGTCGCGTCCAGGGTCAAGCTCACCGCCAGGTAAGGCTCGCCGGTACTCGCCGGGTTCACCACCCCCACGGCGGGCAACTCGATAGACATCACAAAATACGTCGCCGGGTCGTAATGCAAGGTGCGGTCGCCGACGGTCATGCACTTACTGCCCTGTAGGATCAGGTTGATCATCGGCTCATACACCGCCGCGAGCATATGCTCGGGAATCGCCCCCTGGACCATCGCCACGCGCGGGATGCCGGTCTCGGTACGGCGGTTTTCGGCGTTTGCGGCCAAGGCGCGCAGTTCGATCAGTTGAGTATTCATGACGGCCATGCTGTTCCTTCCTACGACGCTCGCGCAAGCAAAAAGCAGAAACAGGCAGTATTGAAGTAGGAACGGCTGAGTCGCGGGGTAGGGCGACGGCTACTGTGCTCACTCAACTTTTCAACAGTGGAGCAGGCCATGAGCGTCATCGTGATTACCGGAGGCAGCCGCGGGATCGGTGCCAGTACCGCCGAGCTGTGTGCTCGCCAAGGCCATGGCGTGATTCTCACCTACAACCGCAACCCGGCTGCGGCGCAGGAGGTGGTGCAGCGGATCGAAGCCGCCGGTAGCAAGGCCGTAGCGCTGGCATTGGATGTTGCCGCTGTCAGCACATTCGCCACTTTCCGCGAAACGCTGACACAAGCCCTGCAAAGCACCTGGGGCGTCAGCACCTTGAGCGGCCTGGTGAACAACGCTGGCTATGGCCTGTTCAACCCCCTGGAGTCGGTGACCGAGGCGCAGTTCGACGGCCTGTTCAACGTGCACCTGAAAGGGCCGTTCTTCCTGACTCAGACGTTACTGCCGTTGTTGGAAGAACACGCCAGCATCGTCAACCTCACCAGCGCTACCACCCGCGTCGCCACGGCCGGCGTGGCACCTTACGCCGCCTTCAAGGGCGGCCTCGACGTACTTACCCGTTACATGGCCAAGGAGTTCGGTGAGCGCCGGATTCGCGCCAATGCCGTGTCCCCCGGCGCTATTCGCACCGAATTGGGTGGCGGCTTGGACGATGAATTCGAGGCCCTGCTGGCCGGGCAAACCGCCCTCAGGCGTGTCGGAGAACCGGAAGACGTCGCGCGGGTAATTGCCATGCTGCTGTCGGAAGAAGGGCGCTGGATCAACGCCCAGACCCTTGAAGTCGCCGGCGGCTACATCATCTGAATCAGGAGGTCACACGATGCTCGATCATCTGTTTATCTCGGTAGGCGACATTCAACGCTCCATCCGCTTCTATGAAGCCACCCTCCAGCCACTGGGTATCACCGCACGGCTCGACTACGACGGCAAAGACGGCCCTCCCGGCCACCCGGACCTGAAGGGCTTCGGCGCCAACGGGCGCATGTTCTTCTGGCTGCGCGAAGGCGTGGTCGAAGGGCGGGCGGTGCACGTGGGCTTTGTCGCCAACAACCGCATAGAGGTGGAAAAAGCCTACGCCGCCGCCCTGGAAAACGGCGCCACCGACAACGGCGCGCCCGGCGCGCGCTTGCACTACGACCCCAACTACTACGCGGCCAACGTCCTCGATCCGGACGGCTACAGCCTTGAATTCGTCTACAAAAATTGGCAGCACACCCCATGAAAACCCTGATGATCTACGGCGCCACCGGCTACACCGGGCGCATGGCGGCCGAACATGCCCAACAGCTCGGCCTGAACCTGGTGATCGCTGGCCGCAACGCCGAGCGCCTGGCATCCCTGGCTGCAGAGCTGGACGTGCCGTATCGCGTGTTTGCGGCTGACGCCAGCCAGTTGCAGGGCATCGACGTGCTGCTCAACTTCGCCGGTCCGTTCGCCCACACCGCCGAACCCTTGATGCGCGCCTGCATGGCCAGCGGCACCGACTACCTGGACATCACCGCTGAAATCAATGTGTACCGCCTGGCCGAACAGCTCGGCGCCGGGGCGGATGTGATGCTGCTGCCCGGCGTGGGCTGGGACGTGGTGCCCACTGACTGCCTGGCGATGCACGTCGCCCGCCGCGTGCCGCAGCCGCAGTCGCTGAAAATCGCCTTGCAGGTGCCGGGCGCGATGTCCCGGGGCTCGGCGCTGAGTGTCGGCGAGATCATCGGCGCTGGGGTGATGGCGCGCATTGACGGCGAATTGCTTGCCACCCCGGACGCGCAATCGCAGCTCCTGGACTTTGGCGACGGCCCTGCGCTGTGCGCACCGTTGTCGTTTGGCGACCTGATTACGGCCTGGCATTCCAGCGCCATCCCGAACATCGCGATGTTCGTGCACATCACCGGCGAAGCCTTCCCCGAAGGCGACCTGTCGCTACTGCCCGACGGCCCCACCCAAGCCCAGCGCGACGCTCACCGTGCCCGCGCCGTGGCCGAAGTCACGGGCATCGACGGCACGGTTGCGCGGTCGGTGATCGAAACCGTCAACGGCTACAGCTACACCCCACTGGCCGCCGTGGAAGCGGCGCGTCGAGTACTCGGTGGCGAGCGCCGGCCCGGCTTTGAAACCCCGGCGAAGCTATTTGGCGTGGGCTTTGCCCTGACCATCGACGGCACTCAAATCACTGATTATTGAACTCACAGGAATTGCACCATGACTGATCTGCAAACGGCCGCCGAAAACAGTGCGGTGATCGACACCCTGCATCGCTTCGCGGCAGGTATTGACCTGAAGGACTCGGCCCTGCTTGCCTCGGCATTCACCGCCACCGCCATCTCGGACTTCCGACCGGCCGCCGCCAAGGCTGGTTTTGAATACCCGGTGCTGGAAGGGCGCGACGGCATCGTCGGCGCGCTGTCCGCCGCGCTCGGCCAGCTCGATACCACACACTCGGTGAGCAACGCACGGGTCACGCTCGACGGTGATAACGCGCGGCTGGATGCGTTAGTGGAGGCGCAGCACGTACCGCAAAGCGATCCTTCGCGGCATTACTTGATGAAGAACCGCTATGACGTTGAGTTGGTGCGGGAGGAGGGCGTATGGCTGATCCAGCGCGTGACCGTGGATAACGTCTGGCGCTCGGGCGACCCGGCGGTGCTGGCAGGCATTTAAGAACACTGCGAATCAAATGTGTACTCGGGCAATGTGGGAGCTGGCTTGCCTGCGATAGCGGTGGGTCAGCCAAGCCTATATAGACTGACAGTCCGCCATCGCAGGCAAGCCAGCTCCCACATGTTTAGTCCTGCGGTTGAATCTGAAATTCGCCATCCACATCCTTGACCAACCCACTGGCCAAGAACAGCGGCGCCAACCGCTTGTGCAGCTGCGGCTCGACAAACTCCTTCACCGTATCCAGCGCCAGCACACCACTCAGTGGCAACTCGGCCTTGGTGTACGACAGCCACGCCTTCTTCAACACCTGCAACACATCACTGCCCGCCGTGGTGGCAAAGCGGCGGTGGGTGGGTTTGCCGTCAAAGGTAAAGGTGTGCTGGAACGCGTAGCCTGTTTCATCGCCACCACTGGCGGTGCAGCGGATGCAGGTGCACGGGCCGTCGCCGAAGGCGGTGCGCAGGTAGCTGTTGAAGTCCACCACGGGTTTGAGTGACAGGCGCTTATCCACCTCGAACAGGTCCCCGGTCATTTTTTCGTCAGTGTTCAACAGGTATTTCCTCGCAGGTTCGGCGGTTTTTCAAAGCGCGGCACAATAGCAGCCGAGCGCCGGTTTGTGGGGGATTAATCAACGGTTCAGGCTGCAATCAAGCTGCGCTTGATCCAGTCGTACAAATCATTGCCCTCGCTGGACAACTCGCTGTTGGCCCGGCGGCACAGGTAATACTGGCGGCCATCATTCACCTCCAGCTCAAACAACTTCACCAACTCGCCACTGGCCACCAGCGGTGCCACCAGCGGTTCGCGGAGTAACGCGCAGCCCAAGCCGGTGAGGGTGGCAGTGAGCGCCAGTTGGCCGTCTTCCAGTAGCAAGCCATTCAACGCGGTGGCATCCACCTCGGCGGCTTCGAACCATTGGCCCCAGGTGCCGCGTTCTTCGTCGTGCAGCAGTGGCAGCTGGCTCAAGGCCTCGGGCGTGTCGATGGGCCCGTGCTGTGCCAGGAAGGCGCGGCTGCAATAGGGTGTCACGGCGCCGGAAATCAGCGGTTCGCTGTGATAGCCCGGCCAGTGCCCGGTGCCGAAGCGAATCGACAGGTCGGCTGCGTCGCTGGGGTAGCTGCGGTGGTTGGCGTAGGTCACGTTGATGTCCAGCGCCGGGTGATCCTTCAGGAAATGCGCCAGGCGTGGAATAAACAGGTTGATGCCAAACAGTGGGATCAGGCTGATGGTCACCTGGCGCGTGGCGCTTTTTTCGCGCACATGTTCGGTGGCGCTGCGCAGCACCGCAAACGCCGAGCGAATCGCGCGGTAGTACTCGCGGCCTTCATCGGTGAGCACCAGGTTGCGGCCCTGGCGCAAGGTCAGCGGTTGCTGCAGGAAATCTTCCAGCAAGTGCAGTTGATGGCTGATGGCCGAGGCGGAAACTTCCAGCTCACGCGCGGCGGCATTCACCCCGCCATGGCGCGCAAAGGCTTCGAAAGTGCGCACGGCACGCAGGGGCGGGTCATTGGCTAACTGTTCTGATTTATTCATGTGTTGAATTAAATACTAACTCAAGCGCCGAATAAAGAGCCATAAGTGCCGTATTCATGGCATAAATAGCCTGTTTCAACGTTGATATAACCATATGACTTTCTGTTATTTGATAAAAACAGAATAGATGCTTAGTGTGCCGCCCTTGCACGCACTGAGGTCGATGGTTTTCATGGATGGGTTTATCCAACAGCTGCTCAACGGTTTGATGACGGGCAGTCTCTACGCGCTGGTGGCCCTGGGTTACACCATGGTCTACGGCATCTTGCGCATCATCAACTTCGCCCACGGCGATGTGTTGATGATCGGCGCGCTGGTGGGCTTGTCGGTGATTCGCCTGTTGCAGGCCGCCTTTCCAGCCCTTGCGCCGATGCTGGTGCTGCTCTGCGCGACGCTCGTCGCCATGGCCTTTTGCGCGGTGTTGGCGGTAGTGATCGAACGCGTGGCCTACCGCCGCCTGCGTCACGCCCCGCGCCTGGCGCCGTTGATCAGTGGCATCGGCGTGTCGCTGCTGCTGCAAACCCTCGCCATGCTGGTGTGGACACGCAACCCGCAGATGTTCCCGCAACTGCTGCCGCTGGAGCCGATCGAAGTGCTGGCCGGCGCCTCCGCACACCCGGCCATCACCAACGCCACGGCGCTGACCACGATTGCCGTCGCCTTGTCGGTGATGGTCGCGTTGCTGGTGCTGGTGGAGCGCACGCGCTTCGGCCGGGCCATGCGTGCGGTGGCGGAGAACCCGCAAGTCGCCAGCCTGATGGGCATCAGCCCGAACCGCATCATCGTCATGACCTTCGCCATCGGCGGCGCCCTGGCGGCACTCGCCGGGATCATGATGGCCAGCAACTACGGCAGCGCGCACTTCTACATGGGCTTCCTGCCCGGTATCAAGGCCTTCACCGCTGCAGTGCTGGGCGGCATCGGCAACCTCAAGGGCGCCATGCTCGGCGGCCTGCTGCTGGGCTTGATCGAAGCCCTCGGCACCGGTTACCTCGGTGCGGCCACCAACGGCGTATTCGGCAGCAATTACCAGGATGTGTTCGCCTTTATCGTGTTGATCGCGGTGCTGGTGTTCCGGCCTTCCGGGTTGTTGGGCGAACGTTTGGCGAGCCGCGCATGATCAAGTCCCTGACCCCCAACAAACGCGCCAGCCTGGGCCTGTTGCTGCTCGCCGTGGCCCTGGTGCTGGCGCCGTGGATTGTCGGCCACGCCGGCGGCAACACCTGGGTGCGCACCCTCGACTTTGCCTTGCTGTACATCATGCTCGCCCTCGGCCTGAACATCGTGGTCGGCTACGCCGGGCTTTTGGATATGGGCTTTATCGCGTTCTACGCGGTGGGCGCCTACCTGGCTGCGTTGCTCTCGTCGCCGCATTTGCTGCAACAGTTCCCCGCACTGGCGGCGCTGTTGCCGGCGGGCATGCACACCTCGATCTGGCTGATCCTGCCGTTGGGCGCGCTGCTTGCCGCGGGTTTTGGCGTGGTGCTGGGCGCGCCGACCCTGCGCTTGCGCGGCGACTACCTGGCCATCGTCACCCTGGGTTTCGGCGAAATCATCCGCATCCTGCTGCGCAACCTCGACCGCCCGGTGAATATCACCAATGGCCCCAAAGGCATCGCCCAGGTGGATCCGGTCAGCCTGCTCGGCGTCAACCTGGGGCGCACCCAAGAGCTGTTCGGCCTGCGCCTGCCGTCGGTGTACCTCTATTACTACCTGTTTGCGGCGCTGGTGGTGTTGATCCTGTTTGCCTGCATCCGCCTGGAGCGTTCGCGCATCGGCCGTGCCTGGGTGGCGATCCGGGAAGACGAAGACGCGGCCCAGGCCATGGGCATCAATACCATGCGCCTCAAGCTGCTGGCGTTTGCCATTGGCGCGGCGTTCGGCGGCGTGAGCGGCTCGTTGTTCGCCTCGTTCCAGGGCTTTGTCTCGCCGGAATCCTTCACCTTGAACGAATCCATCGCCGTACTGGCGATGGTGGTGCTGGGCGGCATGGGCCATATCCCCGGGGTCATCCTCGGCTGCGTATTGCTCGCGGCCCTGCCCGAAGCGTTGCGCGCCAGCATGGGCCCGTTGCAGCAGGCGCTGTTCGGCCAGGTGCTGGTGGACCCGGAGATCATCCGCCAGTTGTTCTACGGCCTGGCGCTGATCCTGGCGATGCTCTACCGACCCGCCGGATTGTGGCCCAAAGGAGTGGCACGATGAACGCACCGCTGTTGCAGATCGACAAGGTCAACAAACACTTCGGCGGCGTCGCGGCGCTGAGCGACGTGAGCCTGAGCATCCAGCCCGGCGAGATCTACGGCCTGATCGGCCCGAATGGCGCGGGCAAGACCACTTTCTTCAACGTCATGACCGGCTTGTACACGCCGGACTCCGGGCGCTTTCAGCTGGATGGCCGCGACTATCAGCCCACCAGCGTGCACCAGGTTGCCGAGGCGGGGATCGCGCGTACCTTCCAGAATATCCGCCTGTTCAATGCCATGAGCGCCCTGGAAAACGTCATGGTCGGGCGCCATGTGCGCACTCGCAATGGCCTGTGGGCGGCCTTGAGTCAGCATCGCCGCGCCCGGGAAGAAGAGGCGCAAACCCGTGCCCACGCTCATCGCCTGCTGGCGTATGTCGGCCTGGCCGGCTACGCCAATTACCGCGCCGACAGCCTGAGCTACGGCCACCAACGCCGCCTGGAAATCGCCCGCGCCCTGGCCACCGAACCGCGCCTGCTGGCCCTGGATGAACCGGCGGCGGGCATGAACGCCAGCGAGAAAGTGCAACTGCGCGGCCTGCTGGAAAAGATCCGCGACGACGGCCACACCCTGTTGTTGATCGAGCACGACGTCAAGCTGGTGATGGGCGTGTGCGACCGCATCAGCGTGCTGGATTACGGCCAGGTCATCGCCGTCGGCCCGCCCGCCGACGTGCGCCAGCACCCGGCCGTGATCCAGGCCTATCTGGGAGCCAGCGCCCATGTCTGAAGCACTGTTGAACGTCGAAGGTTTGCAGGTGCGCTACGGCGCCATCGAAGCCGTCAAAGCCCTCGACCTGCATATCGATGAAGGCGAGCGCGTCACCCTGATCGGCGCCAACGGCGCGGGCAAGACCTCCAGCCTCAAGGCGCTCACCGGTTTGCTGCCTGCCGCCAAGGGCGAGATCCGTTTTGCCGGGCACTCCATCCTTGGCCAGGCGCCGGACAAACTGCTGCGCCAAGGCATCGCGATGGTCCCCGAAGGCCGCGGGATTTTCGCGCGCATGAGCGTGCTGGAAAACCTGCAGGCCGGCGCATTTTTGCGCCGCGACAACGCGCAGGTGCAGCGCGAAATGCGCCAGTTGTTCGAACACTTCCCCCGCCTGGAAGAACGCCTGCAGCAATCCGCCGGCCTGCTCTCGGGTGGCGAGCAACAGATGCTCGCCCTGGCCCGTGCGTTGTTGTCGCGCCCGCGCTTGCTGATCCTCGATGAGCCGTCCATGGGCCTGGCGCCGATCATGGTGGAGAAGATTTTCCAGGTGATCGACGACGTCTGCCGCCAGGGTATGACCCTGTTGCTGGTGGAACAGAACGCGCGGCTGGCGCTGCAAGTCACCGACCGCGCCTATGTGATGGACACAGGGCGCATCAGCCTCACGGGCCCATCCCAGGATTTGCTTGAACACCCCGAGGTGCGCAGCGCGTACCTCGGCGAATAACTAAACCATGACGCTACCGGACGCCCGGCGTGTTCCGACCCGCCCGAAAAGAAGCAGGAACCACTGATGAGTATTTTGAAGAACACCGCATTGATCGGCCTGGCCCTGAGCAGTCTCGCCAGCGCCATGGCCCAGGCCGACCAGACCGTGCTGATCGGCCTGGCTGGCCCGCTGACCGGCCCGTCCGCACGCATCGGCAAAGACCTGGAAAACGGCGCCAAACTGGCCATCGACCAGGCCAACGCCAAGCACCCGAAGATCAACGGCGAAGCCGTGACCTTCAAGCTGGTCTCCGAGGACGACCAGTCCGACCCGCGCACAGCCGTCACCGTGGCCCAGCGCCTGGTAGATGAAGGGGTGGTCGGCGTGGTTGGCCACTGGAACACCGGCACCAGCATCCCGGCCGCGCGGGTCTACCACGACGCCGGGATTGCCCAGGTCGCACCGGTTGCCACCGGCCACGCCTACACCCAGCAGGGTTTCGACACCAGTTTCCGCATCATGGGCCATGACGACGATGGCGGTCAGGTCGCCGGCGATTACGCGTTGAACACGCTGAAAGCCAAGCGCATCGCCGTGATCGACGACCGCACCGCGTTCGGCCAGGGCCTGGCGGACCAGTTCGTCAAAGCCATCGAAGCCGGTGGCGCGACAGTCGTCGGTCGTGAATACGTGGACGACAAGACCATCGACTTCAGCGCCGTGCTCACCAACATCCGCAGCCAGAACCCGGACCTGATCTTCTTTGGCGGCGTCGACGCCCAGGCCGCACCGCTGGCGCGGCGCATCAAGCAACTGGGGATCAAGGCACCGCTGATGGGCGCCGGTGGTTTTGTCAGCCAGACCTTCTTGGAGTTGGCGCAGAACGAAGGCGAGGGCGTGATTGCCCTGGAGCCGGGCCTGGCGATAGCGCAGATGCCGGGTGGCAAGGCGTTCGAGCAAGCTTACAAAGAGCGCTACAAGACCAACATCGAACTGCACGCGCCGTTTGCCTATGACGGCGTTGGCGTGCTGGTCGCGGCTATCGAGAAGGCCGATTCGGTTGATCCGCAGAAATACCTGCCGGTGCTGCGTGCCATCAGCTACGCGGGTGTGACGGGGACTATCGCGTTTGATGCGCAAGGTAACTTGAAGAAGCCGTCGTTCACCGTGTACCAGGTCAAGGCCAACCAATGGCAGCCCGTAAGCGTCGCAGGCGGTAAATAACTGGATCGACTGTGGGAGCTGGCTTGTGTGGGAGCTGGCTTGCCTGCGATGGCGGTATACCGGCCAATGATTTGCCGGCTGGGACACCGCCATCGCAGGCAAGCCAGCTCCCACATTTGACGGTGTGCACACGTTGGATTGGAGGAGAGATGAAATGAGCAAACTGGAAGGTGAACTGGGCATTCTTGCCCGGCGGCGGATCGAGGCCGAAATCATCAAGCCGATCTACGAGATTCTCAAGCGCGAGCAGGGCAAGGACTTTGCCGCTGCCGTGATCGGCGAAGCGGTGGGCAATGCGGCGATCCAGGCGGGCAAGCATTTTGCGTCGCTGGAAGAGCGCGCCGACCTCAAGAGCTTTGTCGAACTGCAAGTGCTCTGGGAAAAAGACGACGCGCTGAAGGTCGAGATCATCGCCAGCGATGCCGAGCACTACGACTACGACGTCAAGCGCTGCCGCTACGCCGAGATGTACACCGAAATGGGCCTGGGCGAGATCGGCCACTTGCTGTCGTGCAACCGCGACGAGCTGTTTATCGTCGGCTACAACCCCGACATCGAGCTGACCCGCACCCAGACCATCATGGGCGGCGACCATCGCTGTGATTTCCGCTACCGGGCCAAACCCCATGAATAATCTGGCACGTGTCAACGGCGAGCGTTTGTGGGACGCGCTGATGGAGATGGCGCAGATCGGCGCCACCGAAAAAGGCGGTGTCTCGCGCCTGGCGCTGACCGAGGAAGACCGTCGCGGCCGCGACCTGTTCGTGCAGTGGTGCACGGCGGCCGGCTGCAGCATTCGCGTGGACGCCATGGGCAATATCTTCGCCCGTCGCGCCGGGCGTCTTGATCACCTGGCGCCGGTGCTGACCGGCTCCCATGGCGACTCCCAGCCCTTTGGCGGCAAGTACGACGGCATCTACGGCGTGCTCGCCGGGCTGGAAGTGCTGCGCACCTTGAACGACCTCGGCATCGAGACCGACCGGCCGATCGAGGTGGTCAACTGGACCAACGAAGAGGGCTCGCGCTTTGCCCCGGCGATGATTTCGTCGGGGGTCTACGCCGGGGTGTTTGACCTGGAATATGGCCTGTCCCGCGCAGACAAGAACGGCGTGAGCATTGGTCAGGCGTTGCAGCAGATCGGTTATGCCGGCCCGCACCCGGTGGGCGGCCAGGCGGTGCATGCGGCGTTTGAGCTGCACATCGAGCAAGGCCCGATCCTTGAAGCGCAAGGCATCACCATCGGCGTGGTCACCGGCGCACAGGGCCAGCGCTGGTATGAAGTCGAACTAAAGGGGCGCAGCGCCCACGCCGGCACCACGCCGATGGACCATCGCCTGGACGCCTTGCTTGGCTTCGCCCGCGTGGTCGAGGCGGTCAACGGCCTGGGCCTGGAACAAGGCGCCGAAGGGCGTGCCACGGTGGGCATGGCGAATATCTTCCCGAACTCGCGCAACGTCGTACCGGGGCGCGTGTTTTTCAGTGTGGAATTCCGTCACCCGGACGAAACCGTGCTGGCGCGCCAGGACCAGCAACTGCGCGAAGCGGTGGCGCAGATCGCCGAGGGGATTGGCTTGCAACACAGCGTGCAGCAGATCTTCCAGTACGCGCCGATTGCGTTTGACGCTGATTGCGTGGAGGTGGTGCGAGCGTCTGCCGAGGCGTTGGGTTACAGCCATCGGCCAATGATTTCCGGCGCGGGGCATGATGCCTGCTACCTCAACCAGGTAGCGCCGACCGCGATGATCTTTGTGCCGTGTGTGGATGGGTTGAGCCATAACGAGGCGGAGGAAATTTCGCCTGAATGGTCGACGGCGGGGGCGGATGTGTTGCTCCAGGCGATCCTGGCCAAGGCCCATATCTAACAGACACATACAAATCAAACTGTGGGAGCTGGCAAGCCAGCTCCCACAGTTTGATCGGTGTAAACCTGATCCGAAGTGGAAACCCAATCCCCTGTGGGAGCTGGCTTGCCTGCGAAAGCGGTGTGTCAGCCAAAGATGTTCCAACTGACCCACCGCATTCGCGAGCAAGCCCGCTCCCACACAAGCCCGCTCCCACATTTGCATCACCTACACCTGTAAGTCAGCGAAAAAACTCCCCCGGCGTCGCCTCAAACTGCTGGCGAAACGCATTGATAAACGCCGAGGTCGATTCATACCCACACCCCAACGCCACATCCGTCACGCGCTCGCCTTGCTCCAGGGCGGGCAGGGCGGTGAGCAGGCGCAAGCGCTGGCGCCAGGCGCGGAAGGTCAGCCCTGTGTCGCTCAAGAACAGGCGGCTCAGGGTCTTTTCACTTACGGCCAATTTGCGGCTCCAGTCCCCCAGGGTGGTCTGCTGCTCCGGGTGCAGGTTCAGGCTGCGGTAGATCTGGCGCAAACGCGGGTCCATGGGCAACGGCAGCATCAAGTCCACCTGGGGCGCTGCGGCCAACTGGTCCAGCAGCACCTGGGCCAGGCGCCCGTCCGCGCCGTCCTCAACATAGGCCACCGGCAGTTCGCTGAAGCTGCGGATCAATTCGCGCAGCAGACTGCTCACTTCCAGCACGTGGCAACGCGCGTCCGCCCAGGTGGTCACGCTGCAATCGAGGTACAGGCTGCGCATCTCGGTGCGTGGCGAGCTGAACACGCGGTGGGGCATGCCCGCCGGAATCCACACGGCGCGTTGCGGCGGCGCGACAAAACGGCCAACGCTGGTCTGAATCTCCAGCACCCCGGAAATCGCGTACGACAATTGCACCCACGGGTGACTGTGGCGGCGGGTCAAGGCGCGATTGGGCAATGATTCGGTGCGCCCATACACCGGCCTCGGCAAGCTGGAAAGCCCGGGCACGCTGCGGCGCACGGTTTTGTCATGTCCTTTAGGCGGCATTTGTTGGCTCATTGGCGTTAGTCGGTAACAAGCCGTTACGTTAGAGTCGCCGAGACGCTCTTGGCAACCCCCGGAAGAACTCACTTATGACCCGTCCGCGCTTTCTCCCCGACAACTTCACCCTGACCCTGATCGCCACGGTGATCCTCGCCTCGCTGTTGCCCGCCAGCGGCCAGACCGCCGTGGCCTTTGGCTGGGTCACCAACCTGGCCATCGCGCTACTGTTTTTCTTGCACGGCGCCAAGCTGTCGAACCAGGCCATCATCGCCGGTGCCGGCCACTGGCGCCTGCACCTGTTGGTGTTCAGCCTGACCTTCGTGCTGTTCCCGTTGCTGGGCCTGGCGCTCAAGCCGCTGCTGTCGCCGCTGATCGGCAAAGACCTGTACATGGGCATGCTGTACCTCTGCGCCTTGCCGGCCACGGTGCAGTCGGCGATTGCCTTTACCTCGCTGGCGCGGGGCAATATCCCGGCGGCGATTTGCAGCGCGGCGGCGTCGAGCCTGTTTGGCATCTTCCTCACGCCGCTGTTGGTGACGCTGTTGCTCAACGTGCACGGCGAAGGCAGTAACACCCTCGACGCGATCCTCAAGATCAGCGTGCAACTGCTGCTGCCGTTTATTGCCGGGCAGATCGCCCGGCGCTGGATTGGCGCGTGGGTGGGGCGCAACAAGTCCTGGCTGAAATTCGTCGATCAAGGCTCGATCCTGCTGGTGGTCTACGGCGCGTTCAGCGAAGCGGTCAATGAAGGCATCTGGCACAAGATCCCGCTGTGGGAACTGGGCGGCCTGGTGGTGGCGTGCTGTGTGTTGCTGGCCTTGGTACTGGTGGCGTCGACGGTATTGGCCAAGGCGTTCGGCTTTAACCAGGAAGACCGCATCACCATCCTGTTCTGCGGCTCGAAGAAAAGCCTGGCGACGGGCGTACCGATGGCCCAGGTGCTGTTCGCCGGGGCAACCATGGGCGTGCTGATCCTGCCGCTGATGCTGTTTCACCAGATCCAGCTGATGGTCTGCGCGGCGCTGGCCCAGCGCTATGCGCAACGGCCCGAGTCGGTGGCAGAGCTGATGGAGCAGGTTGACCCTTAATTGCTTGTGGGAAATGTCCTACGCATCGGCAGGACGCTTCCCTTATAGATTCAGCTGATTCCAGGCCACTATCCGCCCCATCGCACCCGCAAAGTGGTTGGTAAGCATGGCCTCTCCCCGCGTCAAACCCCTGCCCAGTGAGCTGGAGATCCAGCGCGGCCTGGCCCTGGGCGAATTCCGTGCGTGGTTCCAGCCCAAATTCGTGATCCGCACCGGGCAACTGGCCGGTGCGGAAGCCTTGGTGCGCTGGGAGCACCCGGCCCGCGGCGTGTTGTTGCCCGAAGACTTCCTGGCCGCCGTGTTGGCCTACGACCTGATCGACGACATGTTCAAGCAACTGCTGGAACAGGGCCTCAGCCTGCTGGGCATCCTGCGCCGGCAACAGGTGCCACTGGAGCTGGCGTTCAACCTGCATGCCTCGCAATTGCTCGGCGGCAGTCTGGTCGCACATATCCAGTGGGCCTTGGGCCGTCATGGGTTCAGCGGTTCCGTGCTGCGCTTCGAGTTGGCCGAAAACGGCCTGCTCAACAGTGCGCCGGCCGTGCAGGAGAACCTGCTGCGTCTGCGTGTGCTGGGCTGTGGTTTGTCGATCGATGACTTCGCCAACGGCTTTTCCTCCCTCAAGCTGCTGTGCCAACTGCCGTTCAACCAACTCAAGCTGGATGGCGGTTTCGTGCGCCACAACCCCAGCATGATCAAAAGCACCCGGGCGCTGGCCAATGTGCTGGGCATGAGCCTGGTGATCGAAGGGATCAGCACCGCGCCTATCCGTGATGGTGTGCTGGCCCTGGGTTGTGAACTGGGCCAGGGTTTTTACCTGGCTCGGCCCATGGCGGGGCACCACTTGTTGCCCTGGCTGGAAGCGCATGGGACCGGCCTCTCAAAGTTTTGAGATATTTCCTACACTCAGGTCGCGCTCGTGTATTTTGAGCCGGCATGTCGCACAGGGGTTGTTATGTTTAAAGCGTTAGTCGTGGACGATCATCCGTTTATTCGTTCCTCCGTGAAGATGCTCTTGAAGCAGGAAGGCTTCGAGGTCGTGGCCGAGGCGGATAACGGCGCCGACGCCGTGCAATTGGCCCGCGAGCATGAGCCCGAGCTGATCGTGCTGGATATCGCCATGCCCAAGCTGGACGGCCTGGAAGTGATCTCGCGCATCTGCGCCCTGGGCCTGTCGTGCAAGATCCTGGTGCTGACCTCGCAGTCGCCGCTGTTCTATTCCATGCGCTGCATGAAAGCCGGCGCGGCGGGTTATATCTCCAAGACCAATGACCTCGACGAGTTGGTCAAGGCGATCAAGGCGGTGATGGGCGGCTATACCTTTTTTCCGAACCTGGCCAACAGTTCGGTGCGCCGCAGTGATGCGCAAACCACTGACCTTGAGTTGATCCAGACCCTGTCCGACCGTGAACTGACCATCCTGCAGCAACTGTCCCAAGGCCTGAGCAACAAGGAAATCGGTGACGCGATGCTGCTCAGCAACAAGACCATCAGCACCTACAAGACCCGCTTGATCGAGAAGCTCAAGGTCAAGTCCGTGGTGTACCTGGCCGATTTCGCCAAGCGCAACAATCTGGTCTGAATGAACACTCTCCTGCATAAATGGCTGCTGGGTGCGCTGCTGGCGGGCTGCCTGAACGGGGCTGCCCTGGCGGCTGCGCCTGCCGAGACCTATCAGGTGCTCGGGCGTTCCCATGTCTCGGAATACGCCGTGTCACTGTCGGAGCAGGACTGGGGCTGGCTACGCAGTAAACGCGTGTTGGTGCTGGGGGCGTCGGCGCCGGATTATTCGCCCTTCGGCATGACCACCAACGGCCGAGATTACGAAGGCCTCACCGCCGACTACGCAAAGCTCCTCAGCGAGCTGTTGCGCACGCCGGTGGAAGTACGCCGTTATGCCTCCCGTGCGGACGTGATCGACGCCCTCAAGCAAGGCGCGGTGGATTTTCTCGGCACCGCCAACGGCTTTGAACAGGCAGATCACGACCTGCTGATGTCCACGGCCTACGCCGAAGACCAGCCGACCCTGGTCACCCAGGTCGCCAAGAGCCAGGTGCTGGCGCCGGACCTGGCGGGCAAGAAAATCGCCATGCTCTACCACTACCTGCCACCGGATGCGGTGCAGGCGTTCTACCCCCAGGCCACGTTGCAGCTCTACCCCTCGACCTTGAGCGCGATTGGTGCGGTGGCGTTCGGCAATGCCGACGTGTACCTGGGCGACTCCATCAGCGCCCAGTACCTGATCAACAAGAACTACCTGAACAACGTGCAGTTGGCTGACTTCTCGCAGATGGAAGTGAGCAATTTCTCGTTTGCGTTCGCCCAGGCCAACGCGCGCTTGCTGCACATCATCAATTCGGCGCTGGCGGCGATTCCCCAGGGCGAGCGCATGACCATCCTGCGCCGCTGGAGCGCGGGCGGCGGCAGCATGCCGGGGCGCATCGCGCTGCACTTCAGCGCCAGCGAGCAGCGCTGGATGGCCGCTCACCCGCGTTTGAAGGTGGCGATCGATGACAGTTTCGTACCGTTCTCGTTTTTCAACGAAGACGGCGAGTTCCGTGGGATCAGCGCCGATGTGCTGGCCAAGGTCGCGTTGCGCACCGGCTTGAAGTTCGATGTGGTGCGCACGCAGTCTGTCGCCGACCTGATCGAGCAGATCCGTACGGAGGAAGCCGACCTGCTGATCACCCTTACACCCAGCGCGGCCCGTGAGAGCCATCTGCGCTTTACCCGGCCCTACCTGAGTTCACCCTACGTGCTGATCAGCCGCAGCGGCCCGAACAGCCCGGCCACCCTGGATGACATGGCGGGCAAGCGCCTGGCGATCATCACCGGCAACCCGGTGCGCGACCAGTTGCTGGAGGCGTTCCCCAACATCGCCCTGGTCAACGCCGAGAGCGCCCAGGAAGCCATGGCCATGGTGGCCGACGGGCGGGCCGATGGCGCGGTCAATTCGTTGATCACCGCGCGCTACATGATCTCGCGCCAATACCGTGACCGCTTGCGCATCACCGCCACGGTCGGTACCGAGTCGGCGCGTGTGGCGTTCGCGACCTCGCGCGGCGCGCTGGAACTGTATTCGATCCTGGAAAAAGCCCTGCTGAGCATCCCGCCGGAGGAGATGGACGAAGTCACCAACCGCTGGCGCAACGAGATTGCCGTGGACGACAGCTATTGGCTGCGCAACCGCACCCTGATCCTGCAAGGCTTCGTCGTGGCGGGTGCTCTGCTGCTGGTGGCGCTGGGTTGGATCGCCTACCTGCGCAGGCTGATGCGCCAGCGCACACAGGCGCAGATTGCCCTGAACGACCAGATGGAATTCATGCGCGTGCTGATCGACGGCACGCCGCACCCGATCTATGTGCGCGACCGCGAGGGGCGGCTGCGCATCTGCAACAGCGGCTACCTGCACGTGTTTGGCGTGGAGCGTGACGCCGTGCTCGGCAAGACCGTGGTCGAAGGCGTGCTGAAAGACGCCGACGAGGCCGCCGCTTACCACGCCGATTATCTGCAGGTGATGGAGGAGGGCGTGCCACGGGTGCAGGACCGCCGCCTGACCATGGGCGCCGACAGCGTGCTGACCATCTACCACTGGATGCTACCGTATCGCGGCAGTGACGGCGAAGTCAGCGGCATGATCGGCGGCTGGATCGACATCAGCGAACGCCAGCATCTGCTCCTGGCCCTGCACGACGACGCCAAGGACGGCGCCGACGCGGCCAACCGTGCCAAGACCACCTTCCTGGCGACCATGAGCCATGAAATCCGCACGCCGATGAACGCGATTATCGGCATGCTCGAACTGGCGCTGAAAAAGGCCGACCAGGGCGTCACCGACCGTCTCTCCATTGAAGTGGCGTCAGGCGCGGCCCGGGGCTTGCTGGATCTGATCGGCGACATCCTCGACATTGCGCGCATCGAATCCGGCCGCCTGTCCCTGGCCCCGGAACGCGCCAACCTGCGCGAACTGGTGGAGTCGGTGGCGCGCATCTTTGAAGGCCTGGCGCGGCAGAAGCAGCTGCAACTGATCCTCGACCTCGACGCCAGCGTCAACCGCCAGGTGCTGGTGGACCCGCTGCGCTTCAAGCAGATCGCCTCCAACCTGTTGAGCAATGCGATCAAGTTCACCCACAGCGGCCACGTGCGCCTGCGGGTCAGCGCCGAGCCGGGGCAGGATGATGAACGCCTGGCGCTGTGCCTGCGGGTGGAAGACAGCGGCAGCGGGATTTCCAGCGAAGACCAGCAGCAGCTGTTCAGCCCGTTTGCCCAGGCCAGCAACCATGGCCAGTCGGCGCGTGGCGGTTCGGGGCTGGGCCTGATGATCAGCCGCACCCTGTGCGAAATGATGGGCGGCAGCCTGGTGCTCAACAGCGTGTTGGGGCAGGGCACCCAGGTGGAAATGCGCGTCAGCTTGCCCACCCTGGTCGAGCTGGATATCCCGCCCGCCGTCGCCCCGCTGCAAGCGCCGGCCTCCCGGGCGCTCAAGGTGCTGGTGATCGATGACTACCCGGCCAACCGCCTGTTGCTCACCCAGCAACTGCATTACCTCGGCCACCAGGTAGTGGATGCCGAGGACGGTGCCCACGGCTTGCGCGCCTGGCGGGCGCAGGCGTTCGACGTGGTGATCACCGACTGCAATATGCCGTTGATGAACGGCTACGCGCTGGCCCGCGCGATTCGTGACGAAGAACGCGCCAGGGGCTTGCCGGCCGGGTTGATCCTCGGCCTCACCGCCAACGCCCAACCCGAGGAAAAAGACCGCTGCCTGGCGGCGGGCATGGACGACTGCCTGTTCAAACCCATCAGCTTGCAGGACCTCAGTGCGTGCCTGGTGTTGCCGGTGCCTGGCGATGAGGGACCGGACGACATCGACTTGACCAGCCTGGAGCAGCTCAGCCGCGGCGACGCAGCCTCGATCAAGAGCCTGCTGCAAGACCTGGCCGCCAGCAACGAGCAGGACATGGCGCGGCTGATGCAACTGTTTACCCAGCATGACGTCAGCGGGCTGGCCGACCTGGCGCACCGGGTCAAGGGCGGTGCGCGGATTATCAAGGCGCAGCGGTTGATCCAGGCGTGCGAAGCCTTGGAAGTGGCCTGCGAGGGGCTGAACTCGGCCCTGTTGACCGAAGCCGTGGATGGCTTGCAACAGGCAATGGATGCGTTGGAGCAACGGTTGGCGGCGTACCTGTAGCGGCTTGGGAAATTTCCTACGTGTCTGTGCGTAATTTCCACGCTAACCGCGTGGCTCAATCGCACACCATGCAGGTATTCCCTTCTTCAGCGAGTGCCCCTTGATGCCCCCATTGCCGCTTCGTGTCCTGGTGCTGGAAGACCACCTGTTCCAACGGTCGGTGGCGACAAGCCTGCTCAAACAGTTGGGTTGCCGTGACGTGTTGGAGGCCGCCAACGGCACTGAGGCCCTGGCCGTGCTTGCACAAGAGGGGCCGGTGGACGTGGTGGTGTGCGACCTGCAAATGGATGGCATGGACGGGCTGGAGTTTATCCAGCGCATCAGCGCCACTGGCCAGGTGGGGGCAATCATCGTCAGCAGCGGCTTGCCCTGGGACGTGCGCCGCGCCGTACGGCAGATGGGCGCCTTGCTGGGGCTGAACATGCTCGGCGATATCGGCAAGCCGCTGCTGGCCGAAGCGTTGCAGCCGCTGCTGGCACTCGCGTTGAGCCAGCGGCCTGCGACGTTCGAGGCGCCATCGCCGCTGGAAGTCGCCGATGAACAGCAGGTACGCCGGGCGCTTCGCGATCAGCAGCTGCAAGCCTGGTACCAACCCAAATTCGATTTGCAGACCGGCAGCGTGGTCGGCGTGGAAGTGCTGGCGCGATGGCACCATCCGTCCAAGGGCGTGCTGTCACCGGCAGTGTTTTTACCGGCGATGGAGCGTGCGGGGCTGATGGACGACCTGTTGTTCGCCTTGATGCAGCAGGCCCTGGCCCAGCAGCGCCAGGCCAAGGGCCTGGGGTTGAGCCTGGAGCTGGCGTTCAACCTGCACGCGGCGCAGTTGGCCGATGTCGGGTTGACCGCCCATATCAAAGGCCTATTGGCGGCCTACCAGGCGCCGTGTGGCAGCATTACCTTTGAACTCACCGAGAGCGGCTTGCTGGAAGTGCCCGCCGTGTCCCTGGAAAACCTGGTGCGTTTGCGCATGCTGGGCTGTCGTTTGTCTATCGACGATTTCGGCGCAGGGTTTTCGTCGCTGCAGCGCCTGTGCCAGTTGCCGTTCAACGAGATCAAGCTCGACGCTGAATTTGTCCGCGGCCTGGCCCATGAGCCGCGTTGCCGAGCGGTGATCGGCAGCACCCTGGCCCTCGGCGAGACCCTGGGCATGTCGGTGGTGGTCGAAGGCATCGAGACCGCCGAGCAGCAACAACAACTGCTGGAAATGGGCTGCGCCCAGGGCCAGGGTTACTGGCACGCCCGGCCCATGCCCGGTGCCGACCTGCTGCGCTGGTTGCAGGGGCGCGGGCAAGTCCAGTGCTGGAGTCGGCCATGATCAATAAACGCCTGCGCATCATGATCGCCGACCCCCAGCACCATCAGCGCCTGCGCCTGGAACGGGACTTCAATCGCCAGGGCTATTACGCGATTGCGCCGGTGTCGAGCCTGGATGAGATGTTGACGCTGCTGGCCTGCGGCGGCCTTGGCTTCGATCTGGTCGTGGTCAATGCCAGCCTGGGGACGAACGAGCGTTTCGACTTGTCGACGTTTTGCCGGCACAGCCCGCAGGTTGGGCAAGCGGTGATCTACGCGCTGCCTCACTAGGCCGGGCTTTTTGAGACGATTGTCCTAAAGTCTGCGGCTGCGCGGACGACTACCTTCTTAACTACCCAAGAAGGAAAGTCGTCATGCACGTCAAACGGTTATCACGGGTTACCGGCTTCCTTGCGGTATGGGCGGGCAGTTGCCTGGCGGCATCGGGCGGTGTCATTCAGTTTCACGGCAGCATTGTCGAGCCGGGTTGTGCCAGCAGTGCGCCGGGCGGCGCGGTCATGGAGCTGAAGGGTTGCCCGCAGGCCGTTCGCGGCAATCAGTTCGATGTGCAACCGGTGCGCAGCGTCCAGGCGCTGGGTACTGCGACGGCCAACGTCAAGTTGGTGAGCGACAACGCCAACGGGCGCTATTACGACCAGCGGTATGTGCTGGTGGATAGCCTTGGAAAGCCGATTCAGTCGGGGCTTTACGTGGTCACCCTGACCGCGCCGTGATGAAACTGATGGCTTTTTGATCAGGATCAGCGCCAACAGACGGGCGAGAAACCTATAGAATGTTCAACGGCGGCGCTTGTCCTGGGTAGCCGTTTGATCATCGTCCGAGTACCGCGCCCTTCAATGAGCATTTCAGCCGCAACTCCCCAAGCCAATTGGCAGCCGGTCATCGCCCTCGCGTTGGCCGCCTTTGTGTTCAATACCACCGAATTCGTCCCCGTCGGGCTGCTCAGCGCCATTGGTGCGAGCTTTGACATGCCGGTGTCGAGCGTCGGCCTGATGCTCACCATCTACGCGTGGATTGTGTCCCTGACGTCGCTGCCGGTGATGTTGCTGACGCGCAACGTCGAGCGGCGCAAGCTGCTGATCGTGCTGTTCTGCATGTTTATCGCCAGCCATGTCCTGTCCAGCGTGGCCACCAGCTTTGGTTTGCTGATGGTCAGTCGCATCGGCATTGCCTTGTCCCATGCGTTGTTCTGGTCGATCACTGCGTCGCTGGCGGTGCGCCTGGCGCCGGCCGGCAAACAGGTGCAGGCCCTCGGCCTGTTGGCCACCGGTACGTCCCTGGCGATGGTGTTGGGCATTCCCCTGGGTCGCCTGCTCGGCGAGGCCATGGGCTGGCGCACCACGTTCCTGGTGATCGGCGCCTTTGCCGCCGCGCTGGTGTTCTGGCTGGCGCGCACCTTGCCGCTGTTGCCGAGTCAGAATTCCGGCTCGCTGCGCAGCCTGCCGCTGCTGTTCAAGCGCCCGGCGCTGGTGGCGCTCTATGTGCTGACCGCCCTGACCGTGACCGCGCAGTTCACCGCCTACAGCTACATCGAACCCTTCGTCGAAGGCGTGGCCGGCATGAGCGGCAGCGCCGTGACCCTGATCCTGCTGGTGTTCGGCGGCGCGGGCATCATCGGCTCATTGCTGTTCAGCCTGGTGCACCGCTTCAATCCCCATTTGTTCGTGGTCGGCGCGGTGTTCATCCTGGCGGCGTGCCTGGCGCTGATGCTGCCGTTGAGCGGGGCCGAATCCTATCTCGTCGGCCTGAGCATTTTCTGGGGCATGGCGATCATGGGCTTTGGCCTGGCGATGCAGTCCAAGGTGCTGGTGCTGGCGCCGGATGCGACCGACGTGGCCATGGCGATGTTTTCCGGCATCTACAACATCGGCATCGGCGGCGGTGCGTTGATGGGCAGCTGGGTCGGCAGCCAGTTCGGCTTCGCCTGGATCGGCGCGGCGGGTGGCTTGCTGGCGGCGCTGGCGTTGATCGGCTATTGCCTGGCGATCCGCAAGTTTGGGACGGGTGTGTCGCCCAGCTAAAACCAGACAAGTCTTACAGGGCGCCGCGATGCCCATTGCTACCGTCGCCCAGGACCGCCCACGCCCTGTGGTGACGGCACTTGAACAGCAATGGAGTCGATTGTGCAAAAGCGTTTGACCGCAGAGTTTCTGGGTACTTTCTGGCTGACCTTCGGCGGCTGTGGCAGCGCCATCCTGGCGGCGGCGTTCCCGGAGTTGGGTATTGGTTTTGTCGGCGTGTCCCTGGCGTTCGGCCTCACGGTGTTGACCATGGCCTATGCGGTGGGCGGCATCTCGGGCGGGCACTTCAACCCGGCGGTGACTGTGGGCCTGTGGGCCGGGCGGCGGGTGGCTGGGGTTGACGTGCTGCCGTACATCGCGGCGCAGGTCAGCGGTGCGATTGGCGCGGCGGCGGCGCTGTACCTGATCGCCAACGGCCAGGACGATTTTGCCGTGGGTGGATTTGCCGCCAACGGCTATGACGCCTTGAGCCCAGGCCACTTCGACATGAAGGCGGCCTTGTTGGCCGAACTGATCGCCACGTTCTTCTTTGTCTTTATCATCCTGCGCGTGACCGCCCCGGGCGCGGTGGCCGGTTTTGCGCCGATTGCCATCGGCCTGGCACTGACCTTGATCCACCTGATCCTGATCCCGGTGACCAACACCTCGGTGAACCCGGCGCGCAGCACCGGGCCGGCGTTGTTTGCAGGCGGCGAGTACATTGCGCAGCTGTGGCTGTTCTGGCTGGCACCGATGGTGGGCGGGGTGTTGGGTGCGCTGGCGGCGCGTGGGCTGACTGAGCGCGGTTAAACGGGGCTGGCGGTTTAACCGGTGGGAGCGGGCTTGCCCGCGATTGCGGTGTGTCAGCCAAGAAATCTATTGCTGAACGAGCGCTATCGCGGGCAAGCCCGCTCCCACATTTTTAAGGTTTCCAGGTCTGTACATCCTTGGCATCGACCGCCTTGGGCAACAAGCCCGCCTTGAAAAACGCATCGGCAATCTTCTGCTGCTCACCCAACTGATCAACCGTCACCGGCTGCACCCGATAGCTGCGATGTGCATTGGCGGCTTCCACCGTGGCCACATCCAGGTTGCCCCACAGCGGGCCAAGCACTTTCGCCGCGTCCTGCGGGTGGGCCTTGACCCATTGGCCGGTCTTTTCCAGCTGCTCATACACCACCTTCAACACCTCGGGATGGGCTTTGGCATACGGCGTGCCGGTCAGGTAATAGCGCTTGTAGCTGGCCAACCCGGCGCCGTCCGCCAGGGTGCGGGTGGGTAGTTGGCGTTGCACGCCGGTGAGGAAGGGTTCCCAGGTGACCCAGGCATCCACCTTGTTGTTCTCGAACGCCGCGCGGCCGTCGGCGGGTGACAGGTAGGCGGGTTCGATATCAGCGAATTCCAGGCCCGCTTTGGCCAGTGCGGCGATCAGCAAGTAGTGGGTGCCGGCGGCTTTGGTGACGGCGATTTTCTTGCCTTTCAAGTCGCCCAGTTGCTGGATCGGCGAGTCTTTGCGCACCACGATGGCCTGGGCCGAAGGCGAGGGCGCTTCCTGGGCGAAGTAGGTGAGCTTGGCCTGGGCGGCCTGGGCGAAGATCGGCACGGTGTCGGCGACATCGGCGCTGATGTCGACGTTGCCCACGTTCAGGGCTTCGAGCAGGGGTAGACCGCTGGGGAATTCGTGCCAGGTTACGTCGATGTGGTTGGCGTTGAGGGCTTTTTCCAGGGTGCCTTGGGTTTTTAGCAGGGTGATCAGGGTGGAGGATTTCTGGTAGCCGATGCGCAGGGTTTCCTGGGCTTCGGTGGTGGCTGCGATGGAGAGGGCCAGGAGTCCTAGGACGGCGATGAGGGGGCGGGGTATGGGCATGGGGGGCTCGATCTTCTATTGGAATAGGGATGAGCTTATGGTTCTAAAAACTGTTCGTTAAATACTCTTTTGTTCTTTTGGGGTGCATATCCGTTATTTAGGTAACGGCCACTTAGGGTCCCGTTCTTACAGCGGGTCACTTTTGGAGGGACATGTACGGACCGGTATTTGTCCAGTCGCTCACCATTCAACTGTGGGAACCAGCTCCCACAGGGGAGCGCGTCAGCTCCAGAGACCCGGTCGGCTACTAGGCCGCCGCGCTTTTGCTTTTGATTTTGATCTTAGGCGCCCCGTTAAACACGCTGGCCGGAATTCGACATGGATTTGGGGGGTAAACCGGCAGGGATGCCGGTTTAGCCGCCCCGCGCCATGGATGGCGCGTGGCGGCGGCCCCCCAAATCCATGTCGGATTACGGGCATGCCGAGCCTAGGCGAGGCACCGAGTGTTGGGGCAAGAGCCCTTTTGGTTACTTTTGGGGCTCTTTTCCAAAAGTGACCCGCCGTAAGGGCGGAACCATAGGTAGCCGTTACCCAAATAACGGATATGTACACTGACAGACCGCCATCGCAGGCAAGCCAGCTCCCACACTAAACCGTGTTCCCAACACCATTATCCCAGGCGAAAAAAAACCGGCTGATCAGGCCGGTTTGGGGTCCCCTGCAAACAACGCAGGCTTACACGTGACTACTCAACAGACGTTCCGCCCCACCTTCAGCCAAGCGACGTTCTTGCAACCGCTCCGAACCACCTTCCGCCACACGACGTTCTTGCAACCGCTCCGAACCACCTTCCGCCACACGACGTTCCAGCAGACGCTCCGAACCACCTTCCGCCACACGACGCTCCAGCAACCGTTCCGCCCCACCTTCAGCCACACGATTCCCCTGCAACCGCTCAGCACCCCCTTCAGCAACCAGAGGATGAGCAAAAGCATTGACAGCCACTACCGAAAAAGCAAGTCCAAGCAAGATTTGGCGTTTCATGATGATGTGCTCCAAGTATTTAAGTTGAGTGTTTCCGGGTATGGATTCGATGTTACGCGCCGCAGTTTTTAAGAGAACTTCATTGCGCTGATGGTGACTATCGACACCAGCGATGGCGCCTCAAGGCATCCGTGGCAACTCCTGAGGGCGCAGGTCAAACACCAGCACCTCGGCATCGTCGCCCTGGCTCACACGGATCTGCCGCTCATCACGCACACGGGCACCGTCACCTTCCTCAAAGCGCTGCCCGTTGATCTCAACACTGCCTCGCGCCACATGGATGTACGCATGGCGATCCGCTGCAAGCTCGAGGGTCGCGCTTTCGTCGCCGTTGAACAGCCCGGCATACACCCGCGCATCCTGGCGTACGTTGAGTGACCCCTCGGCACCGTCCGGCGAGATGATCAACTGCAAGCGCCCACGTTTCTGCGCCTCACTGAAATGCTCCTGTTGATAGCGCGGTTCAGCGCCGACTTCATTGGGCACGATCCAGATTTGCAGGAAGTGCACGCCACGGCTTTGGCTGTGGTTGAACTCGCTGTGGGCCACGCCGCTGCCGGCGCTCATCAGTTGCACGTCGCCGGGGCGGATCACCGAGCCGGTGCCCAGGGTGTCCTTGTGTTCCAGCGCGCCTTCCAGCACGTAGGAGAAAATCTCCATGTCGCGGTGCGGGTGCTGGCCGAAGCCTTTGCCGGCCGCAACGCGGTCGTCGTTGATCACCAGCAGGTCGGAGAAACCCTGTTCTTTCGGGTTCCAGTAGTTGGCGAACGAGAAGGTGTGGAACGACTTCAACCAACCGTGATTGGCGGCGCCGCGTTCGGAAGCTTTGCGAAGGGTCAGCATGGTCTTGTCCTCAAGTAAGCGCGGGCTGCGAAGTGCAGGGCGCTGTTGTTGAGAAGAAGGTTAATGGTTATCCGGATATTCATTAAGAAGATGGAATCTGAATAACTGTCCTATTCAGATTGACAATAAAAGACATGCCATAATGCCCGCCCGTACCTGATTCGATGGACGTTCCACCCTATGAAAACCGTGGCCATGGCGCTGTTCCCAGACTTCCTGCTGCTCGACATGGCCGGGCCGCTTGAGGTGTTCTCCATCGCCAACCGCTACCTGCCGGCGGCCGAGCATTACCGCATCCTCACCCTGGGCACTGAACCCGGTGCGTTGCGCGCCTCCAATGGTGTGCTGGTGCAGCCCGACCTGCTGCTGGAACACGCCGTTGATGCCTATGACCTGTTGCTGGTACCCGGCGGCCCCGGTGCCTATAACGAATGCCATCCCGCGCTGCTGCCGTGGCTCAAGGCTGCTGCCCCCAAGGCGCGGCGCTTCGGTTCGATCTGTACGGGCGCGTTTGTATTGGGGCACGCCGGGCTGCTCGACGGCCACCGCGTGACCACCCACTGGCACTACACCGAACGGCTGATCCAGGGCTTTCCCAAGGCCATTGTCGAGACCGATCGCATCTACTTGCAGGATGGCCGCCTGATCACCTCGGGCGGCGTGACGGCCGGCATCGACCTGGCGCTGTCGGTGGTGGCCCAGGACCACGGCAAGCAGGTCGCGGTGGATGTGGCCAAGGTGCTGCTGGTGGTGATGAAACGCCAGGGCGGGCAGGCGCAGTTCAGTCCGATGACGGCTGCGGTGGCGCCCCAGGAAACGCCGATCACGCGGGTGCAGAACCATGTGCTGGCGCAATTGGATCAACCGTTCACCATCGACTCCATGGCCGACCTGGCGGGCATGAGTGCGCGCCACTTCGCCCGGGTGTTTGCCAAGGAAGTGCACATGACGCCCATGGCGTTCTTGCAAGGCGCGCGCATCGACCGTGCCCGGCACCTGCTGGAAACCACCGACCTGCCGCTCAAGACCGTGGCCTTCCACGCCGGTTTCGGCAGCGTGCGCTACATGCGTTTTCTGTTCAGCGAAAAACTCGGCCTTAACCCGACCCAGTACCGCCAGCAGTTCAGTTAAGGCCGATATGGCCGTCTGACGCACCTCAAAGTCCGTGTGGCTCCCCGTGCCAGCATTGTCCTGTCACGGCGAGGTGGCAAGATAGCGCCAAGCCCATGGAAAAGGATGCGCAAACGCCCAAGGCCGGGTGTTTCAGCGCTTTATCGACATGCACAACACGCCCACGGTGAGCTTCGGCCGCTACACCTTTCACCCGCAGCAACGGCTGGTCAGCAAGGCTGGCTTTCCGGTGCCGCTGGGCGGGCGGGCGCTGGAGATTCTGGCAGTGCTGCTGGAAGCGCCGGGGCAATTCGTCAGCAAGGACAGCCTGATCGCCCGCGTGTGGCCCAACAGCGTGGTGGAAGAAAACAACCTGCGCGTGCACATCGCGGCCCTGCGCCGTGCCTTGGATTGCCAACCCTGCATCATCAACGACCCCCCAGCGCGGCTACAGTTTTGTCGCACCGCTGCACAGCGCTGCGCCTGCCGCCAAGCCCCGGCACAATCTGGCCGTGCGCCTGAGCCCGCTGATCGGTCGCGACGAAGTGTTGGGGGGGGTGGTGCGGCGCCTGTCCGGGCAACGCCTGATGACCCTGACCGGGTGCGCCGGCGTGGGCAAAAGCAGCCTCGCACTGGCCCTGGCCGAACGCGTGCTGCCGCGTTATCGCGATGGCGTGTGGTGGGTGGACCTGGCGACGGTGCAAGCACCGACGCAAATGCTCCGCCATCTGGCCAAGGCGTTGGACCTGGAGCCCTGCGCCAGTGCCCAGGCATTGTGCAAACCCCTGGCGACACGCCAACTGTTGTTGGTACTCGATGGTGCCGACTTGCTGCTCAGCGCCTGCCGTCACCTCGTGCGCACACTGGCGCAGTACGCGCCCCAGGTGAGCGTGTTGCTGAGCAGCCGTGAAGCCTTGCACCTGCCCGGTGAGTGGGTGCAACGCGTGCCCGTGTTGGCACTGCCGACCCCGTGCGGCTGGGGCAGTGTCGAGCAGGCGATGGCCTCTCCCGCCGTGCAGTTGTTTGTTGCACGGGTACGCGCCAGTCAGCAGGGCTTTGTGTTGCGCGCCCAGGACCTGGCGCCGCTGCGGGATATCTGCCGCAGTCTGGATGGCATTCCCCTGGCCCTGGAGCTGGCGGCGGCCCAGGTCGAAGCCCTGGGCCTGCACGGTGTGCAGACGCAATTGCGCAGCAGCTTGCAGGTGTTGACGCGGGGCCGCCGCACGGCGGTTGAACGTCACCAATCCTTCGCCGCTGCACTGGATTGGAGCTACGCGCGCCTGAGCCTGCCGGAGCGTTGGTTGTTCCTGCAATTGGGCTTGTTCAAGATGGCCGTGACCTTGCCCACGCTGACCGCGCTGGTGGCGGGCACCGAGCTGGAACACGCCGACCTGCCGTACCTGCTGGCGCGGCTGGTGGGCCTGTCGTTGCTGGCCCAGGAACCGGGCCCCGGTCCCGCGCGTTATCGGTTGCTCAACAGCCTGCGCAGCTACGCCCTGGCGCAACTGCGCGATCCCGCACAGGTGGCGCGTTTGCAGGCGGGTTATGGGCATTACCTGGGGCCGTTTTCAGGCCGGTCGTTTGTCCTGCAACTCGTCGAGCAGGCCGCGTACGCGGAGTAGGTCGGCGGTGGCAAACCCTTCGGTGAAACGCCCGTACACCGACACCAGCAGATCCCGCGCCGCCTGCACGCGGCCTTGCCCCTGCCACAACCGCGCCAACGCCGTGGCGCTGCGCAATTCCCAAGCGAGCGCGCCTTGCTGGTGTGCCAGACCCAGGGCCTCCAGCAACAGGGCTTCGGCGGCACGGCTGTCGCTGAGGCGTTCGGCGCGCCCCCGCAGGATCTCCGCAGTGCACCAGCCGGCGGCGCCGTTGCGGGCGCGTTCGAACACGGCGTCGCTCGGCTCGAGGGCGTTGAAGGTGACGAGAATATCTTCCACCAGCCCCAAGCCCTGCACATCGGCGACCCGCGTGGTACCTGCGTAACAGCGCGCCCAGGTATGGAACAGTTGTACCGAGTGTTTTTGTGCCTGTTGCAGCAGCAGGTCCATGTGCGCGCGGGTCGTGGCGGCGTCGCCGTTGTAGCGGGCGATCACCACGCCGGCGAGGGCCAGGGTGTAGCAGATCGACGTGCCATGGTTGATCTGCAGCGCCAACGCCAACGCCTGGTCGGCGATACGGGCGGCGCGCTCCGGGAAACCCCGCAGCCACAGGATGCGCGCGAGGATGGTCAACGACGCCACGCTCTGGTCGTACTGCACGCCGAAACCATGGGTAAAGCGGTTCAGATGGCCGCTCTGGGCCATGCGCTGGATCACCTGCTCGGCGTTGTGCAAGGCCAGCGCCTGGTTGCCGGCGAAGTGTTGCGCGAGCACCCGCAGGCGTTGTGCGCTGAGGTCCAGCAAGGGTTCGGCCTGTGGCCCCAGCTGGTCGAAGTGCAGGCTCTGCGTCAGGGCTTCGCGATAGTTGCCGCAGCACAGGTTCACCGCCATATGCCCCGACACGGCGCGCAGCTGGC
The DNA here is from genome assembly GCF_030687495.1 of Pseudomonas sp. FP453. Taxonomy (NCBI): domain Bacteria; kingdom Pseudomonadati; phylum Pseudomonadota; class Gammaproteobacteria; order Pseudomonadales; family Pseudomonadaceae; genus Pseudomonas; species Pseudomonas sp. FP453. The sequence continues at coordinate 3,613,252 of NZ_CP117435.1, read as the reverse complement.
CGGCGAGGTCCTTGCCCGCTTCGGCCAGGCGCCGTGCACAGGCAAAGGCGTCGATGGTCTGCGGCGTGCCGCCCTGGGTGTGATAGGAAAAACTGCCCAGCGCCAGTTGCAAGGCCATATGCAGGCGCTGGCTTGGCGTTGCCGATTGCCTCAGCCGCGCCAGGGCCTTGCCCACGTACAACCCGTGTTCGCGCAGCAGCGACAACTCTTGCCACAGCGGCATGGCGCTGACGGTGAGACGAATGCCCAGCGAGTGCACGCCATGGTCGCCAAGGCCCCAGTCGAGGGCGGCGCGGATGTCTTCGCGCAGGGGCGCATAGCGGTCGATCCATGGTTGGGTCGCGATCAGCTCCCAATCGTCCTGCGCCTGGTTCATCAGGCTCAGGCAACGCTCGGCGTGGCGTGCGCGGGTGACGTCGAGCTCGCCGGCGCTGCTGAGTTTTTCCAGGGCGTAGGTGCGGGTGATGTCGTGCAGGCGATAGACCACCTCGTCATCGCCGGCCTCGACATTGAGCAAGGACTTGGCCACCAACTGCGTGATGGAGCCCAGCACTTCGACGGGCGCCACCTGTTCCCCGGCGATCACCGCCGCCGCGCTGGCCAGACTGAAGCCGCCGCGAAACACCGCGAGACGACGCAGGCAGATCTGCTCGCAGCCGGTGAGCAGCGCGAAGCTCCAGTCCAACGTGGCGCGCAGGGTTTGCTGGCGGGGCAGGGCACTGTCTCGGCCGCGGGTGAGCAGGCGGAAGTTGTCTTCCATCTGCACCAGCAGGCCCGGCAGGCCGAAGCGTTCGATCTGCGCGGCGACCAGTTCGATTGCCAGGGGGATGCCGTCCAGGCGCTGGCAGATATCGATGGCCAGCGGCAGTTCGGCGTCGCTGAGGGCAAAGCTGTCCTGATGGGACATCGCCCGTTCGATCAACAATTGCAGGGCCGGGTAACCGAGGGCCTGGGCGCGGTTGCCGGTGGCGGGCGGGCACGCCAGCGGTTCCAGGCGCTGCACGGATTCGCCCTCGGCACGCAGCGCTTCGCGGCTGGTGGCGATGATGTGCAACTCGGGCGCGTGGCGCAGCAGGGTTTCACTGATGAGTGCGATGTCGTCCAGCAGGTGCTCGCAGTTGTCGATCACCAGCAGCAATTGCCGGGCGTGCAGGCTGCGGGCAACGCTGAGCAACGGCTCTTGCTCGCTGAGGGTGAGGTCGAGCAGGGCCGCGAGGTTGGGCAGGATCAGCGCCGGCGCGCTCAGCGGCGCCAGGTCGAGCAGGCGGATGCCGTCGCGGTAGTGCCCAATGAGCAGTTCCGCCACCCGCAGCGCCACGGTGGTCTTGCCGATGCCGCCGGCGCCGGTGAGGGTGACGAAGCGTTGTGCGGGCAGTTGCTGCACCAGTGCATCGATCAGCGCCTGGCGGCCGATCATGCGCGTGCGCCGCAGCGGCAGGTTATGGCACGGGCGTTGCGGTGCGCCTTCGGTGGGCAGGCTCATGGGTTCGATGCTCAGTGGCGCGACAAAACTGTAGCCACGCTGGGCCACGGTCACGATATAGCGCTGCCCGGCCTGGCCATCGCCCAAGGCCTTGCGCAGCGCGGCCATATGCACCCGCAGGTTGCCGTCCTCCACCACGCTCCTGGGCCACACGCGGGCGATCAATTCCTGCTTGCTCACCACATTGCCGGCCTGCTCCAGCAGGATCAGCAGGATCTCCACGGCACGCCGTCCCAGGCGCAACGGGCGGCCGCCTTCCAACACCAGGCGCTGACGCGGGTGGATGCGGTAGGGGCCGAACTGCACGGCCTGGTCGCTGAGGTCATTCATGGCGGCCATGCTCTGGGAAAAGGGTGTGGCCAGCATATTCCAGGCGTGTGCCAACCACTAGGCCGCAATCACTTGCGGCCTGTGACGCAATTGGTGATTTCGCCAGGTCATCGGGTTGACGCCTTCGCTGCGGGTGAACATGTGACAAAAGTGCGCCTGATCACAAAAGCCACACTCCAGGCTGATCTGCGTGAGGCTCAAGGCGGAACCGGTGATCAACTCCTTGGCGCGCTGGATGCGCTGTTGGCGAATCCATTCCTGCGGCGACAGCCCGGTGGTGCACTTGAACGCCCGGGAAAAATGGCTGCGCGACAGCGCGCAGGCCTGGGCCAGTTCGGCAATCGCCAGGCTTTCACCGAGGTTGGCGAGGATCAATTGTTTGGCAATCCGCTCACGCCGGGCGCACAGGCCGCCGGTCGCGGATAAACGGGGAGCAGTGTGCTCAAGTCGGGCCATGACGGATATCCGCAGTCGATGGGAGCGTTCCCGGTGAATGGATGCAGTGTAGACCGACACATTCTTGGCGCCAGACCGTCTGGCTGACGAGTTAATCGTTGTTAATTTCGCCAGGTTCGGGCGTTGAAAAGACAGCACAGCGATGCAATCCAGGCTGCGTGTTGCGTGCTTATCTGGCGGCTCGCCAACCGTTTGGATACCGCCATGAACCGCAACGACCTGCGCCGCGTCGATATGAACCTGTTGGTGATTTTCGAAGCGCTGATGTTCGAGAAGAACCTGACCCGGGTCGCCGAAAAACTCTTCATGGGCCAACCGGCGGTGAGTGCGGCACTGGGGCGCTTGCGCGATCTGTTCGACGACCCGTTGCTGCTGCGCAACGGGCGGGGCATGGAGCCCACGCCACGCGCCGTGGCGATACTCAAGGAGTTGCAACCAGCCATGGACATCATCTCGGGCGCCGTCAGCCGCGCCAAGGATTTCGACCCTTCCACCAGCTGCGCGGTGTTTCGCATCGGCCTGTCCGACGATGCCGAGTTCGGTTTGTTTCCGCCGTTGCTCAGTCAGCTGCGTGAAGAGGCGCCGGGGATTGTCGTGGTGGTGCGTCGTGCCAATTACCTGCTGATGTCGGCGTTGTTGGCCAGTGGCGAGATTTCGGTGGGGGTGAGTTACACCACGGAATTGCCGGCGAATGCCAAGCGCAAGAAGCTGCGGGATATTCCGTGCAAGGTGCTGCGGGGAGATGGTGGGGAGGCGCCGCTGACCCTGGATGATTATTGCGAGCGGCCCCATGCGATGGTGTCGTTTTCCGGGGATCTGAGCGGCAATATCGATCTGGATTTGGCGCGTATTGGCCGGGCGCGGCGGGTGGTGTTGGCGGTGCCGCAATTCAGTGGGTTGCGGGCGTTGCTGGCGGGGACGCAGATTATTGCGACCGTGCCGGATTATGCGGCGTGTGCGTTGACCGAGGGATCGGCGTTACGGGCGGAGGATCCGCCGTTTGCGATTGAGGCGGCGGAGTTGTCGATGGTGTGGAGTGGGGTGCATGACAATGATCCGGCGGAGCGGTGGTTGCGTGGGCGGATCGGCGAACACATGTCGCGAGTGCTGTAGGTTCGGTAGCTGATCAGTCAACGCCACGTTGAAAGCCACAGGTATTGACACCCAGTAAAGTCTGAGCTTTGTGCGCGCTCCGTCTGACAGCTTGTTTGGGCAAAGGCTTTCTATCATGGGCTTACTTTCCAGAGAAGGCAGTCACCCATATGCGCATTGACCATTCACCGTTGATATCACACATAGCCCCTGAAACGTCTGTTTCCACACCGGGAACACCGACGGATCGCCAGGCTGAAGTGCAACGGAGTCGCCTGCATGAGATGCACGGCAACAGTCAGTTGTTGGCAGGGCGTGCCAGCACTTCGCAAACCACCACGTCGAAACTTGATAAGGTGAGTGAGCCAAAACTTCAAATAAACAAACACGCTAGCTCGCCGAATGGGCTATATGGTGTAAGTTACTATATTTCTACGCCTGACCCTGGATTGAGTAATATCACATTTCCAATCATTATCGATGAAGGGGCTCAACGTAAGAGCAGCAAGGATGGCGGGATCTATTATGCGATGCAGTTTGGCGTCAATGATGAAAGCGGCAAAAAACTGGGGGGCGGCTACATTGGTATGCAGCCACGAGGAGATGGCAAGGCGCTGATTACGTTTTCTGGGTTTGGCCCCCATTTCAGCGCTCCAAAAGGTCGTGACGGGGCGGATGGGGGACCAGGCGCCAGCAATAGCACATTGGTGGATTTTAAATTTGGTCATAAATATAACCTGACAGTGGCGCGAGATCCCGATAATCCCAAGAGGCTAAAGGCCTATGTTCAGGATGTTACGGATCCCGATAAACTTGGGCCCATGCAGCATGTTAAAGATCTTGATGTCGATCAGAAAGTTGCATTGGCTGGCTCCAATACCGGATTTGTCGAGCACTATGGCGCAAAGATCGACCGTAGCTCACAAATTGCAACGACAAGCGGTAGTTTTTTTGCTCCCTTTAGTACTGATGATAAAGGCAATGTTAAAAACGGTTCAGTTAACGGTACCGGGTTGTATGGCCGATTCGCGAATTCAATGACTGGTGGTCAAGAAATTACCAAAAGATCGGGGAGGCGTACTCAGGTGAAGTTTTCTTTGCAGGGGGTTGGTTATGAAAAGAAGACCTGAAGTTTAGAGTCGTAGGCGTTGTTGTTGTTGTTGTTGTTGGTGGTGGTGTGTATATCCGTTATTTAGGTAACGGCGGCTTATGGTTCCGCTCTTACAGCGGGTCACTTTGGAAAAGCCGGAATGCCGGCCCAGCCCAAAGTAACCAAAGGGCTCTTGCCCCAACACTCGGCACCTCGCCTAGGCTCGGTGTGCCCGAACGCAGGCTTGAATCCGTGGGCCGCCGCAATGGGCCATCCATGGCCCAGTGCGGCTAACCCGGCGTCCTGCCGGGTTGCCCACGGATTCAAGCCTGCGTTCGGCCAGCGTGTTTGACGGGGCAAGTAAGATCAAAAGCCAGAGCGCGGCGGCCTAGTAGCCGACCGGTATTTGTCCTGTCGAGCTCGGTTCAAAATGTGGGAGCTGGCTTGCCTGCGATGCAGGCAATTCGGTACATCAGGCACACCCAGTTGATGCCATCGCAGGCAAGCCAGCTCCCACAGGAGAACGCGCACGCTTCATCGATCAGGTCGGCTGTCAGGCCGCCTCGCTTTGCTTTTGATTTTGATCTTGGGCGCCCCGTTAAACACGCTGGCCGGAATTCGACATGGATTACGGGCATGCCGAGCCTGGGCGAGGCACCGAGTGTTGGGGCAAGAGCGTTTTGCTTACTTTTGCGCTCTTCAAAAGTGAGCCGCCGTAAGGGCGGAACCCTAAGCCGCCGTTACCCAAATAACGGATATGTACGCAGCCCACCCCAAACAGCACATACATCCAATTCCCCCCAAGTAATCCCTACCAAACTCCCCCCATCGCTCAACTCTCCAGGGGGGGAATCAAACACCATGGACCCAACACCCAAAACCAGCCCCGACGAAGTCGTCACCCTGGTCGTCAAACACCTCATCAAACCCGGCCACGAAGCCAATTACGAAGCCTGGCTGCGCCGCATCGTGCGCATCGCCGGCGAACGCCCCGGCCACCTCGGCGTGGACGTCGTACGCAGCAAACAAAACCACCTCGCGCTGTTCACCTGCGTCCTGCGCTACCGCTCCACCGATGCCCTGGAACGCTGGCTCGACTCCCCCGAACGCAACGACCTGATCGCCGAAGCCGCCCCCATGCTCGCCGACGGCGACAACACCGAAATCGGCGCCGTCAACGAGTTCTGGTTCAACCCCGAAACCGAACACGCCGCCAAGCCGCCACGCTGGAAGCAAGCCGTGGTCACCCTGTTCGTGATCCTGCCCCTGACCCTGCTGATCCCGATCATCTGGGGCCCGGTGCTGCGCCTGCACCCGTTTCTCTCCAACTACGTGGTCGCCACTTTCCTGATCACCCTGACCATCGTCCTGCTGGTGGTCTACCTGCTGATGCCGGCCGCCACCCGCCTGTTCGCTCCCTGGCTTGAAGCCTCTGTAAAGGAAACCCTATGAACGCCGACCTGATTCTGTTCAATGGCCAGTTCCACACCGTGGACCGGGAAAACCCGCGCGCCACCGCCGTCGCCATCCACCAGGGCCGCTTTGTTGCCGTCGGCACCGACGGTGAAGCCATGGCCCTGCGCGGCAGCGGCACCCAGGTCATCGACCTCAAGGGCCGCACCGTGATCCCCGGCCTCAATGACTCGCACCTGCACCTGATCCGTGGCGGCTTGAACTACAACCTGGAACTGCGCTGGGAAGGCGTGCCGTCCCTGGCCGATGCGTTGCGCATGCTCAAGGACCAGGGCGACCGCACCCCGACGCCGCAATGGGTGCGCGTGGTCGGTGGCTGGAACGAATTCCAGTTCGCCGAAAAACGCATGCCGACCCTGGACGAATTGAACCAGGCCGCGCCAGATACCCCGGTGTTCGTCCTGCACCTGTACGACCGCGCCTTGCTCAACCGCGCCGCCTTGCGCGTCGCCGGCTACACCAAGGACACGCCGAACCCGCCGGGCGGCGAGATCGTGCGTGACAGCAACGGCAACCCCACCGGCATGCTGGTGGCGCGCCCCAACGCGATGATCCTGTATTCGACCCTCGCCAAAGGCCCGAAACTGCCGCTGGAATACCAGGTCAACTCGACCCGCCAGTTCATGCGTGAACTCAATCGCCTCGGCCTGACCAGCGCCATCGATGCCGGCGGTGGTTTCCAGAACTACCCCGATGACTACGCGGTGATCGAGCAACTGGCCAAGGACGAACAGTTGACGGTGCGCATCGCCTACAACCTGTTCACCCAGAAGCCCAAGGAAGAACTCAGCGACTTCAAGAACTGGACTGGCAGCGTCACCCTGCACCAGGGCGATGACTACCTGCGCCACAACGGCGCCGGCGAGATGCTGGTGTTCTCGGCCGCCGACTTCGAAGACTTCCTCGAGCCGCGCCCGGACCTGCCGCTGACCATGGAGCAGGAGCTGGAACCGGTGGTGCGCCACCTGGTGGAGCAGCGCTGGCCGTTCCGCCTGCATGCCACGTATGACGAGTCCATCTCGCGCATGCTCGACGTGTTCGAGAAGGTCAACCGCGACATTCCATTCAATGGCCTGCCGTGGTTCTTCGACCACGCGGAAACCATCACGCCGAAAAACATCGAGCGTGTGCGTGCCCTTGGCGGCGGTATTGCGATCCAGGACCGCATGGCATTCCAGGGCGAATACTTCGTCGAGCGCTACGGCGCCAAGGCGGCCGAAGCCACGCCGCCGATCAAGCGCATGCTCGCCGAAGGCGTGCCGGTCGGGGCGGGCACCGACGCCACGCGGGTGTCGAGCTACAACCCGTGGACCTCGCTGTACTGGATGGTCAGCGGCCGCACCGTCGGCGGCCTGGAGCTGCACGCCGAAGGCTTGCCGCGCCTCACCGCGCTGGAACTCTTCACCCATGGCAGCGCCTGGTTCTCGTCCGAGCAGGGCAAGAAAGGCCAGATCAAGGTCGGCCAATTGGCGGACGTCGCCGCACTGTCGGCGGACTTTTTCAGTGTCGATGAAGAAGCCATCAAGTGGATCGAATCGGTACTGACCGTGGTCGGCGGCAAGGTGGTCTACGGCGCCGGCGACTTCGAAGACTACGCCCCACCGCGGGTGCCGGTGCTGCCGGACTGGTCGCCGGTGGTCAAGGTGCCGGGTCACTGGCGTCCAAGTTCGCCGTTGCAGGCGCAAGTCCACCAATGCAGCGGCCCCTGCGGCGTGCATGTCCACAGCCACGAAAAGGCACGGCTTTCCAGCGTGCCGGTCAGCGACTTCCAGGGCTTCTGGGGCGCGTTTGGCTGTTCCTGCTTTGCTTTCTGATTTCCCATCCCCGTAAGGAGTTGAACCATGGCTAGCCCACGCTTGAACAAAGATGACGCGGTTGTACTGTTGGTCGATCACCAGACTGGCCTGATTTCCCTGGTCCAGGATTTCTCCCCCAACGAATTCAAGAACAACGTCCTGGCCCTGGCCGATGTGGCGAAGTTCTTCAACCTGCCGACTATCCTCACCACCAGCTTTGAAAGCGGCCCCAACGGCCCGCTGGTGCCGGAACTCAAGGAACTGTTCCCGGACGCGCCGTACATTGCCCGGCCTGGCCAGATCAACGCCTGGGACAACGAAGATTTCGTCAAGGCGGTGAAGGCGACCGGTCGCAAGCAGATCATCATTGCGGGCGTCGTGACCGACGTGTGCGTGGCGTTCCCGACCCTGTGCGCGCTGGAGGAAGGCTTTGAAGTGTTCGTGGTTACCGATGCCTCGGGCACCTTCAACGAAACCGTGCAACAGGCCGCCTGGGCGCGCATGACCGCTGCCGGTGCACAACTGGTCAACTGGTTCGCCGTGGCCTGCGAGCTGCAGCGCGACTGGCGCAACGACATGGAAGGCTTGGCCAACCTGCTGTCGCCGCGCATTCCCAACTACCGCAACCTGATGAACAGCTACTCGGCGTTCACCAAATAACCCCACCCGCAAAACACCGCTGAACCCTGTGGGAGCCGGGCTTGTGTGGGAGCGGGCAAGCCCGCTCCCACATAAGCCAGCTCCCACATTTTGGTTTGTGGTGTTGCGACTAACCGGTTATACAACCGCTTAAATGTCCACCGAGAAGCGACAATGAACCCCTTTGAAGACATGCGCCTGTTCTGCCAGGTCATGGAGTCCGGCAGCTTCACCGCCGCCGCCGAACAGCTCGGCCTGTCCAAGCAGTTCGTCAGCCGCCGCCTGATCCAGCTGGAAGACCGCCTCGGCGTGCGTCTGCTCAACCGTTCCACCCGCCGCCTGGATGTCACGCCCCTGGGCCAGAGTTACTACGAATCGGCCCTGCGCCTGCTCGGTGAAGTCGAGCAAGTGGAGCAGGGCATCGCCGGGCAGAACAGCGAACCGCGCGGCACCATTCGCCTCAGCGCGCCGTTGTCGTTTGCCATGGCCCACCTGGGTTGCCTGTTGCCGCTGTTTTTGCAGCGTCATCCGCAAGTGGCGGTGGAGGTCGATCTCAGCGACCGCCCCGTGGACCTGATCGGCGAAGGCTACGACCTGGTCTTGCGCATCGGCACCCTGGAAGACTCCACCCTGATTGCCCGCCGTATCGCCAGTATTCCCCGGGTGTACTGCGCCAGCCCCGACTACCTGGCGCTGCGCGGTACGCCGCAAAAACCGGAGGATCTCGCCGCGCACGACTGCCTGCCTTACGGCCATGGCCGCCAGGTGCAATGGCGCTTCAAGGGCCAGGTGCAGGCGCTGAATGTGAGCGGGCGCATGCGCGTGAACAACGGTGATCTGTTGCGCGACACCGCCATCGCCGGTCTGGGCGTGACCTATCTGCCGACCTTTATCGTCGGCGACGCGCTGAAGGACGGGCGCCTGGTCAGCGTATTGGACGAATTCGCCCCCGAAGACCTGACCCTGTCGGCGGTGTACCCGCAGCACCGGCAAAGCTCACGGCCGGTGCAGGCGCTGGTGGAGTTCTTGCGCGAGCGGCTGGCTAGCGGCTGTTGAACAGCTGGCGGATCAGGTTGGGTGTGCTGCCGGTCCAGCGTTTGAACGCGCGACGGAAGTTCGCCGCATCGTTGAAATTCAAGTACGCCGCCACTTCCTCATTGCTGTAGCCCTTGACCTGGTACAGGTGCAACGCCACCTGCTTGCGCACCCGGTCCACTTGCTGCTGAAACCCGGTGTCGTGCTTGTGCAGCTTGCGCTTGAGGGTCGCCGGGCTCATGGCGAACGCCTGCGCTGCCTGTTCCAGGCTCGGCGGTTGGCGCACCAGGTCGCGCAGGTAGTCGTCGAGGCAATCGAGAAAGCTGGCGGCAAAGCCCAACTGTTCGATCTGCTCACGGGCCTGCTGGCGCGCGACCTGCCCAGCCGTGACGGACGCGCCCGGCCACGTGCGGGTGAGGTATTCGCGGGGGATGCAGAGCATGTCCAGCGGGCGTTCGAAGCGCGTGTCTTCGCCCAGGTGCACCCAGTACTGCTCGACATAACGCGGCTCGGCATGGCTGAAACTGGCCACCCACGGCAGGCGTTCACCGCTGAGCCATTGGCTCATGGCAACCAGCGAGGTCATGCTGGCTTCGAGCAGGAAACGCCAGTGTTCGCCGGCACCACAACTGTCCAGCCAATACAGGTAGGCGTGGTGCTCATCCAGCGCCAATTGCAGGGTGACCAGCGGGCTGAGCAGCACTTGCTGCTGGATCAGGATGTCCAGCGCCTGATGCAGGTTCTGCGCGTGGCCCAAGGCATGGCTGGCCGCGCCGTAGTAGCCGGGCAGCAAGCGTTGGCCGAACAGGAAGCTGCTGTCGTCGGCATCCAGCAGTTTGCGGCTGTTGCCGATCAGGCCGAGGAACTGCTGTGGGCTCAGCCGCGCAGTGCCCGCCAGGATGTCCTCATGAAACAGCCCGGTGCCGCGCAGCAGGCGATGGCTGTCGATGTCCCGCGACAACGCCAGGTCGATCAGGGTGGCGGGTTGGTAATGCCCCGGGATGAAGCGGCTGTCGGCTTCATACCAGTCGGTTTTCACCGCCATCTCAGGCGCTTTTCGCAAGCGGTTGCTTGGCGCGGGCCAGCGCCAGGTTGAGGCGCTTGAGTAAATCCTGCGGCGCCTCGTCCAGGGCCATGACCACGGCGGTGGTCGCCGCCAGTTGCAGGCGTTCGCCTTGCAGCCGGGTCTTGTGGGCGAGGGCGCGCACGGTCTGTTGCAGCTCCAGCGCAAGTAGCTGGGCCTGGCGTTCGCCGGTGTTGGGCAGCAGCACCACGAAGCGGTCGCCGGCCAGGCGGCAGAGCAAATCCTGACGGCGCAGGTTCAGCAACAGCACATGGCTGAGGGCTTGCAACACCGCATCGCCTTCGGCATGCCCATAGGCCTGGTTGATGGCGGCGAAGTTGTCCAGGTCCAGGGCCAGCAGCGACAGCGGTTGCTGCTGCTCCTGGCTGTCACGCAGGCTGTCGGCGAGCTGGCGCTTGAGGTAGTCGGCGCCGGCCAGGGGCGTGAGTTTGTCGAACAGGCGATGCTCGCGGAACAGCCGCTCGCGTTTCTCCATCTGCGCACTGATCGCCAGTTGTTCGCGGTGCCAGTGGTAGATGCCGATGGTCAGCAAAATCATGCCCACCGGCATCGGCCCGGACTCGAGCCAGTGGTCCCAGGTGATGCTGTCGGGCAGGCGGATGAACTCGTCGAGGCTGTCGATCCACCACGAGAAAAAGATGCACGACAGGCCCAATGCCAGGTAGTTGGTGACGCGCCCGGCGGGACGGCTTTTCAGCACCAGGCCGAGCCACACCAGGGCGAGCAGGGCGGAGCCGCCTTCGCCGAAGATGTCCAGCCACACCCATTCGCTGAAGCTTTTCAACTCGCCACAGGCCAGGTGCAGGATCAGCCCGAGGTTGGCGGCGATCAGCAGCAGGGAGAGTTTCCAGCGGTGGGGTTTGAGCACGGAGAACATGGCCGGCGTCCTTGGGGTAATTCAGTCGTGGGCGCCAGCACAGCAGATGGTTGTGACAGTTGCGTGACGGGGTGGGTGGGTCGAATCAGCTCATGTCCTAAGCACCATTCACTGGCAAACACAGATCAAATGTGGGAGCTGGCTTGCCTGCGATGCAGACACCTCGGTCTTTCAGTAACACCCGGGTGATGCTATCGCAGGCAAGCCAGCTCCCACACAAGCCAGCTCCCACAGGTTGACCGAGGTCATTTCAGCTCATTTGTACGCTTGAGGTCGCTCCAAACCCCGGGTTATGGCCTTCACACGCTGTACCTGTCACAGAACCGTCATCCCCCACCCCTAGCTTGCCCTCCCAGTTGCCGGGCCTCTTGCCTGGCGCCAACGGATTCTTGGGGAGGATTGCATGTACAAGCGCACCGGGCTCGTCGGCTTCACGCTTACCGCCTTGGCCCTGGCCATGGCCAGCGAGCGGATCAACGCGGCCGAAGCGGCCACCACCGAGCACGTCGAAGTGGTCGGCCAGGCCGCCGCGATCGATTCGGCGCTGAAAGAACAGCGCACCGCCGACAGCATCAAGAGCGTGGTGCACGCCGACGGCGTCGCCCAGTTGCCGGATGAAAACGTCGCCGAAGCGGTGCAGCGCCTGCCGGGTGTCAGCGTCGAGCGCGACCAGGGCGAAGGGCGCTTCGTCAGCGTGCGTGGCCTGGGCCCGGACCTCAACAGCGTGACCATCAACGGCACCCTCGTGCCCGCCCCGGAAAGCGCACGCCGCGCCGTGGCCCTCGATGTGCTGCCTTCGGAGCTGGTGCAGTCGCTGTCGGTGATCAAGACCCTCACCCCGGACATGGACGCCAACTCCCTCGGCGGCACCGTCGATGTGCAAAGCCTCTCGGCCTTCGACCACAAAGGCCTGTTCTACACCGGCAGCAGCGAAGCCAGCTACGACAAGAACACCCACCAGACCAGCCCCAAATTCTCCGGCGCCGCCAGCAACCGTTTCAGCCTCGGCGACGGCATCGACAACTTCGGCGTCGCCGCCGCACTCAGCTGGCAGAAGCGCGACTTCGGCTCGGACAACGTTGAAACCGGCGGCGCCTGGGACTTCACCGACGGCGCCAAGCTCAACGAATTCGAACAGCGCGACTACGACATCAGCCGCGAACGCGCCGGTGGCGGCCTGAACTTCGACTACAAGCCCGACGACCTCAGCAGCTATTACCTGCGCACCCTCTACAGCCGCTACAAGGACACCGAGACCCGCAACTCCACCAGCATCGAATTCGCCGACCCACTGGCACCGGGCGAACTGGGGGATGCCGAAGGCAAGCGCAAGCTGAAAAATCGCGAAGAGACCCAGGAAATCCAGTCCTACGTCTTTGGCGGCGAACGCATGCTCGGCCTGTGGACCTTGAGTGGCCAGGCCGGTTACAGCCAGTCCAGCGAAGACAGCCCGGCGCACATCGCCGGCGCGACCTTTGACGGCGGCGACTTCGCCAACAGCGGTTTCTACGACAAGGACAAACCGCGCCCGATCATCGGCAGCGCTTTCTACGACGCGAGCAACTTCACCCTCGACAAGGTCGACTGGGAAAAACAGAACACCAAGGACACCGAGAAAAACCTGCGCCTGGACCTGGCCCGCGACTATGACCTGAGCGGCTACGCCTCGCAGTTCAAGTTCGGCGGCAAGGTCAGCCGCCGGCACAAGAGCAACGACCTGGAAGCCTGGGTCTACAAGGATTTCGACGAGCTGGGTTTCAGCGACGAACAGCTTAACCTCACCCAGTTCCAGAAGGGCACGGTGGATTATCGCCTGGGCAACTACGGCCCCGGCATCAGCCCCAGCAGCATCAAGCAGTTGATCGGCGGCCTCAACGCGGCGGACTTCTATGACGAGACCGAATCGCGGGTCAACGACTTCACCATCCGCGAAGACATCAACGCCGGCTACCTGATGAACACCATCGACATCGACGACTGGCGCTTCATTGCCGGCCTGCGTTACGAAGGCACCGAGTTCGAAGCCAAGGGCACCGGCGCCACCGATGGCGTGTTCACCGCCACCGACACCAAGCGCCGCTACCACCACTGGCTGCCGGGCCTGCATGCGCGCTACCAGATCGACAAGAACACCCAGGTGCGCGCGGCCTGGACCAAATCCGTGGTGCGCCCGACCTTCGGCCAACTGGCGCCGGGTTTTGTGATCGACGATGACGAAGCTACCTTCGGCAACCCGGACCTCAAGCCGCTGGAATCGAGCAACCTGGACCTGGGCATCGAGCACTTCATGGGCCGCGCCGGCACCGTTTCGGCGTTCGTGTTCTACAAGGACATCAAGAACTTCGTCTACAACACCGACCTCGCCGGCACCGGCGCCTGGACCAACTTCTCCGAGGCCCACACCTACGCCAACGGCGACAGCGCCAAGCTGTATGGCCTGGAACTGGCCTACTCGCAGAAGTTCGATTGGCTGCCGGCACCGTGGAACGGTTTGCTGGTGGGTGCCAACACCACCTTCAGCCGCTCCAGCGCCGACATCGAAGGCTTTGACAGCGCCAGCGGCGGCAACCGCAAACGCAACATCAGCCTGCCGAACCAGTCGGACACGGTCGGCAACCTGATGCTCGGCTGGGAAGACGACAAGCTCAGCCTGCGCCTGTCGGCCAACTACAAGTCGGCCTACCTGTATGAGCTGGCGTCGATCAATGACAAGGCCCATGACCTGCATGTGGATGCGCAGACCTTTGTGGACTTCAGCGCGCGCTATTCGCTGACCAAGAACCTGCAAGTGAGCTTCGAGGCGCAGAACCTGACGGATGAGTCGTACTTCGTCTACACCGGCCATCGTAGCTACAACGGCCAGTACGAAGAGTACGGCCCGACCTACAAGGTCGGCCTGACCTTCACCCACTTCTAAGCACCAACACCGATCTGAATGTGGGAGCTGGCTTGCCTGCGATAGCGGTGGGTCAGCTGCATCATTGCCAACTGATAGGCCGCATCGCAGGCAAGCCAGCTCCCACAGTTGATCTTCACTGTATTTGAAGGATTTGTTTGTTCATGAGAATTTCCAAGTTGTACCTGCTGATCGCATTGGCAACCTGCGGTCATGCCATTGCCGCTGATTTGGCCCTGACGCCTTGGGCTCCAAGCCTCAACGCCGAGGCCATGACGATCTTGAACACCCACACCCGCCTCGCCGCCAGAACCCGCGACGGCCTGCAACTGCTCGATGCCAAGGGCGCCGAGCTGGCGCGTTTCAACGGCAACTTCAGCAGCCTCGACACCCGCGCATCCGGCACGCAGACACTGGTGGCCAGCCTCGACAACGATCGCCAGCAAGCGCTGCTGATCAGCCTCGACATCGCCGCCAAAACCTTCGGCAAACCGCTCTACCTGCCGTCCCGCGACTACGCGGTGAACGGCCTGTGCCTGTACCGCGATTCGGCGGCCAACCTGTTTGTGTTCCTGGTGGGTGAGGAAGGCAAAGGCGAACAGTGGCTGGTGGGCACTGGCGCCACGCTGTTGAGCGAACCCCAGCGCGTACGCGGTCTGCCGCTGCCGCCGTCGGCGCAGTTCTGCCAGGTGGATGACGCGGCCAATCGCTTGGTGGTCAACGAAGAAAACGTCGGCTGGTGGGCCTACCCGGCGCACCCGGAGGCCGATGTGAAGCGCACGCCTGTGGCGGTGTTCGATAATCCCAAGCGTGAAGCCGGGGCCATGGCGCTGGTGCCGGGGGGTGTGGTGGCGCTTGATCCGAAGACCGCCCAACTGCATCTGTTCCAGCAAACCGCTGAGCGTTGGGTCGAGCAAGCGAGCCTGAACCTGCCGGGCCTCAAGGAGCCGGAGCAGCTCAGCATCAACGGCCAGCAGGTGCTGGTGCGCGATGACGACACGGGCAAGCTCTACCAGGGCACGCTCAGCTGGCAGGCCAAGCCGGTGCCGGTCGACGCAGTGATCCCGGAAGTCGCTGCCGTGCGCCAGACCGATCCGGTCGGGCGCCAGGGCGATGCAGCGGATGATCCGGCGATCTGGATTCACCCCGAGCAACCGGCCAAAAGCCGTGTACTCGGCACCAACAAAAAACAGGGCCTGCTGGCCCACGACCTCGACGGCAAGCTGTTGCAGGAGCTGGCAGTCGGGCGCCTGAACAACGTCGACGTGCGTCCCAACTTCAAGCTGGGTACGCAAACCGTTGACCTCGCGGTCGCCAGTAACCGCGATCACAACAGCTTGAGCCTGTTCAGCATCGACCGTCACACCGGCGAGCTGCGCGAAGCCGGTGAAGTGCCGACGCCGCTGAAGGCGATCTATGGCATTTGCCTGTTCCAGCCCGCCAGCGGTGAGATCTATGCCATCGCCAACGACAAGGACGGCACCTTCCTGCAATACCGCCTGAGTGCGCCGGATGGTCGTGTGCAGGGCGAGCTGGTGCGCCAGTTCAAGGTCGACAGCCAACCCGAAGGCTGCGTCGCCGATGACCAGCGTCAGCGCTTGTTTATCGGTGAAGAAGACGTCGGCGTGTGGGCCGTGGATGCCCGTGCCGATCAACCGGCCAAGCTCACCAGTGTGATCAAGGTCGGCCCGCAGCTGCATGCAGACGTTGAAGGCCTGGCCCTGTACCAGAGCGACAAACGCGACTACCTGGTGATCTCCAGCCAGGGCAATGACAGCTATCTGGTGGTGGATGCCGAGCCACCGTTCGCCACCCACGGCGCCTTCCGCGTTGGCCTCAACGCTGCGGCCGGCATTGACGGCGCCTCGGAAACCGATGGCCTCGAAGTCACCGCGATCAACCTCGGCGGGCCGTGGAGCCAGGGCATGCTGGTGGTGCAGGACGGGCGCAAGCGCATGCCCGAGCAAACCCAGAACTTCAAGTTCGTGCCCTGGGCCGAAGTGACCCGCACGCTGAAATTGCCCTGACCCGTCATCACCCGGTCATCACTTTTTATTCGAATAGGAGTTCACCATGCACGCGACGATGGAACATATGACGATCTGGGGGTTGATCAGCGACGCCAGCCTGTTGGTCAAGGCGGTGATGGTCACGCTGCTGCTGGCGTCCTTGCTCAGCTGGTACTTGATCATCCAGCGTGGCGCTGTGCTGCGCCGCCTGGAGCGCCAGTTGAATGGTTTTATGCAGCGCTTCCGTGCGGCCCCCGACTTGCAGGCGCTGTGCCGCGACACCGTGCAGGCGGGCGAGGGCGGCATTGCGCCGATCTTTATCGCCGGGGTGCAGGAATATCAGCACCTGCACAGCCATGATCCGGCCGTGCTCGAAGGCGTGGAGCGGGCCTTGCAAGTGGCGATCACCGAGCAGGAAATCGAACTGGAAAAGGGCCTGCAATTCCTCGCCACCGTGGGTTCGGTCAGCCCCTATATCGGTTTGTTCGGCACGGTGTGGGGCATCATGAATTCCTTCATCGGCTTGTCCCAGGTGCAGCAGGCCACGCTGTCCACCGTTGCCCCGGGGATTGCCGAGGCGTTGATCGCCACCGCCATTGGCTTGTTTGCGGCGATTCCGGCAGTGATCGCCTACAACCGTTTTGCCGCGCGTGGCCAGACCTTGCTCACCCGCTATTACGCCTTCGGCAATGAACTGCAAGTGCGCCTGCACCGCACGTTGCGCGGCACGTCGATCAACCTGGCCGTGGCCGCCTGAACAAGGAAACTTCCCATGTTGACCAGGCCGCAACGCAAGCACGGGCCCAAGGCCGAGATGAACGTGGTGCCCTATATCGACGTGATGCTGGTGCTGCTGGTGATCTTTATGGTCACTGCGCCGATGCTGACCCAGGGCGTGAAGATCGAACTGCCCAAGGTCGCCGCCGAGGCGTTGGCCACCGATACGCGTCAGCAGATCCTCACGCTGTCGGTGCAAGCCGACGGCGGTTACTACTGGAACCTCGGCGGCGAACTTGATACCCAGCACCAGACCGACAGCGCCGTGAGCCTGGAGGAAATGGGTGCCAAGGTCATGCAGGTGGTGGCAGCGCGCAGCGACACCCAGGTGTTTATCCGCGCCGACGACAACGCCGGCTACGGTCGCGTGGTCGCGGCCATGGCGGTGTTGCAGAAGGGTGGTGTCAGCAACCTGGGGCTGGTGACCGAGGCCCCGCAATGACGGCGATGATCATGCACAGTCCACCGCTTTCAATCGCGCCCAGGGACAGCGCCGGATTCTGGCGCAACAGCTTCGCCGCCAGCCTCGCGGTGGCGTTGCACGTCGGTGTGCTGGCCGTGCTGATGCTGGGCTGGTCGACGGAAAAGCCCGTGGTGGAGGCGCCACGGGTGATGCACACGCAGTTGGTCATGTTGCCGCCAGCCCCCGCGCCAGTGCCGGAACCGGTGGCCGTCGCAGCACCACCGCCACCGGAGCCGGTCGTCGTGCCGGTGCCGCCCAAACCCGTGGTCGATCCGCAGATCCAGGCGCAAAAACTGGAGAAAGCCGCCTTGGCACGCAAACGGGTCGAGGACAAGAAAATCGAGCAGCAACAGGAGCGCTTGGCCAGCGAACAGCGCAACCGTGAGTTGGAACAGCAGCGGTTGAACCAGGAACGCCTGGCCGCTGAACGCGCGCGTCCGGCGGCACCAGCAGCGGCGCCGGCTTTCGACAGCCGCCAGTACCAACCCTTGAGCAAGGAAGCGCCGGACTATCCCGAGCGCGCCCTGGACAAGAACATCGAAGGCGATTGCTCGGTGGAGTACACCGTCAACCCTCAGGGCCGCGTGGAAAACCCCAAGGTGCTGGACGGTTGCCACCCGCTGTTCATGCGCCCGTCACTGGCCGCCGCCAACACCTTCCGCTACCAGCCGCGCATCGTCGAAGGCAAGGCCGTCGCCGTACCGGCGGTGCGCAATACCTTCCACTACCGCATCAAGTAAACCGGTCAAAGATCGTAGCGCACCGACAGCAACAGGGTGCGCGGATCGTTGACCGAGTAGTAGCGAGCGCCGCTGGACGGCACGTAGCCCACCGATTGCGGATAGGCGCGATCCAGCAGGTTTTTCACCGCCAGGGTGGTGGTCCAGTGGCCGTCGCCGCTGATGTAGCGGGTGTTGGCGTTCCAGAAGGTTTGCTGCGGCACTTCCTGGATATCGTCGTTCAACGCGTTGGCATAGGACTTGGTCTGGAACTGCGCGTCGGTGCCCGCCAGCCAGGTGCCGGGCAATCCGGCCGGGATGGTGTAGTTGAGCCCGACACTGGCGTTCCAGCGCGGCGAGAACACCAGTTGCTTGCCGTTGGCATCCACCCCCGCGCCGCTGGCGTTCTGGAAGTCGTCGTACTGGCTTTCCAAGTAGCCGAGGTTGGCGGTGAGCTGCAAGTCGCGGCTCAGGGCGGTGAGGGTTTCCAGCTCCACGCCATAGGTGTGGGCCTGGCCGACGTTGGTACGCAGGCTGACGCCCAGCGCCGGGTCGTAGGCGTTGGTTTGCAGGTCCTTGTAGTCGTTGTAGAACAGCGCGACGTTGGCGCGCAGGCGCTGGTCGAAGAAGTCGCCCTTGAAGCCGGTTTCCCAGGTGGTCACGTCCTCCGGCGAAAACGCCTGCTCGGCGGCGGCGCGGGTCGGCGCGCGGTTGTCGTAGCCGCCGGCCTTGAAACCCTTGGCGACGTAGGCGTACTGGTTCAGGTGCGGGGTCCAGGCGTATTCGAAGCCGATTTTCGGGCTGGTGGATTGCCAGGACTTGCTCGACTCGGCGGCAAAGTTGGTGCCGGTGATCTGCCGGTCGGTGTTGATCGCGTAGTTGGTGAACTCGAGGTTCTTGTGCTCGCGGGTAAAGCGCAGGCCCGCGATCAGCGACAGTTGTGGGGTGATCTTGTAGGTGCCCTGGCCGTACAGCGCATAGCTTTCGGTGTTGGTGGTGCTGTATTGGCCTTGGCCGATCACCCGGTTGCGCGCAATGGAGTAGGTGAGGTTGTCGCGGTCGGCGTCGAAGCGTTCGCGGTACAGGTACAGGCCGGTGCTGAAGCTGAAGTCGTCGTAGTCGCCGTTGAGCTGGAACTCCTGGGTGGCGTAGTTCTGCTTGTAGAGGATCAGGTTGTTCTGGATCAGCGCGGCCTGGCCGGAGTTGTCGTAATCCACCGGCTGGTTGAAGGACGACCAGGCGGTGACCGACTTGACGTTCAGGTGATCGTTGATCGCGTAGAGGGCGCGCAGCACCGAGCTGCCCTGATCGAGGCGGTTTTTCGGGTCGAGGCTGCTGTAGCTCTTGAACTTGTCAAAATGGCCGTTGGCATCGAACGGCGAATAACTGGTGGTATCGCCGCGATCAAAGGTGCCGGCCAGGGTCAGCTGCACATCCCACGGTGAATCCTCCGGCTTGTAGCGCAGCTTGCCGCGATAGGATTGGATATCGACGTTGTTCACGTCCTTGTCCCGTGTCGGGTTGGACACGGTGCCGTCGCGGGTCAGGCGGATCGCCGAGAAGCTGCCGAACAGGGCGTTGTCCACCAGCGGGCCGCTGATCAGGACGCGCCCGTTCTGCGCGTTGTAATTGCCCGCGCCGAGCTCGACGAAGCCACGGGTTTCCTGGTTCGGGTCACGGGTGATGACGCGAATCGCGCCGGCGCTGCTGTTGCGCCCATACAGCGTGCCCTGGGGGCCGCGCAGCACTTCGACGCGTTCGACGTCGTTGAAATCCAGCATCGAGGAAATCGCCCTGGGGATGTACAGGTCGTCGGCATACACCGCCACGGCGGCTTCCTGGATCGGGTCGGTTTCGCCGATGCCGCGGATGCCGTAGGTCTGCGCACTGTAGGAGATCGACTGGCGGCTGAGGGTCAGGTTGGGCACTTGGCCGGAGAGGTCGCGTACGCTGCGGATCTGCTTGTCTTCGAGGGTCTTTTCATCGAAGGCGGAAATCGCTAGCGGGGTTTTTTGCAGGTCTTCGCTGCGGTGTTCGGCGGTGACATTCACCACCGGCAGGGCGGCGTCATCGGCGTGGGCGTAGGCACTGAACAAGGCGAGCGAGACGGCGAGGGTGAGGCGATTGGGCGCAGCGATATGGCTCATGGTAGACCCCTGAGAGAGTGGTGGTTGGCAAGGCCTCCACCTGGTCAGGGGTCGGTGCTGGGGGTAACAATATGGGTATGAAAGGGGTTCGTAAAAGTCCGTTTTGTTATATGTTAATTATTAATAATATGCATTTTGTTGGTGCATAAAATGCTATCTGATAATCATACTTCCAGCCCTGCAACTATCTCATGTGGGAGCTGGCTTGCCTGCGATAGCGGTAGGTCAGCCAGCATCTCTGTGACTGAACCACCGCTATCGCAGGCAAGCCAGCTCCCACATTTATGATGTTGTGTCAGGTGTTGGCGAGGTTGGCCAGTTCGATTCCGCCCAGATAGCGCTGCAGGTTCGCCAAGAACGCATCCGCAATCTCATGGCGACTATTCGTCGAAATCGCCGACGTATGCGGCGACAACCGCACCCGCGGGTGCGTATACAACGGATGCCCATCCGGCAACGGCTCCGGCTCCGTCACATCAAGCGAGGCCAGCCCAACCTGCCCGTTATCCAGAGCCTCCAGCAACGCCTCCTGGTCCAGCAAGCCACCGCGCGCAATATTGATCAGATGCAGCCCCGGCTTGGCACTGCCCAGCACGTCGCGGTTGATCAGGTTGCGTGTGGCCTCGGTCAATGGCGCGGCCACCACCAGGTGGTCAGCGCGGGCGAACAGGTCGTGGATATCCTTCGCGGCTTCGACGCCCGCACTGAACGGCGCCTGGCTCTGGCGCAGCGCTACCACGTTGATGCCCAGCGCCAAGGCCTTTTGCGCCAGGCTCTCGCCTATCGCGCCGAAGCCGAGGATGCCCAGCGTGGTGCCCTTGAGCGGGCGCAGCGGGGTGAAATTCCACTGTGAGTCCTTCACCCAGATATCCGGCAAATGCTTGGACGCGGCAAAGATTGCGGCGAGGGCGAACTCGGCGAGGTTGTCGGCCGCACTGCCGCGTGAGGTGGTCACCGGCGGGCCGTTGAACAGCCACTGCGGGTAGAAATCGATGCCCGACGACACCAGGTGCACCCACTGCGCGCCGTACGGCCAGCCCGGTGGTGGCGTATCCGGGGCGGTGTAGCCGCGTACGTTGATCGGGCGCAGCAGGAGGATATTGGCCTGGGGCGGCAGGTCGCTCGGCACGCCAACCGGTACACCAATCACTTGGGCGTCTGGGTGAATGGCTGTGAGGCGCTCACGGATCACCTCGTTGAAATCTTCGTCCAGCTGGCTGGCGATAATCACCTGACTCATGTGCGTTCCTTTTGGCGTTGGGCGAAGACGGCTTTGCCGACGCCTTGCAACACGGCGTCGTTCTGCGGGGTGTGTACGCGGCTGCACAGCACGTCGCGATAGTGCCGTTGCAATGGATTGAGGCGCGACAGGCCAGGGTTGCCAGAGGCCTCAATGGCGAGTTCTACGGCGCGGATTGCGTTGTTGGTCACCAGGTACTTCAACTGCGCGGCATTGGCGGCCGGGGTATGGCCGTCGGCGGCGGCGTCCAGCAGGCTGCGGTTGGCAAACAGCAGGGTGTCGATATGGCCGACGGTTTCCTGGAAGCGTGGCAAGGTCGCCAGCGCGGCGCCGAGGTTGGACGGCGCGCGTTGTTCCAGCCAGTTCACCAGCCAGTCCCGCGCGGCGTGTGCCACGGCGTCATACACCGAGGACAGCAACACCGACATCCACAGGAAACCCTCGGCATCCAGCTCCGGCGACGGCGCGCTCCACGGGCTGACGCTGACGGCGTGGTCCAGGGGCACCAGCACGTTGTCGAGCACCACTTCGTGGCTGCAGGTGGCGCGCATGCCGAGGTGGTCCCAGGTGTCGATGATGCTCACGCCGGGGCTGTCCTTGGGCACCAGCCAGGCACCCACCAGCGGGTCGGCGTCGTCGCTGCGGCCCCATACGCTGAACCACGTCAGGCCGTGGCTGCCGGTGGAGTAGATCTTGCGCCCGCTGATGCGCCAGCCTTCGGCGGTGCGCACGGCGGTCGTCGCCGGCAGGCCGCCACGGGCCGGGGTGCCGAGGTCGGGTTCGACGCGCAGGGCGTTGATCAGGGCGCCGTTGCGCACGGCGTCTTCGGCCACTTGGGCACGCAAGTGCGCGGGCCAGGTTTTGCTGTCTTGCAGGCGCGTGTGTTGCAGGTACTGCATCACCAGGATCAGCGCGGTGGAGGGTTCGCCCTTGGCAATCGCACTGACCGCCTTGCGTGCCTGGGGCAGGCTGGCGCCGCCACCGCCGAGGGATTTGGGTACGGTGAGGGCGACGAGGCCGTGTTCGTGGAGCAGTTTGAAATTGGCATGGGGGAAGGCGCCGCTCTCGTCATAGAGGTGGGCGGTGCTGGCCAGTTCAAGGCTAAGGCGTTCGAGCAAGGCTTCGAAATTGGCGACTTCGACGGAGCGTAGAGACGGTTGGGTCATAGGAATGTACTCGGTCAAAAAATGTGGGAGCTGGCTTGTGTGGGAGCGGGCTTGCCCGCGAAGGCGTCGTGTCAGTCGATGCAAATGCTGGCTGACCCACCGCCATCGCAGGCAAGCCAGCTCCCACAGGGATCGGGGTGGGTCAGATGGCGAGGCGTACGGGCTGCTCGCCCAATAAACGCTCGACGGCCTGCAACACCGGCTCAGCCTCCGTGCGCACCAACCAATCCGGGCTCACCTGCACAAACGCCACGGTGCCGTCCTGGGCAATCACCACCACCGTCGGTTGCGGCAACTCCCACGTGCCGGTGCCGGTGGTTTCGCCAATGCTGTTGCCCTTGGCCAACGCGGCATTACGCGACGCCTCGTCAAAGCTGTAGAGAATCCCCAGGCGCCGGCCCAGGTTGTTGGCCTGGTCACTGGCCACCAGCAATTGCAGGTTGTGGCGGGTCTTGATCTCCACCAGGCGCTCCGGCACTTGCGGGCTCACGGCCACCAGCGGTACGCCAAGTTCACGCAGTCGCGGGTAGAGCTGGCGCTCGTAATAGGGCAGGGCGATGTTGCACGCCGGGCACCCGGCAAAGCGGAAGAACACCAGCACCGCCGGGCCGTCGGCCAGCAGCAGCTCGCGGTTGAGTTCGCCGCCTTCGACGTTGAGCAGGGTAAACGGGTCCAGCTCGTCGCCGACCTGCACGTAGTCGTCCGGCCGGGCCTCATCCAGCAGGCGCTGGCGCTGGTCGATATTGACCTGCAAGGACTCCGGCGCCCAGGTCGCTACACGCTCGGCGTGCAGGTCCGCCAGTTGGCGGTTGAGGGATTCGCTCATGCCAGCGCCTCCTGCTGTTCTTCTACCTCGGCGGCGACGCTGTAACGGTTGGCCGGCACATCGAGGCCAAGGTTGTCGCGCAGGGTGTGGCCGCTGTATTCACTGCGGAACAGGCCGCGCTGTTGCAGCACCGGCACCACCAGTTCGGTGAAGTATTGCAGGCCGTCCGGCAGTACCGAGTTGACGATAAAACCGTCGCTGGCGCCGGTTTCGAACCAGGTCTGGATCGCGTCGGCGACTTGCTCCGGAGTGCCGACAAAGTCACGTTTGGGTCGTGAGAAACGCAAGGCCACTTCGCGCAGGGTCAGGCCTTCGTCCTTGGCCAGTTGCTTGATGCGGTCGGAGCCGCCTTTCTGGCTGTTGGAACCGAGGTCGCCGAGTTCCGGGAACGGGGCGTCCAGCGGGTATTTGCTGAAGTCGTGGTCATTGAACGGGCGGCCGAGGGCGACGATGGCGTCTTCGACGGTGACCAGGTCCACGGCTTGCTGATAGCGGCTTTCCACTTCGGCGGCATCGCGGCCGACAATCGGGCGGATGCCCGGCAGGATCGACAGGCTGTCGGGGTCACGGCCAAAGCCCTTGGCGCGGCGTTTCAGGTCCTGGGCATACGCCAGGCCTTCCTCGATGCTCTCCACATGCACAAAGATTGCATCTGAGTTTTCGGCGGCAAAGTTGCGCCCATCTTCAGAGGTGCCGGCCTGGAAAATCACCGGCTGGCCCTGGCGCGAACGGGCGATGTTCAACGGACCTTTGACCGAGAAAAATTCGCCCTTGTGGTTCAGCGCGTGCAGCTTGCTCGGGGTGAAAAACTCGCCGCTCTGTTTGTCGTAGGCAAAGGCGTCGTCCTCCCAGGAATCCCACAGGCCCTGGACCGCGTGCACGTGTTCCTTGGCGATGCGGTAGCGTACCGCGTGCGGCGGGTGTTCGGCCTTGCCGAAATTGTCGGCGGTGCCACTCAGCCACGAGGTGACCACGTTCCAGCCGGCGCGGCCGCCGCTGATATGGTCCAGGGACGCGAACTGGCGCGCCACCTGGTAGGGCTCGGTGTAGCTGACGGTCACGGTGGCGACCAAGCCGATATGGGTGGTGATCGCGGCGAGTGCCGAGAGGATGGTCAGCGGCTCGAAACGGTTGAGGTAATGCGGGCTGGATTTGGCGTGGATATGCAGGCTGTCGGCGATGAACACGAAGTCGAACTTGGCGGCTTCGGCCAGTGCAGTCTGCTGCTTGTAGAAGCCAAAGTTCGTGCTGGCGTTCGGTTGGGCGTTCGGATGGCGCCATTCGCCCCAGCCGTGACCGACCCCATGGACCATGGCTCCGAGTTTCAATTGACGTGGCTTGCTCATGTTCTACTCCTTTAGCGCGAGGCTTGATTGAGGGGGGCACGCTTGGCGTTAAAGCTCTTGTCGAAGCCCTGCGACACGTCGATGTGCTTGGTCAGCAGGCCTTCTTGTTGGTAGATGTCGGCGGTGGCTTGCAGGCCGCTGATGACGCTGTCGTCGATGGCGACCGGCGTCAGGCGCGTGTCCTTGGCCACTTCCACATGCACTTCCAGCGGCAGGCCGGTGATCTTGGCTTGCGCTGCGGCGTATTCGTTGGGGTGCGCGTTGGCCCAGGCGTAGGCACGGTCCACGCGCGCGACAAAGTCATCCAGCTGCGGGCGCTTGTCGGCGATGGCCTGGCTGGTGGCGGCGAGGTACAGGTGGTTGCTCAACAGCTGGTTGCCGCTGATCAGCACGCGGGCCTTGCTTTGCGAGGTGACCACGGTGGTGTAGGGGTCCCAAGTGGCCCAGGCGTCGGCGGTGCCGTTATCCAGCACCAGGCGCGATTCGCTGGGCAGCAGGAAAATGAACTGCACATCCTTGGTGGTCAGGCCGGCAGTGGCCAAGGCCTTGATCGCCAGGTAGTGGCCGATGGAGCCGCGTCCGGTGACGATCTTCTTGCCTTTCAGGTCCGCCACGGTCTTGATCGGCGAGTCTTTGTTCACCAGCAGTGCCGTGGTGTTGCGCCCTTCGGCGTGGATGATGCTGACCACCTTGAGCGAGGCCCCTGCACCGAGGGCGAAGACGTAAGGCGCATCGCCGAGGGCGCCGATATCCACGGCGCCGGCATTCAGGGCTTCGCCCAAGGGCGAGGCCGAGGGGAATTCCGACCACTGGATTTCGTAGGGCACATTTTTGGTTTCGCCGGAGACTTCCAGCAGCGCCTTGATCGTCGATTTCTGATTGGCCACCCGCAGCGGTTGCAGGTCGGCGGCGTGGGCGGTGCCGGTCAGGCCGAGGGCGAGGGCAGTGCCCAGGAGCAGGCGTTTGAAGGGGGTGGTAAAGACCATGGGATGCAGGCTCCAGGCAGATCAAGATAGGGTTCGGCTACCTCCGCCTGGAGAAGGGGTCGGTGAGTGGGTCGACGTTATTCCCATAAGAACGCTCTGTGAAGTTCTTTTTGGTTATATGTTAATTATTAAAAATATTGATTATGAATCTGTTGATTATTCTTTAATTGCATTTGGTTGCGGGCGGATTCAAGAGCTTTCCTACGTGCGACTCGGAAAGTGTCACCTGAGCATCAGCGTGTCTGCGTGATTTGATCCCGGGCTTTTCAGACAGGGATTGTTGCGCATGACGGATACGCTGTGGGCCGCCCGCGAGGGCGATGCGCTATTGCACAGCGCGATGCTGGCGGACGTGTTGGGCGGCGTGCTGGAGATAGCGGCGACGGTGGCTGTGACCGCACTGGCCACGGCGGCCGTTGTGGCTGCAACCGGCATCACCGTGGCGACAGGCGGCCTTGGCTGCGTTGTACTGGGCGCTGTGGTGGGTGTGGTGGTGGGGCTTGGCATGGGCGCAACCGGTGCCGACACAGGCCTTTCACGATTATGTGAGTCTTTCGCCAACGCACTGTTCCCACCCGTGATCGATGCATTCATCAGCAGCGGTTCGCCGGATGTTTTTATCAACGGCAAACCGGCTGCGCGGGCGGCCGGAAAAGTCGCCGCCGCCGTGGCAGAAGCGGGCAGTGAACCGACTTATCTGGATATCGCCGAAGGTTTTTTCTCTCAGCTCTGGTGCCCTACGGTCGCTGCACCGGTGGCGGGCGCTGTGCCTTGTCCTGCCGATACAGTCGACTGCAATAAACACCCGGCCATGCCCGAGCAGTACCTCGCCGAAGGTTCCAGCAAGGTCTTCATCAACGGCCAGCCCGCCGTTCGTAGTGGGGATAGAAGCACCTGTGAAGCCACGGTGGGCAAGGTGCAGATTTCGCCCAACGTGGTCATCGGCGGCGCGTCGGTGGTGGTGCGTGAGATTCGCAGCGGCAAGACGCCGGGTGTGGGGCTGGCGGTAACGGCGTTGCTGGCATTGCGGGGCGGTGGGGCGAAGTTCTTCAGCAAGCTGCCCTGCATGGCGGTGGGTGGGATGGTGTCGTGGGGATCCAGCCGGGTGACCAACGCCCTCGCTTCGGCGGTGGTGGGTTCGCCCAATCCGGTGCACTGCGCCACGGGCGCGAAGATCCTCGACGGTGACGACGATCTGGATTTCGCTGTGCCTGGCCGGCTGCCGATCGAGTGGCAGCGCTACTACAGCAGCCGGGATGAGCGCCGTAACGGTCTGTTCGGAGCCAGTTGGAGTGTGGACTATGAGGTGTTCGTCGAGATAGGCCCGCATTCCGACGGTGGCGAGCGTCTGGTCTACACCGATGAGCAGGCTCGCCGGATCGACATGGGCATGATTCCGCTGGGCGGTGCGGTGTTCAGCGCCGGCGAAGGGTTGAGCGTGCGGCGCCATGCTGGCGGCCAACTGCTGATTGAAAGTGTCGATGGGTTGTATCGGCTGTTTGAACCCGCACCGGGCAACCCTGCGCATTTGCGCTTGAGCCAGTTGGGTGATCGCAATGACAACCGCGTCTTCCTTGACTACGACGTACAGGGCCGTCTGAGCCAGTTGCGCGATACCTTTGGCGTTGTGCGAATCGAGTTGGGCTACAGCCAGCAATGGCCCGGGCGGGTCGAGCTGATTGAGCGCTTGTACCCTGATCACCGTCGCGAAACGCTCTCCAGCTATACCTACGACACGCGCGGCGATCTCGCAGCAGTGCGCGATGCCGATGGGCATGTTCAGCGCCGCTTCGCCTATGACAACGCCCAGCGCATGGTCGAGCACCAACTGCCCACCGGCCTGCGCTGCTTCTACCAATGGGGCTGTGTGGACGACCGTGAGTGGCGCGTGGTACGGCACTGGACCGATGAGGGCGACGATTATCAGTTTGACTACGACCTGCTGGCCGGGATTACGCGGATTACCGATGGCTTGCTACGGGTCAGTGCACGCCATTGGAATGCGCAGTACCAGATCACCGAATACACCGACAACCTAGGGCACACCTGGCAGTTCGGCTGGAATGATGAGCGCCAGTTGCTGCGGGCTATCGATCCCTTAGGCGGCCAGTGGCGGTTCAGCTACGACGAATCCGGCAACCTGTGCAGGACGCAAGATCCGCTGGGCCGGATTGAATCGACTGTGTGGCTGGAACACTGGTCCCTGCCGTTGGTGGAAACCGATGCAGCCGGCCACAGTTGGCACTACCGATACGATCAGCGCGGCAACTGCGTCAGTGAAACCGACCCGCTGGGACACGTCACGCGCTATCGCCATGATGGTTTTGGTCAGGTCGTCGAAATCACCGACGCCACGGGCAAGCGCAAAACCCAGCGTTGGAATGAAACCGGGCAGTTGATCGAGCAGGTCGATTGTTCGGGCTATGCCACAAGATTCGAGTACGACCGACGAGGTCATTTACAAACCCTTATCGATGCAGTCGGTGAACGGCAGCGTTATCAACACGACAGTCACGGCCGATTGCTGCAAATCGAACGGCCCTACGGTTACATCGAACATTACCTGCGCAACACCAGCGGCCAGTTGAGCGCCTACACCGATGCGGCGGGCCATGTCACCCGCTACCAATTCGACCGGCGCGGGCAGCTAGTGCGGCGCATTGATGCCCATGGCCGCCAGATCGAATATCGGCACGATGCCTACGGCCGACTGCAGACCCTGACCAACGAAAACAGCGAGCACTATCGCTTTGCCTGGGACCAGGGCGACCGCCTTACACAACAGCAAGACCTGGATGGCAGTGCTCGACGTTACGCCTATGACGCGCTGGGTAACCTGATCGCAGTCGAATACCTCCCTTTGGATGAGGCCTCTTCCATCGTGCATCGCCTGGACCGCGACGCCGTCGGCCGCCTGTTGGCCAAGGAAACTGACGATGGTCGAACCGAATACGCCTACGATCTAACCGACCAACTCACTGGCGTCACCTTCAATGGCAATGACCAGACCACCCAGACCTTGGCGTTCGCCTACGACCCGCTGGGCCAACTGCTCAGCGAGCAGAATGCTGCCGGCGTCCTGAACCACCACTACGACGAACTCGGCAACCTTAGCCAGACGCAACTGCCTGACGGCCGCTGGCTCAACCGCCTTTACTACGGCAGCGACCACCTGCACCAGATCAACCTCGACGGGCACGTCGTCAGCGACTTCGAGCGCGACCGCACGCACCGCGAAGTCCTGCGCACCCAAGGCCAGATCACCACCCGCAGTGAATACGACCGTTGCGGCCGGTTGCGCTCGCGCAAACGCAGCCCTACAGGCCAGCCCCGACAGTTGCCGCCCGCGCAACAAAAAACGTTCGAATACGACCCCGCGGACAACCTGATCGGTCGCTTGGAGGGGAGCCAACGCCAACTGCTGCATTACGACGCAATCGGCCGGATCATTGCCACCCAGGACAACGCCCAAGGCCAGCAGGAAACCTTCGCCTACGACGCCGCCGCCAATCTGCTGGATCGCCCTTACGGGCAGGGCGGTTTTGTACGGCACAACCAACTGCTGACCTACCAGGACAAGCGCTACCGCTACGACGGCTTCGGTCGAATGATCGAAAAGCGCAGTGCTCTGCGTGGCCTGCAACGCTTCACCTACGAAGCCGAACATCGCCTGATCGAAGTGCACAACGCCAGCGGCAACGTGGTACGCATGACCTACGACCCGCTGGGACGGCGCATCGCCAAAACCGAGCAGGACAGCAGCGGTCGCCTACTGGGTGAAACCCGCTTCACCTGGGATGGCCTGCGCCTGTTGCAAGAGCATAAGCACAGCCAGACCAGCCTTTACGTCTACGTAGACGAAAGCTACGAGCCGTTGGCGCGCGTCGATGGCATCGGCCCGCAGCAGAAAATCCGCTACTACCACAACGACCTCAACGGCTTGCCGGAGCAGTTGACTGAAACCGATGGGCACAACGTCTGGCGCGCGACATACCGGGTGTGGGGCAGCACGCTGGAAGAGGTGCGCGAGCCTGACTACATTGAAGAACAGAACCTGCGGTTCCAGGGGCAGTATCTGGATCGGGAGATGGGGCTGCACTTCAATACGTTCAGGTTTTTTGATCCAGAGGTGGGGCGGTTTACGACGCCGGATCCGGTTGGGTTAATGGGCGGTCTGAACCTCTTCCAGTACGCACCGAACCCGATTGGCTGGGCTGATCCGTGGGGATGGACATGCTGGGGCACGGCGAGGAAGAATCATTGGAAAGAAGGCGCACGCACAGCTCTCAGTGGTAAGTACTCTACGAAGAATCTGTCGCGGATGTCAGAGGGGAAAGCGCCTAGGATGAAGGTAGAAGTGCGCTACCGTGATAGTGCCAGGAACCGAAGACTCAAGCGTGTCGGCGAGAAGAGGGTGATAGATGTATCGATGGAGCTCAACCATCAGCACATTCCTCAGCGCTCTGGATCGAAGATCGCTCATGAGGATTGGAATCTGACCAGAACCACCCCTTGGGGACATGAGTCTATGGACAAGTATCGTCATACTGGTTGGGATGTGGTGAGAGTTATAAAAACAACGGGTCAATGGTAGCCCGGGTCATATCGGAGAAAACATGAGTGTGTTAACGGATTTTCACGTTTTTTGGGGCGCTGCCATGGGGGTCGCACAAACGCAGTCCGCCTCCATGGAAGCTGACGGTGCAGAGGATTTTGCTCGATTGCTGTATGGCGACTATGTAGCGCAAGGAGCTCCGAAAAATAAAAAAAGATGGCTTTCTGAGCGTCTTAAAAGTGAATTTCTTTGTTTGAACACGAAACCTGTATGGGTTGGAGAACCCGCTTGGCTGTATTACCAGGGGCACCCAATGGTTTTTCTACACCAATTTTCAATATCACCTTCGGCGCAGCACTTAGGAGAAAGAATTCCATTGGGCGATACCCTCTATGTATTTGGCTCAAAGCATATTTTCGAAAAGTCAAAGGAGGGTGATTGGACAGTGGTATATCGAACAGCCGTGCAAACACCTGAAGGTGAAACGGTGACGGAATCTTTATGAGGTCCGTAGGCAACAACTGCAGGCATTGATTTAGGCGTGGACTCTGAAAGTCCATACAGCATCGGCTTCCATGAGTTGGATAAACGTCTTTGAAAACACTGGTGAGCTAGTTGTGAAATATTCATATCGGATAACGAAATATGGGCACTTCAATAACGAATGCTCGATTGACGAGTGGACAAGCTTTCATGATGTCGGAAAAACCGTCTCGGAGGAGGACTATCTGGCTGTCGAGGATGACTACGTACAGACTCTGATTTCCATCTGTGAATGCTTGGGTGTTTTCCTCTCTCATGATTTGCGGCCTTGAGTTGAATTCTGAATGTGAATCCTATTTTGAAGGACAAGAGATTGATCGGGATCGGCTCCCCTCCGTTGTCAAAGCTGTCCTGAGAGAGGAAATCTGGTGCAAGCTCAACTCGCCTGTCTGCGAGTTTCATTTTGGTTATGACTTTTACATGTACCTGATATCAGACATTAATGCGGATCCTTGCTTTTCCTCGAGAGAAAAGCCGGTTGAATTTTGAAATTTTTCAATCGCCCTATATCGATCAACGTGTTTGAGGCCGGCGTCATACTTTCAGGGTGCCGCCCACACCCCGCGCCAACGCAAATATCCCATCCATCCGCCAATGCTCATTCTGATGCCTGGGATCATCCGCCCATTCATCCCACCCCGAGTCACGGCGGTATTGCCCGAGCAACCCGTCCTCACGCACAGCCACCGGGTCGGGATGGCGCAGGTGTTCGGCGTCGGGGTCCACATACAGCGCGTCGCTGCTGCAATACAGTTCGCACATGAAGCAGGTCTGGCAGGCCTGTTGCTCGGCGATCACGGGTTTGCCCAGCACGTCGGCTGCCAGCACATTGGTGGGGCACACGGTGATGCATTGGCCGCAGCCGTTGCACAGGTCGGAGTAGATCAGTTCAATCATGTTGGGTATCTCTTGTGTGTGAATCACTTGTGGCGGGGGAGCTTGCTCCCGCTGGAGTGCGCAGCGCTCCCAAAAAGCCGGCTCCAGCTGCGCTGTCGAACGGGAGCAAGCTCCCTCGCCACAAGGGGCGTCATCAGCCTGGGGAAATGGGGTCGAAGCGCGTTTGTATCTGGTCCACACCGGACACACGCAAGTGCGCGTCATACCTCGCGCTCTGCTGCGGCGTGTCGCTGCGTTGGTGCATGCCGCGGCTCTCCTTGCGCAACGCAGCGGCGGTGTAGCACCAGCGTGCGGTGGCGGCCATGGCGGCGGTTTCGCGGGCGCGCAGGGGGTTGGTGCCAGGCTGTGCGCTGCGCACCTGATCCCAGATGTTGTCGAGTTCGCGCAGCGAACGTGCGAGTTGTTCGCCGCTGCGGAACAGGTTTTTGTCCAGTGGATGGACTTCAGCCTGGATCCGTTGGATCAGCTGCGCACTGCCCCCCGCAGCGCCATCGAACCCGCGCAGTGCGCCGTGATACGTAAGCTTCTGTCGCGCCAAGCGTGCCGCCCCACGACCAGCCCATTGCCCGGTGGACAATGCCCATGCCGAGTTCTGCGCGCCGCCGCCGGAGGTGGCGCCGGCAATCGGTTCACGGCTGGCCGCATCGCCAGCGGCGAATACGCCGGGCACCGTGGTCTGGCAGTCATCATCGAGCAGGCGCAAACCACCCACGCCGCGAATGGTGCCCTCGGGATGCAAGGTCACGGCAAACCGCTCGCGATACGGATCCACCCCGCGCCGATCAAACGGCAGCATCAGGTTGGGCTGGATGCTTGGCAGCTGCGCCCGAATATCCGCAGGCACCCGGTTCAAGCGGCAATACACCGGGCCGTTGAGCAGTGCCCTGGCCAAGTCCTCGGTAAACCCCGGGCCGCCACTGATCGCCAAGGGCCGATCCGCCGCGTCGAAGTAGTCGCCAAAGCTGTACACCATCGAACGGGTCATGCTGCTGCCCGCTGCGGCGATGCAGTAGTAGTTGGAGAACTCCATGCCCGACAGTTCGGCACCGGCTTCGGCGGCCATCAGGTAGCCGTCGCCGGTGTTGGTATGGCTGCCCAGCAGGCGCGAGAGGAATGCGCAACCGCCGGTGGCCAGCACCACTGCATTGGCGCGGATCAGCCAGTCGCCACTGGCCTGGCGCCGCCAGCCACGGGCACCGGCCACGCGGCCGTGGTCGTCGCGCAGCAGTTCCAGGGCGGGGTGGTGGTCGAGGATCGTCACGCCGCTGTCGAGCACGCGGCGGCGCAGGCCGCGCAGGTATTCCGGGCCGCGCAGGCCACGGTATTGGGTTTCGCCCTTGTCGTTTTTCGGGAAGGCGTAGTAGTCGCCAAGGCCCGGCAGGCTGGTCCAGGTGGTGTCGATGGCGCGGGCCATCCAGCGTGCATCGGCCAGGCCGTAGGCGGTGCCCAGGCGCTTGTCGATGGCGGCTTCGCGGGCGCCGGGCGGCACCCACCAGTGGCCGGGGCCGGCGGTGGCGGTGACGCCGCTGGTGCCGCAGTAACCCTTGTCCACCAGGATCACCCTGACCCCTTCGCGGGCCGCCGCGATGGCGGCCCAGGTGCCCGCCAGGCCGCCGCCGATGATCAACACATCGCAGCTCGATTCAGTCATGTAGGGGTCTCAGAAGTTGTACGCCAGGCGCGTGTAGTAATAGGCGCCGCCAACGCCGAACGGCGAGAGTTGCCCGTATTCATAGGCCCCGGCCCAGTCCTTGATGCCTTGGTTGCCTGGGGTCGCTTCACGACCCAACGGGAGCAAGCGCCCTCGCCACAGGGGTTCAGCCTCCGCCTGGAGAGGGGTCGGATGTAGGGCCTGCACCCGGTGTGGGTGCAGGTGGATCGGGGTGGGTCAGATCACGTAGAAACCGTGGGTGCCGTCGCGGGCCAGTTGCGCCACCAGGCCGAATTCCCAGTCCAGGTACGCCTGCATGGCTTCCTTGGGGTTGTCGGTGCCTTCGTACGGGCGGCGGTAGCGGTCGATGCGCGGCGAGGCGAGGTGGGTTTCACCTTCTTCCAGCGGCAGTTGGGCGTTGATCCAGCCAGTGGTGCCGTCTTGCAGCAGGAACACCTGTTTGCCGGTGATGGCTTCGACTTCGGCCACCGCGAGGCGCGCCAACTGGCTGCTGCCGCAGGTCAACACGTAGCGCTCGGCGGTCGGGGCCTTGGCCAGGGCGGCGGGCAGTTGCGCGCGCAAGGCCCACCAGGCGCCGGGGATATGGCGCTTGACGTAGTTGGCGCTGGCGGTGAAATCGAGCACCACGGTGTCGCCATGGGCCAGCCACTCGGCGAGGGTGTGCGGGCTGATCGACTCGGCTTGTGGCGGCGCCGGTACGGGGGCGACCCACGCACCTTGCTCACTGAAGTGCGCCGCTTGCAGGCCGTCCAGCACATGCACTTCCCAACCCAGTTGGGCGAGCCAGGACGCAGACATATTGGCGCGCACACCATCGTCATCCGCCAGCACAATGCGTGCACCGCGCACGCTGGCGACGTGGTCGGTTTCCTGCACCAGTTGGCCGCCCGGTGTGGAGCGTGCGCCGGGCAGGTGGCCGGCTGCGAATTCTTCCGGGGTGCGCACGTCGAACAGGTAGGTGGTGCGTTGTGCTTCCTGCTGCCACCGCGCAAGGTCGGCGAGGCTGGCGCGGCCGACGCGGGCCTTGTCGGCAACGCGGCGCGCATCGACGGCGGCGACTTGGCGATGCGCTTCCGCGGTCGGTGCAAAGCGGCGCGATTGGCCGTGGGCGAGTTTCTGCCCGGCCAACGTCCAGCCGATGGTACCGTTGCGCAATGCCGACACGGGGTTGGCCACGCCGGCGTTGATCAGCGACTGCGTGCCGATGATGCTGCGGGTGCGTCCGGCGCAATTGACGATGATGCGGGTGGCTGGGTCCGGCGCCAGTTCACGGGCGCGCAGGACCAATTCGGCACCGGGCACGCTGATACTGGTGGGGATGCTCATGGTCTGGTATTCGTCGAAGCGGCGGGCGTCGAGCACCACCACATCGGCCTGGCTGTCGAGCAGGGCCTGCACTTCCTCGGCGGCGAGGGACGGCGTGTGGCGCTCGCTTTCCACCAGTTCGCCAAAGGCCTTGCTCGGCACGTTGACGTCGATAAACAGCTCGCCACCGGCCTGGCGCCAACCGTCCAAGCCACCTTCCAGCAGGCTGACCCGGGTGTAGCCCAACGCGACCAGGCGCTCGGCAGCGCGGGCGGCGAGGCCTTCGTCGTTGTCGTACACGGTGACCTGGGTATCACGGCGTGGAATGCGCGAATACACCTCCAGCTCCAGCTTGGACAGCGGGATGTTCGCGGCAAACAGCGGGTGGGATTCAGCGAACGGCGCTTCTTCGCGCACGTCGATCAGGGCGACTTCATGACGGTCCAACAGGGCCTGGCGGATCTGGGCGAAGCTTCGGGTCGATACGGTGCTCATAGGGCAGGGCTCTTTTCTTTGGACAAATCCCAGATATTCGGGAGGAAGGCGTTGGAATAACCGGAGATAAACAGTTTCTCGCTGCCATCGGGCTGGTACACCGCGCGGCGCACTGCACCGATATTGGCGCCGTACACATGGATGCTGATGGACACCTGGTCGCTGTGGGCATTGCTCACGTGATGGATGTCCCCGACCTTGGGCGACACCGCTTCAACCTGGCCCGGCACCAATGCAATCGGCTTGCCTTCGGCCACCAGGCTGCCGTCGGGCGCGCGCGCAAAGCCTTGGGAAAGCTCTGCGCCGCGCAACATGCCGATCAGCCCCCACACCCGATGGTCATGAATCGGCGTGCTTTGCCCCGGCCCCCACACAAAGCTGACGATGCTGAAGCGCTGGCGCGAATCGGCATGCAGCAGGAACTGCTGGTAACGCTCGGGGTTGGGTTGGGCGAATTCGTCGGGGAGCCAGTCATCATGGCTGACCAGTTGCGCCAACAGCTTGCCGCCACGGTGCAACAGGTCGCCTTCGCGTGGATTGCCGTCGATCAGTTCCGCCAGGGCGCCAATAAAGGCTCGGAGTCTTTCGGGGTGCTTGGCCTGGGTCATGGCAATTCCATCAGTCGCTGTTGATAGAGCTTATCTAAGCATAATGTTTATAGTTAATATGCTATTTTTTAATGATTAGCTTATAGCTGAAGGTAATTTAGAACTGCTCCGACTAGGCTTAGACGTTATCGATCACAGCGTGGACTATTCAGATAGCAATCCTGCAACTATGCTTCGCACACATCTTATTGACTGTTCTCTATGTGCGGCCCAAATGAAAATTGACGATATAGACGCCTTTGTCGAAGTGATTCGTTGCCAGTCCATCAGCCATGCCGCCGAATCCTTGCAACTGACCCAGCCCGCCATCACCCGTCGCGTGCAGAACTTTGAGCAGGCGCTGGGGGTGGAGCTGTTCGACCGCAACACCAAGCCGCTCAAACCGACATTGATCGGCACCCGGGTTTACGAGCAATGCCGGCTGATCCTGCGCGAGATGGATGCCCTGCGTGAGCTGGTGGCCACCGACGCACCGCCCACCGGCCTGTTGCGCCTGGGCGTGCCGCAAACCATCGGCGACGTGGTGCTGCTGGATGCCCTCAAGCACCTGCGTACCGAATACGCCGACCTGCGCGCCCAGGTCGCCACCGGCTGGGGCAGCCAACTGGTGGGCAAGATCGAGCGCGGCGAATTGGACGCGGCGGCGGCGTTGTTTCCGGCGGGCAAGATCTTCCCCGACAATATTGTCGGCGAGTCCATCGGCAAGATGGAATTGGTGGTGGTGTGTGCCAAGGCGCAGTTGCCGAAGAAGCCGTGCAAGCTGGCGGACGTGTACCAGGACGGCTGGATTCTCAACCCGGATGGCTGCGGCTTCCGTGCGGGGTTGCAGCGCACCTTGTCTGATCAGGGCCTGGCCTTGCGGGTGAACCTGGAGACGTTTGGCACCGAGCTGCAATTGGGCCTGGTCGCCGATGGCCTGGGGCTGGGCCTGGTGCCGCGTCCGTTGCTGGAACGTAGCGCTCATCGCGAGCAACTGGCGGTGATGCCGCTCAAGGACTTCAAGCCGGTGATGGATTTGTGGCTGATCTATCCGCACTTCTTGGGCAACTTGCAGGGGCCGGTGGATGCGTTTGGCAAGTTGGTTGCGGCTTCGTTGCACAAGATTCGCGACGCCGCTTAACCCCAGTGAAGGATGCTTATGTGGGAGCTGGCTTGCCTGCGATAGCGGTGTATCAGTGACAGAGATGTTGGCTGACCCACCGCCATCGCAGGCAAGCCAGCTCCCACATTTGCTCTGTGTTGTTGCTTGATTGGTTATGAAAAAAAATAATAATTAGCTTAGATTAAAATGTGCTTTTTATTATTTTTATCCATCCCCTAGGCTTGCCTGGAAGTCCTTAAGGCCATCCAGGAAGTTTTGCCATGAGCAGCGTCACCTCGATTTCCAGCGTTTCCACCAATGTCCGCCAGCGCGTCACCCCGGAAGAATGGGAAGTGCGCGTCAAGCTGGCCGCCGCGTATCGCCTGGCGGCCTTGTACAAGTGGACCGACCACATCTACACCCACTTCTCCGCCCGCGTGCCGGGCCCGGACGAGCATTTCCTGATCAACGCCTTTGGCTTGTTGTTCGATGAAATCAACGCCTCCAACCTGGTCAAGGTCGACCTCGACGGCACCATCGTCGACGACCCTACCGGTCTGGGCATCAACTACGCCGGCTACGTGATCCACAGCGCCATCCACGGCGCCCGCCATGACCTGCAAGCGGTGTTGCACACCCACACCCGTGACGGCATTGCGGTGTCGGCGCAGAAGGACGGCTTGCTGCCGATCTCCCAGCATTCCATCGGTTTCTCCGGGCGCGTGGCGTACCACGGTTATGAGGGCGTGGCCCTGGACCTGGACGAGCGCGAGCGGTTGGTGGCGGACCTGGGTGACAAGAGCGTGATGATCCTGCGCAACCACGGGCTGCTGACGGCGGGTGTGAGCGTCGAGCATGCGTTTCAGCAACTGCAGCAGCTGGAGCGTGCGTGCAATATCCAGGTGGCGGCGCAGGCGGCGGGGAATGGGGAGTTGATCTTTCCGCCCCAGGAGGTGGTGGAAAAGGTCGAGCAGCAGGCCAAGGTGTTTGCCAGCGGTGAGGGGCCGGGTGTGGCGCGGCATTGGAATGCGTTGATCCGGCAGTTGGAACGTACCGATATCGACTACAAAAACTGATCTTGAATTCAGTAGTGAAGATCTAAACCTGTGGGAACTGGCTTGCCTGCGATAGCATCACCTCGGTATGACTGACAGACCGAGGTGCCTGCATCGCAGGCAAGCCAGCTCCCACAGAAGCCAGCTCCCACACAAGCCAGTTTCCACATTTGGTTTTGCAGTGTTCTGGATTATGCGACTTGCTGGGCCTGCTCGCGTTCGGCGATCAACTGGCGGGTGAGCGGGATCAGGCGTTTGCCGTAATCAATCGCATCATTCAGCGGATCAAACCCGCGGATCAGGAACGTAGTGATCCCCAGGTCGTAGTAGTCCACCAACGCCTCGGCGACTTGCTCAGCCGTACCCACCAATGACGTGGAGTTGCCCTGCGCGCCAAGCAGTCCGGCAATCCCGGTCCACAAGCGCTTGTCCAGGCGCGAGCCTTGCGCCGCGGCGGCGAGCAAGCGGCGCGAGCCTTCGTTCGGCGGCTCGCGGCGCACAAAGCCATTCTGTTCCGCCAGCGCGGTGGCCTGCTGCAAGATGCTGTCGGCGCGTGCCCAGGCCAACTCTTCGGTCTCGGCGAGGATCGGGCGCAGCGACAAACTGAAGCGAATCGTGCGCCCGTGCTTGGCCGCCTCGGCGCGCACCTGGGTGACGATTTCACGCACTTGCTCGTAGGTCTCACCCCACAGCGCATACACGTCGGCATGCTTGCCGGCCACGGCGATGGCTTCGGGTGACGAACCGCCGAAGTACAGCGGGATATGCGGCTGTTGCG
The DNA here is from genome assembly GCF_030687495.1 of Pseudomonas sp. FP453. NCBI lineage: Bacteria > Pseudomonadati > Pseudomonadota > Gammaproteobacteria > Pseudomonadales > Pseudomonadaceae > Pseudomonas > Pseudomonas sp. FP453. The sequence goes on along the minus strand of NZ_CP117435.1, from coordinate 3,574,333 downwards.
GCGACTTCACCGTGGAGTGCGCGCCTTCGACCTGGTAGTAGGTGCCGGCGAAATCGAAGGGTTGCTCGCTGGTCCATTCCTGGCGCACCACGCTCAGGTATTCGTCGGTGCGGGCGTAACGTTCGTCCTTGCCGATATGGCTGCCATCGGCGCGCAGTTCGCGGTCATCGCCGCCGGTGATGATGTGCACCGCCGTGCGCCCGCCGTTGAACACATCCAGCGTGGTGAACTGGCGTGCGGCCAACGTCGGTTGGGCGAAACCCGGGCGATGGGCGATGAGGAATTGCAGCTTCTTTGTCACGCTGGCGGCGTGGGAGGCGATCAGCGTGCTGTCCGGGCTGTTGGAATGGAACGCCACCAGGGCACGGTCGAAACCGGCTTCTTCGTGGGCGCGGGCCACGGTTTCGACGTAGTCCGGTTGCAGGGTGGGGCCGCTGCGCGGGTGGATCTCGGAAGCGTGATGGCCGCCAATGTAGCCGATGAATTCAATGCTCATGGTCTGTCCTTGTCTGGTGCGGGATGGTCACCTCCACCGGGCAGGGGGTCGGTTGTTCGCGTCCAAGGTAGGGGCAGGCGGCGGGGCTGTAAAAGGCCGTTTGGTTCTAACCTAATTATTAAAATGTAGAATCATAAAAAGTTGGTGTATCAGTATTTTGCATTTTTATCGGCGAGATCAGTGTTCAGCATCCAGCGTTTCCGTCATCGCAATGCCGGGCAGTGCGGCATTGCCTGGGGTGCCCATGCGGTCCGCCAGGTAGCGCGCCGGTGGTTGGCCCACGGCCTTGCGGAACATGGTGATGAAACCACTGGCGTTCTCATAACCCAGGTCCAGGGCCACGCGCTGCACGCTGTCGCCCTTGGCCAGCCGTTGCAGGGACAGGATCACGTGCAACTGCCGGCGCCAACGGCCGAAACTCAGGCCCAGTTCCTCCAGCAAGAGCCGTGTCATGCTGCGCTCGCTCATGCCGATGCGCACGGCCCATTGGCCGAGGGTGGCCTTGTCCGTCGGCTCGGCCAGCAGGCTGTCGGCCAGGCGCCGCAGCCGTGGGTCTTGCGGCATGGGCAGGTGCAGGGCTTCGATGGGTGCGGCGGCCAGTTCATCCAATAGCGTACTGATCAAGCGGCCCTGGGCGCCGTGCTCTTCATACAGTTGCGGGAAGCCGACGGCCTTGCTGATCAGCTCATGCAGTAGCCCCGACACCGCCAGGGTGCAGCATTGCGGGGGCAGGGCGCGGGCGGCGTCGGGGTCGATCAGCAGGCAGTAGACCTGCGCCTCGCCAGACCCGCGTGCGGCATGAAAGGTGCCGCCGGGAATCCACAGCGCGCATTGCGGCGGCACGATCCAGATGCCCGCTTCGATTTCACAGTGGATGACCCCGCGCAGGGTGTACATCAACTGGCCTTTGCGATGGGCGTGCTGGGCATGTTCCCAAGTATCCGAGGTGCTGCTGGCGCCCACGGCCACCACGGCGCGGGGGAAGACGTCGGCGTCCTTGGCCATCATCGGGTCATGCAGGTCGAGGCGGTGGTGTTTCATGGTGTGGGCGCAACTTGGCTGAATTGCGAAATAGTCTGGCTATTCTGTGCAATGCCGTCCAGGGTTTTGTCTCTTATAGTGAGAGTCACTCTCATTAAGGAGCTTTGCCATGCGACTCGACAGTACAACCTTCCCTGTGGTCAAAATCTTCTTCGACGCCCCCAACGAAGGCGGGCCGGAAGATGCCTTCTTGGTTTTCGAAGGCCTGTTGGCCCGTCAACAAGCCTTCGTGCTGCTGCACGAAAAATCGGTGGATGAAAACAATCACGAGCACGCCCATGAAGAGCGCAAGCAGGCCTCGATCTGGATGAAGAAAAACAAGCCGGCGTTGCGTGCGTACGTCAAAGGCATGATCCAGGTGGAACCGAGCGCGGCCCAGCGCCTGGCGCTCAAGCCGTTTGCCGTGATGTTCGGCAAGGCTTGGGGTTATCCGCTGTTGGTGGTGGAGTCCAAGGACCGCGCCTGGGCGCTGGCGCGGGATGTGCTGGATGAGCAGGTGTCGGATGTGGCGCATTTCTAACCCTGGAAATACGCAGTTGTGGGACGGGAGCAAGCTCCCTCCCCACATTGAGATCAGGTATCCTCCGCGCCCCGCTTATCACCGATTCCAAGACAGATGACAGGACAAGACATGCAGGCGTTGCTGGAGTCGATCCTGGACGAAGTTCGTCCATTGATCGGCCTCGGCAAAGTGGCCGACTACATCCCCGCGCTGGCCGATGTGCCGGCCAATCAACTGGGGATCGCCGTGTACGGCAACGACGGTGCCGCCTACTGTGCCGGCGACGCCGACACGTTGTTTTCGGTGCAGAGCATTTCCAAGGTATTCAGCCTGGTGCAGGCCATCGACCACGGTGGCGAAACCATCTGGGAACGCTTGGGCCACGAACCGTCCGGGCAGCCTTTCAACTCGCTGGTGCAGTTGGAGTTTGAGCGCGGCCGGCCGCGCAATCCGTTTATCAATGCCGGCGCGCTGGTGATCTGCGATATCAACCAGTCACGTTTTGCCGTGCCGATCCTGTCGATGCGCGATTTTGTGCGACGCCTTTCCGGCAATCCGCAGATCCTGGTCAACAGCGTTGTCGCCGAATCCGAAGCCCAGCACGGCGCGCGCAACGCGGCCATGGCTTACCTGATGAAGTCGTTCGGCAACTTCCACAACGACGTGGACGCGGTGCTGCACAGCTACTTCAACTACTGCGCGTTGCAGATGAGCTGCCTGGACCTGGCCAAGGCGTTCAGCTTCCTGGCCAACGAAGGCGTGAGCGCCCACAGCGGCGAGCAGATCCTCACGGCGCGCCAGACCAAGCAGGTCAACTCGATCATGGCCACCAGCGGGCTGTACGACGAGGCGGGGAATTTTGCCTACCGCGTCGGGTTGCCGGGCAAGAGCGGCGTGGGCGGCGGCATCGTCGCGGTGGTGCCGGGGCAGTTTACGGTGTGCGTGTGGTCGCCGGAGTTGAATGCAGCGGGGAACTCGCTGGCGGGGATCAAGGCGTTGGAGTTGTTGAGTGAGCGGATTGGGTGGTCGGTGTTTTGATAAAGCGGCACGTGAAATAGCCCCGAGCACCGCAAATCCCATGTGGGAGCTGGCTTGCCTGCGATAGCGGTCTGTCAGCCAGCACATCTGGCCCTGGAAGAACGCCATCGCAGGCAAGCCAGCTCCCACATCAAGATACAGGCTTCTTTTTCCGACACGCAGGCCGGGCGTTCGACCAAGGTAAAACCATGCCGACCGCTTGCTTGTACTGCCGATACTGCTCACCGAACAGCGCCACAAGATCCTTCTCTTCAAAGTAGGCACCCACAAAAATGTAGGCCGTCAGCCCAACCGCAAACAACAGGTGGCCAGCGGTCATGTGCGGCGTTGCCCAGAAGGCGATCAGGAATCCCAGGTACAGGGGGTGGCGGACAATCCTGTAAAGCGATGGCGTTCGGAATATCGACAGCTGTTGTGCCGTGCCACGCCAACGATCAATGGCCTGCTTGAGGCCAAAGAGTTCGAAGTGGCTTATCAGCAACGTTGCCACAAAGACAACCACCCAGCCCAACCAGAACAGGCCGGTCAGCAGCACCCTGGCCCAAGCCGCCTCAACCTGCCAGATGGTGAATGTGATCGGCTGCCACAACCAGAACATCAGCACGAGCACCAGGCTGCTGAGCAACACGTAGGTCGAGCGCTCGGCAACGGGCGGGACGAATGTCGTCAGCCAGCGCTTGAAGCTTTTACGCGCCATCACCGAGTGCTGGGCGCCGAATAACAGCATCAGCAAGCAGTTGATCAAGGTTGCCAGAGGCCAACCGATGAGGGGGCCGGAGTTGATGTGCTTGGGTACGACGACACCGCCTACGAAGCCGATCAAGTAGAAAAACGTGACTAGAAAGACCAGATAACAGCAGGTGCTGAAGACCAGCCCGGCTATACGTGCAGTATGGCCGTTGGCGGTTTTTTGCAGGTTCATGGACGAATCCTTTCGCACATGGTGAGGGGGTAAGCCAATCGATGATTGAACTCTCGCCCTGTCAAGGTTAGCGGGGTTTGAGGATTCGGCTACCTGGGTACATAGAACCCTAGGGCACCGCAAATCCCATGTGGGAGCTGGCTTGCCTGCGATAACAGTGTGTCAGTCAACACATCTGGCCCTGGAAGACCGCTATCGCAGGCAAGCCAGCTCCCACAGTTGAGCTTCGTTGATTTCGAGAGGGTTGTTCGATCAGGTCACCGGATGAGTCTGATCCAGAGCCTTGTCCACCAACAGTTGCACACCTTCAAGCATGCGGCAGATGCCCAGCGCTACGTTGCGTTGGGCGCCATCGACTTCAAAGGCGAGATGGGCGGCGATGTCGTTGAGGCAGGCCAGGTCTTGCGCGGCATTGGCCAGCAGGGTTTCGGTGCCCAGGTCGGGGCGGACGGTGAAGGGGGTTGCGGGGGGATTTGGACTGTCTTTGATCATGGTGGAACTCCGTCGACAAGTGGAGCCGCCAGCGTTCGCGGTCAAACGAAGAGGGTGGCAGCTGTACGCGGGTTGACCGACCGGTTGTCAACGAACCCGGCATACCCGAAGGTATCCCGCGCACAACTGCCGCGACACAATACCTCAGGCACAAAAAAACGCCTAAGACGGGTGCAGGGCGTAGCAGTTCGTTAACAAGGTCGGACGGTCAAATCCGGCCGCTGAATGTGCAGCGACGGCGAGGAGATTATCCAGCGAAGTTCCCAGGGACAACCTGAAAGCCTTGTGGGAAATATCTGAACACCGCAAGCGCCGTTTACCACTGTGCCAGGGCAACACAAATCCCTTGTGGGAGCTGGCTTGCCTGCGATGACAGTGTGTCAACCAACACATCCGGCACTGGAAGACCGCTATCGCAGCGATGCGGCGGCCCGACAAGCCAGCTCCCACAGTTGACCTCATCGGTCGTGAGGGCTTTGCTTGGCTCCAAAAAAAATGCGCCCCTGAGGGCGCATTTTTTTGTTCGGTCCGCTATCGCCTATCAGGCAATCGCATCCCACGCACGATCACCGTGCTCGTCCTTGATCCGCGTCGGCAAGCCCATCACGTCCAGCGCCTTGAGGAACGGCTCGGCCGGCAGTTCTTCGACGTTGGCCATGCGTTGCACATCCCACTCGCCACGGGCCACCAGCAGCGCGGCGGCTACTGGCGGCACGCCGGCGGTGTAGGAGATGCCCTGGCTGTCGGTTTCGGCGAACGCTTCTTCGTGGTCAGCTACGTTGTAGATGAACACCTCGCGCGCCTTGCCGTCCTTGGTGCCTTTGACCAGGTCGCCGATGCAGGTCTTGCCGGTGTAGCCGGGCGCCAGCGAAGACGGGTCGGGCAGTACGGCCTTGACCAGTTTCAATGGCACGACTTCCAGGCCTTCGGCGGTGGTCACCGGTTTTTCGGAGAGCAGGCCGAGCTTGTTCAATACGGTGAACACGTTGATGTAGTGTTCGCCGAAGCTCATCCAGAAACGCACGTTGGGCACGTCGAGGTTTTTCGACAGCGAGTGCACTTCATCGTGGCCGGTCAGGTACAGGTTCTGCGAACCGACGACCGGGAGGTCATCGGTGCGTTTGACTTCGAACATGGTGTTGCTGGTCCACTGGCTGTTCTGCCAGCTCCACACCTGTCCGGTGAACTCGCGGAAGTTGATTTCCGGGTCGAAATTGGTGGCGAAGTATTTGCCATGGGAGCCGGCATTGACGTCGAGGATGTCGATCGAATCAATGCGGTCGAAATGCTGTTGCTGCGCCAGCGCGGCGTACGCGTTGACGACACCCGGGTCGAAGCCCACGCCAAGGATGGCGGTGATGTTCTTCTGTTTGCACTCTTCCAGGTGGTTCCACTCGTAGTTGCCGTACCACGGCGGGGTCTCGCAGACCTTGCCCGGCTCTTCGTGGATGGCGGTGTCGAGGTAGGCCACGCCCGTGTCGATGCAGGCACGCAGTACCGACATGTTGAGGAACGAGGAACCGACGTTGATGACGATCTGCGATTCGGTCTCGCGGATCAGGGCCTTGGTCGCTTCCACGTCCAGGGCGTTCAGCGCGAAGGCTTGGATTTCGGCGGGTACTTTGAGGCTACCCTTGGCCTTGACGCTGTCGATGATGGCCTGGCATTTGGAGATGTTGCGCGACGCGATAGCAATACGACCGAGTTCGTCGTTGTGCTGCGCGCACTTGTGGGCCACCACCTTGGCGACACCTCCTGCACCAATGATAAGAACGTTCTTTTTCAATTGCTTTCTTTCTCCTATATCCGCCAGCTTACGAAAGGCTGGACAGGTAGTCGTCGTAACCAAATTCACGAACCACTTCGACAGTACCGTCGAGTTGTTTCACTACGATGGACGGCATTTTCAGGCCGTTGAACCAATTTTTCTTGACCATGGTGTAGCCCGCGGTGTCGATAAACGACAGCCGATCGCCGATGGTCAGCGGACGATCAAATTGGTACTCGCCGAAGATGTCCCCGGCCAGGCAGGATTTGCCGCACACCATCACGGTGTGTTCGCCATCGCTCGGTGCCAGCTTGGCGTTGAGGCGATAGATCAGCAGGTCCAGCAGGTGGGCTTCGATGGAGCTGTCTACCACGGCGAGGTTCTTGCCGTTGTAGAGGGTGTCGAGCACGGTGACTTCCAGGGAGGCGCTGTTGGTGATCGCCGCTTCGCCGGGTTCCAGGTAGACCTGCACGCCGTACTTTTCGGAGAACGCTTTCAAGCGCGCGCAGAATGCGTCGACCGCATAGTCTTCGCCGGTGAAGTGGATGCCGCCGCCGAGGCTGACCCACTCGACTTTATGCAGCAGCGCGCCGAAGCGTTCTTCGATGGTGCCGAGCATTTTGTCGAACAGGCTGAAATCGCCGTTCTCGCAGTTGTTGTGGAACATGAAGCCGCTGATCTGGTCGATCACGCCTTCGATCTTCACCGGGTCCCATTCGCCCAGGCGGCTGAACGGACGCGCCGGGTCGGCCAGCAGATAATCGGAGCTGCTCACTTGCGGGTTCACCCGCAGGCCACGGGTTTTGCCTTCGGAACGCTCGGCAAAACGCTGCAATTGGCTGATGGAGTTGAAGATGATCTTGTCGCAGTTCTCCAGCATCTCTTCGATTTCATCGTCGGCCCAGGCCACGCTGTAGGCGTGCGCTTCACCGGCGAACTTCTGGCGACCGAGCTTCAGCTCGTACAGCGACGACGAGGTGGTGCCGTCCATGTATTGCTGCATCAGGTCGAACACCGACCAGGTGGCAAAGCACTTGAGCGCCAGCAGGGCCTTGGCGCCGGACTGTTCGCGCACGTAAGCAATCTTCTGCATGTTGACCAGAAGCTTCTGTTTATCGATGAGGTAGTACGGCGTTTTGATCATTTTTGAGAGCCTGCGGCGGTGCCTGCCAAAAAAGGACACGCATTGTGCCCGCACTTGGGGCGAATCGGAAGGTTAGTGGGCGGATTTTGCTGCGCCAGGTTTTTAACTCTACTCGCTGAGTATGACTATCCATAGGTCCACCCCAGCTCCCACAGTTGATCTCCACTTGGCGGGAGAGGGGGGATCTGCACTGCCATGAAAGCGTCATCTGTTCAGCACCGAACTGCCACATTCCCCCGCTACTGTCCTCGCCAATGAGATCGATCTCAAGCGAGTGCCAATGACTGACCTGAAAGACGTTGCCCGACTGGCCGGTGTATCCCGTGCCACCGCCGCCCGGGCCTTTGCTTCGCCGGACCAGGTGCGTCCGACGACCCGCGAGCAGGTGTTCGCCGCCGCCCGTGAGTTGGGGTTCCGGCCCAATCTGCTGGGCCGCCAACTGCGCCTGCAAACCACCCAGTTGATCGGCGTGGTGGTGCCCAACCTGCTCAACCCGGTGTTCGCCGAGCAGTTCCAGGCCATGGAGCGTGCCGCGCGTGCACGGGGCTACAGCCTGGTGCTGGCCACCACCGACTACAACAGCGAGCGCGAAAGCATTGTGGTGGAAGAGCTGCTGCGCCAACGCGTCGATGGCCTGGTGCTGACGGTCACCGATGCCGAAAGCAACGCGGTGCTGAGCAGCCTGAACACCGAGCAAACGCCGTTCGTGCTGGCCTATCACCAACCGGGCAACCCCAACTACAGCGCCGTGTCGGTGGACAACCGCGCCGGCATGGCCTTGGCCACCCGCTATCTGCTGGACGCCGGCCACCGGCGCATCAGCATGGTCGCCGGGCCCGCGTTGCAATCGGACCGCGCTCGCCTGCGCTACGCCGGCTATTGCGATGCGATGCACGAGTACGGCCTCGGCGCGCGCCCGGTGATCGAAATGCCGGCGCACACCCAGGCCGAATTCGCCGCCATCGCGCCGTCTCTGCAAGGCCCCGACGCGCCCACTGCGCTGGTGTGCTCCAACGATTTCCTCGCCATCAGCCTGATCGCCGAGCTGCGCCGCAACGCCTGGAATGTCCCCGGGCAACTCTCGGTGATGGGCTTCGACGGCATCAGCCTCGGTACGCAGATGCACCCGACGCTGTGCAGCGTGGTGCAACCCATCGCGCTGCTCGCCAGCACGGTGATTGACCAACTGCTGGCGCAGATCGCCGGCCACGCACCGATTTCCCATTGCCTGCCTTGCCACATCCGGCCCGGCGAAAGTACTCAACCCCGTGAGGAGACCCCTGATGCGCGCATTCAGTAAAACCCTGGCCGCCGTGCTGCTGTGCGGCGCGGCCAGCCTGGCCCAGGCCGCCGACACCGCAATCTGCTACAACTGCCCGCCGGACTGGGCCGACTGGGGCACCCAGCTCAAGGCCATCGCCGCCAGCACCGGCGTGCAGGTGCCGCTGGACAACAAGAATTCCGGCCAATCCCTCGCGCAACTGGTCGCCGAGAAAGCCGCACCGGTGGCCGACGTCGTCTACTACGGCGTGACCTTTGGCCTGCAAGCGCAAAAAGCCGAGGTGGTCGGCACCTACAAACCCAAGGGCTTCGAACAGATCCCTGCGGGCTTGAAAGACCCGGCCGGCCACTGGTTCGCGATCCACTCCGGGACCTTGGGCATCATGGTCAACGTCGATGCCCTCGGCGGCCTGCCGGTGCCGCAAAGCTGGGCCGACCTGCTCAAGCCTGAGTACAAAGGCATGGTCGGCTACCTCGACCCGTCCAGCGCCTTCGTCGGCTACGTGTCGGCGGTGGCGATCAACCGCGCCCTGGGCGGCGACCTGGACAACTTCGCCCCGGCCATCGACTACTTCCAGAAACTGGCGAAAAACGCCCCCATCGTGCCCAAGCAAACCGCCTATGCGCGGGTGCTGTCCGGTGAGTTGCCGATCCTCGTGGACTACGACTTCAACGCCTACCGCGCGCGCTACAAGGACAACGCCAACGTCGCCTTCGTGATCCCCAAGGAAGGCAGCATCAGCGTGCCCTACGTGATGAGCGCCGTGGCCAACGCGCCGCACCGCGCCAACGCCGAGAAGGTCCTCGACTTCGTCCTCTCGGATCAAGGCCAGGCACTCTGGGCCAAGGCCTACCTGCGTCCGGTACGTCCGGTAGAAATGCCGGCCGAGGTCGCCGCACAGTTCCTCCCCGACAGCGACTACGCCCGCGCCGGTGTGGTGGATTATCAAAAGATGGCCGCCGTGCAGGAAGCGTTCGCCGCCCGTTATCTGAACGAGGTCAAGTAAGTGGCTGCATCGGCAAAACAGGCGGCCTGGGCGCTGGCCCCGGCCTTCGCAGTGCTGCTCGCGTTCTGGCTGTTGCCGCTGGCGCACCTGGTGCTGCTCGGTGCCGAGAGCCGCGACAGCAACGGCAGCGGCTACTGGCAAGTGCTTAGCAGCACGCAGTACCTGGGCAGCCTCGCGCAAACCTGCGCGCTGGCGGTGTTTGTCACGCTCGCCGCGTTGTTGGTCGGGGGTATCAGCGGGGTGTTCCTTGCGCGCCAGCAGTTTTTCGGGCGCTCGGCGTTGGTGGCGCTGCTGACGTTTCCCCTGGCATTCCCGGGTGTGGTGGTGGGCTTCCTGGTGATTCTGTTGGCGGGGCGCCAGGGCTTGTTCGCGTCGCTGGGCCTTCAACTGGCCGGTGAACGCTGGATTTTCGCCTACTCGCTGGCCGGGCTGTTTGTCGGCTACCTGTACTTCTCGATCCCCCGGGTGATCCTCACCGTGATGGCCGCCTGTGAAAGCCTCGACCGCAGCCTGGAAGAAGCCGCGCACTCCCTCGGTGCCGGGCATTGGCGCGTGGTGTGCGACGTGATCGTGCCGGGCCTGGCGCCAGCGTTGGCCTCCTGCGGGGCGATCTGTTTTGCCACGTCCATGGGCGCCTTTGGCACGGCGTTCACCTTGGGCACGCGGCTCAACGTCACCCCGGTGGCGATCTACAACGTGTTCACCAACTACGCCAACTTCGCCGTCGCCGCCGCGCTGTCGGTGGTGCTCGGCGCGCTGACGTGGGCAGTGTTGCTGCTCACCCGGCGGCTGGTGAAAAACGCGGGGACCGTCCTGTGAAGCGCTCATCGTTGTTTGTGCTGCAACTGCTGTTCACCTTGCTGGTGTGCGCCTTCATGTTGGTGCCGGTGCTGATGTCGCTGCTGGCTGGGCTGACCCGCAACTTCTTCGTCGGCGTGTCCAGCGGCCTGACCTTCGACTGGTTGATCCAGGTGTGGCAGGCCTACTCGCCGACGGTGTGGCTGTCGCTGCAACTGGCCCTGGCCTGCGCGGTGTGCGTCTGCGTGATTGGCGTGCCGGCGGCTTACGCCCTGGTGTGCATGAACAATCGCTTCAGCCGCGCCTTTGAAGAGCTGATGGTGCTGCCGGTGGCCATGCCGGGCCTGGCCAGTGCGTTGGCGCTGTTGCTGACCTACGGCCAGTTCGGCGGCTTTCGCAGCAGCTGGTTGTTCATTCTCGTTGGCCATGTGCTGTTCACCTTGCCGTTCCTGGTGCGCCCGGTGATGGCGGTGATGCAACGCCAGCAATTGCCGGTGCTGGAAGAGGCCGCGGCCAGCCTCGGTGCGGGGCCGATCAAGCGCTTTTTCAGCGTGGTGGTGCCCAACTGTCGCGCCGGGATTCTCGCCGGCGTGCTGATGGTGGTGACCCTGTCCCTGGGTGAATTCAACCTGACCTGGATGCTCCACACGCCGATGACCAAGACCTTGCCCGTGGGCCTGGCCGACAGCTACGCCTCGGCGCGCCTGGAAATCGCCAGCGCCTACACCCTTATCTTTTTGCTGATGATCGTGCCGCTGCTGATTGCGTTGCAGGCCATCAGTGCCCGTTTGTCCCGTGGAGAGCGTCGATGACCGCTATCACTATCCGCCTGCAAGGCTGTCGCAAGGCATTCGCCGACGGCACTGTGGCCGTGCATGACCTGGACCTCACCGTCAGAGGCGGCGAAACCCTGGCGATTCTCGGCCCGTCCGGGTGTGGCAAGACCACCACCTTGCGCCTGATCGCCGGCCTGGAACGCCCGGATGTGGGCCAGGTGTTTTTCGGTGATCAGGACGTAACGCGCCTGCCCATCGAACGCCGCGACGTGGGCATGGTGTTCCAGAACTACGCGCTGTTTCCCAACCTGGATGTGGCGGGGAATATCGTCTACGGCTTGAAGATTCGCGGCGTGCCCGTGCAGGAGCGCAACCAGCGCTGCGAGGAATTGCTGGAGCTGGTGGGCTTGCAGGCTCACGGCCCGCGCAGCATCCATGAATTGTCCGGCGGCCAGCGCCAACGGGTGGCACTGGCCCGTGCCTTGGCGCCGCGCCCCAAGGTGTTGCTGCTGGATGAGCCGCTGGCGGCCCTCGATGCACAACTGCGTGAACGCCTGCGCAGTGAACTCAATGAGTTGCTGCGCGGGCTGGGCATCACCTCGGTGTTCGTCACCCACGATCAGGGCGAAGCCATGGCCCTCGGTGATCGCATCCTGGTGATGGAGCGAGGCCGGGTTGCGCAGTTGGCGAGCCCGCGCGACATCTACCAGAAACCGGCCAACGCCTTCGTCGCCGGCTTTGTCGGCAACCTCAATGCCTTTGCGGTGATCGCGCCGTCAGCCCATGGCTTGAAAGTCTGCGGCGGCGAGTTGCCGTGGCACGAAGCGAGCCTGCCCAACACCCTGTACTGCCGCCCGGAACACCTGCGGGTGATGGAGCGCGAAGGGCACCTGCACGGCCATCTCGTCGCGCAGTTTTTCCAGGGCGCGCAAAGCCGCCTGCTGGTGGATGTCGGCGCCCCGCAACCGCTGCTGGTGGACAGCAGCGACAACCAGTTGTACGCCGTCGGCGCGCCGATTGCCCTGGCGATTGCGCCGCACATGTTGTTCACCCTGAATGCTTAAGAATCTATGTTGAATCGTCCGTTCCTCGTTGCGCAGATCAGCGACCTGCACCTCAAAGCAGGCCAGCGCCTCACCTACGGTGTGGTCGACACCCTGGGCGCCTTGCGCCGTGCCGTCGACCACCTCAACGCCAGCCAGCCACGCCCCGATATCGTGGTGATCAGCGGCGACCTGGTGGACTTCGGCCGCGCCGATGAATACGCCGTGCTGCACCCCGAACTCGCGCGCCTGCACATGCCGTGCTACCTGGTGCCGGGCAACCACGACACGCGCGGGCCGTTGCTCGAGGCGTTTCGTGATCACCCCTACTTGCCGGCCTCGGCAGACGGCCCGCTGGATTGGGTAGTGGACGACCATCCCCTGCGCCTGATCGGCCTGGATTCCACCATCCCCGGCGGCCACGGCGGGCAGTTGCTGGACAGCCAGTTGCATTGGCTGGATGCGCAATTGGCGCTGCGGCCTGACGCGCCGACCTTGCTGATCCTGCATCACCCGCCGTTTATCAGCGGCATCGGCCATATGGACCGCGAGCCGTTCATCAACGCGGCGGCGCTGGAGCACGTGGTCGCCCGCCATCCGCAAGTCGAGCGCCTGTTGTGCGGGCACTTGCACCGGCCGATGCAGCGGCGTTTCGGCGGCAGCCTGAGTTGCGTGTGCCCCGGCACCTCGCACCAGATCGTCCTGGATCTACAAGAAGCGGCGCCCGCGCATTTCAACCTGGAGCCGGCGGGCTATCTGTTGCACCGCTGGCAGGCGCAACAGGGTTTGATCAGCCACAACGGCGTATTCGGGGACTACCCGGGGCCGTACCCGTTTTATGACGCCCATGGATTAATTGACTGAGGTTGTGATGAAAGCCACTTTGAATGTGTTAAGCGTATTGACCGGCGGCCTGGGCATTGCCCTGAGCCCCTTGGCTTCGGCGGATTTCCTGAGCGACAGCAAAGCCAACCTGAGCATGCGCAACTTCTACTTCAACAACGACAACCGTGACGGCACCGCCGCACCGTCGAAGACTGAAGAGTGGGGCCAGGCCTTTATCCTCAACTACCAATCGGGCTTTACCGACGGCACCGTCGGCTTTGGCCTGGACGCGGTGGGCATGCTTGGCATCACCCTCGACAGCAGCGCCAGCCGCCACGTCGGCAGCTCGATGATCCCCAACGACGACGGCAAGGCTACCGACAACTGGGCCCGTGGCGGCGCCACGGCCAAGGCGCGTTTTGCCAAGAGCGAACTGCGCTACGGCTACCTGCGCCCGAACCTGCCGATCCTGGTCAGCAACGACGGCCGCCTGTTGCCGCAATCCTTTGAGGGTGGGCAGATCACCAGCAAAGACATCGACAACCTGACCCTGATCGGCGGCCAACTGCAACACACCACCGGCCGTGGCTCCAGCGACCGCAGCGGCCTGGCAGCGGCGGGCGGCACCCAGGAAAGCAACAAATTCAACTACGCCGGTGCCGACTACCAGGTGAACAAGGACCTGCTGGTCCAGTACTACTACGCCAACCTTGAAGACTATTACCAGCAGCACTTTGCCGGGCTGATCCACGTGTTGCCGCTGGGTGACTACGGCTCGTTGAAGACCGACCTGCGTTACTTCAAGACCACCTCTGACGGTAAAAACAGCACCGCCGCCGGGCGTGCCGAGGGCTACAAGCTCGGTGGCTATACCAAGAACGGCAACGGTGAAATCGACAACAACACCTGGAGCGCGGCGTTCATCTATTCCCTGGGCCCGCACGCCATCACCGCCGGTTACCAGCAGGTGTCGGATAACAGCAACTTCGCCCAGCTCAACCAGGGTGGCCTGGTGAACAAAGGGGAGGGCGGTTCCAGCCTGTACCTCTACACCGACCGTACCGTGCAGACCTTCATCCAGGCCGGTGAACGCACGGCCTTTGCCCAATACGCCTACGACTTCGCGGCACTGGGCGTGCCGGGTCTGAAGGCGTCGATGATCTACCTCAAGGGCGATAACATCCGCACCGCCAGTGGCAAGGATGCCAGCGAGTGGGAGCGGGATATTTCTTTGGACTACGTGGTGCAGAGTGGCACGTTCAAGAACGTCGGTTTTGGCTGGCGCAATGGCGTATCACGCAGCGAAGTGGCGCGGGACCAGGATCAGAATCGGGTGTTTGTGAATTATTCGATTCCGTTGATGTAACCAGGCACCCCCAGACACAACTGATCCCTGTGGGAACAATCAACCCTCTGTGGGAGCTGGCTTGCCTGCGATAGCGGTCTACCAACCAATATTTTTTTAGCTGACCCACCGTCATCGCAGGCAAGCCAGCTCCCACATTTTGAGCTGTGTTGCTGGGGAGAGAGTGTCCGGCCGGAAATCCCCCAGGCACTGCTGATCCCCTGTGAGAGCTGTCGAGCTTTAGCGAGGCTGCGAAGGCGGCGGCACTGCTGGTAGAGATGTCGCCTGGCCCACCCTTGATCTTCATTCAGCCCATATCGCCTTCGACTCAATGCAACTGTGCGCCTGTTTCAGCGGGGTAAACGGGGTGTCGAGCGTGCCCAGCGCAATCGAAACCCACTCTGGATAAAGCCCCTTGGCGTCCTGCCAAAACAGCGATGACCCGCACACCAGACAAAACTGGCGAGTGGCCCCCGGTGAGGATTCATAGCTTTTCAGCGCATCTGCAACCGCCCGGATACTGACGGCCGATCGCAGCACACTGGCGTAACTGGCAAACGCAGCGCCATGGCTTTTCTGGCATTTGCGGCAATGGCAGTGGGTGACGGCTTTGAGCGCGGTCGAGACTTCATAAGTGACTGCGCCGCAGAGGCAACTGCCTTGGGTAACGGTATCCATGTAGGTTTCGATCCTGAAAGAAGCAGGCAAACACTATACCCGTGGCGAGGGAGCTTGCTCCCGCTGGGATGCGCAGCATCCCCAAACAGGGCGCAACCACAAACGTACAAGAATCCCCCCACCCCCCTCAGTAGACTCGCCCCACTTCCTCTACTGCAGGTTCTCCATGGACATCTTCCTCTACGCCTTCAGCGTCATGTACAGCCCTGGCCCAGTGAATTTCATGGGCCTCAACGCTGGCCTCACCGGCCAGTTCCGCCGTTCCACCGGTTTTTTCATCGGCGTGGGCAGCGCAATGCTGCTGTTGTTTGTGCTGTTCGGCTACACCGGCGAGGCGATCATTTCCCAAGCGGCATTGCCGTATATCTCGCTGATAGGGGGCGTGTACACGTTGTACCTCGCCTATCAGGTGTTCACGGCGCGCACGGTGGTGGATGAGACAACTGCAACCACGCCCGTCAAAACCCTCACGTTCTGGAACGGCCTGGTGATCCAGTTGCTCAACCCCAAGGGCATCATGGCGGTGTTGCCGATCACCAGTGTGATGCTCCCCGCAGCGCATATCACCGGGGTGTCCATTGCCCTGGTTTCGGCGGTGCTGGCCTTTGGCGCGTTCGGTGCACCGTGGCTTTACGCGTTGCTCGGGGCGCTGCTGGGGCGGCGGATCAACGGCACGTCGGCGTTTACGCTGTTCAACCGGTGCATGGGGGTGGCGCTGGCGGTGTGTGCGTATTTCATGTTTCACGCGTTCTATATCCACTGGATCGCAACATGAGTAGATCTTGTTATGATCTAGAATAATATGAGTTTGTCTCACTATCGCTGTGTGCCGACAATAGCTGCCATACATAACGACATCGGAGTTGTAAGTCATGGCAGTCGCTCATTCCCTGGGATTTCCGCGCATTGGACGCGATCGTGAACTGAAAAAAGCGCAGGAAGCGTTCTGGAAGGGCGAGCTCGACGAAGCCGGCTTGCGGGCCGTTGGCCGTGACCTACGCAAGACCCATTGGGACCTGCAAAAACAAGCCGGCATCGAGTTGCTGCCGGCCGGGGATTTCGCCTGGTACGACCAGGTGCTGACCCACTCGCTGATGTTTGGCGTGATCCCCGAGCGCTTCCGCCCGGCCGACGGCCAAGCCACCCTGCACACCCTGTTCGGCATGGCCCGTGGCGTCAGCGACAGCTGCTGCGGCGGCGCCCACGCCCAGGAAATGACCAAGTGGTTCGACACCAACTATCACTACCTGGTGCCTGAATTCAGCGCCGACCAGCAGTTCCACCTGGGCTGGGATCAACTGTTCGAAGAAGTGCAGGAAGCCCGCGAACTGGGGCACAACGTCAAACCCGTGGTGATCGGCCCGTTGACCTACCTGTGGCTGGGCAAGGCCAAGGGCGCTGATTTCGACAAGCTGGACCTGCTCGATCGCCTGCTGCCGCTGTACGGCCAGATTTTCCAGCACCTCGCCGACCTGGGCGTGGAGTGGGTGCAGATCGACGAGCCGATCCTCGTGCTCGACCTGCCGCAAGAATGGAAAAACGCGTTTGAGCGTGCCTACAACCTGATCCAGCGCGACCCGCTGAAAAAGCTCGTGGCCACTTACTTCGGTGGGCTGGAAGAGAACCTCGGCCTGGCCGCCAACCTGCCCGTCGATGGTTTGCATATCGACCTGGTGCGCGCACCGGAACAGTACCCGACCATTCTCGACCGCCTGCCGGCCTACAAAGTGTTGTCCCTGGGTGTGGTCAACGGCCGTAACGTCTGGCGCTGCGACCTGGAAAAGGCCCTGGCCACCTTGCAGCACGCCCATGACAAGTTGGGTGACCGCCTGTGGGTTGCGCCGTCCTGTTCATTACTGCACACCCCAGTGGACCTGGCCCGCGAAGACAAGCTGGATGGCGAGCTGAAAAGCTGGCTGGCGTTCGCCGTGCAGAAGTGCGCCGAAGTGGCGGTGCTGGCGCAAGCGGTCAACGAGCCTGAAGCCTCCAACGTGTTGGCAGCCTTAGTGCAAAGCCGTGCGGTGCAAGCCTCCCGTGCCGCTTCGCCGCGCATCCATAAACCTGCGGTGCAAGCCCGCGTCGCAGCCATCACGGCGAAGGACAGCCAGCGCCAGTCGCTGTTCGCCCAGCGCATCGAGAAACAGCGCGCCGGCCTCAACCTGCCGCTGTTCCCGACCACCACCATCGGTTCGTTCCCGCAAACCGCGTCGATCCGCCTGGCACGCCAGTCGTACAAGGCCGGCAAGTTGAGCGAAGCCGAATACGTCGAAGCCATGCACAGCGAGATCAAGCACGCCGTCGAAGTGCAGGAAAACCTCGGCCTGGACGTGCTGGTACACGGTGAAGCCGAACGCAACGACATGGTCGAGTACTTCGCCGAGCAGTTGGACGGCTATGTCTTCACCCGCTTTGGCTGGGTCCAGAGCTACGGTTCGCGCTGCGTGAAACCGGCGCTGATCTTCGGCGACCTGAGCCGCCCGAAAGCCATGACGGTAGAGTGGATCCGCTACGCCCAAGGCCTCACCCACAAGGTGATGAAGGGCATGCTGACCGGCCCCGTGACCATGCTGATGTGGTCCTTCCCACGCGAAGACGTGAGCCGCGAAGAACAGGCGCGGCAACTGGCCCTGGCGATCCGCGACGAGGTGGTGGACCTGGAAGCCGCCGGGATCAAGATCGTGCAGATCGACGAAGCGGCGTTCCGCGAAGGCTTGCCGTTGCGCCAGGCGCAGTGGCAGCACTACCTGGACTGGGCCACCGAAGTGTTCCGCCTGTGTGCCTCGGGCGTGCGCGATGAAACCCAGATCCACACGCACATGTGCTACAGCGAGTTCAATGATGTGATCGAAAGCATCGCGGCGATGGATGCCGACGTGATCACCATCGAGACCTCACGCTCGGACATGGAGTTGCTGGACGCGTTTGAAGCCTTCGCCTACCCGAACGAAATCGGCCCGGGGGTGTATGACATCCACTCCCCACGGGTGCCGGATGCGTCGGAAATGGCCAACCTGTTGCGCAAGGCGGCCAAGCGGATTCCAGCTGAGCGCTTGTGGGTGAACCCGGATTGCGGCTTGAAAACCCGTGGCTGGCCGGAGACGGAGGCGGCGTTGATTCATATGGTCACGGCAGCCCGTCAACTGCGTGCCGAATTGGCATAACACCGCCTGAACATGTGGCTGTGGGAGCTGGCTTGCCTGCGATAGCATCACCTCGGTGTGTCTGATGTACCGAGGCGCCTGCATCGCAGGCAAGCCAGCTCCCACACAAGCCAGCTCCCACAGAAGAGCAACCGAGTGTTTAGAGGTATTTGAGCCAAGCCAGGTCGCGGCGTCTTGCTTTGAGCCCGGCGAACCAGCGCACTGGCGGATACAGTGCAATCGGCAACAGCAACGCTATCAACCACACCGCGCCAATGCCATCGAAGCCAAAATAGCTGCCTTGATTGAGGCCAAACAACGCAACACAAGCCACATAGAGGACTTTCAACACATACAGATGCAGCAGATAAAAGAACATCGGCGCCGCCCCGAACGTCGCCAGCATGCCAATCCAGCGCTTTTGCCCCGCACGCTCAAACGCCAGCAACAGCAGCAACCCCATCCCCAGCGTCAACGCCAGGAACAACAGCGAAGGCGGATACTTGGTCACGTTGAAAAAACTCATCAGCGTCTGCACACCACTCTCATACGCCTGCCAGGGCTTCTCGCCGTAGCCATTGAGCGCACGCAACAGCACAAACCCAACCAACGCCCCCACGCCCGCCAGCGCCAGGTAGCGCTGACGCGACGCCGGCTGCACGCCATTGGCAAACCACGGGCCCAGGCCATAGCCCAAGGCAATCACGCCAATCCACGGCAACACCGGGTAGGTGATGCGCAGGCGCAGGCTGTCGCCCACGTCGATCCAGCTGCGTTCATGCAGGATCGCCCAGCCGTTTTGCAGCAGCGAACCCGGTGCGAAGTGCAGGCCATCCAGCAGGTTGTGCCCGGCAATCAGCGCAATCGCCACGGCGATCAGCAGCGGACGCGGTAGCCATACCAGTGCGGCAAGGGCGAGCATGCTCACGCCAATCGCCCAGATCACCTGCAGGTAGATCACGCTGGGCGGCAGTTGGAAGGTCCATGCGAAGTTGACCAGGGTGAATTCCAGCACCACCAGGAATAACCCCCGCTTGAACAGGAACGCCGATACGTCGCGGCGGCCTTGGTATTTCTGGCCGTAGAGCCATGCCGACAAGCCGGTGAGCAAGACAAACACCGGGGCGCACAGGTGGGCGAGGGTGCGGCTGATAAACAGCGCAGGCTCGGTGCTGTCGATGCTCATCGGGTCGCTGACCTGGCGGTGCAGCAGGAAGGTTTCGCGCACGTGGTCCAGCAGCATGAACAGGATCACCAGGCCGCGCAGGGCGTCGATGGAAAGCAGGCGTTGGCGTAGGGGAGCAGCGTCGGGCATGGGCAAGGGTCGCAGGGTAGGGTGAAAGTCGGGTGTTATCGTATAACATTAATCTGCCTGTTGCCGGTTTCTGCGCTGTGCACCGATCAAAACTGTGGGAGCGGGCTTGCCCGCGAAGGCGTCGTGTCAATCGCCACAAATGCTGGCTGATCCACCGCTATCGCAGGCAAGCCAGCTCCCACATTGGGCCGCGTCGTCTGCTCGACTCTGCTAACGTCTGCCAAATCGTTTTCACAGGCCCTCACCATGACCACCCCACAATCCGTCATCGACTTCTGGCAAAACGCCGGCCCCAAACGCTGGTTCGCCAAGGACGAGGCCTTCGACGCCAGCTTTCGCGACACCTTCCACAGCGCCCACCTGCAAGCCGCCCGCCGCGAGCTGGAAAGCTGGCTGGACTCGGCAGAAGGCGCCCTGGCCCTGCTGATCCTGCTCGACCAATACCCGCGCAATGCCTTTCGCGGCACGGCCCATATGTTCGCCACCGACCCGTTGGCGCGCTTGTATGCCGGGCGCATGGTCGAGGCCGGGTGGGATCAGTTGATCGTGCCTGCGTTGCGTGCGTTCTGCTACCTGCCGTTCGAGCATTCGGAAGACCCGGCGGACCAGCAGCGTTCCCTGGCCCTCAACCAGACGCTGGACGCCAACACCTACCACTGGGCCAAGGAGCACGCCGAGATTATCCAGCGCTTTGGGCGGTTTCCTCATCGCAATCAGGTGTTGGCTCGCGCCAGTACTGAGGAGGAGCAAGCATTTTTGGACAAGGGCGGGTTCGCCGGGTAGGTCATTCCCGTCAGGAATACCCCTATAAAAACCTGCCATTGTCTTTCCCGCCACAGATCTCGTAGCGTGAGATTTCACCCGAGGAGCCCTGCCATGCACCCACGTTCGCTGCGCCTGTACATCGATAATCTTTTCACCAGCCCCTATGCAATGTCTGTGTTTGTGGCCCTGCGGGAAAAAGGCCTGGCCTTCGAGACCGTGACCCTGGACCTGGACGCCGCGCAAAACCAGACGGCCGACTTTGCCAGGCTGTCCCTGACCCAGCGCGTGCCGACCCTGGAGGAGGGCGATTTTGCACTGTCGGAATCGTCGGCGATCACTGAGTACCTGGAAGAGACCTATCCCGAGCCAGCGCTCTACCCGGCCGACCCCAAGCAACGCGCGCGGGCGCGGCAGGTGCAGGCGTGGCTGCGCAGCGATTTGCTGCCGATTCGCCAGGAACGTTCGACGCTGGTGGTGTTCTGCGGGCAGAAGATGCCGCCGTTATCGCCCGTGGCCCAGGCGGCAGCGCAGAAGTTGATCGCTGCGGCGCAAGCATTGTTGGCAGGTAACCCGGACTACCTGTTCGGCACCTGGTCGATTGTCGACGTGGATCTGGCGGTGATGCTCAATCGCCTGATCCTCAACGGTGACAGCGTGCCCGCCGAGTTGGTCGCCTATGCGCAACGCCAGTGGCAACGGCCGTCGGTGCAGGCCTGGGTCAACCTGCCGCGCCCTGCGCTCTAGGGGTTACAGCCATTCCTGGGCGACGCGGCGGTCCAGGTCTTCCCAGTCGGCCATGCCCAGCACGCGCATGGTGTTCAAGCCGCGCAGGTAGCCGCGCAATTGCTGGGCGCTGGCGCAGCGCAGATCGGCGTCGGCCGTTTCGTCCTGCAATACGCTTTCATAATCGACCAGGTAATCGGCGACCCGCTCGCGAAACTCCGGTAGAACGGCTTCGCGGATGCGGTCGAAGGTTTTCTGGTGGGGCTTCATGGTCGGGTCCTTATCTATTTTTATGTAGGCACTATCGGTTCAGATAATAGTCACCATCACCGATTGCAAGTTCTGTTTTTTGCGCAAAAGCGCAAAATTGCCCCATCGAAACGCTGTTCAAGGAAATGCGCGATGAGGACGATTATCCAGCTGGCATTGATGGCCCTGATGCTGGGCACTGTGGCCGTAAACAACGCCGCCATTGCCGATGAACTGCGAACAGGCCATTTGCTACCCATCGACGCTAGCGTAGACTCCCTGCAGCACGCGCAATCGGTCGGTGTGTTGTTGAGTGATAGCACCCGCGACAACCTCAGCTACCTTGAACGCTACCACGACATGGCCATGAACGGCGCCAAGGATGCCCTCGACGAGCGTATCCGCCAGGCGTTCGTCAATAGCTCCGATCCGGAACTGGCCATCGATTGGCTGATGGGGTCGCTGCAAGGCGCCTTTGTCTCGGTGACGGTCTACGACACGCTGGATGCCCTGGTGCAGGCGCACCCGGATGTGGTGGTGATGCTCGACACCCATAATCAACTGCTGACCCAGCGAAACGACCGGGTCGAGGCGCGGTTTATTGCGCGGTTCTATAATGCGAGCCTGCAATACATCGCCAAGGCCGAAGGCTCGGTGTACAAGCAAGTGCCGTCGGTGTGGGTGCATGACAAGGCGGCGCCCGAAATTGCCGCGCAGATCGAGCAGCAGCGGGATGTACAGCAAGCGGCCTTGCGCCAGTTTGACGCATCGCTCAAGGCGTTGGTCCAAGCCGGTTGATGTGATTTTTTGATTATTTTCCAGGAATTTCTATGCGCTCTTTTTTCGTCCCGGCCCTGGCCTTTGCTTCGTTGTGGCTGGCCGGGTGTGTGTCTGCTCCCAATGCTCCGACGCTGACTCTGCAAACCACCAAGACACCCGAAGGCTATACCCAATGCGTCCTGCCCAAGCTGGAAAAGCACGGCATCACCTCGACGGTCACGCAGAACTCGCGCCACGCCAAGGTGGTGCTGACCAGCAAGATTGCGGCGGATGATGTGTTGGAGGCGTACAAGAGCCAGGATGGCACCAAGGTGTTCCTGTATGAGCGCAAGCCGTTGGCATCGACCCTGACGCCGTCGCGGTTGGAATTGGTGGCGCAGGAGTGCAAGTAGTCTGCACACACACACACAAACCCTGTGGGAGCGGGCTTGCCCGCGATAGCGGTGTATCAACCAACAAATGCTTGGGCTGACACACCCTCATCGCGGGCAAGTCCGCTCCCACATTTTTTGATCTGTGTGTGGCCTAGGGCTTGGCTTCGTTGCTGAAGGTGTTGACCGTCGCGATCAACCCCTTCGCCGCCAACGCCACCAACTCCCCCCCTTTCTCCACCGTCGCCAGCGCCGGATCCGAGCCCATGCGCCCGTCGGGGAAGCGTGCACGGAAGTCCAGCGCTTCGCGAATCGGCCCGGTATTGGCGATCTGCGGCGAGTACTCGGCCGATTTGATCGACGCCGGGTAGGCCCACTGCGTGACCGCAATCTCCGACGGCGTGGCGTGGCTGCCGTGGCCCACCGGGAATTGCTGCTGGGCCAGGGCGTTGACGCCTTCCAGGTCCCACCAGTTCACCAGCTTCAAGGCAAACCCGGCCGGGCGGCGGGCGAAGCTGGCTTCGGCATACAGCTCGGAAAACGCGGCTTCAATGGTGGCGATGTTGCCGCCGTGGCCGTTCAGGAACAGGATCTTGTCGAAACCATGCCCGGCCAGCGAACGCACCCAGTCGCCAATCGCGGCGATAAAGGTGGAAGGGCGCAGCGAAATGGTGCCAGGAAACCCGAGGTGATGCTGGGCCATGCCTATATTGAAGGTCGGGCCGATCAGGATGTCGGCGTTCTTCTGCGCCTCATGGGCGATGATCTCCGGACACATCCAGTCGGTGCCCAGCAGGCCGGTCGGGCCGTGTTGTTCGTTGGAGCCGATGGGGATCACCACCGTACGGCTGCGCTCCAGGAACTGCCCGATTTCGATCCAGGTGGATTGGTGTAGAAGCATGGGTTGCTCTCTTTTATCTATGGGGACAGGCTATCCGCCACGGATTGTACGACTACTCGCCACCTGTTGGGGTTTGCAGTTGAGGTACGTCGAGGACTTCAACCAATGCTGGTCCGGGTACCAGGAAAACATGAACTGGCCATCCTTGAGCTTGTCCACCACCTGGCGCGCCACCTGCGGGCGCACGGCCGGGCAACCCTGGCTGCGGCCGATACGGCCTTCGCGCTTGCTCCACAGCGGGCTGACGTAGTCGGCAGCGTGGATCACGATGGCGCGGTCGCGGGCCTGATCATTGAAGCCCGGCTCCAGGCCGTCCATGCGCAACGAATAACCGTGGGTGCCCAGGTAACTCTCCTGGGTGCGGAACAAGCCCAGGCTGGACTGGTGGCTGCCCTCGCGATTGGAGAACTGGGTGGCGAAGTTTTCCCCGGACTTGGCGCCATGGGCCACCAGGTCGCGCAGCACCAGGGTCTTTTTGCGCAGGTCGAAGATCCACAGCCGACGGGCGGTCGAAGGCTGGGAGTAGTCAATCACCGCCAGGCGCTCGGAGCGTTCCTCGCCATTATTGACCGCGCACTGCACCGCATTCAGGGCGCTTTTGAGTACAGTGGGATTGAGTTCTGGAGCCGAGCGCGCCAGGCTGCTATACAAGGTAGGAGGGTTGCCATTGGCGGCGAGCGCAATATTGCTCAACGCGGCCAGGCTCACGGTGATCAAGCCGAGGCGGCACAAAAAAGTCAGCATCTACAGTACATCCCCCCGCTGTGGATTGGAGCAAAGCCATTGTTCAAAAAACACGCATGTTACTTGAGCATTTGCCTGCTCGTTGCACCATTGGTCGCGACAGCCGACGAGCTGCCGGTGGAACCTGTGCCAATTGTTTCCGCCAGTCCGCTGCAACAAGCGTTGGCGGCACTGCCTGCGGTGTGCCCCCATCTGGCGCCGCACATCGATGCCGCCAGCCAATCGCGCCTGCAAGCGTTCTACCAGCAGCAGGGCGATATAGCGCTGTGGTCCGCCGAACGCCGGCAGGCATTGCAGGCCCAACTGTTGCTGCTTGCCGACGACGGCCTGGACCCCACCCACTATAGCCTGCCTGCGCCGGACGCCACGGCCAACGTGCTGTGCAGCGATATCGACAGCAGCCGCCAGTACCTGCAAGCCCTGCAGGATCTGCACTACGGCCGCCTGCAACAATCGCGCTTCGAACCGCTGTGGCACTCCCAGCCGCCGACTCGTGACGCGAACACCGAAGTGCTGGCCTTCGCCGCCGCCGGCCTGCAAGACATGCCCCAAGGGTTTGACCAGGCTCGCCCCAGCGCCGATTTGTACCGCAGCCTGCGCAACACCTATTCCACTGTGCGCCTGCAACCGTTGCCGCACTGGGACCCGATCGCCAGCGGCCCTTTGCTGCGCCCCGGCACGGAAGACGCCCGCGTGCCTGACCTGGCGCGGCGCCTGGTCAGCGGCGGCTACCTGGCCAGCGCGCCGAGCGGCAAACTCTATCGCGATGAGCTGGTCAAGGCGGTCAAGGCCTTCCAGCTCAGCCATTCCCTGCAAGCCGATGGCGTGATCGGCGCCGGCACGGTGACCGAGTTGAACATCAGCCCGGCGATCCGCCGCGAGCAACTGCGCATCAACCTCGAACGCTTCCGCTGGCTGGCCCAGGACCTGGAGCCCGAAGGCGTGCTGGTCAACGTCGCCGCAGCGCAACTGAGCGTGTACCAGAGCGGCATCCCGGTGTGGCAAACCCGCCTGCAAGTCGGCCGCGCCGAACGCCAGACGCCGCTGCTCAAGTCGCGCATCACCCGGCTGACCCTCAACCCCACCTGGACCATCCCGCCGACCATCATGCGCGAGGACAAACTGCCGGCGATCCGCCTCAACCCCGAATACCTGCGCCAGCAAAACCTGCAAGTGCTCGACCCCGAAGGCCGCCCGCTGGCGCCCGAACAGATCGACTGGGCACGCCCCGGCAACATCCTCCTGCGCCAGGAAGCCGGCCCGCGCAACCCGTTGGGCAAGATCGTGATGCGCTTTCCCAACCCGTATTCGGTGTACCTGCACGACACCCCCAGCCAACCCCTGTTCAGCAAGGGCCCGCGAGCATTCAGCTCGGGCTGTGTGCGGGTCGAACAGCCGTTGATGCTGCGCGACCTGCTGGTAACCCCGGCCGAGCGCGCGCGCACCGATGAACTGCTGGCCAGCGGCGTGACCCATGAATTCAGGCTGGCCACGCCGGTGCCGGTGTTGCTGGGGTATTGGACGGTGGAAGTGGATCGCCAGGGTGGCTTGGTGTATGCGCCGGATATCTACTCGCGGGACCTGGTGCTGATGAAGGCGATGGGCGCGACGCTTTAGCTGTAGGGGGCACTCATTCTTGCGAGCAGCGCTTGGACCGCCTGCGCCGGGCTGATCAAGGCGGTGTCGAGTGTCCATACATCCCAGGGCTCGTATTCATGGGCCAGTACGGATTGCCAGGTGGGCGGCGCCAATCCGGCAATATCACCCGTACGGGTTTCGACACGGCGTTGATGTTCGTGCGGGTCGCTGCAGATCACCTGAATATCCAGCAGCGCCACACCTGCAGTCGCCGCGATTTGTTGCCACGCTTCGCGGCTTTCCTTGACCGGGTTGACGCAATCGGCAACCACCGTATGACCCAGCTGCAGATTGCTCAGTGCCAGCGCATTGGCCACGCCGTAGCCGCTGGCACCTACATCGGTGACCAGCACACGGGCGTTGCGCAGCGCTTGTTCGATCACATCTATACGCAGGTAAACCGCTCCAGCCTGGCGGACCAGCGCCTGCGCAATGGTGGTTTTGCCGGTGCCGGGAAGGCCACTGAAAACAATAAGCATGCTGTGCTCTCGATTAGGTCTGGCCGGTTCAGAGTATCCTTCACTTCCCCCATTGGTCGACTAAAGGACAACCCATGCCCTTGCCGTTCGTAAAAATGCACGCCCACGGCGACGACTTCATCATCATCGACCGCCGTGGCCAGGCCGACCCGATCACCGCGCAAATCGCCCGCCGCCTGGGCAACCGCCATACCGGTATCGGCTTCAACCAGCTGGCCGTGGTCCTCGATTGCGACGATGCGGCGGCGCGGATCAAGTTCTGGAACCCCAACGGCACGCCACTGCAAACCTGCGGCAGTGCCACCCGTGGCGTGGCGGATCGCCTGATGCAGGAAACCGGCAGCGACTCGATTGTGCTGCGCACCGACCGCGGCTTGTTGACCTGCGTGCGGGCGTCGGGGCGCCAGGTGTCGGTCAACATGGGCGAGCCGTCGCTGGACTGGGCGGCTGTGCCGCTGGCCGAGGCCATGGATACCCGCACCTTGCCGCTCGAAGGTGAGCCGGCGGCGTGCAGTATGGGCAATCCGCATTGCACGTTTTTTGTCGACGACATAACGGCTGTCGACGTGGCGGCGGTGGGGCCGGCGCTGGAACAGCATCCATTGTTTCCGGCCAAGACCAATGTGCATTTCGTGCAGGTGCTGGACCGTGGGCACATCCGCCTGCGCATCTGGGAGCGCGGCGGGGGTGTGCCGCTGGGGTCGGGGTCGTGTTGTTGTGGGGCAGTGGTCAATGGCATCCGCCGTGGCTTGCTGGATGCCAGGGTTCAGGTGCACTGCGATGGCGGTAGGGTGACGGTGGAGTGGGCGGGCGAGGGGGGGGTGGTGTTGACGGGGAGTGTGGAGCCGGTGATGCAGGGTAGTGTGTTTGGCATCGGATGAAGGTAGGCAGTTGAAACTGTGGTGGCTGGGCGGCCGTCATCGCAGGCAAGCCAGCTCCCACAGTTTGATCGGTGCAAACCTGATCTGGCGTGCAAACCCAATCCCCTGTGGGAGCTGGCTTGCCTGCGATGACGGAGGTACAGGCGAAACCTAAAGCCCGCCAGGCACAAAACGCACACTGAACAACGTGCCGTCTTGCACGGTAGACCTCACCGCCACATCGCCGCCATGCACCCTGGCCAACTCCCGCACGATATACAGCCCCAGGCCCACGCTGCGCACGTCGCTGCCTTGTTCAGTGCCGCGGGTCATGGGCTCGAACAGCCCGTCCAACAGTGTCTCGGGAATCACCGCGCCATGGTTGTGCACGGACACGGTGCAACCGCCATCGCCCAATTGCGAAGTCACGGTGATGGGCCGTTGCAGGTCGCCATACGCCACGCTGTTGGCCACCAGGTTGCCGATGATCTGCTGCACGCGGTCGGCGTCCAGGCTGGCGTCGCCACTGCCCACGGCGTGATGTTCCAGGGTGGCCTTGGGGAAGGCCACGCGCAACTCATCCACGGCCTGCTGGGTTACGGCGTGCAGGTCGAGTGGCGCCACCTTGATGCTGATGCCGTGGCCGACGCGGGCCTGGGTGAAGTCCAGCAGGTCGGCGATCATGCGTTGGGCACGTTCGGAGGACTGGGCGATATGCCCCAGCAACTGGCGCTCCTTGGCACTGCGTTCGCCTCGGCTGAGGAAGTCCGAAGCCATGCGGATTGCCGTGAGCGGGTTCTTCAAGTCATGGCTGACGATCGCCACCATCTGCTCGGCAAACAGCGCGCGGCGCTGGGCGATGGCATAGGCCTCGCTCAGTTCGGCCTGGGCGCTCTTGAGGGCGAGTTCGGTGGCGGTCTTTTCCTGCAAGAGCGCTTCGGCCAGGTTGCGGGCGTTGAGCAGTTCACGCTCGTACTTGTCGCGGTCGGTGGTGCCGAACAGGGCCAGGTCGTAGACCACGCCATCCGCATGCTCGCGCTTGAGGCCATTGAGCAGCACGGTCACCTTGTGCCCGTCGCGGTGCAGCATCTCCAGCTTCACTTCGGTCACACTGCCGCGCAGGCGCAGCATCGGTGCCAGGTGGGTCTGGTGGAAGATTCGTCCGCCCATGGTCAGCAGGTCCTGGAAGCGCCGGCCGTAGAGTTCGGCGGCGCTGAACCCCAGCCATTCACAGAACCGCGCGTTGGCTTGCAGGATCGCACCGTCTTGCGCGGTGACGGCGAGAGCGCAGGCGGCGCTGTCGAACAGCTTAGCCGGCATGGAGGGCGGCCCACGGCGCAAGGAAGGTGTCCATCGCGGCGGTACACGCCTGTGGCGCACTCATGTGCGGGCAATGGCCGACGTTGTCGACCAGGCAATAGGTGCTGTTGGGCAGCACGCTGTGCAGGTATTCACCGACGACAACCGGAGCGATCAGGTCGTCGCTCGATTGCAGGATCAGTACCGGGGTGCTCAGGCCTGCGACGTCCTGGCGGTTGTCCGACATGAACGTTACCCGCGCAAATTGCTTGGCGATCTCCGGTTCAGTGCGGCAGAAGCTGTCGGCCAGTTCGTCGCTCAACGCCGGTTGCCCGGGCGCGCCCATGATCACTGGCGCCATCGCGCTGGACCAGCCGAGGTAGTTGCTGTCGAGGGTATCGAGCAGGTCGTCGATATCGCTGCGCTTGAAGCCGCCGACATAACCGTCGGCATCGATATAGCGCGGCGACGGGCCGATCATCACATGGGCGGCGATACGCCCGGGGGCCTGGCGGTCGGAGAGGGTGGCGATCATGGCGCTGACCGAGTGGCTGACCAGAATCACCGGGCCCACCGCAAAGGCCTGGATGATCTCGTTCAAGTCGCGGGCGTAACCTTCCAGCGTGCTGTACTTGGCCTTGTCGAACGCATTGAGGTCCGACAGGCCGGCGCCGACCAGGTCATACATCACCACGCGAAAGCGTGCGCCAAACTGCGGCGCCAGGTAGTTCCACATGGCCTGGTTGCAACCGAAACCGTGGGAGAACACCAGGGTCGAGGCGCCATTGCCCATCACACTGACGTTGTTGCGGTGGCGTAGGTCCATGGGCTTCCCGGTTATGGCGTTTTGCTATGCGTGGGCGGAGTTTAGATAGTCAACGGCACGGGGTCACGCGTTATAGCGCCGATAGGGTAAAGTCGGCGCCTTCAGGAAGAAACTTCAGGTAACAAGTATGTGGTTGATTGTGCGGCAATCCGTTTTCAGCTTGCTGGCGTTGGTCTGCATAGGCCTGTCGGGCGCCGCCCAGGCGGACACTTCGCCGATTGGCGTGGCCCTTGATCAGCGGGTGATCGACCTCACCAACACCCTGGACGCCGGCACCACCACCCGTCTGAAAGACCAGCTCGCCGCCCTCGAGCAGCGCAAAGGCGCGCAGGTCGCCGTGCTGCTGGTGCCCAGCCTCGGCGGCGCCAGCCTCGAAGACTATGCGAACCAACTGTTCCGTGCCTGGAAGCTGGGGCGCAAGGACATCAATGACGGCATCCTGCTGCTGGTGGCCAAGGATGACCGCAAGGTGCGCATCGAAGTGGGCTACGGTCTTGAAGGCACCGTCACCGACTTGCTGAGCCATCGCATCATCGAAGAACACGTCACCCCGGCGTTTCGCCAGGGCGACTACGCGGGCGGTGTGAGCCTCGCCGTCAATGACTTGATCGTGCTGGTGGACGGCGGCGACTTGCCAGATGTGGCGGGGCCGGCGACCGGGCCGCGGGCGCTGGCGGTGTTGCTGGCGTTTGTTCTGGGCGCCCTTGGCGGCGTGCTACTCGCCGCTGGCAAGCTGCATTGGCGTCGCGCCCTGATCGCGACCGTGGCGGCCACGGTGCTGCTGACGATTTTCAGCGGTGGGCAGGCCTGGCCGTTGTCCCTGCTGCTCATGCCGCTGACGATGCTGATCGGCGGCGCCACCTTTGGTGCGTTGTGGCTGGCGCGCACGGTGTTCTACTGCGTGCTCGGGTTGCTGGCCTACATCCTCGGGCTGGTGGTGGCTGATCAACACTATGCCGACGTCAACTTCATCCACTGGCTGGTGTATCCGCTGGCGGCGCTGGCTGTGCTGGGGTTGTACCTGATCCTGTTGGTGCTCATGAAAGACGCCTGGAAACAGAGCCGCGCAGGTTTTGTCGCACGGTTGCTGGCGGCCGTGGCGGTGTATGGCGCGGCCGTGTATGTGCTGGACATGGGCCGTAACGGCTGGTTGTTCGCGTTCCCCATCGCCTCGTTTGCGGCGTTGTGTATTTTTGGCAAGGTCGGCACGGGGTCGGGGTCGGGTTCTGCCGGTGGGTCAAGCTCGGGTTCCAGCCGCTCCAGCAGCAGCTCGTCGGGCGGTGGTGGTTCGAGTGGTGGCGGTGGCGCTTCGGGGAGTTGGTAAACCATGTCCAGAGACATCATGATTCGTCCCGCAACGGCTGAGGACGCGCTGTGTATCGGCGTGCTGGGCATGCAGGTCTTCCTCGACACCTACGCCACCGAAGGCATCCGCAATGCGATCGCCAATGAGGCGCTGCAAGCGTTCTCGCCGCAGGCCATCACGCGGCTGCTGGCTGAGCCTGGCATTGCGTTGCTGGTTGCCGAGTGCAACCACCACCTGGTTGGCTTCGCCCAGGTCAAACTCAACACCGGTCACGCGATGATTGAGGCGGCGGATGTTGCCGAGCTGCAGCGCCTGTATATCCAGGAGCGTTTTACCGGGTTGGGCATGGGCTACCGCCTGCTGCAAGCCGCCGAACAACGCGCTGCACTGGAGGGTGCCTCATTGCTGTGGGCCACCGTATGGGACGGCAATGAGCGCGCGCTGGCGTTCTACCCTCGGCGCGGCTACGCGCTGTTGGGCGCGCCGACCTACACCTTCCAGGGCGAGACCCACGGCAATCGGCTGTTTGGCAAAGCCCTGGGCCTGACGCCCGCTTGACTCTGCCCCACGGGACAGACTGTATGCTTTTTTTCGCTGCGCATAGCGCAGGGTTTTTTAAGCGAAAAAAGGACGATAAGCATGTTGTGTCTGGTGACGGGGGCCAATGGGCACCTGGGCAATACGCTGGTCAGGGCGCTGCTCAGGCAAGGTCACACCGTCCGTGCCGGGGTGCGCGATATCCATCAGCAGGCCGCGTTCGCAGGGCTCGCGTGTGAGGTGGTCTACGCCGAGCTGCTGGATGAGGCAGCACTAGGCAAGGCCCTCGACGGCGTCGAGGTATTGTTTCAAGTGGCGGCGGTGTTCAAGCATTGGGCGAAAAATCCCGAGGCCGATATCGTCGAGCCCAATGTGCAGGGCACACGGTGTGTGTTGCAGGCCGCCAGCCGTGCAGGGGTCAAGCGCGTGGTGTATGTCAGTTCCGTGGCAGCGGTGGGGCATGACGGTAGCGCGTTGGATGAAACCCGGTGGTGTGAGGAGGCTGAGAATGCCTACTACCGTTCGAAAATCCTCAGCGAACAGCTCGCGTGGCAAACCGCGAATGCGTTGGGGTTGTGGATGGTCTCGGTATTGCCTTCGGCAATGATCGGCCCCAACGCCGGGCGCTTGACCGATACCTTGGGTTTTTTGCAGGCGGTGAAGGATCGCAAGGTGCCGCTGGACCCAGGCTTTCACTTCAATTTTGTCGATGTGCGCGATGTCGCCAACGGCATGCTGCTCGCCGCGCAGAAGGGCCGTGCAGGCCAGCGGTATATCCTCGCCAATGAGCGCTCGTCATCGCTGGCTGAACTGGCCGATGTATTGGGTGTGCGAGCGCCGCCACAGGCGCCGCGTCGGTTGCTGCTGGCCATCGCTTGGCTGCAAGAGCGCTGGGCTCGCCTCACTGGGCATCCCGCCCAGCTGATGCGAAGTCAGGTGCGTTTGTTCCATGGTGTGCGCCAGGAATACAACATCGACAAAGCCAAGGCCGAGTTGGGATTCAATCCGCGCCCGCCGCAGCAGGCGTTGCGCGAAGCGTTTGCGTATCTGGACAGACGCGGGGGGCAGCCGTATGAGGGGTGAACAGCTCATTCATCTGGCACTTGAGCCCGGCGAGGTGGACGTCCAATGCTTGCAACTCGCGGATTCTGGCTTGCACATCCAGGCGTTTGGCATCGACGGCAGCGTTGGCCAAGTCCAATGGAAAGGCGCGTAGCGCGTTTTTCGCGGCGATCAACGGGCCCATCTCGGCGAGCTTGAAACCCGCCGTCTGTGCCTTGCGGATCAGCTGCACCATTTGCACATGGTGCGGGTTGTACACGCGGTAGCGGCCACTGCGCTGGGGTTCGCTGATCAGCCCCAGCTGTTCGTACAGGCGGATCGCTTTTGGCGTGCAGCCGGTGAGTTGGGCGAGGCGTCCGATGAACATCGAGGCAGTCCTTTACCGGGAGGGAAGATCAGAGATCCATGACCATCTCATGCCACGCCATCCCGCCGTGATCAGAGGCTGACGGCCGCACGTAGCGATAGCCCATGTGCTCGTACAACGGCACATGGCGGTCCTTGCACATCAGATGAATGGTCCGTTTGCCCAACGCTTGCATGCGTTGTACAAACGCGTTCATCAGCGTCGTGGAATAGCCCTTGCCCTGGTGCGCCGGGTCAAGCACCACCGACATGATCACCACATTCGGCGCGTCGGCCGAATGCCCTACCAGCTCCTTGAACGCTTCGTCCGACATCACCACTTCGTGGGCGCAACCGCCGTTGATGAACCCCACCACCTCGCCATCGGCTTCCAGGATCAGAAAGCCTTGTGGGTACAGCGCGATGCGCGTGGCGATTTTTTCCAGGGTCGCGGCTTCGTCGCCTTCGTAGGCGCTGGTTTCGATTGCAAAGCAGCGGGCGGCGTCAGAGGGCAGGGCGTTGCGCAAGGTGAGGGTGGGCATGCTGGGGCCTGGAAAGAGAGCGAGGGGCGATATGATAAAGAAATATCGCCTTTGCCACACGGGCTTGCCAACGGCTCGCTCAAATGACCGTGGTCAAGTGAACATGTCCGGGCCGAAGTCTTCAACGCCTTCGTGACGGAGCGTCTGTTGGAACTGCTCCTTGAAGCGGTTTATCTTCTGTTGAAGTTCGGTGCTGTAGGTGCCGTCCGGGTTGTCGGGGGGGAAGTTGAATTGGATCGGATATACGTTCTCCGGGGAAAGGTAAGGGGCTTTTTCAGGCCCCCCCACCTCCGATTGAAGAGGCTGTAAACCGAGGGTCTCGGCGATGTTGAAGGCGGTATTCAGCGTCTTGTCCACATCGCTCGCTTTTACCAGTACCTGGGCTTTTTCACGGGGTGGCGGTAGTTGACTCGATGTTTGATGAATCGAGTGTTGCGCAGATAACGACAGAGAATTAATAGTGGACATGCTCGGTTCTCATGAGGGGAGGGTGGGGGAAGGACCAAACCGTGTGTGGTGCTAGAGACGCTTTGGGTTCCCTGTAACCCGTTGTTCAAGGATGGATTTTTTGAAAAGGAAGCAGACATGCTCGAAATAAAGCCGGCGACTGCGCAGGATGCCCCCGCGGCTTTTGATATTCGCCGCGAAGCTATCCGCAGCCAATGCATCGGCGCCTACACCCGCGAACAAATGATGCTCTGGACACGCGGCAACGCCGACGACGGCTACAGCGCGCTGATGGACAAGCCGTTTTACCTGGGGTGGGTACAGGGTCAGCCGGTGATCACCGGGATGCTCGACCACAATGAAATCGGTGCATTGTTCGTGTTGCCGGGATTTGCCGGGCGCGGGTATGGCAAGGCAATGCTTGAGCACCTGGAATACCAGGCACGGCAACGGGCGGTTGAAACGGTGGTGCTGGATGCGACGTTGAATGCCGCGAGTTTCTATCGGGCGTGTGGGTACGTGGGGGATGAGCAGGCGGTCTACCATTCGCCGTCGGGGCTGACGTTGGCGTGTATACCGATGACCAAGCGACTGGTTTGATGCGTGAGCGCTTTAGCGAGGCTGCGAAGGCGGTGGCACTGCGGGTAGAAATGTTGCCTGTGAACTGTGACCACTGCTGCGCGATGCCGATTTATCTGCCCGTTAACTGCACGAGGTCACTATGGGTTATCACATTTGCCACAGAGATGGGGCCATGCAGTCGGACCCCGGCCTACACACATTCCCGGAGCTTCTTGCCGAACTGAAAACCCGCCCGGAAGATGAGGAACATGCAGAGGTTTCAGTGACCAACGACGCAGAGTGGTGCATCGCAGTGTCCCTGTCAGCCACCGTCACCTTTGAAAACCTGGAGTCCGGCGAGCCTCGCCATATGAAGCAAGTCCCTGAGAGCAAGGTCCTGGAATTGTGGCGCTTATTGGCCGAGGGAGACGTTGCGACCCTTGAGCAAGAACCGTGGTTGCCGGGCTACGCCTGACCTGATGGATGCCAGTCAGTTGAAGGGTGAACACTGTAGCTGTGGCCGGCATCAGGTCGTGCTAACGATGACGCAAGTCCAGCTGCTGAACCCTCAATCAAAAACCAGAAAACCCGCCTAAGCGGGTTCCCTCAACACTCACACACCCTCAACTCGCAGCCGGCACCTCAAACCCTCGCCGCTCAATCACCGCAAACACATCCGCCACATCCTGGACCATGATCCGGGCGGTATTGGCAACGGTATTGATATCGTGCTCGGCATAGTCCGACACGTTGGAACAGGCCATCAGATGCAGGTAGGCGAGGGCAGCGTTCAAGCGTTCGCTGGCGCACGCCTGCAACTCGCTGAGCGGGGCGTCGCTGTCGATCAGCAGGACGGGGTAGTCGGTTGCGGTTTGGGACATGGGGGTGAAGCGGCGGGGCGGGTTTTGATTGGTCATGGTAATAATCCTTTAGCAAGAATAATTGCCACCGTTTTGCTGCGAAACAAAGATGGGTGGCAGCTGTGCGCGGGTTCGCAGACCGGGGATTATTACCAGAACCCGGCAGACCCGAAGGTCTCCCACGCACAACCGCCATAAAACGAGAGGCAGCTTTAATTTGGCTGCGTCATGTTCGACGGTACTGGTAATAATTTTGAGGGCTGCGAAACCCTGTCGCCAGCCAATGCCAGCGACGGGCCGAACTATAAGGCGCTGTGAAAAGGGGTGCAACCAAGAGAATGTTTCAACGCCGCGATAAGGCCTCAAACATCGCGAGCGGTGGTTGCTTCAACGCTTTTCAATCAGCGTCATCAGGCTTCGACACGGCGACGTTCCAGTGCCCAACCCCGTGCTTCATCTCATGACAGGCAAAATCGCCTCCGGCAAATCAACCCTGGCCAAAAGCCAAGCAGCCGAAGACTCGGTCACTCTGCTGAGTGAGGATCAGTGGCTCTCACGGCTGTACCCTGATCAGATCAAATCAATAACCGACTATGTGCGCCTCGCACGACAGATTCGCGAGGTGGTGGGCCCCTGCGCGTGGCGTCCACCCAGTTATCGAGCGTTTTGACGGACATTTCAGCTGGCGGGCCGCTTCGGTTCTGCCAACACTTTCAGCTAGCGCAACCGCTTGAGTCTTGAACTCATCGGTATAGTTACGGCGAGTAGATGGATACATGGCAACCTCCAAGAGAACGATTTAAGTATCGCTTCTTGGCGTCCGTTGTCACGGGACAGGCCCAATAGGTACTTTTGTGCGCCGGATGAGGGGGGGCGGGTTGAAGTTCATCGTGGTTGATGGGGAGGGGCATCGTGAGAATGGGGGGCTGGAAGGCTGGTTTTGGGCCGTTCACTGTCCCCCACAACAGGCGGCTATCGGCCAGGAGCGGTCGCACAACCAGCAAATAAGTCTGTTCCTTTTCCGACTACTCCCTTTCGGACTATATAAGAGCGGACGCCTATCGATTTCTGGTCAAACCGCACCGAAAGCAATTTGCCACCATTAGCCTATACTCGTTCGTTCGCGGTGTTTTCAAGGAGAGATCTCAATGGTTGTACCAGATTTGAATGAGCTAGACGCTCCCGTTGTCGACGATTTTGAAACTTGGCTCGGCGAAAGAAGCCGATGGTTACAGACAGCCGCAAAGAATTTAATCGATACCAAGAAGCCCCCGACAGACGACCAGATAAAAGAGCTTTCCCGGCTTT
Organism: Pseudomonas sp. FP453; assembly: GCF_030687495.1. Taxonomy (NCBI): domain Bacteria; kingdom Pseudomonadati; phylum Pseudomonadota; class Gammaproteobacteria; order Pseudomonadales; family Pseudomonadaceae; genus Pseudomonas; species Pseudomonas sp. FP453. The sequence goes on along the minus strand of NZ_CP117435.1, from coordinate 3,538,119 downwards.
GCATGGTCGAATCGAAGAAGGAAGAGGACCCAGGCTTCGGCATCGTATCGCCAGGCTCGTTGGCACTTGCTGCCAGCCGTCCTGCCATCCGCATAGAAGGGATCTCAGAAGTCCACGGGTTGAATGCGATCAAATCAGGCGCAGCACTACCCCTTGGCACAGGCAACATCACAGTGTTCTACGGTCAAAATGGCTCAGGAAAAAGCGGGTATGCACGCCTCCTGAAACAGGCATGTGGCTCAAGGTCCAAGGACGAAATTCACCCTAACGTCTTCATTGAAGAGCCTGAGGCCTGCAAGGCTAATTTCCAAATCTCTGCAGGACAAAAGAAAGGAACAATTGAATGGACGCTTACCCAAGGGGCAGATCCTTTACTTCGTCACGCCCAGATATTTGACTCCAGAACGGCTACCCAATACATGGGCAAAAACGAGGCCAGCTACGAACCCAGTCAAATGAAGTTCGTGGCGTCATTGATCGCCGTGTCAGACAAAGTTAGTCAGCACCTCATGGCATCGAAGAATGCATTGCTGAGTGTATTGCCACAATTCCCAGCGGACTTGGAAGTCACTGAAGAACGTACGTGGCTTGCGAGTATTAAGCCTGCAACGAATACGGCTGCTATCGACAAATTTTGTACGTACACTCCAGAGCACGACGCTGAGCGGATTATCACAGAAGGTGCACTGGCCCAGAAGGACGTGGTGGGGCGCCTGGCCTCAATCACGAAAGAAAAGCAAGGAGTGGCAACAGTTCGGCTAGCTATGAGCCAACTCAAGGAAAAGCTCTCCAACGAAACAGCACAGATCATCGTAAGTGCCAACGCTGATGCAAAGGGAAAACGGCAAGCCGCTCAGAAATTTGCTCAACAACTCTTCTCCGAAACTCCACTTGAAGGAGTCGGCGAGGCGGTGTGGCAACAGTTATGGGCCCAAGCTCGATTGTTCTCTCAAAATCATGCTTACCCAGGTCAACCATTTCCTGTTGTGGATGAGCAAGCAAGGTGTGTACTTTGCCAACAAGAGCTCAATGAGGATGCTAGTCATCGGTTGAGCCACTTTGAGCAGTTTGTCACCGAAGGTTTGGAGCTAGGCGCAAAACAAGCAGAAGACAAACATAAGGGTTTTATCCTTGCCTTACCCCAATTGCCGAGAGAACAAGACTGGTTAGCTCATATGGCCCTGATCAAGCTGGATCAACAGCAGGCCATCGATTTGCATAAAACCTTGGTTAAAAGACGCTCCGATCTCGAGACCGCTGAACAAATCGAAAATGTTGCCCTATTCGACTGGTCTCTGGTAGATCAGGCACTGGCAGAAGTAACCGAGCAGTTAGGGGGCGAAGAAAAGTCGCTGACTGAGCTCTCTCAAGACGGCAAACGACAGCAAATGGAGGTACAACTCCGAAAGCTGAAGGCCATGCAGTGGCTTTCCCAAAACAAACTAGCAGTCCTAGCTGAACGTGACAGGTTGTTGGCTGTTGACCAGTACGGGAAAGCCATCCGGCTTGCTGCAACCAACACGCTAACGATTAAGAACAACGAACTGGCGAAATCCGAGGTGGAGGCCGGATATCAAACTCGCTTCGCTGCCGAACTCAAGCTACTAGGTGGTTCGAGATTGCCTGTAGCCCCTCAAAGTAAAACAGTCGGTAAAGGCAGGACAACATTCGGACTGACGCTCGTTGGTGCGAAAGGCGCCCGCCCGCCAGAACAAATTCTCAGTGAAGGTGAGACTAGAATTGTAGCTTTGGCTGCATTCCTCGCCGATATTACTGGCTCAAATCAAGTCGCGCCGTTTATTTTCGATGACCCGATTTCCTCACTCGATCAAGATTTTGAAGAGCGGGTTGTCGCGCGACTCGTAGATTTAGCGCAAACCCGTCAGGTCATCATCTTCACCCACAGGCTGTCGCTGGTGACACTTCTGGAATCTGCAGTAAAGAAAGTGAAAGAACATCCAGATATCCCGGATATCGCCTTCGACGTCCAGACGCTTCGACGTCCAGACGCTTCGACGTCTCGACAAAACATCCGGCATTCTGACAGGACAAAGTGCTCGAGACTCGAAACCGAAGCCGGCCATCAACAAGCTCTTGAATGAGAGCCTAGCCCGACTCAAGAGGCACCAGGCAGAAGGCGATGCTGAAAGCTACGACCTCATGGCCAAGAGTGTTTGCAGCGACTTCCGAATCATCGTGGAGCGCACTGTTGAGGTGGTGATGCTGAACAGCGTCGTACTGCGATTCCGTAGAGAAGTGATGACCAAAGGGCTACTGAGGCAGCTAAGCAACATCACTCAGGAAGATTGTGATCTGATTGACGACTTGATGACACGATACTCTGTGTATGAGCACTCTCAGGCAGACGATCTCCCAGCAGTTCCCCCCGAACTTGTTCAACTCGAAACCGATATGCGGTCGCTTGCGGACTGGATAGAGGCCTATTCGAAGCGAGTGGCCTGACACACATTGCAAGACATCCGGAAAATGGGGGACAGACCACATTTAAAACTATGGCTGTCTGCCCCCAATTTCCGCGCGTTTAATGACGGCTTCTGGCCGGTAGCTGCCCTCCGTCACAGACACCAACCGGCCAAGGCGATTGCTCAGGAACCCCGCTTGCCTGGCCGCAATAGCTTGCTTCGACGCACCGATGGATGCCTGCATTCCCTGCGGAAAAGGACATTCAGACGCCGCCAATGCCGAGGCGGACGCCATGCAACTCAGTAACGTGAAAACAGCGGCCATCCTTGTCATGAAATTCCCTCGTTGCTAGCAAGCACTGTCGAAATAAGCTGCGGATTCTAGCCGATGCCAGAGGATGAAGCGCTCCATTGACCTGCCAAGCTTCGTGGTTGCCTTGTCCAGCCCTGTCGCTGTAACTTCGCTCTCCAGTTATCGAGGGTATCTCATTGAACGACTCTGAACATTTGAACGCACTGTGCGCCCGTTTCAACTCAGGAGAAGATCTGAGCTTTACGTTTTTCTGGGGGCACCAGCGCAGCAAAACTGTCGTCACGGCTTCGTGTTTCAGCCAGTGGTTTGAGGCCGGGTTTGTGGTCGATGGGCAACATTACCCGACGGCCGAACACTTCATGATGGCCGAGAAAGCGGCCTTGTTTGACGATCAGGATATTCGTGCGCAGGTGTTCAACGCTCCTACGCCAAATGCCGCCAAAGCGCTTGGCCGTAATGTGCGCGGGTTTGATGAGCAGGTTTGGCTGCAACACCGATACGACATCGTGGTTCGAGCGAACCAGGCCAAGTTTTCTCAAAATCCGCCGTTAAACGAATACCTTCTACAAACCGGTTCGCGGGTTATTGTCGAGGCCAGCCCGGTTGATAGCATCTGGGGTATAGGGCTCGCGCAGGATAACGCGGATGTGAACAATCCGAATCTTTGGAAAGGCTTGAACCTACTGGGCTTTGCGCTGATGCAAGTGCGGGACGGTGGCGGTGTGCCGGCCCCAAGGTAGTTGCCCCGAGTGCGAGAAAGCTTCCTCAGATACAAGTGGTCGAGCAGGCGTTCATTGCGGTGATGCTGGACCACGACAAAACCAACCCTCAACCCACCCCCGAATACTTCACCGCCGCGGCCGCCCGCGAACTCACTCCCAACACCCTCAGCAACGACGAAACATGAATCCGCACGGTAAACGGCGAAATATCCAACGCTTTGGCAATCTCCTTGTTCGTCTTGCCCTGGGCAATCAACCTCAGCACATCCTGCTGTCGCGCCGTCAACGTATGGGTATCCAACGGCAACAACCCCGACGGCGCAAACTTGACCAACACCTCACCCTCACGAATCGCCAGCAACGCCTGGCCGATCTCCTCGGGTGCGATGTTTTTGCCGATAAAACCGTCTGCGCCCAACGCCATCACCTGATCGATCAACGCCGGGTCATCCACCATCGACACCACGATCAAGGTGGTGCGCCGCAGTTGCTGGCGCAGTTCGGCCAGTTGGCTCAGGCAGGTCAGGCCGGGGAAGCGCAGGTCGAGGATCAGGGTGTCGATGTCGGCGCCGTCGCTGATTAGCACTTGCACCGTGTCGAGGTCGCCGGCTTCTTGCACCTCGGCCGCGGGCAGCAGGCGTTGCACGGTGCGCAGCATGCCTTCGCGAAACATCGGATGGTCGTCGGCGATGATGATGCGGCCGGTCATGGGGGGCTCCTCCCTGGGGCGGTGTGTGGCGCGGTCATGCTACCTTAGCACCGCATTGCATGACGCCGCTGACGACTGCCGCACAAGGACGTAACCCATGGGTATTGAGACCAACTCTGAACTCGACCAGGCCAACTTGCGCATCGTGGTGGCCGCTATCGCGATTGTTTACATCAGTGTGCTGGGGTTTTTGCCGGGGCAGTCGCTGGAGACTTATCTGCCGGTGATTCTGTACATCGTGCTGTTTCTGATCGCCTCGATTATCTTGCGGCAGGTGATCGCCCGTTGGCCTGGGCATTACCCTGCGCGGCGTATCTTCGGCATGATCCACGACTATACGGGCACTTCGTTCGGCATGGTGGTGGGCGGCGAGGCGGCGTTGCCGTTGTATGCGGTGATGGTGTGGGTCAACCTGGGCAACGGCATGCGCTACGGCTCGCGCTACCTGGCGATTGCCACGGCGTTGGCGTTGTTGGCGTTGCTGATCGTGTACCAGTTGACGCCGGTGTGGCAGGCGCAACCGTTTATGGTGCTGATGTTGATGATCACCAGTACGGTGATCCCGGTGTACGCCCATATCCTGCTGGAACGTACGCGCAAGGCGTCGGAAGAAGCCATCGCCGCCAACCTGGAAAAATCCCGTTTTCTCGCCCAGGCCAGTCATGACCTGCGCCAGCCCATTCACTCCATCGGCCTGTTTACCGCGTGCTTGCGCGAAGCACGCCTGGGCGATGAAGAGCGGCGGTTGGTGGATAACATCGACCGCTCGCTGCTCAATGTGTCGCAGTTGTTTCGTTCGATTCTGGACCTGTACACCCTCGACAACGGGCGCTTGCTGCCCAAATACCAGGCGGTGCATTTGGGCGAGTTTCTCGCCGATCTGGTGCGCCAGAACGCCGAGGCCGCGCGCTGGGCCGGGGTGGAATTGCGCTTGCGGCCCTGCGCCCACTGGGTGTTGGTGGACCCTGCGCTGTTGGCGACCATGGTGCAAAACGTGCTGTCCAATTGCTTCAAGTACGGCGCGCACCGGCCGGTGTTGATGGGCGTGCGTATTCGCGACGGCGGGCTGGCGGTGCAGATTCATGATCGGGGGCGGGGGATTGCCGAGGAGCATCTGTCAAAGGTCTTCGAAGAGTTCTATCGCGTACGCCACCTGCGGGACAAGGACGTCGAAGGCGTGGGCCTGGGGCTGTCCATCGTCAAGCGCCTGGGGCAGTTGATGGGGGTGCAGGTGAGCCTGCGTTCAAAGGTGGGCCATGGCACCTCGGTGAGCCTGCATGGCTTGACCCTGGCCAGCGCGCCGCGTGCAGCCGCTGCCCGTGACGACATACGGCAGGCCGGCCTGCTCACCGGCTTGAAAGTGTGCCTGGTGGAGGATGATCACAACGTGCTGCTCGCCACCCAGGCGCTGCTGGAGCGCTGGGGCTGCGAGGTGCAGGCGGAGTCGTCGGGGCGTGATCTGGTGAGTGATTGCGACATCATCGTCGCCGACTATGACCTGGGCAACCACGCCACGGGTATCGAATGCATCGATGCCCTGCGCGAACAACGTGGCTGGGCGGTGCCCGCGCTGATCCTCACGGGACACGACGTGGAACGCATCCAGGCCGCTTTGCACGACCGTCAGATCGCCATCCTGTCCAAGCCGGTGCGCCCCGCAGAACTGCGCGGCACACTGCGCGACTTGAGTCAGCAGCCACTTACTGGGCGAATGGAGCAAGCCCGTTACCCTTAGCGCCCTTGGGCTGGCAATAGGCGGCAGGTTTCATCAGGCCGAAGCTGGCAATTGCGAAGGCACCGCCACTGGCGCCGCTGGGCACCGAGCAGTTGTATTCGCCGGAGGCGGCGCTGGCCACGTAGTAGGTGCTCATGGAGTCACTGCGCACATTGGAGATGCGTTTTACCGGCTCGCCCAGGTTGGTTTCCGACAGGGTCTTGAGGTGGTCTTCGCTGGGTTTGATATTGCTGCAGCCGACCACGCCGATGATCAAGGCGCCCAACAGGGTGATGCGGGTAACAGAGGAGTGCAGTTTCATGGTGCTTCTTCCTTGGGGTTGTTATGGTTTTTCCAACGCACAACGGGTCCGCGCGCAGGGGATGCACGGTGCGGATGGGTGTGTTGGAAGTGCCGAGGAATATAGCGCCGCAGGGGGGAGGGGTCGATTAGCACAGGTGTGCTAGTGGCACACTGAGGTCATCCTTGTGGTGAGCGGGCTTGGGGCGGTACAAACCGGGGACATCGTTTACATTTCTAACCGGGGATATGGTTTACGGGCTAATACGCATGATCAGGAGGTAACTGATCATGCCCTGGAACCAAGAGTCCGCCATGACCAAGCGGTTGGTGTGTTGAGCATACGGTTTGTGGGGGCTGTCGAGCTTTAGCGAGGCTGCGAAGGCGGCGGCACGGCTGGTAGAGATGTTGCCTGAGCCAGCGCCATCGCAGGCAAGCCAGCTCCCACATTTTTGAACGGTGTACACCTGCGGCAACCTGCAAACCCAATCCCCTGTGGGAGCTGTCGAGCTTTAGCGAGGCTGCGAAGGCGGCGGCACGGCTGGCAGAGATGTTGCCTGAGCCAGCGCTTTCGCAGGCAAGCCAGCTCCCACATTTTTGAACGGTGTACACCTGCAGCAACCTGCAAACCCAATCCCCTGTGGGAGCTGTCGAGCTTTAGCGAGGCTGCGAAGGCGGCGGCACTGCTGGTAGAGATGTTGCCTGAGCCAGCGCTTTCGCAGGCAAGCCAGCTCCCACATTTTTGAACGGTGTACACCTGCAGCAATCTGCAAACCCAATCCCCTGTGGGAGCTGGCTGGCCTGCGATGCAGGCGCCTCGGTCTGTCAGTTGAGCCGCAGTTGTTCTGTATCCCCAAAAAGCCCAGGATCTGTGTCTATCGACCGAGCCATGTGCTCGTTAGCCTTGCGTCACGTTAACTGACGACCGAGCTTCCCATGGACCTCACCGCCGTACCCTTTGGCACCACCGACTGGTCAACCATCGAGCCTGTTACCTATCCCGGCGAAACCGGCAGCGCCCTGTGGCGCACCTGCCATTTCGGCACCACCCGTGTACGCAGGGTGGAGTACACCGCAGGCTACCTGGCGGATCACTGGTGCAAGCGCGGGCACATTCTGCTGTGCCTGGAGGGAGAGTTGCACACGGAGCTCGAAGACGGCCGCCAGTTCACACTGACAGCCGGGATGAGTTACCAGGTAGGCAACGACATGGAGGCGCACCGGTCATTCACTGCCGGCGGGGCGAAGCTATTTATCGTCGACTAGCCCTTAGTGCATCTTGCTGTGGTCCATGCCATCCAGGCCTCGGGCCGGAGCCGTCACTTCAATCGTCTGTTTCTCGCCCTTGGCGTTCTCGACCGTCAGGGTCAGCGGCACCTGGTCACCTTCCTTGATCTGCCCGGTCAGGCCCATCAGCATCACGTGGTAGCCGTTGGGGTCGAGGGTGACGGCCTTGCCGGCGGGCAGTGCGACCGAGTCCACCGGGCCCATGTGCATCACGTCGTCCTTCATGCTCATCTCATGGATCTGCACGTCCTTGGCCGCTGGCGTCGCCACGCTCAGCAGCTTGCTGTCGCTGTCGGCGGTGACGGTCATGAACGCGCCGCTCGACGGCTGGCCCGGCACGGTGGCGCGCACCCAGGCGTCGCTCACTTGTACCTGGGCACTGGCGTGGGCGGCGAGGGTCAGCAGGGTAAGGCCGAATGTCAGGCGCTTGAGGTGTTGAACGGCAGTCATTAGCAGACCTCCATGACGGTGAGCAGGTCTTCTGCGCACTCTTTAGCGGTAAGGGATGCCTGCAGCCCCAGGCGCAGGTTGCCACGGGTGTCGAAGACAAAACTGGTGGCGGTGTGGGACAGGGTGTAGGTGTCGCCGGCGGGGATTTTTTCATAAAAGATCCCGAACTCCTTGGCGGCCACGGCGATTTCTTCCGGGGTGCCGTACAGCGCTTCGAAGCTGGGGTCGAAGGCCTTGACGTACTTGTCGAGAATTTCCGGTGTGTCGCGCTCGGGGTCGAGGGTGATGAACACCACTTGCATGATCTCGCCGTCGCGGCCCATCAGCTTCTTGGCCTGGGCGGCGCGGGCCAGGGTGGTCGGGCACACGGCCGGGCACTGCGTGAAGCCGAAGAACACCACCGGCATCAGGCCACGGAACGAGCTCAGGGTGACGGTCTCGCCGTCGGTGTTCTTGAGCTTGAAGGTGCGGCCCATGATCTTGTCACTGAGGTCCTTGCCGTACTTGAAGTTCAGCTTGGGGCTGTAGTCACAGGCGCCCAGCAGGCTGCCCAGGCCCAACAGGCCCATGCCGGTCAGCACTTTGCGGCGGGTGAATAACGTACTCATCAACTGCGCATCCTGTGAAACGCCTGCATTGCTCTGGATCTACACATCAGGCTTTGAAAAGGAGTAAAGGAGGAGGGCGCCAAGTCTACCAACCCCGGCCCGCCCGCGTAATGTGCGACGTTCTGCCACAGGGGCGCGCCGTGCTTCATCTCGGTGCGCCTGTGGTGGTAGAGTCGCCGCCATGAAATTGCGCCCTCCCGACCGCTCGCTGATCGCCTGGACCCTGTACTTCTGCGTGCTGATGAACCTGTTCGTGTGCGGTTTGGGCCATGGGCAGATGATGGGCCTGGAGCTCAACGGCATCGGCGGGCAGTTCTGTTCGGTGGAAGGCAGCCAGCCGATTTCCGACAAAGGGTTGGGTAGCCCGGCTTCCAGCAACATCTCGAACTACTTTGCCTGCCCGGTGTGCAACGCGTTGACCGTCGCCCTGGTGTTCCTGATCGGTCTGGCCTGGCTGCTGGGCCTGGGGCAAACCCCGCGCCCGGCCCATGAACGGCGCAACAAGGCGCCGCCGCGCTATTCCTGGCCCTCGGCCAACCCCCGCGCTTCCCCCGCTTTCTGACGTGTGCCTTGGGCCGCCTGTGATCAGGCGGCGTTCTATCGTCACGACTGTGAGTGCGTTTCATGAACCCTCTATTGCCTGCCGGCGCCAACCGCCTGGTCAGCAAGGCGTCCCGGCGCCTGCGCCTGGAGCCGGCGCTGCCCGACTACCCGAGCAATTCCCGCTGCTTCGTGCACCTCGATGCACGCCTGTTGCCCCATTGGCACACCCTGTTCGACATCTGCCCGGCGTTGCTCAAGCTTGACCCGCCCGAGGGCTTGAACCTGTTCCGCAGCTTCATGACCTGGGCCTATCGCCACCGGCCACCGCTGGATTGGACCTACCACGTCAACGTCTGCCGCTGGCTGCTCGGCTCGCCGTATCGGACGCAGATTGACGATGAGCCGATCGAAGCCTTCATGGCGGCTGCGGCGGCGTGCTGGATCAACGCCGACACCAGTCAAGACAGTGGCGTGGTCCTGACCTGGCAAGGCTCGACCGTGTTCGACTGGAAGGACGCGCGCCGGGCGGATTCAGAACACCAAGCCTTGCCAGGCACCGAATGGGACTTCGCCTGGTGCCCACTAGACGCGCAGGGAGCGTTCAGCCGATGGCACTCAATACCCTGAGATTGTTACGCAACCGGTAAAAGTGAATGACGGTTTCCCCGGCTGTTTCCCGCGCGGCCGAGGCTATACCGTGCGCGCTCCCGTTGAATGCAGCACCACCCGACTGGCAAAGAACAGGGCCGGGCTGCGACGGGATCGCCTCATTTATCTTACGGAGCCTTCATGAATCACAAGACTTGCCTGGCCCTCGCCGTTTCCCTGGGGGCCGCGCAACACGCTGCTGCGTCCGGCTTTATCGACGACAGCAAAGCCAGCCTCGACCTGCGCAACTTCTACTACAACCAGGACACCCGCAACGCCCGAGGCGCGTCGGACAAGGAGTGGGGCCAGGCGTTCATGTTCAACTACCAGTCCGGCTTCACCGAAGGCACCGTCGGCTTCGGCCTGGACTTGCAGCAGATGATCGGCCTGCGCCTGGACGCCTCGGGCCGCGCCGGCAAGGCCGGTGCCGACAACACCCCCGGCAGCGTCTTCCCGCTGGACGATGGCAAGGCCGCCCATGACTTCAGCAAGACCGGCGTCACCGGCAAGATGCGCATCGCCCAGACCCAGCTCAAGGTCGGCAACCTGCAACCCAAGCTGCCGGTGCTGACCACCGAAGACGGCCGCCTGCTGCCCCAGACCTTTCGCGGTTACCAACTCGACTCCAAAGACTTCAAGGACTTCAACCTGATCGCCGGCAAGCTGGAGCAGGTCGTCGACCGCAACTCCAGCAACGGCCAGGGCCTGTCGATTGCCGGTGCAAACGACCCCGTCAAGGGCAAGTCCAGCAACCAGTTCTACTACGGCGGCGTGGACTACGCGGTCAGCAAGCAACTGCAAGTGCAGTACTACTACGCCAGCCTGGAGAACTTCTACCAGCAGCATTTCCTCGGCCTGGTGCACAACTGGCAACTGCCGGTGGGCCAGTTCAAAAGCGACCTGCGCTACTTCTACAGCACCGCCGACGGCAAGAACGCCAGCGCGGCCGGGCGCGATGAAGGCTACGTCAGCGCGGGTTACTACGGCCCCGGCGCGAACACCGGCAAGGTCGACAACCGCCTGTGGAGTGCGCTGTTTACCTACGCCTTGAGCGGGCATTCGGTCAGCCTCGGCTACCAGAAAACCACGGGTGAAAGTGACTTTCCCCATATCAACCAGGGCCAGGGCCGCTCGCTCTACCTGATCACCAATTCGCAGTCGCTGAAATTCGTCAATGCGGGCGAGCAAGCCACCGTCGGCAGCTATGCCTATGACTTTGCCGGCCTCGGCGTACCGGGCCTGCGCTCCAGCGTCACCTATATCCACGGCAGCCACATCCGCACGGCCAGCCGTGACAACAGTGAATGGGAGCGCGACCTGCGCGTGGACTACGTGATTCCCACCGGCACCTTCAAGGGCCTGGGCCTGACCTGGCGCAGCGCGGTCCTGCGCGGCAACGACACGGTGGACAAGGACGAGACGCGGTTGATCGTCAGCTACAGCATCCCGCTGCTGTAACGGCTTGACCGGCATCAAGGCGTGGCCGCATGAAGGGCGCGACACTGGAGGCCCGGCGCGACCTGCGAGGCCTCCATGCTCTACCTGCTGTTTCTCCTGGCCCATCTGTTCGCTGCGCTGATCTTTATCGGCACGGTGTTTTTCGAAGTGCTGATCCTCGCCCACCTGCATCGGCACCTGCCGGCGCGGGTGATGGTGCAGGTCGAACAAGGCGTCGGCCAACGTGCGCGGGCGTTGATGCCGTGGGTGTTGCTGGTGCTGTTCGGCGCGGGCATCGGCATGGTCTGGCTGCGTTATCGGCCGATATTGGCGGCACCGCTGGCCAGCGCTTTCGGCACATTGCTGAGCCTCAAGCTGATTCTCGCGGGCAGCGTGCTGCTGCACTTTGTGCTGACGATGCTGCGCATGCGCCGTGGCCGTGTCAGTGCGCGGTACCTGCGCTTTATCCACCTCAGCCTGTTCGCGCACATGGTGGCGATTGTGCTGTTGGCCAAGAGCATGTTTTACCTCAGTTGGTAAAGCCCTTGATGCATATCAAGGGGTGCCCTGGTGTCGCACCGGACAATGGCTCACCGTCCATGGAGGAGCCCGTCATGCGCAGTGTCATTTCTCTCGATGTGGTGCGTACCCTACGCAGCAGCCGCCAACGCCAGCGCCCCCTGGCGTTGACCTTGCACTGGCCGGCCGGCACGGCGAACGACGCGTGCCGGCGCAGCCTGGACGAGGAGGCGCAATGGATCGGCCGCCACCTCGACCAGCGCCAACCCGTGGCGCATTTCCAGTGGCGCGGCGCAGCGGCCGTCGCCGAGGTGCAGGCGATGATGGGCACCCTGCATGCACGCTTCAATTTCTTCGAGCGCGACCGCGGCGACTACGCCATCGACCTTGCGCCCCGGCACACCGATTGGGCGAGCGTCGGCCTGCTGCGCGAGCTGGGGTTCAACCACGTCTGCATCAGCGCGCCCGATGCCTGCGCCGGGGTCGAACCCTCGCCGTTGTGCTACCGCAACTCCGCACCGATCCAGTCGTTGATCGATGCGGCGCGCACCTTCGATTTTCGTTCAGTGAGTGTCGACCTTGGCTACGGCGCCGCCTGGCAGACCCTGGCCAGTTTCGAGTCCAAGCTCGACAGCCTGATCACCCTGGCGCCGGATCGCTTGCACCTGTTCGACTACGCCCGGCCACCTCGGCGGTACCGCGCGCAACCGACGCAAGCCCATAGCGGCGCCATGCGCCAGCTGAGTTTCGAGCGCCTGGCCGCGGCGGGTTACCACTACATCGGCCAGGGGCAGTTTGCCCGCAGTGACGATGACTTCACCCAGGCCCAGGAGCGCGGCAACCTGCGCCGTACCGGCGAAGGGTTCACGGTGCACGGTGACTGTGACCATATCAGCCTGGGCGACACACTCCTGTGGTGAGTGAGCTTGCTGTGGCGAGGGAGCTTGCTCCCGCTGGAGTGCGTAGCACGCCCAAAAAAGCCGGCTCCAGCTGCGCTGTCGAGCGGGAGCAAGCTCCCTCGCCACAGAAGATTGTCTTGCTCTTTTGACTTGGTGAATAACAAAGCCTCAGTGCGACGTACCCTCGGCAAACTCAATCTTGTTGCCCACGTTGTACTTGCCCGACGGCTTGTTCATCGGCAGGCGCTTGATCTCTTCAAGCGTCTGGCTGTCGTACACGATCAGTGCGCCGTCGCTGGCCCAGATGCTCAGCAGCACGTAGCGCCCATCGCGGGTGAATTCCACATGGGCGGCGGTCTTGCCCGGTACCGGGCGCAGGGTGTGGGCGATTTCCAGGGTCTGTTTGTCGATCAAGTGGATGGCATCGTTGTCCGGGCCGAAGAACACATCGCTCCACACATAGCGCGAGTTGACATGGCTGCGCATGAAAAACCCCGGGCCCAGGGTGGGGATCTGTTTGATCAACTTCCAGGTGCTGGGGTCGAGCACGCTGATTTGCCCCTGGCTGATATTCGGCGTGGCGAACACCCACTGGCCATTGCGCCGCCAATAGGTGCCGGAGCCCAGGTGCGGCATGCCCGCCAGTGGGATATCCGTGACCACGGCACCGGAATCCAGGTCGATCACCTGGCCGCCACCGGCCTTGCGTGACGTGGCGAGCAACTGGCGGTAATCCGGGGTGAACGAGAAGTCATCCAGCACGTCACGGGCCGCGATGCGTCGGGGTTCGAAGCTGGGCGTTTGGGCGGCATAGGACAGCTCCCACACCTCGTTCACGTCCTTGAGCGCCACGACAAAACTGTTGCGCGGCGGTGCGGTGTACACGGCGCTGACCCGTGAGCCGGTGGGCAGTGTCTTGACCAGCGACAAATCCCGCGCATCGAGCACCACCAGGTTGCCCGGCAGGTAGTTGCCCACCAGCACCCAGCGCCCATCCTTGCTCACCGCGAGGTTGCGGGTGTTGAGCCCGGCGCGGATCTCGGCGATCAGGGTGAGGTTGTGCAGGTCGTACAGGCTGATCCAGCCATCCCGCGAGGCGAAGTACACGAAGCGTCCATCCGGCGAGAACTTGGGCCCGCCGTGCACGGCAAAGTGGCTGGCGAAACGGTCAAGCACGGTGAAGCGATCACCGTCGAGGATGTCGATGTGATGGTCGCCGGACTCCACCACCACAAACAGGTTGAGCGGGTCGGCGTGGTGTTGCGGGGTTGTCGGTAACTGGCGCAGGTCGGCCAGCAGGCGGTGGCTGTTGCGGATGTCTTGCGCCGCCCAACTGACTGGCGTGACCGGCGGTTGTTGCAGAAAGTCCGCCAGGGCGTCGATCCGTGCCGCACTCAGTTGCGGCGCAAAGGCGGCCATCTGGCTGGCCGCGCGGCCTTGGGCGATGACCTCTCGCACCTCGTGTGGCTTGATCCGCCCGAGGCTTTCCGGCAGCAGTGCCGGGCCGCTGGCGCCGATGCGATTGAGGCCATGGCAACTCTCGCAATACTGCTGGTAGTCCTCGTCCGGTGTGCCATGGGCGGCGCTGGCCCACAGCAACGGCAGCAGCCACAGGCGTTTCATAGCGCCACCGCTGCGCGGGGCGCCGACAGGCTGGCCGGGTAGTGCAGGGCGGCGTCGGCAAACAGGTCGACCACCGCGCCGATCACCGTCAGGGTCGGCACGCCGGGTTCGCAGTCGGCGGCCAGGGTCGGCAACTGGCGCAAGGTGCCACGGGCCACGTGCTGGTCGGCCCGCGCACCGTTGCTGATCAGCGCCGCCGGCGTATCGCCCGGCAAGCCGGCGGCCATCAGGTGTTCGGCGATCAGCGCCAGGTTCGCCAGGCCCATGTAGAACACCAGGGTCTGGCTGGGCTCGGCGAGGCTGGCCCATGGCAGTTTCAATGCGCCGTCGCGTTGCAAATGCCCGGTGACGAAGCGGCAGGAGTTGACCAGGTCGCGGTGGGTCAACGGGATCCCCGCGTAGGCGCTGCACCCGGACGCGGCGGTGATGCCCGGCACCACCTGGCAGGGAATGTCGCGCGCGAGCAGGTATTCCAACTCCTCGGCGCCGCGCCCGAAGATGAACGGGTCGCCACCCTTGAGGCGCACCACGCGCTGACCCTGCTCGGCCAACTCCGCCAGCAGTGCGTTGAGTTGCGCCTGGGGCAGGCTGTGGTAGCCGCTGGCCTTGCCGACGTAGTGACGCGCGCAGCTGAGGGGGATCAGGCTCAGCAGTTCGGCGCTGATCAGGCGGTCGAACACCACCGCGTCGGCCTGCATCAACAGGCTCCAGGCGCGCAGCGTCAGCAGGCGAGGGTCGCCGGGGCCGGCGCCCACCAGCGCGACTTCGCCGGGGTGGAAAGGGCTATGCAAACTGGCGGGTAAGGCGGTCGGTAGGTGCATGAGACGTCCTTGGTTCATCATCAGGAAGGCGCCCGCGGTTGTGTCACCGGGTAGCGCACGGGATCAGGTCGAGGGGGTGGCGGGCGATCTCGGTGTCGCTCAGATAACAGCCCGGGTCCGGGCCCCAGAGGTCGCCATCGGCCCAGGCGCGGGTCCGCGTGTTGCCGTTGCAGATCGCCAGCCAACGGCACTCGGTACAGCGCCCGCCGATCTGTCGCGGGTGCTCGCGCAGGCGCAGCAGCAACGGGTCGGGCTGGTCCAGCCAGAGGTGGCGGAAGCGGGTGTTGCGCACGTTGCCCACCGAGTGCTGCCACCAGTAGGTGTCCGGGTGCACTTCGCCGGTGTTGTCGATATTCGCGATGCCACTGCCCGACGCATTGCCGCCCCAGCCGTGCAGCAGGTGTTCCAGTTGCGGGTAGTGCTCGGGCAGGTGGCGGTGCACCCATTGCAGCAAGAGGATGGCGTCGGCGTCGTTGTTGCCGCTGACAAAGTCGCTGGCCACGCCCTGTTCGATGTCATCCCAGGCCTGCTGGAAAATCAGCGTCATGGCCTCGCGACCCATCTGGCGGTGGGCGTCCAGCAGGCGACTGCGTTTGCCGCGCCCGCTGTAGTTGAGGTGCGACAGGTAGAACTTCTGCACGTCGTAGCTGCGCATCAGCGCCAGCAGTTGTGGCAACTGGGCATGGTTTTCCTGGGTCAGCGTGGTGCGCAGGCCCACGCGAATCCCGGCTTCGCGGCACAGGCGGATGGCGTGCAGCGAGCGCCGGAAACTGCCGTGCATTTGCCGAAACGCATCGTGGGTGGCCTCCAGCCCATCGATGCTGATGCCCACGTAGTCGTAGCGGGCGTCGGCGATCTGCTGGATGTTGTGCTCGTCGATCAGCGTGCCGTTGGTGGACAGCGCGACGAAAAAGCCTTTTTGCCGGGCGTAGGCGCTGAGCTGGAACAGGTCCTCGCGCAGCAAGGGTTCGCCGCCGGACAGGATCAACACGCGCACCCCGGCGTCGTGCAGATCGTCGATCACCCGCAGCGCCGTGGCAGTGTCCAACTCATCGCGAAACACGCTGTCGGCGCTGGTGGCGTAACAGTGTTTGCAGGTGAGGTTGCAGCGGCGCAACAGGTTCCAGATCACCACCGGCGGGCGCTCACTGCCCGGCGTCGAGGTGCGGGGTGGCGGGCATTGGCCGGCCACTGTGCGCAAGTACTGACTGATCCGCAGCATGGCAACTCCTTAGTGCGAGGGGGGCCGGCGCAGGCCGGTTTTTTTCAGGATGCGGCTGCTCACCAGCATCTCGTCGGCACGGCAGGCATCGCCCAGCAGGTAGCGCAGGTGTTCGCGGTAGCTGTCGATCTCTTCGCGGCTGCGCCCATGCACCATGGCGAACAGGTTGTACGGCCAATCCGCGCGGCGCGGGCGGCGGTAGCAATGGCTGACGAAGGGCTGCGCGCCCAGCAGTTCGCCCAGGCGCGGCAGCTGCGCGTCGGCCACGTCCCACACGGTCATGCCGTTGTGCCGATAACCCAGGCGGTAGTGATTGGGCACGGCGGCGATGCGGCGGATCGCACCTTCGGCTTGCAGGCGCTTGAGCAGGTCCAGGGTCGATTCGACGCTGACGCCCAATTGCTCGGCAAGCCACGCCCAGGGATCCTCCACCAGCGGCAGGCCGCTTTGGGTCAGGGCGATCAGGCGCAGGGCCAGGGCGTTGTCAGACCGGGAAATACAGACCGACATGGTAGGTGTGCTCCTTCGGCAGGTTGAGCACCGCCAGCCCGGTGAGGGCTTCGATGCGGGACAGGGCCTGTGCCAGCTCCGCGGCGCTGGCGCAGGCCAGTACGAACCACATGTTCCAGTGGTGCTCGCGGCGGTAGTTGTGGGCCACTTGCGGCAGGTCATTGAGTTGCGCGGCCACCGTCTCGAAGCGCCCTTCGGGGACGGCCAGGGCGGCGAGGGTAAAGGCGCCGCCGAGCTGCTCGATGTCAAACATCGGGCCGAAGCGCGTCAGCACGCCGTCTTCCAGCAGATCATGCAGGCGGTCGAGCAGTTCGCAGGGGCGGCTGGCCAACTCCTGCGCCAGTTGCTGCCAGGGTTGGCGCACCAGCGGCAGGCCGTGTTGCAGGCGGTTGATCAGGCGGCGGTCGAGGTCATCCATGGGCCCATACCTGGGACGGTGGCGGCGCAAAACGCCCGCCGCATTGTTTGTAGGCGCAGGTACTGAACAGCAGGTGGTGGGGCAGGTCACTCAGCTGTTGCTGCTCCAGCACTGCGCGGATATGCGCGGTGACCTCCTCGCGTTCACGGCCATGCACCATGCAGAACAGGTTGTAGCGCCACAGCGGCAGGCGGCGCGGGCGCTGGTAACACAGGTTGATGCGCGGCGCGCGGCCCAGGCGCGTGCCCACTTCATCCACCAGCGCATCCGGCACGTCGAGCACCAGCATGGCATTGGCGACAAAACCCAGGGCGCGGTGGTTGAGGACCAGGCCGACACGGCGGAACAGGCCTTGCTCCTGCCATTGCTGCATCTGTTGCAGCACCTGGTCGTGATGGGCGCCGATGCGCTCGGCGAGGTCGTCATAGGGCCGCTTTACCACCGGCAAACCGCGTTCCAGGCACTGGCGCAGGTCGAGCATTTGTTCGTGGTTCAGGGGCGTGATCACGGATGGGCTCCCAGGGAGAACCCGAGGTCGATGCGGTAGGCGGTGAGCATTGGCAAATCCAGGGGACGCAGGCCGGTGTCTTTCTCCAGCTCGTCCAGGACCTGTTCCAAGTGCTGGCGGTGCGGCCCGGTGAGCACGAACCACAGGTTGTAATGGTGCTCGCGGGCATAGTTGTGATTGACCTCCGGGTACTGGCTGACCCGCCGGGCCACCTGTTCCAGGCGTTCCAGCGGCACCGCCAGGGCGGCCAGGGTGCTGGCGCCGGCGCGGGTGTGCTCGAACACCGGGCCGATGCGCGAGAGGGCGCCGGCCAGTTCCAGGCGTTGCAGGCAGGCCATCACCTCGGCTTCGCGGCAGCCCAGCACCTGGGCCATTTCCCGATAGGGCTCGGCGCACAGCGGCATGCCGTGCTGGTAGCGTTCGATCAATTGCTGGCTGAGCAGGTCAAGGTCCATCTCAATACCCCATTTTTTGCGCGCGGCTGCTGAAGAAAATTCCACTGGGGCTCAAGGCCGGCAAGGTCTTGAGCAAGGTCAGGCGATAGGGGTCCCAGACCTGCACCTGCTCACCGTCGCGCACCGACAGCCACAGCTGCTCGCCACGCCCGGTGAACTCCAGGTGCAGCACGCCGGGACCGGGGCGCAGGTCGGCGACGATCTGGTGGGTCTGGGTGTCGAGCACCTGCACGCGATCGTTGTCCGGGTAGGCGAAGTTGACCCACAGCTGGCGCCCGTCCGGCCGCGCGGTGACGAAGATCGGCTGGCCGGCCACGGCGATGGTCGCGGTCTGCTGCCAGCTGCGTGAATCCATCACCAATACTTGGTGGCGGCCCACGGCAGGCACGAAGGCCTGGTGGTCGGCCACGGCCCAACCTTCGAGGTGGGGCATCTTGTACACCGGCAGTTTCGCCTGGCCGCGGCCGTAGTCGGCGAGCACCCGCTTGACGCCTTGTTCCGGGTGCCACAGGTCGAGCTGGGCCATGCCGTCTTCTCCGAACAGCCCGGCCATGTAGTAGCGGCCATCGGCGGTGATCAGGGCGTCGTAGGGTTGCTCGCCGATGTCGTTGTAGCGGGTGATAGTGGGTGGGGTGCCGTGGCTGAAGTCCGCGCTCCAGATCTCGCCGGTGTCGAACAGGCTGAACACGAAACGCTGGCCGGGCGCGTCCACCAGACCCACCACCCGCGAGCGCTTGCCATCGGGCAAGGCGGTCGCGGGGATGTCCGCGACCTGGGCGAGGGTGGCGGCATCGAACACCTTGACCCCGCCGGGCAGGTAATTGGACACGGCAATCAGGCGCCCATCCTGGCTGATCGCGCCGCCGATGCTGTTGCCGCCCTGGATGATGCGTTTTTCAATGCGCTGGCCCAGCAAGTCGACCTTGGTCAGCCCGCCGTCGCGGCCAAACACATAGGCGTAGCGCTGGTCGCGGGAAAACACCACCGAGGCGTGGGACAGGTCGCCCAGGCCATTGAGGCGTGCCAGGGCGGTCATGCCGCTGGTTTCAATGATTTGCACACTGGCGCTGGCGCGTTCGATCACCAAGCCGAGGTCGCCGGTGCCGCGCAACGTCGGCTGGGTGCAGGCGCCGAGCAACAGGCACAGGGATAAACACAGGGGACGGATCATGGCGCGAGGCTTCCTTGCAAGAGACGGTCGACCAGCCAGGCGATCTCACTGGCGTTGAGCAGCGGTGCCCAGCCAGGCATCGCGCGGGTCGGGCGGCCATGGGTCACGGTGGCGATCAGGCTGTCACGGCTTTGCCCGGCCAGGGCCTGGGGCGTCAGAGGCGGGCCAAGGCCGCCGGTCAGGTACAGGCCGTGGCAGGCGCCGCAGTCCTGGGTCAGCAGATGCTCCAGGCGCGGCGCATCCACGGCCGCGTTGACGGGCGCGGGAATAAGTAGGAGCAGCGCCGCGGCCGAACCGATCATCGAAACTTGCATGGCGTGCTCCTTGGGGTCATTTCAAGGTCAGGATCCAGGTGGCCAACGTCTTCGCTTCGTCATCCGTCACCGGGTTCGGCGGCATCGGGATCGGTCCCCAGTTGCCCTGGGTACCGTTCTTGATATGGCTGGCGAGGGTGGTGGCCGCGTCTTTGACCGCGGCGTTCCTGGCGGCGACCTCCTTGAGCGACGGCCCGACCACTTTGCTGTCGATGCTGTGGCAGGCCGCGCAAGGTTTGCTCTTGAACAGCGCCGGGCCGTCCTCGGCGAGGGCCGGTTGCAGGCCGATAAAGGCGGTGCTGGCGAGCAATGCGAGGAGCATATTTTTCATGGCGGGTTCTCTTGTTGATGCGGCTCAATAAATGTCGTGTTGGGTGTTGAACACGTTGAACTTGCCGGTCGGTGTGATCAGCCGTTTGTCCTTGATCACCTGCTTGAGCTTGAGGGTCTTGTCGTCGATCACCACCAGCGCCGACTCCTCGGTCTGGCCGTTCCACACCGAGAACCACACCTCGTCACCGGCCTTGTTGTATTCCGGTTGCACCACACGCAGTGCGCCTTGCTTGATGCCCGAGTACTCGGCGATCGGCAGCACGCTGTAGCCCTTGTCGAGTTGGTTGATGTCGAATACCGCCACCGACTGGCTGAGCTTGGCGTCGGGGTTGAGGGTGGTGTCGACGTAGAGGTGATGGGAGTTGGGGTGGGTCTTGATAAACAGCGAGCCGCCCCCTTGGCCGCTGAGGGATGCCACCTGTTTCCAGGCGTATTGCGCGTGCTTGATCGGGTCGGTGCCGATCACCGAGATGCCGCCATCGCCCAAGTGGCTGGTGGCCCACACCGGCCCGTATTGCGGGTGCACGAAGTTGGCGCCACGCCCGGGGTGCGGGGTCTTGCCGACGTCCACCAGGGCGGTGAGGGTGCGCAGCTTGGAGTCGATCACCGCGACCTTGTTCGAGTTGTTGGCTGCCGTGAGGAAGTAGCGGTGGGTGCTGTCCCAACCGCCGTCATGCAGGAACGGCGCAGCGTCGATAGTGGTGATGGTGAGGTTCTTGATGTCCTGGTAGTTGACCAGCATGACCTTGCCGGTTTCCTTGACGTTGACGATGAACTCCGGCCATTCGTGGGAGGCAATGATCGCCGCCACGCGCGGTTCGGGGTGGTACTCCTGCTTGTCCACGGTCATGCCGCGGGTCGAGACGATCTGCCTGGGCTCCAGGGTTTCGCCGTCCATGATCGTGAACTGCGGCGGCCAGTAGGAGCCGGCGATGGTGTATTTGTCCTCGAAGCCCTTGAACTTGGAGGTCTCCACCGAGCGCGCTTCGATGCCGACCTTGATCTCGGCGACCTTGGTCGGCTCGGCGGGCCACAGGTCGATCATGTCGATCTTGGCATCGCGGCCGATCACCAGCAGGTAGCGCCCCGAGGCGGAAATCCGCGAGATGTGCACGGCGTAGCCGGTGTCGATCAGCTTGACGATCTGCTTGGTGTCGCCATCGATCAGGGCGATCTTGCCGTCGTCGCGCAGGGTCACGGAGAACAGGTTGTCCAGGTTGAGTTTATTCAGCTGGCGCTTCGGCCGGTCTTCAGGCTTGACCAGCACTTTCCAGGTCTTGAGCGTCTCGGCCATGCCCCATTCCGGCGGAGTGGGCGCGGTGTGCTGGATGAAGGTGGCCATGCTGCTGATCTGGGCTTTGGTCAGCGCATTGGAGGTGCCCCAGTTCGGCATGCCGGCGGGGGAACCGTAGGTGATCAGCGCTTCGAGGTACGCCTGGCCACGGGATTGGGTGATGTCCGGGGTCAGCGGTTTGCCGGTGGCGCCCTTGCGCAGCACGCCGTGGCAGCCGGCGCAGCGTTCGAAGTAAATCTGCTTGGAGGCGTCGAAGTCGGCCTGGCTGATGTCCGGCGCACCGGCGGTTTTCACCACGGCGGGCGTGGCGGCGCCATGGGCGCTCAAGGGCAGGACGAGGGCCAGCGCGCAGCTCAGGCTGGCGAGGCTCAGGGTGAAGGTTTTTGTGTGGCGAGTCAGCATTCCATTTACTCCTCAGGCGAGACCTTTGCGGTGCCGCGCAACGGGGTGCGGGCGCAGGTTCTTAGTGCCTGGCCAGACTATGGCGAGGTGTTGCAATGCTCGCTTGACGGCGATCAAGTTTGCCTTGGGTAGCGCTTGCCAGGTTGTCGCAGGCGCCCTTAGCGTGGCCGCAAACCTGCTTTGGATGTGTGTGATGACCGAGCCGTTCTATCAACCCGTCGACAATGAATGCCTGCTGTTCGAACACGCCTGGCACCACCGCATGCCGGTGCTGATCAAGGGCCCCACCGGCTGCGGCAAGACGCGCTTTGTGCAGCATATGGCGCACCGCCTGCAGTTGCCGCTGTACACCGTGGCCTGTCACGACGACCTCAGCGCCGCCGACCTGATTGGCCGCCACTTGATCGGCGCCCAGGGCACCTGGTGGCAGGACGGCCCGCTGACCCGCGCCGTGCGCGAAGGTGGCATCTGTTACCTGGATGAAGTGGTCGAGGCCCGCCAGGACACGGCGGTGGTCCTGCACCCGGTGGCCGACGACCGCCGCGAGTTGTACCTGGAACGCACGGGGGAAGTGGTCAAGGCGCCGCCGTCGTTCATGCTGGTGGTGTCGTACAACCCCGGTTACCAGAACCTGCTCAAGGGCATGAAACCCAGCACCCGCCAGCGCTTTGTGGCCATGCGCTTCGACTATCCGGCGGCGGCGGACGAAGCGCGCATCGTCGCCCAGGAGGCCCAGGTGGACAGTGCGCTGGCGGCTGAAGTGGTGCGCTTGGGCCAGGCGTTGCGCCGTCTCGATCAACACGACCTGGAGGAAGTCGCCTCCACGCGCTTGCTGATCTTCACCGCCCGCCTGATCGCCGCCGGCATGCCACCGCGCGAAGCCTGCCTGGCCTGCCTGGCCCAGGCCCTGAGCGACGACCCGCAAACCGTCGCGGCATTGATGGACGTGGTGGATGTGCACTTTGCCTGAACCGCGCCGCCTGCGGGGTGACTTGGCGATGTGGTTTTTCATCCTTGCCGAGCTGACGGTGTTTGCGATTTTGATCCTCGCATTTGTCGTCACGCAGCGCCTCGAACCTGAAGGGTTTGCCGCAGGCCGCAGCCAGCTGGACAGCTCCACCGGGCTGGCGATGACGGTGAGCCTGCTGACCGCGGGCTTGCTCGCGGCGTTGGCAGTGCAACAGGTGCGCGTGCAACGGTCACGGCGTGGCGCCGCCTTGTTTGGGGCGGCCTTGCTGGTAGCGCTGGTGTACGTCGCGATCAAGCTCGGCGAATACAGCCACCTTGCCGGTGTTGGACTGGGCTTGGAGTACAGCCGGTTCTTTACCTTGTACTGGATGCTCACGGGGTTTCATTTTTTGCATGTGCTGCTGGGCATGCTGATCCTCGGCTGGCTGGCCATGGCCTGCTGGCGCGGAAGGGTGGCAGTGAGCGGGGTGGAGTCGGGGGTGCTGTACTGGCACATGGTGGACCTGGTGTGGGTGGTGTTGTTTCCGGTGGTCTACGTGATGGGGTGAGGGCCGATGAGTGCGTCGCAGGGGTTGCTGGTGTGTTGGGCGGTGCTGGTGTCGCTGAGTGCCGGGACGGTGCTGGCGGGCGCTGCGGGGGTGTGGTTGGTGGTGCTGTTGTTGGCGGCCTCCAAGGCGTGGCTGATTGCGGACGGGTTTATGGAGTTGCGGCATGCGCCCTGGGGGTGGCGCGGGATGTTGTTGGGATGGGCTGTGGTGCTGGTGCTGCTGATCGGTGTTATCTGCTGACAGCGTTAAGTCAGTGGCTCGTTTATGTAGGCAATTGCCTGCTCACTTGTCGTTCGCTTCCGAAACATGAGTTTCGCCCCGGACGATGACTCACCCCCTCGGCAGTGCCTTCCTATAGTCGTGCGCCACAGTCTTGGAGGTGCACGCGATGCAAGGACCCTACGCATTTATCAATGAACGACCGCAACCCTATTGGGAGGTACGGAGGGCAGTAAGCTTGGAGCGCGCGTGGGCACTTATCCCTATGAAAACTAACGGAGTAAGCGATGAGCGTTGAGTACATAGGCATGGGGGCGGAGGGCGGCTGCTGGACCTGTGGCGAGGGAGCTTGCTCCCGTGACTGCCTGGCAGTCGGGCGATTTTTACCGGGTGTAAACCGGCTCTACTGTGGGAGCGGGCTTGCTCGCGAAGACGGCCTGTCAGGCGGTTGAGTTTTGTTGGTTGCACACCGCTCTGAGGTGGGAGCTGGCTTGTCGGGTCGCCGCATCGCTGCGATGACTATGTGCATGGCGCCGGAGCTTTTGGGTCGGAGTACATATCCATTGCTGCGGTCACGGCCACTGACGGTTCCGCTCTTACAGCGGCTCACTTTTGGAAGGACCCAAAAGTAAGCAAAAGGTCCTCGCCCCACCACTCGGCACCTCGCCTTGGCTCGGTGTGGCCTCTCCCCGGCTTGAATCCGTGGGCCGCCGTCATGGGCCATCCTTGGCCCAGGACGGCTAACCCGGCGTCCTGCCGGGTTACCCACGGATTCAAGCCTGCGTTCGGCCAGCGTGGTTAACGGGGCGCCTAAGATCAAGATCACAAGCCAGATCAAGAGCCAACGCTTCGGGTTTTGTCAGGTCCGGTAGTTGTGTAGATACCTATGGCCATCGGGGGTAGGCCCATCCCACCCGCAATCCCCACTTCTTGATCGCCATCAATCACTTTTCACCCCCCGCCTTCCTATCATGGCCCCCGCCAAGCCATGAGGAAGACGACCATGTCAGAGACCTTCACCAAGGGCATGGCCAGGAATATCTACTTCGGAGGGAGCGTGTTCTTCTTCCTGATTTTCCTGGCCCTGACCTACCACACCGAGCAAACCTTTCCCACCCGTAGCAACGTCGATCAGCTCACTGAATCGGTTGTGCGCGGCAAGGGCGTGTGGGAGCGCAACAACTGTGTCGGCTGCCACACCCTGTTGGGCGAGGGCGCGTACTTTGCGCCGGAGCTGGGCAATGTGTTCCAGCGCCGGGGCGGTGACGAAGGGTTCAAGCCGTTCCTGCACGCCTGGATGAAGATGCAACCCCTGGGCGTGCCCGGGCGCCGGGCCATGCCGCAATTCAATCTCAGTGACCAGGAAGTGGGTGATCTGGCCGAGTTCCTCAAGTGGAGCTCGAAGATCGACACCAATAACTGGCCACCGAACAAGGAGGGCTGAGCCATGCGCAGCGCCAACCCCTATCTGAAATTCCAATCCCAGGCCGTGGCCAAACCTTACTTTGTGTTTGCCCTGATGCTGTTTGTCGGCCAGGTGCTGTTCGGCCTGATCATGGGCCTGCAATACGTGGTGGGTGACTTCCTCTTCCCGTTGATCCCGTTCAACGTGGCGCGGATGGTCCACACCAACCTGCTGATCGTCTGGCTGCTGTTCGGCTTCATGGGCGCCGCCTATTACCTGGTGCCCGAGGAGGCGGACCGCGAGTTGCACAGTCCGAAACTGGCGATCCTGTTGTTCTGGGTGTTTGCCGTGGCCGGGGTGCTGACCATCCTCGGCTACCTGCTGGTGCCCTATGCGGCGCTGGCCAAGCTCACCCACAACGAGCTGCTGCCCACCATGGGCCGCGAGTTCCTTGAGCAACCGACCATCACCAAGATGGGCATCGTGGTGGTCTGCCTGGGCTTTCTCTACAACATCGGCATGACCCTGCTCAAGGGCCGCAAGACCACGGTGAGCATGGTGATGATGACCGGGCTGATCGGCCTCGCGGTGTTCTTCCTGTTCTCCTTCTACAACCCCGGCAACCTGGCGCGGGACAAGTTCTACTGGTGGTGGGTGGTGCACCTGTGGGTCGAAGGCGTGTGGGAATTGATCATGGGCTCGATGCTGGCGTTCGTGCTGATCAAGGTCACCGGTGTCGACCGCGAAGTGGTGGAGAAGTGGCTGTACGTGATCATCGCCATGGCCTTGATCACCGGGATCATCGGCACCGGTCACCACTTCTTCTGGATCGGCGCGCCGCAGGTGTGGCTGTGGGTCGGCTCGATCTTCTCGGCGCTGGAACCGCTGCCGTTCCTGGCGATGGTGATGTTCGCCTTTACCATGGTCAAACGCCGGCGCCGCGAGCACCCCAACCGCGCCGCAACGCTGTGGGCCAAGGGCACCACGGTGACGGCATTCTTCGGCGCCGGGGTCTGGGGTTTCCTGCACACCTTGGCACCGGTCAACTTCTACACCCACGGCACCCAGCTCACGGCAGCCCACGGGCACCTGGCGTTCTTCGGGGCCTACGCCATGATCGTGATGACCTTGATCAGCTACGCCATGCCGCGCCTGCGTGGCCTTGGTGAAGCGCCGGATGCACGCGCGCAGACCATTGAGGTCTGGGGCTTCTGGTTGATGGTGTTGTCGATGGTGATGATCACCGTGTTCCTCACCGCCGCCGGCGCGGTGCAGGTGTGGTTGCAGCGTTGGCCGGTGGACGGCGTGGCACTGCCGTTCATGGCCACGGTGGAGCATCTGAACACCTTGTTCTGGGCGCGCTTGGCCAGCGGCGTGGTGTTCCTGCTGGGGCTGCTCTGCTACCTGTACAGCTGCCGGCAACGGCGCGCGGTGGTCGGTGAACCGGTGCCGAGTGTGCACTGATCGTTAATCCCCAAGAGGGCGGCCCGGCTGGTACAGCGGGCCGTTTTACGTTTGGAGCAATGCCCATGGCCTTTACCCTGGAGCTGGAAGAGTGGGTCGGCAGTGCCTGGCACCGCTTTATCACGCGCCGTGCAAGCGTGGATTTCCCCGCCGCGCAGGTGCACCTGCGCGACCGCCAGCGCAGTCTGGCGCTACTGTTTCGCGCCCTTGGCGGCGCCGGCGGCATCGCCCTGGAGGCTGCCGGCGAGCGCGACCTGCTGCTGCGCCGCAACCTGCTGATGCGCATCGCCGGTACCTGCAAGCAGGCGCCGCTGGCCAGCTGCGACGGCAACCGCTTGCGCCTGCCGTCGCGCCTGGCGGTGTTCCCCCACGCCAGCCTCAACCTGGAACTGTATCGCTGGCTGGCCCTGCTCGCCGCACAGTCCGGCCCGATGACCCACTGGGCGCGGGACAACCAGCGCTGGACCTGGCTGCTGCTGCAACGCTATCCCGCCATGCGCCCCAGCTACCGGCGCCTGGTGGACGCGCATATCGCCCTGCGCCCCGACCCGGCCAGCCTGTGCCCCGACGAAGCGGCGTTGGAAAAAGCCTTGCGCAAGGCCCTGCGCGAACCCGACAGCGTGCGCCACTTGCCGCGCAGTCAGCGTGCGCCCTGGCCGCTTCCGTTATGGCTGTACCCGCCGCTGCACCTGGACACGCCGCAAAGCGCCGACCTCTTTGATGAAGGCGACGACCTCGCCGCCCATCCCGGCGAGCAGCACGGTGCGCGCAAACGCGTCACACGCCTGGACGACCAGCGTCGCGACGGTGGCCTGCTGGTGGTCCGCCTGGAAAACCTGTTCAGCTGGACCGAACACGTCGACCTCGAACGCTGGACCGACGACGGCCACGACCCGGATGCCGCACGCGTCGCCGAAGACCTCGACCAGTTGAGCCTGTCGCGCCAACGCGTGCGCAAGAGCGGCGGCCTGAAGCTGCACCTCGACCTGCCACCCGCCGATGTCGATGACATCCCCCTCGGCGAAGGCATCAAGCTGCCCGAATGGGACTATCGCCAACAACGCCTGCAAGACGCCTTCGTCAACCTGCAACTGATGCAGCCACGCGACGCGGCGCCGCAACCCTTGCCCCCACGCCTGCAAGCCCAGGCCCAGCGCCTGCGGCGCCAGTTCCAGCGACTGCGCACCGACCGCCAATGGCAGCGCCAGCAACCCCAGGGCAGCGAACTCGACCTGCAAGCCTGGCTGGATTTCCATGTGCAGCGCCAGCACGCGGCCTGTGCCGAGCGCGGCCTGTTCATGGAGCAGCGTCACCGCCAGCGCGACCTCGCGTGCCTGCTGCTGGCGGACCTGTCGATGTCCACCGACGCCCATCTGAACGACACGCAAAAAGTCATCGACGTGATCCGCGACAGCTTGCTGCTGTTCGGTGAAAGCCTGACCGGGGCCGGGGATCGGTTTGCGCTGTATGGGTTTTCGTCCCTGCGCCGGCATCAGGTGCGCTTGCAGGTGCTCAAGTCCTTCCAGCAACCCTACGACGACCGCATACGCGGCGCGATCCAGGGCCTCAAGCAGGGCTATTACACGCGCATGGGCGCCGCCATCCGCCAGGCCACCCAGCTGTTGGGCGCCTGCCCGCAGCGGCGCAAGCTGCTGTTGCTGCTCACCGATGGCAAGCCCAATGACCTGGACCTGTACGAGGGCCGCTATGGCTTCGAAGACACCCGCCAGGCAGTGCTGCAGGCGCGGCGCGCGGGCTTGATTCCGTTCTGCATCACCATCGACAAACAGGCCGGCGACTACCTGCCGTACATGTTCGGCGCGAATGGCTTCACCCTGATCCGCCAACCGCAGCAGTTGCCCCAACGCTTGCCGCAGCTGTACCGGCAGTTGACCGAAGGTCAGTAAATACCCCGGGGCAACCAGAAGAACATCGCGATGCAAAACAGCAGCAGGCCCAGGCAAAACCACTGGAAGCGGCTCAGCCGCCGGGCCTGGTGGCTGGCCTCGGACGCCGGCAGCGGCATGGCGCAGTGCTCGCAGGTGTCGCGCTCCACGGCATTGCGATGCTGGCAGTAGAGGCAGGTTTTCACTCGAATTGCTCCAGGCGCGAACGGTCGAGAATGGCGATGTGGCGACCGTCCTGGGTGATGATCTTTTCATCGATCAGGCGCCGGATAATCCGCGAGAACGTCTCCGGCTGAATCGACAAGTGCCCGGCGATCAACTGCTTGGCCATGGGCAGTTCAAAGCGCGTCTCGCTGCTGTGCAGGCGCACCAGTTGCGTGAGCAGGTAGCGCACCACGCGGTGGGTGGCGTTTTTCAGCGACAACGTCTCGATCTCGTTGACCCGCTGGTGCAAACGCACGCACAACGTGCCGAGCAAGGCGAAGGTCAGGCGGCTGTTGCTCTGCAACAGGCGCATATAGGTGGCGTTGGACAGGCGATACACCTGGGTCGGGCACACCGCTTCGGCGCACGCCACATAGTTGGGCGTGTCCATCAGCATCATCGCTTCGGCAAAGGTCTGGCGCTCGCCGATCACCTCGAACACTTTCTCCTGGCCATCCGGGGTCAGGCGGTAGATTTTCACCGCGCCGGCAATCACGAAGTAAAACGCATCGGCCGGTTCGCCCTGGCGAAACAGCGGCTCGCCCTTGTCGACATTGAGCAATTGGCTGTTGCTCATCAACTCACTCAGTTGGGCCTCGTCCATGGGCTCGAACAGGTGGTGACTGCGCAGGATCTGGTGATGGACACGATGGAGCACCATCAATACCTCGGGACACAAAGGGGAAGGGGGCTCAAGGCTAATCCGACGGCCCTTGGCACAGCTTGATCTGCGACAAGGGCAAGACGCGGGCACAGGCGCACCATCGCCACAGAACTGAGTTGAGGAGCCGCAACATGCACGTACTGGATCGGCGCAAGGCAATGTCGATTACCCCGCTGTTTCGCCTGGCCTTCCGGCCTTTTTTTTCTCGGTGCGTGCCTGTTGGCGGCGCTGGCGATTCCCCTGTGGCTGCTGGCCCTGGGCGGCATGACCGGCGGTTGGCAACCAGCGGGCGGCTGGCTGGCGTGGCATCGGCATGAGCTGTTGTTCGGTTTTGGCGTGGCGATCATCGCTGGCTTCCTGCTGACGGCGGTGCAGACCTGGACCGGGCGCCCGGGCCTCAGCGGTGCGCCCTTGGCCGTACTGGTGGCGTTGTGGCTGGCGGCGCGCTTGGGTTGGTTGCTGAACGTCCCGTGGCCGTTGCTGGCGTTGCTGGAACTGAGCTTTCCGTTGGCCGTGGCCGGGGTGATGGGCTGGACGCTGTGGAAGGTACGGCAGACGCGCAACTACCCGATTGTGCTGGTGTTGGTGCTGCTGGCGGTGGCGGATGGAGTGTCGTTGGTTGACGCGAGCCTGCAACGTCAGGCGGTGCTGGCCGGGTTGTGGCTGGTGGCGGCGATGATGGGGCTGATCGGTGGGCGGGTGATTCCGTTTTTTACCCAGCGCGGCTTGGGACGGGTTGAGGCGGTCAAGCCTTGGCCGTGGTTGGATTATCTGTTGTTGGGCGGGTCGGTCCTGGTTGCGCTGGGCTACGTCAGTGGAGTGGCACTGCTTCCTAGCGTGTGGCTTGGCGTGCTGTTTTTTGTGTTGGGTCTGGGGCACTTGTTGCGATTGGTGCGCTGGCATGATCGTGGGCTGTGGCGGGTGCCGCTGTTGTGGTCGTTGCACTTGGCTTATGCCTGGCTGGCGTTGGCGTGCCTGGGGATGGGGCTGTGGCATTTTGGGGGGGCGTTGAATCCTAGTCTGGCGGTGCATGCGTTGACCGTGGGGGGCATGGGTGGGTTGATTTTGGCGATGATTGCGCGGGTGAGTCTTGGGCATACGGGGCGGCCGTTGCAGTTGCCGCGGGGGATGGGGGTGGCGTTTGTCTTGTTGAATTTGGCGTGTGTGTGTCGGGTGTTTTTGGTGGGGGTTTGGCCGGTGGTGGGGTTGTGGGGGGCGGGGGGGTGTTGGTGTGTTGGGTTTGGGCTGTACTTGTGGCGGTATGGGCCGATGTTGTGGCGGGCGCGGGTGGATGGGCATCCGGGGTAGGTGTGGTGTCTGTGTACATATCCGTTTCTTCGGTAACGGCCACTTAGGGTTCCGCCCTTACGGCGGGTCACTTTTGGAGGGACCTGTACGGACCGGAGAAAAAGCCCCAAAGTAACCAAAGGGCTCTTGCCCCAACACTCGGTGCCTCGCTTAGGCTCGGCATGCCCGAACGCAGGCTTGAATCCGTGGGCCGCCGCCACGCGCCATCCATGGCGCGGGGCGGCTAACCCGGCGTCCTGCCGGGTTGCCCACGGATTCAAGCCTGCGTTCGGCCAGCGTGTTTAACGGGGCGACCCCAGATCAAAAGCAAGAGCGCGGCGGCCTTAAAGCCGACCGGTATTTCTCATGGTGTCCACTCTTCAACTGTGGGAACCGGCAACTGTGGGAGCTGGCTTGCCTGCGATGCAGACAACTCGGTACACCAGACAAACCCAGTTGATGCCATCGCAGGCAAGCCAGCTCCCACAGGGAAACGCGCACGCTTCATCGATCAGGCCGGCTGTCAGGCCGCCTCGCTTTGCTTTTGATTTTGATCTTGGGCGCCCCGTTAAACACGCTGGCCGGAATTCGACATGGATTTGGGGGGTAAACCGGCAGGGATGCCGGTTTAGCCGCCCCGCGCCATGGATGGCGCGGGGCGGCGGCCCCCCAAATCCATGTCGGATTACGGGCATGCCGAGCCTAGGCGAGGCACCGAGTGTTGGGGCAAGAGCCCTTTTGGTTACTTTTGGGGCTCTTTTCCAAAAGTGACCCGCCGTAAGGGCGGAACCATAGGTGGCCGTTACCCAAATAACGGATATGTACACCGATAGACCGCCATCGCAGGCAAGCCAGCTCCCACAGAAAAACATCTCCCCGGGCAGTCCCGGCCATTCCATGCGACCCCATGCCACACCCAACCCTTGACCACGATCAACAGCCCCCACCCAGCCAGTTCCCACACTGTGCCAACCCCCCTGAAGGACCACGCCCCCAACGGCATACCTCCTCCGAGGAATAGGCCCTACGCCCAATGCGGCGCAGGCTGCCCCCATCTTTCCAACGCTTGGAGCCCGGACCATGGCCCACCTGACCCAGCAAAACTTCGTCTCCCTGAACATCGCCGTACTGACCATCAGCGACACCCGCACCTACGACACCGACACCTCCGGCGACACCCTGGTAGACCGCCTGCAAACCGCCGGCCACATGCTCATCGACCGTGGCATCGTGATGGACGACATCTACCAGATCCGCGCCCGGGTTTCACAGTGGATCGCCGACCCCCAGGTGCAAGTGGTGCTGATGACCGGCGGCACCGGTTTCACCGCGCGCGACAACACGCCCCAAGCCGTGCTGCCGCTGCTGGACAAGCAAGTGGACGGCTTCGGCGAGTTGTTCCGTCAGGTGTCCCTGGCCGAAATCGGCATGTCGACCCTGCAATCCCGCGCCCTGGCCGGCTTCAGCAACGGCGTGCTGGTGTGCTGCATGCCGGGTTCACCGGGCGCCTGTCGCACGGCCTGGGACCAGATTCTTGTCGGCCAACTGGACAGCCGCACCGGCCCGTGCAACTTCGCGCCGCACCTCAAGCCGCAACTCGATCAAGCGCTCAGCGCCTGTGAGTCACGCTCATGAACCTGTGTGACAGCGGTGACCTGCTGCCGGTGGAGGACGCTATCGAGCAGTTGCTCGCGCAGGCGCCGCCACCCCCGTCCACCGAGGTGATTGCCTTGGCCCAGGCCCTTGGGCGGGTGGTCGCTGAAGACGTGTTTTCGCCCCTCGACTTGCCGGCCTGGGACAACAGTGCCATGGACGGCTACGCCCTGCGCGCGTTTGACGTGCCGGAGCAGGGCGGTCATCTGGAAGTCGCCGGGCGTATCGCTGCCGGGCACAGCAGCGATGAGCCGTTGCAGGCCGGGCAAGCCGTGCGCATCTTTACCGGCGCGCCGTTGCCACCGGGGGCCGACAGTGTGGTCGCCCAGGAACGTTGCCGCGTGTATGGCCAGCGCATCTGGTGCCCGCCGGTCCGCTTGGGCGACCACGTGCGCAAGCGCGGCGAAGAGCTGCAACGCGGGCAGCAGGTGTTGAGCGCCGGCAAGCGCCTGCGCGCCCAGGAGATCGGCCTGCTGGCGGCGGCGGGCATCCCTCGGGTCAAGGTCTATCGGCCGCTGCGGGTGTGCCTGCTCAGCAGTGGTGATGAATTGCGCGAACCCGGTGAGTCGCTGGCACCGGGGCAGATCTACAACAGCAACCGTTACCTCATCGCAGCGCTGCTGCGGGGCTGGGGTGTGGAGGTGCACGACTACGGCGTGATGGCCGACGCCCTGACGGCGAGTCGCGATGCGTTGGCGCTGGCGTCTTCCGAATGCGACCTGCTGCTGACCACCGGCGGCGTGTCGGTGGGGGAGGAGGACCACCTCAAGCAAGCGATCCGCGAACTGGGCAAGGTCGAGTTCTGGCGCCTGGCGATCCAGCCCGGCAAGCCCCTGGCGTTTGGTCAGGTGGCGGGCAAACCGTGGATTGGCCTGCCGGGTAATCCGACGGCCGCGCTGGTCACGGCGCTGGTGGTGGTGCGCCCGTTCCTGCTGCGTGCCCAGGGCGCAGAGCGGGTGTTGCCGGTGCCGGCCAGCGTGCCGGCGGCGTTTGAATGGCTCAAGCCCAACCCGCGCCGCCAATACCTGCGTGCGCGCTTGAGCCCCGGCAGCGATGGGCAACTGCGCGCGATCCTGCACCCGCAGCAAAGCTCGGCGATGCTGGTCGCCGCCTGCTGGGCCGACGGCCTGGTGATCGTCGAGCGCGGGCAACAGGTGCTCAAGGGCGCGGCGGTGCCGTTTCTGTCCTTTGCCGATTTTCAATAAGGAGCCACCATGCAACTGGTCTGCCCGGCAGGTAACTTGCCTGCGTTGAAAGCCGCTGTGCGCCAAGGCGCCGACGCGGTGTATGTGGGGTTTCGCGATGACACCAACGCCCGGCACTTCGCCGGGCTGAACATGGACGACAAGCAGTTCGACGCCGCCGTCGCCCATATCCGCCAGCACCAGCGCAAGCTCTACGTGGCGGTCAACACCTACCCGCAACCGAAGATCTGGCCGCGCTGGCAACGCGCCGTCGATCGCGCCGCCGACCATGGGGTGGACGCCCTGATTGCCGGCGACCCCGGCGTGCTCGGCTACGCGGCCGCGCGTCATCCGCAGATGGCCTTGCACTTGTCGGTGCAGGGCTCGGCCACCCACGCGGCGGCGTTGAAGTTCTACGTCGAACGCTATGGCATCCGCCGTGCGGTGCTGCCCCGGGTGTTGTCCCTGGCCCAGGTCAGGCAGGTGGCGGCGAGCGCCACGGTGCCCATCGAAGTGTTCGGCTTTGGCAGCCTGTGCATCATGGCCGAAGGGCGCTGCCACTTGTCCTCCTACATCACCGGCGAATCCCCCAACCTGTGCGGCGTGTGCTCGCCGGCCAAGGCGGTGCGCTGGAGCGACGACGCCGACGGCCTCAGCGCGCGCTTGAGCGAAGTGCTGATCGACCGCTACACCCCGGACGAACCGGCCGGCTACCCGACCCTGTGCAAGGGCCGCTTCCTGGTGGGCGGCAAGAGCTTCCATGCGCTGGAGGAACCCACCAGCCTTGACACCCTCGACCTGCTGCCGGAACTGGCCGCCATCGGCGTGGAAGCGGTGAAGATCGAAGGCCGCCAACGCAGCCCGGCCTATGTGGAGCAAGTCACCCGCGTCTGGCGCGCGGCCCTCGACGCCCACCGCAGCAACCCGGCCAACTTTGTCGTCAAGGAACAATGGCGTCAGGTATTGGCCGGGCTTTCCGAAGGCAGCCAGACCACCCTGGGTGCTTACCATCGTGCATGGCAGTGAGGACACACAGATGAAACTCAGCCTCGGACCGGTGCTGTTTTATTGGGACAAGGAACACCTCGGGCGCTTCTACGCGGACATGGCCGACGTGCCCCTGGACGTGATCTACCTGGGCGAAACCGTGTGCTCGAAACGCCGCGTGTTCAACCTCGATCAATGGCTGGGCCTGGGCCGCGAGTTGCAGGCGTGCAGTTCGGCGCAGATCGTGTTGTCGAGCCTCACCTTGATCGAGGCGGCCTCCGAACTGTCCCGCCTGCGGCGCCTGTGCGACAACGGCGAGTTACAGGTGGAAGCCAACGACATGGGCGCGGTGCAGTTGCTGGTGGAGCGCAAGTTGCCCTTTGTCGGCGGCCCGGCGCTCAACCTCTACAACGGCCACGCCCTGGTGCAGTTGCTCGACTTGGGCATGCAACGCTGGGTGCCGGCGGTGGAATGCTCCCAGAGCTTGATCGCCGATGTGCTGGAACAGGTGCGCGAATTGGGCAGGCCGTTGCCGGAGGTGGAAATCTTCGCCTACGGCCATTTGCCCCTGGCCTACTCGGCGCGCTGCTTCACCGCCCGCGCCGAAAACCGGCCCAAGGACGACTGCCAGTTCTGCTGCATCAACTACCCGGACGGCATGGCCTTGACCAGCCAGGAAGGGCAGGCGTTGTTTACCTTGAATGGGATTCAGACGATGTCGGCGGACGTGACTAACCTGCTGGCCGACTATCCCGGGTTGGTCGCTTGTGGCGCTGATGTCTTGCGCCTGAGCCCGCGTGCGGAAGGCATGGCTGATGTGGTGCGTGCCTACGACCATGTGCGCCAGGGCGCGACGCCGCCGCTGTTTGTCGAGGGTTGCAACGGCTACTGGCATGGCCAGGCGGGCATGTTACGGGTTGAGGAGGTGGGGCTGTGTTGAGTCGCAAGCAATGGTTGCTCAAGGGGGCCGACCGGTTGTTGCCGCTGGTTCGGCGGGTGCCGTTTGCGGTGCAGCGTGTGGCCTTGGAGCAGGGGCTTAATCGCTGTCTGGCTGAGCCTTTGCGCGAGGGTGGTTTTGATTTGCTGCGCGGGCGTTGGATGTGTTTGCGCGTTCCTGACTTGGGGTTGTGTTGGTACCTGACGTTGGCGCGGGAGGGGTTGCGTATTGCTGACAGGGCTGAGGCGCAGGTGACCATCAGTGGTAATTGGCGGGAGTTTTTGTTGTTGGCCAGTCGGCAGGAGGATCCGGATACGTTGTTTTTTCGGCGGCGGTTGGTGATTGAGGGGGATACGGAATTGGGGTTGGGGTTGAAGAATTTGATTGATAGTTTGGATTCGGATGTGTTGCCGGGGTTGTTGTGGCGGGGGTTGGAGCGGGCGGGGCGGGGGGTTGGTGTTTGACCGGGTAACCGAGTACATATCCGTTTCTTCGGTAACGGCTGCTTATGGTTCCGCTCTTACAGCGGGTCACTTTTTGAAGAGCGCAAAAAGTAACCAAAAACGCTTCGCCCCAACACTCGGCACCTCGCCTAGGCTCGGTGTGCCCGAACGCAGGCTTGAATCCGTGGGCCGCCGCAATGGGCCATCCATGGCCCAGTGCGGCTAACCCGGCGTCCTGCCGGGTTGCCCACGGATTCAAGCCTGCGTTCGGCCAGCGTGTTTGACGGGGCGACCCCAGATCAAAAGCCAGAGCGCGGCGGCCTTAGAGCCGACCGATTCTTTGTGTCGATCTCGGTTCAAAATGTGGGAGCTGGCTTGCCTGCGATGCAGACACCTCGGTACATCAGGCACACCCAGTTGATGCCATCGCAGGCAAGCCAGCTCCCACAGGGGAATGCGCACGCTTCATCGATTAGGTCGGCTACTAGGCCGCCGCGCTTTGTTTTTGATTTTGATCTTGGGCGCCCCGTTAAACACGCTGGCCGGAATTCGACATGGATTTGGGGGGTAAACCGGCAGGGATGCCGGTTTAGCCGCCCCGCGCCATGGATGGCGCGTGGCGGCGGCCCCCCAAATCCATGTCGGATTACGGGCATGCCGAGCCTAGGCGAGGCACCGAGTGTTGGGGCAAGAGCCCTTTGGTTACTTTGGGGCTCTTTTCCAAAGTGACCCGCCGTAAGGGCGGAACCAATACCCGCCGTTACCCAAATAACGGATATGTACCCAAGGCCACTCACCCCACCTGCCGCAGGTGTTCCATAGCCCAAACCGCCGCCTCCACCCGCGACCTCAACCCCAGCTTATGCAGCAAATTCTTCACATGCACCTTCACCGTCCCCTCCGTAATCCCCAACTTATGCCCGATCACCTTGTTGCTATACCCACTGGCAATCGTGCGCAAAACCTGCCGCTCCCGCTCAGTCA
Source organism: Pseudomonas sp. FP453 (assembly GCF_030687495.1). Classification (NCBI taxonomy): domain Bacteria; kingdom Pseudomonadati; phylum Pseudomonadota; class Gammaproteobacteria; order Pseudomonadales; family Pseudomonadaceae; genus Pseudomonas; species Pseudomonas sp. FP453. The sequence continues at coordinate 3,501,621 of NZ_CP117435.1, read as the reverse complement.
ATTCCACCGCCGCATGCGGCTGCGGCGCGCGCAACGCCTGGGCCAGCACACGGGTCAACCCGGGACTGATCACCAACGCGCCATGCAACGCATCACGAATAAACTCCACCACCAACTCCGGCTCCATGTCCTTGAGCAAATACCCATTGGCATCCAGCCGCAGCGCATCCCGCACATCGTCCTCAGCGTCGGACACGGTAAACAGCAGCACCTTGCCCGCATAGTCCATGGCCCGCAGGCGGCGCAGGGTTTCCAGGCCGTTCATGTGCGGCATGTTGTTATCCAGCAGCACCAGGTCCGGTTGCAGGCTGGCGATCTGGTCGAGGGCTTCCTGGCCGTTGCCGGCCTCGCCGACCACGTGCAGGTCGTCTTCCAGTTCGAGGATCTGGCGCATGCCGTGGCGCATCATCGGGTGATCGTCAACCAGCAGGATACGGTGGCGCGTGGCGGTGTTCATGGGGCGGTGCCTTGTAGGGAATGGCCGAGGAATTCCGGCTGGAAACGCAGCTGCACCCGGGTGCCCTGGGGCTCGCGGGGGCTGATGTCGAGGTGGCCGTGCAGGCTGCGCGCGCGTTCGTCCATGATGGTCAGGCCGTGGTGTTCTCGTTTGTCGACGTCGCCGCCAAAACCACGGCCGTCGTCGTCGATGCTCAGGCTGACGGTCTCGCCGACCTGGCGCAGTTGCAGCCAGGCATTCTGCGCATGGGCGTGGCGCAGGCAGTTGGACAGGGCTTCGCGGGTGATCTGCAACAGGTGGATCTGCTCGCTGGCCGACAGCTGGAACGCCAGCGCATCCACATGCAGGTGCACCTGGAATTCGCCGCGCTGGGAGAACTCTTCGGCAGTGTCTTGCAGCTCTTGCACCAGCCCGGCATCGTGGATCTGCAAGCGAAAGGTGGTGAGCAATTCGCGCAGTTGGCGGTAGGCGTTGTTCAAGCCTTCGCGCAGTTCGGCGGTGACGCTGGCCAGGCTTTCCACCGGTTCGCCACGGCGGATCAGGGTTTGCATGCGGCTCACTTGCAGCTTCATGTACGACAGCGCCTGGGCCAGGGAGTCGTGCAGTTCGCGGGCGATGATGGTGCGCTCGTCCAACAGCAGCAGGCGGTGGTCCTGCTCGCGCTGGCGCTTGAGGGACAGCGAGGTGCCGATCAGGTTGGCCAGGGCCTGGATCAGTTGTTGCTCCCAATCCTGGGGCGCATGGCCGTCGAGGAAGTGCGCCTTGAGTTCACCCAGTTCGGCGCCCTGGTTGCTGATGCTGAACACCTGCGGCGGGGCGACGTGGGCACGCTCGCAGGTGGCGCAATCGCCAATCGCGCAGACGTTGCGGCTGTGCTCGCCGTGCAGGGCGAGCATCTGCTGGGCCGGGGCGAGGAAGTGGCCTTGCAGGCACAGCGACAAGCGCAGCCCCGGCAAGCGTTTCTGGAAGCGCCGGATCAGTTCATCGAGGCCCTCGGCATTGGCCAGGCGCGTGGCCAGGCTGCTGCTGCTCTGGTACAGCAGTTCCAGGGCGGCGTTGGCTTGTTGCAGGTTGAGGGTCTTGAGTTGCACCTGGCTTTCCAGGGTGCGATGGGACGCTTCGATGGTCGCGGCCATGGCATTGAAGCTCAGGGCCAGTTGGCCCAGCTCGTCGTCGGAGCGGTGGTTGACCCGGGTCTGGTAGTCACCGTCACGAAAGCGCCGGGTGGCGTGCACCAGTTCTTGCAGCGGCGTGACCACGCCGTACTGCAACTCATACAAACCCAGCAGCAGGATGATCAAGGTGCTGAACAGCGCCAGGCCCTGGATCGCCTGTTGCCAGCCTTGCTTGTGTTCGCTCTGTTGCTGCAACAGGCTGACGAAGCGGTTCAGTTGCTCGACGAACGCCGGTGCCTGGGCCTGGAACAGCGCCGCGTCGCCGCGCATCACTGCTGGGCGCAGTTCGTCGTTCCAGCGTTGCTGGATCTGCTGGTAACTCTGCAACAGCGCGCTGTGCGGGCCGTCTTCGAGCACGGCTTTCAGGGACTGGCTGTCGAGGCGCCGTTGCAGGCTCTGGCTGACCTCGGCGATTTCATCCGCGCGTGCGCCGGCGGCGAGTTTCCAGCTGAGGTGGTAGGTCTCCATGCGCACGGAGCCGGCGGTGTTGATCGCGGCGGCGTCGCCCTGGCTGAACCAGGCGATCAGCCCGGCGCTGAGGGAACTGGCCAGCGCCAAGATAGCGATCAGGATCACCGCCAGGCCAGCGCGGGCGGGCAGGGAGCTGCGCAGCCAGTCAAACATGACGGCGCAATCGAAGGGCGTGGGGGAGCAGCATGCTTGCACCTGGAACGGGAAAGGGGGTTGAACGTGGCCTTCCCTGGCGCACTACCTCTAAAGAATTGCCGGCGAACCCTCCCACGGATAAAAGCCGGCACAAGAGAGCAATCCATTGATAAATAAAGGCTTTCTCTTGATTTGTTGACTACCTCCAAGGAGGTAGACGGGGCCAGCATAGCCCCATACCCACCCGGCCCACGTTGATCTGGGTCAAGTTCTGCGGGGGTGTCGCCCCTAACCTGCGCTCATGGAATCACTTTCTGGAGCGCATACCGTGACTCAACCCCGTCTGCGACAAGGTCTGGTGCTGGGCATGAGCACCTTGGCCTTCACCGTCTGCTTTATGGTGTGGATGATGTTCGCCGTGCTCGGCGTGCCGATCAAAGACCTGCTGCAACTCAACGAGACCCAGTTCGGCCTGCTGGCCGCCACGCCGGTGCTGACCGGTTCCCTGGTGCGCCTGCCGCTGGGCCTGCTGACGGATCGCTTCGGCGGGCGCATCGTGTTTTTCCTGCTGATGCTGGTCTGCGTACTGCCGCTGTACCTGATTACCTACGCCACCGCCTATTGGCAGTTCCTCGTGCTCGGCCTGTTTGTCGGCCTGGCGGGCGGCTCGTTTTCGGTGGGCATTGCCTACGTCGCCAAATGGTTCGACAAGGACAACCAGGGCTTCGCCATGGGCGTGTTCGGCGCCGGCAACGCCGGGGCGGCGGTGACCAAGTTTCTCGCCCCGGCGCTGATTGCCCTCGGCACCTGGCACCTGGTGCCCAAGGTGTTCAGCGCGATCCTGTTTGTCACTGCGCTGCTGTTCTGGTTTCTCACCAGCGAAAACAAGGCGCACCGCAGTGCCGGTGGCGCCACCCTGCGTGAGCAGTTGGCGTGCCTGAAAGATCCGGCCGTGTGGCGCTACTGCCAGTACTACTCGATTGTCTTCGGCGGCTACGTCGCGCTGGCCCTGTGGGTGACCAAGTACTACGTGCAGGAATACGGTTTCAGCCTGCAAAGCGCCGCGCTGCTGGCCGCGTGTTTCTCCCTGCCCGGCGGTGTGCTGCGCGCGGTGGGCGGCTGGATGTCGGACCGCTGGGGCGCGCAAAGCGTGACCTGGTGGGTGCTGTGGGTGAGCTGGATCTGCCTGTTCCTGCTCAGCTACCCGCAGACCCAACTGCAAGTGATGACCGTCAACGGTCCCCTGGATTTCCATATCGGTCTCAACCCCACGCTGTTCACCGTGCTGCTGTTTGTGATGGGCATCGCCTTCGCATTCGGCAAGGCCTCGGTCTTCAAATACATCGCCAATGACTACCCGCACAACATGGGCGCGGTGTCCGGCATCGTCGGCCTCGCCGGTGGCCTGGGCGGCTTTGTCCTGCCGATTATGTTCGGCGCCCTGGTGGACCTCACCGGCGTGCGCTCTTCCTGCTTCATGTTGATGTACGGCGTGGTCTGGGTGTCCCTGACCTGGATGTACCTCAGCGAAATCCGCAAACAGCCGTTGCTCGGCACACGAGCCGGCAGAGGAGAATGATCATGTCTATCGCGCAAAAGCCCGAATCGGGCCCGGTGATCCACGACTGGCGCCCCGAAGACCCGGCGTTCTGGGGCGCCAGCGGCAAGAAGACCGCGACCCGCAACCTGTGGATCTCGATCCCCGCGCTGTTGCTGGCCTTTGCCGTGTGGATGGTGTGGAGCACAGTCATCGTGCGCCTCAACGCCATCGGCTTCAGCTTTACCACTGACCAGCTGTTCTGGCTGGCCGCCTTGCCGGGCCTATCGGGTGCGACGTTGCGGGTGTTCTATTCGTTCATGGTGCCGATCTTCGGCGGGCGCCGCTGGACCGCCCTGAGCACCGCCTCCTTGCTGCTGCCGTCGCTGTGGATGGGCTTCGCGGTGCAAGACCCGAGCACCCCGTACAGCGTGTTTGTGCTGATCGCCTTGCTCTGCGGGTTTGGCGGCGGCAACTTCGCTTCCAGCATGTCCAACATCAGCTTTTTCTACCCCAAGTCCCAGCAGGGCACTGCCCTCGGCCTGAACGCCGGTCTCGGCAACCTGGGGGTGTCGGTGATGCAGTTTTGCGTGCCGCTGGTGATCACCTTTGCCGCCTTCGGCGCGTTCGGTGGCCAGCCGCAAACCCTGGCGGATGGCAGCCAGCTGTGGTTGCAGAACGCCGGGTTCATCTGGGTGCCGTTCATCCTGATCGTCACCGTGGCGGCGTGGTTCGGCATGAATGACCTGTCCAGCGCCCGCGCCTCGTTCAGCGACCAGGCGGTGATCTTCAAGCGCAAGCACAACTGGCTGATGTGCTGGTTGTACCTGGCGACGTTTGGTTCGTTCATCGGCTTCTCGGCGGCGTTTCCGCTGCTGATCAAGACCTCGTTTCCCGACGTGGTGGCGCTGAAATTCGCCTTCCTCGGCCCGCTGGTGGGCGCGCTGGTACGCCCGTTGGGCGGCTGGCTGGCGGACAAGCTGGGCGGTGCGCGGGTGACCCTGTGGAACTTCGTGTTGATGATCGTGATGGTCTTCGGCGTGCTGCACTTTTTGCCGCAGCAGGGCGAGGCGGGCAACTTCTACGGCTTCCTGGGCCTGTTCATGCTGCTGTTCATCACCACCGGCATCGGCAACGGCTCCACCTTCCGCATGATCCCGGTGATCTTCCGCACCGTTCACGAAAAGGCCAGCGCCGGCCAACCGCCGGCCGTGCGTGAGCAAGCCTTGAAGGACGCCGGCAAGGAATCCGCCGCCGTGCTGGGTTTCAGCTCGGCCATGGGCGCATTCGGCGCGTTCTTCATCCCCAAGACCTTCGGCACCTCCATGGCCGCCACCGGCAGCCCGGCCATGGCGTTCTACCTTTTTGTCGGTTTCTACCTGAGCTGCATCGTCGTGACCTGGTGGTGGTACGCCCGCAAAGGCTGCGCCACACCCTGCTGATCGACCACGAATTCGCGGGGCAACGCACCCCACGGCACGCCTGATGAGGAAAGCATCATGAGTCACTTACTGGATCAACTGCGGTTCTTCAACCGCAAGCAAGACGAGTTCTCCGACGGCCACGGCGAGACCCGCAAGGAGTCGCGCGACTGGGAAAATGTCTACCGTTCGCGCTGGCAGTACGACAAGATCGTGCGCTCCACCCACGGGGTGAACTGCACCGGTTCCTGCTCGTGGAAGATCTACGTGAAGAACGGCCTGATCACCTGGGAAACCCAGCAGACCGACTACCCGCGCACCCGCAACGACCTGCCCAACCACGAACCCCGTGGCTGCCCGCGCGGCGCCAGCTATAGCTGGTACATCTACAGCGCCAACCGGCTCAAGTACCCGAAGATCCGCAAGCCGCTGCTCAAGCTGTGGCGTGAAGCGCGCCTGACCCTGGCGCCAGTGGAAGCCTGGGCGAGCATTGTCGAGGACAAGGCCAAGGCCGAGTCGTACAAGAGCAAGCGTGGCATGGGCGGGTTCATCCGCTCCAACTGGGAGGAGGTGAACGAGATCATCGCCGCCTCCAACGTCTACACCATCAAGCAATACGGGCCGGACCGCATCGTTGGCTTCTCGCCGATCCCGGCCATGTCCATGGTCAGCTACGCCGCCGGTTCCCGTTACCTGTCGCTGCTGGGCGGCGTGTGCCTGAGCTTCTATGACTGGTACTGCGACCTGCCACCGGCCTCGCCGATGGTGTGGGGCGAGCAGACCGACGTGCCGGAATCGGCCGACTGGTACAACTCCAACTACATCATTGCCTGGGGCTCCAACGTCCCGCAGACCCGCACCCCCGACGCGCACTTCTTCACCGAGGTGCGCTACAAGGGCACCAAGACCGTGGCCATCACCCCCGACTATTCGGAAGTGGCCAAGCTCACCGACCTGTGGCTCAACCCCAAGCAGGGCACCGACGCCGCGTTGGCCCAGGCCTTCAACCATGTGATCTTCAAGGAATTTCACCTGGACCACCCGAGCCCGTATTTCACCGACTACGCCAAGCGCTACACCGACCTGCCGGTGCTGGTGATGCTCAAGCCGATGCTCGGCACGGCGCCGGGCGCGGGCTTCCAGCCGGATCGCTTCCTGCGCGCCTCGGACCTGATCGACAACCTCGGCCAGGACAACAACCCGGAATGGAAAACCATCGCCCTCGACGAAAGCGGCGCGCTGGTCTCGCCACAGGGCGCCATCGGCTACCGCTGGGGCGAGAAGGGCAAGTGGAACATCCTCGCCAAAGAAGGCGGTGAAGGCCGCGCCATCGACCTGAAACTCAGCCTGATCGGCGACGACGTGGCCGAAGTGGCCTTCCCGTATTTTGCCGGTGAAGCCCACGAACACTTCCAGCACGTGGCCGGTGAAGCCGTGCAGTTCCGCCGCGTGCCGGTGCACAGCGTGGTGTTGGCGGATGGCAGCGTGGCCAAGGTCGCCACGGTGTTCGACCTGTCGGCGGCCAACCTCGCCATCGACCGTGGCCTGGGCGGCAGCAACGTGGCCAGGGACTACGACGACGCCAGCGTGCCCGGCACCCCGGCGTGGCAGGAGGCGATTACCGGCGTCAGCCGCGAGAAGGCGATCCAGATTGCCCGCGAGTTCGCCGACAACGCCGACAAGACCCGTGGCCGCTCAATGATCATCGTCGGCGCGGCGATGAACCACTGGTACCACATGGACATGAACTACCGTGGCCTGATCAACATGCTCATGCTCTGCGGCTGTGTCGGCCAGACCGGCGGCGGCTGGGCCCACTACGTCGGCCAGGAAAAACTGCGCCCGCAATGCGGCTGGCTGCCCCTGGCCTTTGGCCTGGACTGGAACCGCCCACCCCGCCAAATGAACGGCACCAGCTTCTTCTACGGCCACAGCTCCCAGTGGCGCCACGAAAAAATGAACATGCACGACGTGCTCTCGCCCCTGGCGGACAAGTCCCAGTTCCCCACCCACGCCCTGGACTACAACATCCGCGCCGAACGCGCCGGCTGGCTGCCCAGCGCGCCGCAACTGAACCGCAACCCGCTGCATATCTGCCGTGAAGCAGCCGCTGCGGGCATGGAGCCGAAAGACTACGTGGTCAAGTCCTGGCAGGACGGCTCCTTGCGTTTTGCCTGCGAACAACCGGACAGCCCGGTGAACTTCCCGCGCAACATGTTTATCTGGCGCTCCAACCTGCTCGGCTCGTCGGGCAAGGGCCATGAGTACATGCTCAAGTACCTGTTGGGCACCAAGAACGGCGTGATGAACGAAGACATCGGCTTTGGCGGCGAAAGCAAGCCGACCGAAGCCGAATGGGTCGACGACGGCGCCATCGGCAAGTTGGACCTGGTGACGACGCTGGACTTCCGCATGTCGTCCACCTGCGTGTATTCCGACATCGTCTTGCCGACCGCCACCTGGTACGAAAAAGACGACATGAACACCTCGGACATGCACCCGTTCATCCACCCGTTGTCGGCGGCCATCGACCCGGCGTGGGAGTCGCGCTCCGACTGGGAAATCTACAAGGGCATTGCCAAGGCCTTTTCCGCCATGGCGGTCGGGCACCTGGGTGTGGAAAAGGACCTGGTCACCGTACCGCTGATGCATGACAGCGTCGGCGAACTGGCCCAGCCATTTGGCGGCACCGACTGGAAAAGCGCCGGTGTGGCGCCCGTGCCGGGCAAGAACGCGCCAAACATGGCGGTGGTGGAACGCGACTACCCGAACATCTACAAGCAATTCAGCTCCCTCGGCCCGATGCTGGAAAAACTCGGCAACGGCGGCAAGGGCATCAACTGGAACACCGAGGAAGAAGTCGAGTTCCTCGGCGAGCTGAATCATCACGAAGGGGATGCGGGCATCAGCCAAGGGCGGCCGAAGATCGACACGGCCATCGACGCGGCCGAGGTGATCCTGTCCCTGGCCCCGGAAACCAACGGCAAGGTCGCCCTGAAAGCCTGGGCCGCGCTGTCGGAATTCACCGGCATCGACCACAGCCACCTGGCGATTTCCAAGTCCCACGAAGCCATCCGTTTCCGCGATATCCAGGCGCAGCCGCGCAAGATCATTTCCAGCCCCACCTGGTCCGGCCTCGAAGACGAGCACGTGAGCTACAACGCCGGCTACACCAACGTCCATGAAAACATCCCATGGCGCACCATCACCGGCCGCCAGCAGTTCTACCAGGACCACCCGTGGATGCAGGCGTTCGGTGAGCAGCTGATGAGTTATCGGCCGCCGGTCAACACCCGCACCATCGAAGGCGTGAAGGGCAAGCGCAGCAATGGCGAGCCGGAGATCGTGCTGAACTGGATCACGCCGCACCAGAAGTGGGGCATCCACAGCACCTACAGCGACAACCTGCTGATGCTCACCCTCAGCCGTGGCGGGCCGATTGTGTGGCTCTCGGAAATCGACGCCAAGCGTGCCGGCATCGAGGACAACGACTGGATCGAATGCTTCAACGTCAACGGCGCGCTGACCGCCCGCGCGGTGGTCAGCCAGCGCGTCAAGGAAGGCATGGTGATGATGTACCACGCCCAGGAACGCATCGTGAACGTGCCCGGTTCGGAAACCACCAAGACCCGTGGCGGCCACCACAACTCAGTGACCCGCGTGGTGCTCAAACCGACCCACATGATCGGCGGCTACGCCCAGCAGGCCTACGGTTTCAACTATTACGGCACGGTCGGTTGCAACCGCGACGAGTTTGTCGTGGTGCGCAAGATGGCCAAGGTCGACTGGCTCGATGGCTCCCACGGCGATGACCTGCCACGCCCATTGCCGACTGATATCGAGGAGAACTGAGATGAAGATCCGCTCACAAATCGGCATGGTCCTCAACCTGGACAAATGCATCGGCTGCCACACCTGCTCGATCACCTGCAAAAACGTGTGGACCAGCCGCGAAGGCATGGAATACGCCTGGTTCAACAACGTCGAATCGAAACCCGGCATCGGCTACCCCAAGGAGTGGGAGAACCAGGACAAGTGGAAGGGCGGCTGGGTGCGCAACGCCAACGGCAGTATCAACCCGCGTATCGGCGGCAAGTTCCGCGTGCTCGCCAACCTGTTCGCCAACCCCGACCTGCCGGGCCTGGACGACTACTACGAGCCGTTCGACTTCGACTACCAGCACCTGCACACCGCGCCGCTCGGCGAGCACCAACCCACCGCACGCCCGCGTTCGGTGGTGTCGGGCAAGCGCATGCAGAAAATCGAGTGGGGCCCCAACTGGGAAGAAATCCTCGGCACCGAGTTTGCCAAGCGCCGCAAGGACAAGAACTTCGACCAGATCCAGGCCGACATCTACGGCGAGTACGAAAACACCTTCATGATGTACCTGCCGCGCCTGTGCGAGCACTGCCTCAACCCGGCGTGCGCGGCGTCGTGCCCCAGCGGCGCGATCTACAAGCGTGAAGAAGACGGCATTGTGCTGATCGACCAGGAAAAATGCCGTGGCTGGCGCATGTGCATCAGCGGCTGCCCGTACAAGAAGATCTACTTCAACTGGAAGAGCGGCAAATCCGAGAAGTGCATCTTCTGCTACCCGCGCATCGAAGCCGGCATGCCCACCGTGTGCGCTGAAACCTGCGTCGGCCGCATCCGCTACCTCGGCGTGTTGCTCTACGACGCCGACCGCATCAGCGAAGTGGCGAGCACCGCCAGCGAGCAGGACCTGTACGAGAAGCAGCTGGAGATCTTCCTCGACCCCAACGACCCCGCAGTGATCCGCCAGGCCCTGGCCGATGGCGTGCCGCAGTCGGTGATCGACTCGGCGCAGCGTTCGCCGGTGTACAAAATGGCCGTGGACTGGAAGCTCGCCCTGCCATTGCACCCTGAGTACCGCACTTTGCCGATGGTCTGGTACGTGCCGCCACTCTCGCCGATCCAGAACGCCGCCGCTGCCGGCACCGTGGGCATGAACGGCGTGATCCCGGATGTCGACAGCCTGCGCATCCCCCTGCGTTACCTGGCCAACATGCTCACGGCAGGCGATGAAAAACCGGTCAAGCGCGCCCTGAAACGCCTGTTGGCCATGCGTGCGTTCAAGCGCTCCCAGCAAGTGGACGGCGTGCAGGACCTGCAAGTGCTCGAAGACGTCGGTCTCAGCGTGCCCCAGGTGGAAGAGATGTACCGCTACCTGGCCATCGCCAATTACGAGGACCGTTTTGTCGTCCCTAGCGCCCACCGTGAAGACGCCATGAGCGACGCGTTCGCCGAGCGTTCCGGTTGTGGCTTCAGCTTTGGCAGCGGCTGCAGCGGCAGTTCCGACACCAATATGTTCGGCGCGAAGAAGGCCAACCGCCGCGACGTGCTGAAAACCGTACAGATCTGGGAGGACTGAGCCATGCGCATTCTTAAAGTGATTTCGCTGCTGCTGGACTACCCCACCGAACGCCTGGTGAACGGCCGCGATGAGTTGGAGCAGGCGATTATCGAGTCGCGGGAAATCAGCCCCAAGCAACGCGGTGCGCTGTTCGAATTGCTCGAACTGATCTGCGCCAACGACCTGATGGACGGCCAGGAACACTACGGCGCGCTGTTTGGCCGTGGGCGTTCGTTGTCGCTGCTGTTGTTTGAACACGTGCACGGCGAATCCCGTGACCGTGGCCAGGCCATGGTGGACATGATGGCCCAGTACGAGGCCGCCGGGTTTGCCATTGGCGTCAAGGAGCTGCCGGACTACATCCCGCTGTACCTGGAGTTCTTGTCCACCCGCGAAGACATCGAGGCCCGCGAGGGCCTGGCGGATGTGGCGCACCTGCTGGCCTTGCTCGGCGCGCGCCTGGAAGAGCGCGAGAGCGCCTACGCCAGTTGCTTCCGTGCACTGTTGCAGATCGCCGGCGCCGAGCCGCACCAGGCCGTGGCCGAGGTGCGTGCGCAAGTGGCGGCCGAGCCGCGTGACGACTCCCTCGAAGCCCTCGACAAGGTCTGGGAGGAGGAGGCCGTGGATTTCATGCAGGCCGAACAGCAGGACCGTTGCAGTGCCATGCCGAGTGCTCCGGGCAAGGCCCGCGAAGAAAGCGCCGTGCCGTTGCACTGGGTGGATTTTCAGCAGCAAGGGCCGGCCGCCGTGCCGGCCGGGGAGGTGGGTAATGTCTAAGTGGAATTTGCTGGTATTCGGGGTGTATCCCTATGTCGCCCTGGCGATCTGCCTGTTGGGCAGCTGGGCGCGGTTCGACCTGGCGCAGTACACCTGGAAGGCCGGCTCCAGCCAGATGCTCAACAACCGTGGCATGCGCGTGGCGAGCAACTTGTTCCATATCGGCGTGCTGTTTGTATTGGCCGGGCATTTTGTAGGCCTGCTCACGCCGGCGTCGGTGTACCACCACGTCATCAGCACCGAAAACAAGCAGTTGCTGGCGATGGTCTCCGGTGGCTTCTTCGGCCTGCTGTGCCTGGTGGGCCTGCTGATGCTGGTCAAACGCCGCCTCAGCGATCCACGGGTGCGGGCGACGTCGAGTGCGTCGGACATCCTCATCCTGCTGGTGCTGCTCGCGCAGTTGCTGCTGGGTTTGCTGACCATCGTCGCGTCCACCGGCCATATGGACGGCTCGGTGATGGTGATGCTCGCCGACTGGGCGCAGAACGTGGTGCTGCTGCGGCCAGTGGAAGCAGCGGCGGCGATTGCGCCGGTGTCGCTGATCTACAAGGCCCATGTGGCGCTGGGCCTGACCTTGTTCGTGCTGTTCCCGTTTACCCGCTTGGTGCACGTGGTCAGCGCACCGATCTGGTACCTGGGGCGGCGTTATCAAATCGTGCGGCAGAAGTCGTGAGGAGACGGTCATGACAACAGGATGCGGATGTGGCGGAGGTTGCGGGTCGTCGGTGCCAGCGCCGGAAGTCGAGGTGGTCGAGGTGGCAGAGGCGGCGCCTGAGTTGATCGCCAGCAGTGAACAGGAATGGCCCATCGTCAGCGTCAACGGCGTGCCTATCACGCCCGAGGCGATGGCCCTGGAGTTGCAGTATCACCCGGCGGAAAGCCGCGAGTCGGCGGTGTACCTGGCCGCCCGCGCGCTGGTGATCCGCGAGCTGTTGCAGCAGCGCATCAGTGAGCTTGGGCTGGCGGTGGACATTGCCCCCGGCGAGAACGAAGAAGAGGCGGCCACACGCCTGCTGCTGGAGCGTGAAATCAGCGTGCCGCAGTGCGACGAGGCGACGTGCCTGCACTACTTCGAGAGCAATCGCGGGCGCTTCCACAGCGCGCCGTTGCTGGCGGTGCGGCATATCCTCCTCGAATGCGCACCGGACGACGCCGAGGCGCGGCAGATGGCCCATGTGCAGGCGGAAATCCTGCTGCTGAGCCTGGCGCAAACCCCCGGCAGCTTTGCCGAACTGGCCCTCAAGTACTCGGCGTGTCCCTCCAAGGCCCAGGGCGGTTCGCTGGGCCAGATCAGCAAGGGCCAGACCGTGCCGGAACTGGAGCGCCAGCTGTTCACCCTGGCGCCGGGCCTGGCCGACAAACCCCTGGAAAGCCGCTACGGCTGGCACGTGATCAGCATCGACCAGCGTGTCGAAGGCCAGCCGTTGCCCTATGAAGCGGTGGCCGGTGCGATCCGCACCCAGTTGCAGCAAGGCGTGTGGCAGAAGGCGCTGGTGCAATACCTGCACACCCTGATTGGCGCGGCGGATATCCGTGGCCTCGCCTTGCAGGGCGCCGACTCGCCGTTGGCGCAGTGACATGAGCCTGGTGGATGGGCTCGGCCGTTCGATTGACTACTTGCGCTTGTCGGTGACTGACCGTTGTGATTTTCGCTGTGTGTATTGCATGGCGAAAACCATGACCTTCCTGCCGCGCCAGCAGGTGCTGAGCCTGGAAGAGTTGGAGCGCCTGGCTGCGTTGTTTGTGGGGCAGGGCGTGCGCAAGATCCGCCTCACCGGTGGGGAACCGCTGATCCGTCCGGGGATTGTCGGGCTGTGCCGCAACATTGCGGCATTGCCGGGCTTGCGTGAGTTGGTGATGACCAGCAATGGCTCGCAACTGGCGCGGTTGGCGCGGCCGTTGGTGGAGGCGGGGGTCAAGCGCATGAATATCAGCCTCGACAGCCTTGATCCTGAGCGGTTTCGGGCGATCACGCGCAACGGTGATTTGCGCCAGGTGCTGGACGGGATCGACGCGGCCAGTGGTGCGGGGTTTGAGCGGGTCAAGCTTAATTGTGTGGTGATGAAGGGGCGCAATTTTGATGAGGTACCGGGGTTGGTGCGGTATGCCATTGAGCGGGGGATCGATATCAGTTTTATCGAGGAGATGCCTCTGGGGGATGTGGGGCGGTCGCGGGGGGAGACGTTTTGCCCCAGCGACGACGTGCGTGCGGTGATCGCCAGTGAATACGCGTTGCTCGACAGCGCCGAGAGCAGCGGCGGCCCAGCGAGGTATGTGCGGTTGGCGCGGCATCCTCGGACGCGGATCGGGTTTATTTCACCTAATTCGCATAATTTTTGTGGCAGTTGTAATCGGGTGCGGGTGACGGTGGAGGGGAGGCTTTTGTTGTGTTTGGGGCAGGAGGATTCGGTGGATTTGCGGGGGTTGCTCAGGGGGTATCCGTTGGAGGATGGGCCGTTGATCGAGGCGTTGCACAGGGCGTTGAAGGGGAAGCCGCTGCGGCATGAATTTACGGGGGCGGGGGAGGTGCAGGTGGTGCGGTTTATGAATATGAGTGGCGGCTAACCCGGCGTCCTGCCGGGTTACCCACGGATTCGAGCCTGCGTTCGGCCAGCGTGTTTGACGGGGCAAGTAAGGTCAAAAGCAAAAGCGCGGCGGCCTTGGAGCCGACCGATTTTTTGTGTCGATCTCGGTTTGAAATGTGGGAGCTGGCTTGCCTGCGATGCAGACAACTCGGTACATCAGGTACACCCAGTTGATGCCATCGCAGGCAAGCCAGCTCCCATAAGGGAACGCGTCAGCTCCAGAGACTCGGTCGGCTATTAGGCCGCCGCGCTTTGCTTTTGATTTTGATCTTGGGCGCCCCGTTAAACACGCTGGCCGGAATTCGACATGGATGGCGCGTGGCGGCGGCCCCCCAAATCCATGTCGGATTACGGGCATGCCGAGCCTAGGCGAGGCACCGAGTGTTGGGGCAAGAGCGTTTTGCTTACTTTTGCGCTCTTCAAAAGTGAGCCGCTGTAAGAGCGGAACCATAAGTGGCCGTTACCCAAGAAACGGATATACACCCGATCTGAAAAAACTTGACCCCGATCAATGCTCCCCCAAACCAACCTCCATACCATCACTGCATCTTGTGTCTAGTAAACAAAAAACATCTATATGTAGTGCTAGGAGCCAAAAATGCAAACCGCTCTCACCCCGCTGGCCAGCACCCACCTCTACAAACGTGACGGCACCCAGGCCCCCTTCGACGCCGAAAAAATCCGCCAGGCCCTGATCGCCGCCGGCAACGCCACCACCGAATACCAGCCCCCCGAAGCCGACCTCTTACTGGGGGCAGTACTGGCCCGCCTAAGAGGCATCGACCAGTTGGACGTCGAACAAATCCAGGACAGCGTCGAACGCGTATTGATGGACGCCGGCCACTTCCGCTCAATGCGCGCCTACATCGTCTACCGCGAACAACACGGCCGCCTGCGCCGCGACCGCAAGACCCTGGTGGAAGTCGCCACCTCAATGAACGAATACCTCGACCGCGAAGACTGGCGCGTGCAAGCCAACGCCAACCAGGGCTATTCCCTCGGCGGCCTGGTCCTCAATGTCGCAGGCAAAGTCACCGCCAATTACTGGCTCGACGAGGTCTACAGCGAACAGATCGGCCGCGCCCACCGCGAGGCTGACCTGCATATCCACGACCTGGACATGCTCGCCGGCTACTGCGCCGGCTGGTCGCTGCGCTCGTTGCTGCACGAAGGCCTCAACGGCGTACCGGGACGGGTCGAGGCGGGGCCGCCCAAGCACTTGAGCAGCGCGCTGGGGCAGATGGTCAACTTCCTCGGCACCCTGCAAAACGAATGGGCCGGGGCGCAGGCATTCAGTTCGTTCGACACCTACCTGGCGCCCTATGTGCGCAAGGATCAACTGAGCTACCCCGAAGTGCGCCAGGCGGTGCAGGAGTTCATTTACAACCTCAACGTGCCGTCGCGCTGGGGCACCCAGACGCCGTTCACCAACCTGACGTTCGACTGGGTGTGCCCGGAAGACCTGCGCGAGCAAATCCCGGTGATCGGCGGTGAAGAAATGCCGTTCGCCTATGGCGACCTGCAGGCCGAAATGGAGCTGATCAACCGCGCCTACATCGAAGTGATGCAGGCCGGGGACGCCAAGGGCCGGGTGTTCACCTTCCCGATCCCGACCTACAACATCACCCACGATTTCCCGTGGGACAGCGCCAACGCCGACCGCCTGTTCGAGATGACGGCGCGCTATGGCTTGCCGTATTTCCAGAACTTCCTCAATTCCGATATGCAGCCCAACCAGGTGCGCTCGATGTGCTGTCGCCTGCAATTGGACGTGCGCGAGTTGCTCAAGCGCGGCGGTGGTTTGTTCGGTTCGGCGGAGCAGACCGGCAGCCTGGGCGTGGTGACGATCAACTGCGCGCGCCTGGGTTATCTGTTCAAGGGCGAAACCTCGGGCCTGCTGCAACGCCTCGATCAACTGATGCAGCTGGCGATGGAAAGCCTGGAGGTCAAGCGCAAGGTGATCCAGCACCATATGGATGCCGGTCTCTACCCGTACACCAAGCGCTACCTGGGCACGCTGCGCAATCACTTCTCCACCATCGGCCTCAATGGCATGCACGAGATGCTGCGCAATTTCAGCGGCGACGAGCAGGGCATGCACACCGCCCAGGGGCGGGAGTTCGCTCTCAAGCTGCTCGACCATGTGCGCGCCACCTTGCTGCGTTTCCAGGAAGACACCGGCCACCTCTACAACCTCGAAGCGACGCCGGCGGAAGGCACCACTTACCGCTTCGCCAAGGAAGATCGCAAGCGTTACCCAGACATCCTGCAAGCCGGCAGCGACGTCGCGCCGTACTACACCAATTCTTCGCAACTGCCGGTGGGTTTTACCCAGGACCCGTTCGAGGCCCTGGAGCTGCAAGACGAACTGCAATGCAAGTACACCGGCGGCACCGTGTTGCACCTTTATATGGCCGAACAGATTTCTTCGACCCAGGCCTGCAAGCAATTGGTGCGCAAGGCACTGGGGCGTTTCCGCCTGCCGTACCTCACGGTCACGCCGACGTTTTCGATCTGCCCGGTGCACGGCTACCTCGCGGGCGAACACGAGTTTTGCCCGAAGTGCGATGAGGTCTTGGCCGCGGCCCACTAAGTTTTTTCAACCCCAAGGAGATTCACCATGCAAGCAACCCAGCCACAACGTCAGCGCTGCGAAGTCTGGACCCGGGTGATGGGTTATCACCGGCCGGTGTCGGCGTTCAACCCCGGCAAGCAGTCCGAACACAAGGAGCGCGTGCACTTCACCGAAGCGGCCGCCGTGGCCGGGCGCCAATGAGTCGAGCGCTACGGGTCGGGGGCCTGGTGCCCCTGACCACCCTCGACTACCCCGGCATGCTCGCCTGCGTGCTGTTCTGCCAGGGCTGTGCCTGGCGGTGTCGGTATTGCCACAACCCGGACCTGATCCCGCCGCGCGCCAGCACGGAGATGGATTGGCGCCGGGTGTTGCTGTTTCTCCAGCGCCGCCAGGATTTGCTCGATGCAGTGGTGTTCAGCGGCGGCGAGCCGACCTTGCAGGAAGGCTTGCCGGCGGCCATGGATGAAGTGCGCGCGATGGGTTTTCGCATTGGCCTGCACAGTGCCGGGATCAAGCCGGCAGGGTTTGCCAATGCCTTGCGCCATGCCGACTGGGTCGGGTTTGACGTCAAGGCGCTGGCCGAGGATTGCCCGTCGGTCACCCAGGTCAAGGGCAGCGGCACCGCCAACTGGCGCAGCCTCGACACCCTGCTGGCCAGCGGTGTGGACTACGAATGCCGCACCACCGTGCATTGGCACTTGATCGATCCGCCACGCTTGCTGCTGCTGGCCCAGCGTTTGCAGGCCTTGGGTGTGCAGCGCTTTGCCGTACAGCTGGTGCGCACGGCGAGCATGCTCGATCCGCAACTGCCGACTTCACCGGTGCAGGCCCGCTTGCCGGAGTTATGGGGCCGTTTGCACGAGTTGTTTCCCGCTTTTGTATTGCGAGGGTGATCAGCACCCTCAACCGGTTTTTATAGATGCTGCCCATGGTGGGCAGGTTTTCATCAAGGAATGTTCAGAATGACGCAGTTAACCACGGCACAACGCATTGTCATCGGCTTCGCGATTGCGCCGCTGGCCCTGGTGGGCTTGGTGTTTTACGCCTTGCACGACCTGGCAACCCTCAAGCAGCAGTCCGAGCAGATCGTGCAGCAGGACTGGCCGCGGATCGCACCGATCATGGTGATTGCCACCGGCGTGCGGGATAACGGGCGCAACACCCGCGACCTGCTGATCAACCAGGACAATCAGCAGGCCCAGGAGGCCATCGGCACCACGCGCCAGCGCATCACCGAGGCCTTCGCCACCCTTGAACCGCTGCTCGACAGTGCCGAAGGCAAGGCCGCCTACGCGACCTTGAAAAACCACCGCGAAACCTATGTGGCGGCGTTCACCCAGGTGCAGGCGCTGATCAAGCAAGGTGCCCGTGAACAGGGCCTGGCCCAGCTCAAGCAACAGGTGATGCCGGCCGAAGCGCAGGTGTTCAAGAGCCTGGACGCGCTGATGGCGATGCAAGGGCGGTTATTCAGCGAGCGTGAACAGGCGGCGCAGGTTCTGTATGACGAGGCGCGGCGCAACATGATCGGGCTGTTCCTGCTGTGCCTGGCCCTGGTGGTCGCGGCCGCCGTGATCGTCACCCGCAGTGTGACCCGGCCGTTGGGCGGCGAGCCGGATGAAGTGGCGCGCGTGTTGAACCACATCGCCGAGGGCGACCTGACCATCGACGTACCGCTGGGCAACAGCGCCGACGGCAGTGTGATGCGCAACCTGCACCATATGCAGCAGAACCTTAACCAGATGGTGCGCCACATCGCGGCCTCGGTGGACGGCGTGGCCAGCTCTTCCGAAGAACTCAGCGCGGTCAGCAGCCAGACCAGCGGCAGCTTGCAGTCCCAAGGGCAGGAGATCGAACAGGCGGCCACGGCGGTCAACGAAATGACTGCCGCCGTGGACGAAGTCGCGCGCAATGCAGTGAGCACCAGCGAGGCTTCGCGCCTGTCGGAACAGACGGCCCAGCGCGGGCGTGCCCAGGTCCAGGAAACCGTGGCGTCGATCAACACCCTGGCCACCGGCGTGGTGGAAACCTCGGAGCGCATCCAGCAACTGGCCGGGCGCGTGCAAGACATCAGCGGCGTGCTCGAAGTGATCCGCAGCATTGCCGACCAGACCAACCTGCTGGCCCTCAACGCCGCCATCGAGGCGGCCCGGGCCGGCGATGCCGGGCGCGGGTTCGCGGTGGTGGCCGATGAAGTGCGTGCGCTGGCCCATCGCACCCAGGCCTCGACCCAGGAGATCGAGCAGATGATCGGCAATATCCGCCAAGACACCGAACACGCCGTGGCGGCGATGCACAGCAGCAGCGAGCGCGTGCAGGCCACCCTCGGCGTGGCGCAACGCTCGGGTGAGGCCCTGGAGGAAATCACCCGCTCGATCTCGCAGATCAACGAACGCAACCTGATGATTGCCAGCGCCACCGAGGAACAGGCGCTGGTGGCGCGGGAGGTGGATCGCAACCTGGTGGGGATTCGCAGCTTGTCGCAGCAGGTGTTGCAGGGCGCGTTGCATACCGAAACGGCGGGGCATGACCTGGCGGGGATGGCGAGTGCGCTGCACCAGACGGTGGCGCGGTTCAAGGTCTAGCGTGCGATAAAGCTCTGGGGAGAATGCTTACTGTGGGAGCTGGCTTGCCTGCGATAGCGGTCTGTCAGTCACTGATGTGCAAACTGACAGGGCGCTATCGCAGGCAAGCCAGCTCCCACATTTGGATTTGTATGTATCAGGTACTTTGGGTCTGGTCGGCTTGATGTTGGTCAAGTTCCGGCTTAGGCGATAAGCGTAAGTTGCAGTGATTGCTCGCCGCCAGGAAACCTCATCATGGCCAAGCCTTTCCCGCTGCACCCCAAGCACCCCGAGCGTATCTGCTGGGGCTGTGATCGCTATTGCGCTACGGCCGACCTGGCCTGCGGCAATGGCGCCGACCGCACCATGCACCCGGCGGAGATGCTCGGGGATGACTGGTACGAGCACGGCGATTGGGGCCTTGCCCCCGAGCCGCCAGTGACCGATGAACCCTCAGTGGCCTGAGGGGGGTTTTTCCTTGTCGCAGAACTTTTAATGAACCCTCACGGCCGATGCTTGACCTAACCCATACGA
This sequence comes from Pseudomonas sp. FP453, assembly GCF_030687495.1. NCBI lineage: Bacteria > Pseudomonadati > Pseudomonadota > Gammaproteobacteria > Pseudomonadales > Pseudomonadaceae > Pseudomonas > Pseudomonas sp. FP453. The sequence goes on along the minus strand of NZ_CP117435.1, from coordinate 3,482,019 downwards.
CCTGGGAGGTGAAGCATGGAAATTCAATATATCTGGATCGGTTTGGCCGTGATTCTGCTGGTGCTGGAATTGTGGGCGATCAATACCGTATTGCGCAGCACGGGGGGCTGGGAGAGCAAGGGCTTGTGGCTGGTGATCCTGATCTTCGTGCCGCTGCTGGGCTTGATTGCCTGGGCGATGTTCGGGCCCAAGCGCCAGATGCCGGAGCATCGCAAGGGCTGAAACGTGCATGAAAAATACCGGCGCCTCTGAGGCGCCGGTTTTCATTCAGGGGTGATGACCTATTCGACTTCCACCCGCAGCACTTCCATCCCCAACTGCTCATAGGCCTCCACGCTCGGCACATGCCACTCGGTAATCAGCGTGTGAATGCGGCTGCACGGCGCCACCACAAAGGGTTCCACCGCGCCGAGCTTGTCGGCCATGGTCACCGCGATCACCTGGGAGGCGCTGTCGAGCAGGGCTTGCTTGACCGCCACTTCATCGAAATGCAGGGAGGTGATGCCGACCTGCGGGTGCAGCGCGCACACGCCGGTAAACAGCAGGTCGGCCTTCACGCCTTGAATCAGGCGCACGGCTTCGTGGCCGCTGGTGGACAAGGTGGCCGGGTTGAGTTGGCCGCCCGCGAGGATCACTTTCACGTCGGGATGGTCCGCCAGCGCGATGGCGATCATCGGCGACGGCGTGACCACGGTCAGGCGGATCGAGCGCGGCAGTGACTGGGCGATCTGCAAGGTGGTCGAGCCGGAGTCGAACAGCACGATCTGGCCATCTTCGACCCGCTCGGCGGCCAGTTGCGCGAGGTGGCGCTTGGCGGCGTTGGTCTCGCCGACGCGGGTGAAGAAATCCTTGCCGGTGTCCTTGGGCCGGGGCAGGGCGCCGCCGTGGACACGTTGCAGCAGGCCCGCGGCGGCGAGTTCGCCGAGGTCGCGGCGGATGGTGTCCGGGGACACGGCAAAGTGCTCCACCAAGTCGGCGGCGGTGACTTTGCCGTCGCGCTCCAGCAGCAACAGGATCTTCTGTTTGCGCAACGAAGGCAGGTCGATGGCGGCGTGGGTGTCGTGCATGTTTGTGCGCCTTTATGCGGTTTTGTGCGAGATTAGTCGTCCGCCGATGTAAACGCAATGGCTGGTTGCGCCGCCGATGGGCGGTTACTCTCTGTGTTCAGCTCAGGGAGAGGTCACTCAGATGTCGTTGATCACCACCATCGAAGATTTACGCAAACTGGCGCAAAAACGTGTCCCCAGGATGTTCTACGACTACGCCGATTCCGGCTCCTGGACTGAAAGCACCTACCGGGCCAATGAAAGCGATTTTGCCCGTATCAAATTCCGCCAGCGCGTGGCGCGCAATATCGACGAGCGTTCGATCCGCGCCACCATGATCGGCCAGGACATGGCGATGCCCGTGGCCCTCGCGCCCACCGGTCTGGCCGGCATGCAGCATGCCGATGGCGAGATTCTCACCGCCCGCGCCGCCGCCGCGTTTGGCCTGCGCTATACCTTGTCGACCATGAGCATCTGCTCGCTGGAAGACATCGCCGAACACGTCGGCCAGCCGTTCTGGTTCCAGTTGTATGTGATGCGCGACCGCAGCTTTATCGAGCAACTGATCGAGCGGGCCAAGGCCGCTGGCGTGGACGCATTGGTATTGACCCTCGACCTGCAGATCCTCGGGCAACGCCACAAGGACCTGATCAACGGCCTGTCGGCGCCGCCCAAGCTGACCTTGCCGAATATCCTCAACATGGCCACCAAGCCGCGCTGGGTGATGGGTATGCTCGGCACCCAGCGCCGGGGCTTCGGCAATATCGTCGGGCATGTCAAAGGCGTGGCGGACATGAGTTCGCTGTCGTCGTGGACCGCCCAGCAATTCGACCCGCGCCTGAGCTGGGACGATGTGGAGTGGATCAAGAAGTGCTGGGGCGGCAAGCTGATCATCAAGGGCATCCTCGATGTGGAAGACGCCCGGCTGGCGGCCAATGCCGGCGCGGACGCGCTGGTGGTGAGCAATCACGGTGGCCGTCAACTGGACGGCGCACCGTCGAGCATCAGCCAATTGCCGGCGATTGTCGAAGCGGTGGGGGAACGCATTGAGGTGTGGCTCGATGGCGGTATCCGTTCCGGCCAGGACGTGCTCAAGGCGATAGCACTGGGCGCCAAAGGCACCATGATCGGGCGCCCGCACTTGTATGGTTTGGGCGCAATGGGCGAGGCGGGCGTGACCAAGGCCCTCGACATCATCGCCCGCGAACTGGACGTGTCGATGGCCCTGTGTGGCTATAAGGATATACGCGATGTGAATCGCGAGATTTTGCTGCCGGGTACATTTCCCGAAAGCATTTACTGAGCAAAAAAATCGTAAAAAAGTAAAAAGAGTTGTCCACGAAAACCGTGGGTATCTCTGTGGATAACTTTGCAAGACCCCGGCAGGTATGGCGATTTAACCAAAGGTTAATATTTGATCAACTTTCGGCGCGGGCCAGTATGGCCAGGGTTTGCGCTTGACACGCAAGCGCGAACCCAGTGCCGAAAAGCGCTTTTACGAGTCGCCGTTGCGGCCTGTGGAGTGCGTCACCACCTGAGGGGGCATCTCTGCCTGCATCAATTTGTCCAACGCCTGGCCATAGCTGCGTCCGGCCAGGCTCATGCTGTTGTTATGGCTGGCGCCGGGCACCAGCAACAAGCGCTTGGGTTCCTGGGCGGCGTTGAACAATTGCTCGCTGAAGCGCGGCGGCACATAGCGATCATCGAGGCCATGCACCACCAGCAGCGGCATATGGATGTCGGCGATCTTGTCGATGGAATCGAACTTCTGCGACAGCAACCAGCGCACCGGCAACGAGGTATTCGCCACGGCCGTGGCCACATCCGCCAACGAGGTAAAGGTGGATTCGATCACCAGCCCGCGCACCGGCAACGGCACCTGCTTGCCCAGTTCGGCCGCGAGGTCGATGGCCACTGCACCGCCGAGGGAATGCCCGTAGATCAGGCGTTTGCTCGGGTCGGGTTGCAGGGTCTGGAAGCGTTCCCAGGCGATGCGCGCATCTTCGTACACCGTGGTTTCCGACGGCAGCTCGCCGTGGCTCTGGCCGAAACCGCGATAGTCGATGGCCAGTACCGAGTAGCCCAGGGCGTGCAATTGCTCGATGCGAAACAGTTGCCCGGTAAGGTTCCAGCGCACGCCGTGGAGGTAGAGGATCGCAGGCGCGTCCTTCTTGGCCGCCGGGTACCACCAGGCATGGATGTTCTGCCCCGATTTGAAGCTGGCGGGCTTGAGTTCGAACTCCTGCACGGCCTTGGGCAGGCCGGTGTACCAGCCGGCGGTGCCCGGCTCGATCCGAAACACCAGCTCGCGTTCTTTTTGTTGCAGCACGCTGCAACCCACCGGCAGGCCGACGATCAACAGCGCCATGCACAACAAGGGCAACCAGCGCAGGCGCAGGCGCGAGAGAAAACGTGAAGACATGAAGGTTCCAGGGCAAAGGTGAAGCAGGGGTTTTAACAGATGGCCCGTGCAGGCAGGAATTAATTCGACAGTCGTAAACGGGGATTGCTTGCAAAGTGTTACAGCATTGAACAATGCGTGCAGGGATTGTTAGGGTGGTCGGCCAAACAGGAGGGCAAGCATATGGATTTCACCGGCAAGACAGCCATCGTCACCGGCGGTGCACGCGGATTGGGGCTCAGCTATGCACGAGCCCTGGCCCAGTGCGGGGCACGGGTGGTCATCAGTGATATCGGCGCCGACACGGTGGGTTCCGGCAACGATGCGACAGTAGCCCAGGCCGCTGCAGCCGCACTGCAGGAAGAAGGCCTGAACGTGATCGGCCACAGCGGCGAGCTGTCCACCGATGACGGTTGCCGGCAACTGATCCACGCGGCGCTCGAAGCCTTTGGCCAACTCGACATCCTGATTCACAACGCCGGCTGGGTGGGTTACCAGAACATCGAAGACCTCGACGCCGCGTTCCTGCAACGCGCCATGGACATCAACCTCTATGCCCCGCTGTGGCTATGCAAGCACGCCTGGCCACACCTGCTGCAATCCTGCGCGCCACGCATCATCCTCACCACCTCCGACCGCGCCCTGTACGCGCAGTACGAGCAGACCGGCCTGGTGGCCTACAGTGCCGGCAAGATGGCACAACTGGGGATCATGAATGCGCTGAGCCATGAAGGCGCGCAAGCGGGGATTCGGGTCAACGCGATCTCACCGGTGGCCAAGACCCGCATGTGGGGCGTGACCGAGGAACCGGACGAGCTCAAGCCGGAGTGGGTGACGCCGGGGGTGGTGTTCCTGGCATCGGCGCAGTGCGAGGACACCGGTTACGTCCTGCGCGCCAGCAACGGCCAATTCACCGCCACGCGCTTCACCGAAAACCCCGGCGTGGACTACCCGCGCAACCTCGCCCGGATCAAGGCGGGCAGCGCCGAAGAAGTGGCCGCTGCCTGGTCGCGTATCAAACAGGTTTAGGCGGTCTCCACCACCTGAACCCGGTTGCGCCCCTGCGCCTTGGCCAGGTACAGCGCCTGGTCGGCCAGGGACAACAGGTGTGACAAGTCATGGCCGCCCTGGCTGGTGGTAACAATGCCAATGCTCACGCTGAGGAACCCCGGCGCCAGCAGGTCCAACTGCGCAAAGGCCCGGCGGATGCGCTCGGCGACGTCGAACGCGGCGGCGTCATCACTCTCGGCCAACAGGCAGGCGAACTCTTCGCCGCCAATACGCGCGAACACATCGCCCTTGCACAGTATCGCCTGGGTCACCTGGGCGAACGCGATCAATGCCTGGTCGCCCATGGGGTGGCCGAAGCTGTCGTTCAAGCGTTTGAAGTGATCCAGGTCGCACAGCAACAGCGCCACGTTTTGCTGGCGGCGGGTGCTGTCCGCCAGCAGTTTTTCACCCTTGAGCATAAAGGCGCGGCGGTTACCGATACCGGTCAACGCGTCACTGAACGCCGCCGCCTTGAAGCGCAACTCGGCGCGCTCCTTGACCATCGCCAGGGTGACGTAGGCGATGCCAATGGCGTACAGCATGGACTCGAACAACATGAACGAGAAAATCGGTACGCCTTCGCCGCCCGAGAGCTGGGCGTTTTTGATCGGCAGGCCGGGGTCGGTAAAAGCGCGTATGACGTAGAAGCCGGTGTGCCACAGGGTCAGCACCAGCGCGGGGGTGTAGGCGACGTCCAGGGTGTCGCGCTTGCGCCACAGCTCCAGCGCCGACAACACGCCATAAGTGGCGGCCAACAGCGAATACAAGGTCACTCGTGCCGACAACGAGCCATAGAACTGCGGCACCAGGCACATCAGCAACCACACGCCACACCCGGCGAACATCCCCGGCAGGTTGGGCTTGCGGTGCACAAAGGCGCGCATGGCGGTCCAGTTCATTGCCGCACTGAGCAGCAGCACAAGATTGCCGATCACCAGCGCGACATAATCCATGCCCACACCGCGCACCACCAGCAACCCGGTGCCCAGCGCCGCCAGCAACAACATGCTGCCCAGATAACCCAAGGTCGGCTCACGGCCACGGCTCCACGCGTGCACGGTGAGCAAACCCATCAGGCAAAACACGAACACGGCCACCATCAGTAGCGTCGGAATGTGCAGCATCATTTCCTTAAACCTGGAGAGAGTCCTTTATGGCGCGCGATTGTAGCCGCAAGCGGCGCGCTTGACGCTGGCCTTGCCATCGCGACATGCTCGGGCTCCTTTGAGCAAAGGCCTGACCATGGACAACAGCCCCGTTCGCATCACCGCCGAGGAAACCCTCTCGGACAACTGGTACCTGCTGAAAAAATACAGCTTCGACCTGCGCCGCCGCGACGGCAGCTGGCAAGCCCAGACCCGCGAGGTGTACGACCGCGGCAATGGCGCGACGATCCTGCTGTACAACCGCGCGCAACGCACGGTGTTGCTGATCCGCCAGTTCCGCATGCCCACCTTCGTCAACGACTACCCCGGCTACCTGATCGAAACCGCCGCCGGATTGCTCGACAACGCCAGCCCCGAAGAGCGCATTCGCCTGGAGGCAGAGGAAGAGACGGGCTATCGCGTGGGGCATGTGGAGAAGGTCTATGCCGCGTTCATGAGCCCGGGGTCGGTGACGGAACGGATTCACTTCTTTTTGGGCGAGTATCAGCCGGGGGATCGAGTGGGGTCGGGCGGTGGGTTGGAAGAGGAGGGTGAGGATATCGAGGTGCTGGAACTGGGGTTTGAGCAGGCGCTGGGGATGGTGCAGAGCGGGGAGATTGTGGATGGGAAGACGATTATGTTGTTGCAGTGTTTGGAGTTAAGGGTGTTGAAGGAGGGGTGGTGAGGGGAGGATTGTGCTGGTTTTGAATCGGTGATTGTTTGCCCCACGGATTGTGCTTTTTGGTGAGCTCAAGCTGTGGGGCGGTGTTGTGTCGGTTGTAGCGCTTATAGAAAGGCCACATCAATTCGTTCTACCGTTAATTTTATAAGTGAGTCGTTAAGGTCTGGGTGGTCATGGTGGATCCCATCAACCGTCAATAACGTAAAAGTGTTGAAGGTGTTGTTGTTTAATGTTCCGTAGAGAGCATAAGCAAAACTGTTATCTATTCGCTCGATCAAAACGTTGGTTGAACTGATTTTTTGGGCCTCGTAATGCTCAGATAAATATAAGGTCAGTTCAACGGCATAAGTCATCCCTACTTCGATTTCGTATGGACAGTAGCTGGCGAAGCACGTGACTAACGCTCCGTCAATGAGTAGCGTGACCTCTTCGTCTATGAGTTCATCGATGGCTACCACCGTTGCTTGCTTGATCGTGCTTAGTATGGGGTCTAATGGTTTTATCATTGGAATCGCCATTTATTGTTCTCCAGAAATCTCTTCCGCTTTTGGTGTGAAGGGTCGTAATTTGACCGTTCTGGTTGGTTCCGGCAAAAGCAAATTTCGCTTCGCCTGACCTATTTGAACCTAAAAGTAAAACATACCCTGTTGTGGGGCGGCCTTTGTAAGCGTAGTGGACTGGAATCCCGCTATCCACTACGTGCCGTGCAGTGAGTAGGTACTCTCGTGGCTGGTCCCGGACTTGAATTCTGCACCGTGCTTCTCGTAATGAGCGATGAGTTTTTCTTCAGATGCAAACTCAGTTGCTCGCTTCGAGGTTATTGGCGTGTGCGGTTCGTCTGGGTCAACCTTGGATTTTTCTGTAGGCTCCCCAGTTTCATCATCCGGCCTACATCCGTTCCCTCCCGGACAATGGGTTAGTCCTAGCGGATCCATCCACCCCGTAGGATTAGGCACATACCGATACCCATTGATCCCCCCCCGCCAACTTCACCGGGTCCGGCGTCAGGTAGCGACCAATATCGGGATTGTAGTAGCGATGCCGGTTGTAGTGCAGCCCGCTTTCCTGGTCGAAGTACTGGCCCTGGAAACGCAACGGGTTGTCGATTGTTCCGACGTCGAGGCGGGTGATTTCGCCGTAGGCGCGGTAGTGGGCGGACCAGACGATGTCGCCGTCGGGGCTTGTCAGTTCCTGGGGTGTGCCGAGGTGGTCCAGTTGGTAGTGGTAGGGCTGGGTGGCTTTGGGGCCGAAGCCTTCCAGCAGGGCCAGTGGGCGGAAGCTGTTGGGTTCGTAGAGGTAGCTGCGATGGCAGTTCGCATGGTGTTCGGCGATCAGTTTGTCGCCTTGCCAGAAGAATTCTGTTGTCAGGCCGTCAACGGTTTTGCTGATGCGTCGACCAAACGGGTCGTAGCGGTAGCTGGCGGTTTGTCCGTTCGGTTGAGTAACGCCGATCAGCCGATGCTGGCAGTCATAGCGGTATTCGGTAACGAGTTGCTGGCCTTTGCCGCGTCTCTCCCGGATCAGGTTGCCAAACGCGTCATAGTCGTAGTGCCGATCCCCCTGGATCATCAACCGGTTGCCCGCTGGGTCGTGGGCGAATTGCTCTTGGTTGACGCGGGTAAGGCGGTTAAGTGGGTCGTAGTGGTAGTGCTGTTCGCCTTTGCGGGTATCGTAAATACGGGTCAGGTTGCCGGCTTTGTCGTAGTCGTATTGGCGCTGGTAAAGGGCATTTTCGACATTGCATACCCCGTGATTGAAGAGGTGTCCTTGCTCGTTGTATTGGTAACTGCTGAGTAGTTTTCCTTGGCGTCGCTGATGTTCGCGGCCTGTGTCGAAGAAGTGTGAAGTGAGCGTTTCTCCATTCAACTCTACGGTCGAGAGATGGCCGCCTTTGGCGTGGTTGAAGGTGACGCGGTTGTTGTCGGGCAGGCGCAGGTGTTGCAGTTGGCCGCAAGCGTCGTAGCCGTAACGCAAGGTGCCCCAGCCTTGGTGTTCGGCGGTGAGGCGGTTTTGTTGGTCGTATTCGTAGGCCAATGACCAGTGGCCGTCTTCGACGCCGAGGAGGTTGCCTTGGCGGTCGTAGGTGTAATCGACGGTGTTGCCGTCGGGCAGGGTTTTTCGTACGAGGCGGCCGGCGAAGTCGCGTTCGTAACGGGTGACGAGCTGACTGCCGTCATCGCCGTGTTCGGTTTTTTCCTGCAGGTTGCCGTTGATGTCGTAGAGGTAGGACGTGCGCTGGCCGTCGAAGCCGGTTTCCTGCTGGATCAGGCCGTTGGGGTGGTAATCCAGCTGGTAGGTTTCGCCGACTTCGTTTTCGATCTCGGTCAGCAGTAACCGCACGTTGTCGTAGCGGTATTTGACCTGGGTGCCGTCGGCGTTAATTCGACGGCTGATCAGGTGTAGGCCATCGGCGTATTCGTAGCGGGTAACGTGGCCCAGTTCGTCCCGCTCGGAGGTGATTTTTCCGTATGGGTTGTAGCTGTATTCCCGCGTCGAATCGTCTGGCAAGACCACACGAATCAACCGACCCACGTTGTCCCACTTGTACTGGGTCACCGCACCGCGTTCATCCTCGCGCGCAACTTGCCGGCCAACATCGTCATAGCGATAGCGCTTAATGCCGCCATTGGGCAACTGTTCCTCAACCAGCTGGCCACGTTCATTCCACATCAGCCGATGGCAACTGTGATCGGGATACCAAACTCCGGTCAGCTGCCCGTATTTGTTGTAGCTGTAGTCCGTAACGCTGCCATCGGGATCAGTCCTACGCGTGACATCGCCCTGATCATTACGCTCGTGCTTCCAAACCGCTTCACCACGCCGCACAACCCGTACGAAGCCGTTGTCATGCTCGTAGGAGGTCGGCTCATCATCCCCGGGAAACAGCGCCACCAAGCGTCCGGCGTCGTCGTACTGATACGCCGTCACTGCCCCCAGCGGGTCTTGCTCGACCGTCAGCCGGCCCTTGTCGTCGTAGGATTTGAAATGCGTTGCGCCATCTGGATCAACCCGCTGCACCAACCGCGCGCGCTGGTCGTGGACGTAAACCTCCTGGCTACCATCGGCGTTAAACACCGTGACCCGCCCGTCGTCCTCCCAGGCATAGCGCGTGTCCATCTGCGTAATGCTCGCCCAATGGCGAACACATCGCGCAGCCTTGCCAGAACGTTCCCACTCCCAAAAGAAACTCGCCCCACCGGCCAACCCACGCTCAAGGATCACATGCTGATCGTCGTAGCGATAAACCTCGCTTTCGCCTACGGCATTGGTCGCCGAAACCAGTCGGCCAAGGTCGTCATAGGCGTAGGAAACAACGCTGTACTCGGTCACCCAGACGTAGGGATCAGAACCCTCGGCCCGTTGAATCTGGTACTCCACCGCCACGATACGGTCGGCCGAATACCGCAAACACAGCGAACGCCCGACACCGTTGTCCAACCGCTCAATACGCCCCAACACATCCCGGGAAATCCGCAGCCGGTTGTCATACGCATCGCTGACGGCTGTCAGCAAACCCTCACGAAAGTGGTAGAACCGCGACGCCTGCGCCAGTACCAACTCGTCAGGTAAAGTACCGAGATAAATGGCCGCTTCGGCCAGGCTATTGGTGATGGCCGGCCGAGAAATCGTAGGCAAGGGCAAAACCGTCGAGCGGTTTTCATGATCCGTCCACACCACCGAATCGCCCGAAACAGCAAGCCTGTGGGCCAGCGCATGGCTCCAGCCAAACCCCAACCCGCACTCCACGTCCACCGCACTGGTGCGGTACAACCGCGTCCACTCAAACGGCAAAATACCGTCGAGTACGCCGTCGGTGAGGGTGAGCAACTCTTCGCCGGTGACCATCGACACCGGGCAACCGTTGGTAACGGTCTTGTCCGCAGAAGCCGCGGCATCACCATTCGGATTTTTCCCCGAAGCGGGCACATCGTCGACGGGCTCGTGCTTCACCAACACCGTCTGCTGCCTGGACTTGCCCCGCACAGCTGTAACCGGGTTGGAAACCAAATCCGTCCCTGCTTTCAACTGCGCACTTGGCACAGCATTGATCGCAGTGGCCGGACTCCCCAGCAATAAAGGCTTCGCCGCCTCGACATGCGCATCCAGGCGAGCCTTGCCGAACTGGCCAGCCATGTGTTGCAACCACCTGCGCGCCCGCTTCGACTTGATCCCGCCGAGCACCTTGGCACTCATGCGCACCACCACCCCCATCCCGGCAGTGGCAAGGCACAGCAACAGATTGATCAAGACTTCGGCGCTGATTTCCCCCAGCAACTCGTTCATATACGGCGGCGGCAACAGGCGCATCCAGCTGACCATTGCCGACAGATACACAAACAACAACGGCTCATCGCTGAGCATCAGCAAACCCTTGGCAAGGGTTTCGGTGCTCAGGTTCAGCAGTGCTTCGAAGGCTTGCGGGGACAGGTAATGCAGGAGCTTTTCAGCATTGGCCAGTGGGTCCGAGAGCCACAGGAACACTTGCCTGATGGTGTCCCACAGTGAATACAGCGCCTCGCCAAACCCGCGTGCATAGGCGTGGTGCAACGAGAGGTAGCGCTTGAGGAAGTGCGCTTCGGCGTAACCCTTCCACAGCGGCTCGAAGGTGGTTGCCCATTCACGGCGCAACCAGCCTTCCAGCGGAGTGATCACCGATTGGTAGGACGCATACAGCGCCTTGACATGATCCTTGGAAACGTTGGGGTAGAAACTGACCCGATACGGCTGGTTGCGATCACACTCGGTGACTTCAAGAATGCCGCTGGGCCCGATGGTCTTATGGAGAGGTTCGCCCAGCGGGCCACCGTTCGGATCGACGCGCTGCAGCATCACCGGCGTGTTGCCAATGGGCACGAACCGCGCGCTCTGGAACATATGCACCAAGGTCAACGTGCCGTTGGCCGGGCACGTTGCGGTGGTGCTGCTGGGCAGGATGGAGCGGTTGACCGGCGCGACGAGCGCCACCTCATTGCCGACCTTGAACACCTGCTCGACATCCAGCGCCGAAAAGCTGAAAAAGCTCTCGGCCCACACGTCGTAGGTATTGAGGCAGCGATTGAAGTCGCTGATGACGGATTCAACGTCCCGCGTCGTTGAATCCATGGCCGCCAGCACCAGGTAGCCAATCGCCTGGCTGGTCGCGGAAATCACGACACATCACTCACAACAACACTCATCTGCACTCCCTCGCACGGTGAAATCAGGCGAAAGACTTTGCAGAGGTTCCCAGGGCAGGGCAGTAGAGCTAATCCGGCAGTAGCGTGGGACGTTTCAACAGCCCTTGTGTGCCCCCATACGACTGGCGGCTATTGTCAGAAATTTCCCACAGGAGTACAAATGTACTCCATGACGACTCTCACTCCCCGCCGTACCGCCATCCTGACCTTTATCCGCGACCGTATCGCGCAACAAGGCCAGCCCCCCAGCCTCGCCGAGATCGCCGAGGCGTTCGGTTTTGCCTCGCGCAGCGTGGCGCGCAAGCATGTGCTGGCGTTGACCGAAGCCGGCTTTATCGAGGTCAACCCCAACCAGGCGCGCGGCATTCGCCTGCTCAACCAGCCGGCGCGGCCCGAGTGGCTGGATGTGCCGGTACTCGGCCGTGTCGCGGCGGGCTTGCCGATTGGCGCCGATGCCGACGTGCACAGCCGCCTGCAACTGGACCCCGCCACCTTTGCGAAAACCCCGGATTACCTGCTGCGGGTACAGGGCGATTCGATGATCGAAGACGGCATCCTCGATGGCGACCTGGTGGGCGTACGCCGCAGTGCCGAAGCCTTGAACGGGCAGATTGTGGTGGCGCGCCTGGACGGCGAAGTGACCATCAAGCGTTTCGAGCGCCATGGCGACAGCGTGCGCTTGCTGCCGCGCAACCCGGCGTATCAACCCATCGTGGTCAAGCCTGACCAGGACCTGGCGATCGAAGGGGTGTTCTGCGGCCTGGTGAGGCAGGGCTGATGGGCGCCGTCGTTGCGTTGGACACGCTGTTCAATGGCGGCCGCGTGTGGAAAGGCCGGCCCGCCGCGCCACCCGCCAGCGTGCACCCCACCGGGCTCAAGGCGCTGGACGCGGTGTTGCCCAGCGGCGGTTGGCCGGAGGCGGCCTTGAGTGAAATTCTCATGGCCAAGGAAGGCGTCGGCGAGTTGCAACTGGTCCTGCCGACCCTGGCGCGCTTGTCCAAGGCCGGGGAGCGCATTGTGTTGGTGGCGCCGCCCTACACGCCGTATCCCCACGCCTGGCAGAACGCCGGGGTGGATCTGCGCCTGCTCTCGGTGATCCAGGCCGATGAACGTGATGCGCTGTGGGCGGTGGAGCAATGCCTGCGTTCCGGCAGTTGCGGCGCGGTATTGTGCTGGCCGCGCAAGGCCGATGATCGCGCGTTGCGCCGCTTGCAGGTGGCGGCGGAAACCGGGCAGACCCTGGCGTTTGCCTGGCGTTCTTTGAGCGAGGCGATCAACTCATCGCCCGCTGCCTTGCGTCTGGCGGTCGAGACCAAGCCCGCGCAAGTGCGGGTGCTCAAGTGCCGTGGCGGCCTGGCCCATCCGGCGCCGATTGCCCTGGCCGGGCACTGAGGTTGGCATGCGCTGGGTGTGTATTGTCTTCCCGCAATTGGCGCTGGACGGGGTGCAGCGTGTGCACCCCGAGCCGGACCAGCCACTGGCCCTGCTGGCCGGCACGCCGCAGCGCCGCGTGCTGCAAACTGTCAATGACGCCGCCCGCGCCCTGGGCCTGCGCCCCGGCCAGTCGCTGACGGCGGCCCATGCCCTGGCCAAGACGTTTGCCAGCGCCGAATACGACCCCGCCGAGATCGAGCGCTGGCAGCAATTCCTCGCGGCCTGGGCCTACCGTTTCAGCTCCCAGGTCAGCCTGTATTACCCGCGTGCCTTGTTGTTCGAGATCGAATCGAGCCTGGGCCTGTTCGGCCCGTGGCCGCAGTTCGAAGCCCGTTTGCGCGCGGAACTGACGGAACTGGGCTTTCGTCACCGCATCGTCGCCGCGCCCAACCCGGCCGCAGCGCGGGTGCTGGCCAATCTCTACGACGGCCTGGCCGTGGCCGATGATGAACGCTTGATGCAAGCCCTGGCGCCGCTGCCCATCGACCGCGCCGGCCTCGACCCGCAGGCAGCCACGGCCTTGTCGCGCATGGGCCTGCGCACCCTGGCCCAGGTGCAGGCGTTGCCCCGGCATACGCTGGCGCGACGCTTTGACGCCAGCCTGCTCAAGCACCTGGACGCCCTGAGCGGGCAGCGCCCGTTGGCCCTGGCGTTTTATCAGCCGCCGGATCAGTTCGATGTGCGCATCGAGTTGAATTTCGACGTGCAATCCCATCAGGCGCTGCTGTTTCCCTTGCGCCGCTTGACCGGCGATCTGTCCGCCTTCCTCTGTGGGCGCGACAGTGGCGTGCAGCGTTTCGACCTGCACCTGGAGCATGCCCAGGCGCCGGACAGCGTGATCAAGGTCGGCCTGCTCAGCGCCGAGCGCGAACCGGCGATGCTGTTCGAACTGGCCCGTGGGCGCCTGGAGCAAGTGCAAGTCACCTCGCCCGTGCGCGGTTTTCGCCTGGTGGCCGAGGACCTGCCGGTATTTGTGCCGCAACGCCAGGACCTGTTCGACGACCGCCCGCAACAAACCCTGCCGTGGGAGCAATTGCGCGAACGCCTGCGTGCACGGCTGGGGGATGACGCGGTGCAGGGCCTGCGTTTTCACGCCGACCACCGCCCCGAATGCGCCTGGCAAGCGGCGGCCGACAGTCGCCCCGGCCCAACCCTGGATAAAGTCCAGCGCCCCGGCTGGTTGCTGAGCGAACCGACCTTGCTCGCCGAGCAGGGCCTCCAGGTCCTCATGGGGCCGGAGCGTATCGAATCCGGTTGGTGGAACGGCGCCGATATCCGCCGCGACTACTACCTGATCCAGACCCGCGCCGGCCAGCAAGGCTGGGCCTATCGCACCGTGGGCCAGAATGATGGACTGTGGCTGCAAGGCTGGTTTGCATGAGTTACGCCGAGCTGCATTGCCTGTCGAATTTCAGCTTCCAGCGCGGTGCATCCACGGCGCTGGAGCTGTTCGAACGGGCCAAGCACCAGGGCTACAGCGCCCTGGCGATCACCGATGAGTGCACCCTGGCGGGCATTGTGCGTGCGTGGCAGGCGGCGAAAGCGGTGGAGCTGCCGCTGATTATCGGCAGCGAGATGCGCATCGACAACGGCCCGAAAGTGGTGCTGCTGGTGGAAAATCTCAGCGGCTACCAGCAGCTGTGTCGCTTGATCACCCTGGCCCGGCGTCGCGCTGAAAAGGGCAGCTATCGCCTGCTGCGAGAAGACTTCGAGCAACCGCTGCCCGGCCTGTTGGCGCTGTGGGTCGCCACAGACACCGACACCCAGGCCGATATCCAATGGCTGCGCCACACCTTCGCCGAACGCCTGTGGCTGGCGGTGCAGCTGCATTGTGGCCAGGACGATGCGCGCCACGTGCAACAACGCCTGCAACTGGCTGCCAGCCTGCACCTCCCGGCCGTCGCTTGCGGCGATGTGCACATGCATGCCCGTGGCCGCCGCGCCCTGCAAGACACCATGACCGCCATCCGCTATCACGTGCCGGTGGCCGAAGCCGGCACGCGCCTGCATCCCAACGGCGAGCGGCACCTGCGCAGCCTCGACGCCCTGGCCGCGCTGTACCCGCAAGCCTTGCTCGACGAAACGGAAACCATCGCCCGCCGTTGCACCTTCGACCTCAGCCAGTTGCGCTACCACTACCCACGCGAACTGGTGCCCGCCGGCCACGACGCCAAATCCTGGTTGCGCGCCGTGACCGAAGAGGGCATCGCCCAGCGCTGGCCCGAGGGCATCGATGCAAAGACCTTGCAGCAGATCAACAACGAGCTGCAACTGATCAGCGAGCTGGGTTACGAAAGCTACTTCCTCACCGTGCACGACATTGTGCGCTTCGCCCGCAGCCGTTCGATCCTGTGCCAGGGCCGGGGCTCGGCGGCCAACTCGGCGGTGTGTTTTGCCTTGGGCATCACCGAGATCAACCCGAGCCTGACGAGCATGCTGTTCGAGCGCTTCCTGTCGCGCGAGCGCAACGAGCCGCCGGACATTGACGTGGACTTCGAACACGAGCGCCGCGAAGAAGTGCTGCAGTACGTGTTCCAGCGCTACGGCCGCACGCGCGCGGCGCTGACGGCGGTGGTCAGCAGTTACCACGGCGCCGGCGCGGTGCGCGACGTGGCCAAGGCCCTGGGCTTGCCGCCGGATCAGGTCAACGCCCTGGCCGAGTGCTGCGGGCGCTGGAGCGACGAGGCGCCGCCCCTGGAGCGTCTGCGCGAGGGCGGCTTTGACCCGGACAGCCCGATCCTGCGCCGCGTGCTGACGCTGACCCAGCAATTGATCGGTTTCCCCCGGCACCTGTCCCAGCACCCTGGCGGCTTCGTGATTTCCGAGTACCCGCTGGACACCCTGGTGCCGGTGGAAAACGCCGCCATGGCCGAACGCACCATCATCCAGTGGGACAAGGACGACCTCGACGCCGTCGGCCTGCTCAAGGTGGATATCCTTGCCCTCGGCATGCTCAGTGCGATCCGCCGCTGCTTCGACCTGTTGCGCCGCCATCGTCATCTGGACCTGGCGTTGGCGAGCATTCCCAAGGAATGCCCGGCCACCTACGCGATGATCAGCAAGGCCGACACCATCGGCGTATTCCAGATCGAGTCGCGGGCGCAGATGTCGATGTTGCCGCGCCTGAAACCGCAGACGTTCTACGACCTGGTGATTGAAGTGGCGATTGTGCGCCCGGGGCCGATCCAGGGCGGCATGGTGCACCCGTACCTGCGGCGGCGGAATAAAGAGGAAGAAACCACCTATCCCTCACCGGAGTTGAAAGCGGTGCTGGAACGCACCCTGGGCATTCCACTGTTCCAGGAGCAGGTCATGCAGATCGCCATGGTTGCCGCCGATTACGGCCCCGGCGAGGCGGACCAGTTGCGCCGTTCCATGGCCGCGTGGAAACGTCACGGCGGCCTGGAACCGCATCAGGCGCGCCTGCGCACGGGCATGCTGAAAAACGGCTACAGCGAAGCCTTCGCCGCGCAGATCTTCGAGCAGATCAAGGGCTTTGGCAGTTATGGCTTTCCCGAATCCCACGCGGCCAGTTTCGCCTTGCTGACCTACGCCAGTTGCTGGCTCAAGTGCCACGAACCGGCGGCCTTCGCCTGTGCGCTGATCAACAGCTGGCCCATGGGCTTCTACAGCCCGGACCAGATCCTGCAAGACGCGCGGCGCCATCACTTGCAGATCCGCCCGGTGGATGTGCAGGCCAGCGATTGGGATTGCAGCCTGGAACCCATCGACGGCGCGCAACCGGCGATTCGCATGGGCTTGCGCATGATCGCGGGGTTTCGCGAGGAGGATGGGCGGCGCATCGAGGCGGTGCGCCAGCGTCGCCTGTTCAGTGACATTGCCGATCTCGACGAACGCGCCGGGTTGGATGCCCGCGCCCAGGCCTTGCTGGCCGATGCCGGCGCCTTGCGTGCCTTGGCGGGCAACCGGCATGCGGCGCGTTGGGAGGTGGCCGGGGTGCACAAGCAGCTCGGGCTGTTTGCGGGTTTGCCAAGTCCCGACGAGGCAGTGGTGGAACTGCCAGTGCCGACGGTGGGCGAGGACGTGCAGGCCGACTACGCGACGGTCGGCACCACCCTGGGCCCGCATCCGCTGGCATTGCTGCGCGCCGAACTGCGCAAGCGGCGCTGTCGCAGTTCCGAGGAGCTGATGGCGGTGGAGCATGGGCGCACTGTCAGCGTGGCGGGGTTGGTCACCGGTCGTCAGCGCCCCGGCACGGCGAGCGGGGTGACCTTTGTCACCCTGGAGGACGAGTTCGGCAACCTCAATGTGGTGGTCTGGCGCGACCTCGCCGAGCGCCAACGCCAGGCGCTGGTGGGCTCGCGCCTGCTGAAAGTGGACGGGCGCTGGGAAGCGGTGGGCGAGGTGCGGCACCTGATCGCCGGGCGCTTGACCGACCTTACGCCGCTGCTGGACGGGATTCCTGTGCGCAGCCGGGATTTTCACTGAGGGCGGTGGTGCCTGTGCGGTTTAGCGCCTAACGTAGATGCGGTGAAACCATCTGCGTTTGCAGCGCTCCAAAAACTTGACGATGTCTTCTTTGCGCACAGAGCCAACCGATGCAGTTTTTATCCAACCCCCACGGCTGCGAAGGCTGGGCCGGTGAAATGGCCGAGCGCATTCGCGCGTTCGACTGGTCGGCCACCGACCTGGGGCCGATTGACCGCTGGTCCACCAGCCTGGCCTGCAACGTGCAGATGTTGCTGGCGTCCCCCGTGCCCATGGTGATGCTGTGGGGGCGGCTGGGCTACATGATCTACAACGACAGTTATTCGCGCTTTGCCGGCGGCCGCCACCCGTACCTGCTGGGCACGCCGGTGGAGCTGGGCTGGCCGGAAGTCGCCGACTTCAACCGGCATGTGGTGGACACCTGCCTGGCGGGCGGCACCTTGTCGTTCAACAACAAGGACCTGGTATTGCTGCGCAACGGCCAGCCGGAAACCGTGTGGCTGGACCTCTACTACAGCCCGGTCGCCGGCGATCAACAGCAGCCGGCCGGGGTGTTGGCGATTGTGGTCGAAACCACCGAACACGTGCATTCCGAGCGCCTGCGCCAGGAACTCACCCATAATCTTGAACAGCGCGTGGCCGACGAAGTGCAGGCGCGCTCCGCCGCCGAGGAGCAGTTGCGCCAGTCGCAGAAACTGGAAGCCATCGGCGGTCTCACCGGCGGCGTGGCCCACGACTTCAATAACCTGCTGCAAGTGATCGCCGGCAACCTGCACCTGCTGGCGCGCCACGAGCCGGACAACGTACAGGTGCAGCGCCGCGTGGCGGCGGCGATTGCGGCGGTGGAGCGCGGGGCCAAGCTGTCGGCGCAACTGCTCGCGTTTGCCCGGCGCCAACCGTTGTCGCCCGCGGTGTACAACCCGCAGCGCATCTATGCGGGCTTGGGGGAGTTGCTGCAGCGGGCGCTGGGGGAAACCATCCATATCGACGTACAGATGCCCCAGGATGCCTGGTTTATCAATGTCGATCGCAACCAACTGGAAAATGCGCTGCTCAACCTGGCAATCAACGCCCGCGACGCGATGAAAGGCGAGGGCGTGATCCGCATCACCGGGGAAAACATCATCCTCAACCCCGCCGATTGTGCAGGTAAAAGCATCAAGCCTGGCGAGTACGTACGCCTGGCGGTCACCGATACGGGGGTTGGCATGTCGCCGGTCACCCTCAAGCGTGCGTTCGAGCCGTTCTTCACCACCAAGCGCGAGGGCCACGGCACCGGCCTCGGCCTGAGCATGGTGTTTGGCTTTGTGCGCCAAAGCGGCGGGCATGTGGAGATGTGGAGCGAGGAGGGCAAGGGCACGGTGGTGCAGATGTATTTCCCCCACAGCCTGGAACCGGAAAGCCTCGATGTGCACATCGACCAGGTGCTGCCTGCCGGCGGCCAGGAAACCATCCTGGTGGTGGAAGACAATGAAGGCGTGCGCCTGACCGTGGTCGAACTGCTGCAACAATCGGGCTACACCGTGCTCACCGCCGAAGACGGCGACCGCGCCATGCAGGCGTTGCAAGGCGGCTTGCTGCCGGACCTGATTTTTACCGACGTGGTCATGCCAGGCCGCGTCAAAAGCACCGACCTGGCCGACTGGGCCCGTGCACAGAGCCCGCCCGTGGGGGTACTGTTCACCTCGGGCCACACCCGCGACATTCTTTCCAGCAATCATCTGCTGAGCCCCGATATTCATCTGCTGAGCAAACCCTACAGCCCCGAAGCCCTGACGCAACGGGTCCGCAGCGTGCTCACCGCGCGATAAGGTTGACCATGACTTCACAGCGCAACATCCCTCAATTCCACGGTTTCGTGCGGGTGCGCGGCGCCCGTGAGCACAACCTGCGTAACGTCGATGTGGATATTCCACGGGATGCCCTGGTGGTGTTTACCGGGGTGTCGGGTTCGGGCAAGTCGTCCCTGGCGTTTTCCACGGTGTATGCCGAGGCACAGCGGCGGTATTTCGAATCGGTGGCGCCGTATGCGCGGCGGCTGATCGACCAGGTCGGCGTGCCGGATGTGGACAGCATCGAAGGCCTGCCACCCGCCGTGGCCCTGCAACAACAACGCGGCACGCCGAGTGCGCGCTCATCGGTAGGCAGCGTCACCACCTTGTCGAGCCTGATCCGCATGCTCTATTCCCGCGCCGGCAGCTACCCGCCGGGGCAGGCGATGCTGTATGCCGAGGATTTTTCGCCCAACCTGCCCCAGGGCGCGTGCCCGCAATGCCACGGCCTGGGCCGGGTGTATGAGGTGAGCGAGGCACTGATGGTGCCGGACCCTTCGCTGACCATCCGCCAGCGCGCCGTCGCTTCCTGGCCGTTGGCGTGGCAGGGCCAGAACCAGCGGGACATCCTCGTGACCCTGGGTTATGACGTGGACATTCCCTGGCGTGACCTGCCGAAAAAGCAGCGCGACTGGATTCTGTTCACTGAAGAAACCCCGACCGTGCCGGTGTACGCCGGCTTTACCCCGCAGCAAACCCGCGACGCGCTCAAGCGCAAGCTGGAGCCGAGCTACCAGGGCACTTTCAGCGGTGCGCGGCGCTACGTCCTGCATACCTTCACCCATAGCCAAAGCGCGCTGATGAAAAAGCGCGTGTCACAGTTCATGCAGGGCAGCGCCTGCCCGTTGTGCGAGGGCAAGCGGTTGAACAAGGCGGCGCTGTCGGTGAAGTTTGCCGGAGTGGACATTGGCGAGTTGTCGCAGTTGTCGTTGACCCAACTGGCCGAACTGTTGCGACCGGTGGCGGCGGGGGAGGACAAGATGCACCTGTCGGTGGAAAAGCGCCTTGCCGCGCAACGCATCGCCCAGGATCTGCTGGAGCGGGTCAGCACCTTGACCGAGCTGGGCCTGGGTTATTTGTCCCTGGAGCGCAGCACGCCGACGTTGTCGTCCGGCGAACTGCAACGCTTGCGCCTGGCGACGCAATTGGGTTCCCAGCTGTTTGGCGTGATCTATGTGCTGGATGAACCGTCGGCGGGGCTGCATCCGGCCGATGGCGAGGCGTTGTTCACCGCGTTGGAACGGTTGAAAGCAGCGGGCAATTCGTTGTTTGTGGTGGAGCATGACCTGGAAACCATGCGCCGCGCCGACTGGCTGATCGATGTGGGGCCGGCAGCGGGTGAGCAGGGCGGGCAGGTGCTGTACAGCGGCCCGCCGGCCGGTTTGGCGGAGGTGCAGGCATCGCAGACGCGGTCGTATCTGTTTGCCGAGCAGCGCGTGGCGCATCAGGCGCGCCGTGAACCCAGCGGCTGGCTGAAGCTGCAGGGCGTGACGCGTAACAATCTCAAGGCGCTGAGCGTGGATTTCCCCCTGGGCTGCTTTACGGCGGTCACCGGGATTTCTGGCTCGGGCAAGTCCAGCCTGGTCAGCCAGGCGCTGCTGGAGCTGGTAGGCAGCGGCCTGGGTCGCGTGGTCGAAAACGATGAAGAGCCGAGCCTGGAAGACGACGCCCCGCAAACCAGCGGTGGGCGTATCAGCGCCGGCCTGGAGCAGATCCGGCGGCTGGTGCAGGTGGACCAGAAACCCATCGGGCGCACGCCGCGCTCCAACCTCGCGACCTATACCGGGCTGTTCGACCACGTGCGCAAACTGTTTGCTGCGACACCCGCGGCGAAAAAGCGCGGTTACGATGCCGGGCAATTTTCCTTCAACGTCGCCAAGGGCCGCTGCCCGAACTGCGAGGGTGAAGGCTTTGTCAGCGTGGAACTGCTGTTTATGCCCAGCGTCTACGCACCGTGCCCGACCTGCCATGGCGCGCGCTACAACCCCGAGACATTGGCCATCCAATGGCAAGGCTTGAGCATCGCCCAGGTGCTGGGGCTGACGGTGGCGCAGGCCGTCGACGTGTTTGCCGAACAACCCAGCGTGCTGCGCTCGTTGCAGGTGCTGCGCGACATCGGCCTGGGCTACCTGCGCCTCGGCCAGCCGGCCACCGAGCTGTCCGGCGGCGAGGCGCAGCGCATCAAGCTGGCGACGGAGCTGCAACGCAATGCGCGGGGCGCCACGTTGTACGTCCTCGATGAACCGACCACCGGCCTGCATCCCCGGGATGTGGACCGCTTGCTCAGCCAGCTCAACCACCTGGTGGACGCCGGGCACACCGTGGTTGTGGTGGAGCATGAGATGCGTGTGGTGGCGCAGAGTGACTGGGTGATCGACATCGGGCCGGGGGCGGGGGACTTGGGCGGGAAGGTGGTTGCTCAGGGAGCGCCACACACCGTGGCCAAAAACAAAACCAGCCGCACTGCGCCATTTTTGGCCCGAGAGCTACCCTGACAGGCACCACCGATCAACCTGTGGGAACGGGCCCCTGTGGGAGCGGGCTTGCCCGCGATGGCGGAGTGTCAGTCACCGATAGTTTGGATGGACTACCGTAATCGCGGGCAAGCCCGCTCCCACAGGGGCCCTTGTCCACATTTAGAGCAGTGTCTTGACCTCAAACATGACAAGACCCCGCGCAATGGTCTAGCTTCAAGGGCGTAAGCCATTGATCAACTTGCGGAGGTACGCCATGCCAGTGAAACACGACCTGTATCAGGACTTGGGGTTGAGCAAGGACGTCATTCACGAACGCAGGGCGGGCGACAAGCGTCTGGATTCGCTGCTCACTCAATACGACGACGCCGACAAGGAGGTGCTGAAGGCCGAATCGGCCAGTGCCAGCGATGAGGATGTGGAGAAGCTGAAGAAGAAGCGGCTGTTGATCAAGGACAAGATTGTGGAGCAGTTGGGTTAACTGATGTTCCTACAGAATTAGGTCATATTTGTTCAGAATTGTCTGGAGGACAGTGCCCGGCGCAGTCCCTATGATGCCCACCGCCCACCCGGCTCTTGGGGGCTTTTACGGTGTAAGGATTACGCCGATGAGCCGGGTGGGTATCTTGTTTCACCCATGCAGCGCTTGAGTGCAGGCCTCTATCGAGCGCTGCTGCGTCTGCTCATACAGCTTCAACTCATCAATCGTCCGCCGCCCCAGCGCCAGCTCAAACTCGGCCCGGTTCGAATTGGCCGCGTAGTGACTTTGCGCCGCATCCCCCAGGTTTGACTGAAAAATCCCCGCCGCACTCACCGGCAGGAAATCTTCGTACACCAACGGTTCCACCGCCACATGACCTGCTGCGATCAGCGCGTCCAGTGTGCGCGGTTGATCGGCTTGGCCGCGTGCCGCCAGGCCTGGTGTGGTGGCGAAGTAGCGGAAGTACGCCAGGCCCTGCTCGCGCATCTGCGCGTGGTTGTCGGGGAAGGCCTGGAAGTGCTGTTCGATCAATTGCACATAACGCGCGGCGTTGCCCTCAGTGGGGAACGCGCCCAGCTCGTCGCGTGCGGCATTCAACAATTGGTCATACAGGGTGCGGCCTTTGGGGGTGAGTGCCACGCCGCGCTGCTCGATCTCGCCGAAACGGGCACTGTGGCTGCCCTGGGCGTCGGTGAAGGCGATGGCTTCGTCGAGGGCCTTGAAGCTGGTCTGGCGCAGCAGGATCGGGCACTGGCGGCGTGGCGGACCTTCGATCACGGCCTTGGGGGTGATGCCTTTGCCGGGCATGGCGGCCTGGACCTGGTCGATGTCCAGGGTGCGCGGCGTCAGGTGGTTGATGTGCGGCCCCTTGAAGGCCACCACGTCGGCGATCAGGCGGTGCTGGTCGCTGAGTTGCTGGTAGTGGGCGCGGGTGACGGTGGCGGTGTGGTGCCAGCGGAAAGTTTCCAGGGCCTCGCGGATAAACTCCTCGGCGTCCACCGCGTTGAGACCGTCAGCCTTTTCCGCCTGTTCGATCAGCGCCAGGGCGCGGTCGGTGAAGATGTTGCGTTTGGCCAGGACGGTTTCGGCAAAGGCGCGCAGTTCGGGGTTTTCGATCAGTTCCAGGCGCAGCAGCGAGGTGAACACGCGAAACGGGCTGGTTTGCAGCGCCTGCTCATGCACCGCACGAAACGCGGTGGAATGCACCGGTACGCCGGCCGGGGTCAGGTCGTAGTAGCCCACCGGTTGCATGCCCATCACCGCAAACAGGCGGCCGATGGTGGCCAGTTCGAAGGCGGTGCCCAGGCGGATGGCGCCGTGGCGTTCCATGTCCAGGCGCTGGATCTCGCCGGTACGTTGCAGCTGTTGCGCCAGCGCTGGCTGGGCGTCGAGCACACGGGTGTTGGTCTCGGCCACCAGCGCCATCAGCGCGCCATACAGTGGGACTTCATCTCGGTACATGTCGGACATCGCCTTGGAAAAGCCCTTGCGGATCTCGTCGGGGCTGACATGTGCAGTGGTAGGCATAGAAAAATTCCTGATGACGGTGGCGATGAACGTGGCCTTTTTCTGGATTTTGTTGAGCGCCCGCCACACTTGCAAACGAAGAATCCTCTGGACTTCATTCCTTGGATGAATGAGATGACGTGAATATGACAAAAATCGTCCGGCTGAAAATTTCATTTTCCGCTGTTTTTCCTAACTAATTCTTCACGCAGTCGCCCCCACCCGGCATGAAAGAATCGTCACGTTCGCAAGGATGAAAACGCCGTTTTACACATCACACACATAAAAAAATGTTTAGGGGCCGTCGTTAATGAAAATTTCTACACTGGCGTTGTCGATCACCGCCGCCGTTCTTGCACAACACGCGTTAGCTGATGATTTCGGGCTCGGCTCCCTGGGCACGGGCACCGGTCACAGCGGTTTCCTGGAAGACAGCCATGCCTCCGTGAGCTCGCGGACCATGTACTACAGCGCTGACAACCGCTCGGTCACCAACAACGACCTGCGCGAAACCGCCACCGCGCTGCGGTTTGACTACAAGTCCGGCTTCACCCAAGGCACCGTGGGCGTCGGTTTTGACCTGATGGCGTTCGGCGCCCTGCGCCTGGATGGCGGCGATGGCCACACCGCAGGCGCGGGTCTGGCGGGTAACGGCAACAGCTTCTTCCCGACGAAGAACAACGGCACTGAACCGGCCGACTCTTTTGGTCGTGCCGCGGGCAACGTGAAGTTCCGTATTTCCCAGACCGAGTTGCACGTCGGTGGTGGCTTGGCGCCGGTGTTGCCGATCCTGGTGTCCAACGACAGCCGCGTGGCCCCGCAAACCTTTGATGGCGGCATCCTGACGTCGAGCGATATTCCCAACGTGACCTTCACCGGCGGTGAACTGAACCGCGCCGAAGGCCGTGCCTCCAGCAACTCCACCGGTTTGAGTGTGGCGGGTGGTCAGCGCGACAGCGACAGCTTCAAGTTCGGGGGGGTGGACTACAAGCCGTTTGGTTCTTCCGACAACGTCATCGCGAAAAACCTGACGTTGCAGTACTACTACGCCCAACTGCAAGACTTCTACAAACAGAACTACTTCGGCCTGGTCCACGTACTGCCGCTGGGCAATGACCAATCGTTCAAGACTGACCTGCGCTACTTCGACAGCAGCAGCGACGGCAAGAACGGCCAGAGCGGCTACCAGTTCAACAACAACGGCGGCTATGCCCGGCACGCCAACGAAGTCGACAACAAAACCTACAGTGCGGCCTTCACCTACCAACTGGGCGGCAGCAGCCTGATGCTTGGCCATATTGGCGTGGGTGACGACGGCGGCTTTGTCTGGGTGAACCAGGGCAGCCTGGCTGATCCGCACGCACAAGGTGCCGGTGGCAGCGACTTCTACCTGTTCACCGACGCCGTGGTCGGCCAGTTCTCCCGTGCGGGCGAGCAGGTCAACTTTGGTCAGTATTCGTATGACTTCAAGGCCTACGTACCTGGCTTGAAGGCGTCCGTGGCGTACCTGGATGGCCGGGATATCAAGGCGAAGGTGGCCGGTGGCCCTGACCAGAAAGAAAACGAAGCCGACTTCCGTCTGGACTACGTGGTGCAGGCCGGTCCTCTGAAAGGCTTCGGTACCACCTTCCGTACCGGTACCTACCACGGCAAGAACACCGGCACTGCCGATCAGGATCAAACCCGCCTGATCTTCAACTACACCTACGCGATCTTCTAAACCTTCATGTGCATACGGGCGTGGATGGGTCCTACACTGCACCTCACCTTGTAGGCGCAGGAGGCCCCATGACGGCCACGCCCGTAACGCGGATTTCTGACACGATCGAAGGCCAACGCCTGGCAACCAGCGACGCCGAGCGCTGGCGCGAGTGGGGCCCCTACCTGAGCGAACGCCAATGGGGCACGGTGCGCGAAGACTACAGCGCCGATGGCGACGCCTGGGCCTACTTCCCCCATGACCATGCACGCAGCCGCGCCTACCGTTGGGGCGAGGACGGCCTGGCGGGGTTCAGTGACAAGGCGCAACGCTGGTGCCTGGGCCTGGCCCTGTGGAACGAGCGCGATGGAATCATCAAGGAGCGCCTGTTCGGCCTGAACAACGCCGAGGGCAACCACGGTGAAGACGTCAAGGAACTGTACTTTTTCGTCGATGGCGTACCGAGCCATGCCTACATGCGCATGCTCTACAAATACCCCCATGCTGCCTTTCCGTACGCCGACTTGCTCAGCGAGAACGCCCGCCGTGGGTTGGCTGACGCCGAGTACGAAATCCTCGATACCGGAGTATTCGAAGACAACCGCTACTGCGATGTCAGTGTCGAATACGCCAAACATCAACCCGACGATATTTTCATGCGCATCACGGTGCACAACCGTTCGGATCAGCCGACGCGGTTGCAGGTGTTGCCCCAACTGTGGGCGCGCAATGATTGGAGCTGGACCGTCGATGCGCCCAAGCCACAGTTGACGCTGGACGGCGACCAGGTGCTGGCACGCCATCATGAGTTGCCTGACCGCCATCTAAGCGCGTGGGGCGAGGAGGGCGTCGAGTGGCTGTTCTGTGAAAACGAAAGCAACTATCCCCGGCTGGATGGTCAACCGGCACCAGGGCCGTTCAAGGACGGGATCAACGAGTACGTGGTGAGCGGTGTTCAGTCGGCGATTCGCCGTGACTGCGGCACCAAAGTCGCTGCGCGGTTTGTCCTCAATCTGGCGGGCCTGGAGCGCAAAATAATCTACCTGCGTTTTGCGTCGGTCGGTGCGCCTCGGGTCAACGCGCGCAAGCTGTTTGAACAGCGCCGCCATGAAACCGACGACTTTTACGCCGCCTTGCAGCAGGACATTGCGTCTGAGGACGCTCGCAACGTACAGCGTCAGGCATTGGCCGGTCTGCTGTGGTCCAAGCAACTCTATTATTTCGATGTGAACCAATGGCTCGATGGCGACCCGGCCCAACCTGCGCCACCGCCCGAGCGCTTGCATATCCGCAATACCCATTGGCGGCACCTGTCCAACTTCGACATCCTCTCCATGCCCGATACCTGGGAATACCCGTGGTACGCCTCCTGGGACCAGGGCTTCCAGGCCGTGGCCATGGCGCTGATCGATCCGGCGTACGCCAAGCAACAGCTGTTGCTGCTGGTGAAGGATCGTTTCATGCACCCCAACGGCCAGTTGCCGGCGTATGAATGGCGCTTCGACGACGCCAACCCGCCGGTGCACGCCTGGGCCAGTTGGCGCGTGTATCAGCAGGACAAGGCGCTGACCGGCGTAGGCGATATGGACTTCCTGGAAAGGATATTCCACAAGCTGCTGCTGAATTTTTCCTGGTGGGTCAATCGCAAGGATGCCGAGGGGCGCAATCTGTTCCAGGGCGGGTTCCTGGGGCTGGACAATATTGCCTTGTTCGACCGCTCGGCCGCGCTGCCGCCGGGTTATCAGCTGGATCAGGCCGACGGTACGGCGTGGGTCGCCGCCTATGCGCTGGACCTGATGCGCATCGCCCTGGAGCTGGCCAAGCGCAATGTGGTGTACGTGGACATCGGCGTGAAGTTTTTCGAGCACTTCTTGTACATCGCCGGGGCTATCAACCGCGTGGATGACAGCGCCGAAGGCTTGTGGGATGAACAGGACCAGTTTTTCTACGACGTCCTGCACCGCCCCGACGGCAGTAACGAACCGGTACGCCTGCGCTCCATGGTCGGGCTGATGCCCCTGTTTGCCGTGCTGGTGCTGGAACAGCACGAGCATGAAGGCCTGGAAGGTTTGCGCGAGCGTTTGCTGGGGTTCATGAAGCACCGGCCCGACTTGGCCAAGCTGGTGTCGCGCTGGAACGAACCGGGCCAGGGCAATCGCCTGTTGCTGGCGCTGCTGCGCGGTGAGCGCACCAAGGACCTGCTGCGGCGCATGCTCGATGACGCTGAGTTCTTGTCGGCGTTTGGTGTGCGCTCATTGTCCAAGGCGTTTGCCGAGCAGCCGCTGGCGTTGAAGATGAACGGCAATACGTTATGTGCAAGCTACCAGCCCGGCGAATCCGACTCGCGTTTGTATGGCGGCAACTCCAATTGGCGCGGGCCGTTGTGGATGCCGGTGAACTATATGCTGATCGAATCGCTGCGGGAATTTCACCGCTACTACGCCGACAACTTTTCGGTGGAGTACCCGACGGGCAGTGGTTATCTGGCATCGCTGGAGGAAGTGGCTGACAGCCTCAGCGCGCGGCTGACGGGGTTGTTTCTAAGGGACGAGGATGGGCTGCGGCCATCGATGGTGGGGTATGCGCAGTTGGAAGCGGACCCGGCGAGCCGTGACCTGGTGTTGTTCCATGAATATTTCCATGGCGAAACCGGGCGCGGGTTGGGGGCGTCGCATCAGACCGGGTGGAGTGCGTTGGTGGCGTTGCTGCTGCAGCCAAAAAACTGAGCATCACAGCAGATCAAAATGTGGGAGCGGGCTTGCCCGCGAATGCGGTGCGTCAGTCACTGAATCTATTGACTGATACGCCGCAATCGCGGGCAAGCCCGCTCCCACACAAGCCCGCTCCCACAGGGATTCAGGCTGGACCTTGAATCAGGAAGGGAACAGCTCGCTCAGCTTCATCGCCAGCATCATGTCGCCTTCGGTGCGCAGTTTGCCGCCCATGAAGGCCTGCATGCCGTCGGTGGAACCGTCAACGATGCCTTCCAGGGTTTCGCTGTCCATGACCAGCGTCACTTGGGCGTCTGGGTTTTCGCCTTCCTGCAATTCGCAGGTCTTGTCCTTGACGATCAGGGAGAAGTTCTTGGTGTCGTCGATGCGGAAACCGAATACCAGGTCCAGGCCGTCAGCGGCGCCTGGGTTGAATTTGGCTTTCATTGCTTCTACAGCTTTGGCTACGTCAGTCATGGTTTCGATCCTTTTATGGTGAGTCCAGTGACCTTGGGGTCACGGTTGGCCGCAGCTCATCGGAAGGTGATGAGCTGCGGCGCCTTCAACAGTTGCAAGTGGGTGTGGCTGTTGAAGGAAGCCAGGGCCACCTCGCGACCGCGGAATTTCAGCTGGTTGAGCGAGGTGTTAACAATTTGCCAGTTCAGTTCGAAGGCCTGGGCGGCAGGCATCCGGGTAATCAGGTGGAGCAGGGCAGTGATGGTGCCGCCGGAAGTAAACACGGCGATTTTCTGCGCGTTGTCCGCCGCTTCGAGAATGCGTTGCAGGCCACCCTGGACCCGTTCGACAAACCCCAGCCAGCTCTCCAGCCCCGGTGGGTCATAGGTGCCGGCCAGCCAGCGTTCGATGATCAGGGCGAAGATGCGCTGGAACTCGCTGCGGTTCTGCGCGGCATTGCGCAGGATCTCCAGGGCTTCGGGTTCGCTGGTGAGCAGGTCGGGGAGCAGGGCGCGGATGATTGCATCGGCGTCGAACTCGTTGAAGGCGCTGTCCACCTCGACTGCCGGTACCGGCAGGCCGCGGGCGCTGTACTGCTCGAAGGCGGCGCTGGCGGTGTGCTGCTGGCGGCGCAGGTCGCCGGCGAGGCAGCGGTCGAACGTCACGCCCAGATCGGCCAGGTGTCGCCCGAGCACTTGCGCTTGTTCCACGCCGACGGGCGACAGGACGTCATAGTCGTCTGCACCGAAGGAGGCTTGGCCATGTCGAATCAGATAGATGCTGCCCACGTCCGTTTTCCCGGTACGTTGAAAGTCTGGCGAGGTTATGGGGATGCCTGCGAGCTGTCAATGGAAAAACATACGCTTGTTTTAAAAGCCCGTTGGAGGCCCGCTTGCTGGCGGTTTGATCACTGGCCCGAACGCGGTGCCGCCGGTATGCTGGGGCAATCCGCGCCTGGCGCACTGCACTTGTAAGGAGCAACATGGATTTTCTGGCCGAATACGCGAGCTTCTTAGCGAAGACCGTCACCCTGGTGGTCGCTATTCTGGTGGTACTGATCAGCTTCGCCGCCTTGCGCAGCAAAGGTCGTCGCAAATCCGCTGGCCAATTGCAGGTCAGCAAACTCAATGATTTCTACAAGGGCCTGCGCGAGCGCCTGGAATCCACCCTGCTCGACAAGGACCAGCTCAAGGCCTTGCGCAAGTCCGAAAGCAAAGCCGAAAAGAAGAACAGCAAGAAAAAGCCCGAGGCCAAGCCACGGGTGTTTGTGCTGGATTTCGATGGCGACATCAAGGCCTCGGCCACCGAAAGCCTGCGCCATGAAATCACTGCGCTGCTCAGCCTTGCCACACCCAAGGACGAAGTGGTGCTGCGCCTGGAAAGCGGTGGCGGCATGGTCCATAGCTACGGCCTGGCGTCGTCGCAACTGGCGCGTATCCGCCAGGCGGGCGTGCCGCTGACCGTGTGCATCGACAAGGTCGCGGCCAGCGGCGGCTACATGATGGCGTGCATCGGCGAGAAAATTATCAGCGCCCCGTTCGCCATCCTCGGTTCGATTGGCGTGGTCGCGCAGCTGCCCAACGTCAACCGCTTGCTGAAAAAGCACGACATCGACTTTGAAGTGCTGACCGCCGGTGAGTACAAGCGCACCCTCACGGTGTTTGGCGAAAATACCGAGAAGGGCCGGGAGAAGTTCCAGGAAGACCTGGATATCACCCATCAGTTGTTCAAGAACTTCGTCTCGCGCTATCGCCCGCAGTTGGCGATCGATGAGGTGGCGACAGGGGAAGTGTGGCTGGGTGTTGCCGCGCTCGACAAACAACTGGTGGACGAACTGCAAACCAGCGACGAATACCTGGCGACCAAGGCCAAGACCGCCGAGGTGTTCCACCTGCACTATGCCGAGCGCAAAAGCTTGCAGGAACGTGTGGGCCTGGCGGCCAGCGGTTCAGTGGACCGCGTGCTGCTGACCTGGTGGAGCCGGTTGACCCAGCAGCGCTTTTGGTAATCCGACCTCTCGGATGTTAGCAGTCCCTTGTGGGAGCGGGCTTGCCCGCGAATGCGGTGGATCAGTCACTCATGTATCGACTGACGCCCTGTAATCGCGGGCAAGCCCGCTCCCACATTGATCGGGTAGCGCATCAGCAGCCCCACCACCAACGCCCCCAGCAACCCCAACCATCCCGCCACCCACAACACCCCACCGAAACCACCGACAAACGCCTGCTGTGCCAGCGGTTGCACACCGGCCCTTGCCGACGCCGGCAACAACCCCATCGCCGCTGGCATGTCACCGGCCACCACCCGCGACGCGATCCCGGCCACCTGGCCCTGCCACTGCGCATCGATACTCGCCCCCAACAATTGCTCACTGTGGCTGCTCAACAACGCCCCATACACGCCAATGGCCAGCATGATCGCGCTGAAACGCATGGTGGTACTCATCCCCGAGGCCATCCCGACACGGTCGCGCGGCACGCAGGCCATGATGTTTTTCTGCGTATCGCCATTGAGCAAGCCCGCGCCGGCCCCCGTGACCGCAATCGCCAAGGCGAAGGGCAGGTAACCGCCCGCATTCACCGCCCACGCGCTGAGCAAGTTGCCGCAGCCCACCAGGGTCAAGCCGGCGGCCATCATCGTCGCCGGGGTAAAACGCCCCGCCAGGCGTGCGCCGATACGGGGGCACACCAGCATGGTCAGGGCGAACGGCAACATGCCCAGGCCCGACGCGATGGCGGAGAACCCCAGGCCGTTCTGCAGGTAGAAGGGCAGCAGCGTCATCATCACTTGCGCGCACCCGGCGTAGGCGAACATTCCGAGCAAGGCGCCGATAAAACGCGGCTGGCGAAACAGTTGCAGGTCCACCATCGGCCGTTGCTGCACGCGTTCGACCAGCACAA
The DNA here is from genome assembly GCF_030687495.1 of Pseudomonas sp. FP453. Lineage (NCBI taxonomy): Bacteria > Pseudomonadati > Pseudomonadota > Gammaproteobacteria > Pseudomonadales > Pseudomonadaceae > Pseudomonas > Pseudomonas sp. FP453. The sequence continues at coordinate 3,450,576 of NZ_CP117435.1, read as the reverse complement.
ATACGGCCAACAGCGCCGCGCCACCTAGCAGGCGCGCATAGGTCAGCGGGTTGTCCCAGCCGATGCGGTTGGCCTCGATCAGCCCCCAGATCAGGCACAGCAGGCTGGCGCTGAACGCCAGGCTGCCCCAGGGATCAAGGCGGGCGGACTGGGTATCGCGGGATTCCGGGATGGCCCGCAGTACCAGCGCCATCAGTGCCAGGCCCACGGGCAGGTTGAGGTAGAAAATCCAGCGCCAGCCCAGGTACTCGGTAATCAGACCGCCGAGGGTCGGCGCGGCGGTCATCGCCACGCCCATGCACGCGCCCCAGAAGGCCCAGGCTTTGGCGCGCTCCACCTCATCGTGGAAGGTGTGGCCGATGGACGCCAGGGCCGAGGTCAGCAACAGCGCTGCACCGACGCCTTTGACGGCGCGGGCGATGTCCAGCCACAACGCGCTGGGCGCAGCGCCGCAACCCAGGGACGCGAGGATGAAAATACTCAAGCCCCAGACCAGGGTTTTCTTGCGCCCGAAGCGGTCGGCAAGGCTACCGGCGGGCAACAGCAGCGCGGCGAAGGCCAGCATATAGGCGCTGACGACCCACTCGATATCGGCGAAATTGGCCCCCAGGTCGCGGGCGATGCTCGGCAGGGTGACCGCGACGATATTGGTGTCGAGCACGATCAGCGAGCAGACGCCGGAGGCGGTGAGCAACGTCAAGCGTGGGCTGACGGGCTTCATGGGCAGATTACCCGGCAGGCAATGGTGGGTGTGAAATCGCAAGGCATCGCAAAGGCTCTCTGGCTGTTAGGATTGGCCCAGCTTATCGTCGTCCAACGTTGCCTTTGTTAGGTGGCAATAAGAACTTCATTACCTTTGAGCTAATCCTGCGATGGAAATTCGTCACTTCCGCTACTTCCTGGCCGTGGCCCGGCAACGCAACTTCACCCGCGCCGCCGAGCAACTGGGCATCGCGCCGCCGACCTTGAGCCGGCAGATCCAGGACATGGAAACCGCCCTGGGCACGCGCTTGTTTATCCGCCAGCAGCGCGAAGTCAGCCTGACCGAAGCGGGCGCGGCCCTGGTGCAGGAAGCGGAAGCCACCGTGCGCCAATTCGAATGCGCCCAGCGCCATGCCCAGCGGGCCGGGCGCGGCGATATCGGGCATATCGAACTGGGTTATGTGGCATCAGCGGTGTATGGCGGCGTGTTGCAGCGGCAGATGCAGGCGTTCAGCCAGGCGTTTCCCGATGTGAGCGTGAATGTGCGCGAATGCGCGATGGCCGCATTGCCAGGCGCGGTGGCGGATGGGCGTTATGACATTGGTTACGTCCGCTCGCCCATGACCCTGCCCGATGGCGTGGAAGCGGTACGCCTGGACAGCGAAGGGTTTGTCCTGGCCGTGGCGCAAGGTTCCTGGCTGCTGGGATTGAAAGCCATCGGCTGCGAACACCTGCAAAACGAGACCTTTATCCTGCCGGAGCAGATCAGCGGCACGCTGCATGTGGCCGCCCAGGGCGGTTATGCGCCGCGCCTGGGGCCGCAGCCGGGTGGTTTGGTCGCGGTGCTGGCGCTGGTCTCGCTGGGGCAGGGCGTTGCGGTGGTGCCGGCGTCGGTGGTGGGGCATGTGACGCTGCCGAATGTGCTGTACCGGCCCATTCAAGGCAGTGACGCATCGTCGTGGCTGTCGCTGATTCACCGCCGGTTTGAAAAAGCACCGGCGGTCGCGCGGTTTATCCAGCAGGTAAAAGCGGCGCGCTGAACACGATTACAGATCTTGTAATAGTTTTGCGTTGTAGGAAATTTACCTTTCAGCTGTACGATTCAAGTCCTTTTTTATCGCAGGATTTGCATGAACACCCTCTCGGAGCCCCCCAGTCGTCTTTCCCCAAGACATCCGCTGCTGCCGTTCCCGCTGAAGCATCCCGTATTTCGACTGCTAACCTTGTCCCGGTCCACTGACCGCGCATTGCTGTGCCCGGCATTCTGAACTTCGAATTAAAGAGACTCTATAAATGGAATGGTTAGCGGATCCAACGGCCTGGCTCGGCCTGTTGACCTTGATTGTGCTGGAACTGGTGCTGGGTATCGACAACCTGGTGTTTATCGCGATCCTCGCGGACAAGTTGCCGCCCGAGCAGCGTGACCGTGCGCGCTTGATCGGCTTGTCCCTGGCGCTGTTGATGCGCCTGGGCCTGCTGGCGAGTATTTCGTGGTTGGTGACCCTCACCCAGCCGCTGTTCGAGGTGTTCGACAAGAGCTTCTCCGGCCGCGACCTGATCATGCTGTTTGGTGGTGTGTTCCTGTTGTTCAAGGCCACCATGGAATTGCACGAACGCCTCGAAGGCCACGTCGCCCAGCGCAGTGGCAATGCGGCCTACGCGATGTTCTGGCCGATCGTGGCGCAGATCGTGGTGCTCGACGCCGTGTTCTCCCTCGATGCGGTGATTACCGCCGTGGGCATGGTGGATGAACTGGCGGTGATGATGATTGCGGTCATCGTGTCCATCGGCGTGATGATCGTCGCGAGCAAGCCGTTGACCCGCTTCGTCAATGCGCACCCGACGGTGATCATGCTCTGCCTGGGCTTCTTGATGATGATCGGTTTTGCCCTGACCGCCGAAGGCCTGGGCTTCCATATTCCGAAGGGCTACCTGTATGCGGCCATCGGTTTCTCGATCCTGATCGAAGTGTTCAACCAGATTGCCCGCGCCCGTCGCAAGAAGTCGGCGCAAGGCGTGTTGCCAGTGCGTGAGCGCACGGCCCATGCGGTGATGCGCTTGCTCGGCGGGCGCAGCCTGGCGGTGGAAGAAGTGGGTGAAGAGGTGGCCGACCTGTTGGGGCGAGCCGGATACCGCGCAAGGCCCGCTGTTTGATCGCCGCGAGCGCGTGATGATCAGCGGCGTGCTGCAATTGGCCGAGCGGCCGATCCGTACGTTGATGACGCCGCGGGCCAAGGTTGATTACATCGACTTGGCGGACGATGCCGAGACGATTCGCCTGAAGCTGATGCATTCGTCCTACTCGCGCCTGCCGCTGATCCGTAATGGCGCGGTGGATGAACCCCTGGGCTTTGTGCACAAGAAGGAGCTGCTCAAGGAATACCTGGCCGGCAACGAGCCAAACCTGGAGCACCTGGCACGCCGGGCGATCAACCTGCTGGAGAGTTTCTCGGTGCTCAACGCCCTGGAGCAGATGCGCCAGGAATCCACGCACATCGCCTTCGTCATCAACGAATTCGGTGACTTCATGGGCGTGTTGAGCATGACCGACATTCTCGAATCCATCGCCGGTGAACTGCCCGACGCCAGTGAAATCGAGGGACCGGACATTGTCGAGGACGGCGCAGGTTTTCGAGTGAATGGCGCGCTCAACCTCAACCAGATCCGCCAACGCACCGGCTTCAACGCCACGGCGACCGACGACTATCAGACCCTCGCCGGCTTGGTGATGAGCCTGCTGGACCGCCTGCCGGTGGTGGGCGACAGCCTGGTGTACGACGGCTGGCGCCTGACCGTGGCGGCCGTCGAGGAGCGGCGGGTGACCCAGGTGGCTATGGTGCGTGAAACGTAAAGCGGTCCTTGCCCGCATGTTTTGACACATACAACGCCTGGTCCGCCTTGATCAGCACCTGGTTCAGGGTTTCGCCATCCTCCACCCGGGCCAGGCCGATGCTGATGGTCACCGGGTGTTGGCCGGCGTGCGCCCGCACCTGGGCGCACAGCCGGTCCGCCAACTGCGCCGCGTCTTCGCGGCGTACTCCTGCCAGGTAAATGGCAAATTCTTCGCCGCCAAGGCGCGCGTAGTCGTAGTCGTTCATCACGGCGCGGATGTCGTGGGCGACACGCTTGAGCACATCGTCGCCAACGTCGTGGCCAAACCGGTCATTCACTTTCTTGAAATTGTCGATGTCGATCATCGCCAGGTAATGGTCGTGTGTGCGCGGCTGGTGGGCGAGCTTTTGCCCGGCGTTGGCCATGAACGCGCGGCGGTTGGGGATGTCGGTCAGGGTGTCCACGTAGGCCTGGTCCAGCAGCAGCTTGGCCATGATGTAGTTGCTCAGCTTGACCTGGCGCAGCTTGAGGAAACTGTAGAGGGTCAGCAGGCTGAGAAAGCTGGAATAGAAGAACACCGTAGTGCCTTTGACTTCCAGCACCGAGGTTTCGGTGAGATAGAACGGGTTGAGTACCACCCAGGTGATCACCAGCGTAGCGGCGAATGCCCAGCGGTTCAGCGGCAGCACGGAGGCACTGTACAAAATGGTCGACGCGCCGAGGATCAGCCAGCCGGGGTGCAGGTCCATGGGCAGGCCTTCGATCACCAGGCGGATGCCGATGGCGATGATGCTGACGAAGATCAGGTTGATCCACTGGAAGTGGCGCACCTGGGTGTTGAAGGCCAGCACCAGCGTGGTGATCAACAGTGCGCTGAGAAATATCACTGAATAGAAGGTAAAACCCTGGCCGCCGCGAAAGCTGACGATCAGGTTGAACACCAGCCAGATGCTGATGCTGGCGAGGTAGATCAACAGGCAAAAGGGCTTGAGTCGCTCGAAATCATGCTGGGCGAACTCAAGTTGCAGGGCAGGTGAGGGGAGTTTCTTGAGGACTTCGGCTTCAATGGTCTTGAACATTGCTGACCCTGGCTCGGCTGAGACTGCATTGAGCAGCGTAGACGTCTGTCAGGGCCGTGCAAGGGTGGGTTTGATCGGCCGACGCCGCTTAGCATAGCGTTTGAATGTGGCCTCCACGAGTGCGGCTTGACCTTCCTCAGGGCCAAAGCCCTGGAGTTTCTCCTGCAATTGCCCGTTGACATAGACCAGCCCGGTCGGAGTGCCCGTGACCTCGCCGTGTCTTGGGGTGTGTGCACAGTCAAGCACCAAGCTCATGACGCTCGGGTATCTGGCGGCAATCATTTCAAACAGCGGCACAGCTTCGGTACACGCAGGGCAGTGGGCTGAAACAAACAGCAGAAACACCGGGCGTGACGAACTCAGCACCCGTTGGTAGTCCTCGGCATTGGCAATTGTTGCGGTGGCAAGCCCCATGGTGGTCGTCCTCCTGGGCAACGTCAGTTGAGTGCCAACGCTAAATCGAGGATTCACTACCGTCTACTGTCAACCTTCACAGGTTCGCGTCACGCTCCAGGCGTTCGCGCGCCTTGCGGGCCTGGTTCGCGCATTTCTTGTATTCCAGGTTGTCCCGCGAGGCCTTGGCCTGGCGGTAGCCGTGGTGGTTCTGGCTGGTGTAGTTGGTGCTCAAGGCTTCGTTGAGCTTGCGCAGTTCTATCTTGCAGTCGCGGCGGTCGTTGCTGGCCCAGGCGTTGGTGGCGAGCAGACAGGCGCATAAAACCAGGGTGAGGCTGAGCTTCATCGGGGCGCGATCCTTGTCGGCGGGGATGTGCAAAGGCTAGTCCAGCGTGGGGATTTTTCCACGCTGCGCGCGCACTGCAACGGTGCGCGGTAACGCAGTAATGGCGCACGGGATTGGGGCCTGTCACCGCAGTGTGGGGCCTGGGGTAGCAGGGCGGTCGCAGCTGCTGACGTAACGCCCCACCAGCCGCGAAGATTTATCTGGCTGATTTATAAAGAATTTATCCCTCGGATTTTTTTCTGTTGCAGCGTGTGGCACACTTTCTGCTGTCTATTCCGTTGTTACATACTAGGTTCCGGTATAGCGGAATACACAATCCCTGGAGTGCTTGTCATGCATCACCGACCTTCCGTGTTCAAAGCGTGTGTTTTTCTCTTCGCCGCATCGGCTTCCCTCGCAAGCATCGTGCAGGCGGCGGACAGCAAGCTCGATGATGTGCTCAAGCGTGGGCACCTGATCGTAGGTACAGGCAGTACCAATGCGCCGTGGCACTTCCAGGGAGCGGATGGCAAGTTGCAAGGGTTTGATATCGACATCGGCCGCATCGTGGCCAAGGGATTGTTCAACGACCCGAGCAAGGTTGAGTTTGTGGTGCAGTCGTCCGACGCACGGATTCCCAACCTGCTGACCGACAAGGTCGACATGAGTTGCCAGTTCATTACCGTCACCGCCAGCCGTGCGCAGCAGGTCGCGTTTACCCTGCCGTACTACCGCGAAGGCGTGGGCCTGTTGCTGCCCAACAACAGCAAATACAAAGAGATCGAAGACCTGCAAGCCGCCGGCGACGGCGTGACCGTGGCCGTGCTGCAAAACGTGTACGCCGAAGAGCTGGTGCACCAGGCGCTGCCCAAGGCCAAGGTCGACCAGTACGACAGCGTCGACCTGATGTACCAGGCGGTGAACTCCGGCCGCGCCGATGCCGCCGCCACCGACCAGTCTTCGGTCAAATACCTGATGGTGCAGAACCCCGGCCGTTACCGCAGCCCGGCCTACGCCTGGAGCCCGCAAACCTATGCGTGCGCGGTCAAGCGTGGCGACCAGGACTGGCTGAACTTCGTCAACACCGCCCTGCATGAAGCCATGACCGGTGTGGAATTCCCCACCTACAAGGCTTCGTTCAAGCAGTGGTTTGGCGTCGACCTGCCAGAGCCGGCGATTGGTTTCCCTGTCGAGTTCAAGTGATTCGTGACAACCGGGGCGCCGCCGACGGCGCCCCTATTAGGTACTGCTGACCATGAACTATCAGTTGAACTTTGCCGCCGTGTGGCGCGATTTCGACACCTTGCTGGCGGGGCTCGGTCTGGGCCTGCAACTGGCATTGCTGTCGATCGCCATCGGCTGCGTGATCGGCCTGCTGATGGCGTTTGCCATGCTGTCCAAGCACCGTGCGTTGCGCATCTTTGCCTCGGTGTATGTGACGGTGGTGCGCAATACGCCGATTCTGGTGCTGATCCTGTTGATCTACTTTGCGTTGCCGTCCCTGGGGATTCGTCTCGACAAAATCCCCTCGTTCATCATCACCCTGTCGTTGTACGCCGGTGCCTACCTGACCGAAGTATTCCGCGCCGGGCTGTTGAATATTCCCAAGGGCCTGCGTGAAGCCGGCCTGGCCATCGGCCTGGGCGAATGGCGCATCCGGGCCTACATCACCGTGCCGGTGATGTTGCGCAACGTGTTGCCGGCGCTGTCGAACAACTTTATCTCGCTGTTCAAGGACACCTCGCTGGCCGCCGCGATTGCCGTGCCGGAGCTGACCTATTACGCCCGCAAGATCAACGTCGAAAGCTACCGGGTGATTGAAACCTGGCTGGTCACGACCGCGCTCTACGTGGCTGCCTGTTACCTCATTGCCATGCTGCTCCGTTACCTGGAACAGCGTCTGGCGATCCGTCGTTAAGGAGGGTTCCCATGTACGAGTCCCCCAGCTGGCTGCATGAGTTGTGGATCGCCCGGGATACCCTGTGGGCGGGCTTTCAAGCCAGTGTGTATGTGTCGGCGCTGGCGATTATCTTCGGCACCCTGATCGGCATTGTCGCCGGGTTGATCCTGACCTACGGCAAGTTCTGGATGCGTGCGCCGTTTCGTCTGTATGTCGATCTGATCCGTGGCACGCCGGTGTTTGTGCTGGTGCTCGCGTGTTTCTACATGTTGCCGGCCCTCGGTTGGCAGATCAGCGCGTTCCAGGCCGGTGCGGTCGGCTTGACACTGTTTTGCGGCTCCCACGTGTCGGAGATCGTGCGTGGTGCACTGCAAGCCATTCCCCGCGGGCAACTGGAAGCGGGCAAGGCGATTGGCCTGACGTTCCAGCAGTCCCTGGCCTACGTGCTGTTGCCGCAAGCGCTGCGGCAGATCCTGCCGACCTGGGTCAATTCCTCCACGGAAATCGTCAAGGCCTCGACGCTGCTGTCGGTGATCGGCGTGGCGGAATTGCTGCTCAGTACCCAGCAAGTGATTGCGCGCACGTTCATGACCCTGGAGTTCTACCTGTTCGCCGGGTTTCTGTTCTTTGTCATCAACTACGCCATTGAATTATTCGGGCGCTACATTGAAAAGCGGGTGGCCTTGCCATGAACCAACCTCACATCGAGCAACCGTTGCTCAATATCCGCGGCCTGCGCAAACAGTACGGCGAGGTGGAAGTGCTCAAGGGCGTCGACCTGACCCTGCAGCGCGGCAACGTGGTCACGTTGATCGGCTCCAGCGGCTCGGGCAAGACCACGCTGTTGCGCTGCGTCAACCTGCTGGAAGAGTTCCAGGGCGGGCAGATCACCCTCGACGGTGAGTCCATCGGCTACAGCGACATCGGCGGCAAGCGCGTGCGCCACCCCGAGCGGGTGATTTCCCAGCACCGCGCCATGACCGGCATGGCGTTCCAGCAGTTCAACCTGTTCCCGCATTTGACGGCGTTGCAGAACGTCACCCTCGGCCTGCTCAAGGTCAAGAAGATGGGTAAGGACGAGGCCGTGGCACTCGCGGAAAAATGGCTCGACCGCGTAGGGCTTCTGGAGCGGCGCAACCACTTCCCCGGCCAGCTCTCCGGCGGCCAGCAACAGCGCGTGGCGATTGCCCGCGCCATTGCGATGAACCCGAGCCTGATGCTGTTCGACGAAGTCACCTCGGCCCTCGACCCCGAGTTGGTGGGCGAAGTGCTCAGCGTGATCAAGGGCCTGGCGGAAGAGGGCATGACCATGTTGCTGGTCACCCACGAAATGCGCTTTGCCTATGAAGTGTCGGACAAGATCGTTTTCATGAACCAGGGCCGCATTGAAGAGCAGGGCAGCTCGAAGGACATCTTCGAACGCCCGCAATCGCCGCGCCTGGCGGAATTTCTCAAGAACATTCGTTTTTAATCAGGAGGCTATTTTTATGAGCATTACTCGTTACGGCACCGGCAGCACTGCCGGCGGCGGCCAGCCCCGTCCTTTCGCCCGCGCGGTGGAAGCGGACGGCTGGCTCTACGTCTCGGGCCAAGTGCCAGCGGTGGACGGTGAAATCATCAGCGGCGGCATCGTCGAGCAAACCCGGCAGACCCTGCGCAATGTGGTGGCGATTCTCGAAGAAGCCGGCTACGAGTTGAAAGACGTGGTGCGTGTCGGCGTGTGGCTGGAAGACCCGCGCGACTTCTGGAGTTTCAACAAGGTCTTCGGCGAATACTTCACCCCTGAACACGCCCCGGCGCGGGCCTGTGTGCAGGCCAACATGATGGTGGATTGCAAGGTGGAGATCGATTGCGTGGCCTACAAGAAAAAGGGCTAAATGCAGCGATCTGAAGCCCACCGCTGCGCCAATGTGGGAGCTGGCTTGCCTGCGATGACGGAGTGTCAGTCAACCCATGTCTGACTGAGCCACCGCCATCGCGGGCAAGCCCGCTCCCACAGGGGTTCACTGTGCAGTATTACTACTATGACCGGACCAAAACTGCCATGACCGAAGACACCATCAAACGCCGCGCCAAAGGCCTGGACCGGGCGTTCGATATCCTCGATTTTCTCAAGGAGATCGGCCAGCCCCTGCGCCCGAATGATATTGCCAGCGGCATCGGCAGCCCCAAGTCCACGGTCTATGAGCTGGTCGCTTCGCTGCTGGAGCGGCGCATCCTCGAAACCGTGGGCAAGGACGGTCACGTCTACCTCGGCCGCCAGCTGTACTTTCTCGGCCAGGCGCACCTGCGGCACTTCGACCTGACCCGCGAGGCCGACCACGCCTTGCAGGAGATCGTCAGCCAGACCCACGAAACCGCGCAGATGTGCCTGCTCAACGGGCGCAAATACACGGTGGCGCTGATGCGCGAGGGCGAGCGGCATTTTCGCATTTCCTCGGATATCGGCGAAAACGCGCCGATCCCCTGGACCGCGTCCGGGCGCCTGTTGCTCGGGCATTTGAGCGACAAGCAGATCATCGACCTGATCGACCACGATGACTTTATCCTGCCGGACGGCCAGCGCTTGCCGCTGGACACCTTCCTCGCACAAATCCGCCAGGCCACCCTCGATGGTTTCTTTTCCTTCGACAGCGTGGCCGACACCTTTACCCATTGCTTTGCCGCCCCGGTACGGGACGCGCAGGGCATCAGCATTGCGACCCTGTGCATCGTCGCCCCACGGGCCGATGCACTGAAAAACTACAACGACTATCGCCGGGTGCTGATCGACAGCGCCAACAACCTGGCCCGTCGCATCAACGAATAGGAGCATTTCATGTCTGCCATCAATGCCGTTGAAAAGGGCGCCGCCGCCGTCGGTGCCCACCTGGTCCGTGACGTCAGCCTGCCCGCCCTGGTGCTGCACCGCGAGGCCCTGGAACACAACATCCGCTGGATGCAAACCTTCGTCAGCAACAGCGGCGCCGAACTGGCGCCCCATGGCAAGACCAGCATGATGCCGGCGCTGTTCCAACGCCAGATCGCCGCGGGCGCCTGGGGCATCACCCTGGCCAGCGCAGTGCAGACCCGCGCCGCCTATGCCGGTGGCGTGCGCCGCGTGCTGATGGCCAACCAACTGGTGGGCGCGCCCAACATGGCGTTGATCGCCGATCTGCTGGCGGACAAGGATTTTGATTTCCACTGCATGGTCGATCACCCGGACAACGTCGCCGACCTCGGCCTGTTTTTCGCCGCCCGTGGCCTGCGCCTCAACGTGATGATCGAATACGGCGTGGTCGGCGGCCGTTGCGGTTGCCGCAGCGAGCAGGAAGTGCGCGACCTGGCCAAGGCGATCAAGGCCCAGCCGGCCCTGGCCCTCACCGGGATCGAAGGCTACGAAGGGGTGATCCATGGCGAGCACGCCATCAGCGGTATCCGCGACTTCGCCGCGAGCCTGGTGCGCCTGGCGGTGGATCTGCAGAACAACGGTTCATTCGACCTGCCCAAGCCCATCGTCACCGCTTCGGGTTCGGCCTGGTACGACTTGATCGCCGAGTCTTTCGAGGCGCAAAACGCTGCCGGCCGTTTCCTCAGCGTGTTGCGCCCCGGCAGCTACGTGGCCCATGACCATGGCATCTACAAAGAAGCGCAATGCTGCGTGCTCGACCGTCGCAGCGACCTCAGCGAAGGTCTGCGCCCGGCCCTGGAAGTCTGGGCTCATGTGCAATCGATGCCCGAGCCGGGTTTTGCGGTGATCGCCCTGGGCAAGCGCGACGTGGCCTACGACGCCGGTTTGCCAGTGCCGCTCAAGCGTTACAAGGCGGGTGTTGTGGGCGCCGAAGGGGATGATGTGAGCGCGTGCAAGGTCACGGCGGTGATGGACCAGCATGCGTTCATGACTGTTGCGGCTGGGGTTGAACTGCGCATTGGCGACATCATTTCCTTTGGTACTTCGCACCCGTGCCTGACCTTTGACAAGTGGCAGGTGGGGTGCCTGGTGGATGAGCAGTTGCAGGTGGTTGAGAGTCTGCATACCTGCTTCTAGACCGAGTCGCGGCCATCGCAGGCAAGCCAGCTCCCACATTTGAAAGTGCTCACAGATCAAAATGTGGGAGCTGGCTTGCCTGCGATGGGGCCCTGAAAAACACCCGAGAAAACCGCCATGACCACCCTCCCCCACATCGCCCTCATCGGCGAATGCATGATCGAACTGCAACACCGCGCCGACGGCAGCCTGCACCAAAGCTTCGGCGGCGACACCCTGAACACGGCGGTCTACCTGCGCCGCGAGCTGGGCGATAGCGGCCATGTCGACTATGTGACGGCGCTAGGCGATGACAGCTTCAGCGACGCCATGTGCCAGCAATGGGCTGACGAAGGTCTTGGCCTCGGCATGGTCCAGCGCCTGCCCGGGCGCTTGCCGGGTTTGTACTGCATCCAGACCGACGCCAATGGCGAACGCAAATTCCTCTACTGGCGCAACGAAGCCGCCGTGCGCGACTGCTTCACCACGCCCGCCGCCGAACCGATCCTGGCGGCGCTGCCGGATTACGACGTGGTGTATTTCAGCGGTATCACCCTGGCAGTGCTGGGTGAAATCGGCCGTGAGCGCTTGCTGCACACCTTGGTCGAAACCCGCCGGCGCGGCGGCAAGGTGGTGTTCGACAACAACTACCGCCCGCGTTTGTGGGCCAGTGTCGAGGCGGCACGTGAGGCGTATGGCAAGGTCTTGGCCGAGGTGGACATGGCGTTGCTGACTGAGGATGACGAGCGCGCGTTGTTTGGGTATGCCAGCAGTGAGCAGGTGTTTGCGGCGTATCCGGCGATTGCGGAAGTGGTGCTCAAGCGTGGTGCGCAGGACTGCCTGATCCGTTTCAAGGGCGAGCGCTTTGGCGTGCCGGCGGTGAAAGTCGAGAAGGTGGTGGATACGACGGCGGCGGGGGATTCGTTCAGTGCGGCGTATCTGGCCAGCCGCTTGAAGGGCGGCTCGCCGCAAGAGGCAGCGGTGGCGGGGCATCGGTTGGCGAGTCGGGTGATTCAGTTGCCGGGGGCGCTGATACCCCGATGAATGGCCGCCTGCGGCGGATCGCGGGCAAGCCCGGCTCCCACAGTTGATCGAGTTTTGTTTGAAGGAACTCGGTCAACTGTGGGAGCTGGCTTGCCTGCGATAGCGGCTTCAAGCCAACCCCTCAGTCGCGGTAAAACACCTGCACCAGGTGATACCCAAACTTGCTCTTGATCGGCCCATGCACCACCCGCAGCGGCTTCTTGAAAATCACCGCGTCAATCACCCCCACCATCTGCCCCGGCCGAATCTCCCCCAGATCACCGCCGCGCTTGCCTGACGGGCAGGTGGAGTACTTCTTCGCCAGCACGTCAAAGGCTTCGCCCTTGGCAATGCGCTGCTTGAGTTGTTCGGCTTCTTCGCTGGTTTTCACCAGGATATGACGGGCTTGGGCTTTCATTGATCTCTACCAGGTACCTGCAACGGCGGGCGATTATGCCTGAACTCATTCGACCACGCTGATCATGCTGCGGATTTTCGTGGCCAGCAGGTCGATGGAAAACGGCTTGGCCACCATGTCCATGCCGTCCTCCAGGAAACCCTGGCGCTCGGCGGCCTTCTCTGCGTAACCGGTCATGAACAACACGCGCAGGCCCGGCCGATGCTGGCGGGCGATCTCTGCCAGTTGCCGGCCGTTCATGCCCGGCAGGCCGACGTCGGTGACCAGCAGGTCCACGCGCAAATCCGATTCCAGCAGCGGCAGCGCGGTGCGGGCATCCGCCGCCTGGTGGGCGGTGTAGCCCAACTCGTCGAGCACGTTGACCACCAGCATGCGCACGGCCGGGTCGTCTTCGACCACCACCACGGCTTCACCGGCCAGGGCCACCGGCGCTTCAGTCAGGCTGGCCGGCAGGCTGCTTTCCAGCGCGGTGCCGTGCAGCCGCGGCAGGTACAGGCGCACGCAGGTGCCCTGGCCCGGTGCGCTGTGGATGGTCACGTGCCCGCCGGACTGCTGGGCAAAGCCGTAGATCATCGACAGCCCGAGGCCCGTGCCTTGGCCGATGGGCTTGGTGGTAAAGAACGGGTCGAACGCCTTGGCGAGGATCTTCGGCGCCATGCCCGCGCCGTTGTCGCACACGCCGAGCATCACGTAGTCGCCGGCTTTCACCGGTTCCAAAGTGGTGATGTCGGTGCCATCCAGGTAGCTGTTGGCCGTTTCGATCAGCAGTTCACCGCCGTCGGGCATGGCGTCGCGCGCGTTGATCACCAGGTTGAGCAGGGCGTTTTCCAGTTGGCTGGCGTCGGTGTTCACCGGCCAGATGTCGTGGCCCAGTTGCACCTTGAGCGCGATATGCGCGCCCTTGGTGCGGCGGAACAGGTCTTCCAGGGACGCCACCAGCTGGTTCGGATCCAGCGGGCGGCGGTCCAGGGACTGGCGCCGGGAAAACGCCAGCAGGCGATGGGTGAGGGCGGCGGCACGGTGGGCGGAGGACACGGCGGCGTCGGTAAACCGGCCGATTTCGTCGCTGCGCCCGGCGGCGATGTAGCGTTGCATCAGGTCCAGGCTGCCGATGATCCCGGTGAGCATATTGTTGAAGTCGTGGGCGATGCCACCGGTCAGCTGGCCCACGGCTTCCATCTTCTGCGCATGGCGCAGGGCGTCTTCGGCGCGTTCGCGTTCAAACATCTCGTTTTGCAGGCGCTGGTTGGCTTCAGCCAGCGCCTGAGTGCGCTGGGCCACACGTTCTTCGAGGTTCTCGTTGAGGTTGCGCAGGGCTTCTTCGGTGAGTTTGCGTTCGGTTTCATCGATGACAAAGATGTAGAAACCATTCACCGAACCGTCATTGCTGAAACGCGGCAGGTACTTCATCAGCGCGTGACGCGGGCGCCCATCGCGGTGCGGGGTGATGGTCTGGAAGCTGCACGCCTTGCCCTTGAGCGCCGCGTTGATCTGGTCCTCGCGGCCGGCATACACCTCGTCGCCGAGCACTTCGCGGATGCTCTTGCCGTACAGCTCCTGGGGCGTCATGCCGTACCACTCCAGGTACGCGCTGTTGTTCAGGCGAAAGCGTTGTTCGTGATCCACATAACCGATCAGCACCGGCATGGCGTTGATGATCAGCTGCAACTCGGTCTGGCTTTGGCGCAAGGCCTGTTCGGTGTGCTTGCGCTCGGTGAGGTCCAGCGCCGCGCCGAGAAAACGCGCGGGGCGGCCCTGGTGGTCCTTGTAGCAACGCCCCCGGGCAAACACCCAGCGCACCGTGCCGTCGGCTTGTTGCAGGCGGTATTCCTCGGCGTATTCGGTGCCAAAGGTGATGCAATGCTTGATGCTGCGCGCCACCATGCCGCGGTCTTCAGGGTGCACGCCTTGCAGGTAGGCGCTGATGGGCAGCAGGCTGGCGTGGTCGGGGGCCACGCCGTGCAGGTAGGCGAAGTGGGCGTCGGCGATAAAGCGGTCTTCGCCGATATCCCAATCCCAAGTGCCCACCGCGTCGGTGGCGCGGCCAGCGCCAGTTGCAGGCGTTGCTCGGTATTGTGCTGGGCCTTGCGGCGTTCGTTGGTCTCGATGGCGGTGACCAGGATCCCGGCGACGCTGCCGCTTTCATCACGCACCGGGCTGTAGGTCAGGTCCAGCCAGATCTCGGTATCACGGTGATTGCGTTGCAGGATAAAGCGCTGCTCGGTGAAGGTGCGCACCTGGCCTTCGAGCACGGCGTTGTAGATCGGCGTGGTGAAGCTTTGCAGCTCTGGCCAGGCCTGGTGTGCCGGCTGGCCGAGGGCGTCGGGGGTGCTTGTTGCCGGCCAGCAGGGCGAAGCCGTCGTTGTAGAGCTGGGTCAGTTGGCTGCCCCACAGCAGGAGCATCGGCATCGGCGAGTGGACGACAATATCCACGGCAGTGCGCAGGCTTTGTGGCCACTGGTTGATCTCACCGAGGGGGCTTTGCGCCCAGTCCAGCTGCGCGATCAAGGCGGCGGCTGCGCTGACGGTGGGTGTTCCATTCATGAAAAAGCCCTGAGCTTGACGCTTTGAAATATGACAAACGCCGATTATCCCGTGAGTCGGGAACGGCTGACTACCCCTCGAAAAATAGCATGCCTTGGGGTTTTGTCTTCAAATGAGTGTGTCAGGGCTGAAACCTTTCATCTTTCACGCCAGTTCGGGGCGGTCGCGAAACTCCTCCAGGGCCTGTGGGTTGGCGAGGGCGTCGGTATTTTTCACCGGTTCGCCATGCACCACGTTGCGCACCGCCAATTCGACGATCTTGCCGCTGATGGTGCGGGGGATATCCGTGACAGCGAGGATTTTTGCCGGCACATGACGTGGCGTGGTGTTGGCGCGGATCACCTGGCGGATCTGCTGCTCCAGGGCGTCATCCAGCACGACACCATCGTTGAGGCGCACAAACAGCACCACCCGCACATCGTCCTGCCAGCGCTGACCAATGGCCAGGCTTTCCAGCACCTGCGGGACTTTTTCCACCTGCCGATAAATCTCCGCCGTGCCGATGCGCACGCCGCCGGGGTTGAGCACCGCGTCGGAGCGACCGTGGATCAACAGGCTGCCGTTGGGGCGTTGCTCGGCGTAGTCGCCCTGGGCCCATACGCCGGGGAACTGGCTGAAATACGAGGCGCGCAGCTTCTTTTGTTCGGGATCGTTCCACAAACCGATGGGCATCGCCGGGAAGTGGCGGGTGCAGACCAGCTCGCCTTTTTCGCCGATCAGCGCGCGGCCCTGGTCATCCCAGACCTCGATCGCCATCGCCAGGCTCTTGCACTGCATCTCGCCCTGGCGCACCGGCAGCACCGGGTTGCCGATCACAAAGCACGACACGATATCGGTGCCACCGGACATGGATGACAGGCACAGCTCAGCCTTGATCTCGCGGTACACGTAGTCGTAGCTCTGCGGCGACAGCGGCGAGCCGGTGGAGATCAAGCCTTTGAGGCTGCTTAGATCGTGGCTCAGGCGCGGTTGCAGGCCGGCCTTTTCCAGGGTGGCGAGGAACTTGGGGCTGGTGCCGAACACGCTGATCCGTTCGGCATCGATCAAGTCAATCAAACGCTCGGGCCCCGGATGAAATGGCGAGCCGTCATACAGCACCGCCGTGGCGCCGATGGCCAGCACCGAGACCAGCCAGTTCCACATCATCCAGCCGCAGGTGGTAGTAGAACAGGCAGTCCTCGCGGTTCAGGTCGGCATGCAGGCCGTGTTCCTTGAGGTGGGTGAGCAACACGCCGCCGGTGCCGTGGATGATGCACTTGGGCACGCCGGTGGTGCCGCTGGAATAGAGGATGTACAGCGGGTGATCGAAGGGCACGGCGACGAATTCAGGCTCGCCGCCGGGTTGGTAGAAATCGCCCCACAGGCTCACGCTGGCCGCCGTTTGATAGTCCTCGACCTGCGCCTGGGGCCGTGCGTACGGCACGACGATCAGTTGTTCCAGGGACGGCAGGCGTTCGAGGATTTCATTGAGCTTGGCGCTCTGGTCGATGGTTTTGCCGGCGTAGCGATAACCGGCGCAGGTGATCAGCACCTTGGGTTCGATCTGGCCGAAACGGTCGATCACGCCCTGGGTGCCGAAGTCCGGCGAGGAGCACGACCAGATCGCCCCAAGGCTGGTGGTGGCAAGCATGCCCCACCAGGGTTTGCCAGGTGTTGGGCATGCACGCGGCCACGCGGTCGCCCTGGGTCACGCCGATGGCCCGCAGGCTCTGTTGCAGGCCGGCGACGTGGGCGGCCAGTTCGGCGTAGGTCAGGTGTTCGCGCTGGCCGTCTTCGCTGATGGCGACTACGGCGGGGTGATTGTCACGGCGGCGCAGCAGGTGTTCGGCAAAGCTCAGGGTCGCGCCGGGGAACCACTGGGCGCTGGGCATTTCAGCGCCTTCGATCAGCACCGTGCTGGGTGGACTGCGAAATTGCACGTCGAAGAACGTGACGATGGCCTGCCAGAAGTCGGGGCGCTGGTCGATGCTCCATTGGTGCAGGGCGGGGTAGTCGGCGAGTTGCAGGGCGTAGCGCTCGTTGATGTAGCGGCGGAACTGGTCCATGCGCGTGGCGGCGATGTGTTCCGGGGAGGGTTGCCAGAGGATGTCGGACATAAAGCTGCCTCTTATTCTTGAACAAACGCAGATTAAAACTGTGGGAGCTGGCTTGCCTGCGATGGCGGTGTGTCAGTCACTGATGTGTTAACGGGCCTACAGCTATCGCAGGCAAGCCAGCTCCCACATTTGACTCGCTGTGTTTGAGCTACTGGGCCAGCCAGCCACCGTCGATGTTCCACGCGGCACCGCGCACCTGGCTGCCGGCTTCGCTGCACAGGAACAGCACCAGCTCGCCCAGTTGCGGCGGCGTGACAAATTCCAGCGACGGCTGCTTCTCCGCCAGCAGATCATGCTGCGCCTGCTGCGGGTCCACGCCGGTGGCGATGCGATCATCGATCTGCTTCTGCACCAGCGGCGTCAGCACCCAGCCCGGGCAGATGGCGTTGCAGGTCACATTGCTGGTGGCCGTCTCCAGGCCCACCACCTTGGTCAAGCCGATCACCCCGTGCTTGGCCGCCACATACGCCGCCTTGCCGACCGAACCGACCTGGCCGTGCACCGAGGCGATGTTGACGATGCGCCCCCAGCCCTTGGCCTTCATCCCCGGCAGGCTCAAGCGCGTGCTGTGGAACACCGACGACAGGTTGATGGCGATGATCGAATCCCAGCGCTCGGCGGGGAAGTCTTCCACCGCCGCCACGTGCTGGATGCCGGCGTTGTTCACCAGGATGTCGACGCCGCCGAATTCACGCTCGGCGTAGGCGAACATGTCGGCGATCTGCGCCGGGTCGCTGACGTCGGCCGGGTGATGGCCGACCTTGCCGCCAAACGCCTGCACCTGGGCGATCACCGCGCTGGCGTCGCCGAAGCCGTTGAGGATCAGGTCGGCGCCGGCCTTGGCCAGGCTCAGCGCTATCCCCAGGCCGATGCCGCTGGTGGAACCGGTAACCAGGGCGGTCTTGCCGTTTAAAGTCGTCATGAAAACCTCACACAATGCCGGTGGCGTAGAAAGTCCCGATCACCACGAACACCGCAAGGGTCTTGATGATGGTGATGCCGAAAATGTCCTTGTAGGCTTCGCGGTGGGTCAGCCCGGTGACCGCCAGCAGCGTGATCACCGCGCCGTTGTGGGGCAGGGTGTCCATGCCGCCGCTGGCCATGGCCGCCACGCGGTGCAGCACTTCAAGGGGGATATTGGCCGCATGGGCCGCCGAAATAAAGCTCTCGGACATGGCCGCCAGCGCAATGCTCATGCCGCCCGAGGCGGAACCGGTGATACCGGCCAGCAAGGTCACGGTAATCGCTTCGTTGACCAGCGGGTTGGGGATGCCCTTGAGCCAGTCCGCCAGCACCAGAAAGCCCGGCAGCGAGGCGATCACCGCACCAAAGCCGTATTCCGACGCGGTGTTCATCGCCGCCAGCAACGCGCCGCTGACCGCACTTTTGCTGCCTTCGGCGAGCTTGCTTTTGATCGCCGACCAGCCGAACACCAGCACCATCAAGATGCCCACCAGCAGCGCCGCCTGCACCGCCCAGATCGCGGTGAGCTTGGCGATTTCAGTGGTCACCGGCGCGCTCATGCCCGGCAGGGCGAGGCTGTGGGTCTTGCCGTACCACTGCGGAATCCAGTGGGTAAACAGCAGGTTCATCACGCCCACCAGAATCAGCGGCGACAACGCGATCCACGGGTTGGGCAAGCTGAGGTTTTCGGCGGTTTCCGGCTCGTTACGCAGCTCGGTGCCATAGCCTTCGCCGGCGCGTTGGGCCTTGTTGCGCTGGCGCGCCAGGTAGAGCATGCCGGCGCAGAACACAAAGATCGTGCCGATCACGCCCAGCCACGGCGCGGCCCAGGCGGTGGTGTTGAAAAACGTGCTGGGGATGATGTTCTGGATCTGCGGCGTGCCGGGCAGGGCGTCCATGGTGAACGAAAACGCACCGAGGGCGATGGTCGCCGGGATCAGGCGCTTGGGGATATTGCTCTGGCGAAACATCTCCGCCGCAAACGGGTACACCGCAAACACCACCACAAACAGCGACACGCCGCCGTAGGTGAGCAGGGCGCAGACCAGCACGATCACCAGCATCGCCTGGCGGGTGCCGAGCAAACGGATCGCCGCGGCCACAATCGAACGGGAAAAGCCCGACAGCTCGATCAGCTTGCCGAATACCGCACCGAGCAGGAACACGGGGAAATACAGTTTGATAAACCCGACCATCTTCTCCATGAACACCCCGGTAAAGGCAGGCGCAACGGCGGACGGATCGGTGAGCAGGACAGCGCCGAGGGCGGCGATGGGGGCAAACAGGATAACGCTATAGCCACGGTAGGCAGCCAGCATCAGCAGCGCGAGGGCTGCCAGGGCGATGATTACACTCATGGAGTGTCTCCAGATCGAATTGTTATTTTTGTGGGGTGTTGCGGTGGGGAGAGGCTATAGCGAGATGCGTGCCAACAATATAACTAGTTGAAATATAACGATAAAAATCTTATTTGGAGTGAGTGCTTTGAATTTTGTCTCAAGTTAGAGACAAATGAAGATCCCCTGTGGGAGCTGGCTTGCCTGCGATAGCGGTCTATCAGCTTGCTCACCTGTCACTGATGTACCGCTATCGCAGGCAAGCCAGCTCCCACAGGTGCCTGTCTTGAATTTGAGAGTTATGTCTCTTTATGGAGACTAGGCGATGCCCAGCGCCACCATCTTCTTGTACAACGTCGACCGCCCCAGCCCCAACCGCTTGGCCGCCTCCACCACATTCCCCCCGCAGGCCTCCAACGCTGCCGCAATGATCTGCCGATCAAACCGCTCCCGCGCCGCGCTGAAGCTTTCGCCCTCTACCGCCGCCACCGCACTGCGCGCGACCGGGGTAAAGGTGCCGATCGCCGCACGAATCTCCTCGGCATTCAGCACCAGGTCATCACTCAACAACGCCGCCCGTTCCAGCACATTGCGCAACTCGCGGATATTCCCCGGCCATGCGTGTTGCGCCAGCAGCGCCAGGGCTTCGCGGTCCAGTTCGTGCTGGCTGCGCAGTTCCTCAAGGATCGCCTCGCTCAGCGCCGGGATATCTTCCAGGCGCTCGCGCAACGGCGGCACCTGGATCGGCAGCACGTTCAGGCGGTAATACAGGTCTGCACGAAACTCCCCGCGCTTGATCGCCGCTTCCAGGTCCATGGACGTCGCCGCGATCACCCGCACATCGCTGTGCAGCATTTCGTTGGAGCCTACCGGTTCGAATTCCTTTTCCTGCAATACCCGCAGCAGTTTGCTTTGCAGCGGCAGGGGCATATCGCCGATTTCATCGAGGAACAGCGTGCCGCCCTGGGCGATCTGGAATTTGCCGGGACGGCCCTTGCGGTCGGCGCCGGTAAACGCGCCCGGCGCGGTGCCGAAGAATTCGGCTTCCAGCAGGTCGGCGGGAATCGCCGCGCTGTTGACGCTGACGAATGCCTTGTGCGCACGGGGTGACGCGCCGTGGATCGCCTGGGCCAGCAATTCCTTGCCGGTGCCGGTTTCCCCCAGCAGCAGCACCGGCGACTCGGCGCTGGCACTGCGCCGTGCGCGGCGTTTGACTTCGAGGCTGGCGGCGCTGGTGCCGATAAAGTGCGCAAAGTTGTATTTGCTCTGCCGCGAACGCAGCAACGATCGGGTCGAGGCCAGTTCCTGCTGCATGCTCAGGTAGCGCTCGATCAGCGGCGACAGGTTGCGCAGCTCATCGAACAGCGCAAAACCAATCGCGCCGATCACCGCGCCGGCATCGTTGTGGATCGGCAGGCGCATCACCACCAACGGGCCTTTGGGCGTGTCCTGGATGTCCAGCAGGATCGGCAGGTCGGTGCGCACCACCTGGCGCAACAGGCTGTTGGAAATCACCTTTTCACACGGCTGGCCGATGGCTTCATCGGCGCTTTTCAGGCCGAAGCGCTTGGCGTAGCGCTCGTTCATCCAGACGATATTGGCGTCGCGATCGACAATCACCGTGCCTTCGCTGGACTGCTCGATGATCTCGAACAGCGACTGGATGGCCAGGCCGCGCACCTGTTGGTAGTCCTTGAGGCTTTCGCTGGTGTTCATGCTTATGCCGCCAACACAAAATAGGAGTGGGAGTGCGATCCTGTGGGAGCTGGCTTGCCTGCGATGGCGGTCTGTCAGTACCGAATATATATTGACTGATACATCGCTATCGCAGGCAAGCCAGCTCCCACAGGGGACCGTGTTTACAGGGGGATATTGGCGGCGGCCAGCAGCTCTTGGGTGTAGGCATGCTGCGGCGCTTCGAATACCTGATGACTCGCCCCGGCCTCCACCACCTTGCCATCCTTGATCACGATCATGTCATGGGCCATGGCCCGCACCACCGCCAGGTCATGACTGATAAACAGGTAGGTCAGGCCATATTTCTCCTGCAGCTCACGCAACAGCGCCACCACCTGCTTCTGCACCGTGCGGTCGAGGGCCGAGGTCGGTTCGTCCAGCAGCATCAGCGCCGGCTTGAGCACCAGGGCGCGGGCGATGGCGATGCGTTGGCGCTGGCCGCCGGAGAATTCGTGGGGGTAGCGGTGGCGGCTGGCGGGGTCGAGGCCGACGTCCTTGAGCACCTGGATCACTTGTGCATCACGGTCCTCCAGGCTGCATGGCGCGTGCACTTCCAGGCCTTCGCTGATGATCTGCTGCACCGACATGCGCGGGCTGAGGCTGCCATAAGGGTCCTGGAACACCACCTGCATTTGCTTGCGCCACGGGCGCATCTGCTGGTGGTTGAGCGGGTCGAGGGCGGTGCCCTGGAAGCGGATGCTGCCGGTGGAGTCCAGCAGGCGCAGGATCGCCTGGCCCAGGGTGGACTTGCCCGAGCCGGACTCGCCGACAATCCCCAGGGTCTTGCCGCGCTGCACGCTGAGGCTGATGCCGTCTACCGCACGCAGATAGGTCTTGCGCCGGAACAGGCCGCCGCCGAGGGGGAATTGCACGCTCAGGTCGTCCACCTGCAACACCGTTTCACGCGGGTCGCTGCACAGCACGTCGCCCGAGGGTTCGGCGTCCAGCAGCAGGCGGCTGTAAGGGTGCTGCGGCGCGGTGAACAAGGTCTGGCAGTCGGCCTGTTCGACGATCTCGCCGGCGTGCATCACACACACGCGCTGGGCAATGCTGCGCACCAGGTTGAGGTCGTGGCTGATCAGCAGCAGCGACATGCCCAGGCGCTGTTGCAGGGATTTGAGCAGCAGCAGGATCTTGCGCTGCACCGTGACGTCCAGCGCGGTGGTGGGTTCGTCGGCGATCAGCAACTCGGGCTCGCAGGCCAGGGCCATGGCAATCATCACCCGTTGCCGCTGGCCACCGGAGAGTTGGTGGGGGTAGGCCTTGAGGCGTTCCTGGGGTTTCTGGATGCCCACCAGGTCGAGCAGTTCAAGGATGCGCGCCTGCGCCGCCTTGCCGCCGAGGCCCTTGTGCAGCAGCAGGGTTTCGCCGATCTGCTTTTCGATGCTGTGCAACGGGTTGAGGGAGGTCATCGGCTCCTGGAAGATCATCGCGATGCGGTTGCCGCGCAGCTTTTGCAAGGTTGCGGCCGACGCGCCGATCAGCTCCTGGCCGCGGTACTTGATGGAACCGGTGGTTTGCGTGCCGGCCTCGGGCAGCAATTGCAGGATCGAATGGGCCGTCACCGACTTGCCCGAACCCGACTCGCCCACCAGCGCCAGGCACTCGCCGGGGCGCACGTCCAGGCACAGCGTGTTCACCACGGTCTGGCCGTTGAAGGCGACGCTGAGGTCGCGGATCTCGATCAGGTTCATATGCAATCACTCATGAGCGGGGGTCGAAGGCGTCACGCAGCGCCTCGCCAATAAACACCAGCAGCGACAGGATCAGCGCCAGGGTGAAAAACGCCGTCAGGCCCAGCCACGGCGCTTGCAGGTTCTGCTTGCCCTGGGCGATCAACTCGCCCAGCGACGCGCTGCCGGCGGGCATGCCGAAGCCGAGGAAATCCAGGGCGCTCAAGGTGGAGATCGCCCCGGTCAAAATGAACGGCAAGTAGCTCAGGGTGGCGGTCATCGCATTCGGCAGGATATGCCGGCGGATGATCTTCGCGTCGCCCAAGCCCAGGGCCCGTGCGGCCTTGACGTATTCCAGGTTGCGCCCGCGCAGGAACTCGGCGCGCACCACGTCCACCAGGGCCAGCCAGGAAAACAGCGCCATGATCCCCAGCAGCCACCAGAAATTCGGCTCGACAAAACCCGACAGGATGATCAGCAGGTACAGCACCGGCAGCCCGGACCACACTTCCAGCACGCGCTGGCCGATCAAATCCACCCAGCCGCCGTAATAGCCCTGCAACGCCCCGGCGGCGATGCCGATGGCCGCGCTGATCGCGGTGAGCGCCAGGGCGAACAGGATCGACACCCGCGCGCCAAAGATCACCCGTGCCAACACGTCCCGCGACTGATCGTCGGTGCCCAGCCAGTTCACCGCCGAGGGCGGGCTGGGGGCAGGGCGGGTCAGTTCGTAGTTGGGCGTGTCGTCGCTGAACGGGATCGGCGGGAACAGCATCCAGCCGCCGTCCTGTTTGATCAGCTTTTGCACGTAGTCACTGCGGTAGTCGGCCTGAAACGGCAACTGGCCGCCGAACTGCTGCTCGGTGTAGCGCTTGAACACCGGGAAATACAGCTCGTTCTTGAAGCTCAGCACCAGCGGCTTGTCATTGGCGATCAACTCGCCGCCGAGGGTGAGGATAAACAGGCCGATAAACAGCCACAGCGACCACCAGCCGCGCCGGTTCTTCTTGAACCGCTCGAAACGCCGACGGGCCACGGGAGACAAATTAAGCATCAGGCGTTCCTCGCGGCGAAGTCGATACGCGGGTCCACCAGGGTGTAGCAGAGGTCACCGATGAGTTTTATCAAGAGGCCGAACAGGGTGAAGATAAACAGCGAACCGAACACCACCGGATAGTCCCGCGAGACCGCCGCTTCGTAGCTCATGCGGCCCAGGCCATCGAGGGAGAAAATCACCTCGATCAGCAGGGAGCCGGCAAAGAACACACTGATAAAGGCCTGGGGAATCCCCGAGATCACCAGCAGCATGGCGTTGCGGAACACATGGCCGTACAACACGCGCCGTTCGCTGAGGCCCTTGGCGCGGGCGGTGACCACGTACTGACGGGTGATTTCATTGAGGAACGAGTTTTTCGTGAGGATAGTCAGGGTGGCGAACCCGCCGATCACCAGCGACGTCACCGGCAGCACCAGGTGCCAGAAGTAGTCGGCGATCTTGCCCACGGCGCTCAGTTCTTCGAAGTTTTCCGAGACCAGCCCGCGCACCGGGAACCAGTTCAGCGAGGTGCCGCCGGCGAAGACCACGATCAGGAACATCGCAAACAGGAACGCGGGCATCGCGTAACCGATGACGATGGCGGTGCTGCTCCACACGTCAAAGCTGCTGCCGTGACGCACCGCCTTGCGAATCCCCAGGGGGATCGACACCAGGTAGGTGATCAGCGTGGCCCACAGGCCGAGGGAGATGGTCACCGGCATCTTTTCCAGGATCAGGTCGATCACCGTCTTGCCGCGAAAGAAGCTGTTGCCGAAATCCAATTGGGCGTAGCTGGTGAGCATCAGCCACAGGCGCTCCGGCGCGGGCTTGTCGAAGCCGTATTGTTTTTCGATGTCCTTGATCAGCTTGGGGTCCAGGCCACGGCTGGCGCGGGAGCCGCCGCTGATGCCGTCGCCGCCCGAACCGCCCACCGCGCCGCCGCCGATGCCTTGCAGGTGGGCGATGGCTTGTTCCACCGGCCCGCCGGGCGCGGCCTGGACGATAACGAAGTTGACCAGCAGGATGATCACCAGCGTGGGAATGATCAGCAGCAGGCGCCGCACGATATAGGCAAACATCAGTGGCTGCCTCCGCGTTGTTTCATCTGTTCGTCTGTCAGCGGCGTGGGGCTGATTTCCCACCAGCTTTCCAGGGCTTCATCGTTCTTCGCCTCGACGGCCGGGCGGCCGAAGCGGTTCCACCACGCGGCGGACGTGCCGGGCGGGTAGTAGTTGGGAATCCACAAGTAGTTCCATTGCAGCACCCGGTCCAGGGCGTGGGCGTAGGTGAGCATCTGCGCCTGGGTGTTGGCCTTGACCAGGCCCTTGATCAAGGTGTCGACGGCCGGGTCCTTGAGCACCATGTAGTTGTTGGCGCCGGGGTCGAACGCGGCGTCTGAGCCGAAGTAGTTGTACAGCTCCATCCCTGGCGAGGTGGTGACCGGGAAGCCGACCACGATCATGTCGTAGTCGCGCGCCATCATGCGGTTGACGTATTGCGAGGGGTCGATGCGGCGGATGTTCAAGGTGATGCCGATCTGCGCCAGGTTGCGCTTGTACGGCAGCAACAGGCGTTCCAGGCCGTTCTGGGTGTTGAGGAAGGTGAACTCCAGTGGCTCGCCCTCGGCGTTGACCAGCCTGTCGCCGTCCGGTTTCCAGCCGGCGGCTTCCAGCAGGGCCAGGGCTTGCAGCTGCTTGTCGCGGATCATGCCGCTGCCGTCGGTGACCGGGGCCTTGAATACTTGCGTGAAGACCTCGTCGGGAACCTGCCCGCGCAAGGGTTCGAGGATTGCCAGTTCTTCTGGCGTCGGTGGTTGGCTGGCGGCCAGCGGGCTGTTGGAGAAGAAGCTCTGCTGGCGGATGTACATGTTGCGCATCATCTGCCGATTGGCCCATTCGAAGTCCCATAGCATCGCCAACGCCTGGCGCACGCGGCGGTCCTTGAACATTGGTTTTTGCACGTTGAACACGTAGCCCTGGGCCGGTTGCGGCGCCTCTTTGGCCAGGTGCGCACGTTGCAGGCGACCATCGTCGAGGGCCGGGCCGTTGTAGCCGATGGAATAGCCGGTGGCGGAAAACTCGCGGTTGAAGTCATAGGCGCCGCCGCGCAGGACCTGGCGCGCCACTTCGGTGTCGCCGAAGTATTCCAGGCTCAGGTGATCGAAGTTGTACAGGCCACGGCTGACGGGCAGGTCCTTGCCCCACCAGGCGGGGTCGCGGGTAAAGGTGATGGTGCTGCCGGAGTCGATCTTGCTGATCTTGTACGGGCCGCTGCCCAGCGGTATCTCGTAGCCGCCGCCATTGGCGAAGTCGCGGGTTTTCCACCAGTGTTCGGGGAGCACCGGCAGGGTCGCGAGGTCGAGGGGCAGGGTACGGTTTTCATTGCTGGAGAAGTCGAAGCGCACTTGGCGCTCACCTTCGACTTCGACGTGCTTGACGTCGGCGAACAGCGTGCGAAAGCCCAGGCGGCCTTGGGTCATCAGCAGGTTGTAGCTGTAGCGCACGTCTTCGGCGGTGATCGGCGTGCCATCGGCGAAGCGCGCCTTGGGGTTGAGGAAGAAGCGCAGCGACAGGCCATCCTCGGCGCGTTCCATCTTCTCGGCGACCAGGCCGTAGACCGTATAAGGCTCATCCAGGGAGCGCTGGGCCAGGGGCGAATAGAGCCAGCCGTCGACCTGGGACACGCCGATGCCTTTGTCGATATACGGCAGCACATGGTCAAAACGCCCGATCTCGATGGCCGAGCGCTTCAGGCTGCCGCCCTTGGGGGCGTTGGGGTTGACGTAGTCGAAGTGGTGGAAGCCGGCGGGGTACTTGGCCGGTTCGCCGTACACGGTGAGGTACGGTTGCGGCGCCGCGAGCACGGCGGTGCCGGTCAATAGCAGGGAAGCAGCAAGCAGTCTTAGAAAAGCCAATCGCATTATCAGCCTTGAGCGCCGGGTGAACAGGAATAGGGATTTGTACGCTAACGGCATCCGTGTCGCCAGTCGTCACATGCACAACGGCCCACCAAGAGGCGGGCCGTTGTTTATAGCATCAGCGCAGACTGGATCAGTCCTGGCGGCTGGTGACTTCCAGCAGGTGGTAGCCGAACTGGGTTTTTACCGGGCCTTGCACGGTGTTGACCGGGGCGCTGAAGACGACGGTGTCGAATTCCTTGACCATCTGGCCTGGGCCGAACGAGCCCAGGTTGCCGCCGTCGCGGCTGGATGGGCAGCTGGAGTTGGCTTTGGCGATTTCTGCGAAATCAGCGCCGCCTTCGATTTGGGCTTTGAGTTCGTTGCACTTGTCTTCAGTGGAAACGAGGATGTGACGGGCGGTGGCTTTGGCCATGGGGAGGATCTCCTTGGGGTAAAAAGGGGGAGCGTACCGGATTCAGGCGGTTATTTGTTGGCAAAGTTCCGCTGGTTTGGCTTTTGGTGGGAGTGAGTACATATCCGTTGCTGAGGTAACGGCTGCTTATGGTTCCGCCCTTACGGCGGCTCACTTTTGAAGAGCGCAAAAGTAAGCAAAACGCTTTTGCCCCAACACTCGGTGCCTCGCCTAGGCTCGGCATGCCCGTAATCCGACATGGATTTGGGGGGCCGCCGCCACGCGCCATCCATGGCGCGGGGCGGCTAAACCGGCATCCCTGCCGGTTTACCCCCCAAATCCATTTCGAATTCCGGCCAGCGTGTTTAACGGGGCGCCCAAGATCAAAATCAAAAGCAAAGCGCGGCGGCCTAGTAGCCGACCTGATCGATGAAGCGTACGCATTCCCCTGTGGGAGCTGGCTTGCCTGCGATGGCATCAACTGGGTTTTTCTGATGTACCGAGTTGTCTGCATCGCAGGCAAGCCAGCTCCCACACAAGCCAGCTCCCACATTTGCCATCAGGGCAGCACGATATAGTCATTGTGCTGCACGATCGGTCGATGCTGGCCTTGCTCTAGATGAATGTAACGCCCATCCACCAGGTCAATCGGCAGGCAGTCATCAATATCCATCACGGCATCGGTATGGGCCTGGGCCCACTGGCGCAGCATCTGCTGCTTGCCCAGGGCTTTTGCTTCCCGGGCATCGCGCGCCACCACCAGTACGTAGTGGTGAGCTTCGCCAAACACGCTGGCTTCATAACCGCCCAGGTTAATGAAAAACAGGCGCTGGGCGCCGGCAGCAGGCGCCAGGTGGCTGAGCTGGATCTTCCAGCCGTCCACGCCATCCACCGCCATCCACGAATCAATGTGTACACCCTTGGGGCTGCCAAACCAGGCATCGCGCAATTGCGGGTAGGTGGCTTGCAGCGTATCCGCCACGGCGAATACCACATCGTGCACTTCGATCCTGGCCCGTGGGTGCTTGCCCCCGAGCATGACGACAAACAGCATTGCAGGTTCTTCCTGGCGACTTGGCAGGCGCCAACCATACTGCGATTGAACCCTTTTGTCCGGCCAATGCCACACTGTTTATCCGCGAACTCATCAGGAGGTTGTCATGCGTACCATTGATCTGGCCGGTGTTCCGGTCCCTGTTGTCGGCCAGGGCACCTGGCGCATGGGCGAGGACCCGAGTCAGCGCCGTGCCGAAGTCGCGGCCTTGCAACTGGGGATCGACGAGGGCATGACCCTGATCGATACCGCCGAGATGTACGGCGAAGGCGGCGCCGAGGAGGTGGTCGGCGAAGCCATTCGCGGCAGGCGCGACCAGGTGTTCCTGGTGAGCAAGGTGTATCCGCACAATGCCAGCCGCAAAGGCGTGCCACGTGCCTGCGACGCCAGCCTGCAACGCCTGGGCACGGACTACATCGATCTGTATCTGCTGCACTGGCGTGGCCAGTATCCCCTGGAAGAAACCGTCGAAGCCTTCGAGCGCTTGCGCGAAGCCGGCAAGATCGGCCGCTGGGGCGTGTCCAACTTTGATGTGGCAGACCTGCAGGAGCTCGCCGCCCCGGCGTGTGCCACCAACCAGGTGCTCTACAACATTGAAGAGCGCGGCATCGAGTTCGACTTGCTGCCCTGGTGGCAGCAGCACCATCTACCGCTGATGGCGTACTGCCCGATTGCCCAGGGCGGCGCGTTGCTGGCCAGCCCCACCCTCAAGCAGATCGCCCGCCGTCATGACGTGACCCCGGCACAGGTGTCCCTGGCCTGGGTGTTGCGCCAGGACGGCGTGATCGCCATCCCCAAGGCCGTGACCCCCGAGCATGTGCGGCTGAACGCCCGCGCGGCACAGCTGGTGCTGGATGAACATGACCTTGAGGCCATCGACCGGGTGTTTGGTGCGCCGAAGCGCAAGCACCCATTGGCGATGGTCTAGCCGGCTACGGGCGTGCGCCAGTCGTCCGAGCCGGACGTACCGGCCACTTCGTGGGTCCAGACGATCTTGCGATAGGTGAAGTGCACGTCCTCCAGATGGGTGAAGTGCGCATTCGCCGGGTCCTGGCAATTGGGCATGCGTGACTGGATATCGACGATGGTCGCGCCTTCCAGCTCGATGGTGAAGTAATGCTCCTGGGTGCCGGCCGAGGAGGTACGGAACCACTCCAGGCGGCATTTGACCTCTTCGCCCGCCGTGAGCGCGCTGAAAAGCAGGGGTGAGGACTTGCCGAAGATCTTGCTGATCATCAGCGGCTTGTGCACACGCTGCCCGGTGGGTTGGCCGGATTGCGGGTCACGGGGAATGATTACCTGATGGCTGAACGCCTGCACCAGAATCTGATCTTCATGGCCTTCCTGGTAGATGTTGCCGACCGAGTCCTGGGTAAACGTGCCTGCGGTAATCAAACCTTGTTTGACACCGGTAATGGAGAGATACGCGGGTGTTGGCATGTCGCTTTCCTTGCCTGGTTATTGAGAGGGGCCCACGCGGCGCAGGGTGCCGGATGGGCAAGGTCCTATAACAAGAAGCGTGCCTGAAAGTGCAGGGGGTAATGAAATAAGGGGTGGCTGGTTAGTTGGGCGTAAGTTGGCCAGTAGTTATACGGTATTTGCTCGCATTAACTGCGCAGCAGTGTGCATTTAATTGCTCATCTTGTTGCGCCGCGGATTTAAAAGGTTTGCGTGATTCTTGACGGGTTTCGTGCTGATCAAGCTGCGCAAATAATTGCGCATCGCCTTGTTTTATAAGAGTTGTAGGATATTCCTTAACCCCGGTTGTGTTGCTTGCCCAATGCTGTTGGCGTGGCTAAGGTTTGCGAGCTTCGCGGTGATTTGGCGAAGTTGATGCGGCACGCTGATCGCGCGTTTTAAACGATGATTAGTTTGCCCGCTCTGCCTTTAATCTTCGTCCATGGTTGCGCATGATCTACTCAGACAAACTGCTGGATTATTACCTTGAATTGGCGCGCTCACCTTGCGCGCCGGCGAGTTTTGCCGGCAGTGACATGCGCTTTTCAAGTGAATATGAAGCGCTGGAGTTCGAGCTGGCCAAGGCACAATCAGTACATGGCGGCGGCCAGCCGGACTGGCAGAAGGTCAGGGGCGTCGCTGAGGGTCTGTTGCGCCATCACTCAAAGGATTTGCGCGTCGCAGTGTGGTTGACCTGGGCACTGCATCAGTGTGAATCCTTCCCGGGGTTGCTCGCAGGCCTTGGGCTGCTGCGTTATCTCGCCAGCGTGCCTCGGCGCAGCATGACGGGTTGGACACCTGGCTGGTCGTGGGCCACGGCCATGAGCAGGAAACACTGTCGGTCGAGCTGACCTGCACCCACCACAACCTGCCTCGGCAACTGCAGGTGGGCGATATTCGCCAGGCCTGCGAGCAGACGCCGGAATTTGTCACCTTCCGCAACATCAGCGTGCCGACCCCCAGCTTCGCGCCGCCCCTGGACCAGGATTTCCTGTGGAAGCTGATCAGCCACATGTCGCTCAACTACCTGTCGCTGGGCGACGTTGCTGGGCTTGCTCAGGACGCGGCGCAAGGCCAGCCCGCTGGCCGGCGTGGTGGTGACGTTGTCGGTGCAGACCTTGCTCGCCAGCCACGAACACGACCTGGACCTGCATGCCCGCCAGGTGCATGGCCGTTTGCAGGAGATCCGGCAGGCGTTGCATGTGGATGTGCCCATCTACCTGGTGCTGACCCACGCGGACCGTTTGCCGGGGTTTGCCGAGTATGTCGATTCACCCCAGGCGCAAGCGGCTCAAGGCGTGTGGGGTGAGTCGTTGGCTCTTGGCACGACGGGGGACGATAGAGACGTGGTACGCCAGGCCTTTGAGGCCCTGCTGCAACGCTTGAGTGGTGGGCTGATCACACGTTTGCATCAGGAGCGCAACGTGGAGCGCCGTGCGCGCATGCTGGAGTTGCCGTCACACCTGGCGCGGATGGGCGAGCGTTTGTGCGTGTTTATCGAGACGGCGTTCCGCGCCCATTGTGCCCCGCGTATCAACGGTGTGCGCGGCTTTTACCTGACGGGGGCGGGCGACGTACGGGCGCACTGTGTGCCGGCGCTGTTCCGCCAGGTCATCCTTGCCGAAGCCGACCTCGCCGGCCTGCATGGCAGGGAGCGCCAGCGCCTGCATTGGCGCCAGGCCGGGTTGAGCCTGGCGGCGTTGTTGCTGCTGGGGGCGGGCGCGGCCTTGTGGATGCACAGTTACACGGCCAATCACCAGCGTCTTGGGCAACTGGTTGAATTGGCACACGAGACCGCAGCCTTTGCGACAGAGCCCGACAGCACCCTGATGGTCCTGGCGCAGCTGGACCGACGCTTTGCCGCCACCCTGGTGTTCCCGGCCAAGGGCGATGCCCGGCTGGTGGAGCGCGCGGGCCTGTACCAGGGCGACCTGAGTGCGCCGCTGTTGGCGGGTGCCTACGAGCAGGCCTTGCTCCAGCAGTTGCTGCCGGCCGTCGTCGCGCTGCTGGAGGAACAGGTGCAGGGCAGCCTGGCAAACCGCGAGCGGTTGCTGGACGCCCTGCGTGCGTACCTGATGCTGACACTGCACGAACGGCGAGAGAACAGCTGGCTGGCCGAACGTGTGGCGCAAGCCTGGTCCGCACGTTATGCCGGTGCGGCCGCGGTGCAGGAGCGTCTGAATGCCCACCTGGCGCGGCTGCTGGCGTTGCCGTTCGCGGCGCCGCTCAATGATGCACGGGTGGCCCAGGCACGCCAGGTGTTGCGCGGTGAACCGTTGGCCGACGTGGTCTACCGGGTACTGCGTGAACAGGCGCGTGACCTGGAACCTCTGCACCTGGCGGAGGGGCCGGCGTTCGTCGCCATCGATCCGCCCATTCCCGGCTTTTACACCATGCGCTTCGTGCAGGATTTCGATGTACAGGGGCCTCGGTTGGTGAATGCCATTGCGCAGGACAACTGGGTGCTGGGCGAGAGCGCCGACCTCGGCGCGTTGGAGTTGCGCCGATTGATGCTGGCGTTGGAGCAGCGCTATTTCAGCGAGTACGCCGATGTCTGGAGCCGCGCCCTGGGCCGGCTTCGACGGGCGGCGAGCGACGACCTGAAGCAGGACGCCACACGGCTGGCGAGCATGACGTCGGCCCGTTCGCCCCTGGTGCTGCTGTTGCAGCAGGTGCGGGAAAACACCCTGCTCGCCGCCCCGTTACCGATGGCTGAAGACTCCCCCCGGCGCACGTTGCAGCGGCGTTTTGAGGCGCTTCACCAGTTGTTGGATGAGCAGCAGAACCC
This sequence comes from Pseudomonas sp. FP453, assembly GCF_030687495.1. Taxonomy (NCBI): domain Bacteria; kingdom Pseudomonadati; phylum Pseudomonadota; class Gammaproteobacteria; order Pseudomonadales; family Pseudomonadaceae; genus Pseudomonas; species Pseudomonas sp. FP453. The sequence goes on along the minus strand of NZ_CP117435.1, from coordinate 3,417,901 downwards.
CGGCACGGAGCTGACCCGGGCATTGGGCGTGCTTGATGAACTGCACCTGCAACTGGTTGCCTTGAACCGCGACGGAGCGGCCGGGCAGGCTGCGTTCCTGCGCGTCAAACGGCGTATGGAAGGGCAGCCGGACGTGCTGGGCACACTGCGCGACGCCGCCGCACGTTTGCCGCTGCCACTGTCGGGCCTGTTAGACGGCATGGCCGATGACAGCTGGCAGCATTTGCTGGAGGAGGCCTACGTGTACGTCAATCAGCGTTATCAAAGCGAGGTCTATGGGCTTTACGCCCAGGCGATCCGTCAGCGTTACCCGTTCAATGCCCACGCTGCCAGCGACGTCGCCCTCAGTGATTTCCAGGCGTTCTTCAAGCCGCACGGCGTGATGGCGCGCTTTCACGACAGTTATCTGCGGCCGTTCGTCAGCGGCGAGGGCGGGCGTTATCGTTTGCGCAGCCTGGACGGACGCAGCCTGCCGATGACACGCGGGGTGCTCGATCACTTGAGCAAGGCCCAGCTTATCCGCCGCAGTTTTTTCACCGATGGCGGGGGCGACCTGCGGGTGCGGTTTACCTTGGCGCCCTACAGCCTGGATCAGGCCGTCAACCGGGCTGTGTTGCGCATGGGTGAGCGCCAGTTGGAATACCGCCACGGTCCCATCGTGCCGATAGCGTTCCAATGGCCTGATGAGGCCGAAAACGGTCGCAGCAGCCTGGTGCTGGAACGGGGCACGGAGCGGCCAGTGGGGCTGGAAAAAAACACTGGTGCCTGGTCGTGGTTTCGCCTGGTTGATCTGTTGCAGAGCGAACCGGCCGGTGGTCGCGACGGGCACTTGCTCAAGGCCGACCTGGCCGGTTTGCGTGCCAACTTCCTGCTGACCAGCCAACGCACGCCCAGCCCGTTCCCGTTGGGGGATTGGCGCACGTTCCGTTTGCCGGAACAGTTATGAGCCCCACGCCCGCGCCTTGGCACAGTGCCGGGCGCACCCAGCGCGGCAAGGTCCGCGCGCGCAATGAGGATGCCTTTCTGGACCGCCCGCAGAGCGGTTGCTGGGTGGTGGCGGACGGGATGGGTGGGCATCGCGCGGGCGATGTCGCCAGCCAAGCGGTGATTGCCAACCTGGCTGCGTTGCACGACCAAGGCCCGCTGGACCAACGGGTCGAGGCGTTGCGCCGCTGCCTGCATCGGCTGGATCGGCGCCTGGCCCTTGAAGGCCTGCACGCTACGATCGGCAGCACGGTGGTGGCATTGCTGCTGGAGGGGCATCGCGCCGCCTGTGTGTGGGCGGGAGACAGTCGTTGTTACCTGTGGCGCGCGCACCGCCTGTATCAGCTGTCGCGAGACCATTCAGTGCTTGAGCGACTGATGGCCGAGCAGCAGTTGAGCCGTGAGCAGGCACAGGCCCATCCGGATGCCCGGGCGTTGACCCGTGCGGTCGGCGGGCGTGAGCCGTTGAGCCTGGAGGTGCTCGAACTCGACACGCGCCCCGGCGATGTATTCCTGTTGTGCAGCGATGGCCTGTATCAGGCGCTCAGCCATCGGGAATTGGGCAGTGCCTTGAGCCAGGGCACGGCGCAGCAGATGGTGGAGCACTTGTTTGCCCTGGTGTTGCGCGGCCCCGCACGGGATGACCTGACGGCCGTGGTCGTGCAGCCATGACTGAGGCGAGGATCGTCCCTGGCCTGCTTGCCGGGCGTTATCACCTTGAGCAGGTGCTCGGCACGGGCGGCATGGGCGTGGTGTATCGCGCCCGCGACTTGCTGCACGAGCAATTTGGCGAGCCCTGCTCGCGCGTGGCGTTGAAAGTGGTGGGCGAAGGCCTTGCCCGGTCCAGTGACGCCCATGTGCTGTTGTTCAGCGAATTTGCCGTGACCCGCAGCCTGCGCCATGAGGGAATCGTGCGGGCGTTCACCTTTGAGGTCGATAGCGCTTGCCAGATGGCCTTTTTCACCATGGAACTGCTGACGGGCCTGACCTTGGACCGGTTGCTGCTGGAATGCCCTGGCGGCTTGCCCTGGTCGCAGTTGCAGCCGATGGCGCTGCAGGTGCTCGACGCGCTGGCGTACGCCCATGGGCAGGGCGTGCTGCACGGCGACTTGAAACCGGGCAATGTGCTGCTGGGCGAGGCGGGCATCCGCTTGTTCGACTTTGGTTTGGGCCAGGGTGAGGGGTTGCCGCAGTTGAGCCGTGGCCGTTTCAACGCGTGGACACCCGCATATGCCGCCCCGGAAATGCTCGGCGGTGGTGCGCTGACACCGGCGGCAGATCTCTATGGCGTAGCCTGCATGCTGTACGAACTGGCTGAGGGCGGGCGCCCCGACGAGCGTCAGTCCCTTAAGCCGCGCAGACTTCCCAGGCAATACTGGCCTGCGCTCAAGACCGCATTGGCCGTGGACCCGGAGCGCCGGGCCATCAGCGTCGCCGAATTGCGTGAAACGCTGGCCCGTGACTCAAGACGCTGGTACCTGTAGCGGCGTGGTCACTGCGTCAGATCATGCAATTGGCAATACTCCGGCCAGCTCAACCCCGCCATCTGCGCCACCTCTTTATGCACTTCCAGACGCTGGGTCTCGAAGGCTTCGGCCGATTCCGCCGTCAGCTTGAGGGTCAATTCCCAGGCAAACAAGCCCAGCCGCTCAGCTTCGGCTTCGAAGGCTTCGTGCAGGCGTTCGGCGCGGTACTGCGCCAGGGTTTCGCCCTTGGCCTGGGCGGCGAGGGGGTTGAGGGTGTCGAGTTGCGTGACGACGTCAGGGTGTTCGTTCAGGAAACGGTCCAGCGCGCGCTGGTGGTTATCGCCAGGTTGGGACAATGGGTCACTCCAGATAGAAAAGGCTTCAAGCGCGGCTGCGATATCGGCGCCGGGCGTTTTTGCGCAGGCGGCGCTGGATGGCGTTGCGTATCGGCTCAAGCAAAAACAGCAGCAGGTAAGCCATCAGCACGGTGACCAGGTCCATCGAGCTGTCGCCCAGCGGCCCGGTCAATTGCGCCACGGCGTCCTTGATCATCAACAACACAGAAACACCACCTACCCACAGCAACACATTGAGCAACAGCGGGCGTACGCCCGTTGAGGGTTTGTCTTGCATGTTGAACCTCATCTCCCTGACGGCGGTTGCCCACGCGGATACTACGGGTTGAAGGCGGTGTGGGAGTTGTGCCGGGTCATAAAATCCAATTAATCGTACTGCCCAGGTTTACCGGGTTGTCCTCAAGTACTGCGCCAAGGCTGCATACGCGGGCAACGTCACCCCATCATTGGCGGCATTGTCCGCGATGGGGTGGGAGGCGAAACGCACAATCACCATTTCAGCCTTGGGGTCGATGTAGAGGCTCTGGCCGTGCACACCACGGGCCATGAAGGCGCCATCCGGGTTATGGGTGACCCACCACATGGAGCGATAACTCCAACCCTGCAACTGACTATAGCCGGCCTTGGCAAATGCGCGCTTATCGCCGCCCTGGCGGATATCGCTGACCACGGCCTCGGGGACGACTTGCTGGCCGTTGAACCGGCCGTTGTTGCGCAGCATTTCGCCAAACCGGCCGAGGTCGCGCAGCCCGGCGTTAAAACCGCCACCGGCGAACGGCGTGCCGATGGAATCCACGCTGAAATACGCATCCTGCTCGCTGCCCAACCGGCTCCAGATGCGTTCGCTGAGCAGTTGCGCGACATTGCGCCCGGTGGCACGGGCAATCACCCAGCCGAGGACGTCGGTGTTGACGGTCTTGTAGCCAAAGGCCTGGCCATGTTCACCGCGTTGGCGCACGGTCTGCAGGAATTCGAAATAGCTGCGCGGGCCGCTGTAATCCTTGGGCTTGGGCAGTGGGTTGCCGGCCTGGGCGTGGGCCCAGACTTCGGCGTTGGGGTCGGCGTAGTCTTCGCTGTAGTCCAGCGCGGTGGTCATGTCCAGCACTTGGCGCAGGGTCGCGCTGCCAAAGGCGGAGTGGGCCAGTTCCGGTACGTAGTCGACGATCTTCTTGCTGGCATCGAGGGTGCCGTCAGCCACCAGCATGGCGCCGAGTGTGCCGACCACCGACTTGGTGACGGACATCGCCGCATGCTGGCCGTCGTCCTTGAGCACGCCGAAATAGCGCTCGTACACCACCGTGCCACGGTGCAGCACAAGGATGCCGTCGGTGTAGGTGGCGTCCAGGGTCTGGCGCCAGTTCAGGGCCTGGCTGGCGCCGGTCGGCAGCACGGCAAGGCTGTCGATCCGGGCATCCAGTTGGCGCGCCAGGGGCGACGGTGCGCCGAGCCCGCGCGAGACGTTGACGGTGGGCATCAGTTGGCGAAAGTTCGACACGCTCCAGCGCATCGCCGGGAAGCGAAAGTAGCTGCCATCTTCAAAACGCAGGGTGCGGTCGGCCGGTGGCGGCGCGCCGACCATCCACTTGAGCCGCGCCGGGTCACTGGCCTGGGCGTCGGGGAAGGCGGTGTCGGCGGCCTGGGTCAGCAGGCTGGCAGCGCTGAGGAACACGCCGGTCATAACGGGAAGGAATCGCAGCATCAGCAGGCGCCTTGATGTCGGGGAGACGACGGGAGCAAGGCTCGGGGCTCGACTCCATTCGAGGGAAACATTGCCGGTGGTGGCAACAGCTAACCGGCAGGATGGGCCAAACGGGGGTGTTCGACAACCGCCATGACTTCAAATGAGTACTGAATAATTTGCGCCATCGCGGCAAAAGCCTTTCATTCCCTGTATCAGGACGTGTAGCGTTAGCCGGTATTTTCGCCCCGCGATGGACAGAGGGATGGGTCATGGCGCAAACGCTGTTCAAGCTGTTTTTTACCCAGCGTCTGGCTGCCTTGGCCAGTACCGAGTCGTTGCGCGCGATTCGCGAAGGGCTGTTGTGGATCCTGCCGTGCCTGCTGGTGTCGGCGGGTTTTTTGATCTTGTCCGAAGGCGCGCGGGTGCTGGGGTTCGATCCACAGTTGGTGAGCTTCCTGGCCGGCCTGCACAACCAGATCAGCTCGGTCATCCCGCTGCTGGTGGCGGCGTCCATTGGTTACATGCTGGCGATCCAGTACCGCTTGCCCCAGCTGCCCGTGGCGTTCCTGTGCCTGGCCCATGTGGTGGTGGCCACGTTTATCCTGCGTGAGTACCCACGCGCGTCGGCCACGTTTGTGCTGTTTATCGCGATTGCCTCGCCCTTGCTCAATGTGCCGGCCATTGCCTGGTTGCACCGTTACCGCTGGACGCGCCTGGTCAACGAGGACCTGGTGGGGCACAACTTGCGCGGCACGATCAATATGGTGCTGCCCGGTGCCGTGACGGCGCTGGCCCTGGTGGTGGTGTTGTCGCTGCTGTTGCAGATTCCCTATGTGGCGCAGTTGCAGGGCCCGCAAGTGCTCGAAGCGCTGGATTCGCCCTACGGCAGCGGCCTGTTCGTGACCTTGATGAATTCGCTGCTGTGGTTTTTTGGCATCCATGGCGTGTACGCCATGCAGCCGTTGTTCGACGTGCTCGACCAGGCCGTGGTGCTCAACGCCGCGGCATTGGCTGCCGGTGAGCCGATCAGGTACACGCTCAACAGCGGCCTGTTGGGCAGTTTTGCGTTTATCGGCGGTTCCGGCGGCGCCCTGTGTCTGCTGGTGGCGATCCTGCTGTTCTCCAAGAGCCAATCCATGCGTTTGCTGGCGATTGCCAGTGTGCCGCTGTCGTTGTTCAACGTCAGCGAAGTGCTGTTGTTCGGCTTGCCCATCATCCTGAACCCGCGCCTGTTCATTCCGTTTCTGCTGGTACCGGCGTTTAACACGATGGCCGCGTTGACGGTGGTGCAATGGGGCTGGGTATCGCCGGCGGTGGCCAGCGTGCCATTCACTTCGCCGGTGCTGCTCAACGCCTACCTCAGCACCCACGGCGATATGGCGGCGGTGGTGCTGCAACTGGTCTTGTTGGGCGTCGGCACGCTGATCTACGCGCCCTATGTACGGGCGATCCATCGCCAACCGGCCGAAGGCGGCACGGTGTACCTGCGCTCGCTGGACATGACCTTTCGCGGCCTCGAAGAAAAAGGCCGCCTGCTGGAGGCCGACCCGGTGCTGGCGTCCCACAAGGCGATTGCGCGCCAGGCCAGTGAACTGAGCCGTATCCAGCAGATCAGCGACTATGAGTTCTACCTCGAATACCAACCCCAAGTGTCCACCCTGACCGGCCTGTGTACCGGCTGCGAAGCCCTGATGCGCGCGCGTGACAGCCAGGGCACGGTGCATTCGCCCTGGGAATTCTTGCAGTGGCTGGCGCAGGCGCGGCTGATGCCGGATGTGGATGTGTGGGTGGCGTCCGAGGCCGTGCGTCAGTACCAGCATTGGCAGGCGTTGGGGTTTGCGCTGCCGATGACGATCAATATCTCCAGCGCCACCTTGACCGACCCGGCCTACGGCAATCGCCTGGTGAAGATCCTGGCCCAGGCCCATGGCCAGGTGTCGGTGGAAATCACCGAAGACGCGCTGGTGAGCGATATCCAGGCCACGCGCCAGACCATCGAGAAACTGCAGGCCATCGGCGCCAAGGTGTATATCGATGACTTCGGCACCGGGTTTTCCGCGCTGAGTTACCTGCACCAGTTTCCGGTGGATTTCATCAAGATCGACCGCAGTTTCGTGCTCGCCCAATGCGACCCCAAAGGCGCCCAGGTGCTGACGGGCATGTTGCGCTTCTGCGAGGCGCTGAACCTCGGCGTGGTGGTCGAAGGGGTGGAGACCGCCGAGCAGTTGGCCTTCCTGAATACCGGCAGCGAGCTGTTTATCCAGGGCTGGTATTTCAGCAAGGCGCTGCCGGGCGATCAGTTGCAGGGGTTTGTGCGCGAACGTGCGGCGCTGGCCGAGGCTTAGGTCGAGGGGTAGCTGCGTTCGACGTCTGCGACCAAGCCGTCGATGCGTTCCAGGCGCGCGCGGTTGTCGTGGTCCCAGGGGTGAAAACCGGGCCGGAAGTAATCCAGCCAGGGCCGAAACATCCGTGGGAACACACCCCGTGGCCCATACAGAAACTTCAGCATGCGCCAGAAGCCCTTCAAGTGCCCGCCGGCCTTGCGGTCGGCAATCAGCAGGCGCAGGTGGAAATCGAACACCACCAGCCAGAAGAACACCGTGGTGGTGAGCATGGTCCCCGTACGCAGCAAGTAGCGCTTGGGCCCGGGCTTTATCACGCGGTTCCACACGTCGAAGGCCACGGCCTTGTGTTCGGTTTCTTCAAGGGCGTGCCAGTACCACATCTGCTGATAACCCTTGAGTGAGTCGCCAAAGCGCGACGGGTCGCTGAGCAGGATCTCCGCGAGCATCGCGGTGTAGTGCTCAAGGGCAATGGTGATGGCCAGGTTGAATGACGGCGGGAAGTGTTTTTTCTGCCAGTCGAGGATGAACTTCAGGCGCCGGTCCAGGGTGTGCGCCGGCAGGCCCGCGGCTTGCAGCAAGTCGTTGTAGGCCACGTGTTCACGGCTGTGCATGGCTTCCTGGCCGATAAACCCCTGGACCTGTTTTTTCAGCTCGGGATCAATGATGCGCGCGCGGTAGTGGCGCACGCTGTCCATGAAAAACAGCTCGCCCTGGGGAAACAGCAGCGACAGGGCATTGAAAAAGTGCGTGATGAACGGCCCTTGTTCATGCCAGTCCTTGATACGTTCGGCGGGCAATGTGAAGTGGAGGTCGCGACGGATCGGCAACATGGCAGGTGCTCCTGTTCAGAGACGGGACTCGTCATGGGTTTCCAAGACCTGGCTGCGCGGTTTTGGCGCCATGCGCTTGCTGGCCAGCACCACCAGCGCTTGATAGGCCGCCGGCAGGCAGCGGGCGAGCAGGTCGAGAAAGTAGGCGTCACGGCCGATCAGCACGCGGCGCTTGTTGTGGCGCACGCCTTGCAGGATCACGTTGGCGGCTTTGTCGGCGTCGGTGATAAACAGCTTTTCGAAGTCGGCGCGGGCTTGTTGTTCGCTGTGGATCAGAAAGCCGGTCATGTTCGCGTCGATACGGCTGCTGCGGCAGATATCGGTACGAATCCCGCCCGGGTGCACGCAGGTTGCGGACACGCCGCAGCGTTGCAGGTCGAGTTCCTGGCGCAGCGACTCGGTAAAGCCGCGCACCGCAAACTTGGTGGCGTTGTAGCCGCTCATGCCGGGTTGGGCAAACAGGCCGAACACGCTGGAGGTGTTGACCACATGGCCGTCGCCGCTGGCTTTCAAGTACGGCAGGAATGCCTTGGTGCCGTGGACCACGCCCCAGAAATTGATACCGACGATCCACTCAAGATCGGCATAGTCCACGCCTTCCACGGTGCTCGACAGCGCCACGCCAGCATTGTTGAAGATCAGGTTGACCTGGCCGTGCTGCACGAAGGTGTCGGTGGCCCAGGCCTGCACGGCCTCGCGGTCGGACACGTCCACCGTGTGGGTGGTGATCATCACCGGCGACAGCGTGGAGGCCTTGATGATTGCCACGGTCTGCAACAACCCCGGGCCGTTCTTGTCGGCCAGTGCCAGGTGGCAACCTTCCCGCGCCAGGGCCAGGGCGAGTGCGCGGCCCATGCCGGAAGCGGCGCCCGTGATGGCCGCGACGCGACCGTTGAATGACTTCATGACAAGCTCCTTTCGGCGGCGCTGTGGGGCGTGGCGACCGGGCGGGGTGGCTGGATCGGCAGCAGCTTGGCCACGTAATCCTTGAGGGCAAAATGCCGGGTGACCTGTTTGAAGCGCCAGGTCGAACCGGGCCACAGGGTGGTGTTCTTGCCGGTGCGCGGGTCGAGGTACCAGCTCTGGCAGCCGCCGGTGTTCCAGATCGTGCGCTGCAGCCTGGCCTGCACGCGCAGGTTGTAGGCCTGTTCCACGGCGGGCTTGACCTCCACCGTGGCGATGCGATGGCGCTGCATCTGCTGGATGGCGTCGAGGATGTAAGTGACCTGGGCCTCGATCATCAGGATCATCGAGTTGTGCCCCAGGCCGGTGTTGGGCCCGACGATCAGGAACAGGTTCGGATAACCCGGCACCGTGGTGCCCTTGTAGGCGTGGGCGCCGTCGTGCCAGGTGTCCATCAGGTCGATGCCATCGCGGCCGATGATGCAATCGCGGGGCAGTGGGTCGGCGGCCTGGAACCCGGTGCCGAAGATCAGGCAATCGGCGGGGTGCTTGATGCCGTTGGCGGTGACCACACCGTCGGCTTCGATGCGCAGCACGGTGTCGGTGACCACCTCGACGTTGCTGCGGGACAGTGCCGGGTAGTAATCGTTGGAGATCAACACGCGCTTGCAGCCGATGGTGTAGTCCGGTGTCAGGGTTTTGCGCAGGGAAGGGCGCGCAACCTGTTTGTGCAGGTGGCGCTGGGCGATCTTCTGCACCATTTTCATCAGCCGTGGGTGCAGGGCAAAGCCCACGACGCGGCCTTCCAGGGCCCAGTAGAACGCGCTGCGCACCAGGCGTTGGGTGAACGGCAGGTGCTTGAACAGCCAGCGTTCAGCGGATGAAATCGCCCGGTCGGGCTTGGGCATGATCCACGGCGGGGTGCGCTGGAACAGGTCCAGGTGGGCCACCTGCGGTGCAATCTGCGGCACGAATTGAATGGCGCTGGCACCGGTGCCGATCACGGCCACGCGTTTGCCTTTCAGTGAATAGTCGTGGTCCCACTGCTGGGAGTGGAAGCGCTTGCCCTTGAAGCTGTCGATCCCCGGGATCAGGGGCAACGCCGGGCGCGACAGGCCGCCCATGCCCGACACCAGCACCCGCGCACTGACCTGGCGGCCGCCGCTGAAGCGCAGCTGCCAGCGTTGTTGCTGCTCGTCGAACACCGCACGCTCGAGGCCCATGCCAAAACGCATATAGGGCGCCAGTTCATAACGCCGGGCGCATTGCTCCAGGTAGGCGCGGATCTCCGCTTGCGGCGCGAACTGCCGCGTCCACTCCGGGTTGGGCGCAAAGGAAAACGAATACACGTGGGATTGCACGTCGCAGGCGCAACCGGGGTAGTGGTTGTCGCGCCAGGTGCCGCCGAGGGTGTCGGCCTGCTCGGCAATGAAGAAGTCGGTGAGCCCGGCTTCCTTGAGCTTGATGGCCATGCACAGGCCGGCAAAGCCGGAACCGATGATGGCGATGTCGATGGCATCGTCGTGGGCATTCATAGGCTGTCCTCTATGGGCATCTCATGTGCTCCTGTTTTTGTTGTGTGTTTTAGATAGAACACCATTGCAAAGAAAAAATGAATTAATTATTTTAAAAAAGATTTTAAATAATCTACCTGAAAATATCGCCTACGCTAGGACCTTGTTCTACAGGTGCGACTTGTCCGACGGACGAGCACGCTATGCACGAAGTCCAAGTCCAGGGTGTGGGCGATGGCTGAGGCCTTGATCAATTCCGGTCGGGTCGCCAGCCGCAGGGAAGCAGAGGACCGAGCTATGGCTGTCGAATGGGTTATTGCTGCGGCTGTGTTAGTGGGTGCGAGTGCATTGCTGTGGGCTTTCAGTGCGCGGATGACCCGGCGCATCGAAGCGGCGGTACCGAGCAACGGGCGCTTTGTCGAGGTGGAGGGCGAGCGCTTTCATTATGTAGAAGAGGGCAAGGGCCCACCGCTGGTGATGATTCATGGGCTGATGGGCAGCAGTCGCAACCTGACGTATGCCTTGTCCGGCCAGTTGGCTGCGCAGTTTCGGGTGATTACCCTGGATCGCCCGGGGTCGGGTTATTCCACGCGCCACACGGGCACCCCGGCTGATCTGCCAGGCCAGGCCCGGCAGATTGCCGCCTTTATCAAGACCCTTGATCTGGATAAACCGCTGGTGCTGGGGCATTCCCTTGGCGGGGCGATTTCCCTGGCATTGGCCCTCGACCATCCCGAGGCGGTAGGCGGGTTGGTGCTGGTGGCGCCGCTGACCCATCCGCAGCGCCTGTTGCCGCTGGTGTTCCTGTCGCTGGCGGTACGTCCGGCGTGGTTGCGGCGCTGGATGGCCCACACGTTGACCATGCCCATCGGGCTGCTGACCAAAGGCTCGGTGGTCAAGGGCGTGTTTGCCCCCGACCCCGCGCCGGCAGACTTCGCCACCCGCGGCGGCGGCTTGCTCGGCATGCGGCCCGGCAACTTCTACGCGGCTTCCACCGAGATCAACACGGTCAATGATCACCTGCCGGGGATGGTCAAGCGCTACCCGCAACTGACCCTGCCCATTGGCCTGGTCTACGGTTCGCGCGACCAGGTGCTGGACTTTCGCAAGCATGGCCAGGCCCTGGTCGACAAGGTCCCGGGGGTGAAGCTGCAGTTGGTGGAAGGGCGTGGCCACATGCTGCCGATCACTGCCACCGCGCGCGTGGTGGAGGTGGTGCAGCAGGTCGCCAAGCGGATGCGTGCACCACAAGGCGCGACGCTTTTGCACCCGCCGTTCGCCCTGGCGAACAAATAAGCGTGGCCTCTGTTGCGGGTTGGGCTGTCGCAAATGCTTGCTCTAGAGACCTGACCAAACGGCTGAAAAAGAGACTGCCCGGTCACATGAAAAAGGCCTCGAAAAAGTAGTTGACGACCTATCGATTCCGCGTTATTTATTTAAAAAAATATTTCAATTTATATTTTGAAATGATTTTTGAAATGCCTAAGAGCGAATAAAAATGAAAAAAACGTCTTTTATCGCATGGTTGGTTTTCGGGAGCATTCAGCGCTCCTCGGACCTGTATTCTGCCCGCCTGCCAAGGAGCCTGTCATGAATCAGACTCTGGCGGCTCCAAGCGTATGGACCGACGGCAAGCGCCACCTGTGGTGGTTGGGCATCATGCCGCTGGCCACCCCTCTGTTGTCCGGCGCACTGGCCATTACCACCGGCATCCAGCAACTGTGGTGGGTCGGTGTACTGGTGATCTTCGGCCTGATCCCGCTGATCGATGGCCTGCTCGGCGAAGACGTCAGCAACCCACCTGAATCCGCCGTCAGCCACCTGGAATCGCAAAGCTACTACCGCTGGATCGTCTACACCGGTGTGCTGTTTGTGATCTCGTCGGTGGTGATCACCGGCTGGCTCGCCGCCGGCGGCATTGAATGGATCATCCAGGGCGGCCTGCTGCAAGCCGCTGCCACACTGGACCCTTCCAGCTGGCTTTCCCACGCTGCCAGCTACATCACCGCGCGCACCCAATTGCATGGCGAACCGAGCTGGTTCACCTACCTGGGCATGGCCATGTCCACCGGCGCGGCAACCGGCATCGCCATCAACACCGCCCATGAACTGGGCCACAAGCCCAACGCCCTGGAAGTGTTCCTCGCCAAGGTCACCCTGGCGCCCACGTTCTACGGGCACTTCTACACCGAACACAACCGTGGCCATCACGTCCGTGTGGCCACCCCGGAAGACCCGGCCAGCTCGCGCCTGGGCGAGAGCTTCTGGGCCTTCCTGCCGCGCTCGGTGTGGTTCAGCGCCCGCTCGGCGTGGAACCTGGAGCGTGAACGCCTGCGCAAACTCGGCTTGCCCGCCTGGCACTGGCAGAACGGCGTGCTCAGCGCCTGGATGTACAGCGTGGTGTTGTGGGGCGCGATGATTGCCTGGCTGGGAGCGGCGGTGATTCCGTTCCTGATCATCCAGGGCATCTACGGGTTCTCCTTGCTGGAAGTGGTGAACTACGTCGAGCACTACGGCCTGAAACGCCAGAAGTTACCGAATGGGCGTTATGAACGTTGCTCGCCTCGGCACTCCTGGAACAGCAATCGGATTGTGACCAATATCTTCCTGTTCCAACTGCAACGGCACTCCGATCACCATGCCAACCCAACGCGTAGTTATCAGTCGCTGCGTCACTTCGATGAGTCGCCGCAACTGCCCTACGGTTACGCGAGCATGATTGTCTGGGCTTATGTGCCTTACTTGTGGCGCCGGCGCATGGATCACCGTGTACTAAATCATTACGCCGGGGATATCACCCTGACCAATCTTCAGCCGTCACAACGCTTGAAGTATCTGGAGAAGTACAGCGGCAGTGCCAAGCCGTTCTGATGTGAACTAACACGTAAGTGGGCGTACTCGGGATCTGTGTATCGCGCAGGTTTCTATCGCCCACGGTTTCCCCCGGTTAGTTGCAAGAAAGTTGTTTGACCCTAACAAAAATAATTTCAAGGGAAGGACGTACACCATGCAAGCACCTGCCAAGTTCACCACCCATATCGTATTGGCCGCATTGGGGCTGATCGTCTATCACCAGGCCCAGGCCGCGCGCATCGAGCCGGCCGGCAGTGCCTTCACGGCCCAGGGCCCCATCAGCTTTTCCAAGGGCGCGCTGATCAGCGCCGACTGCACCATCAAGGTGGCCGGCAAGGTCGCGGCGGATGGTTCGTCGGTGAATGTCGACAAAGTCGAATTCGACGGCGGCCTCAAGTGCAGCCGGGTTGAAGCCATCAACTTGCCCTGGGTATTGATCGCCAAAGATACCAAGAGCGGCTCCATGTCGAAGATCAGCGTGGACGTGCACGCCTTCGGCCTGGGCGGCAAGTGTGGGCCTTCCACCGCCGACGGTACGTGGGATAACGCCACCGGCAAGTTGGAAGCCAGCAATGTGCCGATTGGCGAAGACTGCAAGATCAAGACGGTGTCGATCAAGATGCCGCCCAACTTCAAAGTTGTGGAATAAGCGTCAGATGTAGTTGCGGTAATCGAATTGAGATTTGGCTGGAAAGGGAAGTTCTGCTGTGTTTCACCGTGACCTCTCGTTCATGGCCATTACCCCCTGGCGAAATGACTTCGCCATAACATGTGAGGAACAACAATGAAAAGTTTGAAAACCCTCGTATCGTTGACTGCTTTGGCTGTTTGCATGGGTGCGGCCTCAATGGCCAATGCGGCGTCGTTCAGCCCAGCGGGCAAAACGTTTACCACGGATGCCACTGGCACCATCGTGGTGAAGTCGCCGTCTTCATTTGGGGGGGCCGTGACCTGTAAGGCGGTATTCCAAGGGACGGTTCGCGCCGATGGTAAAGCTGATATCACCAACGTAACGATCTCCCCGGGCTCCAGCACCCTGTGCAACTTGCCCAACATTACCGGCCTGCCTTGGCTGCTGACGCCTGTCACCACCACCACCGGCACCGCGACCAACGTCGGCTACACCATCACCGGTGCTCCACCGCTGATCCCGGCCACCAACTGCGGCCCATCGCAGATCGCCGTAACCCTAGCGTCTACGGCGTCGTCCATCACCCTGGGGGCTACCAACCAGCCACTGTCAGGCAGCTGCACCGTGCAGTCGCTGAATGTCACCGCTACTGGCGTGACCATCGTTCCTTGATAGCGACGCTCCGTAACAAGGGCTGATCACCCGTAACAACGCAGGTGCCTCTCGCGGGGCACCTGTTTATAGGTGATTGGGTTGACCGGACAGGTAGGGAAGATGATGAAAAGACTACATGCCTTCGCAGGAGCAGGATTGTTTGCGTTGTGGGTGAGTGTGCCTTTGGGCGCCAGTGCCGCGACGTTCAGCAGCCCGGGTTTGCAGTTCACCACCAGTCCAACCGGCACGATTACGTTGAAGACGCCGTCCTCTTTTGGTGCGTCCGTCACTTGCCGTATTCAGCTGACCGGTGGTGTGCGGCTGGATGGTTCAGCGGCCGACATCCAGTACGTCAGGTTTTCGGGCACTGAGCCGCTGTGCCAAAGAATTCAGATGAACAACGGTGCAACCTGGAAGTTAACGCCGACCACGTTGACGACTGGCGAACTGAGCAATGTCGGCTTCGTGATTACAGCGCTTCTTCCAATTATTCCTGCCTCTAACTGCGGTCCCGCCACTATTTCGGTAGGGCTGGTAAATGGACCCGGTGTTGTGAACGTATCGGCACTCAACATGTACCTGCCGGGTAGTTGCGCAGTGGCGTCGTTGAACGTCGCCATACCCGCTACGTCCATCATTCCCTGATCAATGCACCACGTTAACGACTAGACGCTGGCGGAGCCGGCTGAAAAATAAAATGTCTGAGGACCAAGACAATGCAAAGCGTCAGCTCACGAATTTCCTTGGCCGCACTGCTGCTGGGTGTGGTGTTCACCTCATCGATGGCAACAGCGGCCACGTTTGCACAAGCGGGAACTGCATTTACCACCACGGGTTCGATTTCCACAGCGGTCAAGATGCTCGCGTGGACCCCGGTTCCCTGCAACCTCACCCTGACCGGCCAGGTCGCCGCCGATGGCAGCCACGCAACCATTACCGGCGCCACCTTTACCCCCGTCAGCGGTACCAATTTGCTGTGTACCTATTCGGCACCGCTCAACTTGCCCTGGACGTTGCTGCCCACCAGCGCGAATACGGCAACGCTTGCCGGTTTCAGTGAGAAGGCGGCCTACGACAGTTGTGCGACGCCAAGCACCTTGAGCCTGCAATGGAGCGCTGCCAGCAGCGCCTTCAATCTGGCTAGCCCATACACGATGAATGCCACTTGCAAGATCACCGCGTTGACCTTCAAGCCTTCGCCGGTGCTGACGATCAACCCTTGAGGTTGATCCTGGCGCCGCTATTCGAAGTACCGCCTTTGACCAGGCGAACCAAGCAGCATGACGAACCGGCTGGGGTCGGTTCAGTGAGATAACAATAAGGAGTGCCGCATGAATAATAAAAAACAACAGGTACAGGTATTGCTGGGGTTGGCGCTGATGGGAGGGGTGATGGTTGCCGCGCCGGTGCAAGCCGGTGGCTTCTCCACACCGACCTATGGTGCGCAGGGCTGGGGACGTGCGTTTGGTGGTGGTTCGCTGTTCAAGAACGATCCCAGTTCCGCCTACAACAACCCGGCGGCCATGGCATTTGTTGAGCACAACGTTGCGCAATTCACCGTCGATTACGCGCGAATCAAGATCAAGTACAAAGGGGAGGCCAACAACTATCTCGGCAACCCCGTGACCAACACGCCGGTCACTGACGAAGGGTTCCCGGGCTCAGAGGCCACGGTGAACAATAACGATGGCGGCGAAGGCGGGTTCACCGCCTGGTTGCCCACCGGTTTCATGGTGATGCCCCTGGGTGACCGCTTTGCGTTCGGCCTGAGCCAGGTGGTTCCGCAAGGCATGCGCTCAACGTGGGATTCGGACTCCAAACTGCGGGATTTTGCGGTAGACACCAAGATTGAAACCGTCGGCCTGACCGGTTCTCTTTCGTTCAAGGTGAACGACCAGTTCTCGATTGGTGGTGGGTGTCATCGTCCAGCACAGCAAAGGCTTCGTCAGCCAGAATATCGACTTGCTGGCGGCGGCCTCCAACTCCCAGTCCGAGTTGTTGGGCGGCATCGATTTCCCGGCAGGGGTAGGTGGCGCGCTGATGCGGGTCAAGGTCGATAACATCTCGGCGGGCTGGTTCACCGGCATCGTCTGGAAACCGACCCCGCAAGACACCCTGGGCCTGAACTATCACGCCAAGATCAAGAACAAAATGACCGGCAAATACAATATCTACGCCGATCAGTTTTCCTACAACCTGATGACCCAACCCAGCCCGTTTGGTGGCAGTGGCACGCTGGTCGAAGAGGCTTACCCTGGGCTGAAGCTGTTCCCGGATGGCGCGCATGCCAGCACCCAACTGGACATTCCTGCCACGGCGGCCTTTGACTGGGTCCACCAGTTCAACGACCGTTTCACGTTGGGCGCCAGTGTGGCCTGGACTCAATGGTCGTCGTTCAAGGACCTGACGCTCAAATCCGGCGATATCACCATTGTCTCCATTCCCTACAACTACAAAGACACCTGGATGTACTCCGTGGGTGGCGACTTCCGCGCCACGGATGAGCTGACCCTGCGCGCGGGTGTGGCCCTTGACCAGACGCCAACCCGTAATTCGACCCGTGACCCACGGATTCCAGACGGCGACCGTACATTCCTTTCATTGGGCGCGGGGTACGAGGTCAAAGCGATCAAGGGCTTGAGCCTTGACGTGGCGTACTCTCACCAGTTCGTGCAGGAGGTCAAGTTGAAGACCAAGAACGTCGACCGCCTAGGGGGCGCGAGCCTCGACGGCAAAGCCGAGTCGTCGGGCGATGTGGTCAGTGTGTCGGCCACCTACGCGTTCTGATGATTGATCGAGGATGATGGAAGAGGGCATCAAGCGCATCTTGCTGCCGTTATCCCGTGGTTCATCCTCATTCCTTTGTTGTGTGTTGATTGATCCGGCTGACCCGTTCAGCCGCTGTTTTTTTTCGCCCAAGCATTAAATAAAAATTTCAAAACAAAATTTGAAAAATGCTTTGCGAGTTTGTAGTGTGGCCTTACGCCGCAGCTTTTCCGGGCTGTCGCACCGAGGCCGTACCCTGAATCGAGTAGAGGTATCCCCATGGTTATCTGGTTATTGGCGGGTGTCGCAGCAGCGATTGCCCTGGCGTATCGACAAGCGGCGGCCACCTTGTGGCTGGGCGCTGGCCTGGTCTGGCTGGCGGTGGGTTACCTGATCAATGGGGTCGAGGGCTTGGGTGTCACGGTCGCAGCGTTGCTGGTGCTGGCGCCGGCGTTGCTGATGGCGATCAAACCCCTGCGTCGCACGCTCTTGTCCAGCAAGGCCCTGGCCCTGTTTCGCACCATCATGCCGGCCATGTCCGACACCGAACGCGCCGCAATCGAGTCCGGCACCGTGTGGTGGGACGCCGAGCTGTTCAGCGGCAAACCCGACTGGCAGCGCCTGCTGCAAGCCGCCCCCGCCAGCCTCAGCGCGGAAGAACAGGCCTTCCTCGATAACGAAGTGGAAACCCTGTGCGACATCGCCAACGACTGGGAAACCACCCAGGTGTGGCAGGACATGTCCCCCGAAGGCTGGCAGTACACCAAGGACGCCGGCTTTCTCGGCATGATCATTCCCAAGCAGTACGGCGGCAAAGGCTTCTCCCACTACGCCCATTCGCAGGTGGTGATGAAGTTGTCGACGCGCTGCTCGGCGGCGGCGATTTCGGTGATGGTACCCAACTCCCTGGGCCCGGCCGAGTTGCTGCTGCATTACGGCACCGACGCCCAGCGCAACTACTACCTGCCACGCCTGGCGCGGGGCGAGGACATCCCGTGTTTCGCCCTGACCAGCCCCTATGCCGGCTCCGACGCCGGGGCGATCCCCGACCTGGGCATCGTCTGCAAAGGCAGTCATGAAGGCGAGGAAGTGCTGGGTTTTCGTGTGACCTGGGACAAGCGCTACATCACCCTCGGCCCGATTGCCACCGTGCTCGGCCTCGCGTTCCGCGCCGAAGACCCCGACGGTTTGCTCGGCCCGGCCGGTTCGCTGGGGATCACCTGCGCGTTGATTCCCACGGATCACCCCGGGGTCAACAGCGGCCGCCGGCACTGGCCGTTGAATGCGGTGTTCCAGAACGGCCCGACCACCGGCAAGGACGTGTTTATCCCACTGGAGTGGGTGATCGGCGGCCGCGAGCAAGTCGGCAACGGCTGGCGCATGCTGATGGAATGCCTGGCAGCCGGACGGGCGATTTCCCTGCCGTCGGCCAACGTCGGCCTGGGCAAGGTCGCCGTGCGCGGCACCACCGCGTATGCGGCGATGCGCAAGCAGTTCGGCCTGCCCATTGGCAAGTTCGAAGGCGTGCAGGCGCCACTGGCACGCATGGCCGGGCATTTGTATGCGTGCGATGCGGTGCGCAAAGTCTCGGTGGCGTCCCTGGATGCCGGTGAAAAACCTTCGGTGATCTCCGCCATTGCCAAGTACCACGTCACCGAGCGCGCGCGGATCATCGTCAACGACGGCATGGACATCGTCGCCGGCAAGGGCATCTGCATGGGGCCGAACAACTTCCTCGCCCGTGCCTATCAGCAAAGCCCCATCGCCATCACGGTGGAAGGCGCCAATATCATGACCCGCTGCCTGATCATCTTTGGCCAGGGCCTGATCCGTTGCCATCCCTACGTGTTCCGCGAGATGGAAGCGGCGCGCAACCCGGACCGGCGCCAGTCCCTGGAAGACTTTGACAGCGCCATGTTCGGCCATGTGAGTTTTGTGCTGGCCAATACCGTACGCGCGGCGGTGCATGCGCTGACGGGTGGGCGGCTGATTGCCGTGCCGGCCAAGACCGATCCGGCGCTGGCGTCCTACTACCGCCAGGCCAATCGTCTGTCAGTGGTGTTGGCGTTGATCTCGGACGTGTCCATGGGCGTGCTGGGCGGTGCCCTCAAGCGCAAGGAAAGTATCACCGGGCGTTTGGGAGATATTCTGTCGCAGCTGTACATCCTGTCCTGCGTGCTCAAGCGTTTTGAGGACGACGGCCGGCCCCAGGCGGACCTGCCGCTGGTGCATTGGGCGGCGCAGGATGCGTTGCTGCGCGCCCATGAAGCCCTCGCCGAAGTGCTCGACAATTACCCATCCAAAGCCGCTGCGGCGGTGGTGCGTGGCTTGAGTTTTCCGTGGGGCATTCCCCTGCGCAAACCGTCGGATCGCCTGTTGGCGCAGGTGGCGGATGTGGTGCAAACCCCCGGCGAAACCCGTGACCGTTTGCTGGCCAATTCCTACATTCCTCGTCCGGAAATCGACAAGTTGGCCTACGGCGAACTGGGCTTCCGCTTGTTGCCACAGGTGGAGTTGATCGACGCGCGCCTCAAGCCTGCGATCAAGCAAGGCCTGCTCGAACCGCTGCCGATCTCGGCCACGGCCTTCACCGCGTGGCGGGTCAAGGCGCGCGCGCTGGACCTGATCAGCGATGACGAAGACGCCTTGCTCGCGCGCTATGTGGAATACGCCGATCACGCCATCCAGGTGGACGACTTCCCGCAGGACTTTGGTTTGCTGGAGGCGTTGCAGCAGCGCAAGCAGGCGCTGGAGCCGGTGGCCAAGCGCCGTAGCAGCCAGGGCGAAAACGCCTCGGTCAACTAGCCGTAACACGGTCGATGTGGGAGCCGGGCTTGCCCGCGATGACGGTGTACCTGATACACCGCTATCGCAGGCAAGCCAGCTCCCACAGGGATCGGGTTTACAGGTCAAGACAGTGTTGTGAGTGGGTTTATCTATGAGTGACAGCTATCTAACGTTCGTCAATTCCCCTTGGGGCCGCCGCCTCGCCCAGGCCATCGGCTTGCCGCAACCGCTGCCATTGCAACGCCATCGCAGCGGCCAGCAGGGCTTGGCCAACCCGGTGATCGTCGCCGGGGCAGGGCGCCTGGCTGCGCAGGTGCAACAGCTCTTCAGCGCCACCGATACGGTCACCGCTGCTGCGGCCACGCTCAAGGCACCGTCCACCGGCAAGGTGCAGGGTGCGGTGTTCGACGCCAGCGGCGTGAGCGGCCTGCAACAGTTGGATGAGCTGTATGAATTCTTCCATGCCAACGGCAAGCGTCTCAGCCAGCACGGCCGTGTGGTGGTGCTCGGCACCGCGCCGGAACACTGCGCGGACTTGCCCCAGGCCATCGCCCAGCGCGCCCTCGAAGGTTTGGTGCGCTCCCTGGCCAAGGAGCTGCGCCGTGCGATCACCGTGCAATTGCTCTACGTGGCGCCGGGGGCCGAAGATGCGCTGGACAGCAGCCTGCGCTTCTTTCTGTCGCGCCGCTCGGCCTACGTTTCGGGGCAGGTGGTGCGCGTGGAAAACCCCGTGGACGGTCACGTGACGGTCAACTGGGACAAGCCTTTCGCCGGTCGCCGCGCGCTGGTCACCGGTGCGTCCCGTGGCATCGGCCTGGCGATTGCCCAGGTGCTGGCCCGCGACGGTGCCCACGTGGTGTGTGTGGATGTGCCCCAGGCCCAGGACTCGCTGCAACAAGCGGCGGCCAGTGTGGGCGGTTCGGCATTGCCGTTGGACATCACCGCCGCCGACGCCGCTGCGCTGTTGCACGCCCATGTCAGTCAATACGGCGCATTTGACGTGGTGGTGCATAACGCCGGGATCACCCGTGACAAGACCATCGCCAAGATGACCGAGGCCGCGTGGCGCAGTGTGTTGGCGGTCAACCTGGACGCGCCCCTGCACCTGAGCGAGGCGTTGCTGGACAGCCAGGGCCTCAACCCCGGTGGGCGCATTGTGTGCGTGTCGTCGATCTCCGGCATCGCCGGCAACCTCGGGCAAAGCAACTACGCCACCTCCAAGGCCGGGGTGATTGGCCTGGTGCAAGGCCTCGCGCCGCGCGCGGCGGCGCAGCAGGTCACGGTCAATGCGGTGGCGCCGGGGTTTATCGAAACCCAGATGACCGCGAAGATTCCGTTGATGATCCGCGAAGCGGGGCGGCGCATGAATTCGCTGTCCCAGGGCGGGCAGCCGATTGACGTGGCCGAGACGATCGCCTGGCTGGCGCACCCGGCTTCCGGCGGGGTCAACGGACAAGTCGTACGGGTGTGCGGACAAAGTCTGCTGGGAGCTTGAGCCATGGACTACGTGACGCAGATTATCGATCCACCCCCGTCGCGCACCCAGCTGTTGCGCGACGGCGTGCGTGCCCTGCGCAAACCAAAGCTGGATGGTGCACCGGTATTGCCGACTGAACGCCTGGTGCGTTCGGCCGTAGCGTTGCAGGCCACCGATATTGCCGCCTATGGCCGTGCCTGCGGGTTTCGCCCGGAGCAGGGCGTGCCATTGTCCTATCCCCATGTGCTGGCGTTCCCGCTGCACTTGATGTTGCTGACGCGGCCGAGCTTTCCTTATCCGGCCAGCGGCATGGTGCATCTGGCCAATCGCATTCGCCAGCATCAGCGTTTGCAGGAGGGCCAGGCGCTGCGCCTGGAGGTGTATTGCGAGCGCTGGGTCGCCCATGCCAAGGGGCAGGCGTTGAGTATCGCTACCCGTGCCTACAGCGCCGGCACTCTGGTGTGGGAAAGCGACAGCCTGTACCTGCGCCGGGACGTCAAGGATCCCGTCGGCGAACCCTGGAATGACGCGTTGGCGTTGCAGGAAGAAGGCCTGTTGCGCACCCAGCGCTGGGTGTTGCCGGCCGATCTGGGGCGGCGCTTTGCCCGGGTATCGGGGGACTTCAACCCGATCCACACCTCGCTGATCGGCGCCAAACTCTTTGGCTTTCGCCGCGCCATCGCCCACGGCATGTGGACCCTGGGCCGCGCGCTTGCCGCCCAGCAACCGCCCGGTGGACTGGCGCAGGCCGAGGCCCATTGCGACTTCAAACTGCCGATCTTCCTGCCCGGCCAGGTCGCGCTGTGGAACCACCCCGTAAACGGCCCGCGCCGCGAGTTTGAAGTGCGCAATTTCGCCGGTGATAAACCGCATATGCGTGGGCTATTTGTCTGGAATGAGAACCGTCGATGACTGACTACAGCTTCAACCCGGCCCCGACTCGCCGCGTGGCGATTATCGGTGGCAACCGCATCCCGTTTGCCCGCTCCAACACGGTGTACGCCCACGACAGCAACCAGGACTTGCTGGTGGCGGCGCTGCAAGGCCTGGTGGACCGCTACAACCTGCACGGCCAGCGCCTGGGTGAGTTTGCCGCCGGGGCGGTGATCAAGCACTCGCGGGATTTCAACCTGGCCCGTGAGTCGCTGCTGTCCACCACCTTGTCACCGGACACGCCCGCATACGATGTGCAGCAAGCCTGCGGCACCGGCCTGGAGGCGGCGTTGCTGGTGGCCAATAAAATCGCCCTCGGCCAGATCGACGTGGGCATCGCTGGAGGTGCCGATACTACCTCCGACGCGCCCATCGGCATCAACGAATCCCTGCGTCACACCTTGCTCGCGGCCAACCGCGCCAAAGGCCTGGGTGGCAAGGTGCAGGCCTTGCTCAAGGTGCGTCCGTCGATGTTTTTCAAGCCGCTGCTGCCGCGCAATGGCGAGCCGCGCACCGGCTTGTCCATGGGCGAGCACTGCGAGGAAATGGCCAAGCGCTGGCAGATCAAGCGCCTGGCCCAGGATGAGCTGACGTTGACCAGTCACCAGCGCCTGGACGCGGCCTACAAACGCGGCTTCTTCGACGACCTGATCAGCCCCCATCACGGCCTGGCCCGGGACAACAACCTGCGCGCCGACACCAGCCTGGCCAAGCTCGCCAGCCTGGCGCCGGCCTATGACCGTGACAACGGCAGCCTCACCGCTGGCAACTCGACACCGCTGACCGATGGCGCCTCGGTAGTGTTGCTGGCCAGTGAAGAATGGGCTGCGGCCAATGGCTGGCCGGTGCTGGCCTACCTGCGCACCGGCGAGACGGCGGCGGTGAATTTTGTCGATGGCACTGAAGGCCTGCTGATGGCCCCGGCCTACGCCGTGCCGCGCATGCTCAAGCGCGAAGGCCTGAGCTTTGCCGACTTTGATTTCTTCGAGATCCATGAAGCCTTTGCCGCCCAGGTCCTGTGCACCCTCAAGGCTTGGGAAGACGCCGATTACTGCCGTGAACGCCTGGGCCTGGACGCGCCGCTGGGCGCCATCGACCGCGCCAAAATGAACGTGAATGGCGGCTCCCTGGGCTGCGGCCATCCTTTCGCCGCCACCGGTGGCCGGCAACTGGCGACGCTGGCCAAGACCATTCATGAAAACGGCGGCGGCCGTGGCCTGATTTCGATCTGTGCGGCGGGCGGGCTGGGCATTACCGCCATCGTCGAAAAGTAGCGCTATCCAAAACAACAATAAGGAAACTGCCATGAGCACTGTGAGCCTGGAACAAGCCGAACGGATCTGGTTGGACGCTTACCTGCCCGGCGTGCCGGCGGACATCGACGCGGGGATTGAGGCTTACCCGTCGTTGCGGGAAGTGTTCCTGGAGCACCTGGAAAAATTCCGCGAGCGTGTGGCCTACGTCAGCATCGGCACGGAAATGACCTACGCCGACTGGGAAGTCCAGGGCTTCGCGTTTGCCGCGTGGCTACAGGGCCAGGGGGTGAAAAAGGGCGACCGCGTGGCGCTGATGATGCCCAATTGCTTGCAGTACCCGATCTGCCTGTTGGGCACGATCCTGGCCGGTGCGGTGGTGGTCAACGTCAACCCGCTGTACACCTCCCATGAACTCAAGCACTTGCTCAAGGACAGCGAAGCCGAAACCGTGGTGATCTTCGAGAACTTCGCCCACACCCTGGAAAAAGTCATCGCCGGCAGCAGCGTCAAGCGCGTGGTGATCGCGGCCATCGGCGACCTGCTGGGCACCTTCAAGGGCGCGGCGATGAACTTCATCCTGCGCACCGTGCAAAAGCAGGTGCCTGCATTCAAGCTGCCGGGTGCGTTGCGGTTCAACCAGGCGCTCAAGCAAGGGCGTGGCCTGAACCACTTCCCGGTGGCCATGCAGCTCGATGACCTGGCGTTCCTGCAATACACCGGCGGTACCACCGGCGACGCCAAGGGCGTGATGCTCAGCCATCGCAATATCATCGCCAACCTGCTGCAAGCCAAGGCCTGGGTCGGCGACCAACTGGACCAGGACAAGCAGGAAACCAACGTCACCTTGTTGCCGCTGTACCACATCTTTTCCCTGACGGTGAACTGCCTGATGTTCATGTGCCTGGGCGGGCGCAACATCCTGATCGCCAACCCTCGGGATGTGAAGCGGGTGCAGATGATCCTGCGCAAGGAGCGCTTCAACGGCATCGCCGGGGTCAACACCTTGTTTAATGGCTTGCTGGAGAACAAGGAGTTCTGCGCGCGGGACTTTTCCGACCTGCGCATGGTGATCGCCGGCGGCATGGCGACGCACACGGCGGTGGCCAAGCGCTGGCAGGAAGTCACCGGGCTGCCGATCATCGAGGGTTACGGCCTGACCGAGTGTTCGCCGGTGGTGAGCATCAGCCCGATCAATATCGCGCGCATGCGTGAGATGGAGTTTACCGGCAGCATTGGCGTGCCGTTGCCGTCCACCTGGGTGCGCTTTGTGCGTGAAGACGGCGAGTTGGCCGAGATTGGCGAGCAGGGCGAACTGCAAGTGCGCGGCCCGCAGGTGATGCAGGGCTACTGGAAACGCCCGGATGCAACCGCCGAGGTGCTGGATGGCGAGGGGTGGCTGTCGACGGGTGATATCGGGGTGATGGACGCGCGCGGGTTTATCCGCCTGGTGGACCGCAAGAAAGACATGATCCTGGTCTCGGGCTTCAACGTGTACCCCAATGAAATCGAAGATGTGGTGGCACTGCACCCCGGCGTCAGTGAAGTGGCGGCCATCGGCGTGGAAGACCCGGTGACGGGCGAGAAGGTGAAGATCATCGTGGTGCGCAAGGACCCGAACCTGACGCAGGAGCAGATTCTTGCGCACTGCCGGGAGTATCTGACGGGGTACAAGGTGCCCCGGTATGTGGAGTTTCGGACGACGGAATTACCCAAGACTACCGTGGGCAAAGTGCTGCGCCGGGCGTTGCGCTGACGCTCAGGCGCTGCTGATCCAAATGTGGGAGCGGGCAAGCCAGCTCCCACAGGGGATCAGCGGTGGGTTTTAAACGGTGCTTACTTTGACCCAGCGTTCTTCGCTGGCGGCAATGCGAATCGCTGTTGCCAATTGCTCGACCGCCCACGCCGCTTCAAAGTCGGTGCCATCCGACCCCTGGCCAGCCACGGCCATGATCAGCTCCTGCACTTCCAACGTCTTCAACTCGTTGTAACCCAACTGATGGCCCGCCGCCGGGCTGAATGCCGCATAGCCGGGCAGGGCAGGGCCGGCCAACAAGCGCTGGAACCCGTCCTGGCCAACGCGGCACAGTTGCAGTTCATTCAACCGCTCCTGATCGAAGGCCAGCGTACCTTTGGTCCCGCTGATCTCGAAACTCAGGTGGTTCTTGTAACCGTGCTTGAGCCAACTGCTGCTGACCGTGCCGCGCGCGCCGTTGGCGAAGCGCAGCAGTGCGTGCACCTGGTCATCCACGGCAATGGCTTTGTGCTCGCTGCTGCCTTTGACGGCAGGGCGCTGGGCATGCACGGTCTGGGTGTCGGCGCACACGCTGGTCACATCGCCGACCAGATAGCGCGCCATCGACAGCAAGTGGCTGCCCAAGTCCGCGAGGGCGCCCCCGGCATGCTCCACTTCGCAGCGCCACGACCAAGGGGAAGCCGGATCGGCCATGAAATCTTCGCTGAACTCGCCCTGGAAGCTGATGATCTCGCCGAGGTCGCCCCGGGCAATCATCTGCTTGGCCAGCGCGATCATCGGGTTGTGCTGGTAGTTGTAGCCCACGCGCGTCACCACACCGGCGGCACTGGCCGCACGGCGCATGGCGTCTGCCTGTTCGAGGCTGACGGCCAGGGGTTTTTCGCAGTACACCGCCTTGCCGGCCGCGATGGCGGCCATGGCCATGGGGTAGTGCAAGTGGTTGGGAGTGGTGATGGCCACGACATCGACATTGGGGTCGTTGATTAGCGCTTGCCAGTCGCCGTGGGCCTGGGCAAAACCCCAATCCTTGGCGCAGCGCTGTGCGCGTTCGGTATCGGCGTCGGCCAGGGCGGCCAGCTTGAGGTGTACCGGCAGTTCAAATACCGCACGGGCGTTATTGAACGCCAAGGCATGGGCGCGGCCCATGAAGCCTGTGCCGATCAAGCCGATTCCGAGTTCACGCATAGCCGTGGTCCTTTGCATTATTGTTGTCAGAGGCGCTATTAATGGAATAAAAATTCCCTAATTTCAATAGATAGAATAAAAATTCATAGAGGCGCAGGTAATCACTCTGGCGAATGCAGCTATATTCAGCCCGTGGCCAAATGCCGCCAGTTAACAAAAGATAACGTAGCGCCGATTGTCAGACGATTCGAAAGCCCGATAGGATGGCCCCTGCTTCCTCCAGGCGCTCTAGATTGCAGGTTTCAGAGCCCGGGAAGGCGAGATGACCTAACAATAATAAATGGGAGAAGGTCTATGAGTGAGCCTGTCATGGGTTGGGTTGTTTGCCGCCCACGCGCCGCACGCAGGGTTGCGTTGCTGGCCACAGCGCTCTCGCTGTTTGGGGCCGTCGCGTTGCCGACCGCCGCCCAGGCCGCTGGCGATACCCCCGCCGCGGCGGTGTTTGCAATTGAATCGCCCAAGGCCGCCAAAGGCCTGATGATCGACGTGGTGCACGCCGGCAAGCGCCTGGTGGCGGTCGGTGATCGTGGGCATATCCTCTATTCCGATGACCAGGGCGCGACCTGGACGCAAGCCAAAGTCCCCACCCGACAGTTGCTCACGGCGGTGTTTTTCGTCGATGACAAACAAGGCTGGGCCGTCGGTCATGATGCGCAAATCCTTGCCAGCACCGACGGCGGCGCCACCTGGACCCAGCAGTATCAAGACCTCAAGCGCGAATCGCCGCTGCTCGACATCTGGTTCAACAACGCCAACCACGGCCTGGCCGTCGGCGCGTACGGTGCGCTGATCGAAACCACCGACGGCGGCAAAACCTGGGCCGATGTCAGCGACCGCCTCGACAACGAAGACCAGTTCCACCTCAACGCCATCTCCTTTATCAAGGACGCCGGCCTGTTTATCGTCGGCGAGCAGGGCAGCATGTTCCGCTCCAGCGATGACGGCCAGACCTGGGAAAAACTCGAAGGCCCTTACGAGGGCTCGCTGTTTGGCGTGATCAGCACGGCGCAGCCGCAAACCCTGTTGGCCTATGGCTTGCGCGGCAACCTGTACCGTTCCACGGATTTCGGCACGACCTGGGAGCAAGTCGAGCTCAAGGCGGCGCGGGGTGCGCTGGAGTTCGGCTTGTCCGGCGCGACGTTGCTGGACGACGGCGCCATCGTGGTCGTCGGCAATGGCGGCAGCGTGGTGGTCAGCCATGACGACGGGGTAACTTTCAGCGTCTTCAACCGCCCGGACCGGATTTCACTGTCGGCCGTGACGGCGGCAGGCAACGGCAATTTGATCCTCGCGGGGCAGGGTTGTGTGCGTGTCTCCACCGTTGCCGGCGCAGAGCTCTCAAAATAATAAGAAGGCGGGGATTCAATGAGCAGTCATCACAACGATAAAGCGACCTTTCTTGAGCGCCTGATCTTCAACAACCGCCCGGCAGTGATCGTGATCTGCCTGTTGGTGAGCATTTTCCTGTTCTGGCAGGCGACGTTGATTCGCCCGTCCACCAGCTTTGAAAAGATGATCCCCCTCAAGCACCCCTTCATCGAGAAGATGATGGAGCACCGCAACGACCTGGCGAACCTGGGCAACACGGTGCGCATCTCGGTAGAAGCGAAGGACGGTGACATCTTTACGAAGGAATACATGGAGACCCTGCGGCAGATCAACGACGAGGTGTTCTACATCTCCGGCGTCGATCGTTCGGGCCTCAAGTCGCTGTGGAGCCCCAGCGTGCGCTGGACCGAAGTGACCGAAGAGGGCTTTGCCGGCGGTGAGGTGATCCCGCAGAGCTACAACGGCTCGCCGGAAAGCCTCGATCAGCTGCGTAACAACGTGCTCAAGTCCGGCCAGGTCGGGCGCCTGGTGTCCAACGATTTCAAGTCGAGCATCGTCGATATCCCGTTGTTGGAGGCCTACCCGGACCCGCAGGACCAGGGCAAGTTGCTGGCCCTGGACTATCGCAAGTTCTCCCATGAACTCGAAGACAAGATCCGCGACAAGTTCGAGGCGCAGAACCCCAACGTCAAGATCCACATCGTCGGTTTCGCCAAGAAGGTCGGTGACCTGATCGATGGCCTGGTGATGGTGGTGATGTTCTTCGGCATCGCGTTTGTCATTACCCTGATCCTGCTGCTGTGGTTCACCAACTGCCTGCGCAGCACTATCGCCGTACTGAGCACCACGTTGGTGGCGGTGATCTGGCAATTGGGCCTGATGCACTTTTTCGGTTTCGGCCTCGATCCGTATTCGATGCTGGTGCCGTTCCTGATCTTTGCCATCGGTATTTCCCACGGCGTGCAGAAGATCAACGGGATCGCCCTGCAATCCAGTGAGGCCGACAACGCGCTGACGGCGGCGCGACGCACGTTCCGCCAGTTGTTCCTGCCGGGGATGATCGCGATTCTGGCGGATGCGGTGGGCTTTATTACCCTGCTGATCATCGATATCGGCGTGATCCGCGAACTGGCCATCGGTGCGTCCATCGGTGTGGCCGTGATCGTGTTCACCAACCTGATCCTGCTGCCGGTGGCGATTTCCTACGTCGGCATCAGCAAGCGCGCCATCGCCAAGAGCAAGAAAGACGCGAACCGCGAACACTCGTTCTGGCGCCTGCTGTCGAATTTTGCCAGCCCGAAAGTCGCCCCGATCTCCATCGCCCTGGCCCTGGTCGCCTTTGGCGGCGGCCTCTGGTACAGCCAGAACCTGAAGATCGGCGACCTCGATCAGGGCGCGCCGGAACTGCGCCCCGATTCGCGCTACAACAAAGACAACAACTTCATCATCAGCAACTACTCCACCAGTTCCGATGTGTTGGTGGTGATGGTCAAGACCGCTGCCGAAGGCTGTTCGCGTTATGAAGCCATGGCGCCCATCGACCAGTTGATGTGGAAGATGCAGAACACCGAGGGCGTGCAGTCGGCGATCTCGTTGGTGACCGTGTCCAAGCAGATGATCAAGGGCATGAACGAGGGCAACCTGAAATGGGAAACCCTGTCGCGCAACCCCGATGTATTGAACAGCTCGATCTCCCGTGCCGATGGCCTGTACAACAACAATTGCTCCCTGGCGCCGGTGCTGGTGTTCCTCAACGACCACAAGGCCGAAACCCTCGACCGCGCGGTGCATGCGGTGCAGGAATTTGCCAAGGAGAACAACAAGGATGGCCTGGAATTCATCCTTGCCGCTGGTAATGCCGGGATTGAAGCGGCGACCAACGAGGTGATCAAGGAGTCGGAACTGACCATCCTGATCCTGGTGTACCTGTGCGTCGCAACCATGTGCATGATCACCTTCCGCTCGTGGGCGGCGACCCTGTGCATCGTGCTGCCGCTGGTGCTGACGTCGGTACTGGGCAACGCGTTGATGGCGTTCATGGGCATCGGCGTCAAGGTCGCGACCTTGCCGGTGGTGGCCCTGGGTGTGGGGATTGGCGTGGACTACGGCATCTATATCTACAGCCGCCTGGAAAGCTTCCTGCGTGCCGGTTTGCCCCTGCAAGAGGCGTATTACCAGACACTCAAGTCCACCGGTAAAGCCGTGCTGTTCACCGGCTTGTGCCTGGCGATCGGCGTGTGCACCTGGATCTTCTCGGCGATCAAGTTCCAGGCCGACATGGGCCTGATGCTGACCTTCATGTTGCTGTGGAACATGTTCGGTGCGCTGTGGCTGTTGCCGGCACTGGCGCGGTTCCTGATCAAGCCCGAGAAACTGGCGGGGCAGAAGGGCAACTCGTTGTTTGCCCACTGAGCCATGGAGTGGGGTAGCTGAAACATGACGGGGGAAGCCATTGGCTTCCCCCGTCGTCGTTCAGGTCACAGTTTCAGGAACAGCTTCTCGTCCAGTGGTGGCTTGATTTTCGCACGCAAGATGCTGTCGATGCGCTTGTCATCCTTCCCCGCCTGGGTCACCAGGTCCTTTTGCGTGAGGTAGCGTTGCTCGGGCAGCTTCAGGTGGGCTGCGCTGTAGTCTGCGCGCGGGGTGTCCTGTGTCGGGTAATGGAAGTGCGCATACCAAAGAACGCCCGGGCCGTTTTTCTCGCGCACAGCGTACTCGGTGAGAAAATCCTTGCCCTTGAGCGGCTTGTCCCGGGCAACCAGGCCGATATCGACACGCCCGTGCGTCCATAGGTATTCGATGTTTTCCGGACGCGGGGGCTGGCGAAGGTAGCCGTCGCAGCGATGCATGATCGCGCGTTGGCGCATGTCGTTGGCGGCGTTGCGCCACAGGGCCAGCAGCGGGGCCGTTTCACTGTTGTCCTGATGGCTCGCCTCAGCCTGCTGGGCGAGGCGATCCAGGTTCCGGGCCTGGTTTTCCAGCATGTCGCTCCAGTCGCTGGGGCTCACGCTTTCCCGGCGGGTTGGGTCATCCAGCTTCTTTTTCTGGTATTGGATGCTGCGTTCGATCTCGGCCTGTCCATCCATCAGCTTGCGCGCGTCGTTGGCGTAGCTTGCCAGTGGCTTTAGGAGTGGAGCCGGCGCAGGCTTGACCGGGTCATTGCGGATTATCTGTACCCACTCGCCTTCGCTGGTGTGCCAGCTGTAGCTGGTAACCGGCAGACCGGTCTGCGGGTTGAGCACATCGATAATCTGAATGTCCTGGCCTGGCGCTGCCGCACGCAGCGTACCGACCAGGGTTTGCTTGTCGCGGGTCTTGAAGACTTGTTTATTCTGCGCCTTGTGCGGACGGTCCTTGCGCCGTTTCACGATGGGGGAGAGGTGTTGCTCTTCGCGAACAAGGTCGGCCAGTTCAGCCTGCGCCTGGGTAATCACCTGACGAAGGGCCTCGGCGAAACGCTCGCTGTAGACCGGCCTGAGCCGTTTCGAACCCATCTCCTGCAACGCCTGGAAGTTGTTCAGCTCACCCTTGTATTGGTCAATCAGGCTGCCAAGTACGGCAATGCGTTCTTCCGCGGTATAGCCCTCATGCTCTTGCAGTTCGATGTGGGAGGTTGCGATGGTATTGAGGTCGGCTCGGTTGAAGCGATCAATCAGGAACGCTTCTTGCGGTGACTCGATATCGGTGCTGCGGTCAATGCTTAACTCGCGCAGGGTGCTCATGCGTTCCAGGCGGGCAAACAACGCCTGATTGATCGGTGGTTGATCGTTTGCCCTGATAAACGCAGCGGCCTGTTTTTTGCCATGGGGCGAGTCACTCTTCCATTCATCCAGCAGTTGGGCATAGGTGTCTGACAGGCGTATGAGATGCTCGATATTTTCGACGCGGTCACTCAGGCTTTGGATCAACTGCGTATAGGCCCCAGGTGCGTTGATACGGGTTCTTTCGATAAGGTCGTTCAGGGGCTCACCGGTACTGGCATGGGAAAATTCTTCGCCGATGTACAGGTAGTCGGTGTTGAGCGAACGCAGGGTTTCGGCGATTTCCTGATACGCCTCGGAACGTTTTTCCTTGAAGATGTTGAAATCCATGGCAGGGGTTTCGGGGGTCAGCGCCTGGATTGCGTTTTTGCGCAAGTGGGTGAGCTTGTCGATCTGTTGTTCGTAAAGGGTGAAGCGGGTGCGTTGTAACGCCAGTAGCTGCCGGTTGCGGGCCAGTTCTGCCTGATATCGATCGTTGAATTCAGCGCCACGCTCGCTGTTGCTGGCCAGGCCCCACAGGGTTTGCAGTGTCTTGTTGGACTGGTGCAGTGAACGTTCGGTCTCGACCAGGTGCCTGTCGGCAACTTCCGTGGCAATGGCCACGGGCTGCGCCGCGATCAATTCATCTGCGTACTTGGCGAGCATGGCTTTGGTGACTTCGACATTCTTGTCCACTGTGGCCTTCATGCGGGCACCGGAACGGGGCATGCCGCCTTTGAGTTTCGGGCGTGTATCAAATTGCCAGTGGCCTTGAGTATCGGCTTTCAGCGGTGGCCCTGTGCGGGCCTTGTCCTGCTCATCGATGACAAACAGTCCATCCAGGTCCCTCGCCACCCGGTACCAGTGGTTGTCGATGCGTGCGTGCAGTGTGCTCTCAATGGAATACAGGCCTTTCAGCGGGCCGCTGGCGATGGGCGTTGCATGCCCGGCAGGGGTGGGCACGCTGAAGCTTTGAATATGCGCACGCTGCGCGGGTGTGAGCACGCCGGCGCTGGAAAAGGCGAAATCGAAAGGCGTTGAAACAGCGGCCAAGGCCGTGCCGACAGCGGCCTGATGGATTGTCGCGGGGTGGCCGGTGCTGGCTTCGCCACCGCGACGCAGGGGCACGTTGACTTCTGGGCGGTCGGCAAAGGGAATACTGCCCAATGGACGCGGCTTGACCGCGTTTGCCGTGGTATGGCTCAACAACGTACCCACATTTACCAGCAAATCCACCATGGCGGCTGTGGGGTCGGGGTTGGCGGTCTCACTGGCCTGCTGGATATCGTTCTCCACGCTGGCCAGTTGCACCAGCCAACCGGCCATGGCGCCGGGGCCCTGCAATACCGGCAACAGCGTATTGAACAGTAACCAGCCGAGTTCCTTGTGGGACGCCCAGCGGCTTTCGGCATCGGACGTCGATTGGTCCTTGGCGAGGTTGACCAGGCTATGGGCATTGGCATTGAACAGGTGCTTCATCAGGTCGCCGCGGTCCACGTCGCGAGCCAGCGTGGCGGCCGCGTCATAGCCATCGACGGCCAGGGTGGTCGGCCCCGGTGTGGCGGGGGCATCGAATTCGTTGAACACACTGTAGTGGGCGATGTGTGGCGTGTGAAAACCGCCATTGCCATACACCGCACGGGTCTTGGCGTCCGGCAACCAGGCCAGGATGCTTTGCTGCAACGGGCCGGGTTGCTGGATCGCACTCAGCAAGGCCGCGCGGCTGGCGAACTCTTGCAATGGCGGCGAGAGCTGCGGGCGGTAGAGGATGTGCGGGCCTTTTTCGACGTTTTTCGGCTCGATCAGAAACATGTTCTCGACCACATCCGGCGTTGCCCCGGGTTTGCGCAGGAACGCCAGCGGGCGCACGGTGAGGTCCAAGCCATCGACCTGACGGCTGCCGGCGCCGGGGCGGGTCACCGCTTCGACAAACTGTACGCCTTGCGCCGTCAGGCCGGCCTGGCCCTTGAGTTTGAGTTCGCTGGCCTGCATGGCGAGCTGGATGGGCACCTGCTCGGCGAACAACGCCAGGCGCTCCCTGGACTGCGCGCTGTCACCCGCCAAATGCTGTTCCAGCAAGGCGGGGTAGTGCTTGCCGATATCGACCTCACTGATCAGGTCCTTGAGGTCCTGGGCCAGTGTGGGGTCATTGACCGGCTGGCCGCGCAGGCGAATCTCCATCTGACCCTTGGGCAGTCCGGCGAGGTTTTCCAGGGCCATCTGTACCAGGCTCATCTTCACTGGCTCGATGTAGCCACTCCCCAGGGTGCCCACCGCTACCTTGAAGGTGACCTCCAGGTCCTTGGCCTTATAGCCCTTGGCTGCCAGGCGGGCGTCGAGTTGTTGTTCGGCATAGGTGCGGATGTCCGGTATGTCCGTAAGAAACGTACGCCCGTGATTGCGCTGCACACTGCTGGCCAGTGCCAGGGTGTGGCGCCGGTAGGCAAAGCGCTCGGCTTCGCTGGCTTGGGTGAGCCAGGCCGGCATGTTGCGGGCCATGTACTCAAGCGTGGTGGCGGCTGGGCTCAGGGCGCCGATGAATGACGGGGCCGTGGCGCTGGCTTGGGCGAACAGTTGCTCCAGCGCTTCGACGCTGGCGTTGGCGGGCAGTTGTATGGCCTCCAGGTTTTGCAATTGCCCGTTGAGAACGAGGGCAGCCTGGGTTGCAAACACCGGGCCGGTGAGTTCCACGCGCTTCCAGTCCAACCGGTCGAACACGAACTGTTCGCTGAGCTGGCGTTGCCATGCGGTGGCAAAGGCCTCGAGGGAATCGTAGGGCGTCACCACGCCGGCGGCCGAGGTGTGAAGCACGATCTGGCGGCCATCGACTTCGCGGGTGATCAGCAGGTCTGGGCTGAGCACCCGGGAATGGCTATCGCCCTTGCTCAGGCTCGACTCCAGCGCATACACCTTGGCTACCGAGGTGCCGAAGGCGTTTGTACGCTCCGTGGCATCGGGGTAGCGCGTGACCTGGTCGAGCGTCTGGCGTTGCAGGTCATCCAGCCCCGGTTGCTGGAGACCGGCGATGCGCAGCGTGTTGTGCAGGGTGTCGCCGAGCCACGACCACTGGCTGGTGCGCGCGCCGTTGGGTGTTGGGGGAAAGGCGTCCTGGTCCCAATAGGCCGTCAGCGCTTCGGCAAAGGCGGCCTGCAGATTGGGGCGCAGGGCGCGTATGGCCAGTTCGACCGCTTGCATGTCCAGCGGCAGTGTTGGCTGGCTCGCATCATCCTTGACGCTGAGGAAGTTGTAGTGGGTGGTGTTGATCCACTTGCAGGGCTGGCCGAAGCGATTGGAGAAATCCAGCTCGGCACCCGATGCCAGGTGTTCAAGGGCCAGGTCCAGCAGTGGTGTCAGCGCATATTGCGAGGTACTGGCCTGGGTTGGCACGGCGAGGGACGTGTTGGCGACATCGATGTTCAAGCTGGGGTGTTGTGCCTTGAGTGCCTCGGTCAGAAGCCCGGCGACCACCGAACGCACGCTGGGACGGCTAGCGAAATGCTCGGCCACGCGGGTTTCCAGGGCGGTGGCGTCTGGCTGGGGCGGTGCATTCAACTGGCGCTGGAGGCCCGTGGGCGCCGGGTTCGGGCGAGGTGCCGGCGAGTGGGGCTTGGGGAGTGTTTCGTTGCCGGGCGTTGCAGGGGGCGGCGGTGACTGCACGGGCAGGGAGACGGTGTAAGTGTTGGGCGTGTTTCTTACCGATAGCATGCAAGCGCTTCCTTTGCTTGTGGGACAAAACGTACGCCGGGAAAAATACCTGTCCGGTCACGCCCCGATGTCGGCAATGCGTTATCAACTGTTTCGCGGCGCGTCGCCGATCAAGGCGTATGCCTTGATCGGCGTGGGGTCGGGCTGTCTGTTTCGGCGTGTTTGTCGCTGCCCGCCCATCGAAAGCGGCGCTCCACCGCCGTTGCTGGGCTATCATTGGCGCTTTCCCGTAGATGATTGACTGCCATGACTGCCAACACCCTGACCACCGTCCTTGTCACCAGTGACATGCTTGAAATCGATGGCCTGCACGCGTTTGACTTCAGCCTCGATGCCCAGAAGTTGCTGATCACCGCCATGGACGGCCGTGCTGAAAAACGCTGGAGTTTCAGCCTGGAACAGGTGCAGGCCGCGACGTTTGACGACGCCCTGCAAAGCTGGACCCTCGTCGGCGATTCGGGCGAACACCGCCTGATCTGCCTGAGCGCGTTCACCGGCAACAATGACGACGAGGACGACACCGATGATGTTGCGTAAATTCTGGCCCCTGCTGATGGCAGGCAGTGTGGGGGCGATGTCGGTGCAGGCCGCGCCGGCCGAGACCTATGAGCTGTTGGTGGGCAGCTACACCGCTGGCACCAGCGAAGGCATCTACCGCTTGCAGTTCGACAGCCGCACCGGCAAGTTCCAAGGCCAGCCTGTCTTGGCCGCCAAGGCCGCCAACCCGTCCTGGCTGACCGTTTCCAAGGATCAGCAGCATCTGTTTGTAGTGAATGAGAACGGTCCGGGCCAGAAAGATCCGGTCGGGCGTGTCAGCAGCTACAGCATTGCCCCCGGCGATCATCAACTGACCTTGATCAACCAGGTACAAAGCCTGGGCAACGAACCGACTCACTCCAGCCTGTCTGCCGATGGCCGTTATCTGTTGGTCGCCAACTATTCGGTCCTGGAAGATCCGGGCGGTAGCCTGGCGATCCTGCCGGTGGATGCCAGTGGCAAGCTGTCACCTCCGGTGCAGTTGAGCGGGCACCCGGCCAGCCGCGTGAACCCGGAGCGCCAGGCGTCCAACCATGTGCATTCGGTGGTGTCGTCGCCGGATGGCAAGTACGTGTTTGTGCAGGACCTGGGCGCGGACAAGGTGTTTGCCTACCACTACGCCCCCGAGGCCAACCACGAGTTGCCACTGACCCCGGCCAACCCGGCGTCGGTGCAATTGCCACCGGGTAGCGGCCCACGGCATTTGCTGTTCAGCGCCGATGGCAAGCACGCCTGGCTGACCACCGAGATGAGCGCCCAGGTTGCGGTGTTCGATTACCACGACGGTCAGCTCAGCCAGACCCAACTGGTGGACTTCGCCGCTGGCCAGCCGGTGTCCGACAAGGCAGGCGCTGCGCTGCACGCGTCCAGCGACGGCAAGTTCCTGTATGTGAGCAACCGTGGTACGGCCAACCAAATGCTGGTGTTCAGCATTGACCCAGCCACCGCGCACCTCAAGGAACTGCAACGCCGTTCGGTAGAGGGCGACCATCCGCGTGAGTTCAGCCTGGACCCGAGCGGCAGGTTCTTGCTGATCGCCAACCAGAAAAGTAACGAAATCGTGGTGGTCGAACGTGACCCCAAGACCGGCCTTCTCGGTAAAACCGTGCAAAAAATGCCGATCGATGCGCCCAGTGATTTGAAATTCCTGGTGCGTCAATAAGCCACAGGCCCCGCAGTGCGGGGCCTGAGCCTTTCTATTAATTGCAGTGATATCGGCTACTGTTTCAAAGCATTTCTAAGGTTCAACCCTCGGGCGTAAGTTTGGTTCCAAGGCCTTCCCGGCCACTCAATCAAACGAACACAAGGGTTACCGCCATGAACTTCAATCTCTTCTCGATCATCGCTGCTTCCGCCGTTTCCGCCACCGTGGCCCTGCCGGCTGCCGCCAGCGTGGAACTCACCGGCAAAAAATCCAGCACCAGCGCCTACACCCAGAAGTACCTGCAACAGAGCGCCAATTTCTATGCCGCGCTGGATCACAAAGCCCAACACTGATCCAGAAGCTGGTGAGGTCAAATGTGGGAGCTGGCTTGCCTGCGATAGCATCAACTCGGTACCACTGATTCACCGAGGTGTCTGCATCGCAGGCAAGCCAGCTCCCACAGGAGTATTCCCACATTTGGATTGTGTTGCGTTCAAGCCTTTGCCATGACTGCGACAAAGAGCGGCGAATCCAGAAAACGCTGTAACCAACCCTGCAACCGTTTATACGATGTACCGGCAAACCACACTCGATCCACATGGGCAAACTGGCGCACAAACGGCGCCAGTGCAGCATCCGCCAGGGTCAGGTGGTTGGCCAGCAGGTAGTCCCGCTCGGCCAGCAACCCCTCCAATTTCTGCAAGAACACCTCGCCCTCGGCCCGATAATGTTCCATCGACTGTTCCGGGTAGCGCTCGGCGTACTTGTATCGATTCAAGTGATACTTGAAGCCCTGATCGTTCTCTGCGATCAACCCCAGGACTGCCGGATCACCCTGCAGCAACCAGTTGTCAGGATCATGCTGGGCCAGCGCCCATTGCATGATCTCCAGGCTCTCTTCAATCACCCGTCCATCAACGCTGAGCACCGGCACCGTGCCCTTGGGCGATAGCGCGAGCATCTCGGCCGGCTTGGCCTTGAGGCTGACCTCGACGATACGCACCGGCACGCCGGCGTAGCGCAACGCCAGCCGTGCGCGCATCGCGTAGGGGCAGCGGCGGAACGAATACAGCAGCGCTTCGCTCACTTGACCTCCAGGGTGCTCAAGCCGTTGCCTTGGCGCTTGACCTGGATCTGCACCGGGATGCGTTCGTGCATTTCCTGCACGTGGGAGATCACCGCCACCTTGCGCCCCTGGGCCTGCAAGCCGTCCAGTGCGTCCATGGCCAGTTGCAGGGATTCGGGATCGAGGCTGCCGAAACCTTCGTCGATAAACAGCGACTCGATCTTCAAGGTACTCGACGCCATGGACGCCAGGCCCAAGGCCAGTGCCAACGACACGAGGAAGGTCTCGCCGCCAGACAGCGAATGCACCGAGCGCAGTTCATCGCCCATCTCCGTGTCCAGCACCAGCAGGCCCAGCATGCTGCCGCCGCGCTTGAGGCGGTAGCGGCGCACCAGTTGGCGCAGTTGCACGTTGGCGTGGTGCACCAGCAGGTCGAGGTTGTAGGCATGGGCGATCTTGCGGAACTTGTCGCCGCTGGCCGAACCGATCAACGCTTCAAGACGCGCCCAGCGCTGCCATTCTTCATAGGCTTTGGCGGTGGTGAGTGCCAGGGTGTGGTTGGCGTCCTGGCGACGCTGGTCTTCGGACTGACGCGCGCGCAGTTCGGCGACAGCTTTCTCGCCATCGGCCAAATGCTGGTTCAACGCGGCCAGGGTATCGGCCAAAGCCTCGGCGTCGAGGTGGCCGTTGTGCAAGGCCTGGTGCTGGGCCAGCAGGTGTTCGCGTTCTTGCAGCAGGACCTGGGCTTGTTCGACGGCTTTTTCGCTGTGCTGCAACTGCTGGCGCAGCGCACTGACCTGCGCCTCATCGAAGGCCAGCAGGCGGTTGAGGCCGCTGTCGTCCAACTCGGGATGCAGGGCGCGCCATTCGCTGATGCGGGTGTCGAGGTGCTGTTGCTCGGCTTGCAGCGCGGTTTGGCGTTCCTGTTGGGCCTTGAGGTCGGCGGCCAGTTGCACCAAGCCATTGCGGGTGTCCTGCAATTGCTGGCTGGCATCGGCCTCGCTTTGGCGCGACTGGGTCACGGCCAGCTCCAGTTGCTGCTGCCAGTGTTCGGCGCTGGTGTGTTCGCCAAGCAGGGGCGCTGAGGGTTGCCTGTGCAGCCTGTTGCTGGGTGGCCAGTTCGCTGACCTGCACCAGCAAGCCATCCAGTTGCTGCTGGCGATGTTGCTGGTGGGTCTGTTGTTTCTCGATGGCCTGTTGGCGTTCCTGTTGTTCGGCCAGTTCATCGCGCTGGTGGCCCAGTTGCTCAAGACGCTGGCTGACCTGTTGGTCCAGTTGCATGAAGGTGGCCGCAGGCTCCTTGCGCAAGCCGTCCAGGGTATCGGCGGGCAACAGGCTGGCGAAGGCGTTGAGTTCTTCGTCGAGGCGCTCGCGGTCGCTGGACAACTCCCGTTGCTGGTCCACCAGCAATTGCCGGGCCTGCTGGCTGGCGTCCTGGGCGGCTTGCAGTTGTTGCTGCAAGCGCC
The DNA here is from genome assembly GCF_030687495.1 of Pseudomonas sp. FP453. NCBI lineage: Bacteria > Pseudomonadati > Pseudomonadota > Gammaproteobacteria > Pseudomonadales > Pseudomonadaceae > Pseudomonas > Pseudomonas sp. FP453. The sequence goes on along the minus strand of NZ_CP117435.1, from coordinate 3,378,540 downwards.
CGGCGTTTTGTTGCAGGTTGAGCAGGGCGCCTTGGCGGTGTTCATCCTGGGTGATGCTTTGGGTCAGTTGGCCGAGTTGCTGGGCCAGCCAGTCGCTGCGCTTGGCCTGCTCCTGATTGAACAACGAAGCGGCTAACGGGTGCGCGTCCAGGCTGGGCGCCAGGGCTTGCTGTTGCGTAGCCAGGTGCTCCTGCTGTTGCAGGAATTCTTTCTGCTGGGCGATCAAGCCGCCGACTTCGCCGCGCAGCTCGTTGAGTTTTTCCTTGAGGGTGTCGACGGCTTTCTGCGCCGCCGCCTCTTCGTTGTCGTCATGGCGGCCGAGGCTTTGCAGCAGGGCTTCGGGCTGGTGATACGGATGTTCATGGCTGCCGCACACCGGGCAGGGCTGGTCATCCTGCAACCGCTCGCGCAACTCCTCGACACTGGCGCTGCGGGCCAGGCGTTGGCGTTCCAGCAATTGCCTGGTCACCGCCAGGGTTTGTTCGGCAACGGTCAGTTCGGCCTTGGTTTGCAGGCCCGTTTGGTTCAGTTGTTCGCGTTGCTGCTGCGCATCGGCCAGTTTTTGCGTGAGGGCTGCCGACTGTTGATCCAGCTGTCGCTGGTTGTCCCATAGGCGCGTCAGGTCTTCAAAGGCCCGTTGTTGCTTGCGATTGTCTTGCAGCAGGCTGGCCAGCAGCTGGATCTGTTCGGCCACCGCATGGGGTTCGGCGCCGGCTTCCTGGTACAAGAGGTCCAGGGCTTCGCGTTGCTGGGTGAAACGTTCGGCGGCAGTGGTGGCGCGTTGTTCCAACTGTGGCAGCTCGGTATGGCCCTTGTTTAGGCGATTGCCGATCAGCATCAGTTGTTGCAGGCGTTCGCGGTAAACGGTCCAGGCATCGCTCAACGGGGCGAGGGCGATGCTGCGTTCAAGGCCAGCGGCCAGGCGTTGCAGACGTTCGGCCACCTGGGACTGTTGTTCCAGCAAACCGTTCAGTTGGGTCTGGCCTTCGGTGCAGGCAGTTTCGTGTTGCAGCTTGTCGTCGACGCGCTTGGCCAGGTCCTTGGTCAAGTGGGCGAGGGTGCTCTGTGCTTCAAATGCCTGGCGCAACAAAGGCACGGCGTCGCCCTGGTTTTTCAGGGCGTCGGCGAGGGCGGCGTGCGCCGTTGCCTGCTGTTGCTGGGCCTGTTCCTGGCGGGCATTGAGCGTGGCCTGCTGTTCGATATGGTGCTGGATCTGCGCGGCCAGGGGCGACAACAGATTGGCCAGTTCAGCCTGGCGTGCGAACTGATGACGTTGCGGCGCCAACTGGTCCAGGCGGCTCAGGTCCTGGCGCTGCGGGCCTTGGCTGTCCCACTCGGCCTGGGCGCGCTGGAGTTGTTCGGTCGCGCTGAGTTGGCGCTCCTGCCATTCGCGCAACTCCTTGAGCCAGGCTTGCTGCGCCTCCAACTGCTTGAGTTGGGCCTGCTGGGTCTTGAGTTGTTGTTGCGCGGCGTCGAATTGCTGATCCAGTTCGGCGCGCGCTTCGGCGGCCAGGGGCACGACGCCGGTGGCCTGGTCTTGCAGCTGTTTGTGGGCGTCCCTGGCCTCCTTGGCCTTGTCGAACGCGCGGCGCCCGAGCTGGGTGTACAGCGCGGTGTCGGTGAGTTTTTCCAGCAGCTCGCTGCGTTCGTTGTCGTTGGCCTTGAGGAAGGCACTGAATTCGCTCTGGGCCAGCAATACGGCGCGGGTGAACTGTTCGAAGTTCAGGCCCAGGGCCAGTTCCAACTGGGTCTTGTATTCGGTTTTCTGGCTGGCGAGCAGTTGGTCGCTGTCCAGGTCGATCAGGCTTTGGCGGCTGTTTTGCAACTTGCCGCTGGCCTTGTCGCGGGCACGGTTGGCTTCCCAGCGCGCTCGGTAGCGGCGGCCGTTGACGCCGACGAAATCCACTTCGGCATAACCGCCACCGGTGCCCCGTCGCAGCAGGGTGCGTGGGTCGCCGATGGAAATATCGCTGTCGGCGTCGGGCATCTTGGCCTGGCCGGTGTCGCCCAGGCGCGGCACGGCGCCAAACAACGCCAGGCACAGCGCATCGAGCAGGGTGCTTTTACCAGCGCCGGTCGGCCCGGTGATGGCGAACAAGCCGGCACTGGCCAGCGGTTCGGCAGTAAAGTCGATTTCAAACGGGCCGGCCAGGGAGGCCAGGTTTTTCAGGCGGATGGCGAGGATTTTCATGCTTGTTCCTCCGCGTGTTGCACTTCGTGGAGCAGCACGGCGAAGTCCTTCAAGGTCTGTTCATCCACGTCACTGCCGTAGCTGTCCTGCCAGGCGCGGCTGAACAGTTCCTGGGGGGTGAGTTGGTCGAGTTCGATCAGGCGCGCTTCGCCTTCTTCCTCACGCGCACCATTGCCGGCGTATTCGGCGGCGATGCGCACCAGGCGCACAGCCTTGCCTTGCAGGGCGGTTTCGATTTGCTGGCGCAGGTCCGGTTGCGGCTCGTCGAGGCGCACGCGCACTTCCAGCCAGGGGTGGCGCTGGGTTTCGGCGAGCAGGTCGATGTCGGGCAGTTCGGCCAATGTCTTGAGGATATCCGCCAGAGGCGCAGCTTCCAGGCGTTGCAGGTCGACCGAGCGGGGGATCAGCAGCGGTTCGACGCTCACCAGGGCTTGACCCTGGAAGGTCACGTCGAGGATCTGGTGCTTGTAGCCGATTTCGGAAAACGACAGCGGAATCGGCGAGCCGCTGTAGCGAATGCGTTCCTCACCATTGACCTTTTGCGGCTTGTGCAAATGGCCGAGGGCAACGTAGCCGACACTTCTATCGAACAGGTTGGCCGGCAGTGCCTCGGCGTTGCCGATGATCAGGCTGCGCTCGGAGTCCTCCGACACCGAACCACCGGCCATGTGCGCGTGGCTAATGGCGATCAGCGCCTGGCCCTTCTTGCGCTTGGCATTCGCAGCGGCGATTAACCACTCATGTACCTGGCCGATACCACGCAGGTAATCGTCACCCAAGTGTGCCCCGGTGACTTCTGCCGGGCGCAGGAACGGCAGCGCCAGGCACCAGGCGGCGATCTTGCCCTTGGCATCCGGCAACGGGATCAGCAGGCGCTCGGCATCCAGTTGACCGTCATCCAGCCACAACACGCGACCGAGGGCATGGGTGCGCAGGCGCCGCATCAACGGCGCGGGCAATTCGATGCGCGAGCCGGAGTCGTGGTTGCCGGCGATCATCACGATGGTGAGGTTGGGGTTTTGTTCGTGGGCGCTGATGATGAAGTCATACAGCCGTTCCTGGGCCTTGAGCGGCGGGTTGACGGTGTCGAAGATATCACCGGCGATCAGCAGCGCGTCCGGGCGCTGGGTCTTCAGTTGGCCCAGCAGCCAGTCGAGGAAACAGGCGTGTTCGTAATCGCGTTCCTGGCCATGCAGGTTTTGCCCAAGGTGCCAGTCGGAGGTGTGGAACAGACGCAAGGCAAACTCCCTGGAGAAGATGAAAAGGAGGGGAGTTTACCTGTATTGCGCACACATCGCCCCCTGTGGGAGCTGGCTTGTGTGGGAGCTGGCTTGCCTGCGATGCAGGCGCCTCGGTTTGTCAGAGATACCGAGGTGATGCGATCGCAGGCAAGCCAGCTCCCACAGGGTTTAGCGGTTACTTGGGATAGAGCGGTGGCAGGCTGGTGGTGTCGGCGGTGGGGTCGGCTTCGCGTTCGGCCATTGGGATGGCTTTTACCGCGCGCCACAGTTCTTCACCCAGCCAATACTGGCCGCTTTCGCTGTAGAGCGCGCCGTTGAGACCGTCCAGCGCATCAGACAGCGGGATAAACCGAGCAGCCATCTCGGCCAGGGTTTCCGGTTGCTGCCGCGCCCAGGCGTCGAGGGCCTGGCGGGTGGCCTGGGGGTCGTTGGCCTGGGTGGCGCGCTTGAGGTCGTCGAGCAGGGTGCGCGGGCTGGGGCCGGTTTGTGCGGCACGTAGCACGGCGGGCTGCCTGCGCGCACGCCACCAGAGGCTGAAGCCGAGCAAGGTGGTGCAGGCCAGGATCAGCGTGCTGAGTTGCCACAACCACAGGCGGCTGTCGTCCGGCGCAGTGATGACGGTGGGCGTGGCGGGCGTATCCACCACCAGGCTTGGGTTATTGGCCACCTGCAAGGTGCGCGCCGGCAGGCTGGTGCGTTCCAGGTGGTCTTCGTGGGTGTTCCACCACACCACTTCCACCGCCGGCAGTTCCAGCGGGCCGACGCGGTTGGGCACCAAGGCTTCGCGGTCTTCGCGGCTGCCGATCAGGCCACGGTCGTTGGTCTGGTTGGCGAGCACCGGTTGGTCCGGGTAGCGGCGCAGGCCGTTGATCTCGCTGCTGGGCAGGGACGGCAGTTGCGCGCTGGACAGGCCTTCGGCCTTGACCGTGAGGCTGCGGGTCAGCGAGTCGCCGATCTGCACATGTTCAGGTTCGGGGTTCCAGCTTTCGTCGAGGGTCAGGCTCCGTGCCGGCAACCACGGTGCATCGGCGGGGTACAGCTCTGGCTTGGGCTTGACCGTCAGTGGCAGCGGCGCCGAGCTGACGTGGATCAGCTTGCCGGGCTTGGTGCCTTGCAGGGTGTTTTCCTGGGGCGGGCGTGATTCGACCAAGGTGGCGCTGAAGGTCTGCGCCGGAATATCCAGTACGCCGCTGTGTTGCGGGTAGATCGCGTAGCGGGTCTCGATCACGCCGTGGCGGATGCTGTTGATGACTTTTTCGTAGGTGCGCGACTCGCCCAGTTGCTCGACCCGGGCGTCGGCAATGCGCAATGGGGTGAGGCTGCTGTCGTCATACAGCGACACCGAGTGGTACACGCGCACCGTCAGCAGGGCCTGGGCCTGCACATACACGCTGCTCTGGTCGAGGTTGGCTTCGACAAACACCGGGGCCAGTTCGGCGTTGGTGTTCTGGCTGGCGGTCTCCACCACTTGCAGGCTGATGGGTTGGGTCGAGTACTCGCCCACTTGCAGCGGCGGGATCACCACGGTGCCGTTTTCCTTGGGCAGCAGGGTGATGATCCAGCGCGTGGTCGCGTGGTTGTCGCCGCCGAGGGTGGTGAGTTGGTTGAGCTGGCGGGTGCCGCTGACTTCGAACTGCGCGTCCAGGGGCGACAGGTCGGGTTTGCCGAACTGGGTGACGTCGCTGGATTCCACCGTCAGTTCCACCGTTTCCCCGGAGTTGAGGCGGCTGCGGTCAACGCTGGCGACCAGGTTCGCCGCCTGGGCGTGGCCTGCCGATAACGCGAGCAGAAGCAGTAGGGTGGGGCGGCGGCTCATCGAGTCTTGTCCTGATGTTGTTGCTGTTCGTACCAGAATTTACGGCGCAGCAGTTCGCCAGGGTTGTCGGGGATCTCCCGCAACCATTGTTCCAGGGCCTGGCGGTGTTCACCGTCGAGGCTCGCGTCGCTGGGGCGCAGCGGCGGGGTGGTGGTTTGCTCATCCCCCAGTTCGCTGCCCGGCACTTCGTTGCCACCGGGGTGGGGTGTGGCGCCGGTCTGGGTATCGCCGGTGCCGGCTTCGCCCTGGCCTTGGGACGATTGCTCGCCACCCGTGGCGTTTTGCCCGCTGGCGCCCGGTTGCGCAGTTTGGCCGGGTTGGGTGGTTTCGTCATCTTCGTTCTTTGCCGGTTTTTCAGGTTCCGGCTGCGTTTGCTCCTGCATCAGGGTTTCCAGCAGGGCTTTGTTTTTCAGCGCCGGCTGCAGGTCGGGCTGGGCTTCCAGAGCCTGTTCGTAGGCGTCGATGGCGGCTTCCAGTTCACCGGACCTGGCCAGCGCATTGCCTCGATTGTAGTGGGCGTAGGCGTCATTGCCTTCGGCAAAGCGTTTGATCGCTTCGGCGTAGTTGCCGGCTTCGTACAGCGCCACGCCTTGCCATTGCGGGTCTTGAAAGTGTTCGGCGGCTTCGGCGGGGCGTTTTTGCTTGAGCAGGTACTGGCCTTGCTGGTCGGGGCGCAGCCACAGGTCCTGCCACTCGAAGGCATAGCTGGGTTGTGGCGCGACCAGGAGCAACAGCGGCAGGCAGAACAACCAGCCGCGCCGCCCGGCACAGGCGGCCAGCAGCAGCAAGGGCAGCAGCAGCCAGTAACCCTGGTCGGCCCAGGTGTCGAGGTGCAGGCGCTGGCCGTCGTCGCGCAAGGCTTGCGGCGGGTCGAGCACGCCGAGCTGGCGCAGGTCCTTGTCATCCAGACGCGCGGCACGGTAGCGGCCGCCCATTTCGTTGGCGAAGGCCTTGAGGGTCGGGCTGTCGAGGCGCGGCACGAGGATCGCGCCCTGTTCGTCCTTGAGGAATTCGCCGCTTTCCTGGGTCACGGGCGTGCCTTCGCGGCTGCCGATGCCGAGGATCGACAGGCTCGGCGATTGCGCGCTTTGCAGCAGCAGGCGAATGCCCTGGCGCTCCTGTTTGGACAGCGACGAGCCGATCAGCAGCAGGCGTCCCTGGCCGAGGCCGCCACGCTTGAGCAGGTCCAGGGCTTTTTCCACCGCCAGGTCGGCACGATGGCCGGGCTCGGGCATGATCGACGGGCGCAGGGCTTCCAGCAGGTTGCGGCTGGTGGCCAGGTCGTCGGACAGCGGCACCAGCGTGTGGGCGCTGCCGGCATACACGACGATGGCGGTTTGCGCGTCGCTGCGCGCCTGCAACAAGTCGTAGAGTTTGCGCCGCGCCTGTTCCAGGCGGTTGGGCGGGCTGTCGGTGGCGAGCATTTCCGGGGTCAGTTCCAGCAACACCACCAACGGGTCGGACGGTTTTTGACTGGACTGTTCAACCCGCTGCCAGCTCGGCCCCAGCAGTGCCAACACGGCCAACAGCCAGGCGATGCCCAGCACCACCCACGGCGATTTGCTTTCGCGGCCGTTGCCACCACTGAGCAACACGGCATGGAAGGCCGGCGGCAGGATCATCTGCCAGCGCCCGGCGCGTTTCTGCCGATGCCACAGTTGCCACAGCAGCCAGCCGAGCAACGGCAGCAGCAACAGCCACCAGGGGCGGAACCAATGCGGCCACAGGTCGATCATCGCCGCCTCCGCAAACGCAGGCGTTGCAGGCGCTTGCGCCATTCGGGGTGCTGTTGCAGGAAAATCCCCTTGCTTGAGAGTTTGTTGAACAGGCGTTGCAGGGCGTTGTTCGGCCAGCGCTCCTGGATCACCAGCAACAGGCTCAGGATCAGCGCCAGGGCCAGCGGGCCGCTGTACAGCGCCTGCGCCGGTCGGGCCTGGGTCGGTTGTTGTTCGACCGGCTCGAGCTGGTCGAGGGTGTCCTTGATGGTTTGCAGTTCTTCGCCGTCGCGGGCACGGAAGTACTGGCCGCCGGTGGCCTGGGCGATGGCCTTGAGCGCCGGCTCGTCGAGGTCCAGGCTCGGGTTGACGCCAAGGATGCCCAGGGAACCGGTTTGCTCGGGGTCGGCGCCAATGCCGATGGGGTAGATCTTTACGCCTTCTTCGGCGGCCAGGCGCGCGGCGGTAAGCGGGTCGATCTGCCCGGCGTTGTTGGCGCCGTCGGTCACCAGAATCAGTACGCGGCTTTGTGCCGGGCGCTGGCGCAAGCGTTTGAGGGCCAGGCCGATGGCGTCGCCGATGGCGGTGTTTTTGCCGGCGATGCCGATGCGCGCTTCATCCAGCCAGGTGCGCACGGTGCGGCGGTCGAAGGTCAGCGGCGCTTGCAGGTAGGCCTGGCTGCCGAAGAGGATCAGGCCGACGCGGTCGCCTTCGCGCTCCTCAAGGAAGTCGCCGAGCAAGTGTTTGACCAGGCTCAGGCGGCTGATGTCGTCGTCCTGCCAGTGCATGTCGGGGAAATCCATGGAGCCGGACACGTCCACCGCTACCAGCAGGTCGCGGCCGCTGGCGGCAATCGGCAGCGGTTCGCCGAGCCATTCCGGGCGGGCGGCGGCGGTCAGCAGCAACAGCCACAGGACCACGAACGGCGCTTGCTGGCGCCAGCCCGGCAGGTTCACGCGGGCGCGGCGACGGGCCAGGCTTTCGAGGTCGCCCAGGTAGCTGACTTTCAACGCGGGCTCGCCGCTGTCGGCCACCGGCAGCACGAGGCGCATCAGCCAGGGCAATGGCAGCAGGGCGAAGATCCACGGCCAGGCGAACTCAAACATGTTTGCGGATCCAGGTGTCGACGGCTTGGGTCAGGCCGGCGATGGCCTTGTCGTCGAGTTTGCATTCGGGTTTATAGGCGCCCTCCACCAGCACCATCCAACGGGTGAGGCCCGCGGCGGGGCAGCGGTTGTCGAGAAACGCCAGCCATTTGCGGCCGTTGAGGGTGTGGCTCTGGCTGTAGGGGTAGTCGTTGCGGCACAGGCGCTTGAGCAGGCCGTTGAGTTGTTGCAGCCAGGCGCCGGCCGGGGCGCCGTCGTAGGGTTTGGGCATCAGCGCCAATTCCGCGAGGGCGGCAATGCGCAACGGGTCCAGCGGTTGTTCGGCACGGGCCACCGGGCGCCGCGCCGGCAGGAAGCGCCGCAGCGACCACAGCCCCCAGCCAAGCAGCGGGAGCAGCAGCAACAACAGCCACCAGCCCGGCGCAGGCGGCCAGAAGCCGATGGCCGGCGGGGCGATCAGCGGTTGCAGTTGGTCCAGGCTGCTCATTGCTTTTTCACCGGACGCTGCGGGTTGAGGTATTCGCGCAGTTGCTCGACCATTTCACTTTGGGTGCTCAAGGGCATCAGCAGCACCCGCAGTTTTTGCGCGAGCAATTCCCAGCGGGCGATGCGCGCCTCAGCTTGGGCTTTGTAGGCCTGGCGCAAATCGTAGTTCAGCGTATCCAGTTCAAGCAGCGCGCCGCGTTGCGCAAAACGCAGCAGCCCGGCGGCGGGCAGGGCGTGGTCCAGCGGGTCGGAGATCGGCAATAGCAGCAGGTCGCAATGGCGCGACAACAGGCTCAGTTGCTGCTCGGCGCCTTCGGTCAGGGCGCGCTCGTCGCAGATCACGATCACCAGGCTGCCGGGGCGCAAGACTTCACGGCCACGGCGCAGGGCCATGCCCAGGGCATCGGCTTCGGGGTGGCTTTCGGTGTTCAGGCTCTGGTTGACGCGCACCAGGCGGTTGAGCAGTTGCAGCAGGCTTTGCTTGCTACGGCGGGGTTTGATTTCGTAGTGCTCGTTGTCGCCAAACACCAGCCCGCCGACGCGGTCGTTATGCCCCAGCGCCGCCCAGCCGATCAGGCTCGCCGCTTGGGCGGCCAGTACCGATTTGAACATTTGCCCGGAGCCGAAAAACAGCCGGCAGCTTTGCTCGACCATGATAAAGATCGGCCGCTCGCGCTCTTCATGGAACAGCTTGGTGTGCGGCTCCTGGGTGCGTGCGGTGACGCGCCAGTCGATGGTGCGCACATCGTCGCCCGCCTGGTACACGCGCACCTGGTCGAAGTCGACGCCACGCCCGCGCAGCTTGGAGTGGTGCAGGCCGATCAGCGGGCTGCGCTGGCTGGGCGTGGAAAACAGCTGCACTTCGCGCACGCGATGGCGCATCTCGATCAATTCGCTGAGGGTGACGCGGATGCCATCGCTTGCGTTCATGGGGTTCAAGCGACGGCAACGACGTCGAGAATGCGTTGCACCACACGGTCCTGGTCAATGCCCGCGGCTTCGGCTTCGAACGACAGGATGATGCGATGGCGCAGCACGTCGAACAGCACCGCCTGGATATCTTCCGGGCTCACAAAGTCACGCCCGGCCAGCCAGGCGTGGGCGCGGGCGCAGCGGTCAAGGGCGATGGAACCGCGCGGGCTGGCGCCGTAGGCGATCCATTCGGCCATCTCCGGGTCGAACTTGGCCGGGGTGCGCGTGGCCATGACCAGTTGCACCAGGTATTCCTCCACCGCGTCGGCCATGTACAGGCCGAGGATTTCCTTGCGGGCGGCAAAGATGGCTTGCTGGCTGACCCGGCGCTCGGGCTTGGTTTCACCGTTGAGCGCTTCGCCGCGGGCCTGTTGCAGGATGCGCCGTTCGACGGCGGCGTCCGGGAAGCCGATTTTCACGTGCATCAGGAAACGGTCGAGCTGGGCTTCGGGCAGCGGGTAGGTGCCTTCCTGCTCGATCGGGTTCTGCGTGGCCATCACCAAAAACAGCGGCGACAGCTCGTAGGTGCTGCGCCCGACGCTGACCTGGCGCTCGGCCATGGCTTCGAGCAAGGCCGATTGCACCTTGGCCGGCGCGCGGTTGATTTCGTCCGCCAGCACCAGGTTGTGGAAGATCGGGCCTTGCTGGAACACGAAACTGCCGGTTTCCGGGCGATAGATCTCGGTGCCGGTGATGTCGGCGGGCAGCAGGTCGGGGGTGAACTGGATGCGATGGAACTGCGCCTCGATGCCTTCGGCCAACTCCTTGATGGCCTTGGTCTTGGCCAGGCCCGGCGCGCCTTCTACCAGCATATGGCCGTCGGCGAGCAGGGCGATCAACAGGCGATCGATGAGTTTTTCCTGGCCGAGAATCTGCGTAGAAAGAAAGGTTCGCAGCGCGAGCAGCGCTTCACGATGTTCCATCGATGACGGTTCCTGGAGAGGTGCGCCCTGGGGTCGAGTCAGAACGCCGGGCTAGGGAGGCTTACTTTAATGCATCGCGGGGTGTGGCGACTAACGGCGCGCGGGGTATTTTTAGGAAAACTTGTAGGATTTTTGTGTGTAGGACGTAAATTCTGCTGGTGTGGCTCGGTCCCTGTGGGAGCTGGCTTGCCTGCGATAGCATCACCTCGGTATCGCTGACAAACCGCGGTGCCTGCATCGCAGGCAAGCCAGCGCCCACATTTGATCGCTTGTGCAGCTTAGATTCGGGTGAAGGTGCCGGTGCCGTTGAGGATGTTCTGCAGGGTTTCTTCTACTTCGGCCATGTCTGAGGCAGCGGTGGCGTGGCTGATCTGCAATTGATCCTTGCCCCCCAGCGCGTCGGCGTCACCGGCAGCCAGTTCCACCAGCAGGGACGTGTCACCCAGGGTGACCTTCAGCCCATCCAGGGTCGATGGCTCGTAGTCCCAGGTCAGCTCCACTTCGTCTTCATCCGGGTAGCGGGTGAGCATGAACATCTCGCCGTTCTTGCCGTGGCAGCAGAGCATGGCCATGTTGTCTTCTTCGTCATCGCACGGGGTGACCATCAGCGCGTCGGTTGTCAGTTGCAGCATGGGGAATCCTGTCTGGGCGGGGCGTAATGCGGGCAATTGTGCCATTGCCGCGAATTTTGTGCTGCATCCTGTGTCAGACCCAGTGCATGACCTGACGCGTGCTATCAGTCATTTTCGGCACTCGGTGCAGTAAAAGTAGCTGGTTTTTTCACCGAAAATTTCGGGTTGCCCAAGTTGCAACCCCCAGCCTGCGTACCGATGACCGAATATGTCGCAGCACCGCAAGCAGCTGTCTTCCCACACTCGTTAAGCTGCGCAACGGATGTGCATGGGCCAGGCGCCTGACCTGCCCGTCGTACCGTCATCTGGCCCGGTGCGCATCTTGTGCAAGTTGTATGTGACCCCGTTGTCTTGTGCAGCTTCACCCACCTGTCGCTTTGATTCGCTATGGTTAACCTGCGAACAGAGCTGACGGTCTCCCCGCAAGGGGATAACACGCGACGCTTTCATCAATAACAAGCCCAAGCGGAGTACCACAGATGGCGTTCTTCACCGCAGCCAGCAAGGCCGACTTCCAGCATCAACTGCAAGCGGCACTGGCGCAGCACATCAGTGAACAGGCACTGCCACAAGTGGCGCTGTTCGCTGAACAATTCTTCGGCATCATTTCTCTGGACGAACTGACCCAGCGTCGCCTTTCCGACCTGGCCGGTTGCACCCTCTCTGCGTGGCGCCTGCTTGAGCGCTTTGACCACACCCAACCGCAAGTGCGGGTGTACAACCCCGATTACGAACGTCATGGCTGGCAATCGACCCATACTGCGGTTGAAGTGCTGCACCATGACCTGCCATTTTTGGTGGACTCGGTGCGTACCGAGCTGAACCGTCGCGGCTACAGCATCCACACCCTGCAAACCACCGTGCTCAGCGTGCGTCGTGGTGCCAAGGGCGAGTTGCTGGAAATCCTGCCGAAAGGCACCCAGGGCGAAGGCATCCAGCAAGAATCGCTGATGTACCTGGAAATCGACCGTTGCGCCAATGCCGCCGAACTCAACGTGCTGAGCAAAGAGCTTGAGCAGGTGTTGGGCGAAGTGCGCGTCGCCGTGGCCGATTTCGAACCGATGAAAGCCAAGGTCCAGGACCTGCTGGCCGGTATCGACGCCAGCCAGTTCAGCATCGACGGCGAAGAAAAGGCCGAGATCAAGAGCTTCCTGGAATGGCTGGTGGGCAACCACTTCACCTTCCTCGGCTATGAAGAGTTTGTGGTACGTGACGAGGCGGACGGCGGTCATATCGAATATGACGCCGATTCTTTCCTCGGTCTGACCAAGCTGCTGCGTGCCGGCCTGACCGCCGAAGACCTGCGTATCGAAGATTATGCGGTGAACTACCTGCGTGAACCGACGGTGTTGTCGTTCGCCAAGGCGGCGCACCCGAGCCGCGTACACCGTCCGGCCTACCCGGACTACGTGTCGATCCGCGAAATCAGCGCCGACGGCAAGGTCATCAAGGAACACCGCTTCATGGGCCTGTACACCTCTTCGGTGTACGGCGAAAGCGTGCGCGTCATCCCGTATATCCGTCGCAAGGTGGCCGAGATCGAACGCCGTTCCGGCTTCCAGGCCAAGGCGCACCTGGGCAAGGAGCTGGCGCAAGTCGTTGAAGTGCTGCCCCGCGACGACCTGTTCCAGACCCCGGTGGACGAGCTGTTCAGCACCGTGATGTCCATCGTGCAGATCCAGGAGCGCAACAAGATCCGCGTGTTCCTGCGCAAGGACCCGTACGGTCGTTTCTGCTACTGCCTGGCCTATGTGCCGCGTGACATCTATTCCACCGAAGTGCGCCAGAAGATCCAGCAAGTGCTGATGGATCGTCTGAAAGCCTCGGACTGCGAATTCTGGACCTTCTTCTCCGAGTCCGTGCTGGCTCGCGTGCAGTTGATCCTGCGGGTTGACCCGAAGAACCGCCTCGATATCGACCCGCTGCAACTGGAAAAAGAAGTGGTGCAGGCCTGCCGCAGCTGGCAGGACGACTACGCCAGCCTGGTGGTGGAAAGCTTCGGCGAAGCCCAGGGCACCAACGTGCTGGCGGACTTCCCGAAAGGCTTCCCGGCCGGCTACCGCGAGCGTTTCGCCGCGCATTCGGCCGTGGTCGACATGCAGCACCTCAACAGCCTGACCGAAGCCAACCCGCTGGTGATGAGTTTCTATCAGCCGCTGGGCCAGGTTTCCGGCCAGCGTGAGCTGCATTGCAAGCTCTACCACGCCGACACCCCGCTGGCGCTGTCCGACGTGTTGCCGATCCTGGAAAACCTCGGCCTGCGCGTGCTGGGCGAGTTCCCGTATCGCCTGCGCCACGCCAACGGCCGCGAGTTCTGGATCCATGACTTTGCGTTCATCGCCGCCGAAGGCGTGAACCTGGACATCCAGCAGCTCAACGACACCCTGCAAGACGCCTTCGTGCACATCGTGCATGGCGACGCCGAGAACGATGCGTTCAACCGCCTGGTGCTCACCGCCGGCCTGCCATGGCGCGACGTCGCGCTGCTGCGTGCCTACGCCCGTTACCTCAAGCAGATCCGCCTGGGCTTCGACCTTGGCTACATCGCCAGCACCCTGAACAACCACACCGACATCGCCCGCGAGTTGACCCGGTTGTTCAAGACCCGTTTCTACCTGGCGCGCAAGCTCACGGCCGAAGACCTGGAAGACAAGCAGCAACGCCTGGAGCAAGCGATCCTCAGCGCCCTGGACGACGTTCAGGTGCTCAACGAAGACCGCATCCTGCGTCGCTACCTGGACCTGATCAAGGCCACCCTGCGCACCAACTTCTACCAGACCGACGCCAACGGCCAGAACAAGTCGTACTTCAGCTTCAAGTTCGACCCGCGTGCGATCCCTGAGCTGCCCAAGCCGGTGCCGAAGTTTGAAATCTTCGTCTACTCGCCACGGGTTGAAGGCGTGCACCTGCGCTTCGGCAACGTCGCTCGTGGTGGCCTGCGCTGGTCCGATCGTGAAGAGGACTTCCGTACCGAAGTGCTTGGCCTGGTAAAAGCCCAGCAAGTGAAGAACTCGGTCATCGTGCCGGTGGGTGCGAAGGGCGGCTTCCTGCCGCGTCGCCTGCCACTGGGCGGCAGCCGTGACGAGATCGCGGCCGAGGGTATCGCCTGCTACCGCATCTTCATCTCCGGCCTGTTGGACATCACCGACAACCTGAAGGACGGCGCCCTGGTGCCACCGGCCAACGTCGTGCGTCATGACGACGATGACCCGTACCTGGTAGTGGCAGCGGACAAAGGCACGGCGACCTTCTCCGACATCGCCAACGGCATCGCCATCGACTACGGCTTCTGGCTGGGTGATGCGTTTGCTTCCGGTGGTTCCGCTGGTTACGACCACAAGAAAATGGGCATCACTGCCAAGGGCGCGTGGGTCGGTGTGCAGCGTCACTTCCGTGAGCGCGGCATCAACGTGCAGGAAGACAGCATCACCGTGGTGGGCGTCGGCGATATGGCCGGTGACGTGTTCGGTAACGGCTTGCTGATGTCCGACAAGCTGCAACTGGTCGCGGCCTTCAACCACCTGCACATCTTCATCGATCCAAACCCGAACCCGGCCACCAGCTTTGTCGAGCGCCAGCGCATGTTCGAGCTGCCGCGTTCGGCCTGGACCGACTACGACACCAGCATCATGTCCGAAGGCGGCGGTATCTTCTCGCGCAGCGCGAAGAGCATTGCCATTTCGCCACAGATGAAAGAGCGCTTCGACATCGCGGCCGACAAGCTGACCCCGACCGAACTGCTGAACGCCTTGCTCAAGGCACCGGTGGACCTGTTGTGGAACGGCGGTATCGGTACCTACGTCAAGGCCAGCAGCGAAAGCCATGCCGACGTGGGCGACAAGGCCAACGACGCGCTGCGCGTCAACGGCAACGAGCTGCGCTGCAAGGTAGTGGGCGAGGGCGGTAACCTCGGCATGACCCAGCTGGGTCGTGTGGAATTCGGCCTCAATGGCGGCGGTTCCAACACCGACTTCATCGACAACGCCGGTGGTGTGGACTGCTCCGACCACGAAGTGAACATCAAGATCCTGCTCAACGAAGTGGTGCAGGCCGGTGACATGACCGACAAGCAACGCAACCAGTTGCTGGCGAGCATGACCGACGAAGTCGGCAGCCTGGTGTTGGGTAACAACTACAAGCAGACCCAGGCCCTGTCCCTGGCCGCGCGCCGTGCCTACGAGCGTGCAGCCGAGTACAAGCGCCTGATGAGCGACCTGGAAGGCCGTGGCAAGCTGGACCGCGCCATCGAGTACCTGCCGACCGAGGAGCAGCTCGTCGAGCGCGCCGCGACCGGCAAGGGCTTGACCCGTCCAGAGCTGTCGGTGCTGATTTCCTACAGCAAGATCGACCTCAAGGAAGCGCTGCTCAAATCCCTGGTACCGGATGACGACTACCTGACCCGTGACATGGAGACCGCGTTCCCACCGAGCCTGGTGGCCAAGTTCGGCGAAGCCATGCGTCGCCACCGCTTGAAGCGCGAGATCGTCAGCACCCAGATCGCCAACGACCTGGTCAACCACATGGGCATCACCTTCGTTCAACGGCTCAAAGAGTCGACCGGCATGAGCCCGGCGAACGTGGCGGGCGCGTATGTGATCGTGCGTGACATCTTCCACCTCCCGCACTGGTTCCGTCAGATTGAAGCCCTGGATCACCAGGTGTCTGCCGACGTGCAACTGGAGCTGATGGACGAGCTGATGCGCCTGGGCCGCCGTGCTACGCGTTGGTTCCTGCGCAGCCGTCGCAACGAGCAGGACGCTGGTCGTGACACCGCGCACTTCGGTCCGCACCTGGCGGCGCTGGGCCTCAAGCTCGACGAACTGCTGGAAGGCCCGACCCGCGAAGGCTGGCAGAACCGCTACGGCAAATACACCGAAGCCGGTGTACCGGAGTTGTTGGCGCGCATGGTTGCAGGTACGACTCACCTGTACACCTTGCTGCCGATCATCGAAGCCGCCGACGTCACCGGGCACGACGCCGCCGAAGTGGCCAAGGCCTACTTCGCCGTGGGCAGCGCCCTGGACCTGCCGTGGTACCTGCAGCAGATCAGCGATCTGCCAGTGGCCAACAACTGGCAGGCCCAGGCCCGCGAAGCGTTCCGCGACGATGTGGACTGGCAGCAACGGGCGATCACCATTTCGGTCCTGCAAATGGCCGATGCGCCAGAAGACATGGAAGCCCGCGTGGCCCTGTGGCTTGAGCAGCACAAGGACATGGCTGATCGTTGGGTGGCGATGATGGTGGAGATTCGTGCCGCTGTGGGCACGGACTACGCCATGTATGCGGTAGCCAACCGTGAGTTGCTGGACCTGGCGTTGAGCGGTCAGTCGGTGTTGTCACCGGTTTGATCTGACGCTGAAAACAAAAGCCCCCGTATCGCGAGATGCGGGGGCTTTTTTGTTTGAATTGGAATGCGATCACTGTGGGAGCTGGCTTGCCTGCGATAGCGGTGTATCAGTGACATATGTGTTGGCTGACCCACCGCTATCGCAGGCAAGCCAGCTCCCACATTTGGATGTGTTTATCCCTTGGGATCAGTGGTGTTTGAGTAATTTGGATTCCAGGTGGTCCAGGTGCTGGGTCATCAGGCTCACGGCGGCGGTGGCGTCGCGTTGCTCCAATGCATCCACAATCGCCATATGCTCCTGCCACGCGCAGTAGGTGCAGGCTTTCGCCTCGTACTGGGCAATGACCAACGACGTCAGCGGCACCAGGCTGTTGAGGAACTGCGCCAGCGGCGCATTACGCGCCATCGCGGCCAATTGCAGGTGGAACTCCCCGGACAACCGAATCGCCGGCCCACGCTGGTCGCGCTCGATGCACTCGCGCTCGCGGGCGATCAGCTCGCGCAACTGGCGCAGTTGCGTAGGCGTGGCGTGCACGCAGGCCAATTGCACCACGGTGATTTCGGTCAGGCGCCGCGCCTCGAGGATCTGCCGGGTTTGCTGGGCATCCGGCGCGGCCACTTGGGCGCGCTGGTTGGGGCGCAGGATGATCACTTGCTGGTGTGACAGTTTGGCCAGTACGCGACGGATCACGCTGCGGCTGACACCAAAGGTCTCGCCCAGGCTCTCTTCGGTAAAACGACTGGCCGGCGCAATGCGCTGTTCGAGGATGGCATCGAACAGGCGCGGGTAGATGTCGTCCACCGAGGGCTTTTTACCGGCGATCAAGCGCAGGGCAGGGAAGATAGGATCGCGTTGCAACGCGTAAGCGGTCATGGCCAGTCTCCAATAAATCAGCTGCCCAGATGGTCATCCGGGATGTTCAAGCGAATGCCCATGCGCAGGCCTTCCTGCAGGATGTGCCGACGCATCTCGGCACTGGCCAGGGCGCTGTTCTTGTTGCGGATGGCGCGCACCACCGCCTCGTTTTCGCGCAGGCGTTCGGCCAGGTGCTCCGGTGAGTTGCGCAGCACCTGGGCGCTCTGCTTGAGGGCGTTGCTGGTTTGCTGCACCACGTTCTGGAAGATCGGGTTGGAGGTCAGGGCGAACAGTTCTTCATGGAAGCCGATGTAGGCGTTCATGCCGGCTTCGGCGTCTTCGGCGTCGAGGGCTTCGCGCATGTCCATCAGGGTCAGGCGCAGTTGGCCGACTTCCTTGCTGCTGATGGATTGGGCGACGAGACCGACGATGAAGGGTTCGAGGGTGTAGCGCAGTTGCAGGATATCTTCCAGGCTCGCGTCGGCCACGGCGTCGCTGGATTGTGGTTCGCTGACGCTGGTTTCCAGCACCACCACGCCTTTGCCGGGCATGGAGCGCACCAGGCCGAGGGTTTCCAGGACGATCACCGCTTCGCGCAGGCTGGGGCGGCTGATGCCCATCTGTTCGGCCAGCTCGCGTTGGCCGGGGAGCATTTCGCCACGGCGCCACTGGCCGCGCTTGAGGGCGGCGCGCAGTTTTTCTACCACTGAATTGACGACGGTTGAGGTGCTGATCACGTCTACGCCTCCTTTAAGTTGCAAACACAATAGTTAATCCAGCGAAGATCTAGTGTGGGAGCTGGCTTGCCTGCGATAGCAGTGTGTCAGTCAATCCATCCTTTACTGATACACCGCTATCGCAGGCAAGCCAGCTCCCACATTGGATGTGTGTTTTCCTAGAATTCTTGGTGCGCCGGCACTACCGGTTTCTTGGCCTGAAAGGCATACCCTTGCTGGCCTTCGAGCACCTTGTTGGCGCGCTGCAGGTCGATGTCTTTCTCCCAACGAGCAATCGCCACGGTAGCGACGCAGTTGCCGATCAAGTTGGTCAGTGCGCGGCCAATGCCCATGAACCAATCCACCGCCAGCACCAGCACCAGGCCCACCACTGGAATCGCCGGGATAGCCGTGAGCGTCGCCGCCAGGATCACCAGCGCCGACCCCGGAATGCCGTGGGCACCCTTGGAGGTGATCAGCGACACCAGCAGAATCGTCATCAGATCGGTCATCGACAGCGGCGTGCCAGTGGCGTTGGCGATAAACACGATGGCCAGGGTCAGGTAGATCGAGAAGCCGTCGAGGTTGAACGAATACCCCGTTGGAATCACCAGGCCGACGGTGGAGCTGCCAATGCCCAGGTGCTCCAGTTTACGCATGATCTGTGGCAGCACGGCGTCGGAAGAAGCGGTGCCCATCACGATCAGCAGTTCTTCGCGCAGGTACTTGAGCAGCGGCAACATGCGCAGGCCGGACAGGCGCATCACCAGGCCGAGGATCAGCCCGACGAAGGCGAAGCAGGTGAGGTAGAACAGGCCCACCAGGCTGCCCAGGTGTTGCAGCGAGTCCAGGCCGTAGGTGCTGGTGGTGAAGGCAATCGCCCCAAACACACCAATCGGCGCCAGGCGCACGATCATGCCCATGATGCGGAAGATCACATGGCTCAGCTCGTTGATCAGGCGCGAGATGCCCGATGCCGCTTCGCCCACCAGGTTCAGCGCGCTGCCGAACAACACCGAGAACAGCAGCACTTGCAGCACGTTGTTCTCGGCGAAGGCGCCGATCACCGAGTTGGGGATCAGGTCCATCAGGAACTGGCTGGTGCCGCGGATGTGCTGGCCTTTGTCGGCCAGTTCATTGAGGCCGGCGGACGACAATTGCTCCAGGTGGATATTGGCGCCTTGGCCAATACCGGTGCTGAAGGCCATCACCAGGCCTATCACCAGGGCGACGGTGGTGAGGATTTCAAAGTAGATCACCGACTTGAGGCCGATGCGCCCGACTTTCTTCAAGTCGCCGGCGCCAGAGATGCCGCTGACCACCACGCAGAACACGATCAGGCCGATCAGCATTTTGATCAGCTTGATAAAGCCGTCACCGAGGGGTTTGAGTTGTGTGGAGAATTCGGGAAGGGCCAGGCCGCAAACAACGCCTAGCATCAGGCCGATCACGACTTGCAGGAAAATCGAACGCGAGCACCATCTGAGCATGGGAGGGATCTCTATTCGGTGCCCTGGTGGTTCCAGGGCTTAATTGTTGTGGTCTTACCGGTAAGTCCAGTGCGCAGCCAGTCTACGCTCGGCTTTTTTGAAATCACAAGTAAAAATTCGGTGGTTGACCGGACCCGGTCTGACCAGTTGGTCGGCGAGGGCGATGCTTGAGCGGTTGGTGGGCTGGAAATTTTTTCGCTTATCATCCGCCGCAAGACACACGAGGTGATGGATGGACCGACCAGGACTGACCACCGACGCCACCGGGCAGACCTACTGCACCTGGCGCACGTCGGCGCCGCAATACCCGGATTACCACGACCACGAGTGGGGCGTGCCGGTGGCTGACGATATCCAGCTATACGAGAAGATCTGTCTGGAAGGCTTCCAGGCGGGCATGGCGTGGATCACCATCCTGCGCAAGCGCGAACAGTTCCGGGCGGCGTTCGAGGGCTTTGACTTTCGCCGGGTGGCGCAGTACGGCGAGGCCGATATTGAACGACTGATGCAGGACGTGGGCATCGTGCGCAACCGGGCGAAGATCGTGTCCACGATCAACAATGCACGCAGGGCGTGTGAGCTAGTGGATGAGACGGGGTCGTTGGCGCGTTGGTTGTGGGCGTTCGAACCGGCTGATGAGGAGCGCCCGGCGCGGGTGGATATGGCGTACTGGACGGGCAACCCGACCTCGCCTGCGTCGGTGCGCTTGTCGAAAGCGCTGAAGAAGCGTGGCTGGACCTATGTGGGGCCGACCACGATGTATGCGTTGATGCAGGCGATGGGGATGGTCAATGATCATCTGGAAGGGTGCCTGTGCCGGCCCCGGATCGAGCAGTTACGGCGCCAGTTCAAACGACCCTAAATCCCTGAAAACACACAGTTCAAACTGTGGGAGCTGGCTTGCCTGCGATAGCGGTATGTCAGTACCAGATGTATTGGCTGACCTACCGCTATCGCAGGCAAGCCAGCTCCCACAGGGTTTTGTGGTGTTGCGGGTTACTGTGGCAGGGGAGTGAGTACCTCGGCCTTATCATCCATGACCATCACCACCAGCAACCTGGCCGGCTTGGTCTGGCTGGCATTGCTCGATTCAAAATGCCGCGACCCGGCCGGCTCATAGAACGATTCACCGACCTTGTAGGTGACCGCCTTCTCATCATTCACCCGCGAGGTGATTTCGCCTTCCAGCACGTAGGCCACGGCGGTGCCGGTGTGGCTGTGGGGCACGGTGGCTTGCCCAGGTGCATAGTCCACGGTGAGCATGATGGTTTTCTTGCCGGGCACATTGGTCAGCGCGTGTTCTTGCAGGACCTTGATCGACTCCTGGTTGTACACCGGTTCGTGGGCAAATACGGCAAAGGAGGCGAGCATCAGGGAGGCAGTGAGCAGTTGTTTCATGACGAAGTTTCCGAGTAGTTCGAGACCTGTTCACCCTACGCCGCGTGGCCGGGGTCACCAATGACCAATCCGGCGGTAAATCCCCTAGCCAATCTGCAGCAGGATGTCGCGCACCCGGTCCAGGGCCGGGTCGATGTCCAGGGTTTCGATGGCGCCAAAGCCGATGATCAAGCCCGGGCGTACCGGTGCGTCATGGAAAAACACCTCCAGTGGGTACAAGCCGACTTCCACCTGGCGCGCCAGCTGCATCAGCAGCGGGATATCGATCGCCACCTTGCACAGCGCCGCCATGTGGAACCCGGCCACGGTGGGTACCGCTTCGAACCAGGGCGACAAGTCCCCGGCCAGCCGTTGCAGGATGCGTTCACGGCGCCCGGCATACACGGTGTGGCAGCGGCGGATGTGCTTGAGCAGGTAACCTTCGCTGATGAACTTGGCGAGGGCCCATTGCGGCAAGGTGGAGCTGTGCTGGTCGGTCAATTGCTTGGCCTTGAGCACGGCGCCATGGATTGCCGGCGGCAGCACCGCGTAGCCCAGGCGCAGCTCGGGCAATAGCGTTTTGGAGAAGGTGCCGACGTAGGTCACTACGCCACGGTTGTCCATGCTTTGCAGGGAATCGGTGGGGCGGCCTTCGTAGCGGAATTCGCTGTCGTAGTCGTCTTCGATGATGATCGCCCCCAGCTCGAAGGCGCGGGCCAGCAGGGCTTCGCGGCGTGGCAGGCTCATGGGCATGCCGAGGGGGAACTGGTGGGACGGCGTCACGTAGATCAGGCGCGTGCCGTCGGGGATCCTGTCGACCTGGATACCCTGTTCGTCCACCGGCACACTGGCGACGCTGGCTCCCATCGCCACGAACAGCTGGCGTGCGGGGCTGTAGCCGGGGTCTTCCATGGCGACGATGCTGCCCGGCTCCAGCACCACGCGGGCGATCAGGTCCAGCGCTTGCTGCGCACCGTTGGTGACCACAATGTCGCTGTCACGGCATTTCACGCCGCGGGAGAACGCGATATGCCCGGCGATGGCACTGCGCAGGGCGGGCAGGCCTTCGGGCTGGCTGTAGAAACCGCTGTTCTGCGCAATGCGTCGCAACGCATCCTGGGTGCAGCGCCGCCATTCATCCTGGGGGAACTGATTGCGGCTGGTGGCGCCGCCGATAAATTCGTAGCGCAAGGTGCTGTCGCGCGTGGGGTGGCGCATGGGTGAGGGCAGTGATTGCCACCGGGCCAGGCTGGCGGCGCAGGCCAGGTCGGTGGCCGATTGCGGGCGTTCCGCCTGCGGCGCATGGGCGTTGACGAAGGTGCCGCGGCCGGTCTTGCCCACCAGCAGGCCTTCGTAGGTCAGGGTGGCGTAGGTGTCGGACACGGTCTTGCGCGACACACCCAACTGTTCGGCCAGCAAGCGGCTCGGCGGCAATTGCGCACCGGCGGCGAGGCGCCCGGAGCTGATGGCTTCGCGCAGTTGCTGGTACAGCTGTTCGGCCAGATCCTTGCGGCCGTTGATCACGACGTGCAGTTCCATGTTGTATCCCAAGGCTTCAGTCTGCGCCAAGACTACGCGCTGGCGCGGTGGCTGCAAAATGGTCTGCGCATAAACCGGCCGATTGGCTATAGGGCTTATGCCGTGGGGGTTCTAGGCTGGGGTGTCACTTCAGAGAAACACTCCATGGAACCCCGTCTGGATTACTACACCGCGTCCCCGCAAGTGCTCAAGGCCATGTTGATGCTGGAGGCGAACACCTTTGGCCTGTCGATCGAACAGCCGTTGCTGGAGTTGATCAAGATCCGCGTGTCGCAACTCAACCACTGTGGCTTCTGCACCGACATGCACTCGATGGCGGCCCGTCAGCGTGGTGAGACCGAGCGGCGTTTGTTTGCCCTGTGTGTGTGGCGCGATTCACCGTTTTTCACTGCGCGGGAGAAGGCCGCATTGGCCTGGAGCGAGTCGGTGGCGACGTTGCCCACCTCCCAGGTGTCGGATGAACTGTTTGCCGCCGTGCGCGTGCAGTTCAGCGAGGAGGAACTGGTGGACCTGACCATGGCGGTGTCCAGCATCAGTGGCTGGAACCGCTTGGCGGTGAGCTTTCGCCAGCAACCGCCGAATGTTTGATTGGGCTGAGCAGAGCTCAATCTGTGGGCCAGTCAGGTACTTTGCCAGCTGTGCTGCCGTCATCGCAGGCAAGCCAGCTCCCACAGGGGATTTGTGGTGTTGGTGGGGTTGTGGTCTGGCTTTGGGAGTTGGAGCCGAGCGCGTTCTGCCTGCTGATGGAGATTAAAGGTGGGAGCTGGCTTGCCTGCGATAGCGGTGGGCCAGCTCCCACAGGCTCAGGACAGGAAGCCACCATCCACATTCAGCGCAACGCCGGTGGTGTAGCTCGACGCATCGCTCGCCAGATACAGCACCGCACCCGCCATCTCACTCGGGTCGGCGACGCGCTTGAGCGGGATCTGCGCCAGCGCGGTTTTGAGGATGGCGTCGTTCTTCACCAGCGCCGAAGCGAACTTGGTGTCGGTCAGGCCCGGCAGCAGGGCGTTGCAGCGAATGCCGAACGCCGCACATTCCTTGGCAAACACCTTGGTCATGTTGATCACGGCCGCCTTGGTCACCGAGTAGATGCCCTGGAACACGCCCGGGGAGATGCCGTTGATCGACGCCACGTTGATGATGCTGCCGCCGCCGTTCTCGCGCATCAGCTTGCCGGCTTCCACCGACATGAAGAAGTAGCCGCGAATGTTCACGTCCACGGTCTTCTGGAACGCGCCGAGGTCGGTGTCCAGCACGTTGCAGAACTGCGGGTTGGTCGCGGCGTTGTTGACCAGGATGTCCAGGCGACCGAACTGTTCGCGAATGCCGGCGAACACCTGGGCAATCTGCTCCATTTCACCGATGTGGCAGGCAATGGCCGTGGCCTTGCCGCCGTCGGCGATGATCGCGTCGGCCACGTGCTGGCAACCGTCCAGCTTGCGGCTGGAGACAATCACGTGGGCGCCTTGCTGGGCCAGCAACTTGGCGATGGCTTCACCGATGCCACGGCTCGCGCCGGAAACAAAGGCAATCTTGCCGTCGAGGTCGAACAGGTTGGTCTTGGACATGGGGGTTCCTTAGAGGGCTGATTTAGCGATCACATTCAGGCTCATCTGCTCCAGCAGCTTGTTCATGTGGATGAACTGCGCAAAGCGTTTGTCCTGGGTCTGGCCATGGAAGAAGCGGTAGTAGATCTGCTGCACGATGCCGGCCAGGCGGAACAGGCCGTAGGTGTAGTAGAAGTCGAAATTGTCGATCTGGATGCCGGCGCGTTCGGCGTAATAGTCGACGAACTCGCGGCGGGTGAGCATGCCCGGAGCGTTGCTCGGCTGGCGGCGCATCAGTTGCACCGGTGCCGGGTCGGCGGCTTCGATCCAGTAGGCGAGGGTGTTGCCCAGGTCCATCAGCGGGTCGCCGAGGGTGGTCAGCTCCCAGTCCAGCACGCCGATGATCTGCATCGGGTTGTGCGGGTCGAGGATCACGTTGTCGAAGCGGTAATCGTTGTGCACGATGCTCGATGTCGGGTGGTCGGCCGGCATCTTCTCGTTGAGCCAGGTGCGCACGGCGTCCCAGCGTGGGGCGTCGGGGGTCAGGGCTTTTTCGTAGCGATCGCTCCAGCCGCGGATCTGCCGCGCCACATAACCCTCGGGCTTGCCCAGGTCGGCCAGGCCGCACGCGGTGTAGTCCACCTGATGCAGTTCGACGAACTTGTCGATAAAGCTCTTGCACAGGGCCTCGGTCTTGGCGGCGTCCAGGCCCAGTTCGGGCGGCAGATCGGAGCGCAGGATGATGCCGTTGACGCGCTCCATCACATAGAACTCGGCGCCGATCACCGACTCGTCGGTGCAATGCACGTAGGCCTTGGGGCAGTACGGAAAGCCGTCCTTGAGTCTGTTGAGAATGCGGTATTCGCGGCCCATGTCATGGGCGGACTTGGCCTTGTGGCCAAAGGGCGGGCGACGCAGGACGAATTCCTGGCCGGGGTATTCCAGCAGGTAAGTCAGGTTGGACGCACCGCCCGGGAACTGGCTGATGGTCGGCGTGCCGCTCAGGCCGGGGATATGGGCCTTGAGGTAGGGATCGATCAGGCTGGCATCAAGTTCTTCGCCTGCTCGGATCTGGGTCGATTGGTCGTTCAGCGCCATGCTTATCCCTTCTGCTTATTCTAAAGGCCTCGGACTATTTCCTAATCTAATGCGCACCACCGCCCAGCGACAAGGTCGGGGCGGCTTAATAGGTTAGCGTGTTGGATGATGATCAGCGTGCCTGATCGGTCATTTTGCGGGCGGGGGCAATGCGACGGGCGTGAGCACCGGGCGACCGGCGAAGTACTCCAGCAGGTTGTCGGCCACGCGCTGCACGGTGTCGTGGGCGGCTTCCGGCGACAGGCCGGCGACATGGGAGGTGAGCACGGTGTTGCTCAAGCGCTTGAGGGCGTCGGGTACCTGGGGTTCGTCGTCGAATACGTCCAAGGCTGCGCCACCGATGCGGCGTTGCTCAAGGGCGGTCACCAGGTCGGCGGTGACGACCACGCTGCCGCGTCCGATGTTGACCAGGAAACCATTGGGCCCGAGTGCGTCGAGTGCGTGGCGATCGATCAAGTGGCGGGTGCTGGCGCCGCCGGGCGTGGCGAGGATCAGGAAGTCCGAGGTGCGCGCCAGCTCCACGGCTGTTGCGCAGTAGGTGTAGTCCACATCATCGCGCGGCTGGCGGTTGTGGTAGCTGATTTCCATGCCGAAACCCAGGGCCGCGCGCTTGGCGATCTCCAGTCCCACGGCACCCAGCCCGAGAATGCCCAGCTGCTTGCCGCCCAGGGACGGGCGCATGACCTTGGGCCATTCGTTGCGCCGTACGGCGGCGTCGGTCTGCGGGATGCCGCGCACCAGCGACAGCAGCAGCGCCATGGCGTGGTCGGCCACTGACGGTGCGTTCACCCCCGCGCCGTTGGTGACGACGATCCCACGATTGCTGGCGGCTTGCAGGTCCACATGTTCGTAGCCGGCGCCGATCACGCAGATGATTTCCAGCAAGGGCAGGGCGGCGATTTCTTCAGCGTACAAACCCAGCGGGCCACGGGTCAGCACGGCTTTGATTTGGCCACCGTGGGCCTTGATGGCCTGGGCGCGTTCGGCGGGCGTCGGCGCCAGAATCACGTGGAAGTCATCGTTTTCGATGATGTGCAAGTATTCGTTGATGGTTTCAACCAGAACCAGAACAGTGATGGACATCGGAAGGCTCTTCCTGAAGGGTTTGAGGGGGGAGTATGCGGGATTTGTAAGACTGAGCGTTTTACTGAGATAGAAAATTTTCTTCTTGCGTAAGGCCATTCTGAATTTCCTGGCCGTTCGTCCCGGGTGTATTTGCTGGGCCAGACTTTGCGGACTTTCCCTCTAGCAGAGACGACATGGATGCCTGTTCCTGCAACGCTCGAAGAAGAGATTCAATGGACCCCGTATGGATACAAACACTACCCTTCGATCGCTGTACCCTGGAGGGCAGTCATTGCCGGAACCTTGGACGGTCCGGCCAAGTACAGGCCAGGTATTGCTATTGAAATACTTGAAAGAGAGGCCTATAAAAATGGAACGCCAACCACCAATGGGAGGCCTTGGAAAGTGATGGAGCACCAACACTGTATCGGTGCCTGCCAAGGCAAACTCAGCCGCTGGGTTCGAATAGAACTGAGCGGTGGCGCTATCCATGGTCATCCTATTTCTGAACAGGAATTCAGGAGGTTAACAAATTGATTCCACTCAAGTTCGCCGGTGGCACGATTACTCATGACGATTTATCGCTCCTGCAGGAGTGCGCTGTGTCGGAGCAGGTCGATCTGCTGAAAGAAGACATGCTTCAAGTTGAATATGCTGGCGGCCTACTCCTGGATGTAGGTTGGTACCCGGAGTTCGACGCAGCGGGTGGTTTTCGGATAAATGTCATCAGGAATTGCGACTGGGGCCGGCCTGTTGTTGCACTGACGGCCCACGAAACCGCTGAGCTCCTGGAGAAGCTGGATATCGCGCAGAACGCCATAAAAGGCGAACTGCACAATTTTCCTTTAGGAAACTCAGCTTTTTAGCCGATCAACCCCAAATATCCATAGCCCTCACTCGCTTCACAAATGCCCCTGCCAATGTCGCATTGTGATGCTCGATGATCGCCTGCGCGTTGAGCGCTGGAGTGTCCATGCAAGTGTGGCCATCTTCGGGTAGCATCACCGAGAACCCCAGCTCAACCGCCACTCGGCAAGTCGTGTCGATGCAGAATTGGGTTTTCATGCCCACGATCACCAGTTCGTTGATCTGCGCCGCACTCAGTTGCTGCGCCAGGTCAGTCCCCAGAAAACAGCTCGGGCGGGTTTTATTGAACAGGTGGTCGCGGGACTCATCCACGTCCAGGCCGTGCCACAGCTGCCACAGCGGGCTGCCCGCTGCGATCGGCGAGCCTTCTGGGCCGGTGTGGCGGGCGACAAAGATCGGCGCGTTGGCGTTGCGCGCGCGCTGGATCAGTTGGTTGATGGTGGCGAGTACACGTTCGCGCTCGAAGGGCTTCTGCGGGCCGTCGTAGAGACCAGTTTGCATGTCGATGATCAGCAGGGCGTCAGCCATGGTGTTGCTCCTTGTGAATGCCAGGTGGGCGGAGCAATAAAAAGGCCCCGTCCATTGCTGGCGGGGCCTTGGGGTGAATCTGTGAAGTGTTTAGCTTGACCACCCACAGCCACCGCACGACCCGCCGATGGCGGTCGTGGTGGTGGTGCGGGTGAGGTGCAGCTGAATAAGGTTCATGGCCTGATCATGCTGAAAGCGCCGCCAGATTGTCAACAAATGTGTCTGTTGTGGGTGCGGCGTGTCGATATACCACGCCACCGTTCCTCAGCTAAGTCTTTGCTTATTCACAAGAATCCCGGACAATCGCGCCCCTTCTATGGTCGGGGCGCTGCCTGTCAGGTTTTTCTGACTCGTCCCGGCCGTGTAAATGCGGAGATCCGACCGGATGAATGATCAGGCCAATAGCGTTGACGAACGCTATGCATCGACACCTGCAACCCTCACAAGCTGGAGCCGCCAGGACACCACCTGGATGCTTGGCCTGTTCGGCACGGCCATTGGCGCCGGCACCTTGTTTTTGCCCATCAACGCTGGCCTGGGCGGTTTCTGGCCGTTGTTGATCCTGGCGCTGCTGGCATTCCCGATGACGTTCTTCGCGCACCGTGGCCTGACCCGCTTTGTCCTGTCCGGTCGTGAAGGCTCCGACATCACCGACGTGGTCGAAGAGCACTTCGGCATCACCGCTGGCGCAATGATCACCTTGCTGTACTTCCTTGCGATCTTCCCGATCCTGCTGATCTACAGCGTCGCACTGACCAACACCGTCGGCAGCTTCATGGAACACCAACTGCACATCATGCCGCCGCCACGGGCGATCCTGGCGTTTGTGCTGATCCTCGGCCTGCTGGCCGTGGTGCGTTGCGGTGAGCAAGTGATCGTCAAGGCCATGAGCCTGATGGTGTACCCGTTTATCGTCGCCTTGCTGTTCCTCGCGGTGTACCTGATCCCGCATTGGACCGGTGGCATCCTCAGCACCGCCAGCGTGGTGCCGGAGCCCTCGGCGTTGCTCAGCACCCTGTGGCTGGCGATTCCGGTGATGGTGTTTTCGTTCAACCACTCGCCGATCATCTCGGCCTTCGCGGTGGACCAGAAGCGCCAGTACGGCGTGCATGCCGATGAGCGCAGCTCGCAGATCCTGTCCCGCGCGCACCTGTTGATGGTGGTGATGGTGCTGTTCTTCGTGT
Source organism: Pseudomonas sp. FP453 (assembly GCF_030687495.1). Taxonomy (NCBI): domain Bacteria; kingdom Pseudomonadati; phylum Pseudomonadota; class Gammaproteobacteria; order Pseudomonadales; family Pseudomonadaceae; genus Pseudomonas; species Pseudomonas sp. FP453. The sequence goes on along the minus strand of NZ_CP117435.1, from coordinate 3,349,841 downwards.
TCAGCTGCGTGCTGACCCTGTCGCCGGCACAACTGGCCGAGGCGAAAGCGCAGAACCTGTCGATCCTGTCGTACCTGGCCAACCACTTCGACAACCCGACCATCGCGTTTGCCGCGCCGTTGATCGCGTTCGTGGCGATTGCCAAGTCGTTCCTGGGCCACTACATCGGCGCCAGCGAAGGCCTCAAGGGCCTGGTGGTCAAGACCGGCCGCCGCCCGGCACCGAAGACTCTGGACCGCATGACCGCCGCGTTCATGCTGGTGGTGTGCTGGATTGTCGCCACGCTGAACCCAAGCATCCTCGGCATGATCGAATCCTTGGGCGGCCCGGTGATTGCGTCGATTCTGTTCCTGATGCCGATGTACGCGATTCGCAAGGTGCCGGCCATGGCCAAGTACCGTGGGCAGGCGTCCAATGTGTTTGTTACGGCGGTAGGCCTGGTAGCGATTACGGCGGTGGTGTATTCGCTGATTCCTTGAGCCTGAGTACGGTCTCTAGGACGGTAGAGTTCTAAATTGTGGGAGCTGGCTTGCCTGCGATAGCGGTAGTTCAGTCACTGTATGGGTGACTGATACACCGCCATCGCAGGCAAGCCAGCTCCCACTTTTGGTTTGTGGTGCTGCAACTACAGTATTCCGGGCAATAGAAAACGCCGCGCATCTTGCGATACGCGGCGTTTCGTTGATCGGCGTTTTTGTGGACGGGGATCAACCTGTGACCCGGCAATGAGGGCTAAGCTTGTCGGCTTATGGGTTTCTGCCCTGGAAACCCCGAAGGTTGGCCCGATTGAATACTCAAACCCCTCCCGCCATTGTCGCGTCCTCTACCCGCACCCAAGACCTGCTCGCCGGGCTCTCCATCGCCGGGCTGTTGCTGCCCGAGGCGGTGGCCTATTCCAGCATTGCCGCACTGCCACCCCAGGCCGGGGTGATCGCCTTGTTTGCCGGGTTGTTGTGCTACGGCCTGCTGGGCACCAGCCGCTTTGCGATTGTCTCGGCCACGTCGTCGTCGGCAGCGGTATTGGCCGCAGCCACCGCCAGCCTGGCCGGTGATGACCCGGCGTTGCGCCTGTCCCTGGCGTTCGGGCTGGTGCTGGTGACCGGGGTGTTTTTCCTGCTGGCCGGGTTGTTCAAGCTGGGTGGCGTCACCTCGTTTATTGCCAAGCCCGTGTTGCGCGGCTTTGCCTTCGGCCTGGCGTTGACCATCATCCTCAAGCAGTTGGCGGGCGTGGTGGGCGTACACCTGAGCGACAACAACCTGATCCGCTTCCTCCCGCAATTGCTGGAGCAGTGGCCAAGTTGGAACTGGCCGGCGGCGCTGGTGGCGGTGGTGGCCTTGGGCGTGCTGTGGCTGGGCGCGCGCATTCCGCGCCTGCCGGGCGGGTTGCTGGTGGTGGTGCTGGGGATTGTTGCCGGGCAATACCTGAACCTTGAGGGCCATGGCGTCGGATTGATCGGCATGATCGACCTGCGCCTTGAGCTGGGGCATTTTCCGGTGCTGCCGTTCGCCGACTGGCTGCGCCTGGGCGAATTGGCGTTTGCCTTGGTGATGATCCTGTACGCGGAGTCCTACGGTTCCATCAGCTCGTTCGCGCTTAAACACGGCGACCGTGTGTCCTCCAATCGCGACTTGCTGGCGTTGGGGGCGGCCAATCTGGTGTCTGGGTTGTTTCACGGTATGCCAGCGGGTGCCGGGTATTCAGCGACCTCGGCGAATGAAGCGGCCGGCGCCGGTTCGCGTCTGGCCGGTATCGTCGCGGCGTTCGTGGTGTTGGTGATTGTGTTGACAGTGCTGCCTTATGTCGCGCTGACGCCGGAGCCAGTGCTCGCTGCCATTGTCATCTACGCGTTGGGTCGCGGCTTGAGCCTGCAACCCTTGGGGCGCTACTTCATTTGGCGGCGTGACCGCCTGCTGGTGATCTGCGCCGTCGCGGCGGTGCTGGTGCTTGGCGTGCTGGATGGCTTGTTGCTGGCGGTGGCGATCAGCGTGGTGTTGATGCTGCGTCAGATGTCATCGGCTGATATCCAAGTGCTGGGCCGCCTTGGCGATAGCCATGACTTTGTTGATCAACAGCACCATGCGGATGCGTCGCCAGTGCCGGGCGTGCTGATCGTGCGGCCCAGCGAAGCGCTGTTTTTTGCGAATGCCGAGCGCATCCTGGGTGCGGCGTTGCGCCTGATGCGGCAATCGTCAGTGGAGGTGGTGGTGCTGAGCCTGGAGGAGTCCCCCAACCTCGACGGCACCAGCATCGAAGCACTGGCGGCGTTTTTTGCGCAGGTGCGCGCGGAGGGCAAGCGCCTGGTGCTGGCGCGCGTGCGGCATGGCGCCCGTGAAGTGTTGCAGGGCTTGCCCGAGGTGTTGCCACCGCAGGTGCTGCTCAGCGGCTTGAGTGTGGATGGCGCGGTGCAACTGGCCAAATCCCAGGCATAAAAAAACGCCGCGTATCGTGGGATACGCGGCGTCTTTTACATCAACATCTTAGGCTTGAATCACCGGGATGTTGGCGCTTGCTGCGATCTTGCGGAACTCGGCGATCTGGTCGAAGTTCAGGTAGCGGTAGACGTCACTGGCCATGGTGTCCAGTTTCGCTGCGTAACCCATGTACTCTTCGACGGTCGGCAGGCGACCCAGGGTGGAAGCAACTGCCGCCAGCTCAGCCGAAGCCAGGTAGACGTTCGCGCCGTCACCCAGACGGTTCGGGAAGTTACGGGTCGACGTCGACACAACGGTCGAATTCGGCTCGACACGTGCCTGGTTACCCATGCACAGCGAGCAGCCCGGCATTTCCATGCGCGCGCCAGCCTTGCCGTAGATACCGTAGTAGCCTTCTTCGGTCAGTTGGTGAGCGTCCATCTTGGTCGGCGGCGACAGCCACAGACGGGTTGGCAGCTGACCCTTGACCTGTTCCAGCAGTTTGCCGGCAGCGCGGAAGTGACCGATGTTGGTCATGCACGAACCGATGAACACTTCGTCGATCTTCTCGCCGGCAACGCTCGACAGCAGACGGGCATCGTCCGGGTCGTTTGGCGCGCAGAGGATAGGCTCGTTGATTTCCGACAGGTCGATCTCGATGACTTCGGCGTATTCCGCGTCGGCATCGGCTTCCATCAGCTCCGGGTTGGCAACCCAGGCTTCCATCGCTTGGGCGCGACGTTCCAGGGTACGCGGGTCGCCGTAGCCTTCACCGATCATCCAGCGCAGCAGGGTGATGTTGGAGTTCAGGTATTCGGTAACGGATTCTTTCGACAGCTTGATGGTGCAACCGGCAGCCGAACGTTCAGCCGAGGCGTCGGACAGCTCGAAAGCTTGTTCCAGCGTCAGGTCGTTCAGGCCTTCGATTTCCAGGATGCGGCCGGAGAAGGCGTTCTTCTTGCCTTTCTTCTCTACGGTCAGCAGACCCGATTGGATCGCGTAGTAAGGAATGGCATGAACCAGGTCACGCAGGGTGATGCCAGGTTTCATCTTGCCTTTGAAGCGCACCAGGATCGATTCCGGCATGTCCAGTGGCATGACGCCAGTGGCTGCGGCGAACGCGACCAGGCCAGAACCGGCCGGGAACGAGATGCCCATCGGGAAACGGGTGTGGGAGTCACCACCGGTACCGACGGTGTCCGGCAGCAGCATGCGGTTCAGCCAGCTGTGGATGATGCCGTCGCCTGGACGCAGCGATACACCGCCACGGGTCATGATGAAGTCAGGCAGGGTGTGGTGGGTGGTCACGTCGATCGGCTTTGGATAAGCCGCGGTGTGGCAGAAGGACTGCATTACCAGATCGGTCGAGAAGCCCAGGCACGCCAGGTCTTTCAGTTCATCACGGGTCATTGGACCGGTGGTGTCCTGGGAGCCCACGGTGGTCATCTTCGGCTCGCAGTAGGTGCCAGGACGAACGCCTTTGCCTTCTGGCAGGCCGCACGCCTTCCCGACCATTTTCTGTGCCAGGGTGAAGCCCTTGCCGGTGTCGACAGGTGCTTCAGGCAGCTTGAACAGGTCGGTAGGGCCCAGGCCCAGTTCGGCACGCGCCTTGTCGGTCAGGCCACGGCCGATGATCAGCGGGATACGGCCGCCAGCGCGGACTTCGTCCAACAGCACCGGGGTCTTCATTTCGAAGGTGGTGATGACTTCGTCGGTGCCGTGCTTGCAGACCTTGCCAGCATGCGGGTACAGGTCGATCACGTCGCCCATGTGCATGTCGGAAACGTCGAATTCGATTGGCAGTGCGCCGGCATCTTCCATGGTGTTGTAGAAGATTGGAGCGATCTTGGTGCCGAAGCAGAAACCGCCAGCGCGCTTGTTCGGCACGTAAGGGACGTCGTCGCCGAAGAACCACAGTACGGAGTTGGTCGCCGATTTACGCGACGAACCGGTACCGACCACGTCACCGACGTAGGCGATCGGGAAGCCTTGGCCGCGCATCTCTTCGATCTGCTTCATCGGGCCGGTCTTGCCTTGCTCGTCCGGCACGATGCCTTCGCGCGCCATTTTCAGCATGGCCAGGGCGTGCAGCGGGATGTCAGGACGGGACCAGGCATCGGGAGCAGGGGACAGGTCGTCGGTGTTGGTTTCGCCGGTCACCTTGAATACGCGCAGGCTGATCTTGTCGGCCAGGGTAGGGCGGTTGCGGAACCATTCGCCGTCAGCCCAGGACTGGATCACGCCTTTGGCGTGCTCGTTGCCGTTCTTGGCTTTTTCGGCCACGTCGTGGAACGCGTCGAACATCAGCAGGGTGTGCTTGAGTTGGGCGGCGGCGACAGGTGCCAGCTCGGCATCGTCCAGCAGCTCGACCAGGGTCACGATGTTGTAGCCGCCTTGCATGGTGCCAAGCAGTTCAACAGCGCGCTGTTTGCTGATCAGGGGGGAAGTGGCTTCGCCCTTGGCCAGGGCAGACAGGAAACCGGCCTTGACGTAGGCAGCTTCGTCAACACCAGGTGGAATGCGGTTGGTGATCAGGTCAACGAGGAATTCTTCTTCGCCAGCCGGAGGATTTTTCAGCAGCTCGACCAGGCCTGCGGTTTGTTCGGCGTTAAGCGGCTGGGGAACGATACCCAGGGCTGCACGCTCTTCGATATGTTTGCGGTAGGCTTCAAGCACAGTTATTACCCTCATCAGTGGTCCCACGGGACGCTCATCCAGAAATGAACGGCACGCATGCGCTCGGGGGCTTTTTGGGCCGCAAAGCCAGCGCTGCCGGCATTCCTCACAGAAGCTGCTTTCAAAGTTTTACGCCTGCAGAACGGGGCTGATGAGGGTTGGCGAGGGCATTGACCTACCGAGTCATTGACCATCGCCAACACCGTTCTGAAGGAACGACTGTGCTCGTGACGCTTTGAAAACAGCTTCCAGCGGATTATTGGCGCCTTACAAGGCCGGATGATTCTACGGCAAAAAAAATCTAAAGGTAAGTTGCCTAACCAAGTTTGCAGGGTGATAGAGGTTAGACAAAGGGCTAACATGGCGCATTGTTTCGCTGATTTGCGTGTTGTTGCCCATGTCCAACCAAACCATCAAGACCCCCTGCGTAGGCCTGTGCTCCACGGTCTACGGCGATCTCGTGTGCCGTGGCTGCAAGCGTTTCCACCACGAAGTGATCCAGTGGAATGGCTATAACGAAGAAGAGAAACGTGCGGTCTGGCTGCGCCTGGAGCAGCTGTTGGTGCAGGTGATGGCCGGCAAGCTGGAGGTTTTCGACCCCAAGACCCTGCGCGGCCAGCTGGAACAACGCAAGATCCGCTTCGTGCCGCACCAGTCGGAGTATTGCTGGGCGTACCAGTTGATTGCCCGGGGCGCGCGGGTGATCTCCAATCTGGAGGCCTATGGCATGGTGTTGTTGCCGGAGTTTCGTGACTGGGCCTTGCCGGATTTGCGTGATGCGATTGATCGGGAGTTTTTTATCCTGTCCGAGGCGCATTACCAGCGCTATATCGCGCCGGGGTTCCTCAGGGATGTGTTTGCTGACTGACGACACAGGACCCCTGTGGGAGCGGGCTTGCCCGCGATTGCGGTGTGTCAGCCAAAGATTTGCCAACTGATCCACCGCTATCGCGGGCAAGCCCGCTCCTACATTTTGATCCTCGTCGCCCTCAGGATTTGGCCGCCAGCTCTTCCAGGTGATCCATCAGGCTCGCCGGCTTGAGCACCAACACGTCACTTTCCAGCTTGTCGAGCACCACCTCCGCCGTATTGCCGATCAACGCGCCGGAAATGCCGGTACGCGCCACCGTGCCGATGATGGTGACGGCGGCATGATGCTTGTGCGCCGCAAAGGGAATCAGCACGTCGGCAGGGCCTTCCTCGATGTGCAGCCTTGAGTTATCGATATCGAATTCGGCCTGGAAGGCCCGGCACTGCTCGCGGTAGCGCGCCTCGATGGTTTCCTTGAGCTGGAACGTCGGGTCCGCCGCCGACAGCATCGGCGAGGGATGGGCGCTGATCACATGCAGTTGGGCCTTGGCCAGGCTGGCGATGTCGAAACCATGGCCGACGATTTCCGCGTGCAGTTCACGGTGTTCTGCGTCGGTATTGCCCACATCGATGGCCGCCAGGATCACGCCGCCCGCCCACGGCGTCGATGTCTTCACCAGCAGCACCGCCGTCGGGCAATAGCGCAGCAGCTTCCAGTCAGCGGGGGTCAGCAATGCCTTTTTCAGCGGGCTGTCGGGAAAGTGCTGCTTGATCACCAGCCCACAACCTTCAGCCTGCTGCACATCGATGATGGTTTCATGCAGGCTGTCATTCCATGCCTGTTCGGTGGTGACGCTGTAGCCGTCTTCCTGCAAGCCGGCCTTGAGCAGGCTCAACAGCGCCGAATGCTCATGCTTCTTGTCGCAGACCAGCAAATGCAGGTGCGCGCCGGTCACCCCCGCAATCAACTTGGCGCGCTTGAGGGCCAGGCTCTCCGAATGCTCGGGCTCGATGACCACCAGGATGCTGCGGATGGCTTGCATGTTCGGGTTCTCCATGAAAAAGGGGGGCATGGAACAACTATAGTTGCTGCCCGGCGCACGTCATGTTGATACACATCAAGGCCAGTGGCTGGTGGTCTGCGGCGTGGTCGGTATAATCGGCGCCCTTTTGTGATCCTTTGCCCGTGAGCCCGATGAACCTGCCCGAAATCCACGAATTCCTCGGCTGCCGCACCCCCGACGCCTGGGTCCAGGCGGCCTTGGCCGATCAGGAAACCCTGCTGATCGACCACAAGAACTGCGAATTCAAAGCCGCCAGCACCGCCCTGAGCCTGATCGCCAAGTACTACAGCCATGTCGACCTGATCAATATGATGTCGCGCCTGGCCCGGGAAGAGCTGGTGCACCACGAACAAGTCATGCGTCTGATGAAAAAGCGCAAGGTCGAACTGCGCCAACTGAACGCCGGGCGTTACGCTTCGGGTTTGCGTAAAGTCGTGCGCACCCACGAGCCGGTCAAGCTGGTGGATACACTGGTGGTCGGCGCCTTTATCGAAGCGCGCAGTTGCGAGCGTTTCGAAGCACTGGTGCCGCATTTGGACGAAGAACTCGGCAAGTTCTACTTCGGCCTGCTGAAAAGCGAGGCGCGCCACTTCCAGGGCTACCTCAAGTTGGCCTACCAGTACGGCGACGCCAAAGACGTGCCTCTGGTGATCGAGCGGGTGCGGGCAGCCGAGCAGGAATTGATCGAGTCACCCGACGTCGAGTTCCGCTTTCACAGTGGCGTACCAGCCTGAGGCGACGGCCACGCCAATCAACGCGGTGATGCCTGCCAGCAGCAGGATCACCGTTTGCACGCCCAGGGGCGCGGCCAACACGGCAATCACCAGGCCCGCCAGCGGTTGTGGCAGGTTGTTGAGCAAGGTGATCACACCGACGGTCTTGCCGAAGTCCTGCACGGGAATCACCTGCTGCCGCACGCTGCGCATGTACACGCTGTACATCTTGTCGAAGCCGATCACCAGCAAAAAGCCCAGGGAATACAGCCATAGCGTGGGGCTGATCGCCATGATCAGCGCGCCCAGGGCAATCATTGCGTAGGAAAGCCCGCCGAGCAGCTTCAATGGCAAGGTGGCGCGCGCCACGTAGAACAGAATGACGATGGTCACCAGTGCGCCGGCCGCTTGCAGCAAGGCGTAGGCGTCTTTGCCGGCGACGTACAGGCCCGTGACCATCGCGGCTGACGTGGCCAGCGTGACGCCGATGATCAGGTTCACGCCCATGGTCAACGCAATCAGGCGCTTGAGCCCAGCGAGGTTGCCGATATGCCCGAACGCAATCCGCAGCGGCTGCACCCAGATATCCCGATGCTGCTCGAAAACGGCCGGGACGACCGTGCTGGAACGCTGCCACACGCGCATCGCCACGTCCGCCAGCACAAACAGCCCGGCAATCCCCAGCACTACCCAATGCCACGCCCAGACGTCCAGCATCAGCGCCGCCACCAGGGGGCCGAGCACCAGCCCGCTTTGGTCGGCGATCTGTGAATAGGACAGGGTCTTGGCATAGCTGTACTGCTGGAAGATATGCGGCATCAGCACTTCCCGGGCCATGATGCCCTGGGTGGTCAACACCCCGCACACAGCCGACAGCAATACGATCCAGTAGATGCCGTCGAACAGGCCGAACAGCGCCACTGCCACCACGCAGGCCAGCGCCCGATAGACCTGGCTGATATGCAGGATACGCACCGGCGGGTACTTGTCGCACAACGCCCCGCACAGCGGAAACGCGAGGAAGCGCGGCAGCGATTCGACGAAGAACGCCAGTCCGGCCCAGGCAACACTGCCGGTGGTCTGGAAGACGATCAACGGCACGATAAACAGCAGGATCTGATCCGCCAGCCGCGACAGGAACAGCGAGACAAAAAACGCCAGGTAATCCTTGCGCATACAACTCCCTGTGAATGGCGTTAAAGATTGCAGGCTATTTGTTAAAAAGTCTTAAAAGCATGAAGCTTCGTCGGGCCGTGCTGGCCAGTTGCTTAAGTTGCCCAGCTTGCCACCTATAATGCCTGCACTTCAATCTGCGTCGCACACTGAGAACTTATGGAAAACCTGGGTCTGGGCAAGGTATTGCTCGTTGAAGACGACGAGAAACTGGCAGGGCTGATCGCACACTTTCTGTCGCAGCATGGCTTTGACGTGCGCGTGGTGCACCGGGGCGATGAAGCCTTGGCGGCGTTCCTGGATTTCAAACCGAAGATTGTCGTACTCGACCTGATGTTGCCGGGCCAGAGCGGCCTGCACGTGTGCCGCGGCATCCGCAACGTCTCAGACACACCCATCGTCATCCTTACGGCCAAAGAGGACGACCTGGACCACATCCTGGGCCTGGAGTCCGGTGCCGACGACTATGTGATCAAGCCGATCAAACCGCCGGTACTGCTCGCGCGTTTGCGCGCCTTGCAGCGGCGCCAAGTGCCTGAACCCACGGTGCGCGGCTCCCTGGCGTTCGGCCGGCTGGCCATTGATCGCACGTGCCGGGTAGTCAGCCTGGGCGAGGAGAAGATCGACCTCACCACCATGGAGTTCGAATTGCTCTGGTTGCTGGCCAGCCACTCGGGCACGATCCTGTCTCGCGATGACATCCTCAACCGTATGCGCGGCATCGCCTTTGACGGCCTCAATCGCAGCGTGGACGTGTACATCAGCAAGCTGCGCGGCAAGCTGAACGACAACCCCCGTGAGCCGGTGTGTATCAAAACCATCTGGGGCAAGGGTTACCTGTTCAATCCGTTCGCGTGGGAGGTCTAGATGCTGCGGCTGTTTCTGCGCCTGTATGTGATCCTCGCGCTGGGTCTGGCGGGGGCCATCTGGCTGGTCAACTACACCTTTGACGAGTTGCTGCCCGAAGCCAACGAAACCTATAACCGCGAAGCCATGCGCGGCCCGGCGTATGGCTTGGTGGAGCAATTGCGCCCCGTGCCAGAGGCGGGCCGGGCGGCGCGCCTGGCTGAGTTGCAAAGCCATTACGGGCTGCACCTGAAATTGGTGGCACGTGATCAGCTGAAGCTGAACTCCCGCGAACAGCAATTGCTGGCGGCCGGACAATTGGTGGTGCGTGGCGACTTCATGGAATTCATCGCCAATATCGACGGCGGTTCGCAACTGCTGGAAATCAAGCTCCCGGAAGAACCCAAGTGGTTGTACCTGTGGGCCTATGGGTTCCTCGGCCTGTGCCTGGCCATCGTCCTGTATTTCTGGGTGCGCCCGCACTGGCGGGACCTGGAACATATCCGCCTGGCCGCGCAGCGTTTTGGCGACAACGACCTTGGCTCACGCATCCTGCTGCCGCGCCGCTCCACCGTGCGTGAACTGGCCGGGCACTTCAACCAGATGGCCGAGCGCATCGAAAGCCTGATCGCCAACCAGCGTGAACTGACCAACGCGGTTTCCCATGAGTTGCGCACGCCGATTGCGCGCCTGTCGTTCGAGCTCGACCAGCTCAAGCAACAGGCTGACCCGGTCCTGCGTGGCGCGTTGATCACCGACATGTATGCCGACCTTGGCGAGCTGGAAGAAATGGTTTCCGAGCTGCTCACTTATGCCAGCCTGGAGCGCGGCGCGACTCAGGTCACCCGGGAAAGCATCGAGGCCCACAGCTGGCTCGACAGCGTGATCGGCAGCGTTGCGCTGGAGGCCGAGGCGGCGGGTGTGCAGCTGTCGTTGCGGACCTGTGAAGTGGACGTTATCCAGATCGAACCACGCTTCATGGCGCGGGCGGTGATCAACCTGCTGCGCAATGCCATTCGGTACGCCGAGCGGCGCGTGGAAGTGTCGCTGGTCAAGTTCGGCAATGGTTATGAAGTGCGGGTGTGCGACGACGGCCCGGGCGTGCCCGAGGACGGGCGGGCGAAGATCTTCCAACCCTTCATGCGCCTGGACGCCAGCCGTGATCGCCGTACCGGTGGTTTTGGCCTGGGTTTGGCGCTGGTGCAGCGGGTATCGCAGTGGCATGGCGGGCAAGTGGAGGTGTTGGATTCGGAGTGGGGCGGCGCGTCGTTTCGGATGACCTGGGCATATGCCGAGTAACACCCTTGAATAATGTGAAGATCCACTGTGGGAGCGGGCAAGCCCGCTCCCACAGTGTTTGTTTTCACAAGGTTTTATTGGGTTGCTGGGTCAGAACGTGTATTCCAGCACCCCCATCACCGACGTCTGCAAGCGCCGCTCCACAATCGGGCTCTTGCCCGCTTCGTCCGCCAGGTACTGCACATCGAGCAAGGTGGAGAATTGGGTGTGCTCGCTGATCGGCAAACTCCACACCAGGTTCATGCCGTTGCTGATATTGCCTGCACCGGCCTTGTAGGCCTTGAACCGGCTTTGTGCGGCCTGGCCCGTGGTCACGCCGTACCAGGTCTGCAGGTATTCACGGTCGCCAAAGTGGCTGCTGAGGCTGGCATCGACCGAGCCGTAGCGGCCGTCATAGAGGTTGGTGCCCAGGCTCAGTTCCAGGTGGGTGTAGGCCTTGCCGGTGTCCTTGTGGTCATCGTCCTTGAGCGCGTGTTCCAGGGTCGCACCGACGATGGCGCCGCCGAGGTTGTAGCTGGCGCTCACGCCTACTTGCGCGCGTGACTTGATTTCGCCCATGCCTTTGAGGCGCTTGGAGCCGGCATGCATCGACTCGTTCTTATCCTTGCGTGAAGCGCTGGCGCCGATATAGGTGCTGAAGCTCAGGGCGTTGCCTTCGTAGCCCCAGCCCAGGCCCTTGTCGGTGTCGAGGAAAATCCCCCAGGGGCTGACGATTTTGCCGCCCAGCAGCGGCGCGGTCATGCGTTCGTCGCTGCCGCTGTAGCGGGGTGCGTTGCCGACGCCGGCCTTGAGGCTGTATTGCCAGTCCTCGGCAATGGCAGGCTCGGCTGCAGCGAGCAGGCACAACGAGGAAAGGGACAGGCATAGGTTTCTAGAGCGCATCAGGGGGTTCGTCCGTGTCAGAGGTTCAGGGGTGGGTGAGGTGAGTGGGTACGTTTGAACGCGTAGCCGGAGGCGCTGAGGCCATTGACTTGGCGGCTGACGGTATCGCCCAGGCCGTAGCCGTTGCCGGCCAGTACCGCGTGGGCGTTGTCGACGGGTAGCAGGATGTAATCGGTCAGTGGTTCGTCGTGCAATTGGCCGCGAATCACCAGAAAGCCTTGCTCCAGGCGCACGTTGATGCCGGTCAATGGCGCGTCGGGCTCATGGGTACTGAGGACCTGATAGGTGCCGATGGTGTCGGCCCATGCCTGGGGCAGGGGCGGCGGGTCGATGCGCTCGCCAATGGCGATACGTTGGCCGTGGCTGCGGGCGGTAAGCATTTGGCGCCCCTGTACAGTGACCATATCCAACTGCACGCGACCCAATTCGCCGAGGTCCTTGAGCCATAAACCGAGTACGCGTTTTTGCGCGCGCAACCAGCCTTGTTCGTCACGCAACAGCTCGAAGTCGAACCCGGCCAGCTCGCCGTACAAGCGATCATTGGCATCGCGGATACGAAATACACCCCAGGCGGTGGCATAAAACCCAGCCAGGCGCTTGCGGTCGATGGCGGCGGGCACGTGACGCAGCTTGAGCCCGTGGCTGAGTGCCTCACAGCCGTCGCCACACACCGGTTCTCCGGTTTGCGCCTGGAGCATCAGGCGCAGGGCATCGGTGGCCAGGCGGGCGACCAGGTCTTCGGCGCTGCTGTCGTTGGCCATGATGATGACGGCTAGTTGCTGGTCCGGCAGCAAGGTCAACTGCGCGGCAAAATCATCACCGCCGCCGCTATGTTGATAAGTGCGGATGCCGGGGCCGACGGGCTCATCGCCGCACGGCGCCAGGAACCAGCCCAGGCCAATCTGGCAATCGAAGTCGAGGGCGTTGCCGGTGTTTTGTTGGGTGAACATCTCGTCGATGGAACGTGCGCTCAGCACTCGCTCACCTTTGTACAAACCCTGGGCAAACAGCATCTGCACGTAGTGGCCAAGGTCCTTCGGGCTGGTCCACAAGCCTCCGGCGGCCAGGTCGCGAACCTGCGCATCGGTGCTCGCACTGCCATCCTGGTACCCCTGCGCGCGAAAGCCAGGGGTCGTGCCGGTCCCGATAAAGCTCGACTGGCTCATCTTCAGGGGCTTGAGCAGGCTGTTTTGCAGTTGGGCTTCAAAGCTCTTGCCGGTGCTGCGCTCAATGGCGGCGCCCACCAGCGCATAGCCAAGGTTGGAATACGCCACTTGTGAACCCGGCGGGCTGCTAAGCCACACACCGGATAGGCGTAGCGGCATCAGGCCCATGGCGAAGGTGCTGTGCAGGTCGCGCAGGTGTTCGCTGGGCAGGCCGGACTGGTGGCTCAGCAAGCGGCGCAGGGTGATATCACGGTCTGCCGCGTCCTGGTCTGGATGAAAGCGCGAGCGCACATGGAACTCGCCCAAGGCTTGCTGGATCGGCACATCCAGCCCCAGGCGCTGTTGCTCGACCAATTGCAGCGCCGCCGTGGCGGTAAGCAATTTGGCGATACCGCCGGCGCGAAAGGCGGTGTTGGGGGTTACCGCTACACCGTGGGCCTTGTCGGCCAGGCCAAAGCCGCGTGCCCAGATCAGTTCCTGACCATTGACCAGGGCAATCGACAGGCCTGGGATATTGCGTCGGGCCATTTCCTGGGGAATACGGGTTTGCAGGTGCCGGATGATCGCGCCGTAATCGCCCTTTTGTATGCGCGGCGAGGCCGGTGGCTGCCCCTGGCAACCGACGCTGCCCAGCAGGCAGCTCAGCAGCGCAATACTGCGCAATATGCGAAACATGGAGAGCACCCGGGTGGTGGTTTGGATGCTCGAATGCTAGGGGCGCGCCGGTTGACAGTCTTTGAGGGCTTTGTCGGGAAACTGTCAAAGATTGTTAATTCAGCAGTTGCGCAGGCTCAGTGCAGAACACGTTGGAGGAACTGCCGAGTGCGCTCTTCCCTCGGAGCGCTCACCACCTGCCGGGCATCGCCCACTTCACAAATCAAACCATTGTCGAAGAAGGCGATTCGGTCTGCGGATTCGCGGGCGAAGGCGATGTCGTGGGTCACCATGATGATGGTCATGCCCGACTGCTTGAGCTTGCGGATCGTGTCCAGTACTTCGCCCACAAGTTCGGGGTCGAGGGCGGACGTCACTTCGTCAAACAGCATGTAGTCAGGCTGCATGGCCAGGGCGCGGGCAATCGCCAGGCGTTGCTGCTGGCCGCCGGAAAGGCTTGCGGGGCGCATGTCGGCGCGGTTCTCGAGGCCGACGAACGCCAGGTGGTCATGGGCCAGTTCCAGTGCCTGGGCCTTGGGGATCTTCTTCACCAGGCGCGGCGCAAGGGCCACGTTTTCCAGTGCGCTGAGGTGGGGGAATGCGTTGTACTGTTGAAACACAATGCCGAGTCTCTGGCGCAGCTTGTTCAGGTCGGTGCCCCTGGCGTGTACATCGGTGCCATCGACCAGGATGCTGCCCGTTTGGATGGGTTCCAGGCCATTGATGCACTGCAGCAAAGTGGACTTGCCGGAGCCGCTGGCGCCAATCAGGCATAACACTTCGCCCTTGCGGATTGTCAGGTTGATGCCCTTGATGACTTCAACAGGGCCAAAGCTTTTGCGGACGTCCTTGATATCAATCATGGTGCAGTACCTTTTCAAGATGGCGGCTGTAGCGCGAAATGGGATAGCAGATGGCGAAATAGAAAAGCCCGGTGCCGGCCAATACCAGCAGTGCCTCGTTTGAGCGGTTGATCAGGATCTGCGAGGCCCTGAGCAGTTCGATGTAGCCCACCACGCTCACCAGTGCGGTGTCCTTGGTCAGGCCGATCACCGTGCCAATCCAGCCTGGGAGCAGCGTGCGAAAGGCGAGTGGGGCGGATATATGGCGCAACTCCTGCCAGTAGCCCAGCCCGAGTGAGCGGCTGGCCTTCTTCAACTGCGGGCGCACCGATTGCAGGCCTGAGCGCACCAGCTCCGAGGTCAACATGCCCATGTACAGGCTGAGGACGACCACCCCGATCAGCAGCGGGCTCAGGGCAAAACCGGCCATGGCGAAAAAGCTGTTGGCGAGAATGAACTGGATGATCAGCGGAATACTGCGGATGACGTTGACCCAGGGGGCCAGTGCAAGACGGGCGACCCTGAACTCCTGGCGCAGCCAGCCGATCAGGACGCCGAGCAGGCTGCCGAAAAACGTTGCCAGTAACGTCAGCAGCAGGGTGTGCCAGATCCCCTTCAGCACGAACCCAACATCACCCCAGTGCAGGCCCGAATACGCGAGTTGAAATTGCATGGTGGCTTACCCCTTGAACACGCGCCAGAAGGTCAGTCGGGCGCCGCCCTCGATCAGCTTGGACATCACGTAGTACATCCCGGCGGCGACGATAAAAAACTCGAACGTCCTGAACGATTCGGATTGAGCTGCCTGGGTGGCGCCCGTCAGTTCGCGCAGGCCGATGATCATGCCCAGCGAACTGTTGAGCAGCGCCCAGTTGAGCTGGTTGACGTACGGGAAATAGACGACCCTGAACAACTGTGGAAAGACCACGTGCCTGTAGGCGGCGAAGGACGAGAGCCCCAGGGATCTGGCGGCCGTGTGCTGTTGCCTTGGAATGGCCTGCAGCCCGCCGCGAAAAATCTCGGCCAGGTAGCCCGCGTTGTTGAACGACAACGCCAACAGCATTGCCAGGTAGCTGGAAAAGTGCAGCCCCAGTGCGCCCAGGCCAAAATAAATCATGTAGACCTGGAAGAGTGCCGGGGTGTTGCGGGCGACTTCGACCCAGGTTGTGGCCAGTGCATGGCCGAGGCCTTTTTCCTGGCGCCGCAACAGGGTCAGCGCAAGGGCGATCAATGTGCCGATGACCATCGACAGCACGGTCAGCGCAAGCGTTGTCCGAGCGCCGTCGACGAGTTCGGGGAACTTGTCCCACACCATTGACCAGTAAAACGTATATCCGAACATAACGCAGGCTCCGGGCAAGAGCGGCCAAGGTGCGCCGCTCAGGAATGGGGTTAGTAGTCCACGCCTGCAACCGCAAGCGAAGGCGCTTGGCCGTCACCGAAGTACTGCGCATAGAGCTGCGTGTAACGCCCGTTTTTCACCTGGGCCCAGACGAACGTCTTTACCCAGTTGAGCATCTGGGTGTCTGATTTTTTTACGGCGATGCCGCACAGGTCGGGCGGCGTGGGTGCAACACCCTTGATCGCGAGCGTCGGGAATTGGCCGCTCTGGAGCAGCGCGGCGGCCGATGCGTTGCCGATGATCAGCCCGTCCATTTTTCCCTGGACCAGGGCCAGGTAGCTTTCCGCTTCGCTGCCGAACCCGGTGTAGCTGCCATTGGCGTCATTCCAGCCGGTGCGCAGCACCTGCAACTCCTGCTCGGTGGTGGTGCCGGTGACACCGCCGATGTGGCGGCCTTTCAGGTCGTTGAAGCTTTCAATGCCAGTGTCTTTGCGGGCTAGAACGACGTTGGTGTAGTTCACGTAGGGCTGGGAAAAACTCACGCTCATCGCGCGCTGGGGCGAGATCGAGGCGGAGGCGATCAGCACGTCGATGCGATTGGACACCAGCGCCGGAATGCGTTCGGAGGAGGGTGTTTCGACAATCACCGGTTTGACGCCAAGGGCTTTGGCCATGTCCTTGCAGTACTGGACGTCGTAGCCATCCGGCTCGTTGGCCGAATTACGAAAGCCGGCAGGTGGATAGTCGAGCTGTACGCCACAGCGAAGGGTTTTTGCCGCAATGACCTGGTCCAGGGTCGAGTCGGCCGCGGTTGAAACCATCGGCGCGGTGGCTGCGAGGGCGAGCAAGAGGGTGCTGCTGACGTGGCGTGAAATGTTCATGGGAGAGCCCTGTTGTGGTGGGTATTGTTGTTTTTAGGGTTTGAACGTTTGTAGGTTGTATCCAATCGACTGTTGGTAAAAAATCTACCAAATGTTTAATCTCGGAAGAAGAGGGAGAGAGATGTTTTTTGTGTGGTTGAGCGAGAAAATTCCGCTGTATCGTATAAAAAACTATAAAAAACAAGTATCTATGTTTTATTTGAAAGATGTTGCTGGTGTTGAAGTGTGACAGGAATTGACCGATCTGAAGCAAGGGATTGACAGGAAGTGTTTACTGTATCCAATCTTCGCTGGGTCGAATGGCTCGCTGGGTCAGCTGTGGCGGCCTTGCAGGGCAGTTCTTTTTTATCCGGGAAAGGTGTGGGTCATGAAGCACGTAATCGTCATTGGTGCCGGCATCGTGGGGCTGTCAACGGCGCACCATCTGCTCAAGGAGGGGGTGCGCGTTACCGTGATTGATCGCGACCCTGAAGGTGACAAGGCCTCGTTTGGCAATGCTGGCGGCATTGCCGTCACGGAGGTGGTGCCCGCCTCGGTGCCGGGGTTGTTGTGGAAGGTGCCAGGCTGGTTGCTGGACCCGCTGGGGCCCTTGGCGATACGGGCCACTCATGCCCCCAGCCTGATCACTTGGCTGCTGCGGTTTTCCAGCGCGGGCCGGCCAGCAGAAGTCAGGCGCATCGCCGCGGCACTGGCAGCCCTGAATACGCGGGTTTACACCGACCTCCTGCCGCTCCTCGCCGAAAATGGTCTGCTTGGAGAGCTGCAGCAACTGGGCGCCTTGACGGTTTACGAGAACGCGAAGGCGTTCGAAAGCGAGGCGGCGCAGTGGGCGCTCAAGCGTGCCTATGGTGTGGAGGTGCTTGACTTGAGTGGCGACGACGCGCGGGAAATCGAACCGGCACTCGGCGCGTCCGTCGCCCGAGGGGTGTTTACGCCCCAGTGGTCCCATGTGCGAGATCCCAGGAAGCTCGTGGATGCGTTGCGCCAGTCACTGGTCGGCCGAGGACTTTGTATCCGGGTCGGCGAGGCGTGCAGTATCGGGCCGGGCGTCTTGGACGCTGCTGTATCGGTAGGGCTACACGATGGCCAGCGGGTGCTGGCCGACAGCGTGGTAGTGGCTGCCGGCGCATGGTCTGGGCAGTTGGCCCGCGACGTCGGCGACAAGGTGTTGCTGGAAAGCGAACGCGGATACAACACCACCATCGCAGCCCCGGGCGTTGTGTTGTCCCGTGAGGTCATCTTTGCAGAGCGCCACTTTGTCGCCACGCCGTTGAGCTGTGGCTTGAGGATTGGTGGCGCCGCCGAGTTCGGCGGGCTGAATGCGCCGGCGAATTTCCAGCGTTCCCGCGCGCTGGTGCGGTTGGCCGCTCACTATCTGCCCGGTTTACGGGCAGAGGGCGGTACGTATTGGGCGGGACATCGTCCGGCAACCCCCGACAGCCTGCCGGTGATCGGGGCGTCGCCGCGCAACCCGGCAGTCATTTATGCATTTGGCCATGGCCACCTCGGCCTGACGCAGGGCGCAACCACCGGGCGCCTGGTCAGCGATATTGCCCTGGGCAAGCCGCCGCAAATCGATCTCGCACCCTATGCAATCAGCCGCTTCAACTAAACCGCCAAGAAGGGGATTTTCATGTCACGTCATACGTTCTTCTGCATTGATGCGCACACCTGTGGCAATCCGGTACGCGTGGTAACCGCCGGCGCGCCTCTATTGCCCAATGTTTCGATGGCTGAAAAGCGCCAGATATTCCAGCGTGAGCATGATTGGGTTCGTCAGGCGCTGATGTTCGAACCCCGGGGCCATGATGTGATGTCAGGCAGCATTCTCTATCCGTCATCCCGTGAAGATTGTGACATCGGCGTGCTGTTCATCGAGGTCAGTGGCTGCCTGCCCATGTGTGGTCACGGCACCATCGGCACGGTAACGGCTGCGTTGGAGGCTGGCCTGGTGACGCCTCGAATCGAGGGCACGCTGGCAATCGAAGCGCCGGCAGGGCGTGTTGCCATCGACTATGTAAGAAATGGCGCACATGTAGAGCAGGTCCGCCTCTACAACGTTGCCAGCTACCTCCACGCCGCCGATGTGCAGCTCGACATACCGGGCCTGGGCACGTTGACGATCGACCTGGCCTACGGTGGGAACTTCTACGTGATCATTGAGCCGCAAGCGGGCTGGGCTGGCTTGGACTCAATGGCTGTCAGCGAGATCGTGCGCTTGAGTCCCTTGGTCCGCCAGGCCGCTCAGGCCCTGTTGGCGCCGGTGCACCCGCTGGACACGCATATCCAGGGCGTCAGCCATGTGATGTGGTGTGACAAGCCCAGGAACGCTCGCGCCGATGCACGCAACGCGGTGTTTTATGGCGACAAGGCCATTGACCGTTCGCCATGCGGCACCGGCTCCTCTGCACGCATGGCACAACTGGTGGCCAAAAAGCGCTTGAAGGTAGGCGATGCATTTGTTCACGAAAGTATCATCGGTACGATGTTTGATTGTCGGGTCGAGTCGGCAACGGAGGTCGGTGCCTTTGCCGGTATCCTGCCAAGTGTTGCTGGCTGGGCCCGAGTCACGGGTCATAACACGCTGTTTGTGGATGACCGTGACCCGTTGGCGCATGGGTTTCAACTGGTGTGATCCGTTCGACTGCAAAGGCTTTGTGGTCGAAGGTGAGGCGCCCCGGGGTTCAGGCCCGAGTTTCTTTCTCGCGCTTTTTCTTGAGCAGCGTAACCAGGTCGGCGCCCGCCCGTTGAATATGCTTGCGCAGGAACTGAACGGCTTTCTTGGCGTCACCTTTTTCGCACAACCTGAGCAATTCACGGTGATCGACTTCGGCTTCTTTTTTGCCGGCGGTCAGCAGTAGTTGCAAGCGGATATAGCGATCTGTCTGGACGTTGATGCCTTGAACGATCGCCAAGGTCTGGACACGATCGGCCGCTGCGTAAAGGCTCTCGTGGAATAGCCAGTTGAGCTTGCCCCATTGCGCGATGTCGTCGTTGACATAGGCTGCTTCGAGCTGAGGCAGCAGCTGTTTGGTGGCAGCAAAATGCGCGTCTGTCATGTTCGGCAGCGAGCGCTCCAGCAACTCGGACTCCAGCAGCGCGCGCAGGTCGAACAGCTCCTCGATCTGCTCCGGTGGGATGGACTTCACCACCGAGCCCTTGTGGATCTGGGTGGTGATGAGGCCGGACGCCTCCAGCTCCTTGAACGCTTCACGCACGGGCATGCGGCTGACACCGTACTCGGTCGCAATCGTCTCCTGGATCAGTGATTCACCTTCTTTGAATTCACCGTTGAGAATCCGCTCGCGCAGTGATTCCGCAAGGGTTTCAGGCAAGCTTTGACGTTTGATGCGCAGGTTGGGCGAGGGTTCTTTTTTAGACATTCTTCAACTACTGGCAGGTGAATGGATCCAGGATTTGAGATCCTCCTTGGGCGATCATACCTCAGGCAAAGGAGTGTAGGACGCTTCCAATAGGTGAGAGCGAAACATTTCAGCATCAGCCCGCAACCGTTGCTCCCGTCCGCTGGCCAATACCGAATGGATTCCGGTCCTGAAGCACGGGGGGTAGTAATGCCTGGGGGAAATCCTGGTAGCACACGGGCCGCAGAAAGCGCTGGATTGCCCGGCTGCCCACCGAGGTGGTACGCGCGTCGGAGGTGGCTGGGAAGGGGCCACCATGGACCATCGCATGACAGACCTCCACGCCTGTACCAAAACCATTCAACAGCACACGCCCAGTCTTTTTCTCCAGGCTGGGCAGCAGTGCGGCCAGTGCGGGGTAGTCGTTCGCGTGGGCGTGCACGGCAATCGTCAATTGGCCACCCAGCGCGTTGAGCACGTGGAGCACGGTGGCTGCATCGGGGCAGCGGACAATCAACGATGAGGCACCGAATACCTCATCGTGCAACGGTGGTTGTGCGAGGAATGCAGCGGCGCTCGTCGCAAACAAAGCGGGTTGCCCTTGAGCGCCAGTGCCCGGTTTGCCTCGGCCAAGCAGTACGGCAGAGGGCTGCGCGCGGAGCTTTTCGACGCCAGCGCAATAACTTTCGTAGATCTGGCGCGTCAGCATGGTCGCTGCGGGGCACAGGGCCAGGGCGTCGATGGCGGCGCGCTCAAAGGCCGCCAGTTCGGGGCCGTCAATGGCCAGGATCAATCCCGGGTTTGTACAGAACTGGCCGGCGCCCAAGGTCAGGGACGCTGTAAAAGCAGTGGCAATCTGGGGGCTTCGTTCGGCCAGTGCATGGGGCAGCAGGATGACGGGGTTGATCGCGCTCATTTCTGCATAGACTGGAATAGGTTCCTGGCGTGCGGCTGCGATACCCATCAGCGTTACGCCAGCCCGTTGCGAACCGGTGAAGCCAACAGCCTTGACGCGGTGATCGGCGACAAGCGCCTGGCTGATCGTGTGCTGCGAGTCGAACAACAGGGAAAACACCCCCTCCGGCAAGTTGCAGTCACGGACGGCTTGTTGAATTGCCCGCCCCACCAACTCGGACGTGCCCGGATGGGCAGAATGGGCTTTCACGATGACCGGGCAACCGGCCGCGAGTGCGGAGGCGGTATCGCCACCGGCGACCGAAAAGGCCAGGGGAAAGTTGGAGGCGCCAAATACCGCCACCGGGCCGATGGCAATGTTGCGCATTCGAATATCCGCGCGGGCTTGTGGTGTGCGGGAAGGGATTGCCGGGTCAATACGTGCTTCGAAGAAGTCGCCCTCGCGAACAACCGATGCGAATAGCGCAAGTTGGCCGACTGTGCGTGTGCGCTCGCTTTCGATGCGTCCGCGAGGCAGGCCGGTTTCGGCCATGCAGCGCTCGATCAATGCATCGCCCAACGCCAGGATGTGGCTGGCAATGGTTTCCAGAAAGACTGCGCGGCCCTCTGGTGCGGTTTCGCGGTAACGGTCGAAAGCGGCATCGGCCAAGGCGCAGGCGGCCTCAAGGTCGTCCAGGCTGGCGCCGCCGAATACGGGGGCAAGGGCTTCGCCGGTCGCGGCATTGATAGCCCGCAATTGCCCGTTTTTACCGGGAACCCTCGACTGGCCGATGAGCAGATGACCTGTAATAGACATGGTGGTTCTCACTTCATGGAGGGGGCGGGCCCGTGCACAGGTGCGAGGCCCGCGTTGTATCAGCCGTGTGCAGCCAGGGTGTCGATGGCTTTTTGCACGGTGTTGATGACGTACTCGCGCTCCCGGCCTACCAGGGCCAGGCGCGGCGCGCGTGTCCACTCGGGTGCGCCGTATACCAGGTGCTCGGCCAGCTTGATGTACTGCACCAGCTTGACGTGCACATCCAGGTGAAAGGAGGGCGTGAGGATGTGGTACAGCTTGCGGGCTTCGTCAAAACGTTGCTCGGCACAGAGGTTGAACAGTTTCACGCACTCCACCGGCCACACGTTGGTCATCCCGGACACCCAGCCGGTGACACCCAGTGCGCTGCTTTCGACGATCAGGTCATCGACTCCACAGAAGATGCTGAAGCGATTGCCGAACGCGACATACATGTCGGTGACGCGGCGGATATCACCGGTCTCCTCCTTGACGCAGACGATTTGCGGGGTATCCATCAGGTCTGCCAGGATCGCCGGCGTGCAGTCCACGCCGTACGCGATGGGGTTGTTGTAGATCATGATCGGCAGGTCGGTTGCACTGGCGATGCCCTTGTACCATTCGACCGTTTCGCGGTGGTCGGTCTTGTAGCCGAGGCTGGGGAAGACCATCAGCCCTTGTGCACCAAAGCTCTTGTACAGGGCCGCGTGTTTCTTCGCGGTGTGCAGGGTGATTTCGGCCAGGCCCGATAGCACGGGGACCCGGCCGGCGGCCACTTCGACCGCCGCGCGAATCACCGACTCACGCTCCTGCAGGTTCATTGACGCGTTTTCGCCCAGCATCGGCAGGACGATGATGCCGGAAACACCGCCGGCGATCAGGCGTTCGATGCTGGCTCGGGTTGCCATCAGATCGACTTCGCCGTCAGGGGTCAGCTTGGTGGTGACTGCTGGGAAAACACCTTTCCAGATTGCCATTTTGGGTACCTTTCTTGTTGTTGGGAGTTGGCATGATGTGTCAACTGTATCCAATCTACAATCCAGGAATTTTGCTGTCCATCCCGATCTTGGTCTTTTTATGGCAAAAGAATTCTCTGCCTGCCTAGCAGCGAAAGGGGGGCAGGGAGGGCGAAGGCGCGAGGGGTGAGCGATTTTGCCCATAACGCGGCGCCACAAGGTGCCAGGCCATGTTGCCGCGCCACTGCTGATGCAGCGCCTGGGCGCATACCCGCATTTGCTCCTGGGTGCGCTCGTCATAGCCGAGTTCGGCAAGGCGCACTGGCAAGTGTTGCTGGGCGTGGGTAAAGCGTTCGGCCCACTGTTCAATGCGCAGCATCACTTCCTCGGCTGCGCGTTCGCTGGCATAACCTTGGTGGTGCCTCAGGTGGGTCAACAAGTTGTAGCTATCGTCGTCGGGGTTTTCCATGATGGGGAATGACAGCAGGTCATTGACGGCCTTGCACAAATTCAACGCCAGATTGCGCAGCTCTTGCCAGGGACCGCTGTAGTAAGCGGATGAGGCCAAGTGAATGTCGTGCACCAGGTAATTGAACTCCGTGCAGACCTGAAAACCGCCAGCGTTTCGCCACAGGCACTCGTAGCCGTCCAGGGCCGGCTGGGTGTGATGGAGGCGATGCATCAGCGCCGTGCAGCAAGGCAACAGGTAGGTCGCATATTGTTCTGCGAGGCGTTGTTTCCACTGCGGTGGCATCAGGCGTGCGGCGCGCCGGACAATATCCGCGAGCCCGCGTGCGAGGGGTTCACGGCTGCGGCTATCGGAGGTAAACGCGCAGGCGTAGACCTCGCGCAAAAGTCGCTCCATGGCGTTGGGGTCGGTGCAGTCTTCGTCCGCGAAGTCGTCCTGGCAACTGAACCAGCCCAGCAGGTCGGAGAGAATCAGCAGTATGTCCAGCGGGGCGTCACACCACAGATAGCCGGCATAGGTCCCTGGAAGGTAGATGTCCATCTGATGGGCCGCATGCGGTGTGGCTTGCAGCCCCATGTTTTGCAGCCACTGGCGGGTATGGTGTTGCGCTTGGTCGGTGTACAGGCTCAGGGGAAACGTCTCGGGTTGTTGCCATACGCTGTGCATCTCAGGCTCCTGGCAGGTGGGGGCGGAGAGAGGCTAAGTATTGAAGGCCTGACGTATGTCTTATAGCCAAAACTGCCTTTGGCTGTGGGCGGCTATTTATATTGTTTCGTGATTGCGTGAGGGGGCTCCAAAAAATAAAAAATCTAATCCGGTTTCAGCTGCGGGCTAGCTTGATAGTGAACAGGATGTTCCGGTGTGAAGGGGTGGCCGCTGCTGTGGAAGGGTCTTTTGCGCGCAGGTGCACGGGTAGGGAAGCGCTTTGTTGTGTCGCCCAAGAGGCCACTTTAATGAACACCTCCTTTCCCGGCATTGACCCGATGCGGTATGCCAGTGCCCAGGCCCAATGGATCGAACCGTTTGCCTATCAAGCACACGTACGTGGCAAACAGGTTCGAACGGAGCTCGCTTGGGCGCTATCGGCGCTCTACCGTCTGCCCGCACACCAGGCTCAGGTGCTGTGCAATGCCGTGGAGCGCATGAATGTTGCGTCGCTGATCCATGACGACCTGCTGGACGGCGATTGTCTGCGTCGTGGTGTCCCGGCGGTATGGAAGCGCTACGGCGCCTCTGTGGCGTTGGTTTCAGGCATGTACGGTTATCTCGAGGGGCTGCGCGCTCTTACCGAATTGAATGACCTGGGTGTGTTGCGTGCCGGTTTGAAATGCCTGGAGTCCTTGCACATCGGTCAGTACCTCGATACGCAGATCAGCGAGGGTGCTGTGTTGCCCAGCCTGGAAGAATACGGGTTTGTCGCGCAGGCCAATACAGGCTGCTTTTTTGTTTTTTTACTCGACGCCTGCCAGCGTTTGCGACCGTTGGATGACGGGGTGCACGCTGGACTTGAAGCGCTGTTGTACGAGTTGGGTGTTTATTATCGCTACGTGAACGATTACTGCGATATCAACCACATTCCGCATTTCGCAAAAAAGGGCTTTGCGACAGACCTGGAAGGCGGCCCCAAGTCGTTTCTGATGATTCTCGCCAATCAATCCCTGGTTAAAGGCGTGCGAACGGCCGAGCAAAAAAACGCAATCATTCGAGCGTGGGGCAAGGCCGGCGTTTTTGACGCAGCGTTGGCCTTGATGGAGGGCACCTACCGACACATCCTTCAACGCCTGGACACGCTCCGTCAGCTTGACTGCGGGATCAACAGCCAGGGGCTTGAAGGGTTTGTGTGTGATGTCCATTTCCAGCCTGGCGCCGATGACAACTACTACGAACGGATGCTCGCGTAAGGCGCCAACGCCCGACTGCCTGGGTGCAAGCAGTCGGGTAGGGGGCATGTCTATTTGTCCATCGCCCCCAGGATGAGGTGAGCGAGCTTCACCCGTTCTTCATTCGGGTAGTTTTTGTTCGCCAGAATCACCATGCCCAATCCCTTGCTCGGCACGTACGCCACATAGGCGCCAAATCCTCGGGTGGAGCCGGTCTTGTTGACCAGCATGTCTCCATGGGCGGGTTGTGCAGGTGTCAGCCAGTTGACCGGGTGCGGCTCCATGGCCATTTGTGTCGAATTGCCATTGACCAGCGCATCCCGAGCGATGGGGTAGGGGTACATTTCCCAGCCCAGGCCTTGGGTCATGCCCCCGACGGTGTAGTAACCGGTATGAGTGAGGGTGATGGCCTGTTGCAACGGCTGCTCCAGGCGTGTCGGGTCGAGGTTGGCTTGAACATATTGCAGCAGGTCTGAGGCGCTGCTCTTGAGGCCGTAGGCTTCGCTGTCCATGGCGCCAGGGCTGACGCGCACCGGTTTGCCGTCCTTGCCATAGCCCTGGGCGTACAGGCCCATCTGGCCTTTGGGCACGCTGATGAACGTGTGCTGGAGCCCCAGTTTTGGCAGCAGGGTGTTCTCCATCGCCTGGTCAAAGGGTTGCTTTAGGCTTTGAGCTGTCAAGTAGCCGAACAGGCCCAGGCTCGGGTTGGAGTACAAGCGCTGGCCCCCGGGGGCAAATGCGGGCTTCCAGTGCTGGAAGTAACTGATCATGCGCTGGGTATTGTCGGCTTCCGCAGGGAATTGCAGGGGCAAACCGCCCGCGCTGTAGGTGCCGAGCTGGAGCACGCTGATGCGCTCGAACGCGCTGCCCTGCAGCGCTGGCAGGTACTGGCTGGCCGGCGCCGACAGGTTCAGCTTGCCAGTGGCAACCGCGTAGCCGGCGAGGGTGGCGGTAAAGGTCTTGCTCACCGAGCCTAGTTCAAACAGGGTGTTTTCGTTGGCAGGCTGGCGAGTGTCTTGGTCGGTGACGCCGTAGTTAAAGTATTGTGTCTTGCCGTTCTGCACGACCCCGATGACAAGGCCGGGAATAGACTGTTGTTGCATCAACGGTTTGACACTGGCGTCTACCACGGCGTGCAGGTCGTTCGCCGCCAGGCACTGGCCAGCGCCGAGAAATAGCACAAGACCAGTAAAATTCAGCACTCCAGACAAGGCATGTTGGGGCATGATGTTGCTTCCATGAGTATGATCGATTGAATGGAACCTGCGCAGGCGCCGCCAATGTAGGCAGTTCGCGGTTTTTGGGCAAACGATCATATTTCGCAACAGCCATTAGAAAAATTTGGGTTAAGGCATGCTTCGTTCCCATCTTCCCCTAAACGCCCTGCGTGCATTCGAGGCCTCGGCCCGGCATCTGAGCTTCACGCGTGCCGCCATCGAGTTGTGCGTCACCCAGGCCGCGGTCAGCCATCAGGTGAAAAGCCTGGAGGCACAACTCAATGTCACGTTGTTCAAGCGCCTGCCACGGGGCCTGATGCTGACCAGTGAAGGCGAAACCCTGTTGCCGGTGGTGCGTGAATCTTTTGATCGCATTGCCCAGACCCTCAGCCAGTTCGAAGGCGGGCACTACCGTGAAGTGCTCACCTTGGGTGCAGTCGGCACCTTCACCGTCGGCTGGCTGCTGCCGCGCCTTGCGGACTTCCACGCGCGTTATCCGTTTATCGACCTGCGTCTTTCCACCCACAACAACCGTGTCGATGTGGCCGCCGAAGGCCTGGATTACGCGATCCGCTTCGGCGCCGGCGCCTGGCACGGCACCGATGCCTGCCAACTGTTGGAAGCGCCGTTGACCGTACTGTGTGTGCCGCACCTTGCCGAGCAACTGCGCACGCCCGCCGACCTGCTCAAGCACACCTTGCTGCGCTCCTACCGGAGCGATGAATGGAGCCTGTGGTTCCAGGCGGCCGGGTTGCCTGCCGACACCCTGGTGCCGCGCAGTATCGTGTTCGACTCGTCCCTGGCAATGATGGAGTCGGCATTGCAGGGCCTGGGTGTGGCCTTGGCGCCAGCGCTGATGTTTTCGCGCCAGCTGCAAAGCGATGCTGTCCGCCAGCCATTCGATGTGGGCATCAGCACCGGCAGTTATTGGCTGACCCGCTTGCAGTCACGGGCCGAGACACCGGCGATGGCGGCGTTCAAGGGGTGGCTGATGGCGGCCACCGGGGCGTCCTGATTTTTATTCATGAAACAAAATGAAACATTTGCGACGGGCCAACCTCTACCGTACCCCGTACCGAGTGCATTCATGAAAAGCCCGCGCCCCTCCGCCCGCATGCCCCACCTCACGCAACTGCGTAACCTGAAAATGGCCCGCTCTGCCCACGCCTACGTGCGTGGCAGCACCGTGCAGTTTTATGAATGGCTGCACAGCCTGCCCGGTCGGCGCTTGCCCCACGGCCCGGCGATCTGGATCTGCGGCGATTGCCACGCCGGCAACCTGGGCCCGACCGGCGACAACAAGGGCCGCATCGACATGCATATCCGCGACCTTGACCAGACCGTGATCGGCAACCCGGCCCACGACCTGGTGCGCCTGGCCTTGTCCCTGGCCACCGCCGCACGGGGCTCGGATTTACCCGGCGTGACCACCGCGCGCATGCTCGAAGAAATGATGGTGGGCTACGCCCAGGCGTTCAAGGACAAGCCCGACGAAACACCGCCACGCCCGTCCCAGGTCAAGGCTGGCATGCGCAGCGCCGTGGAGCGCACGTGGAAAAGCCTGGCGCGTGAGCGTATCGACAGTGCGCGGCCGACCATTCCGTTGGGCAAGCACTTCTGGTCGTTGTCGCGGGCGGAAAAGAGCGCGCTGGAAGACGTCTGCGCCTCGGACGAAATCCACCAACTGGTCACGTCCCTCAAGGGCCGGCCCAAGGATGCCAAGGTGCAACTGCTGGACTCGGCGTACTGGGTCAAGGGGTGCAGTTCCCTGGGCTTGCTGCGCTATGCCGTGTTGCTGGGGGTGGGCGACAAGGAGGACGAAGAATATTGCCTGATCGATATCAAGGAGGCCGTCGGCGCCGCCGCGCCGCGAGCCGCCCGCGCAAAAATGCCCCGGGACAACGGCCGGCGCGTGGTGGAGGGCGCGCGCCAGTTGTCACCCGGCCTGGGTGAACGCATGGTGGCGACGCGGTTTCTCGACCACGGCTTTTTCATCCGCGAACTGTTGCCCCAGGACATGAAGCTGGAACTGGATGAACTGAGCGAGATTGACGCGATGCACGCTGCCGGCTACCTGGCCCGCGTGGTGGGGATCGCCCATGCGCGGCAGATGGACCGGGACACACGCAAGGACTGGATGGCCGTGCTACAGGAGAATCGCTCCAAGCAATTGGACGCGCCGTCCTGGCTGTGGACCAGCGTGGTGCAACTGGTGGGCAGCCATGAGCAGGGCTACCTCAACCATTGCCGCCGGTATGCGTTGGAACACTAACCCGGAAACACCGAGGATTAACTGTCGGTCCCAGTTTGTGTGGGAGCTGGCTTGCCTGCGATAGCAGTGGGTCAGTCAATCAAGGGGTGACTGATACACCGCCATCGCAGGCAAGCCAGCTCCCACAAAAGCCAGTGACCACAACTGGATTGCCGCTAAGCGAGATATTTGCGGAACCAGCCCAGCGTGCGCTCCCACGCCAGGTTCGCCGCCGCCTCGTCATAGCGCGGCGTCGAATCATTGTGGAAACCATGATTGGCGCCCTTGTAGATAAACGCCTCATACGGAGTACCCGCAGCTTTCAACGCCGCCTCATACGCCGGCCAGCCTTCATTGATCCGCGTATCCAGCTCGCCAAAATGCAGCATGATCGGCGCCTTGATGCGCGGCACGTCCTTGGCCTCGGGCTGGCGCCCATAGAACGACACCGCCGCGCCCAATTCAGGGTAGGCCACCGCCGCCGCATTGGTCACGCCGCCGCCGTAGCAGAAACCGGTGATGCCGACCTTGCCGGTGCTGCTGTCGTGGTGCATCAGCCATTCGATGGCGGCGAAAAAGTCGTTCATCAGCTTGGTCGGGTCAACGGTCTGTTGCAGGGCCACGCCTTTTTCATCATTGCCGGGGTAGCCGCCCACCGAGGTCAGGCCGTCCGGCGCCAAGGCGATAAAGCCGGCTTTGGCCAGGCGTCGGGCGACGTCTTCGATATAGGGGTTGAGGCCACGGTTTTCGTGGACGACCACCACGGCGGGCAATTTGCCTGCGGCCTTGGCCGGGCGCACCAGGTAGCCGCGTACGGTGCCGTTGCCCTTGGGCGAGGGATAGGTGATGTAGTCGGCGACGATATCCGGGTCGGTGAATTTCACCTGTTCGGCCAGCGCGTAATTGGGGCTCAGGGCCGCCAGCAATGCCGAGGCGGTCAGGCCGCCAAAAGTAAACAGTGCGGCGCGGTCAAGGAATTCTCGGCGGTTGATCTTGCCGTGGGCGTAGCCGTCATAGAGCTCCAGCAGTTCGGGCGCAAAGTCTTTCGCGGTGAGACGAGTCATCGGTGCAATCCTCGATTAGCGGTGGCGGTCAATGTAAACCACCTTCAACCCTCGCGGCCATGGGCGGTGGCGGCCAATTGGCCGGTGTCGACGCGCACGAACAGCGAGTCGCCAATGGCCGTCAGCACGCTGCCTGCGTACACCTCGCAGACCACGCGGCTTTTGCGTCCCACATCGCCCTCGACCCGCGCGCGCAAGGTCAATGTCACGCCCATGGGCGTCGGCTTGATGAACTTGATGCCCAGGTTGCCAGTGACGCAGTCGATGCGTGGCAGACTGCCGGGTTCGCGCTGCTCGGCGCGGTAGTGGTAGGCCATGGCGGTCCAGTTGGAGTGGCAATCCACCAACATGGCGATCAGGCCGCCGTAGACCAGGTCCGGCCAGCCGCTGAACTGGGCGTCGGGCAGGTGTTCGGCGATCAGGTGGATGCCGTCGGCGTCCCAGCGGCTCTTGATGTGCAGGCCGTGGGGGTTGCTGGCGCCGCAGCCGTAGCAGATACCTTCGGGGGCGGTCATGTCCTGGAGAGAAGCAGCCTGCATGAAATGTCCTTATTGTTTTGGGGGGCTACTCTGTTTAGCAGCACACGGGCAGGATGGGAACCCGTTGGCCTTACTTCTCGCGGAGCGTTGCATGAACCTTCGACTTTTCCCAATCGTGTTGCTGGCGCTGGTCCTGGGTGGGTTTTCCAGTGCCCGGGCCGTGGAGTATCGAGACGTCAACCGCGCGGCCAGCCAGATCAGCTTCACCTTCCAGCAGTTCGGCCAGCGGGTCTACGGCACGTTCGGCGAGTTTGAAGGCACGCTGGCGTTTGACACGCAGCACCCCGAGGCGGCCCATGCGCGGCTCACGATCCAGCTTGCCAGCATCGATGCCGGCAGCGCTGATGCCAATGATCAATTGCAGCGGCCGTCCTGGTTCGATACGACGGCATACCCGCAGGGCGTCTACCAATCCAGCGGCGCCACGGCGCTGGGGGATAATCGCTTCAAGATCAACGGCAACCTGACCCTCAAAGGCATCACGCGCCCGGTGATGGTGGATGTGGTGCTCAAGGAGCAGGGCGGCATCGGTGTGTTTGACGGTGAGTTCATCCTCAAGCGCGCCGATTTCAAGATCGGCGAGGGCGAGTGGGCCGGCAACAGCGTGGTGTCCAATGACATCCACATCAAGTTCAAGATGGTCGCGCCGCAGCGCTAGCGGGCGAATTTCTTCGCGCCGGCCACGCAACCGATGACTGCGACGGTGACCAGCAGCATGCCCAGGCTGACCTGCTCGTGCAGCAAGCCAGCCGCCAGCGCCAGGCCGAAGAACGGTTGCAGCAATTGCAACTGGCCAACCGCCGCGATACCGCCCTGGGCCAAACCGCGATACCAGAACACAAAGCCGATCAGCATGCTGAACAGCGCCACATAGCCCAGGCTCAGCCACGCGGGCAGGCTGATGCCGCGCAAACTCGCGGGTGCGAGGATCAGGCTCAACGGCAGCACCACCGGCAGCGACACCACCAGCGCCCAGCAGATCACCTGCCAGCCGCCGAGGCTGCGCGACAACGTGGCGCCTTCGGCATACCCGAGGCCGCACACCAGCACCGCCAACACCATCAGCACATCACCCGCCGGCGCGGCGCTCAAGCCTTGGGCAAACGCGTAGCCCATCACCAGCACGCTGCCCAGGACCGAAAACAGCCAGAACACCGGGCGCGGGCGCTCGCCGCCACGCAGCACGCCGAACACCGCCGTAGCCAGCGGCAGCAAGCCGATAAACACGATGGAGTGGGCGGAGGTCACGTATTGCAGCGCCAGTGCGGTGAGCAAGGGGAAGCCGATGACCACGCCCAGCGCGACGATCACCAAGGGCAGCCACTGGTTGCGCGCGGGGCGTTGCTCCTTGAACAGCGCCAACAGCAGCAGCCCGAGTACGGCGGCAATGGCGGCGCGGATCATCGTCAGGAACACCGGGTCGAACTCCATCACTGCCAGCCGCGTGGCCGGCAATGAACCGCTGAAGATCACCACGCCGATAAAGCCATTGATCCAGCCCTGGGTGCTGCTGTCCAGGGGGTTGAGGGAAGACGTGCGTTCCATGGGCGGTGGCCTGAAAAAGAATGATTGCGTGCGGGCCATCCTAGAGTTGAAGATTATTACAATCAAAAAATTGTCATGGATACAGCCCTATGCCGCGCGCCCGCTACAAGTCGCTGGTCGATACCTTTGCCGCTGCCATCCGCAATGGCGACATGCCGCCCGGCACGCGCCTGCCGACCCATCGGCAATTGGCCGCCGAGCATGGCTTGGCGCTAGTCACCGCCAGCCGCGTGTACGCCGAGCTTGAGGCGATGGGCCTGGTCAGCGGTGAAACCGGGCGTGGCACCTTTGTGCGTGAGATCGCGTTGCCGCCGGGGCAGGGCAGCGGGCAGATGACCGTCGCGACGGGCATGCTGGACCTGAATTTCAACTACCCGTCACTGCCGGGCCAGGCGGATCTGTTGCGCACGGCCCTGCGCCAGTTGGCATTGTCCGGCGACCTTGAGGCGTTGTTGCGGTATCAGCCCCACGCCGGCCGCATCCATGAGCGCGCGGTGGTGGCCCGTCACCTGTTGAGCCGAGGGCTGGCGGTGGAGGCCGAGCAGGTGCTGGTGGTCAGCGGCGCACAGCATGGGTTGGCGGTGACGATGATGGCGCTGCTCAAGCCGGGGGATGTGATCGCCGTCGATGCGCTGACCTATTCGGGCTTCAAGGTGCTGGCC
Source organism: Pseudomonas sp. FP453 (assembly GCF_030687495.1). Lineage (NCBI taxonomy): Bacteria > Pseudomonadati > Pseudomonadota > Gammaproteobacteria > Pseudomonadales > Pseudomonadaceae > Pseudomonas > Pseudomonas sp. FP453. The sequence continues at coordinate 3,317,446 of NZ_CP117435.1, read as the reverse complement.
GAGACCCTACACCTGGAAATCGTCGCGATCCCGGTGACGCCTGCCGGCCCGGACCTGCACCACTTGCAGCAGCTGTGCCGCAAGCGCCCGGTGCGCGCGGTGTACAGCATGCCGACCCTGCATAACCCGCTGGGCTGGGTCATGAGCCTGGAGCAGCGCGAGCAATTGGTGACCATTGCCCGTGAGCACAATCTGATGGTTATCGAGGATGCGGCCTACGCGTTCTTGGCCGAAAACCCACCGCCGCCCCTGGCGACCTTGGCGCCGGAGCGCACGGTGTACGTAGGCGGGCTGTCGAAAAGCGTCGCGACGGGACTGCGGGTCGGGTTTGTCGCGGCGCCTGCCGAGTGGGTGAAGGTGTTGGAGCGCACGATCATGGCCACCACCTGGAACGTACCGGGGGTGATGAGCGCGATTGCCGTGGGCTGGATCGAAGACGGTACCGTCGCCCAGTTGGAAGCGCAAAAGCGCGCGGATGCCCAGGCGCGCCAGGCGCTGGCAGCGCGGGTGTTGACGGGCCTGAATTACATCAGTCACCCGTCATCGTATTTCCTGTGGCTGCCGTTGGCGGAGGAGGCGCGTGCCGATCAGGTCGCCATGACCTTGCAGCGCGACAATATTTCCGTATCCACCGCCGAGCCGTTTGCGGTGTCGGCCCAGGTGCCCCACGCGTTGCGCCTGGCATTGGGCTCGGTGGCCATGCCGGCGCTGCGTGAAGCGCTGGTGAAGGTGCGCAAGGTGGTGGCGTGGTAAATCAGTATTTGTAGGCTTGGCGCCCGATCAGCAGCCATTTGCCATGCTGCTTCTGCCAGACCTGGAAGTTGTCGATGTCGGTCGGCACTTCCACGCCGCTGTTCAGCGCCAGGGCGTGAAAGTGGTTGCGCACCAGAGCGGTGTCGCCGTTCAGGGTGATGGTCTGGTTCTGCATTTCCAGGGTCTTGAAGGCGCTGGTGTGGGTTTCCAGGTCGGCGATGAACTGCGCCTTGTTCTGCACCTTGCCGCTGGAGTGGCCGTAGGTGAGCGTGTCGGAGGTCAACGCATGCAGTTGCTTGAGGTCCAGGTGCAGCATGGCCTGGGTCAGTTGATCGACCGCTTGGGCCACGTCCTTTTCCGCGGGAGCGGCAGCCACATAGCCGCTGAACAGGCACAGAAAACCGATCAACACTTTGACGTTGGGCATGGGTGTTTCCTTGTTGTTGTGGGGTGAATACGACAGCTTTAGTCGTCGTACAACCATGCCGTATTTGTCAGGCTTAAAGAAAGTGAAATTTTGAAATATCTTGAAATTATTAGGCGTGATAGCGGCGACTGGTCATATATGACGTCCTAACACAGTAAATAATCCTGGGAGATTCTTCCTGGCTAGATGGCACATCGCTATGTTATCGCCCAAACAACGCGCCCGAGCGACAAAATGGATTTTGACTGGCACAGCGACACCCTCACCCGCGCCACACCCGTCACCCCTGGCTACAAAAACACCCAGAATGTGCGCCGCTTCATGCTGGAACACTGCGGCCCGGGGTTTAAATTCGATCGTCCTTTCATGGCTTGGATTCGCAACGATATCGCCAAGAACCTGGGCGATGTCGTGGATGAATGGCAGCGCCGCAACCCTGATCCTCAGGAGTTGCGCGTGTGATCACCGAAGGCATGTGGGTGCTGGTCGACTACGCCAGCCACCTGACCCCCGGCCTGCTGCTGTTCGGCCTGTGGTTTGCGCTGACGCCCAAGACGCTGCCGGCCATGCGCATCCTGATCCTGCTGGCCGCGTTCGTGCTGATGCGCGACGTGATGACACCGTTGGGCATGTGGGCATTGGGCAGCGAGGTGCAGATCGCCTTCAGCGCCAATGCCTTTGTGCTGGCGATGCTGGGCTGGCTGTCGGTGCTGCTGATCATGCTGCTGGCCCGCACCGCGCCGGACCTGTGGCGGTTGATCCGCTGGACCCTCGGCCGCCCTGGCATTGGCTTGGCGTGCGGGCTGCTGGTGGGGTGCTTGATCGGCGTGCCGCTGCGGATTTATCAAGGCATCGACGCGTCGGCTATCCATGGTTATTGGGTGTGGTTGCCGGGCATGGTGGTGTTGGCGTTTGGCGCCAACGCACTGGAGGAAGTGTTGTTCCGTGGGTTTTTGCAGGGCTATCTGGAACAACACGTCACGCTGCTGCGCGCGGCGTTGATCAGTGGCGTGGCGTTTGCGGCGTGCCATGCGTTCCTGGCGTTGAGCGTGACGCAACTGGGTTGGCCGGTGTTGCTGTTTACCTTGATCGAAGGCTTGGCGTGCGCGTTGGTGCGCATGCGCTATGGCGTGTTGCCAGCGGCGGTGGCCCATGGCACGGCGATCTTGCTGATTGCGGTGCCCTACATCCCCTGATTTGAAATACGGTCAAATAATGTGGGAGCTGGCTTGCCTGCGATAGCGGTCTTTCAGCAAAAGATCTGCCAACTGACCCACCGCCATCGCGGGCAAGCCCGCTCCCACATTTTTTACCGCGTCTGGCCTGTTACAACGGCGGCGTACGCGGCGGTACCTGGCGTTTGCTGCCCGTCGCCTCAAACGCCGCCGCAAAGCGCAGCAACGCCGAATCGTCATAGGCGCGCCCGGCAAACGTCAGCCCGACCGGCATGCCAATGTCCGCCATCACGCCCATCGGCACGGTGACCGTCGGCACGCCCAGGTGGCGGATCGCCAGGTTGCCGTTGGCCACCCAGATGCCATTGCTCCAGGCAATGTCCGCCGACGCTTCGTTCACATCCGCATCCGCCGGGCCCACGTCGGCCACGGTGGGGAACAGCACGGCGTCGAGGCCAAGCGTGTCCATCCAGTCTTCCAGGTCCAGCCGGCGGGTTTGCTCCAGGCCGCGCAGGCCATCGGGCACGGTACTGATTTCGTTCCACGGGGTGATGCCGCGCTCGGCCATGCGCACGTATTCGTCCATGCCGGCGGCGAGGTCGTCTTCACGGTTAGGCAAGGTGCCGGGGTCGTGGGGGAAGATGTTCGGCCCGTCCACATCCGCCAGGCGGTTGAGGCTCGGGTCGCCGTTGGCACGCAGGAAATCGTCGAAGGCCCACGCGGACAATTCCCACAACTCGTCGTGGAGGAATTCCTTGGACACCAGGCCACGGGTAAACACCGTCGGTGCGCCGGGGCGGTCGCCTTCGCAGTTGGACACCAGCGGGAAATCCACCTCGATGACTTCGGCACCGGCCGCTTCCAACGCTTGGCGCGCGGCCTGCCACAGGTCGATCACCGTGGCGCGGGTGTTGATCTTTTGCCCGGTGGGGCCGCCGATGCCGGGTTTCTCGCTGGTGCCAGCGTCGGCATCGGCGTTGATGTACATGCGCGGCACGCCGAAGCGCTTGCCGGTCAGGGCGGCGGCATCCACCGCCAGTTCCGCGTAGGACGACGGGCGTACCGACGCGACGCTGGGGATCGGCACCCAGGGTTGCAGGCGCCACAGGTCGCCTCGGGTGTCGGGGTCTTCGGCGACCACCACGTCGAGCACTTCCAACAGGTCAGCCATGGTGCGCGCGTAGGGCACGACCACGTCCATGGTTGGCGTCAGCGGCCAGTTGCCACGTACCGAAATCACCCCACGGGACGGGGTGTAGGCACACAGGCCATTGTTGGACGCCGGGCCGCGCCCGCTGGACCAGGTTTCTTCCGCCAAACCGAACGCCGCAAAGCTTGCGGCGGTGGCGGTGCCGGCACCGTTGGACGAGCCAGAGGCAAACGGTGCGGTCAGGTAGTTGGCGTTGTAGGGGCTTTCGGCGCGGCCATACACGCCCGCGCTGCATGCCGCCGTTGGCCATCGGCGGCATATTGGTCTTGCCCAGGCAGATCGCCCCACCGGCACGCAGGCGCTCGATGGTGAAGGCATCGCGGTGCGCGACCAGCTTGGCAAAGGCCGGGCTGCCGGATGCTGCCGTCAGGCCCTTGACCAGGTAGCTGTCTTTGGCGGTGTACGGAATGCCATCCAATGGCCCCAAGGTTGCGCCCCTGGCCCGGCGCGCATCGGACGCCTGGGCTTCTTCAAGGGCTTGCGGGTTGCGCACGACCACGGTGTTCAACGCGGTGGCGGTCTGCGGGCCGTCATAGGCTTCGATCCGCGCGAGGTACGCCTGGACCAGTTCAACGGCCGTGGTCTGGCCGGATTCCAGCGCAGCGCGCAATTGGGCAATGGAGACTTCGGTTACTTGCATCACGTTTTTTTCGCCGCCTTCAAGTGGGGGTATGGCGGCAGTCTACGTACAGATATTTCACAAAACCAGCGCCGAATAGTCCGCATAGGCGGTGCGCATTATCTGCCAGGTGTGTGGGTCGGCTGGAATCAGATGTTCGATACGCAAGGAGGTGAGGGTGATGTCCTGGGGCATGCCAAAGGTGGTGAAGGTGGACAGGAAGTTCAGCTCGCCCTGGCTTGAGCGGATGCGGGTCAGCACCAGGGGCGGCATTTCCCGTGGCAGCTCGCTGCCCGTTGGCGCGGGTAAATCTGCGAGTAAGGCCGCCAGCCCGGGATTGCTCAATGCTTCGCGGGTAGCCCGTTGCCAGGCGAGGGTGCGGATCTCTTCGCTATTGATCAGGTGATCGCCGAGGCCGCCGGGTTGCAGCAGGGTGCCCAGCAGGTTCAAGCCAGCGGCCGCATCAGGCGGGATGCCCACCAAGCCAAACAACACGCTGGTACTCGCGTTGGCGGCCAACACCTCCCACTGGCTGCCCAGCAGGATCGCCGGCGCGGGATTGTTGGCGTGCAGCACATGGCTGACGGCTTCGCGAATCGCCGTCATGGACGGCGCGTCAAGCGGCGTGGCGCCGTAGCGCGGGGCGAAACCGGCGGCGAGGAAGACGCGGTTGCACTGCTCCAGCGGCGTTTCCAACGCTGTCAGCAGATTGTGCAACGTGGCCGGGCTGGGTTTGGCGCGGCCGGTTTCAAGGCAACTGAGATGGCGCTGGGAAACCCCGGTGATCAGGGCCAGGTCGAGTTGGCTGAGCTTGGCCTGGCGGCGCAATTGGCGCAGCTGTTCGCCGGCGGTAGCAGGGTTGTCCATGAGCGGTTCATGACCTCCGAGGTCATTGCGAGGGGCGCAACCTTATCACTAACGTGGGCCTTGATCATTCCAAGGACGAGACCATGAAAAGACCCTACATAGCCCTGGCCGGTTTGCTGGGATTTACCCTGTATACCCTGTTCACGATGCTGACGGCCGAGCAGTCGCTGCTGGCGTTTGGGCGGGAATTGATGGCACGGCCGGACACGGCGCAGGTGGTGATTGACCTGTATTTGATGGCGGCGCTGGCGTGTGTGTGGATGTATCGGGATGCGCGTGGGCGAGGGCGCTCGGCGCTACCTTATATCTTGCTGACGGCGGTGTTTGTGTCGGTGGGGCCGATGCTTTACATCGTGGTGAAGGGGTTCAGGGATGAATGATCTTTTACCGGCCTATGCGGTATGCGTGTTGGTGCTGTGTCTGAAGATGTTCGCGATTTCCTGTTATCAGGGATATTTCCGTCTACGGGGGCGGGCGTTTACCAATCGTGAGGATGCGGCGTTTTTCAAGCGCAGCGCGCAGCGCGAGGAGCTGCCGCAAGTCGGCAGGGCGACGAAGGCGTGGGCGAATGACCTGGAAAATATCCCGCTGTTTTTTGTACTGGGCGGGTTGTGTGTCGCGCAGCAGATTGACAGCGCTGCGACCCTGTGGCTGTTCGGTGTGTTCACCTTGGCGCGGGTGGTGCATACCTTGGCGTATCTGATGGGATGGCAACCCTGGCGCACCCTGGCCTATGGCGTGGGTGTGGCATGCCTGTTCGGCCTCGGAGCCAGGATTGTGGAGAACACCACCGATCAAGTGTGGGAGTTGTCGAGCCTTGGCGAGGCTACGATGGCGGCGGAGCTGCTGGTAGAGATGTTGCCAGTGCTGCCGTCATCGCAGGCAAGCCAGCTCCCACATTTGAGCGGGTTCACAAGTCAAGATGTGGGAGCGTTCGAGCTTAGGGGTTGAGGAACGCCTGGTAGTTGTCCTTGGTGATCTGCTGATACGGAATCGTCAGTTCAGCCGTGTACGGTTCCTTCTTCACCATCTTCACCGCCAGATCAATCGAGCCCACCGCCTGGCCCTTGTTGTCCTGGTACACCGTCACCAGCAGTTGGCCCTTTTTCACCGCGTCCAACCCGGCTGGGCCGCCGTCGCTGCCGGCCACGAGGATGTCCTTGCCCGGTTGCATGCCGGCCTGGCTGATGGCCATGGCGGCGCCAATCGCCATTTCATCGGCGTTCGCCGCCACTGCGTCGATCTTGCGCCCGGAGACGATCCAGTTGTTCATCAGGTCGATTGCCTTGTTGCGCTGCCATTCCGCAGTTTGTTCTTCGACGATCTTGATATCCGGGTACTCCTTGAGCACGGTCTTCACCCCCAGTGTGCGGTTGTGGGTGGCGTTGTTGGACAGCAGCCCGAGCATGATCGCCAGGTTGCCCTTGCCACCCATTTTCTCGGCCAGGTAGCGCATCTGGATCTCCCCGGCCTTGACCTCATCCGAGCCCACATAACCGACACCCGGCGGCAGTTGCTGGGCATCCGGGCGGCGGTTGACGTAGACCAGCGGGGTCTTGGCCTGCTGGGCGTTGCTGCTCATCTTCGCCGTGGCGGCAGTGTCCACCGGGTTGACGATGATCGCATCCATGCCCTGGGCGGTGAAGTTCTGCACCTGGTTGAGCTGGCGCACCACATCGCCCTGGGCATCTTCGAATTGCAGGGTCACGCCGGGCAACTCCTTGGCGTGGGCGGCCATGTAGTCGCGCATCTGCGCGAGGAATACATCATCGACTTGGGCGATGCTCACGCCGATACGGATATCGGCCAGCGCCCACGGTGTGACGGCGAGGGTAAACAGTGCCGCAAGGAGGTGCTTCTTCATGGTTTTGCTCCGCTGTTATTGTTGTTGTTAAAGCAGGGGTGATTCAGGCCTGGCGCTTGGCGCGCATCTGCGCCACCGCCGCGGCAAAGTCCGAGGGCGGCCAGCCTTCGCTGAGTGCCTGTTGCATCAGTTGTTGCCCGGTTTGCGGGGCCAGGCCTTTGAGCGGTGGGTCGGTGTCGAGGTTGGTGGGGAAGGCATAACCGTCCGCCGTACAAGCGATCACGGCCTCGACATCCAGGGACGGATTGGCCAGCAACGCTGGGTACACCGCGAGCATCATGCGGTCGCGGTCGAGGGCTTCCATGGGTTTGCCGAACGCCGAGGAAATTTGCAGCAGGTTGGCCATGCGCTGGCGGTCGGCGGTGCGGTTGGTGCCGGCGGCATGGAACAGCGCCGGGTTGAAGAACAGCAGGTCGCCCTTGTTCAGCGGCAACTGCACGGCGTGTTGCTGGAAGTAGTCGATAAACTCTTCGCGGCGCCACGCCAGGTAACCCAGGGCGTATTGCTGGGAGAACGGCAGCAGTTGGGTCGGCCCGGTTTCCAGTGGCATATCCGTGTGGGCTACCGCGCCTTGCAGCGTCAGATACTGGGACAGCACGTGCAACGGCAGGGGAAAGCGTTCCACCACGTCATTGGTCTGGAAACCCAGGTGGTAATCCCGGTGCGGCTGCTGCGCCTGGCCGCCGGGATGCACCACGTTGACCTGCGCCGTGACCTGAAAACTCGGCCCCAGCCACGCTTCGGCAATCAGCCCCAGCAGCGGGTTGGCGTAGTACTCGACAAACGACTCGGGCGACTGCAACGCGGCCTTCTGCAACGAGTTCCAGATGCGCCCGTTGCTGCCCGCCTTGGCAAAGTGGTCGGCGGCCACGCCTTGAGCGGCCTCATTGGCAAAGATCGCCTCGAACACCTGGCTGTGCCGGTCCACCACTTCCAAATCTTCATAGGCCCGGCGCACCACCATCACCCCCGGCCCGTCACGGAACAGCCGGTGCAGTTCGTTCATCACGCTGCGGCGGTCGCTGTTGCGCAGGGTTTGGGCCTGATAGATCGGCACATTGCTCAGCACCTCCTGGCACAGCGGGTAATCCTCGGCCCGCGCCTGTTGCGCACAAAGCTGGCTGAAGTCCGCCAGGCACACGGCCTCAGCGCTGACAAACGCCGACATCACACACCCCCTGGCAGGCTCAAGGCCTGGTGCGGTTGTGGGCTGCCGCCGTCGGTGCAGCCGACCACGCCTTGTTCCAGGTCGATCACCGAGCCGGTCATCATCCCCGATTCGCTGGACAGCAAAAACGCCACGCTGCGCGCCACTTCCTCGGGCTTGAGCAGGCGTCCGAACGGCTGTGCGCTTTCGGCCTCTGCCAGCCAGCCGTCCTGGGCGCCGTGGTACTGGCGCTGGATGTCGTCTTCGTGGGGCGTGTCCATCCATCCGATGTTCAAACCGTTGACGCGGATACGGTTGCGCAGCGCACTGAACGCGACGTTCTTGGTGAGGATCGCCAGCGCGCCCTTCGACGCCGCATACGCGCTCAAGAAGGATTGCCCGCCATGCCCGGTGACGCTCTGGATATTCACCACAGCGCCTTCCACACCTTTACTGATCATCAACTTCAGCGCTTCCTGCATAAGGAAAAATGGCGCCCGCACATTCACCGCAAACAGCTTGTCGAACAGCTCCGGCGAGGTGTCGAGGATGGTGCCGCGATCCGACATGCCGGCGCAGTTCACCAAGCCGTGCAAGGTGCCGAAGTGGGTGCGCGCCGCGTCGATGATCGCCCGGCAATCCTCGACCTTCTCCAGGTCCGCCTCGACGAAAAACGCCTGGCAATCCAGCTGGGCCAACTGCCGCACCTGCTCCTCGCCCTGGGCGCGGCGCCGCCCGCAGATGATCAGGCCGGCGGCGCCGCGCTGCGCCAGGGTATGCGCGACAGCGGCGCCGAGGCCTTGGGTGCTGCCGGTGACGACAAAGTATTGGCCGCTGAACGTGGTGGCGAGATCGGTGTTAGGCATGCAGTTCTCCTGATTTTTGTTGTTGTGCATCGCCCGGCTCGACGCCGGGCAAAACTGAGACTAGCATTGCGAAACCTCAGTAACGCCCAAATAAGACCTCAAAAACACCTCAGGCCAACCGCATGCTCGAACGCGCAAAACACTTCTCCATCAAGCAACTCGCGACCCAGGCGGGCGTCAGCAAAGCCACGGTCGATCGTGTGCTGCATCAGCGCGGCAGCGTGCATGCGCAGACCCGGCGGCGCATCGAGCAGGCGTTGGAGATGAGCTGGAGTCCCAGGAAAAAAACGGCCTGGCGGTTGGCCGTACCTTTCATGTTGACGTGATCATGCACACGCCCAAGCGCTTCAGTGCAGCGGTGCAGGCGGCCATCGTCGCGCAACTGGCCAGTCTGGCGCCGTTTCGGATTGCTCCGCGTTTTCACCTGTTCGAAGAGATCGAACCTCAGGCCATGCACGACCAACTGCTGCGCTGTCTCGACACCGGCAGCCAGGGCGTGGTGCTCAAGGCCGCCGATGAACCGGCGGTGAACCAGGCGGTCAAGCAGCTGATTGCGGCGGGCATTCCGGTGGTGACGCTGGTGACAGACCTGCCGCAAAGCGAGCGCATCGGCTACGTCGGCATGGACAACCGCACGGCTGGGCAGACCGCTGCGTACCTGATGTCGCGTTGGTTGCCGGCAGTTGCCCAGGACGTCGCTGTGGTGATTGGCAGCGAGCTGTTCCGTGGCGAAGAAGAGCGTGAAATGGGTTTTCGCGCCTGGTTGCGTGGGCGTGCGGCGCACTTGCGGGTACTGGACATCTGCGGCGGATATGGCGTTTACGACCGCACCTTCGCACGCGTGACCCAGGCGCTGAAACAGCATCCCGAGTTGAAGGCGGTGTACAGCGTCGGCGGCGGCAACCGTGCGATTGTCGATGCCTTCGCCGCCCTCGGACGCCCACTGGACGTGTTTATCGGCCACGACCTCGACGAAGAAAACCGCCAGCTGCTGCGTGAAGAAAAAGTCGCCGCAATCATCGACCACAACCTGCAGATCGACGCGCGCAGCGTGTTCCTGCACATCCTGCAATTTCATCGGCTGTGGAAGGCCGGGCCGATTGCGCCGTCACAGGTGCAGATCGTCACGCCGTTCAACCTGCCGGACTGAATCTCTGCCCAACAACAAAACCAGGAGTGTTCATCATGCTACGAATCGCCGTTCTAGGTGCCGGGCGCATCGCCAAGATCCACGCCGCCAATGTCGCCGCTCACCCGAACGCCACGTTGGTGCTGGTGGCCGATCCCTGGCGCGAGGGGGTCGATGCGCTGAGCACGCAACTGGGCTGCGAGGCGGCTTACGATTGCGCCGCCGTGCTCAGCCGTGACGATATCGACGCCGTGGTCATCGGCACACCCACCGACACCCATATCGACCTGCTGCTGGCGGCGGTGGCTTCGGGCAAGGCGGTGCTTTGTGAAAAGCCCATCGACCTCGATATCGCCAAGGCGCGCAGCGCGGCCAAGGCCGTGGAGCGCCAGGGAGGCCAGGTGATGCTCGGCTTCAACCGGCGTTTCGACCCCGACATGCTGCGCCTGCGCCAAGCCCTGGATGCCGGGCAGATCGGCGCCGTGCGCCAGGTGATCATCACCAGCCGCGACCCCGGCCTGGCCCCGCGTGACTACCTGGCGCACTCCGGCGGCATCCTGCGCGACATGACCATCCACGACTTCGACACCGCGCGCCATCTGCTCGGCGAAGAACCGGTGGAAGTCAGCGCCATCGCCAGCCGCCTGGTGGACCCCAGCCTGGCCGAGATCGACGATTACGACAGCGTGATGGTGCTGCTGCGCACCGCCTCGGGCAAGCAATGCCATATCAACTGCTGCCGCCAGGCGGTGTATGGCTACGACCAGCGCGTCGAAGTTTCGGGCGCCAGCGGCGTGCTGCTCACCGATAACCATCGGCCCAGTACCTTGCGCCACTGGAGCGCAGAGCACACCGAAGCGCTGGAACCGTTGCAGCATTTTTTCCTGGAGCGGTATGCGGATGCTTATCGCAATGAGCTGACGCAGTTCATTGATGCGCTGAACAGCGGCCAGCCGCTGCCCACCAACATGCGCGACGGTTTGTATGCGTTGCACCTGGCGGATTGCGCGCTGGAGTCGGTGAAGAGTGGGCGCAGTGTGGCGGTGAGTTACGATCTTTAGTGGTAGGTGGCAGTGGGGAAATGGGGAAGGGCCCCATTTCCCTTGATGCTACGAGTCGCGGTTAAAGCAATCCGAGCTTAATGGCTATGCCAAAGGTCATCATGACCGCTATCAGCCCGAACGCGCTCCATTGCAGCCGCATGAATTTAAGTTTGAGCGCGACTGGAAAACCTGCGAGATCTGCGGTACTCAGCGTTCCTCTTTTGATGTGGATCCTTGGAAAGGTGACGACTCCAGAGATGCCGCCGATCAACAGCAATTTCCCCAAGGGCCCCCCATGCCGCAACGGCGCCCTGACTGTGATTGCCGAACTGTTTTTCAGGTGTTCCAGAATGAAGTCCATTTTTGTATAGGCAAGGTGCAGACAAATACCAATCCATAGAAAAATACCGGCAAAGTCTGCCAAGGCAATAACCAAAAACACCTTGTCGCCTACGCCCAGGCTCATTTAACGGCCTCATAAATCTTTTCCCCTATCCGCTCACCCGTTGCCCCGCCTACAACTCCAGCGGTGACGGAGGCAGCTCCAACGACGACGACAGCACATGCCAAGCTCGCAACACCAGCAGTGGGCACGCCGAGGGCAATACATATTGCGGTGACGGTCGAACCCGATAAAAGCGCCCCCGTGATCGCGCCCCCACCAACGCTGCCAACAAAACTACCCGTTTCCGTAAACTTGATCTTCTCGCAGGCTTCTTGGTTACCCGCAGAACACACGTTTTTCACCTTCATATAAGAAGCCCCACCGCCAATGGCTGTACCGACCCAGCCTCCATGTTTGATCACCGTCGAAGCTTTCGCCAACTGTTGGATGTGGCTCGCATAGCCAGGTATCTGGCCCGGTGCCCCGGCCTGTGTCCACCGATGAACAAGGCTACGGCTTGATATCCCCAGCGCGGTTTTCAGGTTGGGATGGTCGGGGATGCCGGCGCTTCTGCGGGTTAGGGAAGTGAGGTGGGTATCAAGCCGGGCCAGCAGGTTTTTGCGTTCGGCGAAGAATTCGGGTGATCGTAAGTGGCCGTCCTTGAGGAATGCTTTTTGGTGCAGGGCTTCGATCTCTTGCAAGATTGTTTTCAAGCTATCCAGATTCCTCGCGAGCATGGTTTCACCCGCTCCGATAGCGGTTGAACTGTGGGCCAGGAAACTTTGGATCTGCTCGCGATGGCGCATCATGAAGTCCGCATCGGCTGCACTCAGAGGGTCTATGGCGTCATGGGTGAGTGCCGCTGCTTCCTGTAACTGGTTTTCTTCTTTGTTGCATTGAAAATTGTTTGGATCGCTAAGCACGATCATTGAGCCGGCTTTAACGTTGTCTGTTCGCGGGTTGAGTGTTCGGAACCTGGCCATTACCGCTGGGTCTGGCGTTGGAAATAACGTGGCTTCCAGCGCTTCTCGGGTCGTGCTTTGGGGCACGATATAGAAGCCGGGTTCTACACCTTGTGGGCTGTTAAGCGCAGAGGGCGTCCAATGACTCGAAGGACGGTACGTCGACTGATTCTGTGCCGCCGAGCTGCGGGCCTGAGCCACTGGCGCCGGTTCAGCGGCGCGTCTCATGGCCGGCCGTTCGTAGCTTTCGTTGCGGTAGATCGCCGTGTAGACCGAGGGAACGAATCGGGCTCGACAGGGGCAGCTGCTGAAGCTGTCCAGCGTGCCGGCCATCAGCCTGCCATGGCTGTTCATGTGTGAAATACCGCCGAGTATTTTATATATGCCCGGGTGCTTTCCACAGGTCACGCGGTCGCCCTCACAGGCGTGGAGGAGGCCATAGATGTTTATGCTGGGGTCGCCATCCAGGACTTTCCCGCCGCAGGTGGTTTTGTCACCCAAGCCAATGAAGTGTCCGTCACTCATTCAAAATGTCCTTTTTATGCAGTCAGTAAACGTGCGTTTATTGCGCAGTTACCCTGATAATTTGGATATTCGAAGTACAGTCGGACGCTTCCGGCCATCACTTAGGAAAAGTCAGTTGGATAGGTAGGGATGGTGCAGAGGTGGTCGCTGTAGGGTGAAAATCACCCTCAGCGACGATTAGCCAAACGAACTCGCTCCGGTGCGATCCACCAACCGAATGCTGTCACGCCCACCGCGCTTGGTTTCATACAGCGCGGTGTCCCCGTGTTCGATCAATTCCGTCAGGCTCGCCGGCGGCTGGTCGAACAGGTTGGCACCGATGCTCAGGGTCACCGCTGTCGGGGTCGCAAAGGTTTGCGAGGTGAATTGAAAAAATTGCCCGCGCAGGCGGCTGCCGAGGTCGACGATCTGTTCCGTGGAGGCCGGGTGCAGCAGGATCACAAATTCATCGCCACCCAAGCGCGCTACCAGTGCGCCACGGGGCACGACCGCGCGGATCATCTCGCTCAAGGCGATCAGCAGACGGTCGCCGGCGATGTGGCCGTAAAGGTCATTCACCGGCTTGAAGTTGTCGATGTCGATCAGCAGCAGCGCGCCCGGACGGGCCGGGGACACCTGGGCCAGCAAGCGCGGCGCGCGCAGATCCAGGGCGCGGCGGTTGTAGAGGGCGGTCAGCGGGTCGCGGGCGGCGAGGCGGGCGATCTGTTGTTCGCGGCGATAGCGCTCCGAGCCGGTCATCGACAACGCGATCAGCATGATCGCCATCGCGCCTTCCACCAGGGACACCTGGATGATCTCGCCCTTGAACGCCGCCAGGTCGATCAAGGTGCCGGGGATCAACACCGACAGCGCCTTGGCCACATAGAACGAGCCGTGGATCAGCAGCACATAGCGCAGTTGCACCGCGCCGATGCTCAATGACTTGCCGTGGGGCCGCAGCAGGCTGCTGGCACACAAGGTCGGCGCCGCCACCAGCAGGGACTGCACCGCCAGCATGGCTTTGGACCACGGCAAGTCAGCCGGCAACAGCAACATGCCCAGCCACACGACGGGCATCAGCAGCCACCAGCGTGACAGCCGCGCCTGGGTGAACCGTGCCACGCCGAGCAAGAACAGGAAGTGGGCGATCACCAGCAAGCCATTGGCGAACCAGATGCCGATCATCAGAAAGCCGCTGCTGCGCAGCAAGGCGAGGGTGGAGCCGATGCTGATGGTCGCGAAACCGGCGCTCCAGCACAGCAGCGACGGTTCGCGCACGCTGCGCCATTCAACGGCCAGGTACAGGGCAGCAGCGGCGGCCAGGGCCACGGTGAGGGCCAAAATCGTAGGAGGGTCGAGCGTCATGTCTAGCCGGGTCTGCCTGGTGTGCGTTTAAACCGGGATTGTAAGCGCACACGCAGGTTTTCAGAACACTCATCGTCATGGCATTCAGCCATGCCGATGATCGGTGGTTCACACGCCTTTGGTCGAGGGCAGCAATATCGTCAGGATGCCCACCAGCGGTAGGAACGAACACAGCGTGTAGACATACTCGATGCCGTGGTTATCCGCGAGCAGACCGAGCAGCGCCGCGCCAATCCCGCTGAAGCCGAACATCAGGCCGAAGAAGATCCCGGCGATCATGCCGACGTTGCCGGGCACCAGTTCCTGGGCGAACACCACGATGGCGGAGAAGGCCGAGGCGAGGATAAAGCCGATCACCACGCTGAGCACGGCGGTCCAGAACAGGTCGACGTAGGGGAGGGCGAGGGTGAACGGCGCGGCGCCGAGGATCGAGAACCAGATGACTTTCTTGCGGCCGATCTTGTCGCCAATCGGCCCACCGGCAAAGGTGCCCACGGCCACTGCACCGAGGAACAGGAACAGATACATCTGCGAACTGGCCACCGACAGGTGGAACTTCTCGATCAGGTAGAAGGTGAAGTAGCTGGTGAGGCTGGACATGTAGAAGTACTTGGAGAACACCAGCACGGCCAGTATCACCAAGGCAAAGGTCACGCGGCCCTTGGACAAGCCATGGGTGGCTTTGCCGCCTTGCTTGAGCTTGAACAGGCTGAGGTGGTTGCGATACCAGCGGCTCAAACCGTAAAGCACCAGGATGGCAAACACCGCAAACAGGCCGAACCAGGCCACATGGCCCTGGCCGTAGGGAATGATGATCGCCGCCGCGAGCAGCGGACCGAGGGCGCTGCCGGTGTTGCCGCCGACCTGGAAGGTCGATTGCGCCAGGCCAAAGCGACCGCCCGACGCCAGGCGCGCAACGCGCGAGGTTTCCGGGTGGAAGGTCGAGGAACCCACGCCCACCAGGCCGGCGGCGAGCAGGATCGCCGGGAAGCTGCCGACAAACGCCAGCATCAGGATGCCGATCAAGGTACAGACCATGCCGGCCGGCAGCAGCCACGGTTTGGGATGGCGGTCGGTGTGGTAGCCGATCCACGGTTGCAGCAGGGAAGCGGTCAGCTGGAAGGTCAGTGTGATCAGGCCGACCTGGGCAAAGCTCAGGCCGTAGTTGGCCTTGAGCATCGGGTAGATCGACGGCAGCACGGCCTGGATCAGGTCATTGATCAGGTGCGCCAGGGCGCAGGCGCCGAGAATGCGCATGACCAAGGGGCTGGCTTGGGGCGTAGTGGTGGCAGTAGCGGGTGACGCGGTCAGGGTCGACATGCAGGCATTCCATACAGGGTGGCGAGTACTTGAGCTCGCCATCTATTTCAAAATGATTCGGTGTTCATGCTAGATTTGCCGAAAATGCCTGTCTCGCGAAATTCGGGCAGCAATCATCGCAAAAAGGGCGAAATGATCAAATCACTGGATAAATTTCTACAGGAAATCGACGAAGGTGACTGGGCCGTGATCAGTTCGGCCACCGACTACCCCGAGAACTGGGTGATCCCCGAGCACAGTCATGAGAAGCACCAATTACTCTACGCCATCGAAGGCGTGATGGTCGTGCACTCGGCACAAAGCCAGTGGACGGTGCCGTCCAACCGGGGGTTCTGGATGCCGTGCGGGCAGGTTCACTCGCTGCGGTGCGTAGGGGCATTGAAAATGCGCAGCGTGTTTGTGCGCCCCGACGCGTTCCCCAACTTGCCGAGTGAAACCAAGGCGGTGAGTATCTCGCCGTTGCTGAGTGAGTTGATCAAGGCGTCGGTGAGCCTGAAACCGCCGTATGCCGAAGACTCGCGGGATGCGCGGATCATGCACCTGATCCTTGATGAACTCGCGCTGCTGCCGGCGTTGCCGCTCTCGTTGCCGCAGCCGGCTGACTTGCGCATTCAGCAGATCTGCCAGGCATTACAGGACGACCCGGGCGACGCCTCCACCGTGGCCGATTGGAGTGAACGTCTGGGCCTGGACCAGAAAACCATCCAACGGCTGTTCCGCAAGGAAACCGCCATGACCTTCGGCCAATGGCGCCAGCAGGCGCGCTTGTTGTTGGCGCTGGAGCGCATTGCGGTGGGGGAGAAGATTATCGACGTGGCCCTGGAGCTGGGCTATGAAAGCCCCAGCGCCTTTACCAGCATGTTCAAGAAACAGTTTGGCAAGACGCCGAGTCAGTTTTTCAGGTAGGGCGAACCCAGTTCAGAAGGACCAGTGTACCTGTGGCGAGGGAGCAAGCTCCCTCGCCACAGGTGGGTGTCTGTCCTGGTGGCTTTTGACAGTATCGATCCGCTTAGTTAATCCGCGGATGCTGCTGCACCAGGTTCTCGCGCTTGGCTTCCAGTTCGGCAATCTCGGCATCGATGTCTTCGATCTTCTGCTCGATATTGTCGTGATGCTCCTGCAACAGCTCCTTGGCTTCGGCCATGTCCGACGCCGCCGGTGCTGCGCCGCGCAGGGGTTTGTTGGCGGTTTCCTTCATGGTCAGGCCGGTGATCAGGCCGACCACGGCAAACACCATCAGGTAGTAGGCCGGCATGTACAGGTCGTTGGTGCTTTCCACCAGCCAGGCCACTGCCGTCGGGGTCAGGCCGGCGATCAATACCGAGACGTTGAACGCACTGGCCAGCGCGCTGTAGCGCAGGTGGGTAGGGAACATCGCGGGCAGGGTCGAGGCCATCACGCCGATAAAGAAGTTCAGCACGATGGCGAGGATCAGCAGCCCGGCGAAGATCAGGCCGATCTTGCCGCTGGTGATCAGCATGAAGGCCGGGATCGACAGCACCAACAGGCCAATGCTGCCGGCGATGATGAAGGGCTTGCGGCCGATCTTGTCACTGACAAAACCAATGAACGGTTGCACGAACAGCATGCCGACCATGATGGCGATGATGATCAGCACGCCGCTGTTTTCTTTGTAATGCAGGTTATGGGACAGGTAGCTCGGCATGTAGGTGAGCAGCATGTAGTACGTCACGTTGGTCGCGGCGACGATGCCGATGCAGGTCAACAGGCTGCGCCAGTGCTTGGTCGCGACTTCCTTGAAGGACACTTTGGGGCCGTGGCTGAGGCCTTCGCGGTCGCCTTGTTCGAGCTTGTCCATGTGCTGCTGGAACGCCGGGGTTTCTTCCAGGGCGTGACGCAGGTACAGGCCGATGATGCCCAGGGGCAGGGCGAGGAAGAACGGCATGCGCCAGCCCCACGATTCAAATTGCTCTTCGCCCAGCACGCTGGAGATCAGCACCACCACGCCCGCGCCAAGGACAAAACCGGCGATGGAGCCGAAGTCGAGCCAGCTGCCAAGGAAGCCGCGCTTGCGGTCGGGTGCGTACTCGGCCACGAAGATCGACGCACCGGTGTACTCACCGCCCACCGAGAAACCCTGGGCCATTTTGCACAGCAACAGCAGGATCGGTGCCCAGATGCCAATCGTGGCGTATCCGGGGATCAGGCCGATGGCAAAGGTGCTCAGGGACATGATGACGATGGTGGCGGCGAGGACTTTTTGCCGCCCGTATTTATCGCCGAGCGCACCAAAGAACAGGCCACCCAGCGGGCGGATCAGGAACGGTACGGAGAAGGTGCCCAGCGCGGCAATCATCTGCACGCTAGGGGAGGCGTCGGGAAAGAACACCTTGCCGAGCACATAGGCGACGAACCCGTAGACGCCAAAGTCGAACCATTCCATGGCATTGCCCAATGCGGCAGCGGTGATCGCCTTGCGCATCTTGGTGTCATCGACAATGGTGATGTCTTTTCAATCCGATGGGGTTGACGCGTTTCTTGCGAGCTTTCATGGGGACCACTCTAAATCTGAACAGGGGAGGTGCCATCGCCGCGATGGCACCGCTCTGAAAGGTCAGATACAAGCGGACACGAAATAATTCACCCGATTGCGTGTTTTTTATTGAAAAGGCGCAATAACAACGCCGATCGAATGTGGGAGCTGGCTTGCCTGCGATGGCATCGCTGCGGTTTAGCTGACAGACCGAGGCGCCTGCATCGCAGGCAAGCCAGCTCCCACAGTCAAAGCGGTGTCGAGTGAATTGGGATTGTCATCCTACAACTGCTTTTGCCCAGGGCATCACATACCTCAACAAACCGCAATCTTTCAGATTGACAGCCCATAAGCGGCCCGCTATAAAAGTCGTAGTTGTACGACGACATATGACGTTACGTATGTCCTATCTAACAAAAATAAAAAAGTGATGCCATGAACTTGAACGAGCCCATCAACGCCCAGCGCGTTGGCCAGGCGGTAGGCAACTATCGCTGGACCATCTGCGCGATGCTGTTCTTTGCCACCACCGTCAACTACCTCGACCGCCAGGTGCTCAGCCTCCTGGCGCCACAGCTGTCCACGCAATTTGGCTGGAGCAACACCGACTACGCGAACATCGCGGCGGTGTTCCAGTTTGTCTACGCCATCTCCATGCTGTTTGCCGGGCGCCTGGTCGACAAGATCGGCACCAAGACCGCCTATGTGGTGGCGATTGGCATCTGGTCCACGGGCGCCATCATGCATGCGTTCTCGGTGCCGATGGGCGAGGGCATCGCCGCTGTCAGCGGGGCGATTGGCTTGGCGGTGATTCCGGTGTCCATTGCCGGTTTCATGCTGTCCCGTGCGGTATTGGCGATTGGCGAGGCGGGTAACTTTCCGATTGCGATCAAGGCCACGGCCGAATACTTCCCGAAGAAAGAACGCTCATTCGCCACCGGCATCTTCAACTCCGGCGCCAACGTTGGCGCGATCCTGGCACCGATTTGTGTACCGTTGATCGCCGGTCTTTGGGGCTGGGAAGCGGCGTTTATCGTGATTGGTGCGCTGGGTTTTGTGTGGGTGGCGGTGTGGATCGCGCTCTACGAGAAACCCGAGCGGCAAAAGCGCCTGTCGGCGGCGGAACTGGCCTACATCCGCAGTGACGAGACCGTACAGGCATTCAGCCCGGCGCCTACTGGTGCGGTGGGGAAAAAAGTTTCGTGGTTCAAGCTGCTGACCTACCGCCAGACGTGGGCGTTCGCCTTCGGCAAGTTCATGACAGACGGCGTGTGGTGGTTCTTCCTGTTCTGGCTGCCCACGTACCTGTCGGCGCAATACGGCATGAAAGGCGCCGATATCGTGATGCCGCTGGCGGTGCTGTACAGCATGACCATGGTCGGCAGCATCGGTGGCGGCTGGTTCCCCAGCTACTTCATGGCCCGGGGCGACGCGCCATATGACGGGCGCATGAAAGCGATGTTGATCATCGCCCTGTTCCCGCTGGTGGTGCTGCTGGCGCAGCCGTTCGGCTATATCAGCTTCTGGGTGCCGGTGTTGCTGATCGGTGTGGGTGCTTCGGCGCACCAGGCGTGGTCGTGCAATATCTTCACCACCGTGTCCGACATGTTCCCGCAGAAAACCGTGGCCTCGGTGGTCGGCATTGGCGGCATGGCCGGCGGCCTGGGCGGCGTGGTGATGACCAAGATCGGCGGTTGGGTGTTCGACTACTACAAGTCGATCAACGATATCCATACGGGCTACATGATCATGTTCGCGATCTGTGCGCTGGCGTACCTGGTGGCCTGGAGCGTGATGAAGACGCTGGTGCCGCGCCACAAGGAAATCACTGACCTTTAATGCGTCACCTCCCGCGCTGCCTGCAGCGCGGGAGTGCTTCAGAGGTCCCGCGCCCACGTTTGGCTGATCAGTTCCTTGCCAAAGCTTTGGGTGGGCTCCTCTTCAACCAATTCAAACCCCGCCTTCTGGTACAGCTTGCGTGCATCCACCAGCGCGCTCATCGTCCACAACACCATGCGTTTATAGCCGGCATGCCGGGCGAACCGCAGGCACTCATCCACCAGGCGCTGGCCGATGCCCATGCCCCGTGCGCTGGCGTCGACGTAGAGCATACGCAGCTTGGCGGTGCTGTCGTCATGGCGCACCACGAACACCGAACCCACCACCTCGCCGTCCTTTTCCGCGATCCAGCAGCGCTCGCCGCTGGGATCAAATTCGCGCAAGTACTTGGCAACAATCTCCGCCACCAACGCTTCGAACTCCCAATTCCAGTGGTACTCACGCGCATACAGGGCGGACTGGCGCTGCACGACCAGGCCCATGTCGCCGGGCTGCGGATCGCGCAGCAGGAAGCTCGGCGGCGTGCCTTGCAACAGGGTCTGGATGCGCTGCATGGCGGCGGTCAGTTGCTGCTGTTGCGGTTCGGGCAGGGCCTGCAGCAAGGCGATCACTTCGTCCTGGGTCTTTTGCTCCAGGGGCGCCAACACCGAGCGGCCGAGGTCGCTGAGGTGCAATTGCACGGCGCGGGCGTCGGTGACCGAGCGGACTTTCTGGATCAGGCCTTGCTTTTCCAGGCCGCTGATCAGTCGGCTCAGGTAGCCCGCATCCAGGCCGAGCATCTGGCACAGGTCGGCACTGGTCAGGTCGCCACGGGAAGACAGCTCGTACATGACGCGGATTTCGGTGAGCGAGAAGGCACTTTGCAGCAGGTGCTCCTGCAACACACCGATCTGGTGCGTGTAGAAACGGTTGAAACCACGGATGATGCCGGCGCGTTCGACAAGGAGGGTGGAAGACATGATGGAGTCCAGATGGTTGCCTTGGGCAATTATATTGTTGCCTTGGGCAATCATGTCAATGTGCAAAATGCACTGAACCTCCTGGGTCGACTAACACCTAACCCCGTATCATCCCGCCCTTATCTCCGCCAGGCACTCCCATGACTCATCCACGCATCGGCTTTGCATGCCAATACAAGCATCCCGAACGCCTGCTCTCGGCCAGTGCCCTGAAGTTGATCGAAGGCCCGTACAACCCGCGCACCACCACCCTGCGCTGGATGGACGGGGTCACGCCCCAAGTGGCCCGCGCCAAGCTGGTGGAAGTTGTCACCCATAACCTTGCCGCGCAACTGCACCTGCTGCGCTACGTTGCCGGGTTGCCGCCGACCTTGCGCATGCTGCGCCTGAGCAGCGATTTGTTGCCGTTCTACAGCCACCCGAAGGTCGCCGCGGTGTACCAGGACCCGGCCATCGCGCAGCAGTTGATCGAGGGGTTTGCCGCCATCGGCGAACTGGCGCGGGCGTCGGATATCCGCCTGTCCTTTCACCCCGGCCAATATTGCGTGCTCGGCTCGGAAAACCCCGGCGTGGTGGAAAACAGCCTGGCCGAATTCGAATACCACGCCGACATGATCCGCATGATGGGTTACGGCCAGCGGTTCCAGGACCTCAAGTGCAACGTGCACATCGCCGGCCGCCTGGGCGTCGAGGGCACGCGTGCGGTGTGGGCGCGCCTGTCGCACGTGGCGCGCAACTGCATCACCTTCGAGAACGACGAGAAGACCTACGGCCTCGACCACTGCCTGCAAGTCGCCGACCTGGCGCCGGTGGTGCTGGATATCCACCACTGCTGGATCAACGAAAACGACTACATCGACCCCCACTCGGAACGGGTCGCGCGGGTCATCGACAGCTGGCGTGGTGTGCGCCCGACCATGCATTACTCCCAGCCGCAGGAGAGCCTGCAAGAATTGGGCTTTGACGCGGACCACAAACTGGAAATGGACGCGCTGATGCAGGTGGTGTCCAAGCGCGACCTGTACGGCCACAGCGCGCAGATGTGGAACCGCTGGACCAATGACTACGCGCTGCAGTTTCTCGACCGGTTCGACATCATGCTGGAGGCCAAGGACAAGAACGTCGCGTCGCTGGCGTTCTATGAGCATTGGCAGCGGCGCACGGCGTGAGGACGGTCATTTCTTGCCATTCAGGGGAATGACCAGCGACACCCACATGTTCCAGCCATCGGGGCGGTTCTTGGCGTCGAACTCGTAATAACCCTTGATATTGGCGTACCACAACTCATCGCTCACCTTGAAGAAATGCCCGGCCTGCGGGCCGATCCCGGCGACCCGTGACTTGAAATCCCCCAGGGTCGCGCCGCTGCCACTGTCGCCGGTGACTTGTTCGAAGTAGTAGCCGACCAGGCCGACCAGGGTTTGCGAGGTGAAGAAGTGCGAGGCGCTGAGGTCGAGGTGGGCGTCGATGCCGTTCTGATAGCGGGTGTCGCGGTTTTCCCAGTTGTAGGTCATGCCGGCCACGGCGGAGAATTCGTTGGTCTTGTCGAAGTAGGTGTAGCCACCGCCGGCGTCCAGGGCGGCGTGGCCCAGGCCGATATTCACCAGGCGGTTGGGGTCATAGGCGCCGATGGGAATATTGCCCATGGTGTAGGCCATGAAGTTGTGCACGCCATGGTTCCACTTCAAGGTGCCGAGCAGGTAGAGATCGCTGCCGCCCTTGAGGCTGTCGTGGGTCCCGCCGGAAAACGAACGGCCGCGCGGGCCGGTCACCGTCGCATCGATACTGGCTTCGGACCGCGCCACCGCACCCACCGCCGAAATCGCCGCCTGGGCACCGCCCAGCACCGGGGTTTCAAAGGTGTAGGTGGGGCTGGCGAAGAGCAGGTCGGCCTCCGCATCCAGCCCGACCACGGTACGCCCGCCGCGTGGGAAGGCCTTGTTTTTGTCATCGCTGGCTTTGACGTGGTAGTAGATCAGCGGCAGGCTCCAGCCAGGCGTGACCGGGGCAGCGGCGAGTGCGCCGAACTGGCCGGGCAGCCAGAAGCTGATGCCACCATCGTCGGCGTGGGCCAGGGCCAGGGGGAGCAGGGCGAGCAGGCCCAATACGCTTGTCTGTCTGGTCATAGGACTTCCTATCCAAAAGGCCATGGATGGCGGGCATCAACCGCCGCGCCCAGTGCCTTCGGACGCGCTGGGCTCCCAATGGCTGCTAGAGCATAGTTCAGGGATTGAAGAGCGTTGCCCTGCCATGCAGCGGCGGGCATTCTCTTTGACCCGACACAAGGAAACGTCCCCATGCCAATCCTGCATCTGCTGTGCGGCAAGATCGCCTCCGGCAAATCCACGCTCGCCAACCGCCTCGCTGCCGAACACGCCGCCATTGTGCTCAGCGAAGACCACTGGTTGGCACAGCTCTATCCGGGGGAGATCCTCACCATCGCAGACTACCTGCGCAGCGCCCAACGTATCCGCGGCGTGCTCGAGCCGCTGGTGATCCGTTTGCTGCAATCGGGGGTCAATGTGATGCTGGATTTTCCGGCCAACACCCTGGCCAACCGCGAGTGGCTGCGTGGCCTGGCGCAGACGGCCCAGGTGCCGCACTGCCTGCATTACCTGGAACTGGACGACGCCACGTGCCGCGCCCGGCTGCACGCCAGGAATGCCCGGGGCGAGCATGATTTTGCGGCGACGGATGCGGAGTTTGATCTGATTACCCGTCACTTCTGTGTGCCGAGTGAGGAGGAGGGGTTGGTGATTGAGGTGCATCGTCTGACGATGTGATTGCGCTGTGCTAGGTGACGACTCCCGGATGTTGAAGTGTGAACCCAATCAAGTGTGGGAGCTGGCTTGCCTGCGATAGCGGCGGCACAGGTGAAACCTGTATTGGCTGACCCACCGCCATCGCAGCCTCGCTAAAGCTCGACAGCTCCACAGGGGATTGGGTGTGCAGGTTGGCGCAGGTGTATACAGCTCCCACAAGGGATTGGGTTTGCAGATTGGTTCAGATGTACACCGTTCAAACTGTGGGAGCTGGCTTGCCTGCGAAAGCGGCGGCACAGGCGACATCCCAGCTGCCTGACCCACCGCCATCGCAGCCTCGCTAAAGCTCGACAGCTTGTGTCTTTCGCCGGGATTAGACTGTGGATGAGAGCGGTGGATGGCAAGCTGACTGACAGCGGTGCTTGAAGCACGTG
This sequence comes from Pseudomonas sp. FP453, assembly GCF_030687495.1. Lineage (NCBI taxonomy): Bacteria > Pseudomonadati > Pseudomonadota > Gammaproteobacteria > Pseudomonadales > Pseudomonadaceae > Pseudomonas > Pseudomonas sp. FP453. The sequence continues at coordinate 3,293,322 of NZ_CP117435.1, read as the reverse complement.
TGGGAGCCTAAGCTGCCATCCACCTCTCCACTCTGGTTATTGAGCCCGAACAGTTGAACGAGCCGACCTCGAACAGTTACAAGCGTGGGCCCCGCCAGAGCGCTCTCACTTTTGAGTGTAAGAGGGTTTGGCCATGTTTGCAGGCATCGATGTTTCAAAAGACGATCTTGAAGCGCAGCTCGATTCCCAAGCTGAGATGAGCTGCTCCAACACAGCGGCCGGTTTTTCACGGCTGATTCGTTGGCTGAAGAGTCACCCGTTAGTCGTGTGGTGCTGGAGGCGACGGGCGGTTACGAGCGCCAGGTCATGAAAGCACTTCAGGCGGCAGATTTGGAAGTTGTGAGGATTAACCCCAGCCGGGCCAGGAGCTTTGCCCGAGCGTTGGGGTTGCAAGCTAAAACCGACCCAATAGACGCAAAGCTTCTTGCCCATTTCGCGGCCACTATCAAGCCCCCAAAAAGCCAGCCTACTAGCCCTGAACAACGACTTACGAGCCTTGGTGCACCAGCGCGAGAACTTTGTTCAGCAGCGAAGCGACGATGAGCGTCGTGTCAAAACGGCCTCTTCTGATGCTGTTAAAAACCTGCTGAAAAGCCATATCGATTACCTGGCCAAAGTCATAGCGTCAGTTGATATACAGATTCGCCAAAGCGTTGAAAACCTTAATAAAAAAGGGTTTCACAATTGTGCTCGGTCAAAGGAATAGGGCTTATTACCGCTGCTAGCTTGATGGCCTACCTGCCTGAGTTGGGCAGCGTTGGGCGTCGTGAGATCGCCGCACTCTCGGGCCTTGCTCCGTATAACAACGACAGTGGCAAGCACAAAGGTAAGCGCTATATCTGCGGTGGGAGGTTCTCGGTCCGACGCTCGCTCTACATGGCGTGCTGGTCCGTCATTCGCTTTCAGCCTGAATTCAACGCGCGATATAAAGCTCTGCGTGATAAAGGAAAATGCGCAAAAGTAGCGCTTATCGCCTGCATGCGAGTGTTGTTGATACGCCTGAATGCAATGATCCGAGACGGCTCGGAGTGGAGCGATTGCGTAGCGTAATCAACTACGCGATCACTAGTGGAGTAGTACACGGCATAGGCTGTGGGCGGCTGTGTGGCTGCCGTAATGATGTTTTTTAATAAACTGCCAAGACAGTTGCTCCCACAGCGGATTGGGTGTGCAGGTTGGCGCACGTGTACACCGTTCAAACTGTGGGAGCTGGCTTGCCTGCGATAGCGGCGGCACAGGCGAAACCTCTGTCACCTGACCCACCGCCATCGCAGCCTCGCTAAAGCTCGACAGCTCCCACAAGTGACCGGTGTGCAAGGCTTAGGACTTGAACCGCCCCACCAACCCATTCAATTCATCCGACAGGTTCGACAACCGCCCCGAGTCGTCCTGTGCCGAGTTGGCCAGGCTTTCCACCAGTCGCGCTTCGTCGTAGATCTGCTGGATATGCCGGTTGATCTCTTCCGCCACGCTGTGTTGTTCCTCGGCGGCGGCCGAGATCTGCAGGTTCTGGTCGCGAATTTCGTTGACCGACAATTGGATGCCCTCGAAGCTGTCCCGCGCGCTTTCGATGGACGACACGCTGGCCCGCGACAGGTCCAGGCAACTGCCCATTTTCTGGGTGACTTCCTGGGTCTTGGTTTCCAGGGTGCCGAGCAGGTTTTCGATCTCGCCGGTGGAGTCCGAGGTGCGTTTGGCCAAGGCCCGTACTTCGTCGGCCACCACCGCAAAACCGCGACCTTGATCGCCGGCCCGGGCGGCTTCGATGGCGGCGTTGAGGGCCAGCAGGTTGGTCTGCTCGGCAATGGCGCGGATGGTGCCGAGGATCTGGTTGATGCTGCGGCTGCCCGCTTCCAGTTCGACCATGGCCTGGGACGACTCAGTCAGGCGGCGGCCCAGGCGGTTGACGTTGTCGGTGGTCACTTCGATCTGCTGTTTGCCTTCAGCGACGCGGCGGTGGCCGTTCTCCGCCGACTCGGCGGCACCGCTGCACGAGCGGGCGACTTCGTTGGCCGTGGCGACCATCTCGTTGAACGCCGTAGAGACCAATTCCACCGCCTCGCGCTGGCGCCCCGCAGCGTCGTTCATATTGTTCGCCACTTCACGGTTGACCCGTGAAGCATCCTGCAAATTGGCCGAAGCCGCGCCGATGTGCTGGATCAACTGGCGGATCGCCGCGAGAAACTTGTTGAACCAGCCGGCCAGCTCGGCGGTTTCGTCCTTGCCCTGCACGTGCAGTTCGTGGCGCAAATCGCCTTCGCCCTGGGCGATGGACTGCAGGCCGGTGCTGACCTGGCCGATGGGTTTGACGATGACTTTGGAGAACGCCGCCGCCACCAGCCCGAAGATCAGCACCAGCACCGCAACGATCGCGCTGGTGAGGTAGGTCATGCGCGTGGCCTCGGCCATCACTTCGCTGTATTCGATCAGGCCGACATATCGCCAGCCCAGGCCGGGCGAGGTCCAGATATTGGCCATGTATCGCACGCCATTGATCACCACCTCGGTGGAACCCTGGGCGGTGTTGGCCAACTGTGCGTAGGGTTCGCCAAGGTCTTTGAGGGGCTTGAAGTTGTGTCCGTTGTCGCGCGGGTCCACCAGCACCACGCCGTCTTCGATCAGCATCACGTAGCCGCTTTCGCCGAGCTTGATGCTCTTGACCAGCTCGGTGAGGTTCTTCAGCGAGACGCTGACCACAAACACGCCCTTGGCCTTGCCGGTGTTATCCAGCAATGCGCGCGCGGTGCCCACCAGTGCCACGTCGTCTTTGTCGTAGTAATACGCCGGGGTGCGCACGGTCTTGCCGGGGCTGGCCATTGCCGCCTTGTACCAGGGGCGCGTGCGCGGATCGTATTTGGCCAGTTGTGGGTCATCGGGCCATTTGGCGTAAGTGCCGTCTTCGAGGCCGATGGACAGAATCGCAGCGGCGGGGTGGGTCGCACCGTAGCGCGCAAAGTGATCGATCACCTGCTGCGCCTCGGCCGGCATCGGTTGGCTGGCGGCGTTGGCGGGTTGGTAATCCTTGAGAGTGTTCACTGAAGTGTATACAGGATCGGCGGACAATTGATCGACGTTCTGCGTCGTGCCGTCGAAAAACTGGCGGATATTGCCATCGATCTGGCGTATTTCCCGGGTGCTGCCATCGATGAATTGATCGACCGCCTGGGTCCGCGTGTTCATGACAGAGATCACCGCGACCAGGCTGGCCGGGATAAAAGCGACGGAAACGAAAGCAAGGACCAGCTTATTTTTTATTTTCATCGAGACGACCATCAACGGGGAGGGCGGCCAAATCGTCGCTTCTGGGTGGAATGCGGCGATTTGCTATCACTGCTATGTCGGCGCGGGTGTCGAGAATCTTTAGGGTTTTTTTGTGTACAACAGAAAAGCTGGATTGTCTGGTATGCATTGTTTGTCCTCGATGTGAGCGTGGGGGTGTTGAGCTGGTAGAGGTGTTGCCTGTGCCGCCGCCTTCGCAGGCAAGCCAGCTCCCACCTTTGACCGGGTTCACAAATCAAAAATGTGGGAGTTGTCGAGCTTTGGCGAGGCTACGAAGGCGGCGGCACTGCTGGTAGAGATGTCGCCTGTGCCGCCGCTATCGCAGGCAAGCCGAGCCCCACATTGATCAAGGCGGCATCTCGGTTAATATGCCGCCTGCTCTTCCCCCCTGCTCAAGGAGATCCCATGGCGCTTATCACCGAACGCGTAGAACTGGCCCGCAAGGGGGTCAATGACAAGGTTATCTGCCGGATGGCTTCCGGCTGGGCGGTGATGGGCGATGTGCAGTTTCTGCCGGGATACTGCCTGTTGTTGTCCGACCCGGTGGTTGCCAGCCTCAATGACCTGGATGCTGAAGCCCGTGCCACTTACCTGCTGGACATGGCCCGCATCGGCGACGCCGTGTTGCAAGCCACCGATGCCTTGCGCATGAACTACGAGATCCTCGGCAACTCCGAGCCGGAGTTGCATTGCCATATCTTCCCGCGCTATGCCGTGGAGCCGGATGACAAACGGCGGATGCCAGCCTGGTTCTACGACTGGAAAAATGCGCCGCCGTACGCCGAAGCAGTACACGGCCCGCTGCGCAAGGCGCTGGCGCAGTGGTTGGAGGCACCGACCAATGCGTGAACGCAAAGCCTCGCGCCTGCTGGTGATCAGCCCCGCCCACGAGGTGCTGCTGTTTCGCTTTGTGCACAAGGACGGCGCATTGGCCGGGCAAAACTATTGGGCCACACCCGGTGGCGGTGTTGAAGAGGGCGAGACCTTCGAAGCCGCCGCAATACGCGAATTGCGCGAAGAGACGGGCCTTTTATGCGACAGCGTTGGCGCCTGCGTGGCCGACCGGCGCGTTGCCTTGATGCTGCCCAGTGGCGAAACGGTGCTGGCCATCGAGCACTATTTTGTCGTGCATGCGCCCAGCACGGCGCTGTCAAAAGCCGAGTGGACGCTGTCAGAAACCCAGGTCATGGCCGATCACCATTGGTGGTCCGTCAGCGAGCTCAGAACCACTCGCGACACGGTCTGGCCTGAAGCGCTGCTCCAGATGCTGCAAGACGCAGGCATCTGACCCCACTCAGCGCGTGTAGCCCGGCACTAGTCGAAACGCTTCGGCGACACGCGTTGGATTCGGCAACGCGAGCACTCGGCGGTACAGCTCTTGATGGGCTTTGCACACCTCAGCGGGGGCGTGTTGGGTCGGGTTTCGATAGGCGTCGTAGGTGCCGGGCGCGGCGTGGGTGAACACACGGTTCAGATCGGCCCGGGCCTGGGCGGTTGGGGTAACCTCACCCGTGACCTCGGCGGCCGCCTTGACCAGTTCACGTTGGCTGTTCCGCCTGTCCGTGAACAGCGCCAGCAAGGTTGCTGGCAGCGCGCTGTAGCCCCCAGGGTAAACGCCACTGAGGTAGAACGCGCAGATCTTCTCGTCGCCTTGCCCCACCGCGTTCACGAACGCCGCCTGGGCTTGCCAGAACCGCAACAGTTGTGGGGCAGGAGCCTTGCGCAGTGCGTCCTGGATCAGCCAGGTGTCGTGATCCCGCGTGAGCTTATCGAATGCGGTAAAGGTTGAGGCCTTGTCCAGGGCGTTTTGTGCCTTGGCCTTTTCCACCTCGTACTGCGCAGGCGCGTCTTCGGCCAGGGTCTTGAGCTGGAAATACTTGCGCAGGTGGGCGTCCAGTTGCCCCGGTTCCCGCAGCTTTGCCAGGCGCGCATCGGTGAAGTCACGGGCATCTGCGGTGGCGGTAATGATGTGTTCGCGCTTGAGTTCAGTGATGTCGGGGAACCACATGTCTTCACGGCCGGTCGCCAGCACTTTGTCGACGAACTGCCGGGACGCACCGTGTTTGAGTAGCGCGTCACGATACTGCTCGACGACGGCCGCCGATGCCTCGCCCGATTCGAACAGCGTCGCGGCATGAAAGCCCAGCTTGCCCTCAGCGCCGAGCAAACGCTGCTTGCCGGACATGAACACCAACGCGCAGGCACTCACGCACTCACGGTTGGTATAGGTGCTCAGGCCCTTGTCTTCGATGAGCCGCGCGATGGCCCGGGCTTCGCCGAACAGGCCGCCCACGCTGTCCAGTTGCACCGTGGTGACGTCGGGGTGATCCGCCACTGCCTGCTCGAAGGCTGAAAAGCTGCCGGGCGCGATGCCGCCGCTGAATTCCAGCTCGCTATCGCCGAGCGCAGTGATGCGGTAGGCGGGCAGCGCATTGGGGTCCATCGCCAGGCGCAACGCCGCCTTGAACGCGGGCACCACATCGAACAACGAATAAGCCGTCTGCACCGCGCCGACGATCACCAGGATGCGCACCACGGTGACCCAGCGGGACTTGCCGCCGCGCTGGCGGTGGTACCGCGCCGAACGCCACACGCCCACCCCTTGCCAGAGCGTGACGGCCAGCGCGCCGGCCATGAACGGCACGCCCATCATCAGCAAGCCGGTGGGGCTTGGCGGGTTGCGCACCAGTATGAAGTACAGCGGCGATGTCGCCAGCAGGCACACCAGGCTGAGCAACACTTCGTTGATCCAGAATGCGTGGGCCAGCGAGAACTCGCCGCGCCAGTGGCGGACCAAGTAGTTGCGCGGTGATGGGGTGACGGCTTCACTCATGACCGGTGCCGAGGGTCACGGTCAGGCCCGCCTGCCGGGCCAATTCGAGGGTGTGCTCAACGCGGTCGGCATCGACGATAAACCCGACGTAATCGTCATCGCCTGAGTCCACGTGCAGGTAGCGCTTGTCGAAAGCGGTCAGCCACTGATCGAAGCTCGCCAGCACTTCCAGCATTGGCCGGGTGCCAGTGTGTTCATAGTGGTAGGGCGTTTGCACGCCGCTGGCGGCCACCAGATAGGGCGCCTGGTATTCAAAGCCATCGAAGCCACGAAAGTCGACGCCGAGCAGGGCAAGGTCGGCGAGCTTCTGGCCTCTGGAGGTGTCGAGCAAACCTTCGGTCAATGCGCTGGCGGGGTCTTGGTCCACGGCATATTTACGCAGGACGCGGCGCACGAGTCGCGCGCTTTCTGCCTCGGGCACACGCGACAGAAGGGTTTCGGTGAACACCTTGAGTGCCTGTTTTTGCGCGACAGATTCGGGCGAGCGCATCTCGCGCATGATCGCCGCATGGCTGGCGTTTGTTTCATCGGGCGGCGGCATAGTGAAGCGGCCACCGAACAACCGATCTAAAAAGCCCATCGCACTCCCTCGCTGTAGACCTGTTGCGAAAGGCGCGACCATAGCGTTTTTTTCGCCGGCTGGCCAACCGGGACCATCGTTTGTCGCTACACTGCGCGCCCAAAATTCAGCAAGGAAGCGTTGGATGTGCCTGCGCGTTCAACGCAGTGACGGTCAATCATGAAGATCAAGCAGTGGTTCGAATCGTGGGAATGGGTTGTTCTTTTTGGCGTGATTGCGGCGATTGTTTTGTACGCGAAAAACGTGTCCATCAGCCAGTGGCCGCTGGCTACGGGCGGCTTTCTGTGTGTGGTCGCCGTCCTGCTGTTCGGCCTGCTCTTGAATATGAAGACCCTGCGCATTCGCAAAGGGATCTTGATGATCGGGCTAGGTGTAATTACGTCGATGGTCTACAAGTTTGGCGTCGCGGAGTACATGAAGTGTGCGCTTGAACTGACTCACGCGCCGGGTACGTGCACGGCCTATGTGCCGGTCCATGTATTTACCGCCGCCAATACCATCGATACCGTGATCCTGCTGATAACCATCGCGTGCGGTGGTGTCGGCGGCAGCATCCTGGCCGCTCACGGCGATGTCACCGCTACGGATGCGAAAGGTGCGCCACCAGCAAATCCCGGCGATATTCAAACCTTGCTTGAATCGATCGAAAGCAAGCTGGACCGCCAGAACCTCAAGCTGAACCTGGTCTGCGGTGGTGCCTTTCTGGTGCTACTGCTGGTGATCGTGCGCGTGTTCTCCTGAGCTCAACGCACTAGCGCCGGCTCAACGCCAACTTCGCCGCAAACAGCACAAAGATCATCCCGGTGGTACGGTCCATCCACTGGATGACCTTTTCCCGGCGCAAGAACCCGGACAGCGGCTGCGTGGCGCCGATCAACACCAGTGACCACGCCAGCCCCAGCACCACATGGATGCTCACCAGGCCAAAGGTCCAGGCGATCAGCGATTGCCCTTGGGGAATGAACTGCGGCAGGAACGACACGTAGAAGATCCCCACCTTGGGGTTCAGCACATTGCCCAGCATGCCTTTGACAAACCAGTTGCCGCCGGCTTTGCCCTCCACATCGGCTGACGCCAGCGAGCGCCGTGGACGCAGCAGCATGTTCAGCCCCAGCCAGGCCAGGTAAGCCGCGCCGCAGTATTTGAGCAGGTTGAAGGCCACTTCCGAGACCGCAATCAGCGCGCCCAACCCGAACGCAACAGCCGCGCCCCACAGCAGGCAGCCCGCATTGATCCCGAGTGTGGCCTGCAACGCCTGGCGCTTGCCCTCCACCGTGGCGGTCCTGAGCACCAATGCAGTGTCGAGGCCGGGTGTAAGCGTCAGCAGCGTGGCGGCGAAGGTAAAGGCGAGGAGGTTATCGGCGATGGACATGGCACTGGCATCCACAAGAGGCGAGGGTGGACGTTAGCGCATGCAAAGGCGCCCTGTAAAAGGGCGCGTGAAGGGAAGGGATCAGCGATTGAAGCGGGCGACCAGCGCGTATTGGGTGGCGGCGGTATTGGTCAGTTCTTTGCTCAAGTCGGTGGATTGATGAGCCTGGATCGAGGTCTGGTCGGCCAGCCCGGCAATGGTGGTGATGTTGCGGCTGATTTCCTCGGCCACCGCGCTCTGTTCCTCAGTGGCGGCGGCGATTTGCGTGGTCATGTCGGTGATATGCGACACCGCTTCGCTGATGCCGACGAGTGCCTGGTCCGCCTCCAGCACCCACGCCACGCCTTCCTGGGCTTGGCGCTGGCCGTTTTCCATGCTGTGTACGGCGTTGTTGGAGGACGCTTGCAATTGGGTAATCAACGCATGGATCTGCGTGGTGGATTGGGAGGTGCGTTGCGCCAGTTGGCGCACTTCGTCGGCCACCACCGCAAACCCACGGCCCATGTCGCCGGCGCGGGCGGCCTCGATGGCAGCGTTGAGCGCCAGCAAATTGGTTTGATCGGCAATGCCTTTGATCACGTCCACCACGCTGCCGATTTCGTCGCTGTCGCGGGCCAGTTGGGCGACGGTCACCCCGGTTTCGCCGACCACGGCGGAGAGGCGCTCGATGGCTTCGCGGGTATCGCGTGCCACCTCGCGGCCGCGTCCGGTCAGGGCGTTGGCTTGCTGGGTGGCATCGGCGGTGCGCTGTACGTGGCTGGCGACTTCCTGGGTAGTGGCAGCCATCTGGTTGACGGCGGCCGAGACTTGTTCGGTTTCCACGCGCTGGCGGTCCAGGCCTCTGGCGCTGGCGCTGGCCAACTGGTCGGATTGGCCGGCGAGGGCGCTGAGTTGTTCGGCGCTGTCCTGCAGGCGGGTGAGGCAGGTTTTCAGACGTGCGGCCTGGCTGAGGAACGCGGTTTCCAGGCGCCCTTGGGGCCCACGGGCGTCGCTGTACATCTGCGCGATTAACGCGTCTGAGGTTGAAGGTTCCACGCCGCGCAGCAAGTGCAAGATGCTGCCCTGACGTATGCGCGCGCAAAGCACGCCGACCGGTATCGCCACAGCAACGGCCACGGCCAGGGCGATAGGCGCACTGAGAAACAGGCCCGCCACGCTCCCGGCCACGCCGGTTGCCATGTAGGGCACGCAGTTCAGCGCCGCTGGCAGCCACGCGTCCTGGCGTGGCACGCCGGGTTTGCCGGCGCTGATGCGCCGGTACAGCGCCTGGGCACGCCGGATCTCATCGGCGCTGGGCTTGACCCGTACCGACTCGAAACCGACCACCGTGCTGCCGTCGAAGATCGGCGTGACGTAGGCGTTGACCCAATAGTGGTCGCCGGTCTTGGAGCGGTTCTTGACGATACCCATCCACGGCAGGCCCTGCTTGAGGGCACTCCACATGTGCGCGAAAACCGCAGGTGGTACATCGGGGTGACGCACGATATTTTGCGGTGCGCCGATCAGATCGGCCCTGTCAAAACCGCTGATTTCAACGAAGGCGTCGTTGCAGTAGGTGATCACACCTCTAACGTCGGTGGCGGAAATAAGTTTTTTGCTGAGGCGCGAGTGAAATCTCGCGCTGTGTGACTGGCTGGTTGTTGCGCATTCCGACTACTCCCTGGTTGCACTCAGCCAATCGGCCTCAGCTGGGAAAAGATTAATCCACATTGGCTATTTCGCCAGCCATTGGTCAAAAGCCTGAAACTTCCCGAGGAAAAACCTCATAATGGCGGCCATTTTTGTTTAGCCGTTATTCTGGTGTGCCCGCATGGAAATCAAGGTCAACTTTCTCGACAACCTTCGACTTGAAGCCAAGTTCGACGACTTCACGGTTATTGCCGACCAACCCATTCGCTATAAAGGCGATGGTTCGGCACCGGGGCCGTTCGATTACTTCCTGGCGTCGTCGGCGTTGTGTGCGGCGTACTTCGTGAAGTTGTATTGCTCCACCCGCGATATCCCCACGGACAATATTCGCCTGTCGCAGAACAACATCGTTGACCCGGAAAACCGCTATAACCAAATCTTCAAGATCCAGGTCGAATTGCCGGCGGATATCTCCGAGAAAGATCGCCAAGGCATCCTGCGTTCTATCGATCGTTGCACCGTAAAGAAAGTGGTCCAGGCCGGTCCTGAGTTCATCATCGAAGAAGTGGAAAACCTCGACGCCGATGCCCAGGCCTTGCTGATGCCCAATTCCACCTCGGAAGCGGGCACTTATATAGCCGGCAAGGACCTGCCGCTGGAGCAGACCATCGCCAACATGTCGGCGATTCTCGCCGGCCTGGGCATGAAGATTGAAATCGCCTCGTGGCGCAATATCGTGCCCAACGTGTGGTCGCTGCATATCCGCGATGCCCATTCGCCGATGTGCTTTACCAACGGCAAGGGCGCGACCAAGGAGGGCGCATTGGCGTCGGCGTTGGGCGAGTTTATCGAGCGGCTCAACTGCAACTTCTTCTATAACGATCAATTCTGGGGTGAAGAACTGGCCAACGCGCCGTTCGTGCATTACCCGGATGAGCGCTGGTTCCAGCCCGGCCCGCAGGATGAACTGCCGACGGAAATCCTCGATGCCTACTGCCTCAAGGTCTACAACCGCGACGGCGAATTGCGCGGCTCGCACCTGTACGACACCAACTCGGGCAACGAAGCGCGCGGTATCGTGTCGCTACCGTTCGTGCGCCAGTCTGACGGTGAAGTGGTGTACTTCCCGTCCAACCTGATCGAAAACCTCTACCTCAGCAACGGCATGAGCGCTGGCAACACCCTGGCCGAAGCCCAGGTGCAATGCCTGTCGGAGATCTTCGAGCGGGCGGTGAAGCGCGAAATCATCGAAGGCGAATTCGCCTTGCCGGATGTACCGGCCGACGTGCTGGCCAAGTACCCGGGGATCCTCGCCGGCATCCAGGGCCTGGAAGCCCAGGGTTTCCCGGTGCTGGTCAAGGATGCGTCCCTGGGCGGTGAATTCCCGGTGATGTGCGTGACCCTGATGAACCCGCGTACTGGCGGCGTGTTTGCCTCGTTTGGTGCCCACCCGAGCCTGGAAGTGGCGCTGGAACGCAGCCTCACCGAGCTGCTGCAAGGCCGCAGCTTCGAAGGCTTGAACGACCTGCCAGCGCCGACCTTCGAAGGCCAGGCGGTGACCGAGCCGAACAACTTCGTCGAGCACTTCATCGACTCCAGCGGTGTGGTGTCGTGGCGCTTCTTCAGCGCGCAGTCGGACTACGAATTTGTCGAATGGGACTTCTCCGGCGAAGGCGCCGACTCCAATGTGCAGGAAGCCGCGACCCTGTTCGGCATTCTTGAAGGCATGGGTAAAGAATCCTATATGGCGGTGTACGAACACCTCGGCGCAACCGCCTGCCGCATCCTGGTGCCCGACTACTCGGAAATCTATCCGGTGGACGACCTGATCTGGGACAACACCAACAAGGCACTGTTTTTCCGCGCCGATATCCTCAACCTGCACAGCCTCGACGATACCGAGCTCAACGCCTTGGCCGAGCGCCTGATCGAAAGCGAGTTGGACGATTACACCGACATCACCACCTTGATCGGCATCGAGTTCGACGACAACACGGCCTGGGGTCAGTTGACCATCCTCGAATTGAAGCTGCTGATCTTCCTCGCCTTGCAGCAACATGAGGAAGCCAAGGAGTGCGTGGAAATGTTCCTGCAATACAACGACAACACCGCTGATCGTGGCCTGTTCTACCAGGCGATGAATGCGGTGCTGGAGATGGAACTGGACGACGACCTGGAGCTGGCGGATTACGAAGCCAACTTCCGCCGGATGTTTGGGGATGAGCGGATGGATGCGGTGATTGGTTCGGTCAATGGCAGTGTGCGCTTCTATGGCCTCACGCCGACCAGCATGAAGCTGGAAGGGCTGGATCGCCATCAGCGCCTGATTGAGAGCTACAAGAAGCTGCATGCGGCGCGGGCCAACGTCACCACTGCCTGACGCAATTCTCCCTGTGGATGCGGGCTAGTGTGGGAGCGGCGGTGCGACGATTCGACTTGCTCGCGAATGCGGTGGATCAGTGAACTTGTCTTTGACTGACACACCGCATTCGCGAGCAAGCCCGCTCCCACACGTTAGATGTGTGTTAGGGCCCGCGCCAGGTCCGCCCGCAAATCCTCCACATCCTCAACCCCCACCGACAACCGCACCAACCCATCGCCAATCCCCAACTGCGCCCGCGTGTCGGCGGGGATGCTGGCATGGGTCATGATCGCCGGGTGCTCGATCAGGCTTTCCACGCCGCCCAGGCTTTCGGCCAGGGCGAACAGCTTCACGTTTTCCAGGAAGCGTGTGGCACCCGCCAGGTCTGTGCGCAAATCCACTGAAATCATCCCGCCAAACCCGCGCATTTGCCGGCGGGCCAGTGCGTGCTGTGGGTGGGAAACCAAGCCGGGGTAGTAAACCCGCGCGACTTGCGGTTGTTGCTCCAGCCAGGTGGCCAGGTCGAGTGCGTTGCTGCAATGGCGTTCTATACGCAGGGCCAGGGTCTTTACGCCGCGCAGGGTGAGGAACGCGTCGAACGGCCCGGCGATGGCGCCCACGGAGTTCTGCAGGAAACCCACACGTTCCGCCAGCTCAGGGTTGTCGCCGACCACGGCGATGCCGCCAATCACATCCGAGTGGCCGTTGAGGTACTTGGTGGTGGAATGCACCACCAGGTCAAACCCCAACTCCAGCGGCCGCTGAATCCAGGGGCTGGCGAAGGTGTTGTCGGCCACGCAGATAATTCCCCGCGCCCGGCAGATATGCGCGATGGCGCTGAGGTCGGTGAGGCTGAGCAATGGGTTGCTGGGCGTCTCGACCCAGACCATGCGCGTATCGTCCTGCAAGGCGGCTTCGAACGCCGACACGTCGCTCAGATCCACAAAGCTGAAGCGGTGCCCGGCGCTGCGTTGGCGCACCTTGTCGAACAGGCGGAAGGTGCCGCCATACAAATCATTGCCGGAGACGATGTGGGCGCCGGCGTCCAGCAACTCCAGCACCGTGGAAATCGCGGCCAGCCCGGATGCGAAGGCAAACGCCTGGGTGCCACCTTCCAGATCCGCCACGCAACGCTCCAGGGCAAACCGCGTGGGGTTGTGGGAGCGCCCGTAATCGAAGCCCTTGTGCACGCCGGGGCTGTCTTGCAGGTAGGTGGAGTTGGCGTAGATCGGTGGCATCAGCGCGCCGGTGGTCGGGTCGGGGCTTTGCCCGGCGTGGATCACACGGGTAGCAAACGCGCTTTTATCGGGCTGGCTCATGCAAGGGATCTCCGTAAGTGGTTGAGTAGATCGACGCGGGTGATCAGGCCATGGAAGCCGGAGGCGTCGGCAATGATTGCGACCAGGCCGCGATCCAGTTCAGCCTGGAGTTCGGCGAGGCTGGCACTGGGGGCGAGAGTTTCAAGGTGATCGGTCATGGCGCTGGCAACCGCCATGGTGAAATCCGCAGCGTCATGGTGCAGGCCCAACAGGATGTCGGATTCGTCGATCACGCCCACCAGTTGCTTGCCGTCCACCAGCACCGGCAGTTGCGAGACATCGGCCAGGCGCATGCGCTGGAAGGCGGTCAGCAGGGTGTCGTCGGGGCTGACGCTGATCACGCGACCGTCTTCGAAGCGACGGGCGATCAGGTCGCGCAGATCGTCGTAATGCTTGTATTGCAGCAGGCCCGCATCGTTCATCCACTGGTCGTTGTAGACCTTCGACAGGTAGCGCGTGCCGGTGTCGCAGACAAAGGTGACCACGCGCTTGGGCGAAGTCTGCTCGCGGCAGTAGCGCAAGGCGGCGGCAAACAGGGTGCCGGTGGACGAGCCACCGAGAATGCCTTCGGCCTTGAGCAGTTGGCGGGCGTGGTCGAAGCTTTCTTCATCGCTGATGGAGTAGGCGTGGCGCACGCTGGACAGGTCGGCAATCGAGGGGATGAAATCTTCGCCAATGCCTTCCACGGCCCACGATCCGGGTGTTGGCAGGGTGCCGCTGCGGCTGTATTCGGCCATCACCGAGCCCGCCGGATCGGCCAGTACCATCGCCAGTTCCGGTTGCACGCGTTTGAAGAAGCGGGTCAGGCCGGTGAGGGTGCCAGCCGAGCCGACGCCCACCACGATCGCGTCGAGGTCGTGCTCCGTTTGCGCCCAGATTTCCGGGGCGGTGCCGGTCTCGTGGGCCAGGGGGTTGGCGGGGTTGTTGAACTGGTCGGCAAAGAAGGAACCGGCAATGCCCTTGGCCAGGCGCGCGGCGACGTCCTGGTAATACTCGGGGTGGCCCTTGCCCACGTCTGAGCGGGTGATATGCACCTCGGCGCCCATGGCCTTGAGGTGCAGCACCTTTTCCGTGGACATCTTGTCGGGCACCACCAGTACCACGCGGTAGCCCTTGGCCCGGCCCACCAGCGCCAGGCCCAGGCCGGTGTTGCCGGCGGTGGCTTCAATGATGGTACCGCCGGGGCGCAGGCGGCCGTCGCGTTCGGCGGCGTCGATCATGGCCAGGCCGATGCGGTCCTTGATCGAGCCGCCGGGGTTCTGGGATTCAAGCTTGAGAAACAGCGTGCAGGGGCCGGTGTCGAAGCGACTGACCCGAACCAGCGGCGTGTTGCCGATCAGTTCGAGCACGGCGGGGCGGGGGAGGCTGGGCATGGTGTCACCTGTTACGGGGCGCGTAGGTGGGACGACAAAGTGCAAGGCATGTCTTGGACCATAGGCCCGGATCGAAGCGCTCGCCAGCGGCAGGGCGGTCGCCTGTCTGTTATTGGCGCATCACCTGCTCCATGACCTCGGCCTGCCACTCGAAGTAGGGGTTGAATGTCAGCCGTGCATGCACCTTGTCCGGCTCGCGATAGCCCCAGGCCGAATACCACACGGGCTTGCCGGCGAGACAGTGTTGCAGGCCTTCATCCGTCTGGCCGTTCCAGCATTCCGGCTGCTGGCCCTGGCGCCCGTATTGCGGGTTACCCGGGGCAAACAACACACCCATATGGGAAAACTGGCTGATGCGCTCGGCCGGCAAGTGGTCACTGCGCACCAGGATGCGCGGTGATCGCTGCGGAACTGGCAGTTCGCCGTACCAGATCAGCCGCGAGGCAGGGTGGGGGAAGCGCTCGGTAAAGGCCTCCCTCACGAACTGCACGTCCACCACGGAGTCGTGGGCGGCACTGACGATCAGCACCGGGCGGTCAAACGTCGCGTCGGCCAACTTGTCGCGCACCGCTGCACTGGTGCGATAGAACTGGGCAAAACCGTTGGTGGGGATGTTCTGGTAGCGCAGTGGCGACTGCAATTGCCGCGGGCCCTCGGGGTCGCGTAGCCAGGGCTTGACGTAGGTCAGCCACGGCAACATCCAGATAAAACGGTTACGCGCCTTGAACGCTGGGGAGAACATCAGCAGGCCGGCGATGCCAGGATCGTCCATGGCGTATTCCAGCACCAGGTTGGCGCCGGTGGAAAAGCCGCCCAAATAGACCTGGTCCACGTCCTGGCGCAACAGTGCCACTTGCTGCGCCACCGTCCTGCGCCAGTCGGCGATATCGACCTCCAGCATGTCGTAGGGCTGCGTGCCATGCCCGGGCAACAGCAGCGTGCGCACCCGATAACCCCGTGACGCCAACTGAGCGCCAATATCGCTGAACGAACCCGGCGAATCCCCCAGGCCATGTACCAGCAACACGCCGTGGCCATTGGGTGTTTGCGCGACCCATTCGCGCGGCGCATTCCAGTCCAGTTCCAGCCCGTGGTCGGGGTTTTGGAAGCGCCGGTCACGCTCAAGGCTCACCAGCGTTTGCTGGCGGTAGTGTTCGAAACTGGTGGGGCCGGGCACCGACAGCGCCGTGGAGCGGTCGGCGCAACCGACCAGGCTGAGCAGCACCAGCAAACGCAGAAAGTTCATCGCATACCCCCAAACGGCGCAGAATGCAGCCGACCTTACGCGGCCGCCCGCCTGCTATCCAACCGGCAAACGCCCCAACGGCAAGGGAAAATATAACGATTGGTAACTGGCGCGGCGGATGCTGAATCGCACTGTAGGTGGCTTCCTACAATTGTTTGAGCTGGGCGATAACCCTGTCACTGGCACGCTGCATCGGCGCCCGCAGCTCACTGCCGATCAAGCCTTCCAAGGCCAGTGCTGCTTTTACCGGCGCAGGATTGGGCTCGATAAACATCGTGTTGATCAGTGGCAGCAGCTGGAAAAACGTCGCCCGAGCCTCGGCCAACTGGTTATCCCGCACCTGATGCCACAGCGCTACGAAGCGTTCTGTCTGCACATGGGCCGACGCCGCAATCGCCCCGCTGGCGCCCAGGCACAGCGCGTTGAAGATCTGCTGGTCTTCGCCGCACAACACGTCCACCTCTCCGCTGGCCAACAGCGCCAGGGTATTGCCCAGGTTGCCGCCGCAATCCTTGATGGCCTGGATGCGCGGATGGCTGACGATATTCAACAAGGTCGCCTGCTCGAAGGTCACGCCGGTGCGGTAGGGAATGTCGTAGAGGATGACAGGCGCGCTGGACGCATCGGCCACCGTGCGGAAAAACGCTTCCAGCCCGGCCTGGGATGGGCGGATATAACTCGGTGCTGGCACCAGCAATCCGGCGACCGGGCGCTTGAGGACTTCCTCCTGGAACTGCAGCAGTTCAATCTGGTTATTGCCCGACAGGCCCATCACCACACGCTGCGCAGGAACCTGCTGCAACACCGCATCCAGCACCGCCAGTTGTTCTGGCCGGCTCAGTGATGCCGCTTCGCCCGTGGTGGTGCACACCATGATCCCGGCCACGTGTCTTTCCAGCAGGTGACCCACCAGCCGTTGCAGGCCGCCAAAATCGATGGCGCCGTCCTGGAATGGCGTGACCACGGGAACCCAGATACCTTGAAACACTGACATGCACTTTCTCCTGATGATTGACCGATCAAGTCACCGTCAGAAGGGCAGAGGGAATTGTGCAAGGGGGGAGACCGTCGCGCTCAATGTCCTGTCAGCTCATCTGACGGGACAGCGCGCCCCGGTCACATGAGCGACTGTTTCTTCGATTTGAGGGCGTGCGCCACGCAACCTTGCGCCTTGGCAATCGAGCCAATGACGGAAAGGTTGACCAGCGACTTAGTAGACATGAATTGTCACACCCTGAATGAGGCGACCATCTTCAGGGGATGTGAGGGAATGTGTCAAGCACCGGCGACGGCGGCCTCTATGGCAGCAATGTCGATCCTGGTCATGGTCATCATCGCATCGAACGCGCGCTTGGCGGTGGCGGGGTCGGGATGGGTCACCGCAGCGGTCAAGGACCGTGGCGTGATCTGCCACGACAGCCCCCACTGGTCCTTGCACCAGCCGCAGGCGCTGGCCTGGCCGCCGTTGTCGATGATGGCGTGCCAATAGCGGTCGGTTTCGGCCTGGTCGTCGGTGGCCACCTGGAACGAAAACGCCTCAGTGTGGGGAAACGCCGGGCCGCCGTTCAAGCCAAGGCAGGGGATGCCCATGACAATGAACTCGACGGTCAACACATCGCCTTGCCGGCCCGATGGGAAGTCACCGGGGGCGAGGTGCGTGGCAACGACGCGGCTGTCCGGGAAGGTCTTGGCGTAAAAGGTGGCGGCGTCCAGGGCGGTGCCGTTGTACCAGAGGCAGAGCGTGGTTTTGCTGGGCATGATGGGTCTCCACGGGAAATGGCTGTGTGAAGTCTAGACAATGCCCAGGGTTCGCCGGCTTAAAAACGTTCGTCCAGGATCGCCGGCAAGGTGATGTCCTTGACGAAGCTGGCGGAGGACAGGCTCAACGCCATGCGCACCACCTGCACCACATCGTGCACGGGAATCGCGTGGCCCTCAGCCCGTTGCGCGGCAAGCTCGCGCGGCGTGCTCAGTGGGTCTTCGGTATTCAGGTAGCCCAGGTTCAGGCACGTCACGCCCAGGCGCTGCTGGCGATAGCCTTCACGCAAGGCGTCGGCGATACCGCGCAAGGCGAACTTGGAAGCACCAAAGGTCACTTCCGGGCGGCCACTTTGCGGCAGGCCGGAGGTCGAGCCGGTAAGGATGATCCTGGGGGTTGCGCTGTTGAGCAGCACCGGCAACAGCCGCTTGATCAGCAGCAGGGTCGAGGTGATGTTGCAGGCCACAATGGCTTCGATCTGGCTGTCGTCGTCTGTCAGGAAGTTATACGCCGGGTCGAAGGCGAATTCTTCCCAGATGCCCAGGTTATAGATCAGCGTATCCAGCCCGTCTTCGGCGACCGCCGCCGCGATGACCTGCGCGGCTGCGGCGGGTTCGGCCAGGTTGGCCTCGACCCAGTGCACGCTGACGCCAGCCTGGTGGTCCAGGTGCTCGGGCTGGCTGCGGGACACGCCGATCAGCGTATCGCCGGGCTCGCCGAGGCCTTCGATGAGGGCTTTGCCCAGGCCTTTGCTGGCGCCGATCACTAGGGTTTTCATGGGGTGTCTCCTTGACTGGGGGGCTGCTCGTCGTGTTCAGCGGCTGATTCTGGCGCAAGGCTGCGGTGTCAGCCAAGCTCCGCGTTGACCTCGTTCGCCCACATCGTCCCAGGCTCTGCCGCAGCAGGATCGATGTGTCGAACGCTTGCATCCCGTCAGAAACTGTACTTAGCCGTGACCGTAAAGTTACGCGGGTCGCCGTACACATCATACGGGCTCCACGTGGAGTTGCTGGCAATCCCCTGATAGTACTTTTTGTCGAACACGTTGTTGATGTTCAGCTGGGTGTCCAGGTGTTTATTGACCTGATACCCGGCCATCAGTCCCACCAAGGCATAGGCCTCTTGCTCGATCTGGAAGTTGCCGAACACATTGCGGCCCTTGTTGTAGGTGCTGCTCTGGCTGTAGAGGTTGGCGCCGATCCGCCAGCGGTTCAGCTCGCCTTGCAGGCGATAGGTGGTGCTGGCCTTGAACATGTGGCGCGGTACGTCAGTGTCGAACAGGGTGCCTTCCTTGGCGGCGTCGGCATCTTTTTCGTACTTGGCCTGGGCGAAGGTGTAGCCGGCGCCCACCTGCCAGTTCGGGGTCAGTGCGCCGTTGATCTCCAGCTCCACGCCCTGGCTGCGCACTTTGCCCGCGGCCTCGTAGCAACCGTAGGCGCCGACCGGGATGAATGTGCAGGTTCTGGCGTCCGCCACTTCTGCCGCCCGGTTGAGCTGGTCGATCTGGAACACCGAGGCACTGGCATTCAGTGCGCCGCCAAAGTATTCGCCCTTGATGCCCACTTCGTAGTTTTCCCCGGTGATGGGCTTGATCCCGCCACCGTCGCCGTTCTTTTCGGTCTGGGGCTGGAAGATGTCGGTGTAGCTGGCGTACACAGAGTGGTTGTCGTCCAGGTCGTAGATGACACCGGCGTAACGGGTGAGGTGACGTACCTCGCGGGTTTTGCCCGAGGTGTAGTACTGGTCGTTGATCTGGTCATAGATCGAGGTCGCGTCGTACCAGTCCAGGCGGGCGCCAAGGATGACTTTGAGCGGGTCGGCGAGGTTCCAGCGGGTGGTGACGTAGAGCCCTTCCTGATCGACCTTCTCGCTGAGGGTGTAGACGTCCGGCACGCTCGGCCGCGCCAGGCCGCTGGGGTTGAAGCGGTTGATGTCGATGTTGTCGACGAACACCGTGCCGCCGACGGCCTCGGTCTTGAGTTGGCGCTTGCTGGCGCCCACCACCAGTTCATGCTGACGGCCTAGGAGGGCGAAGGGTCCGCTGGCGAAGAAGTCGTAGGTGGACTGGTCGAAGTCACGGCCCTGGTTGAACACGCGTTGGCGGTAGGTGGCGTCGTTGTTGCGCTCCAGTACGGCGCCCATCATCTTGAACTCGGACCAGTTTTTCGACGCGCCCAGGTGCAGGCGCCAGTCGTTGTCGAAGCGCTGGTCGAGCTCGGCGAACAGGGTCTTGTTGTCGATGTCCTGGTGCGACCAGCTGTAGCCGAAGGTCTTTGAACGTGAAAAGCCCATGTGGCTGCCATTGGGGTTCACCGGCAAGCCGCCCCAGTTGATGTTGTTATTGTCGTTCTGCTCGGAGGCACCGAGGGTCAGGGTGGTGCTGTCGCTCAGGTCGTACTCGCTGACGCCGTAGAACACGCCGCGTTCGCGGCCGGCGTAATCCTGATAGCTGTCCTTGTCGTGGTAGGCGCCGACAAAACGGCCGCGCAGGGTGCCGCTGTCGTTGACCGGGCCGCTGACGTCCAGTTCGCTGCGGTAGTTGTCCCAGCTGCCGGCGCTGGCGGTGATGCTCGCCTGGAAAACCTGGGTGGGACGCTTGCGCACCATGTTGATGGCGGCCGAGGGGTTGCCGGCGCCTTGCATCATGCCGGTGGCGCCGCGCACCACTTCGACACGGTCGTAGGGGGCGAGGTCGGCGGTGGCGACCCAGTCAGCGTTGTAGGTGGTGGGCAGGCCGTCGAACATCAGGTTGGTGATGGGGAAACCACGGGCAAAGAACTCGCTATTGGCCGGGCGTGCGGCGGCCAGGCGCAGCCCGGGGGTGGCCTGGACCACATCGTCGAGGCTGCGCATGCCTTGGTCGTCCATGCGTTGACGGGTAATCACGGTGACCGACTGCGGCGTTTCCCGCAGGGACAATGGCAGCTTGGTTGCGGTCTGCATGGCGCCGGTGGTGTAGGAGCTGCTGTTTTCGGTCGTAGCCCCGAGGTTCAGGCCGCTGATGTTGGTGGGGCCCAACTCAAGCGCCCCGGAATCGCCGCCGCGCGGCACCAGCAGGTAGTTGCCGCTGGCGCTGCGCATAACGCTCAGGCCGCTGTCGTCCAGCAGGCGGCTGAGACCTTCGTGTACGTCGTAGTCCCCACGCAGTGCCGGCGCGCGCTTGCCTTGCACCAACGCCGGGTCGAAGGGCAGGGTGATCCCTGCCGCCTGGGCAAAGCTGTTGAGCGATTCCTCCAGTGGACCGGCGGCCAATTCGTAATGACGACTCTCAGCCTGCGCGGCCTGCACCGCAACACTGGCCAGTAAAATGCCCTGGAGGGCAAGTGCAAGGGCACTGCGCGACAGCGACCGAGGGGAAATCAAAGCAGAGGACATGAACGACGAGCTCCTTTCGAATAACAGGGGGTATGTCCTGTTTGTCGAAGGACGGGGCAAAACCCGTAAATCTTTTTGCGATTATTTCTCGTCTGGCTCAACGGGCGATCACACGGGTCCAGAGCGGCGTAAAGCGCTCGACACGTACCGGTAGCGAGTCGCTCAGGGCGCTCAACGCGCGGTCAATGTCATCCAGCTGGAAGACCCCCGACACTTCTAGCTGTGCGATGGCGGGATCGCAGCGCAACCAGCCGTGACGGTAACGCGCCAATTCGGCGGTCAGGTCGCCCAGGCGCATGCGTTTGGCTACCAGTTGCCCGCGGGTCCAGGCGCTGGCGTTGAGGGTGCTGGCCTCGACGCGTTGGCTGCCGTCGAGATTGATCAGGTATTCCTCACCGGCGGCAATCAGGATCGGATCGCCCTTGCTGTGAATGGCCACCACGCCGTCCTCGACCCGAACCCGGGTGCCGCGTTCTTCATCACGCACGCCGAAGGCGGTGCCGATGGCCTGCAGCCGCGCGTGCCGGGTGCTGACCCAGAAACTGCGACGCCCATCAGGTGCGGCGCCGTCCTTGCCGGTATCGACAAATATTTCACCGCGCCGCAGGTTGATCAGCCGGCGCTGGGCAGTGAATTCGACGTCGACTGAACTGGCGGTGTTCAGTTGCAGGCGCGTGCCATCCTGCAGCAGGAACTGACGCCGTTCGCCCACCCCGGTGGCATAGTCCGCGCCCCAGGGCAGCTGCGTGCTGTCACGCAGCTGCCAGCCGGTAACCCCGGTGATGAGCAACCCCATCCCCAGCAATTTGAGCGCGTGGCGCCGGCTGTGATGGCCGCTGTGCAAGCGCTCCAACGTATCCAGCGCCACTGTGCCCGGCAGCGCGGCCAGCCCTTGGAAGGCCGCGTCGCTTTTTTGCAGCGCTTGCCAGGCGGTTTCATGCAGCGCATCGGCTTGGCGCCAATCCAGGCAGGCTGCCAGCACTTGAGGGTTTGAACCGGAGGATTCGATCCGCACCAGCCAACCGATGGCTTGGTCCAGTACGTTATCGGGCAGGGGATGTGCGCTCATCACTGAGCCAGATAGCAATGGCGAATGGCACAGGCCATGTACTTCTCCACCGACCCGAGGCTCACGGCCAGGCGCACGGCGATCTCCTTGTAGCTGAGGCCCTCAAGGCGCGACAGCAGAAAGGCCATGCGCACCTTGGGGCGCAGGCCATCGAGCAACGCGTCCACGCGTGCCAGGGTTTCCAGCAGGATCAACTGTGATTCCGGCGACGGCACCTCAGCCTCCGGTAAGTGAGCAATGGCCTCCAGATAAGCCCGCTCGACCCGCTGCCGGCGCACCCGATCAACCAACAAGCCATGGGCCACCGTACTCAACCAGGCCCGTGGCTGGCGCAACTCCTGCAACCGCTCCGGCTTGCCGAGGATGTGTACAAACGTATCCTGGGCCAGGTCGGCGGCGCTGTCACCGTGGTGCAGCCGCCTGCGCAACCAGCCCAGCAACCAGGCGTGATGATCGATGTACAGCGCGCGAATATCGGCGTGCGGGGCTGGGGGCGTGGATGACGACGACACAGAAAGCCTCTGCAAGAACACAGTGCATTTGAGAATTCATCGCATCCTAGTGTTTGTCAGCCGTCGTCAGCAAGTAAAGACTGCGTTTATTCCTGGCTTATGCCCGTCGCGCCATCAACAACACCGTCGCCGCCGCCGACAACAACCCCGCGCAACACCGATTGAATATCCGCTTGCCCCGCGGCTCGGCGAACCAGCGGCGCATGTGCAGGCCCATATAGGCGTAGGCGCTGATGGCGATCCATTCCAGCATCAGGAACATCGCGCCCAGCACGGCGAATTGCGGGGTGATGGGCTGGCCGGGGACGACGAACTGCGGGAGGAAGGCGGTGAAGATGAGGATGGCTTTTGGATTGCCTGCCGCCACCAAAAATTCCTGCCGTGCCAACGCCCACAAGCCTGCCTTGCCTGTCGTCGCTTCCGATTCCCCCTGCGGATTCGCCCGCCACAACTGGAACGCCAGGTAAAACAGGTACGCCGCTCCCAGGATCTTGATCCCGTAGAACAACAACTCCGAAGTTTGCAGCACCACCGCGAGGCCGGCAGAAGCGAGGGCGATCATGCCGGCGAAGGCCAGCAGGCGGCCGATGCCGGCCAGGCAGGAGATGCGGTAGCCGTAGCGGGTCGAGTTGCTCACGGACAATAGGTTGTTGGGGCCGGGCGCCATGTTCAGGGCGAAGCAGGCGGGGAGGAAAAGGGCGAGGGTGGCGAGGTCCATGGCGGCTCCGGGTTCGCGTGGGCGGGGAGGCTGAAGAGTAAAGGGCGCAAGGTGCCTGGGCAATCCGAAATGCCAGTCAGTCAACGGGGAACACTGTAGTTGTGGCGAGGGAGCTTGCTCCCGTTGGACTGCGCAGCAGGCCCAGCCTTTTTACACGAAGTGTAAAAAATACAAGTACGTTTGGATTGGCTCTGTGAGTAAAAAGTACGCAATCGACAAGCTGCGAATATTATTTTTAATAACAGGCAGCAAAACCAAAATGCCTGAGCTATATATATTTTATCTCGCTAACGCATAGCCGTTTTGACGTAGCTAACGTCTGGATTGCTGGCGCAGATCATGATGATCTTTGTGTGTCCAGACGGCGTAGGAGATAGGCATGATGCTTAAAACTAAAGGAATTTTAGTTGTTGTCAGTTGCGCACTCGCGTCATGCGGAATAATGGCGCCAAAAAACTCACTCGAGCGTGTGGCGAAAGATTGGAGCATGACCGTGCGTGCAAGTCAGGTGATGCCGGTCTATCCATTGGATGAAGATCTGCGACCTGGCGATGTATTTATATCGAAAAACGATATAGCCAGCGAAATCGAGACCTGGGAGTCAAAGGGTTTTTTGCCGCTGATCAATCGCTACGACAGGATTGCTATAGCGCAAGCCGAGTACGACAACTTGTATGCCAATGGATTTGCAATAACAGACGCAGCCTCTTTTCATCGGGCGCCGAATACGGCGTTCCCGAGTTATACGTTCTCCGTGGATAAACGCGGGGCACTTGGGTTGGCTATTCCACTTAATTCAGTCCCCGTTGCACTTTCAGTGGCCGGCGCGCAAAGCGCAACGGGGTCTGTTGTGTTCAAGGGCGCCTCCAATCAAGGGCTTACCGATAAAGCGATGAATCGGCTCATAGGGAAATGGGCAACGGATAATAAAAGTGATCTTGGTACGCTCGCGAAAGGCAACCCGGGCCCGACGATTCTTAGGGTAATCAGTCGCGTGTACAGCATTAAAGGCGCCACCGTGTCGTTGACGTTCGCTGATACCTCAGGCACTGACGTGCGGGCTGGGGCAGAGGTCAATGCGCCGGAACTGTTGAGCGCGTCTGAAGAGTCCTACAAGGCATTGATCACCCAGCTCAACAAGCAGATCGAATTGAAGAAAGGCGCGGTAGTGCCTGATACCCCGGCGGTGCCGGCTGCAGGAGAGGCGGAAAGTAGCGATCCTGATATTGCAGCGTTGCAGGCAGATATAGCGACGCTTAATAAGTTAAGAACTCAGCAGCAATTGGGCAATATCAGACGACAGATGGCCAACCTGGAGTCTGAGCAGAAATATGGCGGATATGTGCTGCCCGGTGCTTCGTTCAAGTTGGCATCACGCACTGCGCGTGGTGTGACAATGGATGAGACCTTTCCCAAACCCTTGGCCATCGGCTATCTGGCCCGGGAGTACTTGATACTTCCAAGTGGGGCGATCCAGGAAGTGGGTAGTGTTGAAGAGTTGATTGAAAATCCTGCGTTGTATAAGAGCATGCGTCAGAGAGCCACCGAACTGTCGAGAAGAGTGCCAGTCACGCCTCCATCAGACTCCGGTGCCCAAGCCAGCCCGTTCCCCAAAAAATAAGGAGACAAATCATGATTTTTGGACAAGACAAAGATGTTGTATGCGATCTCATCTCTTTAACAGCAGCGAGTGAGGATTATGCTTTTTTTGAATCGTTGATCGCGGCAGGAGAAGCCCGTCACTGGGAATCGAAAGTGTTCTGGGGTGATCCGGATCAAACGCATAAAGTGCTGGTGCTTTGCAGGACGGTGGGCACGGCTCGAAAGATTAAAGTATTGACTGATATTTCTATGGATTTATTGGACTTGAGAAAAGAGCAGGCGAATAACGCAGGTTATACATTTTTTACGACGGAGGTGGGAGAGCGGAATGTAATGGTTTACTACTGATATGCCGTTTGATCTCTGGGAATACTCGTGAGCCCACAGAGGTTGTGTGTATGTAGAGGGTATGTTTGCGCGGGTGCATAAAGCTTGTCACCACCGCTTGTGAAGAAGGTTTAAGCACCTGCTCGGAGGAAGTTTTTCATTGATGTGCTCAAGGTGCTTGATCAAGGTAGCTAAGGAAGCTAGCTATGTGCTAATTTCGCGCTTCCCCAAACGACCAGAGCCCCACCCATGAAGTCCCCCCAATCCTCAGCCGAGGACCCACGCACCCTGCAGATCGCCAGCGATCCCGTCGGCCAGCAGTTGCAACAGATCGCCATCCTGACGCGCAAATCCGCCGGCCACCTGGGCGCGGCGCTGGGTATCAACCAGACCGACATGGCCGCGCTGGAGCACCTGATCACCGACGGCCCGCTGCCGCCGACCGAGCTGGCCGCGCGCCTCTCGGTGACCACCGCAGGCATCACCCAGGTCATCGACCGGCTGGAGCGTGCGGGGCATGTGGTGCGCGAGCGGCAGCTGGAGGACAAGCGTCGGGTGCTGGTGTGTCCACAGCCCGCATCGGTGGTGCAGGCGTATCGGCATATTGCGCCGATGCTCAGTGGGCTGAGCCGCGTACTTGGCGCGCTGGAAGGCCAGGACCGCGCGGTGGTCGAGGCGTTTCTCGGGCAGGTGATCGAGGTCTACCGCAACACGTTGCCGGGGAGCGGTCATGACCGCTAAAACGATATTGATCAGCGGCGCGAGCATCGCCGGCCCCGCGTTGGCGTATTGGCTGGCCCGGCAGGGCATGGACGTTACGGTGGTCGAGAAGGCGCCGGCGTTTCGCGATGGCGGACAAACCATCGACGTGCGCGGGGCCGGGCGGGTGGTGGTGCAACGTATGGGGTTGGAGGCCCTGATTCGGGCCAATAGCACCCAGGAGCAAGGCATCGCCTTTGTTGACCAGGGCAACCGGACCAAGGCGTTCATTGGTGTAAATGCCTTCGACGGTGACGGCCCGATCGCCGAACTGGAGATCCTGCGCGGTGAACTTGCCAAGCTGTTGATCCAGCAGAGCGAGGATCGGGTCACGTACCGCTTCGGTGACAGCATCAACGCCCTGGAAGACGATGGCGACCATGTCCACGTGCGCTTCGAGCAGGGCGTCGAGCAGGTTTACGACCTGGTCATCATTGCCGAAGGGATTGGTTCCGCGACGCGCAATCAAGTGTTCGGCAACGACGTCGAGCGCCGCTCCCTGGATCTCTACACCGCGTATTTCACCGTGCCGCGCGAGGCCAGCGATGGCCAGGTGATGCGCTGGCACAACCTGCCCGGTGGCCGTTGTATCTGCTTGCGCCCGGACAACCTGGGCACGACACGCGCCTTCTTGTCGTTCCAGCAAGCGCCCAGCGGCTATGAAAAGCTCCCAAGGGACGCCCAAGTCGCGTTGCTCAAGCGCCTGTTCGCCGACGCCGGCTGGGAGGCGCCCCGCGTACTCGCCGCGCTGGAACACGCCAGCGATCTTTATCTGGACGCGGTGGGTCAGGTCAAAATGCCGCGCTGGTCCAAGGGCCGCATTGCGTTGGTCGGGGACGCCGCCTACTGCGCATCGCCCATCAGCGGCATGGGGACCAGCCTGGGGCTGTGCGGCGCCTACGTACTCGCCGGTGAACTCGGGCGTCACGCCGATCACCGCCAAGCGTTTGCGGCCTATGAAAAACTCATGCGCCCTTACGTCAAGCAGGCGCAAAGCGTCCCCAGGTTCGCCCCTCGGCTGGCATCGCCGCACTCGCGCGCGGGCATTGCCCTCGGCCACGCGGTGTTGAGGCTGGCCACCGCGCCGGGGTTCAAAACCCTGTTCGGCAAGCTCCTGTCGCCGAAAGCCGACGCCATTGAGTTGCCGTGTTATGACGAGGCTCGTATTACTAAAATCCCCTAGACCTTAACAAAGGATTACATCGCTAAAGGCGTTCGCCCCGTATGGTCTGTGCCTCCTGGCACAACCTGGCGAACAGCCCATGCAACCCAGCAGCACGCGTGTAAATCCTGACCTCATCAACATCCGCCGGCTCTTCGCCACGCCCTTGGCGAGCCTCCAGCACCCCGACGCAGAATGGCTCAACGCTGAGCTGAAGACGCTCATCACCACGCGCATGGCGCAGGACCTCTGCGGCACCCACCGCAGCAACGATGGCGGTTGGCAATCCGCCCACGATTTCGCGCAGTGGGGCGGGGAAGCCTGCGATGTGTTGGTGGCCTTTGCCAGAGACTTCGCCAACCAACTGACCGCCGTTCACCACGAACCCTACGGTTTCACCGAGCCTGCGTTCGAATGGACGCTCAACGCCTGGGCCAACGTGAATGAGGCCGGCCACAGCAATGCCTTGCATGGCCATCCTGGCGCATTCTGGTCCGGCGTTTACTGGGTCGATGCAGGCGGGCGGGAAGAGGACGCCAGCGTCGGCGGCGACCTGGAGTTCATCGACCCACGGGGGATGGTGGCCTCGACCTACAACCCCGCGCTGCGCATGCGCGTCGAAGATTGCCTGACGGCGGGGTTCAGCAGCACCTGCTCGGCCACCAGCGGCACCTTCGTGATGTTCCCCTCCTGGCTGATGCATGCCGTACGGCGGTTTGAAGGGACGCGGCCACGGATGTCCATCGCGTTCAACTTTGGCGTATGAATGGGTTTATGTGATTTTGGTATCAGTGCTATGTGATTTAGCCGGTTTATCCATCAATGCGTGAACGGTAGTTTGCTCTTCAAGCCAATACGGAGCACTGACCTGATGCGCACCCCACTGAAAAGCACCTTCATGGCCGCGATGATCGGCATGTCCGGCGCCGAACTGCAGGCAGCGGACTACAAGCAAAACCCCTTCACCCTGACGTACGCCGGTGCGCTGACAAAAAACCAGCCCGGCAAGGTCAACATCCACCCGGTGAGCTACAAGCTCAATGGCCTCGACATCGCCGCCAACGTCTACACCCCGGCAAACTATGACGCGACGCACAAATACCCGGTGGTGGTCGTCGCCCACCCCAATGGCGGCGTAAAAGAGCAAGTCGCCGGCCTGTATGCCCAGCGCATGGCCGACCAGGGCTACATCACGATCACCGCCGATGCGGCATATCAAGGTGCCAGTGGGGGCGAACCGCGTAACGTCGACAAGCCGGCCCATCGCATTGAAGACATCCACGGCATGGCCGACTTTATCGCCCACTATCCCGGCGCCGACGCCACGCGCCTGGGCTTGCTGGGGATCTGCGGCGGCGGCGGGTATTCCCTGGCGGCGGCGCGCACCGACAAGCGCTTCGCCGCGATTGCCACGGTGAGCATGTTCAACTCTGGCCTGGTGCGCCGCAATGGCTACCAGGACTCGCAAGTCGCGACGATCCAGGAGCGCCTGCAACAAGCGTCCGCCGCCCGCGCGCAAGAAGCGGCTGGCGGCGCGGTGGTGTACACCGGCGACGTCAAGCTGACCGATGAACAAATCGCCAAGCTGCCGTTCGACCTGTATCGCCAGGGCTTTGAGTATTACGGCAAGACGCACGCGCACCCCAATTCCACCTTCAAATACACCCTGAGCAGTCTGCCGGACCTGATGAGTTTCGATGCCACCGACCAGATCGAACTGATCGACAAGCCGCTGCTGATGATCGCCGGCAGCAAGGCCGACAGCCTCTACATGACCGAGCAGGCGTTTGCCAAGGCCACGGGCACCCAGGACAAGCAGCTGTTCAAGATCGACGGTGCCACGCACATCGAAACCTACTGGGTGCCCGCGTATGTGGACAGCGCCATCGCCCAATTGACGGCGTTCTACGCCCGCACACTTTGAGGGGGTCAGCATGAAAAGCACGCTTTTAGGCATTGCACTGTGCGCCACGGCGCCGTTTGCCGCAGGCGCCGAGAGTGGCGGCGAATCACAGCAGATCCGCCGCGCCCATAGCCAGGCGCCGATGGTGGGGCCTGAGGATTATTTTTCCGGGCAGGTGCGGGTGGATCCGCTGTTTCCCGCGTCTGACGAGGTCAATGCGTCCGGTGCCTACGTCAGCTTTGAAGCGGGTGCGCGGTCGGCCTGGCATACGCATCCAGCGGGCCAGCGCCTGGTGGTGATGTCGGGCGTTGGCTTGACCCAGGAGTGGGGCAAGCCGGTGCAGCGCATCCTGCCGGGGGATGTGATCGTCTGCCCGCCGGGCGTCAAGCACTGGCATGGTGCTGCGCCGAATAGCGCGATGATGCACCTGGCGGTGACAGGATCGGTTGACGGTAAAAACGTCGAGTGGCTGGAAAAAGTCAGCGATGCGGAGTACCTCAAACCGTTGCCCAAACCGGCCATCGGCAGTGCGCTCTCAGCCAGGCAACAGGCCATCCCGCTGATTGCCGCCGCGATGGCAGCCAGCAATCTGCCTGGCTTGAACGTGGCGTTGAACCAGGGCCTGAACGCCGGCCTGACGATCAGCGAAGCCAAGGAGATCCTTGTGCAGCTGTACGCCTACACCGGCTTCCCCCGCAGCCTCAACGCCCTCGGCGAGCTGATGCGCGTGGTGGAAGCGCGCAGGCAAGGCGGTATCAAAGATGAGCAAGGACGAGAGCCCATCGCGCTGATTCCCGTCGGCGAACCGTTGCTGATCCTCGGCAAAGCCAACCAGACCAAAATCGCCGGCGCCCCGGTCCAAGGGCCGCTGTTCGAGTTCGCCCCGGTGATCAATCACTACCTGCAAGCGCACTTGTTCGGCGACATCTTCGCGCGGGACAACCTCGACTGGCAGAGCCGCGAGCTGGCGACCGTCGCCGCGTTGGCCGTCACCCCTGGCGTCGAGCCGCAGCTGCGCTCACATATCGCGGCGAGTTTGCGGGTGGGCCTGAGTGACGCGCAATTGCGTGAAGTGGCGCAGTTATTGGCCGAGCAAGGTGATGTCGCCGCTGCCCAGCGCACCACCGAGGCGCTCGATCAGCACTAACCGTGATAGCGCAGGGTGTCACGCACCAGGGTAAACGCCGGCGAGCTTTGGCGCCGGCTCGGGTAATACAGGTGGTAGCCCGAAAACGGTTCACACCAGTCCTCCAACACCCGCACCAAGCGGCCCTGCGCCACATGCTCCAGCACCAGGTTCTCCGGCATGTACGCCAACCCCAAGCCCTGGAGAACCGCCTCCAGGCGCATGGCGATGGTGTTGAACACCAACTGGCCTTCGACCCGCACGTTCAACGTCTGGCCGGCCTTCTCGAATTCCCACGCATACAGTCCACCGTGAGTCGGCATGCGCAAGGTGATGCAGTTGTGCGCCATCAGCTCGTTAGGGATCAGCGGCACCGGATACCGCGCAAAATACGCCGGCGACCCCACCACCGCCATGCGCATATCCGGGCCGATGCGCATGGCGATCATGTCCTTGGCCACCTGCTCACCCAGCCGTACCCCCGCATCGAACCCTTGCGCGACGATATCGGTGAAACCGTAATCCACGATGATCTCGATTTTCAGGTCAGGATGATCCGGCAGCAGCTTGCCGAGCATCGGATGCAACACCGAAATCGCCGCATGTTCCCCGGCTGTGATCCGCAGCTTTCCGGCGGGTTTGTCACGGTATTTGCTGAGAGAGGCCAGCTCGCTGTCGATCTCCTCGAAGCGCGGCGCGATCACCTGCAACAGATGCTCGCCGGCCTGGGTCGCCGACACACTGCGGGTGGTGCGCGCCAGCAGGCGTACGCCCAGGCGTTCTTCCAACTGGCGCATCGCGCGACTCAACGCGGGTTGCGACATGCCGAGGCGGGCGGCCGCGCGGGTAAAGCTGCGCTCCTGGGCGACGATGGAGAAGATGGCCAGTTGGTCGTAACGATCGGCGGTCATTGATACGGATCTGGTATGAATGGAGCCTGATTATGCCACCGGAGCGTATGTCTGTAGTGAACGGGTTTTGTCACGTAAGGGCGGCAGACTGGCTCCACCTGCATTTCATACCCGAAGAAGGACGACTTCGATGATCCGTACCGCATTGCCCTCCGACGCAAACGCCATTGCCCACGTGCATATCCGCAGCTGGCAAGCCGCCTATCGCGACCTGATGCCGGCCGACTACCTGCACTCGCTGGGCGCGACCCTGGCGCGGCGAGAAGCGTTCTGGAGCCGCTCGATTGAGTCGGGTGAGTCCAACGTAGTGGTCGCGGAGGCGGGCGGGCAGGTGGTTGGCTGGATATGCATCGGCGCCGGTCGTGATGAAGATGCCGTCGTCGGGGAGAGTGGTGAGGTCATGGCTCTCTACGTGCTGGCCGAGCACTGGCACACGGGTGTGGGGCTGGTCTTGTGGCAAGCCGGCGTGCAGCAGTTGAGCGCGCAGGGTTTTCAGCGGTTGACGCTGTGGGTGTTGGCGGGGAATGAACGGGCTATCCGGTTTTATCGCAGGGCGGGGTGTGTTGAGGAGGCGGGGAGTGAGCGCACGCTGGAGAGAGGCGGAGTTACCTTGTTGGAGGTGAGGTACCAGTTGCCGCTATCCCGCTAAATGTCGCTGATACAACACACTCCACCTGTGGGAGCGGGCTGTCAGTTTATACAGATGCAGCTGACCCACCGCCATCGCAGGCAAGCCAGCTCCCACATTTTTGAGCGGTGCAAACCTGATCTGGCCTGCAAACCCCAATCCCCTGTGGGAGCGGGCTTGCCCGCGATAGCGGTGGACCAGTGAAAGAAAAACCAAGGCATGAATTATTTTCGGCCATCGCCAAGCATTCCCACCAACTCAGCCGCCAGGCCAGCCGCTTCTTGTCGATAGTCTTTGTCCCAGGCACCTGACCAATCATCTGGCCTTCCCTCATCGTCCCATTGCGCCAACGCCAGCCCGTTGATGATCTCCAGCTCGAACCAGACACGCTGCCAAGCGACGGCGTCCTGTACCAAAGTAGTGTCCTGCCACAGGAACTCTGTTTGTGCGACAAAAGCCGACCATGCAAACAGATCTTCTGATGCTCGTAAGCCGAGCGTTAGCCAGTAATTCCTGTCACCCACTGCACAACTCCTTATAAAACGTCCACGCCCGGATAAAGCTCCGCAGGTGGATGGTAATCGGGATCCTCGAAGCGGCTATTGCCGTAATGGGTTTTCGCCGTGGGCCCTTCGCCCTTGTACGTCACCTGCGGGTTTGGCGTGAGATGCCAGCCGTCTCCGTCCTTGTCGCGCTCGATCAGCGACGGGTACAGCGTACAGCTGCCTGCCGAACCGGAAGTCAGCCGGAACTGGTAAAAGCGCCCAGCCTGGGGCGTGAACTTCGCCGTGACAGAGCAGGATTGCGTGCGCGCGCCCTCCCAGAACATGCCCACGTGCGTTTCAATGCCGGGTCTTACCCGCGTTTCGTAATAGTCCGACGTGAGCTTCTGCCCGGCCTTGGGCATCCCCTCATCCTGCGTAACGGTGAACGGCAGCGGCCCACTGCGAATGACGCCACCCGAACGTCTGCCGTTTTCGTACTGGTACAGATCGGCATGCTGCGTGAAGTTGACGATGCGTATCCAGGCCGGGTTGGGCTCGTTTGCAGGTGCCGTGAAGTAATCGGTGTGGGGGAAATACTGGCAGCCGGCGAAAAACGGCAGGGCCAGCAGGCAAAGGGCAGGGCGGATCGACATGGAGCGTGTCCTTTTGCGGAGTCGGGGTAGAGACCACAAGAAAGGACGCGCATTGCAAGACCGGTAAAATTTCGCCAGGCCGATCTTGGTCGATTGTATTGAAAAAGTCGGTGTTGATACTCTCACCGGTTCTAATGGATTGGTACCGGGTAAATGCTCATGTTGATTGGCTTGAATCATCTTACGTTGGCGGTTGTGGACCTCTCCCGCAGTATCGAGTTTTACCTGGCTCTTCCCGGCTTTAAATTGGCCGCTCGTTGGGAGGCCGGCGCTTATCTTTCGTTAGGTGATCTCTGGCTTTGTCTGTCCCTCGATGAGAACCGAGTGTCGGAGCAACAGCCTGATTACACCCATTACGCGTTTTCAGTGGCGCAGGACGATTTTGAAGCAGTCACCGCTTGCTTGCGGCGTCTTGACGTTACCGAGTGGAAATCCAATTCGAGCGAAGGCAGCTCGTTTTATTTTGCAGATCCCGACGGGCATCGCCTGGAAGTGCATGTCGGCAACCTGGCTTCCCGACTTGAACAATGCCGACGCCAGCCGTATGCCGGTATGGAGTTCTTCGATTGATCTTGTTGACAGAGTAGGCTGATACACCGCACCCCAACTGTGGGAGCGGGCTTGCCCGCGATGGCGGTGGATCAGTCAAGCCTGTATCAAGACGCGTGTTGTAGGCTTGGCATCATCATGCCCGCTGCCCGAAAGACCTTTGTGAAATGGAAGTCATCTGATGTTCGAACGCAACAAACTGGTTCCAGAGTTAATGGTAACCAACCTGGAGAGCAGCCTGAATTTCTGGGTTTCTTGCCTGGGATTCAAAGTAGTTTATCAACGCCCGGAAGACGGATTTGCCTACCTTGATTCAAGCGGCGCTCAAGTCATGCTTGAGCAGATTGAGCCCAGCGCGGGCCAATGGCTTTCCGCGCCACTCGCCAAGCCGTTTGGCAGAGGTATCAACCTACAGATCGATGTTGAGGCTGTCGCACCGATCATGCAGAAACTAGAAGAGGCTGGATTTGCGCTGTACCTAGAATGCAAAGACACCTGGTATCGGGCGGAACATATTGAAGTCGGCCAGCGCGAATTCATCGTTCAGGATCCTGATGGTTATCTCGTCAGGCTGGTAGAGCGGTTGGGCGAGCGACCGGTTTGCGCAATCTGATTAACACGCACGTCATTCAACAGGAGGGCGGCAATGGATCTGAAGTTCAGTCACGTAGATGTACTGGTGAACAATCTCGAAGAAGCCTGTGCCTACTACGCGCAGATCCTGAATGCCAGGATCTCCAAAACCCTCGTCTGGGAACGAGGTGGCCTGCACGTGCGCTACGCGATTGCGCTGATCGGTCAAGAGCGTTTCATGTTGGTCCAGCCATTGGCGGGAAACCTGAAGGAGCTGTTGGACTCCGCAGGAGAAGGGATGATTTATCGTCACTGTTATTCGACGCCGGATATCGAAAAGGCCTACGACGAACTGATGGCCGCCGGTGTTCAGCCAGAAGACGAAAACGGAAAGCCATTGGCTCGGGCCAACCTGCAATCGCCGTCGGGGGGACGCATTATTTGGTTGCCTAAGCGCTTCGGGCACTTCTCTATCGAAATCCTCGAAGACAAAGCGCTAGAGGCATTTATAGAGACAGCGTTTTCTTGAGTATCTGATACACCGCGATCCAACTGTGGGAGCGGGCTTGCCCGCGATGGCGGTGGATCAGCAACGCATATATCAAGACGCGCGTTACAAGTGCAGCGACCCGAATGCGCGTTGACTGGCTAAGGCTAGATCGCAGTGGGTACAGGCGCTGCTTCCGCACCCGCAACCCCGGCACACAAGCGTTGACCGATACCATCCAGCAGATCACAACCATCGCGTAGCGGAATGGCCAGCAATTGTGCGAAGACGGCATCAGTTTCCAACTCGCTACGAAAGGCGATGTTGAACAGGGTAGTGATGACTGCTTTCGGCCAAAGCAGACATTCAAACCGCTAGCCAAATACACTGTCGAGAAGATCGCATTCAAAAATTTTGGTGCAAGTGTGCAGCCAAGGAAAAGGGAGGATTCATGAGTCTTGATCTGTGCTTGGAAGCTGATAGTACGCTCACAATTTCGACGCTGAGCAAAGCACTTGCGAATGCTGGTGCTTGGGAAATAGAGGTCGCAGGAAATGGGCTATCCGCTGAATTTAACTCGGGACTTAAATTGAGTACCAATGACGTACTCGATGACCCTACGATTTATGCTGAGAATACAATGGGTATCGCCTTCCCTGTCGCGGTGCGTTGCACCATCAGAATTAAAGGGCCCGAACCAGAGGGGGAGTCGGCTATGGAAGATTTGGATAAAATCGCTCAGTCCATATTTCACTCGTGTTCGGCCTTCTTTCTTATTAGCTTTCAGTTCGAACAAACCTTGTACTGGCGGGATGCGACAGGGCTGCATCGTCCTTGAGGTAGGTGCCTGCGCGTCCTCTTTCAGACATTTCTGAATGGTGTTTTTTCGGACGAAAACGCCCCTGAATTGAGGAACTGCTTTTGGCCGGTAGCGGCCCTTTTAAACGCAGCCCCTAGGTCGATGGTACCCGCCGCAATCATCACAGTCAGCTCCTGCCAAGGCATTAATTGATGTAACAACTCTTCGCCATGTAACACGCGTAACACTGGTAGCACGGTTTTATTGGGGTAGCCCCTTAGCCCTTGTGGTATTGCTCCTTCAACGAAGCGGGTGGGTCATGCTCTTGGCTTGGGTTCGATGGTGGGGACCCTGGAGGATGCTGACTTTAGCGTTACACGCAGGGGCAGCGTTACATCGGGGGTACGCTATGTCGTCCAACTGTGTAACAGGCATAAAAGCCAATGAAACCCGGCGTTTGGTGAAGGGCGTTACACGCGTAACACCGGTTGCACCAGTTTTGGACGGGGGCTGGATATGTGCTCTGATGCTGCATTTCCAAATTGGCCCTACACCACATTGTTGGCCTCTAGGGTGGGTAATTGCACTCCATCTGACCGCCCATTTGCATTGCACTTGCCCAATCGTTCGCATCGGATTGGGGCAAAGAACGCATGGCGGTGGCCTTTTCTCTCTCCCGATGTGTCGCGCATACAGTCTGCCCTGTTATGCTGATTCAGCAATCCGGCGTGTAGATAAGATGCTATACGGCATTAAGTGACAGGAATGTCGGCTAATTGATAGTTAGGGAAAATTGAGTATGCGTCGCTTAATAGCCAACGGATTTGTGTTTGTCAGCATTGCGATACTCTGTTCCGGCTGCACATCTTATTCGTCCCAGCCGACAATCAACGAACCCGCTGAACCCGAAACACGAGAAATCATCTCCAGCTTCAGTTACGCAATAAACTCCCCATGGAAAGACAGTCGCTTCGGCAAGGACGCATACGCAGCGACACTCAAAGTCATTTCCGATGCACAGGATACGGGCTCCAGCCTCGCCGCTCCGACCCTGCCGGCATTAGAAATAAAGATCTCGGAGTTCTCATCTGGTGGCGCTTGCGGACAAGATTACTTGACGGGCCTGAGTCTGGGTTTGATCCCCAGTTGGTGTACGCGGACAAACCTTTTCAAGTTCGATTTTATATTGAATAAGGATCAGCGCTTTTGCAGGCAGAAAACCTACTCGATAAACTCCACGTCGTTTTCACATCTCACGATGATTCCGTTTGCACTATTCAATACGGACAATCAGCCATTGACGCTTTATCAGGCGGCGCTTAAAGATTTTCTTCGGATAGGTCAATGTGCGACGCGTTGAGAGGCATGTTGACAGGCTTTGTTTTGCGGTTACGGGGGGGCTCATTTCGGGCGTTGGAACGCTCAGGTAGCGGCAGCTTTTGGCCGATTGCCGCCTTTCGCGAAGAGCATCCTAGGGTCGATTTTAGCCGGTCACAGCATGCAGAAATGGGCTATCAGCGACATCACCGTGTCAATCTTTTAGCTTGCTGAAACGGTTCATCGCGTTTATAAAAATGGCACAACTCCAAGAAAGGCTGCCGCCATGACCCCGCTCAAACTTTTTGTTGCCATCAGCGCACTGTCCGCCGCCTCCCACGCCATGGCCTGGGATTACGTTCTGCTCGACACTGACAAAGCGGCCCAGAGCTGGCAGATCACCAGTCAACAACTCGGAATAAAAACCGACAAACCCTTCAGCGTTACCTTGCGCACCTTGCACGGCGGTCGGCAGGAGGGCGTCAGTATCGTCGACATCGATAACGGCACGATGAAACTCTCGGTAGTGCCGACTCGCGGAATGAACGTCCTGCAGGCCTCGGTTGGCAATGTACGCATGGGCTGGGATTCGCCGGTCAAGGAAGTGGTCAATCCGTCCTTTATCGAACTCAGTGGCCGCGGTGGCCTGGGCTGGTTGGAAGGTTTCAATGAGCTGGTCACCCGCTGCGGATACGAATGGGTCGGCCACCCCGGCGTCGACAACGGCGAACTGCTGACCCTGCACGGTCGTGCCGCCAACATTCCTGCGAATAAAGTCACGCTGCATATCGATGAAAAACCACCGTACGCCATTACCCTGCGCGGCGAGCTGAAAGAGCAGGCGTTCAAGAAGGTCGACTTCTCGGTCGCGACCGAACTGGTGACCGAACCCGGCAGTGTCGTGTTCGCCCTCAACGACACCCTGACCAACAACGGCGACTATCCGAAGGAATACCAGGCGCTGTATCACAGCAACTTCAGCACCCCGTTCCTGGAGCAGGGCGCTCGTTTCGCCGCGCCGGTGAAACAGGTGTCGCCGTTCAACGACAAGGCCAAGGACGATCTGCCCGACTGGCAAACCTACCGCGCACCGACCAGGGACTACGACGAAACGGTGTACAACGTGGTGCCGTATGCCGATGCCAAAGGCGATACGTTGACCGTGTTGCATAACAAGGCCGGTAGCCTGGGCGTTGCGGTCGGCTTCAATACCCAAACACTGCCCGTGTTTTCCCTGTGGAAAAACACCGACACCGAAGGCCAGGGCTATGTCACAGGGCTGGAGCCCGGGACAAGCTTTTCCTACAACCGCCGTTATCAGCGGCCACTGAATCTAGTACCGACAATTGGGCCCAAGGAACACAAGCAGTTCCGCATCATCTATAGCTTGTTGCCGGATAAGGCGGCTGTGGATAGAGCCTTGAAGCAGGTTAGCGAGATTCAGGATGGGCGGGAGACTGAGGTGCGGCAGACGCCGTTGGTTGATCTTACCAAGGGGTGACACAGGCTGGAGCATCGTCTATGCGTTTATGAGGGACAGATTTATTTTTCAGAAATAAATCTGTCCTTTTTTTGATTCAATTTCCTCCATCCACCGCTTCAGCTTTGAACTGGTGAAATTGCGGTCGCGGTTGTTGACTGCCTTGAACCTATCAGGCTCTCTATACTGGCCTTCCAGGATGGTAAATAGAGCACAAAATATGCCCACCGCACCCAATCAAAATTCTCCAGTCATTTTGGTCCTGGCTCAACAAGGCGACTTGGACAATCTTGTAGCTATTCGAATTGAGGCCATGCGCGAAAGTCTGGAGCGTGTTGGGCGATTTGATCCGGTGCGCGCGCTCGAGCGGTTTCTTAGCGGTTTTGAAGCCCGCAACACACACTACATCGAGGTATCTGGAGAGAGGGTTGGTTTTGTCGTGGTCAAGCATCACCCCAATGAACTCTTGCTCGACCACTTGTATGTGAGACCGAACGCGCAAGGATCAGGTGTAGGGTCTGCTGTTCTCACTCAGATTTTCAAAATGGCGGATGCAGCTGCGCTCTCTATTAAAGTGGGTGCTCTCAAAGAAAGCGCTTCGAATCGCTTTTATATCCGCCATGGCTTCCAGTTCGTCGAAAGCAGTGAGTTCGACAATTATTATGTTCGTCAGAGCGTTTCGGCGGTTGGCCCAGATTGCTAGCTGGATGTGATGCATCTCGACGTACTTTTTTTCACACTCTGGGTCGAAAACCGCCGGTCGCGAACGGCAACAGACAGCCAATCGGTCACTCCGCATGCCTACGAAGTCAGGGATGGTTCACGTGACGGCGAAAAATAAAAATTGTACGCCCGAAAGCCACATCCCCCCATGGAACTTTCTCAAAAAATGATGCCAATTTGATGGCTCATTGCAGCAACAAGATCATCTTGGATCAGTCAGCGTCAGGCTATTTCCTGACACCCTAGGGAGAGAGTGATGAGAGCCATCATTGCGATGTTATTGATGTTGAGTACCTACGCCCATGCTGGTTGCGGCAACATCAGTGACAGCGATCAACGCGCTTATTACGAAGCCAAAACCCATGGTCAAAGCTGCGGCAATATCCAGGTCAACGACCTTCGGGCCAGTTGCTCGGCGCAAATGAACGGTCAAAGCTGCGGCAACATCCAAGACAGCAACTTGCATAACGAATGTGAAGCCCTAAAGCGTTGATCTCCGAATCACGCGGAATCAGCCACTCTTTATCGACGCTGACCCCATAGAAAAAGTAAAAATGGACAGATTTATTTCCGAAAAAATAAATCTTTCCCCTCTTCGGTCTATCATCAGGATTTCCACGCGCCAAAGAACCTCTTACAGTTTTATTCGGCGATGAGAAATCTGGCTGATACTGTAGAGCAGTTGTGGCAGAATGCCGTGAGTAGAAGCTTATATGTATCTATTTATCAAGGACGTATACTAATAAAAGGATCACCTAAATGCGGCATATCAATCTTGTCTCTCTCATCCAGTCTAGCGAGACCTTAGGCGCAAAAACCTTCGATGAATTCATGCGGTTTCATGGTATAGCTCTAAGGAAAGGAGAACTTGAAGACCTTTCTAAATTAGTTTATGAACTTGATTGCTCCCCAGGCGAAATGAAGGTTTTTGATAACTTTTACGTGGGTTATAAAATACCGCAAATAGGCAAAGAGTTCGATCTGCTAAGATTTTCTGACAAGGCCATAATAAATATTGAGCTTAAAAGCTCATGTACGAAAGAAAAAGCTAAAAATCAGCTTGTGCGAAACAGATACTACCTTAAGTTTACAGGAAAAAACGTACGCACTTACACCTATATAGCCGACAAGAATGAACTTTATGAGTTAGATGAAAGCTCTGATTTGATTCCCGCAAGGATCAGTACGCTTAAATCTTTATTGGTGCGACAGCCCCTTAATAAAATCGATGCGGTCGACGCACTGTTTGATCCCTCAAACTACTTGGTATCCCCCTTCAATTCCACCGAAAAATTTTTAAATGACGAGTACTTCTTGACTCACCAGCAAGAGGAGCACAAAAGACAGATTGTTAAGTCGATTGAAGGGTTCGCTAAGGCTCATTTTGTGTCGGTCACAGGTAGCGCTGGCACTGGGAAAACGCTTTTGGTCTATGATATCGCCAAGGAACTTCAAAATGCCGAATATAAAATCGCAATCATCCATTGCGGCTATTTCAATGAGGGCCATTTGAAGTTAAAGGCGAAGGGCTGGGACCTTGTTGAGATAAGAAACTATCGTAGCGGTAAGCTAGGCGCTTACGACATAATCATTATCGACGAGGCGCAGCGGATCAAAAAGGAACAGTTTGAATTAATTGTCACCAAGATAAAGAGCGCTGGCAATGTTTGTATTTTTTCATATGACAATGCTCAAACACTTTCCAGGAGAGAAGAAAGAACCGATATTGGCGCCGAGATCAAAAAAATTTCTCACGCCAATTACAGTCTTTCGGAAAAAATAAGAACAAACAGAGAAATTGCGGATTTCATTAAGGCTTTGTTCAATAATACTAGAAATCATTCTTTATCTAATAAGGGAAATGTTGAGCTTTCTTATTTTGACAATGTTGATGATGCTAAATCATATCTTTCCTCGCTAGAGTGTCAAGGGTGGGAGGTTATCAGATTCACGCCATCGATATACAATGCAGAGCATCATAAAAAATACTTCAATCAAACAGGCAGTACTTCTCATCAAGTTATTGGTCAGGAGTTTGAAGGGGTCGCAATACCAATTGACCAATATTTTTCTTATGATGAGAATGGCGAACTTTATTACAAGGGTCGGACGTACTATCATGCCACTAAGATGCTTTTCCAAAACATCACTCGCGCTAGAAAAAAACTTAAACTGGTTTTCATAAAGAATAGCGAGATACTAAGTCGATGCGCCGCCATTCTTCAATGAGGCTTGTGTAGATTGGAGAGAGGGGGTCTCAGAAATCGAACATGCTCATACTCATTAAACGCCGCGAGCCGGGATTTCGACGTGAGAGCCTGATTTTAATTCCTACTGATCGTTAACTATGTCGCAATTGGCACTCCTGTATTTTTGGATGGCGTGATGGCAATTTAATACCCTTCATGGAGCCGTCCACGCCAACCAAAAAAGGGACAGATTTATTTTTGAAAAACAATCTGCCCCTCATAAATGCCGGTATTGGCCGAACACGGCCGTCCACGAATGCGATCACACCACTGGCCTTGTTAAAGTCCCTCCCTGAACACACCCAACGGACGGCTCCATGGACCGACTCCACCCAACTGGCATCGACGCCGACGGTTACATCCTCACCTTACCCAACATCGAAACGCAGCCACAGTTTCAGGCTTTGCTGGTGGACGTCTGCATGACACTCACTCAGTCGAACCCTCCGCTGGACAGCATTTACCTGTATGGCAGCGTAGCAAGAGGCGACGCCGTGCCTGCCGTTTCCGATCTGGACCTGACCCTCGTCCTGCAAAGCCCTCCCGAACCGCAAGATCTGGAAATACTGGAGTCGAAACGGCGCACGCTGGAAAGTCTGCATCCCGAAGTCACCAAGATAGATTTCGATATCGGAAGTCGTGCTGAAGTATTGGCCGCTGACAATCGATTGAGCTGGGGATATTGGCTCAAGCATCACTGTCGTTGCCTATGGGGCAATGATCTGAGCAAACGCTTCGACCGGTTCAAGCCATCGCGTAATATCGCCATTGCGGTAAATGGTGACTTTGAATCCGTACTGACCCGGTATGCCGACCAAATCGATCAGTCGGCGACACCGACGCAATCGTTGCGTTTGCAACGCGAAGCGTCGCGCAAACTCATCCGGTCAACGCAAGTACTTCGTTCCGAACAGGACTT
Organism: Pseudomonas sp. FP453; assembly: GCF_030687495.1. Lineage (NCBI taxonomy): Bacteria > Pseudomonadati > Pseudomonadota > Gammaproteobacteria > Pseudomonadales > Pseudomonadaceae > Pseudomonas > Pseudomonas sp. FP453. Next base: position 3,251,244 of record NZ_CP117435.1, on the reverse strand, counting down.
GATGTGGCCGCAAACACTGGATGAACATGTCGAACTGTTTATCCAGCATTTCCCGTGTATGCGTATGCAGATCTGCTTTTTCTTGTCCCAGGCAAAGCGCCCGGACGCCAAGCCGAAAGAATTTACGACTCAGCTGCGTAGTTTTTTGCACTGGATGTCTTCAGAAACCGCTTAAGTCCACATTGAGACAGCCTGCCCAAAGCAGGCCTTGCCAACGCTCAGGCAACCCCTTCCACCATCACCAACGCCCCCACCACCAACGCCTCCATCCCCCGCGCCAACTCCACCTCCATCTCCGCTTCCTCCGTAGCCCGCGCCGTTTCCACCACCGGTTCACGCTGCGTCACCGTATACACCGTATCCGCCACCGCCATGCAGTGAAACGCCACCGTCGCCAGCAACCACCGCGCCTGTTCCTTGCTCACCCCAAACCCCTGCGCAATCAACGTCTGGTGCCCGTCAATCTTGGCCAGCATCGGCGCGGTCGCGGCCGCGCGGCGGATCACGTAGGGGGTCAGCCCCGGGTGGGTTTTGACGAATTCGCGGACCGAGGTGGCAAACACGATCAGGTAGTCCTTCAACCCGCCATCGGCATCGCCGCAGTCCTGGGGGATCTGCCAGCGGGTGAAGATTTCTTCGGCAACCATGGCCTTGAGCGCTTCGAGGTTGGCCACGTGTTTGTACAGCGCCATATGGCTGACGCCCAGCGCCGCCGCGAGGCCGACGAAGGTGATGTTGGGCAGGCCCATCTCGATGCCGGCGTCGACGATGCGTTCGCGGGTGATGCTCGGCGGGCGGCCGCGGGTGGCGGGTTTTTTTGCGGGTTCCATGGGTATTCCTTAATTGCTGAACACAAGGTTGTAGCTGTCTTGTCGGCTTTGCGCAAATTAGTTTATAGTCATGCAACTAAATATGATTCTGATTCTCAAACGGACTTTTTCTGTCAATGGACTCTCCTGAAGCGGCTCCGGCCACCCCTCAAGTCGCAGGCACGCTTAGTCGGATTCTGACGCCCATCCGTGGGCGTCTGTGTATAGCCGCAGGGCTTGCCGCTGTCGGCGCGATGCTGACGCTGGTGCCGCTGGCGGCCATCGCCCATATCGCCGCACGTGTACTCGGCGCTGGTGGTCAGCTGTCGAGCGAAGTGTGGTGGGTTGTTGGCCTTAGCGCTGTCAGCCTTTTCGCGGGGATGGCGTTGATTTTTACCGCGGAGTTGCTCGCCCACCTGGCCGACAATCGCCTGACCCATCATTTGCGCCGCGCGATCACCCAGCGCTTGAGCCGTGTGCCGCTGGGTTGGTTCAGCAGCCGGGCCTCGGGTGAAGTGAAACGGGCGATGCAGGACGATATCAATACGCTGCACAGCCTCACCGCGCACTTCTACACCACCGCTGGCCGCGCGGGCGGGGCGGTGTTGGTGTCGGCGGTCTACCTGTTTGTCATGGACTGGCGCCTGGCGCTGGTGGCACTGCTGCCGTTTGCCGGGTATTTCCTGTTTTTCTCGCGGGCCATGCGCGCCAGCGGCGCGAGTATGCAGGAATTTGTCAGCGGGATGGCGCGCATCGACAACGCGGTGGTGGAGTTCGTCAACGGCATCCCGGTGGTCAAGGCGTTCGGCGCCAGCGGCAAGGCGCACGGGGCTTATCGCAGCGCCATCGACACCTTTGCCACGACCTTTATCGACTTCACCCGCCCGCTGGTGGCATCGATGGCGAATGCCAATGCGATGATCGCGCCGGTCACCGTGCTTGGTGTGATGTTGGCGGCCGGTACGCTGTTTGTTGGCCTGGGCTGGATCGCGCCCGTGGACGTGCTGCCCTTCGTCTTGGTGGCGCCGGGCCTGAGCGCACCGTTGCTGCTGTTGCACTACATTACCCACGATTTGCACAACGCCACTGGCGCCGCGCAGCGCGTGCAGGGGTTGCTGGACACACCGACGCTGACGCAATCGGCCGTGCAGTTGCCCAGCGGCAACACGATCTGTTTTGAGCAGGTCGGCTATGCCTATGAACGCGACCACGCGGTGCTCAGCGATATCAATTTCACCCTGCAACCGGGCACCACCACGGCCATCGTCGGCTTGTCCGGCGCCGGCAAGTCAACGCTGGCGCGCTTGCTGCTGCGGTTTTTCGACCCCAGTAGTGGGCGCATCACTTTGGGCGGCGCGGACCTGCGCCATATCGACACGCCGCTGTTGTACCAGCGCATCGGTTTTGTGCTGCAAGAGGTGCGCCTGATCAACGCCAGTGTGCGCGACAACATCGCCCTCGGCCGACCGTCCGCGACTCAACTGGACATTGAACACGCCGCGCGCACGGCGAACATCCACGACCGCATCCTGCTGCTACCACGTGGTTATGACTCGGTGATCGGCGAAGACGCCCAGCTCTCCGGCGGCGAACAACAGCGCCTCAGCATTGCCCGCGCGGTGCTGCTGGACCCGCCGGTGCTGGTGCTCGACGAGGCCACCGCCGCCGCCGATGCCGACAACGAAGTGGCGATCCAGCAAGCCCTGTCGCGCTTCGCCCAGGGCCGCACGCTGCTGGTCATTGCTCATCGGCTCGACACGGTGATGCACGCCGACCAGATCCTCGTGATCCACGACGGCACCCTGCACGAGCAGGGCCGCCACGCCGACCTGCTGGCCCACGGCGGGCTCTACGCGCGGTTATGGCAACTGGGCGATTACGCCCGCAGCGAATCACAGGCGGTGCAACCATGCTGAAGACTTTTGTGCGCCTGCTCGGTGAAGACGCGCCCACGCTGCGCCGTTATGCCGCGATGGCGGTGTTCTACGGCCTGCTCAGCGGGCTGACCCTGATCACGCTGGTGCCGCTGATCAGCCACCTGTTGGCCGGTGATGCACTGGCGGCCGGGCGTTGGCTGATTGCGCTGTTGGTCGGCGTAACGGCCTGTGCGCTGTGGCGCCGCGCACTCGACAAGGCCGGTGTAGCTGTCGGCGTGGCGGTGCTGCAAGGCGCGCGGCAACGCCTCGGCGATCACGTGGCGCGCCTGCCGGTGGGTTGGTTCAGCGCGCAAAACAGTGCGCGGCTCGGTCATTTGATCACCCAAGGCATGATGGCGGTGGCGCAGTTGCCGGCGCATGTGTTCACCCCGGTGATCAGCGGCGCGGTGACGCCTTTGGTGCTGATTGCCACGCTGTTTGTGTTGCATTGGCCCTTGGGTGTGTTGGCGTTGCTGGCGCTGCCGTTGTTGGTGGGCGTGATGGTGTTCACCGCGCGTTTGGGCCGCAGTGCCGATAGCACTTATCAGCACCACTTCGCCCAGACCAGCCAGCGCATGGTCGAGTTCGCCCAGGCCCAGTCGGTGTTGCGCGCATTCAATGGCAGCGGCGGCGCCACGCGTTTGCTGGACCAGGCCATCGACAGGCAACGCCAGTCCGGCCAGCGTTTGATCTATCGCTCGTCGTTGTCGGCGGTACTCAATGCCTGGGCCGTGCAAGGGATCTTCTGCGCCTTGCTGGTGGCCGTCGCGCTGTGGTGCGACGCGCTGGACGCCCACGAAGCCGGCGCCGCCTGCGTGGCGCTGGTGCTGGTGTGTCGTTACATCGACCCGCTGCTGGAAGTGGCCAGTTATGGCGAGATCCTGCGCAGCGCCAACGCCCAGCTCGATGCGGTGCACAGCATCCTAGCCGAGCAGCCATTGCCGGTCGCCGCACAACCGAAAATGCCAACGGACAGTTCGGTGGAATTGCGCAGCGTCAGCTTTCGTTATGCCTCTGGCGAACCCCAGGTGCTGCGCGGCGTGAGCCTGCGCATCGAATCGGGCAGCATGACCGCGCTGATCGGCGCGTCGGGCTCGGGCAAGACCACGCTGGTGCGGCTGCTGGCGCGCTTCTTCGATGCAAGCCGGGGCCAGGTGTTGATCGGTGGTGTGGATGTGCGCGAGATGTCCGATGCGGCGCTGGCCGCGCAGATCAGCCAGATTTTCCAGGACACCTACCTGTTCCAGGGCAGCATTGCCGACAACATCCGCCTCGGTAAACCGGACGCCAGCCTGGCCGAGATTGCCGCTGTGGCGCAGCAAGCCGGCGTGGCCGAGATCATTGCGCGTTTGCCCCAGGGCCTGCACACGCCGGTGGGCGAGGGCGGGGCGCGGTTGTCGGGGGGCGAGCGCCAACGTATCGCCATTGCCCGTGCGTTGCTCAAGGACGCGCCGATCCTGCTGGTGGACGAAGCCACCGCCGCCCTCGATACCTACAACCAGGCCGCCATCGCCGAGGCGCTGGCCAGGTTGCGCGGGCGCTGCACCTTGATTGTGATCGCGCATCAGCTATCGACGGTGGCCATGGCCGACCAGATTGTGGTGCTGGATGACGGCGAGATCGTCGAGCAGGGTACGCCTGCGACCTTGGCGGCCAGCGGTGGCCGTTACGCGCAGTTCCTCGCCCAGCGCCAGGCGGCCCGTGGTTGGCGGATTGCATGATGCGTCTAGTGGGCTGTGGCGTGTTGCTGGTGCTGTGCGGCGTGTCGCTGCTGGTCGGTGCCCGCGAAATCGACCTGTTGGCACTCGACAGCGATGGCTGGCTGACGCTGACGGCCAGCCGCCTGCCGCGCCTGGCCGCGCTGGTGTTGACCGGCGTCGGCTTGGCGGTGTGCGGGGTGATCTTGCAGCACATCCTGCGCAACAAGTTCGTCGAGCCGGGCACCACCGGCGGCCTGGACGCGGCCAAGCTCGGCATCCTCGTGTCGCTGGGCGTGGCGCCGGCCGCCAGCGCCGGCGTGCGCATGCTGTTTGCGCTGCTGTGTTGCTTCGCCGCGAGCCTGGTGTTCCTGGCGATCATCCGGCGCCTGCGTTTTCACCACACCTTGCTGGTGCCGGTGATCGGCTTGATGTACGGCGGCGTGCTCAGCGCCATCGCCGAGTTCTATGCCTACCGCCACAACATCCTGCAAAGCATGCAGGGCTGGTTGCTGGGGGATTTTTCCAAGGTGGTGCAGGGCAACTACGAGATCATTTACCTGATCCTGCCCAGCGTCGCGCTGGCTTACCTGTATGCGCAGCGCTTCACCGTGATGGGCATGGGCGAGGGCATGGCCAGCAGCCTGGGCCTGAACTACGCGGCCACGGCGGCGCTGGGCCTGTTGCTGGTGGCCGTGACCGTGGCGGCGACGGTGATTACCATCGGTTCGATCCCCTTTGTCGGCCTGGTGATTCCCAACCTGGTGGCCTTGTACTACGGCGAAAACCTCAGCCGCACGCTGCCCATCGTCGCCCTCGGCGGTGCCGCATTGCTGCTGGCCTGCGACATTCTCGGGCGCCTGCTGATCTTCCCGTTCGAAGTGCCGATTGGCCTGACGGCGGGCATCGTCGGCGGCGGCTTGTTCCTGGCATTGATCGTCTGGAGGCAGCGATGAAGCGGCTGTGGGCCTTGGTGCTCGCCCTGGCGTTGGGCTTTGTGCTGTTCCGTTCGGGGCTGGATTTCGATTACGTGATCCCCAAGCGCCTCGTGCGGTTGGCGGCGATGTGTATTGGCGGCGTGTGCGTGGCGTGGTCGTCCATCATCTTCCAGACCCTCACCGGCAACCGCATCCTCACGCCGGCGATCATGGGCTACGAAGCGGTGTACCTGTTGTTCCAGGCGTTGTTGGTGCTGGTACTGGGCACCGCCAGCCTGGTGGTGCTGGGCAGCCAGGGCAACTTTGTGCTGTCGGTGCTGCTGATGCTCGGCTATTCCTGGGCGCTGCAACGCTGGTTGCTGCGCGAGGGCCACAGCAACGTGTATTTCCTGTTGCTGCTGGGGCTGGTGTTGAGCCTGGTGATCGGCACCGTCACGCAGTTCGTGCAGTTGAAGATCAGCCCCGGCGAGTTTTCGATTCTGCAAGGCTTCAGCCAGGCGTCGTTCAACCGCGTGCAGCCGCAGCAATTACTGCTCTCGGGGCTGTTGGTGGCCATGCTGTGCCTGGGTTTTGCCCGCACCTTGCCGACCCTCGACGTGCTCGCCCTCGGCCGCGACCAAGCCGTGTCGCTGGGGGTGGATTACCCAAGCGTGGTGCGCCGGCAACTGGCATTGGTGGCGGCGTTGGTCGCGATTTCCACCGGCCTGCTGGGGCCCACGGCGTTCATGGGCGTGTTCGTGGCCAACACCACCTATGCGCTGGCGCGCACGTTCCGCCACCGCGTCACCTTGCCCATGGGCAGCGCGATTGCCATCGCGATGTTCATTGCGGCGCAACTGCTGGTCGAGCACGTCTTCAACTACAAGACCACCGTCAGCATTCTTGTGAACCTGCTGTGCGGCACGTATTTCCTGGCGCTGATGCTGCGCACCCGAGGCACCCGATGATTACTGTGCACAACCTCCACAAAACCTACGGCAGCAAGACCGTGCTGGCCGGTGTCAACGCGCGCTTTGCCGCTGGGCGCCTGACCTCGCTGATCGGCCCCAATGGCGCCGGCAAGACCACGTTGCTGATGATGATCGCGCGGCTGATGGCGCCGAACGGCGGCGACATCCGCCTGGATGGCCGCGCGGTCAACGACATCCCGCTGCGCGACTACGCCAAGCGCGTGGCCACCTTGCGCCAGGCGCCGGATTTCAACCTGCGCCTGACCGTCGAGGAACTGGTGGCCTTCGGGCGCTTCCCTTACAGCCGTGGCGCGCTGACCGGCGAAGACCACCGCGTGATCGATGACGCCCTGAGCTTTCTCGCGCTGCAACCCCTGCGCCAGGCCTACCTCGACGAGCTCAGCGGCGGCCAGCGGCAAATGGCGTTCCTCGCCATGACCATCGCCCAGCAAACCGACTGCCTGCTGCTCGACGAGCCGCTGAACAACCTCGATATCAAGCACGCCGTGCATATCATGCGTGCGCTGCGCCGCCTGTGTGACGAGCAGGGCCGCACGGTGATCCTGGTGGTGCACGACATCAACTTCGCCGCCCATTACTCCGACCACATCCTCGCCATGAAAGCCGGCGCCGTGCATTGCGCCGGCAGTGTGGCCGAGGTGGTCAACGAAACCCGCCTGGGCGAACTGTACGACCTCGACTTCGAGATCACCCACGGCGCCCGTGGCCGCCTGTGCAACTACTTCAACCCCGCATGAGAACTCCCATGAAGCGCAAACACACCGCTTGGGCATCAGCCCTGTTACTGGTCGCCCTCGGCGCCGGCCCGGCTTCGGCCGCCGCACCGATCAGCGTGACGCACGCGTTGGGCACCACACGGGTTCAGCCGCCCGTACAACGCGTAGTCGCCCTGGACATGAACGAAGTGGACTTCCTCGACCAACTGGGCGTACCGGTGGCCGGCATGCCCAAGGATTTCGTGCCGCCGTTCCTGCAACGCTACAAGGACGACGCGGCGGTGGTGGACACCGGCGCCATCGTCCAGCCGAACCTGGAGCGGGTGCACGCAGCCAAGCCGGACCTGATCCTGATCACTTCGTTGCAGGCCCCGCACTACGGCGAACTCAGCGAGATCGCGCCCACCGTGCATTTCGACGTGGATTACCGCGACAGCCAGAAGCGCCATATCGAGGTGATCAAGCAGCACCTGCTGACCCTCGGGCAACTTTTCGACAAGTCCACCCTGGCGCAACAACAGGTCGCCGCCCTCGACGCCAAGGTCGTAGAAGCGAAACGCATCACCGCCGAGCGCCCCGAGCGCGCCTTGGTGGTGCTGCATAACAACGGCGCGTTCAGCTCGTTTGGCGTGCAGTCGCGCTACGGCTTTGTGTTCACCGAGCTGGGGGTGAAACCGGCGAGCCCGACCGCCGAGGCCGGCTTGCATGGCCAGCCGATTTCCAGTGAATTCATCCAGCAGGCCAACCCGGACATTCTCTACGTGGTCGACCGCACGGCCGTGATGGAGCACCGCCCGTTGCTCAACGCGCACACCCTGGGCAACCCGTTGTTGCGCCAGACCAAGGCCTGGAAAACCGGGCGCGTGGTGTTTGTCGATGCCGATGCCTGGTACGTCATGGCGGCCAGCCCGAGCTCGATCAAGCAAGTGATCGCCGACGTGATCCAGGGCTATCAACCCTGATTCCAGGCGTTAACCCCGCTTCACACTGCCAACACTAAAAAAACATCCCACCTTACGGAGCCTTCCATGACTCACCGTACACGTACCCCTGTGCCCGCTCGTCCGGGTTTTGCCTCCATGGCCTTGCTCGGGCTGGCGATCAGCAGCGCCCCCGCATTCGCCGAAGAACTGGCGCAAGCCGAAGAAAACCGCGTGTCCACCTTGCCCGCCATTCGCGTCGAGGGTGAAGCGCCGGCCACAGAGCTGCCGCTGACCTACGCCGGTGACCAGGTGGCATACGGCAGCCGCCTCGGCCTGCTGGGCAACAAGGACTTTATGGAAACGCCGTTCAGCACCATCAGCTACACGGAAAAATACATCGCCGATCGCCAGGCCCAGACCGTCACCGATGTGATCGCCGCCACCGACCCTGCGGTATTCAGCAATGGCCTGAAGGGCACCTACAGCGAGAACTATTCGATCCGTGGTTTTGCCACCAGCATCAGCGACGTGACCATCGACGGCCTGTTTGGCGTGGCGCCGTACTACCGCATCTCGCCGGAAATGTACGAGCGCATCGAAGTGTTGAAGGGCCCGTCGGCGCTGCTCAACGGCATGCCGCCGGGCGGTTCGGTGGGTGGCATGGTCAACCTGGTGCCCAAGCGTGCCGGTGCGCAGCCGCTGACGCGCTTCACCACCACCTACCTGTCCGACGCGCAGTTCGGCGGCCACCTCGACGCAGGCCGGCGCTTTGGCGATGAGCAGCAATTTGGCGTGCGCTTCAACGGCATGTACCGCGATGGCGACACTGCGACCGAACATCAACAGCAGAAAGCCCAGTTGAATTCGTTGGGCCTGGATTGGCGCGGCGAGCGTGCGCGGCTGTCGGCCGACCTGTACAACAGCGAAGACCGTGTGCGCGGGCAAAACCGTGGGATCAGCCTGGCGGCGAATGTGGCCGTGCCCAAGCCGCCGAAGTCCGACACCTTGCTCAACCCGGACTGGGCGTTTGTCGATACCAAGGACCAGGGCGCGATCGTGCGCGGCGAGTTTGACCTGACCGAGCACCTGCTGGCCTACGCGGCGTTCGGTGCCAGCGAAACCCACTACCGCTACAGCGGCGCGATGTCGGCCCAGGTGATCAACAACGCCGGGGATTTGAAGACCAGCATGGGCCAGCTGAAGATGGACATCGAGAAAACCTCGGGCGAGGCGGGGCTCAAGGGTAAGTGGCAGACCGGGCCGGTCGGGCACCAGTGGGTGGTCAACGCCACGCGGTATGCCGACAAGCAAAAGGACTACGGCCGGCGTTGGGTCCCCGGTGCGGATTGGCTGACCAATATCTATCACCCGACCTGGGGCCCCGAGGCGCCGCGCAGCTTTGCGCCGGTGGCACACACCGAATCGACGCTGACCAGCTACGGCGTGGCGGATACCTTGTCGGTCCTGGACGACAAGGTGCAGTTGACGCTTGGCGTACGCCGCCAGAACGTGGTCACGGACACTTTCAATACCACCACCGGCGCCCGTAACAAGCCCGGCTATGACGAAAGCGCGACAACGCCCGCCGCAGCCGTGGTGGTCAAGCTCACGGAGCAGGTTTCGGTGTACGCCAACTACATCGAGGGCCTGAGCAAAGGCGCGATGGCGCCGATGACAGCGGCCAACTACGGCGATGTGTTTGCCCCGTATAAATCCAAGCAGAAGGAGATCGGCCTCAAGCTCGACCTGGGCACGTTCACCCACACCCTCAGCCTGTATCAGATCGAACGCCCGGGCAGCTCGACCGATCCGGTGACCAATGTGTTTTCCTTTGGTGGTGAGCAGCGCAACCGTGGTATCGAGTGGGGCTTCTTCGGCTCGCCCATCGACGATGTGCGCCTGATGGGCGGCGTGGCCCATGTGGATCCGAAGATCACCAAGTCGCCGGGGGGCGATGATGAAGGCAAGACGGCCACCGGTTTGCCCAAGCTGCAAGGCAAGCTCGGGGTGGAATGGGACACGCCGGTGGTGTCCGGCCTGACCTTGACGGCCAACGCGACGGCGGTTTCCCAGCAATACATCAGCGATGACAACGCGCAGTCGATCCCCGGCTACACGATTTTCGACCTGGGCTCGCGGTATGCGATGCAGGTCGCCGGGCGGCCGGTGACCTTGCGTGGCACGGTGACCAACGTCACCGACAAGGCGTACTGGGGCATGCCGTTGACGTCGAGCCTTGGGTTGGGCGCGCCGCGTACGTTCGAGTTGTCGGCAACGGTGGATTTCTAAGGGTAAAACAGCAACCTGTGGCGAGGGCGTCAAAATGACATTCTTAGGCCCAGCGTGCCTTGGCGGCCATTGAAGGCATTGCTGTCCAGGTTCCGATTGAAACCCACTTCGCTGTAAAGGCTGACACCCGGCGCCACCCTGAGGTTGGCGCCGAGGCTGACGCCCAGGGTGGTGGATTTCTGTTCGGTATCGATGTCGGTGACGTCGGCAAAGGTGACGGTGTTTTTTCCGCCTGCGGTGTGCCAGACGTTGGCGCGCGCATAGGGTTGCAACGGCATGCCGCTGACGTGGTAATCACCGCGCAGGCGTACGCCCAGGCGGGTGGTGACGGTGGTGTCGGCTTTGTACGCAACGTCGGAGATACCGTCGTTCTGGCTGTCCAGTCGGGTCTTGCCAACGATCAACTGGGCCTGGGGCTCTACAACCCAGTGGGGCGTTACCTGGAACGGCCGGCCGACTTCCGCCGAGGCCGAGACGTTGTGCCCACGGGTCTTCATCTTCACGCCACGGTCAGACGCGTTGTGGCCGTCCAGTCGCGTGCCCACCAACACCACATCCAGATAAGCCTGGTGGGTGCCAATCAGCGTCAGATAAGCGCCCAGGCTGTCACCGCGCAGGGTGGTGCTGCCTGCGTCGTTGTCCTGCCAGCCGCCATTGAAACCTTTGATATCGCCCCGCAAGCGGCTGTGGCCGACGAAAAACCCGGCCTGCAGCACCTGGCCGTCGTCCGTGCTGTGGGTAAAGAGGTCGCTGCCCACTTGAAAGCCGCTGATCGAGCTGTTGAGCGTGGGGCTGACCGTGCCGGCGAAGCGTTGCCGGCTGCTGCTGCCGTAGACGCGGCCCCAACCTGCGCGAAGAGGGTCGCTCTGTGGTTGGCTCTGCTCGCCCATGCGTTCGTGGTAGGTGCCCAGCATGCCCTGGACGATTTGCTGGGCGGCTGGAAACAGCGCAGCGTAGATCGGCACTTCGGGGCGGTAGATCGGAATCGGCGTGATCCCCGGGTTGGGCGGCAGGGGCGGCTCGTCGGGCCCGGGACTGGGAAGCGGCACGACAATTACCGGATCAGGCGGGGTGACCGGCACGGTGGAGCGCAGGTAGTAGTTCTCTGCGGTGCCGGGCGTGACGCCCCCCTTGAACAAGCGATACTGAAACGCCCCGGCAGACACCGGACCGGCCAAGGTAAACGCGCTGGCGCCGCCGCTGGCACCGTTGCTGGCCAGCACCACTTGAATGCCGTCCTGCAAGGTGGCGGCACCCGCGCCGCCAACGTTGGTGATGCTGATGGCGGTGCTGCCCTAGATCGTGCCTTGGCTGACCACCAGTTTGTCGCTGGCGGAACCGTCGCCGCCCAACACGCTTTGCAGCGCGATCCCGCCACCCATGCCGATGTAATTGCCGTTGACCGTCAGGGTGTCAGTGGTGGAGGCGTTGGTGCTGTTCATCTCGATCATGCCGCGGTTGTTCAGGGTCACCAACTGCCCGGCAGTGAAGGCGCTGATGGCACCGGTGTTGACCAACAGCTTGCTGCTGCCATTGATCGTCATCGTGCCGGTACCGGTACCGGTGTCGCCCAGCACAAAATGTACCGCCGAGGTTGAAGCTGGCGTTGTTGTCCAGCGGTCACCTGCTCCCAGCTGGAGTAGCGCCCGGGCGTCGCAGCCTGGGTGTTGTCGAAGGTAAGCGTGTCGGTGCCGGTGCCACCGTCGATCACTGATGTGGCAGACAGCAGGGTTTCATTGAGGTTCTGCAACAGCGCCGTGTCGTTGTCGGGGCCCAGCAGGATGAACCCGTTGACTCGGCCACCGCCGATCCAGCTGAAGTGGTCCTCGCCGGTGCTGGCGAGGACTTGCCCGTTGAGGGTGCCGCCCGTGACGGTGATGGTGTCCGAGCCGCCGCTGGTGCTGACTTTGCCGCCGATATAGGCGGTGCCCGAGATCAAGATGGTGTCGCTGTCAAAGCCGGTCACCAGGTTGTTGATGATGGTCCCGCCACTCATGTCGAAGAGGTTTTTGTCGAGTTTCATATCCACCCGGCCAATCGTGCCGCCGGTCATCTTGGCATCATCGCCGTCTTCGAACGCACCGGTGATCGTGCCGCCACTCATGAAGAATTTGTCGTGCCCATCGCCCTGGGCCAGCGAGGCGATGGTGCCGCCACTCAGGGAGAAATTGTCAACGCCGGCCCCCTGGCTGATCGCTCCCGCCTGGCCACCGCTGATTTGTGCGATATCGGCGCCCGAACCCTGGCTGACCGCGCCGCTGATCGTGCCCTTGTTCAGGCGAAAGATGTTCGCGCCATCGCCCATGCTCACCGCACCGTTGATCCGCGTGTCCGGTGCGTCCAACTGGACCAGATCGTTGCCCGGGCCCAGTGTCACATTGCCGTTGATCGTGCTGTTGCCGCTGGGGAACAGCACCTGGTTGTCACCCGTCAGGGCGCTGATACCGGGGTCGGTGCCGCTGACACAGGTAAACACCTGACCGCTCGCAGGGCTGCCGCTGACGGTGCAGGCGGCCTGTGCCGGCAGCGGCCAGGTGAACAGCGCAGAGGCGGCGAGACTCAGGTAGAGCAGGGGAGGTGTGCATACGCGCATGATCCGTCCTCGAGCAGAGGGGCGTTATTCCGGCACCCGCGTCGGCAGGTGGAGTTCTGACCATGACAACGTTGTGCGCGATACGAACCAGGGACGACGGGTTACCTGCTCAAAAACACCGGCCAATGCAAAGGGTTGGCATGGGTTTCTCGACTGCACCTCAACCTGTGCAGCGCTTTTTTACCTTAGTCGGGGATGGCCTGGGTCGCTACTGTAAAAAATAACAGGTCCAGACGAGTGGGGACCTAGGCAAAAATGATTTCAAACGGCTCGCGCATACGCTCCAGCAGCACCTGGGCAAGCATGGGCGCCAGACCGATCTCGGGGTCGCCGGCCAGTTGGCTGGCGTAGGCATGGGTGGCGTGCAGTTTGCGCGCCACGTTCCAGCTATCCAGGCGCACCTTGCGGGCTCGTTGCCAGGGGATGACCGAGGCTTCGCGCGCGGGCCAGTGCCAGGCCCAGATCGGCAGTTCGATATGCCGTGCCCCCGTCAAGCTGCACGCCTTCGCGCTGGCGCGGCCCACGGCATCATGGTCGTCATTGCCGTCGTTGCGCCAGGTGCTGAAGACCACATCGCCCGGTTGCAGGTAGCGCGCGATAAATTGGCTCAAGGGTTGCTCGCGCGCGGCCAGGGCGTTGTCGCAAAAACCGCCGCGAATCCACTTCAAACTGTGCAATGGCATGCCCAGGCGGCGTAGCGCCTCGACGCTTTCCTGGGGGCGCACCACGCTCAAGCGACTCGCCGGCCAGACGTTGGAACCCGGGTGGCTGGCGCTACCGTCGGTGAGCGAAATCAGTTGCAGCGGGTGATCGAGGGTGCTGAGCAGTTGCAGCAAGCCACCGCAGGCCAGCACTTCATCGCCAGGGTGCGGGGCAATCACCACCACGCGGGCGCCCGGCGGTACCAGCGTGCTCGGGTTGATCACGGGGATTTGCGCCAGCTGTGGCGCACTGTTCCAGATTTGCGCCGGGCCACGGCGGCCTTCGCTTAACGAGGCAAGCTTCATGGGTGTCACGTCCTTGTCGGTGAATGCGGGTCGTACCCCGTTGACGGGACGACGCTCTTTTATTCACCACAGGCTCCGCTGTGGTGATTGCGCGGCACTCCAACCCTGGATTGCCAGCAAGGCGTCCTCAGCATAGTCAAGGACTGGTCGCTTTTACATCTTGCAATGTCGTTTTTTTCACGGGGCGTGCATCAGGCTCTTCAAGTAATCGCCGAAGCCGCCCTCGGCGCGGCAATCGAGGCGGGCACTGGTGATCACCTGCGGGGTGTGGCTCCAGGCAATGGAGGCCCCGCAGCGCTCCAGATTGCGCACCAACTGCACATCTTCATGGCACGCCAGGGGCTCGAAACCGCCGGCTCGCACGTAAGCGCCGGCACTCATGCCCAGGTTGGCGCCGTGCACGTGCCGGTGCCCGTCCCGGGCTTGATAGGCCTGGTGATAGCGGATCTGCGCGGCCGGATCGAAGCCTTCACTCCAGGCGTCCACGGTGACCGTTCCACACACGGCCTCGACCCCCAGCGCCAATTGCGCCACCAACCAGTCTGGCGCCACGCGGCTGTCGGCATCCGTGCAGGCAATCCACCGCGCGCCCTGGTTCAACAAGTGCCGGGCGCCTATGCCGCGCACCCGTCCCACGTTGCGCGCCTGCACCGACAGGCTGTGCACCGGGTAGGCCTGGGCGATCTGCGCACTGCTGTCACTGCAACTGTCGAGCAGCACCAGGACCTGGACCCGTTCGCCCAACAGCCCAGGGTGGTTGGCGGCGATCACAGCGGCCTTCAAGCATTCCGCCAGCAAGGCTTCTTCGTTATGCACGGGAATCAGCACGCCGATCATTGCAGGCCCTCGAGTGTCGCCACCGAGCGGCCGTCGCGGCTCCAGAGATCGAGCAGGAAATCGGGTTCGTGATGGCTCACCACCTGTGCCATTCCCAAACGTTGCGCCAGCACGGCATGCACCTGGTCCGCCGTTTGCGGGCAACCCTCGATGGGCGGGCGCCAGTGGCAGGCGAGCAGTTGCCCGTCGTCGCTCAGCGAGCCAAGGGCGTGTTCGATTACCCGGTGCAGGTCCGCCACATCGAGGTAGTAACACCACTCGCTCAACACGATCAGGTCGAACCGTTCGCTCGGCCATTGCTCGGGCAGGCGCGCTTGCTCCACCCGCGCGTGGGCGAACCCGAGCAAGCGGCTGCGCGCCAGTGCGACGGCGGCACTTGCCGTGTCGCAGCACAGCAGGCGATCACAGCGGGGTGCCAGCTCGGCGCTCAGCTCGCCGTTGGCGCAGCCGGGTTCGAACACCGAGGCGTACCGTGGGCGCGTGAGCACTGCCAGGGTCAGTGCGCGTTTGCGGCGCTCATACCAGCGTTGGCGAAAGGCCCAGGGGTCATCGTTGCCGGCAAACAACTGGTCAAAATACGGCGTGGCCACACTCATACAAACACCACTTCGAACGGTTGCAGCAGACGTTCCACCACATGCGGCGGCAAGACCGCCGGCAAGCCGATCTGCGGGTCACCCTCCAGCTGGCTGGCAAACGCATGGATCGCATGGCGTTTGCGCGCCACGGCGGCGCGGGTCAACGGGATTTTGCGCGCGCGGTGCCAGGGCAACTGGCTGTCTTCGGCGGACGCCCAATGCCAGGCCCACACCGGCAGCTCATACAACCGCGCGCCAACGGCCTGCGCCGCCACGGCGCTGGCGCGGCCCACGGCTTCATGGTCGCAATGGCCGTCCTCGCGCCATGTGGCGAACACCACGTCCGTGGGCGTGAGATGGCGGCCGATAAACGCGGCGAGTTCCCCCTCGCGGGCGGCCACCTGGCTGTCGGCAAACCCGGCGCGCAACCATGTCAGGCCTTGCAGTGGCAGGCCTAGGCGCTGCAGGGCCTGGGCCGATTCTTGCGGGCGCACCACATTCAGCCGCGCCACCGGCCAACGGCGTGAACCTGGGTGGCTGGCGCTGCCATCCGTGACGGAGATCAACTGCACGGGCCGCCCCAACGCCGCCAACCCTTGCAACAGCCCGCCACAACTGAGTACTTCATCATCCGGGTGCGGCGCGATAATCACCGCGCGACACCCCTCGGGCACCAATTGCGCGACGCTGATGTGGGCCACTTGCGCCAATTGCGTGGATGCCTGCCAACGGTGCAACGGCGTGCCCTGGCCGACGATCGGATTGGGTTTCATAACTGCCACCTTCCTGTGGGTGCACCGACGACATTTTCACCCAGCGCAGCCAGGTCGCGTTCGGCATGACTCTGGCGGACATACACCGGCAGGTCCGCCATCAACTGCGCAAAGTGCGCATCCTTGCAGTACGGGCCCGCCCCGACGGCGCGACCGACGTGGCGGATCACCTGCTCCACGCTGTCCTCGACACAGGCGCGGGCCTGTTGCGCCCATGGCTGGGCATTGGCCAACGGTTGCTGATCCACTTGCCGGGCACACGCGCGCAAAACGCAGGCCGCGCTGTTCAATGCACTGTCCACCGCGCCCAGGTGGGCGAGGGCATGGGGCTCCGGGCGTTGCGTGCAGAGCGCACGCAGCGTTTCAGCCAGGCGCTGCGCGGCGCCGTACCAGCAGGCGGCGATGCCGATCCCTCCCTGCCAGAAACCGGGGCGCGCGAGGTAATCCCCCGGCCCGCCGACTGCCACGCCTGTGGCGCCACTGAACACAACTTCCACACTGCCTGTGGCCGCCATGCCCACAGCGTGCCAGCCGGCGTCCGTCACTGTGACCCCCGGTTGATCCATGGGGACGGCGACCAACTGCTGCTCATCCGCCTCATTCCCGGCGGTCAACAACCCATGGCTGACCACGGCCGCGCCGGAGCACCAGGCCTTGCGCCCGTCGACGACCCAGTGCTGGCCGTCCCGACGCACGCGGACTTTTGCCGTCGGCGGCTCGGCGGCCCACATGCCCCAGGTGCTGCCCGACGGCGGCAGCGGGCCGTGCAGTTCGGCGATGATCGCCAAGGCGTCGGTGTGCCCCTCAAACAGCTTGCACAGGCCCAGATCATGGCCTGCGACCTGCGCCAAGCGGCGGAAGCGCTCCAGGGTTTCGCCGCTGCCCGGCAGCGGCAGGCAGTCCAGCTCTGCGCGTTGAAGCGCCTTCAGTGCCTCGCCCAGTGCCTGCGTGTTGCCATAATTCCGGCTGTCCTGAAGGAACCCGTGGAGCGTCATCTCACACCTCTTCCGAATGTTGCAGTTCAAACAGCAGCAGTGAGCGGCCGGTCACGGCGTACTCGTGATCGAACTCGAAGCGTTCCTGGCCACGTACCGAGGGTTGATTGGTATCGACCATGCAGGTCCAGAACTCGCCTTCCGGCACTGGCGGCAGGCGGAAATTGACCATGTCGTGGTGGGCGTTCACCACCAGCAACAGGGTGGCGTCGGCACCGGGGCGACGGATCCCGGTCTCTTGCGCCCGGCCATCCATCAGCATGCCGAGGCAACGGCCTTGGCTGTCATGCCATTGCTCGGTGGTCATTTCGTTGCCGTCCGGGGCGAGCCAGGTGACATCCTTGACGCCGATGTCTTCGTTGTAGTCGCCCACCAGGAAGCGCCCACGCCGCAGGATCGGGTAGGCCAGGCGCAGCTTGATCAAGCGCTTGACGAACTTGAGCAGCGCCTTGCCGTCCTCATCCAGGTCCCAGTTGACCCAGCCGATTTCGCTGTCCTGGCAATAGGCGTTGTTGTTGCCGTGCTGGGTGCGCGCGAACTCGTCACCCGCCACCAGCATCGGCGTGCCCTGGGCCAGCAGCAGGGTGGCGAAGAAGTTGCGCATCTGGCGCAAGCGCAGCGCATTGATTTCCGGGTCGTCGGTGGGGCCTTCGACGCCGTGGTTCCAGGACAGGTTGTTGTTGCTGCCGTCCTGGTTGTTCTCGTCGTTGGCCTCGTTGTGCTTGTCGTTGTACGACACCAGGTCGTGCAGGGTGAAGCCGTCGTGGGCGGTGATGAAATTCACCGAGCTGTAGGGGCGACGCCCGCGATGGTTGAACATCTCGCCGGAGGCAGTCATGCGCGCGGCAAAATCGGCCAGCTGGCCGTCATCGCCTTTCCAGAAGGCGCGCACGGTGTCGCGGAAGCGGTCGTTCCACTCCACCCAGCCCGGCGGGAAGTTGCCTACTTGATAACCGCCGGGGCCGCAGTCCCAGGGTTCGGCGATGAGTTTGAGCTGGCGCAGTACCGGGTCCTGGCGGCAGGCGACGAGGAAGCTGTGGCGCTCGTCGAAACCATCACGGTAACGGCCGAGGATGGTCGCCAGGTCGAAGCGGAACCCATCCACGTGCATCTCGTTGGCCCAGTAGCGCAGGGAGTCCGTGACCATTTGCAGCACGCACGGGTGGCTCAGGTCCAGGGTGTTGCCGGTGCCGGAATCGTTGATGTAGAAGCGCTTGTCATCCGGCATCAAGCGGTAGTACGAGGCGTTGTCGATCCCGCGCATGGACAGGGTCGGGCCGCGCTCGTTGCCTTCGGCGGTGTGGTTGTAGACCACGTCGAGGATCACTTCGAGTTTCTGCTCGTGCAGGTGCGCGACCATCTCCTTGAACTCGGCGATCTTGCCACTGGCCAGGTAGCGCGGGTCGGGGGCAAAAAACGCGATGCTGTTGTAGCCCCAATAGTTGGTCATGCCTTTTTGCAGCAGGTGCTGGTCATTGACGAAGGCATGCACGGGGAGCAATTCCACCGATGACACACCGAGCTGGCGGATGTGCTTGAGCACATCGTCCTCCATCAAGCCTGCGCAGGTACCGCGTACGGCTTCGCCCACCGAAGGGTGGCGCATGCTGATACCGCGCAAGTGGGTTTCATAGATGATCGTGCGGTCCCACGGCACGCGCACCGGTTGGTCGTTGCCCCAGGTGTGCGCGGGGTCGATGACCTTGCACTTGGGCACGAACGGCGCGCTGTCGCGTTCGTCGAAACTGAGGTCGTCGTCCGGGTGGCCGATGGTGTAGCCGAACAGGGCCTCGGACCATTTCAGTTCGCCCACCAGCTGCTTGGCATAGGGGTCGATGAGCAATTTGTGATGGTTGAAGCGGTGACCGTTGGCCGGGTCGTACGCACCGTACACGCGGTAGCCGTAGATCAGCCCGGGGTGGGCGTCGGGCAGGTAGCCGTGGAAGGTTTCGTCGGTGTATTCGGGCAGCTCGATACGTTCCAGCTCGACCTCGCCGGTATCGTCGAACAGGCACAGTTCGACCTTGGTGGCGTTGGCCGAGAACAGCGCAAAGTTGACGCCCAGGCCATCCCAGGTGGCGCCGAGGGGGGAAGGGCAAACCTTCACGAATGCGCGACGGCTCGTCTTTGGGCGTCGGCGGGGTTTTCTCGGGTTTGCTCATGGGGGTGCTCCTGCAAAGGTTTTTTCGGGGCGAACGAAGCCGTGCCGACAATGGGTCAGGTAAACATCAGATTCAGAGTGAAATGCGTGCCTCCTGTGGGAGCGGGCTTGCCCGCGATAGCGATGTTGAATGTGCCACCGCTATCGCGGGCAAGCCCGCTCCCACAGGGGAATGCGGTCAACCGGCGGGCTTGCGCGGTGCCTTGGGTTTTTTCTCGGCGGGCGGCTTGGCCGCTGCTGGCTTGGGCTTGGGCGGCGCTTTCGGCTTGGCCTTGGGCTTGCTCGGCGTCAACGCCTCCGCTTCCGCCAGCTTGCGCGCCATCTCCCAGTGCCGCGTGTCCTGGCCATGGGGTTTGCCTTCCGACTCCCAGATCTGATGGGCCAGTTCCCGTATGCGTTTGTCTTCAGTACTCATCGCAATGCTCCTCACAGAAAATGTTCAGCTTTCCTTGATCATCAGGATTGATAAAGACATTGACCGGGAAATCCCCCAGGGCAGTGCTCAGTGGCAGCTCCTTGTTTGGTGTGACTGCGCCTGTGTGGAAAAGTCCCTTCCATTTTTGTGCCGTGGCGGCGAACGGTAATTTGACCCGTGTATCGCCCCAAACCTGCGCATCGAACTGGGGCTGCACACCGTTTTCAAGCAAGTGGTGGGGCCAGCGCGGCACCACCACCAGCAGGCGTTTGCCCTGGTGCTCGCGACTGAACGCGAGTACCCGTTCGGCATGCGTGCCAACCACTTCCAGTGGCGTGTAATCGCCGCTGCGAAACAGCTCGGGATGGGCCTTGCGCAAGGCCAATGCCTGGGCGATCACGGCTTGTTTGATACGCCCGTCGCGCCAGTGCAACAACAGTTCGCCGATGTCCGGTGGGGTTTGCAGCGCCTGTTGCCGTGCACTGAAATCCACCGGGCGACGGTTGTCCGGGTCCACCAGGCTGAAGTCCCAGAACTCGGCGCCCTGGTACAGGTCCGGCACACCCGGCACCGTGATGCGAAGCAAGGATTGCGCCAGCCCATTGATCGCGCCGGCGCGGGCGATGGCCTCGGCGGCGTCGCCGATGGCCGTACGCAGCGCATGGCCGGCATCGCTGTGCAGCAAGCGCGCGAGGAAGGCTTCGACGCCTTGCTCATAGGCCTCGTTGGGTGCGCTCCAGCTGCTGTGCAACTTGGCTTCGCGCAGGGCTTTTTGTTGCCATTGCCAGAGACGTTGCTGATAGCCGTCGAAGTCAGCGTCCAGCGGCCAACTGCTCAGCAGCACTTGATAAAGAATCAGCTCATCGCCTGCCGAGGGGCTGCCTTCACCACGTAACGGTGCGGCCAGGCGGCGCCAATGCTCCACCTGTTCGACGTACCACGGCGCACATTCACTGAGCACCGCCAGCCGCGCACGGCTGTCTTCGCCGCGCTTGTGGTCATGAGTGGCGGTGGCCAGCAGGTTGTCGGGGAACGTGCGCAAACGTTGCTGGTTGGCCTCGTGGAAGTCGGCCAGCGGCGCGCTGAACTGCTCGGTGCTGAAGCCCACATCGTTGCGCGACAGCAGCACCGCCGAGCGATAGAACGCGGTGTCTTCCACGGCCTTGGCGGCGGCGGGCGAGGTCAGTTGCTGGAAGCGTACGCAGGCATGCTTGAGGATCTTGCGCTCACGGCCCACCGGGCGATTGCGCCACGGCTGGCCGCCGAGCCAGTTGGCCAGGTGATCGAGCACCGGCCAGTCGCCTTCGCCCAAGGTGCTGCGGGCACCGTCCATGGCCTGCTGGAACAGTTTGTCGTCGGCGGCGCTGCGGCCCCGGGCACTGATGTAGGTGCGGTACACCGGGAAATGCACGATCAATTCCTGCAAGGCGCGACGGATCGCGCCAAGGGTCAGGTCGCGGGTCATCACATCGTCGCGGGCCACTTGTAACAGCGCCTGGGCGACGCTTTCAAAGTCGCCGCCGAGGGAGCCATTGAGGATTTGCTGACGAGCCAGCCGCGCTTCTTCGATAAACGCCGAGGGGCGCTCGCTGTGGCGGGTCCACAACTCGGCCAGCGGGGCGAAGCCGTCGGGATGATGTTGCAGTAACGACAGCTGGTTCATGAATTCGTAGCCGGTGGTGCCGTCCACTTGCCAGTCTTCACGCAGGGTTTCCCCTTCACCGAGGATCTTCTCGACAAAGATCGGCAAGTGCCGCCCCGGCGCCAAGGCGTCCACGCGACGGCGCAGCTTGCGGCAGTAGCCCCGTGGGTCGGCGAGCCCGTCGATATGGTCGATGCGCAGGCCATCCACCAAGCCTTCGCCGATCAGTTCGAAGATCTTGCCGTGGGTGGCTTCGAACACGGCGCTGCGTTCGACCCGCAGGCCGCCCAGTTCATTGACGTCGAAGAAGCGCCGCCAGTTGATGTCGTCCGCCGCCGTGCGCCAGCTGGCCAGGCGGTAGGCTTGTTGCTCCAGCAGATGATGCAGGCGCTCGAAGTCGAACGCCGCCAGTTGTTGCTCGATGGCGTGCAGCACCGGCGCGTCGGTGGCGCGCTCGGCTAACGCCTGCTTGAGCCACGCAGCCTCGTGGTAGGCATCGTCCTGCTCGGCGAGGGCGCTGAAACGTTCGGCCATGGGCTTGAGCAAGACCCCGGTACCGAGGATCTCGGCGTAATCCCTTGGGCAGATCGGGAAGCGGTGCTCGTAGTGCGCAACATAAAACGCACCATGGGCCGCGTCGAATTGCAGGGTTACGCTGCCGGTCTGCAAGGCTTCGCCGTAATCGCTGCCGAGAAAGGGCATGAGCAATTGGCCCTTGAGCAGTGGGTCCGGCGAGTGCCACTGGATATCGAAGAATTCGCTGTAGGGGCTCAAGCGACCCCATTCCAGCAGGTCCAGCCACCAGGGGTTATCCGCGCCGCCGACGGCCATGTGGTTGGACACGATATCGAGGATCAGCCCCATGTCGTGGGCCCGCAGCGCCGTCACCAGCCGGCGCAACGCCGCTTCACCGCCCAGCTCTGGATTGACCTGGGTCGGGTCGACCACGTCGTAGCCATGCATGGACCCGGCGCGTGCACTGAGCAGTGGCGAGGCGTACAGGTGGCTGATGCCCAGCGCGGCGAAGTAGGGCACCAGCGGCACCGCGTCATCCAGGGTAAACCCGGCGTGGAATTGCAGGCGTTGGGTGGCCCGTAGCGGCAGGTCTTTCATCGGTCACGCTCGTGGGCCTGGTTGCGCGCCACGGCCAACAGTTCCAGGCGGCGGGCGGCGCCGGCATTGTCGAGCAGGCTGGACGCTTCGCCCGCCAGGCGTCGGCGCCAGTTGGGGTGGGTGTCAAGGGTGCCGGGCAGGTTGGCTTGTTCCTCCACGCCCAGCGCATCCTCCAGTGGCAGCAACACCAGTGGCGCGCGGGTGTGGCCGAGGTAGCGCACGCTGGCGTCGATCATGTGGTCGGTGTCGTTGCGGATTTCGTCGACGAAGTTCTGCGGGTCCTGGCTCAAGGCCTGGCGCAGCGCCTGGCGTTCGCGCAGGCGGTGTTCGCTCCATTGCTCCACGGTGGGGGCGTCGATCAGGCCCAGCTCGATATTCCACTCGATGTCGCGGCTGTGCCACCAGCCGTTGAGCGTTGGCAAATCGTGGGTGCTGGTGGTGGCGAGGGCGTTGTCGGGCCAGTCGAGGATGGGCTTGAATTGGCCATCGTGGCCTTGTTCGAACAGCAGCACGCGCATGCCGAGAATCGAGCGGCTGATGAGTTTTTCGCGCAGGCCGTCGGGCACGGTGCCGAGGTCTTCACCGAGGACGATGGCCTGGTGGCGGTGGGATTCCAGGGCCAGCAGGCGCAACAGATCGTCCACCGGGTAATACAAGTACGCGCCTTCGCGCGGCGAGGCGCCCATGGGGATCACCCACAGGCGTTGCAGGCCCATCACATGGTCGATGCGCAAGCCGCCGGCGTGGGCGAAGTTGGCGCGCAGCATCTCGATAAAGGCACGGAAACCGTTGCGCTTGAGGCCTTCGGGGGAAAACGCGGAAATGCCCCAGCCCTGGCCGGCGCGGTTGAGGATGTCAGGTGGCGCGCCCACGGTGAGGTTGGCGAGCAGTTCATCCTGGCGGCTCCAGGCCTGGCTGCCGCCGCCGTCGGCGCCCACGGCGAGGTCGGCGATCAAGCCAACGCCCATGCCGCTGCCGCGGGCGGCCTGCTGTGCGCGTTCCAGGCTGCGGGCGATCAGCCATTGGCTGAAGGCGAAGTAGCCGATTTCATCGCGGTGTTCCTCGGCGAACTGCGCGAGTGCCGGGCTTTGCGGGCTGCGCCAGTCCTCGGGCCAGTGGCGCCAGTCGAGGTCTTCACCGGCAGCGGCACGCTGGGTTTGCACGGCTTCGAAGCGGCAGTGGTTTTCCAGGGCTTCGCCGCCGGCCTGGCGGAAGCTGAGGAAGTCCGCCTGTTGCGGATGCTCGCCGTGGCGGAAGTCTGCATACAGCGCGCGCAGCAGTCTTTGCTTGGCCTGGGCGGCGGCGGGCCAGTCGATCAGCTCGAGTTGTTCCAGGCGGTGCAGCTCGTCGGTGAGGCCGATGGCTTCAAGCGCATTGCGCACTTCGCGCTCGCCGAGGATGCAGGCGGGCGAGGCGTACAGGCTGTTGAGGAACAAGCGGCTGGACGGCGAATACGGGCTGTAGCGCCCGGTATCGGCGCTGAACATCGCATGCATCGGGCTGATCGCCAAGGCATCGGCACCGCGTTCGGCGGCGGCGCGGGCCAGGTGTTCGAGGGCCAGGGTGTCGCCGAAGCCGCCATCACCCAGGCGGCGCAGGGCATAGAGCTGGGCGCTGAGGCCCCAGGCACGGGCAGGGTCGCTGTCGACGGCTTCGGCCACGCTGTAGCAATGGGTGGGCGCGACGGCGAGGGTGAAGGTCTGCTCGGCGATATGCACCTGGTGGTAGCCGAGGGCGATGACGCCGGGCAGCACCGCGTCGCCATCCAGGCGCAGCTCCAGGGTTTCGCCGTCTTCCAGGCTGACCCGGCACAGGGTGTCGGGTTCGAAATAACGCGCCAGGTCCAGGCCGCTGCCGCTGTCGACAGTCATCAGCGGCGGCAGGTGTTTGCCTTGTTGCACCTGCTCCAGTTGCAGCAGGCTGGCGTCGATTTCGGCGTCGCTGTCGGCCGGGTGGCCCAGGCCTTTGAGAACTGCGCGCAATTCGTCGGGTTGTACACGTTGCGGGCGGCCATTCGCGTCGATCCAATCGACGGCCAGGCCCGCTCGGCTGGCGAGGATTTCCAGGTTCGCTTCGCTCAAGGGTGCTCTCCAACAGGGGATAGGGTGACGCGTGCGCTGTAGGGCGGCAGGTGCGCGCCTTGCTGCGCAGGCGTTTCGAATAGCAGGTGGGTGCTGGCGGGATGATCGAGGGCGGTGGCGCTCAGGTTCAGGTCGATCTGCAACAGGCTGCCATTGCCCAGGCGCCAGCGTGCGCTGACGGCGCCGTCGGCCAACACCTGCGCGCCCAGTGCCACGCTGCCGGGCAAGTGCGGCACCAGGTGCTGATGGCGCAGGCTGAGCAGGTGGCGATAGAACTCAGCGTGTTCGCTGGCGGCAAACACCGGGGCCGACTGTTCAAAGGTCGCCAGGGCGTTGGGATCGGGAATGCGTTCGCGCAGCGCCGGGTCGCGGAACGCGGCGAAGTCGGCAAACTCATTGCGCCGGCCTTCGCGCACGGCGTCGGCCAGTTCGCCGTGGTGGTCGGTGAAAAACAGGAACGGCTCGCGGGCGTTGACCTCATCGCCCATGAACAGCAGCGGGATCATCGGTGACAGCAGCAACAAGGCGGTCGCGGCGCGCAGTGCCTGGGGCGCGCACAGTTGGTGCAGGCGCTCGCCGAAGGCGCGGTTGCCGATCTGGTCGTGGTTCTGCAAGAACAACACAAAGGCGCTCGGCGGCAGGTGGGCGCTGGGTTCGCCACGCGTGTGGCCGTGGCGGGTGGTCTCGCCCTGGTAGATAAAGCCTTCGCCCAGGCAACGGGCCAGTTTGGCGGTGGTGTCGCGGGCGAAGTCGCTGTAGTAGGCGTCGGTTTCGCCGGTGAGCAACACGTGCAGGGCGTTGTGGCCGTCGTCGTTCCATTGCGCGTCGAAATCGTGTTCAAGCAGGCTGGCCTGGTTGAATTCGTTTTCCAGCACCAGCCAGACGTGTCGGCCGACATCCACTTGCTGGCGCACGCGCCGGGCGAGGGTTGTCAGGAAGTCCGGGTTGTCGATGGCATGCACGGCGTCCAGGCGCAGGCCGTCGAAGCGGTATTCCAGCAGCCACATCAACGCGTTGTCGAGGAAGAAGTCGCGCACTTCGCGGCGCTCGAAATCGATGCCGGCGCCCCAGGGCGTGTGCACGTCTTCGCGAAAGAAGCCCTGGGCGTATTGGCCGAGGTAGTTGCCGTCGGGGCCGAAGTGGTTGTAGACCACGTCGAGGATCACCGCCAGGCCGTGCTCGTGGGCGCTGTCGATCAGGTGCTTGAGCTGCTCGGGTGTGCCATAGGCGGCGTGGGGTGCGTAGGGCAGCACGCCGTCGTAGCCCCAGTTGCGCTCGCCGGGGCACTGCGCGAGCGGCATCAGTTCAATCGCCGTCACGCCCAGCTCGGCCAGGCGCGGCAGGTGTTTCTCCGCGCCGGCATAGCCGCCCAGTGCGCCGACATGCAGCTCGTAGATCACCGCTTCATGCCATGGCCGGCCTTGCCACTGGCTGTGGCGCCAGGGGTAGGCGAGCGGGTCCACCACCAGGCTCCAGCCATGCACGTCCGAGGCCTGGGCGCGGGACGCGGGGTCGGGGACATCTCGTTCCCCGTCGATATTGAAGCGGTAGCGGGTGCCTGCCGGGCAGGCGATTTCACTTTCAAACCAGCCTTCTGCCTGGGGCAGCATGGCGATGGACTTGCCGTTTTCCAGTTCAACGCTGACGTAATACGCATCTGGCGCCCACAAGGCAAAACGCGTGTGTTGCGCGTCCAGCATGATTGCGCCGTGGGGCCAGGTTTCCAGAGTCCGTGCCGGCATCTATAGAGACCTCCCAGGTTTATTTAGCGGATTTCCCCAGGGCCTTGGCCACCAGTTGCTCATACAGGTCGGCGTAGGGTTCCACCGCCTGGCACCAGTTGAAGGGTTGGGTCATGGCGCGGCAGCGCATGGCGTTGAGCAGGCGCGGGAAGGCGAAGACCTTGAACGCGCGGCTCAGGGCTTCCTGATAGCTGCCCACGGTGGATTCATTGAACAGGAAACCGGTGACGCCATCCTCGATGGTGTCCGCCAGCCCGCCGGTATTGCGCGCCACCGGCAGCGAACCGAAGCGCTGCGCGTACATCTGGCTCAGGCCGCACGGCTCGTAGCGCGACGGCATCAGCAGGAAGTCACTGCCGGCGAACATGCGCCGGGCGTCGGTTTCGTTGAAGCCGATGCGCACACCGACCTGGCCGGGGAAGCGCAGGGCCAGTTCACGCATGGCTTGTTCTTCTTCCGGTTCGCCACGGCCGATAATCGCGATCTGGCCGCCATTTTCGACGATAAAGCTGGCAACGGCTTCGGTGAGGTCGAGGCCTTTCTGATAGACCAGGCGCGACACCACGGCAAACAGCGGGCCGCTGGAGTCGTCCAGGCCGAACAGGTTGCGCACATGAGCCGCGTTGATCGCCTTGCCGTCCCAGTCACCGATATTGAAGTTGTGGGTCAGGTGGCTGTCGGTGGAGGTTTCCCAGCTTTCATCGATGCCGTTGGGAATACCACTGAGCAGGCCTTGCTGGGTCTTGCTGGCGAGGAAGCCATCGAGACCGCAGCCGAATTCGGGGGTGGTGATTTCCTGGGCGTAGGTCGCGCTCACCGTGGTGATGTGGCTGGAATACGCCATGCCGGCCTTGAGGAACGACATCTTGCCGTAGAACTCCATGCCTTCCTGCTGCAAGGCGTGGGGTGGAATGCCCAGCTCTGGCGTCGAGGCCAGGCTGACCACGCCTTGATACGCCAGGTTATGGATGGTGAACAGGGTCGGCGTGCGTGACCCACGCCAGTGCATATACGCCGGGGCCAGGCCAGCGGGCCAGTCGTGGGCGTGCACCAGGTCCGGGCACCAGTGGATCTGCGCGAGGTTGGCGGCCATGTCGGCGGCGGCGAGGCCGAGGCGGGCGAAGCGGATATGGTTGTCCGGCCAGTCGCGGCCGTTATTGGCGCCGTAGGGCGTGCCTTCGCGCTCGTACAGCTCGGGGCAGATCAGCACATAGATGACCAGGCCATCCTTGAGGTCCATGCGCCCGATCTTGCACGGCGGCAGCGCGGCGTGGCCGCCCAGCTCGCCGACGATATGAATCGGGTTGTCGCTTTCCATCACCTGCGGGTAACCGGGGATCAACACGCGCACATCATGCAGATGGGCCATGGCGCGGGGCAGGGCGGCGGAGACGTCGCCCAGGCCACCGGTTTTCACCAGGTCGGCGAATTCGGAGGTGACGAACAGGACTTTCTTGCGATTGGGATTCTGACTCACGACCGGCCGCGAAGTGGCTGGCAGATCGATCAATGAAGATCCCTCTACCGGCTGACTGACACGCTCTCCCTGAAGATCTACAGCGGCACTGATCATAGTTCTCTCCCACATGTTGGTTGGCTAATGGCCCGCTGCCATCAGCTCCGATGACCGCTTCCTGCGGTCAGGCGCACAAGCACTGTACAAACTGGCAAGGCGTATGCCAGTTGCACATTTGGCTCGAAAAGAATGGATGGACGGGCGTTGGGTGTGAACCGCAAGCGCTCGCCTTACCTTAAAACTGGACCTACGGCAGAGTTGGAAAGTTTCGATTTTTTGCGGGGTTTTTGTTTTCGAACGGACCCATCGGTCATCAGTCTAGGACAGATCCTAGAGCCTGTAGGGTTTGTGAGGAAATTTTGTAGGACAAAAAACTTGTAACCTTATGCGCCCTTGAAAAAGCCTTCCTGTGGCGAGGGAGCTTGCTCCCGCTGGGGCGCGAAGCGGCCCCAAAAATCTTGGGAGCGCTGCGCACTCCAGCGGGAGCAAGCTCCCTCGCCACATAGGTGCATACGCCTCAAAATGGTGCGTCAGCCAAGCACGCGAATGGGCGCGTCGTTGGCCCAGGCCTGGATGTCTTCGATCATCTGCCCATAGAACTGCTGGTAGTTCTGTTCGCTGACATAGCCCACATGGGGCGTGGCCAGCACGTTGGGCAAGCGGCGGAACGGGTGATCCAGCGGCAGCGGTTCGTCGGCGAATACATCCAGTGCGGCGCCGGCCAGCCGGCCACTTTCCAGGGCGTGGATCAGCGCCTGTTCATCGACGATCGGCCCGCGTGCGGTGTTCACCAGGCGCGCGCCCGGTTGCATCCAGCCCAGCGCTTGCGCATCCACCAGGCCACGGCTGCGGTCGCTGAGTACCAGGTGCACGGTGAGAATGTCCGCCTGTTCGAACAGCTGTTGTTTGCTGACCCAGGTGACGCCGGCTTGGGCAGCGCGCTCGGGCGTGAGGTTTTCGCTCCAGGCAATCACCCGCATGCCGAACACCTGGGCAAATTGCGCGACTTTCTGGCCGATGCTGCCCAGGCCGAGAATCCCCAAGGTCTTGCCATGCAGGTCGCCGCCCAGGCCGACTTGCCAGCCACCGGCGCGCAGGGAGTTGGCTTCGGCCAGCAGGTTGCGGGTCGAGGCCATGATCAGCGCCCAGGTCAGTTCCGGCGCCGCGTGTTTGTAGCTATCGGTGCCGCACACCTGGATGCCCAGGGCCTTGGCGGCAGGAATGTCGATGGCGGCGTTGCGCATGCCGCCGGTCACCAGCAGCTTGAGCCGGGGCAGGCCCTGCAGCAGGGCCTGGTCGAAGGTGGAGCGTTCGCGCATCACGCAAATCACGTCGAAGCCCTGCAACCGCTCGATCATCGTGGCGGTATCCGCCGGGTAGTCATGCAGAAAATGCACCTGGCCCACGCCTTCAAGTGACGACCAATCCACCACGTCACGGGCGACCTGCTGCCAATCATCAATAACTGCGATCTGTACCGACATTCACGTGTGCCTCGCAAAAGGTGGGTTAAAGGCTGTTCAAACCCTGCAACAGCGCTTTGTGAAACCGGGCGGGTTCTTCCATTTGCGGAGCATGGCCCAGGCCCTGGAATTCCACCAGGGTTGCATGGGGAATCAGCGTCGCCGCCTGCTTGCCCAGGACATCATAGTGACCCAGGCGGGCCTTCACTGCTGGCGGCGCGATATCGCTGCCGATGGCGGTGGTGTCAGACGTACCGATCAGCAGCAGGGTAGGCATCTGCAAGTGCTTGAACTCGTAGACCACCGGCTGGGTGAAGATCATGTCGTATATCAGCGCCGAATTCCATGCGACCTGGGCGTGGCCGGGACCGCCGTTGAGGCCAGCGAGCATGTCCACCCAGCGTTCGTATTCAGGTTTCCAGCGACCGACGTAGTAGGTATTCAATTCGTACTGGCGAATGCTGTCGGCGCTGAGTTTCAGTTCGCGTTGGTACCACTGGTCAACGCTGCGATAGGGCACGCCCAGGGCTTTCCAGTCCTCCAGGCCGATGGGGTTGACGAGGCCAAGTTGTTCGGTCTGTGCCGGATAGAGCAGCGCGTAACGGGTAGCGAGCATGCCGCCGGTGGAGTGGCCGATGATCGTGGCCTTTTGAATGCCGAGCTTTTCCAGCAGTTGGTGGGTGTTGAGCGCCAGCTGCTGAAAGCTGTACTGGTAATGCTCGGGTTTGCTGGAGGTGCAGAAGCCGATCTGGTCAGGGGCAATGACGCGGTAACCGGCCTCGCTGAGGGCTTTGATCGAGTCTTCCCAGGTGGCGCCGCAGAAGTTCTTGCCGTGCATCAGCACCACGCTGCGACCGTTGGCGCGGCCTTTGGCGGGGACGTCCATGTAGCCCATCTGCAGATGTCTGCCTTGGGATTGGAAGGCGAAATGCTCCACGGGGTAAGGGTATTGAAAGCCTTCTAGCTCGGGGCCGTAGGACGCGGCGAACACTGGGGCAGTGCCCGCCGTCAGTAGGGTAGCGATGCAAAAAGCGCGCAAACAAGGCATTGGCAGGGCTCCGGAAAGGATGCCCGGATGCTGTTTGGAGACGATTAAGTGGGGATTAACACCCAGTGCAGCGTTACGGCGGCGAGCACGGCATAGCGCAGGCTCTTGGCCACGGTCACCAGCAAGAGAAAGCGCCACAACGGTTCGCGCATCACCCCGGCCACCAGGGTCAGCGGGTCGCCAATGATCGGCAGCCAACTGAGCAGCAAGGTCCAATGCCCCCAGCGCTGGTAATGGCGGCGCGCCTTGTCCAACTGCCGGTCATTCACCGGAAACCAGCGCCGCCCCTTGAAGTGTTCGACCCAGCGCCCCAGCCACCAGTTGACCAGCGAACCGAGGACATTGCCCAGGGTGGCAATCCCCAGCAACAGCCACAGGCTGTAATGCCCGCTGAGCAGCAGGCCCACCAGCACGGCTTCCGATTGCAACGGCAACAGGGTCGCGGCGCCAAACGCCGCGAGGAACAGCCCCAGGTAGCCGGCGATCATTGCGCCGGGTAGTCAGCCACCACCACATCTTTACCTTCACGGGTCAGGCCGATGACTTGATAGGCCTCGCTGCGGCCGTCCACCTCCATGCCCGGCGAACCCATCGGCATGCCTGGCGCGGCAAGGCCCAGCAAATCGTCGCGCTTGCGCAGGGCCAGCACTTGCTCGGCGGGCACGTGGCCTTCGACAAACTTGCCGTCGATCACGGCGGTATGGCACGAACCCAGGCGCGGGGCGACGCCGAGGCGTTGCTTGACGGCGCTCATGTCGGCTTCGACATGGTCATTGACCTTGAAGCCGTTGCTTTCCAGGTGGCTGATCCATTTTTTGCAGCAACCGCAATTGGCGTCGCGGTGCACGTCGATGGGAATCAGGTCGGCGGCCTGGGCCAGGGTGGAGGTGAACAGGGCGTATAGCAGGGCCAGGCGCAATGGGGTTTTCATGAGGGGCTCGCTCAGTGATGGTCGGTGGCGATCATGACGACGTCATCGCAGGCAAGCCAGCTCCCACGGTGGGGAGCTGTGGCGGTAATGTTTCTAAATTATACAAAGGGTGGGTTTTCCAGCCGGTGCTTGAGCTGGTCCAGGGCAATCGCCGACAGTTCGAGCATGCGCTCATGCAAGGTGGCCAATTGCAATTCGGTTTCATAGATCAGCACGCGCTTGAACAGGGTGCCGTCGCGGTGGGGCTGCAAGAAGTAGTGAATCGAGCCGTCAACGGCCAGGGAGGTGAACACGGTCTTGAACTCGCTGGGGCGCCGGGCGATTTGCACGCGGTAGCTCATGGGCACGCGTACGCCCAGCAGGTCGATGTACTCGGTAAAGCGTGCGCCGACGGGGAGGGAGCCGAGGGTGCCGGTGTCGGCACTGAGGGAGGTGGGGTGCCATTCGTGCCAGCGATCGGGCTGGGTGACGTAGTCGTAGATGGCTTCGATAGGGGCCTGGATAAAGCGTTCTTGACTGATCCGCTCCAAGCGGACCGACTGCTCGACAGCGCGCATTGCACACCTCCTGTGTGGCGTTCTTAGCACTGGGAACTGTCAGAATAGTCCGACTCCCGCGCTTTGCACGGGAGTACGCGAGCAATTGATCAACGGACTTTGAAGCGACTCATTAGGGCAATCACCCGGCCATTGGCGTCCAGCAGGCTTTGGGTATTGGTTTCGGTGGCGTGCCCGCTTTGCACCAGTTCTTCGACCATATGGCGGATGTGCGCCATGCTGCGGTTGATCTCTTCGGTGACCGCGCTTTGTTGCTCGGCGGCGGTGGCGATCTGCGTGCTGAGGTTGTTGATATGGCTGACGGAGCCGGCCATCTCATCCAGGCCGGTGTTGACCCGGGCCGTGGCATCGGCCGCCGACTGGCAACTGGCCTGGGTATTTTCCATGGCCGCCACCGACGTGCTCACGCCAGTGGTCAAGCGCGCGAGCATCTCGTTGATCTGCGAGGTGCTGGCCTGGGTGCGCGCTGCCAGTGCGCGCACTTCGTCTGCGACCACGGCAAAGCCCCGGCCTTGTTCGCCGGCCCGCGCCGCTTCGATGGCGGCGTTGAGCGCCAGCAGGTTGGTCTGGCCGGCAATCGCACCGATCACGCCGAGGGTTTCGGTGATGCGGGCGGCGTCCTGGCGCATGTTTTCCACGCTGTGGGTGGCGCTGGACACTTCGCCGATCAAGGCGCTGACGCTGTTGGACGCTTCGCCCACCACCACGCGGGAACGGTCGGCGTGTTCGTTGGCGCGTTGGGTAAACGCCGCAGTTTCGGCGGCGTTCTGCGCGACGGTGTCGGCGGTGGAGCTCATTTCGGTGATGGCGGTGACGGTCTGGTCGGTCTCCGAGGCGTGGCGTACCAGGATCTGGTTGGTTTGCGCCGAGGTTTGCTGCAACTGCGCAAGGCCCGACGACATGGCGGCGGTGGCCTGGGTCACTTCGCCGATCATGTTTTGCAGATAGACGATAAAACGGTTCACCGAATGGCCGATGGCCCCCAGTTCGTCCTCGGCGCGGATGGTGATGCGGCGTGTCAGGTCGGCATCGCCAGCAGACAGCGCGTCGATATTGCTCTTCAGCGATTTCATGCGCTGCACCAGTTGGCGGATCGCGTAGACCTGCAACAGCACCAGCAACAACACCATGGGAATTTGCAGCAGGGCCAGGCTGCCCAGCACGTCATTGCGCTGGGCGGTGATCAGCGAGGTGGGCAGGGCGGTGGCGAGGAACCACGGCGTGCCTTCGATCGGGCGCATATAGAAGGTGCTGGCGACGCCGCCGTTGTCGAACTCGGCGCGCTGCAACCCTTGGTTGCGCTGGGCCAGGGCTTTGCTGACCTGGGTGGCAAAGGCCGAGGTGCCGGTCAGTTCGCTGATGTTCTTCAACACCACCGGGCCGCTGATGCGCGAGCTGTTGCTGATGATCTTGCCGTCAGCTTCGACGATGAGCATTTGCCCGCCGATGTCTTTTTCCTTGCTGGCCACCAGGTCATTGAAGAACCCCAGGGTCACGTCGATGGTCGCCACGCCATAAGCGGCGCCGTCGCGCTGGATGGCCATGGCGCAGTTGGTGCGCGGCTCCTGGCTAGCGTCGTCTTTATACGCGGCAGCCCAGGCGCATTGGCCGCGCGGCGAGGCGAGGCCGCCTTTGTACCAGCTCTGGTCGTAGTAGTTTGGCGCGGGGTCGCTGTTCCAGAAAGTGTTGACCGCCAGCTTGCCCGAGGCATCGCGGTGCCAGAACGTGCTGTGCTTGTTGCGCCCCGGGGTGCGCTGGTTGGGGGCAACGGCCAGATGCCGCCACCAAAGACTTTCAGCTCGCCATACTGATCCACCAGGCCCGGCAGGACCTTGTCGATGGCATCGCTGTCGAGCAGGGGAATGGTTTGGGTGATCGTGCGTTGCTGGGCCTGAACCTTGTTCAGTTCGCCCTGGATCTGTTCGGCCACTTCGCTGACGCGGTTGAGCACCACCTGTTCTTCGGTGTGCTGCAACTTGGGCGCGACCAACTGGCCGATGCCGACGACGGTCAAGACAAATAACACCAGGACGAACAGCACCAGAAACAGGGTGTAGCGGGCTTGGATGGAGCGCAGTGCAGGCATGGAGGTCGTCCTTACGAAGCGTTTATTATTCACGCGGCTTTGTGGGAGCTTCGTAGGGCTATCGGCTTGGGTGTCAGGAGCTTTAGGTACGGTCGTGCAAGAAAGTCTAGGCGCCGTTTGCCGGCGCCTTCTGCTTATGATGGTGTCGTCGTGTGAGGGTAGCGGCGCTGACTTTTCGCGTTACTGGCCGTTACCCTGCCGGCTGGGGGTAAGCCCGGTGGGCTTTGCGTAGTGGCTTGCCCATTTCTTCATTCAGCGCGTTTTCTGTTAAGTGTTTCGGGTTGACCGTCGTGGGCGGGGTAGAGGGGTCATCATCGAGGTCAAAAGGCGTTGCGCTGTTGGGTATGCCGATAACCTGGTACTCAAAGTTGTACGTCGAGTCTTCGCTGCCTGAGTCGTCCTTGACGGACGGATCGTCGGCTTTGCTGCTTCCGCCCAGGAAGGTGCCCTTTGCGCCATTCCAGGCGTGGGCCATTTCATGGTAGAGCCCCGTCACGGGGACTATCGTATTTCCGTTCTCTTCCTCGATGATCGACGGCGCATCGTAGCGAATGCGGCCGCGGTCAGCGCGAGACCCGGCCACGCCATCGGTGATTCGGCCATAGGTCGACCCATCAATCTTTCCTTCACCCCCGGCTCTCAGAGCATCCAAGGCCTTACTGCCAAACACGTAATCGGTGCCGCCAAACCCGATGGGCTCAATGACGACCTTGCCGCCATTGGTGTCAGCGAGCGCATCCATCTCAGCGAGGACCTCCTGACCATTGGGCGAACTGCGCATGAACTCAAAATCATCGGCCACGCGTTGCTTGAAGTCTTCATCACCGGTTACCGTAAACCCCCGCTCGCCCGCGTTGCTGGTTGAAACGGGGGTAAATGACGAACCCACGTTACGGTTAAATTGATCGTTGATCTTGGCGTAAATGCGGTCATGAGCCTGATTTTTTCGTATCCGGTCCTGGCCTTTACCGGTATAGAATGTCGTGCGGTCATGCCCGACCAGATCATCATCACCGTTGCCACCGTGCAGGACACTATGCCCGTTGCCTGCGTAGAGTTGATCGTTGCCATTGCCCCCATCCAGGTAACTTTGCTTATGTTTGCCACCCGCGCCTGCATAAAGACGGTCGTTGCCATTGTTGCCATACATGACGCCGTTGCCGCTGCCGCCGATGAGGGTGTCATCACCTTCGTTGCCTTCTGCATACCCCAAGCCGCTGCCCAGGCGTAGCGTGTCGTTGCCAGCTTGACCGTACAGGCGGGATCGTCCGCCTCCCGCTTGAATATCATCGTCGCCGTCACCACCGTCCACATCGACACGAAGCATCACATCCTGGTCGATCGTTACTTTGTCGCTGCCCCCCTTCGCATCGATCCATAGCCCCGGTTGCGGGCCTTTTTTTGACTCGGTGTCAACCTTGAATACGTTGCCGTTTACGGTGATCTGAATCTGCTTCCCTGGCCCGTTACTGACATGAATGACGTCGTCGTCATTACCGGTTTTCACCACGATTCGGTTCTTCAAAATCCACGGCTTTTGCCCAGGAACCCAGGAGAGTTCTTGGCTAATCTCGATATCGCCTTTGGTTTGCAGCACATGGTATTTAAAATTC
This sequence comes from Pseudomonas sp. FP453, assembly GCF_030687495.1. NCBI lineage: Bacteria > Pseudomonadati > Pseudomonadota > Gammaproteobacteria > Pseudomonadales > Pseudomonadaceae > Pseudomonas > Pseudomonas sp. FP453. The sequence goes on along the minus strand of NZ_CP117435.1, from coordinate 3,215,834 downwards.
ACGACGCCAGGCGTCAGGTCTTTTGGTGTGTCGTAAGGTGAGGGCGGGGGAGGGTTCTCTGAACCAGGGGTGTGTCGGTGTTGTGATGCCGCTAAATATCCAAGGGCTGCGAGTATCATCATTAAACCTTTCTGTCGAACTTGGGAAAAGGTCTGGCAGCGCTATCGAATTCGCGCGTCAGGCTCGCGGATTCTGTGGGCGTCACGCGCAGAAGGTTCCCGCATGCCGCAAGATGCTTAACGCTGGATGTTGCGACGGGGTCTGTTGCACTTGACCTGTCCTACGTGCAGAACATAGGGGCCATCAGCGAGAAAACCTTTCCGTACATCGGGATTTCTGTCGACTTGATCGTGGTGGTGATCAACGGCAGATCGCGGTGCCAGAACCTGCTGTGCTGGCTGCGCCCCAGGGTGCGCCGGTTGGGTGTCAGGAGCTTTAGGTACGTTCGTGCAAGAAAGTCGAGGCGCCGTTTGCCGGCGCCTGATGTTTATAGGTCCAGCATCGCCATGACCGCTTCGGGGTAACGCAGGCCGGCGGTTGCCTGCGCCGGGAAGATCGCTTCCAGCGCGGCCAATTCGCCAGGAGCGAGGGTGATCGACAGTGCCTTCACGTTTTCTTCCAGGTATTTGCGCTGCTTGGTCCCGGGGATCGGGATGATGAAATCGCCCTGGGCCAACACCCACGCCAGCGCCAGTTGCCCGGCGGATACGCCTTTGTCGGCCGCCAGCGCCTGCACCTGGTTCACCAGCAGCAAGTTTTTCGCAAAGTTTTCGCCCTGGAAGCGCGGGCTGAAACGGCGGTAGTCGTCCGCCGCGAAATCCTCCGGGCTGTTCAATGCGCCGGTGAGGAAACCCCGGCCCAGCGGGCTGTACGGCACAAAGGCAACGCCGAGGCGCTGGCACGCCGCGAGGCAGCCGTTGTCTTCCTGGTCGCGGCTCCATAGGGAATATTCGCTTTGCAGGGCGGCGATGGGATGGACCTTGTGTGCCCGCTCCAGGGTGGCCGCAGAAGCTTCACTCAGGCCCAGGTAACGCACCTTGCCCTGGGTGACCAGTTCGGCCATGGCGCCGACGGTTTCTTCGATGGCCACCTCGGGGTCGATGCGGTGTTGGTAGTAGAGGTCGAGAGTGTCCACGCCGAGGCGGCGCAAGGTGCCGTCGATGGCCGCGCGGATGTACTCGGGGCGCCCGTTGACGCCGCGCAGCGCCGGGTTGGCCGGGTCGCGCACAATGCCGAACTTGCTCGCCAGGAACACCTGGTCACGCTTGCCGGCGATGGCCTGGCCGATCAGGCTTTCGTTGGTGTGTGGGCCGTAGATGTCGGCGGTATCGAGAAAGTTGACCCCCAGCTCCAGGGCGCGGTGCAGGGTCGCGATGGCCTCCTGGGTGTTGGTGCCGGTGGTGTAGAAATCGGTCATGCCCATGCAGCCGAGGCCGATGGCGCAGACTTGGGGGCCGTTTTTGCCGAGTTGACGGGTGTGCATGGGTGCAGCTCCTGGGTGGGGTAGGACGCTATTGTTATCCTCGACAAAACCTGGATAAACCGGCTAAAACCACTATCACTATTCGCATTTTCTAAATAATCGACAGGGAAGGCTGCCTTTGGACCGTTTTAATGCGATGCGCGTGTTTACCCGGATCGTCGAATTGGGCGGCTTCGCCAAGGCCGCCGACAGCCTGCAACTGCCGCGCGCGTCGGTGACGGTGCTGATCAAGCAGTTGGAAGCGCACCTGGGGGTGCAGCTGTTGCAGCGCACCACGCGCCAGGTCAGCCCGACATTGGATGGCGCCGCGTACTACCAGCGCTGCGTGCGTTTGCTGTCAGACCTTGAGGAAGCCGAGGCGGTATTTTCCACCAGCCGTCAGAACCCACGTGGCACCTTGAGCGTGGATATGCCCTCGGGCATCGGGCGCTGCATCGTGATACCGGCGTTGCCGCACTTTACTGCGCGTTACCCGCAGATCGAGCTGGAAATCGGCCTCAATGACCGCCCGGTGGATTTGATCCGCGAGGGCGTGGACTGCGTGTTGCGCGGTGGCCTGGCGCTGGATGAGTCGCTGGTGGCGCGGCCCCTGGCAATGATGGAGCAGGTGACTCTGGCCAGCCCCGGTTACGTTGAGCGCATGGGCATGCCCGCGTCCCTTGACGAATTGCTGGCGCGGCACCAGATGGTCGAGTACATCTCCAGTGCCAGCGGCAAACGTTTTGGCCTGGAGTTCCAGCTAGGCGCTGAACTGCGTGTGATCAACCTGCCCAAGCGGGTCGCGGTCAACAGTGCCGATGGCTATTTCGCGGCGTGTGCGGCGGGGTACGGTTTGATCCAGGCGCCGTATTACCACGCCATGCGGCCATTGGCCGAGGGCACGCTGGTGCAGGTGCTGCCGCAATTGGCGGTGCCATCCATGGCGCTGACGGCGTTGTATCCACCGCATCGCCAGTTGTCCCTGCGGGTGCGGTTGTTTGTGGACTGGCTGGTGGAGTTATGCGCGTCTCCAGGCCTGGGGTTGAAGCGGTAACGCAAGATTGCGACGTTTGGCTTGAGCGCCTGTGTGAAGCGAGGGCTACGGGTCTTCGCGGGTAAATATCTGCAGGTCTCCGGTCAGATCATTGTGGCCGGTCACGGTATCCATTGGCCCCGGTTTGGGGTCCATGGATTTTGTGCCATAGGGCACGCGCAATCCTGCCCGTTCGAAGATGCCAATACCGATCCCTCCGGTTGATTCGGCCAGCCCGGTGACACCTTGCGTCGTATTGGTGTGTTGGCTACCGACCAAGGCGATCACCTTGCCCTTGTGTTTATGCTGCTCGAGCTCGCGCGTAGCGTAGTAGTTGAACTCCTTGAGCCGTTCGAGGTTGCGCTGCGCCTGGCTTTGCCCGGTATAAGCGGCGCGATCGTGCCGGTGGCGGGTCAAATACCAATGGTCCAGTGGCACGGCCTCAATGCCGTTGTCCTTGAGTTTCTGGAGCAGTTTGTTCAAGTCGATATCAGCAGCTGCCGGTCGATTGCCGTTGCCCGTCCAGCCCATTCCATCGTCCTTGAGCCGTTTATGGTTGTCATAGACCATGCCTTCAATGCCGATGACCTTGACGTTTTTGCGCTTGAGCACATCGACGTTATCGTACAGCGTGCGAAACGAGGCCAGGCTGCGATGGTTCTCGCCAAAAATCACCACATCTGCACGGTCCAAGGCCTTTTCGATCACCGCGGGCACGGCATCGAAGGGCCCAACTTCCGGTAGCTCCGGGCGATTCGTCGGGTTCATCGGGTCCATCTTTTCATAGAACGCGTTCATGTCTTTCTCGAACCGCTCTTTTGTCGCCTGTTTCCGGCTGGGGGTGAAGTGGGCTTCGGTGGGGGCACCTTTGATGTGCTTGACGTATTCGCCGTTGACAGTGTCCAGGTGATCCGTTTTGACGATGTTTGACGCCGTGTTTGTGTTTACGTGGGTTTGTCGCAACGGTTGACCGGGCCGCGCGTAGGGATGCGCGCGGGCATTGTGCTGAACCTTGACCGGCCCCTGTGGGGGGTACGGCGGCATCAGCGTATGTTCCGGGTTGAAGTCCGCGAGGGGCGTGCCGTAGGGCGCTTGGGTATGGGCGTCGTAGGCATACCAATGGCCATCGCGCATGACCGCACTGCCTTCGACACTGTGGCTGCCCACTTTGAAAGTCCCTGTCGCCGCCGAGTCAAACCGTTTGCTTGCTTCAGCCAAGTCACTGGCCGTGGCGATTCCCCGTAGTTTTTGCACGGACGCGCCCAGTGCGCTGGAGCCTTTGACGGCGAGTTTGCCTGCGCCCACCAGCAGGTCACCGGTACCGTCCAGTGGGTTGAATGCGCCGATTGCCGCCGCGCCGATGATCCGGCTGCCGTGTAGCATTTTGGTGAGGGCGGAACCGGCCTTGCCGACGGTTTTTACGATTTTTGCCGCAGCACCCACGCCTGCGCTCACCAGACCAAAGATGTCCAGCGCCAGGTCCGTTGCGGCGTCTTTATACTTGCCATCACGCCAGTTGACGATGGCCGAACGCAGGGGGATCAGGTCGAGCAAAAACTCGCCCACTGACGCAAGCGTGTCAGCCCGCTGCTCCGCCGTCGTCCTGCCCGCGGCCAGGCGTTTGACGGCGGCGCCGTCGATCTCCAGCCCTTTGACCACGGTCGTCGCCACTTGCTGGATGCGTGGGTTGTCGAACACGTTGGGCCGACGATAAAACGTTCTGTTCTCCTTGAGCGCGTGGCTGTTGTCGTCGGGGAAAAACTCGTCGAACTTGATGATCTCGTTCGGGGCATCCTGGGGCTGACGGTCCGTCGGACGAGTGGACACCTCACGGGCAGTGCCTCGCACGGTGTCGAAGGCATAAGCGTATTTCTTTCCTTCGTACTCGGCTTGCACCAGGATCGTCTTGCTCGAATGGAACAGGCTGTCCGGGACGAACGGAAAGGCGGACCGCCTGTAAGTATTTTCCTTGAAGAACTTGAGCTCACCGTAGTTGAGTCGGTGTCTGTCTTCGGCAGGCAAATGGGTGATGGCGTTCATCACCAGATTTTGCTTGATGTCCTTGTAGTGTCGCGTGACCTGGGTGAATGCCTCGTCGAATGCGCGAGGCACATTGAACTCAGCGCTGCGGGTCAGCGCAGCAAAGGCTTTGAGGTCGATTTTACTGCCTGGCATGACGTGCCAGTCTTCGTCGAGTTTCAGCCCTTGCATGGTGATGTCCAGCATCGAGTAAGGGTCGCTGAAGCGGTTGCCTTTGGTCTCAGGCCCATAGTTGATGCGTAAGCCTTTGTGCTCGAAATCAACGCCCTCACCGAAGTGCTTTTTCAACAAGGCCAAGGCCATTGCCTTTCGATCCGGCATGGGTTTTTCGAGCAGCTCCGACGCCGCCTTCAACGCACTTTGCTGCTTGTTGAACGCGTTACGGGCGGTCTCGATCTGCTGGTCGGGGTAAAACCCATCGGCGCGTTTGTCCAGAACCTGATTGGCAATGGCCCAGTCGATCAGGACACCTTTTTGTGCCGACCCGCTGGCCGGCGGTTTGCCGTCTGCCAGTTGCATGACCTGTGCAAAACTCATCATGGCGGCCTTGCCAGGCTCCTCGGCCTCGATCCTGGCGACTGCCAGGCACAGATTCGCCCACGCGGTGGTCCCGACATCGACTCCGGCGGGTATATCTTTGAGCAGAAACTGTGGCGCAACCCGCGCCAGCAGCAGGTGGGCGGCCAGTTCGGCGGTATCCTTGGATGTCCTGCCACGGGCAATCAGATGGCTCGCCAGGGCGCTGACGACTGCGGAGGGTGGCTTGCCCCAGTAGGCATCGCTGGCCAGATCAAAACCGGCGACATGGTTGCGGATAGGTTGCTCAATGGCGTCGGGGTCGAGCCCCAGGTGGATCGCCGTCAACACGTAGTCGTTGACGCTGCTGCTGGTGGCGATGCCCTTGACCTTGCGCTGGATCGCCGCCCCCAGCGCCTGCGCCTGGGGCGAGTCGAGGAGTTTTTCCAGGGCGTTGATCGGGTCCTGCAAGTCGGAGGCCGACAGCTTGAGCGCGCCGACCAGGTAGTCCAGCGCACCCCACTGGGGCTTTTCCAGGGGCAAGCCTTCCAGGCCGGTGCTGTTGCACGCCACGACATTGAATACCTCGCGTTGGTCGTCAACGCTCAGGGGGACGGGCCATGACAAGGCCCCGGCGAAATTCCCCAGCGGGTGGCTGATTGCGTCCTCCGCCACAGTCTCGGCCAGCTCTTTCAGGTCGGCGACGGTAAGTGGCACTGTGAAATCCCGGTCCTTGATGAACGCTTCAAGACTGGCGGTCTGTTGCAGAAACCTCTGGTCACGCTGGAATGACGAGGTGGGGTCGACAGGCATTCGATTTTCTTGCAGCGCCGTGCTCACGGCGGATGGTTCTGCGTTCTCGGGCAGTGCCGCAACGGTGGTCGCGAGCACCTTTGCCAAGGTCTGCAGGTCGCGATGGTCGGCCAAGGCGGTGTTCAGCGCCTGGCGGGTATCGGGTTCCGACGTTTCTGCGGTGGACGCAGGCTCCGTGTTTTTTTGCAGCGCTTCGGTCAGGAGCGGCGGTGGAGGTAGGTGGGGAAGGGGCGGTTGGTGGCTGAGAGGCGTTGTCATTATTCATCTCACTGAAGTGCACCTGGCGCGTAGGAAGAACAACGCTGGAGCGTTGTGCGCTCAGTTTGGGTGCAGGAATCAGTGTCAGTGGTTCCTTCTCGAAGCGTGAGAAAACAAGTCAGTATCCCGATGTGGGATGACCGGAGCCATGATGACAAGTCGTCAACCACCAGAGGCATTCAGGCTTCAGACAAGCCAAAGCGTGTCATCGCCTGTAACATGAGACGCTGCCGAACCCGGCTCATCCCCCTCAATGGGCATGCGCGCGGCCTGTTTGGCGATACACAGCGGCTACATTCTCAAGATTCAGGAACCGTCATGACTCAAAAGCAACGTTTGAAATATTCGATTCTGATCGCCCTCACGGTACTGGCGACGATGTTTGGCCTGTCGTACCTGCAGAACATCGGGGCCATCAGCGAGAAAACCTTCCAGTACATCGCGATTTCCGTCGCCGTGATCGTGGTGGTGATCAACGGCATCATGCGTCGCAAGGTCAAGCCCAACCTCTGAGTCAGGCGCGGCCTTCGAGTACTTTGGCAGCCTCCGCATGGAGGCTGTAGCTTTTATCGGCATTGAGGGTGATCACGCCCTCGCTGCACAGGCGCTTGAGCACTTCACGCACGCTGAGAAACGACAACGGAATGCCCAGTTCCAGCAAATGGCTGTGCACGCCGCGAACCCCGAGGGTGCGCTGGTTGTCGGCAGCGGTGAGCAGGGCGTCGATGACCTTCAGCCGGATCAGGCTGGTGCGCAGGCCAAAATACTTGAGCAAATGGCGAATCCGTTGGTTGCCTTGCTGTTCCGGCGCCTTGCCAAAGGCGTGGCCGCCGTTGCCAAACGCGGCCTCGGCGGCGGGTGAATGTCCATCCGTGGGCAGTTGCGAGTTGTACATGCAATAAAACTCCTTATCAGAGCCTGATCAGGAAAATGAGCGCTCTTAGTTAATAAGACGAACGAGCAGCCGAAATCATGAAGTTTTAGATGTGTAAATTTCGTCAGTATCGGTTTTGTCACGGCGATAACGCCTTTGCCTGCCTAAATTGTTCCCGGTCAATTGCGTCCTTACGGTGGGGTAGCTACCCCTTGCGAGGGTGTTCAATTTGACTGTGGAGTCGGCGTGATTATTTCCAACGGGTTGTCCAGGGTGTGTGTGGCGGGTGTGTTGCTGGGGTTGAGCCTGGGCGCATCGGCACGGGAGCCGGTAACGCTGGCGTCGGCGCAGATCCAGCGCACCGGATTTGGCGTGCCCCATATCCGCGCCAACGATGAGCGTGGCCTGGGCTACGGCATCGGCTATGCGTATGCCCAGGACAATATGTGCCTGCTGGCCAACGAAGTGGTGACGGTGAGTGGTGAGCGTTCACGCTTCTTTGGCCCCGAGCAGGCCACGCTGGAAGAGCGCAACAACCTGGCCAGTGACGTGTTTTTCACCTGGTTGAATACGCCGCAGGCGGTCGCGACCTTCTGGAACGCGCAAACGCCGCAGATCCAGCAGCGCGTGGAAGGCTACGTGGCGGGTTTCAACCGTTATCTGAAAGACCACGGCACGCCGGCACAGTGCCAAGGGGCGTGGGTGCGGTCGATCACGCCCGGGGACGTGGTCAAGCTGACCCGCCGCTTGCTCGTCGAAGGCGGTGTAGGTCAATTCGCCGAAGCGCTGGCGGGTGCAACGCCGCCTGGCGTTACTGCTGGTGTACAGGCCAGCGCCCGGCGCTTCGAGGTGGCAGCGGCCAATCAACAGCGCTTTGCCCTGGACCGTGGCAGCAACGCGGTGGCGGTAGGGCGTGACCGCTCGTTCAACGGCCGTGGCATGTTGTTGGCCAACCCGCATTTCCCGTGGGTCGGTGGCATGCGCTTTTATGAGATGCACCTGACCATTCCCGGCCAGTTGGATGTGATGGGTGCGGCACTGCCGGGCTTGCCGGTGATCAACATCGGCTTCAACCAACATGTGGCCTGGACCCATACGGTCGATACGTCCAAGCATTTCACCCTGTATCGCCTGACCCTGGACCCCAAGGATTCCACGCGCTACCTGCTGGACGGCAAATCCCTCCCGCTGGACAAAACCACGGTAACCGTCCAGGCCAAACAGCCCGACGGCAGCCTCAAGGCCTTGTCCCAGACGCTCTACAGCTCCCAATTCGGCCCAGTGGTGCAATGGCCCGGCAAACTGGACTGGGACAATCACTACGCCTTCAGCCTGCGCGACGCCAACCTCGGCAACGACCGCGTGTTACAGCAGTGGTACGCGATGAACCGCGCCGCCAGCCTCAAGGAGCTGCAAACCTCGGTGCATACCCTGCAAGGCATCCCGTGGGTCAATACCCTGGCCGCCGACGACCAGGGCCAGAGCCTGTACATGAACCTGTCGGTGGTGCCGAACGTCAGCCAGGCCAAGCTCGCGCAATGCAGCGACCCGCGCGCCGGGCTGCAACTGATCGTACTCGACGGCGCCCACAGCGCCTGCGCCTGGGACATCGACCCGCGCGCGGCCCAGGCCGGCATCTTCGCCGCCGATCAACTGCCGCAACTGGAGCGCAGCGACTACGTGCAGCATTCCAACGACTCGGCGTGGCTGGCCAACCCCAAGGCGCCGCTGACCGGTTTCTCGCCGGTCATCAGCCAGGACCACATCGGCCTGGGCCCCCGTGCACGCTTCGCCGTGCAACGCCTGCAATCCCTGGAAAGCAAGCCGATCAGCGTCACCGACCTGCAACATATGGTGATGGACAACGAGGTGTACCTCGCAGGGCTGGTCATGCCGGACCTGCTGGCGTTCTGCGCCAAACACCTGGGCGCCGACGCGGCTGCGCTGCAACCGCTGTGCACCAGCCTGAAAACCTGGGACCAGCGCGCCAACCTCGACAGCGGCCTGGGCCTGGTGCACTTCATCAACCTGATGGAGCACCTGCAGCAGATCCCCGACGCCTGGCGCGTAGCCTTCGACCCGGCACAGCCGCTGACCACGCCACGCGGCCTGGCCATCGACCGTGAACCAGTCGCCACGGCCCTGCGCGAGGCGATGCTTGCTTCGGTGGCGGATGTCAATAAGTTGGGCCTGACCGCCAACAGCCGTTGGGGCGATATCCAGGTCAGCGGCCAAACCCCGATCCACGGCGGCCCGCAGGCCCTGGGCATCTACAACGCCATGCAAACCGTCCCGCGCGCCGACGGCAAACGCGAAGTGGTCAGCGGCAGCAGCTACCTGCAAATCGTCACCTTCGACGACAACGGCCCCCAGGCCCAAGGCTTGCTGGCGTTCTCCCTGTCCAGCGACCCAGCGTCCAAACATGCCAAGGACCAGACCCAGGCCTTCTCCGAGAAAAAACTCAGCCCGCTGCCGTTCACCGACGCCCAGATCAAGGCCGACCCGCAATACCAGCAGCTACGGATCAAGGAGTAGGGCAGGTGCGCAACCCCTTGAAAGCGCTGCGAAATATTTTTGAAATCACGGGGTTGCACGCTTTGGCAAATACGTACATAATGGCGCCCATCGAACGCAACGAAGCATTAAAAACCTCATTGTATTCAATGAGTTAGAGTAGAGGCAGGCTTCATTAGCCCACTCAAGTTTGCATGCGGTGAGTGCCAGTGACTGGGGCATTGATCGTTTGAGGCCGAGTAGCAAAATGGTTATGCAGTGGATTGCAAATCCACCTACGCCGGTTCGATTCCGACCTCGGCCTCCACTCTTAAAGCCCCGTAGATCAATGGTCTACGGGGTTTTTTATTGCCTGCGATTTAAGAAGTGTTCCGCATTTTTTGTAATGTGTTCCGCATGTGACTCACGAATCGACTGATTTATGGTATCAAGATCTGTCAAAACGCTCTGCGGAGCGAGATCGGATTTCAAAAAAATGTATCAGGTCAGCACCGCTGTAAAATCGTGCAGCCCAATCTGTAGCCTTTTGGGTTTCGTGAAAACTCAAGGAGTGAATCGTGCTCGTTAAAATTTTGGCTTTTTTAGTTTTGATCGTATCCAGCGTTTGGTTGTACGTTGAACCCGGCTACGAGCCGGGACTTGCAGTACTCACGTCTCTTTCCGCCCTAATAGGTATCTGGATCAGTAAGCGGAATTCAGCCAATAAACCTAGTCAGTCGCAATCCGTTGGAGCGGGTGGGGTTGCTGTTCAGGCAGGTGGTGATATTAAAGTTGGAGATATTACGACTGGAGCATGCAAGGATGCTTAATAAGGACCAGAACCAGGATGCTGCGCAAGGTGCTTTGGCGCTTCAGGCGGGGGGGAATATTACAATTGGGCTTTCCGCTATTGAGGCCATAGCGATCGCCCGAGAGGTTGCTGTGGCGACATTCCGTGAACTAAGCGGAGATGCCAGGGACACGATGAGCGCCCGTGTTGAGCAAATTACAGTTGAGGTGATTTCAAGGCTTGAAAAAGAGAATCCGGAAGGATTGAAAAAAGCGAAAGATCCAGATTTTCAACATGCGTTGCTCACTGTTCAAAAGGAGTACGGTAGAACCGGTGATCGACAGTTGGGTGATTTGCTAGTTGATCTGTTAGTTGATCGAAGTAAGCAGGATGAGCGAAATATTCTTCAAATTGTCCTGAATGAGTCATTGAATGTCGTACCTAAGTTGACCGATTCGCATCTTGCGAATCTCGCAATTGTTTTTTTATTTCGGTATGTGCAAAGTTACGATGTCGTAAGTGATGCACTTTTGGGTAACTACCTCGACACACACGTCATGCCGTTTGTAAGTAAGATTTCTAAAAAGCCTTCTAGCTTTCAACATCTCCAGTTTACTGGGTGTGGTAGTGAGCAAATGATGGCGGCTACTCTTGAGACATTATTGCTCGGGAGTTACCAAGGCCTCTTTTCAAAGGGGGTTGATAGTTCTGAAGTTGATGCTGAGGAATTGTCGTGGAAGTTGCGGGAGGTATTTTTGATAAGATGTTTAAATGATTCTGAAAAGTTTCAAGTTAAATTTATTTCTCGTACGGCTCTTTTTGATATTTTTGATCGGTACTATATAGGCCAAGAGGATAGGGACAAGATTTTACGTTTATTTAATGCTGGGCTAATGAGTGAAGATGAGGTGCGTGAAAAGTGTGTTGGGTTACGTCCGTACTTGGGTCCCGTTTTTTCATGCTGGAATGAGTCGAGAATGACAAATTTCACCTTGACTAGTGTCGGTCTGGCTATCGGTCACGCTAGCGTTAAGCGGGAAGTGGGATCTGAGTTTGGGGATTTGTCTATCTGGGTGAATTGACGTTTTGTTTAGCCCGAACTTATCTCGGGCTAAGCGGTAAATTTCTTTCACTTAGTCGGCTTAACAATCTCGCCCACGCGTCGGTAGACTTTCTTGGTCATCTCCTCGGTGGAGTGGCCAAGTAACCGGCTGGCATGCCCCAGTTCGATCTCACTGGCGGCTTTCGGCCGGATGTCCTTGAACTGGAATTGGCGGATCAGTGCGGCCAGGGCAGAGTCGCCGTCGGCGCCCGCCTTGATTGCCGCGTTCTCGCGAGCTTCATCCCATCGGTTGCGCAGCATTTGCTGGCTCATCCGCAGGCCGGAAGTGTTGGTAATGAGCCTCGATGTTTTAATACCCTTGATCGCACGCCGCTCTTGGAGGTCATCAATGAAGGTACTGAGCCCGGATTGCACACCTTCATCCTCCAGCCGTAGACGTAGTTTCTTCGAAGTTTTCCCCTGTTTAACCATCAGGAAACCGGCGTTTAAATCAGTGGTGGCCACCTTGAGTACGTCGGCGGGACGCTGGCCGGTCAGATAGGCCAGATCCATGGCGTCTTTGAGTTCCTGGGGCGCCTGATCATAGACTGCATTCCAAACGATCTCGCCTGCGTAGTAGTCCCTTGGGGTTTCCTTGTTGCGGCGCAGGCCGAAGCAAGGGTTTGCCCTGTCCGTGAGGCCCCATTCCCGGGCGAACGTGAACATCGTTGATAGAAGCGCGATCTCTCGGTTGGCACGTACTTTGGCCTTCCTGGCGTCCCGGTATTGGGCAATAACCTGTGGCGTCATTGCGTCGAGTGGGGCGCCGGTGAACGCCTTTTTCAGCTGCCGGAGACCTTTCTGATAGTCGTCCTGCGTCCCCTTGGTGAGCTTGGGCATCACCTTTTTTTCATATTCTTCGAACAGTCGGTCCATGAGGTGCGCGGGAGACGGTACGGCCTTGCGCTCCAAATGGGCCCATTCAACTTTCGCATCGTCTAGGTCGCTGCCCAAGGGGATCTCTTTACGGTTACCTTCGGCGTCCCTGCCGTCGTAGTAGTACCCGATCCAGATCTTTCCGCTCTTGCGTTTACGGCATCGTTGAATCATGCGCGGCGGCAGATCCCGGCCGGCTGTGGTTTTCTGGCTCATTGATCAGCTCACGTTTGCCAGGTCGAGCGACCAGGATTCGGCGACCGGGTTAACGGCTGATGGTTTTACACCTGCCAGTTTCATTCGGGCGTACACGCGCCCCACGATTGGGCGGCGTGCGCCAGTCAGAACAAATTCCCAGCGATTGTTGGTCAGCCACTGGATTTGCTTGGAGGGGATTTGATAGCCGGTGATGGTGGCCAGCTCTTCGTCGGCCAGGGTTTCGCTTTGGAATTCCATCATCGTGCCTCCGCGCCCAGTGCTGCCTGCTCGGCTAGATGCCAGGGCGTCCAGTAGCCATCGTCCATCTGAACGGCGAGCGGGAGACCTGGCCCATTCCAGCGCAGGCCGTATCGAGGAAGTCCAAACCCATCAGGCGGGCGCGGCGGTAACGCCGGCTTGAGTCCTCGGAGGCGCTCGTTTTCGGCGACTAGGGCCAGGATAGCGGCGGGTGTGGCTGCCTCTATGAAGTCGCGATAGGGCTTGTCGATAGCAAGAAGGGGAGTGCCATCTATGCTTTTGATAGCGCTCAGTACGTCACCGTCTCGTAAGCCTCGGTTATGGTTGCTGGTCAGGCGAAGCACCGAGTTGCTGCTCCACCAGCGCCATTCAATACCGCCGGCAGCCATCGCCGCAGATTTGAGTAGGTCGCTCATGCTGCATCCTCACCATAAAGCTCCCGTTGCCGGCGCAGGTCTTCTTGTGCAGAGGCTTCGCGCAGAGCTTCGCGGAGGTGTGTGTATCCATTGGGGTTGGCGTCATGAGGGAACGTAATGGTGCTGCTCTCAAATTCGCCCCAGAGATCGCCCTTAGTGTTCAAAAAATCGATCAGTCGCGTATCTAGCGCGCCGCCGCCTGCGAGTTCGTGGTCTAGCGAAACTCGAAATCCCGCTGCATTGCGGTGCCCGCCACCGCCGTACTGTTTCGCGATCTCAGAAACGTCCATACCGTCATCCGTGCTGCGAAGGCTGAACACCCGGCCGGTAGGTGTATCCCAGTAGCAGGCTGAAGGTGGCGATCAACCAGGGCCAGTGGGACGCATTGATGAGCTTCACCTACAACCTGGGAGCGGCCAACCTGGGGACTTCGACGCTGCTTAAGCTGCTCAATGCCGGTGACTATCCTGGCGCGGCCGAGCAGTTCCCCCGTTGGAACAAGGCGGGAGGCCAGGTTCTGGCAGGCCTGACCAAGCGTCGGGCGGCTGAGCGGGTGATGTTCCTGGGTGCCGCATGACGCCCTGGCGGATTCTGCTGGCCATTGCCGTAACCGCCGCTGGTACCTGGCAAGTGCAGGACTATCGATACGGCGAGCAACTGGCAAAAATCGGAGAGGCTCAGGCGTTAGCCATCACGAAGGCTGGCGACGAGGCTCGACAAGAAGAACAGCGCCGCCAGTCGGCAGTGAACAAGGAAGCAAGCGATGCGCGAGAACAGACTAAGGCTGCCGCTGTGGATGCTGGCACCGCTGATGCTGCTGGCGACCGGCTGCACGTCGAAGCCGGTAAGTTTGCCGCCGCTGCCTGCGGCGATACCGGAGCTGCCCAGCGAGGCGCGTCAGCCACACGCGCCGCAATGGTGCTCTCCGAATTGTTCCAGCGGGCTGACAAAAGAGCGGGGGAGTTGGCAGTTGCGTATGACAGAGCCCGAATAGCTGGGTTAGCCTGCGAGCGTTCATATCAGTCGCTAAGTGAAAGCAGTAAGCGTTAGCGAGGTGTGTGAGTTGAATTTTAATTGCTAGTCATACTTACTCAATTATGATTCGGGTGGTTTGTAATATTTCGAAAAGTCGGGCGTTAACCACTGCATAGTCTCTATTGAATTTTTTTAGTTTTCCTTCTAAATCAATGTCTTGGCCTGGTTTTCTAGGGTCTAAGTTTATCGGAGAAGAGCCATCTATTGGGTGGAAAACTAAACCGCCAGAGTGTGCAAAAACATTTCTTATGTAAAATACGCTCCTGATAGCCTCGTCAATGCCCTTGGCTTCTGGGTAGCACTTCATTAGGACGCTTCTTTTGTAGTTGGTGGTAGCCGATTCGTCGTTCATCATTATTTCGAGGAAGTCTATTTTAGCACCGTGGAGGGGGAAAAATTTAAGTGTGATAAGTATCGACATTAAGCTTTCGATGGCTATTGCTTTATCAAGAACGTCATTCCTATCTATCATTATAGCTTTCCTTGGTTGATTGTAGTTTCTTGTATTTGATTGCATTATTATGGCGTGCTAGTTGTACCTATGACTCAGCTAGCGAATACGATGACACTGATGGCGACCGTGTTCAAGTGTCGCGCTGCTGCACGAAGATATCAGCGTTCGATAGATCCCTGGGGGAGATGCGAAAAGCAGTTCCGCAACTGATTTCTTACCCCTTGAAATCATTGGGCCTGGAGGACGCTAAAAAATCGGAGGTGCGGAATCTATTTTTATGCAACTTGCTGATAAATAATAGAAAACCGATGGATTGCAAATCCACCTACGCCGGTTCGATTCCGACCTCGGCCTCCACTCTTGAAAACCCCGTAGATTAACGTCTACGGGGTTTTTTATTGTCCGCGATTTGATGGGTATGTTTACACCGCAACTTCAGCCTCTGTGGGCGCTCGCATAATGCGTTTTGTGTAAGCGGTTTTTATAATTTTTGAAACTGTCTTTTCAATCAGGAAGTACGAGGCGATAGACAGCAACACCAGCATCACGACGAAGATGGAAAAGTTAACAGTGCTGGACTCAAAAATATACTGGGAAGGGGTTCTCTGAAAAGCAAGATGGGCCGGTGCTTGCAGGATGTAAAGCGAGTAGCTGGACTCCCCGAGTATTACGAGTGCCGGCATACATGCTATTTTTTTAAGCAGGTTATTTGCGATTGCACATAAATAGATCGCAGGCGTGAATAGAATCGCGGTGAAGCTGCTCGCATACGCTAAATGCTCGCCTATTGCAGCGTCTATGTTGGGGCCGTAGTCAATGACTTTGCCAATGATGGCGAATAGCAAAAGGCTGAGAAGAAGTGCTGTCTTTTCACCGATTACCTGGCGCCATACGCCGGCCTTGAAAAAGAGCCCAGCGGTAAAGCCCAGGACGAAACTGCACAGGTGTGAAGGCGGGAAATAGTTAATCAAGGCGTGCGAGAGGGTGCCGGCGCCTTGATGGTGGCTGGTACGACTGTAGTAGCTGAGTATGACCTGGCTGGCAATCCAGAGAAGTACGGCGCAGGCAAGCCATAAGCCGAGACTCGATTTTTTCTTGGCGCTGCTTAGAAAAAGCAGCAGTGGGCAAATGGCGTAAAAAAACATTTCTACTGAAACGGACCATCCCGGGTAATTCAAGGTGGTGGCTTTAGTCGGGAACCACGATTGGATAAGGGTGGCAGACAACAAGAATGTCCCGTTGAAAGAGCTTCTTGTCATTACCATGAAAGCCAACAGAGCGATTAAATAGATTGGCAGGATTCTTGCCACTCTGTTCACATAAAACTGTGAGGCGGAGATAGTCTTTTTTGTATTGGATATGGCCAGCACAAAGCCGGACAGGACAAAAAAGAAAGTGACCATGATCGGCCCGCAATTCAGTATGGTTGGCAAGTTCGTATAGAAGAAAGTGTCTGATCCGTAATGGAATATAACCACCACGAGCGCTGCAATAAAGCGCAAGAATGTAAGTGACTCAAGTCTTTCTACGGTGGTTGCATTTTTTCCTGACGCGTCAATGGTGTTGCCGACCTGTTTTCTTTGTTCCGGCACGGTTCCTTTGCCTCTCGAATGTATCGTAAATGTACGACTTTATTCGCGCGAGGATACCACGACAATTATGTGCCAGGGCTTACTCGTGCCGTCAGTGGGACTGCCGGGGGGGCTGATTCGGGTGTGGTGTTCAGTCTGTTAGGGTTGCAAGTCCCCATGAGCCGGTTCGAATCCGACCTCGGCCAGTTCCTCAGCGCGCCGTATACCCCACCCCAAGCTCCCACCGCGACTGCCAATGATCCACATACCGCCGAGCTATCTCCGGCGCCCCCTTGATCACCAACACATTCTCCGAATTCGCCGTCTCCGCAGACGTCGCATAATTGAATGACCCCGTTTGCACGGTGCTGCCATCAACGATAATCACCTTGTCGTGCTGCAGGTGAAAGTGGTCACTGGTGCGCAGCTCCACGCCGTTGCGGCTGACAAAATCCATAGCGGTGGTGCTTGCCTTACCAAGGTTGCGTTTCTTGTCGATGACCACACGCACCTTCACCCCACGCTTTTGCGCCTCGACCAACGCCCGTGTGATGTCGGGCGCTTGAAAGGCGTAGGCAAGCATCTGGATGCTGTGCCGCGCACTGCCGATGGTCTCCAGGACCAAGGTCCGCGCCGAGCCTTCCGGGGAGAAGCCCACTGCAATAGCGGGCTCAGCCATCGTCAGGGGCGATAGGCCGAGCAGGGCAACCAAGGTGACACATCGAACGATCATCATGTTTCAAACCCCGATAGCGCTGTGTGCAAACGCTTGGTTCGCAGCGCGTTGTAAGTTTAAAAATACAAAGCCTACCAACACGTTACATGATAGCCGTGACGCCGTCGGCTTTCGCTTGTCCTATCTCTCGCGAAACAAATATTGCCAAGCAGAGAGTGTTTTCATGAAGTTGAGTGACTTGACCAAGGCGGCCGTCGTGGTCGCGCTGTTGTCCACCCTTTCGGGTTGCTGGATGTTCATGCCACCACCAGGTGGTGGTGGTGGTGGTGGTGGTGGTGGTGGTGGTGGGCACGGACAAGGCGGCGGCCACGGTGGTGGTCCAGGCGGTGGCGGTGGCCAGCGCTAAGTCGTGCATCCGGGGAGCAAGCCGTTGCGGTTTGCTCCCTTTTTTGTGCGGCGAAAGTGTATTCCCCGATCCACCCCTAGCTGTACGGGGCGGTCGGCCCGCTAAACCTCTACTGTCACAGGCCTGTCACCACCGTCTGGATGCTGCGCCATGTTCATGTCTACCAGCCTGCTCTCAGCCTTTGTGCTGTTCGCTTTCGTGTCTTCGATCACCCCGGGGCCCAATAACACCATGCTGCTGGCGTCGGGGGTGAACTTTGGGTTTCGTCGCTCGATGCCCCATGCACTGGGGATCAGCATCGGTTTCATGCTGTTGGTGATTGCGGTCGGCCTGGGGTTGGGCGAGGTGTTCAAGGTGTTCCCTTGGGCCTACACGGTGTTGCGTTATGTGGGCGCGGCGTATCTGCTGTACCTGGCGTGGAAGATTGCGACGTCCGCCGGCATGTCCGAGAGCAGTGATGCCCACGGCAAGCCAATGACCTTCCTCGGCGCGGCGGCGTTTCAGTGGGTCAACCCCAAGGCGTGGATCATGGCGCTGGGGGCAATCACTACCTATACGCCGGCCGAGGGTTATGTCACCAACGTGTTGGTGATCGCCTTGGTGTTTGCCGTGGTCAACTTGCCCAGCGTGTGTGTCTGGGTGGGCTGTGGCAGCGGCCTGCGCAATGTGTTGCGCGAGCCGCGCTGGTTGCGGGTGTTCAACGGGTCAATGGCGGGCTTGCTGGTGCTGTCGTTGTACCCGATGTTGTTTGCCAGCTGACCGCGTTACACCGGCGAAATGGTCGCCAGCAGGCCGATGCCGATGGTCAGCACTAAAAAGCCGAACAGGAAAATTGCCATCTTGGTCATAAGGCCTCCGAAGGGAAGGGGGCGCCAGGAAGTGTCCTGGTGCACTCGACAAGGGTGTCGGGAGTGGGCGTATTGTCCGCCCGGGGCAGTTTTCGATACAGAGGCAGATGCAAAAGAAAAAACCGTATCAGATGCACGTTCAGGCGCCTGGCTCCAGCCTGTGCAGG
Source organism: Pseudomonas sp. FP453 (assembly GCF_030687495.1). NCBI lineage: Bacteria > Pseudomonadati > Pseudomonadota > Gammaproteobacteria > Pseudomonadales > Pseudomonadaceae > Pseudomonas > Pseudomonas sp. FP453. Next base: position 3,197,548 of record NZ_CP117435.1, on the reverse strand, counting down.
GTGGCGGATTTTTCAAGCTCAGCCCACATCCCGGTGTTTATGCGCCCGCCAACCTGTAATCTTTACGCTCGATAGTGACCGTTACCGTGCCCGTGCGAGGATGTATGCGACGTCTGTTGAGCAAATACCGTTACGCCATTATTTTCTGGCTGTGCTTCGGCATCTTCCGCACCTCCCTGGCCGATTGGAACCCCATCCCCTCCGGCTCCATGCGCCCGACGCTGGTGGAGGGCGATGTGGTGCTGGTCAATCGCGTCGCCTACGACCTCAAGCTGCCGCTGACCGACATCTCGGTAGTCGCGCTGGAAAACCCGCAACGGGGCGACGTGGTTACTTTCACCTCACCCAAGGACGGCGTGCGCCTGATCAAGCGCATCGTCGGCATCCCCGGCGACACCCTGCAAATGAAAAACGAGGTGCTGTGGATCAACGGCGAGCCGGCCACCTACCTCGATGCGCAGGCCATCAGCGAGCGCATCTCGCCTGATCAGTCCATCGCCGGGATCCAGCTGACCGAGCTGGCGAGCAACAGTCGGCGCAGCATCCAGTTCATGCCCCAGGTACGCGCGCGCCGCGACTTCGGCCCGCTGGTCGTGCCTGCCGACAGCTACTTCATGCTCGGCGACAACCGTGACAACAGCGCCGATTCGCGCTACATCGGCTTCGTGCCGCGCCGATTGCTGATCGGTCGCGCGCACCATATCCTGGCGTCCGCGCAGATCCTCGATCATTGGATGCCGCGATTTCGCCGATTTGGTGCGCCAATCCTCTAAGATGGCGCCCACTGCACCAACAACAATAAAGTGGGCAACCCCTCGATGGAAAGACGCCAGTTCAGCGGTGGCATGAAAGGCAAGAACCTGCGCTACCTGAATGACAACCCGCAACAGCCGTCGCCGGTCACCCGCGTCGGCTTTGTGTTGCTTGAACACTTCTCCCTGCCCGCATTCACCCAGACCCTCGACACCCTGGTCACCGCCAACCTGCTGCGCCCGGATCTGTTTGCCACGCGCACCTTTGGTTGGGACGATGGCGAAGTGATCAGCGACCTCGGCCTGGTGATCCGCCCGGATGCGCGCCTCGACGTCGCGGCGTTGCACGAGCTGGAACTGCTGGTGATTTGCGGGGGCTTTCGCACCGAACTCAAGGCGGGCGACGACTTTGTGCAACTCCTGCGGGTTGCTGCCGAACAAGGCGTGGGCCTGGCGGGGTTGTGGAATGGCTCGTGGTTCCTCGGCCGTGCCGGCTTGCTCCAGGGCTACCACTGCGCGATCCACCCCGAACACCGCCCGGCCTTGGCGGAGGTGTCCAAGGCGGCCCACGTCACCAGCGAGCCCTTTGTGATCGATCGCGACCGGCTCACGGCGTCCAGCCCCTCCGGGGCGTTTCATATGGCCCTGGACTGGATCAAGAGCCTGCACGGCAAAGCCCTGGTCGAAGGCATCGAAGACATCCTCGCGTTTGAAGAATCGCGTTACCGGCGTATCAAACCGACGGAAAACGTCAGCGTCAGCGCGCCGTTGCGCGAAGTGGTCAAGCTGATGGATGCCAACCTTGAAGAACCCCTGGAACTGGACCAGTTGGCCGTCTACGCCGGCCGCTCGCGCCGTCAGCTTGAGCGACTGTTCAAGGAACAACTGGGCACCACGCCGCAACGCTACTACATGGAACTGCGCGTGACCGAAGCGCGGCGGTTGTTGCAGCACACCGAACTGTCCCAGGTGGAAGTGCTGGTGGCGTGCGGGTTTGTGTCGCCGAGTCATTTCAGCAAGTGCTATAGCTCGTACTTTGGGTATCGGCCTTCCAAGGAGAAGCGGTTGGTCAAGTAGCTGGGTGGTTGGCAGTACCACCGCTATCGCAGGCAAGCCAGCTCCCACAGGGGGCTGCGAACAGGTTCAAAATGTGGGAGCTGGCTTGCCTGCGATAGCGCCAGCCCAGACAACATCCCAACCCCAGACCCACCCCCAATGCAACGATTCGCCCCCACACCCCTCATATGTCTACACCCAACGTTTCTCCACGACAGGTAGCGGGCTTATGACGGCGGCGGACAACGATCATGTGAACTGGCTGGTGCAACAGTCGATGCTGCACGCGGCACGCCAGCGCGCGAGGCTCTATTCCGGGCAAGGGCGCCTGTGGCAGCAGCCTTATGCGCAGACCCGGCCACGGGACGCGACGGCGCTGTCTTCGGTGTGGTTTACCGCCTACCCGGCGTCGATTGTCACCCGTGACGGCGGTACGGTACTGGAAGCCCTTGGCGATGAAAGCCTGTGGCAGGCCTTGTCGAAGATCGGCATCCAGGGCATCCACAACGGCCCGCTGAAAAAGTCCGGCGGCCTGAGCGGCACCCAGCACACGCCGACCATCGACGGCAACTTCGACCGCATCAGCTTCGACATCGACCCGCAACTGGGCACCGAGGCGCAGTTGCAGGCATTGACGCGCATGGCCGCCGCGCACAATGCGGTGATCATCGACGATGTGATCCCGTCCCACACCGGCAAGGGCGCGGACTTTCGCCTGGCCGAGATGGCCTACGAGGACTACCCCGGCCTCTACCACATGGTGGAGATCCGCGAAGAAGACTGGCCGCTGCTGCCCGACGTCGCCGAGGGCGATGACGCGCACAACCTCAGCCCGCCCCAGGTCGATGCCCTGCGTGACAAGCACTACATCGTCGGCCAGTTGCAGCGGGTGATTTTCTTCGAGCCCGGCGTCAAGGAAACCGACTGGAGCGCCACGCCGGTCGTCCTCGGCGTGGACGGCAAGCCGCGCCGCTGGGTGTACCTGCATTACTTCAAGGCCGGCCAGCCCTCACTGAACTGGCTGGACCCGAGCTTCGCCGCGCAGCAGATGATCATCGGCGACGCCTTGCACGCCATCGATGTGATGGGTGCGAAGATCCTGCGCCTGGATGCCAACGGCTTCCTCGGCGTGGAACGCAAGCTGGACGGCACGGCCTGGTCGGAAAGCCACCCCCTGTCGATCACCGGCAACCAACTGCTGGGCGGGGCGATTCGCAAGGCGGGCGGCTTCAGCTTCCAGGAATTGAACCTGACCGTGGACGACATCGCCGCCATGTCCCATGGCGGCGCAGACCTGTCCTACGACTTCATCACACGCCCGGCCTACCAGCATGCCTTGCTGATGGGCGACACCGAATTCCTGCGCCTGATGCTGCGCCAGATGCACAGCCTGGGCATCGACCCCGGTTCGTTGATCCATGCCCTGCAAAACCACGACGAACTGACCCTGGAACTGGTGCACTTCTGGACCCTGCACGCCCATGACAGCTATCAGTATCAGGGCCAGACCTTTCCCGGCAACAGCTTGCGCGAGCACATCCGCGAACAGATGTACGAGCGCCTGGCGGGCGAGCAGGCGCCGTATAACCTCAAGTTCGTCACCAACGGCGTGGCCTGCACCACGGCCAGCATCATCACGGCGGCATTGGGCATTCGCGACCTGGCAGCGATCACCTCGGCGGATATCCAGCAGATCCGCCAGATCCACCTGCTGCTGGTGATGTACAACGCCATGCAGCCGGGGGTATTTGCCTTGTCCGGCTGGGACCTGGTGGGCGCGTTGCCTTTGGCGGCGGATAGCGTGGCGCATTTGATGGGCGATGGTGACACACGCTGGATTCATCGCGGGGCCTACGACCTGGTGGACCTCAACCCCGGCGCCGAACTGTCCGCCGGGCAGATGCCGCGCGCGCAAAGCCTGTATGGCAGCCTCAACAGCCAATTGCAGGACCCCGAATCCTTTGCCTCACAGCTGCAAAAAATCCTCGCGGTCCGCCGAGCCTACGACATCGCGGCGAGCCGCCAGATCCTCGTGCCGGATGTGCAAAACCCTGGGCTGCTGATCATGGTTCATGAGCTGCCGGCGGGGAAGGGCACGCAAATCACCGCGCTGAACTTTGGCGCGACGCCGATCACTGAAACCCTGCACTTGCCCGACATTGCGCCGGGGCCGGTGGTGGACATTATCAATGAGCGGGTCGAAGGTGACCTGACGGCGGAGGGTGAATTCACCATCACCCTGGATGCGTACGAAGGCTTGGCACTGCGCGTTGTCAGCACCACCCCAATGCTGTGATTGAACACGGTCAACTGTGGGAGCTGGCTTGCCTGCGATGCAGACACCTCGGTACATCAGGCAGACCCAGGCGATGCTATCGCAGGCAAGCCAGCTCCCACAAAAGCCAGCTCCCACAAAAGCCAGCTCCCACAGAGGCCTGGTCCCACAGTTGAACTGGGGTGGCCTCAGAGTTGGAAGCGATACCCCACGCCATACAACGACTCAATCGGCGTCTCCCCCGGGCACACCTGCTCCAGCTTGCGCCGCAGGTTGCGGATATGGCTGTCCACCGTGCGGTCGGTCACCACGCGGTGGTCGGAGTAGATGTTGTCCAGCAACTGATCGCGGGAGAACACCCGCCCCGGTGCACGGGCGAAGGTGTTGAGCAGGCGCAGTTCCAGCGGCGTCAGGTCCAGGGCCACGCCATCGAGGGTTGCCTGGTATTGCGCTTCGTCGATCACCAAGCGGGCTGCGGCATTGGTCAGCAGTTGCGGGCCACGGCGCAGGATCGCCTTGACCCTGGCCACCACTTCCCGTGGGCTGAAGGGCTTGCAGATGTAATCGTCGGCCCCCAGTTCCAGGCCGAGCAGGCGATCGACTTCCTCCACGCGGGCGGTGATCATGATGATCGGCACCGCGCTGAACCCCCGCAGGTCCTGGCACAGCTGGATGCCGTCGCGGCCGGGCAGCATCAGGTCGAGCAGGATCAGTTTCGGCGCGTGGGCGCGCACGGCGGGCACCACTTGCAGGCCGTTGTCCAGGCACTGCGTGGTGTAGCCGGCGGCGCTCAGGTAGTCCTGCATCAGGGCGGCGAGTTTGGGTTCGTCTTCGACGATCAGAATGTCCATGGCTTATGCGCTCCGGGGCAGGCGCAGGGTCAGCCATAGGCCGCCGAGGGGCGAGTGGTCGGCGCTGAGGCTGCCGCCGTGGGCGAGGGCGATGCTGCGACAGATCGCCAACCCCAACCCGGCGCCGCCGCTTTCGCGGTTGCGCGAGGATTCACCCCGGTAGAAGCGCTCGAACAGACGCGGCAGCTGACTGGCCGAGACGCCGGGGCCGGAGTCCATGAATTCGATGCGCACCTCATCGCGCTCAACGGCGGCACTGATCCGCACCACGCCGCCTGGGTCGGTATAGCGCACGGCGTTCTCCAGCAGGTTGGAAAACAACTGCTGCAAACGATCAGCGTCCGCCACCAACTCCAGCGGCTGGCTCGGCAGCGCCAACTCCACGCGCAACCGTCGGGCATTGAGGCGTTCCTGGAACATGGCCACGCTGTGTTCCAGCAACCCGTTGAGCCCGCACGGCGCCTTGCGATAGGTCAGGGCGCCGACGTCCGCCAGCGACAACTCATACAGGTCATCCACCAACTTGCTCAGCATGCTGACTTCGCCTTGCAGCGATTTCATCGCGTTCTGGTCCAGGCTGCGCACACCGTCCTCAATCGCTTCCAACTCGCCCCGCAGCACCGACAGCGGCGTGCGCAGTTCGTGGGAGACATCGGCCATGAACTCGCGGCGCATCTGTTCGTTGCGCTCCAGGGTGTAGGCCAATTGGTTGAAGTCGCGGGCCAACTGGCCGACTTCATCGTCAGACGCCACCGCGACGCGGCTGCTGTAGTCACCGCTGGCCAGGCGGTGGGTGGCGGCAGCCACGCGCTTGACCGGCTCCAGCAACGTGCGGGCGATCCACCAGGCAATCAGCATCGCCATCAGCAGCGAGAACAGGCCCATCACCAGGCTGGTACGAAACTGGTATTGCTGGAAACGCTCGCCGCCGGCTTCGGTGACGCTCTGGAACGGCGTCACGGCGAGCCAGCCGACGGTTTCACCGGCCACCACAATCGGCAGGGCCAGGGCGTCGTCGCCAATGGCGGGGTAGCCGGTCACGCGTTTTTTGTCTTGATCCAGCAGGGCGATGCGGAACAGGGCGCCGGTCAGGTCGGAGATCTGCGGCGTCTTCAAGTCGCGCACCGCCTGCTTTTCACCCGGCTCGGGGCGCATCACTTCAAACCAGCGGTCTGGCTGGTTGCGAAAGAACTCCCAACCACCCTCACGCTCGTAGGCGGCCGCCAGGCGCGGTACCACCGGGGCCATGCGCTCCAGCGCCTGCTCATTGATATAGCCAAGGAAGCCGCGACCAAAACTCCAACTGGTGGCCACGCCCATGCTGAGGATGACCAGCAGCACACCGGCCAGCACCGCAATAAACAACTTGGTGGAGATACTCAGCTTCATGCACACAGGGCCGTGGTTAAAAAGACACCCGCCCATTTAGGCCCCCAGGCGCGAAAGATTCAACCCGGGCGGGCAATCTTCAATTTTCCTGCACATTTGCCTCGCAGCATAAGGGTAAGGCTTGCGCCACCCCGTCTTGCAGAGGCAGATATGTCGACCAAATTCTTCGCCAAATACCTGGTAACCGCCGCCGTTGTCCTTTCCCTGATTATTCTTGCGGTGCTCGGCGGCTGTTCGGCCGGCGACCCGGCGCCGCAGGCTGTCACGCCAGAGGTCACGGTGCTTACCGTACAACCGAAAGCCCAGGTGCTGACCACGGAACTGGCCGGGCGCACCCAGGCCTTTATGGTCGCCGAGATCCGCCCGCAGGTCGGCGGCATCGTGCAGCAGCGCCTGTTTGTCGAAGGCGCCGAGGTCAAGGCCGGGCAAGCGCTGTACCAGCTGGATGCCGCGCCCTATAAGGCAGCGCTGACCCAGGCCGAGGCCACGTTGAGCAAGGCGCGCGCCAGCCTCAAGTCGGCGCAGACCACCGCCACGCGCAACGCGCAACTGGTGAAGATCGACGCCATCAGCCAGCAAACCCACGAAGACTCCCAAGCCACGCTGCTGACCGCGACCGCCGACGTGCAAGTGGCCGAAGCCGACGTGGCCACCGCGCGCATCAACCTTGGCTACACGCGCATCAGCTCGCCGGTGGGTGGGCGCATCGAAACCTCCACCGTCACCCCCGGCGCACTGGTCGTGGCCAACCAGGACACGGCCCTGACCACCGTGCAGCAACTCGACCCGCTGTACGTCGATGTCGTGCAATCCACCACCGAGTTGCTCGGCCTGAAGCGCGACCTGGCCAGCGGCGTGTTGCAAGCCAACGCCAATGGCGAAGCGCGCATCAGCCTCAAGCTGGATGACGGCAGCACCTACAACCACGAAGGCCGCCTGACGTTCAGCGGCGTCAGCGTCAACCAGAGCACCGGCACCGTGACCTTGCGTGCGGTGTTCGCCAACCCCGAGCACCTGCTGTTGCCGGGCATGTACGTGCGCGGCGTGCTGGAACAGGCCCGCGACAAACAGGCGATCCTGATCCCGCAACAGGCCGTAAGCCGCAGCGCCAGCGGCGTGACCTCGGTGTTGCTGGTGGTGGAGGGCAAGGTCGAGCAACGGGTGCTCACGGTCGACCGTGCGGTGGGCAATCAATGGTGGGTGACGGCCGGGTTGCAGGCCGGTGACCAGGTGATCGTCGAAGGTGGGCAAAAAGTCCGCGTCGGCGCCGTGGTGCAGACCAAAGCCGCCGCTGCCGCCGCACTGGCGCAGGAGGGTTGAGCATGGCGCGTTTTTTTATTGATCGACCGATTTTTGCCTGGGTCATTGCCATCGTGATCATGCTCGGCGGTGCGCTGTCCATCAGCCAGTTGCCGCTGGAGCAATACCCCGACATCGCGCCGCCGACGGTGCGCATCTCCGCGACCTACACCGGCGCGTCGGCCAAGACCGTCGAAGACTCGGTGACCCAGGTCATCGAGCAGGCCCTCACCGGCCTCGACAACCTGACCTATATGTCGTCCTCCAGCAGCTCGGCGGGCAGCGCCAGCATCAACCTGACCTTTGGCGCCGGCACCGACCCGGACGTGGCGCAAATGCAGGTGCAGAACAAGCTGCAACAGGCCGAATCGCGCTTGCCGCAGTCGGTGCAAAGCGAAGGCTTGACGGTGACCAAGGGCGGCTCGGACTTCCTGATGATCGCCGCGCTGGCCTCGGACAACCCCAGTGTCACCGGCACGCAGATCGGTGATTACATTTCCAGCACCTTGCTCGATTCCATCAGCCGCCTCGACGGCGTGGGCGAGGTGCAAACCCTCGGCTCGGGCTACGCCATGCGCATCTGGCTGGACCCGGCACTGCTGGAAAAATACGCGCTGATGCCGTCCGACGTGAGCAGCGCCCTCGAAGCGCAGAACACCGAAGTCTCTGCAGGGCAGCTTGGTGCGTTACCGGCGGTGAAAGGCCAGCAACTCAACGCCACCATCACCGCGCGCAGCAAGCTGCAAACCGCCGAGGAATTTCGCAATGTGGTAGTCAAGTCCAGCAGCGACGGCGCGCTGGTGCTGCTGGGCGATGTGGCCACGGTGGAACTGGGCAGTGAGAGCTATGACATCACCTCGGCGCTCAACGGCAAGCCCGCATCCGCCATGGGCGTGCAACTGGCGGCCGGTGCGAATGCGCTGAGCGTGGGTGAGGCGGTCAAGGCCAGGCTGGCGGAAATGGAGCCGTTCTACCCCACTGAAATGCAGCTGAAAAACGTGATCGCCTACGACACCACGCCGTTCGTGAGCCTGTCCATCGAGGAAGTGGTCAAGTCCCTCGGCGAGGCCATCGTGCTGGTGGTGCTGATCATGTTCCTGTTTCTGCAGAACTTTCGCGCCACGCTGATTCCGGCGATTACCGTGCCGGTGGTGCTGCTCGGCACCTTTGGCGTGCTCGCCCTGTTTGGCTACTCGATCAACACCCTGACCATGTTCGCCATGGTCTTGGCCATCGGCCTGTTGGTGGACGATGCGATCGTGGTGGTGGAAAACGTCGAGCGGGTGATGAGCGAAGAAGGATTGTCGCCCCTGGAGGCCACGCGCAAGTCGATGGCGGAAATCACCAGCGCCCTGGTGGGCATCGCGCTGGTGCTGAGCGCGGTGTTTATCCCCATGGCGTTTTTTGGCGGCTCGACGGGGATTATCTACCGGCAGTTTTCCGTGACCATTGTCTCGGCCATGGTGCTGTCGGTGCTGGTGGCAATGACCCTGACCCCGGCGTTGTGCGCCACGCTGCTCAAACCCAGCCATACCCAGGGCGGTTTCTTCGGCTGGTTCAACCGCAGTTTCGAGCGCAGCTCCCTCGCCTATGAACGCCTGGTAGGCGGCGTGTTGCAACGCGGGCGCCGCAGTTTGTTGATCTACGCGGTGGTGGTGGCGGCGATGGCGGCGGGGTATGCGAGCCTGCCTACCTCGTTTTTGCCGGACGAGGACCAGGGCACCCTGATGGCGCAGATCCAATTGCCGGTGGGCGCCACCGACAGCCGTACCCAGGCGGTGATGACGCAGTTCGAGGACTATCTCCTCAAGCAGCCAGAGGTCGAGGCGATGATCAGCATCACCGGCCTGGGCATGGGCGGCAACAGCCAGAACACCGCGCGCGCGTTTATCCGCCTCAAGGACTGGAGTGAACGCTCGGCGAGCGGCCAGGACGCGGCCTCGATTGCCCAGCGGGCGACACTGGCGTTGCAAAGCATCGGCGATGCCGACGTGTTCGTCATGCAACCACCGGCGGTGCGCGGCCTGGGCCAGAGTTCGGGGTTCGATTTGCAGCTCAAGGACCTTGGTGGCCTCGGCCACGAGGCCTTGGTGGCGGCCCGCGAGCAATTTATCCAACTGGCCAAGCAAGACCCGCGCTTGCTCGGGGTGCGCGCCAACGGCCTGGACGATACACCGCAGCTCAAGGTGACGATCGACGACCGCAAGGCCGGGGCCTTGAGCCTGAGCACCAGCGATATCAACACGACCTTGTCCACGGCGTTGGGTGGCAGCTACGTGAATGACTTCCTCAACCAGGGCCGCGTGAAAAAGGTGTATGTGCAGGGCGCCGCCGAATCGCGCATGCAGGCGGCGGACCTGAGCCACTGGTTCGTGCGCAACAGCCTGGGCGAGATGGTGCCGTTTTCGTCCTTCGCCAGCAGCGCGTGGAGCTACGGTTCGCCGCTGTTGGAACGCTACAACGGCAACACGTCCCTGGAAGTGGTGGGGGACCCGGCGCCTGGCGTGAGCTCCGGCGCGGCGATGGATGCAGTGGAAGCCATCGTCAGGCAACTGCCGGCGGGCATCGGTTATGAGTGGACGGGGCAGTCGTACCAGTTGCGGTTGTCCGGTTCGCAGGCGCCGTTGCTGTACGCGGTCTCGGTGCTGTTTGTATTCCTCTGCCTGGCGGCGTTGTACGAGAGTTGGTCGGTGCCGTTTTCGGTGATCCTGGTGGTGCCGCTGGGGGTGGTTGGCGCCGTGTTGGCGACCAAGGTCAGCGGCCTGAGCAATGACGTGTACTTCCAGGTCGGGCTGTTGACCACCGTGGGCCTGGCGGCGAAGAACGCGATCCTCATCGTCGAGTTTGCCAAGCACCTGCATGAGCAGGGCAGGAGCCTGCGCGAGGCGACGTTGATCGCCGTGCGCCAACGCCTGCGGCCGATCCTGATGACCTCCCTGGCGTTTATGTTTGGCGTGGTGCCCCTGGCCCTGAGCACCGGCGCAGGTTCCGCTGGGCGGCAGGCCATTGGCACGGGCGTGTTGGGCGGCATGTTCAGCGCCACATTGTTGGGGATCTTTTTTGTCCCGCTGTTCTTCGTGATGATCCGCCGCCGTTTCGGTCGCGTGTCGACCCCATCTGCCAATACAGGTGACGCATGATCAAGTTTCACTGGCCCTTGCTGGCCGTCCTCGCGCTGAATGGTTGCGTCAATCTGGCGCCGACGTATGAGCGGCCCGAAGCCCCGATCCCCGCGCAATGGCAAGCCGGCGTCAACGGTGATGTCGCGGCGGATATCCAGTGGCAGCCGTTCTTTACCGACAGCCGCCTGGCCCGATTGCAGACCCTGGCCCTGGCCAACAACCGCGACCTGCGCCTGGCCAGCCTGAATATCGAAAAGGCCCAGGCGCAATACCGCATTCAGCGTGCGGCGGCGTTGCCGAGCATCGATGCGGGCGTCAGCGGCACTCACAGCCGCACGCCGGGCTCGCTGTCGAGCAGCGGCGTGGCGTCCACCAGCCATGACTACAGCGCGCAATTGGGGTTGAGCAGTTATGAAGTGGATGTGTTTGGCCGTGTGCAGAATCTTCAGGATGAAGCCCTGCAAGCCTATCTGGCGCTGACCGAAACCCGGCGCAGTACGCAGATCAGCCTGGTCGCCGAAGTGGCAACCGCGTGGTTGACGTTGGCCGCCGACAACGAGCGCTTGCAGCTCGCCCAGGACACCTTGACCAGCCAGCAGGCCACTTATGAACTGACCCAACGCAGCCACGCCCTCGGCGGTTCTGCCGCACTGGCGGTGGCCCAGGCGCAAACCACGGTGGAGTCGGCGCGCGGCGATGTGGCGGAGTATCAGAGCCAGATCCTGCAAGACCGCAACGCGTTGCGCCTGCTGGTCGGCAGCGACATCCCCGACACGCTGCTGCCGGGTACGCGCCTGGAGTCTGCGGCAGCGCTGGTGCAAGTGCCAGCTGAATTGCCGTCAAGCCTGTTGCAGCGTCGGCCGGATGTGCTGGCGGCGGAGCACAGCCTGCAATCGGCGAATATCGACATTGGCGCGGCGCGGGCGGCGTTTTTTCCCACCATCAGCCTGACGGCCAATGCGGGCTCTGCCAGCGCGGCCTTGTCCGGGTTGTTCAAGGCCGGCAGTGGCGCCTGGACGTTTGCGCCGAGTATCAGCCTGCCGATTTTCGATGCCGGCAGTAACCGCGCCACACTGGATGCGGCCAAGGTCGAGAAGGAGATCCAGGTGCAGACCTATCAACAAACCCTGCAAACTGCGTTCAAGGAAGTCGCCGACGCGCTGGCGGTGCGCAGCACCCTGGACCAGCGCCTGGCCGCGCAGCAGGCGTTTACCGAGGCCAGCCAGAAAAGTTTCGACTTGTCCGATGCACTCTATCGCGCCGGTTCGCAAAGCTACCTCGAGGCCCTGGATTCACAGCGCTCGCTGTACAGCGCCGAACAGGACCTGATCACCTTGCGCCTGGCCGAACAGAGCAATCGGGTGACGTTGTACAAGGTCATGGGGGGAGGGTGGCAGTAAGCCTGCGTTGATCCCTTGTAGGAATGCCACTAGGATCATGGCCTTTTTCAAGGGAATGAGACGATGCTGGCAAACTTGCAAAAGAGTGGCGCGCTGTTCGCGGCGAGCCTGGCCCTGACCGGTTGTATCCATTACGAACACGACAGCGCGAAAGGCAAGCCTGCCGAGCAAGTCGTGACGATCCAGCAGTTCGATAAGTCGCTGACGATCGTCAAGATCGACGGGGAACAGACCCTGTACTGGCTGAGCCGCCAGAGCGAATACCGCGTGGGGGCTGGCGTCCATACCCTGCAGGTGCGCAAGTTCATCACCGCGCAGACGCACACGGCACTGGTTCCGCTGACCGTGGAGTTGGCCCCGGGGCGCACGTATGGGCTGTATGGTTTTTCGTCGTTGAACCAATGGAGTTACGACATTCGTGACATCGAGACGGGGAAAAGTGCCTCGGTCGTCAAGCCGTGAGGGATCACACTATGCTGCGCAGGTTGTTCACCCATGCCTTGGCGCTGAGCGCCGTGTTCGCGAGTTCCGGCGCCTGGGCGTGGCACAGCGAGGGCGACAAGATCATCATGACCCAGCAGGAGCGCGAGTACTGCCGTACTTGGGAGGCTGATGGCATTGCGGCCATGATGGCCCGGCAGGAAAACACCGAACCGCCTTGGCAGGGGAGCGGCACCTCTGATATGGAAAAAAGCATACGCACTGTGTTTATGCGTCAGGTCCAGGACTACCCGATTGAAAGCACCAAGGAAGCCCGCATGGCGGTCATTGAGAAATACGGCAAGCAGATGGAGATGCGCTGCTTCGGGATGATTACCTCAAAACCATCAAGCAAAGCACCCTGATCACGGCCACGGCGTGGGCGCAGGTTTGGGCTGCTTCTTGAAGTAGCCCGTGCGCAGGTAGCGCGCCATGCGCCAGATGCCATAGGCCACCGCCGCCACCAGCACGCCGCCGATGATGTAACCGATCGCCAGGCCTTGCTCGTAAGAGGTCAAGTAGCCCCGGCGCCACAGGCGTACGGCGTCGGCAATCGTCCTTGGGGTTTGAATCCACATCATGATGGACAGGAGATATACCGGGAGCGAGGCCACGAGGCGCAGCCAGTAAGCGGTCGTGCTCATCTGGTGTTTCTTCCTTGGGGTATGTAACCGAGCGCGGCATATTATAGCTTTTTTGATACCAAGTTTACCCCGGCGAAGCTGGCGTAATGATGGCTACGCGGCGTATAAAGTTCGCCAATCGCCATCGAGAACAGCCCATGAACGTCACTATCGCCAGTACACCCAGCGCAATAACGACACCCGCTGCGAGCAGTGCCAGTACTGCTGACACCACGGCGACTGACACCACGACCACCGAAGCCTCCAGCACCACCAGCGCCGGCACCGACAGCAAAAAAGCCGGCGGCGCAGGCGCGGCAACCACCTCGACCTCGGAAGAGTCCGATACCGTCAAGGCCCTGAAAAAACAGATCGAAGAACTGCAAAAACAACTGCAAGAACAGCAGCAAGCGGTGCAGAAAGCCCAGTCCAGCAAGCAGAGCGAAGAGGCCAAGTTGGCAGCGGTTGCAGCGGCGCAATCCCAGGTGAGTGCCACCTCAGCGGCCTTGCAGACCGCCACCGCAGCGTTGTTGCAGGCAGTCACTGCCGAGGGCGGCGACACCTCGGGCACGCTGGTCAGCACCACGGCCTGATATCACGCTTCACTTCGCCACGGCAGCCATCAGCAGCTTGCGAATCTCCCCGGTAATCGCACTTTTCGTGCCTTGCTCCAGAATCCCCACCCGCCGTACCGCCAGGTCGCCCGGCAGCGGCAGTACGCGCAGGCTGGGGTCTTTGTGCCAGTCAAAGTTCTTCAGCAACGGCACGATGGCCACGCCGACTTGCTGGCGCACCAGATCGGCAATGCCGATGATCGAGTTCAGCTCCAGGATCTCCAGCGGCTCCACCGACTCACTCTTGATGATCGACTGCACCTTGCGGCCCACGGCGGTGGAGCGGTCGTAACGAATGAACGGCTGGGTGCGCAGCAACTCCACCGCGTCGTTGATCCCGGCAGTCTGCGTGGCATTGGCGAGCATCACGATGGGTTCGTTGTAGAGCAGGGTCCAACTCAGGCCGTCGAAGTTCTGCCGCGCCGTCTCGATCAGCAAGGCGGCGTCGAGCTTGGCGGCGTGGACCAGGTTGACCACTTCGTCGGAACGCGCCGTCATCAGGTTCACCGAGATGCGCGGGTGCAGCTTTTTCAGTTGCACTAGGCAATTGGCGAGCAGGCCCATGCCCGAGGTAATCCCGCCAATCGACACTTCACCTTCCATGGCCTCGCCGTCGGGCGCTTCGGCGATCATTTGCTCGTAGTCCGCCAGCAGGCGCTTGGCCTTGGGCAGCAACAGCACGCCATCGCGGCTGAGCTTGATCTGCCGCTGGCTGCGGTCGAACAGCGGGCGGCGCATTTCCTCTTCGAGGGCGCGCATTTGCTGGCCAACGGCGGCATTGGTGAGGGCCACGCGGTCGGCGGCAGCGGCAAAGCTGCCGTACTCGGCGACGGCGATAAAGGTCTTGAAGAAGCGAATGCTGCTCATGGGCGGGCCCGTGGTCGTGGGTGTGGCTGCATCGTAAAGGTTTTGTTTACTCAGGCTAAAGTTTAATTAGTTTTTCTTTTTATAGCGCCCGGCCAATACTCAAATCCGAACTGACTCGGCGAATGAACCCCATGAGCAATGCAGATACCAGCCCTGAAGACGCAGCCGTGCGCGCTGCCAAGAACGTCTACCACCTCGGCGCGACCACGGTGTATTCCCACGCCCAGGACAGCCGTTTTGCCTACACCCTCTACGTGCCTGAAACCATCGAAGACGCCAGCCGGCCCATCGACCTGGTGGTGTCGCTGCACGGCTCGACCCGCGCCATGGAGGTCTACCGCAACGGTTTCGCGGAGTTTGGCCGCTGGAACGATTGTGTGATCCTGTCGCCCCTGTTCCCGGTCGGTGTGCTGGGGGATGGCAATGGCGATGGCTACAAGCAGATGGTCGAGGGCGATATCCGCTACGACCAGATCCTGCTCGACATGATCGCCAACGTCGGCGAGCGTTACGGCCGGCGCTTCGATACGTTCGCGCTGTTCGGTTATTCCGGTGGCGGGCAATTCACCCATCGCTTTTGCTACCTGCACCCGGAAAAACTCTGGGCTGCTTCCATCGGCGCGCCGGGCTCGGTGACCTTGCTCGATGCCGACCAGGACTGGTGGGTCGGCGTGCGCGATTTCGCGACGCGCTTTGGCAAGCCGCTGAACCTTCCGGCCTTGCAGCGGTTGCCGGTGCATATGGTGGTCGGTGATGCCGACCTGGAAACCTGGGAAATCACCCACCGCGAAGGCAGCAAACACTACATGGCCGGGGCCAACGGAGCGGGGCGTACGCGCCCGGAACGCCTGGCCAGCTTGCAGGCCAGTTTTGAAGCCGCGGGCGTACAGGTGCAGTTCGACCTGTTGCCCAACGTCGCGCACCAGGGCGTCAAGGCCATGCCGGCGGCCCAGGACTTTTTCGCCAAGGTCTTGCGCCACAAGCGCAGCCTGGGCTGATTCACCGCTTCACGCTGCACTCAGAACAGACCGTATAACAATAACCAAGGATTCACTCATTCTGATGCCGGTCCTGCCTTGGCCCACGCCAACGACCGGAACATTTCTTCAAGGAGTCTTTCTCCCGTGAACAACTACGTAAAGACGGCACTGGCCGTCGCGCTATCGGCGTGCACATTGTCCATGGCCGTCGCCCAGGACAAGGTCATCAGCGTCGGCCTCAACGGTGATATCCGCAGCACCGACCCGGGCGTCAACCGCGATGACAATACCGACGCGGTGATGATGCACATCGTCGAAGGCCTGGTGGCCTACCGCGAAGACACCAGCATCGCGCCGATGCTCGCCAGTACGGTCGACGTGTCGCCGGATGGCTTGCGCTACACCTTCACCCTGCGCGACGGCGTGCACTTCCAGAACGGCCAGGTGCTGACCGCCAAGGACGTGCAATGGACCTGGCAGCGTTACCTCGACCCCAAGACCCAGTGGCGTTGCCTGGCGGAGTTCGATGGGCGCGGCGCGGCCAAGATCGTCGATGTCGCCGCCCCCGACGCCAACACCGTGGTGTTCACCCTGGACCAGGCCAACGGCTTGTTCCTCGCCGCCATGGCCCGCCCGGACTGTGCCGGCAGCGGCATCCTGCACCCGGACTCCCTGGCTGCCGATGGCAGCTGGCGCGCGCCGATTGGCACCGGGCCGTTCACCCTGGGCAAATGGCAGAAGGGCCAGTACGTCGAACTTGACCGCTTCAAGGACTACAGCCCACGGGCCGAGGCCACGGCAGACGGCTACACCGGCAACAAACAGGCGTTTGTCGACAAGGTGCGCTTTGAAGTAATCCCCGATTCCGCCTCGGCCAAGGCCGCATTGCTGTCGGGTGGCGTTGACCTGCTGCCGGACGTCACGGCGATGGACGCCGCGCAACTCAAGCAGGTGAAGAACCTGCAGGTGCAAGTCAGCCCGATCATGACCATCAGCGGCCTGCTGTTCCAGACCCGCGACCCGTTGCTCAAGGATGTGCGCATCCGCCGTGCGGTGGCGTTGTCCCTGGATTACGCGCAGATGGTCGCGGCGTTGTCCGATGGTTTGTCGGTGGTCAACAACTCGGTGATCCCCACCGCCAGCCCTTATTACGACGCCACGGCGCACCAGGGCTACACCTACAACCTCGACGAGGCCCGGCGCCTGCTGAAAGAGGCCGGCTACCGCGGTGAAAAAATCCGCATGCTGGTCAACAAGCGCTACCCGCAGATGTTTGACCTCGGCCTGCTCAGCCAAGCCATGGTCCAGGCAGCCGGCGTGAACATCGAAATGGAAACCCTGGAGTGGGGCACGCAGCTGGAGCGCTACCAGACCGGCAGCTACCAGATGATGGCGTTCTCTTACTCGGGGCGTTTCGATGCTGCGCAAAGCTACGAATCGGTGATCGGCGACAAGGACAAGGAACCACGCAAAGTCTGGGACAACCCCCAGGCCCTGGCGATCCTGCGTGAGGCCCAGCGCGAAGTCGACCCCGCCAAGCGCCGGCCGCTGTTCGACCAACTGCACACGCTGATGCTCAAGGATGTACCGATGGTGGTCATCTACAACGGCACCGCCATCGGCGCCATGGGCAAGCGTGTTGAAGGTTACCGTTCCTGGCCTGTTGCCAAGCCGCGCCTGTGGGGCGTGAAGCTGGCCGACACTTCCAAGTAAGGCGTAGCGCTATGTTTCGATTCATCTCACACAGGCTCGGCATGGCGGTGCCGACCCTGTTGCTGATCTCGGTGATTGTGTTTGCCTTGATCCGCCTGATCCCCGGCGACCCGGCCTTGCTGATGCTCGGCGACATGGCCGATCCGCAAAGCCTGGCCGACATGCGCAGCAGCCTGGGGCTGGACCACTCGGTGGTGACCCAGTACCTGATCTGGATCAAGTCGGTGCTCAGTGGCGACCTCGGGGTGTCCATCAGCAGCCGCCAGCCGGTCCTGGATCTGCTGGTGGAGCGCTTCAGCGTCAGCGCCACGGTGGTGCTGGTGGCGGTATTGCTGGCGACGTTGCTGGCGGTGCCGGTGGGCTTGCTCGCGGCCTGGAAGCAAAACAGCGCGATGGACCTCGGCCTGGTGGCGACGGCGACGCTGTTGCTGTCGGTGCCGAGCTTCTGGTTGGGCCTGTTGCTGCTGTATGTGTTCGGCATTCAACTGGGCTGGTTGCCGGTGATTGGTTATGTCGGCTTTGGCACTGATCCGATGAAGGCGCTGACCTACGTGGTACTGCCGATTGTCACCCTGACCCTGGTGGAGTTCGGCGCGATTGCCCGCATGGCCCGGGCCAGCACCATTGAAGTGCTGCGCCTGGAATACATCGCCCATGCGCGGGCCAAGGGTTTGTCCGAAGGCGCGGTGCTGTGGAAACACGCCTTGCGCAACGCCTTCGCGCCGACCTGGACCCTGATCGGCCTGATCCTCGGCAACCTGCTCGGCGGCATTGCGGTGCTGGAAACCGTGTTCACCTTGCCCGGCATCGGCCGGCTGATGGTCGACGCGATCTTCTCCCGCGACTACCCGGTGTTGCAGGGGTGCCTGTTGCTGATCACCTGCATCTATGTGTTGGTCAACCTGTTGGTGGACCTGCTGTATCCGCTGTTCGATCCAAGGGTGAAGCTATGAACCTGAAGACGCCTGCCTTGCCCGGCGTAACGGCAATCGCGCCGCGCCGCCGTCGGCGCTACCCACCGCTGAACGCCCTGATTGGCGGCGGCTTGCTCGCAGCTCTGGTGTTGCTGGCCCTGCTCGGCGTGGTGTGGACACCGTACGACCCGCTCAAGCTCGACCTGCTCTCACGCCTGCACGCACCAGATGCCGCGCACTGGCTGGGCACCGATGAATTTGGCCGGGATGTGTTCAGCCGCTTGATCATCGGTGCGCGCACCAGCCTGTGGATCAGCCTGCTGTCGGTCAGCGTGGCAGTGGTCTGCGGCACGCTGATCGGCATGCTCGCCGGCTACCTGCGCGGCTGGACCGATCGCATCCTGATGATGCTCAACGACGCATTGCTCGCATTCCCCGGCATCCTTATGGCCCTGGGCATCATGGCGATTGTCGGGGCCAGCCAGTACGGCATCGTGCTCGCCCTCGGTATTGCCTACACGCCGTCGGTGGTGCGGGTGGTGCGCGGCAGCGTGCTGTCGTTGCGTGAGCTGGAGTTTATCGAGGCGTCGCGGGTGATCGGCAACTCCGAGCTGTACACCATGTTCCGCCACATCACGCCCAACTGCCTGGCACCGTTGTGTGTGCTGGCCACCAGCATGTTCGGCTGGGCGCTGCTGTCGGAGAGCGCGCTGAGCTTCCTCGGCCTCGGCGTACCACCACCGGCCGCGACCTGGGGCAGCATGCTTTCGGCGAGCCGCACCTATATCTCCAACGCGCCGTGGCTGGGGATCTTCCCGGGCATCTTTATCAGCCTGACGTTGCTGGCGATCAATCTGTTCGGCGATGCCTTGCGCGATCGTCTCGACCCGCGCATGAGGAAATGAGCATGAGCGTACCCGTGCCTTTGTTGGCCGTTGAAAATCTACAGATTCGCGTCGGCGTGGACGGCCCGCTGGCCGTCGATGATTTCAGTTTTACCCTGGCTCCCGGTGAAATCGTCGCCTTGGTGGGTGAGTCCGGCAGCGGCAAGACCATGGCCGCCCGCGCCGCCATTGGCTTGCTGCCCGCGCCGATGCAAGTGTGCGGCGGGCGCATCACCTTCCAGGGCGAACCGCTGGACAGCAACAACGCCAAAGCCATGCGGGAGGTGCGTGGCGCGCGGATCGGCATGGTGTTCCAGGAGCCGATGGTCTCCCTCAACCCGGCGCTGACCATTGGCCGGCAGATGAGCGAGGCGCTCAAGCTGCACACCGCGCTGGACGCCCCGACGATCCGCGAGCGCTGCATCGCCATGCTGCAACGCATCGGCATCAAGGACGCGGAAAAGTGCCTGGCGTCTTACCCGCACCAGTTTTCCGGCGGCATGCGCCAACGCATCATGCTCGCCTCGGTGATGCTGCTGCGCCCGGCGCTGCTGATCGCCGACGAGCCGACCACCGCGCTGGACTGCCTGGCCCAACTGGACGTGATCGAGCTGATGCTGGAGCTGACCCGCGAGCAAGGCACGGCGATTCTGTTTATCAGCCACGACCTGTCGCTGGTGGCGCGTTATGCCCACAAAGTGGTGGTGATGCGCGCGGGCAAGGCGGTGGAGCAGGGGCGCATCGAAGATATCCTCTTTGCGCCCAAGGCCGAATACACCCGCCAGTTGCTCGAAGCGTTGCCCCGGCGCGGCGAGTTGGTGCCCTTGCCGGCGGCGGAAGCGGCGTTGTTGCAGGTGCGCGATGTATGTATCGAACATCCGGGCCCGCGCAGTTTCTGGGGGCGCAGCGTGCCTAAACGCGTGGTGCATTCGGTGAACCTGAGCATCGCCCCCGGTGAAACCCTGGCGTTGGTCGGTGGCAGCGGCTCGGGCAAGACCACCCTCGGGCGCGCTGTGGTCGGCTTGGTCAACCCGTGCGCCGGGGCGATCCTGTTCCAGGGCGTGGATATCCTCAAGGCCGCCAACCGCGTGCATCGCCTGCAATGCCAGATGATTTTCCAGGACCCGTATTCGTCCCTCGACCCGCGCATGACCGTCGGCCAGATCCTCGCCGAACCGCTGCGCCATGAGCCGGCCCTGAGCGCCGCGCAAAAGCGTCAGCGCGTCACCGACACCCTGGTGGACGTGGGCTTGCCCGAGCAGTTCCGCGAGCGCTTCGCCCACCAACTCTCGGGCGGTCAACGCCAGCGCGTGGCGATTGGCCGGGCGTTGGTGCGGCGGCCCAAGCTGGTGATCGCCGACGAGCCGATTTCGGCGTTGGACATGACCATCCAGAAGCAGATCCTCGAACTGTTCGAGCGCCTGCAACGCCAATACGGCTTTGCTTGCCTGTTTATCTCCCACGACCTCTCGGCGGTGGAGCGTATTGCCCATCGGGTGGCAGTGATGAACCAGGGCGAGGTCGTGGAAATGGGCCCCCGCGATGAGATCTTCGACAGCCCGCAACACCCGTACACCCGCCGCTTGCTGGCGGCGGCTAGCCCCTTGGAGAAACGTGCGGATGGCAGTTATCGCCTGCGCGCCAGTGTGATTTAGGTACTGCTGCACCCCAGGCCATACGTTGCACCCCATCCCTCGTCGGTCGCTGATTGGCGAGGCGGGCGAAGCCATGGCCGAAGAAAACAAAAACAACCCCACTCAACCTGTCTGCCAGGAACCTGCACATGAACAACCGCATCACTAAAGTCGTCACCGGAGCCAGCGTCATGGGCGCCGGTTTCATGCCCTTGCTGGCCCACGCTGACTTCATCGCCGACAGCAAGGCCGCGCTGGAATTGAAGAACTATTACTTCAACCGTGATTACCGCGAAGACAGCGGGCAGAACAAGCGTGCCGAATGGGCGCAGGGTTTTATCCTCAACGTCGAATCGGGGTTTACCGAAGGCACGGTGGGGTTTGGCCTGGACGCGGTCGGCATGCTTGGCGTGAAGCTCGATTCCAGCCCGGACAACTCCGGCACCGGCCTGCTCGCACGTTCCAGCGTGGCCGAACCGGGCTCACCGAGCTATGCCCGCCGCGCCCACGACAACTACTCGAAATTGGGGATCACCGGCAAGGCGCGCCTGGCCAAAAGCGAGCTGCGCGTGGGCTACATGGTGCCCGACCTGCCGACCCTGCAACCCAACCTCAGCCGCCTGTTCCCGCAGAGCTTCAGCGGCACGGCCATCACGTCCAAGGACATCGACAACCTGACCCTGAGCGCCGGCCAACTGGACCAGGTCAAGCAGCGTGACTCCACGCACTACGAAGACATGGGCCTCACCAGCCAGTACGGCGCCTACAAAAGCAGCGCGAAAAGCGACGAATTCCGCTACGCCGGCGGCGAGTACAAGCTCACGCCGAACACCGCGCTGACCTATCAATACGCACAACTGGAAAGCCTCTACCAGCAGCACTACCTGGGGGTGAAAAACAGCTTCAAGTGGGGCCCCGGCACCTTCAAGACCGACATCCGCTACTTCAACGCCAGCGAAGACGCCGCCGCCCTGGCCGGCAAGGTGGATAACCGTGCGTTGAGTACGCGCATCGGCTACAGCCTGTACGGCCACAACCTCAGCGGCGGTTACCAGGCGCAGTACGGTTCGACACCGTTCACCTACGTGGACGGCACCAACACCTACCTGTTCACCGAGTACCAACTGGCCAACTTCTCCCAGACCGGCGAGCGCGTGTGGCATGCCCGCTACGACTATGACTTTGCCTCGCTGGGCCTGCCGGGCTTGTTGTTCTCGACGCGTTACGCCAAGGGCGACAACGCCAAGGTCATCGGCTTCAACGGCGAAGGGCGTGAGTGGGAGCGTGACTTGAGCCTGGGCTACGTGGTGCAGAGCGGCACGTTCAAGGATGTGTCACTGCGTTGGCAGAACGCCAGCGCCACCAGCAACTTCGCCCGTGACACCAACGAAAACCGACTGATCCTGGGTTACACCGTGGCGCTCTGGTAGCCGTCATGGCGTGCAACAGGGTCAGCCTGTTGCACGCCCAAGCAGTGCACATTAAGGGATAGATCAAATGACAAGTTTGCCGTTGCGCCGGGCACTGCCCAGCCAACAACGTGTATCGGCGCGGGGCGTCAGTGATTTCATCGAAGCGGTGAACGCTGCGGGCCTGGAATTGCACAGTTTCATGCTCTACCGCGACGGCGCGGTGGTGGCCGAGGCGTTTTGGGCGCCGTATCGCGCCGAGCGCCTGCACGTCCAGCATTCGGCGACCAAAAGCTGGGTGGCCATGGCCGTCGGGCTGTTGGTGGATGACGGTGTACTGTCGCTGGACGCCAAGGTGGTGGAGTTTTTCCCCGCCGATTGCCCGGCCGCCATCAGCGCCAATCTGGCGGCCATGACCGTGCGTGATCTGCTGACCATGCGCACCGGGCACCGCCAAGGCATCTCCGGCGGCGCCTGGCGTGGGCGCAGTGACAGCTGGGTCCAGTTGTTCCTCAATGAACCGGTGGAAGACGCGCCTGGGCATCGGTTTATCTACAGCAGCGCGTCGAGTTTCATGCTCTCGGCCATCGTCAGTGTGGTCAGCGGCGAGACCGCATTTGCGCTGTGCAACACGCGGATTTTCCAACCCATGGGCATGGGCCCGATTGAGTGGGACCTCGCCCCTGGCGGCTTCAACACCGGTGGCAATGGTTTGAGTTGCAGCACCGAAGATTTGCTCAAGTTTGGCGTGCTGCATTTGCAGCAAGGTCAATGGCAAGGGCAGCAGTTGTTGTCCGCAGAGTGGGTGGCCGAAGCCACCCGTGGGCACGTCGATGATGTGTGGATGGGCGCCTTCGATGGCAAGCGCTACCTGGGCCGCGATGAATCCAGCGACGCCGCGATCACGCGCCGCGAGGGCTACGGCTACCAGTGGTGGATGACCTTGCACGGCGGTTATTACGCCTCCGGTGTGTTCGGCCAGCAGTGCATCGTCTTGCCCCGGCACAACGCGGTGATCGCCTTTACTGCGGGCTTGCCCCTGGGCGAGCGGCGCTTGCACAGCCTGCTTTGGGAACACTTGTTGCCCGCGCTGGGCGTGCCCAGCGATGGCGCGGCGGACGCCGAATTGGCGCGACTGCTGGCCAACCAGCGGCGGCCGTCCCTGCCGGGAGCGTCGCGCTCGCCACGTCAGGCCGAGTTCAACGGCACGTTCGTGATGCAGGCCAATGAAGACCAGGTCAGCCAAGTGCGCCTGGCGTTCGGCCCTGACTATTGCGACTTCTTCCTCACCGACCCCCGTGGCACCCATTGCATCCGTGCCGGGCTGGTCGATGCCATCGAAAGCCAGACAGGCATGACCGGCCACTATCTGCATCACCAATATCAGCCGGAACTCACCCCCGTCGTGGCGCAGGCGCGCTGGCGTGAAGACGGCGTGCTGAACATGACCTGGCAGTTTGTCGAGACGGCGTTTTGTGACCAGGTCACGTGCCGGATCGAAGGCGGCACCTTGTTGGTGGACCGCCGCGTCAATGTTAACGCCGGCCCGTTGCAGCGCCCGACGCTGATCGGCCATCAGACCACCGTTTTGCAGGAGTCGTTATGAGCACTATTTCCAACCCGGCCTTCTGGGCGCCGTTCACCCCGATGCGTCAGTTCCAGCAGCAACCGATGATGTTCGCCAGTGCCGACGGCATGCACTACACCACCACCGATGGGCGCCGCGTGCTGGATGCGATGGCCGGGCTGTGGTGCGTGAATGCCGGGCATGGCCAGCCGAAGATCGTCGAAGCCATTCGCGAAGCGGCGGGGCGCCTGGACTTTGTCTCGTCCTTCAAGATGAGCCACCCGCAAGCGCTGGAGATGGCCGAGCGGTTGATCGAGATCAGCCCGGCCGGGATGGCGCAGGTGTTCTTCACCAACTCGGGTTCCGAGGCGGTGGACACCGCATTGAAGATCGCCCGGGCGTATCACCAGGCGCGCGGCGATTGCCGCCGGACCAAGCTGATCGGCCGGGCCAAGGGTTATCACGGCATGGGCTTCGGTGGGCTGTCGGTGTCCGGCATCGGCCGGCAGAAACGTGACTTTGGCCCGTTGCTGGGGGAGGTGTCGCACCTGCCGCTGCCATACGACGCGAGCATGCGTTTCAGCGCCGGCCAGCCTGAACACGGCGCGAGTTATGCCGATGCGCTGACGCAGTTGCTCGACATCCAGGACCCCAGCACTGTAGCCGCCGTGATCGTCGAGCCGGTGACCGGTTCCGGTGGCGTGTACCCGCCGCCCCAGGGTTACTTGCAGCGCTTGCGGGAGATCTGCACGCGCCACGGTGTGCTGCTGATTTTCGACGAAGTGATCACCGGCTTTGGCCGCGTCGGCGACAGCTTTGCCGCGCAAGCCTTTGGCGTCACCCCGGACTTGATCACCACCGCCAAAGGCCTGACCAACGGCGCCGTGCCCATGGGCGGCGTGCTGGTCAGCGCGGCGGTGTATGAAGCCTTCATGGCGGGCCCCGTCAATGTGATCGAACTGATGCATGGCTACACCTATTCGGCGCATCCGCTGGCGTGTGCGGCCGGGTTGGCGACCATCGAGGTGCATCGCGAGCTGGGTATCAATCAACACGTCAACGCCGTCAGCGGGATTTGGCAGGCCGCGGCGCTGGCGTTGCGCGGGGTGGGCCCGGTGCTGGACGTGCGCACCCTCGGCCTGCTCTGCGCCGTCGAACTGGAACCGCGCCCCGGTGCGGCTGGCGCACGTGGCAGCGAGGTCGCGCAATGGTGCTTCGATAACGGCGTGCTGGTGCGCGGCTCGGGCGACACCATCGTGATTTCGCCGCCGCTGGTGATCAGCCCGCAGGAGATCGCCCAGGTGTTCGACACCTTGGCGGGCGCCTTGAATCACGTGGCATGAAGGGAGTGCGTGGCATGTCGGATCTGTTTGAGTGCTACATCGACGGCGCCTGGGTCAAACCCCACGGCAGCAGCGTCGAAGCAGTGGTGAACCCGTCCACCGAGCAGGTGATCGGCCGCGTGATGCTCGGCGACGGCGAGGATGTGGACCGTGCCGTCAGTGCCGCCAGGCGGGCCTTTGCGGGGTTCGCCGCGACGTCGTTGCAGACGCGCATCGACCTGCTGCAAGGCATCATCGACGCGTACAAGCGCCACAGCGAGGCCTTGATCGAAGCGGTGCACCTGGAGATGGGCGCACCGCTGTCCCTGGCCCGCAGCGCCCATGTGCCGGCGGGCCTCGGCCATCTGGTGCAGGCGCTGGACGTGTTGCGCGACTACCGTTTCGAACGGCGCCTGGGCAACACGCTGGTGGTGCGCGAGCCGATTGGCGTGTGCGCGCTGATCACGCCGTGGAACTGGCCGCTCAACCAACTGACCTGCAAGCTGGCGCCTGCGCTGGCGGTGGGTTGCACGGTGGTGCTCAAGCCCAGTGAGCGGGCGCCGCTGTCTGCGCAGATCATCGCGCAAGTGCTGCACGAGGCCGGGGTGCCGAAGGGGGTGTTCAACCTGGTCCATGGCGACGGCCCCGGCGTGGGCGCGGCGCTGGCCAGTCATGCTGACGTGGACATGGTGTCCTTCACCGGCTCGACCCGCGCAGGCGTCGCGGTGGCCAAGGCGGCGGCGGACACGGTGAAGCGCGTGTCCCAGGAATTGGGCGGCAAGTCGGCGAATATCCTCCTTGACGATGCGTACCTGCCGAGTGCGGTACGCCACGCGGTGTTGGGGTGTATGCGCAACAGCGGCCAGTCGTGCAATGCACCGACGCGCCTGCTGGTGCCGCGTCAGCAGCAAGCGGCGGTGATCGAGATTGCCCAGGAAGTGCTGGCCCAGGTGTGTCATGACGACAGCAACCCGCTCACGGCCATTGGCCCGGTGGCAAACGTCATGCAGTTTGAACGGGTCCAGGCGATGATCGCCGCAGCCATCGCCGAGGGGGCACTGTTGGTCGCAGGAGGGGTGGGACGGCCCGAGGGTGTTGCACGCGGTTACTACGTAAAACCGACGGTATTTGCCGAGGTCACGCCGGACATGCCCGTGGCGCGAGAAGAAGTGTTCGGCCCGGTGCTGGCGATCATGCCGTACGACAGCGAAGCCGAAGCGATTGCCATCGCCAATGACAGCCCCTATGGCTTGTCGGGCTACGTCACCTCCTTGAGTCTCGAACGCGCTCGCCAGGTGGCGCGGCAATTGCGCACGGGCATGGTCCATCTCAATGGTGCACGGGCCGATCAGGCGGCACCGTTTGGCGGTTACAAACAGTCTGGCAATGGCCGTGAATGGGGGGAGTTCGGGTTTGACGAGTACCTGGAGAGCAAGTCGCTGTTTGGGTATTAGCGGCAACCAGGGGGCGTATTCAACCGGCTAACTCCGCTCGTCGCGTTCCATCCAATCAGGCAGGCGACCGGATTGGATGGACTCATGTGCAGGCCGTGCAGATGACCTCTCCTCTCGATTCAAATTCAAGGGTAAGGATTGTTCAGCAGGGACGTTCTGTCGTACTGATCGTAGAGATCTGCATACATCTTTCCGAATACTTCGTTTTTGTAGTCCTGACGATCAAAGCCCAACTGACGAATTTCCTTCGCCCGATCCTTCAGTTGAGGGACTGGCGGTGTTTGATGCAAAGGCCCCATTAAATGCGCTTGAAACCAGTCCTCCAGGCCATCGCTATAGGTTTTCCTGCCGACGAACTTTGCACCGTCAGGGGAGAGCAGCGCATATCGTTCGCGCAATTGAAACAACGTCAGTGTGTTTGTTGATTTCTGGCAAGCGCCATTGAAGTCTATCCGTACGGACAGTTGATCTTTCACGTTCTCGAAATTCGTAATGATGTCGACGATGCTACTGCCTGGTTTCTCGCACCGGAAATGCAGCGATTCGCTGTCCAGGAACGGATGAAGGTGGGGGTTGATGTGCATGTCTGCTGACCCTTTAAGGCGCGAGTTGCAGATTAAGCAACTAGGAACAAGATTGTTAAGTGCCAGGGCCAGGTACGGATAAAGATGCTGTGGGTACCAATGATCCAGGTCCGGCCTTATCCCGCCTTTCTTCTCCTCCGTGACGAGCATGAGAGAGTAGTGGCAGTAGGGGCAGACCCTGTAGTTGCTGCTACGGCACAGCTTATAGGCTGACCAGTCGCGAAGCTTTCTCCTGCTAAATGCCTTGTAGTCGAAAAGTTCTACAAGAAAGTCATTGACTTTGATTCGCTCGTGTCGTGATATTTTTCGTTGCAGTTTCTGGTGATAGCTTATCGCGCTGTTTAAGCCATAAATGTTTTTGGCGGTCAGGTGGATTTTCAGGAATTCCAGAAAAAGTTTGATTCGTTGGTCGAGCGCAGACGGGCCAAGTGACGCCAGGCCGTCATCAATCAGGCCCTCGAGGTAAAGATTATGGCTCGCTCTTGCTGAGGCCCAGACATCTGAAATGTTAATCAGCATGTTGGCCTGCCTTATTCAACAGATAGTCAATCTCACGCGTGATAACAGGGTCTTCAATGATGCCTTTTATGTAGCGGTCGCGCTCCGTGACGAGTCCCTGTGAGGCATGATCAAGTGTTTTGTTGATTTCCCTTATTGCAAACTCGCCCATGGAGCGAGCACCGAAGGAACGGTTAAGAATCAACTGCATGGGCGCGCCGAAAGAGGGCGGTGGTATGTCACTGTCAAACGTCTCTACGAACTCGCGTGGTATGTCTGTTGCCAGAAAAGGCGAGTGCGTCGCCAGGATGAGTTGCAGGCATTCGATGCCAAGCTCCCTTTTGCACTGACTCAAGAACGTGTTGATCTGGAAAACGTACTGGCGCTGCCATTCCAAATGAAGAAACGCATCGCCCTCATCTAGCAGTACCAGCAATTTGCGCTTGCCACGTTCAGCGAGTGTTTTTAAAGATTCGTAGATGGCAATGGTCTGCTGCATGATCGCCCACTGACCAGAGCTGATACTTGGGTAGTCCAGTCGGCAGATCTTAGCGAGTGGAAGCAGTTCGAGGTTTTCACGATCCTGAGGGGACGACAATATTCGGCTGTAGAGTTGAACGTGGTTGCTGCCGCCTGGTGTTTTTTCAAACCCCAGTTGGTAGATGTGATGGTAGGTGAACTCTGCGAGTTGCCGCATTTCTGCTTCTTTGGCATCCATGTGCAGCGAGGGCAGAAATCTAAGTTCTAAAAACCTTGCGATCATCCCGATGACCAGGCTGATGTTGATTTTACGCTTTTCCACATATTGAGTGACAACGGCTATGCAGGCAAACACCCTGACGTCTTCTGCGCTTTCGAGGATCTTATGTTGTATCAGTTCAGTCAGTGCTTGAAGCGCATCGGTGTAATGACCTTCGGCTTTGTCGTATTCAGACTGGCTGGCCTCAAATTCGGAGAGGCCCTCAAACGCTCGTTTGCGCGTATCCAGATTGTCGAAGTCGAATGCATTGACGGCATCTGCGGTTCTAAATTTCCGATTTTTGGCTAATGCTTCTGCGAGCAACCGAGCCGTCTTTTTATATTCGGCCCTCAACGTTGCGGTCAACTCTATACTCAGGCCGAACGCTTCCAGGATATTTGAGTAGCGATCCAGGTTGTTGTAATTTTCCACTGGCCGCTTTGAGGCATTGATGCAATTCGGCGTGCTACGCAGGTCGGGTCTGAGCTGAGCAGGCGTATAATACACAACACCCCATTCAGACAGTTGCTCCGGGGTTGCAAGGCGATCGCTATCCAGAATCAACTTGCAAGGCTCATCGAGGGAAAGCTGACGACGACCGGGACTAAAGACGCGCGCAATCTCTTGCAGTGTTTTTGTCTTGCCGGTGCCGTTTCGGCCAATGAGCAAAGAGATTGAATCAATATCGAATAGGTTTGTTGAGT
Organism: Pseudomonas sp. FP453; assembly: GCF_030687495.1. Taxonomy (NCBI): domain Bacteria; kingdom Pseudomonadati; phylum Pseudomonadota; class Gammaproteobacteria; order Pseudomonadales; family Pseudomonadaceae; genus Pseudomonas; species Pseudomonas sp. FP453. The sequence continues at coordinate 3,168,418 of NZ_CP117435.1, read as the reverse complement.
TGTTACGCAGTGTCAATGTTTTGCGTGAGGATATAATGGTGTTGATCATGTGTTTGCCAAGTCCATTTGTCGCACTTAAAGACGAGAGTTGGTTTTTTCAACGTTTGATGTTGATCGTTTCGATTGCAAACAGGTACAGGGTGAACATCCGAATAAATTCGACATTGCCGAGCATTTTCAGGTTGAACGGGTCGGGAAACGTCGACACATACCAGAACGCCACGCACAGGCAGAACGCCAATACCACGCCCCCAAGGTAAGGTCCCCAACTGAAGTGATCGTGGTCGGCAAGACGGCTGTTCAGGTAGTTTACACAGAGCACCCAGGAGAGCACCAACACACTGGCAATCATCAAAAAGACCGGCAACAGCAGGCTGGCAACGGAAAACGGATCTTTCAGTGGCCCGCCGCCTTCCATGAATGTCGAAAAGGCCAACGCCAGAAATACGTTCAGCAATGGGCGGGATTTGACCTTGCCGAGGGCATCCATAAGCTCCTTGAACACTGTGCTCTATCCTTTATCGTGCGAATTGCGGCCGGGCATGCTCACCGATCCGCGGTCAATCATCAACGCTTTCGAGAATGATTCTTGTGCTTTCGACGAAGCGCCGCAGCATGCTGCGATTTGCGTGTTGCCATCTGCTTGTTGAACGGTTCCAGGACGTTGTCCAGGTCGCGATACAGGTTCGATTGTGATCTGACGACCTCAGTGAAGAAGTAACGTATGAACGCAGAACTCTCGAAACGCCCCTGTTTCCACGCCTCCAGCATGAAGTTGCTGGTTAAAAAGAAGCTGAAGCCGGCGAACAAAATGGTCAACTGCAGGAACAACGCTTGATCCGTAGCCAATTCACCCGAAGCGTTTTTCACCAGCAACCCATACGCGGTCGCAGTCCCTCCCAGCACCACACAGAACATGAGCAATGGCGCTCGCTTGCGGATAGGCTTCCCGGCGAAACGGACTTGCGTGCTCTGGATCAGGGTGTACAGAGCGTTGATCAGGAAGGGAAAACCAACGAACGCAATGTCGATTGCCGAAAAAACATAGCTCGCTGAGTCCTGCCAGTAAATGCTGGCCAGCGCCACGGCGGTCAGCCCTGCGACGATCAGATCCTTTTGCAACGACTTGGAGAAATCAAGGTGCTGCCGGCCATTTTTTCCAGCGCGTGAATGCATATAGTCAACCAGTTGTATATATGCCAATGGCCAGAAAGATGCTGTAAACCCGACGATGTACAGCGCCTTGAGTAATGCAAAAAACTCAAAGTTGTAGATCAGTGGGAGTGGGTTGACCCGCAATGCGAAGAAACCCCACAAGAAAGCCAGCAATAAAAGCGGGTAAAAGATGAGGCGATGCAAATAGAGCATGAGTGTACCCAGTGGTTGGATTGACCTTGAGCCTAATCAGCGGGCTGCCTTACCTTACGACTCAATCCCGGTGTCTTGCCCGTAATGCGCTTGAACGCACGACTGAAGGCGGCCTGCGACGTGTAGCCCAAACGCTGCGCTACCTCTTCGATCGGCAGCCTTTCGAGGGTCAGCCACTGGCTCGCCAGCCGCATGCGCAGTTCGGTGACATAGCGCAGCGGGGCCACGCCAATCGTCGCCTGGAAGCGGTCGGCAAAGACCGAGCGTGAGGTATTGCAGTGCGCTGCCAGCTGCGCGACGGTCCAGTCGCGGCCCGGTTGCTGATGGAGCGCAAGCAGTGCACCGGCCAGGCGTGGGTCGCGCAAGGCGGCGACCAGGCCTGAGGCATTGCCGCAGGCGCACTCCACCCAGCCGCGAACCACCATGGCCGCCACCACGTCGGCCAAACGCGCGAGGATACCGGCGAAGCCGATACGTGCGGCGCCGACCTCGCGTTCCATGGTGGTCAGGATCGGTACCAGGCCGGGGTAACGCTGGCCGCCGGCATCAATCAGCATCAGGCCCGGCATCAGCCTGCCAAGGCCATGGATGCTGCCCAGTTCAAACTCCATGCAACCACTGAACACAATAGTGCTCGGCGAGGGGCTGGCATCGGCGCCGGTTGCCACGGCGCTGACGGTGTCGCCGAGTGGGGCGCCGTCCAGGCGGTTGATGTCCATCACAGGCGCGTCTGGATGTGAAAGCAGCTGGTGCGCCGCGCCATGGGAGATGAACACGGCGTTGCCGGCAGACAGTGCGTAGGGGGTGCCATCGTCCATGCGCAGCACCGCATTGCCCACGGCGATGAAGTGGAACCAGGCGTGCCCGGGTTTCTCCGTGAAGCCCAGACCGAAGGTAGGGCCGGCCTGGATACGCCGGTATTCGACACCCCGCAGGCGCATGCCGCGCAATAGCTCGTTGATGAGGTCCGAGGAGAGAGCAAACTGATCAGCAGGCATCGTTCAGGTGTTTTGGTCAAAAAGTAGAGATTTTCGATCATAGATCATCCGGATCCCGGCGCCTAGACTTCGGTTCGTCATGAAGAGTGGGAGATCCGTACGATGACCGATTGTGTCTGTAATGCCATACCCGACCGCCATCCTGGCGTCGGCTTGGATGTAGAGCCTGCGGCCCCTGCTTGGATGGCCGTCTTTTCGTTGGCAATGGGGGTGTTCGGCTTACTGACCGCCGAGTACCTGCCGGCCAGTTTGTTGACGCTGATGGCGACTGACCTGGGCGTGTCCGAAGCGCTGGCTGGCCAGGCGGTCACGGTGACCGCAGTCGTCGCACTGTTCGCCGGCTTGTTGGTGCCAGGCCTGACCCGTGGCATCGACCGGCGCCTGGTGTTGCTGGGGTTTTCCACGTTGATGGTCGCTTCCAATCTGTTGGTCGCCGTTTCTTCCAGCTTCGCAGTGCTGTTGTTGATGCGCATCTTGCTGGGGATTGCCCTTGGCGGGTTCTGGAGCATGGCGGCGGCGGTCGCGATGCGGTTGGTGCCGAGTGCGTTATTGCCCCGGGCGCTGTCGATCATTTTCAGCGGCATTGCCATCGGGCACCGTCGTTGCCGTGCCGCTGGGCAGCTATCTGGGCGGGCTGTATGGCTGGCGCAGCGCGTTTTTTGCCGCGGCGGCGGTCGGCATGGTGACCCTGGCTTTCCAGTCGTTCACGTTGCCGCGCCTTGCGCCGCGTCGGCCGGCGAGGCTGCGCACTGTTTTAGAGGTGTTGCAGCGGCCAGGCATCGCCATGGGCATGTTCGGGTGTGTGCTGGTGCACAGCGGGCACTTCGCGATGTTCACCTATGTCCGGCCATTCCTTGAAGGCACTACCGGTATTGGCTCGCAAGGGCTGTCACTGATGTTGCTGGGGTTCGGTGTAGCCAACTTCGTCGGCACGCTGTTGGCCGGGCGGTTGCTGGAGCGTCACCCACTGGCCATCCTGGTGGTGATGCCTGCTCTGGTCGGCGTTGCCGCCCTGGCGTTGGTGCTGTTGCCGGCGTCGTTGCCTGGGCAGGCGATACCCCTGGCGATCTGGGGCCTGGCCTTTGGCGGGGTGCCGGTGGCGTGGTCGAACTGGGTGGCCAGCGCGGTACCCGATCAGGCGGAAAGCGCCGGCGGCATGGTGGTGGCCTCTGTGCAGTCTGCCATCGCGACAGGCGCCGCCGCTGGCGGTGCCGTGTTCAGCTTCGGTGGCAGCGCGGGCGTATTCGTCGCGGCGGCCGTATTGATGTTGCTGGCCGCGCTGCTGATTGCGCTGCGAGTTCGCGTCCCTTCTGCCCCTGGCGTTCGCCAGACCAAGCCCGCGCTGCACCTTTGATCCGATTGAGCAAATCGCTTCGATCCCATCCGTCACCAGGAACTGACCCATGAACAATACGACGTCTCATCAAGGACGCCTCAAATCGCAGCGATTCAACATGACGGCTTTGTAAGGGGCCCGCGACAAGATCTTATAAGGCAGAATAAAGCCATGTATCCACGAACATTCAAGAGGCCTGATTGATGCCGTCGAACGCCTTTGCAGAAATAATTGCTCGGCTGAGCAGCGTAATTTCAAGCCAGCCCGCTGATATGGTGAAAATAGTGGACGAGGGCGTTTACGAATTAAGCCAAGTTGGCGAGCCCTCGGCGGCAAAATTCCTTCTTCCGCTTTTAGATGATGGCTGTTCTCATCAAGAATGCATGTTTTCCATTATCCACGCGGCGGAAGCTGCGCCGTTGGATGCGTACGTTGCGGATTTGCTTGCTGTCTATCCCGCGATCGCGGCAAGTAGTCCTGAGTGGGCATCCATTGTTTTGCTGCGAGTGCTGAATAGCGATCCCGCGCGCGAAATCATTGTCAGGGCGTTGCGCGAGTCAGACACGCCAGCCAAGGACGCCGTGGCCTATATCGCAACTAAGATAAATGAAAGAAGTCCGGAATTTACGGGCAAGACGCTGGGCGTCCTGCTGGCTGCCCGCGCGTAGTTTCTATATCGCTGCCGCCTCAGCACCGCGCAGGCGTAGATAGCCGGCGAACTCGGGTACATTTCCAGGGGCGAGGGGAGGCCAAGCCACTCACAAGTGTCTTCGTCGAGGTTCATTGTGGGCAAATCCGAATACTGTGTGCGCATACAGCAGTCGAGGTTTGAGCGTGGCGCGATTTGAAGCGACGAGCTGTAGCAGATTTGGGTCTGGTATTCGTTCGGCAGGACGCCGTGGGGAGGATGATTGCGGTGCAAGGTCTGAAATGGCGGAGCAGAAACATTAAGGGCCTGCATGAAGTCAATCACGCAAGCCCTTGATATATATGGTGCCCGAACCCGGAATCGAACCGGGACGCCCTTACGAGCGGGGGATTTTAAGTCCCATGCGTCTACCAGTTTCGCCATTCGGGCGGTAGCGCGGTGCAGCAGGGATGGGAATATATAGGCCCAGGCGCTTCGGTGCAAGTTCGAATAGCACCTTTATGGTGCTCATGCGTGCAGGAAAAAGCTCGATAGATCAGTGATCTACACGGGATTCCTGGTGAAGTTCAGAAGCGCTGCCTGGCAAATGGAAGCGGCGCCCGCGCGGGCAGGCGCCGTGCTGGCTTTACACGAATGGCTGCCCACTGAAGCCCCGTGGCAAGCGCTGCAAGCCGGGCAGATCGGTGAGGCGTTGGGTCCACGCGCTGCGCCAGTCGCCGGCGGTGTGGGTTTTAGCGCGGCGGGCGCTACGGCGGGCCGCGTTGCGTTGGGTGCGGCGCGCTTCTTTGTACGCGTCGGTGTTGCGGCAGGTACGGCACTTGACCCGGTTCAGCTCGGTGCTGGAGGGGAGGTTGGTGCCGTGGTGGCCGCAGGCAAGATGGCCGGCGACCTTGAAGTGAATGACCATGTAAGCGTCTCCTTCTTATAAGGGGCCGCGCCTCGAGACCACTCGGTGGGCGCGGGCAGGGCGGGGTTGTTACCCCGACGCCTTATGGTTAGGACCCCTGTGGCGCGACGGCGTTCGCTTTTGTTTGCAAGCCTGTTCAACCCCGGGCCCTGACGTTACGCTGGCACGCACCCAATCATGAAAAGGAAGGAATGATGAGCGTTGTAACCCCGCCACACGAGGGCGGTTGCCGCTGCAATCGCGTGCGTTTCAGTGTCAGCGTGGCCCCGGTGATCACCATGGCGTGTCACTGCACCGGCTGCCAGAAAATGTCCTCCAGCGCGTTTTCCCTCAGCGCCCTGGTCCCGGCCAATGGTTTCACCGTGACCGCTGGCTGCCCGGTGATCGGCGGCTTGCACGGGGTGGACCGCCACTATTTTTGCCCCCATTGCATGAGCTGGCTGTTTACCCGCCCCCATGGCATCGATGAGTTCGTCAATGTGCGCGCAACCTTGCTGGATAACGCCAGCGATTACGTGCCTTTCATGGAAACCTGGACCCGGGAAAAACTGGCCTGGGTCTCCACCCCAGCCGTAGAAAGCTTTGCGCAATTGCCGCAGCCGGAGGAGTTCCCGCGGTTGTTGCAGGCTTATGCCGAGTTCAATGCGCGCTGAGTTCAGTCAATCAAGGCCAGCAGGTCGGTGTCGCCCACGTCCACACCGGCCTGGCTCAGCAGTGTGGTCACTTGGCCACGATGGTGGGTCTGGTGGTTGAAGAAGTGCAGCAACAGGCTGCCGAAGTCCTTGTCGGCCGCGACGCCACGCATGTTGTAGTACTGCAAGCGCTGGTCTAGTTCGGGCGCTTGGAGGGTGTTGGCCCAGTCGATGATCAGTTGATCCAACCAGGCGCGGTAGGCGGCGAGTGCGCGCAGGTCGGCGAAGGCGAGTTGCTTCAGATCGGCCGGCATGGCGACAGCGTCCAGCGGTGCCAGCGCCAAATAACCTGCCGGGTGCCGGGCGAAGCGCTTGAGCCACACCGTGTCGCCGAGGGCCAGGTGGTTCAACGTGCCGAGGATCGAGCCGAAAAAGGCGCGGCGATCTTCCAGCAATTGCGCGTCCGTGAGGTGGCTGGCGGCGTCATATACCTTTTGGTTCATCCACTGGTTGTAGCCGGCCATCAGCGTGATGTGTTCAATCCGGTTCACGGGGGGGCTCTCTTGAAAGCGGGGTGGCGCCATCATAAGCCGCGCCCGCCCGGCGGTCATGGTGTTCCGGCAGGCACGGGCTATGGTTGTTAGACGCCAACAGTGCGCCCTCGGAGGGCTACACCATGAACACCAGCGATCTCCTGGAACAACTCCTGCGCGGCGGGCAACAGGGCGGCGGCGCCTCGGGCAGTGGCCTCGGCGGGCTGCTCGGCGGCTTGCTGAAAGGCACCAGCACCGGCAATGCCTCAGCGGGTGGTGGTTTAGGCGGATTGTTGGGCGGGCTCGGCGGCCTGTTGGGCGGTGGGGCGGCTGCACGTCCTGCGCAAGGGCGCTCTGGCGGGATGAATTACGCGGCACTGGCGTCGTTGGGCATGATGGCCTTCCAGGCGTATCAGGCCTGGCAGAGCCAGCAGGCCAGCCAGCCGCAAGCCGCCTTCCAGACGGCGGACCAGCTTGACGGCCCCGAGGCCGAAGCCCATAGCCATGCGGTATTGCGCGCCTTGATCGCGGCCGCCAAGGCCGATGGGCGTATTGATGAAAAAGAGCAGCAGATGATTTCCAATGAGCTGCGCCAGCACACCGACGACCCGCAGTTGCAACAGTGGCTCGACGCCGAAGTCGCCAAGCCCCTGGATGCCACGGATTTCGCCGAGTTTGCCGGCGACCCGGCCGTGGCTGCCGAGGTGTACCTGGCCAGTGTGCTGCTGGTGGACGACCAGCAGGACGCCGAACGCAATTACCTCGACGACCTGGCGGCGCAGCTGCAACTCGATCCGCAGTTACAGCTGCACCTGGAGCAACAGGCCAAAGCCTAGAAGCGCACGGTGGCGCCGGTGGTCAGCCATTGATCGTGGTCACCGCTCAGGCTGCGCCCGACGATCAGGTCCACATAGACAAATTCGCCAAGGTGCAGGCGCGGCCCGGCCTGCCAGGCCTGGTCGCCGCCGCGCTGGCCATAGCGCTCACCGATCAGCGTGAGGGCGGGCGCCAGTTGATACTCGACGCCGCTGCCCCAGGTCAGGCGGTGGTTTTGTTCACCGTCGTCATAGGCATGGGCCCAACCGGCATTCAGGTTCAGGCGCAGCGCCTGCAAGGGCTGCCAGGTCAATGGCAGGTTCAGGTCCGCGCCGTCGAAGGCGTGCCGACGATCCAGCGCAACGTGCGCGCCGGCAGCCACGGCCATCTCCAACCCCAAGTCTTCCCGCGACAGCACCTGAGCCTTGAGTTGCGGGCTGATCTGGCTTTCGCCGCCCGCCCGCGACAGCGCCGCGCCCCATTGCACCGAGGGCAAGGCACTGAAGGTGCACGCGGGTGACAGCGTTTCGCTGTGGTTGCGGCCTTCGTGGCGGTTGGCGCTGAACCAGGCGTCCACGTTGCAGGTGCCCGGCGCATTGATTGCGCCATCGTCGACTACGTAGGCCCCGCCGGCGGCATGGGCCTTGGACAGCAGCGCAATGAGCAGCAGCACGGCCAGGGTCAAACCGATAAAAACCAGGTTGCGCCGCAGTGCGCGGCGTTTGGCCGGCGGCAACAGCAACAAGGTGTGACGTGCGCCGCGATAGTGACGCGCACGGTATTTGGCAAACCCATCCGGGCGTTGCGGCGTGTGTTGGTTGTGCATGATGCACCTCGCGTGAATTCAGCTTTCTACGGTCAGCACCGAAATGCCGCTGGCTTTGGCCTGGCAGACCAGCTCCGACGTGTCGTCACCACCCGGCAGGGCGATGACCACGTCGGGACGGCTGTCGATCAGCATGAAATGGTTGCGCTGGCGTTCCGCCTGCTTGCCGTGGCGTTGCCAGTTGGGCGGGTAGCGCACCACGTCGATACCCAGTTCCCGCGCCCACTCCTCGACGTCGCTGCCGAGGAACTGGTTGCCGCCGTGGATCAATACCTGCACCGGGCGCAGGCGGTGGTAAGCGTCCAGCACTTGGCGGGACTTCTTGGTGTCGGCGTAATGACGACCTGCACAGATCAAGACGCGCATATTCGAATCCTTGTGATGCACGGTGACAGCCGGGCGACCGCCACCGTTTGAACGGCGGGGGGATCAGTACCACTGCTTGAAGCGGCGGATGTAGATCGTTTTCATCAGTTGCGCGACGCAGCAGTAGCTGAGCAGGGTGCCCACCAGCCAGGGGAAGTACGCCAGCGGCAGCGGTTGCAAGCCGACCAGGGTGCCCAGGGGCGAGAACGGCACGTAGATCCCCAGCGCGATTACCACGCAAGTCATCATCAATACCGGCCACGCGGCGGTGCTTTGGAAGAACGGGATCTTGCGGGTGCGCAACATGTGCACCACCAGGGTTTGCGAGAGCAGGCCCTCGATAAACCAGCCGGACTGGAACAGCGTCTGCATCTCTACGCTGTTGGCGCTGAACACGTACCACATCAGGGCAAAGGTGGTGATGTCGAAGATCGACGAGGTCGGCCCGATCCAGATCATGAAGCGCCCGATGTTTTTCGCGTCCCACTTGCGTGGCTTGGCCAGGTATTCCTTGTCCATCTTGTCCCACGGCAGGGCCAGCTGGGAGATGTCGTACATGAGGTTTTGCAGCAGCAGGTGAATCGCCAGCATCGGCATGAACGGGATAAACGCACTGGCCACCAGCACCGAGAACACGTTGCCGAAGTTGGAGCTGGCGGTCATGTTCAGGTACTTCATGATATTGCCGAAGGTTTCGCGGCCCTTGAGCACGCCTTCTTCCAGCACCATCAGGCTCTTTTCCAGGAGGATGATGTCGGCCGATTCCTTGGCGATGTCGGTGCCGCTGTCCACCGAGATACCCACGTCAGCGTCGCGCAGTGCCGGTGCATCGTTGATGCCGTCACCGAGGAAGCCCACGGTGTGGCCGTTGGCTTGCAGGGCCTTGAGCACCCGGGATTTTTGCAGCGGCGTCAGCTTGGCAAACACCGTGCGTTCTTCCACGCGGCGCAGCAGGGTGGCGTCGTCCATCGCTTCGATTTCCGCGCCGAGCAGCGGCTGGCCGGGCTCCAGGCCAACCTGGCGGCAGATCTTGCTGGTGACCACGGCGTTGTCGCCGGTCAGCACTTTGACCGCTACACCGATTTGTTGCAGCGCAGCAATCGCCGGGCCGGCGGTTTCCTTCGGTGGGTCGAGGAAGGTCAGGAAGCCCTGGATCACCAGGTTGCGTTCATCGGCGGTGGTGTATTGCTGGCGGGCCAGGGCCTTGGGAATGTTGCGCGTGGCCACCACCAGCACGCGGAAACCGTCTTCGTTGTAGTCGTTGGCCAATGCCAGCAGCTCGTTGCGACGGCGCTCGTCCAGTGGCACAGCGTCGCCGCCTTCCATGACGTGGGTGGAAATGCTCAGCATCTCTTCCACGGCGCCCTTGCACACCAGCAACTGATCATCGGCGGCATCCTTGACCACGATGGACAGGCGACGGCGCACAAAGTCGAAGGGCAATTCATCCACCTTGCTGTAGGCAAACGGCACCTGGAACTTCGGATTCTGCTCGGAGAACTGCACCACGGCCTGGTCCATCAGGTTTTTCATGCCGCTTTGGTGATGGCTGTTGAGCCACGCCAGGGACAGCACCGTGTCATCGCGTTGGCCAAAGGCGTTGACGTGATGTTCGAGGATGATCTTGTCCTGGGTCAGGGTGCCGGTCTTGTCGGTGCACAGCACGTCCATCGAACCGAAGTTCTGGATCGCATTGAGGCGCTTGACCACAACTTTGCGCTTGGCCATCGCCGTGGCGCCCTTGGCCAGGTTGGCGCTGACGATCATCGGCAGCATTTCCGGGGTGAGGCCGACCGCAACCGCCAGGGCGAAGAGGAACGCGTCGCCCCAGTCACCCTTGGAGAACCCGTTGAGCAGGAACACGATCGGCACCATCACCAGCATGAAGCGGATCAGCAGCCAGCTGACGCTATTGACCCCACGGTCGAACGCGGTTTGCACCCGCGAGCCGACAATCGCCTTAGCCAGCGAGCCGAAGTAGGTGCGTGGCCCGGTGGCGACCACCACGGCCTTGGCCCGGCCGCTGACGACGTTGGTGCCCATGAAGCAGATGTTCGGCAGGTCCAGCAGATTGCCCTGGTCGGTGGCCGGGGGCGCGGCGGATTTTTGCGTGACGTCGCCGAGGGTGTCGTACTTTTCCACCGGCAAGGCTTCACCGGTGAGCACCGCTTGGCTGATAAACAGGTCGCGGGATTCGATCAGGCGGATGTCCGCCGGGATCATGTCGCCGGCCGATAGCTGCACGATGTCGCCGGCCACCAGGTCGCGCATCGGCACTTCGCGCAGGGTTGGCTGGGCGCCGACTTGTTCGCGGCGCAGCACGGTGGCGGTGGTGCGCACCATGGCTTTCAGGGCTTCGGCGGATTTCGCCGAGCGGTGTTCCTGCCAGAAGCGCAGCAGGCTGCTGAGCAGGACCATGGTCATGATGATGATGACCTTGGTCAGGTCGACTTCTTCACCGGCTTGCAGCGGCAGCCAATAGTCGGTGACAAAGCTGATGCCGGCCAAGGTCAGCAGCACGTAGATGAACGGGTTGTTCAGCGCTTGCAGGAACTGCACGATGGCGTGGGGCGGCTTGTCATGGGCAACTTCGTTGTAGCCTTCGCGGTGCAGGCGTGCAGCGGCGTCCAGTTCGGTCAGGCCGTCCTGGGTGGCCCGCACGTTGGCGAGGGTGGCCGACAGGCCGTTGTGGGCTTCACGGGCGGCGCGCATCGACAGTTTGGTGTCGGCGTCGGCGGTGGTTTTCTTGTGCAGTGGCGTGTTTTTTACGGCGCTCATGGTGTGTACTCCTGTCGCCAATTCTCGACAAAACATACCCGGTACTTACCTGCTGACAGGCGAGCGAAAGCATGCCGAGCCGCGGACTTCGCGATCGGTTCAAATAAAGTGTCTGGACAACTTTTGCGGCAGCGTTAGTTAAATAGCGCGCAGCGAATTACAACTGGGATAGTTCATAAAGAACTCCAGGGTGTTGATCAGATAGTTGCTGTTTCCAGCAGGATTAAGCGGCGCGCGCGCTCAGGTAGAAACCGAGCAGCAGACCGGCTTGTGCCAGGCTGGAAACGGTCGGTCTCTGTGGGTCCTGCGGGTCGGCGTGATCCCAGTGCTGCAGCAGTTGGCCGCTGTCTGGGCAGATACGCCAGTGCGCCAGCGGGTGAGCCGGGCGCACTTGGGGGGAGGGTGTGGCAAAGGGCGAGCGGATTGGGGAAAACCCTGCAGGCTCACGGCACAGCTTGGCGCGCAGGGCTGCGGCCAGCGTGCGAATATCATGTAAAACAAAGGCTTGGAAGGTCATAACACACCTCGGGACCGGACGGGCGACCGGTGAGGCAGTTACGGTGGAGCATCGAGCTCTAGCGCAGCTTACCGGACCGGGAAGCGAGTCCTGTCATATTCTGGGTTGGGCGCCCGATGCCCGCAAAGGCGGTGCTCGGACAGCGACTAGATACTGTGTCCATTGGCTTCTTTTGTGAGGTTTAAAAAAGGCCCCAGTTGCGGGCACGGGCAATCTACTCAGGCAGTTACAAAATGTCAACGGATGATTAATTAAATTATCCGTTGTTCAGAGTTCATTCAGACAAGAGGCACTTGGAAGTTGCTCGATATATAACTTCAAATGCCCTGTGCCGCGAGAACGGCCAAATAGATCAATACCACGCCACAGGCGCCGTAACTGATGCGCTGCCAAGTGGGCGATGCGTTCTGGCGCAACAGGTTCACCAACCCGGCAATCAGAAAGCACGACAGCACCGATGCCAGCATGAACCCGGCAAAAAACATCAGCGTCTGCCCATGGCTGGGCGTGGCGCCGACGATGCCGGAAAGCGCGCTGCCCAGGGCGCCCCAGTAGACAATGTTTTTCGGGTTGGCCAGGGAAATCGTCGCGCCCACCGCCAATGCATTCTTCGCCGAGCTGGCCGGCGCGCTGTCGGCTTGCGGCAGATGCCACGCATCCATCAGGCTGCGTGCGCCGAGCCAGGCCAGGTACAGCGCGCAGGCAATGGTCAGCGGCACGCGCACGGCGTCATGCTGGATCAGCAACGCAATGCCGGTGAGGCCGATCACCGCCCAGACCGCGTCGCCCACCAGTGAGCCGATTTGCACCAGCAACGCCGGGGTGAAACCCTGGAGCAAGCCACGCCGCAGGGTCTCCGCCAGCACGGCGCCGGGGGACAGGCAAAACACAAAGCCAAATACCAGTGCGTAAAAGAAGATCGTCAGCATGCCCGCGTCCTTTCGAGAAAGGGCACGAGCATAGCCAGATTGGGCAGGGCAGTTCTAGTTTTTGCAGTTACAACAGCGCGATACGTTCAAGTTCAGCCTTCAACTCGGCCGCGCCAAGGCGCGCAAACGGCAGTGCGAAAAACGCCCGGCAGCGGCTTTCGATGGTTTCCAGTGTGGCGTGAAAGGCGGCGTCGAGCATTGCTTCATCGCCGTCAACCTCCGAAGGGTCTTCCAGGCCCCAATGCGCCTTCAGCGCCGGCCCGAAATACACCGGGCAGGCTTCACCGGCGGCCTTGTCGCACACGGTGATCACCAGATCCGGCGGGCTGCCTGCAAGCGCATCATTGCCTTTGCTGTACAGGCCTTCCGTGCTGATACCTGCGGTCCCCAGCGTCGACAGGCTGCGCGGCAAGACCTGGCCCTTGGGGAAGCTGCCAGAACTGATGGCGACGAAACCCGCCGGCGCCAAGTGGTTGAACAGCGCTTCAGACAAAATGCTGCGACAACTGTTGGCGGTGCACATGAACAGGACTTTCATTTCAGATACTCAAACGCAAGGCGAGGGCGGCGAGGGTGATCAACAGCACCGGCAAGGTCAGCACAATCCCGACCTTGAAGTAGTAGCCCCAAGTGATGGTGATGCCCTTGCGCGCCAGAATATGCAGCCACAGCAAGGTGGCCAGGCTGCCAATCGGGGTGATTTTCGGGCCGAGGTCGCTGCCGATCACGTTGGCGTAGATCATCGCGTCCTTGATCACACCCACCGCATGGCTGGACTCGATGGACAACGCGCCGATCAGCACCGTCGGCAGGTTGTTCATCGCCGAGGACAGCAAGGCCGTCAGCACGCCGGTGCCCATGGCCGCACCCCACACGCCGTAGGTGGCGAAGGTGTCGAGCCAGGTTGCGAGGTACGTGGTGAGGCCGGCGTTGCGCAAGCCGTACACCACCAGGTACATGCCCAGGGAGAAAATCACGATCTGCCACGGTGCTTCCTTCAGCACCTTGCGCGTGGAAATCTTGTGGCCCTTGGCGGCGATCACCAGCAGGAGCACGGCACACACGGCGGAAATCGCACTGATGGGAATGCCCAGTGGCTCCAGGGCGAAACAACCGACCAACAGGATACCCAGCACCCACCAGCCGGCGCGGAAGGTGGCGCGGTCGTGGATCGCACTGGCTGGATCGGCCAGGTCAGCGGGGTCGTAGACCTGCGGGATATCGCGGCGGAAAAACCACAGCAGTACCGCCAGCGTGGCCGCGACGCTGACGAGGTTCACCGGCACCATCACGGCCGCATATTCGTTGAAGCCAATCTTGAAGTAGTCCGCCGAAACGATGTTCACCAGGTTCGACACCACCAGCGGCAGGCTCGCGGTATCGGCGATAAACCCTGCGCCCATGACAAACGCCAGGGTTGCCGCCGGGGAAAAACGCAACGCCAGGAGCATCGACATCACGATGGGCGTGAGGATCAGCGCTGCGCCGTCGTTGGCAAACAGCGCCGAAACCAGCGCGCCCAGCAGCACCATATAGGCAAACAAGCGCCGCCCGCGCCCACGGCCCCAACGTGCGACATGCAGCGCCGCCCAGGCAAAGAAGCCGGCTTCGTCGAGCAACAGGCTGATGATGATCAGCGCGACAAAGGTGCCGGTGGCATTCCAGATGATGTGCCACACCACCGGAATATCCGCCAGGCTGATCACGCCGCTGGCCAGGGCGAGGATGGCGCCCATCGTTGCACTCCAGCCGACGCCGAGGCCCTTGGGCTGCCAGATGACCAGAATGATGGTGAACAGAAAAATGCCAATGGCGACAAGCATCGATAAAGCTCCGAGGGCTCAGCAGCAGACGCTGGCCCGTTGTGGTCGGTTGCCCATTGCATCCAGACGTTGGGTGTCGGCATGCAACCAGGGCAGGTTGGCTTGCAAGGTGATGTCCAGCACTTGGGTGACCCATGCGGGCAGCGCTGGATTGATGCGGTAGTAGATCCATTGACCCTGGCGACGATCCAGCATCAGCCCGCAATTGCGCAGTTGCGCCAGGTGACGGGAGATTTTCGGCTGGCTGTCCTCCAAGGCATGGATCAGTTCGCACACGCAAAGTTCGCCTTCGCGTGCCACCAATAATGTCAGGCGTGTGCGGGTGGCATCGGCCAGGCATTTGAACAGTTCGGGAGGGGAGATGAACTCGGACATGGGCAACGCCCTATACATATGGGAAGTCGAATATACGTATTTCCATATGTGTCGGTCAAACCGGTTTTCGCTTGATCTGGATCAAGCGCCTGGGAATCTATCGCAAGTGTTTGAAATTAAAATGAAACACGAATGTCCTAAAGTGCCTGCCATTGCAAACGAAGGAAGAACCCGCGTGACCCGTGCCACTCGCAACCTGCGCAAGACCCTCGATTCCGTCGCGGAAAATAACGAAACTGCGGCGTTCGACCTGATGCGCGCCGTGGAAAAACTCGGCGATGAAGTGCTACGCCAGCGCTTGCTCAACACCATTCACCGGTTGAACCAGGATGCTTATGAGCTGCGCGAAGCGCGCGATTCGGTGGAGCAGGTGTCCGTCAGGCTCGCCTGAGCAAGATCGTTCAAGACAAGCACTCTATTGCGCTGGCATGCTTGGCGACTGTCCGTCGTTGAGCCGTGTCCATGCCTACCGCCTTACCTCATTACGCCTTCGCACGCGGCGCCATTGCCGTTATCCCGCTGTCCCTGGCCTGTGCGCCGTGGGGGCTGCTGGCCGGCTCCATGGCCATTGATGCGCAATTCACCCCGCTGCAAGCCCAGGGTTTATCCGCCATTGTGTTCGCCGGCGCCGCGCAGTTGGTGGCGATCGGCATGGTCAAGAGCGGCGCGAGCCTGATCTCCATTGTGTTGACCACCTTGTTGCTGACTTCCCAGCATCTGCTCTACGGCATGCACATGCGTCCTACATTGTCAGCGCTCAACACGCGCTGGCGCATGAGCCTGGGTTTTCTGCTCACCGACGAATTCTTCGCCCTGGTCAGCCACTACGACCGTCAGACGTTCAATCGCTGGTACGCCCTCGGCGTCGGCTTGACGTTCTATATCGCCTGGAACCTGTTCACCCTTGCCGGCATCGTGCTGGGCAAGAGCATTCCCGGCCTGGACCAGTTGGGCCTGGAGTTTTCCATCGCCGCGACCTTTATTGCGCTGATCACCCCGGTGGTGCGTGATGTGCCGACCGTGGTCTGTGTGGCCGTGTCGTTGCTGTTCTCGGTGTGGCTGAGTTTCCTGCATTGGGAATCGGCGGTGGTGGTGTCGGGTGTGTTGGGGATGAGCGCCGGGTATGCGTGCAAACGGCTGGGAGTAGGGCTGCGATGATCTACCTGATGATTGTGACGATGGGCCTGGTGGTGTTTCTCAACCGCTACCTGTTTATCGAGCCGCGCTTGCCGGTACGCCTCAACCGGGGGGCGCGGGAGTTTCTCGGGTTTGCGGTGCCGGGGATGCTCACCGCGATTTGCGGGCCGATCATCTTCCTGGCCGATCACCAGCACCTCAACCTGAGCCCGACCAACCCCTATCTGCTCGCCGGTATCAGCGCGGTGGCGCTGATGTACTGGACGCGCAACGTGCTGCTGACGGTGCTGTTGAGCATGGCGTTGTTCTATCTGTTTCGCTGGCTGCTCTGACGCCCAGGCGAAAAAAAGCCCGCGGGAGGGCGGGCTGAAGGGAGACTTCTAAAAATGAGCGTGGCCACTATAGGTGGCGCATTCTCCCTTCACAGTGAAACTAAATTCATCCTGCCGTATTGCATCAGCTCTTGGCGTTGAGCTTGCGCAGTTCTTCATACGTGGCCGACTGGACGAACCAGAAGCCGGAAATGATGCACCACGTCAACGTGCCGCCGATCAGGACCGCCAGGCCCGTCAGGAAACTTGCACCGAACATCGTGACCAAACCCATCAGCCAAACGAAGGCCAGGGCGATGTAGAGCACAGTGTTGTTGACGCTGATGACGAAATCTTTCATGACGCTTCCTTGTAGAGAATATCCCGTTGACCTCCTCAGTGAGATCAACGTTGGCATCATAATGCCATGTATCAGCAGGCGCCACCTTTGGCCCCTCGGTCGCCGGCAAGTGGTAGAGTCGCGTTTTTTTTGCGACGGAGCGATGGCATGCACAAGGTGGTAATGGGCGCATTGATACTGGCGGCACTGGCCGGTTGCGCAGGTTCGAAGATGAAAGACGCGCGCGCGGGCACGCCCTACAAGACCCTGGCTTCGGATAAGGCCACCCTGGTGGTCGCCGAATGCATCCAGTTCGGCTGGCAGGACGAAAGCGTATTCGGCGTGGATGCGGGCGGCTTCAAGGAACCCAACGGGCCAGGCGGTTTCACCGTGTACACCACCGGCGGCGATTACTTTGTCGATGTACAAAGTGCGGGCGCTGGCGCCACCGTGAAGTACTACGCCGTGGAAGACAACATGCCCGCCAAGCGCCGCCTGGCGGCACTCGCGACTTGCCTGTAATCCGTTGCCTTAGTGGTTTTAGGAAATGCCCGGCGGGACAGCCGCCGGACATTCGCTTATCATTCGTCCCGCTCGTTCGGCGTGATGGCTCTTTACCAGTACACGGACGTCGAGGCCGACACGTCGGACGAGCATCTTTTTTCCTCTAGCGCGGCATGTAGCCCAACTGCCAGCGCCGTGGAATCTTCAGCGACACCAGGCCCAGCAACGCCGCCAATCCACCGCTGACCATCAGCGCCTTCAGGCCCATCCGCTGCTCCAGCCATGCGCCGAGCACCGCCCCGACAAACATTCCGCCCCAAGGAATCAGTTGCACACGCCAGCCATTGCGGCGCTCCCCCAGCATCCAACGCCCCAGGCCACGGCCAAAACGCGAGAGCGCGCCCGTCACGTACGTCAGGCCCACCGGCAAACCGTTGACCTCTTCCACTGCCGCATTGAGCATGCCCATCGCAATGATCGCCGCGAGCAAGGCGGGCAAGGCATCGTCCATGGGCAACATCGCGCCAGTGCAGAGCAGGGCGGCGATGCACAGCAGCAAGGGCAGGGCATGCCGGCGACTGAAACGGCTGACCATCACACCCAACGCATTGCCGACGACAAAGGTGGCCACCAGCAACAGCAGCCGCCCGGTCAGGCCAAGATCACCGGCACTGATCGCCACTGCCAACCGCGTGGTGTTGCCACTCATGAACGAGACAAAATCGCCACTGGCCATAAAGCCAATGGCATCGGTCATGCCGGCCAGCACCGACAGGCACGCGACCAGCATCAAACCGACCCGGCCACGCCAGCGTTGGCGGTGAGCGTGTAGGGCATTGGCGTAAGGCTTGGGGGACGACGGCAGCATGGGGCCGGGCTCCTCGGCAAGATTATTCGGCCACTACCGTAGGACGCTTTGCGGGTGTGCGCAATGACCTGGATCTGGGCGGATGTCATCGCAGGCAAGCCAGCTCCCACCTTTGAACGATGTGACTGGGCAGTAAGTGCTCGGCTGGAGATCCTCCAGGCACAACCAATTCCCTGTGGAAGCTGTCGAGCTTTAGCGAGGCTGCGAAGGCGGCGGCATGGGTGGCAGAGGGGTTGACTGATCCACCGCCATCGCAGGCAAGCCAGCTCCCACAGTTGATCGGTGTTGTTGGGCTGTCATTGTTCGGCTGGAGATCCTCCAGGCACAGCCAATTCCCTGTGGGAGCTGTCGAGCTTTAGCGAGGCTGCGAAGGCGGCGGCATTGCTGGCAGAGGGGTTGACTGACCCACCGCCATCGCAGGCAAGCCACCTCCCACAGTTGATCGGTGTTGTTGGGCTGTCATTGTTCGGCTGAGGATCCTCCAGGCACAGCCAATTCCCTGTGGGAGCTGTCGAGCTTTAGCGAGGCTGCGAAGGCGGCGGCATGGCTGGTAGAGGTGTTGCCTGGCTCCCTCACAAGCCAGCTACAACGGTTAACGGTGTTGGTCAGGAAGGCTGCGCTTTTTCCGGTGGGCTCGCCGTGAGCTGCTCCAGGAATATCGCCAGCGCCACCTCTTCCGCCTTGAGCCCCTTGCGCACCCGCGGCTTTGGCAGTTTGGACAGTTCCCCCAGGCTGAAATGCTCCAATACAGCGGGGTGGATGTAACACTTGCGGCACACCGCCGGGGTATTGCCCAGTTGCTTGGCAACGTCCTTGACCGTTGCCACCACGTGCCGTTTGGCATCGGATTCGGGTTGCCACTCCAGTTCACGCAAGACGGCCAGCGCCAGGGCCGTACCGGCCCAGGTGCGATAGTCCTTGGCGGTGAAGTCGGCGCCGGTGAGGCTGTGCAAGTAGGCGTTGACGTCATGGGAACTGACCGTGTGCCGCGCGCCATCCGCGTCGAGGTATTGGAAAAGATCTTGCCCCGGCAGCTCCAGGCAGCGCTTGACCACCGTCGCCAGCCGGCGGTCCCGTACGCTGACCTGGTGCTCCACGCCACTCTTGCCGCGAAACTGGAACTGGATCTCGCTGCCCTTGATGTCGACATGCCGGTTGCGCAGGGTGGTCAGCCCATAGGACTTGTTCTCACGCGCGTACTGGCTATTGCCGACGCGGATCAGCGTCGCGTCAAGCAGCATCACCACCGTGGCCAATACCTTTTCCCGGCTAAAACCTGGCTCGGCGATCTGTGCTTCGAGCTTCTTGCGCAGTTTTGGCAAGGCTTCGCCAAACGCCTGGAGACGCGAGTACTTGTCACTGTCGCGGACTTCACGCCAGCGCGGGTGATAGCGGTACTGCTTGCGCCCACGGGCATCGCGGCCGGTGGCTTGCAGATGGCCGCGCGGGTCGGCGCAGATCCACACGTCGGTGTAGGCCGGCGGCACGGCCAGGGCGTTCAAGCGCTGGATTTCAGCTGCGTCCTTGATCCGCACACCCTTGGCGTCGAAGTACTGGAATTTGCCGCGCAGGGTCTTGCGGCGAATGCCCGGCTGGGTGTCGTCAACGTAGTGCAGGTCGCGGGGCAGCGGGGCGTCGGGCATGGCGAAGGTTCCTTGGCAACAATCAGGCCGGTATGCCTGATTGACCGCAGCCCTGCGCCGTCGTGCCAAAAGTTTGCCTACGCCAGTACCGCCACCGCCTTGATCTGTGCCCACAGCGTCTGGCCGGGGCGCAGTTGCAGCTGATCACGGGAGAACCGGGTGATGCGTGCCAGCAGCGGTGTGCCGGCCGCATCCAGGCGCACGAGGACGTGGGCATTGTTGTCGGCCCCCAGCTCCTGGATGACTGTCACCGGCAAGCGATTGAGGATGCTGCTGTGCTCCTCCGCCTGCAGGCTGAGGCTCACGTCCCGCGCCTGCACCTTGATCCGCAACGCCTTGCCCAACGCCAGCGGCGCATGGGCCACACGCATGTGCAAGGCACTGGCGGGCAGTTGCAGGGTCAGCAATTGATAGTGTTCGTCATAGGCGCTGACGGTGCCATTGATCACCACGCCGGCGTCGTCACCGGAGGCCATCGGCAGGTCCAGCCGCGCCAGGGTTTCGCCGATGGGCCCGCTGGCCAGGACCTTGCCGTCATTGAGCAGGACGATGTGATCGGCCAGGCGCGCCACTTCGTCCTGGGCATGGCTGACGTACAGCACGGGGATGTCCAGTTCATCGTGCAGGCGTTCGAGGTACGGCAGGATCTCGCCCTTGCGCTTGCTGTCGAGGGCCGCCAGCGGTTCATCCATCAACAATAATTGCGGGCTGGTGAGCAGTGCGCGGGCGATGCCGACGCGTTGGCGCTCACCGCCGGACAAGTGTTGCGGGTGGCGATCGAGCAAGTGGCCGATCCCCAGCAGTTCGGTGGCTTGGGCCATGTCCACGCGGCGCTGTTGCCGCGCAATACGCTTGAGGCCGAACTCCAGGTTGGCCCGCACCGACAGATGGGGGAACAGGCTCGCCTCTTGAAACACATAACCCAGGGCGCGCTTGTGCGGGGGCACGAACAGTCCTTTGGCGCTGTCTTGCCACACTTCATCGTTGATCTGCACAACGCCGTGTTCGGCGCGCTCCAGCCCGGCGATGCAACGCAAGCAGGTGGTTTTGCCGGAGCCGGAGTGGCCGTATAACGCGGTCACGCCGCGACCCGGTAATTGCAGGTCCACATCGAGGGCAAATCCCGAGTAGCTCAGTTGCAGGCGCACATCGATCATCACGGTCAGCTCCAGCCCATTTTTGTTTTACGGCTGGAGTAGAGCGCCAGCAACACGAGGAACGCGAACACCACCATGGAACCCGCCAGCCAATGGGCCTGGGCATACTCCATGGCTTCGACGTGGTCGTAGATCTGCACCGAGACCACGCGGGTCTTGTCCGGGATATTGCCGCCGATCATCAACACCACGCCGAACTCACCGACGGTGTGGGCGAAACCGAGAATCGACGCGGTGATAAACCCCGGGCGGGCGAGGGGCAGGATCACCGTGAAAAACGTGTCCCAGGGATTGGCGCGCAAGGTCGCCGCCACTTCCAGGGGGCGCGTGCCGATGGCGGAGAAGGCGTTTTGCAACGGCTGCACCACAAACGGCATGGAATAGATCACCGAGCCAATCACCAGCCCGGCGAAGCTGAAGGTGAGGGTGCCCAGGCCCAGCCATTGGGTGAACTGGCCGAAGTAGCCATTGGGGCCCATGGTCAACAGCAAGTAGAAACCGATCACCGTCGGTGGCAACACCAACGGCAAGGCAACGACCGCGCCAATGGGGCCGCGCCACCACGATCGGGTGCGCGACAGCCACAGGGCAATCGGAGTGCCGATGACCAGCAGGATCACGGTGGTCAGTGACGCCAGCTTGATGGTCAACCAGATAGCGGAAAAATCGGCACTCGATAGCGGCATTTAGAGCTCGTAACCGTAGGACTTGATAACGGCCGCGGCCTTTGGCCCTTTCAGGTATTCAACCAGGGCCTTGGCAGCGGCGCTGTCCTTGCCTTTGTTGAGGATCACCGCGTCCTGTTTGATCGGATCATGCATGGACGACGGAACAATCCACGCCGAACCGCTGGTGACTTTGCCGTCTTTATAGATCTGCGACAAGGCCACGAAGCCCAGCTCGGCATTGCCGGTGGACACGAACTGATAGGCCTGGGTGATGTTCTGGCCTTCAACCAGCTTGTCCTTGACCTTGTCGGTCAAGCCTTCCCTTGCCAGCACTTGGGTGGCGGCCAGGCCGTAGGGCGCGGCTTTCGGGTTGGCGATGGACAGGTGTTTGAAGTCGTTCTTCTTCAACACTTCGCCCTTGGCGTCAACATAACCTTCTTTCGCCGACCACAGCGCCAGGGTGCCCACCGCGTAGGTGAAGCGCGAGCCTTTGACGGTATCGCCTTCGCTTTCCAGTTTTTGCGGGGTGGTGTCATCGGCGGCAAGGAACACTTCGAACGGCGCGCCGTTCTTGATCTGCGTATAGAACTGGCCGGTGGCGCCGTAGGCGGCGACCAGTTTGTGACCGGTGTCTTTTTCGAAGTCGGCGGCAATCGCCTGGATCGGGGCGGTGAAGTTGGCCGCGACGGCGACTTGCACTTCATCGGCGTGGGCCGAACCGAAGGCAAGGGCGGCAACCAGCGCGGCCAGGCGTGAAACACGAATCTTCATAGAGCAGCTCCTGAGGGTGTACGGCTTGTTATAGGTAGAAGGCGTTACCGCTATTTACGGGAATATATAGCGGTTAGCCATTGCCGGTACAGTGCCAAGTTGCCCCAGGTGTCAGTTTTTCGTGAGTTTGGCCAACGCCTGTTCGGCCAATTCCCGTGTCAGGTCATAGGTGGAGATGTCTTTGCCAAGGCGCAGTGCCTGGCCCGACCACAGGTTGCTGAAACCGGCTTCGTCCTTCGCCTTGAGCGGTATCAGCGCGCCGCCGGAAGTAGGAAATGCCGGCGCCGCCGGGTTGATCGCACCCAACTCACGCATGACCCGGTTGACAATGCCCCGTGCCGGGCGGCCGGTGAACAGGTTGGTCAACGCGGTTTCACTGGCCTGGGCATGACGCAAGGCGTGGTGATGGGACGGTGTGACATTGGCTTCGGGAGTGAACAGGTAGGCGGTGCCGATCTGCACCGCCGAGGCGCCCAGGGCGAAGGCCGCGACAATCCCCCGTGCGTCGCCAATGCCACCGGCGGCGATCACCGGCACGCTGACGGCATCGACGATTTGCGGCAGCAGGGCGAACAAGCCGATCTGGGTGTTGAGGTCACTGCTCAGAAACAAGCCACGGTGCCCACCGGCCTCAATGCCCATGGCGATGATTGCGTCGCAGCCGTGTTGTTCCAGCCAGATCGCTTCTTCCACGGTGGTTGCCGACGAAAGCACTTTGGCCCCGGTGGCTTTCACTCGATCCAGCAGGGCTTTTTCCGGCAGGCCAAAGTGAAAACTCACCACTTCGGGACGGAATTCTTCAACCACCTGGCAGGCGGCGTCGTTAAACGGTTCGCGGTTGGAGACGGGCGTCGGCGCGTCAAAGTCGGCGCCCAATTCGAGGTAGTAGGGCTTCAACAATTCTTTCCAGTGTTGATCGCGTGCTGCGTCGGGCTCAGGTGGCTGGTGGCAGAAGAAATTCACGTTGATGGGCCGTGTGCTGGCCTGGCGAATCGTGCTGAGCGCTTCACGCAGCTGTGGGAGGCTGAGCGCCGCCGCTGGCAGCGAACCCAGCGCGCCGGCGTTGTTGGCGGCGATGACCATGGCCGTGGTGGTACCGACCGCCATGGGGGCCTGGATGATGGGCGTATCGATGCCCAACAGGTCAATCAGGCGGGTGTCTGGCCAGGTGCTCATGGGATGCGTCTCCAGCGTTAGTAAGATTTTTCGCTGTTTTAGCAGGGCCCTTGGCTGCCGGCCACTCTGTTTTATTCACTGGACGCCGGCGCTTTTTCGTGCGCGTCAGCTGTCACTTTCGCGTGCCAGCAAGCGCCGCTTGCGCTCCACACCCCAGCGGTAGCCCGACAGTTCGCCATTGCTGCGCACCACGCGGTGGCACGGGATGGCCACTGCCAGGCAGTTGGCCCCACACGCCTGGGCCACTGCGCGGAATGACTTGGGTGCGCCGATACGCTCGGCGATCTGCGCATAACTGGCGGTGCTGCCCAATGGGATATCGCGCAGGGCTTGCCACACCCGTTGTTGAAAGGCGGTGCCACGCAGGTCCAGTGGCAGGTCCAGGCCGAGGGCGGGCGCCTCGATAAAACCCACGACTTGCGCAACCGTTTGTTCGAAGTGAAGGTCTGCGCCCACCAGGTCAGCCTTGGGAAACTGATCCTGTAGGTCGCGCACCAAGGCGTCCGGGTCGTCCCCCAGCAGAATGGCGCACACGCCACGGCGGCTTTGCGCTACCAGAATTGCCCCCAGCGAGCATTGGCCAACCGCAAACAGGATCTCGCTGTTGGTGCCGCCCGCCTTGTAGTCACTGGGTTTCATGCCAAGCAACTGATCGGCTGCCTCATAAAAGCGGCTGTTGGAGTTGAAACCTGCGTCATACAGCGCGTCGGTGACCGAATGCTGGCCCTTGAGCCCTTCACGCACTTTGCGCGTGCGCTCGGCGCTGGCGTAGCCCTTGGGCGTCAGCCCGGTGACGGCTTTGAACACCCGATGAAAGTGGAAAGGGCTGAGCCCTGCACGCAGGGCGAGTGCGTTGAGGCTGGGCGGGGTGTCGGCCTGTTCGATGTGGCGGCACGCCTCGGCGACCAGTTGCGCATGCTGGGCTGCCAGTTCGGTCTGGTCCCCGCGCGCACGTTTGCTTGCGCGGTAACCGGCGGCCTCGGCGTGTGCCGGCGTGTCGAAGAACTGGATATTTTCCGGGCGCGGCAATCGCGAGGCGCTGCTGGGACGGCAATACACGCCGGTGGTTTTTACGCCGTAGACAAACAGCCCATCGGCCTTGGGGTCGCGGGCGACAATGGCGGCCCAGCGCGGATCTTCTTCGGTGTTCATGGGCGGCACTCTTGACGGGTCTTGCGCAGAGTAACCCTGTGGCATCGGCCTGGCACTCCGAAGCTTGCGGTCAAAATCAGCCGGCAGTGCGAAACGTCAGGTTGATGCGTTGCGGGCCCATCACCGGGTGCCGGCCTTCCTTGACGGGCATCACGCCGTGAAAGCGCAGGCGATCGACGCCGCCCCAGACCACGACGTCGCCATGGAACAGCGAAACTTTCTGTGTCCGGTCACTACGCGCGTGGCCACCAAACAGAAAAATCGCCGGCAAGCCGAGGGACACCGACACCACCGGTGCGCTGTAGCGGCGTTCGTTCTTGTCCTGATGCAGGGACATTTTGGCGCCGGGCACGTAGCGGTTGATCAGGCAGGCGTCGGGGGCGAACCCGATGAAGCCCGCGTCTGCCGCAGCCTGCACGGCCAACTCGCGCAATGCGTCGGGCATGGTCGGCCAGGGCAGTTGGCTGCGCGGGTCCAGCGGGGAGTAGCGGTAGCCGTGGGCGTCGGTGGTCCAGCCTAGCTCACCGCAACTGCTCAACGCCGCCGACATCGTAAAACCGCCTGGGGTGACCATCTGCCGAAACGGTGATTGCGCCAGCACCTGGCGCAGCGATGGTAGAAGACGTTCGATCCAGGGCAGGGCATAACCCCTTAGCACGTAGGACTCATCACCGATTTGTTCACGCCCAGCAGGTTGTTGCAAGGCGTCATCGGCGAACAGGTCGGCGGTGGGCATCGGTTTACAGGGCCTTGCTCACAGTGATGTCGGTGATTTCATCACTGGCATCATGGATTTTGGCCAGGGCTTGCTTGGCTTCTTCCACGCTGTTGCTGTGCAATTGGGCGAACTCGAAGCGGCGTTCGCCGTTGAGTTTGTACTTGATCACGTATTTGGTGGTAGTCACTGCTTATTTCCTGTGGCGAGTCCGAATCAGCTCAGCTTGGTGCTGGTGCGACGAACGATACGAATCTTGTGGGACAGGGCGGGTTTGCGCGTCACGCTGATCGCGCGGCGGGTGACCACATCCAGGGTAATGTTCCAGAAGCCGGTGCTTGGCGCGGTGATCTTGGCGGGAAACTTGTCGAATGCGCCACCGTGGTAGGTGTGGCGGCCGCCATTTTTGAAGCTGCGAAAGTTCGCATCGCTCATCAGACGAATATTACAAGTCTGCGAGCATTCGATGACGACAATGTCCCCCTCGTTGAGGTGCTCGCGCTGGTGGATGAATTTCATGGGGTGTCTCCAGAAGGGCTTTTTCTGAAAAATCAGAACGATACGTAGGTTAAGATGGAGTTTATCAGCCCCAGCGCTTTTATTATCGTGCCGTTGTCGATGACATCGACAATTTAAAACAGTTATTTACCGAGTTATCAGGGATAAATCCTACGTTGACGGGAGAAATTTGCCATCCCGGCTGTCGTAGGATCTTTATCGGAGGTTTTGTATGAAGTGGAGTGTGTTGGTTCTGGCCGTGGCGCTAGGTGGGTGTGCCTCGGTTGCCGATATCAAGCAGACCCCTCCCACGCTGGCCGTCATCTCTGGCAAGAAGCCGCAGGAATATGCTGCCTGTGTGGTACACAAGCTGTCGGCTACGCGTCGCCCGTCGCAAATCGAGCCACATAAAGACGGTGTGCAGGTTATTGTCCCGCAGAAATTTTCCGCGGACCCCTCGGCCATTTTCGAGATCGAAGACCGCTCCAGCGGCAGCAGCATCAAGCTCTATGAGAGCATGTCCAATGTGCCGATCCGCCCGGGTGATGTGAAAAAGGCTGGGGAAGATTGCATTTCCGGCTGATGCCGTTGCGGAATATCAGATATGAAACGTGAACACGTCAAAGCGCGCCACGCCGAGGGCCAGATTTCGGCTACCCATGTGATCCAGAATCCCGCCGACCTCGGCGAATGGATCGTCTTTTTCAAGAAAAGCGGCGGTCGCAGCTTTTTCCTGGTGGACGACCAGGATGAGGTCGAATCCTTTGCCAGCCTTGATACGCTGACCGAGACCCTGCGCGGGCTGGGTATCAAGTTCGCTGAAGTGCACCTGTAACCCCAAGGGTTACTTGCAGACCACCACAACGCTGCGGCTTTTGTAATTGCCGACGTCCTTGCCCAGGGTCTTGTCGCCCTCGCTCAGGGCCGGCGTGCCCTCGGTGCCGACGATGCGATAGCCGGTGCCTGCACAGGACGCATCGGCTTTTTCGTAGCAACTGGCCCACGAGTTGGCCTCGCCAGAGCAGTCGACGGTCAGGCCTTGCTCGCCGTTTTTCAGATAGACATCAGAGGTGGTGGTGCACCCGGCAAGCGCCAGTACCGCAGTCAGTGCCAGAATTTTGTTCATGGGTAGGTCGTCGTAGAGGGTGTTGGAGGGCGCGCCGATACACTCGTTGAGCGTCTGCGCAAGACTATAGCGAACTGCCACCAAGGTACAGGCAAACACAAAAAAGCCCCGTTGACCGGGGCTTTTGCGCAAGGCGCCGAGGCTTACTTGCCTTTGGGGCGCTTGCTCGACGCGTGGCCGGCTTCATCCACAAACACTTCAGCGACCGCCGCCGCCTGGCTTTCGGTCGCAAAAGCCCCGGCAACGCTGTCGCCGTGGAAGTTGATCAGGTGCCAGCCGTCTGCACGCTTGGTGATCAGGTAGCCGTTTACGCCTTTTGGTTCTGACATCTATTGAGCATCTCGTGGTCAAGTTCAAGGGGGTAATGATAGCGCCAAATGTCGCGGCCCCGCGCAAGTTATTCCAATCCAATGTGCAACCGCGAAAAGCGTGCTAAAAAGGTTGCAGCCCTTTAAAACAGTGAGGGCTAGACTTTTTTGGCCCTGTCAGTGGCGACGCCCTCTGTAAGATAAGCGGAACTTACACCGACATTTTTTCTCTATGTTGACATCGCAACGCCAGCAGGACCCATTGTAAGGTGACTGCGGCCTGATTAGACTGCGCCGAATTCCGTACGCACAGCCCTTTGTAAGGACTTATATGATCAAGAAATGCTTGTTCCCAGCAGCCGGTTACGGCACTCGCTTCCTGCCAGCGACCAAAGCCATGCCTAAAGAGATGCTGCCGGTGGTGAACAAGCCACTGATTCAGTACGGCGTCGAAGAGGCTCTGGATGCCGGCCTGAACGAAATCTCCATCGTGACCGGCCGCGGCAAACGCGCCCTGGAAGACCACTTCGACATCAGCTACGAGCTGGAAAACCAGATCAAGGGCACCGACAAGGAAAAATATCTGGTTGGTATCCGCAAGCTGCTGGACGAGTGCTCGTTCTCCTACACCCGTCAGACCCAGATGAAAGGCCTTGGCCACGCGATCCTGACCGGTCGCCCGCTGATCGGTGACGAACCGTTCGCCGTGGTACTGGCGGACGACCTGTGCGTCAACCTGGAAGGCGACGGCGTACTGACCCAGATGGTCAAGCTGTACCAGAAATACCGTTGCACCATCGTTGCCGTGCAAGAGGTCGATCCTCAAGAAACCAACAAATACGGCGTCATCGCCGGCGACGACATTGGTGATGGCCTGATCCGCGTGCGCGACATGGTTGAAAAACCAGCGCCGGAAGATGCCCCGTCGAACCTGGCGATCATCGGCCGTTACATCCTGACCCCGGATATCTTCAAGTTGATCGAAGAAACCGAGCCAGGCAAGGGCGGCGAAATCCAGATCACCGACGCCTTGCTCAAGCAAGCCAAAGACGGTTGTGTGATTGCCTACAAGTTCAAAGGCCGTCGTTTCGACTGCGGTGGCGCTGAAGGCTACATCGAAGCAACCAACTTCTGCTACGAGCACTTCTACAAGACTGGCAAGGCTTACTGATTCACGGTAGCCAGACCGGTTTTAAGTGAAAGCCACCTTCGGGTGGCTTTTTCGTTTTTCAGTACCCTGTAAGTCGGTATGCTGATGTCCTGCCGAGGAGAGTGAAATGGCCTACGATTTTGACTTGTATGTAATTGGCGCCGGTTCCGGCGGTGTTCGCGCAGCGCGTTTTGCTGCAGGGTTTGGTGCCAAGGTGGCTGTGGCCGAAAGCCGCTACCTGGGCGGCACCTGCGTCAACGTTGGCTGCGTGCCGAAAAAACTGCTGGTGTATGGCGCGCACTTTGCCGAGGACTTCGAGCAGGCCAGCGGTTTTGGCTGGTCGCTGGGGGAAGCGAACTTTGATTGGGCGACCCTGATCGCCAACAAGGACCGTGAGATCAATCGCCTCAACGGTATTTATCGCAACCTCTTGGTCAACAGTGGTGTGACCCTGCACGAGGGGCACGCACGCTTGGTTGATGCCCATCAGGTGGAAATCAATGGCGAGCGCTTCACCGCCAAACACATCCTCATCGCAACGGGCGGCT
Source organism: Pseudomonas sp. FP453 (assembly GCF_030687495.1). Classification (NCBI taxonomy): domain Bacteria; kingdom Pseudomonadati; phylum Pseudomonadota; class Gammaproteobacteria; order Pseudomonadales; family Pseudomonadaceae; genus Pseudomonas; species Pseudomonas sp. FP453. The sequence continues at coordinate 3,139,493 of NZ_CP117435.1, read as the reverse complement.
GGCCGCAGATCCCGGAGATTCCGGGGCGCGAACATGCTATTGGCTCCAACGAGGCGTTTTTCCTTGAAGAACTGCCCAAGCGCGTGCTGGTGGTGGGCGGTGGTTATATTGCCGTTGAGTTCGCAGGGATTTTCCATGGCCTGGGGGCGAAAACATCGTTGCTGTATCGCGGCGACCTGTTCCTGCGCGGCTTCGATGGCGCCGTGCGCACCCATCTCAAGGAAGAGCTGACCAAGCGTGGCCTGGATTTGCAGTTCAATGCCGATCTCGAACGCATCGACAAACAAGCCGATGGCAGCCTGAAAGCGACCTTGAAAGACGGCCGCGTGCTGGAGGCGGACTGTGTGTTCTACGCCACTGGCCGGCGTCCGATGCTGGATAACCTGGGCCTGGAAAACACGGGGGTCAAACTCGACAAGCGCGGTTTTGTCGAAGTGGACGACCTGTACCAGACCGCCGAATCGTCGATCCTCGCCATTGGTGATGTGATCGGTCGCGTACAGCTGACGCCGGTGGCCCTGGCCGAAGGCATGGCGGTGGCGCGCCGCCTGTTCAAACCTGAGCAATACCGCCCTGTGGATTACGCGATGATTCCGACAGCGGTGTTCAGCCTGCCGAATATCGGCACCGTGGGGCTGACAGAAGAAGAGGCGAAAGAGAAGGGGCACACGGTGCAGATCTTCGAAAGCCGCTTCCGGCCAATGAAGCTGACCCTGACCGAGTGCCAGGAAAAAACCCTGATGAAGCTGGTGGTGGATGCCGACACCGACAAGGTGTTGGGTTGCCACATGGTTGGCCCGGATGCCGGTGAAATCGTCCAGGGCCTGGCGATCGCGCTCAAGGCAGGCGCGACCAAGCGGCATTTCGATGAAACGATCGGCGTGCATCCTACGGCGGCGGAAGAGTTCGTCACCATGCGCACGCCTGTGGCGGGCTGATCAGGCGTCTGGCGTTGCCTCTGCTGCCGTTGCAACGACGGCGGCCAGGCGCAATGCCTCGATGCTGGCCTGGGCCTTGATCAGGTCCAGTTCCAGCGTCTTGTTCACCTGCTGGTGTTCGGCCAGTGCCTCCTGGCGTGACTGGCATTCCAGCACGGCCACGCGCAAGCGCTCCTGAAGCAGGCTGCGTTCGCCGTCTATCTGATTCATCTGTTCGTACAACTTGAGCTGCTGGGCCTGGTCCTTGCGAGCCTGCTCCTGCGCGGTCGCCAGCTCTTTTGTGGTGACCCGGTGCTCGATCAGCAGCCGCTCGTTATCACGATGCAGCTGGGTGATTTCATCCTGGCGCACCATGGCGCTCTGCTGGGCCTGGCGTAGCTCCGCCTGCACCTGTTGCAGTTGGCCTTCATGGCGGCGCTGTTCCTGCTCACGCTGCTCCTTGATGGCATTGCGGTAATGCTCAAGGGCATCGCGGGCGTGCAGGTGCTTGTCTTCCAGCGAACGGATCTGTTCGTCCTTGTCATTGATACGCAGCTCGTAATCGCTGCAGGCCTGGCTGAGGCCGGCGTTACGGGTTTGCTCGGTCTGCAGGCTGGTGCTGGCGGTTTGCAAGGCAGCGCTTTCTTCGGTCAGGGCCGCGGCCTGGATATCAAATTGCTGCTTGAGCTGGCCGTGGGCGGCTTCCAGGGTTTCTACCTGGGCGAGCAGGGCGCTTTTCTGTTGCTCGAATTGCGCCAGGGCTTGGTCGATGGGCTCCTGGGCTTTCTCTTTCAGGCGTTGCGCCAGTCGTGCGACCAGTTCGCCCAGCTCATCGTCGAGCGGTGCCTGGGTGATGGTGAGGCGCGACTCACTGTCGTCCAACTCCTTCAAATAGCGGTGAATCGTAGTCTTTGAGCCGGTATTGCCCATTTCGATGCGTACAGCATCAATGCTCGGGTTCTCGCCGCGAGCAAGGATCGCCAGGCGTGCCGTTTGAACGACTGCTTTGTTTATGCCGCCACGTGCCATGGGGTCTCCGTTGATTTAGTACTGTGGTACGTAGTATGTAGATACATACTCTAACACGAATATAAATTCGTTTAAAATCATGATTTAACAGATGGGATATTGGCGTATTATCCCGTGTGATTGGCGTTTTAACCGCGTGAACACCCGCAAGCAGTACGAATAGGCCTCCCATGAGCGATCTGGACCGTTATCTCAATGCCGCCACCCGCGACAACACGCGGCGCAGCTATCGCGCGGCCATCGAACACTTCGAAGTGAGTTGGGGTGGGTTTCTGCCGGCCACCAGCGACAGCGTGGCGCGCTACCTGGTGGCCCATGCCGGCGTGCTGGCGGTCAACACCTTGAAGCTGCGGCTCTCGGCGTTGGCGCAGTGGCACACCAGCCAAGGCTTTCCCGACCCGACGAAAGCGCCGGTGGTGCGCAAGGTGCTCAAAGGGATACGTGCCGTGCACCCGGCACAGGAAAAACAAGCCGAGCCATTGCAACTCAAGCACCTGGAGCGGGTGGTGGCTTCACTGGCGACTGAGGTGCAAGAAGCCACCCACGCCCATGACCAGGCGCGCTTGCTGCGGGCGAAGCGCGACACCGCGTTGATCTTGCTGGGCTTCTGGCGCGGCTTTCGCAGCGACGAGTTGTGCCGGCTGCAGATCGAGCATGTGCAAGCCACGCCCGGCGCCGGCATCAGCCTGTACCTGCCGCGCAGCAAAAGCGACCGCGACAACCTCGGCAAGACCTACCAGACCCCCGCGCTGCTGCGCCTGTGTCCGGTGCAGGCCTACAGCGAATGGCTCAGCGCCTCGGCGCTGGTGCGCGGCCCGGTGTTCCGTGGGGTTGATCGCTGGGGCAACCTGGGGGAGGAGGGGTTGCACCCCAACAGCGTGATCCCGCTGTTGCGCCAGGCGCTGGAGCGCGCCGGTATCGCCGCCGACCTCTACACCAGCCACTCGCTGCGTCGGGGCTTTGCGACCTGGGCCCACCGCAGCGGCTGGGATCTCAAGTCGCTGATGAGTTACGTCGGCTGGAGCGACATGAAATCCGCCATGCGCTATGTTGAAGCGACGCCTTTTCTCGGCATGACGTTGGCGACGCAACCGCTGCTTTAAGATTTCTTCTATTAATAGTGCTTGCTGATAGAGAAAACCAATCGCGAGCATCAGGTTTGCCAATGAGCCATCGGCACAGAGAGTGCGTAGGATTCACTTCATCAACTTCTTAACCCTGACGGAGAGTCAACGATGCCTATCATCAACAGCCAAGTAAAACCGTTCAAAGCTACCGCATACAAAAACGGCAACTTCGTAGATGTGTCTGACGCCGACCTGAAAGGCAAGTGGTCCGTGGTGTTCTTCTACCCAGCCGACTTCACCTTCGTTTGCCCAACCGAGCTGGAAGACCTGGCCGACAACTACGCCGAATTCCAGAAACTGGGCGTCGAGATCTACAGCGTTTCCACCGACACCCATTTTGCCCACGCAGCCTGGCACAACACTTCGCCAGCCATCGGCAAAATCCAGTACACCATGATCGGCGACCCAACCCTGACCATCTCCCGCAACTTCGACGTGCTGATCGAAGAAGCTGGCCTGGCAGACCGTGGCACCTTCGTGATCAACCCAGAAGGTCAGATCAAGATCGTTGAACTGAACGACGGCGGTGTTGGCCGTGACGCATCCGAGCTGCTGCGTAAAATCAAGGCCGCTCAATACGTTGCCGCCCACCCAGGCGAAGTGTGCCCAGCCAAGTGGAAAGAAGGCGAGGCTACCCTGGCTCCGTCCCTGGACCTGGTTGGCAAGATCTAAGTCTGTGAAGCACCTCAGGGCGGACTACACCGCACCTTAAGTAAGCTGCATCCGCCCTCAAAAACGCCCGGGCGATATTCGCTCGGGCGTTTTTTTTACCGAATTAAAAGGAATCGCCCGTATGTTGGACGCCAATCTTAAAGCTCAGTTGAAGTCATACCTGGAACGGGTCACCCAGCCGATCGAGATCGTCGCCTCCCTCGACGACGGTGCGAAATCCCAGGAAATGCTTGCCCTGTTGCAGGACGTTGTCAGCCTCACCACGCTGATTACCCTGAAAACCGATGGCCATGATGCGCGCAAGCCATCGTTCTCCATCAACCGCCCGGGTGCCGAGATCAGCCTGCGTTTTGCCGGCATCCCGATGGGCCATGAATTCACTTCGCTGGTGCTGGCCCTGCTGCAAGTCGGTGGCCACCCGTCGAAGGCCAGTGTCGACGTGATTGAACAGATCCGCGCCCTGAAAGGCGAGTTCAGCTTCGAGACGTACTTCTCGCTGTCCTGCCAGAACTGCCCGGACGTGGTCCAGGCATTGAACCTGATGGCCGTGCTCAACCCGAACATCCGCCACGTCGCCATCGACGGCGCGTTGTTCCAGGCGGAAGTGGATGAACGCCAGATCATGGCGGTGCCCAGTGTCTACCTCAACGGTGTGAACTTCGGCCAGGGCCGCATGGGCCTGGAAGAAATCCTCGCCAAGCTCGACACCAGCGGCATCGAAAAAGCCGCCGAGAAAATCAGCGCCAAAGACGCGTTCGATGTGCTTGTCGTCGGTGGTGGCCCGGCCGGCTCGGCAGCCGCTATCTACGCCGCACGTAAAGGTATCCGTACCGGCGTCGCCGCAGAGCGTTTTGGTGGGCAAGTGCTGGACACCATGTCCATCGAGAACTTCATCTCGGTGCAGGAAACCGAAGGGCCGAAACTGGCCAGCGCCCTTGAGGCCCACGTGCGCCAATACGACGTGGACATCATGAACCTGCAGCGTGCCAGTGCGTTGATTCCGGCCAAGAACCCAGGCGAGCTGCATGAAATTCGCTTCGAAAGCGGTGCGACCCTCAAGTCCAAGACCGTGATCCTGGCCACCGGTGCGCGCTGGCGTGAAATGGGCGTGCCGGGCGAGCAGGAATACAAGGCCAAGGGCGTGTGCTTCTGCCCGCACTGCGACGGTCCGTTGTTCAAGGGCAAGCGTGTAGCGGTGATCGGCGGCGGTAACTCCGGCGTTGAAGCGGCCATCGACCTGGCCGGCATTGTCAGCCATGTCACCTTGCTGGAGTTTGACAGCAAGCTGCGTGCCGATGCGGTGTTGCAGCGCAAGCTGTTCAGCCTGCCGAACGTTGACGTGATCACCAGCGCGCTGACCAGCGAAGTCAAAGGTGATGGCCAGAAAGTCACCGGCCTGGCGTACAAGGATCGCGACAGCGGTGAGTTCAAGACTGTCGATCTGGAAGGCATCTTCGTGCAGATCGGCCTGTTGCCAAACACTGACTGGCTCAAAGGTACCGTCGAGCTGTCGCCTCGCGGCGAGATCATCGTCGATGCCCGTGGCGAGACTTCACTGCCCGGCGTATTCGCCGCCGGTGACGTCACCACGGTGCCGTACAAGCAGATCGTGATTGCAGTGGGCGAGGGCGCCAAGGCTTCCCTGAGTGCCTTTGATCACTTGATCCGCACCTCGTAAGTTGCCCCGCTGAAATGAAAAACCCCATGAGTGATCATGGGGTTTTTTTATTCCTGCTCGTTCCTACGCTCTGCGTGGGAATGCATCCAGTGACGCTCAGCGTCACGCCACCTACTTACATGGGCGCTGGCTGGATGATCTCGACCCAGTACGCATCCGGGTCCTTGATAAACGCCAGGCTCTTCATGCGGCCATCGCTCAGGCGTTTCTGGAAATCACAGCCCAGGGCTTCGAAACGCTCGCAAGCGGCAACGATGTCCGGCACGGAAATGCAGATATGGCCAAAACCACGCGGGTCGGTGTTGCCGTTGTGGTAGGCAAAGCTGGCGTCGTTTTCGGTGCCGTGGTTGTGGGTCAGTTCCAGGATGCCGGGGATCGACTTCATCCACGTGCGCTCGGCCGCATCGGCCGGGATCTGGGACTTGTCCACCAGTGCCAGGAAGTACAGGCTGAATTCCGCTTCCGGGAAATCGCGCTTTTCAACCAGGGAGAAACCCAGCACGCGGGTGTAGAAGTCCAGCGACTTGGTGATGTCCTTGACCCGCAACATGGTGTGGTTGAACACGAAGTTCGAGGTGGCGGTGTCCGGTTGGGCGGTAACGCCCGGGAAAGTGTTCAGTTCGTGCAGGCTCATGGGCCCTCCAGAAAAAATGGGGGCAAAGCGGTCCCTTGGCTTGCGGCAAGCATCCGTGCAGCCGGGTCATGATACGCAAGGCCTGGCCAGTGCGCCAAATGAAAAAGGTCACGCCGGCCTTGCGGCGCATGGGGGGCGGGGCTCAAACTTTGGCGCTGGAACCTTGGGTGTTTGTCGCAATGATCGAATTTCGTAAACCGTTGTTGAGCGCTTTGTGTGCGCTGCTGGCAAGTCCGTGGGTGCTGGCGGCCGACCCGCAAGTTCATTGGCCCAGTGGCTGGCAGGTCGAGGAAGTGGTGCCTGACGGCGAGTCACCGGCAAAGCCCGCTGTGGTATCACGCCAGCGCGCGATCAAGAACGATGAAAATGGCACGACCTTGATGGTCATGGAGTTGACCGCTACTCCGATTGAACCCGGGCACAAAGTTAATCTTCAAGGCGTATTGCTGGAGATGCGCAAATCCATCCAGAAAGAGTTTGCCCAGGGCGGCTATCAAAGTGCGTGTAGCAAAATGCACCCAACCACATTGAGCGGTCTTGATGCGCTGGAAACTACTTGCGTGATTACCGAGAACGGGCGGCATGTGCTTTCGCAAACATTGGTGGGCGCAGTTGATATCGAAAAGGCCTATGTTTTTTCTTATGCCGGGCAGGCGCAAGCCTATGAGACCAGCAAGGAAGAAGTCACTTCGGTGCGCGACAGCCTGAAACTTTGAGGGCGTTGCCGGGGGCGATTTTGAACAAACTGAACTGTTAGTTAAGTTCGTTATCGAACCTGCAAAAAAAAGCCCCGCATGTGCGGGGCTCTTTGTGGGTGCGGTCTGATCAGCCGCGCAGCCAAGAATCTACAGTGGCTGCGCCATACTGTTCTTTCCAGGCTTTAAGGCCGCGGTGGTTGCCGCCCTTGGTCTCGATCAGCTCACCGGTGTGCGGGTTGTGGTAAACCTTGACCACACGGGCGCGGCGCTGTTTGGGGGCAGCGGCAACAGCTGCACCGGCCTTGCCTGGGTTCGGATCAAGGATGGAGATGATGTCACGCAGGCTTTTGCCGTAGCTTTTCATCAGCCCTTGAAGCTTTTCTTCAAATTCGATTTCTTTCTTCAGGCCGGCATCATTCTTCAAGGTTTCCAGCTGAGCCAGCTGCTCTTGAAGGGCTTTTTCTGCTGCGCGAAATTCGGCGAGTCTGGACAAGTTCTGTACTCCAATTATGTAGTTGGCTGATATCAACTGCAGGCAAAGCTATAAGCCAAAGCTTTAAGGCGGCTCAAAAAAAGAGGCCTTTCTGCGTGTTTTGCACCGGCAGAAAAAATTGTAGTAGTTAATCCGCCGAGAGTAAATAACGTCTTTGTCTGAACAAGATTATTTCATGATGTTAGTCCGTGGCTATTCAATGGCTCGCCAGGGACGCAGTGAACTCATTGCAAGGTAACGGCCGGCCGAACAGATAGCCCTGTAGGAAATCCACGCCTTGTGCTGCCAGGTACTCGCACTGCTCCACTGTTTCCACGCCTTCTGCGACTATGCCCAGGTCGAGCTTGCCGGATAATTCGATGATGCTGTCCAGAATATGCCGCGAGAGTGCATCGACACCGATCATGGCGACAAAGCTTTGATCGATTTTCAAGTAATCGACATTGAAGTTGCGCAAGTAACCCAAGCTTGAATGGCCGGTGCCGAAGTCATCAATGGCGATCAACACCCCTAATTGGTGCAGGGCATCGAACAGCTGGCGGGTGATATCGGTCGGCGTGATCAATTCGCGTTCGGTCAACTCCAGCACCAACGTGACCTGGCCAGGCGCGAAGGCGGCGAGAAACTCACGGCAATCCTGCACCAGGTCCAAGTCCTGGCAATGGCGTGCGGTGATGTTCACGCCGATGTGGAACCCCGGGCAGAAGCGCGCGGCGTGGGGCGCCAGTTGCGCAGCGGTCTGGCGCAGCAACGAGCGGGTCATGGGGACGATCAGGCCGGAATGCTCGGCCAAAGGAATAAACAAGTCCGGGCGTACGAGGCCTTCCTTTGGATGTTGCCAGCGCATCAAGACTTCACAGCCGGCCCATTCGCGGGTGTCGCCCCGCACGACCGGCTGGAAATAGGGAATGAATTCGTTCGCGGCCAAGGCCCGTTGCAGTTCATGGGTCGGCGCCGAAGAGCGCTTTTGCAGCCAGTGCGCGAGCAGGCCGGCGAGTACGCCGAAGAACACCAGCAGGCTGAAGAAACCCGGGTATCGGGCCTCCATGTAACGCCATACTTCGCCTGCCGGCATACCGGCTTCCACGCTGTAATCGTAGCGCGTCGAGGCCAAGTGCTGATGGGCCACGGCAAACTTCGGCACGGTGGTGTCCTGTACCTTGCCATCAGCCCCCAGCCAGTGCGGGCCTACTTGCAAGACCAACTGCGCGTAGCGGCTGATCAGGCGCAGGGCGTTGGTCAGGTGGTAGCCGTCAATCGAGGCAAATGCCGCTTTATCACCCTCGACCAGCCGATAAACCAGCAATGCGGTATCGGGCGTGACCGGGTTGCCATTCATCAGCCACAGGCGGCCATCCACGTAGTCCTCCGGGTTGACCTTCGATTCGTAGGCATCACCAAACAGTGAGCTGCAATAGATGTTCTTCTGCCAGGACAAGGTGGTTGCGCGCACAAATGGCCGGCGCGTGACCTGTTCGCGCAGTGCCAGTTGCGCAGCACTGTCACACGGCTGGCCCGCCAGTGGCAGCAGGGCCTGGGCGGCGAGGGCCGTGTTGTCGAGCATCAGGTCGAATTGGCGTACGGCTTCCTGGGCGGTTTGTGCGGTGCTTTGTGTGAGGCTGCGTTCGGCTTGCCAGTACAAGATCACCACGCCCAGGGCGATTGGCAACACGGCACTGAGGGATGTGATCAGGTAGCGGCTGGCGCGGTTTCGCGGGCCGTTGAGAGTCAGGGGCATGGGGGGCACGGCCTGTTGCAGTATGAAAAAACGCCGGAGGGCAAATCAGCTTGATTCGATGATAGTTGGCCGGGCTGGAATTAGCTTGCCCTACCTAGCCGTTCGGTCAGTAGGCGCCGTCAGAATAGTTACCTGACGCCTAACCCTACCTTTCACGACAAGCAGCGGCTGTGAACACGCTGCGCCACTTCGATAAACGCCAGGGTCGCCGGTGATGACTGACGCCGGTCCAGTACCGCCAGCCCGATGGGGCGGACGATTGCCGGGGCCAGAGGGCGGGACACGTAGCGTGGGTCCGCCAGTTCAGGCAACGACCCCTCGGCCACCAGACTCACACCGTCGCCCCGGCTCACCGCTTCAAGGGTACTCAACAACTGAGCACAGCGAAAACGCACTTTCGGCACCAGCCGTGCGTTGTTGAACACCCGAACCACCAGTTCGGCCGAGCCGGCTTCGGTCAGGATAAAAGGGTCGTCGCACAACGCGTCCAGGGCAATGGCCGGGCGAGATGCCAGCGGATGATCGGCAGGCAACAGCGCCACCAACTGATCCTCGAACAGCGCAAACGTGTCGAAACGCTCCTGCTCCAGCACCACAAACCCGACGTCGATGCGCCGCTCGTCCAGCCATTGCATCACCTGGCGATCCGGGCCCTCATCGATATGCACCTCGATCCCCGGATACGCCAGGCGAAAACGTGCCAGGACCGGTGGCAGCAACCGATTGGACGACGTGGGCCCGAAGGAGCCGATGCGCAACGTGCCGCGTTTCATCCCGCGGGCATCGGCGGCCTCCTGTTGCAGGGCGTTGGCCAGGCCTAGTATGGCCCGGGCGCGCAGCAGCAGTTGCTGGCCGATGTCACTGAGTTCTACCTGGGACTGGTGACGGCGGAACACTTCCACCCCCCATTCCTGTTCCAGCGCCTTGATGGCGTGGGAGACCGCCGATTGGCCGATCCCCAGGCGATGGGCCGCACTGGTAAAACCTTGCAACTCGGCCACCAGGGAAAAGATTTCAAGTTGGGTCAGGGTCATGAGCAATTACTCATTTTACGATGATTTGGTATTAGTCGAAGAATACGCCAGTCCCCCATCACCCGAGCATTTATTGATGAAATTGTCCGCAGACCGCCGCACCTATTGGAAGCTCGCGGCCGTGACGATGATCTGGGGCGGCACTTTTGTCGCCGGTCGTTAGCTGGCGGCGAGTGTCGATCCGCTGCTGGCGGCCAGCCTGCGCTTTGTCGCGGCCAGCCTGGCGTTGGTGTTGTTCATGGGTTTTGCGCGCATCCCCCTGGTGTGCCCGACCCCGGCGCAACTGTTGCGGCTGGCGTTGTTGGGCTTCTGTGGGATCTATGGCTACAACCTGTGTTTTTTCTATGGCTTGCAGTCCATCAATGCGTCGCGGGCGTCGCTGATTGTCGCGTTGAATCCCGCCGTGATCGGGCTGGCATCCTGGCTGCTGTTCAAGGAGCGTTTCAGCCGGGCCAAGTGGCTGGGCATTGCTCTGTGCCTGGGCGGCGCTGCGACTGTGATCGTCAGTCGCAACCCGCAATTGCTGCAAGGCAGCGCGCAGGCCTGGCGGGGTGATCTGTTGATTTTCGGCTGCGTGGTGGGGTGGGGCGTGTACTCGCTGTTTTCACGAGGGCTGAACCACAGCCTGGGGCCTCTGCAGACAGTGACGTGGTCGATTCTGCTGGGCACGGCCATGCTGGTGTTCACCACGCTGGCCACGGGGCGCTTGACCGTGGAAGGGCTCAGTGCGATTCATTCGCCCCAGGTGTTCAGCCTGCTGTACCTCGGTGTGCTGGGCTCGGCCCTGGCGTATATCGGTTACTACGATGGGCTGCGTCGTATCGGTGCCACCCGCGCCGGCGTGTTCATCGCACTGAACCCGCTGACCGCAGTGGTCTGCGGTGCGTTGTTGCTGGGTGAGCCGCTGACCTGGCCGATGCTCGGCGGCGGTGCGGTGATCCTGCTCGGTATCTACCTGTGCAATAAACCCCTTGCGCAGGCCAGGCCGATGGGGATTTGATAAGAGTACGGACAAATACGGTTACGCTGTGTAGAATCGATTTACGCATACAAGAATATGGACTTGCGCTCACGCAAGCCTCGGCCGTCAGAGACTGATGCAATCATGAAGCTACTGGGCTCCCCCCTCATCTTTGGTGACTTCCTCGCCCGCACTGTGCGAGGCCTTTCCTGTGCGCCGCCATCCGACCTCATCCTTGCTCGCAATTAACCCTGTGTTTATTACAAGAATGATGAGGTGCCACCGTGGCAGATCTATACGAAAACCCAATGGGCCTGATGGGCTTTGAATTCATCGAGTTCGCCTCGCCGACGCCAGGTACCCTGGAGCCGATCTTCGAGATCATGGGCTTCACCAAAGTCGCGACCCACCGTTCCAAGAACGTCCACCTGTTCCGCCAGGGCGAGATCAACCTGATCCTCAACAACGAACCCAACAGCATCGCCTCCTACTTTGCGGCCGAGCATGGCCCATCGGTGTGCGGCATGGCGTTCCGCGTCAAGGACTCGCAACAGGCCTACAACCGCGCGCTCGAGCTGGGCGCCCAGCCGATCCATATCGAAACCGGGCCGATGGAACTGAACCTGCCCGCCATCAAGGGCATCGGCGGCGCGCCGCTGTACCTGATCGACCGTTTCGGCGAAGGCAGCTCGATCTATGACATCGACTTCGTGTTCATCGAAGGCGTGGACCGCAACCCGCAAGGCGCCGGCCTCAAGGTCATCGACCACCTGACCCACAACGTGTACCGCGGGCGCATGGCCTACTGGGCCAACTTCTACGAAAAACTGTTCAACTTCCGTGAAGCGCGCTACTTCGACATCAAGGGCGAATACACCGGCCTGACCTCCAAGGCCATGAGCGCGCCGGACGGCATGATCCGCATCCCGCTCAACGAAGAATCGTCCAAGGGCGCGGGCCAGATCGAAGAGTTCCTGATGCAGTTCAACGGGGAGGGCATCCAGCACGTGGCGTTCCTCACCGAAGACCTGGTCAAGACCTGGGACGCGCTGAAGAAGATCGGCATGCGCTTCATGACCGCGCCGCCAGACACTTACTACGAAATGCTCGAAGGCCGCCTGCCAGACCACGGCGAGCCGGTTGACCAGCTGCAGGCACGCGGCATCTTGCTGGACGGTTCGTCCATCGAAGGTGACAAGCGCCTGCTGTTGCAGATCTTCTCGGAAACCCTCATGGGCCCGGTGTTCTTCGAATTCATCCAGCGCAAGGGCGACGATGGGTTTGGCGAGGGCAACTTCAAGGCGTTGTTCGAGTCCATCGAGCGTGACCAGGTGCGTCGTGGTGTGTTGACGGCTGACTGACGGTTTTCAACGATGAAAAAGCCCGGTAGAGGACACCCTCTGCCGGGCTTTCTGCTTTCCGGGATGGAACGGTGGCGAGATTGCTGATCACAAAGATGGCAGGGCAGCAGGAATCAACCTGCCCCGCTGACAAGAGATCTTCGTTATGAACACAATCACCTCCGCACCAACCTCTTCGTTTGGCCCACAAGTGCACAGTGAGCCCATCCGCCCAAAAGGCACTATCGTGTTTACCAAGGGTTGGCAGTCCGCCAACAACGCGCGCAATACATTCATGGACACGATTCAATCGGAATTTCGGGATGGCACTTTGAGTGCCAAAGGGCGAGAACTGGCCGATGGGTCATTGACGCGCAACGCTCAAGGCACGCCTGGCATGCAGGTTTCGACTTTTGCGGTGGACGGTTTGCAGGCCAAAGACATCGCGGTGATCAAGCGCGTACCACCCAGCGCCGAAGGTACGAACTTCTTATTGTATGTACCCGAGGAACCAGGGCCATCCTTTCACGAATTCAACACGCGTGAAGAGATGACCGCCTGGGTCAAGGAACAAGCCGATGATCCCGAGAAGCAGGAAAAGTTTGCAGCCCATTTCGCGCAGCAGAGCAGACCCAGGGTCAAGGAGACCCTGGCTCAGTTTGCAGCTAACGATATCAACGCCGTGGTCGGAAGCTACGGATATGAAAAAGGCGACATTTTCACCCGCTTGAATAAAGACATCACCGTGCCGCCTGTGCCCGTCAGGGGGGTGCGCAATACATCTCTCAAGGCGTTCGACGAGCGGGGGCAGCCAACCTACAAAGGGTATTTGAAGGATGGGACAGAAGTGGTCTACAAGTACGACCCGTGCGGAAACCTGCTTGGAAGCAGCGGCAAAAACAGGTTTTATTTTGTACGAAACGGGCTGAACAACAGTGATGCTCCACTCGTGCCGATGACGCTGAAACAGTGGGTCCGCCGGATCCAAGGTCAATCTATGGACAATGTCGGGGCCAATAATCTGGCGGGGATGTTTCACGAGTTCATCAGGCAGCTACGAAACCCCGGGGAAGGGCTGGCAACCGCATTGATCGTGTTCGGCGTGCCTTCGGACATTGCCCACTCCATTGAAGAAATCGTCAAGAATCCGGCCAAAGGCACGTTACTGCAATTGAACCATGACAACCGACTGGGCAAGCTTTTTGGCGTAGGCAAGGAAGCGATGGACAAGTGGCTTGAAAAGGTCGGCGGTGAAATCCAAAGCCGGATCCCCCGGTACGGTACTGTCAGGGACAATCTGGACACATTCGCAGACATCCTGGAAAAACATGGCCCACCTGCCCCTGACACCGATACCAAAGTGACTGAGTAAACCTGTAAAAGGGGTACGGACGCCCCGTTTCAACGCCCATCAAGTCCTGCGCTGACGCACCAGATGCTTGAAACCCTCATACACCAACACCATCACCGCCAGCCAGATCGGGATATAGGTCAGCCATTCGCCAGCTTTGATCCCTTCACCCAACAACAGTGCCACCCCCAGCAACAGCACCGGTTCGACATAACTGAGCAAGCCGAACAAGCTGAACGCCAGCAAACGACTGGCAATGATGTAGCTCACCAGCGCCGACGCACTGATAACCCCCAGCGTTGGAATCAAGGCATACAGCTTGGGATGGGTATCCAGCACGGCAAACCCCTGCTCGCCGCTTTGCACAAACCACCACGCCACCGGCAACATCAGCGCCATGTCCAGCCAGAGCCCGCCCAAGTGGTCCGTCTTGAGGTATTTGCGCACCACGAAATACACCGGGTAACCGATGATCACCACCAGCGTTGCCCAGGAAAAACCACCGGCCTGGTACAACTCGTTCAGCACCCCAAGGCCGGCAAAAAACACCGCCACCTGTTGCAGGCGTGACAGTCGCTCACCCCATACCAGGCGCCCGGTCAGCACCATCGTCAGCGGCAACAGGAAGTACCCCACCGACACATCCAGGCTGCGACCGTTTAGCGGTGCCCACATGAACAACCACAACTGCACCCCCAGCAAGGCTGAAGACACCAGCACGCCCGCAATCAGCTTCGGCGTGGCCGCCAGCACCTGCAGCAGTTCCCACACCCGTCGCCATTCGCCGCTGACAACCATGAACACCGTCATGCACGGCACGGTCAGCAGCATGCGCCAGCCGAAAATTTCCAGGCCGCTCAAGGGCGTGAGCAGTGATGTGAAGTAATACATCACGGCAAACAACACCGAGGCCAAAACCGATAACACCACACCTTTAGACACGCAGTCCTCGCGAAAACCGATTGATACAAGAGAGGAGGGGATTATGGAGCTTTTGGCGTGAGAGGGTTGCGCTGTTTTGGGGCGCTTTTCAGGAAAATTTCTCACGCCGCCCTGTTGCTGTGGCAAGGAGGTGGTCGTGGCGAGGGAGCTTGCTCCCGCTGGAGTGCGCAGCGCTCCCAAGATTCAGGGGCCGCTACGCAGCCCGGCGGGAGCAAGCTCCCTCGCCACGGTGGGTCGGGTTATGGGCGGGCGGTGCGGCCCGAAACGAAATGGCTGACATCATTGAACCCCGGTGTAGACGAATGCCCCGGTGTGACCAACGTATCAATGAAGGCTTCATCCTCAGCCGTGATCTGCACATCCAGCGCACCGGTGTAGGCATCCCACTGCGCCTCGGTGCGCGGCCCGACAATCGCCGAACTCACCGCCGCGTTGTTCAGCACCCAGGCAATCGCAAATTCGACAATCCCCACGCCGCGCGCCTGGGTGTACGCCTGGATTTGCTGGGCAATGCGCAGTGACTCCACGCGCCACTCGGTTTCGAGGATGCGTTTGTCCTGGCGCGCGGCTCGGCTGCCGGCCTCGGGCGTGACATCCGGCGCATATTTGCCACTGAGCACACCCCTGGCCAACGGGCTGTAAGGCACCACGCCCAAACCGTAGGCCGCCGCCGCCGTGATCTGCTCGACCTCGGCCTGACGGTTGACGATGTTGTACAGCGGCTGGCTGATCACCGGTTTGTCGACCCCCAGGCGCTCGGCCACGCGAATCACTTCGGCGATGCGCCAGCCACGGTAGTTGGACAGCCCCCAATAGCGGATCTTGCCCTGGCGGATCAGATCGCCAATCGCCGACACCGTGACGTCCAGCGGCGTGTCGTGGTCTTCGCGGTGCAGGTAGTAGATGTCCAGGTAGTCCGTGTCGAGACGGGTGAGGCTGGCCTCCAGCGCATTGAAAATACGCTTGCGGCTCAAACCGCTGCGGTTGGGCAGGCCATCCGCCGGGCCAAAGCCGACTTTGGACGCCACCACCCAATCCTGGCGATGGCGGGCAATGGCTTCGCCCACCAGTTCCTCGGAGCGCCCAGCGGTGTAGACGTCCGCGGTGTCGATAAAATTGATGCCCTGGTCCCAGGCCTTGCCGATGATGCGCAGCGAGTCCTCGGTGCTGGTCTGTTCGCCAAACATCATGGTGCCCAGGGTCAAGGCACTGACCTTCAACCCGGACTGGCCCAACGTGCGATAAATCATGGATAACTCCTCCTGGTCGTCAAACGTGAGTCATGCAATACCAGACTCAAGCGCTCTGGAACAAGCCCTGCACGCGTTTCTTCATGCGCTCAGCAAGGCCTGGCAGCGTTCCTGTAAAAACCGCTGCAACACTTTCACACGCTCCGACACCTGTAGCCGATGGGGGCACATCAGGTTGAAGGGCGCCGGTTCTCCCTGCCAGTCCGCGAACAACGGCACCAGCCGGCCAGCGGCGATATCGCCGACCACATCCAGCTGGGCCTTGTAGGCAATGCCGTGCCCGGCCAGGGCCCAGCGGCGCACGACCTCACCGTCGTCGCTGAGAAAATCCCCGCTCACCTCGACCTCCTGCACCTGCGTGCCCCGCTGAAAGCGCCAGGACTTGCTCACCTGGCCCTGGCGCATGTAGCGCAGCGCGCTGTACCGGGCCAGGTCCATGGGCTCAAGCGGCGTGCCGTGTCGTGCAAGGTAAGCCGGGCTGGCGCAGGCGACGCGACAGTGCTCGGTGGCGATGGGCAGCGCCACCAGGCTGGAGTCCTGGGGCACGCCAAAACGCAGGGCGATGTCCACGGTTTCGCGGAACAGGTCGGCGTTGCTGTCGTTGAGCAGCAATTGCAGGCGGATATGCGGGTGCTCGGCCTTGAACGCATCCAGCCAGCCCAGCAGCACATTGCGTCCGAAATCCGACGGCGCCGCCAGTTGCAGCAAGCCGCTCAAGCCCTGGCTTTGTTGCTTGAGCGCCAGCTCACCTTCGGCCAAGGCCGCCAACGCCACGCGCACGCTGTCGAGGTAGCGCCGGCCTTCTTCGGTCAGGCGCATGCTGCGCGTGGAGCGGGCCAACAGGCGCATGCCCAAGCGGGTTTCCAGGCGTTTCAAGGCAATGCTGGCCGCCGCCGGGGTGAGGCCAAGGCCGCGGGCGGCGGCAGACAGGCTGCCCGAATCCGCGGTGCGCACGAAGACTTCAAGGTCGAGAATCGAGCTCACTTGTAAAATTCCTTTAAAGATCTTGTCGTTTTACCGGGATTTTTCGCCGATTGCCAAGTTGGGAAGATGAACGCTCACTTTTCAACCAGGATATTTCTCCATGACTTCTTCCCTCAACGGCAAAACCGTCATCGTCATCGGCGGCAGCAGCGGCATTGGTGCCGCCGTGGCCAAGGCGGCTGCGGCTCGGGGTGCACAGGTGGTATTGGCCGGGCGGCGCCTGACGTCCGGTGGCGAAAACGGCCTGCGCAGCGAGCCGGTAGACGTCACCGACGCCGCTTCGCTGCAACGCCTGTTCGCCAGCGTCGGGCGCTTTGATCATCTGGTCTACACCTCGGGCCCGAGTGTGCGCGCAAAAAACCTGGCCGAGACCGACCTGGACGAAGCCCAGGACAACTTCAACGTGAAACTCTGGGGCGCGTTGCGGGCGATCCAACTGGCGCTGCCTCACCTCGACGCACACGGCAGTATCAGCCTGACCTCGGGGCAACTGGGCCGCAAGCTCGTACCGGGACAGTTCATCAAGGTCGGTATCAACGCCGCCACCGAAGCACTGGGCAAGCAATTGGCCAAGGAGCTGGCACCGCGTCGGGTTAATGTGATCAGCCCGGGGGTGATCGATACGCCGGCGTATGCGGGGTTGGCTGAGGAGCAGCGGCTGGCGATGTTCGCCAAGGCGGGCGGCGCGTTGCCGGTTGGGCGGGTCGGGCGGGCAGAGGAAGTGGCGGCAGGTTATGTGCTGGCCATGGAGAATGGCTTCATGACCGGCGCCGTCATCGACATCGACGGCGGCGGCCTGCTGTAACTGTGGGAGCTGGCTTGTGTGGGAGCTGGCTTGCCTGCGATAGCGGTGTTGAATTCACCAGAGCTATCGCAGGCAAGCCAGCTCCCACATTGACCGCATCAGGCCTTGAGGGTGCGGGTCATTCGGAGCGCCAGCACACTGCCGGCAACGATCACCGCTGCCAGCAAGTACAACGCCAAATCCGTAGACCCCGTCGCATCCTTCACAAACCCGACGATATACGGGCTGAGGAACCCCGCCATCTGCCCCATCGAATTGATCAACGCCAAGCCACCGGCCGCCGCGCCTGCGCTAAGCATCGCGGTGGGCACCGGCCAGAACATCGGCAGGCCGGTCAGGGCGCCCATCGTCGCGATGGTCAGGCCCAGAATGGCAATGGCCGGTGTAGTGGCGAAATTCACCGCGATCAACAGGCCCACGGCGCCCATCAGCATCGGCACCACCAAGTGCCAGCGCCGCTCCTTGCGCAAGTCCGCCGAGCGGCCCACCAGCAACATGAACACCGCCGCCAGCAGGTACGGGATTGCACTCAGCCAGCCGATCACCAGGTTATCGCTGAAACCCATGTTCTTGATGATCGACGGCAGCCAGAAGTTGATCGCGTATACACCGCTCTGGATACAGAAGTAGATCAGGCCGAACGCCCAGATCGCCGGGTTCTTGAACACTTCGGCGAGGGAGTCGGTGGTGGTTTTCGGTTTGTTGGCCAGGTCGGTCGCCTGGTCGGCTTCCAGCACGGCACGCTCGTGGGGCTTGAGCCATTTGGCGTTGGCGAAGCTGTCGCTGAGCAGGAAGTACGCGAGGGCGCCGAGAATGACGGTGGGCACACCTTGCAACAGGAACATCCACTGCCAGCCCGCGAGGCCACCTTGGCCGGCGGCGAAGTGGTTGAGGATCCAGCCGGAGAACGGGCTGCCCAGCAAGCCGGACACCGGGATCGCCGACATGAACAGCGCCATGATCCGCCCACGGCGGAAGGTGGGGAACCACTGCGAGAGGTACAGCACCACACCGGGGAAGAAGCCCGCTTCGGCGGCCCCGGTAAACAGGCGCAAGGTATAGAAATGCGTCGGCGTGGTGACGAACAGCAGGCACGTGGACAACGTCCCCCACACGATCATCATCAGCGCAATCCAGCGCCGTGGGCCGAATTTGGTCAGCGCCAGGTTGCTCGGCACGCCGCACAGCACGTAGCCGATAAAGAAGATCCCGGCCCCCAGGCCGTACACGGTTTCGCTGAACTTCAACGCATCGAGCATCTGCAACTTGGCAAAGCCAACGTTTACCCGGTCGAGGTAATTGAACAGATAGCAGATAAAGATGAAGGGGATCAGGCGCAGGGTGATGCGCTTGTAGATGGCGTTTTTATCGTCATCGGTGGCCAGTACGGCAGTGGCGCTCTGTGACATGGCAGTCTCTCTTTATTATGATTTTTCGCGATGCGAGGGTAACGTTGATCGCCCAAACAGTCTCGGCGACGTGACGGGGTACTGTCTTTGTGCCCACGCACAGTGAAGCACCCTTTGCGCTGTGCCAGTGAACAACCATCTTTCAGGAAGTTAGCCCCATGTTCGAGCTCGATCATGACTTGGCGCAGGATATTGTCGATCGCACCATGGCCATCCTGCCCTATAACGTCAATGTCATGGACAGTCAGGGGCTGATTCTCGGCAGCGGCGAGCCGGAGCGCATCAATACCCGCCACGAAGGCGCGCAACTGGTGCTGGCCAATGGACGCGTGGTGGAGATCGACGGCCAGACCGCCAAGCACCTCAAGGGCGTGCAGCCGGGCATCAACCTGCCGCTGCTGCACGACCAACGCCTGATCGGCGTGCTGGGCATCACCGGTGAGCCGGAAGGGCTGCGCACCTACGCCGAACTGGTGCGCATGACCGCTGAAATGCTTGTCAGCCACCGCCACCAGCAAGTCGAACAACAATGGCGACGCCAGCGTTGTGATGACCTGCTGGCGTTGCTCCTGGCCGAAACCGGTGACTCCCCGCGCCTGGTGGACGAAGCCCGGCAACTGGGGCTCAAGCCACAGCTGGCGCGCACGCCGTACCTGTTTGAACTGGGCCCGGGGCACTCGGCAGAAGCCCTGAATGCCTGGCTCACATCGCGCTACCCAGACAGCTGGTGTGTCAGCTCGGCGCAGTTTTCCCTGCTCTGGTGCCGGCCCGCGGCGGCGCAGGTGGACAACCTGCGGTTGCTGGAAAAGCTCGAAGGCGCAGGCTGGAACATCCTGCGCGTCGCCGTCGGCGGGCAGGCCGATGGCCTGGCCGGCCTGCGCCGTTGCTACCGTCGGGTCGGCGACTTGCTGGCCTACGGTCGCGATGTACTGCCGCACTCACGCCTGCTCACCCTCAACCGCTTTCGCCTGCCGGTGATGCTCTGGCGTCATCGCAACGATGACGCCCTGGACGAGTTGCTCAACCCTCTGCGCAAAGTGCTGGCCAAGGACAGCAACGGCCAATTGCAAGCGACCCTGCGCAGCTGGTGTGAACACGACGGGCAAAGCCAGGCCTGCGCCGACGCCTTGGGCATCCACCGCAACAGCCTGCGCTATCGCATGGAGCGTATCGCCGAACTCAGTGGCGTCGACCCGCTGACCCTGGATGGCATGCTCGCCCTCTATCTCGGCGTGCAACTCTTGCCCCAGGCTTTGTAGGAATGAACAACAAAGCCAAAGCGTACTTGTGCATCTGACCGGCGTCATTGCTGCTGCCAACTGGCAGCATGGGCGTTATAAAAACCGGAGAAAGCCCATGAAAATCATCATCGCCCCCGACTCGTTCAAGGACAGCCTGAGTGCAGAAGGCGTGGCCCAAGCCATTGCGGCAGGCTTGGCCGAGGTTTGGCCGGATGCGCAGTTGGTGCAGTGCCCCATGGCGGACGGTGGTGAAGGCACGGTTGAGTCGGTGCTCGCGGCGTGCAACGGCGAATTGCGCGGCCAAACCGTGCAAGGCCCGCTGGGCGGCACGGTCGAAGCCCATTGGGGTTGGCTGGCCGACAGCCACACGGCAATTATCGAGATGGCCGAAGCCAGCGGCCTGCAACTGGTTGCGCCTGGGCAGCGCGACGCCTGTTCCAGCACCACGTTTGGCACCGGGCAACTGATCCGCGCCGCCCTCGACCTCGGCGCCCAGCGCATCATCCTGGCGATTGGCGGCAGTGCCACCAACGATGGCGGTGCCGGTGCGATGCGAGCGCTCGGCGTGCAGTTGTTCGACGCCGAGGAACACGCCTTGCCACCGGGCGGCCTGGCCTTGTCGCGCCTGGCCCGGATTGATCTTGAACACTTGGACCCGCGCCTGGCCGACGTGCGTTTTGAGATCGCCGCCGACGTCAACAACCCACTCTGCGGCCCGCACGGTGCCTCGGCGATCTTCGGCCCGCAAAAAGGCGCCAACCCCGCGCAAGTGCAACTGCTGGACGCCGCCCTCGGCCACTTCGCCGATCACTGCGCGCGCGCCCTGGGCAAAGACGTGCGCGACGAACCCGGCAGCGGCGCGGCCGGTGGCCTTGGGTTTGCAGCCAAAGCCTTTCTTGGCGCGCAGTTTCGCGCCGGTGTGGAAGTCGTCGCCGACCTGGTTGGCCTGGATGCCGCCGTGCAAGGCGCCGACCTGGTGATTACCGGCGAAGGCCGTTTCGATGCTCAGACCCTGCGCGGCAAAACCCCCTTTGGCGTGGCACGCATCGCGAAGCAGCACGGCGTGCCCGTGATCGTCATCGCTGGGACCCTGGGCGACGGCTATGAGCAGATGTACGCCCACGGCGTGGACGCGGCGTTCGCCTTGCCCTCCGGGCCGATGAGCCTGGAGCAGGCGTGCAGCGAGGCACCGAGGTTGCTGCGCGAGCGGGCGGCGGATATTGCGCGGGTGTGGCGGGTGGCCGCGAGGGGCTGATAGAGGTAACCGTCAGTGCCGTGACAGATCTGTCGATAATTACTATGATCCGTGCTTACTTTGAAGACTGGCCGACCTGGCCAGGCACGTTGGAAGCCGATCATGCAGATCAAGCGTTTTACCCTCGTCAATTTCCGCGGCATCGAGAAGATGGAGCTCGATTTCGAGGGTAAGC
This sequence comes from Pseudomonas sp. FP453, assembly GCF_030687495.1. Classification (NCBI taxonomy): domain Bacteria; kingdom Pseudomonadati; phylum Pseudomonadota; class Gammaproteobacteria; order Pseudomonadales; family Pseudomonadaceae; genus Pseudomonas; species Pseudomonas sp. FP453. The sequence goes on along the minus strand of NZ_CP117435.1, from coordinate 3,117,760 downwards.
AGACTGTCGCTTTGGTGGGCGTCAATGGGGTGGGCAAGTCTTCGATTCTGGATGCGTTGGCGATTACGTTGTCGAATTTGACTTCACGGGTCGTGGGCAAGGCTTCAAAGTCCAGAGCGTTATCAAAAGATGACATTCGTGCGACCTCTGATTACACAAGGTTAGAAATCACTACGAGCTTGCTAAATCAGCCAGGCACTGAGGATTTGCGCTGGGCAATTGCCTTGAACAAAAAGGCAGGGAAGCACCCAGCAGAGCGTAGCAGCGATCTTTTGGCGTTGAACTTCAAGGCTGACGAACTTGAGTATGGAATCCGGCATTACGAATCAGGATTTGATATCGGCATAGCACTGCCTCTAGCGGTTTACTACGATGTACACCGTGCTGTGTTGGATGTCCCTCTACGCGTTCGCGAAAATCTGGTGAATGCCATTGCAGAGGGCTATGACGAAGCACTTGGCCATGGCGGTGCAGACTTCAAGCGATTCTTCATATGGTTCCGAAATCAAGAAGACCTCGAAAACGAAAACCGCCGGGATACTCCGGGCTATCGAGACCCTGAACTGTCCGCTGTGCGCAAAGCAATTGAGACTTTTACCGGATTCAGAGATGTTCGGGTGCGTCGTAAACCCGCATTGAGAATGACCATTCTAAAGGGCGAGCTTGAATTCAACGTCTTGCAGCTTTCGGACGGTGAAAAGTGCCTGCTGGCAATGGTCGGTGATCTGGCGCGCAGGCTCACATTACTTAATCGTGGAGTACCTGACCCGCTGAAAGGAAAGGGCGTTGTCCTCATCGACGAACTCGACCTCCACCTCCACCCAGGCTGGCAACGCACCGTTGTCGCCAACCTGGAAAAAACCTTCCCCAACTGCCAATTCATCATCACCACCCATTCCCCACAGATCCTGGGTGAACTGCCAGCCGAGTCCATCATTCTTTTGAAAGATGGTCAGTATCTAGGCCATCCAGAACGCTCGCTGGGCCTGCGCAGCGGCGAAGTGATCGAAGAGCTGATGGGCGGGTATGCCCAAAACCAAGACGTCAGCCTGCAACTCAGAAAAATCTATCGCGACCTGGACGACGATGATCTTGAATCCGCCCAAGCCAACCTCGTGCAATTGCGGGAGCGGGTCGGGAAAATCCCTGATGTCTTGGAGGCCCAAGCCAGCATCGACTCTTTGAGGTTACTGGAAGAGGGCGAGGCGTGAGGTCGATCAAAAAGGGAGCCGAGCCACGCGCCTTGATTGAATGGCGCAGGGAAAACCGCGATACGCCGCAAAACCTGTATTACGGTAAGGGCAGCAGCTTTCCAAGTGAAGAGGTGCGTCAGGCGCTCTTGAAGGAGCAGTTTCATTTATGTGCCTATACCCTGCGCCGATTACCGACAACGGCTGAATGTCGGGCAAAGGATCGGGGCACGCAACTCAGTTGCCACATTGAGCATGTCCTTCCACAAAAACACCACAAGCCCGAAAGCATTGCCTACACCAACCTTGTCGCGTGCTACCCCTCCAGCCAAGCCAAGGTCGCATGCGGTTATGGCGCCGTGGAAAAAGATGACTACGATTCAGCCAAGCAGCCGTTCGTTTCTCCGCTGACCGCCAATGTCGAACGCTTTTTTCGATACTTCAGCGACGGCCGTGTGGAAGGGTTGACCCCCGAAGCCATTGCGACTGTCGAAGTGCTCAAACTCAATCACCCAACACTGGTCAACGATCGTGCGGCCGTCATCAAAGGCCGACTGAAACCCCGCGGCACGCCCATCTCTGCCGCTACCGCCCGACGTCTGGCTAATGAAGTCGACACGCCAGACGCCCAGCACTGCCTCCCCGAATACTGCCAGGCACTCAAGCAAGGGGCAGAACGTCATGCGCAGCAACTGGAAAAGCGTGCTGCGCGCGTACGCGGCCAAGCCCGACCGTAACGGCTACCCTCAAAAACCACAGACATGGGACAATCCGCGCCATTTTTCGACACGGAGAGTCCCCATGCTGCGCCCCGCATACCTGGCCCTATTGCTTTCCAGCGCCACCTCCCAAGCCTTCGCTCAACCCCCCGCTGAAACCGTGCCATTGCTGCGTGAAATCAAGCAGTGGGTTGTCGGTTGCGACAACCTGCGCAATTGCCATGCCCTCAGCGCCCCCAGTGGCGTGGATGAAGAGGACTACAGCTCGCTGACCCTGCATATCTGGCACCAAGCGGGTCCCGAGGGTTTTCTGCGCTTGCGCTTCGATCACCGTGGCGAAGGCGTAGACCTTTCTACTTTGCAGCTGGACGGTCAGCCTCTAGGGCTGGAGCTGACGCGCGATTTGCAGCTTGAGTTGGACGATCAAGGCAATGACCCCGAAGCGCAGTCCTTCGCGGTGATCGACGAGGCGGCGGCACGGCGCTGGTTACAGCGGCTGCGTAATGGCCAGCGCTTACAGTTGCCAGGCGATGAACAGGCGCACGTTTCACTGAGCGGGCTAAGTGCGTCGTTGCTGTTGATGGATGCCGTGCAGGGGCGGGTCGATAACGTCACCGCGCTCGCCCGACCGGGCAAGGGCGCCGCTAGTGAAGTGCCGCCGCGTTTGCCGACACCGCTATTGCGTAAGTTCACCCAGGCACCGCCGCTGACCGCACAAGAACTGGCCGGGCTGGTAGCCGCCGCCTTGAGGGCAGTCACTCCGGAAGAGGGTGAGCCCGAGGCCAACGCTGGCGCCCTGACGGCGGAGCAGGCGATGACAGTGGTGCGTCATGACTGTGCGGCCTACAACTGCGAGTACGCCGTCAGCAGCCGGCAGCGGCAAGCGCCCTACACCGAAACCCTGCTTGACCTCGAACCGTTGCCCATGGACGGCGCAGCGCTACAAGGCTCGGCCGGGTATGACGAAGCCACCGGCACCCTGAGTTATTTCTATAAGCAGCGTGGGATTGGTGATTGTGGCGCTGGCGGCGTCTGGGTATTCGACGGCAGGTCGTTCCGGCTCAGTGAGTTCCACATGATGCCGCGCTGCACGGGCGTTTTCTACGGGGATTGGCCGTCGTTGTGGTCCACGGTTCCGGCCCCCTAGCCATCGGGCAGGCGCGGCCTCTACACTGGTCGGCCACGTGTCTTTCAAAGGATGAAACACCATGCACACGCCTGAAGCCCATATCGTCATCCAGCGCTTTACCGAGGCCCATCTTGAGGGCGTCGCCGCGCTCTATAACGAACCGGCGGTGTGCCGACAGGTGCTGCAGATGCCTTTCCAGTCGGTGCAGGCGTGGCGCAACAAGCTGGAGCTGGACAACGAGCGGCGCCTGCAACTGGTGGCGGTGCATGGCGGCGAGGTGATCGGCCAACTGGGCCTGGAACAGCTGCTGCGCGTGCGTCGCAGCCATGTCGGCTCGTTCGGCATGGGCGTGGCGCCGGCCTGGCAGGGCAAGGGTGTGGGCTCGCGCCTGCTGGCGGCCGCGCTGGACGTGGCCGACAACTGGATGAACCTGCGCCGCGTGGAACTGACGGTGTACGCCGACAACGAAGCCGCGCAGCAGCTGTATCGCAAATTCGGCTTCGAGGTTGAAGGCCGCATGCGCGATTTCGCCCTGCGCGACGGCGTGTTCGTCGATACCGTGAGCATGGCGCGCCTGCGCCAATCGGCTTAGTCCTGCAACGCAAACGCCACCGCAGCCTGCGCATGCAGCTCGGTGGTGTCCAACAGCGGCAGGTCGCTGTGCTCTGGTTTGATCAGCAGGCCGATTTCCGTACAACCCAGAATGATCGCCTGGGCGCCACGTGCGGCCAGGGACTCGATCACCCGCTGGTAGACCTGGCGCGACGCGTCGCTGATCACGCCGACACACAACTCCTCGTAAATGATCCGGTGCACGGCCTGGCGCTCGTCCGCTTCAGGCACCAACACGGTCATACCATGCCCAGCCAGGCGCGATTTGAGAAAGTCCTGCTCCATGGTGAACGCCGTGCCCAGCAGGCCGACCGTCAACGTACCGGCTGCCACCGCCGCCAACCCGGCGGCATCGGCAATATGCAGGAACGGAATCGACACCGCCGCTTCGATACGCGGCGCCACCAGGTGCATGGTGTTGGTACACAGCACCACACAGTCGGCGCCGCCGGCTTGCAGGCGACGCGCGGCATCTTCGAGGATCAGCGCGGTGTCGTCCCAGCGCCCGGCGTGCTGGGCTTGTTCCACCGGGCCGAAGTCCACGCTGTACATCAACAGTTGCGCCGAGCGCAGCGGGCCCAACTGGTCGCGTACGCGCTGGTTGATGATGCGGTAATACTCGGCGCTGGATTCCCAGCTCATGCCGCCGATCAGGCCGATGGTGCGCATGCGATGCTCCTTACACGGAAAGTCGCATCACCTTACCCATCGGCCGCCGAATAGTCATACGCAGTTGCCGGCCAAATCACCGGAGCAGTTTACATATCCAGGTTGATCCAACCCGGCTTGGCCTGCTCCGGCGAGACGGCATTGACCTGTTTGCCGGTGGCCTGTTCCACCCGCCGCGCCACGTCCGGGTCGTCGGCGAAGGGGATCAGGCTGGCGTCATCCAGGCTCTTTTCGGATTGCCCGCGCAAGCAGTACTCCACGGCGCCATACAGGCACAGCAGCATCAGCCAGCCCCACATCAGGCGATCCGCGCGTCGAGTTGCGCCATGCGCACATCCGCCACACGCACTGTTCGCCAGGTGTTGTAGGCCATCAGCAGCATGCCCGTGAGGAAAAATACGCCGCCGGCGAAACGCACCACAAACCCCGGATGACTGGCCTGCAACGCCTCGACAAACGAGTAGGTGAGGGTGCCGTCATCGTTCACCGCCCGCCACATCAGGCCCTGGGTAATACCGTTGACCCACATCGACGCGATGTACAGCACCGTGCCAATGGTGGCCAGCCAGAAGTGCAGGTTGATCAGCGGCACGCTGTGCATCTGCTCGCGGCCGAACACCTTGGGGATCATGTGGTACAGCGCGCCGAACGTGATCATCGCCACCCAGCCCAGCGCGCCGGCATGGACGTGGCCGATGGTCCAGTCGGTGTAGTGGGAGAGGGCGTTGACGGTCTTGATCGCCATCATCGGGCCTTCAAAGGTGGACATGCCATAGAACGCCAATGACAGCACCAGAAAGCGCAGGATCGGGTCGGTGCGCAACTGATGCCAGCCACCGGACAAGGTCATCATGCCGTTGATCATCCCGCCCCAGCTGGGGGCCAGCAGGATCAGCGACATCGCCATGCCCAGTGACTGCGCCCAATCCGGCAGTGCGGTGTAGTGCAGATGGTGCGGGCCGGCCCAGATATACAAGGTAATCAGCGCCCAAAAATGCACGATGGACAGGCGATAGGAATACACCGGCCGCCCGACTTGTTTCGGCACGAAGTAGTACATCATCCCCAAAAAGCCCGTCGTCAGGAAAAACCCCACGGCGTTGTGCCCATACCACCACTGCACCATCGCATCGGTCGCCCCGGCATACACCGGGTAGGACTTGAACCAATCCACCGGAATCGCCAAGTGATTGACCACGTGCAACATGGCGATCACCAGGATGAACGCGCCAAAAAACCAGTTGCCCACGTAGATGTGCCTGGCCTTGCGCCGCACTACGGTAGTGAAGAACACCACCGCGTACGCCACCCAGACCACCGCCATCCACACCGCGCCGGAGAACTCGATCTCGGCGTATTCCTTGGTGGTGGTGTAGCCCAGCGGCAGGCTGACCAGCATGATCACGATCACCGACTGCCAACCCCAGAACGTAAACGCAGCCAGGCGATCGGAAAACAGGCGCACCTGGCAGGTGCGCTGTACCGCGTAGTAGCTGGCGGCAAACTGGGCGCTGCCGGCAAAACCAAAGATCACCAGGCTGGTATGCAAAGGGCGCAGGCGGCCAAAGGTGGTCCAGGGCAGGTCCAGGTTCATCTCGGGCCACACCAGTTGCGAGGCGATCCACACGCCCATGGCCATGCCGACCACGCCCCAAACGATGGTTGCAATTACAAATTGACGGACGACTTTATAGTTATAGGCCTGCCCGATTGTTGCTGTGCTCATGCTCAGTCCTCCCACGGTTCCAAGTGGCGGGCACTGTAGGAAGGGCGGGCAAAACAAAACAGGCTCAGAAAATGCTCATTCCTGCGGATCAGTTGTTTATGCCTGAAATCGCGGCTTTCAGGCGATCTGATCTGCTTTTTAACACTGCACCTGCATCTTCAATGCGCTGCGCCGTAGGTGCATAGTCGCCCCCATCATTTGATGAGGCCGTGATATGTACCAATACGACGCATACGACCGGGCGCTGGTGTTCGAGCGCGTGGCGCAGTTTCGTGACCAGGTCCGGCGCTATATCGCGGGGGACTTGAGCGACGCGGAGTTTTTGCCACTGCGCCTGCAAAACGGCCTGTACCTGCAAAAGCATGCCTACATGCTGCGGGTGGCGATTCCCTACGGCACCCTGAGCGCCGAACAACTGCGCACCCTGGCCAGCATCGCGCGGGATTACGACCGGGGTTACGGCCACTTCACCACGCGGCAGAACCTGCAATTCAACTGGATCGAATTGCACCAGGTGCCCGACATCCTCGAACGCCTGGCCCACGTCAACATGCATGCCATCCAGACCTCCGGCAACTGCGTGCGCAACATCACCACCGAAGCCTTTGCCGGGGTGGCCGCCGACGAACTGCTGGACCCACGCCCACTGGCGGAGATCCTGCGCCAATGGTCGACCATCAACCCGGAATTCCTGTTCCTGCCGCGCAAGTTCAAGATCGCCATCTGTTCGGCCCGTGACGACCGCGCCGCGATCATGATGCATGACATCGGCCTGTACCTTTACCACGACCGCCAGGGCAACAAGCTGCTGCGCATGATGGTGGGTGGCGGCCTGGGGCGCACGCCGATCCTCGGGGTGCAGATCCGCGAAGGCTTGCCGTGGCAGCACCTGTTGTCCTATGTCGAGGCGGTGCTGCGGGTGTACAACCGCCATGGCCGACGGGACAACAAATACAAGGCGCGCATCAAGATCCTGGTCAAGGCCCTGGGCATCGAGGCGTTTGCCCGCGAGGTGGAGGAGGAGTGGCAGTACCTGCGCGACGGCCCGGCACAATTGACCGACGCCGAGTACGCGCGTGTGGCCGCGGCTTTCGTCCCGCCCACCTATGCAAACCTGCCGGGTACCAGCCTGGCCTACGGCACTGCGCTGACGGAAAGTCCCGCGTTTGCCCGCTGGGTCAGCCGCAATGTGATGCCGCACAAAGTCGCGGGCTACACCAGCGTGGTGCTGTCCACCAAACCGGGAGATCAGCGCACCGCCCGGTGACGTCACGGCCGAGCAAATGGACGCGGTGGCGCAATGGTCGGAACGCTTCGGCTTTGGCGAAATCCGCATCGCCCATGAACAGAACATCGTGCTGCCGGATGTGCCCAAGGAGCACCTGCATGCACTGTGGACACTGGCCTGCGCCCACGGCCTGGGGGCGGCAAACGTCGGCCTGCTGACCGATATCATCGCCTGCCCGGGCGGCGACTTCTGCGCCCTGGCCAACGCCAGATCCATCCCCATTGCCCAGGCGATCCAGCAGCGTTTCGACCACCTGGACTACCTGCATGACCTGGGCGAGATCAGCCTGAACATCTCCGGCTGTATCAATGCCTGCGGCCATCACCACATCGGCAATATCGGCATCCTCGGCGTGGATAAAAATGGCAGCGAGTGGTTCCAGGTCACCCTGGGCGGCGCCCAGGGCAATCACAGCGCCCTGGGCAAGGTGATCGGCCCGTCGTTCAGCGCCGCCGAGATTCCCGATGTGATCGCACGGGTGATCCACACCTTTGTGCGCTACCGCGAGAGTGAAGAGCGCTTTGTCGACACCGTGCAGCGCATCGGCCTGGAACCGTTCAAGGAGCGGGTCTACGCGGGGCGGTTGGTGGACGCGTGAGGCGTTAGTCATACGCGGCAGTGTTGCATCTGCCATGATCGGCCTTCGCAACCTGGCTCACCGGAGGAAATCCGCAATGGACGACGTACAACAACTGGGCGAGATGCTTCGTCATTACGCCGACAGCGAAGCGCACAAAAAGCAGCAATTCGACGTGCAATCCGCCCGTTGGGCGCAAAAGCTCGGCGAGTTGTTCGGCCAGATCGAGCTGTGGCTGGAGCCGGTCAAGCAGGTGGGTTTGCTGGAGGTGCACCGTGAAGCCTACGTCGCCAGCGGCCCCAGCGTGCCGCTGGAGACCTCGACCTTCAAGACCGAGAAGCTCAACGTGCACATCACCGGCAAGACCGTCGAGTTTGTGCCCGAAGTGATGGGCGCAGGCGGGCTGATCTCGGTGTCGGTAATGGGCCTGACCGCCGCCCGCCACGGCAGCGTGTCGCTCGTGCTGCCGGCGGACAAGAACGACTGGCTGTGGAAGAAGACCAATGGCCTCAAGGACCCGGACACCTTTGGTTTTGACGCGAACTTCCTGGCGTCGCAGTTGCAGAGCCTGATCCCACGCGAACGCGGCTGATCACTTCAGCGCAGGGTCGCCGGGGTTGAGCTTTTTCCAACTCTGCATGACCACCTGCGCTTTCGGCTCCTGGCCGTTTTCCAGGTAGTACTGGATCAGCGACAGCCGTGCATTGCGGTTGTACGGCTGGCGCTGGAGCAAGTTTTCGAGTTGTTCGCAGGCTTGCTCGACCTTGCCACTGTCATGCAACGCCACCGCGAGGACAAAGGCGTATTGGGCGCTGGCCGGATCGAGGCGCACGGCGTTGCGCAAATACGTCATGGCGCTCGCCGGCTCACCTGCGCGAATCGCCATCAAGCCTCGGGTGTGTTGCAACAGCGCCGCGTCCGGGTGCTGCGCCAGCTGGTCCGCGATCAGGCCTTGCGCTTGCGACCCACGACCATTGGCCTCCAGCCACTGCGCGAGGGTCACCAGCGCCGGGAAGAAATCCGGGTCGCGCAGCAGGGCACTGCGCAACTGCGCTTCGACTTTGTCGCCACGGCCACTGGCCTGGTAGAGCATCGCCAGGTTGAGGTTGGCTTCAGCGCGTTCCAGCAGGCTCAGTTGTACCTGTTCGTATTCGACGATGGCGTTGTTCCACGCCAGGCCCTGGCCTGGAACACCGAGCAGGTCCCGCGCGGCGAGGATGCGCACAGCGCGCACCGGATCACGCAGCAACGGCCCATAGAGGGCGACACGCTCCTGGGGCGGGAGCAGGGCGCTGACGGCACGCACGGCGCTTTCACGCACCTGCGGCGCCGGGTGGCCAAGGTCCAGGGTGGCGAGTTTCAATGCCTGTTCACTGGGGTAATTGGGCAGTTCGACCAGCAACGTTGCGCGCTGGATTGCCGGCAGGTTGCCACGGGCCAGTTGCTCATACAGCGCCTGGGCGGCGCCCGGTTGGCCGCCTCGTATCAACGCCATGCTCTCGGCATAGCCCGGCGCCCTGAGTACATCACGGGCGCCGGGCGGGATGCTGAAACTGTGGTCATGGCGCAGATCATTGCCCATGTAGACCTTGCCGGGCATATGGCAGTCCACACAGAACGCGCCGGCCTTGCCCATGTGCTGGGCGGAGTCGTAGTCCTTGGCCTGCAAGCCGCGCCCATCCACCGTGGCGATGGGGGTCTTGCCGGCGGTGTTGTGGCATTGCAGGCACACCCCATTGCCCGGCGCCTTGAGTTCAGCGCTGTGGGGGTTGTGGCAGTTGCTGCAGCGCACACCTTTGTCGGCCATCTTGCTTTGGGCGAAGGAGCCGTGTTCGAACACTTCGTCCTTGATCTTGCCGTCCAGGGCATACAGCTCGCGGGTCAGTACGCTGGGCAGGTAGTCGTCCATCAGCCGTTTGCCAACGGTAAACCCATCCCCCAATGGCGCGCGGCGCGCGTGGCAGCGGGCGCAGGTTTCGAGTTCGACGGTGGCGTCCTTGTCCTTCAGGTCCACGGCGAAGCCCATGTGCAGCAGGTCGCCTTTTTTCGCCGCCCATTGCAGGTGGTTGGACGCCGGGCCGTGGCATGCCTGGCAACCCACGCCCAGGCTGTTCCACTGGCTGTCGAGGGTGTTTTTCACCGCGTCGAAATTACGTTTGTAGCCGGTGGTATGGCATTCCACACACATGAAGTTGGCGTTCTGGCTGGGCTTGCTCCAGTGCAGCGGGTTCTTGAAGTTCACGCCCTGGCCCGGGTACAGGTGAAACCAGCGGTTCTGCTGCATATCCCACGCCACGCCAAGGGCTTGCAGGCGACCATCGCCGACCTCGATCAAGTATTGCTGCAACGGCGCGATGCCAAAGGTGTACGCCACCTTGAAATCGCCCGCCTGGCCATCGCGACCCGGCGTATTGACCCAGAACTCGGCGCCCCGTTGATAAAACCGTGTGGTCTCGCCTTCGGCGCTGAACGTGACGTCATTGAAATCGGCCGGCACCGTTTGCGCCGTCGCCACCTGCATCGCCAATTGGTGGTGGGAACCTTGCCAGTCCTTGGCCTGGGCCTGGTGGCAGCCTTGGCATTGTTGCTCATCGACCATCTGCGCCGGGGCAATCACCGCGGGTTTGGCGGCGACGATAGGCGCTGGCAACCGAGGCGTACCCGCTTGCAGGAAAAACCAGATCGCGGCCATGGCCAACAACAGCAACACAATCAATATGGGGTAGAGGAAACGACGGGATGGATCACGGTGGGGTACGGCTTTTTTGGGCTCTGGCATTCCGACTTCCGCTGTCTTGATGCGTGGACGCTCTACGGCGCGCTTAAGCTGTGTGCAGCTTTGACGCAGGTCACAGGTCTGTCAAACCCGGGGCATGAAATAACCGCTATTTCCCCAGAGTTGGCTATACCTACAGCTCAATGTTTCAGTGATGACCGCCAGGGAGTTCAATGATGAAACTAAGGCTAGTGATCAGCACGCTGTGTGTCGCCTCGCTCGGAATGGCAGGCTGTGCCAGCAAAGTCACCCAACCGGACGAGTATTCCGGCTTTCTCTCGGACTACAGCCACCTCAAGCAAGCCAAGTCTCCGTCCGGTGCCGAGGTGATGCGCTGGGTCGATCCCAAACTTGACCTGAGCCGCTACACCGCCGTCTACGTCGAGCCGACCCAGTTCTATCCCAAGCCCCAGGCCACCGCGAAGATCCCGGAAAGCACCCTCAACGGTATCAACACCTACTACAACCAGGCGCTCAAGCGTGAGCTGGAGAAATCCCTGCCACTGGCCAACGCGCCTGGCCCCGGGGTGATTGTGGTGCGTGCGGCGATCACCGCCGTGAGCAGCAAGACCGAAGCCCTCGCACCCTACGAATACATCCCCGTCGCGCTGGTCGTGGCCGCCGCCAGTACCGCGTCCGGCCACCGTGACCAGGAAACCACCCTGGGCACCGAGGCGCAATTCCTCGACGGTGCCAGTGGCAAGGTGATCGCCCAGGTGGTGCGCAAAGGCACCGGCAAGCCGCTGGCCAATGAAGCCCAAGTGATGAAGGCCGACGATGTGAAAAGCGTTATCGACGGCTGGGCGTCGGACTTGCACCAGTCCTATGTAAAGCTGAAAAAACACTAAACCCGCAACACCACAAAACCAATGTGGGAGCGGGCTTGCCCGCGATAGCGGCCTGCCAGCTAACACCGATGCAGCAGACCCACCGCCATCGCAGGCAAGCCAGCTCCCACATATTTGAGCGGTGCCAACCTGATCTGGCGTGTAAATCCAATCCCCTGTGGGAGCGGGCTTGCCCGCGATAGCGCCCGTTCAGTCACCTGAAGTATTGGCTGACACTCCGCCTTCGCGGGCAAGCCCGCTCCCACAAGGGGCTGCGCAAAACCAGCGGTAGTACGGGTTGGCACTGTCCTGCTGCAACACCTCCCGGATGTCCCGTCCCCAGGCATCGCGATCACCGTCATAGGCATGCAAACTGGCCCGGTAGAACTGCATCAGGCGCTGCTGTTCGGCGGCGAGGGTGCGGGTGAAGGCGGCGTCGGCATTGAGCAGCGGCGCGGGCACGCGCAGGTCAAGCAGGGCCGGCAAGACACGGGTGATCTCTTTGCTGCGCACCCACGGCGCATATTCGATGCGCGGCTGGTCATCGGTGACCGGCAATGCAGCCGCGGCGAAGCGTTCCAGGCCCTGGCGATCGGTGACCCAGGTCGCCAGCAAGGTAGCGGCCGAATCGATGCCCACCTCGGCCAACGCGCTGCTGACGCCCGGCTGGGCGAAACGCTGGCGGATGCGCGCCGCGTCCAACTCGATGGGCTCACGGGAACCCACCAGCAGCATCTCGTGGAATTCGCTCGTCCACAGCGAGGCATACGGGAACACATTCAGGAAACTGCGCACCAGCGCACGGGAGTCGTCGATGTTTTGCGTGGGCAGCGGCAGCCACTGGGCCAGCAGGCCGTTTTTCTCCAGGCGCGACGCGGCCAATTGGTAGAAGTCCTGGGAATACAGGTTCACCACGCCCGCAGCGGAGGGCGGCGGCGGTTCCAGGGTGATCAGGTCATAGGCCTGCGTATTGCGCAGCAACTCCTGGCGACCATCGCGCAGGCGCAGGTCGATGCCGGGGTCAGTGGCCGCATTGAAATTACCCTTGAACAACGGCGCCGCGTCGATCACTGCGGGCAGCAGTTCGGCGACCACACGCTGTTCCAGGCCGGGATAACGCAGCAGCGCGCCTGCGGTAATCCCGGTGCCGAAGCCGATCACCAGCGCCGCCGTGGGTTCGCGGTTGTGGATCAACAGCGGCAGCAACGCCTGCACCCGCATGTAACGCAGGGACGGCATGGCGTCACCGGTATTGGACACACCCTGGATATACAGGCGCTGAAACGCCCGCGCACCCTGGCCTTGGCTGACCACCGCGACCGTCGCGCCACGGCCTTCCTGATAAAACGCCAGGCTGGCATTACGCGCCCCGGGCAGCAATTTCGCCAGGCGATCCACTGGCGTCAACAGCGCCACGGCCAGTGACACCAGGCCCAGCGCAACCACCGCCTGGCGCCGGCCCTTTTTCACGCCATGGCCCCGGCGCACGGCCAGGTAACCCACACCGGCAGCGATCACCGCCAGCCCCCCCAGGGTGCGCACCAAGCCCAGCCAGGGGATCAGCACAAAGCCGCAGAGCATCACCCCGACGATCCCGCCCAGGGTGTTGAAGGCCACGACGGCACCCACATCACGGCCCACGTGGCGGTGGCCGACACTCAGGCGCAGCGCCAGGGGAAACGCCGCGCCCAACAGCAGCGTCGGTACAAACACCATGCACAGCGCCGCCACTGCAAAGCGCGCGCTCATCCCCGGCAACTCGCTGCCGCCCAGGTTCAACACCAGCGCCTCGGCCTGGGTTTGCAGCAGCACCAGCCAGCGCCCGAGCAGGGCGATTTCCAGCAACGCGACCAGCCCCGCACCGGCGATCAACAGGCCGAATACACCCCAGGGATCACGAATCCGTTCCACCCGCCGCGACATCAGTTGGCTGCCGATAAACAACCCACTCAAATAAGTGGCGAGCACCACCGCAAACGCGTAGGTGCGCGTGCTCATAAATTGCACGATGGATTGCGACCACACCACCTCATACCCCAACGCCACGCCACCGGCGATGGCGTACAGCACCAGGGCCAGGCGCGCAGGCGGTTCACTGCGTGTGGGCGCGACCACCACCGGCGCGTGATGGCGCACAGCGGCCAATGCGCCCGCCGCCGCGACGAGGTTGAACAACGCCGCGACCAGCGCACTGCCACGCACACCAAACTGCGCGATCAGCACAAATGCCGCGAGCAAGGTGCCGACAATCGCGCCCGCCGTGTTCGCCGCATACAAACGCCCGCCGGCCTGACTCAAGCCTTTGGCCTCGATGTTAAGCGCGCGCACCAGCACCGGCAGCGTACCGCCCATCAACAACGCCGGCAGGCCGACCAGGGTAAACGGCAGCGCCCAGGCCAACAGGCCGATGCGTGCTTCCAGCCAGGCAAACGGCTCGGCCGCCGTGCCCAGCGCCCAGGTGGCGCCAACGCCGAACAGGGCGACCAATAATTCCAGACCTGCATACAACAAAAGGGGCCGCGCAAAGCGATCCGCCAGACGCCCGAACAACAACCCGCCGAGGGCCAGTCCGGCAAAAAACGCGCTGATGCCGGTGGTGATCGCGTACACCTCCACGCCGACCACCAGCGACAGTTGCTTGATCCACAGCACCTGGTACACCAACGCCGCGCCGCCGGAGATGAACAGGAGGAGGGCGGGCATCAGGATTGAGGGGGTGTTGACGGTTTCTATCGGTTTGCTGGCGGTGCGTGCAGTCATGACCAAATCCCAGAATGCGCAGAGAACCCTGTGGGAGCTGCTTTGTGTGGGAGCTGGCTTGCCTGCGATGCAGGCACCTCGGTCTATCAGCAATACCGAGGTGATGCTATCGCAGGCAAGCCAGCTCCCACACAAGCCAGTCTCCAGATGGGTTGTCGTGTCAGTTATTGAGCCGGTGCGGCCTTCCTCTTCGCTTCGATTTGCTGATCAACCTGCGCGCGAATCTGGTCAATGCTGAAACTCGCCGGCTTCTGGCTCGGCGGGTACTCAACAAAGGTTTGCAGGAACTGCGCCGACTTGGTCACCGCCACCGCTACCAGGTAGACGTTTTTGGTGCTCCAGTCGTAGTACTGATCAGAGACCACGTCCGCCCGTTCATACGGGTCCATGCGCAGGTTGAAGATCTTCGGCACCCGCAGGCACACGAAGGGCTCGCTCCACACCTTGAACCCACCGGGCGCGCGCTGTTCGCAGTACACCGCCTTCCAGTTGCCAAAGCGCGCCGAGACCAGTACCCCGTCATCGTTGAAGTAGTAGAACTCGTCGCGGGCGCCTTTGGGTTGCTGGCCGGTCAGGTACGGCAGCTGGTTGAAACCGTCGAGGTGCACCTTGAAGCTCGCCCCCCCGGAAGTCGGAGCCCAGCCCTTGAGCAACTTGTCCTTGACCTCGGTATCACCCGCAGCCGCCAGCAGCGTGGGGAACCAGTCCATGCCCGAGAACATTTCGTTGGAGACCTCGGCCGGCTTGATCTTGCCCGGCCAGCGGATCATCGCCGGCACGCGATAGGCGCCTTCCCAGTTGGAGTTTTTCTCATTGCGAAACGGCGTGGTCGCCGCGTCCGGCCAGGAGAACTGGTTCGGCCCGTTGTCGGTGGTGTAGACCACGATGGTGTTGTCGGCGATTTTCAGGTCGTCGAGGGTTTGCAGGAGTTTGCCCACATCGCCGTCGTGCTCCACCATGCCGTCGGCGTATTCGTTGCCGGGCATGCCACTCTGGCCCTTCATCGAGTCGCGCACGTGGGTGAACAAGTGCATGCGCGTGGTGTTCATCCACACGAAGAAGGGCTTGTCGGCTTCGGCCTGTTTCTTGATAAACGCCTGGGCGGCGGCGGTGGTTTCATCGTCGATGGTTTCCATGCGCTTGGTGGTCAAGGCGCCGGTGTCTTCGATCTTGCCGTCAGCAAAGCTGTGGATCACCCCACGGGGCGAGTTGGCCTTGACGAAGGCAGCGTCGTCCTTGGGCCAATAGGGCCGCTCCGGCTCCTCTTCGGCGTTGAGGTGATAGAGGTTGCCGAAGAACTCATCGAAGCCGTGGTTGGTGGGCAGGTATTCGTCCTTGTCGCCCAAGTGGTTCTTGCCGAACTGCCCGGTGGCGTAGCCGAGGGACTTGAGGGCCTGGGCAATGGTGATGTCGCGCTTTTGCAGGCCCACCGACGCCCCCGGCGCGCCGACCTTGGACAGGCCGGTGCGCAACGGCGTCTGCCCGGTGATAAACGACGAGCGTCCGGCCGTGCAGCTGTTCTCCGCGTAGTAGTCGGTGAACATCATGCCTTCCTTGGCGATGCGGTCGATATTCGGGGTCTTGTAGCCCACCACGCCCATGGAGTAGGCACTGATGTTGGTTTGCCCGATGTCATCGCCGAATATCACCAGGATATTCGGCTTTTCAGCGGCCCAGGCGGATGCCGAGGCCCCTATCACCGAAACCGCCACCAGCGCGAGTTTCGGCAGCCACTTACGTATGCGAGTCATAAGACTTGCTCCTTGGTAGGGCTTGAGTCGCAGTGCATGCGACCTGCGGATTTGCTTATTGCACCTCTGCTTGCACAGCTGGATCGAACGGGTAGATACGGCGCCAGTCGCTCGCCATGTCCACCACGGTCCAGTGCTGTGTCCTGGCCAGGTCCAACGCCTTGTCCAGGCGCCCCACCTGAGAATTGCGGTCATAGGCCCATTCGCGCTGGGCGTCGGTGTGGTGCACCAGGCCCATCAGGCGCTTGCCTTTGCCGGCGGCGGTCCACTGCAGCATCTGCAGGTCGCCGTCGGAGTTGCCGAAGGCCAGGATCGGCCGGCGCCCGATGATCGAATCGATGCTTTCCGGCTTGCCCGGGCCGTCGTCGTTATGGGCCAGCTTGGTGGTGCGCAGCACCTGTGGTTGGCCGTCCTTGAGTTGGTATTGAGTGGCGAAATTCGAGCCGATCACCTGCTCCGGTGGCACGCCGTACACCTCTTCGGCAAACGCGCGCATGAATGCGGTGTCGCCGCCGGAGACGATGTAGGTCTTGAATTGCTGGCTGCGCAGGTAGTCGAGCATTTCCAGCATAGGCTGGTAGATCATCTGGTCGAAGGGCTTGCCGGTCTTGGGGTGACGGGCCTGTTTCAGCCAGTTCCTGGCATTGTCGATAAACGCCTCGGTGCTGACCCCGGTGTGGGTGGCGCCGATGATTTTCAGCAGACCGTCCATGCCGCTGGCGGCAAGCGCGTGATGGTCGCCCTCAAGCACCGCCTTGAAGGGTTGGGTGGTTTGCCATTCGGGGTGCTGGGGCGCCAGGCGCTTGACTTCGTCAAAGGCGAACAGCACTTCGAAATACGCCGGTTGTTCGGTCCACAGGGTGCCGTCGTTGTCGAACACCGCGATGCGTTCGGCGGGTTTGACGTAATCCTTGGAACCTTCGGTGGTGACCGCCTGGACAAACTCGATGATCTGTTTTTTGTTCGCGCCTTCGTGCCACGAGGGCAGCGGGTCGGCGGCGAAGGCGGGCAGGCTCAGCAGGCACAACAGGGGCAGGGCAGAACGCAGCGACGTCATGGGAAGTCCTTTTCGTGACGGGGGTTCAGTGGAAGCAAGCGTAGTTGACGACACCGCCAACGCAATGCAGCCCACGTTTTTCGTGAGCTCCGCGCCATTCGCGGCCACAACGTATGCAACAGATAACCGGTGAGAATCAGCACCGCGATGGACGCTATCCACAGCAGCCACTGCCGGGGGAATTGCCAGTGCCGCTGTTCGATGGCAAACGTCGGCGTATAGGCGCTGATCGCCTCGGCCTCGACGGTGAGCGCTGGCCATTGCGCCACTTGCAGGCGATGGTTGCGGCTGTCCCACCACTTCACGCTGATGGCCGGCAGGGTGAAATGGCCGCCTTGTTCGACACGGTACACCAGTGGGTCGATGCGCTGGCCGCCGGTGACGCCACCGCGTCCATCGTCGAGGTTGCGGATGCGCGGCACTTGCGGGTACAGGCGCAGGCCATTGATCGACGCGGTGTTCGGCGGGGGCAAAGACAGTCCGGGGGTGTTGTCGGCTTGCAGGGTGAGGGTGCGGGTCAGGCTGTCACCGACCTTGAGGTCACGGGCCTCAAGGGTCTGGCTCAAACGCACGGCACTGGCCACCAGCACCGGCTCGCCGGGCGCGAATCCTGGGGGCTGGGTCGCATCGAAGGCCAGTGGCTGGCTCTGCGCGTTCAACGGCGCGCTGGCCTGACCGGGTTGGGCGCTGACCGTCAGCGCCGGTACGCTGAAGTGCTGCGCCACGTTGGCTGTGATGCCGTAGCTGTAGCGCATGCCATAGAACGTCTGCCCGTCGATCACCTGGGTGGTGTGCTCTGCTTCGCCATTGGGCGGCTGTACCCGCGCGCCGGGCAGCTTGAGCTCTGGCAGGGTCGCGGCGGCGGTAAACCAGGTGTCGGTCAATACATCCACTTGCAGGTGCAGTTGTTCGCCGACCACCACTGAACTGCCCGGCAACAACTGCGCCTGCACCCGCAGTTGCGGTTCGGCTGCCCACAACGGCCCAGCGAGGAGCAACAACACGCCACAGCAGCGGTTCATGGCTGCACCGCCTGGTCCTGAAGGGCGAATTTACGCCGCAGGAAGTTGGCCGGCGAGGTGGTCAGGTTCTGCAACCACAGCGCGTCGTTGTTCGCTTGCTCGGTCAGGACCGTCTTGCTCTGGCCCTTGCCGGGGGCCTTGTCAAACTTGACCTCATCGGGCTTGACCTCGGGGGTGTTGTTCGCCGCGCTTTCGGTGTCCTTTTTCAAGGCGAGCGCCAGGGCCAGATTGGCGCTCGCTTCGGGGAAGTCTGCTTGCAGTTGCAACGCGTGTTGATAGGCGCTGATGGCGTCATCGAACTTGAAGCGGCGTACGTGGATATTGCCCAGGTAGAACGCCGCTTGCGGGGTGTTCATTGCGGCGAAGGTGGTTTGCGCCAGGTCATAGTCGGCGGCGTTGTAGGCGGCGATGCCTTTCCAGTACGGGTCGACAAACCGCGCGGCAGCCTCGGGGTAGTGGTGGTGTTCGAAGGCCCAGCGGCCTTGCTGGTCGGGCGTGAGGAAGGGGTTGGCCTGTGCTTGCGTCGGCGGCAGCAGAAAGCACAGCAGCAGTACGGCGGTCCAGTTCAGGCTCCAGCCACGGCGCACGCTGAACAGCGCCAGCAACAACACCGGCCAGCACAGCCAATAGCCGGCGTCTTTCCAGTGCAACAGGCGCTGTTGCTCGTCGACGGCCTGGAAATGTTGCTGGGCGTGGCGTTCGATCCAGTCCAGGTCGTCGTCATTCATGGTCAGGCTGGCCAGCGGCGCGTGGGTGGCAGAGGCCAGTTGCTTGAGCGTGGGGCTGCTGCCCAGGCCGAGGACCAGCACTTGCAGCGAACCTGCCTTGAGCGTGGGCAATGGTGCGGCGCCGTCGGTCACCAGCAGCAACGTGCCGGGCGTCTGTCCGAGCAAGCGTTGGGCCTGAGCGATCACTGCGTCGACGTCCTTGCCCGGCTTGTCGATCAGGTCGGTACTCAGCGCCTGGATAAAGGTGTCGAGCAGGGCGGGATCATCGGTGGGCGGCAACACCAGATGCGCGCTGCCGGCATACACCAGCAGGGCCGTGCGTGCGCCTTTGCGGCGCTGGACCAGGTCATGCAGTTTGTGTTTGGCGGCGGTCAGTCGGGTGGGCGGCACATCAGGGGTGTCCATCGACGGCGACAGGTCCACGGCGATAATCAGCGGCGCGCGGTTTTCGAGAAAGCCCGGGCGATCCTGCTGCCAGGTCGGCCCGGCAGCGGCGACGGCGCCGAGCACCAGCACGGCGCTGAGCAGATGCACCGGACGTAGCCGATGCGGGTCGCTGGGCGTGAGCAGCAGATACGGCAACAGGTGCGGGGCAATGTTGCCGCGCAGGCGCCGTTGCAGGTCACGGCTGCGGCGCCAGAGCAGCGGCAACGCGGCACCCAGCAACGCCAGCAACAACCAGGCGGGGCGCAGGAAGTGGAACTCACTCAAGTCCATGCGCTACCTCCCGTTTGAACCGTTGCGACCACAGCGCTGCGCCCAGGTGATACACCGCCAGCAACACCAGCGCAGCCCCCAACGGCCACCAGAACAGGTCGCGCTTGGGCTGGTGGCTGAGGGTGTTGACTTGATGCGGGGTGATTTGGTCGAGGGTGGCGTAGACCTGCTTGAGGCTGTCGCGGTCCTCGGCACGGAAGTAGCGGCCGCCGGTCGCGTTGGCGATCCCTTGCAAGGCGCTCAGGTTGACCTTGGCTTCCCCACTGGCCTGGGGATCGCCGATGCCGATGGTGTGGATGACCACGCCCTTGGCGGCGGCCATGTCGGCGGCGTGGTCCGGGGTGATCGCGCTGCTGGTGTCGTTGCCATCGGTGAGCAGGATCAGCACTTTTTGCGGCTCGTGGGCCTGGTCCAGCAGCTTGAGGCCCAGGCCGATGGCATCGCCGATCGCGGTATTGGGCCCGGCCATGCCAATGCCGCTATCGTCCAGCAGCAGTGACAGGCTGGTGTGGTCGAGGGTCAACGGCGCTTGGGGAAACGCGCCGCTGCCAAACAGGATCAGGCCGATACGGTCGTCCTTGCGCTGCTGGATAAAACCCTGCACCACCTGTTTGACGGCGGCGAGGCGGTCGATCTTGTGGCCGTCGGCGTCGGTAAAGTCCTGGGTTTGCATGGACTGGGAAATATCGATGGCCAGCAGCAAGTCGCGCACCGGTTGCTGGCGCTCGATGGGCTTTTCCACCCACACCGGGCGGGCAATGGCCAGGACCACCAGGCCCCAGACCAGCAGGTTGAGGCACAACTGCGGGCGATTAGTGCGCGCGCCATGGGTGGCGGGGACCTCACCAACCGCTTGGCTCATGCCGCGAAAGAACGGCACGCGCACCGCGCTGCGCGCTTCCTGGTACGCCGGCAAATAGCGGTAGGCCAACCACGGCAACGGCAGCAGGAGCAGCAGCCATGGGTAGTCAAGCTGCCACACGGTGTTGCTCCACCCAGGCTTTGCACTGGGCCAGTAAATGCGGGTGCTGCAACGGCGCGCCGTAGGCGAGTTGCGCCAGTTGTTCGCTAAAGTCCTCAGGCACCGGCGCACCGGCATGGCGTTGCAGGAAGGCTTGCCACTCGGCCCCGCGCAAGGTCGGCACGCGCTGGTGCTCTTGCGGTGCCAGCGGCATCGACAGGGCGACACGCTTGAGCAAGGCCGGTAGCTCGCGCAGGTCGCTGATGCGCTCCAGCTGCGCCAAGGCTTCGCGTCGATAGGCATCGCGCCGCCAGTGCAGCCACTTGCGCACACCCAGCACCAGTAACCCCAGAACCAGCAGCCCCAGCAACACGCCCCAGCCCCAGGTCTGCGGCCAATAACTGACGGGCGCGGGCAACCCCAACTCCTGGAGCTGCTCGATGCTCGGCACGTGGGCGTTCACCGGCGCTTCCCCAGTTCATTGCGCAACTGCACGGCGGCAGGCGAGGCCGTGCTGATCATCAACAGCGGCACCTGGCTGCGGCGCAACAGGCTGGCGACGTCTTTGAGGCGCCCGCCGAGAAAATCCCCCAGGGGCTGGCGCACCTTGCGTTGGTTCACCGCGAGTTCGACTTGCAGTTGACCCTGGGTGATCAGCAATTGCCCGCTGCTGGGCAGGTTGAGCGCTAACGGGTCGTACACCTGCAACGCCACCACGTCGTTGTGCGCCGACAGCTGTTGCAGCAGTTGCAGGGTGCGCGGGCCTGCGCCGGCAAAGTCGCTGACCAGGCAGATCAAATGGTCGTGGCCGGCCACGGCCAGGCATTGCTGCAGGACCCGGTCCAGTTGGTTGTCGCCTTCATGGTCGGCGTTGCTGGCCTTGAGTTCGGCGTTTTGTTGCGCAATGCGGCTGCACAGCGCTTCCACGCGTTTGCGGCTGCGCAGCGGCGCCTCGCTGTCGATGCGTGCATCGTTGAACACCAGCCCGCCAACCCGGTCGCCGGCGTTGAACACCATCCACGCGGCCAGCGCGCCCAGTTCGGCGGCGATGGCGGATTTGAAGCTGCGCACCGAGCCGAAAAACATCGACATGCGCTGGTCCACCACGATCAACGCCGGGCGGTCACGCTCCTCGGTAAAGGTACGCACCACCGGTTTGCCGGTGCGCAACGATGCGCGCCAATCCAGGTGGCGCAGGTCATCGCCCGGCTGGTAGCGCCGCAGTTCATCGAAATTCAGGCCACGCCCGCGCAGGCGTGAGGCGTGGTTGCCGGCCAGCAGGCTGCCTTGGGGCTGGCGTGCGACAAAGCTCAAGCCCCGCGCCTGAAACTGCAAGGCCATCAACTGCGCCAGGCTGACGTAGACCAGGCCGTCGGCGTTCATGCGGGCAACGCCACTGTGCTCAGCAGGCGGTCCAGCACCTGATCGGCGCTGACGCCATCGGCCACCGCGTCATAGCTCAGTTGCAGGCGATGGCGCAGCACCGGGTGGAGCACGGCCTGCACATTGTCCGGGGTAACAAATGCCTGGCCCTGCAACCACGCATCGGCACGGGCGCAGCGGTCCAGGCCGATGCCGCCACGGGGGCTGGCGCCGAGGCTGATCCAGCGCGCGAGGTCGGGGTCATAGTCGGCAGGATGGCGGGTGGCGTTGATCAGATCGATCAGGTAGCGGTCGATGGCCGGTGACACCTGGATCGTGCTGACTTCCTGGCGCGCGGCGAAGATCACCGCCTGCGCCAGGGTGAAGCCCTGGATGGCCTGGGTCGCGGCGGCCTGTTCCTCTTCGCGCAGCAGGCGCAACACCTGGCTTTCATTGGCGGCGCTGGGGTAATCCAGTAGCAGTTTCATCACGAAGCGGTCCATCTGTGCTTCCGGCAACGGGTAGGTGCCTTCCTGTTCGATGGGGTTTTGCGTGGCGATCACGATAAACAACGGCGGCAACGGGTGGCTGGCGCCGGCCACGGTGATCTGGCGTTCTTCCATGGCCTCCAGCAGCGCGGCCTGGACCTTGGCCGGGGCGCGGTTGATCTCATCGGCGAGGATCAGGTTGCCGAACAACGGCCCGGGCTGGAAACGGATCTGGTTCTGGCCATCGACCTGATGCAGCACTTCGGCGCCGGTGATGTCGGACGGCAGCAGATCGGGGGTGAACTGGATGCGGCTCATCTGCGCGTCCAGGTGCCGGGCCAGGGCCTTGACCGTGCGGGTCTTGGCCAGCCCCGGCAGGCTTTCCAGCAGCAGGTGACCGTTGGCCAGCAGCCCGAGCAGGATCTGGCGGATCACCTGGTCCTGGCCCAGGACACTTTCGGCCATGCTGGCTTGCAGGGCTTTCACATCATCGAGCGCGGTCATGCCATGGCTCCTTGAAACTCTGGGTCACCAGGGGCGGCGACCACGATGTACTGCACTGAACGGCCCGCGTTCACAGCATGAAGGTTGGAATCACCGGGATGAATGACAGGCGCAAATTCCAGCGCGGGCTGATCTGATCATCGGCGTGGATCACCGAATACTGCACTTCACCGGAGATACGCACCGGCAACTTGCCGAAATTGACGATGCGCCCCGCGCCGAGACCAATGGGGAAGTTGACCCGGTTACCGCCGTCGGCTTTCCAGTCCACCGTGATATTGGGCGTCATGCCGACGCGCCATTGGCTGGGGCCGGGGATGGCGCGCTGGATGAAGTACTGGATATTGGTCAGGCTCACGTCCTTGCGCCGCGAGTCACCGCCGACCGACCACCAGTGCTGCGGGAAGAACCCCAGGGTCCAGTCTTCACCCAGGTAAGCGGCAACGAATGCCGGGCCGAGGGCGTACTTGCCCGTGCCGAGCACGTCCTTCTCGGCGGTGGGAAACATCGCCGTCGGGCCAACGCCCCAGACCAGCTTGCCGCCGTTGGCAAAGCGGATCGGTTGCTTGGGCGAAAACACGCCCACATAGGCCATGTCGCCGAAACCCGAGGTGCGGTCGAATGGATCGTTGACCACCGCGGGGAAATCGCGGTCAGTCAGCACGCCATAGGGGCTCATGCCGATCAGGTTGCCCGCCTTGGCATTGACCGGTGCGCTGACGTAGCTCAGGGGAATGCGGTTGATCAGGTTCCAGTCCGCGCCGACGGAAATCGGGAAGGTCGGCATGAAGCTGTATTTGCCCAGGTAGCGCGTGCCGTTGCTGTGGGGACCCTTGAGCGCGCTGTAGTCGAACTGGTTGAACAGCAGCACCAGGTTGCCCACCGGGTTGTCCATCAGCTTGGCGATCTGTTCGGTGGAAGGGTCGCAACCGGCCTTGACCACTTGCTTGAGGTCGATATCGAAGTCTTGCTGCAGGCGATGGCAGGTTTCGGGGTCGGACCTGCCGGCGGTGGCGGGTGTACTGCCAAGGTCGGGCAGGTCGGCCGCGGATACACCGCAACTGGCGAGCATGCCGATGAGCAATGGCGAAGCACACAAGCGGGCATGTGAAATCATGGCGTTACATATCCTTGTAAACGGCCTGAAATCGGGGGTACGCGCCCGGCCTGGTCGGGCCGGGCGCGTGGTGTTACTTGAGCGGTGTCAACGGCGGCAGCTTCCATTGACCGTTACCCACCTCAGGCTTGGGCAGGTAAATACGCAGCACGGCATAAAACGGGCCCGGCGGGGCCGGCAACCAGTTGCTCTGTTCGGCTTTCGGCGGCTCGTGGTGTTGCAAGGCCAGGGTCAGGCCGCCATCGGCGTCCAGCTTGAGGTCGGGCAGCATCCGCGAATTGATCAGGTAGCGTTTCTTGTGGTTGGGCACCAGCAGCTTGGTCTTGGCGTCGTACATCGTCAGCGACCAGAACGCTTCGGCGGGCGGCAGTTGGTCCTTGGCGAAGTGCACGGTGTAGCTGTGGCGCGCGCCGTTGGCCGGCTTGCCTTCGCTGTCGACGAAGTAGCTCAGGTAGATCGCTTCGTCGGTGGAATTGCCAAAAATCCCCAGGTCGGCGCCGGCGTAGCGGTACAGGTAGTTGTTTTTCAGGCGGTCACGGCTGCCGAACAGGTCGCCGCTGCTCACCTGATGGGTGTCGATCTTGTCTTTCTTGAACGCGGCAAATTCGGCGCGACCATCGGCGATGCCGTCTTCCAGGGCCTTGCGTTGGTCAGCCGTCAACTGCTGGGTCTTGAACGGCGCGCCGGGGGCGATGCCGATCTTGGCAAAACGCGCCAGAGCAGGTCTTTTTCGCTGTCCTGGGGCTGGGCAAAGGCGAGCATGAAGTTCAGGTAGCGGAATAGCTGCGGGCCTTCGGTCATGGTGGCCGTGGGCTTGGGCCACTCGATCTTCGGCACGGCGGCCGGCGCCGGTTGCTTCACGTAGCTGCTCAGGGGCTGCACCTTGTAGCCGGCCTGGATCTGCTTGACCTTGCCCAGGTCTTTTTCATCGAACAGCTGGGTGCGATAGAGGGCGTAGGCGATGTTGCTTTCGCTGTACACCACGCGGTCGATGTCGACCGGCTGCTGGCCTTTCCAGTCCGGGCCGGCAACCATGTAGTGGCCGCCGTTGTTGCCGGTGCTGCGGGTGCCCAGGTAGGCGAAGTTCTGCGTGTACAGGTCGATCAACTGCACCGAGTAGTAACGGTTGTCGTCGATTTTCGGCAGGGTCAGCACCTGGGGTTCGCGGCGCAGGTCCATCCACACGAACGAGTAGGGCGTGTCCGAGTTCGGCGAGACGAACGCGGTGTCCTTGGGGGTGAACACCTGGGCGGTGTTGCCAATCCGGTTGAACGGTGCCTTGAAGTTGGCGCCGCCTTTGTCCACGGCCTGGGTGTACAGGGTCTTGTACATCGCCACCACCGGGTAGCCGTACAGGTAGGCTTCCTTGGCAATCGCCCGCGCCTCGGCCGGGGAGGCGGTGAAGTCGGCCAGGGCGCCGGTGCTCATGAGTATCGAGAGGCTCGCCAACAGCAGGCGCGTCGGTTTTCCAATCATGTTGTTGCGTCCTTCCAGAGATCTTTTTAAGGGCGTGGGATGAAGGCGCCGAGTTAACCGGTTTATTTGCCGAACGTCACGTTAATCCCTGCGAACAACGTGAACTGCGGCAAGCCATCGCCTTTGCGGGCCACCGTCCATTGCGGCTCGACGTAGGCGTTGACGATATTGCTCCCGGCTTTCCAGGCTTTGCCCGCCCCCAAGCCAATCGGGATGTAGTGGCTGTCGTTCTTCAAATCGAAGGTCCAGGTGCCGGTGGAGCGCAGGTACCAGCCCTTGGGCAGGTTATGAATGATAAACGGCTGGAAAGTTGCACTCTCGACATGGGCGCGGTCGCGATCCCCGGCAAAGGAGCTTTGGTACTGCACCAGCGCGCCCAGCAGGCCGCGCGGCGAGGCGTCGATGGCGATGGCGGCCAGGCCGGCCTGCCATTTGCCGGTGCCCAGTTCATCATGCTCGGCGGTGGGCGCGGTGAGTTGCGGGCCGATGCCCAGTTGCACGCCTTCGGTCTTGAGCAAGAAGATGTCGAACAGGTTCAGGTCGCCGATGCCGGTGCTGTAGCCGCTGTGGGGATCGGGGCGGGTACTGAGGGGCAGGGTGGCGCGTAGCAACTGCGGTACGCCGATGAAATCCGATGGGGCGATGGGCAGGGTCCCACGCAGCAACAGGTCATTGGTGTGGGCGTTGCTGTCGTACAAACGGGGGGTGTAGTAGTCCTGCAGGTTGGCGCCCGGCGCGAGGTTGAGCGGGTTGTTGCTCTTGTTGGCGGTCTCGGCATTGTCGGCCCGGGCAGAAAACCCGGGCAATACCAATGCCCCCAGCAACACTGCCAGTGCAGACGATGACCTGAACATGCGAGTTCCCCAATTCCCTGGAAACGGGCCCGAACGTGCAGGAATCGATGCGGTCGGGCGGCCCTGTTCACTAAGTCGTGTAGGGCATGTCGTTTGAAGCTAGCAGTTAAATCCAGACACGCTAGCTATCCGAACGAATTAGTTGCTTGGTGTGGGGGATATCACGGTTTTCAGGCGGGCAGCATCGATTTGACTTTGTCGCGCAGTTGGTCGATGGAGAACGGCTTGCCAATCACCTGCATGCCCGCTGGCACGTCGATGTTTTCCGCGTAGCCGCTGGCAAACAGGATAGGCAGTGCCGGGCGCAGCCCGCGTACGCGAGTAGCCAGTTGCTTGCCGTCCATGTCCGGCAGGCCGACGTCGGTCATCATCAAGTCGATCACCTGGTCAAGGTCGTTGACCACCGCCAAGGCTTCTTCGGCATCTGCTGCTTCAAGCACACTGAACGCCAGTTCTTCGAGTACATCGACGATCAGCATGCGCACGATGGCGTCGTCTTCGACTACTAGGATGATGGAGGCGCCGGGCATAGTGAGAATTCCTGAAAAATGAAGGTGCTGGTCTAGGGGTTTGGAGCGGCAACTCTGTAAGGAGTGGTGAGAATGCCAGCAAGTTCCGAAACGATTGCTGGCATTGTGACTGTAACGCTAGGGATTGTCCTGATTCTTCCCGGTTTACAACCCTACCTTCCTGCGTAGTTACAACTCGATATCTGAAAGATCCGCCACGGCGTTGGCGTCGATACCTGGGCGGTTCACATCCGCGGGATCAAACAGGCTTACGCTGTATTGCCGCCCCGCGCCAGGCGACCGGAGGGTGTTGTTGGTTGCGGCGAGCTTGCCGCTGTTGAGGAGTTTTTCCATCCCTTCTTGCATCGCCAGCGAGTTGTTGAATTTGACCAGTCCTGCGTTGGGGTCATAGAAAAACCATTCCTTCTTGCCGCTTTCCACTCTTACCCCCGCCAGCATGGCGTGGTCGTGAGTGCCGATTCTCACGGTGGTGGAAGTCTGGGACCTGGCCAGTTTCGAAATGATCTCCTGATAGCCGACCGTGCGGGGTTGCACTCCGTAGTGGAACATTGCCGGGTTTTGCACCTTGGCTTGAAGGTTGCGCAGGTCACTGATGAATTTGTCTGCGCCAGGGGTTTTCGGCACATCCGCGACCTTGAGCATATTCTTTATGAACTGATCTTCTTTGCCGGCATGGATAGCCAGCGCCATGGCATATGACATGCCGGCGCACTCACCTATCGAGGGCAGGTCAACCTTGGCGTTGTAGTGTATTTGCGACATGGGCGTGATTTTCACCCCCGGTCCCGCCACGTCCTGGGTGAGCAGTGCCGAGACGTATTGGGCGTCTTCGATGTAGGCGTTCTTGAGTTCCCTGGCCAGAATGCCCATCTCTTCCGGGCGTCGATTATCCGCGACTGCCAGCGCCCTCAGTTGTTTGCTGCCCATACCTGGGCGGTAGCCTGGCAAAGACCCCAGTTGCCCTTTCAAGTACCCGCTGTTGAAGGCCGAGCGGTTCGCCCCGGTGCGGGCCTGCGTAAGGTTGTTGAAGAGTTTCACACTCTCAAGTTCCGCCGAACCGGCGAGCAGGTTCTGAATCTGCGGCGCCCCCCTGGGCGAAAAGTCGGCGATGGGCGCGCCATAGGGTTTGTTCAGCACGTGGTCGTATTTGAACCATTGGTCGTTGCGCAGCACCGCAAGCCCCTGCGCCTCCACGTCGGCGACTTTGTAGGTCCCGATCAGCGTGGGCCCATGCTCCTTGCTGATGGCTTTCAGCAGGTCATAGCTGCCCGTCGCACCGCGCATCGTATTGACATACTCGACACCCTTTGACGCCAGAAACGTTAACCCCTTGGCCGCGAACCGGGACCCACCCACCAGCACATCGCCCACACCGCCCAGCGGGTTGAGTGCGCTGACCGTGGCCGAACCGATGACTTTGGCGGCCTGTAGCGCCTTGTTCGCCGTAGACAGCCCGCTACCCGCAATCTTGAGCACCTTGCCGGCGGCGCCCGCGCCAGCCGTCAGGAAACCGAAGACGTCGATCGCCAGATCCAGTGCGCCCGCGGCGTAGTTTCCCTTTTGGAAGTTGACGATCGCTGATCGAAAAGGCACCAGGTTCAGCGCAAACTCGGTGATCGCCTCGACCTTTTTCTCATGCTTATCCAGCGTCGTGAGACCGCGCGCCTGTGCCTTGATGGCGGGGTTGTCCAATTCCAGATGCTTGACGAAAGCGTCAGCCAGCGCTTGCGTGCGGGTGGACGAAAAGCTGTCAGGCGGCGTCGAGCTCGACGACGGGTTCGCCTGGCGCAGTGATTCGCTGCCAGCGGGGTTGAACGCTTTAGTCACCGTCACATCATGGGCGACCTTGGTTTTTTTCTCGCCAACACTCCACGCGTGAGTCTGTTTGATACGGCCCCGGTTGAAGTCGATTTCGTAAGCGCGGGTCGCGCCGTTGTGTACGGCTTTGATCAGCAGCTTTTCGTTCTTGGGGTGGTCCTGCCTTTTGGAGACACCGGTACCTTCGGTATAGGAGGACGACTGGAACAGCTGCAATTTGCCCTGCTCCAGGTGTTGCCGGTCCTCCACGGGCAATTGAGCGACCAGCTGTTTGATGTAGGTGGCGATTGCCGACTTTTTCTCGGCGAGCGCCTGGTCGAATTGACGATTGAAGGGGGCGACGACGTCAAATGTCCGATTGGCATTCAGGGCGTCGATCGGAATACGGCTATGCGTGGAAAAATACTCCACGTCCGGGTCCGCCAGTTCCATCATCGCCACATCCAGCATCGAGTGGGGGTTGGAGGCGTCGGAGTTGTAGCCCTTGCCGTCGTCCAGCCCGCGCACTCTGCGCTTTATATCAATCAGCTTTTCTTCGAACAGTGAGCCCAAGTCGCCGAAGCGCTCTTTGAGCTTGGCCAGTGCCAGCGCTTTCCGTGACGGTAGCTCGCTGTCCAACGCCGCGGACGCAACCTCCATTTGCTGTTTGCGTGTATTGAATTGTTGGGTCAGGGCGCTCAGTTCATTGGCGGTGTAGTGGTGGTCGCCTTTCCTGTCCAGCACGCCATTGGCCACCCCCCAGTCCACCAACGCTTCCAGCTGCGCCCGCTGGGTGATCGCAGGATCAGCGACCCCGGCCGATCGGGCGGCCAGCATGACTTGGGTATAGGTCATGTTGGCAACTCTTCCCGGGGTCTGGGCTTCGATGGTTGCCGCCGCAATGGCCAGATTGACCCAGGCCAGGCTGCCATAGGTCACGTTCTGGGGGATGTTTTTGACCAGGAACGCCGGTGCACGGCTGGCGAGCAACAGCTTGACCGCCGCTTGCGCCATCTGCGGGCTGGTTTTGCCCTGGCTGACCAGATGCTCACCGAGTTGCCACATCAGGGTGGTCGGTGGCCTGCCGATCAATGCATGGCCAGCCAAGTCAAAACCGGCGACCTTGTTGCGGTCGGGGCTGGTCATGGATTCAGGGTCGAGCTGCAGGTTGATCGCCGCGAGCAAGTAGTCAGTTTGACTGCTTGCGTTGCCGATGCCCTGCATGTGCGCCTGCAGGTGTTTCCCGATCACCTGCGCTTGCGGGCTATCCAGCAGCGCATCGAGCAGCTTGGCAGGGTCGCCTGAGGTTTCGGCGGAGCGTGGCAACAGGGCATGCAGACGCTCGAGGAGGCCCTTGCCAACCCCGGTGCGCGCCTCGTTCTGGATAAACCCGTGCAACCGCCGCTGTTCCTCCGTGCTCAAGGGCACAGGCCAAGACAACGCGCCCCCCAGGTTGCCGAGCGGATGCTCCTGTGCGCGGTTTTCCAGCGCGCTGGCAAGCCCGGACAGCATAAAGTGGCTGGTGGGCAGCGGCAGTCCGAGGCTTCGAATAAAGCTGGCCAGATCAACCTGGGTACCGGCCACATGGGGGGAGGACGAATCAGCGTGCAGCACCATGTGCGTTTTCGTCAGCGCGGTCACAACCGCCTCGGAGGTGGCGCTTTCGCCCAGTCTGGCGGCGATTTCAGCCAGCTTGAGGCCCAGGACGTGCAGGTTTTCCTTGTCCGCCAATGCGGTCTTCAGGGGGGAGCCTTGGGCATGACTGCCGGTGTCGTCGTCAGCGGATCGGGTTTGTCGGTTTGCTACCGGAATCGGCGCAGGAAAGGCGGTAGGCGTTGGCGTTTGTGCAATACGATTAAGCATGAGCGGGTACCTTTTTTTATAGGACGATTGCGTCTTTTTAGAAGGAGGTTCCCTGTTCCCCAGACGCTCCTTTTGGGTAGCGCGCCAGGGCGCCCGCGTTCCCGCTGGGGTGTCGGCACTGTGTAAGGAAGAAAAACAATTGCAGCAAATATCCGCTGCAAACGTAGTCTGTGGGCGATCTTTGCGGCAAACTCCCGGTTTTTCCGCACCTGGCCAAGGCATGCCCATGACACCTGCGTCGTCCGTCGATGAAAAAAGCTTCCGTAACCTTTTAAGCCGAAATGTGGCGCTGCCCTTGGGTGTGGGCGTGCTCAGCGCAGTGTTTTTCGGCTGCCTGATTACGTATCTGCTGACGGTGATCCAGTGGGTGGAGCACACCGACCGGGTCATCAACAACCTCAACGAGTCGTCGAAACTGACGGTGGACCTGGAAACCGGCATGCGCGGTTTTCTGATCACGGGCGATGAGCACTTTCTCGACCCGTATGAAGTGGCCAAGCCACGGATCATTGCCGATTTGCGCAATTTGCAGGACCTGGTCGCGGACAACCCCCAACAGGTGGATCGCCTCAAGCGCCTGGAAGCCTTGCAGACCGAGTGGAACAAGTACGCCGAGTCGATGATTGAGATGCAGCGCACCAGCGGTGACTACCGCAGCGCGGTCAAAGCCGGCCGGGGCAAGCGCCTCACCGATGAAATTCGCAAGGAATATGACGACGCGGTCGCGATGGAGCAGCAGTTCCGTATCACCCGTAACGAAGAAGTCACCCGTACCACCGTTGTCAGCGTCATCCTGTACCTGGCGTTTGTACTGGGGCTCAGTGGTTTTCTGGCCTATATCGGCCGGAAGAATTTAATTTCGTTGTCAAAGAGTTACGGCGATAACCTGGCGTCACAGCAGAAGATTGCGCTGCGCCTGGAACAGCAGGCCTGGCTGCGCAACGGCCAGACCGAGCTCGCAGAGCAGGTGCTTGGCCAACTGACCCTGAACATGTTGGGGCGCAACATCCTGCAATTCTTTGCCCAGTACATGGGCTCGGCCGTGGCCGCGCTGTACGTGCGAGAAGAACACGGCGGCCTCAAGCGTGTCGCGACGTACGGTTTCTCCCGCGAACAGGAACAGCTGGAGCAAGCGATCTACAACGACGAAGGCATCGTTGGCCAGGCCGCCCAGCTGGATCGCCTGATTCGCCTGGACGATGTGCCAGTGGGCTATTTCAAGGTCAGCTCCGGGCTGGGGGAGGGCTCGACCCGCAGCGTGCTGGTAGTGCCGACCAGCGATGATGGGCGCGTCAACGGCGTCATCGAACTGGGCTTCTTGCGCCCCCTGGATGAACGTGATGTCGAATTGCTGGAATTGATCGCTGGCAATATCGGCACCTCGATTGAAGCCGCCCGCTATCGCCAACGCTTGCAGGAAGTGCTGGCCGAGACCCAGCAGCTCAACGAAGAGCTGCAAGTGCAGCAGGAAGAACTCAAGACCGCCAACGAAGAGCTGGAAGAGCAGTCGCGCATCCTCAAGGAGTCCCAGGCTCACCTGGAAACCCAACAGGCGGAACTGGAGCAGACCAACGAACAATTGGCCGAGCAGACCCAGACCCTGGCCGACCAGCGCGACGCCATGGACCGCAAGAACGGGGAGCTCAGCCAGGCCCAGCTCGACCTCGAAGACCGGGCCGACGAATTGCAGCGCTCAAGCAAATACAAATCCGAATTCCTCGCCAACATGTCCCACGAACTGCGCACGCCGCTGAACAGTTCGTTGATCCTGGCCAAGCTGCTGGCGGAAAACCCCCAGGACAACCTCAGTGCCGAACAGGTCAAGTTTGCCGAGTCGATCTATTCGGCCGGCAATGATTTGCTCAACCTGATCAACGACATCCTCGACATTTCCAAGGTTGAAGCCGGCAAGCTGGAAGTGCGCCCTGAGAATTCCAGCGTGGCACGCCTGGTGGACGGTTTGCGCGGTATGTTCGAACCGCTGGCGGCCGATCGCAAGCTGGGGTTCCAGGTGGAGGTGCAGGCAGGTGCGCCCGCCATGCTGTTTACCGACCGCCAGCGCCTGGAGCAGATCCTCAAGAACCTGCTGTCCAACGCGGTCAAGTTTACCGAGCACGGCGAGGTAAGCCTGTCGGTGTCCGAGGCACCGGGAGAGGGCATTGCCTTCACCGTGCGCGATTCCGGCATTGGCATTGCGCTCGATCAGCAGGAAAGCATCTTTGAAGCCTTCCGCCAGGCCGACGGCACCACCAACCGCCGGTATGGCGGCACCGGCCTTGGCCTGTCGATTTCCCGCGACTTGGCCACCTTGCTCGGCGGCTATATCAGCGTTACCAGCGAACCGGGCAAGGGCAGCATGTTCACCCTGGTGTTGCCGGAACAGTATGTCG
Organism: Pseudomonas sp. FP453; assembly: GCF_030687495.1. Classification (NCBI taxonomy): domain Bacteria; kingdom Pseudomonadati; phylum Pseudomonadota; class Gammaproteobacteria; order Pseudomonadales; family Pseudomonadaceae; genus Pseudomonas; species Pseudomonas sp. FP453. The sequence continues at coordinate 3,084,870 of NZ_CP117435.1, read as the reverse complement.
AACGTGCAGAAGATGCGGCGCCCATCGAACAACCGCGTCAGGTGGTCGTAGCGCCGGCCCCCACGCCGGTCAAGGTATCCCCGTTGCCGGTGGCCGATGCCAACCTGATCCCGCGCTTCGCCGATGACCGCGACAAGGCACCGTTCACCACCCGGTGCATCCTGGTGGTGGAGGACGAGCCAAACTTCGCCCGCATCCTCTTCGACCTGGCCCACGAACTGGGCTACAACTGCCTGGTGGCCCACGGCGCGGACGAAGGCTACAGCCTGGCCGAAGAATACATTCCCGACGCGATCCTGCTGGACATGCGCCTGCCCGACCATTCCGGGCTGACCGTGTTGCAACGCCTCAAGGAACACGCCAATACCCGCCATATCCCCGTGCACGTGATCTCCGTGGAGGACCGCGTCGAGGCCGCCATGCACATGGGCGCCATCGGCTATGCCGTCAAACCCACCACCCGCGAAGAGCTCAAGGACGTGTTTGCGCGCCTGGAGGCCAAGCTGACCCAGAAGGTCAAGCGTGTGCTGCTGGTGGAAGACGATGACTTGCAGCGTGACAGCATTGCCCGCCTGATCGGCGACGATGACATCGAGATCACCGACGTCGGCTACGCCCAGGCCGCGCTGGACCTGCTGCGCACCAACGTCTACGACTGCATGATCATCGACCTCAAGCTCCCGGACATGCTGGGCAACGAACTGCTCAAGCGCATGGCCACCGAGGACATCTGCTCCTTCCCGCCGGTGATCGTCTACACCGGGCGCAACCTGACCCGCGACGAAGAGGCCGAGCTGCGCAAGTATTCACGCTCGATCATCATCAAGGGCGCCCGTTCGCCGGAGCGCCTGTTGGACGAAGTCACACTCTTTTTGCACAAAGTCGAATCCCAGCTGTCCCATGACCGCCAGACGATGCTCAAGACCGCCCGCAGCCGCGACAAGGTCTTTGAAGGGCGCAAGATCCTGTTGGTGGACGACGATGTGCGCAACATCTTCGCCCTGACCAGCGCCCTGGAGCACAAAGGCGCCGTGGTGGTCATCGGGCGAAACGGCCGTGAAGCCATCGACAAGCTCAATGAAGTGGACGATATCGATTTGGTGTTGATGGACGTGATGATGCCGGAAATGGACGGTTACGAGGCCACCGCCTTGATCCGCCAGGACCCGCGCTGGAAAAAACTGCCGATCATCGCGGTGACGGCCAAGGCCATGAAGGACGATCAGGAACGCTGCCTCGCGGCGGGTTCCAACGATTACCTGGCCAAGCCGATTGATCTGGACCGTCTGTTCTCACTGATTCGCGTATGGCTACCCAAGATGGAACGCATTTAAGTGGAGCGAAGTTTTTTGGATAAAAGCAGCGATATCGAGCTGCGCCTGTTGATCGAGGCGATCTACCTCAAGTACAGCTACGACTTTCGCGACTACTCCGGGGCGTCGGTCAAGCGGCGTGTGGCCCATGCCCTGCGCCAGTTCGACTGCGCGACGATCTCGGCGCTGCAGGAGCGGGTGCTGCATGACCCGGCAGCGTTCATGCAGTTGCTGCAATTCCTCACCATTCCGGTGAGCGAAATGTTCCGTGACCCCTCGCACTTCCTGGCGATTCGCCAGGAAGTGGTACCGCTGCTCAAGACCTACCCGTCGATCAAGATCTGGATCGCCGGCTGCAGCACCGGTGAGGAGGTGTACTCCACGGCCATCCTCCTCAGGGAAGAGGGCTTGCTGGAGCGCACGATCATTTATGCCACCGACATCAACCCGGCGTCGCTGGACAAAGCCAAGCAAGGCATCTTTTCCCTGGAAAACGTGCGGGCCTACACCGCCAACTACCAGCAGGCCGGCGGGCAACGTTCATTTGCCGACTACTACACGGCGGCTTACGATTACGCGATCTTCGACAAAAGCCTGCGCGAGAACGTGACGTTTGCCGATCACAGCCTGGCGACCGATAGTGTATTCTCAGAAACTCAATTAATTTCGTGCCGTAACGTATTGATTTATTTCAATAAAAAATTGCAGGATCGGGCCTTCGGATTGTTTCACGAGTCGTTGTGCCACCGTGGTTTTCTGGTGCTGGGCAGCAAAGAGACCCTGGACTTTTCCGCCTACAGCAAGCAATTCGAACCCTTGGTCAAGCAAGAACGGATCTACCGCAAACTATGAATGAAGCGGCTGCCAACCGGACTCGGGTTCCGGGCATAGAAGCGATTGTCATCGGCGCGTCCGCGGGCGGCGTCGAGGCGTTGCTGACGGTGTTCGGTGAGCTGCCCGAGGGGTTCGGCCTGCCCATCATCGCCGTGCTGCATCTGCCGGACGAGCGCCGCAGCCATCTGGCTGAAGTGTTCGACCGGCGCGTGGCAATGCCGGTGGTCGAGGCGCGCGACAAGGAAATGATCAAGGCCGGCACCCTGTACTTTGCCGGGCCTGGCTATCACCTGTCGGTAGAGCGCGACCACAGCCTGTCCCTGAGCCAGGAAGACCGCGTGCACCACTCGCGCCCGGCCATCGACTTTCTGTTCGAGTCCGCCGCCGACACCTATGGCAGCGGCCTGTTGGCGATCCTGTTGACCGGCGCCAATCAAGACGGCGCCCGGGGCCTGGCCCATGTCAAGCAACAGGATGGAACCACTGTGGTGCAAGACCCCACAGAGGCTCGCGTGGCGGTAATGCCCCGGGCAGCCCTGGCGCTGCACACACCTGACCACATTCTTTCGCTGAGCCAGATCGGCTCATTGTTGGCTTCCCTGGAATATTCCCCATGTTAAGTACTGTCCAGGCCAAACTGCTGATCGTCGATGATCTGCCGGAAAACCTGCTGGCCCTCGAAGCGCTGATCAAGCGCGAGGATCGCCAGGTATTCAAGGCATTGAGTGCCGACGAAGCCTTGTCGCTGCTGTTGGAGCACGAGTTCGCCATGGCGATCCTTGACGTGCAGATGCCCGGCATGAACGGCTTCGAGCTGGCCGAGTTGATGCGCGGCACCGAAAAGACCAAGAACATCCCGATTGTGTTCGTCAGCGCCGCTGGCCGCGAACTCAACTATGCCTTCAAGGGCTATGAAAGCGGCGCAGTCGACTTCCTGCACAAGCCGCTGGACATTCACGCGGTCAAGAGCAAGGTCAATGTGTTCGTCGACCTGTACCGCCAAAGCAAGGCCATGAAGCAACAGGTCGAAGCCCTGGAGCGCAGCCGGCGCGAACAGGAGCTGTTGCTCACACGCTTGCAGGCCACCCAGGCCGAGTTGGAGCAGGCCGTGCGCATGCGTGACGACTTCATGTCGATCGTCGCCCACGAAGTGCGTACGCCCTTGAATGGGCTGATCCTCGAAACCCAGCTGCGCAAGATGCACCTGGCCCGGGATAACGCGGCCGCGTTTACCCTGGACAAGATGCACGCCATGGTTGACCGCGATGAGCGCCAGATTCAAAGCCTGATCCGCCTGATCGAAGACATGCTCGACGTGTCGCGCATTCGTACCGGCAAGCTGTCGATCCGTCCGGCACACTTTGACCTGGCGCAACTGGTGCATAACCTGGTGGAAAACTTCGCACAGCAAGTGGCCGCCGCCGGTTCTTCCATGCGCCTGGTCTCGCAAGGGCCGGTGGAAGGTCATTGGGACGAGTTCCGCATCGAGCAGGTGATCACCAACCTGCTGACCAACGCCTTGCGCTACGGCGCAAAAAGCCCGGTGGATGTGCGGGTCTACAGCGCGCACGGCGAAGCCCGGGTGGAAGTGCGCGACCGAGGCATCGGCATCAGCGAAGACAACCAGAAACGTATTTTCCAGCAATTCGAGCGTGTGTCCGCCAGCCAGGTGGCAGCGGGCCTGGGCCTCGGATTGTTTATTTCCGAGCAGATCGTTGCGGCCCACGGCGGCACCATCGAGGTCGAGAGCCAGATAGGCGAGGGCGCCCTGTTCCGGGTGTGCCTGCCCCTTGAGGCCGCGCGATGAAATCAATCGTCGGCTCGACGCAACCTTCTGCGTGACCCCATGGTCGTAATTGCAGCAATTGACCGGACAAAGGCTTCCCATGAGTGAAGATGCGCAAGATGTTGTACTGATCGTCGAAGACGACGAATCGATTATGTTTGTGCTGGGTGAGTACCTGGCCGGCCTGGGTTATCGGGTACTCAAGGCAATCGATGGCGAGCAGGCCTTCGAAATTCTCGCGACCAAGCCACACCTGGACCTCATGGTCACCGATTACCGCCTGCCCGGCGGCATTTCCGGCGTGCAGATCGCCGAGCCGGCGATCAAGCTGCGTCCGGAATTGAAAGTGATCTTTATCAGCGGTTACCCGCAGGAAATCCTCGACTGCAACAGCCCGATCACGCGCAATGCACCGATCCTGGCCAAGCCGTTTGACCTGGACACGCTGCACGAGCATATCCAGCGGCTGCTGGCCTGACACGCAACGCAAGCAGGCACCTTGGGCTGCTGCATGGCAGCCCGGCAACCGACGGCGTGCCGTTACGTTCTGTCACCGCTGCGGCCAGCAAACCTCGGAACGTCCTTACACCCCTCAACGACTAAAACGCGGGCTCGACGAATTCATTCCTTCGTCGACAGCTCCAATTTCTGTTGTTGAAGGGTTTTACATGATCTCGTCCAGTGCTTCGCTCAATCAACGACTGCAATCGTCTTACGCCAATCCGTCTCGGGGCAAAGGGGATGTGCCACGTGATAACCCGTCGCCCGACACTGGACACGCGAACGTAACCCCAGGCGACCGCGGTGTTCTAGAGCAGTACGTCAAGGCCTTGCGCAGCGTGGCGGGCGGTTCAGCCCGACGCGGTATTGCTCAACAATATCCCTGCCGATTCGGCATTCGGCCAATGGTGGCAACAATTCTATAACGCGGCGAGAAACCCGCGATTTGAAGCGCTTGCCAAATTGCTCAATATCGATACGTCCAGCCCGATCACCGTCAATCACCTCGCCGATACGATAACGGCCGTGGTCGATGGCCAACCGATGACCCTCAGCGCCTCACAGCTGGGCGGTGAATGGGCGGAGGCCACGGCGCCGCGCATGGCCGCCGCACGCGCGTTGGCGTATGAAAAGATCGAGGTGCCGTCCGATCCGACCGCGGCGCCGTTGCACGAGGTCGCGCGGTTTTATGGCGAGGTGCTCCTGGCCGACCGCAAGGAGGAGACCCTGGCCCGCGCCACGCAACTCGAACACAGCCAAGTGTTTGACCAAATGTCGCGCGACAGACCGTTTGCGAATCACGCGGCTCAGGCACCGGAGCTGCTCGACCAGCAGGTTGTCGAACTGGGCAACAGCAACGTCCAGTTCAACCTGACCGACAAGCTGATGCAGTACGACAGCAGAACCCACCTCTCCCTGGCGGACTTCCTGCGGGACCAGACCATCACACTCGACCCGAACTCCAGCTATGCGAAGGACAATGGGCGCAGTGAAGCCAGCCTTGAAGATGTGCTGGCAACCTATGGCTGGCGCATTCCACAGACGCCGGCAGAGCTGACAGACCTCGTCCGCGCCTTGCAGGAACCTGCGTTGCCCCGGCCACGGGACGGCAACTTCGCGCCGTTATAAACCACGGTGTTCCGGCGAAGACTCGGGTGCAAGAGCTCATTGGCCTGGGGTTTTATGAATCATCTCCCGTACCTTCGCCGTCAACAGGTCAAACGTGAACGGCTTGGTGATCAACTGCATCCCGGGATCAAGGAAACCACCCCGCACTGCCGCATGCTCTGCGTAGCCGGTGATAAACAATACCTTGAGCTCCGGGCGGATCTGCCGGCCGATTTCTGCCAGTTGCCGCCCGTTCATGCCGGGCAAGCCAACGTCGCTGATCAGCAGGTCGATACGCTGGTCGGATTCGATGATCGGCACGGCGGTGTCGGCATCACCGGCCTCGACAAAGCCATAGCCCAGCTCCTTGAGCACCGCGCTGACCAGCACCCGGACCGCCGGATCATCCTCGACGATCAGCACGGTCTCGCCCGTGTTGGCAAACGGCAGCAAGGCCGGGTTGACGACTTCAGCGGTGGCGATCTGGCCGATGAACCTTGGCAGAAACAGGCTGACGGTCGTGCCTTTGCCGACCACGCTGTGAATCGTCACATGCCCATGGGATTGGCGGGCAAACCCGTAGATCATCGACAGCCCGAGGCCGGTTCCCTGACCGATGGGCTTGGTGGTGAAGAAGGGATCGAAGACCCGGCCCATGACGCTTTCGGCAATCCCGCAGCCGGTGTCGCTGACGCTCAGTTCCACATAGTCGCCGGGCTTCAAGGTGCCGTAGGCGGCGGTGAACACGCTGTCGAGGTGGCGGTTGCCGGTCTCCACGGTGAGGCTGCCGCCATTGGGCATGGCGTCGCGCGCGTTGATCACCAGGTTGAGCAAGGCGCTCTCCAGTTGATTGGGGTCGGCTTCGGCGGTCCACAGTTCATCGGTAAGGCGCATGTCCAGGGCGATGCTTTCATTGATGCTGCGTTGCAGCAACTCCCCCATGGCCGTGACCAGCTGGTTGATTTCCACCGGCTTGGAATCGAGGGACTGGCGCCTGGAGAAGGCCAGCAAGCGGTGGGTAAGGCCGGCGGCGCGATTGGCCGAGGTGACGCCCAGATCGATCAGGCTGTCGAGATCGTCCAACTTGCCCCGGGACACTCGACGGCGCAGCAGTTCGAGGCTGCCGATGATCCCGGTGAGCATATTGTTGAAATCGTGGGCGATGCCCCCCGTCAACTGACCGACCGCTTCCATCTTCTGCGACTGGCGCAATGCGTCTTCGTTATGCCGCAACTGGGCGGTGCGTTCCTCCACCTGCTGTTCCAGGGTTTCCAGGGTACGTTGCAGGCGTAGCTCGCTTTCGCTCAGGTCCACCAGGCGGTCCCGCGCCTCATATTGCCGACGCCGGCCGCGCAGCGCGGTACTCACGAGGCTGATCAAGGTGATGGGATGGAACGGCCTTTCGAGAAACGTCACGTTACCCAGCAAGCCGCTGAGGTGGGATGACCCGTTCTGCTCGCTGCCGCCATGGTGCGTCATCAGTACGATGGGCAAGTCGGACCAGGCCGGTTGCTGGTGCAGGTTGTCCAGCAACGGCTCCAACCCGATGCCGCGCAACGCTTCGGCCGCGATGATCAACAGGCCGGCACCTTGCTCCAGCGCCGCGCACAGTGCGCCGAGGTCATTGGCCACAATGCCGCTGTAGCCGGCTTCATTGAGCATCATCAGCGCCAGCGAGCCGTCACGCCCCATGGGTGCAAGAATGATTGCGCGCTCGGAGATGGGCGCAAGCTGCGGCATCAGCCCATGTCCTTGAGCAGGGGAGAGCCGGCGCCCATATAGGTTGGAATGCCGCGCAGCACGCCCTGGAAGTTGTTCAGCGGCTCACCGACGGTCATGCCGCGGCTGCCGATGCGGTATTCACGGATGGTGGACTCATGGGAGCCGGTCCTTTTCTTGATGATCGAGATGGCCCGGCGAACCTCGCCGAGGGCTTCGAAGTAACGCAACAGAATCACCGTGTCGGCCAGGTAAGTGATGTCCACGGGCGCCTGCATGTCGCCCACCAGCCCGTGTTGGGCGACGGTCATGAAGGTGGCCGCACCCCGGCGGTTGAGGTACAGCAGTAATTCATGCATGTGCAGGATCAGTGCGTTTTCTTCGGGCATTGCGGCCTGGTAGCCATTGATGCTGTCGATCACCACGGTTTTGATCCCGCCCTCATCGACGCAACGTCGCACACGGTGGGAAAACTCGCCGGGGGACAGCTCGGCAGCGTCCACTTGCTCGATCAGCAGGTTGCCCGTGGCTTGCAGGGCGGCCAGGTCGATGCCCATGTTTTTCATGCGCTCGAACAACAGGCCCAGTTCTTCATCGAAGATAAACAGCGCGGCTTTCTCGCCACGGGCCACTGCGGCGGCGGCGAAGATCATCGAAATCAGCGACTTGCCCGTACCGGCCGGGCCAAGAATCAGGCTGCTGGAACCGGTCTCGATGCCGCCGCCAAGCAATGAATCCAGCTCCCGGATGCCGCTGGTCAGGGTCTGGCGGTTGTAGCCGCCACGGTGCTCGGCCGCCACCAGCCGCGGGAACACATGCACGCCGTCCTGCAAGATGGTGAAGTCATGGAAGCCACCACGGTATTTCTGTCCTCGGTACTTCACCACCCGCACCCGGCGACGTTCCGCGCCATAGTTGGGGGTCAGTTCTTCCAGGCGGATCACGCCGTGGGCGACGCTGTGCACGGTCTTGTCGAGGGATTCGGTGGTCAAGTCGTCCAACAACAGGACGGTGGCGTCATAGCGCACGAAGTAGTGCTTGATGGCGAGGATCTGCCGGCGATAACGCAGGGAGCTCTGCGCCAGCAGGCGAATCTCCGACAGGCTGTCGACCACCACGCGGGTCGGCTTGACCCGTTCCACCACCTCGAAGATCTGCCGCGTCGCTTCGCCCAACTCCAGGTCGGACGAGTACAGCAGGCTTTGCTGGTGCTCGGCGTTGAGCAAGCTTTCGGGTGGGGTCAGTTCGAAGATGTGGATGTTGTCGTCCAGGTCCCAGCCGTGGGATTTGGCGCCCTGGCGCAATTCGCGCTCGGTCTCGGACAGGGTGATGTACAGCGACTTCTCGCCGTTTTTCGCGCCGGCCTGCAAAAAATGCAGGGCGACGGTGGTTTTGCCGGTGCCGGGTTCACCTTCCAGCAGGAACAAGTGGCTGCGCGATAGCCCGCCGGAAAGAATGTCGTCCAGACCTTCGATACCGGTGGCCGCCTTTTCACTGAACAGCTCGTTGGATGTAGACAAGAAGTGCCCTCGGGTCACGGATCAATAGAGGAACGCGCCGCCTTGGGCGCGCCATATTTACTTGACCGTGATGGCCCGTAGCCGTTCAACGATTTTTTTCGAGGGCGCTACAGGCCTTGCTGCAAGGCGGGGTCGTCGGGGTTCTGCTGTTCCAGCTGGGCAAGCAATACCTGCACGTTCTGCAGTTGGCCGCTTTCCTTCCAGTAATTGACCAGCAGCACCCGCGCTTTGCGATTGGCGGGATGGCGCTGCAGGATCTCTTCCAGCTGGCGCTGTGCGGCTTCCAGTTCGTTCTGGGCGTGCAAGGTGGTGGCCAGGTCGTAGCGATAATCCTGGTTGTCCGGCTCCAGCTCCACCGCCTTGGACAGGCCCAGCAACGCATACGGGCGTTCGCCGTGATGCAGCAGCCACAGGCCCAGGGCATGTTGCAGATAAGCCGACTCGGGGTGCGCCGCCAGTTGCCGCGGCAGCAGTTGCCGGGATTCCTCGCTCTTGCCTTGCTTATCCAGTAGCTCGATCTGCGCGACCACCGCTTGCAGGTTGTCCGGCTGCAAGCGCATGGCCTGCTCCAGGGCGTTTTGCGCGTCCGGCAACAGGGCGCTGTGGATGTACAGCTGCGCCAGTTGAATCCAGCCCTCGGCGGTTTCGGGCTGGGCCTTGAGGTATTTGACGAATTCGTCGAGCACCTGCTGCAACGGGCCGAAGTACAGGCCGAGGGTGTCGGGCGACAGGCCGAGCAGGGCGTTGGCGGCCGCAAAGCGCACGCTTTGTTCCGGGTCGTCCAGTGCCGGGCCGAGCAACAGCGTGCGCTGGCCGCTGGGCACCAGGCCGGCAATGCTGTGGATCGCCGCTTCGCGCACCTGCGGCGAATCGCTCAGCAGGTCCTTGTCGGCCAGCTTCAAGGCTTGCGGACTGGGGTAGTTGGGCAATTCGGCGTGCAGCGCGGCGCGACGTTCCGGGGACAGGTCCGGGCGGCCCAATTGCTGATACAACACGCGCGCCGCCCCCGGTTCGCCGTTGCGTGCCTGTTTCAGGGCTTTGGAGTAACCATGGGCAATCGCCGGCGGCACGGCCACCTGGCTGGAACGGGAGAAATACCACGTGATCAGCACAATCAACAGCAGGGCGCACAGGCCGACGAGGGAGTAACGGCGTGACTTAGACATGCAGGCGTCCGCAAGTATTACAAAGCCGTCAGCTTCGGCCAGAGCAGGGCAGGTGTCAAACCCGCGTCAGGTCAGCACGTAGTCCACCGGTTCCAGGGCGGGCGGCAAGTCGGTTTCGCCGAGGGCGGCGCGCACCTCGCGCTCCAGATTGCGCAGGATCGCATTGCACGGCAGGTCGTTTTCGTCGAAGCCGAACGGGTCTTCGAGGTCATCGCCGATCTCGTCGAGACCAAAGAAGGTGTAGCTGACGATGGCGGTGAACACCGGCGTCAACCACCCCAGCGGCTCGGCCATGGCAAACGGCAGCAGGATGCAGAACAGGTAGATGGTGCGGTGCAGCAGCAGGGTGTAGGGGAAGGGCAGCGGCGTGCTCTTGATCCGCTCGCACGACGCCTGCACCTGGCTGAGGCTGACCAGGCGGGTTTCCAGCTGGGTATAACGCCATTCGCTGATCACGCCGCGCTCGGCCAGTTCGGAAAAGCGCGCGCCCAACTGTTGCAGCACGTTGTCCGGCAAGTTCGGGTGCGTCGCCGCCACCGCCGCCCAGGGCTTGATCGCCAAGGCTTCGTCTTCATGGCGCAAACGTGCGATCAGGCCATGGGCAAAGCCACACAAACCACGCAACAGCCCGGCACGCTCGGGCGAATCCCCCAGCACCTGGGTTTCGCGGATCAACGAGCGCACATCAATGATCATCTGCCCCAATTGCTTGCGGCCTTCCCACCAGCGGTCGTAGCAGGCGTTGTTGCGAAAGCTCATGAAGATCGACAGCGACAGGCCCAGCAACGTGAAGGGCGTGGCGTTGACCTTGGAAAAGTAGGCCGGGTGCCAGGTTTCCACCAGCACGATCACCGACGCCAGCAACGTGACCAGCAGGCTGCGCAAGGCAATGCGCTTGGCAATCGAACCCTTGAGGGAAAACAGGATGCCCACGAGGTTGGGCTTGGGACGGACAATCATCGGCAGGGGGACTTCTTTGGTGGCGCAGGCCCTCAGGTTAGAAGTTCGCTGGCAACGCGTCCAATCGCTTGGGCTGACCGGTTGATCGGTGCGGTCGATGACTGGCCAAACCAGTCAGCCATGTTGAGGGCTTTGACCATTGCTGCTGGGGCGCGCTAGAGCGACTATTTCCGTGGTTTACGTCCTGAAAATAAAAAACACAGAAGGATTTGAAGCGATGCGTGACTACTTGGCTGCCACCACCGGATTTGACTACGCCCACACTGTTGACGCCGCACTGGCCGGCACCCTGCAAGGCCTCAATGCCTGCGTGGAGTGCTGTGACCGCCACGCGCTGCCCGGGCGCATCGCGTTGTTCTGGGAGGGCAAGGACGGCCGTAGCGCCACCTCGACCTTTACCGACTTGCAGGACCAGGCCGCACGCTTCGCCAATTTCCTCCTGGCCCAGGGCGTCAAGCGCGGTGATAAAGTCGCGGGGTTGCTGCCACGCACGGCGGAATTGCTGGTGGTGGTGTTTGCCACCTGGCGCATCGGCGCGGTCTATCAACCGTTGTTCACCGCCTTTGGTCCCAAGGCCATCGAGCATCGCCTGAACAGCTCCGGCGCCGCATTGGTGGTCACCGACGCGGTCAACCGGCCGAAACTGGCAGACGTCGAAGGCTGCCCGACCATCGTTACGGTCACCGGCGCCAAGGGCGAAGGCCTGGTGCGCGGTGATTTCAGTTTCTGGGCCGAGCTGCCCAATTATTCCAATGTGTGTGAGCCGGTGCTACTGGGCGCTGACGACCCGTTCCTGCTGATGTTCACCTCGGGCACCACCGGCCCGTCGAAAGCGCTGTCGGTGCCGCTCAAGGCCATTGTCGCGTTCCAGAGCTACACCCGCGACGCCGTGGACCTGCGCCCCGAAGACGCGTTCTGGAACGTCGCCGACCCAGGCTGGGCCTACGGCATCTACTTCGGCGTGACCGGCCCGTTGTCCATGGGCCACCCGATCACCTTCTACGATGGCCCCTTCACCCTCGAAAGTACCTGCCGGGTCATCAATAAATACGGGATCACCAACCTCACCGGTTCACCCACCGCGTACCGCCTGTTGATTGCCGGCGGCGAGCAGTTCGCCCATTCGATCAAGGGCAAGCTGCGCATCGTCAGCAGCGCCGGCGAGCCGCTGAACCCGGAAGTGATCCGCTGGTTCGCCGACAACCTCGGCGTGACCATCCACGACCACTACGGCCAGACCGAACTGGGCATGGTGCTGTGCAATCACCATGGCCTGGAGCATCCGGTGCATGTCGGTTCGGCCGGCTTTGCCTCGCCGGGGCACCGCATCGTGGTGCTCGATGATGACTATCAAGAGTTGCCGGCCGGCCAGCCAGGCATCCTCGCCATCGACCGCGAACAGTCGCCGATGTGCTGGTTCGCCGGCTATGACGGCGTGAAGACCAAGGCGTTTGTCGGCAAGTACTACCTGAGCGGCGACACCGTGGAGCTGAACCCCGACGGCAGCATCAGTTTTGTCGGGCGCAGTGACGATGTGATCACCACGTCCGGCTACCGCGTCGGCCCGTTCGATGTGGAAAGCGCGCTGGTGGAACACCCGGCGGTGATCGAAGCCGCGGTAGTCGGCAAGCCGGACCCCGAGCGCACCGAGCTGGTGAAAGCCTTCGTGGTGATCAACAGCCAATACCGCGCCACCCCGGAACTGGCCGAGGAACTGCGCCTGCACGTGCGCAAACGCCTCGCCGCCCATGCCTACCCACGGGAAATCGAATTTGTCAGCGACTTGCCCAAGACCCCGAGCGGCAAGCTGCAACGTTTTATCTTGCGTAACCAGGAAATCGCCAAGGCGGCGGTGGCCTGATCCACTTTTAAGGACACAATGATGCAGATCGAAAACAAGGTATTCCTGGTCAGCGGCGGCGCTTCGGGCCTCGGCGCGGCCACCGCCGAGATGCTGGTCGCCGCTGGCGCCAAGGTCATGCTGGTGGACCTGAACGCCGACGCGGTCGCGGCCAAGGCCAAGCAGTTGGGTGATAACGCGCGCAGTGCCGTGGCGGACATCAGCCAGGAAGCGGCCGCCGAGGCGGCGGTACAAGCCGCCGTTACCGCGTTTGGCGGTTTGCACGGCCTGGTCAACTGCGCCGGTGTGGTGCGTGGCGAAAAGATCCTCGGCAAGAACGGCCCCCACGCCCTGGCCAGCTTTGCCCAGGTGATCAACGTCAACCTGATCGGCAGCTTCAACCTGCTGCGCCTGGCCGCTGCGGCCATCGCCGAAACCGAAGCGAATGCCGATGGCGAGCGCGGCGTGATCATCAACACGGCCTCGGTGGCCGCGTTTGACGGGCAGATCGGCCAGGCGGCGTACTCCGCCTCCAAAGGCGCGATTGCCAGCCTCACGTTGCCCGCTGCCCGTGAACTGGCACGCTTTGGCATCCGCGTGATGACCATCGCCCCGGGCATTTTCGAGACGCCGATGATGGCCGGCATGACCCCGGAAGTACGCGACTCCCTGGCCGCCGGCGTGCCATTCCCGCCGCGCCTGGGCAAACCGGCCGAATACGCCGCGCTGGTGCGTCACATCATTGAAAACAGCATGCTCAACGGCGAGGTGATCCGTCTCGACGGTGCCTTGCGCATGGCGGCCAAGTAAGGAGTTCGAACCATGACTGATCCCATCGTAATCGTCAGCGCCGTGCGCACGCCCATGGGCGGCTTCCAGGGCGACCTCAAGGGCCTGACCGCGCCGCAACTGGGTGCTGCCGCCATTCGCGCCGCCGTCGAGCGCGCCGGTATCGCCCACGATGCCGTGGATGAAGTGCTGTTCGGCTGCGTCCTGCCGGCTGGCTTGGGCCAGGCGCCTGCGCGCCAGGCGGCGCTGGGTGCCGGGCTGGACAAATCCACCCGTTGCACCACCCTCAACAAGATGTGCGGCTCGGGCATGGAAGCGGCCATCCTGGCCCACGACTCGCTGCTGGCGGGCAGCATTGAGGTAGCAATCGCCGGGGGCATGGAAAGCATGTCCAACGCCCCGTACCTGCTGGACCGTGCGCGCAGCGGCTATCGCATGGGCCACGGCCGCGTGCTTGACCATATGTTCCTCGACGGTCTCGAAGATGCCTATGACAAAGGCCGCCTGATGGGCACCTTTGCCGAAGACTGCGCCGAGCACAACGGTTTTACCCGTGAAGCCCAGGACGCGTTCGCCATCGCCTCCCTGACCCGCGCGCAGCAAGCGATCAGCGACGGCAGCTTTGACGCGGAAATCGTCCCGGTGCAGGTCACCGTGGGCAAGGAACAGAAAACCATCCAGCACGACGAACAACCGCCGAAAGCCAAGCTGGACAAGATTGCCAGCCTGAAACCGGCGTTCCGCGACGGCGGCACGGTCACGGCGGCGAACTCCAGTTCGATTTCCGATGGTGCGGCGGCGTTGCTGCTGATGCGCCAATCCGAGGCGCACAAACGCGGCCTCACCCCCTTGGCGGTGATCCACGGGCACGCGGCGTTTGCCGATGAACCGGGGCTGTTTCCGGTGGCGCCGGTAGGGGCGATTCGCAAGCTGATGAGCAAGACCGGCTGGAGCCTCGACGAGGTGGACCTGTTCGAAATCAACGAAGCCTTCGCCGTGGTCAGCCTGGTGACCATGAGCAAACTGGACATTCCCCACAGCAAGGTGAATATCCACGGCGGCGCCTGCGCCCTGGGCCACCCGATTGGCGCGTCCGGTGCGCGCATCCTGGTGACCTTGCTCGCGGCCCTGCGCCAAAAAGGCCTCAAGCGTGGCGTCGCTGCCATCTGCATCGGCGGTGGTGAAGCCACGGCCATGGCCGTCGAATGCCTGTATTAAGGACTGAACCCCATGTTGCCCAATGACGAACAACTGCAAATCAGCGACGCGGCCCGGCAATTTGCCCAGGAGCGCCTGAAACCTTTCGCCGCCGAGTGGGACCGCGAGCACCGCTTCCCCAAGGAAGCCATCGGCGAAATGGCCGAACTGGGCTTTTTCGGCATGCTCGTGCCCGAGCAGTGGGGCGGTTGCGACACCGGTTACCTGGCCTACGCCATGGCCCTCGAAGAGATCGCTGCCGGCGACGGCGCGTGCTCGACCATCATGAGCGTGCACAACTCGGTGGGTTGCGTACCGATCCTCAAGTTCGGCAACGATCAGCAGAAAGAACAGTTCCTCACGCCTCTGGCCAGCGGCGCCATGCTGGGCGCGTTTGCGTTGACCGAGCCCCAGGCCGGCTCCGACGCCAGCAGCCTGAAAACCCGTGCACGCCTGGAGGGCGACCACTACGTGCTGAACGGCTGCAAACAGTTCATCACCTCCGGGCAAAACGCCGGGATCGTGATTGTGTTTGCGGTCACCGACCCGGCGGCGGGCAAGCGCGGGATCAGCGCGTTTATCGTGCCCACCGATGCCCCCGGCTACACCGTGGCGCGGGTCGAGGACAAGCTCGGCCAGCATGCGTCCGACACCTGCCAGATCCTCTTTGAAGACGTCAAAGTGCCGGTGGCCAACCGGTTGGGCGAGGAGGGCGAAGGCTACAAGATCGCCCTGGCGAACCTGGAAGGCGGGCGCGTGGGCATCGCCTCGCAATCGGTGGGCATGGCCCGCGCCGCCTTTGAAGCGGCGCGGGACTACGCCCGTGAGCGTGAAAGCTTCGGCAAGGCGCTGATCGAACACCAGGCCGTGGCGTTCCGCCTGGCGGACATGGCCACGCAAATCGCCGTCGCCCGGCAGATGGTGCATTACGCCGCCGCCCTGCGTGACAGCGGCAAGCCGGCGCTGGTGGAAGCCTCGATGGCCAAGCTGTTCGCCTCGGAAATGGCCGAGAAAGTCTGCTCGGCCGCCTTGCAAACCCTCGGCGGTTACGGTTACCTGAGCGACTTCCCCCTGGAGCGCATCTACCGCGATGTGCGGGTCTGCCAGATCTACGAAGGCACCAGCGATATCCAACGCATGGTCATCTCACGCAATCTCTAAGGAGCCGATACATGAGTTACGAAACCATCCTGCTCGAAGTCCAGGGCCGCGTCGGGCTGATTACCCTCAATCGCCCGCAAGCCCTGAACGCCCTGAATGCGCAACTGGTCAGCGAACTGAACCAGGCGCTGGACGGCCTGGAAGCCAACCCTGAAATCGGCTGCATCGTGCTGACCGGCTCGAAAAAAGCCTTCGCCGCCGGTGCCGACATCAAGGAAATGGCCGAGCTGACCTACCCGCAGATCTACCTCGACGACCTGTTCAGCGACAGCGACCGCGTGGCCAACCGCCGCAAGCCGATCATCGCTGCCGTCAACGGCTTCGCCCTCGGTGGCGGCTGTGAACTGGCGCTGATGTGCGACTTCATCCTGGCCGGCGATGGCGCCAAGTTCGGCCAGCCGGAAATCAACCTCGGCGTACTGCCGGGCATGGGCGGCACCCAACGCCTGACCCGCGCCGTGGGCAAGGCCAAGGCCATGGAAATGTGCCTGACCGGGCGCTTTATCGACGCGGTGGAAGCCGAGCGTTGCGGCATCGTCGCCCGTATCGTGCCGGCCGATGAACTGCTGGAAGAAGCCCTGAAAGTCGCCACGCTGATCGCTGGCAAATCGGTGCCGATCAGCATGATGGTCAAGGAAAGCGTGAACCGCGCGTTTGAAGTCAGCCTGTCGGAAGGCGTGCGCTTTGAGCGCCGGGTGTTCCATGCGGCGTTTGCGACGCAGGATCAGAAGGAAGGCATGGCGGCGTTTGTGGCCAAGCGTGCGCCCGAGTTCAAAGACAAGTAATTCCCAAACACAGAAGATCACACTGTGGGAGCTGATCCTGTGGGAGCTGGCTTGCCTGCGATGCAGACACCTCGGTTTATCTGTTAGACCGAGGTGATGCTATCGCAGGCAAGCCAGCTCCCACAGGATCAGCTCCCACATTGGTTTTTGCAGTGTGTCAGTTACAGCTGGTAGTGCTTCAGTTCGCGAGCAATCACCATCCGCTGAATCTCGCTAGTTCCCTCATAAATCTGCGTGATCCGCGCATCCCGGTAGTAACGCTCCACCGGGTAATCCTCCAGGTACCCGTAGCCGCCATGAATCTGCATCGCTGACGAGCAGACCTTCTCCGCCATTTCCGAGGCAAACAGCTTGGCCTGGGACGCTTCCGACAGGCACGGCTTGCCGGCGCTGCGCAGGCGTGCGGCGTGCAGGATCAGCAAGCGCGCGGCATTCAGGCGGGTTTGCATGTCGGCGAGCAGGTTGGCCACGCTCTGGTGCTCGATGATCGCCTTGTCGAACTGCACCCGATCACGGGCGTAGGCCAATGCCGCTTCAAACGCCGCCCGGGCGATGCCCAAGGCCTGGGCAGCGATGCCGATGCGGCCGCCTTCGAGGTTGGACAGGGCGATGGCCAGGCCCTTGCCACGCTCGCCCAGCAGGTTGGCCTCAGGCACGCTGCATTGGTTGAGGGTGACGGCGCAGGTGTCCGAGGCGCGGATGCCCATCTTGTGTTCCGTGCGGTCTACCACAAAACCGGGCGTGTCGGTGGGCACCAGGAACGCAGAGATGCCTTTTTTGCCGAGGTCGGGATCGGTCACGGCAAATACGATGGCCAGCTTGGCGCGCTTGCCGTTGCTGACAAACTGTTTGGCGCCATTGATCACCCACTGGCCGTCGCGCAGTTCGGCGCGGGTGCGCAGGTTGTGCGCCTCGGAGCCGGCCTGGGGTTCGGTCAGGCAGAAGCAGCCAATCGCCTGGCCGCTGGCCAGATCGGCCAGCCAGGTCTGTTTCTGTTCATCGGAGCCGTAGTTGAGGATGGGCCCGCAACCCACTGAATTATGGATACTCATCAGCGCCCCCGTGGCGCCGTCACCGGCTGAAATCTCCTCGACGGCGAGGGCGTAGGCGACGTAATCCACGTAGGTGCCGCCCCATTCTTCCGGCACCACCATGCCCAGCAAGCCCAGCTCGCCCATCTTCGCGACCAGTGCGTCGTCGATCCAGCCGGCTTTCTCCCAGGCTTGGGCGTGGGGCGCAATTTCACCCCGGGCAAAGTCGCGCGCCATGTCGCGGATCATCACTTGTTCTTCTGTGTATTCAATATCTTGCATGGCTTATCTCCCAACCAGCTTGAAGTCACGAAAGAAGCTGTCGACGTGTTGCGCGTCCAGCTCAGCTACTGTGGCAGGGTTCCAGCGTGGGGCCTTGTCCTTGTCGATGATCAACGCACGGACGCCTTCGATGAGGTCGCCGCGCTCGAACCATTGGCGGTCCAGGTGCAGCTCCAGGGCAAAACACTGCTCCAGCGGCAGGTGGCGGCCACGGCGCAGCATCTCCAGGGTCACGGCCATGGCCAGCGGCGAGCGGGTTTGCATCAGGGCTGCGGTGGCCAACGCCCATTCATGGCTGTCGGCGACGGTGACTTGTTGCAGCTGTTCGACAATGCTCGGTACGTCCGCCAACGCGAAGAAGTGGTCGATCGCAGGTCGCAACGCGGCCAGCGGCGCATCCGGCAAGTGCTGTACGCCGAGCTTGGCCAGCAGGCCCTGCAGGTCCTTGAGCGGCGATTCGTGCCAGGGCAGGCGGTCCAGCTTCTGGTCGAGGTCGGCCAGCTTGGCGCTGTCCAGGTACCAGTCGGCCAAGCCGCAATACAGTGCATCGGCGGCGCGGACCTGCACGCCGGTGACCCCAAGGTAAACCCCCAGCTCGCCGGGAATACGCGGCAGGAAGTAGCTGCCGCCAACGTCCGGGAAGTAACCGATGGCCACTTCCGGCATGGCCAGGCGGCTGCGCTCGGTGACCACGCGCAGGTCGGCGCCTTGCACCAGGCCCATGCCGCCGCCCAGGACAAAGCCGTCCATCAGGGCGAGGACGGGTTTGCGGTAGTGGTGGATGGCGAGGTCGAGGGCGTATTCCTCGACAAAGAAGTCTTCGTGCAGGGTGTCGCCGCTCTTGAAACTGTCATGCAAGGAACGGATATCGCCGCCCGCGCAGAAGGCTTTTTCCCCGGCGCCGCGCAGGACCACGGCATACACCGTGGGATCGTCGGCCCAGGCCTGCAGGTGGTGGCTCAGGCTGCGGACCATGTCCAGGGTAATGGCGTTCAGGCCGGCGGGGCGGTTGAGGGTGAGGTGGCCGATATGGTTGCGGACTTCGGCGAGTATGTCGGCTTGAAGATGGTCGGTGTGGCTTGCCTCGGATGAAACCTGAGCAGTCATCGCTAACTCCCTGCTTTTATTGTTCTTTATCAAGATGTTCGGGGACGAACCTTCTTGCGATCCTACCAGTGCACATTTGCCCAGTACACCGGGGAATCCTGCAGGTCGTTATTGCATTTATGCACGGCGACTGAGCACCTCGCCAATGCTGCGCCGCCGTGCATGGCCCTGCGCCGCGTGGATCAGCTGCTCAAGCTCAGACGGTTGCACGTCGTAGAACTGCTCCATCTCGGCCAGGGCCAGCTTCAGGTCGGCCGCCGTGACCTCGGGGTCGATGACCGGCGCGCTGCTGCCCACCACCGCAGGGGCAGGCACCGGCAAGCCTTTGGGATAACGCGTGCGCGTGGCGTTGTTGTAGGCCAGCGCGCAGCCCAGCAATGCGCCGGCGCCGAGCATCACCGCGCCCAGTTCCTGCCAGCCGAGGGCGATGGAGGCGGGGTCCGCGAGTACCAGGGTCATGGCCAGCCCGCCCGCGGGTGGATGCAGGCAACGCAGCCAGCAGATCAGGATCACGGTCATGCCGGCAGCCAGGCACGCACTGCCCAGCGTGCGTCCCAGTACGCGCGCGACCAGCAGCGCAACGACACCGGCACACAGGTAGCTGCCGATGATCGACCAGGGCTGGGCCAACGCGCCGGATGACACCGCAAACAACAGCACCGCCGAAGCGCCCAAGGGTCCGAGCAGGTGCAGCGCCACCTCCATGCCAAAGACCTGGGCACACGCCCACACACTGAGCAGGGTGCCCAGGGCCATGCCGATGGCGGCACGGCTCCATTCGGCGGGACGGGTGTTGATGGCAGCAGGTAACCAGCGAGCAAGCATTGCGATAGATCCGTAAACAGCAGGCGAAAAAAAAGGCTTGCCTGGTTTCCCGGAAAAGCCCTTGAAAGTTCCACATTTGGGGGAGGAACCCGCGCAGTGTGCCCACCTCGATGGGGCGACGCCACTGCATATTAATGCAGGTTGAATGCAATAAAAGTGAAGTTTAATAGGTGATAGGCGCAGACGAGTGGCTGACGACCCCCAGGATCCGGTCATGATTCTCTTCGCTCAGCAGCTGCTTGTGCAGGTTGTCGCGCAGCCCGGGGGCATCGCACAAGGGGCCATTCAACGCGACAACTGCGTCACGCAAGCCCATCAGGCGGTGCAGGCCGACGTGCAGCTGTTCGGGCATCAGCAGTGAGGGAGGGTCAGGCAATAAGTCATTGGGCACGGCGTGGTCCTTTCAATGAAGCCCGCCGCGTTTGAGTTCACGGCGGGCAGCGTCCTTGGCATGTTCCATTGGTAGTAAATAGTTACCGCAATTGGCGACCGAGTTTACATTTTGGATCCATGAGCGGGAATGGCAAAAGGCACCAGCCATTACGCATAGCTATGTAGGAGCTTTCGTGAGGAAGCCGGCCGAAGCCGGCTGGATCAGGGCTGTGCCGTCGCCGTGAGGTGCAGCAGCACATAGGGATTTTTGTCGAACTCACCCACCAGTGTCGGGGTGAGCTCGCGCAGGCGGGGCTCCTTCAACGCGGCGTAGTCGTCCAGGCTCATCACCAGCCAGGCTGGGGCCTGCAACGGCGCCAGGTCGGTGGTTGACTGGGTGAACAACGGCACACGGTCGCACTCGAGATTGACCATCAGCTTGATCGCCTTGGCGTCTTTGCCCAGGCCGTGCAGCACCACGGGCGCCGGTTGCTGGTTGATCTGCGCCTTGACCGCCAGGCTGAAGGTGCGCGTGTCGTAGAGCCTGCGCTCCAGCGGTTCGACCACCACGATGTAGGTTGCCCACAATGCCAATACCGCCGCCAATGCCGGGCCTGCCGGACGCAAGCGTGGCTTGAACCACGCCAGCACCGCCAGCACCTGCAACACGCCCAGCACGCCGAAGATCAGGCGCAAGTCGCCCACCTGCTCGGCGTAGCGGCGGCGCACCACCAGCAAGCCGATGATCAGCAGCGCCGGCAACAGGGTCCAGAGACCCAGCAGCACACCGCGCAGCCAGGCAAACACACGCCCTTGGCTGACCTGGAACGGGTACGCCGCAATGATTGCCGCCATCGGCAGCATCGGCAGCACATAACGCGCTTTCTTCGCCTGGGGGATCGACAGGCCAAGCATCACCAGCAAGCCCGCAGCGGCGCAGTACAGCACCAGTTGCAAGGCCGGCCCTGGCGCGCGTTTGCCGCCAAAGGCCACCGCCAGCAGCACCAGCAGCGCCATCGGATACGCCAGCGCGTAGTTGCCCAGGGAACTGGTGAAGTAATACAGCACGCCGCTGGAGCCTTCGCTGCCGTCCATGCGCCCGAGGAATTGCATGCGGATCACGTCCTGCATGAACACCTCGCCACCACTGAGCTTGGCCAGCAGCAACAACACCCCGACACAGGCCATCAGCAGCGCCAGCGCCAGCAAGCCGAAGCTGAACAGTTGTCGCCACTGGCGGTTGATCAGGTAGTAGCTGCACAGCACGCCCGTGGGAATCACCAGGCCGATCGGCCCGCGAATCGCAAAGCCTGCAATCAGCAGCAGGTACACCCAGTGCAGGCGTTTGCCGGCGCCGAAGTGATCATGGGCATAGCCGAGGTAAAACACCGCCAGGGTCACGGCGGCGAGCATCTGGTCCAGGGACACGGCACGGGTTTCGCTGACGAAGGTGCTGCTGAGCAACAGCATCGCCACACTGAGCAGGCCCCAGCGCGGGGAGTAGGGCGCCGTGAGGCGGTACACCAGGATCACGATCAGCGCCGAGGCAATCGCCGTGGGCAACCACGCCGTCAAGCTGGTGACCTGGCCCAGCGGCAACGAGAACAACCACGTCAGCAGCGTCGAGGTCGCCAGGTAATCGGCGTACGGCTGGCCGTAGGTGGTGGGGAAGAAACTCGGGCCATGGCGCAGCATCTCCTGGGCGAACACCACGAAGCGCGAGTCAAACCCGATGATCGCCTGGTGCCAGTTGCCGGCGATAAACAGCAGCAGCGCCAACAGCCCGAGCAGCAGGGACTGGCGGCGCACCGTGGCGTCTATGAAGGGCGCTTTGTTCACGTCTCAGGCTTCCACGACCTGATCTTGATCTGCCGATTGCGCCACCCATTGTTGCTGCGGCATCGGCAATTGGCAGGAATCGCCACGGCCAATCGGGAAGTACTGGAAGCCTTTGCGCGCCAGGCGTTCGCCGTCGTACAGGTTACGGCCGTCAAAGATCACCGGGGTTTTCAGGCGCGCGTGGATCAGGTCGAAATCCGGTGCCTTGAATTGCTGCCATTCGGTGCAGACGATCAGGCCGTCGGCGCCGCTCAGGGTCGATTCCGGGGTGCCCATCAGCATCAGTCGTGGGTCATCGCCGTAAATGCGCTGGGTTTCCTGCATGGCTTCGGGGTCGAAGGCGCGCACGTTGGCGCCGGCCGCCCACAGGGCTTCCATCAGCACACGGCTCGGCGCATCGCGCATGTCGTCGGTGTTGGGCTTGAACGCCAGGCCCCACACGGCAAAGGTCTTGCCCTTGAGGTCACCTTTGAAGAAAGCGTTGACGCGCTCGAACAGCTTGCTCTTCTGGCGCTGGTTGATCGCTTCCACGGCTTCCAGCAGGTCGCTGGAGCAGTTGGCCTGCTTGGCGCTGTGGATCAGGGCGCGCATGTCTTTGGGGAAGCACGAGCCGCCGTAACCGCAACCGGGGTAGATGAAGTGGTAGCCGATGCGCGAGTCGGCGCCAATCCCCAGGCGTACGGCTTCGATGTCGGCACCCAGGTGTTCGGCCAGTTCGGCGATCTGGTTGATAAAGCTGATCTTGGTCGCCAGCATGCAGTTGGCGGCGTACTTGGTCAGCTCGGCGCTGCGCAGGTCCATGAAGATGATGCGGTCGTGGTTGCGGTTGAAGGGCGCGTAGAGGTCACGCATCACGTCACGCACTTCTTCACGCTCGCAGCCGATGACGATGCGGTCCGGGCGGCGGCAGTCGGCAACCGCCGAGCCTTCCTTGAGGAATTCCGGGTTGGAGACGATATCGAATTCCAGGTGACGACCGGCCACACGCAGGGCTTTTTCGATATGGGCGCGCAGGGTGTCGCCGGTGCCGACGGGCACGGTGGACTTCTCCACGAGGATCACCGGATCCACACGGTGACGGGCCACGGCGTCGCCCACCGAACACGTATTTCAGATCGGCCGAACCGTCTTCGTCCGACGGCGTGCCCACGGCGATAAACAGCACTTCGCCGTGTTCGACCGCGAGCTTTTCATCATGGGTAAAGTGCAGTCGCCCGCTTTCCAGGTTCTCCTTGACCATCGCCGCCAGCCCCCGGCTCAAAGATCGTCACATGGCCTTTTTGCAGCGACTCGACCTTGTTCTTGTCAACGTCCATGCAGATGACATCGTGACCGACTTCGGCCAATACGGTGGCCTGCACCAGACCAACGTAACCACTACCAAATACACTGATTTTCATGGGGCATTCCTGGGACTTGTGGTGCTAGCACGGCGAGAGTTGATAACCAGAACTCCGAGGATGACCAACGCCACCCCCAGGGTTTTTGAAAGCGAAAAATGTTCGTTGAACACCGGCAGGCTGGCGGCCAGCAGATACACCAGCGCGTAGCTGATGCTCAGCAGCGAGTAGGCACGGCCCAGCGGCAGGTGCTTGAGCGCGCCCAGCCAGCAGAGCATCGACAGCGCATAGGCGAAGATCGCCAGCAGCACCGCGCCAAGGGCGCCGAGGTCGATGGTGTTGTTGCTGAGCGCACTCAGCCATTCGTGGGGCAGCGGCAGGCGCGTCATGCTCCAGCGCATGCCCAACTGGGCCGCACTGACCAAACCGACGCTGGCCAAGGCCAGGGCAAAGCCACGCATGCGGCTCATACCTGACGCCCCAGCAACACGACACCGGCAATCACCAGCCCCACGCCCAGCCAGTGGCGGCCATCGATGGGCTCATGAAAGACAAACCGTGCCACCAGCGTGACCAGCACAAAGTTGAGGCTGAGCATGGGGTAGGCGATGCCGACTTCCAGGCGCTGCAACACCAGCAACCACACCAGCAGGCCCAGGCCCAGGCACACCAACGCGGCCCACAGCCACGGCGCGCGCAGTTTCAGCGCCCAGCCGTCGGGCAGGTCGCGCCAGCTTTCCACGGCGAATTTCTGCGCGACCTGGCCCATGCACGTCAGCAGGCAGGCGGTCAATAGCAGGAGCAGGGTGATCATGGAGCCGCCTGCGGGAAGATCAGAATCACGATATTGCCTTGTTCAAAGCGCTGGCCGTCATTGGGCAGCAAGGCAACTTCGGCCATTTCATCGTCACCTTTAACCCGCATCACCACACCGACCGGACCTTTTTTGCGCGCATCGCTCATCCACTGTTGCACTTGGGTGGTGTCGATCTTGCGCGCGGCGCTGTCCGCGAAGGCCAGGCCGTATTTGACTTCGCCGACGGTGTTGTAAAGCGTCACGTCCGGGCGCGCCAGACGCCAGGACAGCGCCGACGCGGCGCCGAGGTCATTGCTGAGCAACGCCGTGGCCGGGCGCAGGGCTTGCAGGTGGTCGATGATGAATTGGTCCGGGGTCTTGTTGTAGACCACCGAATGGGGCAACGCGGCGGGTACCAGCGCCACCAGCAACCAGCTGCCAATCACTGGTGCCGCCCACAGTTTCAACGGGCGCGCGGCCTGCAGCAGGTTGGCGATGATCCAGCCGAACAAGAAGATGAACACCAGCACCAGGCTGAGGGTTTCCTGGCCCGGTTCGTACACCGGCTTTTTCAATTGGAACCAGGTGAGTGCCAGCAACGCGACGATGCCCACCACCAGGTTCAACCAGCCGTTGATACGCAGCGCACGGCTGCGGCCCGCGGCAAGCTTGTCGGCCAGGGTCGAGCCCATCAGCAAGGCCAGCGGCAACAGGCACGGCATGATGTAGGAGGGCAGCTTGCCCTTGGCCAGGCTGAAAAACGCCAGGGGCATCAGCAGCCAGAGCAGCAGGAATGCGGTCTTCGGCAGGCGCTTATCCCGCCACGCCTGTTTGACGGTGGACGGCAACAACGCCACCCACGGCAGCGAGAACGCCACCAGCAGCGGCAGGTAGTACCAGAACGGTTCGGCATGCTGGGCATCGTCACCGGCAAAGCGCTGGATATGCTCGTGCCAGAAGAAGAAGTTCCAGTAATCCGGCTCTTGCAGGTGCACCGCCAAGGCCCACGGCAGGCTGACCACAATCGCGACAGCGACGGCCACCAAGCCATAACCCAGCAGCTCACGGAAACGCTTTTGCCAAAGGGCGTAGGGCAGGGCGATCAGCACCGGCAGCAGCCAGGCGAGGAAGCCCTTGGTCATGAAGCCCATGCCACAGGCAAAACCCAACAACGCCCAGGAGGCCAGGCGGCCGTTGCGGGTGGTGCTGTCGAAGCAGAACCACAAGGCCACGCCGGTCAGGTTGACCCAGAAGGTGAACTGCGGATCGAGGTTGGCGTAGCCGCCCAGCGCCGCGACGCTGACAAAGCTCATGTAGAGCACGGTGCTGATCAGGCTTTTCTGCGGGTCATTCCACAACCGGCGCGACACCAGGTACACCAGCAGGATGCTCAAGCCAGTGCTCAAGGCCGAGGCAAAGCGCACACCGAACAGGTTCTGCCCGAAGATCGCCTGGCCCAGCGCAATCATCCAGTAGCCCGCCGCCGGTTTCTCAAAGTAGCGGATGCCCATGAAGTGCGGCGAGGCCCATTTGCCGGTCAGCAGCATTTCCTGGCTGATCTGCGCGTAGCGGGTTTCATCGGGGATCCACAGGCCATGGGTGGTCAGCGGCAACAGGTAGAACACGCCGAAGGCCAACAGCAGCAGAGGCAACGCCAGACGCCGGATCATGCCTGCTGCACTCCAAGCCAACCCTCACGCCCGGGCAAGGCGCCACGTACCAGCCGTTGCTGAGGCAGGGTGGTCAGGTCCGCGGGCAACAAGTCGCCCAGGGGTTTGAAGTCGATGCCGCGCTGCCCGGCCTGGGCGAGCAACTGGCGAAAATCGTTGGCCATCAGAATCCCTTCTACTTCAGCGTGGATCGTATAGACGTTGAGCTTCGAGGCGGCAAAGCGGTCGAGGATGAACGTATTGAAGTCTTTGGCAGCCACCACCGGCCCGACGACTTCGTCGAAGGTCGGCAGGTCTACCGGAATTTGTGGGGTGCCCGCGCTGCCATCGGCCAAGGTTGGACGAAACAGGCCGGTGCCCCGGCAATCACTGTTGTAGCGGAAGTTGAAGCCTTGCTTGGCTTGCACCACACGCTCATCGGCCCGCCAACCGGCGGCCGCTGAACAGTCGATGCGCTCACCGAGGATGTCGCTGAGGGTGTCGACGCCACGGCGGATCTGTTCGACCAACTGTGCCTCGCTCCAGCGCCCGGTGTTGGCCTGCCAGCCGTGGTGGTCCCAGGCGTGCAGGCCGACTTCATGCCCGGCGGCCTTGGCCTGGCGCATCAGATGCCCCAGGTCGCGGCCAATCGGCTTGCCCGGCCACGCCGTGCCGGCGAGCAGGATATCCAGGCCATACAGGCCGACGGCATTGGAACGCAGCATCTTCCACAGGAACTGCGGGCGGATGAGACGCCACAAGTGGCGCCCCATGTTGTCCGGCCCGACGCTGAAGAAGAACGTTGCCTTCACCCCGGCTTCATCCAGGGTTTCGAGCAGCCGCGGCACGCCTTCACGGGTGCCACGGTAGGTATCGACGTCAATGCGAAGACCTGCGTGCATTACTTCTTGTCCGCGATTTCGAGCATGGCTTCACGCAGGAAGAAGTCCAGGGTGTTGCCGATGGTTTCGCTCATTTCCACGGTCGGCTCCCAGTTCAGCAGGCGCTTGGCGTTTTCGATGCTTGGCTTGCGGTGTGCCACGTCCTGGTAGCCCGTGCCGTAGAACGCCTTGCTTTCCACGTCGCGGAAACCGGCGAACGGCGGGAAGTTGCCACGCAGCGGGTGCGCTTCGAACTGACGCAGCAGCTCTTCGCCCAACTGGCGGATGCTCGCCTCGTTTTCCGGGTTGCCGATGTTGATGATCTGGCCGTTGCACACGTCATTGTCGTTATCGATGATGCGTGCCAGGGCTTCGATGCCATCGGCGATGTCGGTGAAGCAACGCTTCTGCTCGCCGCCGTCGAACAGGCGGATCGGCGTGCCTTCCACCAGGTTGAGGATCAGCTGGGTGATGGCGCGGGAGCTGCCGATACGGGCCGAATCCAGGCGATCGAGGCGCGGGCCCATCCAGTTGAACGGACGGAACAGGGTGAAGTTCAGGCCTTTGGCGCCGTAGGCCCAGATCACGCGGTCCAGCAGTTGCTTGGAAACCGAGTAGATCCAGCGTTGCTTGTTGACCGGGCCGACCACCAGGTTGGAGGTGTCTTCGTCGAAGTACTGGTCCTGGCACATGCCATAGACTTCGGAGGTCGACGGGAAGATCACGCGCTTGTTGTACTTGACGCAGTAGCGCACCAGCTTGAGGTTTTCCTCGAAGTCCAGTTCGAACACGCGCAACGGGTTGCGGGTGTATTCGATGGGCGTGGCGATGGCCACCAGCGGCAGGACCACGTCGCACTTCTTGATGTGGTACTCGATCCACTCGGTGTGGATGCTGATGTCGCCTTCCACGTAGTGGAAGTTGGGGTGGCTGCGCAGGCGCTCGATGGCGTCGGAGCCGATGTCCAGGCCGTAGACTTCGTAACGGTCGTCACGCAGCAGGCGCTCGGACAAATGGTTACCGATAAAGCCGTTCACGCCGAGGATCAGTACACGGGTACGGCGCGGCTTGCGACCGGACTCGGCACCGCGCAACACCGAACCGTCCACCAGGCCCAGCTCGTTGGCCAGGGACGGGCCGGCCAGGTACAGGCCGTTGTCGTTGCGCTGGCCGAACTTGATCACCAGGGAGTCTTCACCGCAGGCGATGCGCAGCGGGTTGACGCTGATCACACGGCCTGGGGCCAGGCCTTCATTGCCCTTGACCACTTCGGCTTGCCATACGATCAGCTTGTGCTCGCCCACGGCGCAGAAGGCGCCCGGGTAAGGTTGGGTCACGGCGCGGACCAGGTTGAACAGTTCTTCCGCCGGCTTTTTCCACTCCAGCTTGCCATCGGCGGCGGTGCGGCGACCGAAGTAGGTGGCCTGGCTTTCGTCCTGGGCGGTGTCAGTCAACTTGCCTTGGGCCAGTTGTGGCAGTGCATCGCGCAGCAGGGTGGTGGCCGCGTCACGCAGTTTGGCGTGCAGGCTCAGGCCGGTGTCGGCGCGGTCGATGATGACTTTTTGCTGAGCGAGGATCGCGCCGGCATCGGCACGCTTGACCATGCGGTGCAGGGTCACGCCGGTTTCGGTTTCGCCGTTGACCAGTACCCAGTTCGCTGGGGCGCGGCCACGGTATTTCGGCAGCAGCGAGCCGTGCAGGTTGAACGCGCCTTTGCGCGCGGTGGCCAGCAGCGGCTCGCTGAGCAGGTTGCGGTAGTAGAACGAGAAGATGTAGTCCGGGTTCAGCTTGGCGATGCGCTCGATCCACAGCGGGTGGTTGGCGTCTTCCGGCGCGTGCACCGGGATGCCATTGCGGGCGCAGAGTTGGGCGACAGAGCCGTAGAAGTTGTTTTCCTTGGGATCATCGGCGTGGGTAAACACCGCAGCAATGTCGTAGCCGGCAGTCAGCAGGGCTTCAATACCGGCACAGCCAATATCGTGGTAGGCGAAGACAACGGCTTTTGAATTCATGACGAAACCTGATCGGAAGGAGAAGTAGAAGTGGTGTGGGAGGACACCAGGCCGTCAACAATGACGACTGGCGCCGGTGCTGCCGGGGTGTTGCGCAGCACTTTTTCGATAAAGAAGCGTGGGCGGGCGCGCACATCGCTGTACATGCGGCCCAGGTATTCACCCAAGAGGCCCATGCCGATGAACTGGCCACCGGTGAACACGAACAGCACCGCAAACAGCACGAACATGCCGTCGCCGGCCCATTGGGCGCCAAAGGCCAGGCGCATGACGATCAACGCCAGTGCAAACAGCACACCCAGGCCGGCGAGGCTGAAGCCGACGATGGACAGCAGGCGCAGCGGGGTGGTGGTCATGCACGTGAGCAGGTCGAACATCAGGCTGATCAGGCGCATGGCGCTGTATTTGGATTCACCGTGTTCACGCTCGGCGTGGTGCACGAGGATTTCCGTGGTGTGGCGCGCAAAACCGTTGGCCAGGATCGGGATAAAGGTGCTGCGCTCACGGCAGGCGAGCATGGCATCGACGATGGTGCGGCGGTACGCGCGCAGCATGCAGCCGTAGTCGGTCATGGCCACGCCGGTGGAACGCTGCACGGCCAGGTTGATCAGGCGCGACGGCCAGCGGCGGAAGGCCGAGTCCTGGCGGTTGTTGCGCACGGTAGCCACCACGTCGTAACCGAGGGCGGCTTGCTCCACCAGGCGCGGGATTTCTTCCGGCGGGTTCTGCAGGTCGGCGTCGAGGGTAATCACCACTTCGCCCCGGCACTGCTCGAAACCGGCCATGATCGCCGCGTGCTGGCCGTAGTTGCGATTGAGGATCACCGCCACCACGTGGCTGCCGTCTTCGGCGGCGGCGTCTTCGAGCATTTGCGCGGACTGGTCGCGGCTACCGTCATCCACCAGGATGATTTCGTATTCGTAGGCCAGTTGCTTGCAGGCTGCGGTGGTGCGACGCAGCAATTCAGGCAGGCTTTCTTCTTCGTTGTAGACCGGGATAACGATCGACACGCAATGAATAGGGTAGGGTTTCAAAGATTCAAGACCTCGGGGTTAGCGCAACTTGGAGCGTGAAAACAGCGGTCGTCAGGGGCGGTTGACGCCTTACCTGATTAAACTAAGCGTGGAGTGGCGATTATTCATTCGACTTTCCTGAGATGGGCAATGTGGTCTTCCATGGAGGCGTGTTGAGTAAAGCTCAAAACGAGTAAAGGTAAAGCGTAATCAACAGGTTAGTCGGGGAAGACGCGGTTCGTTCTCAAGTCATGGGGCCAAGATTAAGCGTAAAAATGTTGAACGAATATGAAAGGCAGATGAAAAACTCGTTTATTTGACAGGTAGACAGCCAGGGTTCAGCTACATGATCAGGCGCTTGAGCAGGGCATTCGTTTAAACCCTGCACAATGCCATTAATTGAAGAATCTTCTCTGCAAGACCCGGCAAGTGCCGGTAAAGTAAGCCCCCTCTTGCCAGGGTAATCGGATGAATAGCGTGCAGCTTTTACGGCCAGTGTTGATGGGGTTGATGATGACCGTGGCGTGTGTCACAGCGGTGCGGGCCGATGATGGAATAGCGCTCACCAGCATCGACCAGGTGCCGGACGGCGTGGAAGTGCGCGGCAAGCAGATCGCCGCTTATACCTGGGACGACCACCAGGGCAAAAACCTGCTGGTGCTCGCCGAACAGGTCAGCGAGCGCGATGACGATGGCACCCAGTCCGCGTTTGTCTATGCGGCCCAATACCTGATCGATGGCAACCGTCCCAAGCGCGTGTGGATGCTCTACGACGACGTGCAGCATTGCGAGTTTGACGCCTCGCTGCGCTTTGACCGGGCCGCGACCAAGGTCACCGACCTGTCCGGCGATGGCATCACCCAGGCCACCGTGGGCTATTCGCGCACCTGCACCAGTGACGTGAGCCCCAATGAATTCAAGCTGATCATGCACGTGGGCAAGTCACAGAAATACCGCCTGCGCGGCGTCGACCGTTATGGCGCCAGCTGGTGGGACGAAGACGCGGGCGCCCTGCGTGGCATGCCGCTGCCCAAGGATTGCAGCGTTGCTGCGCAACAGGCGCTGGTCAGCCAGTACAAGGAGCAGGGCACCGAATTGCCGTTGCCGGGTTGCTACAGCGAAGAGAAAGACTTCGCCAAGGCGCCGGAGGCGTACCTGACCTTTATGCGCCAGCACTGGTTCGCCCTGATGCAGAAGCAGGACACCGAATGGAGTCAGACCCAGACCCAACCGCAAGACCCGGTGGAGGACGATGACACGGCACCCTGATTTTGTGCCCACGCCATTCCTGCGTTAGACTCGGCCTTCGCCAATTCACTAAATATCTCGATTAAACAAAGGCTTGTTCGAGATATTTAATCCAAAGGCTGATCTATTTTGACCGAGTCCATCCGCAACCCGCTGACCCTCTACCTCACTCGCCTGGCGCCCTCCAGCCAGTTGACCATGCGCTACGTACTGCAGGATGCTGCCGACCGCCTGGGCTTCGAGGACATCAACCTCGAAGAAATCGACTGGCACCTGCTCCAGCCCGAACACGTGATCGCCCTGGTCGCCGCCCTGCGCGAGGACGGCTATGCGCCGAACACCTCATCGCTGTATGTCAACGCCGTGCGCGGGGTGATGAATGAAGCCTGGCGCCTCAGCCTGATCAGCCAGGAACACCTGCTGCGCATGCGCACGGTCAAGGCCGCGCCGGGCACACGCCTGAGCCAGGGCCGCAACCTGCGTCGCACCTTGATCCGCGAAATGATGGACGTCTGCGCCGCCGACCCACGCCCCCAGGGCCTGCGCGATGCCGCGGTGATCGGCATCCTGTACGGCTCGGGCATGCGCAAATCGG
The DNA here is from genome assembly GCF_030687495.1 of Pseudomonas sp. FP453. NCBI lineage: Bacteria > Pseudomonadati > Pseudomonadota > Gammaproteobacteria > Pseudomonadales > Pseudomonadaceae > Pseudomonas > Pseudomonas sp. FP453. Next base: position 3,053,202 of record NZ_CP117435.1, on the reverse strand, counting down.
AGTCGGTCAACCTCGACCTGGCGCAGATCAACTTCGAAGAACGCAGCTTGCGGGTGATCGGCAAAGGCAATAAAGAGTTGATCAAATACGCCCCGGCCTGGGCCTTTGCCAAGTTACAGGCCTGGCTGGATTTTCGCCGCGAACACCTCAAGGAAGGCGAGCAGGACGACAGCTTCCTGTTCAACCGCATTCGCCGTGGCAGCCACATCACCCGCGAGCGCATTACCAAGCATGCGATCTACTACATCGCCCGCCAGCGCGGTGAACAGGTGGGGGTGAAGATCATGCCCCATGACTTCCGCCGCTCGTTTATCACGCGGGTGATTGAAGAACATGACCTGTCGATTGCGCAGAAACTGGCGCACCACACCAATATCCAGACCACGGCGAGCTATGACGTGCGCGAGGACAATGAGCGGCGGCGGGCGGTGGATCGGTTTGATTTGTAGGTGAGCACCGCAGCTCTGCTGAAGGAATGAAGAACTAAATGTGGGAGCCAGCTCCCACACAAGCCCACTCCCTCAGGGATTTGTGCATGATCAGGAGGAGGGCGGCACACTCGCCAGATGCGCCGGCAAACGACGCAACGTCCACAGCGTGGTGAGCATCGCCGCTACCGCACACAGCGCGATGCCAATCAACATCGGCGCCGGCGTATGGTCAGCGAACACACCGACGACCGTCATCGACACCGCCGCCACGATCATCTGGATCGCCCCCAGCAACGCCGACGCCGAACCCGCCACCGCGCCATGATCCTCCAGGGACAACACCCCGGCCGCTGGCAGCAATAGGCCGAGGAACCCGAAACCTATAAACAGCAGCGTCATCATCAGGCCCAGGCTATCGATCCACGCGGTGGTGATTGCCAGTGCGGCCAGGAACACCGTCACCGCAATCACCGACCCGCGAATCAACGGTGCCAACCCAAAGCGCGCGCTGAGGCGTGCAGTCAGTTGGCTCATGGCAAAGAACGATGCCGCGTTCAGGGCAAAGCACAGGCTGAATTGCGTGGGCGTCAGGCCGAAATATTCGATGTACACAAACGGCGCGCTACCGATAAACACAAAGAACGTGGCCAGCCCGAAGCCGCTGACCACCGCCAGGCCGGTAAACACCGGATCACGCAGCAGCGCGCCGTAGCTGCCAAACGCATTGCCCAGGTTTTTCCCCAGGCGCCGCTCGGCCGGATGGGTTTCGGGCAGTTGCACGACGGTCATCACCAGGCACGCCACGGCCACCACGGCGAGTACGGCAAACACTTCGCGCCAGCTCCAGATCGAAATCACCAGGCTGCCGGCCAATGGCGCCAGAATCGGCGACACACTCATCACCAGCATCAGCAACGCCATCAGACGCGCGGCTTCGTGGCCGGTGTACAGGTCGCGCACAATCGCCCGGGGAATCACCATCCCGGCACAGGCGCCAAACGCTTGTACGGCGCGAAAGCCGATCAGCACTTCGATGGTCGGCGCCAACGCGCAGCCCACGCTGCCTATCGCAAAGATCACCAGCCCGGCATAAATGGGTGGCTTGCGCCCGAACACATCACTGATCGGCCCGTAGAACAGCTGGCACACGCCAATGATCATGAAGAACACCGTCAGGCTCATCTGCACCGCTGCCGGCGAGGCGTGCAGGCTGGCGCCGAGGGTGGGCAGGGCAGGCAGGTAGATGTCGATGGCGAAGGGGCCGACAGCCGTGATCAAGCCCAGTAACAGGGCGAGGTGGGCGATGCTTCGAGACATGGGCAGTTCCGCGTGGAGCAAGGGGCGGTCAGCTTAAGGGATTCGTGCACATCCGCAAACTTGGGCTTCAATAACAGACAGTTGCTGCCGATAACGGTACAGGCGCAGCCCAACTGGCAGCCAGGCATGGGGATACCAGCATGACGATCAAACTTCGCTTGATGCTATTGATTGCCACCGGGTTGGTCACGGCGCTGATCATGAGCCTGGCCAGTTACGTGGGAAACACGCGGATGGGCCACGCCGTGCAAGACAACGAAGTGAGCATGACCGTACTGCGCAACCACATGGAAGCCGACATGATGCACGACGCCCTGCGTGCCGATGTGTTGTCGGCCATGTTGGTCGGGCTGGGCAAAAGCACCAGCACAACAGCTGAAGTCAACAGCGCCTTGCAGGAACACGCCGAGCACTTTCGCGAGGTTTTGGCGGACAACCTCAAGTTGCCGCTCGACGATACGCTCAAGACAAACCTGGAAAAAATCAAACCCAGCCTCGAGACCTACATCAGCACTGGCGAGCGCATTGTTGCCCTGGCCCTGAATGATCCCGAGGCCGCCCGCGAACAATTGACGACCTTTAACAGCGCCTTCAGCCAGCTTGAAGATCAAATGGCGAGCCTCAGCGAACTGATCGAACGCAACACCCAGCAGACCAGCGCGGGCACACGGCAGACCATTGCGAACGCCAACTTCACCTTGGGCGCGGTATTGATCGCCAGCCTGTTGTTGCTGCTGGCGCAAGGCCGCTGGGTCATCCTGAGCATCATGGGCCCGTTGCAGACAGCCAGTCGCATTGCCGCCAGCATCGCCCGTGGCAATTTGAGCGAACCGATTGTCGAGCCCGCGCGCAAGGACGAAGCCAGTGCGCTGATCCGCAGCCTCGCCACCATGCAGCGCGACTTGCGCGGCATGATCGAAGTGGTGCGCAGCAACGCCCATGGCGTCAATGGCAAGAGCGAGCAACTGAGCCATGGCTGCCATGAAGTGGCCGGCAGCAGCCAGCAACAAAGCGCGGCCGCGAGCACCATGGCCGCAGCGGCCAGCGAAATGACCGCCAGCATCGAAGAAATCACCCGCCATGCCGGCCGCGCACTGGCGATGGCCAATCAGGCTGAAACCCTGGCCAAGGACGGTGGCCGGGTGATCCACCAGGTCGTCAGTGACATGGATGGCATCGCCCGCTCGGCGCAGCAGTCGGCCCAGGTTATCCGCACGCTGGACAAGGAGTCGGAGGCGATCTTCAGCATCATCCAGGTGATCAAAGGCATCGCCGACCAAACCAATCTACTGGCCCTGAACGCCGCAATCGAGGCCGCCCGCGCCGGTGAACAAGGGCGCGGTTTCGCCGTGGTCGCCGACGAGGTCCGCAGCCTGGCCGGGCGCACCAGCGCATCAACCCAGGAAATCGCCAGCATGGTCGGGCGCATCCAGCAAAACACCCGGGAAGCGGTGACCAGCATGGAGGAGGGCGTGGCTCAAGTGGACAAAGGCATGGCCGTGACCGCCGAAGTCGAACGGGCGATCCGCGAGATCCTGCAAGCCACGTTGAACACCACGGAATTGGTGAACGACATCTCCCGCACGATTGGCGAGCAGAGCCTGGCCAGCAATGAGATTGCGCACCAGGTGGAGATGATTGCGGGCATGTCGGAGAGTAACAGCCGGGTGATTGCAGCGACGGCGTCGACCACGGACGAGTTGTCGTCGTTGGCGGGGGAGCTTTCGCAGTCGGTGGATCGGTTTCGTTTGTAGGTTGGGGCTTAACATATAACTAAACTAAATGACTATTTAGTTTAGTTATAATTATATTGAATATCAGAGCAGGCAGGTCAGGGCGCTTTCTTGTCCCTGTCACCGAGGCTGAACAGGCGTTTGTTGACGGAATAACCGGCCACACGCCATTGGCCGTCATCCTCGCGAAGCACCACTTTTTCCGTTGCGGGCCCGCTGCTGAACGTGGTGACACACTCAACCACCGCATAACTGCCAGCCGGAGCATCTGGCATCTGGCTCGTGAAACCGATCTGCGCGGAATCACGCTCCACAAACGTACCGAGCCCAACGCGCATGGCCTTGATCCCGCTAGTCCAGACCGTCTCGGACGTCGTCGCTTTAAGCAGCGGACTGGCAACCGGCCAAGTCTGATCGACACTGCCTGAATCGAGCAGGCGTAAAAACTCGACCGTAGCGTTGAACACATCGCGCTGTTGTTGTTCGGTGGCCGGTTCGGACTCAATGACCTTGGGTGGGTTCTTGTTGAAGCTGACATCACAAGCCGACAACAGCAACGAAGATAAAAGCACAGCGGCGAGTTGCTTCATGCAAAGCCTCATGAGGTGATGGCGTCCGTGAAGCGAGTAAAGATGAGGATTGCGGGGGTTGCCATTGGTAGAGGGAAAATAGGCTCTGCGAGATTTGAAATCTGGCCTGCCACGACCCTGATGGGTGTATATGGTGTTACGCATAATGTATATTATGTTAAATCAAGGATCATATCATAGGTGTCACTTAAAGATTTACTGATCGTTGCGATCCGACGATCCTCCGCAATGACTTACCAAAAAATCAGTCAAGTCTTCAGCTGCTTGGTCCGACAGTAAGCCGACAACGACTGTAATGCCTGCATCTTGTAGCATCCTTATCCCCGTTCCCGAATTTCTCGGATCGGGATCAAGCACTCCAACAAACACTTTCTCGACCCCGCTGTTTATCAATGCCAAAGCGCATGACGGCGTTCGGCCATGAAAAGAGCATGGCTCAAGCGTGACAAATGCAGTCACCCCGGAGCGGCAATCCGTGAATCGGCTTAACGCCATCGCTTCCGCGTGTTGGAGCCCAGGCGCCTGTGTATAGCCTTGGCTTATCACCACGTTGTCCCTTACCAGCACGCAACCTACTGGTGGGTTTGGAAGGCAATCTGGTAAGGCTAAGCGCCCTTGGGCAAGAGCAAGCCGCATGAAATCGGTATCAGAGGTAAGACTAGGCATATTCGATTGATGTTTATCCTTAATGTGTGATGAGTATCAAAGGACGTTATCAATCTGCGAAACCACAGCCATCGTTGCCTCACCAATTGTTCCTTCATTCCTACACAAAACCCACCCCTGCTCCAAAACCGCCCCCTCAAACGCTTCAGTACAAGCCACCTGTTCATCCACCGTGTTAATCACCGTGCTCCCCAACCCACGCCGACGCGCTGCCGCCCGTGCCCATGACAACTCAGGCTCCGTCACCACCCCCCACATGCAAATCCGGCACCCGCACCCCTCGTTCCAGATTCAACTGCAAAATCTGCGCAAACGGCACCAACCTGCGAAACGCCGCATCCGACGGGTACCAACGATCAATCAAGATAATGCTGTCAGCCGGCTGCTTGACCAGCACATTCTCGGAGATCCAAGCCCGACTCTCCGCCAGTCGCTCACACACCGCCCATTCCAACGCCCGGCTCGGATCTCTGGCGAGCTTGTTCACCAGCGCCATGGTTTCCCCCCTGAAGGGATCACTCTTTTTCTCACACAGGCGGATAACCTTCTTGCCCTGGGCCCGCAGTTCTCGCGTAACCGCCTCCAGCAACGTGGTTTTCCCGGTCCCCTTGGGCCCATCAAGCGCAACAAACAGCGGACGATTCATGCGGCAAACAACAAGTGGAAAATTGGCGCCCACTCTACCCCGATTTCTGCCTAGCCGAACCGTGGAATTGCCAACCCCAGGCTTTCGCGCAAGGTCGTGCCTTCATACGCCGTGCGATACACCCCACGCGCTTGCAGCAACGGAATGACTTCCTGCGTGAACCGGCTGAACTGCTCCGGATGCCCTATATAGATGTTGAACCCATCCACCGCCCGCGCCTCGAACCAATCGGCGATTTTCTGCGCGACGGTCTCCGCCGAGCCCACGAACGCGCCCGGGCGCAGTTGTCGGCCAAACTCCACTGCTTGGCGCAAGGTGAAGCCTTTCTCCCGCGCCTGATCGGCAATCCGCTTAGCGGCGGTGAAGAAGCTGCTGCGCGCGGCCTCCAAACTCTCCTGGGGAAACGGCGCATCCAAATCGTATTGGCTGAAATCATGCCAGCCAAAATTGCGCCCGAATTCCTTCAGTGCCAGTTCAAAACTATGGTCGACCTGATGGTAATGCTGCTCGATTTCCCGCGCGTGGGCGTCGCTGTCCCCCACATAGATTTCGGCGCCGGGCATCACCAGTAACTGTGATGGCTCGCGGCCGTGTTGCACCGCCCTGCCCTTTATATCCCGGTAAAACGCCTGGCCCTGTTCGATGCTCGCGGCGTGAGTGAAGATGACGTCCGCCGTGGCGGCGCCGAGGTCGCGGCCTTGCTCGGAGTCGCCGGCCTGGAAGATCACCGGCTGGCCCTGGGGCGAACGCTGGATGTTCAGCGGGCCGACCACCGAGAAATGCTCGCCTTTGTGATCCAGGCTGTGCAGTTTGCTCGGGTCGAAGAATTGGCCGGTGGCGCGGTCACGCACAAAGGCATCGTCTTCGTAGGAGTTCCACAGTCCTTGCACCACTTGCACGTGTTCGGCCGCGCGGCCGTAGCGTGTGTCGTAGTCGTAGTGCTCGTCACGGCTGTAGTTGCCCGCTGTGCCGGCATCGCCGCTGGTGACGACGTTCCAGCCGGCGCGGCCTTTGCTGATGAGGTCGAGGGAGGCCAGTCGCCGTGCGACGTTGTACGGTGAGTTGTAGGACGTCGTCAGGGTACCCACCAGGCCCAAATGCCGCGTGCTCACCGCCAGCGCGGACAGCAGCGTCAGCGGTTCCAGGCGATTCAAATAATGAGATGGCGAGCCCGGGGTGATGAACTGGCTGTCGACGATAAACATCAGGTCAAACAGTGCCGCCTCGGCCTGGCGGGCGATGTCGATGTACCAGTCGACGTTGACGCTGGCATCGGCCGGCAATTGCGGGTCAAGCCACAGGTTGTGCCGGCCCGGGCCGCCGCAGCCCATGGTCAGGGCGCCGAGTTTCAGCTGTCGTTTGCTCATGTGTGGGGTGTTCCTTGCGGCGTTCAGGGCTGGGTTTTGGCGACGGCGGGCTGTAAGGCGCCGGCAAAGGAGGCGTCGAACAGGCTGGCGGCGGCGTAGGACTTGACCAGGCCTTCACTGGCGAAAAAGTCCACGGTCTTTTGCGCGTCCACCGGCGACTGGGCGGTGACCGGTTCTACGGTCGTGCGCGCGCGGGCAAACCAGGCGCGGGCGATGTCGGCGTCGGCGCGGGTGCGTTTGGCCCAGGCATCCGCATACGCGTCGGCGTTGGCCGGGTTCAGGCGTGTCCAGTCGCGGGCTTTTTTCAGGCGTTGCAGGAAATCGCTGATCTGCGCGCGTTTGGTGTCCACCGCTTTGGCATTGGCGGCGATGTAGCTCTGGGCCGGGATCAAGCCGTCAGCCGTTGCCAGCACCCGCGCGCCTTGGCGCTCCTGCTGGGTGACGTAGGGTTCCCAGGTGGCGATGACGTCCACCGAGCCGCCTTCCAGCGCATGGGAGGCATCCAACGCACTGAGGTAACGGAACTCCAGCGAATCCCGAGCAACCCCAGCCTTGTCGAGTGCGGTCAGCAGCAGTTGTTGGCTCCAGGAGCCTTTCCAGATCGCCGCGCGCTTGCCGGCCAGGTCCGCGAGGCTATGGATCGATGACTCCTTTTTCACCAGGATCGCCACCCCCTCGAGATTCTGCCGAGTGACGGCAATCACCTTGATCGGCGCGCCCAAAGCCCCGAGGAACAGCACCGGCGCATCGCCGAGCAAGCCGATATCCAGGCTGTTGGCGTTCAGCGCCTCGGCCACCGGCGAACCGGCGGTAAATTGTTTCCACTCCAGGGTATAGGGCAGGTTATCCAGCACCCCCGCGGCCTCCATGACGGCCTGGGCGTTGTAGCTCTGGTCGCCGACGGTCAGGGTCTGCGCCTGGGCCGTCAGGCTCAGCAACGCGCCAGCCAGGGCCGCCGCCAGTGTTGTCAGGTAACGCACATCAATCTCCAGATGCCTTCTCGGGCAGGTCAGGTCGATCCGCGCGCGCGGTCTCGGCAGTATTCACAAGGTGGGCTACGATGAGGCCAGAATCGCGGCGTGTAAAATACCCATAATGCATAACGTAATTCTATAATAATGCGCCTAATGCATTTTCATCATCAGCGCACCCCGCGGCACATTGCGCAGTGCCCGGCACCACCTACACTGATTTGAACCCGGTTTTCCCGTGTCCTTTTCAGCGAGCCCGCCTGATGCAGATCGGCCTCCCTCGACAAGCCTCTCGCCTGGCCCCCTTGAGCCTGTTGTGCCTCGCCCTCGCCGCCTGCACCGTCGGCCCTGACTTCCAGCGCCCCGACGTACCCGCAGGCGCGGGCTATACAAAAGAAAACCTGACCAGCACCGCGCACGCCGACATCGACGCCGGCGGCGCGGCACAACGGCTGGTCGCCGGCCTGGATATCCCCGGGCAATGGTGGACGCTGTTCCGCTCACCCGCACTCAATGCGTTGGTCGAAGAAGCCTTGCGCGCCAACCCGGATGTCAGCGCCGCCCAAGCCGCGTTACGACAAGCCAACGAGCTGGTCTACGCCGATCAGGCGTCGCTGTTTCCCTCCGTCAGCGCCAACGCGTCGAAAACCCGCGAGAAACTCTCCGGGGTGCAGACCGGCAGCCCGTCGTCACCGATCCTCACGATCAATTCGGCGTCATTGAGCGTGTCCTACGCCCCGGATGTGTTCGGCGGCACCCGCCGGCAAATCGAGTCCAGCACGGCGCAGGCCGAGTACGAACGCTTCCAGCTGGAAGCGACCTACCTGACCTTGACCGCCAACGTGGTCAACACCGCGATCAACCTGGCCTCCGTGCGCGATCAGGTCGCCGCCACCGAAGAAATCATCCGCCTGCAAAGCGGCCAGCTCGACCTGTTGCAGGCCCAGCGCCAGCTCGGCGCCATCGGCAATACCGACGTGCTCACCCAGCAAACCAGCCTGGCGCAAACCCGCGCGACCTTGCCGCCGCTGCAAAAGCAGTTGGCGCAAACCCGCAACCAGCTGATGGCCTACCTGGGCCGGTTTCCCAACCAGGACCGTGGCGAGGCGTTCAACCTCGCGTCCCTGCACTTGCCGCAGGAATTGCCGGTCAGCCTGCCCTCGGCCCTCGTCGGCCAGCGCCCCGATGTGCAATCGGCGCAGGCGCAGTTGCATCAGGCCAGTGCCTATATCGGCGTGGCCGTGGCCAACCAGCTGCCGCAGTTCAGCATTACCGGGTCGCTGGGTTCCACGGTGGCCAGCGGGACTCAGCTGTTTTCGGCCGGCACCGGCGTGTGGAGCCTGGCCGGGGCGATTGCCCAACCGATCTTCGATGCCGGCGCGCTGGAACACCGCAAGCGCGCTGCCGTGGCCGCCTATGACGAGTCGGCCGCGCGCTATCGCGGCACCGTGCTTATCGCGTTCCAGGATGTGGCCAACGCCCTGCGCGCCCTGCAAGCCGATGCCGATGCGCTCAACCAACAGGTGGTGGCCGAGCGCTCGGCGCAAGCCAACCTGGACCTGGTGCAAGCCCAGTTCAAGCTCGGCGCCGTGGCCTATATCAACCTGCTCACGGCCCAGCAGACCTACCAGAACACCGTGCTGGCGCGGGTGCGCGCGCAGGCGGCGCGGTACAGCGACACCACGGCGCTGTTCCAGGCCCTGGGCGGCGGCTGGTGGAACCGCAGCGACGTAGACCCCGCCACCGCAGGCCGCCCGGACCGCTTCGGCTTGCCCACCTGGCAAGAACTCCGGCCGGCCCACACGGCGGCGACTGAACCGACTCCTTGATACAGCGAGAACCCCCATGGCCGACGTCCAGACTGCCTCTCCCCTGCCCCCGGCCCCGCGCAAGCGGCGGCTGTGGCGGCCCATGCTGATCATGGTCGTGGTGGTACTGGTGATTGTCGCGATCATTGCCGGGGTGAAATTCGTGCAGATCTCTGCGCTGATCGCCCAATCCAAACAGCCCATGCCCGCCGCCGTGGTCACCGCCCTGCACGTGCCGTTGGAAGACTGGCAGCCCAGCGTCACCGCCGTGGGCTCGATCAAGGCCGTGCGCGGCGTGGACGTGACCACCGAAGTCGGCGGCATCGTGCGCACAATGGGTTTCAAGCCCGGGCAGGAAGTGGCGGCCCAGGCGCTGCTCGTACAATTGAACGCCGACTCCGACATCGCCCAGTTGCACGCGCTGGAAGCCACCGCCGACCTGGCCGCCATCGTGCTCAAGCGGGACAAGGCGCAACTGGCGGTCAACGCGGTGTCCCAGGCGCTGGTGGACAGCGACACTGCCGACCTGAAGGCCAAGCTCGCCGCCGCCGAACAACAACGCGCGCTGGTGGAGAAAAAGTCCATCCGCGCCCCATTTGCCGGGCGCATCGGCATTACAGGCGTCAACCCCGGCCAGTACCTCAACCCCGGCGACAAGATCGCCACGCTGCAAACCTTCGATCCCATCTACATCGACTTCACCGTGCCGCAGACCCAACTGGAAGCCATCGCCATCGGGCAAACCGTCGCGGTGACGGCGGACGGCCTGTCCAATCAGACCTTCACCGGGCGCATCACGACCCTCGACACCCAGTTCGATGCGACCACGCGCAACGTCACGGTCGAAGCCACCGTCGCCAACCCCAAGCAAAGCCTGGTGCCGGGCATGTTTGCCCGCGCCGTGGTCAACGCCGGCAGCCCGCAGCGCTACCTCACCGTGCCGCAGACCTCGGTGACCTACAACCCTTACGGCACCACCGTGTTTATCGCCACGGCGAGCAAGAACGACAAGGGCGAAGAAGTGCTCACGGCGCAACAGACCTTTATCAAGACCGGCCCGACCCGTGGCGATCAAGTGGCGATTGTGTCCGGGGTGAAGGAAGGCGACCTGTTGATCACCAGCGGCCAGATGAAGCTGAAAAATGGCTCGCCGGTGAAGATCGACAACAGCGCCGCGCCCTTGAACGACCCCGCCCCGACTCCCCAAGAACACTAAGGGTGCGCCATGAAATTTACCGACACCTTTATTCATCGGCCGGTCTGGGCCGTGGTGGTCTCGCTGTTCATCCTGATCCTGGGGCTGCGCTCGATCTTTGAATTGCCGGTCAACCAATGGCCGCGCACCGAAAACACCGTGGTCACCATCACCACCGCCTACTACGGCGCCGACGCGTCCACCGTCGCCGGCTTCATCACCCAGCCGCTGGAGTCGGCGATCGCCCAGGCCCAGGGCATCGACTACCTGTCGTCTTCCAGCATCACCGGCGTGTCCACCATCACCGCGACCCTGCGCCTGAACTACGACGCCAGCAAGGCGCTCACCGAGATCAACACCCAGGTCAACTCGGTGAAGAACCAGTTGCCGGCGCAGGCCCAGGAACCGGTGCTCACCGTGGCCGTCGGACAAACCACCGACGCCATGTACCTGGGCTTCTACAGCGACACGCTGCCCACCAACAACATCACCGATTACCTGGTGCGCGTGGTCAAGCCCAAGCTGGACTCGGTGCAGGGCGTGCAAACCGCCGAGATCCTCGGCGGGCGCCAATTCGCCCTGCGCGCCTGGCTGGACCCGGACAAGCTGGCGGCGCACAACGTCACCGCGCAGGATGTGGCCACCGCCCTGGCCAACAACAACTACCTGTCCGCCGTGGGTTCCACCCGTGGGCAAACGGTCACGGTGGACCTCACCGCCGGCACCGACTTGCACACGGTGGACGAATTCAAGCAGCTGGTGATCAAGCAAAAAGGCGACGCCCTGGTGCACCTGGAGGACGTGGCCAACGTCACCCTTGGCGCCGAAAGCTACGACAGCAGCGTGGCATTTTCCGGCAAGCGTTCGGTGTTCATCGGTATCAAGGTGGCGCCCAGCGCGAACATCCTGACCGTCGCCGACAGCGTGCGCGAGGCCTTCCCCGAGCTGCAAGCGCAACTGCCTGCGGGCGTGCGCGGCGAGATCGTGTATGACTCCACGGCCTTCATCAACACCTCGATTGTCGAGGTGGTGAAAACCCTGGCCGAAGCCATGGTGATTGTCTCGGTGGTGATCTACCTGTTCCTCGGCTCCTTCCGCGCAGTGATTGTGCCGCTGGTGGCGATCCCGCTGTCGCTGGTCGGGACGTTCTTTGTGATGTACCTGCTGGGTTACTCCATCAACCTGCTGACCCTGCTCGCCCTGGTGCTGGCGATCGGGCTGGTGGTGGATGACGCGATTATCGTGGTGGAAAACGTCGACCGGCATATCAAGGAGGAAGGCAAAGGCGTATTGGAGGCCGCGCTGGTGGCGGCGCGGGAGTTGGGCGGGCCGATCCTGGCGATGACCGTGGTGCTGGTGGCCGCCTACGTGCCCATCGGCCTGCGCAGTGGCCTGACCGGGGCGCTGTTCAAGGAGTTCTGTTTCTCCCTGGCCGGCGCGGTGACCGTTTCCGCCGTGGTGGCGCTGACCCTGTCGCCGATGATGACCTCGCGCCTGTTCAAGCCCGGCCAGGAGGAAGGCCGCTTCGCCCGGCGCCTCGACGGTTATTTTGACTGGCTGCGCGGGCGCTATCACCGCATCTTGTCTGGCGGCCTGGATATCTGGCCGGTGCTGGTGACCTTTGGCTTTGTCCTGTTCCTGCTGGTGGCCGCCAGCGGCATGACGGCCAAGAGCGAACTGTCGCCCACCGAGGACCAGGGCCTGGTGTTCATGCAGATCAAAGGCCCGCCGACCGCCTCGCCCCAGCAGATGGAACGCATTGCCGACCAAGCCTTCCAGATCGCCAACAAAGAGGCTGAATACGCGCAAATGTTCCAGCTCACTGGCCTGCCAGCGCTCAACCAGGGCCTCGGCGGCGTGCTGCTCAAATCCTGGGGCGACCGTACACGCTCCCAGGCCGAGCTGATCCTGGACTTGCAGCAAAAATGGAACCAGGTGCCGGGCGCAACCATCGCGGCGTTCCCGTTGCCGTCACTGCCGGGCGCCCAGGGTTTGCCGGTGCAGTTCGTGATCACCACCACCGACTCCGTGGAAAACCTCAACGAAGTCGCCCAGGCGGTGATGGCCGAGGCGCAGAAACAACAGCTGTTCTGGTTTGCCGACATGGACCTGAAACTGGACAAGCCACAGGCGCGGCTGGTGGTCGACCGGGAAAAAATCGCCGCCCTCGGCATGACCCAGGCCGACGTCGGCGCCGCGCTGTCCGCCGCCTTGGGCGGCAACTACGTGAACTACTTCTCCACCGCCGGGCGCTCGTACAAAGTGATTCCTCAGGTATTGCAGGTGGACCGCCTCAACCCGGAGCAGATTCTCGACTACTACATCCGCACACCGGCCGGCGCAATGATCCCGGCGCGCACCGTGGCGCATATCGAAACCTCGACGCAGCCGGAGTCGATCAACCACTTCCAGCAACTCAACTCGGCGACCCTGGCCGGCGTGAGTGGCGTCGCCCAAGGCGAACTGCTGGGCAAGCTGAACGCGATCCTCAACAGCATCGCGCCGTCGGGCTACACCTCGGATTTCGCCGGTGAATCCCGGCAGTTCATCCAGGAATCCGGTGGTTTTGTCGGCCTGTTGCTGTTTTCGATCCTGATCGTCTACCTGGCGCTGGCCTTCCAGTTCGAGAGCTTTCGCGACCCGGTGGTGATCCTCTTTTCCGTGCCACCCGCCCTGTTTGGCGCGCTGGCGTTCATCACCATGGGCTTCGCCTCGATCAACGTGTACACCCAGGTCGGCCTGGTGACGCTGCTGGGCTTGATTACCAAGCACGGCATCTTGATCGTGCAATTCGCCAACGAACTGCAACGGGCCGGCCGCAGCAAACGTGAGGCGATTGAAGAAGCGGCGGCGGTGCGCTTGCGCCCGATCCTGATGACCACCGCCGCGATGGTGCTGGGCGTGGCGCCGCTGGTCTGGGCCTCGGGGGCCGGGGCTGCCGGGCGGCATGACATGGGCCTGGTGATCTTCAGCGGGCTGTCGATTGGCACCTTGCTCACGCTGTTTATGGTGCCGGCGATGTATATGTTTATTGGCGCCACTCACTCACACGCTGCTGAAACGGTGCAGCACCCTATGTGAATTGCGCATGGGCCATTCTTAAACGTCATAATCCTACCTTTTCCTACATGGTAATCTCACACGTCCACCCATAGGCATTGATCGTATGCAGTCAATGGCCCCACCAGGAAAGATCATGCCGAAAAAGTCCCACACAGCCCTGCGCCGTAATTTCCGTGAACTGCTGGCAACGCCTGCGTGCGTTGAAACCGCTTCTGTCTTCGACCCGATGTCGGCCCGCATCGCCGCCGACCTGGGTTTCGAAGTCGGCATCCTTGGCGGCTCCGTCGCCTCCCTGCAAGTCCTGGCAGCCCCCGACTTTGCCCTGATCACCCTGAGTGAATTCGTCGAGCAGGCCACCCGCATCGGCCGCGTCGCCCAACTGCCGTTCATTGCCGACGCCGACCACGGCTATGGCAACGCCCTCAACGTGATGCGTACCGTCGAAGAACTTGAGCGTGCCGGCGTGGCCGCGTTGACCATTGAAGACACCCTGCTGCCGGCGCAATTCGGGCGCAAATCCACCGACCTGATTTCCATCGAAGAAGGCATCGGCAAGGTGCGCGCCGCCCTGGAAGCCCGTGTTGACCCCGAGCTGTCGATCATCGCCCGCACCAACGCCGGCGTATTGCCCACCGAAGCCGTGATCGAGCGCACCCTGGCCTATCAAAAAGCCGGTGCGGATGGTATCTGCATGGTGGGTGTCAGCGACTTCGAACACCTGGAGCGGATCGCCGAACACCTCACCGTGCCGTTGATGCTGGTGACCTACGGCAATCCAAAGCTGAACGACGCGGCCCGCCTGGCCAGCCTTGGCGTACGTGTGGTGGTGGCCGGTCATGGCGCTTACTTCGCGGCGATCAAAGCCACCTACGACAGCCTGCGCGCCCAGCGCCAGCTGACCCACAGCACTTCCAACCTCAGCGCGACCGAACTGACGCACACCTACACGTTGCCCGAGAACTACGTGGCGTGGGCGAAAGAGTTCATGGATGTAAAAGAGTAGTCCTTACCTGCCAGGTAAGCGGTGAATGCCCTCCTACTGCCTTGGGCTCACCGCCACCGTTGGCACGCGTCACCCCTTCTTAAAAGTCATAACGCGCCGTTGCACCCAGTGTCCGCGGAGTGCCCAGCACCCCGGTATACGCTCCGTTTGGCGAGTTCCACAGCGTGGTGTAGTAGGTCTTGTCGAAGGCATTTTTCAGCCATAGCGACACGTCCCATTGCCCATCCCCCCAATTCCCCCGCACCCCGGTAGACAGGTTGACCAACCCGTAACCCGGCAATTGGGCTTCGCGCGAATCGTCCACCGTACCCACCGCGTGGGAGCGCCACGCATAGTTGCCGTTCACATAGGGCTGCAAGCCGTTATTCAACTGCCATTGATAACTGGCACTGGTGTTGTAGATCCATTTCGACGCCCCGACCACCGCGTGCCCGCTCAAATCACAGGCGGCGGGTGCTCCTGGGCGCAAGGCGACTTCGGCCGGGCATGGCGCGTCCTCGTAAGACAGGTAGCGCACGTCATTCCATGAACCGTTCACGTTGACCGTCAGGCCCCGCAGCGGCCGCCAACTGCTGTCCATTTCCAGGCCACGGCTGCGAACGGTGCCCGCGTTGGTCAAGTAACTGGTGAGGTTGGCGTCATCGTAGGCGTTGGTCTGGTAGCCGTGGACCACGGTCCAGAACAGGTTGGCGTTGAGCAGCAGGCGCTGGTCGAACAAGGTGGTCTTGACCCCCAGTTCGGCATCGTTGGCACGTTCGCTGCCGATCAACAGCGAGTCGGCCCCGGCCACCGGCGCACTGGCGACACTGAGGTTGACCCCGCCGGACTTCTCGCCGTGGGACAACGACGCGTACGCCAGCACGTTCTCGTCCACCTGCCAGGCGAGGCTGGCCAGCGCCGACGGGCCGAAGCTGTACAAGCTCAAGTCCCCGGAGTCATACGTGCCGAGCCGCCCGGCCCTGGCACCCGCCGCTGCGCCCGTGACCGCAGCACCGCCCAGCGGCGCGTTGCGCGTGACCTGCGCCAGTTTGCGTTCATAAGTGCCGCGCACGCCAAGGCTGAAATCCAGGCTGGGCGTCAAATGCCAGGTGCCTTGGGCGAACGTGGCAACGCTATCCGTATCCACCGTGCCATGCCCCACGCTGCTGACATTGTTCAGCGCGCCTTGGGCGGTACCGTTCCAGGTGTCGGCCAGCGGGCCGTAGTCGGTAAACACCGTGTTGCGCATCTCCTGGCGGAAGTAATACGCGCCCAGCACATAGTCAAAGTGTTCGCCCACCGGCGAGGCCAGGCGCAGTTCCTGGGAGTACTGCTGGTCCCGCGCGGATTGACCGACGTTGTGCATGACATCGACGTCCAGTTCGTCATCGTTGCGCGGGGTGAAATCCCACCAGCGATAGGCGCTGATGGAAGTCAGCGTGTAGTCGCTGGGCAAGGTCCAGTTGGCTTCCAGCGAGGTACCGCCCTGGAACACCTTGACGCTCTGGTCCGCATCCAGGTTGACCCGCCGCCCGCTTACCAGGGTCGCGCCGACGGCGGCGGCGCGCTGCTCGTAGCGGTTGACGCCGTTGATCGTTGGCCCGGTGCTGAACAGCGAACGGGTGCCGGCGCTGGAGTCTTCTTCGTGGTAGTCGGCGACCCAGCGCAGGTTGAAATCTTCGTTGGGCTGGAACAGCAACTGCGTGCGAAAACCCTGGCGTTGCCCGCCGCCGAGGGTGTTGCCGTTGTATTGGTTCTCGACGTAGCCGTTTTCATGGGTGCGATACAGCGCGATCCGCCCGGCCAAGGTGTCATTGAGCGGACCGGAAAGACTCGCCTGGGTCTGTACGTAACCGTCATCGCCCAGTGACGTGGCGAGGCTGCCCTGCGGGGTAAACGTGGGGCGCCGCGTGGTGATGTTCAGCACGCCCGCCGTGGTGTTCTTGCCAAACAAGGTGCCTTGGGGCCCGCGCAGCAGCTCGATCTGCTCGACATCCAGCAGGTCGAACACCGCCATGCCCGGCCGTCCCAGGTACACATTGTCGAGGTAGATCCCGGCGCTGCCCTCCAGGCCATCGCTGGCCGGGTTGTTGCCCAACCCGCGAATCGACAGGCTGGATTGGCGCGCATGCATAAACGCCACGTTGACGCTGGGCATCGCCTGCTGCAGGTCCTGCAAGCGATACAGGCGTTGCTCCTCCAGGGTTTGTGCGCCGAGCACGCTCATGGCCACGGGTACGTGCTGGGCGTCTTCGCTGCGCCGGCGCGACTCCACCGTCACCGCTTGCAGCACGGTGTCGGCGGGCTCGGGTAACGTCTCGGCCGCTGCCGGCAGGCCTTGGATCAGCGCGCAAACGCCCAGTGCAGCCACGCTCAAAGGGCGCGAATAAAGCAGAATCATCGGTGGTTCCTTAAGTCTGGGATGAGTCGATACTTCGCTGCGCGTGGCCTGCGTGAGCGTGATCGTTGCGGGGTCGGGTCAGTCGCGCAGCCAGGGAAGGTCCTGACGCTGGTAGCGGTGTGCGCGAAAAATCGCGTTGTTTTCGCCCGGCAAGTAGCGGCGGGAGGCCTCGTCGGGGTAGGTGGCGAAGTGCGGGTTGACGTATTCCCACACCACTTCACCGGCCGGGGTGACTTCGAACAAGCGCCCGAAGTTGGCCTCGGTCACCAGGGTGTTGCCGTTGTGCAGGCGCTGGGCGCCGCCCATGAACGGCGTGAAGAACGCGTAGCCCGGGGTATCGGCGTATTGCCAGGTGATGCGCTGTTGCTGCGGGTCGATTTCGAGGATGCGCGAGTGCGGCATGCTGATGTGCGGGCGGGAAATACCGTTGTCGAACACCAGGATGTTGCCGTTTTCCAGCTCGCTCGGGCAGTGTTGCTGCGCCACCAGGTCGTGACCGAGGCGCCACAGCACCTCGCCGCTGCCACGTTGCACGGCAATCACCGACGACACGCTGCGCAGGCTCAGGATGACCTTGCCATCGCGGCCCGGCGAGACCGCGTTGGTCATCGGCCAGTGGTAGCGCTCGAACGTCGCGTGCAGGGGGTAATCCTCGGGACGCAGGTGTTCCCAGCTGCGCCACTCCCACACCACCTGGCCCTGGCGGTCGACTTCCTTGACCACATCGGCATAGATCACCCCTCCCGCCGCCTCGCTGCCGGGAATGCCGCCGACCACGCGGCTGGCCAGTTCCGCACTGAGGGGCGCGACGGTGGTGTACAGCAGGTTGCCGTTGTCCAGCCATTGCGCATCGTGGTGGTGCAGCAGGTCGATGTGCTGCCACACCACTTCGCCTTCCGGAGTGACTTCACTGAATGCACCGCCGTGCCACACCGACCAGCCGGGGAACAGCTCCGGGGAGTCCGGGTGGTTGCCGTTGTAGCCGAGGTTGCCGTTGGCCAGGATGACCGCGTCGCGGCCCGGGCGTTGGGGCAACTTCCAGCGGTGGACGACTTCGCCGTCGAGGTCGATCAGGAACACGTTGCCGTCCGCCGTTTGCGGCGCGAACAAGGTGTAGCCGCCGGCGCTGCGGCTGTGGTCGACGCCGATCAGGCCGGTCTTCTGGCGCTTGAGGGTGGTGCTGTGCATGGCTTTTCTCCGGGTGCAGGAAGCCCTGCCGGCGGCACACCGGCAAGGTCGAAAACAGGGATCAGTTGGGTGGTAGAACGGTGTTGAAGCGCGTGTCGAAGATCTGCCCGACGTCCAGCGGGCGCGGGATCACCCGCTCGGCGGCGAACAGGTCGGCCAGGCGCTGTTGCAAGGCGATGACCGCTGGATCAATCGGCACATAACGCAGGTGCTGATGGGCGAGCATATCGCGCACCAACGTCAGCGGCAGCCGCGTGGTCTGCGCGAACACCTGCGCCCACGCATCCGGGTTGGCCGTGGCCCAGGCTTGCGCGCGGGCGAGCCTGGCGAGCAAATCGCCGGCCTCAACGGCGCGCTGTGGGTCGGCCAATGCCTTGAGGCTCGCCAGGGTGAAGTTCTGCCCGGTTTCCGGCCAGGCGCCGCCGTCCACCAATACGCGAGCGCCACGGGAAGTGGCCTGACCGACAAAGGGATACCACACCGACCAGGCCTCCAGACGGCCGCTGGCAAACGCGGTTTGCGCGTCGAGCGGGCTGACGTAGGCAATGTTTACATCCCGCGTCGTCAACCCGGCCTGGTGCAGCGCCGCCAGCAGCAGGTAATGGCCGCTGGTGCCTTTGGCCACGGCGACGCGCTGGCCCTTGAGGTCGGCGACACGCTGCACGCTGGAACCTTGCGGCAGCAACAGCGCATTGTTGTTCTGCGCCCCGCTCGCCACGCCAATGATGCGCACATCAAAACCACCGGCCTGGGCAAACACCGGCGGCGCATTGCCGACCACGCCGATATCGATGGCACCGGCGCTCAG
Source organism: Pseudomonas sp. FP453 (assembly GCF_030687495.1). Lineage (NCBI taxonomy): Bacteria > Pseudomonadati > Pseudomonadota > Gammaproteobacteria > Pseudomonadales > Pseudomonadaceae > Pseudomonas > Pseudomonas sp. FP453. Next base: position 3,034,036 of record NZ_CP117435.1, on the reverse strand, counting down.
CGCCTCCAGCAGCGTGGTGCCGGCGCTGAACGGATGCCACGCCAGCGCGGCCGGCAGGTCCTGGTCTTCACCGGACGCGTGCAGCATGGCCTGGATCAGGCCGCTCTGGTCTCCGACCTTCAGCGCCGCCGACACCGGTTGCACCATCAACAGCGCCGCCAGGCACGCCAACCCGGCCAGGCGGCGCAGTACGGGATGCTTGGCAGCGTCAGGTTTTAGCGTCATTGTCGTGCCCTCATTTTTGCGTTGAACCCAGTATGTCGAGGCTCGCCGTGACGCTCCATGCCAAACACCCCTCCTTTACTGCCACACCGGACAACGGCGTGCGCACGGTCGTCGTGCTGGCGTTCGATGACTTGCTGCTGCTGAACGCGGCCGGGCCGCTGGAGGTGTTTGCGGCAATTCCGCGGCTGTTGGGCGGTGCAGCGCGGTATCGGTTGCTGTTGGCGTCGCCGCTGGGGGGCACGATTACGTCCGTGTCGGGGATTAGCGCCAACACCTTGTCGCTGGAACAGATCGACGTACAGGCGCCGCTGATCGACACCTTGATTGTCGCGGGCGGCCCCGGCATGGCTGCGCTGGAGGCCAACGAACACGCGTGCGCCTGGTTGCAGCAACGCGCTGCACAGATCCGCCGCCTGTGCTCGATCGGCACCGGGGCGTTTGCGTTGGCCGCCGCCGGTTTGCTGGATGGGCGCAAAGTGGTCACCCACTGGAAATTTGCCGATGAACTGCAGGCGCGCTACCCCAAGGTGATCTGCCAGACCGACGTGTTGTACCTGCACGACCGCAACCTGTGGACCTGCGGCGGCGCCACCGCCGGCATCGACCTCGCCCTCGGGCTGGTGGAGCAGGACCTTGGCGCCCAGGCTGCGTTGTCATTGGCGCGCTATTTCACGGTGTTCCTGTGGCGTTCGGGCGAACAGCCGCAGTTGAGTGCCTCACTGAATGCGCAGTCCACGGCTTTGCGCACCGATCCCGATGTGCGCCTGGCACGCTTGCATGCGTGGATTGCGGGGAACTTGAATGGTGATCTGCGGGTAGAACGCTTGGCCGAGCAATTCGGCATGAGCCCGCGCCACTTTGCCCGGGCGTATGTCGCCGCCACGGGCGATACGCCGGCGCAAGCGGTGGAGAGCCTGCGCCTGGAAGCGGCCTGCCGGGTGCTGGCGACCACCAGCGAGCCGATCAAGCGGATTGCCGAAACGGTCGGCTTTGGTCGTGAAGAACGCATGCGCCGGGCGTTTCAAAAACAACTGGGCACCAGCCCCCTGGGTTATCGCACGCAGATGAAGGCTGCGCCGGCCAGCCAGCCGCCGTTCCCGATGGGCATCGCCTTACACGGCTTGGCGCACTAAGCCCCTCCACTTAAAACTGTTCCAACGAAAAAATCCGCCGCAGAGTCTGCGGCGGCAACCAAAGGATTTTTGTCGAAGCAGAGCGGCTAAGACAGGTCCCACGCTACACCCCTCGCCCCATAAATAACGTGAAGTTTAATTAATCGAGTTTCATCCTTTGCCTGGCTGTAGCCCCCGCAAACTGGGCTTAGAATCAACTTCGGCAACCACGCCGAACACAATAAAAAACCGTAACGCCCACCTTGTAAAACTCTGCCGAACATACGTTTTGCGCCATTTAAAAAGTGCAGTGTTTCTGTGCGCGCGTTCATTACCCGGGGAAGTGAATACCATGATTAAGCAGTCGAGCCTGTTAGCGCTGGCGGTGTGTGCCGGTATCAGTCAGATGGCCTTTGCCGAGTCCGTGACGGACCAGGCGGATTCCAAGGGGTTTATCGAAGGCAGCAGCATTACCGGGCTGTTGCGCAACTACTACATGGACCGCGACCGCCAAAGCGGCAAGGCCGATAATCGCGACTGGACCCAGGGCGCCATGCTCAACTACGCCTCGGGCTTTACCCAGGGCACCCTTGGCTTTGGTGTCGATGCCTACGCCTACGGCGGATTGAAGCTGGACGCCACCCACGCGGACGCCGGCACCGGCAACCTGCCCACCGATCGCCATGGCGACCCGGAAAATGCCTACGGCTCCGTGGGCGCCGCAGTGAAGATCAAGATCTCCAAGACCGAACTGAAATTCGGTGACATGCAACCCACCGCCCCCGTCTTCGCCACCGGCGGCACGCGCCTGCTCCCGCAGACCGCCACCGGGTTCGACCTGACCAGCAGCGAAATCGCCGGCCTCGACCTCGAAGCCGGGCACTTCACCAGCACCAACAGCGGCATGACCAGCAACCATGACCACGATATCTACGCGACCTACGCCAACATCCCCGCCAACAGCGCGAGTTTTGTCGGCGGCAAGTACACCTTTACCCCGAACCTGAGCGCCACCTTGTATGCGGGCGAGCTGGAAGATATCTGGCGCCAGTACTACACCAACCTCAACTACGTGATCCCGTTGCCCCATGACCAGTCACTGGCACTGGACGGCAACCTGTACCGCACCCTCGACACCGGCAGCGCCAAGGCCGGGGCGATCAACAACACCACCTACTCGCTGGCGGCGGCCTATTCGTTCCTGCAGGCCCACACGCTGACGCTGTCGTTCCAGAAAGTGCATGGCGACACGCCGTTCGACTACATCGGCACCGGCAACAACGGCGCCGGCGAAGGCGGCGACTCGGTGTTCCTCGCCAACTCGGTGCAGTGGGGCGACTTCAACGGCCCCGGCGAGCAGTCCTGGGGCATTCGTTATGACCTGAACATGGCCAGTTACGGCGTACCGGGCCTGAGCTTCATGGGCCGCTATATCAACGGTTCGGACATCGATGGCACACACACGCCGGAGCACAGCGCCTACGTCAACGACTACGGCTCGGATGGCGCCCATCACGAGACCGACGTGGAAGCCAAATACGTGATCCAGAGTGGCCCGGCGAAAAACCTGTCGCTGCGGGTGCGCGATGCCATCGTCTCGTCGAATGCCGACCAGGGCGATGGCAAGTTGAACGAGCTGCGGCTGATCGTCGATTACCCGTTTACCTTGCTGTAGTTTGCCCCTGCTGTAGTTTTCAAGGACCATGGGCGCCTTTCTTACACCTGCCAATGAGAGGCGCCCATGGCCAACCACGACCTGTCCTACACCCCCGACCCGGATGCCGACTCGATTTCTTCCGACGTGATCGGCTTCAACGGCATCCTCGTCTCCACCCAGATCCCGACCCGCGCCGATGGCAGCCTGGAACTGGGCGACATCACCGCGCAAAGCGAATGCACCCTGCAAGCGCTGAAAGTCGCCCTGGAAAAAGCCGGCAGCTCGATGGACCGGGTGATGCACCTGACCATCTACCTGACGGACATGGCCGATCGGGCGGCGTTCAACGAAGTCTACAAGCGCTTCTTCGCCAAGCCATGGCCGGTGCGGGCGGCAGTGGGCGTGGCGTCCCTGGCCGTAGACGGCATGCGCGTCGAAGTCACCGCCATGGCCGCAAAAGCCTGAACCTGTGGGAGCGGGCTTGCCCGCGATGACGGTGTGTCAGTCAAAGCTATATTCACTGAACCACCGCCATCGCGGGCAAGCCCGCTCCCACAGGGAATGTCATTGGCTCCAGCGCCCTGTGGTAGGTGCCCCCCCAGCGTTTCACAGCTACAATGCGCGCCTCAACCGTGACAAGCCTGACTAAAAAAACTATGTCCTTGCCCAAGCATCACCTTGAATTGCTCAGCCCTGCCCGCGATGTCGCCATCGCGCGCGAGGCGATCCTGCATGGCGCCGACGCCATCTACATCGGCGGCCCGAGCTTCGGCGCCCGCCACAATGCGTGCAACGACGTGAGCGACATCGCCTCGCTGGTGGAATTCGCCCGCCGTTACCACGCCCGCGTGTTCACCACGATCAACACGATTCTGCATGACAACGAGCTGGAACCCGCGCGCAAGCTGATCCATCAGCTCTACGACGCCGGCGTCGATGCGTTGATCGTGCAAGACCTGGGCGTGATGGAGCTGGATATCCCGCCCATCGAGCTGCACGCCAGCACCCAGACCGACATCCGCACCCTGGGCCGCGCGAAGTTTCTCGACCAGGCCGGCTTCTCCCAGCTGGTATTGGCCCGTGAGCTGAACCTGCAAGAGATCCGCGCCATCGCCGACGAAACCGATGCCGCCATCGAGTTCTTTATCCACGGCGCCCTGTGCGTGGCGTTCTCCGGGCAGTGCAATATCTCCCACGCGCAGAACGGCCGCAGCGCCAACCGTGGCGATTGCTCCCAGGCCTGCCGCCTGCCGTACACCTTGAAAGATGACCAGGGCCGCGTCGTGGCCTTTGAAAAGCACCTGCTGTCGATGAAAGACAACAACCAGAGCGCCAACATTCGCGCCCTGGTCGAGGCCGGCGTGCGTTCGTTCAAGATCGAAGGCCGCTACAAGGACATGGGCTACGTGAAGAACATCACGTCCTACTACCGCCAGCGCCTCGATGACGTGCTGGAAGACCGCCCGGACCTGGCCCGCGCCTCCAGCGGGCGCACCGTGCACTTCTTCCTGCCCGACCCGGAAAAAACCTTCCACCGGGGCAGCACCGACTATTTCGTCACCGACCGCAAGGTCGATATCGGCGCCTTCGACACTCCGACCTTCACCGGCCTGCCGGTGGGTGTGGTGGAAAAAGCCGGGAAACGCGACTTGCAGGTGGTCACCCATGAGCCGCTGTCCAACGGCGATGGCCTCAATGTGCTGGTCAAACGCGAAGTCGTAGGTTTCCGCGCCAACATTGCCGAGCCCAAGGGCGAGTTCGAGGAAGACGGCGAGAAGCGCTACCGCTACCGCGTCGAGCCGAACGAAATGCCGGCCGGCCTGCACCAGCTGCGCCCGAACCACCCGCTGAACCGCAACCTGGACCACAACTGGCAACAGGCGCTGCTCAAGACCTCATCCGAACGCCGTATCGGCCTGACCTGGGCCGCGCGCCTGCGGGAAGAACAGCTGGAAGTCACCGCCACCAGCGAAGAAGGCATCAGCACCAGCGTCACCCTGCCCGGCCCGTTCGGCGTGGCCAACAAACCGGAACAGGCGCTCGACACCCTGCGCGACCTGCTCGGCCAACTGGGCACCACCGAATACCACGCCACCGACATCCAGCTGGATGCGCCGCAGGCGTTCTTCATCCCCAACTCGCAGCTCAAGGCCTTGCGCCGCGAAGTGATCGAAGCGCTGACCGCCGCCCGTGTGGCCGCGCACCCGCGTGGTGGGCGCAAAGCCGAAACCACGCCGCCGCCGGTGTACCCGGAAGCGCACCTGTCGTTCCTGGCCAACGTCTACAACCAGAAGGCCCGCGACTTCTACTACCGTCACGGCGTGAAGCTGATCGACGCCGCCTTCGAAGCCCACGAAGAAACCGGCGAAGTGCCGGTGATGATCACCAAGCACTGCCTGCGTTTCTCGTTCAACCTGTGCCCGAAACAGGCCAAGGGTGTCACGGGGGTGAAGACCAAGGTCGCGCCGATGCAGTTGATCCATGGCGATGAAGTGCTGACCCTGAAGTTCGACTGCAAACCCTGCGAGATGCACGTGGTGGGCAAGATCAAGGGGCATATCCTCGGCCTGCCGCAACCGGGCAGCGCCGTGGAGCACTTCAACCCGGAAAACATCATTTTCCAGGGTACGCACTAGCCCTCCGGGAGCGGGGCCACCACCAGCCCCGCTGCAACCCGGCCGCCGCCAGCAGAATCGCCACCACCCCCAGCCACTGTTGCCAACCCAGGCGATGCCCGAAGGCGATCCAATCGACGAAGATCGCCGCAATCGGGTAGATAAATGACAAGGCGCCGGTCAATGCGGTCGGCAGTTTCTGGATCGCGCCGTACAGCAACACATACATCACCCCGGTGTGCACCACGCCCAGGGTCACCAGCGCCGCCCAGGCAGTGGGCGCCACGGGCACGCTGCCCCATGGCACCAGAGGCGCCAGCAACACCGCACCCGTCGCTACCTGGATCAGCGCCATCAGGTGGGGCGGCACGGCCTTCAAGCGCTTGATGATCAGTGCGGCAATCGCATACAGAAACGCCGCGCCCGACGCCAACGCGATCCCCGCCAGGTAATCCCCACCGCTCTGCTGCGAGCCATGGGCGGTGACAATCGCCAGCATCCCGATAAACGCCACGCTCAACCAGGTGATTTTTTGCACGGTGATCTTCTCGCCGAGAAACACCGCCGCCAGCATCACCAACATGAACGGCTGCACGTTGTACACCGCCGTGCTGATGGCGATGGACGCGTGGGAATAGGATTCGAACAGCAGCAACCAGTTGCCGACAATCGCCACGCCACTGAGCATTGCCAACCCGAGCTTGGCCCAGTTCAGCAGGTCCAGGCGCAGGTAACCCAGCAAGGCGCACACCAGCAACAGGCTCAGCCCGCCGATCACGCAGCGCCAGAACACCACTTCGATTACCGACACGCCTGACACCAGCACAAACCAGCCGATGGTCCCCGAAATCAGCATGGCGGCGACCATTTCCCACGAACCACGACGGATGGATGTATCCACGATTGTTGCTCCTCAAGTGAGGCTCAATTATGGCAATCTGCTGGGCAACGCTTCCAGCGACTAAAAAAGGCCAGAAGGCCGAATCACCTTTTCTTATTAGGCAAATACCATGATCGACAGCATCGACCAGCAACTGATCGCCGCCTTGATGGACGATTCGCGCCTGTCCCTCAAGGCCCTGGCAGGCATCACCGGGCTGTCGTCGCCCAGCGTCGGCGAACGCCTGCGCCGCCTCGAAGAGCGCGGCGTGCTGACCCACTACACCGTGGACATCGACGCCAAGCACTTCGGCTACCTGCTGCAAGCCATCGTGCGCATCCGCCCCTTGCCCGGGAAGCTGCAGGAGGTTGAGCGCCAGATCCAGGCCATCCCCGAGTTCACCGAGTGCGACAAGGTCACTGGCGATGACTGCTTTATCGCGCGCCTGCATGTGCGCACCATGGAGCAACTGGACACCCTGCTCGACCGGCTCAATGTCAATGCCGAGACCAACACGGCCATCGTCAAGAAAACCCCGGTGAAACGGCGCTTGCCACCGTTGGGTGGAGGGGATTGAGGATCGAGGTGAGCCCATCGCAGGCAAGCCAGCTCCCACAGTTGATCGGGTTCACACGGTCAAGATGTGGGAGCTGGCTTGCCTGCGATGGCGGCAGCGAGGCTTGCGCGCGAAATTCTATCCAATTGAGGGTTTATCACTGAAACCAAGACATCAAAACGCCACAATCTCTGCTACTGTCAAACCACCTCATCTCCTCCTCGTCGCCTCACCGCGATCTTCTGTGAGCATGCTCTGCGCCCTCGTCGGCTGACGATGGCGGGCCTGAACCTCATGGAATGACCCAGCGATGGACACACCGTTACCCGGCCCCGCGCAATCACGCGCCGAAAAGATCGTCGAGTTCAAACGCCAGAAAACCCTGCTCAAGGCCGGCGCCCTGCAGGATGCGATTTTCAACAGCGCGTACTTTTCCAGCATCGCCACCGATGAAAAAGGCGTGATCCAGATCTTCAATGTCGGCGCCGAACGCATGCTCGGCTACGCCGCCTTTGATGTGGTCAACCGCATCACCCCGGCCGACATCTCCGACCCCGTCGAGCTGATCACCCGCGCCGCCGCCCTCAGCCAGGAACTCGACACGCCCATTACACCGGGCTTCGAAGCCCTGGTGTTCAAGGCCTCGCGGGGCATCGAGGACATCTACGAGCTGACCTATATCCGCCAGGACGGCAGTCGCCTGTCCGCGATGGTCTCGGTGACCGCCCTGCGCAACCGCCATGACACGATCATCGGCTACCTGCTGATCGGCACCGACAACACCGCGCGCAAGCAGGAAGAAGCCGAGCGCAAAGGCTTCGAACGCGCCCTGGAAGAAAAGAACCTGGAGCTGGAACACGCCAGCCACATGAAGTCCGAGTTCCTCGCCACCATGTCCCACGAACTGCGCACGCCATTGAATGCGGTGATCGGTTTTTCCGAAGCGCTCAAGGATGGGTTGGTGGGCGATATGACCGAGACCCAGCGCGAATACATCGGCGATATTTTCACCAGCGGCCAGCACTTGCTGTCGTTGATCAACGACATTCTCGACCTGTCCAAGGTCGAGGCCGGGATGATGGAGCTGGAACTGGAAGCGGCCGAGCTGCCGGGGTTGTTGGCCAACAGCTTGCTGATCGTGCGGGAGAAGGCGGCGTTGCAACGGATCCAGTTGAAGCTCGACAGCCCCGACGACTTTGGCCCCCTGGCGCTGGACCTGCGCAAGACCAAGCAAATCATCTACAACCTGCTGGCCAACGCAGTGAAATTCAGCGAGCACGGCAGTTGCGTGACCCTGGCAGTGCGCGAGGTCAAGGCTGATCAAGTGGGCAAGATCCCCGGTGATTGGCCGGTGCGCGGCTTTGACGTACAGCCCGGCGCGCATCAGGCCTTTTTGCAGTTCAGCGTCAGCGACACCGGCCTGGGCATCGCCGCCGACGACATGGGCAAGCTGTTCAAGGCGTTCAGCCAGATCGACAGCAGCCTGGCGCGCAAATTCGAAGGCACCGGCCTGGGGCTGGCGATGGTCAAGCAGTTGGCCGACCTGCATGGCGGCAGCGTCGCCGTGGCCAGCCGCGAAGGCCTCGGCGCACGGTTTGTGGTGTGGCTGCCGGTGCGGCGGACCACCCACCTGGAGGGCCCATGGCCGATATCCTGATCGTCGAAGACAACGAAGCCAACATGCGCCTGGCGCGCTTGCTGCTGACCAATGCCGGGCACTGCGTGCGCTGGGCCGCCGATGCGGAAAGCGGCCTGACCCTGGCCCGCGAACACCAGCCCGCGCTGATCCTGATGGACATCCAGTTGCCGGGCATGGACGGCCTGGCGGCCACCGCCCTGCTCAAGCACGACCCGCTCACCGCACACATCCCGGTGATCGCCCTGACCGCCATGGCGATGAAGGAAGACCGGGAAAAGACCCGCCTGGCCGGCTGCGACGCCTATGTGACCAAGCCCTTGCGCTACAAGGAGCTGTATCAGGTGATCGATGCGCTGCTTGACACCCCCCACTCAGATGAGTCCCCACTATGGCCACGCTGCTGATCGTCGATGATGAACCCCAGGTACGCAAGCTGCTGGAAACGCTGTTGCAATACGAGGGCTACCACACCCTTAGCGTCGGCTCCGGCGAGGAAGCCCTGGCCCTGGTGGCAGAACAACCGCCCGACCTGATCCTGCTGGACATCATGATGCCCGGCATGGACGGTTATGCCGTGGCCAACCAGCTCAAGGACAACCCGGCCACGGCGAACATCCCGATCATCATGCTCTCGGCGCTGAGTGAACCCAGTGCGCGCCTCAGTGGCCTGCAAACCGGGGCCGAAGAGTTCATCAGCAAGCCCGTGGAGCGCGTGGAATTGTGGCTGCGGGTGCGCAACCTGCTGCGCCTGAAGTCCTATGGCGACCAGTTGAAAAGCCACAGCCTGATGCTGGAACAGCAACTGCGCGAGCGCGGCAGCGAAACCGCAAAGATGAATGTGCACGACCTGGCATTGCTCGACCTGGAAAATGCCTTGCGCCAGGCCGTGACGGCGCGTGAATTCACCTTGCACTACCAACCCAAGCTGGAGTTGGCCAACGGCCGGATCAGTGGCGTGGAAGCGCTGCTGCGCTGGGAACGCCCCGGCTATGGTGCGGTGTCGCCGGGGATATTTGTGCCGATCCTTGGAGCGCTTGGGGTTGATCGTCACCGTGGGGCGCTGGGTGATCGAACAGGCGTGCCTGCAGATCGCGCGATGGCAACGTTCGGGCATCGGCGCGATGGAGGTGTCGGTGAACGTGTCCGGCCATCAATTGATCGAAGGTGACCTGATCACCGATATCGGCCAGCTATTGGCCGACGCCGGGGTGGAACCCCACTGGCTGGAGGTTGAACTCACCGAAAGCTCCTTGATGGAAAACACCCCGCACACCATCACCAGCCTGCAACGCCTGCGAGCGATGGGGGTGAAGATCGCCATTGATGACTTTGGTACCGGCTACTCCAGCCTCGCTTATCTGCGGCGCTTTCCCCTCGACACCTTGAAGATCGATATCGCGTTTATCCGCGAAGTCACCAGCAACCCTCAGGACGCAGCGATTGCCCGCACCATCATCGAACTGGCCCACAGCCTGGGCCTGCGTGCGGTGGCCGAAGGGGTGGAAACGCCAGCGCAGTTGGCGTTTTTGAAAGAGGCCGGCTGTGATCAGCTGCAGGGGTACCTGTTCAGCCAGCCGCTGCCGGTGGCGGCGCTGGAGCGATGGTTCTGGAGAAGGCGCGGCGTCTAGCCAGGGATCACGTCGACCTGGATATGAGCGGCAACGAAAAACAAACCCGTGACTGGGATCATCAATCGCGCATTTGACACTCAGATTTATCCGAGAGGCGACCAATGAATGCCTCAGCGATAAACCTGCCAATCACATGATGAGCGACGAGCGATGATCCATTCAAACAGTGCGATTTTTCACCACACAATCCCGCCCGTACATTCCACCCCACAGCGCCGCGCCACTGATACGCCGCCCCAGGCCACCTCCTCGCTCGTGGACATCCCCGCCAATTCGACCTTCGGACAATGGTGGAACCAACTGAGGCAAGCGTTTCAGTCCCCTGACGTCCAGCAGTGGATGCAAGACAGGGGCATGAACCCCAACTCGATAAAAATCGACCCGACGTCCGGCCAGATCAAGTTCACGGTTAACGCAGGCCCTGGGCAACGGATCCATACCGTGGGCCTCGACGACCCAGGCTGGGCAGCCGTCAGTGGCCTGATCCTGAATGCCGCCCGTGTCATCGTGGCCGACGGTACGTTCACAACGTTTTCCCCGCCGTTGTCAGCCTCTGCCAATAGCGTTCCGTTCAAATTGATGGACCATTTCTACAGGGCATCGCCACTCTTTTCAGCGCAAAACGAGCGCCGCAGTGAGGAATGGTTAGCCGAACAACAGGCGCAACTGGCCGATATCCGCAATCGCTACCAGGCGGCTTTCGATTTGCGGCACCTGGCAGACTTTGTCAGAGAAGGCACTCGGGATGAGTCTGATATCTCCCACGAGTTGAACACCCGTGTTGTCTATGTAGACCGCGCAGGCACTTACCTACCGGCCAACGCCGGCGACCACAACAGCGTGAGCGTGAAGCAATTCATCGAAGACCATGGCTGGCGCCTGCCCACCAACCGCAATCAATTGGACAATCTCGTCAGCGCTCTACTGACGCCCTCCCCCAAGGCACCCGCCAACGGCAACTACGGCGGTGCACGCGCATGGCCCGTGCCGCTGGATAGCGAGAGTGCGCGACAACTGAGCGCCGATATCCTGCAGGGCAAGATCGGCGCGATTGACCTCCACCCCTCCACGAGCGTGTTGGAATACTTGCTCGATGGCGCACAGGTGCTTGCTTCACACACCGCTGATCCCAGGCGTCTGATCGATCGTCTGATCGCGTCGCCCAAGGGCCAGGCATTAGGCCAGGCCATTCAGGCGCAATTCGCAGCGCGATCGCTCAAAGGCAGTCCCAACGACTGGTTGCTGGCGGCCCTGACCCTGGACGCGTCCAACCCGGCAGAGGCCACCCCGCGAACCGGGCCAACGGTTATCGCGGGTTACACGTTGTTATCCCCACAGAATGCAGCCAAGACCGCCACGACGGTCTTGAGGGAGTTGACGGCCGAGCTGGCCAAGGCCGGCAAGGGTTCGTCGCTTGAGCAGGCGGCGATTCAAGCCACGCTGATGTTGTCCAGCCGAGCACCGGAGTTTCTGGTCAAGGACATTCCGCAGGATCTGACCGTGGGCACCCACAGCTGGGTCAGCTTCACCACCGCTGTCGCCCGTATCGAAGCACTCGCCCCTGGAGCGACATCGACAATGACCTACGCCCAAGTGATGCTCCAGGCGAGCATCGCGCCGGTATCCGAAGCGGAACAACGCATCGAGTTTGTCGCCCAGGACGCAGCGATCAAGGCGTGGGCAGCCGCCAATGGCATGCCCTATCCGACCACCGACGCCGCGTTGAAACGCGTGCGCGAGGCGTTCTCAACACAAGTCGACGAACTCCATAAGGCCTCCCAGGCCTCCACGGCAGCGATGCCGACCGCCAAGGGCATGGCAGTGGAGCAGCTGAAAAAGGCTCTGCCGGATCTGGACCCGAAGCTCTTCGAAGAAAAAAGCATCAGCGTCCAACCCGCCAACCGATATTTTCCGGGGCCCTATTCGATACTGGATTTGTACATGGATGGCCGCGGGATTCCGAAGGCACCTGATGCTGCCGACAACTGGGGGGAAACGGGCAGAAGCCTAGTGCGACATTTCTCATTTGGCGTGGTGGACTTACCCGATGACGGCCGGCCGGGTGCGTGGGTTTCGTCTTCGGCGGCAGTAGACATCAACGCCGTCATGCAAACGCTTGAACAATTGCCGCGGCTGTCCGAGGCATTCGATACAGCGTTTTCGACCTATTCCGAGGCGATCAAGACAGCCACTGCAGCGCACATCAAACACATGGTATCGAAACTGCCCTTGGCGGATCGTCAGAACTTCGAGTTCGGGAAAATCACCATCGCCAAGGAAGTCCATTATGAATGGGGCGGCGTCACCGTCAGTGAGCGCAACAAAACCACCGAAGGTTGCCTGCACATCAAGATCGAGCGCGATGGCCAGCTCCACAACTATCAACTGGACCGCCTGAGCGGAACCATCACCCAACGTCCAGACCTGGGCGACTTCAAGACCGGGCAGCCTTATTACAAGGAGTCGCGGCCCTTTAACGAATTCAAGGTGGTCACCCCCAAGGGCAAATACCCGGCCGGGCTGGCCGACGAGGCCAAAGGCGCGACCGGTATCCCTGACAGCTTCGCCAGCGCGAGAACCGCCTACCTTGCCGACGCTGTCCTCGAAGACATGGATCTGCCCGGGGTGAAAAGATCGGCCCAGGGGCAAACCACCTTTGATACCGAGGTACCCACCCATGAAAAGGTGGGGGAATTCGCCCTCAACCTCATTCCATTCAGGTCGGCGATCGTCAACTTCCAAAAGGGCAACCTTGCCCAGGGGCTGGGGGATTTGTCGTGGGATATCTTCGGCTTCCTCGTCGGCTTCGGCGCGGGGGTCAAAGGCGCGAAAGCATTGGCCAGCGGGGCATCCGCACTGGCCAAGCTCGGAAACACCCTCAAGATCGTCGGACGCGCCGCAGTGGGGGCGCTCAACCCGGTGGGCGGGGTCGATGATCTGGCGCGTGGCGTGGTAAGTGGCACGGCCCGCGTGGCCAAGGCCGGGTACAGGGGCGTCAAGCATCTGAGGACCTACCGCAATGTCGACCTGCTCAAGTTGGCCAAAAGGCCGGACATCGCCGAAGGCACCTACAAGACCCTCAACAGCAGCATTGAAAGCAAAGCCCTGGGCAAATTCGACGAGGCGTCAGGCAAGTGGTACGCCGTAGACCCACGCACCCAGCAAACCTATGGCAAACCGCTGGACGACTTCGTCGCCGACGCCCCGGGCGCCGCCACTTCCGACAGCTTGCAAGCGATCGGCAGCGCGGATGGAGTGGCAAGCGCCAGCCGGCAACACGGCCTGGCGGCCAGTGGAAAGTTCAAGGATGGGCAAGAAGCGGTCGAAGGCACCGCGGTCATGTTCCAGGGCAATTGGCACCGCTACGACCCAATCAAGAAACAACCCTTCGCCTCGCCCCTGAAAGACTTCACGCCCAGCCGGATTGCCGTCGGCGGTGAGGTCAGGCCCCTGGACACGACACTACTGGGATATGAAGCCAAGTACATTGCCTCGGATGAACTCGCGACCAAGGGGTTGCAAGGCAATGTGTATGTGGGCGGCAGCCAGAAGGAATATGTGAAGATCGACGGCCTGCTGTATGAGTCCCGGCTCAAGGACGGCCAGCGCATCATCCGACACCCCACGGGCGCCGGCCCCGATATTCCCGTCCGGGATCTGGGGGCTTCGGGATGGGAGCCCTCAAGCCGGTCCACCCGTTTGCTCGGTGGCGCAAGCGACGCCACTTCGCCCTGGAAACTGACGGACAGCACCTATGTGGTGCCGATGGACGACATCAATGCGGTGGAAAACTCGACGACGCCGTTCAGGCTGAACTACTTGGGCGTGGATCATGACGTCATCTTCGACAGTGCGGCGGGGGCCTGGAAAGAGGCCAATCTTGCCACCGGGGTCGATTCGTTCAATCACCAATACTTCTGGCGAGCCGACAAGGGCAAATGGGCGCGAGGGCCGTACAGCGATTTCCTGAAAGCCAAAAAAACGGAGGCGCATCATTATGCGTTTGTGGATGTCATGCCCGCGTCAGCGTTGAAAATCCCGAGCGATGCAAAACCGATCCCCAAGAACATCCATTATTTCTGGGCGGGTCAGGACATACCTTCCAAGCTGGCGGACAACATCGTCAACAACGCTTCCCAGGCCCCCGGGTACACCTCCATCCTGCACGTGGATGCTGACACACCAGCCCTTTTTCAACAGATAAAACAGAAAATGGAACGCAAGGTCCAGGGTATCGAGGTGAGGAACCTTCAAGAAGATGACGTCTTCAAGCAATTGAAAAACGACGAAATGTACGATTACTTCCGACAGGGGCAAGGGAAAAACCTGGCCGCCGCCTCAGATGTTGCGCGCTACCCCATTACCAATAAATACGGGGGGTTCTATCTCGATACCGATGATGTGATTCAGGCAAAAGTCGGCGCCGAAGTGGTGAATGCAGGCGCCAATGATGTGCTGCTCAACCGGATGGTTAGCCACAGCCTCAGCGACAACACGCTTTTCTACAACACCAGTAATTTCGGCACGCAGGCCAACAACCCGATCATCACCGCCATGATCACTGAAATGAAAAAGCGTTTCGCGGCCAACAAAGACTATTTCACGGCCAACCGCCCCACTGCGACCAGGTACGACAACGGTGACGTGCGCTACACACCTGAGTTCAATACCTACGAACGCAAGATTTTTGAAACGGTCGGCCCCACGTTATTCAACGACAACCTTAAGCTCAAGCGACCGGACATGTACGACTTGGGCTTCGACGGGCTGACCAGGGAGTACAAGGTGGTCGACTCAAAACTCGTACCGCACGGCACCATAGTCAACCTTGAAAACGATGTTCGCCGGTCATACATCGGCAGCGGCATCGTCCCCCCCGACACACTGGGTAAGCAGCTGGAAACGCTGAAGCAGCATTACTTGCCGCTTCAGCACCGGTTCAAGGTCGATATTGGCGCTGAGCACTCCTGGATCGATTCCTGATCCAGGCGGCCTTCCTTTAGCGGCACCTCGGCATCATCCATAAGCGAGCCCGGGTCTTCGTTGCCCGGGTCGTTGAGTTCCTCGTCCGGTTCGTCCTCACCTTCGTCTGACATGATCTGCACCTCTATGAACCCGGGTTATCCACCTGGATATAAAACGCATACGCCCCCAGCAACAACCAGAACACCATGAATAGCCACGGCGCACGCATTGAGAATAGCAGTGACTTGCGATAGCCCTTGTGGGACGACTCGGTCTCGCAGAACAGTGGCGAATCGTCATACGCCAGGCCCATCACCGGTTCGCTGCGCAGCAATTCACTTTGCTTGTAGTGCCAGTGGTCGATGATGTCGTACGCCGCACGAATCCCCGGCCAGGCATTCAGCGAGCTGAGGATGCCGAGCAAGACCAGGAACACCGGCACTACCAGGGTGAACAGCTTGCCCCACTCGGGGTTGAGGTTGCCCATGCCCGAAACAAAGGCGATGACCAGGAAGGATTGTGCGGTGAGGTAGGCGTCGGTGCGGTTGGCCAGGATGCTGGTTTCGTACTGGATCTCGCGGCGGTAGAAGTCCAGGCGGTCCTTGGGCGAGCCGAAGATCTTGGCATTGTGTTCACTGTGGTCGGTCAGGGCCGTTTCCGGGGACTGAGGCGAGATGATTCTGGGCACGGCGGTGCTCCAAGAAGATTCGAGAGACGTTAGAAGAACGGGCGGGATGTGAAGTTCAAGTTTGTTCACGCACCAATTTGAAGCGGCACACGCCCCCAACTGTGGCGAGGGCGCTTGCTCCCGCTGGAGTGCGCAGCGCTCCCCAGCTTTTGGGGCCGCTGCGCAGCCCAGCGGGAGCAAGCGCCCTCGCCACAACAAGCGCCCTCTACACAACAAGCCCACTCACCGTAGGTTTCGGCACAGGCATTGCTTTAGCCCTTCAGCACTGCCCGCACACAGGAGCGTTCGTTACCCCCCGACCCAGAGCCGACCCCATAAGAAAGTAAGGACCAGGCCCAGTGGCACCCTTAGCCACGGGCTCATAAAAACATGCGTTTTTCAAAGCGGCAGTGCCACCCAAGCGTCCCTCGGCACTGACAAGGTACTGGAATGGCTCGATCTTTCTTCGATGAAATGAATGACGCAAACGGCGTGTGCCGTGCGCATTATCAGGAATTCTCCCGCTGGCTGGCCAACACGCCACCGGAACTGCTGGCCCAGCGTCGCCGCGAAGCCGACTTGCTGTTTCACCGCGCCGGGATCACCTTTACCCTCTATGGCGACGAGCAGGACACCGAGCGCCTGATCCCCTTCGACATCATCCCCCGCAGCATCCCCGCCAGTGAGTGGCGCGTGATCGAACGCGGCTGCATCCAGCGCGTCACCGCCTTGAACATGT
This sequence comes from Pseudomonas sp. FP453, assembly GCF_030687495.1. NCBI lineage: Bacteria > Pseudomonadati > Pseudomonadota > Gammaproteobacteria > Pseudomonadales > Pseudomonadaceae > Pseudomonas > Pseudomonas sp. FP453. The sequence continues at coordinate 3,017,350 of NZ_CP117435.1, read as the reverse complement.
TCCTCGCCGACATCTACCACGACAGGCGCATCATCAAGGCCGGGATCATTCCCGCCGACCAGGTGCTGGGCAACGAGGGTTACCAGAAGGCCATGGTCGGCCTCGATCTGCACCGCGACATCTACTCGCATATCTCGGGTGTCGACCTGGTGCGCGACGGCGACGGCACCTACTACGTGCTCGAAGACAACCTGCGCACCCCCAGCGGCGTGAGCTACATGCTCGAAGACCGCAAGATGATGATGCGCCTGTTCCCGGAAGTGTTTGCCAAGCAGCGTATCGCGCCGGTGGACCACTACCCCAACCTGCTGCTCAAGACCCTGAAAAGCTCCAGCCGCCTGGACAACCCCAACGTCGTGGTGCTCACCCCTGGCCGCTTCAACAGCGCGTTTTTCGAACATGCCTTCCTTGCCCGGGAAATGGGCGTGGAACTGGTGGAAGGCGCCGATCTGTTCGTGCACGACCTCAAGGTGTTCATGCGCACCACCGACGGCCCTAAGGCCGTGGACGTGATCTATCGGCGCATCGACGACGCGTTCCTCGACCCGCAGGCGTTCAACCCCGACTCGATGCTCGGCGTGCCCGGCCTGGTCGCCGCCTACTGCGCGGGCAACGTGGTGCTGGCCAATGCCATCGGCACCGGCGTGGCCGACGACAAGTCGATCTACCCCTATGTGCCGGAAATGATCCGCTTCTACCTCGACGAAGAACCGGTGCTGCAAAACGTGCCGACCTTCCAGTGCCGCAAGCCCGATGAGCTGTCCCACGTACTGGCGCACCTGCCGGAACTGGTGGTCAAGGAGACCCAGGGCTCCGGCGGCTACGGCATGCTGGTGGGCCCGGCGTCCAGCGCGGCCGAGATCGAGGACTTCCGCCAACGCATCAAGGCGCGGCCCCACGCGTATATCGCCCAACCCACGTTGAGCCTGTCCACCTGCCCGACCTTTGTCGAAAACGGCATCGCCCCCCGGCATATCGACCTGCGGCCGTTCGTGCTGTCGGGCAAGGAAACCCGCCTGGTGCCCGGTGGCCTCACGCGCGTGGCCTTGCGTGAAGGCTCGCTGATCGTCAACTCGTCGCAAGGCGGCGGAACCAAGGACACCTGGGTGGTGGAGGACTGATTATGTTGAGTAGAACCGCCGCAGATCTGTACTGGATGTCCCGCTACCTGGAGCGCGCCGAGAACCTGGCACGCATGCTCGAAGTCAGCTATTCACTGTCGCTGATGCCCCAATCCGGGCGCAGCGATGGCCTGGATGAACTGGCGATGTCATTGCTCAGCAGCGGCACCCTCGACAGCTACCTGGAACGCCACAAGGAACTGGACGCCGAACGTATGTTGCACTTCTTCGCCCTCGACGAAGAAAACCCGGCAAGCATCTACAACTGCCTGCGCGCCGCCCGCGGCAATGCCCATGCGGTACGCGGGCGCATCACCGCCGACATGTGGGAAAACCTCAACGCCACCTGGCTGGAAATGCGCAGCATCGCCGCCGGCGGCCTGGCGCGTCACGGCATCAGCCACTTCTGTGATTGGGTCAAGCAGCGTTCGCACCTGTTCCGTGGCGCCACCTCGGGGACGATCATGCGCAACGACGCCTACCGGTTTATCCGCCTGGGCACCTTTGTCGAGCGCGCCGACAACACCTTGCGCCTGCTGGACGCACGCTATGAGATGTTTGGCGAAGAGTCGGAGGAAGTCAGCGACGTCTCGGCGCGCGGCTATTACCAGTGGAGCGCCCTGCTCCGCGCGTTGTCGTCGTTCGAGGCGTATACCGAGCTGTACCCGAATGCGCTGAATGCGCGCTCCGTTTCCGAACTGCTGTTGTTGCGCAGCGACGTACCGCGCTCGTTGCATGCGTGTATCGAGGAATTGAGCCATATCCTCGCCGACTTGCCCGGCAGTTATGGGCGCACGGCGCAGCGTCTGGCGGCGGAGTTCGAAGCGCGGCTGCGGTATACGGGGATCGATGAAATCCTCGAGGACGGCCTGCACAGCCGCCTGACGGACTTTATCGACACCGTGCGCGAGCTGGCGCGGGCGATACACAGCTCTTACCTGGAAGTGGTCTAAGAAGTCTGAACCTATAAGCTGGCTTTTGTGGAAACTGGGCTTTTTGTGGGAGCTGGCTTGCCTGCGATGGCATCCCCTCGGTCTTACTGACAGACCGAGGTGTCTGCATCGCAGGCAAGCCAGCTCCCACAGAGGCCAGTTCATACATCAGGCTTTGCGGTGTTACTGGTTTTTCACCAAGGTCGGCTCAGCGCGGTACTGCTCGGGAAACAGCGTTTTCAACTGCGCCACCTTTGGCAAGTCATTGATCACGATGTACGGGTAAGACGGGTTCTCGGTAAGAAAATCCTGATGATAGGCCTCCGCCGGATAGAACGGCTTGCCCATTTCAATCGTGGTTGCGATGGGCTTGTCGAAGGACTTGGCGGCATCCAGCTGCGCGATATAGGCCTGGGCCACCTTCTGCTGTTCGGCATCCTGCGCAAAGATCGCCGAGCGGTACTGCGTGCCGGTATCCGGGCCCTGGCGGTTGAGTTCCGTGGGGTTGTGAGCCACCGAGAAGTAGATCTGCAACAGCTTGCCGTAGCTGATCTTGCTCGGGTCATAGGTAACAGAAACCGCCTCGGCATGGCCGGTATCGCCCGCGCTGACAGACTCGTACTGCGCCGTGCCGGCCGCGCCGCCGTCATAGCCGGAGACTGCGTTTTTCACCCCCTGCACGTGCTGGAAAACCCCTTGTACGCCCCAGAAGCAACCGCCGGCGAAGACCGCCGTTTGCAGGTTGGCCGAGGCTGGCAGGTCCAGGGCGGGGGGTGCGATGACGACGGCATCGTCAGAGGCGCCAAAGGAGAACGCCTGGGCCTGGCCGATAAAGGCAACCAAAGCCAACACTGGTAAACATCTCAACATCTTCATAGATCTCACTCCAGAGCACGGTCAACTGTGGGAGCTGGCTTGCCTGCGATAGCGGTGTATCAGCACCACATAAGGTGGCTGACCTGCCGCCATCGCAGGCAAGCCAGCTCCCACAAAAGCCAGCTCCCACAGTTATAGGGTTGTCGAATCAGCCAAAGGTGAAGGCGTAGGCCGCCACGTTCGGATCGAGGAATTCAATGCTGAAGGTACGGTCCTGCACCTCACCCGGCTGGCGCACCAGTTGATACAGACGCTGCTCCGTCACCGTACCGCTGCCATCCGGCGCCACATCCGTGCCGTGGGCAGCCCCCGGAGCCTTGCCGTCGACGGTGACCTTGAAGCGCACCGGCTTGCCATCCGCGCCGGGCGCCAGCACCAGGTGCAAGTCACGGGCGTGGAAACGGTAGACGATGCGCCCACCGGCCTGCTCCAGCGTGACTTGCTGGCCGCCCACTTTCCATTGGCCTTCCAGGGTCCAGTTGTTCAGCGCCAGTGGGCCGGACTTGACGAAGTTCTCGGCGCGCTGGGCGCCCAGGTAGGTTTCCGGCGACTGCACGGTGTTCAGGTCCGGCGCCTGTTGCACGCCCTTGGCAGCCACGTCGATCAAGCCGCCCGCGACGTTTTGCGCGCCGGCTTCGCGCAACAACTGCTGGATCACCCGCTCCGACTCGGCATAGTCGCCCTCGCCAAAGTGGTGATAGCGAATCTGGCCGTTGGCATCGGCAAAGTAATGCGCCGGCCAGTACTGGTTGTTGAAGGCGCGCCAGATCTTGTAGTTGTTGTCGATGGCCACCGGGTAGGTGATACCCAGGTCCTTCATGGCCTGGGTGACGTTGCCCACATCCCGTTCAAAGGCAAACTCCGGGGCGTGGACGCCAATCACCACCAGGCCCTGGTCGCGGTACTTTTCGGCCCAGGCTTTGACGTAAGGCAGGGTGCGCAGGCAGTTGATACAGGAGTAGGTCCAGAAATCCACCAGCACCACTTTGCCCTTGAGGGCTTCGGCGCTCAGCGGCGGGCTGTTGAGCCATTGCACGGCGCCGTCCAGCGGCGGCAGCGCGCCTTCTATTGGCAGCGTGTCGCTGTGGCTGGCCGCCATCATCATCGCGCCGCCCTGCGGTTTCGCGCTCAGGCGGTCCACCAGGCTTTGCTCCAGGCCACCGGTGGACGCCGTCGACAAGCGCGACAGCACGCCAGTGTCCAGACCCAGCGCAATCGCTGCGACACCCACCAACATCAGCGCACCCAGGCCGCGACGCAGCCACTCACCGGCGCCCAGGGACTTCTTCATCAAGCCAAAGACTTTACCGCCCACCAGCAACGCCAGCGCCAGGGACGTCGCCGCACCGGCGGCGTAGGCCAGCAACAGCAAGGTAGTGCCGATATTGGCGCCCTGCAGCGCGGCGCCGGTCAGCAGCAGGCCCAGGATCGGCCCGGCGCACGGCGCCCAGAGCAAGCCGGTGGCCACGCCGATGAGGAACGAAGCGCCCGCACGCGGCCTGGCGTCGGCCCCGGCGGCTTCCGACAAGCGACTGCCGGCGGCCACCAGCGGCCGCGTCAGGCGTTCCGACAGTTGTGGCAACAGCAGCGTGAGCCCAAACAGCGCCACGCAGAGCAACGCGAGCCAGCGCCCGTATTGATTGACTTGCACCACCCAGCCGCCGCCCACCGCAGCCAGTGTGGCTACCAGGGCAAATGTCACCGCCATCCCCGCCAACAGCGGCAAGCCACTGCGCAAAAACGGCTGCCCGGTGCGAGCGAAGACAAAAGGCAGGACCGGCAGGATGCACGGGCTGACGATGGTCAGCACGCCGCCCAGGTACGCGAGAAGCAGAAGCCACATGGGATAAGACCTTATAAGAAAGAGACATCGGCTTACGCCGCCGTGAACGTCATGGCCGCGCCATTCATGCAATAGCGCAGGCCGGTGGGTTGCGGGCCGTCGTCGAACACGTGCCCTTGGTGGCCGCCGCAACGGCGGCAGTGGATTTCGTTGCGTGCCATGCCGAAGGAGCGGTCGGTACGGCTGGCCACCGCGTTGTCCAGCGGCTGCCAGAAGCTTGGCCAGCCGGTATGGCTGTCGAACTTGGTGGTGGACGAGAACAGCGCCAACGCGCAGCCGGCGCAGGCAAAGGTGCCGGCGCGGTGTTCATCGTTGAGCTTGCTGCTGTAAGGGCGCTCGGTGCCCTCTTCGCGCAGCACGGCGTATTGCTCGGCGCTGAGCAGGCTGCGCCATTCGGCGTCGGTGTGGCTGACTTCGAAAGTCTCAGCCGCCTCGGATTCGCTGACCAGGTTGAGCTGCCTGAGCAAGCCACCGGCGAGGACAGCGACCCCCAGGCCACCGCCGGCCAGCAGGATTTGTCTGCGTGAGTACATAGGTTTCTCCATTCATGGCCCTGTGGCGAGGGAGCTTGCTCCCGCTCGACAGCGCAGCTGGAGCCGGCTTTTGGGGAGCGCTACGCACTCCAGCGGGAGCAAGCTCCCTCGCCACATACAAGCCCTTCCCCAACTGCAATGACGCCATCCTGCCCCCCGGCCGGTCGCCAAATCCTCACGCAGAGTTAAACAATTCGTGATAACTACACTGAGGCAAAAGCCGCACAATGCGCCGACTACAAGCCAAGGTTTCGCTTACATGGATCAGCCCAAACGTGTCCTCGTGGTCGAGGACGATGCCCATATCGCCGACTTGATCTGCCTGCACCTGCGTGACGAGCAGTTTGTCGTGGTGCACAGCGCCGATGGCAACGAGGGCCTGCGCCTGCTGGAGCAAGGCGGCTGGGATGCGCTGATCCTCGACCTGATGCTCCCCGGCGTCGACGGCCTGGAGATCTGCCGGCGCGCCCGCGCCATGACGCGCTACACGCCGATCATCATCACCAGTGCGCGTTCCAGTGAGTTGCACCGCATCCTCGGCCTGGAGCTGGGCGCCGACGATTACCTGGCCAAGCCGTTCTCGATGCCGGAGCTGGTGGCGCGGGTCAAGGCGCTGCTGCGCCGGGTGGACGCCATGGCACGCAACCTGAAGATGGACGCCGGCAGCCTCGACCTCGGCCAGTTGTTCATCAACCCGCTGACCCGCGACGTGACCCTGCAAGGCCAGCGCCTGGACCTCACGCCCCGTGAGTTCGACCTGCTGTATTTCTTCGCGCGCCAGCCGGGGCAAGGTGTTTTCGCGCATGGACTTGCTCAACGCCGTGTGGGGCTATAGCCATGAGGGCTATGAACACACGGTGAACACCCACATCAACCGCCTGCGCGCCAAGGTCGAGACCGACCCGGCCAACCCGGCGCGCATCCTCACGGTGTGGGGCCGTGGCTACAAGTTTGCCGAGAGCGCGCCATGAAGCTGACCCTGACCCAGCGCCTGTCGGTGGTGTTTGCCGTGTTGCTGCTGATCTGCAGCGGCACCTCGGCGTGGCTGCAAGTACGCTCCAACCGCATGCACGAGCTGGAAGTGGTGCAGGGCCTGTCCCGCGACCTCGCCGCGCATATTGCCCGTGACACGCAACTGATGGACGCCGATGGCCTCAAGCCCGAGGCCGTGCGCACGCTGTTCAGCCAACTGATGCTGGTGAACCCGAGCGTCGAGGTGTACCTGCTCGACATCAACGGCCGCGTGGTCGGCAACGCCGCGCCCAGCGGGCACTTGTTGCGTGACCGCGTTGACCTCGCGCCGGTACGACGCTTCCTCAGCGGCGCCATGCTGCCGATCCTCGGCGATGACCCGCGCAGCGTCGAGGGGGGCAAGGTGTTCAGCGCTGCGCCGCTCAAGGCCAACGGCAAGCAGACCGGTTTCCTGTATGTGGTGCTGTTGGGTGAGGCCCACGACGTGTTCGACGCCAAGGACGCGACCGGCATGGCGTTGAAGATCGCGCTGTGGTCCATCGGCCTGGTGGCGTTGCTGTGCCTGATGGCGGGCCTGATCGCCTTTGCCTGGATCACCCGCCCGTTGCGCCAATTGACCGACAAGGTCGCGCAATTCGATATCAACGGCGCGCCGAAAACCCCGGAGCCCGCCACCGAGCCACTGCACAGCGGTGACGAAATCGCCGTGCTCGACCACGCCTTCGTGCAGATGGAAAACCGCCTCGGTGAACAGTGGCGCGCCCTCACCCACCAGGACCAGGAACGCCGGGACATGGTCGCCAATATTTCCCATGACCTGCGCACCCCGCTGGCGTCGCTGCACGGCTACCTGGAAACCCTGTCCCTCAAGGATGCCAGCCTCAGCCCCGAAGAGCGCCGGCGCTACCTGGGCATCGCCCTGGACCAGAGCCGCAAGGTCGGCGGCCTCGCTCAATCCCTGCTGGAGCTGGTGCGCCTGGAGCACGGCTTTGTGCAGCCGGTGATCGAAGGATTTTCCCTTCCGGACCTGGTGCAGGACGTGTTCCAGAAATTCGAACTGAGCGCCGAAGCCCGTGCGATCAAGCTCACCGCCACCCTGCCGCCGCAGGTGCCGACGGTGCTGGCCGACCTCGGTTTGATCGAGCGCGTGCTCACCAACTTGCTGGACAACGCCCTGCGTCACACGCCGGTCAACGGCGAAGTCGAAGTGATCCTCGCGCCGGGCGCCGACGGTGTCGCGGTGACGGTCAGCGACAGCGGCCCGGGCATTGATCCCGAGTTGCGTGAAGGCTTGTTCCTGCGCGCCTTCACCATTGGCGGTGCGCGCCGCGATGGCGGCCTGGGGCTGCGCATCGTGCACCGCATCCTGCAATTGCACGGGCGCAGCATCCGCCTGGTGGAGCGCCCCGGGCACGGCGCGACGTTTACTTTCTCCCTAGAAAGGCAAGCATCAAGCCGTTGACCTGTGGCCCTTGCTCGTTCTGGATCCAGTGACCGCAGTTGGCCAACACGTGTTGCTCCAGATCGGGCACAGCCTGCGGCATGCGCTTGAGGGTATGGGCTTCAAACACCCCGACCGGATCGCGGTCGCCAATCAGGAACAGCGTGGGTTGCAGCACCTGCTGGCCGGCCAGGGATTCGGTGCGCTGCCAGTTGCGCGGGAAATTGCGATACCAGTTCAGTGCACCACGAAAGCCCTGTTCGGCGAAGGTGTGCACGTACACATCGAGGTCCGCACGGGTGCACCACGATGGCAATGCGCCGGGGGTGGCAACGCCGTCCAGCAAGCGGGCGTTGGCGGGTTTCTTTTGCAGAAACACATCCTGGTCCTGCATGAACAGGCGCAGGGTGCGTTCGATATCCGCATCCAGCTCCCGCTCGGCAACGCCGGGTTCCTGGAAATACAGGATGTAATTGAAGCGGTCGGCATACAGCTCGCGCATGATTTCAATCACCGGCCGCCGCGCGCGCCCGGCGAACGGCACCGACAACGTGATCAGGCGCGTCACGCGCTCAGGCTCCAGCAACGCCAGGTGCCAGGCCACTACGGCGCCCCAGTCATGGCCGACCATCACCACCTGGGTGTGGCCGAAATGGTCCATGCCCTGCTGGATATCGGCGCACAGGGTCAGCAAGTCGTAATCAGCGATATCGGCGGGTGCACTGGATTGGCCATAACCGCGCATTTGCGGGACAAACACCCGATAACCCGCCGCCACCAGCGCCGGGACCTGAAAACGCCAGGAGTGCCAACACTCCGGGAAGCCGTGCAACAACCAGACCGGCTGCCCATGCTCGGGGCCGGCGATGTGCACGCTCAGCGTAATGCCGTTGACGGGGATCAGTTGCTGGCGCATGGGCGGGCCCTGTGTGAAGGTTTTTACCCAGCGTGGCGGATTGCCGGCGGCGGCGCCAGCATCATTGATACCGGGAATGCCTCACTCCACCGCCCACCAGCGTGGCAGCAGTTGCCGCACCCGCGCCTCGCCGAAGCGGTCGTCGATCAACATCACCACGCCCTCGTCCAGCTGGCTGCGGATCACCCGCCCGGCGGCCTGCACGACTTTTTGCAGGCCCGGATACAGGTAGGTGTAGTCGTAGCCCGCGCCAAAGATCGCGGCCATGCGCAGCTTCATCTGCTCGTTGACCGGGTTCAGTTGCGGCAGGCCCAGGGTGGCAATGAACGCACCGATCAACCGCGCGCCGGGCAGGTCGATGCCTTCGCCAAAGGCGCCGCCGAGCACGGCAAAACCGATGCCTTGGCTGTGTTCGGTGAACTGGTCGAGAAACGCCTGGCGCTCGGCCTCGGCCATGCCCCGTGATTGTTGCCACAGCGGGATCTGCGGGTGGCGCTCGGCGAGCAATTGCGCCACCTGTTGCAGGTAATCGAAGCTGGAGAAAAACGCCAGGTAGTTGCCCGGCCGTTGCGCGAACTGAGCGGCGATGTGCGCGACGATGGGCTCCAGCGAGGCTTGGCGGTGCACGAAGCGGGTGGAGATTGCATCGACAATCCGCACCTGCAATTGCGCAGCCTGGAACGGCGATTCCACGTCGATCCACGCCGTGTCCGCCGGCAGCCCGAGCAAGTCGGCGTAGTAATGCCGTGGGCTGAGGGTCGCGGAAAACAGCACGCTGCTGCGGGCGGCAGTCAAGCGCGGGCGAATGAATTCGGCCGGCACCACATTGCGCAGGCACAGGGTTGAGCTGCTGCGCTTGCCATTGAGCTGGCGCTTGCTGATATCGAAGATGAAGTGCTCGTTAAACAGCTCGGCGACCTTGGTAAATTGCAGCGCCTCAAAGTAAAAGGCTTGCAGCTCACCGCTGAAAGCTTGCGGCTGATCATTAAAATAATCGCCCAGTGCACTGGTACACAGGCTCAGAGCTTGCAGGAGTTTTTCCGGGCGGGCCGCATAGGCCTGGTACGGCGCGAGCTGGTCCTTGTGCAGCGCATTCCATTCGCGGTTGAGGCGTTGCAACGGCTTCTTCAGCGGTTCGGGCGCCGTGTCGCGCAGGGGCTTGAGGCGGTACTGGTCGAGGCTGGCGCTGTACATCGAGCGGGCGCGCTCCACCAGGTTGTGGGCCTCGTCCACCAACACCGCGGCGCGCCACTGGTTGAGCTGGGCGAGGCCGAACAGCATGGCGCCGAAGTCGAAGTAATAGTTGTAGTCGGCAACCACCAGGTCGGCCCAGCGCGCCATTTCCTGGCTCAGGTAATAGGGGCATACGTTGTGGGCCAGGGCGACGTCGCGCAGGCTGCGCTGGTCCAGCAGGCGCACCTGGGCGGCAGCGGCGCGTGCGGCGGGCAGGCGATCGTAGAAGCCTTTGGCCAACGGGCACGAGTCACCGTGGCAGGCTTTGTCGAGGTGTTCGCAGGCTTTGTCGCGGGCCACCAGTTCCAGCACGCGCAGGGGCAAGTCGGGGCTGCTGCGGTGCAGCACGCTGGCGGCGTCGAGGGCGAGCTTGCGCCCCGGGGTCTTGGCGGTGAGGAAGAACACCTTGTCCAGTTGCTGCGGGGCCAGGGCTTTGAGCAGCGGGAAGATCGTGCCAATGGTCTTGCCGATGCCGGTGGGCGCCTGGGCCATCAGGCAGCGGCTGGTGGTGACGGCCTTGTACACCGTCTCGGCGAGCGCGCGTTGGCCCGTACGAAAGCCGGCGTGGGGGAAACCCAGGCTTTGCGCCGCGCGGTTGCGGGCGTCGCGGTGCTGCATTTCCTGCTCGGCCCAGCCGAGGAACAGCGCGCACTGTTGGTTGAAGAACACTTCCAGGTCACTGGCCGCATAACGCTGGTGCAGTAACGTTTCGCCCTCGCCGACAATGTCGAAATACACCAGCGCCACGTCAATGTCGGCCAGCTCCAGTTTCTGGCACAGCAGCCAGCCGTACACCTTGGCCTGGGCCCAGTGCAGTTGGCGATGGTTGGCGGGCTGGGCGTCGAGGTCGCCGCGGTAGGTCTTCACTTCTTCCAGGCGATTGGCATCCGGGTCATAGCCGTCCGCCCTGCCCCGCACCCTGAGCTGTTGGTAGTCGCCCTCCAGGGCCACTTCGTTCTGGTAGTGCGCACTGCGCCGCGAGGCGACGGTGCGATGGCCGGCAATGCCTTCCTGGGCGCTGGGCGACGGGGTAAAGCGCAGGTCGAGGTCGCCGACCTTGGCCGTGAATTCACACAGCGCCCGCACGGCCACGCTGTAGCTCAAAGCGCAGGCTCCGCCCAGCGCACGTAGCAGACGGTGACCGGCATCTGGTGTTGCGCGCAGAACGCCAGCCAGCGCAGTTGGTTGTCTTGCAGGCGGTCGCCGGGGCCCTTGACCTCGATCATGCGGTAGGTGTTTTGTGCGGGCCAGAACTGGATCAGGTCCGGCATACCGGCGCGGTTGGCGCGGATGTCCAGCAGCAGGCGGTCGAACCAATGGCGCAGGTGCGCAGCGGGCAGGCAGGCCAGCGCCTGTTCCAGCAGGTCTGCGCTGAGCAGGTTCCAGAACACGAAGGGGGACTGGATGCCCCATTTGTCCCCGTAGCGTTGGCGGATCGTGGTTTTGTAGCGTTCATCGGCCAGTTGTTCGAAACAGGCGTCGAACAAGGCGGCGCGGCGCGCGTGGAAGTCTTCGCTGTGCAAGTCCACCGGCCCGCGCTGGAACGGGTGGAAAAACGAGCCCGGCAGCGGCGCGAAGATCGCGTCCCAGCACAGCAGGCCAAACAGCGAATTGATCAGGCCGTTCTCGACGTAATGCACCGGCGCCTCGGGCGTGCTCAGGTGCAACTGCACACAGGATTCCACCGACTCCAGCGGTTGTGGCAACGCCAGGTCCAGGCGGCTGACCTCTTGCGGCTTGACCTTGGGCAGCGCCGGCTCCCCGAGCTTGCGCCGCAGGCGTGGCAGCACCCGCAGCAGGTGTTGGTGCTCGGCAGGACTTTCCGGCGCCTGTTGCGCCGTACTCGCCAGTTCCATGGCCTGGGCGTAGTCCTCCTGGCGCTCCAGCACACGGATCAGCCGTGCACGGGCGCCGGGATACGCGCAGGTGCGGTAGATCTGTGCGGCCAGGGCCAACTCGGCGAGGCGCTCGCAATGCTGCCCGAGCTGGAACGCCAGCTTGGCCCGGCGCCGTTCCAGCCAGGGGTTGTCGGTGCTCAGGGTGGCGATGTGCGCCAGTACGTCCGCGACCGGCTCACCGGCCTCGAAGGCTTGCTGGCAAGCATGCAGGAACAGAAAGCCCTGCACGTCATCACGGCTGCGCAAACCCCGGGATTCAGCGCAGATCTCCACCTTTTCGTAGGTGTAGATCCCCAGGTCGGCCAGTACGAACTCGGACCAGTCCTGATACAGGTTGCCGAAGAACATCAGGCGCAGGCGATCGCACAGGTCCATCACGCTGAGGCTGTAGAGCGTATCGGCCAGTTCCGGGCACCAGGTGGCAAAGCTGCGGCTGTCGGGGAATTGCGCCGCCAAGCCTTCCAGCCAATCGGCCTTGTTGCCCTTGGGGTTGTCGATCCAGGGCTTGAACGCCGCGAGGATTTCGCCTTTTTGCAGCAAGGCGAACAGCTCTGCAAAGCTCAGCAGGCATTGATCGTCGATCCATGTCAGCTGCAACAAAGGTGCGGCCGCTGCACGGGTACAACCGATTTCGAGGTAATTGAGCTTGCCCGCACGAAAATGCACACCCTTGCGCATGACCATGCGCACCAGCAAGGCCTGGGAGGCTTGGGGCAAGCTGTCAAATTGCTGAATGAACTGCGATTCGTCGGGGTCGAGCAAGTCGGCATAGCGTTGCCCCAGCCATTGCAGGACCTGACGGAAGTTTTGCAGGTAATAAAGCGGGTCTTCGAGGGGATTGGCCATGGCGCACGGGGGTCAAATACTGGTTATGCATACAGAGTGCCGCCGCTGGTGGCTTGTTGCAATCGGTAATAGATAAATGGCGCACGCAACTTTTTGTATAAAAGTGATCTGATGGGTGAGCCGATGGCGTAAAATTTGTGCCCCGCAGCCCGTGGCGCGGGACTTTTCAGGGTTGATAGGTAAGGGTTATGAGCATGAAGAATTTGGGTCTGCCACTGGTTGCACTCACTTTTCTGGTATTGGCCGGTTGCGCGACGCAAACGGTGGTGACATTGCAAAATGGCACGCAGTATTTGACCCAGGATTTACCGAAAACCGACACCGCCGATGGCTTCTATGAATTCACGGACATTGCTGGCAAGCGCGTGCGGGTGAAGGCGGCTGATGTGGCCACCGTTATCAAGGAAAAGTAATTCTCTGGCGCGGAGTGCAATTCAAAAATGTGGGAGCTGGCTTGCCTGCGATGGCATCACCTCGATTGAACTGAAAAACCGAGGCGTCTGCATCGCAGGCAAGCCAGCTCCCACACAAGTCAGCTCCCACATTGGGATGGCATTCCAGCTTTAGCTGATCACCATCCCCTCCCCTGACCAGCCGCTCACGCCGACCAGCGTCACCGAATCCGAACCGACACTGATCACCGTATCCCCACCGTACTCACGGTATTCCACACTGCCCTGCACCTCCTTGAACACCAGCTTGTCCGTCGGCTGATAGCCAATCACCCGATCCTGGCCAAACTGCCCGCTGAACAGAAACGTGTTGTGCCCGCTGCTGTCACGGATCGTGTCATTGCCCTGGCCGCCCTCGATAAAATCCGCGCCCTTGCCGCCCTGGATCAGGTCGTTGCCGTCGCTGCCGATGATGAAGGTGTTGCCCTTGTGGGGCTCGGCGTTGCGGTTGAGGTCTTGTACCCAGGTTGTTGCACGGGCCGGGTCGGACAGGTTGGCGACGATCACCGTGGAGTCGCGGGTCATCTGCTCGTAGAAACCCGACTCAAGCACACGCGTCAGGCCGTCGCCATAACCGGTCGGCAGATGGGAGATCCAGGTCGGCAGGTTGGCGATGGAAAACGGCAACACATTCCACAGGGTCGAGGCGTAGTGGTCGTTGAAGCTGACGATGTTGTCGGTGGTGGAGGCATGAGGCGTGTCATGCACGCCGAGGGACGACAGGGTGAACGATGAGCCGTCGAGCGCGCGGAACACCGGGTCGTTCTCGTAGCCGATATTGAGCACCTTGTCGCTGCTGCTCTGGGTCGGCGAGGCGTAGGCCACGTAGTTGGCGTCCCTGTAGAAGCCCGACCACTTATTGCCGCTGAGGTCAGCCATGCTGTTGACTGCCAAGCCACCCAGGCTGTGGCCGCTGACCACCACGTCCTTGCCGCTGAGGCCGTGGGCGCCGGCATAGTCGGCCACGTGTTTGAGCAAGGTGCCGAACGCTTCGCCGCTGTAGTTCTTCGCGTAGTCCTTGGGGCCCAGCGCGGCCATCAGGTCGCTGACCAAGTCGCCGATGGAATCGCTGATCAGGCTTTCCCGGGGCCCAGAGGTGCCGCGAAAGCCGATGCCGATTTCCAGCAGCTTGCCGGCGTCATCGTACTTGCCCAGCACCTCGACTTGCGCGCTGGTGTAGCCGGCCTTTTCGCCGAAGAACGTACCCCGCGCATCAACCTTGCCGGCGTAACCCAAGGTGCTCGCACTGATGGGCGTCCAACCGGCTTTCTGCACCGCGTCCAGGGCGGCTTTTTCCGAATCCGGGTTCCACGGGATATCGGGAATCACCCCCTGGGAGTCCGCACCGCCCAGCAGCGCGCTGACCAAGGTCGCCGGCAAGCCCCAGCCCAAACCGTTGTGCTGGTAACCCACGGCAAAGCCGTTATCCAGGTTGTGATAGCTGTACAAGGTGATTGCCATGGCGTCGGCGAACAACGCCTTGGAGCCCTCGGATCCGAGGTTTTTATAGTCAAAGATACCCATCGTAGTGCCTCTCTTTTGTTGGACTTGTCGAGATAGCGGACTAGCGTGCCGCCGGCCCGAACGCCTCATCCACCTTGGCCAGGTCGGTGTCGCGCAGGTTGCCGGCGTAGTAGTGCAATTTGGTCCAGGCCATCAGGTAGTCGTAACGCGCCTGGGCCAGGTCGCGGCGCGTGCTGTAGAGCTGCTGCTCGGCATTGAGGGCATCGAGGTTGACGCGCTCGCCGCCGAGGATGCTTTGTTTGGTCGACACCACCAGCGCTTCGGCCGACGTCAACGCCTTCTGATACGCGCGCAACTTGCTCACCCCCGACAGGCACGCGCTGAACTGGCGGCGCAGTTCGATCAGGGTTTCGCGGGTCTTGCCCTCCAGCTCGTACTCGGCCTGCTCCATGGCCCGGCTGGCCTGGCGGGTGGAGGCGGAAATACCGCCACCGGCATACAACGGCAGGCTGACTTCGACGCCGATGGTGTTGGTGTCGTAACGCTGGTTGTAGGTGTTGCCACTGTCGGACTCCTGCTGGCGCGAGCTGGCGTACGCGGTGACTTTCGGCAGATGCCCGGCGCGGTTGCGCTCCACTTCATACCGCGCCACTTCCAGGGCCTGGCGCTGGGACGCGAGTGTCGGGTTGTTGCTGATTGCCAGTTCATGCCAGGTGTCGTAGTTGGCCGGGGTCAAGGTGAAGGCAGCAAAGCCCTGGTTCAGTGGCGCCAGGTCATCGATGTTGACGCTTGGCACGCCAATCAACGCGCCCAGTTCCCGTAGCGATGCATCCTGCTCATCCAGCGCCTGGATCTCTTCGGCGGTGGCTAGCTCATAACGGGATTCGGCTTCGAGAATGTCCGTGCGCGTGCCCTCGCCCTGTTGGAACAAGTGGCGGTTCTGCTGGAACTGTTGCTCGAACGCCTTCTTCTTGGCGCGGGCAATGTCGATCTGGTCCTGTGCGAACAACGCCTGGGTGTAGTAGGACAACACCCGCACCAGCAACGCCTGACTCTTGTCGCGAAAGC
The DNA here is from genome assembly GCF_030687495.1 of Pseudomonas sp. FP453. Lineage (NCBI taxonomy): Bacteria > Pseudomonadati > Pseudomonadota > Gammaproteobacteria > Pseudomonadales > Pseudomonadaceae > Pseudomonas > Pseudomonas sp. FP453. The sequence goes on along the minus strand of NZ_CP117435.1, from coordinate 3,001,755 downwards.
TTTCATCGGCAAACAGCGCCTGGGCCACGCCCTTGCGGTAGTTGGCGTAGGCTTCGTAGTCGAACAACGGCTGTTGCAGGCTGAAGGTGGAGCCGTAGCTGTTGTAGTTGCGGTCATCGTGATAGGTGCCGCCACGGCCGTCGGGCAAGGTGGCCTGGGAGTTGTTGCGGCCCTTGTTGTAGTTGTAGGACAGCTTGGGCAGCAGGCCGGCGCGGCCGATGGTGCGGTTTTCCAGGCCGGCGTCGCGCTCCTTGATCGCGCCAAGGAACACCGGATCGTTGCGCAAGGCTTTTTCGTACACGTCGAACGGCCCCATGGCGGCGTGGGCACTGGTACAGCTCAATAACAAGGCGATAAACACCGGTTTCATGCTTATTCCTCGGTCAACGCGGAGCCGGCGCGATCCAGCAGCGGCTTGAACAGATAATTGAGCAACGAACGCTCGCCGGTGCGCACAAACATCTCGGCGGGCATGCCGGGCTTGATCACCAGGCCGTGGAGTTTCTCCAGCGCCATGTCGCTGACCGTGGTGCGCAGCACGTAATACGGCGCGCCGGTCTTTTCATCGAGCATCTGGTCGGCCGAGATCAGGCTGACTTGGCCCGGCACCCGTGGCGTGCGGCTCTGGTTGAAGGCGGTGAAGAGGATGTCCACCGGCAGTTGGGTGCCGACCTTGTCCACCAGATGCACGGGCAGGCGCCCTTCGACTTCCAGGCGCGTGCCCTGGGGCACGATTTCCAGCAGGGTTTCTCCGGCGCGCACCACCGCGCCCACCGTGTGCACGCTGAGGTTGACCGCAATGCCGTCGGCCGGCGCGTTGATCTGGCTGTGTTGCAGGTCGAAGCCGGCCGAAGTCAGTTGCTGTTCCAGGGTCAGGCTGCGCAGTTGTGCATCGGCCAGTTGGCTGCGCACTTCCTTCTGGTATTCCTCGCTGTGCTGCTGAAGTTTCAGACGCGATTCGAGGATGCCCTGCTCCACTCGCCCGCTTTCGCCGGTGTTCTGCGCCAGGTCCTGCTGCACCTGGGACAGTTGGCGCTGGTACTCCAGCAGCCGGTTGCGCGGGATATAGCCGTTGTCGGCCAAGGGTTGCAGGTTGCCCAGTTGATCGCGCAGGGATTGGGCCTGGGCCGTCAGGTCGCTGCGCGCCCGGCGCATGCCGCCGAGTTGCGCGGTGGCGCCGTCGATATTCGCGCGGATCCCCGCCTGTTCGCGGGAGAAGGCTTCGCGGCGGCTGCTGAACAGTTGGCGCTGGCCTTCCAGGACCAGGGCCAAGGCCGGGTCGGCATCGCCGCTCAGCTCGGCGGGAAAGGTAATGGCGGCGCGGTTGTCTCGCTCGCTCTGCCAACGCGCCACACTGGCCCAGGCCATGCGGTACTGCGCTTGCAGCGATTGCACGTCGGCCTGGTGCTGGGTCTGGTCGAGGCGAAACAGCGGCTGGCCCTGTTTAACGGCCTCGCCTTCACGCACCAGAATCCCGCTGACCACGCCCGGGCTGAGGGTTTGCACGGCCTTGCGCTTGCCCGACACCACCACCGTGCCTTGCACCGGAATACCTTGGTCCAGCGGCGCCAGGCTGGCCCAGAGGAAAAATCCACCGGCACCGAGCACGGTCAGCAGCCAGCCCATGCGCACAAAAAAACGCGCGTCGTGTTCTACGTGAGTCATGCTGGCATCCTCTGTTGAGGCGGTTGTTCGCGCTGCCCGGACAAGGCCCGCAGCACTTCCTGGCTGGGGCCGAACACTTGCAACTGGCCCTCGTTGAGCACCAGCAGCTTGTCGGCCTGGGCCAACGCCGCCGAACGATGGGTGACCAGCACCACGCTGCTGCCCTGGGCTTTCATCTGCACGATGGCGCTGGCCAGCGCGGCTTCGCCCTGGGTATCGAGGTTCGAGTTGGGCTCATCCAGCACGATCAACCGTGGCCCGCCGTACAGCGCGCGGGCCAGGGCCACCCGTTGTTTCTGCCCGCCAGACAAGCCGCCGCCGTTGTCACCCAGCAGCGTGTCGTAGCCTTGGGGCAGGCGCAGGATCAGCTCATGCACCCCGGCTTGCTGCGCGGCCTGCACCACAAGCTGCGGGTCGGCCTCGCGAAACCGCGCGATGTTGTCGGCGATGCTGCCGCTGAACAGTTCGATGTCCTGGGGCAGGTAGCCGATATGCGGGCCGAGGTCGTCGCGGTCCCAGCGATGGATATCCGCACCGTCCAGGCGCACGGTGCCGGCCAGGGTCGGCCATACGCCCACCAGCACGCGGGCCAGGGTGGATTTACCCGAGCCCGAGGCGCCGAGCACACCGAGCACCTCGCCCGCGCCGAGGTCGAAACTGACGTGATGCAGGGTCGTCACCCGCCGCCCCGGTGGGCCTGCGCTGACCTGCTCGAAACTGACCTGGCCCTTGGGCGCCGGCAATTTCATCGGCTCGACGGCTTCGGGGCTCTCGCGCAGCAACGCGTCCAGACGCTGATAGGCCAATTTGGCCGAACTCCACTGTTTCCACACCGCAATCAATTGATCGATGGGGCTGAGCACGCGGCCCATCAGGATCGAACCGGCAATCATCATGCCGGCGGTCATCTCGCCTTTGATCACCAGCAGCGCGCCCAGGCCCAGCACCAAGGATTGCAGGCACAGCCGCAGGGATTTGCTCAGGGCGGTGATTACCGAGCCGGTGTCGCTGGCCCGGTTCTGCAAGCCGAGAAACTGCGAATGCACGGCAAACCACCGCTGACGCAAGGCACCGAGCATGCCCATGGCCTGGATGGTCTCGGCATTGTGCAAATGGCTGGTGGCAAGTTGGGTGGATTGCTGCGAGTAACCGCTGGCTTCGCCCAAGGGTTTTTTCGTCAGGTATTCGTTGAGGCACGCCAGGCCGATCAGCAGCAGTGCGCCGGCCGTGGCCAGCACGCCGAGCCAGACGTTGAACAGGAAGATCACCAGCAGGTAGATGGGAAACCACGGCGCATCAAAAAACGCGAACAGCGCCGGCCCGGTGATGAACTGGCGGATATGGGTCAAATCCCCCAGCGACTGCCCGGCATGCCCCTGGCCGCGCTGCAGGTTGCGTTCGAACGCGGCCTTGTAGACGCGCAGGTTGAAACGCCGCTCCAACTGGCTGCCGATGCGGATCACGATAAAGCTGCGAATCGCCTCCAGCGTGCCAATAAACACAAAGAAACCGACGACCATCAGCGTCAACATCACCAGGGTGGTTTCATTCTGGGAGGACAGCACGCGGTCATACACTTGCAGCATGTAGATCGACGGCACCAGCATCAGCAGGTTAATCAATGCCGTGAAACAGCCAACGCTGAGCAAGACACTCTTGTATTCACCCAGCGCTTTGAATAAAGGCGGCGTGGCCATAGCTTGCGATCTTCCTTGAACCAAATAGCGGGCAATAGTTACCCGCACCCCGAATAACGGAGCGAGCAACTAATAAAATCAAGTTATAGGCTTATAACCGACAACTAAGGCATGCGTTGCAATATCACTTCCGCACCGGAGAGTGTGCGACCTTTATATTCACCGTTTTTCTGCCGATTCAAATGGGTAATGCCCGTGCCGTCGGCATTCATCAGCCAGATGCCGTCCGGCGTCGGCAGCCAAGTCTTGGGGGTGTCGCCCAGCCACTGCTCGGCGCACACGACGTCGCCACGCACGGCGTTGGGTGCCAACAGGTCCAGGGCACACACGTGGTCCTGCTGGTGCAGTTGCCAGTGCCCGGCCAGTTGGGCGCTGCTGGGTAAAACGAGGCTACTCGCCATAACGGGGGCTCCTGCCGAGATGAACATGACCTGCACCACGCAGGCGATAAAGTGGGTAAAACGCTGCATCTTCACGCTCCATCGGGAAACGCGGCGCCGAAACGCCGCGCTGCTACATCACGCCACGATGTCGCTGACGGCGGCCTGGCCCACGGTGGTGACGAGGAAATCCGCCACGCCGTGCCCAGAGAAGTCTACCGCCAAGGTGCCCAGGTTGGTGCCTGCGGCGTAGGTCAATACTGCGTCACCGGCGTGCCCGGTGAACGCATTGACGAACGTCAGGCCTGCGCCTTTGGTGATGCCACTGAGGTCGATCTTGTCCGAACCGGAGGTGAAGTCAAAGATCTTGTCCGCCGCCCCAGGCTTGGAATCGGAACTGGCACCGAACACAAAGGTGTCGTTGCCCGCGCCGCCCCACAGTTGGTCGGCCCCGCCGCCGCCGTAGATGATGTCGTTGCCAGCACCGCCCTTGATCAGGTTGGCCGCGTTGTTGCCGATGATCAGGTCGTTGCCGGCGCCACCGAAGGCATTCTCCACGGTCACGCCCTTGGCAATGGACACGTTGCCCACCAGGCCGCCAACGTCGGAGAACGAGGCTTCATTGAGGTTGATCTTCTGGTTTTGGGTAAAACCGGAGAAGTCCAGGGTGTCGTTGCCACCGCCGTCCCACACCGAGAACACCAGCTTGTCGGCATTGGACGTGGCGCTGAGGAAGTCGCGCCCGGTGTTGGAGTTGAACCCGTACGTGGTGTCGCCGGCACGGGTGTTGTAGTTGGCGCCGTAGAGCTTCTGGATCGCGGCAATGTCATCGATCAGCGGCCCGGAAGCGTAGGCTTCGACCCCGCCTTTACTGAAGTTCTGGTGGGTGTTGCTTTCGCTCCAGTAGCTCATGACGCTGTAGCCGCGCGTGTCCTGTCCATAGGACGCGTCGTTGTAGGTCGGTGCGCCTTCGCCGGCGTTGTAGTCGCCGGGGTGGGCCAGGCCCAGGGTGTGGCCGATTTCGTGGGTCAGGGTCTGCCGGCCATAGTTGTTCAGGTCCGGGGTCTTGTTCGGCGTGTAGCTGCTGTTGGTCAGGTACCACGAGGTTCCGTCGTAGCCTGCGCCGGTGCCGGGCAGGTAAGCGAACGCCGCCGCGCCGTCCTGGCCGCCGCTGTAGTTGCCGAAGGTCATGTGGGCGTCGCCGCCGCTGGCCTTCTCGGTGAAGGTGACGTTCGCCACATCCGCCCAGGACTGCATGGCCAGCGCGGCCTGTGCTTTCTGTTGGGCGCTGAACTGGCTGAAGCCCGAGATGCCATGTTTGTTCATGGTGCTGGACGACGCCGAGGTCAGGAAGGTGTAGGTCAGATCGATCTTGCCGTTGCCGTCAACGTCCCGGTAGGCCGCGCCGTCGCGCAGCAGCTGGGTGGCGGCCTGGTCGACGGTGTAGGACGGTTTGCCATTGACCGTGAGGTTGCCACCACGGTCATACAGATGGCTGAAGCTATCGATTTGCGCGTAAGCGGTGCTGGCTTGCGCCGCCGACACGATAGCCTTGTCTTTAACTTTTGACATAAACGTACTTCCTTGTTTGCAAGTGCATCAGTCTTTGATCGATAGGAACCCCGCGGGCGAGATCGTCCTATCACTCGCCTCTTTTGAAGGCGTAAGAAAACTGACACAACTTGAAATCTTTCGTCTACATCTTTTCCTGCAGGCAAAACAGGCAAACAATTTGCGCAAAGAAGTTGCGTGCCGTATTTGTTGGGCGGACTTGGTTTTGTCCGACAAAAAACAACACCCCCTTATTTAAATATTAAATAGCGCTAAAGCCGCGCAACTTGCGCGGCAGCATTAGTTAATGGATCCAATATATTGACAGGGTGTCATTCGCGACATTAAACGGCCACTAGTTACACTAATAATTGCAGTTGCCCCCTATTACCGGGACACACTCCAGCCGGTTTTATGCAATGCCGCCAACAGCGTGTCGCCATGCAGGCCCGGTACGCGCACGCCGTCGTCGGTGTCCATGTCTTCGCCGGCGAGGATCGCGTTGATGATCGCCTCCTCCACCGCTTCTGCCGCTGCGCTGAACAACGGTGAGATATGGTCGTTGTTGACCATCTGCAACGTGCTGCTCAATGGCAAGCCTTTGCGCCCGTAATCGGCCGCAGGCAAATCCTGGTTGCCGGTGGCAAAGGCTAGGAACAGGTCGCCGCTGGAGTCCTCGGTGCCGCCGCCCGTGCGGGCGATGCCGATGGACGCGCGCTGCGCCAGGCGCGTGCATTGGTGCGGCAACAACGGTGCGTCGGTGGCGATGATCACCACGATGGAGCCCATGCCCGGGGTGCCCCGCTCGGCGAATGGCGAAGGAATGTCCAGCAGCTGGCGGCCCACCGGGTAGCCATCGACCCGCAGCTCCTGGCGCTTGCCGTGGTTGGCCTGCACCAGCACGCCGACGGTCCAGCCGCCCTGCTCCGCCGACAAGCACCGCGACGCGGTGCCGATGCCGCCCTTGAACTCATGGCAGATCATCCCGGTGCCGCCGCCCACGGCGCCTTCCTGCACCGGGCCGGATTCGGCGCTCTCCAGCGCTTCGCGCACATGCTCAGGCCCGACGTGCTGGCCCCAGATATCGTTGAGCAGGCCGTCGTAGGTCTCCATCACCACCGGCATGCACCAATACACCGCCGGGTCCGCCAGGCGCTCGCGCTCCAGGGCGATCAGGGTGTCGCGCACCATGCCGATGCTGTGGGTGTTGGTGATGGCCAGCGGCGTGGTCAGCAACCCCGCTTCGCTGATCCACTCAAGGCCCGTGGCATCGCCGTTGCCATTGAGCACGTGATACCCGGCAAAACACGGCTGTTGCCGCGCCTCGCCGGCGCGTGGCTGCACCACGCTGACGCCGGTGCGCACCTGTTTGCCATGGATGCGGGTCTTGAGCGTGCTGTGGCCGACCCGCACGCCCGGTACGTCGGTGATGGCATTCAGCGCGCCGGGGGTGCCCAGCCCCAAGGTGATACCCAGTTCACGTGCTCGCATAACCACTCCTTACAATTTCTGGTAAGCCGGACTCGACCGGCCACTGATGCAATAGAAAATCACCGACACCGCCAGCAAGCCGGCGATGATCATCACGTCGCGCACGGAGGCCGCAGCCACCAGGGTCGCCAGCAGATACCCGGCACCCAGTACCGCCAGCAAGGCCGGCAATGGCCACAGCGGCATGCGATACGGATGCTCGCGATCGCGCAGCCACACCCGGCTCATCAAGGCGCTCAACGCCACCACCAGGTACACCAGCATGATCAACAATACGGTGAACGAAGTGAGGTCAGCGAGGTTGGAGCTGAAACTGAGCAGCGCCGAAGGCACCGCCAGGAACAGCGTCGCCAGCCACGGCGAATCCCAGCGCGGGTGAATACGCGTAAACAGGGTATTGATACGTGGCGTCCACAGCGCGTCACGGCCACTGCTGAACACCACGCGGCCGATCTGGATGACGATGGCGACGATGGCATTGAACACCGACAGAAAAATCCCCGCACTGACCAGCCGCGACAGGGTTTCATTGCCATGGCTGGTCAGCAGGTAACCGATGGGGTCCGGGCTGCTGATCATCGCACTCAGGGACGGTGCGCCGATCAACAGCGCGGTGATGGGCACCAGTTCGATCACCACCACCAACCCCAGCGACCACAACACCGCCTTGTGCACGCCCTTGCCGCCGCACTTCATGTCTTCGGCCAGCAACACCGCCGGGCCGTAGCCATTGAACGAGAACAGGCCAATGCCCACCGCGCCGATTACCAGGGCCCAGGGCGCCAGGTGCAGCACGCCGTTTTCGACGATCTGCGGCTGGAACAGCACGCTGACCGGCTGCACAGGGTTGCCGAAACCGAGAAACACGATCACCAGCAATGCGGCGACTTCCAACAACAGGCAGGTGCCGGTGATCCAGGCGTTGAGCTTGATATTGAGGATGGCCAGGGCGTAACTGCACACCACAATGACGAGGGCGACGGTTTGTGAGTCGAATTTTGTGCCCAGCGCGTTGTTCAGGTACGTCGCCGCGCCGGTGGCCAATACCGGCGGGATAAACAGCAGCATCACCAACACCGTCAAGAACGTCGCATAACCGGCCATGCCGCCAAACACCCGCTTGGCGTACACATATTCGCCGCCCGCGCTGTTGTGGGCGCGGCCCAGTTCGGCGTAGCAAAAGGCAAACATCAACGCGAGCAACCCGGCCATCACAAACGCCAGGAACACGCCGCTGCCGGCCTGTTGGATGGCAAACGGCGCGATGACAAACACGGAACTGGCGGGCGTAACGGCGGAAACCGTGATGGCCACCACATCGAACACACTCAGCGTGGGTTTAAGCACGCCGTCTGGCACGGGAGAAGCACTCATATCGTTATCCTCTGCTGTTGTTTTTGGTGTGAGGCAGAAACGAAAAATGAAGCCTTGTCGGGATATGTTTCCCGTTGAATGAAAACGACGTTATCCCCTGGGCCGCTGCCAGCCAATTCCCCTATTGGAGTACTCCCCTTGACGTCGCCCGGCAAAAGCCGAAATCTTGGCCGATCTTTTTTCCACGGGAGCCTGCGCTATGAGCCTGTTCAGGGAAATCGGCCTGCACGCTGGCCTGGGCCGCACGGTCGCACACATTGGTACCGAGCGTTTCTGGAAACAGTTGGTGCTGTTGCTGCAACAATGCCTGCCCTTCGATAACGCGTTGGCGATCTTCTATCCCACCGATGGCGCGCCCCTGGCGCTGGAGGAATACGACGCGCAACCCACCAGCAAACCTGCGTCGATGCTGGTCTACCTCAATGGTTTGTATCTGCTCGACCCGTTTTTCCAAGCCTGCCGCGAGGGTTTCAGCAGCGGTGTGTACCGCCTGGAGGAAGTCGCGCCGGATCACTTCCGTCAGAGTGAATACTTCCTCAACTACTTCCACGACAACGTGCTGGAGGACGAGGTGCAATTCATTCTGCAGGTGCCGGGTGCGGGGACGCTGTCACTGTCCCTGGGTATGCAGCGGCGGTTCAGCGTAGAAGAGACCGGACTGCTGACCATGGTGGCCGCCTGGGTATTGCCGCTGATGCAGCAACACTGGCAACAAAGCACCCAGCGCGCACCGGCCATGGACAGCCAGATCCGCGATGCGTTGAGCCACTTCGGTTGCGGCGTGCTCTCGGAGCGCGAACTGGAAATCGCCCGCCTGGTGCTGCGCGGGTTCTCGTCCAAGGCCATGGCCGAGCGCCTGAATATTTCGCCGGACACCGTGAAGGTGCACCGGCGACATTTGTACGCGAAGCTGGATATCTCGTCACAGCCGGAGTTGTTTTCGTTGTTTATCCAGTCGTTGGGGCATGATCTGGAGAAACCTTGATCATCCTGATGTCGGCCCTACAGCTATTGGTTTTTCTTAAAGAACCTGATGTTATTTTCCGACAAATGAACACCATCGACGAAAACCACGAAGTTCTCCCCTTCAGGCGTCAACTTCATCGTCAACACCCCCACTTCTTCGGGCCGCTTATACGTAATTTGAACATCACCTACTTGTTCAGGAAGTCCTTCGGTCATTCTTATCTCTTTGATGCCCTGCGCCTTCAACATCTTGGATAAATCAATTTTGTCATCTTTCGGATTGAAATTGAAAATCCGATCAGGATCACTTGCCAGGGAATCTGTCGCCTGTTCATATTTGAAACTATTGCGCCCCACATTCCCGACCAACTGATCACCACCACCGCCTCCAATAATCGTGGAGTTCTCCCCGCGTTTGGCCTCCAGACGCTCGGCCGCATCGGTACCGCGCAACGTCGGGCGCCCTTTGCCCGGTTCTGAGGGGGTGGTCCAGGTTCCGCCCGAAGGCAAGGGTCCTACTGACGACATATAAGTTACCTTTGATGTGAGCGTTATTCGGTTATTGTCAAAAGCACAAGCAGTAGGGCCGCCTCTCCCGAGCCAATGAAGCGCGGGATATTAATGACTGCAGCAATACTGCTTGCACGTCGACTGAAAAACTCTCACATCATCAACAGTAGTGGCGAGCTAGATTGTTTGACATTGCATTGCAAAAAAAATAACGAAATATCAAAAAACAAGATAACTGGAACTCATCAGCGCCCCATACGAATAGTGTTCCACACCCGCGTCCGAATCCTATCGATATTCAACGGCATCGCCTCCAACGCAAACAACTTGCCCATCATCTCTTCGCTCGGATAGATCTTGGTGTCCGCCTTGATCTCAGGCTCCACCAGGCTGTCAGCCGCACTGTTGCCGTTGGCGTAGTGCACCGAGTTGGTGATGTCGGCCATCACCTTGGGCTCCAGCAAGTAGTTCATGAACGCATAACCGGCTTTTTCGTCCGGGGCGTCGGCGGGCATGGCCACCATGTCAAACCAGATGGCGGCGCCTTCCTTGGGGATCTGGTAGCCGATCTTCACGCCGTTCTTGGCTTCCTTGGCGCGGCTTTCAGCCTGCAGCACGTCGCCGGAGAAACCGACGGCCACGCAGATATCGCCGTTGGCCAGGTCGCCGGTGTATTTCGAGGAGTGAAAGTAAGCCACGTAGGGCCGTACTTTCATCAGCAGCGCTTCGGCTTTTTTGTAGTCCTCGGGGTTCTTGCTGTGCGGCGGCAAGCCGAGGTAGTTGAGGGCAATCGGCAGCAATTCCGGGCCGTTGTCGAGGATGGCCACGCCACATTTGCTGAGTTTCTCCATGTACTCGGGCTTGAAGATCAGGTCCCAGGAGTCCACCGGGGCGTTGTCGCCCAACACGGCCTTGACCTTGTCGATGTTGTAGCCGATGCCGGTGCTGCCCCACAGGTACGGGAAACCGTGGGCATTGCCCGGGTCGTTGTTTTCCAGGGCCTTGAGCAGCACCGGGTTGAGGTTTTTCCAGTTGGGCAACTGGCTCTTGTCGAGTTTTTTCAAGGCGCCGCCCTGGATCTGCCGTGCCATGAAGTGGTTGGATGGAAACACCACGTCATACCCGGAGTTGCCCGTCATCAGCTTGCCGTCGAGGGTTTCGTTGCTGTCATACACGTCGTAGCTGAAACCGATTCCGGTCTGTTTCTGGAAGTTCTTGGTGGTGTCCGGCGCGATGTAGCTGGACCAGTTGTAGATCTTCACCGTCTCGGCGGCCTGGCTGATAGAGGCCACCAACATCAAGGGCAACAGGGCAATGGCTTTCATGGTTCGATTTCCTGGCGGTTTTAGGGCTGTTTTTATGGCAGGCGATCAAGGATCAAAGCGTTACAGAATCAATACGTAGGTCTTGCGCACGGTGTCCTGGATATCCCAGATACCGGTGCTGTTGGCCGGCAACATCAGTGCATCGCCAGCTTCTATGTGGACGACTTCACCGTTGTCGGGGGTGAAGGTGCAGCGACCCTGGATGAAATGGCAAAACTCCTGGGATTTGATCTGCCGCCGCCAGCGACCCGGGGTGCATTCCCAGATGCCGGTTTCGACGCCGTCGTTGCGCTCGACGCTCAGAGTCGAGGCCACGGCGATGGGCTCGCCCAGGGGCACGGCCACTGGCGACGAGTCCGGCAGGTGGGCGTTCAGCGTATCTTTGAATTGAGTGATGCTCATGGGTTTTCCCGTGTGAGTGGAACGGTTTAGTGCATGAAACCTTCCATGAAACCCGCCACGCCGCTCGCCAACGTGCGGCGCCAAGGGGCGCTGTTGGGGTTGGCCAGCACCTGGTCTTCATGGACAAAACTGCGAATGATCGCGTTGTAACCCAGCCAGCGGCACGGCTCGGGCTCCCAGGCCTTGAGCGCGTCGAGGCCACGCTCGCGGATCACCCAGGGTTGCTGGACCAGCGGCGTGTCGTGGCCGAGGATCAGGTCGGCCAGGGTGCGCCCGCCCAGGTGGGTGGCGCCGACGCCCTCCCCGCCATAACCACCGGACAGCGCGATGCCGGTCTTGTGGTCGCAGAGCATGTGCGGTCGGAAATTGCGCGACATGCCGAGGTTGCCGCCCCAGGAATGGGTAATCCGCACGTTCTTGAGCTGTGGGAAAAGCTCACCAAACAGGTAGCGACGCAGCTCCACCTCGCTGTCAGTCAAGTCGAAGTTGTGGCGCAGTTTGCCGGCGAACTGATAGCCGCCACGGGCGCCGAACACCAGGCGATTGTCGGCCGTACGCTGGCCATAGGTGACCTGGCGGCTGCTTTCGCCAAACGCCTGGCCGTGGCTCAAGCCGATTTCGTCCCAGGTGCTGGCGGGCAGCGGCTCGGTGGCGACGATCAGGCTTTGCACCGGCAATTGATAACGCCCCAGGGGCGGCAAGGTATTGGCATAACCCTCGACGGCCGGCACCACCCAGGCAGCGCGCACGCCGGCCTTGGCCGTGCGCACGCTGCCGGATTGCCAGTGGGTGACCCGGGCTGTTCTCGTAAATCTGCACGCCCATGCGTTCAACCACCCGCGCCAGGCCGCGCACCAGCTTGGCCGGGTTGATCGTCGCAACGTGGGGTGCATAGATACCCCCATAGGGCTTGGCAATGCGGATCTGTTCGGCGAGTTGCTGTGGGCCAAGCCAGCGGTAGTCGGACTCCGTGAGGCCCTGGGCGTAGAGTTTGTCCAAATAGCGGCGCAGGCTGCCTTCCTGCTCGGGGTAGCGTGCGGCGCAGTACAGGGCGCCGCCTTTGCGGTAATCGCAGTCGATGCCTTCGCGGGCCAGGACCTGGGCGACTTCATCCGGGATGGCGTGCAACAGGTCAAAGGCAGCGCGCCGTGCTGCGGGCGCCAGGCCTGCCAGCAAACGGTCTTCGCCCAGCAGGTTGCCCATCAGCCAGCCGCCGTTGCGGCCGGACGCGCCGAAGCCGGCGGTTTGCGCCTCGATAATGGCGATATTCAGCCTCAGGCGCCTGGCGTTTCAGGTAGTACGCGGTCCACAGCCCGGTGTAGCCGGCGCCGATGATGGCCACATTGACGTCCAGGTCGTGCTCCAGGGACGGCCGCGCCACCAGCGGGTCGTCCAGCTGGTCCATCCATAAACTGATCTTGCGCCATGCTGGCATGCCCGCTTCCCCTACCTCGTTTCGATAGGGCTGATCCTAGAGCGCGGTGCTAAGGCATGTCTTGCGCGCGTGCACGCAGGGAAATTTGTTTGACGTAGGCCTTGGGTGACTGGCCCGTGTGCTGGCGAAATGCACTGTAGAACGCCGACAACGAATTGAAACCGGCGGCGAACGCGAGGTCATCGACCTTGATGGGGGGCGTGGCGCTGTCCAGTGCCGCGAGCAGATGCTGGAGCCGCGCCTGGTTGACGTAGCGGTAGAAGCTTTGCCCCAGCACCTGGTTCAGCAGGTAGGAGATCTGATTCCTGCTGTAGCCGCATTCCTTGGACACCCGCTGTAGATCCAGCTCGGGGTCCAGATAGGGTTGCTTGCGCTCGAAGTATTGCTGCAAGTCATTGGCCATATGCCCCAGTTGTTGGGGTGACAAGCCCAGGCGGCTGACCGTGGGGCGCAGCGCCTGGGCGGGCTGTTCGTGCACCAGGGACGCGTATTCGTTGACCCGCCAGATCAGCCCGTCGCGCACAGTAATGGCTTCGCTGGTGCGAAATGACACCAGGCCCTGGCCACCGCGCAGGGTGATGCGGTACTGGATAAAGGCTGTGTCGCCATCGGCGCGGATGCGGTCCGTGTGTTCAATCGCTTCGTCCGCCGCCCGTGGCATGCTGGCTTGCAGGTATTCGCGCAGCTCGGGGTAGCGGATGACACGGTTCTGGAAGAAATCGTGGTACTGGATGTCCGGGTGGTAGTAGGACATCACCCCATCAAGGTCGCGATGCCGCCAGCACAAGTGATGGCGCAGCACCCATTCGCGGGTGGCTTGAGTCTGCGGAGAGTCATCGTCTGCGGCGATGTTTGGCATGGGCGGCTCTGCGGCGGGTAAACCGTGGAGATTGCCGGCTTTTGCAGGTGCCGACAATGGCCAATTGGCGATTTTGAGTAATGGCATATTGCCCAGCGACTAGTAGGACATGACCCACGTCAAACTTCAGGAAAACAACCGCCGAACGGAGCGCAAATAGTCACCTTGCGTCTGCGAGCGAATGCTATTTTTAAGCTCTTCACGGCCACGACCAATGACGGTCCTGGTTCCCTGCCGCGAGCAAAAGGAAGCGCTCAATGAACAAGGTAGGCAACATGAACAAAGTGACATTCCCCAACGCCTGCCAGCTGATGCGCTGGCATTTCCATCCAATCGGCTTCGAAGGCAGCATGGACGCTCCCGGCAGTATGGTGGCCCGCCTGTTCGACCGCGCCAGCGGCGAGACGTTGATCGCCATTGCCGGCATTCCCTGCGCCACGGTGATGAATGCCGCGGACGTGGAGCGGATCATCGAGGCGGTGGAGGATGAGCTGGAGTCGTTTGTGCCGCCGCAGTCCTTGCGGGCCTGACCTCAACCCATCAGGCGACGAAAATCCAATGTGGGAGCGGGCTTGCCCGCGATAGCAGTCTGTCAGTCACCGAATAGGGCAACTGATATACCGCTATCGCGGGCAAGCCCGCTCCCACAGGTTTTTGTGGTGCCGGGTTAAGCGCGCTGGTCGTCAAAAAACGCTTTCTTGCCGTCCACCCGCTCCGACGCCTTGGGCACATTCACCGCCTGCCCTTCAGACTTTTCCACATACCAATAGCAATGGCTCACGGCGCGGGTAATGCCCACATACGCCAGGCGCAACACTTCGTCCTTTTGCGCAGTGTCATACGGCTCGCTGTCACCGTCCTTACCCAGCCCCGCCATGCGGTAGACCTGGTTCTTGTAAGGCGAGCTGGTGACATGCTGGCAATCACCAAGCAGAAACACCGCATCCGCCTGTAGGCCCTTGGCACTGTGATAGGTCAGTTGCTTGAGTCTACGCGCGTGGGACGGCAAGCTAGAATCCACATTAACTACTGACTGAATATGCTCTTGAATCAATAACTTATCGCTACTTTTTCGATACAGCATCAGCACCGTTTCGCCGCGCTGGTAGTGTTCCAGCAACTGCCGCCCCAGCGCTGCCTCATCGCGCGCCAGCACCTTGACCGGCACCAGCGCCTTGGGTGCGCCACTGGCCTTGGCCTTTTTGCCGGGAATCGCGGGCGCGGCGCGCACGATATGCTCGGCCGCGTCGATGATGTGCTGGTGGCTGCGGTAGTTCTCACCGAGCATCACACGGGTGGTTGCAGGCGACGGGAATTCCTTGTTGAACTCCATGAAGTACTTCGGCGAGCTGCCGCGCCAGCCGTAGATCGATTGCCAGTCGTCGCCCACACACAACAGCGAAGAGCGCTGCGCCCCGCGCCCGACGTGCATGGCCGGGCCGCGACTGCGGATCTCCCGCAGGCTGGCGCGAAGCCACGAGACGATCTGCGGTGACACGTCCTGGAACTCGTCGATCATCAGGTGGGACAGCGGCCGCAGCAGTGGATCGCTGAGCAGCTTGAGGTTTTCCGGTGTGTTCTCGCCAAACAGCGAGAACATGCGGTTGTAGGTCATGATCGGCGGCGACTGGTCAAGCAGGTGATCTTCCAGGGCCTTCCAGAAAATGCTCAGGGCCTCGAAGAAAAACCGGTCCGGGTCGTCCTTGGCAAAGCTCATTTGGCCGACCGCCGTGGGCACATCCAGCCCGAGGTTCTCGATAAACCCGGCAGCCACCACAAAGCAGTCCAGCAGCGGCGCTGAAGCCAGCTCGCCCTTGACCTTGTAATCAAAGCCCGGCCCGGCGCTGGCATCACCGGCGAGGCTGCTTAAAAGACGCTTTGACGACTCGTAATTGTCTAACCATATCAATGGCTTACGACAGAAAGCTTGAAACAGGGTGCGCTTGACTGCCCACTCCGCGCGTACCGACAACTTTGCATTGGGCCGGCTGACCTGGGCGTTTTCCCGGGAGTCGAAGCCCAGCACCACCCACGCATCCAAATCAGGGATATAGCCGTGGCAATGGAACTGCGCGCCATTGATCTCCACGGTCTGCCGGTTCGGCTCGATGCCCTTGATCGGCCAGGCGCCTGCACGAAACCACAGGTCTTCGACCAGGTCGCAGAGCTCTTCGTCGCGCTTGGCCGCCAGCTCGGTCACCGCTATGCGTTTTTGCACGTCAGGATGATCCCGCTCCAGCTCCTTGAGCTGCAACCCATGCCGGGCCAGCGGCGCGATCAGCTCGCGGAATCGCGGGTGCTGGCCATGCAGTCGGTGATAGCAGGCGTTCATCTGCTGGCGTTGGGCGTCGTTGATACGCAGGTCAAACGGGTTACTGTCGGCGTCTTCAACGCCGGCACTGAGATTCTCGAACGCCTGCAGGCGTTCAAAGCCCGGCAGGCTGCGCACCATCGGCAGGATGCGCGAGTGAAAGGTGCGCACCACCGCCTGGGCCTCTTTGACGCCAAGGGGTTGGCCCCACAGGCTGAGAATCTCCATGAGCTTGTGGATGAAGTCCTTGCGCGACTCACGGGTGAAGGTCACCACGGTCATCGAACTCAGCTCGAACCCCAGATAATGGGTAAGCAGCAGGATACGCAGTACCAGCGAGGTGGATTTGCCCGCCCCCGCACCCGCAATCACCGAGGTGGACGGCGTATCGCTGAAAATCATCTTCCATTGCGCCGCACTTGGCTGGGCATGGGCCGACAGCAGCCGCGCGACATCTGCCTTCATGCGCTTCTTCAATTCGGCAGTCAGCGGCAGGCGCCAATCGTCGAACAGGCTGTCGTCAACGCCGGGCGCACGGTGCTCATCGGGTCGAAAGTCTCGAATCAGCAGGACTTGCCGGCCTTCTTCGATGCCATCGGCCTTGCCTTCGCGATAGCCATACTCGACACCGGCCTCGTGCCCGCTGCGAAAACCATCCGCCTGCCCATGCAACCAGGAAAACCGGTGCTGGGCGCGCAAGCGCGTCAAGCCATGGCCAAACAGGCGCGCGGCGAGGCGCTTGAACAGGGGCATGTCTGCCAGTGGGCGCAGTTCTGGGGGCAAATCAGGGGTGTGTTGCGGCACGCGGACTCCAGCGATGAGGTTGGTTTTGGCGAATGCACCATGGTCGCCGGAATTGGCCCGCAGTTCCAGCCAATTGCTTTGCGGTCATGCAGTTAGGCGATGAAGTGAAAGTCAAAACCCCAACAAATGATCTGCTTTATCGATAGGAATCAGGCAGTTTTTACGCTTTTTATCGATCATGCCCTGCTGGATCATAGGCGCCATCCACAGGAGACGATCATGCTTGAACTTCGACCTTTCAACACGCTGGGCGGCGCCCACCACGGCTGGCTTGACGCCCATCACCACTTTTCGTTTGCCGAATACCATGACCCCCAGCGCATGCACTGGGGCAACCTGCGGGTGTGGAACGACGACATCATCGCGCCCGGCACAGGTTTCCCGCAGCACCCACACCGTGACATGGAAATCATCACCTATGTGCGCGAAGGCGCCATCAGCCATGCCGACAACCTCGGCAACAAAGGCCGTACCGAAGCGGGTGACGTGCAGGTGATGAGCGCGGGCACCGGGATCGCCCACAGCGAATACAACCTGGAGGCGACGCCGACCAAGATTTTCCAGATCTGGATCATCCCGAATGAAGCCGGGCTGCCACCGTCGTGGGGCGCCAAGCCGTTTCCGCAAGAGGGCCGCGACGGGTTTGTGACCTTGGCCAGCGGCAAGGCCGGAGACAATGAAAGCCTGCGCATTCGTGCAGATGCACGCTTGGTGGCGGCCAATCTGAAGGCCGGGGAAAGCGCGGAATACCGGCTGGACAGCGGACGGCGTGCCTACTTGGTACCGGCGACGGGTGTGATTGAAATCAATGGCTTGCGCGCACAAGCTCGGGATGGTGTTGCGGTTGAGGATGAGGCGGTGTTGCGGGTGACTGCAATTGAGGACAGTGAAATCGTGTTGGTCGATCTGGCCTGATACAAAAAAGTGTGGGAGCGGGCTTGCCCGCGATGGCAGTGTGTCAGTCACCCATTTATTGACTGACACGCCGCCATCGCGGGCAAGCCCGCTCCCACATTTGATTGTCCCCACATTTTAGGGCTGTGGCGTTACTCGGAAATAGCGCCGTCCACCAGCACCTGGGCCTCTTCCACCAACTGCTTGAGGTGATCTTCGCCAATAAAGCTCTCGGCGTAGATCTTATAGATGTCCTCGGTACCCGATGGCCGTGCCGCGAACCAGCCGTTTTCAGTCATGACTTTCAAACCGCCAATCGCCTGGTTGTTGCCCGGCGCGTGGCTGAGGATCTGCTGGATGCTTTCCCCGGCCAGCTGCGTGGACGTGACCTGCTCCGGCGAGAGCTTGCCCAGCATGGCTTTCTGCGCCGGGGTGGCCTTGGCGTCGACGCGGATGGCGAACGGTTCGCCCAGGGCATCGGTCAGGCCGCAGTAGATCTGGCTCGGATCCTGGCCTTTGCGCGAGGTCATTTCCGCCGCCAGCAGGGCCGGGATCAGGCCGTCCTTGTCGGTGCTCCAGACGCTGCCGTCCTTGCGCAGGAACGATGCGCCGGCACTTTCTTCACCGCCAAAGCCCAGCGAGCCTTCGAACAAGCCATCGGCAAACCACTTGAAGCCCACCGGCACTTCATACAGGCGACGGCCAATGCGCGCGGCCACACGGTCGATCAAGCCGCTGCTGACCACGGTCTTGCCCACCGCCGCATCGGTGCGCCAGTCGGGACGGTTCTGGAACAGGTAGTCGATGGACACCGCCAGGTAGTTGTTCGGCGCCAACAGGCCGCCGGACGGTGTGACGATGCCATGGCGGTCGTGGTCCGGGTCGCAGGCGAAAGCCACGTCGAAACGTTCCTTGAGGCCGATCAACCCTTGCATGGCGTAGCTGGACGAAGGGTCCATGCGGATCTGGCCGTCCCAGTCCACGCTCATGAAGCGGAAAGTGGAATCCACTTCGGTGTTCACCACGTCCAGGTTCAGGCGGTAGTGCTCGGCAATCGCCGACCAGTAGCGCACCCCTGCTCCGCCCAGCGGGTCCACGCCCAGGCGCAGATCGGCGCTGCGGATGGCGTCCATGTCGATCACGTTGATCAGGTCAGCGACGTAGCTGTTGAGGTAGTCATGGCGATGGGTGGTGTCTGCCTTCAGCGCCTGGGCGTGGGTAATGCGCTTGACCCCGGCCAGCTTATTGGCCAGCAGTTCGTTGGCCTTGGCTTCGATCCACTTGGTCACGTGGGTATCGGCCGGGCCGCCGTTGGGCGGGTTGTACTTGTAGCCACCACTTTGCGGCGGGTTGTGGGACGGCGTGATGACAATGCCGTCAGCCAGGCCACTGGTACGGCCACGGTTGTAGCAGATGATGGCGTGGGAAATGGCCGGCGTCGGCGTGTATTCGTCGCCTTCGGCCAGCATCACGTGGACGCCGTTGGCGGCGAGCACTTCCAACGCGCTGGCGCCGGCCGGCGTCGAGAGCGCATGGGTATCGAGGCCGACGAACAACGGGCCGTTGATGCCCTGTGCTTCACGGTACAGGCAAATGGCCTGGCTGATGGCGAGCACGTGCCATTCGTTGAAGCTCAGCTCGAAGGAGCTGCCACGGTGCCCGGAGGTGCCAAAAGCCACGCGCTGGGTGGAGATCGCTGCATCAGGCTGGCCGGTGTAATAGGCCGTGACCAGTCGCGGGATATCCACCAGCAACTGGGCTGGCGCCGGCTTGCCCGCAAAAGGACTGATTGTCATGCATAAACCTCAGAAAGAAGGATTCGGAAAAAATGGCAGTTTACTGGGAGTTGGACTGCCGCGCGACGGTATCTATCCCACAGGCAAAGTAGAAATTTCGCACATTCGTCCGCTTAACCGACCTGCGCCTGAAGCAATGCGTCGGCCAATACGTCCAAGGCCACGTCCAGGTTCGGATGCCCATTGAATGCATGGCTTACGCGCACATGCTGCTGGTGCAGCCCACTGAGGCTGAACAATTCTCCCGGTGCAATCACCACTTGATGGGCGACCATGCGCTGGAACACCTGGCGCATGTCCACCGAGGCCACCGATTGCAGCCAGAAACTCGCCCCGGCGACCGGCCTTCGGTAGGTCACACGCCCCTCCAGGCGCGCGCCCAGGCGCTGATCCATGGCATCGGCCTGTTCCTGCAGGCGCTGGCGCAACACGCGCAGGTGCTGGTCAAGACGCCCGCTTTGGTACAGCCGCGCGATGGCGCGCTGGCGGATCGACGACAGGCGGAATGAGCGCAACAGGAACTGACGTTGCAGTTCGCTGCTCAAGTGGCGCGACAGCACGTAGCCAAATGGTGCCTCTGCGCCGAGCATTTTTTCGAACGACGAAAACACCACCAGCCGCTCGGGGTTGACCAGGTTGCGCAGTGCTGGCGGGCGCGGGCCGAAGGTCAATTCGCCAAAGGTGTCATTCTCCAGCAGCCAGCAGCCGTGCTGGTCCAGCAGGTGCGCCACATGCAAGCGCTCCGGCATGGACAGGGCAACCCCCGACGGCAGGCTGACCACGGATGACAGCAGTACCACGTGCACCGGTTCGTCGCGCAACAGGCGTTCGAACGTCGTCAGATCCAGGCTGCCGTCAGCCCTCCAGGGCAGCTCGATCACACGCACACCCGCGGCCTGCAACAAGCGCAAGATCAACCAGTCGCAGGGCGACTCGACAATCAACGTGGTGCCCTTGAGGCCCAGGACATCAATCAGGATTTCCAGCACGCCCTGCAGGTCCGCGCCGATATACACCTCATCGGCCTGCCAGCAACGGGTAGGCGATGAGGTGTAACGGGCCGCCAGCGCCGCCCGCAATTCCCAGACACCACAGGGCTGGGACCACGGTTGCAGGTGACGCGGGTAACGGCGTACCAGTTGACGCTCCAACATCAACAAGCTGCCATCCAGCGTTGCCAGCAACGCCGGCTCATCGCCACTGAGCACCACCATTCGTGGACGACGCGCCGCGGCATACAGGCGCTCCAGCAGGTCGCCCGCCGATGCCATCAGCGGGTTGCCCGCCACCGGCCAGGCAAAATAGCCCGATTTGGCCACGGAATAGACCCGGCCCTCCTTCTCCAGGAGCGAATAGGCGTATTGGATGGTCGAGATAGACACGTTCAAGCGTGTCGACAGTTGCCGCAGGGACGGCAGCCTCATCGGGGTTTCGAGGCTGACTTCGTTGATCAGGCTGATCATGTAGCGGTAAACCGCCTGATAGGCAAAGTCCGCCTGCCGCTCACCGCGCAAGTTCATTGCCGCGCACCCCGGCTGCCGCGCCAATACACGCCTTAGCGCCCGGACAGCTGAAAACTGCGCACATCAGCGCGGCTCAACGACTGGAGGCTGCGCTGACTGCTTACGCCGGTGCTGTGATCGATCGATTGGGGGCGCTTGCGGTACAGGTGCTGCAGCAACGGCAGTGGAAGCCCGCTCGTATCGATTGCCCACTGTTGCAGAACCTCCGTCGCCGACTTGCCTTGCAACACCTTGTGCAGCTCCGGCAATGCGACCAGCATGCCGGGATGGCATTGGCGCAGGTAGCTTTCCAGCCGTTCGCCATGGTGAATGAAGGGTGAGTACAGCAGGCACGTCAGTTGCCCTTCTTCCAGGCCGAAGAATTCCTGGGCGTAAGTCGCCGCCAGTACTCGTCCATCCCGGCTGCTGGCCCCCGCAATCAAGTGCTCGGGAATTTGCCGGCGAAACATGTAGCCTTGGGCGTGGCGCACAAATCCTTCAACGCCGTCCTCGTAAGAAAGCTCGCGCAGGCACTGCGCCTGCAATCCACACAGATGAGCCATCAGCAGCGGGTTGGGAAAGTCTGGATGGCTGAAGTGGAAGCCGAGGGGGTCCGGTCTGTGGGCCAGAAACTCCGTGACGAGCGACGTCGAACCGGGGTCCACCTCGCTAAGCAAATCAGCGATACCGATATACGCCAGATGGCGGTGACCGCCCCGCCCCGGGCTCTCGCTGGCCACGTATTGCTCGCCAAAAAGGTCGCGATAACACCCCACGCTCCATTCTTCCATGCGTGCAAACAGCCCGTTGAGCGATAGGGGCTTGCCCGGCGGCATGGCGACCCCGGCCAACAGGGCTTTCTTTTTTAGCCAGGCCAGGTATTGGCCCTGCTTGCGCGGTGAATCACCGCTGACCAACGCGTGCACGCCGCCATTCCAGGTGGTGACACGCTGGTAGAAGTCGCCCAGGGACAGGTAGGTGTCATTGCAGAGCGTGGCGCGAACATCCCCGGAGGTCAGGTGCCCGACCATCAGCATCGCGCGCTGGCTGACTTCCCGCCCTGTGCTTGATGCCGGCCGCTGGTGATTGAAGGGCTGAACCTCCTGGTTTTCCACCATGAGCAGTTCCACCCGCGGGTCGTCATGGAAAAACAGCGCGCTGTACCCCTGATGCAAGGTATCGAGTGTGGTTTGCGTCATGCCTGCGTGACGCAAGGTTGCAACCCGCAGATTGAAGGTCTTGGGCGCACGGCCGGCAATCGACAATTGCGCGGCACGCAGCAGCGCCAATGTATAACTGCTCACTTCGCCGCCGCCATGGGCAACCAGTACCTTGTAATTTCCCACTTGTTCCATTCCGCCTGCCGCGACCACGATTCGCTGGATCAGCAATTGAAGTGCGGTGCGTTCTACGCGCGAAAAGTGCCCAATCAAACGCTGCAGAACTTGCTGATAAACATAGTTCATGGCTTGTTCGTGAATTGCGCTCATAGTTCTACTACCCAAGTTGGAATATCAGTTTCAAGCAAATGCTTATCGACACTTGCCCGACCCATTACATCTATAGGATTGACGTGTATTGCTCGGCGTGATGACAAATGAACACTAGCACCTCGCAACAAAAGCATTGCGAACGGACCGCCGTACAATTGAGCTCCTGGCAGGCTACGAAGCAGGCCATGCACCGGGCTGCAAGCGGGGCGCCGCCAAGCCCAGGAACGCTCCGACAACTTCCTACAGTTTTTTAACTAGATAAAAAGAGAAACGTCCGACGTATATTAATCAGTGGCCTTATCGATTCCCTTGCAAGCCCTGTTCTTTCAGTAACAGGCCTTCGGGCGCACAGGGCAACAAACCCCTTAGTGCGAGCAGCGCACAGCGCCAATGCCAGATAGTCAATCATTGCTCAATCCTTGAGATGACAGTGAAGGCACAATTATCGGCACTCGATCCATGATTAACAGATACAGAAAGTCGCCTGAAACCAGCGCAGATGAAAACGCGACAAGACTTTCTTTTCGCCCATACGACAACGCCGCACTGAAATTCAGTGCGGCGTCAGGGACAAAGGTATTATTTGCGGGGCTTGGCGCCCGAGCAGCGGCTCAACCGTCTAACGGGTTAAGCCCTGCCAAATGGCGCATTTGCCCCATACATTTGGATGCATGCGCATTCATTTGCGAATACTCCTACAGATCAAACAGCTTCAACCTGCAACGCAACGCGTTCCCGACATGGGCATTCATCCATGTAGCGGTGCGCTTCAACGAACTGGCTGAACGCAAACACCGTGGTCTTCAGCGGTACCAGCACGCGGTCGGCGGTCAGTTGGTTGATATCACGCAACGCGCGCTGCAACGCCACTTGGTCCTGGGTGATGCCCAACTCCGGCTTGCCGGTGAAATTGCCGATACAGTGCACAAAGAACTGAATGTTCTTCTGGAACGCTGCACATGCCGGGAATGGCGTCTGGTTGCCACCTTGCAGCCCATACAGCACCAGGCTGCCACGCGGTGCCAATACATCGCCGAGCAACGACATCTGCGGGCCGCCCCCAAACCATCGAACACCACGTCCACGCCGCGGTTGTCGGTGAATTTGTTGATCTGCATGAGCAGGTCCTGCTCTTCGGTGACGATGACCTTTTCCGCGCCGAGGGACAGCAGATACTCACGTTCTGCGCTGTCCTTGGTGGCAGCAATCACTCGCACACCCAGGGCCTTGCCCAGTTGCACAAAGGACGGGCCAGCACAGTGGCTCGCGTCCGTTACCAGGGCAAACTGGCCGGGTTTGACCCGCGCCAGGTCCACATAGGCGAAATAGGCGATCAGCAGCGCGGGGTGTAATGCACGCTGGCTTCGATCGGGCTCAAGACGTCCGGGTAACGGGTCAGGGCCGAACGGGGCAAGACGATCAGCTCGCCATACACCGGGTAATCATTAGGGCTCTCGGCCGGAAAACTGGCGACTTTATCGCCCACTGCCAAGTCATCCACGCCTTCGCCCAGGGCCACGACCACCCCGGCCATCTCATGGCCAAGGCCGGACGGCAGGCGCGCATGGGAAGACGCCAGGTTCTGGCGCCACAGGATGTCGTACCAACTGATGCCGATCGCTTCGACACGCACCTGCACTTCGCCCGGTGCGGGCTGCGCGGCTACATGCTCTTCGCACTTGAGCACCTCGGCCGGACCAAACTTGTGAAAACGGATCGTGCGGGACATCGCAAACCTCGTCAAAGTAACCTCTAATGCCATGAACTCTATCTGGGCTTTCCCGGTAAGACCACAGGTCACCATTAATAGTCGACATGCCTGTCATTGATTCCGCTCCCGAGGAAAAGACCCCGGCTAACGTAGGAAAACTCAATTAGCCGGTGCAGAGTACCAGCCTTTCCCCGTAAGATTCATGCCGGTCATGCTTTTCCAAGCGAATCCAAGGGGTTCTTTCATGGCCGCTCTCGTCAAGCTCGCTGACTCATCCAGGACACAAGATGAACCGTAACGACCTGCGTCGTGTCGACCTTAACCTCTTGATTGTATTCGAAACCTTGATGCATGAACGCAGCGTGACCCGCGCCGCCGAGAAACTCTTCCTCGGCCAGCCGGCGATCAGCGCCGCATTGTCGCGCCTGCGCGGGCTGTTCGATGACCCGCTGTTCGTGCGCACCGGCCGCAGCATGGAACCGTCCGCCCGCGCCGTGGAAATCTTCGCCCTGCTCTCCCCGGCCCTGGACTCGATTTCCACCGCCGTCAGCCGTGCAGCCGACTTCGACCCGGCCACCAGCACCGCCGTATTCCGTATCGGCCTGTCCGACGACGTTGAATTCGCCCTGCTGCCCCAGCTGCTCAAACGCCTGCGCGCCGAAGCGCCCGGCATCGTGCTGGTGGTGCGCCGCGTCAACTACATCCTCATGCCCGGTCTGCTGGCCTCCGGCGAAATCTCCATCGGCGTCAGCTACACCGCCGACCTGCCGGCCAACGCCAAGCGCAAGCTGCTGCGCCGCAGCGTGCCCAAACTGCTGCGCGCCGACAGCGTGCCGGGCAGCCTGAGCCTCGACGACTTCTGCGCCCGCCCCCATGCCCTGGTGTCATTTGCCGGTGACTTGAGCGGGTTTATCGACGAGGAACTGGAAAAACTCGACCGCAAACGCCACGTGGTACTGGCCGTACCGCAGTTCAACGGCCTCGGCACGTTGCTCGCGGGCACGGATATTGTCGCCATCGTGCCGGACTATGCCGCCGAGGCACTGACGGCTGCGGGTGGTTTGCGCGCAGAAGAACCGCCGCTGCCGGTGCGCTCGTTCGAGCTGCATATGGCGTGGCGTGGGTCACAGGATAATGACCCGGGAGAGCGGTGGTTGCGGTCGCGGATTCAGATGTTCTTCGGCGACCCGGACAGCTTGTAGCTGTCGGGCGCCGAACAGCTTCCACGCCCCTCACGTCCCACTCTTCACCTTACTCCAAACCCGCGTCCGTACCCGCTCCAACTTGAGCGGCAGCGGCTCCAGCGGAAACAGCGTATCCAACACCACGTTCGCCGGATAAACCCCAGGATTATCCCGCACCCGCTCATCCAGCAACGCCGTAGCGTCCTTGTTCGCATTGGCATAACTCAGGTAGTTGGACGTCTGCGCAATCACCGGCGGGCGCAGCATATAGTCGATGAACGCCAGCCCCTGCTGGGGGTTCGGTGCATCGTTGAGCAGCACCAGGCTTTCGACCCACACCGGCGCGCCTTCCTTGGGGATGCTGTATTGAATGTGGCGGCCACTGCCGGCGGCATCGGCGGCTTTCTTGGCGTCCATCACGCCGCCGGCCCAGCCGACGACGGCGCAGATGTTGCCATTGGCCAGGTCGGTGATGAAGCGCGATGAGTCGAAGTAGCGGATGTGCGGGCGCAGTTTCAGCAGCAGCGCCTGGGCTTTCTGGTAGTCGTCCGGGTTCTGGCTGTTGTAGGGCAGGCCCAGGTAATGCAGGGCGATGGGGATGATTTCGCCCGGTGCATCGAGCATGGCCACGCCGCAGGTATCCAGCTTGGCGAGGTTTTCCTCTTTGAAGATCAGGTCCCAGGAGTTGACCGGTGCGTCGGCACCGAGGATGGCGCGGACTTTTTCCACGTCGTAGCCGATGCCCGTGGTGCCCCACAGGTAGGGCACCGCGTAGCGATTGCCCGGGTCGTTGCTCTGCACCTTGGCCAGGATGGCCGGGTCAAGGTGGCTGGCGTTGGGCAACTGCGCGCGGTCCAGTTCCTTGAGTACACCCGCCTTGATCAGGTTGGGCAGCAGGTCGCCGGTGGCCACCACCACGTCGTAGCCACTGCGGCCGGCCATGAGTTTGCTCTGCATGACCTCACTGTTGTCGAACACGTCATAGGCGCTGTGTATGCCGGTCTGCGCCTGGAAGGTTTTCAGCGTGTCAGGGGCGATAAAGTCGTACCAGTTGTAGATATTGACCTTCGGTTCTTCTGCCTGGACGCAGGTCAGCGCGCCACTGATCAAGCAGGCCAGGCTCCAGCGTACGTATCGAGTCAGGATCATCGAGCACTCCTGGGCGTTGCCGCCCGATTATTGTTTTGGTTGGGCAGGATTGATCAGCGCAGCAGCAGTTCCCGGCGGCCATCGGCGTGCTGCACGCTCTTGCCGCTCAGGTAGAGGCGGCGATCAGTGAGGTAGTGATAGTCGGCGCGGGCGGCGTGGAGCTGCGTCAGGTCCAGGGTCACGACTTGCCGGGTTTCATCGCGCCCGGCCTCGAACAGCGGGCGACCAAACGGGTCGATGGCGGCGCTGCCACCGGCAAATACCAGGCCGTCGTCGCCCTCGCCGACGCGGTTGACCATCACGCTGAACAGCTGGTTTTCCTGGGCGCGGGCCATGATGGCGGTGCGGTGTACCGGACCATAGGGGTCCATATTGCCGTTGGTGACGATGATCAGCTCGGCCCCCAGCTGAGCCAGGGCGCGGGCGGTTTCCGGCAGTTCGATGTCGTAGCAAATGAGGATGCCGACGCGGACGCCCTTCCACAGCGCCGTGACCAAACGGTCACCCGGGGTGATGTCGCCGCGCTCGGAAGGCCACAGGTGAGTCTTGCGATAACGCAATGCAATGCCCTCGGGCGTGACCAGTACCGAGGTGTTGTAGTGCACGCCGGCATCGCTCTCGACCAGGCCGATGACCACCGCCACATCGCGCTCGCGGACGGCCTGTTGGATGGCACGCAACGCCGTGCCGTCAAGGGGCTGGGCCACCTCGGCCAATTGCTCGCCGGCGACGAAGCCCATCAAATGGGTCTCGGGAAACACCAGCAGGTCGGTGTCCGCGCCACACGTGGCGATGGCTTCGAGGGCGCGTCGCAGGTTATAAGCAGTGTCGCCGTCGCGGCCGGCCAGTTGCATGAGTTCGATCTTCATCGTGGATCCTTGTGCACAGTAAGCTGGCAACGAGTATGGGCCGTACCCCCATGGCACAAAATCACTTCGATGGGGTAACCCCGAATGGGTAGCGAGATGCACCTGACCTTGCAGGACCTGGCCTGGCATGACGCCGTCGGCCGGCTGATCGAGACGCTGGACCGGCCGAATTTCTGGACGTCACTCACGCGCCTGCTCGGGCGCTATGTGCCGATGGACAACTGGGTGGTGTTGATATTCAGCGCCGGGCGCCCGCAGTTGCTGGCCGAGTCGCCGGCGCCGGAAAGCGCCAGCGACTCGCTGTTCCAGGACTATCTCAAGGGCTTGTACTTGCTCGACCCGTTTTACCTGGCCAATCGCGAAGCGCCGCAAAGCGGGTTGTTCCAGCTGGATGACGTCGCACCGGAATGCTTTGAGCAGACGGATTATTACCAGCGCTACTTCCGCCTCAATATCGTCGCCGACGAGATCCACTTCAATGTGCAACTCGACGCGGAGCGCACACTGAGCCTGTCCCTGGGTAGCAGCACCCGCTTCAGCCACGAGCACTTCGCGTTGCTCGGGTTGATCCAACCTTGGGTGGCCGGGCTGATGCGCCAGCGTTGCGCCTTTGAACAGGGCTTCAAGCGCGAACCGGAACCCGCCACAGACTGGCAGGAACGCGTGGACTCCCCCGGCCTGCACATCAGCTCAACCCTGACCAGCCGCGAAACCGAGGTGGCCCAGCTAATGCTCAGCGGCTGCTCGAACAAAGAGATCGCCCGCAAGCTGGCGATCTCGGCCGAGACGGTGAAAGTCCACCGCCGACACCTGTACAACAAGTTGGGGATCAAGTCCCAGTCCGAGCTGTTCCTGTTGTTCCTGCAAGCTCAGGAGTGAGGCGCCCAGCCGACCTGTTTCAGCGCCGCCAGCAGTTGCTCGGGCTTGAGGGCCAGCGCGGTCTTGCCCCGGCCGTGCAGGTCGTTGGCGCCGAGCATGGCGTTGAGGATCGCCTCTTCAACCGCGTCCGCCGCCGCGACAAACAACGCCGAGATATAGTCGTTGTTGACCATCTGCAACGCCGTCGTCGGCGGCCCGGGCTGCCCGAGGTTGGCCACCGGCAACCCGCTGTTGCCCACCGAGAACGCGATGAAAATATCGCCACTGTCATCTTCGGTGC
Organism: Pseudomonas sp. FP453; assembly: GCF_030687495.1. Lineage (NCBI taxonomy): Bacteria > Pseudomonadati > Pseudomonadota > Gammaproteobacteria > Pseudomonadales > Pseudomonadaceae > Pseudomonas > Pseudomonas sp. FP453. The sequence continues at coordinate 2,973,228 of NZ_CP117435.1, read as the reverse complement.
CGCCACCCACCCGTGCCAGGCCGATACTCGCCCGCTGCGCCAGGCGTGTGCATTGGTGCGGCAATAACGGCGCATCCGTCGCCAGGGTAATCACGATGGAGCCCATGCCAGGCACGCCGACATTCACCGGGCCGTGGTAAGGCGACGGCACATCCTTCAACACGCTGCCAACCGGGTAACCCGCCACCCGCAATGCGCCGCGCGCGCCGTAGTTGGCCTGCACCAGCACGCCGACGGTCCAGCCGCCCTCCTCCTCGCTCAGCACTCGTGACGACGTGCCGATGCCGCCCTTGAATTCATGGCAGATCATGCCGGTGCCACCGCCCACGCAGCCTTCTTCAACCGGGCCGCTACGGGCATCACACAGCGCCGCATGGACATGCTCGGCCGTCACATGCTGGTCCCAGATATCACTGAGGATGCCGTCATAGGTCTCCAGCACCACGGGCATGCACCAATAGGTGTGCTGCTTGCCCATGTCGCGCTCGGCGGCGACCAGCGCATCACGCACCACGCCGACGCTGTGGGTGTTGGTGTAGGCAATGGGCGTGGTCAGCAGGCCGGCTTCGCGAATCCACTCCAGCCCCGTGGCGTCGCCGTTGCCATTGAGCACGTGCACACCGGCAAAACACGGCGCCAGGTGCGCGGCAACCGCACGTGGCTCGATGACGGTCACGCCGGTGTGCATGGAACGGTCAGCGTGCTCGGCATTGAGGGTGTGATGGCCGACGCGCACGCCGGGAACGTCGGTGATGGCGTTGAACGCCCCCGGCTGGCCGTCGCCGATGGTGATGCCCAGATCTCGTAAACGCATGTTTTTACTCTCAATTGTCGAGTGAAGAACGTGCGGCGAGTCTAGGTTCACCCTGCGGCGGTGACGATAACCCTCTGTTGTTACCCCCGAGGCGTTAGGCCGCCAGAGGTGTAGACTCGTGCGGACTTTATTGACCGTCCCACAGGTGATGCATGGACCCGCTGTCCGAAGTGCTGTCCTTATTGAGAATTCGCAACTATCACAGCGCCTCGCTCACCTTGGGCGGCGCGTGGGCATTCCATTTTCCGCGTAGGGAAGGCATCAAGTTCACTGCCGTGGCCAAGGGCAGTTGCTGGCTGCACGTAGAGGGCGAACAACTGCCCCAGCGACTCCAGCAAGGCGATTGCTTCCTGATGACCCGGGGTCTGCCTTTCACCCTCTACAGCGACAAGTCGCAGCGCGTCCTGGACGCCGACGCGCACGTTCAAACACTGGCTGCCAACGAACTTTCCCTGCACTACGGCGGCGACGATGTGCAACTGGTCGGTGGCCGCTTTGACTTCACCGGCACGCCTGCCCAGTTGCTGCTCGGCACCCTGCCCCCGGTGGTGCATGTGCCAGGCAACGAGCCGCAGGCGTCGATCCTGCGCTGGGCACTCGAGCGTTTTATCGGTGAGCTGCAACACAAACGCCCTGGCCGATCGCTGATGAATGAACACCTGGCACACATCATGTTGGTCGAAGTCCTTCGCACCCATCTGGCGACACTGGGCAGTCACGGGATCGGCTGGTTTTTCGGTCTCGCCGACCGCAATCTCAACCTTGCCCTCAGCGCGCTGCATGACCAGCCGGCTCACCGCTGGACCGTGCAGGCACTTGCGCAACGGGCCAACATGTCTCGCTCGGCGTTCGCCCTGCGCTTCAAGCAGGTGGTCGGCACAGCACCCATGGAGTACCTCACCCATTGGCGCATGTTGCTGGCAAGTGACCGGTTGCAGAACTCCGATGATTCGGTCTCGACCATCGCGTTCTCGCTGGGTTACGAATCAGAGAGTGCGTTCAGCAGCGCCTTCAAACGCGTCATGTCCCAATCACCCCGCCATTACCTGCGCGAACACGTCGCCTAGTGCAGGCCGCCACCGATCACCAACACCTCGCCGGTGATCCAGCCCGCGTCTGCCGACGCGAGGAACGCTACCGCAGGCGCGATATCCTGGGGCTCGCCGATACGTCCCAGCGGCGTAATGGCCTCGATCTGCTGGCGGAACGCGTCCTCGAAAAAACCGCTGGCGTGCACGCCTTCAGTCACGACCAAGCCCGGGTTGATCGAGTTAACACGGATGCTCCTGGGCCCCAACTCATTGGCCAGCGTGCGGGTGATCGCATCCACGGCGCCCTTTGAGGCGGTGTACACCGTCGAGTTGGCTGGGGTGAATGCGGTCACGCTGGAGCTGATATTGATGATGCTGCCGCCAGCCGGATTAAACACCGCAACTGCCGCCTGGGTGCACTGGATCAGACCCAGCACATTCAGGTTGAACTGACGGTGAAACTCTTGCTCGGTGATCTGCGCCAGCGGGCTGGTGGCATAGACCCCCGCGTTGTTGACCAAGATATCCAGATGCCCGTGTTCATGCACAATCGCCTTGAACAGCGCCTTGACGTCGAGGCTGTTGGACACGTCCGCCTGGATCGCGTGAGCCCTGGCGCCGGTTTGCAGGATCTCTGAAACCACACGGTCGGCATCCTCGCGACTGTTGGCGTAGTTGACGATAACGGTGGCGCCCTCCTTGGCCAATTGCTTGGCAATCGCCGCGCCAATGCCCTTGGAGGCACCGGTGACCAATGCGATTTTCTTCTGCAGCTTTTTCATCTTCACTTCCCTCTCAGGCGGGTTCAAATCGATAGAAGCAGCCTAAGAGGTTCGGCATCTCGAGTTAATAGCCAGGCATCCAGGAAACATGCGTGATCGTCCAGACTAGCCTTGCTCAACCAACGCACGCCCCTGCTCCCACAACCCGGTCATGCGCCACTGCTGCTCCAGCACACCTTCACCGAATGGCCGCACGCCCCCAAGGTTTTCCCCAAGCGCTTGAAAGTACGCGCCCTCTTCAAACAACAAGATCCACTCGGCCGATTGCAGCAGGTCCGGCCCGAAGAACGTCGCGCCGCCATTGGCTTCCAGCACCGCTGGCGTGTGCGGGTTGGCGGCGAGCACGTCGAGGATGAACTCGGCTTCGGGCTGTCTGCGGTCGATGTACACCGGCAGCTCCCGGGCCAGCGTCACCCGTTGCGCCGCAGCATAGTTGAGCGGGAACACCCGATGCGCCGCCGCATAGCCGCCCAAATACGGCGTGTGCACATGGATCACCACGTTGACCTGCGGCGCGCCGCGAAAGGTCGCCGCATAACGTCGACCACCACCGCCCTGGCGGCTGGCGCTCAACGGCTGGCCCGGCACCAGGTGTTCGTCCAGATGCACCACGCCGTCGTAGCTGGCGACCACCGCGCGGATGCTCTGGTCATCGTCCCACGGGCCGGGCGTGGCCACGACGATCAACAGATCGGTGCCCGGCACCCGCACATGGGCCTGGAAGGTGTTGGTGGCGGTCAAGGTGCGGGTGTCCTTGAGCACCTTGAAAATCTTCGCGGTATCACGCTTGGTCTGTTCGACCTGGTGCAGCAGGGCTTCACTCAACGGGGCAGGCTGGCTCACTTGATGAACTCCAGAATCAGGGAATGGGTGACTCCACCTCTCAGCACGAGTTGTGCCAGCCGCCACAGGCCCGTGATCCGGGGCCTTGGCGCCGCGCGGATGTTGTCTCCCCAGCAACCACTGCTGACCGACTGCTGCCACAGCAGCACCCGGCCCCGCGCGTAGCCGGGGCGCGCCCGCAATTACGCTGCCCCGGGGGACTGGCATGGGCGTTGCTATCAGCCTCTGCAACGTTTTCCATTTCCTTTCGGGAGCCTGTATGAGCACGGAGTTTTTCTGGCGGTTGCCCCTCGGCACCGACGGCCAGCAACTGAGTACAGACCTGCACAATCGCGGCAGCTTCAACCGCAGCCCCGGGCATATCGCGCCGGGCCATCGGCCCAACGGCGAGCCGGACGGCTTCACCTACATCGACTACATCGCGCAAGTGGCCAAGGCCGCCGAGCTGGCCGGTTTCGAGGGCGCGCTGTTGCCCACCGGCCCGGAGCCGTGGATCGTCGCCGCGGCGCTGGCCCGCGAGACCCGGCGTATCCGTTTCCTGGTGGCGTTCCAGGCCACCTGGACCCTGCCCGCCTACGCCGCGCAGCAGGCCGCGATCCTGCAACACCTGAGCCACGGGCGCCTGGACTGGAACATCATCACCGGCGGCAACCCGGCCAGCCAGCGCGCCCAGGGCGACTTCCTCGACCATGACCAGCGTTACCGGCGCACTGGCGAGTTCCTCGACATCATCCAGGGCCTGTGGCAGCACGAGCAGTTTTCCTATGACGGCCAGGTCTACCAGCTGGAGAACGGTTCACTGCCCCCCGGCCTGCGTGCCGAACGCAAACCCGGCGTGTACTTTTCCGGTTTCTCCGAGCCGGCGCTGGACGTCGCCGCCAAGCACGCCGACGTGTACCTGAACTGGGCCGAGCCGCTGGACAAGCTCCAGCCGCACATGGACCGGGTGCGCGAGCGCGCCGCGCAACACGGCCGCGAAGTGCGCTTCGGCCTGCGCGTGGACCTGTTCGCCCGGGAAACCGAAGAAGCCGCCTGGCGCGACCTGCGTCGCCAGTTCGACGCCGTGGGCAATCGCGGCAGCAGCGAGGCCAAGGCCTTTGTCGGCGGCTCGGATTCGGTGGGGGCCGCACGCCAGACCGCCTATCACCAGAATGTCGACCGCTTTGAAGACCTGATCATCGGCCCCAACCTCTGGGCCGGTTTTGCCAAGGCCAAGCCCGGCCCCACCGTGGGCCTGGTCGGCAGCCATGAAAATGTCGCCGAACGCCTGGCCGAGTACCGCGACGCAGGCTTCTCGACCTTTATCCTCGCCAGCAACCCGCACCTGGAAGAAGCCCTGCGCATCGGCCAGGAAGTATTGCCGCTGGTGCAAGACCGCCCTTCGCGCTGAACAGGATGACCATGAGCACACCTTCTCTCGATACCCTCTGGTACACCCACAGCCCGGTGCCGACCGGCCTCGGCATCGCCGTGGAATCCGGGCGCCTGGCCGAGGCGTTCCTGCCGTCGGGCACCAATATCCAGGCCCTGCGCGAGTCCAGCGAGCGCGACATCCGCGAAGCCCACTACGACCATCACCTGCCCAACTCCGTGCGCCACGGCGGCAATATCCCGGCGATCTGGGCCTATGCCAATGGCGGCGACACACGCCTGCTGGGGTTGTCGTGGAGCGACGAAGTGCAGTTGATCCTGACCACCGTCGAAAGCGGCGTGAAAACCGTGCGCGACCTCAAGCACCGCCGCTTCGGCATCCCCAAGTGGGCCAACGTGCAGATCGACTTCACCCGCGCCCAAGCCCTGCGCGGCCTGGAAAACGCGCTGAAGCTCGAAGGCATGAGCGTCAGCGACGTGGACCTGGTGGACTACCCCTACGGCGGCACCTACAGCGATGAACAGATGCGCCACGTCCACGGCGCCCAGGTGTCGTTCGGCTTCAACCGCGCGCAACGGCGCAACAATGAACTGATCGGCCTGCTGCGCGGCGACATCGACGCGATCTTTCTCAAGGGCGCCCACGCCGTGCAACTGGCTGCCGAGTTCGGCTTGCATGTGGTGATCGACACCGGCTCCCACCCCGACCCGATGATCCGCTCCAACAACGGCACGCCGCGCACCCTCACCGTGGACGGGCATTTGCGCGAGCATCACTTCGACGCGGCGAAAACCATCGTCGACTGCGTACTGCGCGCCGAGCAATGGGCCTGGGCCAACCCCGAGAAAACCCGCCAGTTCCTCGCCCGCGAACTCAACACCAGCGAATACTGGGTGGCCACGGCCTATGGCGAAGATGCCCATCGGCGCCTGCGCACCATGCTCGATGAGCAGTCGATCCTGGCGTTGCAGGACTTCACCGATTTCCTCCATCGCTGGCAGTTCATCCCACGGCGTTTCGACGTGCGTGACTGGATTGATTTCAGCGTGCTGGAAAGTGTCCTCGGTGCCACTTCACGCTTGTCCGTCTAGTTTCATGACGCGCACCTCGGCCGGCTTGCCGGCCTTTTTTTCGCCCATGGAAAAGCCCGCCTGCTCATCCGCAAACAGCCCCTTGCTGACCGGCTGCTGCTGGGGCAGCAACACCCTCCGCAAGTCTGAATAAAACCTATAGATATCAACAACATAAAACTTGGCACAGGCCCTGCTATAGCGCTGTAGCTTTCCAGGTTTGCAGCGCACTTAAAAGACAACTTAAGCAGACCGAAAAGTACCAGCACCATTACTTTCGGAGGGGTTATGTACCGCATCAACAGGATCACCCACAGCCTATGGCTGGCCACCGCCTTGACCGGCACGCTGCACAGCCTGCCTGCACTGGCACAGGAACAGACGCCCGCCGCCGACGACAGCGGACCCACCCTCAAATCGGTGACGGTCACCGCCCAGCGCCGCGAAGAAAGCGTGCAGGACATCGCCAACGCGGTCAGCGCCGTGTCCGGCGAGAGCCTCGGCCAGACCGGCACCGACTACATCGGCAAGGCCCTCAAGTTCGTGCCCAACGCCCAGGCCAACAACCCGGACGGCGATGCACGGCCGCGCTGGTACATTCGCGGAGTGGGCACCGGCGACCAGGGCGCCGCCACCGTGTTCCCGGTGGGCGTGTACGTCGACGATGTGTACCTCAACGCGCCGCTGGCGGGCGGCGACCCGCTGTTCGACCTGGATCGCATCGAGATCCTGCGCGGCCCGCAAGGCACGCTGTATGGCAAGAACACCACCGGTGGCGCGGTGAACATCCTGACCAAAAAACCGAGCTTCGAGAACGACGGCTACGCCACCCTTGGCTACGGCAGCAAGAACGAGAAAATCGTCAATGGCGCCATCGGCGGCACCCTGGTGGAAGACCGCCTGGCCGCCCGCGTGTCGCTGTATTCCAAGGAGCGCGACGGTTTTATCAAGAACGTCTACGACGACAAGGATTACGACCGCGTCGACAACAAAGCCGTGCGCCTGCAATTCCTCGCCACGCTCAACCCCGACCTCACCGCACTCTGGACCCTGCACGACAGCCAGACCCGTGGCACCGCCGCCGGCCTGTTGCCGGTGGGCAGCTTCCCGTGGCTGGGCGGCTATAACCGCAGCAACCCGGACCGACGCTACATCGACAGCAACGTCGACAACAAATCAAAAATCGAACACGCCGGCACGGCCCTGACCCTCAACTACGACCTGGGTGACTACCGCCTCACCTCGATCAGCGCCTACGACGAAACCAAGCAACGCAGCATCAGCGACGATGACTTGTCGCCGGTGGAAAGCGGGCGCAACTACACCAACAACCGCTGGCGCCAGTACTCCCAGGAGTTCCGTATCGCCTCGCCCACCAGCGAAACCCTGCGCTGGATCCTCGGCACGCACTTCTTCCACGAAGACCTGCAAAGCGCCGGTGCCACCTCGGCCTTGCCGGATGAAGGCGCGTCCGAGGCCAGCTACACCGGCACCTCGTTCAGCCATAAAAACACCAGCTACGCGCTGTTCGGCAACCTGGCCTACGACTTCACCGACCAGTTCACCGTCACCGGCGGCCTGCGCTGGACCCGCGAGAAAAAAGCCATCGACCTGGACCTGGTGCAAACCACCGGCAGCAACTTCAACGGCGACTGGTGGGATTCAGGCTCCCTGCAAAACCCGGTGGACGTGACCGGTGCCGGCATCACCACCAACGGCAATGCCAAGCGCAACAAGACCTGGAGCGCGGTGACCTACGACCTGACCCCGGAATACCGCATCAACGACAACCTGCGGGTGTACGCCCGTTATGCCAAGGGCTTCCGTTCGGGTGCGTTCAACACCGGGCTGTCCAGCAGCCTGGAGCAGTTGAGCACGGTGCAGCCGGAGACCCTCAATTCCTATGAACTGGGGCTCAAGTCCGAGTGGCTCAACGGTCGCGTGCACGCCAACGCCAACGTCTTCTACTACGACTACCAGGACATGCAGGTCAGCGCGACCACCACCACCGCCAGCGGCAGCCTGGTGTCGTTGCTCACCAACGGCGCCGAAGGTACGGCGCGCGGCGCGGAGTTCGAACTGGAAGCCCAGGCCACCGACAACCTGCACCTGCAATTGGCCGCCTCGGTGTTTTCCAGCGAGTTCACCGGCGACCTGTGGAAGGGCAACAGCTTTATCCGCGCGCCACGCCACACCTACGCGCTGGGCGCCGACTACCGTTTCCCGCTGGATATTCCAGGCGCCCTGGTCCTGGGCGGCGACCTGCGTTACCAGAGCAAGGAGTACTTCATCTCGGCGTACCAGCAGTCGCAATGGACCTGGCTCAACCAGGGCGGCTACACCGTGAGCAATGCGCACCTGAGCTACACCACCGCCGACGAGAAGTACAACATCACCGGCTTCGTCAACAACCTCACCGACAAGCAGTACCAGAACCACGGCATTTCCCTCAACCGTGGCAGCGCGCCGTATTGGGCGTCGTTCGGTGACCCGCGCACCGCCGGCGTGACCGTGACGGCGAAGTTCTGAGGATGCCCGTGAACACCTCGCGCCCGGGTTTCCTGGTCAACTTCATGCTGCTGGCCACCTTCAGCGGCGCCACCATCGGCATGGCCAAGATCGTCACCACCTTGTACGCCCTGTCGCTGGGGGCAAACGCCATGCAGGTGGGGATCATCTCGGCCATGGAGTCCTTGGGCATGGTGTTTCTCACCTTGCCGGCGGGTTTCGTGATCGCCCGCTATGGCGCCAAGCCGATCTACTTTGTGTCGAGCCTCGGGCCGATGCTGGTCAACCTGCTGATCCCGCTGTTCAGCGGTTGGCTGTGGCTGGCGCTGGCGCAGTGGTTGATCGGCTTGTTCATTCCGTTTCGCATCGTCGCGATGAACAGCGCCTTCCTGCGCGAACTCAAGCACCTGGGGCTGAGCAAGGCCGGCTGGTATCGCGGCGCCTTGACCCTGGGCCTGGGCTTGCTGGGGCCGCTGCTGGGCAACCAGTTCAGCGGCGAAGGCCAGTTTCATTGGGCCTTCGTGCTGATCAGCCTGTGCTTTGGCGCGATGGCGGTGTACAGCCTGAGCTTCTGGGAAGGTGAACCGCCCAGCGAGCGCGCGCCCGCGCTCAACCTGTCGGCCATGTTCGGCGAAGCCCGTGGGCTGCTGGGGCATCGGGAGATCCGCGAGCCGTGCGCCATGGAGGCGCTCAACAGTGCGACCACCTCGGTGTTCAGCACGTTCATCATCCTCTATGCGCTACAGGAAGCGGGCCTGTCCCAGGACCGTGCGGTGGCGTTGGTGGTGATCGAAGGGGTTGGCGCGGTGCTGGCGCTGTTTGGCCTGGGGTACGTACTGCGCCACCTCAGCCAGGGTCTGGCCTATGGCTTGAGCCTGGCGTTCGGCATGGCGGCGCTGCTGCTGATCGGATTGAGCCACGGCTTTGCCTGGCTCGCCTTGGCGGGCGTGTTGTTGAGCCTTGCGGCCGCCGCCTTGCACCTGCTGAACATGAACCAACTCAGCCAGCAGGTGCAGGACAAGAGCAAGGTGTCGGGGCTGTTCCAGCTCGCCTCCATGGCCGGTGGTTTTGTCGGGGCGATGGCGGGCGGTGCGCTCAGTTACCTGATCGGCCTCGGCCCGCTGTTTGTGTGCTGGGCACTACTCATCCTGGTGATTGCGGCGGGCTGGTATACGGCGCGGCGCCAGGTGCCCGTCGCGGCCTGACTGCTGCTGTAGCAGCAGTGCACCAGCAACGCGTTGCCCGTGCAGCAGCGCGGTTGCCCGCCTTCACCCGTGTTTGCCGGGCCTTGGGCCTTGGCATACAAGCTGCACTATTGCCTTCAAGCAGACTGATAAGAGTATCCCCATGCCCCAACCTTCACTGCCGGTGCTTGCGTCCCGGCTCTCCTGGCTGATTTCGCCGCTGGTCTTGCTCGCACTGTGGGCCGGCGTCGCCGCAGCTGGCCTATTCCCCCGGCAATTGCTGGTGCCACCCGCCCAGGTGTGGCGCACCTTTGAACTGCTTATGGAAAACGGCGAACTGTTGGACCACTTGCTCACCAGCCTCGGCCGCCTGGGCTGGGGCCTGGGTATTGGCGCGGCGAGCGGGCTGCTGATTGGCTTGCTGATGGGCCTGTCGAAAACCGTGGAAGCCTATTGCGGGCCGCTGTTCCATAGCCTGCGGCAGATCCCCAGCCTGGCCTTGATTCCGCTGTTGGTGCTGGTATTCGGCATCGATGAAATCTTCAAGATCGTCATCGTCGCCGAAGCAGCTTTTTTCCCGCTGGCGTTGGCCACCAGCCAGGGGGTCAAGGGCATTCCCCGCAGCTATTTCGAGGTGGCGGCGGTGTATCGCCTGCCCTGGCTGAGCCTGGTCAAGGCCGTGGCGTTGCCAGCGGTGACGCCGCAGATTGTCACCGGCCTGCGCATCGGCCTGACCCGCGCCTGGGTGGTGCTGATCGCCGCCGAACTGCTGGCGGCCGACAGCGGCCTGGGGCAGATGATCGAGATGGCGCGGCAGATGTTGCGCATCGACGTGGTGATGGTCGGCATCGTCGTCACCGGCCTGGTCGGCTTCGCCCTCGACTGGTCCCTGCGCCGCCTTGAGCGCCGCTTGCAGCGCTGGCAACCGACGCGGGTGGCGCCATGAAACGCCTGCTCCGCCACGCCCGTGGCGCGCTTCTGCCCCTGCTGTTGCTGGCCGCCTGGGAATATGCCTCGCGCCAGGGTGCCAGCGGCGCCTATGCCGTGGTGCCGTTGGCGCAGGTGGTGGCCGGGTTGATGGAGATTGTCGGCAACGGCGAGCTGCTGACCAACCTGCTCGCCAGCCTGCTGCGCACCAGCCAGGGCCTGCTGTTTGGCGTGCTTGCCGGCACCCTGATCGGCGCGAGCATGGCGTTGTCCGCCTGGGGCGAGCGCTTGATTGCACCGCTGTTCCATAGCCTGCGCCAAGTGCCGATGCTCGCCTGGATTCCCTTGATCGCGTTGTGGTTCGGCAATGGCGAAAGCTCCAAGGTGCTGATCATCGCCCTCGCCGCCAGCTACCCGATGGCCCTCAACACCTTCGAAGGCTTGCGCCAGGTGGACGCGCGCCACCTCGAAGTCGCCCAGGCCCTGGTCCTCAGCCGCCGTCAACGCTTTGCCCTGGTGCTGCTGCCGTCGGCACTGCCCAGCCTGTGTACCGGCGTGCTGCAAGCGATTGCCTTCGCCTGGGTCACGGCGGTGGGCAGCGAATTGTTCCTCTCGGCCGGCCCCGGGCTGGGCAACCTGATGATGAATGCCGAAGCGGGCGCGCGTATGGAGATCATCCTGCTGTGCGTGATCAGCATCGCCGCCCTGGGCTACGGCATGAGTCTGTTATTCACCTGCCTGAGCCGCTACCTGCTGCGCTGGCGCCCCTGATTCTGGAAGGCTTGGACATGACTGCAATCGCACCGGACATTGTTTCCCTGACACCCCACATCCTGCCCGGCGCCCTTGAAATCAAAGGGTTGAGCAAGGACTACAGCCTCAAGGGCCAACGCCTGCCCGTGCTCGACGGCATCGACCTCAATGTCGCCCCCGGCGAGTTCGTCAGCATCGTCGGCCCCAGCGGCTGCGGCAAATCCACCTTGCTGCGGCTGATCCTCGGCCTGGACAACGACTACCGCGGCCAGATCCTCCTCGACGGCCAACCCGTCACCGGCACCAGCCTCGACCGTGGCATCGTGTTCCAGGACCATCGTCTGTTCCCGTGGATGACCGTCAGCCAGAACATCGCCCTGGCCCTGAAAAACCACCGCCTGAGCGCCAAGACCAAGCAGCAGTTGGTGGACGAACACATCGCCAAGGTCAACCTCGAAGGCTTTGCCGACGCCTACCCGCACCAACTCTCCGGTGGCATGGCCCAACGCGCCGCCATCGCCCGCGCGTTGATCAACACGCCAAAAGTGCTGCTGCTCGACGAACCCCTGGGCGCCCTGGATGCCCTCACCCGGGTGTACCTGCAACAGGAACTGCAACGCATCTGGGTCAAGCAGCGGTGCACGGTGATCATGGTCACCCATGACATCGAAGAAGCGCTGTACCTGGGGGATCGGGTGATTGTGATGCAGGCGCATCCGGGCAGGATTCGGCGGGAGATTGCGGTGGGTTTGCCCCATCCGAGGGATCATCTGTCGCCAGAGTTGCATGGGTTGAAGGCGCAGTTGCGCGCTGAGTTACTGGGCGAACATCAGGCCTGACACTGCCAACCCTGTGGAAACAGGCTTGTGTGGGAGCGGGCTTGCCCGCGATGGCGGACTGTCAGCCAATACCTCTGTTGACTGATCCACCGCTATCGCGGGCAAGCCCGCTCCCACAGGGGGGATGGTGTTGGGTCAGTCAACCTTGACCGGATACCCCCCAATCGGCGGCAACTCGCCAATCTTCTCCAGCCGCGCCCGCACAATATTGCGGCTGATCCCCAGCAACCGCCCCGTCTGCAACTGGTTGCCATGGCAGAACTGGTACGCCGTACGAAACACCTGCTCCTCGATATGATCGAACAGGTTGTCCAGGTTCTTCTCGAACAAACTGATCAACGCCGACTCCAGGTCAGCGCCGGCAGCAGGCAGCGCCTGGATCTCCTGGCGCACCGCCGCGCTCATCTCCACCAGGTGCAAATCCCCCGGTTGGATCAACTGCTGGCGGCACACCAGCAGCGCGTGATGAATGGCGTTTTCCAGCTCACGGATATTCCCCGGCCAGTTATGCGCCAACAGCTTGCGCTCGGCCTCGGGGCTGAGTTGCGCGCTGCTGTAGCCCAGGCGCCGGCAGTGTTCGGCGACAAAGAATTCGGTGAGCGGCAGGATATCTCCCGGGCGCTCGCGCAGCGGCGGCAGGCGGATGGTTGCCACGTGCAGGCGGTAAAACAGATCCTCGCGAAAATTACCCGCGACCACCGCATCCGCCAGGTTGATATTGGTCGCCGCCACCAGCCGCACGTTGATCGGAATCGGCGTGCGCGAGCCCAGGCGCACCACTTCGCGCTCCTGCAACACCCGCAGCAACTTGACCTGCATGCCCAACGGCAAATCGCCGATTTCGTCGAGGAACAAAGTGCCGCCGTTGGCCGCTTCAAACCAACCGGCCTTGTTCTGCGTGGCGCCGGTGAAGGCGCCCTTCTCATGGCCGAACAGTTCGCTCTCGACCAGGGTTTCGGGGAACGCGCCGCAGTTCACCGCGACGAAGTTGGCCTGGCTGCGGCGGCTCAGGTTGTGGATCTGCCGTGCGACCAGTTCCTTGCCGGTGCCGGTCTCGCCGATGATCAGCGCGTTGGCTTCACTGGGCGCCAGGCGCTCGATGCGGTTGAGCAGTTCCTGGGAACGCGGGTCTTTGAAAACCAGTACGGTGGCCCGCACCGTTTTGCTCAGTTCACGGGCGTTGGGGTGGGTGAGCAATGACATCTTACGGTCCTGTTTCCAAAGTACTTGGGCGCCATAGTGAACCAAGCCGCATAGATAAAATAATTATTAATTGGCATTTGAATATTCCAATAACGAATATGAGATTCACTGCTGCTGGAGCAGCAATCCATCAGCAACGAGGCGCTGCTGATTCAGCAAAAGCCCCCTCGAAAACGCCGTAAAACCCCGGAAACAGTGGATAGGGGCGCCTGGCATGCATTCTGCGTTGTCCCTCGGCATCTGTCGTTTGAACCCCGAGGCTTTTGCATGAATTTGACCCGCCCCCTCCCCGCGCTGCTCGCCGCCTTGCTCGTCGCGCCCCTGGCCAGCGCCGTTGAAATCGACCCGCAACGGTTGAGCCAACTGGACCAGGACATCCAGCGCGCCACCCCGCAGTTGATCGAACTGCGCCATGCCATCCACCAGCATCCCGAGCTGGGCAACCGCGAGTTCGAGACGGCCAAACGCGTCGCTCAGCGCTTGCGTGAGCTGGGACTGACGGTGCAGACCGAAGTGGCCCACACCGGCGTGGTGGCGATTCTGCGCGGCGGCAAACCCGGCCCGGTGGTCGCAATCCGCTCCGAACTGGACGCGCTGCCCGTCACCGAGCAAACCGGCCTGCCCTACGCCTCCACCGTCAGCGTGCCCTACAGCGGCAACGATTTCAGCCAGGCCGGCAAGACCGTCGGCGTGATGCACGCCTGCGGCCATGACGCGCACATCGCGATTGTGCTGGGGGTGGCCGAAGTGCTGGCCAAGCACAAGGACAGCCTGCCCGGCACCGTCAAGTTCATCTTCCAGCCCGCCGAGGAAGGCGTGCCGGTCGGCGAGAAAGGTGGCGCCCGCCTGATGATCGAACAAGGCGTGCTGGCCGAGCCGGCGCCCCAGGCGATTTTCGGCCTGCATGTGGGGCGTGGCGTGTCCGGTTCGCTGTCCATCAGCCGCGAGCGCACCACGGCAGCGGCCGACACCTTCGTCGCCACCGTGACCGGCGCGCAAACCCACGGCGCCTTCCCCTGGGCCGGCATCGACCCGATCCCCCTGGCCGCGCAGATCGTGCTCGGCTGGCAAACCATCCCGAGCCGGCAGATGGACCTGGTGGCGCTGCCGGCACCGGTGATTTCCGTCGGGCGCATCGACGCCGGCGTGCGCAGTAACATCATCCCCGCGCAAGTGCGCCTGGAAGGCACCGTGCGCACCTTGAGCCAGGCCCAGCGCGACGACGTGATCGAACGCCTGCGCCGCACCGCCAGCAAGATCGCCGAGAGTGCCGGCGCCAGCGCCAGCATCGACGTCACCCCGACGTACCCGGCGGGCTACAACAACAGCGCGCTGGTGGATGCCTTGCTGCCCCAGCTCAAAGCCTCATCCAAGCTGCCGGTGGACATCGAATCCGGCGTCTACGCGGCGGACGACTTCGCCGAGTACTCGCGCAAGATCCCCGGCGTGTTCTTCGGCCTCGGGGTGACGCCCGATGGCATCGATCCGGCGCACACCTGGCCCAACCACTCACCCAAGTTCCTGGTGGACGACAACGCGCTGCCGGTGGGCGTGCGCGCGCTGTCCCGCGTGACCCTGGCCTATCTCGTCAACAATGGCTTTGGAGCACAACCATGAAGCTTGCCTATAAACGTCTGATCGCCGCACTGGCCCTGATTCCCGCGCTGAGCGTGTTCGCTGCCGACACACCAAGCAGCGTACGCATCGGCATCGTCTCGTTCACCCAGGGCGGCAAGCCGGTGTTTGGCGGCATTCCCGGGCGCGTGATTGAAGAAGGTTGGTTGGAACAGCAGCTGAAGCAACGCGGGGTTGCCCTGGAGTGGCAAGCCCTGCCCCACGCCAATGCCGGCCCGCAGATCAACGAAGGCTTCTCCAACAACGACCTGGACTTTGCCGTGCGCGGCGACCTGCCGTCAGTGATCGCCCTGGCCGGTGGCGTGCCCGGCAAACTGGTGGTGCCCGGCGGCAGCGGCAACAACATCTACCTGGTGGTACCCAAGGATTCGCCCGCGCAGTCCATCGGCGACCTCAAGGGCAAGCGCCTGGCCCTGCACCGTGGGCGGCCGTGGGAGTTTCCGTTCAGCCAGTTCCTCGCCAGCCAGGGTTTGGCGCTGAAGGACTTCAAGATCGCCAATATCAACCCGCAGGTCGGCGCGGCGGCGGTGTCGGCGGGCAAGGTCGATGCCGCCGTGCTGCTCAGCGAGGCCTATCTGCTCGAAGACAAGCAGGTCGGCCGGGTGCTCTGGTCCAGCAAGCAAGGCGACGCCGACTGGCGCCTGGCCTCGGACCTGTGGGGCACCGAACGTTTTGTCGACGACCAGCCGCAACTGACCCAACTGGTCGCCACCGCCTGGGTCAAGGCCAGCCAATGGTTGGCCGATGAGCACAACAGCGACGAGTACTACCGCTTCTCGTCCCTGGCCGGCACCCCGCAAAGCGTGTTGCGCCGTGATGATCAGGGCGACCCGGTGCCGTGGGTGCAGCGCTGGGCACCGAAGACCGATGCGCAGTTGCTCAAGCACTTCGCCGCGCTGTCCCAGTACGCCCTCGACAACCAGTTGATCAGCAGCCAGCCCGACTTCAGCCAGGCCCTGGCCACCCGTTTCACCGACCAGGCGATTCGTGATCTTGGCCTGATCGACCTGTGGCCCAACCTCAAGGCCCAGGTCGAACGCGCCCGCTAATTTTTCCCCGGAGACTGCTTGATGAGCATCGACTTTTTCACCCGCCTGCCCCTGCATGGCGAAACCCAATTCCTCCCCGGCGACCCGCGCAACCGCGGCGACTGGCAAGCCCCGGAAAACAACAGCGGCGCCGTCTCGGACTTCGCCGTCGGCGACCCGTTCACCTACATCGACTACCTCGGGCAGATCGCCCGTGCCGCCGAGATCAACCGCTTCAGCGGTGTGCTGATGGTCAACGCGCCCAGCGGCGAAGAACCCTGGACCGTCTGCTCATTGCTGGCCCGGGAAACCCGCACGCTGAAATTCGTCAGTGCGTTCCAGCCGTTCCATTTCTCGCCGTTCGTGGCCGCGCAGATGGCCGCCACCTACCAGCGCGCCAGCGGCAACCGCCTCGTATGGAACATCATCAACGGCGGCTCCGAAGTGATGCAGCGCCAGGTTGGCGACGTCACCGGCCACGATGAGCGTTATGCGCGGGCCAGTGAGTTCATGGATGTGGTCAAGGGTTACTGGAACAACGAACAGTTCCACTACGCCGGGCGCTACTACAGCGCCGAAGGCGGCGGCCTGCGTGGCCCGCAGAAAAAAGCCGATCTGCCGCTGATCTGCACCGCCGGCTCTTCCGAAGCCGCGCGCGAATTCGCGGCCAAACACGCCGATTACTACCTGATGCGTGCCGAGCGCCCGGAAGAAATCCGCGCGTTGATCGACGACGTGCGCCGCCGCGCCGTGGCCCATGGCAATGGCAACCTGCGCTTTGGCTTGTCCGTCGATGTGGTCACCCGCCCGACTGAAGAAGAAGCCCGTGCCGAGGCCCGGCGCTTTTTCGACGAAGGCGTGGCCAAGGGCGTGGTCCAGCAACTGGCGGCCCACGACGGCCTGCGCTCGGCGCGCAAACTCGGTTTTGAACACGAATACGCGCAAAAACAAGCGCCCGGGTTCGATGACTTTTTCATCCACCCCACTGTGTGGTCCGGCTTCGGCTATATCGGCGTGCCGCCTGGCGTGGCGCTGGTGGGCAGCTACGCCCAGGTGATCGAACGGATTCACGAATACAACGCGGTGGGCATCGAGCTGTTTTTCCTCGCCGGCTACCCGCACCTGGAAGAAAACTACCGCCTGGGCGAACACATCCTTCCGCACTTCCGCCACCTGCGCCAACCCGCAGCGCGGCAGCCGGCCCAACCCAACGAACAGGTGGCGTGATGGACCCGACGTTTTTCAGCCGCCGGCGTTTTCTCGGCAACAGCCTGACCCTCGGTTCTGGCCTGGTACTCGGCAGCAGCCTGCTCAGTGCCTGTGGCGACGGCGCAGCACCGCAGGCCTTGGCCAGCGGTGCTCCAACCGGCCCGCAGTACGGCGGGCGCCTGCGCCTGGGGGTGATCGACGGCAGCCGCAGTGGCAACCTCGACGCCCATAAACCGGTGGGCAGCGGCATCATTCGCGGCTTTGCGCTGTACAGCAAACTGTGGGAATGGGACGAAAACATGCTGCCGCGCCTGGCCCTCGCCGAAGAGGCCGAAGTCAGCGCGGACGCGCGCACCTGGACCCTGCGCCTGCACAAGGACCTGGAGTTCCACCACGGCAAGACCATCGACGCCGACGACCTGGTGTTCTCCATCCGCCGCCTCACCGACCCACAACTGGCCTCGCCCTACGCGGCGCTGCTGCACTGGATCGACCGCGACAACCTGGAGAAACTCGACAACCGCACCCTGCGCGTGCGCTTCAAGGACGGCGCCGGGTTTGTACCGTTGCCGGAAACCTGGGTCAACTTCGGCGGCATCGTGCCGGTGGACTATCACCCAGTGACCAACCCGGTGGGCGCCGGCCCCTACAAACTGAAGAGTTTCACCCCCGGCCAACGCTCGCTGTTCACCCGCTTCGAGAACTACTACAAGGCCGGCAAGCCCTACGCCGATGAATTGGAAATCATCGACTTCAAGGACCAGACCTCACGCCTGGGCGCCCTGCAATCCGGGCAGATCGACCTGGCCAATGGCTTGGCCAACGAGCACCTGCGCCTGGTCGAGGCCAACCCGAAGTTGCAAGTGCTGACCTCGGTCACCGGCAACTGGCTGACCTTCGACATGAACCTCAGCCAGGCACCGTTCAACGACCCGCGCGTGCGCGAAGCCTTTCGCCTGATGGCCGACCGTGAAGAACTGGTGGCCCGCGCCCTCAACGGCCAGGGCCGCGTGGCCAACGATCTGTATGCGCCCAACGACCCGACCTTCGACCACAGCATCCCGCAACGCAGCTACAACCTGGAACGCGCCAAGGCCTTGCTGCGCGAAGCCGGCCAGGAGCATTTGAGCGTGGAACTGGTGGCCGACCAGGACAGCGGCGGCGTCGGCTCGGCGCTGGTGTTCGCCGAACAGGCCAAGCGTGCCGGCGTGGACATCCGCGTGCGCCAGGTCGACAGCGCGACCTTCAACGGCCCGCAACTCACCGAGTGGCCGCTGAGTACCGGGGGCAGCATCGGCGCGCCGTTCCTCACCTGCGGGCTGCACTCCGACGCGCCGGTGTCGGTGGCCAACAAGACCCACTTCAGCGACCCGCGCTTCGACCAGCTGTTCCTCGAGGCGCTGGCCCAACCCGATCTGGAAAAACGCCGTGTGCTGGTGCACGAAGCCCAGCAGATCCAGCATGACAAAGGCGGCATGCTGATCTGGGGCTACGCCAACCTGCTCGACGGCATCGCCCAGCGCGTCGGCGGCGCCCAGGCGGAAAAAACCCTGTTCCCGACCTGGCGCTTCGACAGCCTGTGGCTCAAGGAGCCGGCGTGAGCGGGCTGGCACGGCGCCTGTTGTCCGCGCTGGGCAGCGTGCTGCTGATCAGCGTGCTGGTGTTCCTCGCCATCCGCCTGCTGCCGTCCGACCCGGCGCGGGTGATCCTCGGGCCGGGCGCGCCCGAGGCGTCGTTGCAGGTGCTGCGCGAACAGTTGGGCTTGCATTTGCCGCTGTGGCAGCAATACCTGCACTGGCTCGGCGCGGCGCTGGGCGGTGACCTGGGCCTGTCCCTGGACTCCCAGGTGGCCGTGACCCAACTGCTGGGCCAACGCTTCGCCAACTCCCTCGCGCTGCTCATCCCGGTTGCCCTGTGCAACCTGCTGCTGGCCGTGGGGCTGGGCACGCTGCTGGCCCTGTACCGCGACCGCTGGATCGACCGCCTGACCCTGCCCCTGCTGGTGATGTTCAAATCATTGCCGGGGTTTGTGCTGGCGATCGGCTTGATCATGCTGTTCGCCACCAGCCTGTTCACCTGGCTGCCGGCGGTGTCGCTGCTCGACCCGGAACACTCGGCGTTCACCCAGGGGCGC
Organism: Pseudomonas sp. FP453; assembly: GCF_030687495.1. Classification (NCBI taxonomy): domain Bacteria; kingdom Pseudomonadati; phylum Pseudomonadota; class Gammaproteobacteria; order Pseudomonadales; family Pseudomonadaceae; genus Pseudomonas; species Pseudomonas sp. FP453. Next base: position 2,953,896 of record NZ_CP117435.1, on the reverse strand, counting down.
TACCTGGTCCTGCCCGTGGCCGCGCTTGTATTGGCGAGCGCGCCGTACCTGATCCGCCTGGTGCGTGGGGCGATGATCGAAGCGCTGCACAGCGACTACCTCGAAGCCGCCCGCCTGCGCGGCCTGCAACCCTGGCGGCTGGTGCTCGGGCATGCCTTGCCCAACGCCGTGTTGCCGCTGATCCAGGGGTTGGCGTTGACCCTCAGCGTGTTTTTCAGCAGCACGTTGCTGGTGGAGATGGCGTTTACGTATCCGGGGGTCGGCAGCTTGCTCAACGACGCGATTCGCCTGCGCGACGTGCCGGTGATTCAAGGCGGGGTGAGTGCGATTGCGGCGTTTGTGGTGGGGGTGAACCTGCTGGCGGATGTGTTGGCGAGGCTATGCGTGCCCAAGCTGCGCACCCAACACATCTGACTACATGGGATCAAAACTGTGGGAGCGGGCTTGCCCGCGATGGCGGTGGGTCAGTCAAGCATATTTCGGCTGACACACCGCAATCGCGGGCAAGCCCGCTCCCACAGTTTTTTTGTGTCATTGAGACTTGAGTGTCATGACCCGATCCGCAATCGCCCGCACCACATTCAAATCATGGGTGACAAACACCAGCGCCATCCCCTCCGCCTGCAAACCCCTCAGCAATTCGAGGATCGACGCCTGCACCGACACATCCAGCGCCGAGGTGATCTCATCGCAAATCAACAACCTCGGCTCGCACACCAGCGCCCGGGCAATCGCCACGCGCTGGCGTTCACCACCGGACAAACTGCCGGGATAGGCATCGGCAATCGCCACGGGCAAGGCCACGCGAGTCAAGGCTTGCTCGATACGCTCGCGCAATGCCGCGCCGCGCAGGCCAAAGAAGTGCCGCAGTGGCGTGGCCAGGCTTTGCGCCACGGTGTGACGCGGGTTCAAGGCACGCAGGGGGTTCTGGAAGATGTACTGGATGCGCCGCCGTTGCTCGGACGAGCGTGCGCCAACCTCGAGATTCAGCGGCGCACCCGCAAATCGCAGGCGCCCTGCTGCCTCTTGTGCCAGGCCGACCAGCGCGCGGGACACGCTGCTTTTGCCGGAACCCGAGGCGCCCACCAAGGCCAGGCATTCGCCCCGGCGCACGTGCAGGTTCACCCCTGCAACCACGCGCCGTCCGGCATAACTCACCGCCAGCTCATCGACCTCCAACAACAGCGGTTGCTGCGACAGATCCTCCAGCGGCCGCGCCGCCAGCCTTGCCGCCGCCAGCAAGCGTTGGCTGTACGGGTGTTGCGGCTGGCGAAACAACTGCGCGGTCTCGGCGCATTCCACCACCCTGCCGGCGTACAGCACCATCACCCGGTCGGCCAGGGACTCGACCACCCCCAAATCATGGGACACGTACACCGCCGCCACACCCTGGGTTTTGCACAACTGGCGCAAGGCGGCCAGGAAGTGCGCCTGGGTGGTCACGTCCAGCGCGGTGGTCGGTTCATCGAGCACCACCACTTGCGGACGCAGGATAAACGCCAGGGCGAGCAATACCCGCTGTTGCTGGCCGCCGGACAATTGATGGGCAAAGCGTTTGAGAAAGCCTTGGTCATCCGGCAGCCCCACTTGCTGCAAGGTGTCGCGCAGGCGCTGTTGGCGTTCCGCTCGTGACATCTGCGGGGCGTGGGCGGCCAGGGTTTCCTGCAACTGGCTGAGGATGCGCAGCGCCGGGTTCAGCGCCATCGCCGGGTCCTGGGGGATATAGGCGATCACGCCACCCCGGGCCTGGCGCAAGGCTTCGCCCTGCAAGCCGAGCAGATCGCTGCCGGCGACCAGCACCTGCCCGCCACTGATCCGCGCGCCCTTGCGCACATGGCCGAGCAACGCAGTGGCCAGCGTGGTCTTGCCCGAGCCGGACTCCCCCACCAGGCCGAGGATTTCTCCCGCCTCCAGCGCAAAATGGATATCAGCCACCACCGCCTTGCCGCTGTCCAGTTGCACCCGCAGGTCCTGCACACGCAGCAACGTCATGGTGTGTGCTCCAGTACCCCGGCGCGCACCCGGCCGATGCCTTCGGCGAGCATGTTGCTGGCATAGGCGAACACGCCGACTATCAGCAGCGCCGGCACCAGCACGGCCCAGGGTTGCAGGACCAGCCCGCCCTGGTTCTCGCTGATCATCAGGCCCCAATCCGCCGCCGGCGGCGCCACGCCGTAGCCGAGAAAGCTCAGCCCCGACAAGATGCCGATGGCCCAGGTCAGCATGCTGCCAAAATGCACGAGCATGGGCGTGAGGATATTCGGCAGCACTTCGCGCAGCAGCAGGTGACGGCGCGGCAGGCCCATGGCCCGCAGCACTTCGATGAACTCCTGCTCGACCACGGCCTGGGTGCTGGCGCGGGTCTGGCGGATCATGCCGGGCAGGAACGCGAAGGCCACCGTCAGCACGATCAACCACGGCTCGCGCCCCAGCAGCGAGACCACCAGCAGCACCAGGATCAGCTCGGGAAACGCCAGGGACAGGTCGGCGCTCCAGCGGATCAAACGGTCCAGCGGCCCACGGGAAAACCCCGCCAGCAATCCCAGGCCCGCGCCCACCAGCAAGGCCAGCGAGGCGGCCGCCAACGCCATCCACACCACGCTCCAACCGCCCACCAGCACCCGTGACAGCACGTCATGCCCGAGGTAGTCGTAACCCAGCGGCGCGCCCGCGCTGGGCGCGCCGTACACCGGGCCGAGCAGTTCACTCGCGCCATGGGGCGCCAGCAACGGCCCGGCCAATGCCAGGCCGATCACCAGCAGGCTCAGGCCGGCGCCCTGGCGCACTTGTCGGTTGGCGGCCAAGGCACGCCAAGGTAAGTACAGCATCGGGCTCACCTCGCCGACAACAACGGGATGTCGAAACCGTGATCCAGCTCCAGCAACGGGAACAGCAGATCCGCCACGCGCTGCGCTTCATCGATCAGCGGATAACCCGAGAGGATGAACGCCGACACGCCCTGCGCCTGGTACTCACGCAAACGCTCGGCCACCTGGGTGGCGCTGCCCACCAGATAGGTCCCGGCCGCCGGGCGCAGGATGTCGAACCCAAACAGGCTCGGCCCGACCCACACGTTGGGGTAGATCTCCAGTTCCCGCGCCGTGGGCAGACGGCCTTCGCGCAGGGTTTGCAGGTTGCGTTGCACCTGGGGATCGTCGCTGACGTAGGTCTCCAGGGTTTCGCCCGGGGGCAACTGCGCGGCCACGCCGTCGAGGGCGGTTTGCAGGGAGGTGCGTTGCAACAACAACTCGGCGTGGGCCCACGCTTCCTCTTCGGTCTCGCGCACGATGATCTGCAAGCGCGTGCCGAACCGCAGGCGGCGCCCGCGCTTGGCCGCTTCGGCACCGACGCGGCGGAACTTGTCACCCAGGCGTGGCGGCGTGTCGGCAAAGCTCAGGTACACGTCGAGCAGGTCGGCCGAATGGGCCACGCCGGCGTCGGACGTGCCGGCGCCCCAGAACTCGATGGGTGTGGATTGCGTCGGCGCCAGCCAGCCGCCCAACGGGTGATCGGCGTCTGCCGGATCGCGCGGCGCCAGGTTGATGTATTTACCGGCAAAGCCCTGGGTTTCACCGGCGTAGACACTGCGAAAGGCCCGCCAGTAGTCGCGGCTGAAGTCGTAGCGCTCGTCGTGGGGGAAATGCACGCCCAAGGCCGCCAGGCCGCTGTCATCGCCATTGACCAGGTTGAGCAGCAGACGCCCGCCGGAATACTGGTCGAAGCTCAACGCCCACTTGGCCAATACCGCTGGCGACAGTTCGCCGGGGTACTGCGCAATCAGAAACCGCAGGCGTTGGGTCGCATCGATCAAGGCGGCGGCCGTGGCCAGGTTGGAATTGGGGCTGGTGCCCAGCAGCGAGCCGTAATAGCCAAGACGGTCGGCGACCACGGCAACCTGCTTGAGCTGTTCGAAACCGGTCACCCAGCGCCCGGCCGCTTCCCACGGGTACGGGCCATCGGGGGGGGTGAGGTACCACAGGAGTTTGATCGTCATGTTTTGTCTCTCCAAAAAAGGCTCAGGGATGCACGCAAGGGCATGGCCCTAGAAACGGGTCAGTGCGCTGACCCCAAAGGTGCGCCGGTCGCCCCGCGCGTCCCAGGCCACATCGAAGGGCAAGGGCACGCTGTCGGTCTTGTATTGTTTGTCGGTGAGGTTGTTGACGTAGGCGGTCAGGTCCAGGTCCAGGCGCCCGCCAAAGTGGTAGGTGGCGCTGGCGCTGCCCAGGGTGTAGCCGCCTTGGGACACGCTGTGGTCTTGCTGGGCGGTGGGCAGGAAGTAGATGCGGCTCTGGTAGCGCCAGTCGCTGCCGAAGTTGAGCGCGTCGCCGTTGTCCAGCGGGATGCGGTAACTGGCGCCCACGGCCAGGGTGCGCGACGGCGAACGGGCGATGCGGTTGCCGGAGTAATCGACGCCGCCGGATTCGAAGTCCTGCAACTCGGTGTGCAACAGGCCCGCCGAGGCGTTCAGGTGCAGGTTGGTGAGCGGCAGCGCTTCAAGTTCGAACTCGGCGCCGCGAATCACGCCCTTGCCGCTGTTGGTCAGCAGCGACACCACCTGGCCGTCACGCACCGACACGGCGTTGACCTGGATGTCCGAGTAGTCGTAGTAGAAGACGTTGGCGTTGGCGGTCAGGCGTTCATCGAACCATTCACTCTTTGATCCCCAGTTCGTAGGCGTCGACGTTTTCCGGCGCCACCACCGACGCTTCGGCCTGCACCAGCGCGCCGCCGCTGAAACCACCGGAGCGAAAGCCCTTGGCATAGCGGAAATACACACGGGCGTTGTCGTTGAGCTGGTACTCGGGGGTGATGTCGTAGGTAAGTTTGTTCCAGGTGCGTTTTTCGTCCTGCACCACGGTGGTCGCCAGCGGCCCGGTGTAGTGCTTCCACCACTGGTCGGCGCTGGCGAACGACACTGAGTCGCTGCCCGGTGCGGCCACGCGTTGCAGGTCGATGTCCTTGGTTTCGCGGGTCCAGCGCAGGCCGGTGGTGATGCTCAAGGGCTCGCTGACCTGCGCCAGGTGGTGCTGCCGAAGAGCGCGAAACTGTCGGTGGTCTGGTCAATCGAGGTCTTGCCGTAATCGGCGACGCCGAACGCCTGGTTGTAGTCGGCCGGCAGCAAGGCACTGCTGGAGGCGCTGTCCAGGTGTTCGTGGAACAGGTGGGTGCCGATGATCCAACTTACGGGCTGGTTTTTCGCCGAGGACAGGCGCAGTTCCTGGGACGCCTGCTTCCAGTGGTCATCGGAATAGGAGCGGCCGAATTCGTAAATGCTCATGTTCGGCCCCTGGGCTTTTTCCTGGATGTCGTCGAACGCGGTGATCGAGTCCAGTTGCAGCTCGCCGAGGCCCCACTTCAACGCCAGTTGCACACCGTTGTGCTGGATGCGGTCGTCGGCCTTGCCGGTAAACGCGGCGTGGCCGGTGTTCGGCTTGGGCGCCGGGCCGAACAACGTGCTGTCGCCCGCCCCTGCGCCCCAGGCGCGGGTGGCGATGCCCTGGCCTTTGTAGTCGCGGGCGTGCAGCTGCAGGGTGGCTTGCAGGTCGTCGTTGATTTGCGCCAGCAATTGCAGGCGCAAGGCCTGGTCGTGGATATCGCCGACGGTGTGGCCGTCCACCTGGTTTTTCAGTTGGCCGTCGCTGCTCTGGTCGATAAACGCCACGCGGCCGGCCAGCTTGTCCTTGAGCAAGGTGCCGCCGTAGGCGCCTTCATACAGCTGGGCGTTGTAGTTGCCGGCATCGGCCTTGAAGTAGCCCGCAGGGTCTTCGAAGGTGGGTTTGCGCGAGACAAAGTTGATCGCGCCGCCCGTGGTGTTCTTGCCCCACAGGGTGCCCTGGGGGCCGCGCAGGATTTCGACGCGCTCCATGTCATACAGCGGGAAGCCGGTGGCCACGTGGGGGTCGATGTACACGTCGTCGGTGTAGATGCCCACCGGGTACACCGTGGTCGAGGCCATGTCGCCGGAGCCCATGCCACGGATGTACCAGCGCGGCCGCTGGTGGCCGGCGAACTCCGGCGCGATCGCATTGGGCACGTTGCGCAAGGCCTTGCCGGCACTGAAGCCGCCGCCGGTGCTTTCGATGTCCTTGGCGCTGACCACGGAGATCGCCGAGGGTACGTCCTGCAGCGATTCTTCGCGTTTCTGCGCGGTGACGGTCACCGTGGGCAATGCCTCGTTGGCCACCGGTTCGTCGGCGGCGGCAAGTTGACCGTGCAGTGCCAGGGCACCGGCAATGGCCCAGGCCAGGCGGTTGAAGTGAAAGTGTGCGGGCATGGGCTTACTGTCCTTGGCTACGGTTGAGCAGTGCGCGGGCGTCGTGCAGCGGTTGCGGGGCGACCCACTGGGCGAGGTCGAAATCGTGCTCCAGGAAGCCGTGGCGGTAGAGGAAGTTCTTTTGCAGCGCCAGGTATTCCAGGCGCTCGGCCGACAGGTCCGGGTGCAGCGAGGTATGGAAATCCCCCCGATAAGCCGCCTCGACACCGGCACTGGCGGCGCGGGTTTCTTCCGCCAGGATGGCGCGCAAGGCGTCGAGGTTCTGCGCAGCCCAATCGGCAGCACGCAGGGTTTGCGCGAGGAACCGCACCACCACGTCGTAGTGCTCGTCCAACAGGTTCTGGTGGATCGTGATCGGGCGCGGCGTGCCGTTGTTGATGCGCTGGCGTGGCGTGGCCACCTGATCGAGGTCGATGCCCACCACCAAGCCCAGGCGCTGGGCGGCGTCGGCGGCCGAGGCGCCTTTGACGTAGACCGCGTCCACGTCGCCGCGCACCAGGTGATCGAGGCCCGACCACAGGCGCTGCAAACCTGCCTCGGGCGGCAGGCTGTCGTCACGCGGGTGCAAGGCCACTTCCACCAGGTCCACATCGCTGAAATCCAGGCCGGCCAACGCCAGCGCGCCCTTGTAGCCGGACAGGCTCATGGCCCGGGCGATGCTGCCAGGACGATCCCCGGCTTCCCAGGCCGGCAGGGCCAGGCGCTTGCCGCGCAGGTCGGCGGGCGAGCGAATACCCGAGTCGGGGCGCACGAGGATGGTTTGCCATTCCTCGATCCAGGTCAGGCCGATCAAGCGTGTCGGTGTGCCGGCGCCGCGTGCGGCCAGGGCCGGCACGTTGCCGCCTTCGCGAAACAGCCCCGGCAGTTCGTGATCGTAGTGATGACGCCCCAGTTGCAACGCGTCTTGCAAGGTGGCGACGCGGATACCGTCGCGGGCGAACTCTTCGCCCAGCCAGCCGAGCTTGAAGGCAATACCCGAGGCGGTCGGCACCGGGCAGCGGGTGAACCACAACGTTTCCAGGGTGGAAGGAGGCAAGGCAGCGGCAATGGGCATGGGAACTCCGGTCAGCACAAATGAAAGACCCGTTAGCGGGTGGATGGGCAGCTCATCGCAACGACCATGCCAACCAACTATCTAGCTGATTTACAAGGGGTTTATTTGCCTTCGAAGTTTCAGAAAGCGCCGACTGCTGCCAGCGCAGCAGGCCACCAGCAGCCATTGCTGCCAATGCCACAACCCGCGCGATTGGGTGGCGCCAAAGCCCCCTGCGCATGGGCCAATGCGCGCTGGCGCAGAACTTGCTCAGGGCTGGCGTGAGTGTTTTTTTCATCTGCCCAACGAGACGTTTACCCATGAGCGACATCGCCCTGCCCCTACGCACCGAACGCCAGGCCCTGGACGCCGCCCGCGCGGCCGCCCTGCGCATCGCCGAGCTGGCCCGCGACCCTGCGAACAACGAGCAAATCCCTGCCCGCCAGGCCCAGTGGCTCTCCGATTACGGGCTGACCGCCATCGGCGTGCCCACCGCCTTGGGTGGCCTCGGCGCCTCCGTACACACCCAGGTCGAGGTGGTGCGGATCATTTCCACGGCCGATGGCGGCGTCGGCCAACTGCTACAGATTCACTACGTCATGCTGCGCGGCATCCTCGAGGACTACAGCGCCACCGCCCGCCAGCGCATCGTCAGCGATGTGCTGGCCGGCAAGCGCCTGGCCAACGCCCTGGCCGAAGTCGGCGGGAAAAACAAATTTGCCTTGAAGACCCGCGTCGAGCGGCGCGCCGACGGGCAACTGGTGCTCAACGGCAGCAAGTTCTATTCGACCGGCGCCTACCTGGCCGACTGGATCTGGCTGGCCGCCGCCTCGGAGCAAGGTGGCGCCGGTATCTGGCTGCACCGCGACACCCCCGGCCTGACCTTGGTGGACGACTGGCGTGCGTTTGGCCAGCAGCATTCGGTGAGCGGCACCGTGCGCTTCGACGAGGTGATCCTCGACCCCGATTTCGTGCTGCTGCGCGAAGGCCCGATGAAGCGCACCGGCCTGACCTTCCCGCAGATCCTCCACGCGGCCATCGACACCGGCATCGCCGCCGGCGCGTTGCAGGCCGGCGTCGAGTACTTGCGCGTGAACGCACGGCCGTGGGTGGAGAGCGGCGTCGACCATGCCTATGAAGAGCCCCACGTGATCCGCCAGATCGGCGAATTCGCCGTGGCCCTGCGCGCCGCCGAATCCCTGCTGCGCGACGCCGCCCGGCTGTTTGACCAGCATCTGCTGGATGAGCACGACACGGTTCTGCAAAGCGAGCTGATCCTGGCGGTGGCGACGGTGCGCGCCCACTCCGACAGTGCCGCGCTGAAAATCTCCAGCGAGATCTTCGCCCTGCTGGGCGCCAGTTCCGCCCTGAGCAAATGGAACCTCGACCGCTTCTGGCGCAATGCGCGGGTGCACACCACCCATGACCCGATCCGCTGGCGTTTGCACCACGTCGGCAATTACTACCTCAACGGCGTGGACCCCGGCGAATACACGGCGATCCTCGCCAAAGGTGAACAAGGCCGCAAGACCGGTTGAGGGTTGCTGCACGGAAGCGCCAATGTGTGATCCAATCGCCGCCGATTCGCCCCAACCATCGGCACTACAAGGATATTGCGCACATGGCTGCTTCCAATAAATGGCTGATGTCGTCAGTCGCTTATTACCTCGACTTTTTCAGCGTCCCGCTGTTTATCGCCCTGGCCCTGTACCTCGCGCCATTTGACGCCGGCCTGGCGCTGCTGGGCCTGCTGGCCTGGACGCTGGTGGAATACTCGACGCACCGCTTCCTGTTCCACTCGCTGTACCGCCGCGAGCACTGGACCCACCATGTCGACGTGCTGGCCTATATCGGCGTGTCGAGCTGGAAGACCAGTTCCACCTTTGCCGCCCTGCTGCTGTTTGCCTGGTACAGCGGGCTGACCTCGATGTTTATCGGCGCGGTCACCGGCTACTTTTTCTACATTTCCCTGCATTACGTGATGCACCGCCCGGAGCACTGGGCTTACCGCTTTATCCCCGGCTTGGTGGCCAACCATGACCTGCATCACCGCAAAGGCATCGAGAAAAACTTCGGGGTGTCGTCGCCGCTCTGGGACCATGTCTTTCGCAGCTACATCCGCGCCGATGCGCTGAGCGCGGACGAAACGCCCGCCTGATGAGCATCCAGCAGCAAGGGCAGTGCGGCAATTGCACTTATTACGAAACAATCTAGCCGCCCATACACCGGCCTGCGCCGCCTTATCTACGCTCAGGGACGTGCCAGGAGGCGTATTGAAGAGTCCATGACGGACCCACTGTCTCCTGGCGCCTGATGCCCAGGAGATCACGATGAGAAAGGAACCCCATCGCCCCCGGCCTGGGTTCGGCTGCGCGTTGTTTGGCGCATTGCTGAGCCCACTGGTCGTCGCGGCCCCCACGCTGTCTACGCAAATCCCCTTCGATGTCACGGCCACCCCGCCGTTTTCCCTCACCAGCCTGCAACAGAACTTCGACGACATGTCGTGGCAGACCTTTATTGCGCTGAACTGGCCAGCCCTGGCCGACGGCAACCCCAATACCGGCGTACAGATCGGCCAGCAGGACGCGGCCACGGTGTGGGAAGGCTACCGGGAGAGTTACCAGATCTTCCTGCCCCAGGGCCAGAAGCCGCAGCCGTTTCGCGCGCCGGTGGCCGTGCCGCCGGCCTGCGAGGGCAAGGGTTCCGGGCGCTTGCTGCAACAGATGGGCAAGGTTCCGGACGTGCTGGATGAGTTTATCCAGCCCTTTGAAAGCGGCCCGCTGGTGGACCAGAGCGGCGTGTACACGCGCAATGAAATCGTGGTGAACCAGTCGATGTTCGACGGCATCGTCAACAACGGCCTGTACAGCGTGCAGGGCCAGCAGGCGTTTTTTGCCGCCAGCCCGACCAATGCGGTGGCGTTCAGTTGCGGCAACCCGAACACCAGCGAGGTGGGCTCGATCATGGTCAAGGCGTCGTGGAAGGTGCTGGACGGCAATGATAAGCCCGGCAGTTTCCACACGGTCGATGCCTTGGTGTATACGCCGGGCAACAGCGACCCGAGCAAGGGGCCGGTGGTGGCGGAGTCCTGCACGGCCGAGCCGGTGGGCCTGGTCGGCCTGCACATCGTGCACAAGACCACCAGCGCGCCGCAGTGGGTGTGGTCCACCTTCGAGCACGTCGACAATGTGCCGGAAAAAACCACGCCACCGGCCGAGCGCAAGGGCCCGTACCTGTTCTACAACGCCAGCAGCCACGCCGAGGTCAACCAGCCGCCGCCACGGCCCTGGAACCCGGCGGTGAAGGCCACGCCATCGCAGATCGTGCGCGAGATCCCCCTGACCGATGCGACGAAAACCCTGAACAACACCTACCAGACCTTGCTGCGCACGGTGAACCCCAACAGCGTGTGGGCCAACTACCAGTTGATCAGCACCCAATGGCCGACCCTCAGCGGCCAGCCGCCGTGCCAGATCTCGGCCACCGTGCCCCTGGGCAAGCCGGCGCCGTCGTTCCTCGCCAATGCGACGCTGGAGACGTATATCCAGGGCAGCGTGCCCCAGGCGTCGTCCAGTTGCATCGCCTGCCACGGCAATGCGGCGACCCACGTCACGCAGTCGCCGCGCACCAGTTTCGCCGACTTCACTTACCTGCTCGAACGCGCCCAATCCACCGGGGCAACAGGGAGCCAGCCATGAGTACCGACCTCGACAACTTCACCGGCCTGAGCGTGGTGCTCACCGGGATCAACCAGGAACTGCTGGCGCCCTCCGTTGACCCCATCGGCCTGCCCACCACCTTCCTCGCCTTCATCGGCCCGCGCCTGGGGCAGAACGTGCTCAGCGCCCTGCTCGGCCAATACGCGGCGCTGCTGGCCGAGCAACAAACACCGCAGCAGATCGGCACCGCCATCCTCATGCAGAACGGCCAGCCCGCCGCCACGCAAACCGCCCAGGCGGCGCGCGCGATCATGAAGCTGTGGCTGCTCGGCGTGTGGTACCAGCCGTATACCCAAGGCGCATTCCCGGCGAATGAGCAAACCGTGGTCAGCGCCGAGGCCTACACCCAAAGCTGGGCGTGGAGCATCGCCCAGGCGCACCCGATGGGCTACAGCGAGTTCTTCTTTGGCTACTGGAACAGTGCGCCGCCGAGCCTTGAGGATTTCACCGGCGTTGCCGCCAGCACCCAGCCAGGAGCCTCGTCATGAGTACCGAACAAGCGGATGTAGTGATCGTCGGTGCGGGCCTTGCGGGCAGCCTGATTGCCTATCAACTGGGATTGGCCGGGGTGAAGGTGCTGGTGCTGGAGTCCGGCCCGGAAATCCCGGCGAACCGAAACCAGTACCTGGAGCGGTTCTATACCGCCACCCTGAAAACCCCGGAGTCGCCCTACCCGCCCGTCAGCACCCTGAGCCCGGCGCGCAACCCGGCCGAGCAGAACGCACCGCGTGCGACCATCGCCGACCTGATCCTGGGTTGGAACAACCCCGACGTCAGCTACCTCGTGCAAAAAGGCCCGCTGCCGTTTACCAGCACCTACGAGCGCGTGGGCGGCGGCACCACCTGGCATTGGGTGGCGACGTGCCTGCGCATGCTGCCCAACGACTTTCGCCTGAAGTCGCTGTACGGCGTGGGGGTGGATTGGCCGATCAGCTACAACGACCTGCAAAGCGCGTATTGCCGCGCCGAGGCGGAAATCGGCGTGGCGGCCAACGTCGCCGACCAGGGCTACCTGGGCATCACCTTCCCCGCCAACTACGAGTTCCCGATGACCAGCATCCCGCTGTCGCTGGTGGATGGCAGCTTTGTCAGCGCGGTGCAGGGCCAGTCATTCCAGGGTTTGCCCTTGGTCGTCAGCCCGACCCCGGCCGGGCGCAACTCCCAGCCGTATGCCGGGCGCCGGGTGTGTGCGGGCAACACCAACTGCACGCCGATCTGCCCGATCCAGGCCAAGTACGACGCCACGGTGACGATGAACAACGCGCTCAACACCGGCAATGTGCGGATCCTGTACAAGACCGTGGCGAGCAAGGTCACCGTGGCGGCGGACAAGACCATCAATGGCATCGAGTTCATCCAGTATCAACTGGGCGACGGGCCGGCGACCGGCACCGGCGTGGCCATCGGGCAGCGTTATGTGATCGCCGCCCATGCCATCGAGACGCCCAAGCTGCTGCTCAATTCCACCAGCAGCGCCTGGCCCAATGGTGTGGCCAACAGCAGCGGCCAGGTCGGCCGTAGCCTGGCGGACCACCCGATCTATCTGGCCTGGGGCTTGATGCCCGAAGGCAAGACGGTGTTTCCGTATCGAGGGCCGGTGTCCACGTCGGGCATTGAAAGCCTGCGCGACGGGGCGTTTCGCAGCCAGCGTGCGGCGTGGCGCATCGAGATCGGCAACGAAGGCTTCAACTGGCCGATTGGCGATCCCTACACCACCGTCGCCGACCTCATCGATGGCACCAACGTCAGCCGCACCAACCCGCTGCCCAATACGGGAGGCGCCTCGCAGGTGCTGTTCGGCACGGCGCTGGTGCAACAGTTGAACAACCTGCTGACCCGGCAATTTCGCGTGGGCTTTCTGGTGGAGCAAGTCGAGGAGGATCCCGATAACGCCAACTGCTACATCGTGCCATCCAGCCAATACAAGGACCGTCTGGGCATTCCGCGCCCGGAAATCCATTACGACCTGTCGGACTACACCAAGGAGGGCTTCAAGCAGGCGCGCATCCTCGCCAGCCATGTCATCACCGAATTGCTCGGTGCTACGGAGCTGACCGCCGACATCCCGCCGGGGGTGTTCGTCTACCAGGGCGAATCCTATTCGTTCCAGGGCGCCGGGCATTTGATGGGCACCTACCGCATGGGCGCCGATCCGAAGACCTCGGTGGTGGACAAATACCAGCGCAGTTGGGACCACGCCAACCTGTTCCTGGTTGGTGACGGCGTGTTCCCCAGCACCGGCACGTCCAACCCCAGCCTGACCATCGCTGCGCTATCGATCCAGGCCGGCGACACCCTGTGCAACGACCTCAAGGCCGTGACCGTGCAGGTGCAGGCCAACCAGCCGTGGCAAGGCAGCGGCGTGCAGATCAGCGGGCCGAGCCCACGGTTGGTGCGCTACGTGAGCGGCAAGTGGCTTGCAAGCCCGGTGGGCGGCATGGTGGATGGCAATGGCAGCGCGGGGTTGATTGCCAAGGCGGGCTATACGTTGCCGGGGGCCAATGAAGGCGCGTTGATTGGGCGCGTGGGCAGTGGGGGGACGCCGTTTTTGGTGGGGGATTTGGCGCTGGTTCCGCCGGGGGAGACGGGGGAATTGCAGCTGTGTATCAATGATGATCTGGAGGGTAGGTATGGGATTGGACTTGCAGATAACCAGGGGGCGCTGACGGTGCAGGTGGGGTTCGGCACTTTGTAATACGCGGAGATCCAAATGTGAGAGCGGGCTTGCCCGCGATAAGGGAGTGTCAGCCAATTCATGTATGACTGACACACCCTCATCGCAGGCAAGCCAGCTCCCACAGTTTTGACCGAGCCTGGCAGGTACTTCTGCACAACCTGCAACAGTCCTTTGTTATCAACGACATTGATAGCACCCTAACGAAACCCCCATCCTAGAGGGCTTTCCCGCCGCTTATATCATTCCGAATGATAGTTACCTTTGCTTCATTCGATTCGTGACATAGCACCCCGCCGCGCATGATCCGCCCATCTCAAATACATTGGCGGATGCACCTCATGGAACAGTCACTCAAACATTTGCGCTTCCCCCTGGCGATCCTGGCCGTGGTGGTGATGAGCGCGTGCGGCAAGACCCCGGAACAAGCGGCCGCCATGCCAGCTGCCAAAGTCAGCGTGGCCAAGGTGCTGGAGCAGCCGGTCAACGAGTGGGATGAATTCACCGGCCGCCTGGAAGCGCCGGAGACCGTGCAGATCCGTCCGCGGGTGTCGGGCCAGATCGATCAGGTGGCCTTCATCGAAGGTGCCCTGGTGAAGAAAGGCGACCTGTTGTTCCAGATCGACCCGCGTCCGTTCCAGGCTGAAGTGCGCCGCCTCGAAGCCCAACTGCAACAAACCCGTGCCGCCGCCAGCCGCAGCGACAACGAAGCGCAACGCGGCGAACGCCTGCGCCAGAGCAATGCGATCTCCGCCGAATTGGCCGACTCGCGCACCACCGCCGCCCAGGAAGCCCGCGCCGCGGTCGCCGGGATCCAGGCGCAGTTGGACCTGGCCAAGCTGAACCTGAGCTTCACCCGCGTGACTTCGCCAATCAGCGGCCGCGTCAGCCGTGCGGAAATCACCGCCGGCAACCTGGTAACCGCCGACGTCACCGCACTGACCAGCGTGGTCTCCACCGACAAGGTCTACGCCTATTTCGACGCCGATGAGCGCGTGTTCCTCAAGTACACCGAACTGGCGCGCCAAGGCCGTCGCGGTGCGACTACCCCGGTGTACCTGGGCCTGTCCAACGAAACCGGCAACCCGCACCAGGGCCAGATGAACTTCGTCGACAACCAGGTCAACCCGGCCACCGGCACCATCCGTGGGCGTGCGGTGTTCGACAACACGGACGGCCGCTACACCCCGGGCCTGTACGCACGCTTGAAGCTGGTCGGCAGCGGCACCTACTCCGCCGTGTTGATCAACGACGAAGCCGTCGGCACTGACCTGGGCAAGAAATTCGTGCTGGTGATGGAAGGCGACAAGCCGGCGTATCGCTCGGTGGAACTGGGGCCGAAAATCGAAGGCTTGCGCATCGTGCGCAGTGGCCTGAACAAAGAAGACACCGTGATCGTCAAGGGCTTGCAACGCGTACGCCCTGGCTCGCCGGTCGCCCCGGAAACCATCCCGATGGCCAGCAAGGAAACCCTCGCCGCCTTGGCCCAACAACGACAAGCGCTTGAAGCCAGCAACCTGGAGCAAGTGGCGCCGGTAAAATCCGCGCCCAAGCTCGCAGCCGTTGCGACTCCACGCGGTTAAGGGATACGACTCAAGATGAATTTTTCCAAGTTCTTCATTTCGCGGCCGATCTTCGCAGCGGTACTGTCGCTGCTGATCCTGATCGCGGGTGCGATCTCGCTGTTCCAATTGCCGATCAGCGAATACCCGGAAGTGGTACCGCCGACCGTGGTGGTGCGCGCCAACTTCCCCGGCGCCAACCCCAAGGTCATCGGTGAAACCGTGGCCGCGCCGCTGGAGCAAGCCATCACCGGCGTCGAGAACATGCTGTACATGTCCTCGCAATCCACCGCCGACGGCAAGCTGACCCTGACCATTACCTTCGCCCTGGGCACCGACCTGGACAACGCGCAGGTGCAGGTGCAAAACCGGGTGACGCGGACTCAGCCAAAACTGCCTGAGGAAGTGACGCGCATCGGTATCACCGTGGACAAGGCCTCCCCCGACCTGACCATGGTGGTGCACTTGACCTCCCCGGATCAGCGCTACGACATGCTCTACCTGTCCAACTATGCCTTGCTCAACGTCAAGGATGAGTTGGCGCGCCTGGGCGGCGTGGGTGACGTGCAGCTGTTCGGCATGGGCGACTATTCCCTGCGTGTGTGGCTTGATCCGAACAAGACCGCTTCGCGCAATTTGACGGCGACGGATGTGGTCACCGCGATCCGCGAGCAGAACCGCCAGGTGGCGGCCGGTGCCTTGGGTGCGCAACCTGCGCCGAATGCCACCAGCTTCCAGTTGTCGGTGAACACTCAAGGCCGTCTGGTGACGGAAGAAGAGTTCGAGAACATCATCATTCGCTCCGGCGATAACGGTGAGATCACCCGCTTGAAAGACATCGCACGGGTCGAGCTGGGTTCCAGCCAATACGCCCTGCGCTCGTTGCTCAACAACCAGCCGGCGGTGGCGATCCCGATCTTCCAGCGTCCGGGTTCCAACGCGATCGAGATCTCCAACGAAGTGCGCGGCAAGATGGAGGAGCTGAAAAAGAGCTTCCCGCAGGGCATGGACTACAGCATCGTCTATGACCCGACCATCTTCGTGCGTGGCTCCATCGAAGCGGTGGTACACACGCTGTTCGAAGCGCTGATCCTGGTGGTTCTGGTGGTGATCCTGTTCCTGCAAACCTGGCGCGCCTCGATCATTCCGTTGGTGGCGGTGCCGGTATCGTTGATCGGTACGTTTGCAGTGATGCACCTGTTTGGCTTCTCGCTCAACGCGCTGTCGCTGTTCGGCCTGGTATTGGCGATTGGTATCGTGGTGGACGACGCCATCGTGGTGGTGGAGAACGTCGAGCGGAATATCGAGCTGGGCCTGGAGCCGTTCCCGGCCACTGAAAAAGCCATGAGCGAAGTGACCGGCCCGATCATTGCCACGGCATTGGTGCTGTGTGCGGTGTTCATTCCGGCGGCATTCATCAGCGGCTTGACCGGGCAGTTCTACAAGCAGTTCGCCTTGACCATTGCGATCTCGACGGTGATCTCGGCGTTCAACTCCCTGACCTTGTCGCCGGCCCTGGCTGCCGTGTTGCTGAAAAGCCACAACGCGCCGAAAGACCGTTTCTCCAAGGTGCTCGACAAGCTGCTGGGCGGCTGGTTGTTCAAACCGTTCAACCGTTTCTTCGAGAAAGCCAGCCACGGTTACGTCGGCACCGTACGCCGAGTGATTCGCGGCAGCGGCATTGCCCTGTTCCTGTACGCCGGCCTGATGGTGCTGACCTGGTTCGGTTTTGCCCACACCCCGACCGGTTTCGTACCGGCCCAGGACAAGCAATACCTGGTGGCCTTCGCCCAACTGCCGGACGCCGCCAGCCTGGACCGCACCGAAGATGTGATCAAGCGCATGTCCGACATCGCCTTGAAGCAACCGGGCGTGGAAGCCGCGGTCGCCTTCCCGGGCCTGTCGATCAACGGCTTCACCAACAGCCCGAACAGCGGCATCGTGTTTGTCACCTTGAAGCCGTTCGATGAGCGCAAAGACCCAAGCATGTCCGCCGGTGCGATTGCCGGTGCGCTGAATGGCAAGTACAGCGACATCCAGGAAGCCTACATGGCGATCTTCCCACCGCCGCCGGTACAGGGCCTGGGTACGATTGGCGGGTTCCGCCTGCAGATCGAAGACCGTGGCAACCTGGGTTACGACGAGCTGTACAAAGAAGTGCAGAACGTCATCACCAAGAGCCATAACGTGCCGGAACTGTTTGGCCTGTTCACCAGCTACACGGTCAACGTGCCCCAGGTCGATGCCGCTATCGACCGCGAAAAGGCCAAGACCCACGGCGTGGCGATCAGCGACATCTTCGACACCCTGCAGATCTACCTGGGCTCGTTGTATGCCAACGACTTCAACCGCTTTGGCCGTACCTACCAGGTCAACGTGCAGGCCGAGCAGCAGTTCCGCCTCGACGAAGACCAGATCGGCCAGCTGAAAGTGCGTAACAACAAAGGCGAGATGATCCCGCTGGCGACCTTTATCAAGGTCAGCGACACCTCGGGCCCGGACCGCGTGATGCACTACAACGGCTTTATCACCGCCGAGATCAACGGCAACGCCGCGCCGGGCTACAGCTCGGGCCAGGCGGAAGCGGCGATCGAGAAACTGCTGAAAGAAGAACTGCCCAACGGCATGACCTACGAGTGGACCGACCTGACGTATCAGCAAATCCTCTCGGGCAACACTGCACTGTTCGTGTTCCCCCTGTGTGTGCTGCTGGCGTTCCTGGTACTGGCGGCTCAATACGAAAGCTGGAGCCTGCCACTGGCGGTGATCCTGATCGTACCGATGACCCTGCTGTCGGCCATCACCGGGGTGATTATCTCCGGCGGCGACAACAACATCTTCACCCAGATCGGCCTGATCGTACTGGTGGGCCTGGCGTGCAAGAACGCGATTCTGATCGTCGAGTTTGCCAAGGATAAACAGGCGGAGGGTCTTGACCCGCTGGCTGCGGTGCTGGAGGCGTGCCGTCTGCGTCTGCGGCCGATCCTGATGACCTCGTTCGCGTTCATCATGGGTGTGGTGCCACTGGTGTTGTCCAGCGGTGCCGGTGCCGAGATGCGGCATGCCATGGGTGTGGCGGTGTTCTCCGGGATGATCGGCGTGACCTTCTTCGGTCTGTTGCTGACGCCAGTGTTCTACGTACTGATCCGTCGCTATGTGGAGCGCCAGGAAGCGCGCAAAGCGGCCAAGGCCTTGAAGCTGGAGACACAGCAATGAGCGTGAAAGTATTCCTGCCGAGCTTGCTGGTACTGGCGCTGAGCGCCTGTGCCGTGGGCCCGGACTACAAAACCGAGAACCTGGAGGCGGCCAATATCACGGCCGCCGCCGACACCAAGAGCTACGACCACGCCAAGTACGAAGGCATCTGGTGGCAGCAGTTCGAGGACCCGACCCTCAACCAGCTGGTGACCCAGTCGTTGAGCGGTAACCGCGACCTGCGCGTGGCGTTCGCCCGCCTGCGCGCCGCCCGTGCGATCCGTGATGATGCGGCCAACGACATCATGCCGGTGGTCACCTCTCGCGCCAGCAGTGATGTGGGCAAGGGCCAGATCCCCGGCCAGACCACCAAGCGCGTCACCAGCGAGCGCTATGACCTGGGCCTGGACATGGCCTGGGAAGTCGACTTGTTCGGCCGCATCCGCCGCAACCTGGAGGCCAGCGACGCTGACCAACAGGTCGCAGAGGCGGACCTGTACCAACTGCAAGTCACCATGATTGCCGAACTGGTGGATGCCTACGGTCAACTGCGCGGCGCGCAACTGCGCGAACGCATCGCCCTGGACAACCTGAAGAACCAGCAGGAATCGCGCACCATCACCGTCAGCCTGCGAGATGCCGGTGTCGGTGATCAGCTGGACGTAGAACGCGCAGATGCCCGCCTGGCGGCGGTCGAAGCCAGCGTGCCGCAACTGCAAGCCGAACAAGTGCGCGAGCGCAACCGCATCGCCACCCTCCTCGGCCAGCGCCCGGACAAGCTGAGCGTGGACCTGAGCCCGAAAGACCTGCCGGCGATTGCCAAGGCACTGCCGATTGGCGAACCGGGGCAACTGCTGCAACGGCGCCCGGACATCCTCAGCGCCGAACGCAAACTGGCCGCCGCCACCGCGCGCATCGGCGTGGCCAAGGCCGACTTGTTCCCACGGGTCAGCCTCAGCGGCTTCCTCGGCTTCACCGCCGGGCGCGGCTCGCAGATCGGCTCGGCCGCGGCGAATGCCTGGTCCCTGGGCCCGAGCATCACCTGGGCCGCGTTTGACCTGGGCAGCGTGCGCGCCCGTTTGCGCGGTGCGAATGCCGAAGCGGACGGCGCGTTGGCGACTTATGAGCAGCAAGTGTTGCTGGCGTTGGAAGAGTCCGAGAATGCGTTCAGTGACTATGGCAAGCGGCAGCAACGGCTGGTGTCGTTGATCCGTCAGAGTGAGTCCAGCCGCGCGGCGGCGGACCTGGCGGCGATTCGTTACCGCGAAGGTACGGTGGACTTCCTGGTGCTGTTGGACGCGCAGCGTGAGCGGTTGGCGGCGGAAGACTCCCAGGCCCAGGCCGAGGTGGATTTGTATCGCGGGATTGTGGCGATCTACAAGGCACTGGGGGGTGGCTGGCAGCCGGATACGGTGGTGGCCAGCGCGAAGTGATTTGATTTAAAGAGCTCCTTTGGTTGGTCGCATCCAGCCAATTTTTAGCCCCGTGGTCCATTTGGTCGCGGGGCTTTTTTTTGAGGTTTTTTTGTGGGAGGGGTCTTAAAACATTGAGGGTAATAACTGTAGGGCGATTAGAAATCTCTTGTAGGTTTTTTCGTAATCCAGCCTGCCGTGGTATTCACTGGCAGTGACTTACTTTAATTGAGCCTGAAAATGCATAACTGACTGTCGTTCACCTTGTCTCAAGAAAACAGTGAGACTGACGAAACGCCGATGTAACTTCCAACTATTGAAGGGCACCATCATGGCGATTTTGTTGACTGCTGAACAAATGCGGCACACCAAGGCTTCCAATCCTTTCCAGATCAAGAACCCCGGACAGGTGACGAATCAATTCACCATAACCGAGGCACCCAAAGCCGCGGAGACACTAAAGCTTACCGACACTAAACAAATCGTTGAGCTGAAGGCGTTTTTGAAAAAATATGACATGACGTCAATCAGCACGGACGAACTGAAAGTCGTTGGCAGCCTGCTTTACAAAAACGAAATGATTAGCCGCCGGTCCTTCGGCATGTTTATTTCTGGAGATGGTGCGTCCGACGCAAACGGAAAGCAAACGGACACGCATGTGAAATTCAATGCTATCGCCCTCTTCAACGAAAAGCTTGAAGATACTATTGCGCATTTCAACAGCGATCCGGCAATCCCGAGGCGGGAAGGAGCTACGGACTATTTGCAGGGAATGGTAGATGCAAACCATGCAATAAACGCACTTGCATTCTTCATTAATTCGAACAGTAGTAATTTGTCTATCGACGAGCGAGCCTGAACTGGAGGGGCTCGGCAGGAAGCAGTGCGCTAGGCTTAGCCTAGCGCACTGACCTTTCGGCAGCCTACCGACCGTACCTGGCGGTACCGGAGTAAGCTTTTGGAAGTTCTTCGTCATTGTTCACTTGAACTCGATAAGTTCCGAGTGGCCCATTGTACGTAGCATTGCTACCTATACCGAACGTCTCTCGTTTCCACGAACCGCCTACCTGGCGCTCAATGTAAACCTCTGGACCTCTACCCACACCCAGCGCAGAAACCCGTACATCGATATTTGCATTTGAGCATCCGTTGACAGACGTTATCGTAAACGGACCATGGGCTGTATCGGCTTGCTTCCCCGCCACAATCCCACTAAAGCTATCCGTTATATACAAACACGCCGCAGACACCTGCGACGACATCACCATCAACACAACAAACGGCAACGCAATAAGACTTTTCATGATCACACCTCAAAATCAACAATTAATTTTCAAATATGCACAGAAAGCCAATCTATTGGTTTATTTATCCATAGAATTCCCTCACAGTTAAACAGTATGTCCAGCTTCCTACACAGCAATCTAAAGTCACTGCGACTGGCAGAAGGAAACACACGGCTTACTGTGCACGAATTCAGGCTGTGAATATGCCAGTCGCTTCCTAAAATCATTAAGGAGCGCTCTGTCATATTAATTCGATGGAATGAGTCAGCGACATCCTAATCCCGCTCAGACTCAACTAACCCCGGGCACTTTCATTCAAAATCAAACTCCGATAATGCCCCGGATTCGACCCCACCCATTTACGAAACGCCTTATAAAACGAACTAGCATCGGCAAACCCCAACCGCGCCGCAATCTCGGCAAAGCTGATCTGCGGTTCGGCCAGCCAGACAATGGCCAACTCTTTACGCACGCTGTCCTTGAGGCCCTGATACGTCTGGCCCTCTTCCGCCAGGCGTCGGCGCAGGGTTGAGGCGGAGATGCACAGGCTGGCGGCCAGGCCGTCGGTTTCCGGCCAGGTGTCGGGGGGCAGGTGGCGCAGGTCGTGCTTGATGCGGGTGGCTAGGCTGTCGGGGTCGCGGTATTTGACGAGGATGTTGGCGGGGGCGTGGGCGAGGAAGCGTTTGAGTTCTTCGGCGCTGCGCTTGATCGGTAGGTCGAGGCAATCGGCGGAGAAGATCATGCGGGTACGTGGCCGATAAAACCGTAGGTTGTCGGAAAACATCACCTGGTAGTCGTCGCAAAAGTCCGGCTGCGGGCAGCGCAGTTCAATCGCCAGGATCGGAATGCGCCGCCCCGCCAGCCAGCAGGCCACGCCATGCACGATCATCCAATAGGTGAAATAGGTGAACGCGCGTTTGGGCGCGGGTTCCGCCAGCACGATCTCTGCCAGGCTCTGTTGGCGCACCAGTTGCGCGGGCATTTGCTCCAGCATCAAGGACAGAAACCCCAACGCGGTTTCCAGGGCCGTGGCGAGCGTCGGTTGCGCCATCGAGGCGTGACAGAGGAACGCCAGGCTACCGGATTTGAGCCGGCGCGGGTCCATGCCGAAAAACTCGTCATCCCGACGCCGCGCCAGCAGGCGCCACAACCGCGCGTAGGCCGTCGCCGGTACGCGGGCGCTGGGCTGCTCCAGCAACGCCGGGGCAATCCCGACCTTGCTCAGCGCTTCAACCGTGGCCGCCCCCGGCGCACAGCTCTGCAACAAGGCTTCGCGCACGAGGTGAATGGAGATGGAGTCTTTTTCCGACATGGGCAGTTGGGCGTTCCGGCGGCACACAAGATGGCGTGCATCATAAGGGCGGTTGCCCTTCGCCACCACCGTTCAGCCACTGTTCAGCAAACGTCAAGAATTGTTGTTTAGCAATGAGTATCATTATGTTACAACTTAGCCTCCTATCTAGTTGTGACGCGGTGCCGAATGCTTGTTCCTTTTCTCATCATGTTGCGCGAAGGCATTGAAGCCGCATTGATCGTTGGCATCATCGCCAGTTACCTGCAACAGACCGGCCGTGGCCAGTGGATGCCGGCGGTGTGGATTGGTGTATTCCTCGCCGCCGCGCTGGCGTTGCTGGTCGGTGGTGGCCTGGAATTGGTCAGCGCCGAATTTCCGCAAAAGCAGCAGGAATTGTTCGAAGGTGTTGTCGGACTGGTCGCGGTAGCCATCCTCAGTTCCATGGTGTTCTGGATGCGCAAGGTGGCGCGCTCCATCAAGCATTCCCTGCACGAGTCCCTCGACCAGGCGCTGGCCGGTTCCAGGCATCAGGTCACCGCACTGATCCTCATGGTGTTCTTCGCCGTGGCCCGTGAAGGGCTGGAAACCGTGTTCTTCCTGCTGGCGGTGTTCCAGCAAAGTGAAGGCCCGGGCGCGCCGATTGGCGCCCTGCTCGGCTTGATCCTGGCGATCGTCGTCGGTTTCCTGATCTACAGCGGCAGCATGCGCCTGAACCTCGGTGCGTTTTTCCGCTGGACCGGCCTATTCATCCTGGTGGTGGCCGCCGGCATCCTCGCCAATTCGGTGCAGGCCCTGCATGAAGCCGGCGTGTGGAACCACCTGCAAACCGTGTTGTTCGATTTCAGCGCCGTGTTGCCGATGGACAGCCCACTGGGCTCGGTACTCGCCGGCATGTTCGGCTATCAGGAAGCACCGACCGTCAGCACCCTGGGCGCCTATTTGATCTACCTGGTGGTGGCGCTGGTGATGTTCTTCCTGCCCTCGCCCGTCGCCCAACCTTCCTCCGTTTCCAGCCAGTAAGGACCGTCCCTTGTCCCACCCAACTCCTCAACCGGCGCTCCCACCCCGCGCCCTGCGCTGGGCCGTGGCAGGCTCGGTGGTCGTGATGATCGCCGCCGGTGGCCTGTTCTACTACGCGTCGCAACTGGCCGCGAGCAAGCGCCAGGCCAACCACAATGAAATCGCCGTGACCATTCATGGCCACGCCTGCGAGCCGAATGCGCTGACCGTACCGGCCGGCCGTGCGAGCTTTCGCATCATCAACCGTTCCGACCGCGCGGTGGAATGGGAAATCCTCGATGGCGTGCTGGTGGTCGAAGAACGGGAAAACATCGCCCCCGGCCTGAGCCAGGTGATCAACGCCAACCTGCTGCCGGGCGACTATGCGATCACCTGCGGCTTGCTCAGCAACCCGCGTGGCACCTTGCATGTGACGCCGACGGCGGAGTCCGACGCCCAGGCCAAGGCCAAGCCGTCGATGGTGGCGTTTATCGGCCCGCTGTCGGAGTTCCGCGTGTACCTGAGCAGCCAGGGCAGCGCGCTGGTCAAGGCGGTGACTGCCTTGCAACAGGCCATCGACGCCGATGACCTGGCCCAGGCGCAAGCGCTGTACATCCCGGCCCGTGAGGCCTACCAGCGCCTCGCCCCGGCGTCCCAGCGCCTGGCGGAGCTGGACAACGGGATCAACGCCCGTGCCGATTACTTTGAAAAGCGCGAGCAGGACCCGGCTTTCAGCGGCTTCCACCGCCTCGAATACAGCCTGTTCCAGCAGCGCAGCCTCGATGGCCTGGCGCCGATTGCCCAGCGCCTGCTGACCGACGTCACCGCCCTCAAGCAACAACTGCTGGCCCAATCGCTGCCACCGGAGCAGTTGGTGAGTATCGTGGTGCGCAACCTCAACAGCCTGGCGGACAGTCGCGCCCTCAGTGGTGAAGAAGAGCGCTACAGCCACACCGACCTGTATGGTTTCGCCGCCAACCTGGAGGCCGCGCACAAGGTGGTCGATCTGATGCGCCCGCTGCTGGGCAAATCCGCCGCCGAGCTGTTGCCGAAAATCGACAGCGCCCTCGCCGCCTTCGACGCTGAACTCGCCGGTTTCAAGACCAGCAACGGTTATACCCCCTACGACAGCGTGACCGCCGATCAGCGCCAGCAGATCGCCGACAAGGCCAAGGCTCTGGCCGCCGCACTCGATGGAATCGATCCCGCCCTTGGCCTTTCCGGCCTGCAGTGAAGACGACCGCACACATGAGTGATTCCGCACACACCAACCTCCAGCGCCGCCGTGTCCTGCTGGGCATGGCCGCCACCGGCGTCGCGCTAGCGGGCAGCAGCCTGAGCTGCCCGGCCATGGCTGCCGCCGAGCAAGTCACCAGCGCACCGCGCAGCGACAAGACCCAAGACCACCATGATTTCTTCGGCAGACACCAAAGCGGCATCGTCACCCCGCGCCCGGCCTGCGGCATGCTGGTGGCGTTCGACGTGCTGGCCAGCGACCGCGAAGACCTGGAGCGGTTGTTTCGCACGTTGAACGAGCGCATCAGCTTCCTGATGACCGGCGGCACCGTGGCGCAAGTCGATCCGAAGCTGCCGCCCACCGATTCGGGGATTCTCGGCCCGGTGGTCACGCCGGATAACCTGACCATCACCGTGTCCGTCGGCGAGTCGCTGTTCGATGAGCGCTTCGGCCTGGAACACGCCAAGCCCAAGCGCCTGAGCCGCATGGTGGGTTTTCCCAATGACGCGCTGGAACCGGCGCAGTGCCACGGCGACTTGAGCCTGCAATTTTGCTCCAACACCCCCGACACCAATATCCACGCCCTGCGCGACATCGTGAAAAACCTGCCCGACCTGCTGCTGGTGCGCTGGAAACAGGAAGGCAGCGTGCCGCCCCAGGCCCCGAGCAAACCCGGTGAGCCGGCGCAGAGTGCGCGTAATTTCCTCGGTTTCCGTGACGGTTCGGCCAACCCCGACTCCAACGACGGCAAGACCATGGACCAGATCGTCTGGGTCCAGCCGAGCAGCGACGAACCGGCCTGGGCCGCCCATGGCAGCTACCAGGCGGTGCGCATCATCCGCAACTTCGTCGAACGCTGGGACCGCACCCCGCTGCAGGAACAGGAAAGCATCATCGGCCGCGTCAAGACCACGGGCGCGCCCATGGGTGGCCAGCAGGAAAAGCCAGGTCCCCGACTACAGCAAGGACCCCGAAGGCAAGTTGACCAAGCTCGATGCCCACATCCGCCTGGCCAACCCGCGCACTCCGCAGACACAGGGCAACCTGATTTTGCGCCGGCCGTTCAACTACTCCAACGGCGTCAATAAAAACGGTCAGCTGGACATGGGGCTGTTGTTCATCTGCTACCAGGGCTGACCTGGAGAAAGGCTTTATCAGCGTGCAGACCCGGCTCAATGGCGAGCCCCTGGAGGAATACCTCAAGCCGGTTGGCGGCGGGTACTTCTTCACCTTGCCGGGAGTCACGGGCCCCAAGGATTTCATTGGGCGCACGCTGCTCGCCGCCACGCACCCGCACACCACTGCCAACACCTGAAACCCACCCCACAGCGGAAACCGTCCCATGAAGAAGTCGACTCTCGCGTTGTCGTTGCTACTGACCCTTTCGCCACTGGCCGCGTTCGCCGCCACGGCGCCGCTGGACCTGGTAGGCCCGGTGTCGGACTACAAGATCTACGTCACCGAAGAAATCGCCGAGCTGGTCACCCAGACCCAGGCCTTCACCGATGCGATCAACCAGGGCGACCTGGCCACGGCCAAGAAACTCTACGCGCCGACCCGCGTGCACTACGAGTCCATCGAGCCGATCGCCGAGCTGTTCAGTGACCTCGACGCGTCCATCGATTCGCGCGTGGATGACCATGAAAAAGGCGTGACCGCCGAAGACTTCACCGGCTTCCACCGCATCGAATATGCGCTGTTCTCGCAGAACACCACCAAAGGCCTGGAGGCGCTGACCGCCAAGCTCAACACCGACGTCAACGACCTGAAAACCCGTGTGGATGGCCTGACCTTCCCGCCAGAAAAAGTCGTCGGCGGTGCCGCCGCGCTGCTGGAAGAAGTCGCCGCCACCAAGATCTCCGGCGAAGAGGACCGCTACAGCCACACCGACCTGTATGACTTCCAGGGCAACATCGACGGCGCGAAAAAAATCGTCGACCTGTTCCGTGGCCAGATCGAGAAACAAGACAAGGCGTTCCTGGCCAAGGTCGACAAGAACTTCGCCACCGTGGACAAGATCCTCGCCAAGTACAAGACCAAGGACGGCGGCTTCGAGACCTACGACAAGGTCAAGGAAAACGACCGCAAGGCCCTGGTGGGCCCGGTCAATACCCTGGCTGAGGACCTGTCAACCCTGCGTGGCAAGCTGGGCTTGAACTGATCGCACCTACCGGGCTCTCGTGCACCTCGTCAGGGCGCACGAGAGCCACAGGTTTCAACCCGGCTGGGGGGTGAACTGCGCAAGTGGCGCACCTGTGGGCCGCAGGGTGGTCGAGTCGATCGCATACCACTGACCGTTTTTCTGAATCGCATACATCTCACGGTTTTGACTGGTGCCAAAGCGACTCCCCGGCCATTGCCCTGCTGAGGGGGCGATACCCGTAAAGGGGGTGTCTTTTGCCCCAATGATCCACCGGATTTTCTCCATGATCGTATTGATCATGTAGATCCCTGGGCCAACACGGGCCGCTTCGCCCATCAGGATTTTCCGGGTTGCGGCCAGCGACTTTGGCCCGGCTTTCAGCACATCAACCGCACCAGCCAACGGGTTGAACACACTCATGAAGAACGAGCCCGCCCCCTTCAGGCCGGCCATGCTGAATGCCTTGCGACTGAATGGGATCAACATCTTCATACCGCTAAAAAACTGCCTCGCCCCGACCAGTCCGCCGGTGGCAATGAATGAAGCAAAGTCGATCAGCAACCCCGTCAAACCCTCTGCCACCTTGCCCTGCGCAAAGTCAAACACAGCCCCGACGAACGGGATAAGGCGCAACATCAGACGAGCATTTTCCGAAGAAAACATTTTGCCTGATGCAAACGGATAGGTACGGCGGCTGTGCAGCGTTGTCGGCTGGTTGGCGTGCTCAAGTAACGCGTCGCGCTTCCCGTCAAAGCTGTGTGCCAGAAACGTTTCCACCATCCGTGCTGTTTTGTTCGAGCTAAAGGTATTGGGAACGCGCCGCGAGGCTATTTCTGTCGTTGCCGGCAACTCCGTTGCCGTCTTTTCAATAATCACCATCGATTTTGCACCGGGCTTGGGTGGAGAACCCGTGCTGTACGCATCAAAGTCAAACGGCTGTTCAGTGCCCCTTTGGAAAGGCGTCTGCACATAGGCAAAGGGCCCATGGGGTTTGCGGCCCGCCTTGGTTTCGCCACCGAGCGGCAGGCGGTCAGGTAAATCGGTGCGCTTGACCATCTGCATCGAACCGGGAAACACCTCGTAGTAACCAAACCAGGGTGTTACAAGCCCGGTTTCGTAACGTAGCAATAGGCCGTGAGTGCCCCTGTTACTCGCCACTTTGGAATCCGGGCCCTGGTCGTCCTCCAGGGCTTCCCCGGTTTCCTTGCGTACGCTGAAGAACTCGATTTTCCCCGACTCCAACGCCCTGCGGTCTTCCAGCGGCAACTGCGCAAGCATCAGTTTCAGCGCCGTGGCTTGGGCGACGCGGGTATCGGCAATGTATTGATCGACCGCCGGCGCCACCAACGGTTTTATCTTCGGCAGTTGCTTGATGCGTTCCAAAAAAGTGGCCTGGGAGATTTTCGGGTGGTTGAACTTGTATTTCTTTTCTCCACTGACCAGGTAGTTCACTAACCGATCCAACAAAAGTAGAGGATCATCGTCAACTTGATTGGTCAGGATGACATCGGTCAACAGCGGTTGGCGGGTTTCCATGTGCCCGTGCTGCCGGGAGTCATATTTGACATCGGTGTCCAACTCAAGCTTGAACGTACGAAGTTCTTCCTCGGTCATTTCCGGGAATAACCGGACCAACTCCTTGATCAGAACAGTGGTCTGGGTCGGCGGTTCGCTGGTCAAGGTGTTGAACGCGTCGCGGGTTTGGTCTTCCCGTTCGGTAAATGCTTGCGCAGCGGCTTTGTAGTCCCCAGGGGAGTAGTGTCCGTCCGCAGTCGCTGGGAAAATACCGGCCATTACCCCCCAGTCCAGCAAAGGTTTGGTAGCCAGGCTCTTTTGCAGGTATTCCTGATTCGGCCCGCTGGCGTCTAGCCGGGAAAGCGCCATGACTTGCGTAAAATTCATCAAACGCGAACTGCCCGGACCACTCAGGGTATCGGCGATTGCACAGCCCTGACGCAGCTCCAGCCAACCGGTCGAGCCAACCTTGACGTTTTGCGGGTCTTGGTTGAGCACCTGCCTGGCGTCTTCAGGCACGCGGGTGTCAGCCTTGACCAGCATCTCTGGAGCCGACTGGGCAAGGAACAGGTGAGCCACCAGTGGCGTCAACCCGGCGTCCACGCCTTTGCTTTCAAGATGCATTTCGACGTCATCGCGCACCTCTTTGAGTGAGCGCCCCAAATTGCCCGGCTGATACAACGAATACCCCGCCACCTGCCCCGCGACACCCGGCATGGTGGCGTCAACACTCAACTTGAGCGCAGTGGCCAGCAGTTGGTGACGTTCGGCCCGGGAGAGCGCTTGCCCCTCGGCCACACTGTAGAGCTTGAGGGCCTTGGCAATCTCATCGGCCTTGGCGATGGCCTTGGACGAATCAAAAAAATCCGCCAGTTGCCGGTCCGGATCGTGAAAAGACTGACCAAACGACGGCCTGCCGGAGAAGCCCTTGAGCAACGACATGACGCCCGCCGATGCCGCTTTCATTGTTTCAAGTGAGCTGGAAGACAGCGATCCCTCGGTTTGCACGTAAGGGGTCATCCCCGCGTAGTCGCCAGCCAGCGGGGGTGAAGGCAATTTTGTATTGAACCACTGCAGCGCTGCACGCATCTGCCCGACGGTTTGCGGTACGTCCGGCGCATAGTAGGCCAGAGTCTGGCGCATGTCGTACCGACGGGTGGAATACAGGGCGTTACCGGCTTTCTCACTCTGCTGCACCAACCGGTCGAAGTCTTCATTAAACTTGCGCGCGGTGGCTTGTTCGTTTGCACTGCCGTGCCCTGACATTAGCTCGACGTCCGCGTCAAAGGAATCTTGAAGGGAGATCCACTGCCCGTTCGCTCTGAGCATTTGCAGGTCACCTTCCGTTATCCTGAATTCGCTGCCCAGCCCTGCGACACCGGCCCTCCCCAGGAACGCCTTGAAGGCGGCTGATGCGAGAAACTCAACGAATTGTTCGCGTGGTGACGTACTCGCCTGGTCCAGGGAGGAGCCCGGTTCAACCCATATCGCCTGCTCATTCAGTGTCAGCTCATCACCCCCCTGCTTGTTCTTGATCAGGGGTTGCAACTGCGCCCCCAGGCGCTCACGGACAGCGCTGTCGCCGCTGTGCTGCTGCAGTTGCTTGAACTGTTTCTCCCACTGAGCACGCTGTGCCTGTGAAATCCCGGGCCAGCCCTCTTGCTGGAGTTGTTTACCCAACCGCGGCGCAGCCTTTTCATTCAGAGGCGGTTTCACCCCGTAAAAGTCCAGTACCACATCCCGTGGAACAGGCCCCTGAGTCGGCCCGGGTGCCACCGGAATCCCTAGATCATTTGGCGAGAGCACTTTGTGCAGGGCACTGACCTTTGCGCTGACCTCCCACCAACCAGAGCCATCGGTGGTGGTGAACCGCTGGAAGGACTGTTTGCCATTGACGACCACGACGCCAACCACCGAGTCGCTGAACACACGCACAGTCGACAATTTGAGCCCCTTGGATTTGAACCAGGCCTGGATGGGCGGCTCCTTGATCGCTTGGTCGTACATCTCGAGAAATGACGAGATGGATGCGTTTGGTGGGATGAGTTCTTCTTTTGCGTGGCCCGTGTTCAACCAATGCACCATGTTTTCCTGCAACGTAACGTCCGCTGATTGCGCGACATCGCTGGCAGGGAAAAGACGGCTGGCCGTGACACTCCCGGAAGTCGGCTCGATGCCTGGAGTGGTAGCGTCACGTTTGGACCGGTTTGTTTTCGTCTGTGGTCGCCCCTCGTGCTGCAAGGCTGCGGTATTGGGTGGCGGCCCAGACAGACGATCGGCAGGCGCCGTCTCAGGACGGCTTTGCGCAGACGGTGCGGGGGGCTGCGGGGCGCGGAACAACCTGTTGAAAGCGGTATCCGCACTGTTGACATGGATTGACGACATTTCTATTGCTCTCTAACCAGTGAAGTGGCGAGAGTTCTTGTCCTTAAGAACTGTCAATAGAAAACGTACAAGACAAGCCGAATGCAAAGGGTAAGCAAATTCTCAATCGGTTGACGGCCATGGCTGAGCCTGGGCCTAAAGAATTCGGTACAGCAACCGCTCAATGCGCACGCGGCTGACACGCCGTAAAAACTTGCCGACCGCCGCCGGGTAATCCACCAGGGTTTGCAACTGCTGATAACGCTCGATGCGCGTGGCGTGCTGGAATATCTGCGCGAGCTCGGTGCGTCGCGGCTCCAGCCATTGGCCCTGGGGATCATCGATCAGCAAGGCGTTTTCCAGGTCCAGGCGGAACGCCCGCGGGTTGAGGTTGTTGCCCGTCAGCAACGTATAGCGCTGGTCGACCCACATGCCCTTGAGGTGGTAGGTGTTATCCCCGTCGCGCCACAGGTGCAGGTTCAACTGGCCACTGTCGAGCATCGGCTGATGGCGCTTGGCAAAGCGACGCAGGCTGATCTCATACAGGTAGGGCAACGCCGCGATCACCTTGAACGGCTCGCTGGGCGGGATGTAGAAGTCGTTGGCGGTCTTGTCGCCGACGATGATGTCGATTTTCACCCCACGGGCCAGGGCGCGATTGATCTCGCGGGTCACCGGCAGCGGCAGGTTGAAATAGGGGGTGCAGATGGTCAGTTGCTGCTGGGCACTGGCGATCAGTTCCAGGATCACCCGGCTCAAGGGGTTGTTCTTGCCCACTCCCAGCAGCGGGCTGACCGACAGGTGGCCATTGGGCAGTTGGCCCGCCGTGGTGTCATAGGCCGCGTGTTTCAGGCGGCTGCGCAAGTCGCCGATGTCGTTGCGCAGGCTGCGGGTGGTGGGCGGGTTCGGCAGGTCGAGGCGATGCACGGCCTTGGACGCCACCAGGCCATGCTCGATCAGATGCTGCATCGAATCGGCCAGCGGCTGGCTGTGGATCAAGTGGTAGCGGTCGAAGCGGTACTTGTCGAACTTGTGCAGGTACACATTGTTCAGGCTCGCGCCGCTGTACAGCACGGTGTCGTCGATCACAAAGCCCTTGAGGTGCAGCACGCCGAACAGCTCGCGGGTCTGCACCGGCACGCCGTACACCGGCACTTCACTGGCGTGGCGTTCGGTCATGGCCTGGTACCAGGCGCTGTTGCCCGGTTGCTTGCCTGCACCGATCAGCCCGCGTTGGGCGCGCAGCCAGTCAACCACCACGACGATGTCCAGCTCCGGCCGCGCAGCCTTGGCGGCGTGCAGGGCGTCGTAGATTTCCTGCCCGGCTTCGTCGTGCTGCAAGTACAGCGCAACGATGTAGATGCGCCGCGTCGCCTGGGGGATCAGGCGCAGCAGGCAGCGACGATATTCATCGGCGCCGGACAGCACGTCAATCGCGTCGGGAGTGAGGGGGAAACCGCGCAGTTTGGGCAACAGGGAGCGTTTGAAGAACGACGGCATAGGGCTCGCAATGGGTCGAATCCGAAGAGGCACCGAGCTTACACCATGGGGGTGCTCAGGTCTTGCGGCGGCGCATGGAAAAATTTAATTGACCAAGAAGAACGATCGTTCTACTGTTCGCCACATGAACGACATGACCCGCGACATTATCCTCGACGTTACCGAAAAGTTGATCTATCGCCATGGCATCGCCGCCACCGGCATGGACTTCCTGGTGAAAACCGCCGGCGTCTCGAGAAAAAGTATCTACCGTTACTTCGCCAACAAAGACGAATTGGTGATTGCCGCC
The DNA here is from genome assembly GCF_030687495.1 of Pseudomonas sp. FP453. NCBI lineage: Bacteria > Pseudomonadati > Pseudomonadota > Gammaproteobacteria > Pseudomonadales > Pseudomonadaceae > Pseudomonas > Pseudomonas sp. FP453. The sequence goes on along the minus strand of NZ_CP117435.1, from coordinate 2,921,400 downwards.
TTGCAGCGCCGCGACGAGCGCTGGCTGCAATGGTTGCGCACGCAAGTGGAGCGCCAGGAAGGCAGTGGCGAACGCCTGTTGGCGCTGTTCGACGCCCTCAAGGCGTGGTTCGGTTCCGCCGACTTTCGCGGCTGCGCCTTTATCAACACCAGCGGTGAAACCGGCGACCCACAAGACCCGGTGCGCCTGCTGGCCAAGGCCCATAAACAGAAACTGTTCGAGTACGCACTTGAACTGTGTCACGCACATGGCACCCCCGACCCGCGACAGCAGGCCGCGCAACTGCTGATCCTGATCGATGGCGCCATTACCGTTGCCCTGGTGATGGGTGATTCAACCGCGGCCGATAATGCGCAATGCATGGCGCGAACGTTATTGGCGCTTTGAGCCCATAAGCCAGGCAACTTTCCGATAATCCCTTATTGTTTTAAGGAGCATGCCAATGTCATCAGACATCGATGTACGCCCACCCTTGCCGCCCTTTACCCGCGCATCGGCCATCGAGAAAGTGCGCCTGGCCGAAGACGGCTGGAACTCCCGCGACCCGCAACGGGTGTCCCTGGCCTACACGCTGGACACCCGCTGGCGCAACCGCGCCGAGTTTGCCCACGGCCGCGAGCAAGCCAAGGACTTTCTCACGCGTAAATGGGCCAAGGAGCTGGACTACCGCCTGATCAAGGAACTGTGGGCCTTCACCGACAACCGCATCGCCGTGCGTTATGCCTACGAGTGGCATGACGACTCGGGCAACTGGTTCCGCTCCTACGGCAACGAGAACTGGGAGTTCGATGAAAACGGCCTGATGGCCAATCGGTTTGCCTGCATCAACGACCTGCCGATCCAGGCGAGCGAGCGCAAGTTCCACTGGCCGCTGGGGCGGCGCCCGGATGATCATCCGGGGCTGTCGGACTTGGGGCTTTAGCCTGTAGCCGCAAGCTTGAAGCTTCAAGCTTGCGGCTGCCCGCTCAGTCCTGATTCAGGCCCACGCGGTACAACACGCCATCATCCTCATCCGTCAGCACATACAAGTAGCCATCCGGCCCCTGCCGCACATCGCGAATGCGCGCTTTCAAACCGCCCAACAGCCGTTCCTCGTGGACGACCTTGTCGCCGTCGAACTGCAGGCGGATCAGCTCCTGGCTGGCGAGTGCGCCGATAAACACGTTGTGCTGCCAGGGCTTGAAGCGGTCAGCGTCATAAAACGCCATGCCACTGATGCCGGGGGACTGCTCCCAGACATGGTGGGGCTGCACCGTGCCCTCTGCCGTCTTGCCTTTGGCTTCCGGGATTGGCGTCAGCGAATAGTTGATGCCGTGGGTTGCCAGCGGCCAACCGTAGTTCTTGCCGCGCTCGATGATGTTGATCTCATCGCCGCCACGGGGCCCGTGTTCGTTTTCCCAGATCGTGCCGCTCCACGGGTTCAGTGCCAGGCCTTGCGGGTTGCGCTGGCCATAGGACCAGATCTCCGGGCGCACACCTGCCTGGCCCACGAACGGGTTGTCATCCGGCACGCGCCCGTCCGGGTAGATGCGTACGACCTTGCCTTGCAATTTGTCCAGGTCCTGGGCGGTCGGGCGATCGTTGTTTTCGCCCAAGGTCACGAACAGGTAGCCATCCCGGTCGAACGCCAGGCGCGAACCAAAGTGGTTACCGGTGGACAGCTTGGGCTCCTGGCGCAGGATCACCTTGAAATCCTGCAAACCGCTGAGGTCATCGGCCAAGCGCCCACGCCCGACAGCCGTGCCGGCGGTACCGCCCTTGCCACCGCCTTCGGCGTACGACAGGTACACCATGCGGTCCTGCTTGAAGTCCGGCGACAGCACCACATCAAGCAAGCCGCCCTGCCCTTTGGCCCACACCTGCGGCACGCCGCCAAGGGGCGCCGACAGTTTGCCGTCCGGGCTGACGAAGCGCAGATGGCCTGGGCGCTCAGTCACCAGGAAGCCTTGCCTGTCTGGCAGAAACGCCACCGCCCATGGATGGTCGAGGCCCTGGGCGATCGGCGTGACCGTGAGGCTGCCTTGCTCGCTGGGGAACTGTTGGGGGCCAGCGGCATAAACCGCCGACAGTGGAACCATGGCGGTCGCGCAAAGGGCGGCCAGAAGGGTTTTACGTAGGTGCATTGGGCGAGTCCTTACCGGCGATTGCCGTTGGCATCGTAAGTGGGGGCTTTGGTTTCGCTGGCTGGGCGGCTGGGGGCGGTGTTGCGCGTGGGATAACGATTGCCGATGCCGCCGTTGTCCAGGGTCGGTGCGCGCGGCGCCGGGCCGATTTGAAGCCCGCGAATGGCCGGCGCATTGGGCTGGGTGCCCTGCATGCTGTTGGGGTTGGCTCGGTGGATCGGGCTGTTGTTGGCGTCGTTGCCGCCCGGCAGGTTTTGCGCCTGGGCACCGGGGAGCATGAAAACACCCAGTGCCAGCAGTGCAAGGTGGCGTACACAACTATTCATGACAAAGCCTCTCAAGGGCGAGTAGTACGTGCTTTCGATAACACGCTACGCCGAGGGTTCGCCTTTGGTAACTAAATAGTTTCTCATCAGGTGTAACACGATCTGTCTGCGAGGCCCTCAGATCAACAGGAAAATGGCCGCCAATGCCGCAAAGATCGCCCACTTCTCCAGGTAATAACGCGTGCGGTTGCGCTTCTTCAGCGCCTTGCCGCGCAGGCGAATCTTGTACAGCCGGGTAAAGGCGCGGTTCAGCCCTCCGGTCTTGTCGCCCGCGTCATTCGGCGAGCCCGCCGCCGCCATCACGTTGCGGCTGAACCAGCGGTTGAAGGCCGCCGCCCAGCGGTATTTCATAGGCCGTTCGATATCGCAGAACAATATGATGCGGTTGTGCTGCGTGGCGTTTTCGGCGTAATGGATATAGGTCTCGTCAAACATCACCGCCTCGCCATCGCGCCAGGCGTAGCGCTCGCCATCGACGTTGATATAGCAGGCCGCATCGTTGGGCGTATCCAACCCAAGGTGGTAACGGTAGGAGCCGGCGTAGGGGTCGCGATGGCGCACCAGCTTGGAGCCTGGTGGCAGCTCGGCGAACATCGCGGCCTTGATCGAGCCGATGCCCTGCACCAATTCAGTGGTGCGCGGGCACAGTTTCATTGCCGAGGGATGGCTGTCGCCGTACCACTTGAGGTAGAAGCGCTTCCAGCCCGACTTGAAGAACGAGTTGAAACCCACGTCGTTGTACTGGTCCGAGCGCTTGATTGCGCCGGCACGCATCAGGTTCTGCCCTTCCTGGCGAATTTCTTCCCAGTGTTCCTGCAATGGGCTGAGGTCTGGGAAGTCGCTGGGGGCCAGATAGGGTCGGCTGGGCAGCTTGGAGAACAGATAGAGAAAGCAGTTGATCGGTGCCAGGAAGGTGGAGTGGTCGCTCAATTGGCGGCCCAGTGTGTGGCGCACCCGACCACGCAAATGCACATACGCAATGGAAGCAACGTAGAGAACAACAATAAAAAGTTTCACGGAATTTCGTCACACGTCAGGAGAAAACAGGCTGCTCCTGCGTGCCCACGACGGCCGAGGTTTGGATAAGCAGCAGCTGCAATCACAATTCACAGACAGGCAGCGCAAGCGGCTCAGTAACAAGCCGCTGCGTGACCATTTGGCAGATATTTAGCCACAAGTTGTAACCAAAGGTTAGCGAAGAATTGTGAAAAGCTGTCCACTCAGCCTACTTGTTGCGGCACCTGTCGTCCTTGCGGATGAACCCGACGCAGGCCCGCAAAATATCGCACCATCGCCACCAGCACGCCCAGCATCAAGCCAGCGAACACGCTCAACGCCACCACTGCGGCCTTGCGGGGCTTGATCGGGGCCAATGGTTCTTGGGCCGGGCGGTCGATCGTCGCCACTTTCAACCCGTCCATGTCAAGGTTGAGCGCACGCAACCGGACAGTTTCCATGCGGAGCCATTCAACATCCTGCAGGAAGATATCTTCGTTGCCGCGCGCTTTCAGGGCGTCAACCTCACGATTGACCTCCAGCAAACGTAGCTTTCTGTTGATTTCGGCAACACGCTCGTTGGTGATGTCGTCACTGCTCCGTTGCTGCAATACCGCACGCTCAGCTTCGAGCACCTGTGTTCCCATGAAGAACAAGGGCACGGTTTGCTGGGAAACCTCCGTCACCTGGCTTGCCCCCCGCAATGCCGCCGCGCCCATTACCGAGGGCGTGGTCGGCCTTGTGATACCGACGGATCGGGCGATGGCAATGGCTTCAGCCAGTCGCGCCAGGCGATGGGAGCGCTCCTTTGCCATCTCCTCGCGCAGGGCGCTGAGTTCATCCTGCAATTGGCCACGCTTGATGCCATCACTCTCCAGCAACCTGGCGATTTTCGTGGACTTTTCGTTCTCATAGTTTTCACGGGCGGCATCGATCTTGCGGCCGACCTCCGCGAGACGATTGTTGACGATCACCTTGACGTCAGCCGCAACACGCTCACGTTGGCGGGCAATTGCGTAATCGACGAAGCCATTGAGGATCGCCACCCCGCCGCTGCCCTGGGGGTACTGCATTTCCAGGCGTATAAAAGTGCCGGGGGCATTGCTGTTTTTCGGATCGGGCAACACCTGGCTGAGGAGGCTGCGATCAAACGCGTCGAAGCTTCGTTCCTGGCTTTGCCCTGGGCGTTGATACGTTTCGAACAGCTTGGCATTGGCCTTGAAAAACCCAAGCCGGGTGTCATAGGAGTCCAGTTGCAACGCCACTTTACTCAATGCGTCGGCCGGCGACAGTGGGTAGACCTCGGAACGGTTGAGCGCGTCCAACTCATTGAGCTCGACCGCCCGCAGCACACTGCTGGCCTGGTACACCTGAGGCGCAAACATCGCGTAACCGATACCCAGGATTGCCGCGATGGCTGCGCACGTGGCAACCAGCACGCGTTGCTTCCAGATCCCATGGACCAGTTCAAAAAGATCAATCTCATCCGAGGCCGGATGCGCAATAGTCGGGGGGATTTTGTTCACCGTAAGTTCGCCCTGAAGAGTGGTTAGTCAGCGCCCAACAACACAGACCTGAATAACGACGGAATAAACAGGGGGCAACGTCAAGGGCAAAAGAGGCGCCCTTTGTTACTCGCGAAAGCATAGAGGGTTGCGTGGGTGACGTTGCCCGACGGCGAGAAAATAGCGCTAATCCATTGCCTATAAAGGGAAAATCTGGACACGCACGAACAATAAAGATTAGTCCTACAACATTCGGGAAATTAATTGACTGAACGCTGCCCATTACCGCTAACTAGCGGCGATTAGCCCTTCAATAAAAAGGATTTTTTATGTCACTTAATACAGATCCAGACCTGCAAGCACTGCAAGGCATCTGGGAACAAACCGCACTGGAAGACAGTGGCGTGCTCAACCCCGTCGATGCCCACAGCGCGCCCGGCGCCATCACGACGATTGCCGGTGATCGATTCGAAGTGACGACCGTCAGTGGCGACGTGTTGCTTGCCGGACGGTTTTTCCTGGACAGCACAACCACCCCCAAGAGCATCACCTGGATCGACAGTATCGGCGACGACGCTGGCAAACAGTTGCCTGCCAGCTATCGCCTGGAGAAGGACGAATTTGTGTTTATTGCCGCGGATGAGCATATGCCTCGCCCGACCCGATTCAGCACGGGCCCGGGCCAGACGATGCGCACGTTCGTACGCCGACTCAGCGCTTAGTCGCGGTCAGGGTAAAACACAACGGTAACTGCGCAGGCTGGTGCTCATATTGGTCATACAGTTCCTCACGGTTGGAGTGGGGATACTCCTGCAAATGGCCAATCTGCAATCCCGCTGCTATCGCCCCGCTGATCACGCTGCCCAGGGTGTGCACGAACCACTAGGACGTCGGCCCCGCCACCTCGCCCTGCCCTTCATAAACAATGGACTCCTGCAGCACAAAGGGATCGCGCTGAAAGTACGAACTGGCGGGCAGCAACGGGTTGCAGGCGCGCGGGTCAAACACCTCCAGGAACGGGTGGGTTTCATACATCACCAAGGTGCCGCCCGGCTTCAAGGTACTCGCGACATGGCGCATAAACAGCGCCACATCCGGCATCCAGCCCAGTACACCGATGGTGACCAAGGCAACATCGAAACGCCCGTGCAACCGCTCGGGCAGATGATGGATGTCGGCTTCGATGAACTCAGGATTGTGGGGTGAGAACGCGGCCAGTTCCTGCGCCTGCTGCAAGAACGCTCGGGATTGATCGACCCCTACGACTGACTGCGCGCCCAGGCTGAACAACGACAAACTCTCTCGCCCGTTGTTGCAACACAGTTGCACCACATTGCCGGCGACGCCGACATCTTGCAGCAAAGCGGTGATGGTCGGGTCCAGGCACGAAAAGCCTGGATCGGCGACTGAGCGCAGCAGGGTTTTCCAGTTATCCGTGTCTTTGTGCAACTGGGCGGATTCATCCCAGGCGCGCTTGTTGCTGGTGATAGCCTCTTGGGCTGAGGGCATGTCCATTGCGTCTCCAGAACTTCGTAACAATCGGCCTCAGAAAATAAGCCAAGCGCCCGCCCAATAAAACCCTGGCAACACCGCGAAACTTAACGCAAACCCCGCAGGTCATTAACGCAATGGGTGTTCAGCCTTTGAATGCCGCTCCTGAAGCCTGCGCCGTGACCCCACACTCAGACCTGCGTAACACCCTGTCCCTCGACAGCCTGAACTTCTTCCTGGCCGACGTGCGTGACGGCCTCGGCCCCTACCTGGCGATTTACCTGCTGGCGGTTCACCAATGGGACCCGGCCAGTATTGGCGTGGTCATGACCCTGGCCGGTATCGCTGCGCTGATCAGCCAAGGGCCGGCGGGCGCGCTGATCGATCGCACCCGGCGTAAACGCGCGGTGGTCGCGATTGCCGCCGTGCTGGTCACCGCCAGCTGCCTGCTGCTGCCTTTCGTCAGCTCATTCAGTCTGGTGGCCTTGACCCAGGCGGCCAGTGCAGTCGCTGCGTCGGTGTTCGCCCCGGCGATTTCAGCGATTTCCCTGGGCATCACCGGGCCCCGCGCGTTTACCCGGCGCACCGGGCGCAACGAGACCTTCAACCACGCCGGCAACGCCGCCGCTGCGTTGCTGGCCGGCGGCCTGGCGTATCTGTACGGACCGGTGGTGGTGTTCTACCTGATGGCGGCCATGGCGCTGGCCAGTGTGGTGGCGATCAGTTGCGTGTCGGCCAACGCCATCGACCATGACGTCGCCCGCGGCTTCGACCCCGACCACGTCACCGACCATGCGCAACCCTCCGGCATGGGCGTATTGCTCGCTAATCGCCCCCTGCTGGTATTCGCCGTCTGCTGCGCACTGTTCCACCTGGCCAATGCCGCGATGCTGCCGCTGGTCAGCCAGAAACTGGCGCAAATCAACCTGCACCTGGCCACACCGCTGACCTCGGCGTGCATCGTCGCCGCGCAACTGGTGATGGTGCCAGTGGCCTGGCTGGTGGGCATCAAGGCGGATAGCTGGGGGCGCAAACCGCTGTTGCTCGCAGGTTTCATGATCCTGCCGTTGCGTGGCGTGCTGTATACCCTGTCCAACGACCCCTACTGGCTGGTTGCGGTGCAAATGCTCGACGGCATCGGTGCGGGTATCTTCAGCGCACTGTTCCCGGTGATCGTCAAAGACCTGACCCAAGGCACCGGCCGCTTCAATGTCAGCCTGGGCGCCCTCTCCACCGCCTTTGGCCTGGGCGCGGCACTGAGCAGCAGCCTGGCAGGGTTTGTCGTGCAACAGGCTGGATATGACGCGGCGTTCCTGACGTTGGCGGGTGTGGCAGCCGTGGCATTGGCGCTGTTGGCGTTGGCGATGCCGGAGACGCTGGCAAAAGTGCCGCTCGCACGTCAAACAGCGGTGGCCTGATAACTGGCGGAGGCGATTGCAAGCTTGTTCTGATAATTGGAGCGCCTGCTTAACATCGTGCTGGCTTACTAGCGTCATGATTCAGGGATCAAGCTGCGTCTTAGAAACAAATTCGTAGCGTCCTTCAGCGCTGTCTTCAAGTACCGCTTTCAGCGCCCTGGCCCGTCGTTCCAGGCAAGCATTGAAGCCAGGACTTTGAGGAGCGCCGTAATCCAGGCAAGGATCACGGTTATCCAGCGGTTTTCGTGGGCTGGAGCAGCCAATCAGGAGCAACGCCGCCGCTACCGCTGCTATCAAAATTCGCACGTCGTTCCTTCTTTGCTTTGCTGGGGCTATGGCGTGGACGCAAAAAATTATTTCGCAAGTTGGTGCATCCGATTGGGTTCCTGGCCCGTAGATTCAATACCCTCACCTGGAGGGCATAAGAGCCAAGGAGATACATCATGCACGCTTTTTACAGAAAACTTGCTGCAGCAGCCTGCTTCACGATTCTCTCCGTCACCGCCACGCTCAGCTTTGCCGCCGATACAGTGATGGTCGGAGGTGCCGCGATGTACCCCAGCAAAACCATCGTCGAGAACGCGGTCAACTCGAAGGACCACACCACACTCGTAGCAGCAGTCAAAGCTGCCGGGCTGGTTGATACGCTCAATAGCAAAGGCCCTTTCACCGTATTCGCTCCCACCAATGAAGCCTTTGCCAAGTTGCCCGCAGGGACCGTCGATGCTCTGGTCAAGCCTGAGCACAAAGCCGACCTGACTAAAATCCTGACCTACCATGTTGTCCCTGGCACTCACACATCGGCACAACTAATGTCCGACGCCAAAAAGAACGGCGGCACTGTTGTGTTGAAAACAGTTCAAGGTGAGTCGCTGAATATCAAGCTGCATGACGGCAAGCTTTGGGTGGTAGATGCCAAAGGCGGCAAGGCTGGCATCAGCATCGCAGACGTGATGCAGTCCAACGGCGTGATCCACGTTGTAGATTCGGTCTTGATGCCTTAAACGCTCTTTACTCCCGGCAGGCGCAGAGTTTGCCGGGGTGTCACTGCGCCTTTGTCGATTTCCTGATCAGCAAGACGCCAATCAAAATAAACACCGCAGACTTTGCAGCAGAGAAAAGAGCATCTTTTCCAACAATCAACTCGACGGCCGAAATGAGCAGTGCAACCGTGCCAACTACCGCCAAACCATAGCCAACCGGCCGCATAGACCTATGAAACATTTTTTCGCCTCCCTGAAAAAACTGGAATTGTGAATTTTCTCGCCCTGCGACGCTATCAATCTTTCCGTGACCATCCGAGATCACGAAGGGCGAAGCCTATCGTTTTCCATTCGTAACGGGGATGAAGCTGCCTACAAAAAAAACGCTCGCAGGCCCTATAAGCCAACTGACGGATGTTCCTGGGCTGGCAAGTGGCACAGCGAAAGCAATTGCAAACAAGCCTAATCCTGCCCATAGCCGTCTACGCGGCGTGAGCCACTCTTGAATCCCTTCCAACCTCTTGCCCATTAGGTTTTCCCTGTTTTATAAGCGGCAAAGCATATCACTGGGTATTACGAATCACGCCAGCCGGTGAGTCGCGCAGGAGGGCAAAGATTCGAGCCTGCAAAAAGCAAAGAGGCCGTCAGATGCAAAAATCCCAGCGCGGGAATTCGACGACGATAGCTATGTGTTCCCTCCCGGCTAGGTAGACGTGCTCCGCTGCGCCTTGAACACCAAACTCGGCGCTTTACCTGGGACATCATCCAACTGTCCATAGGGTTGCATGCCGATCTTCTCTAACACCCGGATAGAAGCCATATGATCTGGTCTGACTAGCCCGTACACTTCGGACAAGTAAAGCTGTTCAAATGCATATGTAAGCGCATCTCGTCCTAACTGGGTTGCGTAACCCTGACCCCACGCTTCGACCGCGAAGCGATAACCCAGATTGACGCGCTGTTCAGTCAAGTAATCGTGCAGGGAAATGCCGCCGAACCCTATGACGTGCTCCGGCGCATCGCTCCTTGCAATAGCCCACACGCCGTATAGATGCTTGTTCCAATGCTCGATCCAGCGACCCAGCAAATCCTGTGCGCTGACAAGATCAGTCATTGGGCCTGCCGGGTTGAACAGGTTGGTTTGGGGGTCGCTGTAAATAGTGAATAGCCGTTGTACATCAAATGGTTGCGGCGCTCTATAAATCAGGCGATCCATCATGCTGAAACTCTCCAATGCCGACCAAATCTACGCAGCCTTAATCGCCTACTGTGGCGCGGGACTGTAGCACTGAGGGGCCAGATGCAAAAAGCCCAGCGCGGGGCTGGGTGTTTCAACCGCGAACTACACGAGCAGTAACTTCGCCCGCATCCAGATAGGGCTAGAGTGTCGATGTCAGATCGCAAAAAGGCGCCCCGAACTTAGTACCTACCCTCTGGATCAGTTTCGTAAAAAAACGAAAGCATTTGCCAAGGAAACGCTTGGTAAACTTTTCGCCAACCTCCTTTCTCTTCTCTGGGTCGCTCTCAACAGGAATGGTGCTCGCCTCAGAAATCATGTTCGCACGCGCCCGCTTTATGATCCCTCATGCAAAGGCGCAGAGGTTTTCACTGGCCTGTGCGGCCATCCAGCGTGGATGGAATGCCAGTAACCGAGACAGAACTCGGCGTAGTAGCTTTGTGCCTCCTCTATCAGCCACAGGGGGCGACAAAATACGCATCAGCAAAAACAACCCCAACCGCCTAATGCATATCCCACTCACGAAAGCCCATCAAACCAGCCCAACACCCTTATCGTCTTCGCAAACTGTTTTTCATTCGCCAGCAACACCAGCAGCACCAAACCGCTCCCCATCACGATGCAAAGCCCACCTCCCGTTCCATCAATGACAATCAGAAACACCCCCAGCACCAGGAGCGCAACGCCAAACGCCCCTACCCACTTTCGGGCCTGCTTTTGCTCGGGATACTTATCGAACATCCATTTTCTCTCCACCGAGTAACGTCTCGATCAACTGTAGACCAACCGCGGCTACTCATCATCGGAGCCAGGACACCCCATGACGCGCTGGAATGCGGTAAACAAAGCTAAGCAGGCTACCCAGATGTTTCGCGCAGCCCCCCACACCCAAACCACTGAACATCCATCATCGCCTGCCATACAACTGTCGCCTCACATATGCGACAATGCGCGCCAAATTCCAACACACATCCCCCATTTTCTGCTCAGCGACCGGGTTTCGCGCCCTGATGTCGCTGTTGATGCACGCCTGAAGGCTCCTGCCGCCACGCTCGCAACCCATTGATAGGTAAAGTAATTGATCTCCACAGCTAACATCACCATGCGGTCTGAAACGCATTCTGGTGATTAGCTGTGATCAGTGTTTATTGGGCAAAGTCGTCGTGAGTAATCACTCGTAACGTACCGAAATGCACCCGTTGGTCCCAGAAGTGGTCCCAACGGGGAAATTTCAGCCCATGCCGGAAATGCATAACCCTCCCCCTTCGGCGTCCTGCCGACCTATATCAAATCCCAAGCTTCCGCCGGCTGCTAAGCTGTTCACTCATAAGAGGAACAAGCATGCCGAATTCAGACCTTCTACCTTCACTGCTCTCCAAGCTTTATGAGAATCAGCTGGCCCTTGAGGCATCCATCATGGAGTTAACAAACTGGGTGGAGCAGCGCGGCTCCACTGAAGTCGCCGAGAACATCCGGGGCGCTCTGCACACCATCGACCAGAACGAAGAGTTCATCAAGCTGACCCTTGCCGTCCTGATAGTGCCTGACTGATCATCGGGCAAAACTGCATTTTCCAGTGGGCGCTACACTGACAGGCCAAGCTGGCTGATGCGAGTTGCGGAACTACATTTATGCACCTCATTGATTCCCCACCACCTCTAAGATGCATACTCAAGGACAGATCGTTCTGCCTAAAAAAAGACGTGGCCGTCCTACGGACGCGGTCGCATCCGCCGGTTTTCAAGATCGACAGTCAAATTCAGGTGGGGTAGCCTCATAAGCTATCGGCTTTCCACAATTCAGATACAACAGCAGGCCTGCAGCACTCACTCTATAGGGGTTCGGCCTTAGTTATGGTACCGCCCCCCCCCGGAGCTCTGCCGCGCCGAGTGCGATCAACGCGACGGATGCGGTCATCGCAGATACCAATCTAAGAATTGTCTTATTTTCTCAGTAGCACGAGATCGATAGGGTATCCCGCCTACTCACTCGCATCCCGGCTCTCAAAGAAATGTGCATTTCAAAAAAAACATATTGGCAACACTTTTTGATGACTGCGGCAGTAACGATTTCCTTCACCTATTCATCTACTTCATCCGCAGCGATATGCGTGTTCACCACAGGGAAAGAGTTCATAGCTAACTACGCCAGTGCTCCAGTCGCTTTGACGATCCCTCGAGATGCTCCAGTAGGTACAGTGGTCTATGAAGAATCAGTCAGCGTTCCGCCCCAAGGTTTCAGCTGCCCGTCGTCGTCGCCCTTCATCTTCGCATTGAACCCAACGTTAGGTAGCGTTACCACGGGCAACACCTTTCCTCTAGGTAAAACTGGGCTATCCATTAAAGTTAAGAACTCCCTCAACGGTTACTTAACTGCAGAGAGAATGCTAAAAGGCAGCTATTTGGATGTCGCTAGGACCTACACTCTTGAAATCATCAAATCAAGTGAAATTGCATCACAACAAAAGGTTGCTGCGGGCAATTTAGGATCGCACCGATACGGTGATCTTGATCTGGTTAAAATCAACCTAGTCAACCCACTTATCTTGAACGCTTCATCTTGCCAGACCCCGGACGTGTCAGTTCAAATGGGAGATGATTATTATATGTATGAGTTTAGCAACTCTGGTGACGCACCTCGCACTATAAAATTTAATATAGGCCTTCACCAGTGTCAGACAGGCATCCAGAAGGTCACGTATTCCCTTAAAGCCACCTCTCAAGTCATTGATCAGCAGCAGGGCATCGTAGCGTTGAATGCCAGTTCGACCGCCAAAGGCATAGGACTGAAGCTAATGAACGACGCAGGACAACCTATCGTACTGGGCGAAACTTACCAATTTACCGGTTTCAACACCACCAGCACCAATTTTAACATACCGCTATCTGCTGCTTACCAGCGCCTGACCGACAGCACATTAGAGGCGGGCTCCGCTAATGTTTCAGTAACCTTCATAGTCAGTTATCTGTGATAAAACCGAGCTCAAAAACCACATGTGAGTGGTTTGAATCATGGGCCGAAGGTGGTCGCCCGCACAGTGTAAAACAGATCCCCCCTGCTTTTTTGAAATAAGTGCGTATAAATTTTCTCTCCCAGCTTCGTTTTTTCAGGCGGCCAAATTGCATAGCGACACAACGGAGCTGGAGCCTGTTGCGCAATCCGGATTCTCCACAAAGTAACGCGTTGGCTCCATGCTGATGGTGCGCCATTTGGAATACCTTGGTACTACACCCACACAGCAGCCTACGCAGGCCACGCCAACCAACAACTCTAGGCTTCGAAAAAATGAAAAACATAAAAAAACTTATCCCACTAATACTATCCTTAACGACAATTAACTCATGGGCCGAATGCAGGTTCACAGCCGCCCCAGAAAACGGCCAGGGATACATATATATAAATATCGACACTGATCTATCCAACGTCCAAAGCAGGCCAAATTACTCTACCTTATTCGAATCACCCACCCAAACCTATCTAGGACGAAGCAACTATGCATGCACAACCTTTAGTTACTGGGGAATCAAAAATAATGTAGGGACAGACTCACCGAGCTCGGATATTTTCCCTATAGGAGACACTGGATTTGCCTGGCGGTGGACATATAACAGAATTATACGAAAAGGAACTACCGCATACCCAATCGCAGAAGTGAATGGAAGCATCGGCTTTACTCGATCCACACACTCCATGCAGCTACTGAAAATAGGCACCATAAAAAACGGCGCAAAAATACCAGCTGGGATTTTGGGTTATATCCAAGTAGAAGGTTTTGTACAGCCAATGGCGATGGTATTAACCAAAGAGATTTCGATAGCGTCCCCCGCGTGCCAAGCCTCAGCATCACCTGTCCGAATGGGCACCGACTACCGACTAGATGAGTTCGACAAGGCTGGCGCCACCCCTCGGATCATCAAATTCAACATTAATCTCAGTCAGTGCGAAAGCGGGATTAACAAAGTAACCTACTCGCTACAATCCACATCAAGCTCCCAAGCTATCGACTGGCAAAAGGGGATTGTGGGATTAAGCAGCAATCCGAAGTCAGCGAAAGGCGTAGCCTTACAACTAATGAATGAGGTAGGCCAACCCATCGCACTGAACACCACCTATCCATTTAACGGATTCACGCCAAATGGCAAAAGCTTCAACATACCGCTATCAGCTGCATACTACCGCTTGCCCAATGGCAAGCTAGAAGCTGGTATCGCAGACGCGTCAGTAACGTTTATAGTGAATTATTTGTAGCATTGCTCAATACCAATAGCGACTAACGCGATTTTATTTCCGAGTTCAAATATAAAACGCTGATCAACTGCTAACCTGTTCACTCCAATGAGGAACAGCCATGCCAAACTCAGACCTACTACCGTCCCTACTCTCAAAACGCTACGAGAACCAACTGGCCCTTGAAGCATCCATAATGGAGTTATCTGGTTGGATCGAGCAGCGAGACTCTGCTGAGGTAGCTGATAACATCCGTGGCGCCCTACACACGCTCGACGAAAATGAAGAGTTCATCGAGCTATCTTTGGCAGTGCTAATAGCCCCGGACTAAATCCCCTCGGGCTGAAATCAGTGGAGTCGGGGCTTGGACTTGGGCTGAGGCGGTAGCGTTGGTTGCTTATCGCAACTGCTCGTAAAATCTGCGGCTCGATTTTTCATTCGCTGCCCAGTTACTACGTAAAGAACGTCGACGCCGACCTTAGCTATCGATGCTAGATAGTCAGCACGGGGGACTCTAACCCCTGCCTCATATCGACCTTGTGCATTCACTTCCACTCCCCCTACGGCGCCAAGGCTTGTCTGGGTTAAGCCGAGTCGCAGCCTCTCGGATTTCAACCTTGCTCCAATATCCATCGTAACCCTCCGGACTATCTCGCCAGCCAGACATACCCATCGACCATTTTATTACGCATGATGAGTATTTATTCAAGGGGGATGAGAGCAGGGCTAGAATAGCTGTTTCATAAATTCCTGAGTCGTTACATCCAGCCCATGATCCTCACCGAATGCAACTTTAACCCCATCATTTGCCCTTAGCAGCATCTCACTGTGCATACCGAGAGCGGCCGCTTGATGGAAATACTCACGCCGCTCTTGCAGGTACTTATCCTTGTAGGCTTGCAGGCGTTCAGATGCCAGGTTCTTGAGATTCAGATCCGTCTCTTGGGCTAGAGCGCGCTGATCTTTTAGCAGTCGCCGCTCAGTCATACCGACCCGCAAATTTGCTATACGAAAGCGCGTGTAGGTGCGTATGACGTTCAAGGCACGAGATGTGAACTCTATTGCCGCATCTCGTTTCATCTCGGCGCCCGACCAATCGGCAGATTGCATCTCAAGAAGGTCCGCCGCCAGCTCCTTCTCAGCATCCTCACCGCGCGCCAAGTAGCTGGACAGGTCTAGTCTCGGCTCCCGGTTAAAAGCAAGCAGATGCCTAGACACCAGTGATGATGTTTTTGCCACGTTATCCCGGTTATACCAGTCGCTCCATCTATAACCAGCTACTCCAAGTCCGAGAATGAACAGTAAAAGCATGATGATAGTTTTTTTCATGGATCCCTCCAAAATCATCTGTAAAGGCTATCACGGAGGGCACCAGAAGAAGGAATTGAGCCTCCTGGCGTCGTGACAATCTCGTTGAATAATTCCTCTCCAAGCGTCCTGCCAACTAGCACCTCCCCCGTCATTGCCGCATCGAATCAAAGCTCCGCTCACACACAAGTCCAGCTATTCGGGCGCGGTCATACGCATCCCCCGCCAGAAACTGCGCCTGATCGCCTGCAGCAGGCGCAGGAACTATGCCGGATCTGCCGACCGCGCTCGCGGTAGCCCCGAACATGGCGGGCAGTTGCGTGGCGTCCAGCACCGTCTTGCCGGTCGGATAAAGAACTAAGTAATCATCAGCACGGATGTTTTTGCCACTGGAGCGCCTGACCGCGACGGCGCTGGAGGTCCGATCAAACAGCATCATGGCCCAGTGGTATTCGTCGGTGTCGTCGGCGTACCCGATCTTGTACCCAGAAGATCCCGCATCAAATCTGGTGGTAGTGCTACCAAGCTTGTACGGGGAGTTGGCTGTATTTACGCCCGTGGTAAAGCTTTTGCTGATGCCGAGATCCATGGAGTTCAAGTCTGCTGGTGAGGTTTTGAACCCAGGCACTCCCCAGCCGCTAACGGTGTTTTGGGTCTGCAGCTTTCCGATAGCAGTCAGAATTGAATCGGCTACAAGAACAACCGCCGAATTGGTGACCACCATACCAGCAAGGGTGCTCGCAATAGTTCGCGCATTCGTCCACCACCGGTTCGTGGTCCCTTCTGTGATTTTGTCGGTCGTTGGCAGTTGCGCTGTGGGTACGACACCTGCGGCGTCCAATGAAGCGAGGCCGCCAGGCTGCGACTTCTGCCCAACAAGCTGCCACGCCGCGCTGGAGGCTTGTCGAAGCGCGTCCGCACTGTCCTTCACGTAGCCTTGCACCGGCATGATGGCGTAGGCGCCGGCAGCAACCGTTGCCCCCAGGTACCCAGGCGCAATGGAAAGGGTCGTGTTGCTGACGATGTTGTCTACTTCGTACCACGCACCATCGGGACCACGGAAACCATCGCCGACCCGCGCATTCGCGAGGAACGCGGTGCCCGTGCCGACAACGGCGGTCGAGTTCTTCGTAACGGAAACAGTGCCCGTCTTGTACCAGCCCATAGTTTTCTCCAGGCAATAAAAAACCGCACAAGGCGGCTATCGGTTTCTACTCGCGATAAAAACTATGAAGCAGGCTTCGCAAAAACCACTGGGGTGTAAAGTGTCTTTTGTATGTCGATTCCGACCACTTGCATCACTAGCCTGTCATTTTCATACTGCCAAAGTGCGTACATGTTTCCTTGCCTTGAAGTGCTCCCAGCAACATCCATAGCAATATTATTAAGCAACATAAAATCTCCGGTACTTAGAGGAGTATAAGCAGTCCAACTTAGCCTATACACACCCTGACCTGTTTGTTCGCTGCCAATATGCGACCACCCGGAAATCGCTCTTGTGAACTGGGCACAAGCTGTTCCGTTATCGAACAAAAGCCTGGTACTGCCATCCCAAAGCCTTAGGCCGAACTGAGCTTTCTCTTGCGATTGAAACGCGGCACAGAACCAGGTGCCTGATGTGTACGTGCCGACCGTTCCGCGAAATGAAAACCCGGTCCACGCTCCGGGCGCCCCCAATATTTTGCAAAAACAAAACATATTTGACTGTGCGGGCCTTACAAAAACCAAGGGCGGCTCTGCCGACGTGATCGTATTAGGAAAACCAACCCCAACCCCCGACCCATCACCACTCCATCCGCCCTTAAATAAAACAACCAGCCTAGCAAACTCAGAATCCAGGGTAACTACATTGCTGTTATTTCTGAAGGTTAGTCCATAGGCCATTATCTGAACCTCATAACGAGAAGCCTCTGCGCAGTGGGTCCACCCACAGGCCCGGTAGATGTCGTTGGGCAGCCGAAATGAACAATAACTCCACCGGAAGAAACTATAGGGGTGTATTGGATTGCTGAGGTATCTTGCCCATCTGTTCTGTAGTCTTGGATTGGCACACATACAGCAGAGTGCGTACTCGGATCCTTGAACAGGTTCTCCAGGGAATGGATTTTGGTGGCCTGCTGCTCGACCTGGGCGGTGAGCAGCAATCGGGCCTTTTCAGACTCCACGGCAATATTCAGGATTTCGAGGGTGGAGAGTTGCTGAGGTTTGTCTGCTTGCGCTTCAAGTTCCTGCCAGCGGTCCACAAGCGCGGCCGTGAACTCGGGACTGAGCTGGGCGACGACTACGAAGCTATCTCGCTTGCCAATCAGGTAGTGCGTCCCTGGCCGACCGAGGGCTCCAGGGTTTTCCTCAATTTGAGGAAAAGTAATTACCTTGTCAGCCGCCAACGAATCTATGGTTCGCTTAACGTTGTCATGGCGTTTTCCGGTCAGCTCGGCGATTTCCCGAGATGACATTGTGTGCGCCACGTTTTCAGATTGCGTAAAACGTGGCGCGAGATTGGTAGGTAGCGCTATTGATATGTGGCGGGGTTTGCATATAATCGGCCTCACAAAGTGTTATCGAATTAGCCGACCTCGACCGTCGGCTTTTTTGTGCCTGGGTTTCTGGTCCGCTTAATTGATAATGCGAACCCGATGGGCACCGATTTCCGCGCATGCGCGGAAAATTAAGCGATAGATTTCAAATTTGGCCGGTGCGCCGCGAGCAGCTGCTCAGCCTTGCGCCCCAACTCCCCCCGCCTTCGCTTCAACCTGGCGGCACTGCTTGGCGAACGCAGGCAAGTGCGGCAGGTCCTGCTCGCACATCACCTGGTCGTCAAACACCTCACTGCCGGTGTCGATCACGTCGCCCAGGGCACGGATCAACGCACCGAAGCTTTTGTTCGCACATTGGTCGCTGGTCATCTGGCGGGCGCCGGTCAGACCGTGGCGGCTTGCCAGTTCGTTGATGCAGTGGTCGCGAAATTCAGGCTCAAGGGCGTTCACCCACGATTCCTCAAGCCAGGACGGCATTTCCTGATCGCCAGACAGCCAGCGCTGAACGCGCTTGAGCCAACGGCCGGTCGCCTTCACAAAATCGGCCACGTCGTTCTGCGTGGTCAACAAGGTGAAGTCAGGCACCTCTTTGGCGATGGCCTTCTCTGGGCACGACAGATGCAATTCGCGGCTCAGCGCCTGGGCAAAATCGTCCTGGCTCAAGCTGGTGCGTGCGATCTGGTTTGCAGCGTGGGCGACCAGCACCTGATCACGGGTTTGTACGGTGTGTCTGGAACTGGACGTTTGCATGGGGACTGCTCTCTTCTAATCTGGCTTCAATGGAACAGCGGACATGAATATCAAGCGGCCTGGATCTTCTTTGCCGCCTTGAACTTGCCCTTGGAGAGGACCTGAATCTGGTACTGTCGGGATTCAGGGATCGTTTCTCCCCACATGGTCACGGCGCTCGGACGAATGCCCAGAGCCAGTGCCAGCTTTGTCTTACTACCGAAGAATTCGGCGACTTCATCAGTCTTCATTGCGCATCCTCGTTCGATTCTGACGCAATTTCAGCATGCTTAAGTTGTTGCGTCAACGGCGCTTTATGCCTACTGCATGCTTAAATTCAGTTAACTTAATATTGAGTCCATGGAAAGACACGAACGTATTGCCCGCGCTATCAAGCTCAGCGGTAAAAAAAAGGGAGAAATTGCGACGCTTTGCGGCGTAGCGAACTCTGCTGTCACTCAATGGATTTCTGGCGAGAGCAAAAGCCTCCGTCCGGAGAATCTTTACGCGCTCGCTAAGGCGACCGGATTCCGAGCGGAGTGGCTCGGCATTGGCGAAGGCCCGGAACAAGACGCATCGGAGTCCAACGTTTCAATGGCTGCGCAGCCTTCGCAAAGCTTTCGCTACCCGGTGATCAGTTGGGTGTCTGCTGGCTCCTGGGCGGAAGCAGTTGAGCCCTACCCTGCCGGGATCTCGGATCGTTACGAGTTTTCCGAGTACAACTCGAAAGGCCCTGCGTTTTGGCTTGAGGTTAAGGGCGACTCGATGACCTCACCGGTCGGCACGAGCATCGCCCAGGGCTCGCTGATACTGGTAGATACCGAAGTCGAAGCAACGCCGGGTAGGCTTGTCGTGGCCAAGCTGCCAGACAGCAACGAGGCAACCTTTAAGAAGCTAGTCAGTGATGGTGGGAGGCTCTACCTGAAGCCGCTGAACCCGGGATACCCGACTGAAGTTTTTGACGAGAATTGCCGAATCGTTGGCGTTGTTGTGCAGGCCACGCAGAAGTTTCTCTGATGCCATCCGCTCTTGGAAAACCATCGACCTCATGGCGAGAGCAGAGCTTCTGGAGCAAGGTGTGGCTCTGGGCCTGGCTGGCGCTCATGGTGGTTTTCACAGCTGAAGCTGGCATTTGGCCGGACGGCAGCTCATCCAACCGCAAGCGAGTCTTCAGCCCTGGCTTCGTTGTGCTCTGCGCCATCGTAGCGGTGGTTGAGCTGATAGCGCTGAACCACTTCTATGGCGGGCGAATGAGGTGAAGGTAGGAAAGGTTGTGCAGGCGAAGGATGCTAGGGATGCCAAAGGCATACAGCACTTGCGATAGACGGTAGGGAAGTTCAGTATCCTGCAAAACCCGCTACTGTGATAATGGACGATGCGTAAATGAAGACGGAGCTGAAGCGGTGATGTATGCCGGGAATTAACCCAGAGGTGCTCGTATGGGCACGAGAGACGGCCGGCCTTAGCAGAGAAAAGGCGGCGAGATCTCTAGCTATTGGCGGGAGCAAGGTTTCTGGCCCTGAAATGCTCCGGCGCTATGAAGAAGGCGAAAAAGAGATCTCCAGAACACTTATTGTGAAGATGGCTGGAGTCTATCGTCGCCCCCTCCTTGTGTTCTATCTTCCCGGCCCGCCTGCTCAAGCAGAGCGAGGCGAAGATTTTCGCACGCTTCCGGAAGAGCTCCGCATCGAAAGCAAGGGGCCACTTGACGCGCTGGTACGTGACATCTATGTGCGACAAGATCTAGTTAAAAACGTCCTTCAAGATGTTGAGGAAGCCTTCCCTCGTGATTACGTCGGCAGTATTAAAACCGACTTGGAGCCCTCCTCCGTTTCTGAACACATTGGAAAGCTGATTGGATTCGACATAAATGAATTCAGACGTTATGCCAAATCGGAAGATGCCTTTTCTTATCTCAGAAAGTTGATTGAGGAATTGGGAACATTCGTTCTGCTCATTGGAAATCTTGGCAGCCATCACACAAACATTCCCGTTGAGGCTTTCAGGGGGTTTGCACTGTCCGACAAAATTGCCCCATTCATTGTTATTAATGATCAAGATGCCCCACCTGCGCGATCTTTTACTCTGCTACATGAATTTGCACATATCGTTATTGGCGTCACAGGATTGAGTGGTAGTCGTGCAGAGCAGAAGATTGAACGTTACTGCAACGATATAGCAAGCCTTTTACTGCTACCTACGAGCGACTTAAACGGCCAGAACTGGAATGCAGAAAACATCAATGTTCTCACTCAAAAAATTTCCGGATTCGCAAGAAGTATTAACGTTAGCGGGTCTTTGGTAGCATACAGGCTTTTTACGTCCGGAGTGATTCAACAGGACACGTGGAATACACTCTCCCAGAAATTCAGAGAGTTGTGGGCTGCACAGAAAGCTGCTGCAAAAGAAGGCCGGGACGGTTCTAGTGGACCAAGCTATTACGTTGTTCGTAGACACAAGCTCGGTGGTGCCATCGTAAATTTGGTTCAGCGAACTATGCGCGAAGGTGCATTAACAGCGACAAAAGCAGGAAGAGTACTGGGCGTTAAGCCCGCCAATGTCTATAACTTGGTTGGCACATTATAATGGCGCTTGATAGGAAGCTTTACTTGCTGGATGCAAACACGCTTATTACTTCTAATGGCGTTTATTATCCGCAAACCATGGTACCTGAACTGTGGTCATGGCTTTTGCACCAAAGCCAGAATGGCCGCATCAAAATGCCTATTGAAATCTATGAAGAGATTTTGGCCGGAAAAGAAGACGTCTTAACTGGATGGCTAAAAAAGCCCGAAGTCAAAGATAGCCTAATTCTTCAAGAAGGCGCAGATCCTGCCGCTGTCGCTCATGTCACATTCAATGGGTACGCAGTCGATCTCAATGAAAACGAACTTGCCTATATTGGCAGAGATCCTTTTTTGATTTCCTACGCATTATCCAGCCCCGTGGAACGATGCGTGGTATCTCTTGAAACATCTAAACCGTCGGCACAACGGCAGAATAGAAAGGTGCCTGATGTCTGCAAGTCACTAGGAGCGCAGTGCTGCGATGTATTCAGCATGATGCGAGCACTGGACTTCAAAACCGGCTGGGATAAATAGTCCGAAAATATCTGAACACAATGCCCGGCCCCGCGCCGGGCTTCTTGTATCTGGCAAGCGTCCTGCTCTGCTATGGTGGCTCCCTCTGACCGCAATGGAAGCATCGAAGAATGGATTCATGGAAGACGCTGGCAATCGCCCTACTGGCATCGTTCAGCACTCAGGCCGTATCAGGTGACGACGTCAACCCTATCGCTGCCGCGATATTTATCACAATCTCCTCGCCAACCATTTTAATTGGATTAACCACATCTCTCACGACCGATCCGCCAAAAATCTTCAAGTCAGCCAAGACCGACGCCTTGGCGTTCATTGGTTCTGACGGCGAGATTCGCGGTGCTGAGTTTGAGCAGGCGTCCAGGTACTATCGTTCAGCCTACACATCGCCTCATATGTCCGACATGCAACTGGCGCAGGTGATAGCGACCTCGTTTTGATGCCCGCTTAAGACGGACCTTCTCCTTGTTCCAGAAGGAACGCACTCTGCTATGGTAGCGGCCCTCTCTGATCGCAATGGAAGCATCGCAGCATGGACTCATGGAAGATTGTAGCCGCAGCCCTCATGGTATCGATCAACGCTCACGCCTCTGAGGGGTCCGATGACTCCTATAACAACTCGATGCTGTCTGTACTGATGGCTCCAAGCTACACCGTTGCAGGAACTACCGGGCTCACCATGTTGGCCAGTAATAACTTCAAGCCTGCAAAGGCTGACGCGCTCGCCTTTATTGGTTCAAACGGTGACATACGCGGCGCCCAATTTGAACAGGCGGTGCGCTTCTACCGTACGACCTATGCACCACCGTTGATGAATGATCAGCAGCTTGCCCAGGCAATCGTAAGTTCGTTTTGAGATCGGCGCCGACTGCCTACCCCATAGCGCTAGACCAGATCAGAAAAACAGCCACTACACAAAACAAATGGAGCGTGGTATCAATTAGCTATCGCGAAGTTTCACGGGGAGGCTGCGATGAAGGTCTTTGGATTAGCACTGCTTGCGCCAACCTGCTTGGTGAGCTACTTCATAAGCAGCGGAGACAATGGAGTCGCAATTGCAGCTGATCTCATATTTCACGTTAGCGCCATAGCCCTTTACCTATTCCCCTCAATTTGTACCGCCCTAATCGAACCAGTTCCGCCCCGTCGAATTTTTCTAATCAACCTACTGACCGGATGGACACTGATCGGCTGGTGTGTGGCTTACTACTTAGCTTTGTGCGATCCACAGAACCAGCAAGTCGAGGATAGTCGACACGAAAAGGTGTAAGCGCAGAAGGATCATCAGATCACTCCCGAATATTATTAACGGCCAGCCAATGAGCAAGCCTTTTCTACCTGGCCTTTCACGACCTTTTCACAGTCGGGCGCCTATGGTTATCCCAGCTCCTAATGAAACCCTTTAAGCCCGCCAATCCCCATCGCGGGCTTTTCTTTGCCTGCGATTTGGAGGGCTGACACTCGCCCTCCCCGACTTACCCGACGACCGCTATACACGCCCACCGTCAAAATGACACGATAACGCCTCGCCTCCGTGAGTAGGAATACAGGATGTTCAGTCACGTAACCGTTGGGACAAACGATCTTGATAAGGCCGCTACCTTCTATGACGCGGTTCTGATCCCTCTGGGGCTCTGCCGTCGACCTGTAACGCCCGATGGCGGACCACCTTCGGCATGCTGGGTGAACCCCGACAGCCCTCTGCCCCGCTTCTATGTTTACCGCCCTTACGATCTCAAAGATGCCCTCGCTGGAAATGGCGGCATGGTGGCTTTCTCCGCACCACATCCAGATTCTGTCGATGCCGCCTATGCCGCAGGCCTTATTGCTGGCGGTATAGATGCTGGTGAACCAGGGCCGCGCCAGCATTATGGGGACGGCTATTATGGCGCGTACCTACGGGACCCGGATGGCAATAAAGTGCACATAGTCCATCGTGGCGATTTGCGCTTGCCTGCTTAAGCTCGACTTTCAGTGCTCGCTTAAAGCCCGCCAAGCGCGGGCTTTTTTGTGCCCGCGAGAAGGTAACCTTCTCAGCTTCTATGCATTTGCGCATGAAAAAGCAAATCCGAGCTTGCCAATATATAGCAACATAAATACTGTATATGCATCCAGCTAAGGTAAGGAGTACCACATGCACAGCCCAGCGTTTACCACGTCTAAACCGCCCTCTTCCTACGAAGCTGCAGGTCGACGCCTGCAAGCCCTGATTGCCTCACCAGGTGTTCAGAAGGTCCAGGCGGTCACGGTGTGTAGGCTGGAGCATGAAAATCCCGAGGACTGGAAGCGGCTGCTGGATGAGATCGGCGAAACGGCCGGCGTCCGAGTCGAGACCTTGGAGGGCGGTACCGTCAGGATCGGCTGGCGAGAATACTGCGACGCCTAAATGAGCCCGCCATTGAGCGGGCTTTTTATCGCTCAATAATTTCAGCAATCTGAATTTATATATTCAGCATGCTTGACATGATTATTTCAGCTTGCTTAAATTCTCCTCAAGCCAGCAGCAACAACCGCCGGCCAGCAGCGAAAGCCGCGCCGCTCTTTAGCGACACCCCCTGCCGGATCCTCCAGGTCCTGCGCTACCGGGTTCAACAGCAAAGCAGCAGCAGAGCTGATTAGCCTTTGCCCTTGTTCTTGTTCTTCGCACTGCCCTGCCGCGCCTTAAATTTCGGATTGGATTTACAAATCACGTAGATCCGGCCCCGGCGCATAACGATCTGGCAGTCGCGGTGACGGTTTTTCGCTTCTTTCAGTGAGGACAGCACTTTCATCGGTGAGGCTCCTGCGTTTCATTGATATGTTATTACGTATCTTAAATGCGAATAAGAACGTTTATCAACCCTTATTTGCACTCCCCCTTCAACGCTGCGAGCATCGCGGCAAGGATTTCCCATGTCCGCACAACAGCAAGTCATCACCATCGACGACATCAGCGCCGACAACGCTCCGGCCATTTACGTAGCCGGCGGCCTGGGCCAGTTCTTCGAAGCGGTAAAGGCAGAAGTCACCGGAGAGGTGCCCGACCTGACAACTGTGAAAGGTCGCGCTCGCATCGCTTCCTTGGCTGCAACAGTGAGCAAGTCCAAAAAGGCAGTCGAAACCCCTGGTCGCGACTACCTGAAACGCCTCAAGGAAATGCCGAAGGTGGTCGAGGCTGAGCTGCGCGAGTTCGTAACCAAGATGGACAACCTGCGCGACGCCACCCGCCAACCCCTGACGGATTGGGAAACCGCCGATCAGGCTCGCAAAGACAAGCATGTCGATGGCATTCAGGCCATCAAAGACCTGGCCGTTTTCGAGGCAAGCCCAGCCGCCGCCCACGTCGCCCAGATCATTGCCGACCTCGAGCTGGTAGAAATCAACGATGCCTGGGAAGAGTTCCTGGCCGAAGCCGCCCAGGTGAAAGACCAGACCCTTGCAAAGCTGCGCACCCTGCACGTCGAGCGTACCCAGTACGAAGCCGAACAGGCCGAACTGACCCGTCTGCGCCTGGAGAAGGAAGCCCGCGACAAGAAGGACAACGAAGAGCGCATTGCCCGCGAAGCCGCCGAACAAGCCACACGCGAAGCCGAAGCCAGCGCCCAGCGTGACCGCGATACCGAAGCGCAACGCGTCCGTGATGAGCAGGTCGCCGCCGAGAAGCGAGAGAACGACCTGAAATTGCAGGCCGCCGAGTCTGATCGCCGCGCCGAGCAGGCAAAGCGCGAGCAGATCGAGGCCGAACAGCGCGCTGAGCGCGAGCAAGCTGCCGCCGCCGAACGTCAAGCGGCAGCAGTTGAACAGGCTCGCCAAGACGAGATTTCCCGCGCCAACGCGGCAGCGGACGAAATCCTGCGCCAGCAGCAGGAACGCCAGGCCGACGTAGCGCACAAGTCGAAAATCCTGGGCGAAGCCAAGCAGGCCTTGATCGGCATGAACATCGGCGAAGAGCTGGCCAAGGCCATCGTCCTGAAGATCGCCCGCGGCGAAGTGCCGAACGTCACCATCAATTTCTGAGGTTGCCATGACTAACTCAGCCCTTGCCGAGCGCACCGAAGCTCGGCAGGCCGCCAGCCCGGCGGCCACCAACGAATCAACCGCGATGCTGACAATGATCCAGCGGGCCGCGACCGATCCGGCATTCGATGCAGACAAAATGCAGAAGATGATGGAGATGTACGAACGGCACACGGATCGCACCGCCGCAGCGGCGTTCAATGCCGCAATGGTGAGGGCTCAAGCAGAAATTGGCCCGGTTTTTCGTGACAAGTTCAACGCCCAAACGAACAGCGCTTATGCCGCGCTTGAGTCGATTGATCGCAAGATTTCACCGGTCTACACCTTGCACGGCTTCTCACTGTCGTTCGGCACCGGCGATAGTCCTCTGGTGAGCCATATCCGCACAGTCTGCGACTGCATGCATGAGGTTGGGCACACAAAGACATACCACGTCGACCTACCTATCGACGCGGCAGGCATCAAAGGCAGCGTAAACAAGACCGGCGTGTAAGCATGACTACCCAGGCCATATCAGTTCCCCTTGTCGGGCCGAATGTCCGAATACATCAATACCCCCTTTAAACGAATCACGCCAGCCGCCCGGCCCTATCGCTTTGCGTTCGTGTCGGGAATAAAGCTACCCAAGAAAAAGACAGTCGCAGGCCCTATGAGCCAAGCGGCGGTCGCTCCCGGACTGACGATAGGCACGGCGATAGCAATTGCGAACAGGCCTATTCCTGCCCACAGCCTCTTACGCGGCGTGAACCACTCGCGGAACGCTTCAAGCTTTTTACCGGGCATTACCACCTCCTTGTTTGATCAACAGCAAAGCATATCACCCACTCAAACGAATCACGCCAGCCGGCGAGGCAGGCGCACGCTTGGAGATAACCCATGAGCACCTTTGCAGTGTTTGGAATGACCCTCGATGTCGCCAAGACCGAGGCCCGCAAGAAAACGGCCGGCACCCGGAAGAACCCAAAGGCACCGGGCGGCGTCGAACCGATACCGGAAGCTGAATGGCTGGAGCTGGTCGCCAAGCGCACCGAGAAGATAATGGGGGGGGGTACGGTCCGCCAGCTCTCCCCGCTCTTCGACGCTCCGCAGTACGCCGAGCAGTTCATTGAGCTGGCCCGCAAGACCCTGAGGTGTCGCGACATGCGAATACGGGCCAAGGCAGTGCTGGTGGATGCCAAGGGCAAGCCGATCATCAACCCGAAGACGAAGGCACCCCGTGTTGGGTTTTCGGAGTGGCCTCCGAAGCAAGAAGATCAAGCGGCATGAATCCATGAGAATTGCCGATTAGCTCACTCATATCTCAGTAGCGGCTGTTCGGCTGCGGGCTGTATCCCGGCTCGAAGGTTTGGGCATAGGCGATGATCTGCTCCAGCGCCTCTTTACGACTACTCACTGGAGCCATCTGAGCTTTTTTTACTCGAGAAAAACCGCCCCCATGATGGCTGATATCCCAGATAAAGCCTTCCGAACCATCAACATCCTTTGTAATTCGGGCATGCACAGTGTGACCAGAAACATCCAAAACAAAGCTGGAAACGACTTCTCGAATTTCTACTGACATTCTTCGATCTCCTTATGTAACACCGAATTTTACCTCATTTTTCATTGCCTGTTTTTGAGCCAGGAGAGCAACTAAATGCCTATCACCTATGGAAGCGTGTGCAGCGGCATCGAAGCTGCGACCCAGGCCTGGCACCCGCTGGGCATGCGCGCCGCCTGGTTCGCTGAGATTGAGCCGTTCCCCTCGGCGGTTCTGGCCCACCACTACGCCAACGTGCCGAACCACGGCGACATGACGAAGCTGGCCGCCCTGGTGCTGGCCGACAAGATCCCGGCGCCTGAAGTGCTGGTTGGCGGCACCCCGTGCCAGGCCTTCTCGGTTGCCGGTATGCGCGAAGGCCTCACCGACCCCCGCGGAGCACTCACCATCAAATACGTGGAGCTTGCAGATGCAGTTGACTATGTTCGCGCCGGCCAGCGAAAGCCCGCCAGCGTCATCGTCTGGGAAAACGTCCCCGGCGTCCTCAGCGACAAAGGGAACGCCTTCGGATGCTTTCTTGGCGCGCTTGCTGGGGAAGACTGCGAGCTGCAGCCTCCAGGGAAAAAATGGCAGGACGCTGGTTGTGTGTATGGACCCAAAAGAACAATCGCGTGGAGGGTCCTGGACGCCCAATATTTCGGCCTGGCCCAACGGCGCCGTCGTGTATTCGTTGTCGCAAGTGCTCGAAACGGGTTCGATCCCGCCGAGGTACTTTTTGAGCGCGAAGGCACTCGCCGGGATAGCCCGCCGGGATGGCCGGCGAAGCTTGCACTTCACCCTACTCTCACGGCACAAGGGGGGGGCTCTCTCGATGATAGAGAGGCATATGTGCTGGAGCCCGAAGGCGTCCGCCGGACCAGCGTGATCGAATGGGAGCGCTGCCAAGGCTTCCCCGATAACTACACGCAGATCCCTTGGCGCGGTAAGCCTGCCAGCGAATGCCCGGACGGCCCCCGCTACAAGGCGATCGGCAACAGCAAGGCCGTCACCGTGGTTCGCTGGATCGGCCGGCGCCTTCTGCGACAATTAGACATCAAGTAGAAAACAGCTGGTGGTAGGCGATTTCAGCTTTGGAAATTACGGCAGGCAGACCTGCGGCAATGAAGCCATTTATGCAAGCCCTGGTGGCCGGGATGTTGAAGCGGCGCTCTCTCTTCCTCATGTCGTCCAGCACCGTTAGCGAGATCAGGTACTTGCCGCAGTCCGGACATTCGACATCCCTGAATTCACCCAACGAATATCTTTCCTTGCCCTTCCCGCCACAGATTATGCAGACGTAATTATCCATCACCACCTCCGTTTGGCTGATTGCTGAACTGTAGCTGATCCCCTTTCAAACTCCACCGCCCGGGCATGGCCCGGCAAGGACTCCACATGCCTACAGAAAAACCAAACTGATCTATCTATTTTCTTCAGAAGATCGTCCGATTTCCTCTCGTGTAGGCATGGTCCAGTCTGAAGGGCGCCTGTCATGGACAGACTCTTTTTTCGGATAGCCATCAAAGCCAAAGCCGATTAGGTAAATGGCAAATGCAACTCCGGCCAATAGTGCCCTGGATGTCGGACTGGCGTCTTTAGGAAGACCTCCAGGCCCGATCGCAACCCACCCACCACGAAGGTAAGCGAACACAGCCTGACCGAACCAAGCTTGCAGCATTAGCACAGTCCAGAAATCACTCCACTCTCCGACGAATCTTACCGTTGCACTCACCAGCGAGGTAGCGACCATCAGCAGCAATATCAAGAAGCGGTAACGCTTTAATGAATCCAGAACGCCATTTTCCATTCCCAATCAACTAACTCCCTAACCTTTTAGCCGGCGGCATGAACTTACATTGCTCGAACCATTGAGCCAAGGAGAGCTGAGTTTACGCCACAGAAAAAAACGGAAACGCAACCATCGGCATGACGGTTGTGAATGCCCATGATCTGGTAACGAGGGAGGCTCTGGAGTAAATCAGAAAAGATGATCGACAGGCCTAGACGTTGAGTTAGTAGCCCAGAGGAAGGGAGTTGTTTAACTCGCGGCTAAATGCGACAGCCTACCGATCAATGCCCACAGCTGGAGGGCCCGCTCCAACGGAGTAATAGAGCGTCTGCCGCGCAGCACCCCAACAACGAATATCTGAAATGCATGCGCGACATGTCATTTCTAGCACAGCTTTCGATCTCTTCCAGGATCGTTTTCAAATAAAACCCCTCCCCCTTCAAAGTCAGCCGCTATAGCGGCAAGGAGAGGTTCTACGGCGCGAACTCACCCAAGCTTTCGCGAGCGGTTGGGATGGCGTACTCAAGCAACTCTAAAGGGACATCCTGCTCGAACAGGGTCACCTCAAAAAGCAGAGTTTCGTCATTCCTGAATATCTCAAACACCATATCGTTGCCGCGCCAGCACTCAACCCCCAAGCCGTCATGCCCCTTTGTAACGTGTGAAGCTGTAAAAAACTCGTATTCAACTCCGTGTACGACCACATCGCACCTCCTTATCTGAGGTGGCAACCATACCTCTCCCTTCTATGAATTTGGTAGCCGCTATAGCGGCAAGGACGACCCGTGGCCAGAAAAAACCACCTGATCGTTGACTCAGGTTGCACCCAGGATAACGAGCGCTGGGCACTCTCCGCCTGCGGGCTTAACGAAGATTCAGAGGTGCCGTGGGATGGCACCCACAAGCGCGAATTTGTCAGCTGCAGACGGTGCCAGGCGAAGATGGCCAAGCCGCGGCCGGCGCCGGAACCTTTCCATAAAGAGCGGCCCATTCTTTTCAGCGGTGCAATGGTTCGCGCGATTCTTTCCGGACAAAAGACCGTCACGCGCCGCCTGGTCAAAGGCAATCAGATCCCGAGCCGTAGCAAATCCGATTCCCCGGAACATCAGTGGATTGCCGTTGTTCAAGACCATCCGCGCTGGGGATTCGCTGCGTTTGGCGCGACCGAGCAGGAATGCGCCGCCGAACTCGCCATGTACGGTGGGTGCCCATATGGGCGCCGCGGCGACCGGTTGTGGGTTCGCGAGGCCTGGGCGGAGATCAACGTAGCCCAGGCGCCTGGCGAAAGCTGGGTTGTCTACCGCGAATGCGACAACCGCACCGACTACGGCGGCCCATGGAAGCCCAGCATCCACATGCGCCACCGTGACAGCCGCATCCTGCTGGAGATAACCGGCGTGCGCGTAGAGCGGCTGCAGGACATCAGCGAGGAGCAGGCCCAGGCCGAAGGCATAGGCGTCCAAGCAACTGAATCCTTCCGCGCTGCTGGCGTAGAGCGCTCTGCCGGATTCGCGTTTCGTGACCTTTGGGCATCAACAGGCGGCGACTGGGACGCCAACCCCTGGGTCTGGGTGGTCGAGTTCAAGCGGGTGACGCCATGAGCCCAGCAGCCCCCTCCTATCATGGCCTAGTATGCCTGCACCTTAGCTCTTGAGCTCCGCTGTGATAACTGGAATTGACTCAGCGCTATTCTGTCCTGCTTACATGCCCGCTGTGGGACGCGGGCATGTACCCTGCTCCAAGCAATATAGAAATGGGGCTACTATCTCGACTCCACCGTCCTTAAGTATTGAAGGTGGAGGCGCAGGTACGGGGGATGCTACCGAAATCATTGCCTGTACAGCAGGAACAAAGAGTTCCGACCCAGAATAGCTGATGATTTTCTGACGTGAGACGTTGCCTCGAGCGTCGACGAAGAATTCGGCTCTAACCAAGCCCGTCGCCCCTTGAAGTCGAGCTTGTTCGGGGTAGTACTTGTACAAGGACAGATGGGTGAGCAACTGTTGCTCCCATAAGCGCTGCTCTGCCAATTGCTGAGGGGTTGGGCCACTAGCACAAGCACAAAGCAGTAAAACAATCACCATCCAGCTGTACTTCATGGACGTATTTCCTTTGACGTTTGCATTCGCTAGGCGAGGCTTTAGATAGGCGCATCGCGATGCTGTATCTCATGATTGAGCTTGCTCGAGAATGTTCGCGGTAACGGGATCTCCACCACTAAACGCCTTAACCATCTCGCGCCACCTTTAAGAATCCTTCTCATTAAACCATAAACTCCTGCCGGTGAGCGGCGGGTGAGGTATGCGCGTGAATATTTATCGACACACCTTCGCAGCCGTCTGCCCGTCCGACGGCGAAACGATCGTCTACCGCCTTGAACTGCGAGCGGCCACCATGATTCAAGTCGAGCAAATCAAGGCAGCGACAGCACTGATCAAAAAGGGCTGGCATGAGCAGATCGCAGACCGCCTGGCAGAATCATTGGGCGGCGATCAAACCATCATCGCCACGCACCAGGGCGTTGAGATCGAAACAGTGAGGCTTAGCGGATGATCCATTACCACGGCTTGCCGATTACGCCAGAGACAGCCGCCGCTGCTGCGATTGGTGGCGGTCACGCCTTCGTAAGCTTCAGCGATCCACGGCAACTCGCACTGGCAGCGCAAGTCTGCCAGTCGTTTGCAATCGACAACGGAGCGTTTTCCGCATGGAAGCAAGGGAAGCCGGTTATAGATTGGCAACCGTTCTATCGCTGGGCAGCCGACGCAAAGCTGATCCCCGCCTGCGACTTCGCCGTGATCCCTGATGTGATTGACGGAGACGAGGCGGCAAATGATGCACTAATCGAGGAATGGCCGCTGCCACGCTGGTTCGGCGCGCCTGTCTGGCACATGCACGAAAGCCTTGAACGGTTGGAGCGCCTGGCAGGTAGTTGGCCAAGGGTGTGCATCGGCAGCTCAGGCGACTACTCGAAACCAGGCAGCGCCGCCTGGTGGGGGCAGATGGGAAAGGCGATGCGGGTTGTTTGCGACGATGATGGCAGGCCGATGTGCAAGCTTCACGGCCTGCGCATGCTTGACCCGGCGATATTTGGCCACCTGCCTCTATCAAGCGCAGACAGCACGAACATCGGCCGGAACATCGGGATCGATCAAGCCTGGCGCGGAACATACTCGCCGCCTACCAAGGAGGCGCGCGCATCAGTAATGCGCAGCCGCATCGAGTCGCACAACTCGCCGCCCCGCTGGACTTACCAAACCCCTGAGCCGACGCCGAAACAAGGCACCCTGCTCTAACCCCAGTCCCCCTACAAGCCTGCCGGTGAGCGGCAGGCGAGGTGCCCACCCAGCAGAATTAGCCTCGCCATCCATAGACCGGTAAAGAGCCTCTACTGCTGGGTGGGCACGGAAAAGACTACTCAGACAAGAAACATTTTCAATAGCCATTTATCGATTGGATAAAAGCATAGAAATGAAAAGTGTTCGCCCAAACCAGATGCAAGTCCCCCGGTAAGGCTGCAATTAAGTTCTGGCAGGGCGAACACTAAAAAACTATCACAAGTGGAGCCCCGCTCCTACTTCGTACCTCAAAACTGGTGAAGGGGGCCAGCAAGTTCGGCAGCACGCCTCCCTACCGCCAATCCCTTAGACGCCAGCCAGTGAGCGATAGGCGAGGCCTTCCACTCAGGAAAGCCCATCAAACCAGCCCAACACCCGTATCGTCTTCGCAAACTGTTTTTCATTCGCCAGCAACACCAGCAGCACCAAACCGGCACCCATAACGACACAAAGCCCACCCCCCGTTCCATCGATGACAATCAAAAAAACGCCCAACACCAAGAGCGCAACACCAAACGCCCCTACCCACTTTCGGGCCTGCTTTTGCTCGGGATATTTGTCGAACATCCATTTTCTCCTCACCGAGTAACGCCTCGATCAACTGTAGACCAAACGCAACTACTCATTACCCACCATCCGCCGCCCCGCGCGGCTAGGACACCCCATGTCAGCAGCCGAACAGCAAAACGACGGCATCACCGGCGACAAAGTCCCCGAAGCCCAAATGGCCCAAATCCTCGGCACCACCCTCGCCGCCCTGCGCTCCAAACGCGCCCGCAACCAAATCCCCCTCGGCGTCTGGAACAAACAAGGCAGCCGTGTTTTATACAGCATCAGGAGATACTACGAATGGCTCGAAAGCCAATGGGTTTGCCCGCAGGAATGGACCTCCACCACGGATCGATCCGCATCCGATTTATGTGGAACGGCAGCCGGCGCAGTGAAACGCTCCCCTATCCCCCGACACAGAAAGGAATCAAGTCTGCCGCCCAGGTTGTTGATCAGGTAAAAGGACTGATCAAGCTAGGGCTGCTCGACGACGACAAGTACGCCGAGCTGTTCCCCAGTTCCAGCAACGTCGCCGGCGGCAAGATCAACTTCGGCGAGTATGCCCAGCTCTGGCTGGACAGCCGGGAGGTGGTCGCCGGCACGAAGGGGAACTACAAGGGCGCGCTGAACCGCTACTGGATGCCCGGCCTGGCCCTGGTGCGGATCGATCTGATCACCACCACCCTGCTCCGCCGGGTAATGGCCGCCAGTGAGTGGAAGTCGCCCGGGGTGAAGCGCAATGCGATCTCGAAGCTGTCGACCATCCTGAATTCGGCCGTCAATGAAGAGCTGATCCCGAAGAACCCGGCGGCGATTCTGGAGTTGCCCAAGCGCAGCAAAAAGGAGATCGATCCGTTCACCTTGGACGAGGCGAACCAGATCATCGCCAAGATGTACGAGCACGATCACTGGCCCAGCACGATCTATGCGGCGTTTTTTGAGTTTGTGTTTTTTACGGGGATGCGTCTGTCCGAAGCCCTGGCGATGCGCTGGGATGCGGTAGACGAAGAGAAAAGGACGGCCCACGTGTGTCGCGGGATCGCCCTGGGGGAAGTGGTGGAGCGTACGAAAACGGGCAGTGACCGCTTTGTTTTGTTGAATGACCGCGCCCTGCACGCCCTGGCCTTCGCCAAGGAATATGCAGAACGTCGGAAAAAGGGCAAAGGGAAGGTGCTGGAAACGCCTTTCATCTTCCCCCCGTCGAAGAACGCAGCGTACGTCCGGCAGACGTCCGACCTGCACAAGCAATGGGTTCCTACACTGAAAGCGTTGAATATCCGTCGTCGCCCGCCATACAACTGTCGTCACACCTATGCGACAATATGCATTATGTCTGGCATGAACCCCGCCTTCATCTCCCAGCAGCTCGGCCATAGTGTGCAGATGCTGCTCTCGACTTATGCGCGTTGGATCAACTCAAGCTCGGACTGGAGCGAAATGCAAAAGCTCCAGATTGGTCCCAAATTGGTCCCAGTTCAAATAAGCGCACCCTAAGCTATTGATAGGTAAAGTAATTGATCTCCACAGCTAACATCACCATGCAGTTCGGCGCCAAGCCGCTCTTCGAGAACGTCTCGGTCAAGTTCGGCGCTGGCAACCGTTATGGTTTGATCGGTGCCAACGGTTGCGGCAAGTCGACCTTCATGAAAATCCTCGGCGGCGACCTGGATCCGTCTGGCGGCCAGGTCATGCTGGAGCCGAATGTGCGTCTGGGCAAGCTGCGCCAGGACCAGTTCGCCTATGAAGAATTCACTGTGCTCGACACCGTGATCATGGGTCACGAGGAGCTGTGGAAGGTCAAGGCCGAGCGTGATCGTATCTACTCGCTGCCGGAAATGAGCGAAGAAGACGGCATGGCCGTGGCCGAGCTGGAAACCGAGTTCGCCGAGATGGACGGCTACACCGCCGAATCCCGTGCCGGTGAGCTGCTGCTGGGTCTGGGTATTCCGCTGGAGCAGCACTTCGGTCCGATGAGCGAAGTGTCCCCGGGCTGGAAGCTGCGTGTATTGCTGGCCCAGGCGCTGTTTTCCGATCCTGAAGTGCTGTTGCTCGACGAACCGACCAACCACTTGGACATCAACACCATCCGCTGGCTGGAAAATATCCTGACCCAGCGTTCCAGCCTGATGATCATCATCTCTCACGACCGTCACTTCCTGAACAGCGTGTGTACCCACATGGCTGACCTGGACTACGGCGAGCTGCGCCTGTTCCCGGGCAACTACGACGAGTACATGACCGTGGCGACCCAGTCCCGCGAGCAACTGCTGTCGGACAACGCCAAGAAGAAGGCGCAGATCACCGAGCTGCAATCCTTCGTCAGCCGTTTCTCGGCGAACGCCTCGAAAGCCAAGCAGGCCACTTCCCGTGCCAAGGCGATCGACAAGATCCAGCTGGCCGAGGTCAAGCCTTCGAGCCGTGTGAGCCCGTTCATCCGGTTCGAGCAGACCAAAAAGCTGCACCGTCAGGCAGTCATGGTCGAAAAAATGGCCAAAGGCTTCGACGGCAAGCCGCTGTTCAAGGACTTCAGCTTCCAGGTTGAAGCCGGCGAGCGCGTGGCGATCATCGGTCCGAACGGTATCGGCAAGACCACCCTGCTGCGCACCCTGGTCAGCGAGCTGACGCCGGACGCCGGTAGCATCAAGTGGACCGACGCCGCGGAACTGGGTTACTACGCCCAGGACCACGCCCACGACTTCGAAGACGACGTGACCCTGTTCGACTGGATGGGCCAATGGACCCAAGGCGAGCAGATGATCCGTGGCACCCTGGGTCGCATGCTGTTCTCCAACGACGATATCCAGAAGTCGGTCAAGGTGATCTCCGGTGGTGAGCAAGGCCGTATGCTGTTCGGCAAGCTGATCCTGCAAAAGCCGAACGTGCTGATCATGGACGAACCGACCAACCACTTGGACATGGAATCCATCGAGGCGCTGAACCTGGCGCTGGAAAACTACCCGGGCACGCTGATCTTTGTCAGCCACGACCGTGAGTTCGTATCGTCCCTGGCCACCCGCATCATCGAGTTGAGCGCCGACGGCGTGATCGACTTCAGCGGCACCTATGACGACTACCTGCGTAGCCAAGGTGTGGTGTTTTAAGAGCAGCCATTAGTTTTTAGCTGCAAGCGGCAAGATAGAGCCCCGTCCACTGTGACGGGGCTTTTTGCATCTGGTGATTAATAGATAGCCTGCTTTCTTTTCCCCCACGCCCTTGCCATGATGGCCGCACCGCCCGCCCGCGAACGAGTGCCCATGTCTGCCGCCGCCCCCAGCTCCCTGTCGATCACCTTGCAGATCGTCTCTATCGTTTTTTATACCTTTATTGCCTTTATCTGCATCGGCCTGCCGATTGCGGTGATCCCAGGCTACGTGCACGAACAGTTGGGGTTCAGCGCGGTGGTCGCCGGTATCACCATTGGTTCGCAATACCTGGCCACCCTGCTCAGTCGTCCGATGGCCGGGCGCATGTCGGACAACGTCGGCACCAAGCGTGCGATTGTGCTGGGGCTGGCGGGGATTTTGCTCAGTGGCGTGTTGACTTTGCTGGCGACGCTGATGGAGAGCCTGCCCGCCGTCAGCCTCGGCATTCTGATCGCGGGGCGCCTATTGCTGGGCGTGGCCCAGGGCCTGATCGGCGTGGGCACCATCAGCTGGTGCATGGGCCAGGTCGGCGCCGAGCACACGGCGCGTTCGATCTCCTGGAATGGCATCGCGTCCTACGGCGCCATCGCCATCGGCGCGCCCTTGGGCGTAGTGATGGTCGCCGAATACGGCTACAGCAGCCTGGGGATTGCGCTGTCGGTGCTGGCGGCGTTGGGTTTGCTGCTGATCCGCAATAAACCGTCGGTGCCGGTGGTGCGTGGCGAGCGTTTG
The DNA here is from genome assembly GCF_030687495.1 of Pseudomonas sp. FP453. Taxonomy (NCBI): domain Bacteria; kingdom Pseudomonadati; phylum Pseudomonadota; class Gammaproteobacteria; order Pseudomonadales; family Pseudomonadaceae; genus Pseudomonas; species Pseudomonas sp. FP453. Next base: position 2,884,356 of record NZ_CP117435.1, on the reverse strand, counting down.
CCGTTCTGGGCGGTGTTCGGACGTATCGCACCGTTTGGGGCCAGTTTGTGCCTGGCCTCGATCGGCTACGGCACCCTGACGACCTTTATCACCCTGTATTACCTCAACCGTGGCTGGGCGGGTGCGGCGTATTGCCTGACGGTGTTCGGCGTGTGCTTTATCGTGTCGCGCCTGATCTTTATCTCCGCCATCAGCCGCTTTGGCGGCTTTCGTGCGGCGATTGCCTGCATGACCATCGAGACCCTGGGCCTGACGCTGCTGTGGCTGGCGCCAAGCACCGGCGTGGCCCTGATCGGCGCGGGGTTGACCGGTTTTGGCCTGTCGTTGGTGTACCCGGCGCTGGGCGTGGAGGCGATCAAACAGGTGCCCAACAGCAGCCGTGGCGCCGGGCTGAGTGCCTATGCGGTGTTTTTTGACCTGGCCCTGGCGATTGCCGGGCCGTTGATGGGGTTTGTCGCCTTGAACCTGGGCTACGGCTGGATCTTCTTTTGCGCCGCCCTGCTGTCGGTCGGCGCGCTGGGCCTGACCCTGCTGCTCAAGCGCCGCGCCTACTGATCAGCGGTCTGCAAGCCGGCGCGGGTGGATTGCCCCAGGGTGTGGCTGAAGAACCGCCCCGCCTCGGAGATCAGGTTGCGATGGATGCCTTCGCGGTCGACACCGTCCGCATCGGTACAGATGGCCGGCATGGCCAGCAATTGATCGCTGTCGCAGGGTGCCATGAATACAAAGTGCCCCGCCCCAGCCAGCAGCTTGAAGTCCGGCGGTTCCGGCAGCTTGCGCGCCAGGGCGGCGGCGTTCTTGTCCACGGCCACCAGCTTGTCGCCGTCGCCGCTGTAGAGCAGCACCGGCACGTGCACATCGGCGAGGGTCTGGCGGCCAAACATCAGGCTGAGCGGTGCCATCAGCATCAGTGCGTGAATGCGTGGGTCAGCTTGCGGTTGCAGGTCGTCGCGGTCGACCACCAACTCGCCTTTGGTGGTGCAGGCGTCGCGGTCTTCAGGACGTTCCTGGCAATAGCGGCGCAGGCGGTCGAAATCCGGCTTCGCGCCCGCGAGGATCAGCGCCGTCTCGCCACCGGCCGAGTAGCCGATCACGCCGACTTGATCGACGTTGACGAAGGGCGACAGCATCGGGTCGCCGAGAGTGGCAGTAATCGCTTCGGAAATCTGGATCGGCCGCCCGTACAGATTGCTCAGCGTGCCCAGGCGGCTGTGGTCCTTGTAGTTGTCGCCGGGGTGCAGCACGGCCACCACCACAAAACCCTTGCGCGCCAGCGAGGTGGCCAAGTCATTGCAGGGCCAGCGGTGTGCCGGTATTGCCGTGGGACAACATCAGCATCGGGAAGCGGCCGATGGCAACCTTGGCGTCTTCACCGGCGCCCACGCGGTAAGCGCCCAGCTGCGTGCTGTGCTCGACATCGGTGGACGGGTAGAACGCGATGGCCTTCATCGGCTGCAAATCCAGCGGATCGAGAAAGGTCATGCGATGAAAGCCCACACTCCAATGCGGGTGTGGCGCAGGCGCGGCATGCACTGAAACCAGGCCGCCGAGCAGGGAAAGAACCAAAACAGCACAAAGACGCATCATGGGGATGTCCACCTTTGTTGCGTGAGAACCGACATGTCGAATTAAACGTCCAGGGTGTTGAACCCGAGCTTGCATAACCTGGGCCATATTAAAAAGACAGCGGACAAACGAAAAAACTCCGTACTCCGATCGCTTTCAAGGCGAGCAGAATACAGAGTTTAGGCGCCCGTTTTCAGAATGAAACGGGGAATAGCGAACTTTTACTCAACCCTTACGCGGCAGCGAACAATTGTTCGTTGATCACTACGTTGGCGTCGCTCAGGGACTTGTTGCGCACTTCATCACCGTAGGCCAGGCCCTGGGCGCGGACGAACTCGATATCGGTGATGCCAAGGAAGCCGAATACCAGCTTCAGGTAGTCTTCGTGGCCAACGTTGCTGGCCTGGCCAGCGTGCAGGCCGCCGGCAGTGGAGACGATGATCAGCTTCTTGCCACCGCACAGGCCTTCAGGGCCGGCCTCGGTGTAGCGGAAGGTCTGGCCGGCGACAGCGATGCGGTCGATCCAGGCCTTGAGTTGGGACGGCACCGAGAAGTTGTACATCGGCGCGCCGATCACCACCGCGTCCGCCGCGATGAATTCGGCCAACGACGAAGCACTCAGTTGCGCCTCGTGCTGTTGCACCGCGTCACGCAATTCGGCAGCGGTGCCCAGCGCGCCCAGGGTCAGGCCGGAAAAGTGGCTGATGCCTTCGCTCGCCAGGTCGCGGTAGGTCACTTCCACACCCGGCTCAGCCGCTTGCCAGGCCTTGACCACGCCAGCGGTGAGCTGACGGGAGGCCGAGTTGTCGCCGAGGATGCTGGAATCGATGTGCAACAGTTTCATGTGAGTGCTCCGAGTAGGATCGTCAGTGGCGATCAGATGGTGGTGATGCTACGCATGAAACCAATAGCCGATAAGCCAGCTGAAATGCGATAGTTTGTCCCACTGACAGGACAATAGGCCGACCATGCAAGACCTCAACGACCTCTACTATTTCGCCAAAGTCGTCGAAGCCGGCGGTTTCGCGGCCGCTGGCCGGCTGCTGGGCATCCCCAAGTCACGGCTGTCACGGCGCATTGCCGAGCTGGAAGACCGCCTCGGTGCCCGCTTGCTGCAACGCACCACGCGGCAATTGACCCTCACCGCCGTCGGCGAACGCTACCTGCGCCACTGCCAGGCCATGCTGCTGGAGGCCGAGATGGCCGACGAGGCCGTGGCCAGCATGTCCAGCGAAGCCCGTGGACGGCTGCGGGTCAGTTGCCCGGTGGGCATGGCCCAGCACATCCTGCCGGAACTGGTGGCCGGGTTTCTCGCCGCCCATCCCCATGTGCAACTGGAAATGACCCTGGTCAACCGCCGCGTCGACCTGGTGGCCGAAGGCATCGACGTGGCCCTGCGCGTGCGAGAGTTGGGGGATGAAGATCCGCTGCTGGTGACCAAACGCCTGCGCCAGGCCCAGACGGTGCTGGTGGCCAGCCCGGCGTTTATGCACGGCAAGCAGATCCACAGCCTCGACGACCTCAAGCAACTGCCCATGCTCGGCGCGCTGGAGCCGGACCGCATGGTCCACCAACGCATCCTCGACCCCGAGGGCAACCCCCACGAACTGGTGATGGAGGCGCGCCTGGGCATCGACGACTTCATCGTGCGCAAGGCCAGCGCAATCATGGGCCTGGGCTTTACGGTACTGCCGATGATGTATTGCGAAGAGGAACTGGCCAGCGGCCGCCTGGTGCAACTGCTGCCACAATGGTCGTTGCCGGGCGGTTGGCTGCAAGCCGTATACCCCCATCGGCGTGGCGTATTGCCGGCCATCCGGGCCTGGATCGACTATCTGGAAGAAGGCTTCAAGGGTTGCGGAGACCGTCTGCTATGAAGATCACCGAAGAACAAGTCGCGCGTTTCTGCCTGAGCCTGCCCGGCGCGCGCGAGGACTACAAATGGGGCGGCGTACGCGTATTTTCGATTGCCGGCAACAAGATGTTCGCCCTGCAAAACCTGCGCGGTGAGTCGCTGGCGTTCAAGGTCGACAAGGACCTGTTCCTCGGCCACGTCGACCGCCCCGGCATCCACCCGGCGCCGTACCTGGCGCGTGCGCAGTGGATCATCATGAACACGCCCTACCCGCTGGGCGCCGAGGAACTGCGTGGCTTGTTGCAGCGCTCCCACCAACTGGTGGTGAGCAAACTGCCCAAGCGCACGCAGATCGGCTTGCTGCTAGAGGATTGACAGCAAGGTGCCGCCGAGGAACAGCTGGTCCAGCCAGAACACCTGATGCAGCAGCACAATCGCCCAGAACAGCACCTGATAAGACACCTTGCGCGTCTTGTGCCGGAACACTTGCTGCGCAATCAACGCCCCCGGCCAACCGCCTGCCAGCTCGACGGCGTGCAGGATGTTTTCCGGGGTGCGCCGGCCTTCGGTCTGCGCCTGGCGCTTGTCGCGCCAGTACAAAAAGAACGCCAACACGCTGACCACGCCGTACGCCGCCAGCGGCAGCACGGTCTCGCCGCGATGCCACAGCAACACCGAGCCCAGCAGCGGCGCGGCGCACAACAGCAGAAAAACCGCGGCCTTCAGGCGCGGGTGCTGGATGTTCATGGCTTGACCGCCGACCAGTCGATCCAGCCGAACTGCCAGGTCGCCAGGATCACCAGGCCAAACGCGATGCGGTACCAGGCAAACGCTGCGTAGCTGTGGCTGGCGATGAACTTGAGCAAGGCCTTGACCGCAATCATCGCGAAGATGAACGAAGTCACAAAGCCGATGGCAAACACCGGCAGGTCGGCGGGCTGGAACAGGTCGCGGTATTTGTAGCCCGAGTACAGCGCCGCACCGACCATGGTCGGCATGGCCAGGAAGAACGAGAACTCGGTGGCGGTCTTGCGTGACAGGCCAAACAACAGGCCGCCGATAATCGTCGCGCCGGAACGGGAAGTGCCCGGGATCATCGCCAGGCACTGGGCCAGGCCGACCTTGAGCGCGTCTTTCCAGGTGATGTCATCGACCGTCTCGGCGTGCACCGCATGTTGCCGCCGCTCCGCCCACAACATGATCACGCCACCCACCACCAACGCGGCCGCCACGGTGATCGGGTTGAACAGATAGTGTTTGATCAGGTCGGCAAAAATCACCCCCAGCACCACCGCCGGCAACACCGCGATGATCAGGTTCACCGTGAAACGCTGGGCCTTGCGCTGCGTCGGCAGGCCGATGACCACGTCGAGGATCTTGCGCCGGAACTCCCAGACCACGGCAAGAATTGCGCCCAGTTGAATAATGATGTTGAACGCTTCAAAACGCTCGCCGCCGAAGCCGATCAGGTCGGCGACAATAATCTGGTGACCGGTGCTGGAAATCGGCAGGAACTCCGTCAACCCCTCCACTACGCCAAGAATCAATGCCTGTATGGCGGTCCAAAAATCCATGCATCCCCCAAAAGGTCCTGCGCGGGGCAGGCCTCGATAGTCTTTTTTAAGTGGTTCACTGACGCCGGGTGTATAAAAAACCCGTGAAAAATCAGGCAGTACTCAGGTTTTCCGATTACAGGCCGAAAGCCTATCAGACAAGGCGTAAAAGTCGATGCAGCGCCCACAATTATAAAAAGCACGGAGTGACAGGACGATGAACAGTTTGCGCAGCATGTCGATCAGCCGCCGGCTCTGGCTGATCCTGATAGTCGCCGTGTTGATGTTGTTGACCTTGGGCCTGTTGATGCTCAAGCAGATCCATGGCGACCTCTACCAGGCCAAGCGCCAGCAGACCCAACACGTGGTGCAGACCGCCAGCGGTGTGCTGGCCTACTACCAGAACCTCGAGAAAACCGGCGCCCTCACCCGCGACGCCGCGCAGAAGCAGGCCTTGAGCGTGGTGCGTGGCCTGCGCTACGACCATGACGACTACTTCTGGATCAACGACCTCACGCCGGTGATGATCATGCACCCGGCCAACCCCAAGCTGGACGGCCAGAACCTCTCGGCCATCCGCGACCCGGATGGCTTTGCGGTGTTCAACGAATTTGTGATCCTGGCCAAGGCCAAGGGCGCCGGCATCGTCAACTACCGTTGGCCAAAGCCGGGGGCAGATGCGCCCGTGGCGAAAACCTCCTACATCCAACTGTTCGAACCCTGGGGCTGGATCATCGGCTCCGGCGTGTATGTGGATGATGTGCAGGCCGAGTTCACCGGCCAGGTGTGGAAAGCCTCGGTGATCGGCCTGATCATTGCGGTGGTGATGGCCTTGCTGGTGGCGCTGATCGCCCGCAGCATCGTGCGCCCGTTGCAAGCGGCGGTGAACGCCATGGGCAACATCGCCAGCGGCGAAAGCGACCTGACCCGCAGCCTCGACACCCACGGCCACGACGAAGTGACCCAGCTGTCGCACCACTTCAACAGCTTCACCGCCAAGTTGCGCCAGGTGGTCAGCCAGTTGCAGGTGTGCGCCAACGCCCTGGGCCAGTCATCCACCGAGCTGGGCAACAACGCCACCCAGGCCCATGACCGCAGCCAGCAGCAGTCCCAACAGATGGAACTGGTGGCCACGGCGATCAACGAGGTCACCTACGGCGTGCAGGACGTGGCCAAGAACGCCGAACACGCCGCCAGTGAAATGCGCGACGCCCAGGCCCAGGCGCAGCAAGGCCAGGTCAACATCGACGGCAGCTTGCAGCAGATCGACCAACTCTCCGGCACTATCAGCCAGGCGGTCGAGGTGATGCGCACACTGTCCGCGGAAAGCACCCAGATCGGCAGCGTGCTCGAAGTGATCCGCTCCATCGCCGACCAGACCAACCTGCTGGCCCTCAACGCCGCCATCGAAGCCGCCCGTGCCGGTGAACAAGGCCGTGGGTTTGCCGTGGTGGCCGATGAAGTGCGATTGCTGGCCCAGCGCACACAAAAATCCACCGCCGAGATCCAGGGCATGATCGAGCGCCTGCAAGGGCACTCGGAAGCGGCGGTCAAAGTGATCAGCGACAGCCACAGCGCCTCGCAGCTGACCATCGAACAAGCCGGCCAGGCCGGCGCCAGCCTCACGGCCATCGGCCAGGCGTTGCGTAATCTCAATGGCTTGAATGCGTCGATTGCCAGCGCCACGCTGCAACAGGCCCATGTGGTGGAAGACATCAACCAGAACGTCACCCAGGCGGCGGGGTTGTCCCACAGCACGGCGTTGGCGGCGCAGCAGTCGAGTGTGGCCAGTACCCACTTGCGCACGCTGAGCGAACAACTCAACGACCTGCTCCGCCAATTCAAGGTCTAACACTGCTTCAAGTGTGGGAGCTGGCTTGCCTGCGATGCAGGCACCTCGGTCTTTCAGCCAGACCAGGGTGATGCCATCGCAGGCAAGCCAGCTCCCACATAAGAGCAGGTCCCACAGACAGTGCTCAGTGTTTTGTAGATTGCACGCCTCTGGTTACAATCCCCGCCCTCTCCCACTCCTCCAAGGAACCGCCATGTCCGGGCTTGAACTGTTCGCCGCCGCCCTGGGGGTGATCGCTGTCTGGCTGACGGTCAAACAAAACCCTTGGTGCTGGCCCATCGGCCTGATCATGGTGCTGCTCTACACCTGGGTGTTCTACGACGTCAAACTCTATTCCGACATGCTCCTGCAAGTGGTCTACGCCGTGTTGCAGCTGTACGGCTGGTGGCAGTGGACCCGCGCCGGCGAGGTCAAGCAAGGCCGTCAGGTCACGAGCCTGGGGGTGCCGGCCATCATCGCCAGCCTTGGCGTAGGCGCCGTGGGCAGCCTGCTGCTGGGCGCCGCCATGGCCCACTGGACCGACGCCGCACAACCCTGGCTCGACGCCGCCCTCACCGGCTTCAGCCTGGTGGCGCAACTGTGGATGGCACAAAAACGCGTGCAATGCTGGCCGCTGTGGATAGCCGTGGATGTGATCTTCGTCGGCCTGTTCCTCTATAAAGGCCTCTACCTCACCGCCGCCCTCTACGCCTTGTTCACCGTGATCGCCGTACAAGGCTGGCGTGAATGGCGCGCCGACCCGGCGTTGCAATCATGAAGGTGGTGGTACTGGCCGGTCCCGAATCCAGCGGTAAAAGCTGGCTCGCCGCTGAATTGCACGCGCATTTCGGCGGACTGATGGTCGGCGAATACGTGCGTCACTTCATCGACCACCATCAACGCGACACCACCCTGGCCGACATCCCGGCCATCGCCGACGGCCAATTGGCCTGGGAAGATGCCGCCCGCGCGCAACAGCCGCGCCTGCTGATCCTCGATACGCATTTGCTCACCAACAAGCTCTGGAGCCAGGTCCTGTTCGGCGACTACCCGGCATGGCTCGACAGCGAACTGCTGGCCCGTCACTACGACCTGCACTTGCTGCTGTCACCGGAGGATGTGGAGTGGACCGCGGATGGGCAGCGTTGCCAGCCGCAATTGGCGGATCGCCAGGCGTTTTTCCAGGGTAGCCTGGAGTGGATGCGGGCGCATCGACAGCCTGTGCGGGTGATTCGCGGGGATTGGGAAGAACGCCGGCGGGCGGCGTTTTCAGCAGTCGAACACCTACTCCAGCCATAACACGGAGCTTCAATGTGGGAGCGGGCTTGCCCGCGATTGCGGAGGTCCAGTGAATACATCTGTGGCTGACACACCGCCATCGCGGGCAAGCCCGCTCCCACAGGTTTTTTTAGTAGCCCAGTGACAGGCCGGTGTTACGACGCGGATCATTCGCCCCGTAGAAGCGATTGTTCCCCACCGGTTTGCCCCCCAGCGACGGCGCACCCACGAGAATCGCCGCCAAGTGGTTGGCATCCTGCGGCCCGGCAAACTTATGGCCCCAGCTTTCGAGGATCTTCTGCGTATCCGGGCTCACCGCAAAGGTCTCAAGGTTGGTGGTTTCCGGCATCCACTGCTGGTGGAAGCGCGGCGCGTCGACAGCTTCCTGGATGTTCATCTTGTAGTCGATGACGTTCAGGATCGTCAGCAACGTCGCGGTAATGATGCGACTGCCACCCGGCGTGCCCACCACCATCACCGCCTTGCCATCCTTGGTCACGATGGTCGGGCTCATCGACGACAGCGGCGCCTTGCCCGGAGCAATGGCGTTGGCTTCACCCTGCACCAGCCCGTACATGTTCGGCACGCCGACCTTGACGGTGAAGTCGTCCATTTCATCGTTGAGGATCACCCCGGTCTTGCTCGCCATCACGCCCGCACCGAACCAGTCGTTGAGGGTGTAGGTGACCGAGACCGCGTTGCCCCACTTGTCGACGATGGAATAGTGGGTGGTGTTGTTGCCTTCATGGGGCGAGACGCCCGGCTTGATCGCCTGGGAATCCCCGGCCTTTTGCGGTTCGATGGCGGCGCGCAGCTTGGCGGCGTAGTCCTTGTCCAGCAGGTGGGCGATGGGGTTCTTCACGAAATCCGGGTCGCCAAGGTAGCTGTTGCGGTCCACGTAGGCGTGGCGCATGGCTTCGATCTGGTAGTGCAGGCCCTGGGCCGAGTGATAGCCAAGGTCGGCCATCGGGTAGCCTTCGAGGATGTTCATGATCTGGCAGATCACCACGCCACCGGAGCTCGGCGGCGGTGCCGAGACCACGTGGTAGCCACGGTAGTCGCACTCGATGGGCGCCAGTTCGCGGGTCTTGTACTTGTCCAGGTCGGCCTGGGTGATGATGCCTTTGCCCGCCTGGCTGGAGTCCACCAGCGCCTTGGCTACCCAGCCTTTATAGAAACCGTCGCTGCCCTTGGCCGAGATTTCCTTGAGGGTCTTGGCCAGGTCTTTCTGCACCAACTTCTGGCCGACCTGCATCGGCTGGCCGTTGTGCAGGAAGATCCCGCGCAGGTCTTTATCTTTTTGAAACTCGCCGGTGGCGGTGTGCAACAGATCGATATCGCCCTGCTCCAGGGCAAAGCCGTTTTCCGCGAGCTTGATCGCCGGGGCAATCACCTGGGCGCGCTTGAGGGTGCCGTACTTGCTCAGGGCCAGTTCCATGCCCGAAACGGTGCCCGGCACGCCGACGGCCAGGTGGCCCTTGGCGCTGAGGCCTTCGATGACGTTGCCGTCTTTATCCAGGTACATATTGGCCGTAGCGGCCAGCGGGGCTTTTTCGCGGAAGTCGAGGAAGGTCTTGCGCCCGTCCGCCAGTTGCACGGTCATGAAACCGCCGCCGCCGAGGTTGCCTGCTGCCGGGTACACCACCGCCAATGCGTAACCCACGGCCACGGCCGCGTCCACTGCGTTGCCGCCGGCCTTGAGCACATCCACGCCCACATGGGTGGCCAAATGCTGGGCGGTGACCACCATGCCATTTTCGCCCGCCACTGGGGCTTGCGACGCGGCTTGCACACCGCTGACCGTCAACACCAGCGCAGTGGCGATCAGGGTACGGCTGAAGGGTTGGTATTTCATCCATGGCTACTCTGGTTATTGAGATGCACCAAAATAGCCCGCCGTAGCTTTAATCCCCAGTGCAATGGCGTTTTTATTACAGAACCTGTCGGTCACAGACACCCCGAATGGGGAGCGTTGGCTTGCCGGAAAATACCTACCCCCGATTGCGTGCAATGCCCAAGCCCCGATGCCTGGGAAGCCGCAATAGCGATGGAACGTTTCCGAGCACTGCGCCAATAGCAAGATATCCAATCAACCGAGAGAGGTATCTGCCATGAGTCATTACGGAATAAGCAACCAAAGTCGCCCGACCGCGACCTCACATATACCCACCGTCAATATTGCCGATGTCTGGGACTTGACGCCGACGCCGACGCCGACGCCGCCTCCGACCAATAGTCCCGCCCCTTCCGATCCGCCCGCCGATAACAGGATGCACATCGCCTTTGGCGGCCGCGTCATTACATTGAAAGAAACCATTCTCAATCAGCAGCCCTTGGGGGAAGGTCAAAGTGCTCGCCCCAACAAACTGGTGCACAGCGAAGTTGAAGGGCAGAAGCACCTGGTGGGGCAAAAAGGTGCAAACAATGTGATCCTCGGGCTTTCCGGCCAACAATATATGTACAGCGGCACCACCGAAGCCGAAGGCGGCAAGAGCATTTTCGGCTTCAGCAGCGCGGCGGATTCTTCACCCGACAATCCCGACTCAATCAACAATTTCGTGGTCGGCAAAGACAAGATTGATGTGTCCAATTTGACGCCCGCCGGTAAGTCCAAACTGGACTTCGTCCAGGAGTTTTCCGGCCAGCCGGGACAGGCAATGATCATTCACCGGCCAGGCGAGATGTCGCCACACCTGGGGACCAGCTATTTGCTGGTCGATACCGATGGCGATGGAAATGCAGACTTCAAACTTAAAATCCAACACGCCAGAATCACAGAGGCCGACGTCACCAGTTGACCCATCGGGCATGGGTTACCTTTGGGTCGGTGGCACACCGCTGCGCCCGGATCTTGCCGTCAATCAATAAGCTGTGGCCTATAAAAATAATGACGCTAGAATCAGCCCCATTCTAGCGCCCCCAGCCACGAGCCCCCCCATGAGCTTTGATTTCGACACGATCCACCCCCGCCTCGGCACCGGCAGTACCAAATGGAACCGTTACCCGGCCGACGTCCTGCCAATGTGGATCGCCGACATGGACATCGCCGCCCCGCCCGCCGTGTTGCAGGCCCTGCGCGAGCGCCTCGACCAGCAGATCCTCGGCTACAGCGTGGCCGGCCCGGATGTGCGTGAAGCCATCGTCGCCGACCTGTGGGCCAAGTATGCCTGGCGCGTGCAGCCCGAAGACCTGCTGTTCCTGCCGGGCGTCGAGCCGGGTTTCAATATGGCCCTGCATGCCTTTGTGCAACCGGGCCAGCCAGTGGTGCTGCAAACCCCCAACTACCGGCCGATCCGCCTGGCGCCGGGGCATTGGAACCTGCCGAAAATCGAAGTGCCGTTTGAACTGAAAAACGGCGAATACCTGACCCCGCTGCCCGCACTGCGCGACGCCCTGGCCGGCGCTGGCGCGCTGCTGCTGAGCAACCCGCACAACCCGATGGGCAAGGTATTCCCCCGCGAAGAATTGCTGGCCGTGGCCAACGCCTGCCTGGAGCAGGGCGCGTTGATCATCAGCGACGAAATCCACGCCGAGCTATGCTTCGACGGCCGCCGCCACATCCCTACCGCCAGCCTCAGCCCGCAAATCGCCGAGCGCACCATCACGCTGATGTCGGCGAGCAAGGCCTATAACGTTGCCGGCTTGAAGACCTGCTTTGCCGTGATCCAGAACGTCGAGATCCGCGAGCGCTTCAACAACGCCCGTTGCGGCATGGTCGACAGCGTCAGCCCCCTTGGCCTGGAAGCCACCCGCGCCGCCTACAGCCAGTGCGGCGAATGGCTGGAAGCGCTGAAGCAGTATCTGCAAGCCAACCGCGACTACCTGCTCGATGCCGTGCAAACCCGCTTGCCCGGCGTGGTCATGCACGCGCCCCAAGGCACCTTCCTCGCCTGGCTGGATTGCACTGCCCTGGGCCTGGAAAACCCGCAACAGTTCTTCCTCGAACAGGCCAAGGTCGGATTGAGCGCCGGGATCGAGTTCGGCGATGACAGCCAGCAATTCGTGCGCCTGAATTTCGGTTGCCCGCGGGCCATGCTGGAGGAAGGCCTGCAACGCATCGAGCGCAGCTTGAAAGCCCGCTGAAACAGACTGGCACCCACCCATTGCCAGCCCGTCGATGGCATTGCCTCACCCTTGGCATTACTTAAGCCAAGGGTTTATCGGCTTGAACCTTCAGACTGCTCACCTTCGGTACACGAATGGATGAATCCGCCTGGAATGGGGCGGTGATCGTCATCATCACGCCGTCGTTGGTGATGAATTTAGGTCGTGCCTTTTCACCCCCCGCCTCGTCGGAAAAAGCATTTTGGAAAGTCAGCTTACGCTCCTCTCCAGGCTTATCACCCTTCAGGTTTACGGTTAATTCACCCGAGGGTGAAACGCTCCAACCCGAGACTTGAGAGGCGCTGTAATCCAGCCGGACAACACTGTCATTCGGGTCTTTGATGACCACTTCCTTATCGCCCTTGTTAATATAATAAGTATTGGAACCGCCCTCTCCGACAACCGTAGCGCCACCATTGACTATAACGACATTGTTACCCTGACCGGTCAGAACCACATCCTTCTTACCATTTAGAGTAAATGTATTACTCTGTTCATCGCCCACGATATAACTCTTTCCATCCTCAACCGTGATGGCGTTGGAAAATGAGTGAAACCGCGCAATGGGCGTGGCACCGTCTGCTTGCGGGTCTTCAGCACTTACTGCAATAGTTCCCGTCTTGAAGTTAATGACATGCCCGGAATAACGATAACTTCTCGTCACATTACGTTCAGTATGGTCGGTATTCAGTTCACCATTGAACATCAGCGTATTGCTGCCACCTTCCCCCCAGAGTTCGGTTGAACGTTTGCCGAACCCAGCCGTTCTGTCATCCCAGACCTCTCCGACTCTTCCTTCACTTGCTGGAGTGTCTGTCGGGCATCAGCACCGAAGATGAACGTATCGTCGGCATCACCACCGCTGATCAATTTCTTGCCCCCGCCCATCAAGAAATAGTTGGGCTTCGTCTGCGCGCCCTTCACCCCGTCATCACCGTCGCCGATGTCCCATAGCGTGGCTTTGTTTGGCCCTGGCTCTCCTTCCACGGCGTAACGCTTGCCCGCCCATGATTGTTCAGGGGCTCTAATATTGTCGTTGCCATGGTGCTGATCAACGACCGTCTCGTAGCCAGGCATTCCGTCAGTGATGGCATTCACTACGCCGTGACCCGGAATGAACGCAAAAAAAGTCGGGTAAGGCACCCTTACCGATTTTGATTTGACGTCTACATCCAACGAACCATAGACAACCCGTTCAAACAACTCTTTCCCCCCCCCTTCCAAAAACTTCTTGTGCTTGGCCTCTTGAGTGGTCTCATAGGCCTTGCGGTACTTAACCTCCAGATACGGTTTTAATATCTTAAATGGTATTTGGAGGCCCAGGAACGAACCCAACCCAACCGTAAACTTTTGCCCCCCTGTCAACGGCGTTAGTTCATCAATGTCCTCCACGACACGTACAGCCGAATAAACCGCCTGGGCCACCATCAGCACGGCTGCCACAACGAGCCCCGCAGGGCCGGCAGAACTGGCTCCCGCCATGAATGCCGCGGTCAATGCGATAGACGTTGCGGCGCTAGCCACGGAAAATGCACCGTTGACGTAATGGTCTTGAGCGTCTTTACCCGTACTATTGGCAGCCTTGTTAAACGAGTCCACAGCGTTGTAGATATCAAACGGCACACTGAATATCGCCCCGACACCTCCAGCGGCTTTACCCAGCAACTTGCCGATGGTGCTTGCCTGGAACCCCAGGATGGGCGCCGACACTTTATTGATCGTATGTTTCGCAAGCTTGTTAATGCCGGCTTCCGCCGACATACCCACGTAGTCCGACGCCACGGCGCCCAAACCGATGGCCCCCGCCGTCGTATCCCCGCGTTGAAGCGCATCGATGGACGCGCGCAGCCCCTGGGACGTGCTGAACGCCTGGAACCCAAGCCCCGCGGTTTGAGTCTTCCCGCCAGGGTTGCCCGATTTTGGCGGGGAGAAAAAGTCGGCAGGCGGTGGTTTACCGCTGCGCTCCAATTCACGTATGGCAGCAGCCTGCCGCGACGTGGCATCGACATGTTTTTGCAGCTGCTCAGGTATAAGGCCACCATCCTTGCGGGTAAACACAGCTGTCGTGTCAGGCTTGCGCCTGGCCGCTACTTCACTGACAACACGCGATGCGCTCGCACCGATCTCAGGCGGTTGTCCTTCCACATAAGCCAAAAAGCGCACGTAGTCGATTTCCACGTCTGCGCTGATATGACCCTGTGCATCCGTGGTCAACGCGCTCTCAATCGGCTTGCCCTGAGCATGGACCCCCATTTTGTAGAGATCGACCCGACTGACGTCCACCTCCCCGACTCGAATCGGCGGGAGACTGCTGTCAAGGGCTTGCAGACGTTTTATTTCAGACGCTTCAATGGCCCTTACTGTAGAGGGCGATGTGCTCGGCGCATCCGGCAGCGGCGTGTTCGGCGTCTCCGGTGGCGTGGGCGGCAACGGATTGCTGGGGGACCCGGTACTGGTGGACGGCGAGGCCGTTGTGGCTGGAGAGAACAGACGCTTGAGTGAGGCATCGGTGGTGCTGTCGAGCGTTCCATCGTAGAGGCGTGCGGTGAAAGACTCCTCCATAAAGTCCCCAGCGCTTCGGGTCGCGCGTGGGCTTACTTTGTCGCCACCATCGCGAAAGGTCTCTTTGTTATTGACGACCTCCAAAAACCCTGTGGAGTCCGCTTTGTAATAACCGAGCATCCCCAGCTTGCCCGCAACCAGTGCCCCTTGCCTCTGTGCTTGAGCATCGCCTCCACGCGCTTGAGCCTGACCACCTATTCGATCGGCAACAGTGGTGTCATCTGCAGACGGCGTGGTAAAAAAATCATCCCCAATGACCAAGGCCGGCGGGGTGTCAAACAACAGCCGTGTTTCTGCTTGATCGCCTGGGTTGGCGATAATCACCCTGAGTTTATTGCCAACGGCCTGGGCGGTGGCCGGGTCGCTTTGCGAGAGTTTCTGCAATGCTTCTTTTACGGCATCGCCCACACGAGTTACCCGGCCGGGATCGCCCCCTCCATTGCTCTTTAGATCAACGGTCTTGCCCTCAATAGTGTCACTCTGAAAATGCTTCGGCTTACCGACCTTGTCCTCGACCAGAAGCACCCTATCGCGCTCCATACGCTCAAAGACATAGGGATACTCCGCGGGCGCTGCCGCCTCATTGATAACCCTCTCCAAGCGCTGCCCAAGTGCCTGCATGGGTGGCACGAGGCTCGAGCCAGGGTGTGTGGCAATGAAGAGCTTGACTGAGTCCAGCGCGGCCATCGCGTCATGGTATTGCGGTACCCCGCGGCTGGTCTGCATTTTATCCAGCTTCTGCAGCACAAGATCGTAGTCCCCTACAGCGCCTTGCTCAGGGGTATAGGTTTTAAGGCGAGAATCATCTACCGTCGGTAACCGGACCCCCTTCAGCACATTGATATCGCTCAGCCCACCCAAGGGACGTTCGTACATGAACTTGATGTCGTTGGTGCTGCCGTTTATACCCGCAACATAGTCACGATTAAACACACTAATGAGGTATTGCTGATGACTCGGAAAACCTTTCAAAGGTTTAATGAACCCGTTCAACCCGGGATCGGTAAACACTTTTTTCATTACGTCTTCAAATAAAGCATTGGTCGTAGTTACATCACCAGTATCAATCTCCGTATAACTATGGTTGGGGTCCACAAAGTAATACTTTCGTTTCCCATCCGGGTCAACAATCACGCCAGCGGTCAGACGATGTTCATCACTGCTGATCAGGATCGTCTTAGAGGTTGGCGAATTGATAAGCTGGGGGGCGATGTCCGTATGAGTACCGAGCTTCACGGTGGCCGGATCATGGGAAAATCCAGGATATTTCAACCGGGCTTGCACCTCGGCGATTTTCATAAAGAACGCCTGGGAATCCGGCGTATCCGGGTTGGTAACGGCGTAGTAGATATTGCTCAGAAAAGTCTGTTGCTTACCCTCCGCCACCGCCAGAGACATCAGATGTGACAGCCCTGCACATTCCCCTCCCGCCAGCCGGTTCACCATGGACAGGTAATAGCTTTGCGACAAAGGCGTTACCTTTATGCCTCTGCCTGAGATGACTTTCGTGAACGTTCGCACATTGTTTTGAGAGCCGTTGATAACACGCTGCTCTGCCATGCGTTGCAAAGCCCCGGTTTGCTTCGCCGTTAGGTTTTGGTCCAGCGCTATCCGCATGAGCGCCGTGTCATTCATTGACGGGAAGTAACCAGGCAGCGCTACTGAATTGTGCGCGTTATAGCCTTGCATGAACTCACTGCGGGTGGATTCCAGTTTGGCCACGTTGACTTTCGCTAGAAATAGCGGGGGAACTTCGGCATCCGGAATACCGGCGGAGAGGGGGGGCTGAACCTGCCCCGAAACTTGCCGGGGCGTGCGACGAGCCGCTGGCGCATGCGCTTGTTCAGGAGTGTGTACGCCAGTGTCACCCACGGGCGAGGTGGAAAATACCGGCGACGGCACGCTAACAGAGGAAGATATTTGCATAAATGACCGCTCTGGCAGAGTTATGAAACCTATCGTCCCTGTAGCTGACAGTCCTGGTTCGGACCAACCTACCAAGCGCGCATTCAGGGCGACTATCGGACTTTTCCGCGCCGAGCCTCACCAGCCCGCTCAGTTAGAAAGCCCTTCCCCGCACACCGCCTCAGCACACGGCGCAAAGCTTACAAAACCGCTAAAACAGGCCGGAACCGCTCAACCGGTTTGCGAGACATACAGGGAACCCCTCTATTTTTCGCAAACCCTCGCGGAGTCAGTTATCCCATGTCGTTTCCGGTCCGCAACATCGCGCCACCTACGCAGTACGTCATCGAGTCCTATACCGGTGACGTGCCGGCCAACCTCCCCCGCTATACCCCCCATGACGATCCGAGGGCCGCGGCCGACCAGCAACTGGCGCACAGCATCGGCCCTGCGCCGTTCCACTACCCGTTGTCCGGCCCGGACTCGCTGTTCAACCTACCGCCGGATTCCACCCTGGGCGTGTGGCTGCACCAACTCGACAACGCCCTGCGCCACCCAGACTTCCAGCGCTGGATGAAAGACCACAACATTTCACCCTCGACGGTACGTTTCGACCCCGTCAACAACATCCTGCATGTGTTCATCGACAGCCAGCCCCGGCAGTTTTCTCTGACCGACGACTCCGGCTTCGCTGCCGTGGCAGGACCGTTGATCCAGGCCGTGCGAACACTGGGTTTTTGGCCACCGTCCAGCGGGCGGTTTCTCAACTACCCGCACAAGCCTTACAACACTGTGCATTTCTATGACGTGTTGCGCTTCTACGGGATCAACCCCTCCGCACCGCCAGACGGCCTCCAGGACTTGACCACGATCCCCCGCGATGACGCCTTGCGGGGAGATGCGGCCCTGGCCGAACAACAACGGCTCGTCGGCGACATCCACGACCGCCACACCCTGCTCGATCACCTCACGCGGCTGATGGCCAAGCTACCGACCCCGGCCGTGACGCCAGAGGTCCTCGCGCGCGACCTGAGGGCCCTGCAAGTCCGCGTTCACCCGGGGTCCACGTTTGCCCAGGCACACCCGGGCGCAACCAACGCCACGGTGAACGCCGCGCACTTCATCACCGCCTCCGGCGCGGCGCTGCCCAAAACCCTGGAAGCCTTGAAGGGCTTGATCGAGACGCTACGTGACAGCCCCCTGGAACAGGCCCGCGCGCAACGTGAAAAAAACCGCTACAGCCAGCTGATGCGCGCCACCCACGCCGCACTCCCCAGGGTGCGCGAAGAAGCCAAGAAATGGGCCGAGGCGATTATCTTCAAACTCACCGGCACCCACGTGGATGCCGACACGGTCTATCTCAATCGCTTCCAGGGCGGCGGCCATTCCGCCGACACCCTCAATGGCTGGGAGTGGACGATGCAAGAACCGTGGCGCTCGCAGAAGTTGCCGGATGCGCTGCTCAGCAACTTCAGCGAGGACGACTGGTTGCCAGGCAACATGGATGCATATTCCGGCCTGTACACCGTTGGCGCGGGGCAAAGCACCAAAGGCGGTTATGGCGCGCACAATCAATTCCCGCTGCTGGCGTCGGCGGTCATGCACCAGAGCTGGAAAACCGATTTCCAAGGCGTGTTCACCCGCCAGCAGGAAACGTTCTGGAGCAAGCACGGTGACGACTACCGCGCCACATTGAAAGGCGAGTTTGTCAGCCAGGCACGCCAACAACTCGACGCAGGCCAAGCGAGCTTCACCCGCGACGACTATCACCTGGTGATGAACGCCGTGGCCAACCTGCCGCAGGATGAAACGCAACCGCTGACCCTTGAACAACTGCAAGCCACCGCGCCGGTCAAGGGCGTTGTCAGGACCCATCTGCTTGATATCAACGGCCGCCCCTCCACCGACATCCTGCGATTCAGCGCAGCGGACCACACCACGCAGATCCTCTACATACCCGGGCATGTGCCGGCGTTGCTGCGGTTCAAGTCCATCGCCGAGCTGGATGAATGGGTGAAGGAACAAGGCAACGATCCCGACAAACGCAAGGCGCTGGCATCGCACTTTTCCCTGCGTGATCGCCAGGATGACGACGTGGGTTTCTGGAGCGACTTCGCCTCCCTCATCAGCGGCGACCGCCAGTCGCGCAAAGGCGTGGACAGCGCGCTCAAGTACCTGGGCAACGACTATTGGAGCCACCAGGAAGGTGTGGTCATCGACAGCGGCCGACTGCGGGTCGAGGGCGATGTATTCAACGTGCTCAAGGACAACACCCAACGACGCATGGCCAGCGATGCCGATGTCGCAATCAAGTCCAACAGCGAAGTCACCCGCGACACCTGGCTCAACGACCTGACGGCCGCGGCCGGGCTGATGGCCAAGTTTGCCGTGATCGGCGAGCCGCTTGTCGTCGGTACCGCCGTGGCCATCGGAGTGGCGCAGACCACACTGGGGACCGAAAAAGCCATTTCCGGCGACACCCAGGCAGAACGCCAACAAGGCACCTCGAGCGCCCTCGACGGTGCACTCAACAGCCTGTTCTCCCTGGGCGGCGGCATCGCCGAGGAAGAGGCGTTTGAAGCCCCCGTCACGCAACCGTTGCGCCGGGAAGTGTTCGCCGATGGCCGCCAGGCCCAGGTCATGGACCACCCCATCAGTGACAACGCCTACACCCTGCCCCGCAGCAACGGCTATGACGTGGTGGACGGCGACAAGGTCTATCGCTATCAAAACGCCAGGCCCGGTGAGTTGACCGAACTGGAATCGGGCCATAGCGCCGCGCCCCTTGAGGAGGTCGAGGCAGTTTGCCCGGCGCCCGCCACAGGTGGCCGCAACCGGCGCGGCGCGAACACCGAATGCTTCGCCAAACTCATCGCCGACCTGCCCGGCGACGCGGCGCAGCTTCAGGCACTAGAACATGTGCGGCTGTTTCCGTCCAAGGTCGGCCTGTTCAACAAGGCACGCCAGGTGGTCTACGAAAAACGCCTGTACAAGATGATCGATGGCGAAACCGGCCCGCAACTGATACCGGTGGCCAACACCGAACGCATCACCTACAAGAGCCGTATCCGCGGCACGCTGGTCAAGGAGCCGGGGTTTGGCTTCAACGCCGGCGAACCCGTGGGGCCGTTTGCGCAACAGACGCGCGTGGTCAAGCTGAACAAGATCAGCAACATCAGCGATGATCAGCGTCAGCTGCGAGGTGTGGTGGTGACACAGGGCACGCGGCAATACCTGGTGATCGAGGCCGATACTGCCGAGTTCTATTACGCGCCACTGGGTAAAGGAAACAGCACTGAGCTGAACTTCAAAAAATGCAGCACCCTCGACTTGCCCCTGGTGCAGGACTATCGCGCATTCATGAGCCTGTTCAAGGGCGCGCACAGCCTGGATGCAGATCTGGTGGCATTGCCCAGGCTCAAAGACGCCTACACCCAACTGGAAAACGCCGGCTATACCCAGGCCGACCTCGATCAATTGAAGCAAGCCTGCAAAGGTTTGACCGAGGAGCAACAGCGTGAAGTCGTCTACCAACTGCAACGCGCCAGTGCCATCCGTGCACCGGATATCGCCTTGCGCCCCAACAAGGTCACGCCCCTGGAAAAACCGCCGGGGTTCGCCAACTGGCCGGTCAAGCAGCAGAATCAGTTCTATGCCGAAAAAGCCAAGGCTGCAGTGGACCACGCCCTCACCGCCACCGGCCTTGGGCCGGGCAACCAGGTGCGTTCCGCCGCGGACCTGGCCAGAGCCGACGCGGCCCACATGACCCGCGAATGGTTGCTGCGCACCGCCGACCTGCGCGCGCCCAATGCGGGAGACCTGATCATCAAGACCGGCGCCGGCAACTGCGGCGAGATGGCCCTGCTGGCCCGGGACATCATCAGCAAAAGTGGCGGCAGGGCCTACGAATGGGGCGCCGGCGACGCCCATTCGTTCACCGTGGTTGGCGGCCCAAGTACGACGGTCAATGGCACGCTGGATTTCTCTGAAGCCATCTGGGCCGATGCCTGGATTGTCGACCCCTGGGCCGGCATCACCTGCCCCGCTGCCGACTATACGCAGCGGCTCAGATCCACCCTGGCAGAGTGGGACAAGGCTGGCTGGAGGATCCGCTCCGGCGCCAAACCCGATATGCGCCCACTGGACCCGGAGTGGGTGGACACCCTCGTCAACAAGCCGAAGCGGCCCTACGACTTGCCACGTCCACCGGCCACGACGGCCCCTCAGTCTGTCGCCATGGGCGAGTCAATGACCCTGAGCGAAGGCGATGCCCCCTTGATTACCCGAAGTCTCAGCGACTGCTCGGCCCTGGCAGTACTGACCGACTGGAACGGCAGCACCTATCAGACGCGGACACTGATGCACCTGACCGGCAGCAACCTGGAATTTGGTTTGTTGGATGGCAGCACCCGGCACGTGCTGGATAAGCTGCAAGACTCATTGAAAAACGGTGGGAAGGTGATCCTGGTGGGCGGTGTCGATACCCAGTCCACCCAAGGCATGGCCACGGTGATCGGGCAGACTTTTCACGGTCAACAGCCGCTGAAGGCGCTGCTTGAGGAACGCCCCGGCGTCTCGGTGAGCATTGCCGGTTCATCAGGGGTGCAGGTCAACGCCGATGGCACGTTCACCCTGGTCGAAGGCACCGGCAAAGGCGTATTCAGCCCGGAGATGATCAAGCAGATCTTTGAACGTATCGACTGATCACCGCCGGCCAGCCGGCCCCCGCCTGTGCACGGGGGCCATCATTTACAGCTTGGCGATGGACACTTCGGTGGACTTCACAAAGGCAATCACTTCGCTGCCCACTTTCAACTCCAGGTCCCGTACCGAGCGCGTGGTGATCACCGAAGTGACAATGCCGGACGCGGTTTGCACGTCGATTTCGGACACTACTTCGCCCAGCAGGATTTCCTTGATCACGCCCTTGAACTGGTTGCGCACGTTGATCGCTTTGATGGTCATGTCGGCTTTCCTTTTGGCTGTTGGGTCAATCCGCACGAATGCGCAGGCCCTCAAGATGCCGCAGCGGGCAAAAACTTAAAAGGAATATATAACTCTTTATTTATACCTAATAGGAATATAGAGATTGCACGTGACCCCAGCACAGGACTCAACTGAGGGTGACCCAATACCGCGTGCGCGCCTGCACCTTGAAGCCCAGCGTCGATGCCAGCAGGCTGAGGATGCGGTCCGTGTCGTCCAGGCGAAAACTGCCGGTCACCCGCATCGCTTCCAGGCGCGGCTCCCAGCGCAACACCCCGGGACGATAGCGTTCCAGCTCCCGCAGGAAATACCCCAGCCCTTGGTCCTGTGCAGTCAGCACGCCGTCGCGCCAGCCCAGTTGCAGCACATCGAACGGCAGCCAGGCGCCAAGCCCGCGGGCGTTCAACGGCGCCTGCTGACCGGCGTGCAATGTCGCCAACTGCCCATTGAGATCGCGCACCTGCACCGCGCCCTTGAGCACCGACACCCGGCACCCCGAGGCCAGTTGCCGCACACACACCTCGGCCTGGCTCAGCGTGAGCTCGCCGTAGCGTGTGTGCACGGTCAGCGCCGCGCTACCCGGCACGTTCAACGCCAGTTCGCCGTCCACCAAGGTGATGCGCCGCTGCGCCAGGTCCACATCCACCGCCGTGGCGGTATTGAGTTGCAGGCTGCTGCCATCGGCCAGCGGCAGGCGTCTGCGTTCGCCGGTGGCGGTATGTACGTCGGCACGCCATGCCTCGATGGGCAACTGGCGGCTGATCAGCCACGCGGTCGGCAGCAACGCCGCCACGCCCAGCGCACGCTTGAGCACGGCACGCCGGCCCGGTTGCGGACGGTCGAGGCTGGCCATCGCCAGCGCCTGGGGCAAGCCGCCGAAGCGCTGGCGCAAGGTCTGGGCTTTTTGCCAGGTCTGTTCGTGCTGCGGGTGGCTGTCGCGCCAGTGTTGCAACGCAGCGTGATCACCCTCGGTGGCGGTGCCCGACTCCAGCAGCGCCAGCCATTGAGCTGCCGCACGGGCAACGTCGCGGCTCACAGCTCCACCAGCAGGCAGTGCTCGTAGGCTTGCGCCATGTAGCGTTTCACGGTGCGCTCGGACACGTCCAGGCGCTCGGCGATCTCGCGATAACCCAGGCCTTCCAGTTGGCTCCACAAAAACGCGCGACGCACCAACACCGGCAAGCCATCGAGCAATTCATCCAGGGCTTGCAGGGTTTCCAGCAGCAGCCAGCGTTGCTCGGGGGACGGCACGCAGGCCTCAGGCAAGCTGGCGAGCGCATTCAGATAGGCCTGTTCCAGGCTGCGGCGCTGATGAAAGTTGACCAGCAGGCGCTTGCCCACCGTCACCAGATACGCCCGTGGCTCCTGCATTTGCGCGATCGGCTGGGCGCTGGCGAGCACCCGCAGAAACGTATCCTGGCTCAGGTCCGCCGCATCCCAGGCATTGCCCAGGCGCCGGCGCAGCCAGCTTTCCAGCCAACTGCGGTGGTCGCGGTACAGGCTCGACAGCGTCAGTTCGGGGGCGACAACATCATTCATGGCAAGCAAACCTGCGCGGCGCGATCATGTCTCAAATGAGATTCATTCTATTTAATATCGCCACGCCACACCACGATCTTTTCAACTGATCGTTCCCACGCTTTGCGTGGGAATGCCGCCCAGGACGCTCCGCGTCCTACAACAACGCCGCCTTCTGCCGCAGCAAGTCGATAAACAACGCCAACTCACGCCCCACCCCTTCGCCCTTGCGCAACAACAGGCCAAACGGCGCCAGGCGCACATCCAGCGCAACCGGCAGGGCCACCACCAGGCCCATTTTCAGATAGTCGCGCAGGGCACTTTCCGACAGCACCATCACCGCGTCCGTCAGCTGGATCAGCTGCTGCATGGAATACACCGAGCTGCATTCAATGATGTCCGCCGGGCTCGGCAACGCCAGGTCTTGCAGCGCCTGATCGAAACCGATCCGCGCCGGGCTGCTTTGCGGTTGCAGGATCCACGGCCAGTCGCGCACCAGCTCCGCCAGCGGCACGTGCTCGCGCTGGGCCAGCGGGTGGCCGGCGTGCACCACCACCAGCATGCGTTCGTTGCCCAGGGGTTCGAAATTGTAGTGCTCGCTGTCGGTGGCAGCGTTGCGGCGGGTGATGGCCAGGTCGATGCGACCCTGTTCCAGGAGTTGGATCACCTGGTCGCTGGTGTCCCCCATGATGCGGATGCGCAGTTGCGGGTTGAGCGCCTTGATCTGCGCGATGCAGTCCATCACCAGGTCCGGCGCGGCGCCCATGATGGTGCCGATGGACAGGTAGCCATAACCGCCCTGCTGGCGCGCCATCAGGTCTTCGGCGCAACGGTCGAGGCCGCTCAGGGCCGATTCGGCAAAGCGGATCAGTTCCTGGCCCAGGGCCGTGGGGCGCATGCCCCGTGGCAAACGCTCGAACAGGTCGCAGCCAAACATGTCCTCGATCTCGCGCAGCATGCGCGTGGCCGCCGGTTGCGACATGTTCAGGGCCTGGGACGCCCGGTGCAGGTTCTGGCTGGAACTGAGGGCCACCAGCATATGCAGGTGCTTGTAGCGCAAACGGTTGAACAGGCTGGGACTACGCATTTTCACCTTTCTTATCGATACCCTGAGGTTATCACTTGTAAGCGAGATTCGATTTGTAGCGCATTGCTCGGCCGCCGTACAGTCCGGCCCATAAGAACAAAACACTGGACTGCCCCTATGAAAACCCTGCCCGCGCCCCTGCTCGCCAAGATTTCCTGGCGGCTGCTGCCCTTCCTGCTGCTGATGTACATCATGGCGTTTCTCGACCGCGCCAACGTCGGGTTTGCCAAGCAAGCCTTCCAGGCCGACACCGGCTTGAGCGATGCCGCGTTTGCCTTTGGCGCCGGCGTGTTCTTTGTCGGCTACGCGCTGCTGGAAGTGCCGAGCAACCTGATCCTGCACCGTGTCGGCGCCCGCCTGTGGATGTGCCGGATCATGGTCAGCTGGGGCCTGATCTCGGCCGCGATGGTGTTTGCCCATAACGAGACCAGTTTCTACATCCTGCGCTTCCTGCTGGGTGTGGCCGAAGCCGGCTTCTTCCCCGGCGTGATCCTCTACCTCACCTACTGGTTCCCCCAGGCCGTGCGCGGCAAGGCCATGGGCTTCTTCTACTTTGGCGCGCCGCTGGCGTTCATCTTTGGCAGCCCGTTGTCCGGCCTGCTCCTGGAAATGGACGGCTGGGCCGGCCTCCACGGCTGGCAGTGGCTGTTCGCCGTCGAAGGCCTGATGGCCTCGGTGGTGGGCATCTGGGCCTACTTCTACCTGGACAACCGCCCCGCCGACGCCAAGTGGCTCAGCGTGGATGAGCGCCAGCAAATCCAGGCCCTGCTCGACAGCGAAGACCAACACAAAACCTCCCACGGCCGCAGCCTGCTCAACGTGCTGTGCCAACCCTCGGTGCTGTACCTGTGCCTGGTGTACCTGCTGATCCAGGCCAGTGTGTACGGCGTGGTGTTTTACCTGCCGACCCAGGTCGGTGGCCTGCTCGGCACCAAGGTCGGCCTGATGGTCGGGCTGGTCTCGGCGATTCCGTGGGTGTGCGCGCTGTTTGCGGCCTGGTGGATTCCGGCCTATTCCGACCGCACCGGCCTGCGTCGGCAAACCGCCTGCCTGACCCTGCTGATGGCCGCCGCTGGCATCGCCTGTTCGGTGACCTTTGCCAGCCCGCTGCTGGGCATGCTCGCCCTGTGTTTTGCCGCCTCCGGTTTTATCGCGGTGCAGCCGGTGTTCTGGACCTTTCCATCGAGCTACCTGGCCGGCAGCGCCGCCGCAGCCGGCATTGCGCTGATCAATTCCTTCGGCGCCCTCGGCGGCTTTATCGCGCCGGTGCTCAAGCACTGGGCCGAAGGCGCCTTCCATTCCCCGGCGGCCGGTCTGTACCTGCTGTCCGCCACCACGGTACTGGCTGCGTTGCTGGTACTGGGCATCCATTCACCCGGCCCTAAAGCGTCGAACACGCCGGCCACTGTTTAACTCCAGGAGTCACACCATGGGCAACCTCACTATCAAACACGTGCGCGCCTTTGTACTGCGCGGCGGCGGCGCCGATTACCACGACCAGGGCGACGGCCACTGGATCGACGACCATATCTCCACGCCGATGAGCAAATACCCGGAGTACCGCCAGAGCCGCCGCAGCTTCGGCATCAACGTGCTCGGCACCCTGGTGGTGGAGATCGAAGCCAGCGACGGCACCGTCGGTTTTGCCGTGACCACCGGCGGCGAACCGGCTGCCTATATCGTCGAGAAACACCTGGCGCGTTTCATCGAAGGCGCCCGCGTCACCGACATCGAAAAGATCTGGGACCAGATGTACCAGTCCACCCTCTACTACGGGCGCAAGGGCCTGGTGATCAACACGATCTCCGGCGTCGACCTGGCGCTGTGGGACCTGCTCGGCAAACTGCGCCAGGAACCGGTGCACCAGCTGCTCGGCGGCGCAGTGCGTGATGAATTGCAGTTCTACGCCACCGGCGCACGCCCCGACCTGGCGCAAAAGATGGGCTTTATTGGCGGCAAGATGCCCCTGCACCACGGCCCCAGCGAAGGCGAAGCAGGCCTGCGCAAAAACCTCGAAGAACTGGCGACCATGCGCGAGCGGGTCGGCCCGGACTTCTGGCTGATGCTCGATTGCTGGATGAGCCTGGACCTGAACTACGCGACCAAACTGGCGATCGGCGCCCATGAGCACGGCCTCAAGTGGATCGAAGAAGCGCTGTCGCCGGACGATTACTGGGGCTACGCCGCCCTGCGCAACAACGTGCCCAAGGGCATGCTGGTGACCACCGGCGAACACGAAGCCACGCGCTGGGGTTTCCGCATGCTCCTGGAAATGGGCTGCTGCGACATTATCCAGCCGGATGTCGGCTGGTGCGGCGGCCTCACCGAACTGGTGAAAATCTCCGCCCTCGCCGATGCGCACAACGCCATGGTCGTGCCCCACGGTTCCTCGGTGTACAGCTACCACTTCGTCGCCACCCGCCATAACAGCCCGTTCGCCGAGTTCCTGATGATGGCGCCGAAGGCCGATGAAGTGGTGCCGATGTTCCACCCGCAGCTGCTCGGCGAGCCGGTGCCGGTGAATGGCCGCATGCGTCTGTCGGCGCTGGACAAACCCGGCTTCGGCGTTGACCTGAACCCGGATTGCCAACTGCACCGTCCCTACAACCGCTGAGGAAACCTGCCATGCACATGCCCCGCAACGGCTTCAAGGCCGCCTTGGCCAACGACGCCACGCAATACGGCATCTGGGCCGGTTTCGCCACCGGCTACGCCGCCGAAATCGTCGCCAGCCTCGGTTACGACTGGATGCTGATCGACGGCGAGCACGCGCCGAACACCGTGCCCAGCGTGCTCAACCAATTGCAGACCGTGGCACCCTACGCCACCGCGCCTGTAGTACGCGCAGTGAATGGCGACGCCAACCTGATCAAGCAACTGCTCGATGTTGGCGCGCAGACGCTGATGATCCCCATGGTCGAAACCGCCGAACAGGCCCAGGCCCTGGTGCGTGCCATGCGTTACCCGCCCCACGGCATCCGTGGCGTCGGCGGCGGCCTGACCCGCGCCACCCGCTGGGACGGCGTCGACAACTACCTCACCACCGCCCATGAAGAGCTGTGCCTGATCGTGCAAGTGGAGTCGCGCCTGGGGGTGGAAAACGTCGCCGCGATTGCCGCCGTCGAAGGCGTGCACGCGGTATTCATCGGCCCGGCCGACCTGTCCATCGGCCTCGGCCACGCCGGCAACCCCGGCCATCCTGAGGTGCAGGAGCGGATCAAGCACGCGGTGGACGCCACCCTCGCCGCTGGCAAAGTCTGCGGCATCCTCGCGCCCAATGAAGACGACGCCCCGCCGCTACCAGGCCTGGGGTTGCCGCTTTATCGCGGTGGCCATCGACATCAGCCTGCTGCGCCAGAGCGCCCTGGCCACCCTCGCCCGTTATCGCCCGGGTGGGCGAAAACAAAGCCCCGTCGCGTACCTACTAAGGAGCTGCCCATGTCATCCGTTCCCGTGTACCAGAACTTCATCAACGGCCGCTTCGTCGCGAGCGAAACCCACATCGACGTGCTCAACCCAGCCACCGGCGCGCTGCTGTCCAAGGTGCCGGCGTCCAACGCCGCCGATGTGGACCAGGCCCTCGCCGCCGCACGCCAGGCGCAAACAGACTGGGCGCGCAAACCGGCCATCGAACGCGCCGGGCACCTGCGCCGGATCGCCGCCAAGCTGCGTGAAAATGTGGCGCACCTGGCGCGCACCATCACCCTGGAACAAGGCAAGGTCAGCGGGCTGGCCGAAGTCGAGGTGAACTTCACCGCCGACTACCTCGACTACATGGCCGAGTGGGCGCGACGCATCGAAGGCGAGATCATCACCAGCGACCGCCCGAACGAAAACATCTTCCTGTTCCGCAAGCCGCTGGGCGTGGTGGCCGGCATCCTGCCGTGGAATTTCCCGTTCTTCCTCATCGCCCGCAAAATGGCGCCGGCGCTGCTCACCGGCAACACCATCGTGATCAAGCCCAGCGAAGAAACGCCGAACAACTGCTTTGAATTCGCCAGGCTCGTCGCCGAAACCGACCTGCCCGCCGGCGTGTTCAACGTGGTGTGCGGCGACGGCCAGGTCGGCGGCGCCCTCACCGCGCACCAGGGCGTGGACATGATCAGCTTTACCGGCAGCGTCGCCACCGGTTCGCGAATCATGGCCGCCGCCGCGCCGAACATCACCAAGCTCAACCTCGAACTGGGTGGCAAGGCGCCGGCCATTGTGCTGGCCGACGCCGACCTGGACCTGGCGGTCAAAGCCATCCGCGACTCACGCATCATCAACACCGGCCAGGTGTGCAACTGCGCCGAGCGGGTGTACGTGGAGCGCAAGGTCGCCGACCAGTTCATCGAACGCATCAGCGCGGCGATGGCCGCCACGCGCTATGGCGACCCGCTGGCCCAGGCCGATATGGAGATGGGCCCGCTGATCAACCGCCAGGGCCTGGACAACGTCAACCGCAAGGTGCGCACCGCGCTGAGCCAGGGCGCCAGCTTGATCACGGGCGGGCAGATCGCCGACCTGGGCGCAGGCTTTCACTTCCAGCCGACGGTGTTGGCCGGCTGCCGCGCCGACATGGAGATCATGCGCGAAGAGATCTTCGGCCCGGTGCTGCCGATCCAGATTGTCGACGACCTCGACGAAGCCATCGCCCTGGCCAACGACTGCGACTACGGCCTGACTTCGTCGATCTACACCCGCGACCTGGGCAAGGCGATGCACGCGGTGCGCGAGCTCGACTTTGGTGAAACCTACGTCAACCGCGAGAACTTCGAAGCCATGCAAGGCTTCCATGCCGGCGTGCGCAAATCCGGGATCGGCGGGGCCGACGGCAAGCATGGCCTGTACGAATACACCCATACCCACGTGGTGTACCTGCAGAGCTGATCTGGTTAAACGGGCCCGCTCACGGTAGCGTGCGGGCCCTTCCCAATGTGCTTGCGATAAGGACTGCCCCCCATGCCCCTGACGCCCTACAGCGGCCCGATCATCGACAGCCACCTGCACCTGTTCGACCCGCGCCGGCCCCAAGGCATCCCCTGGCCCGAGCCGGGCAACCGCTTGTACGCCGCGCATCTGCCGGCGGATTACTGGGCGCTGGCCGCGCCGCACAACGTGGTTGGTGCGATTGCCGTGGAAGCCAGCCCGTGGCGCGACGACAACCACTGGCTGCTGCACACCCTGCGCAGCGACCCGCGCATGCTCGGCTTTGTCGGCAACCTCGACCCGTTGCACGCGGACTTCGCCCATGACCTCGAAGCGCTGGCCGACGAGCCGCTGTTCCTCGGCCTGCGCTACGGCAACCTGTGGGACCGCGACCTGCTGCTGGACCAGACCCGCCCCGGTTTTATCGACGGCCTGCGCGAACTCGCCGCCACCGGCCGCAGCCTGGACAGCGCCAACCCGAACCCGCGTTTGATCAAGGGTTTGTTGCACCTGAGCGATGCCTTGCCCGAGCTGCGCATCATCGTCGACCACCTGCCCAACGCCCAGGTGCCCACCGGCGAAGAAGCGGCGTATCACGCCGACCTGCTGCGCCTGGCCGAGCGGCCGAATGTGTTCGCCAAACTGGCGGAAATCCCGCAAGTCGGCCCCCTGGGTTTGATCAGCGACACGGCGTTCTACAACGACCGCCTGGCCGTGCTGTGGGAGGCCTTTGGTGAAGACCGTTGCTTCTTTGGCAGCGACTGGCCCAACAGCGATCACCTCGCGGATTTCGCCACCACCCTGGGCCTGGTCAAAGGCTGCATGGCCGACAAACCCGCGGCGGTGCAAAGCAAATTCTTCGTGCACAACGCCGTCCGGGTCTACACCCCCGACGCAGGAGCCCAGTGATGCAGACCCGCGCCTTTCGCATGAACCTCAACCCCGGCCAGGCCGATGAATACCGCAAGCGCCACGATGAGATCTGGCCCGAACTGGCCCAGGCCCTGCTGGACGCCGGCGTGGTGGATTACCGGATTTTCCTCGATGAATCGAGCAACGCGCTGTTCGCCGTGCTCACTCACGAAGACGCCCACGGCCTGGATGAACTGCCCGGCACCGCGCTGATGCAGCGTTGGTGGAACCACATGCAGGACATCATGCCCAGCCATGCGGATGCCTCGCCGATCAGCGTCGATCTACAGCCCATGTTCCACCTCACGCGCCCCTGACCAATCAAGCCCACAACAACAATAAAAAGGATTCGACTACGTGGAAATCATTCTCCTCGGTGTGATTCTGCACTTTATCGGCGGCTTCGCTTCCGGCAGTTTCTACATCCCCTACAAGAAGGTCCGCGGCTGGGCCTGGGAAAGTTATTGGATCACCGGTGGCCTGGTGTCCTGGCTGATCGTGCCGCTGATTGCCGCGCAATTGACGGTGCCGGGCTGGGTGCAGATCCTGCGTGATGCCGACACCAGCACCTTGCTGTGGACCTATATGTTCGGCGTGTTGTGGGGCATCGGCGGGCTGACGTTTGGCCTGACCATGCGCTACCTCGGCCTGTCCCTCGGCATGTCGCTGATCATGGGCCTCACCTCGGCCCTCGGCGCCCTGATGCCGGCGCTGTACCGCGACCTGTTCACCGACGCCACCGAAGGCACGCTGACCTCAATGCTGGCTTCCCAGGGCGGCCATTGGGTGCTGTGGGGCGTGGCGGTGTCGCTGGTCGGCATCGCGGTGTGCGGCAAGGCCGGGCTGATCAAGGAACGGGAAGTGTCCCAGGCGGTGAAGTTTGCCAGTGTCAGCGAGTTTTCCCTGGGCAAGGGCATGCTGGTGGCGGTGATCTCCGGCGTGCTCAGTGCCTGTTTCAGCTACGGCATTTCCGCCGGGCGCCCACTCGCGGCCGCTGCGGTGGAGCATGGCGCCAACAGCCTGTTCCAGAACAACGTGACCTTCATGGTGATCATGTGGGGCGGCCTGACCACCAACGGCCTCTGGTGCCTGTGGCTGAACTGGCGCAACCGCACCTTCCACAACTACACCGACCGCAGCACCCCGCTGCTGGGCAACTACCTGCTGGTGGCGGTCGCCGGCACGCTGTGGTTCTTGCAGTTCTTTTTCTACGGCATGGGCGAAAGCCGCCTGCAGAACGACGCCAGTTCGTGGGTGCTGCACATGTCATTCATCATCATCGTGTCCAACTGCTGGGGCCTGTATTTCCGCGAATGGCACGGCACCAGTGCCGCCAACAAAGGCGTGCTGGTGGCCGGGATCGCGGTGATCCTCGGCGCAATCGCCATGGTCGGCTACGGCAATTACCTCGGCTGAGGGCCGCTTATTTTTGAAGGAGTGTTGTTATGTTGCTTGCAGATAAAACCGTGATCATCACCGGTGCCTCCCGTGGCATCGGCCGCGCCGCCGCCCGTGAATGTGCGCGCCAGGGCGCCCGCGTCGTAATCGGCCACAGCGGCAGCGGCCAGGGCCGTGAAGCGGCGTATTCGTTGATCGAGGAGATAAAAGCGTTTGGCGGCGCAGCCATCGAAGTGGGCGGCGACGCGGCCGACCCGGACACCGGCGACAAGCTGGTGGCCGGCGCGGTGAAGGCCTTTGGCAGCGTCAACGTGTTCGTCAACAACGCCGGCATCTGCCCGTTCCACTCGTTCCTCGACATGCCCCGCGAGGTCTACCTGAAGACCGTCAACACCAACCTCAACGGCGCCTACTTCGCCGTGCAGGCGGCGGCCAACCAGATGAAAAACCAGGGCCGGGGGCGGCGCAATCATCGCGGTCAGCTCCATCAGCGCCCTGGTGGGCGGCGGCATGCAAACCCACTACACGCCAACCAAGGCCGGCCTGCATTCGCTGATGCAATCCTGCGCGATTGCCCTGGGGCCGTACGGGATTCGTTGCAACTCGGTGCTGCCGGGGACGATTGCCACGGATATCAACAAAGAGGATCTGGCGGATGCGGAGAAGCTCGCCTATATGACCTCGCGGACACCGCTGGGCCGCCTCGGTGAACCGGACGATGTGGCGGGGCCGATTGTGTTCCTGGCCTCGGACATGGCGCGTTATGTGACCGGTGCGTCCTTGCTGGTCGATGGCGGCCTCTACGTAAACCTCCAATAACACCCCGCTCGCTCCCCCAACACAGTTCCAATGTGGGAGCGGGCTTGCCCGCGATAGCAGTGGGTCAGACATGAATGTGCTGACTGACACACTGCCATCGCGGGCAAGCCCGCTCCCACAGGGGATCTCTGTGCCTGAAATTCCATAAAAACAACAATCCAAGGAGCTTTCCCATGCGCACCACCTACCCCCTGGCCCTGCTCTGTAGCGCCCTCTCCACCTGCGCCTACAGCGCCCCCGCCATGCTCGGCGACTGGAACGGCCTGCGCCCGCAACTGGCCGAACAGGGCTACGACTTCACCCTCAAATACGTCGGCGAAGTCGGTTCCAACCTCGGTGGCGGCTACGACTCCCACACCACGGCACGCTGGAGCGATCAACTGATCCTCGGCGTGGACATGGACCTGCAAAAACTCCTCGGCTGGCAGGACGCGACCTTGCGCATCGGCATCGGCGAGCGCCATGGCAAGGACATCACCAACGACCGCGTCCACCACCCCAACGCCACCGGGCTGACCTCGACCATGGAAGTGTTCGGCGGCGGCAACGCCTGGCGGTTGTCGCAGTTCTGGTATGAGCAGAAGTTCTTCGACAGGAAATTCGCCCTGAAACTCGGGCGTTTCGGCCACGGCGAAGACTTCGACCAGTTCCCCTGCGAATTCCAGAACGTGACCCTGTGCGGTTCCCAGGAAGGCAACTGGAATGGCGTGTGGAACAGCTTCCCCATCAGCCAGTGGGCGGTGCGCGCCAAGTACCAGTTCACGGACGCATTCGCCCTGCAGGTCGGCGCGTATGACAAGAACCCGGGCAACGCCGAAGCCAGTAACGGCTTCAAACCGTTTATCAGCGGTTCCCAAGGCACCAGTTTCCCCATCGAAGCGATCTGGAAAGGGCACATTGATGGGCTGAATTCGGAGTACCACGCCGGCTATTACTACGCCAACGCCGACACCAAGGACATGCTCAAGGACGCCGACGGCAACTACGCCGCCAGCTCGCAAAAACCTTACCGGATGTACTCCAGCAACAGTGGCTGGTGGCTGTCCGGCCAGCAGCAATTGACCACGGTAGACGGCAACAACAAGCGCGGGCTCAACGTGTTCGCCAACCTCACGGTGAATGACCCGGACAAAAGCGTGATCAAGAACCTGATCCAGGTCGGTTTGATTTACCGAGGCCCGTTCGATTCACGTCCCGATGACACCTTCGGCGTGGGCGCATCGAAGCTGCAGGTCAGCGACCGTTACACGCGCAACACGCAAATGCTCAATGCGGCGAATGGCGTGACGTCCATTGACGACCCGCTCTATGTCCCAGAGCAACGCCGCGAATACAGTTACGAGATCAACTACGGCGTGCAGGCAACAACATGGCTGATGGTGCGGCCCAACCTGCAATACGTGAAGTACCCCGGTGGGCTGACGCAAACCCGTGGCGCGGTGGTGGGTGGGGTGCAATTTATCGCGGATTTCTAAGCCCTGGTCCTGACGTGACTGAAGACTGGCAGCGACCCAAGACCGCACATCTTGTGCGTTGACCAGTCTTGTTACACACCATATAGTGTGCCCACAAACAAAACAGACCACTACATAGTGTGCAGCATCGGTATTTACCGACCACACTCTGCGCAGTATTTCAATGCCTAGTAGCCTGCAAACCGCATATTTTTGGACGGGTTCACACGCCGTCAGAACAGACCAGGAAGGAGTATTTCAATGCTGAGTTGGGATGAAGTCGACAACGAAGACACCGGTGCAGCGGTGATCAAGGGCGCCAACGCCGGCCACGCCAGCGAAGCCAACATGGACCGTCTCGACGGTGCCGGCGCTGCCGCCGCGCTGGAAGCCCGTAACGTGACCGCCAACGACTCCGCCGCGATCATCCGCGCCAAGGCTGCCCTCGACAAACTCGACATCGCCGAAGGCCTCGCCGAACTCGAAGGCGCCTCCGCCCGTGTCGCCGTTGACGAAAAGCGCATGATCAACTGCCGCGCCGACCTCAACCAACTCGTGCCGTTCAAGTACGACTGGGGCCTGGCAGAAGTACCTCGACGGCTGCGCCAACCACTGGATGCCGCAAGAGGTCAACATGACCGCCGACATCGCCCTGTGGAAAAACCCCGAAGGCCTGACCGACGACGAGCGTCGCATCGTCATGCGCAACCTGGGCTTCTTCTCCACCGCCGACTCCCTGGTCGCGAACAACCTGGTGCTGGCCGTATACCGCCTGATCACCAACCCGGAGTGCCGCCAGTACATCCTGCGCCAGGCCTTCGAAGAGGCCATCCACACCCACGCCTACCAGTACTGCATCGAATCCCTGGCCATGGATGAAGGCGAGATCTTCAACATGTACCACGAGATTCCATCGGTGGCGAAAAAAGCCGCCTGGGGGCCTGAAGTACACCCGTTCGATCTCCGATCCGAAGTTCGAAACCGGCACCGTCGACACCGACAAGGAACTGCTGCGCAACCTGGTCGCCTACTACTGCGTCCTTGAAGGCATCTTCTTCTACTGCGGCTTCACCCAGATCCTGTCCATGGGCCGCCGCAACAAGATGACCGGCGTGGCCGAGCAGTTCCAGTACATCCTGCGCGACGAGTCGATGCACCTGAACTTCGGTATCGACGTGATCAACCAGATCAAAATCGAAAACCCACACCTGTGGGATGCCGAGATGAAGGAAG
Source organism: Pseudomonas sp. FP453 (assembly GCF_030687495.1). Taxonomy (NCBI): domain Bacteria; kingdom Pseudomonadati; phylum Pseudomonadota; class Gammaproteobacteria; order Pseudomonadales; family Pseudomonadaceae; genus Pseudomonas; species Pseudomonas sp. FP453. The sequence goes on along the minus strand of NZ_CP117435.1, from coordinate 2,849,384 downwards.
AAGCGACCCAGATGATCCTGCAAGGGACCCAGCTGGAAATCGAATACGCCCGCGACACCATGCCGCGCGGCGTACTGGGCATGAACGCCGCGATGATGGAGGACTACCTCAAGTTCATCGCCAACCGTCGCCTGTCGCAGATTGGCTTGAAGGAAGAATACCCAGGGACGACCAACCCGTTCCCGTGGATGAGCGAGATCATGGACTTGAAGAAAGAGAAGAACTTCTTTGAGACCCGTGTGATCGAGTACCAGACTGGCGGCGCGCTGAGCTGGGATTAAACATGTAGGAGCGGGCTTGCCCGCGATGGCGGTGGGTCAGCATCAAGATGCGGTGACTGACAGACTGCTATCGCGGGCAAGCCCGCTCCCACATTGGTTTTCGGTGTTCTCCAGATTTTGCAAGCAAGCCACTTATGCCCAACCAGACCATCAAGACCCCCTGCATCGGCCTGTGCTCCACCGTCTACGGTGACCTGGTCTGCCGGGGCTGCAAGCGTTATCACCACGAAGTGATCCAGTGGAACGGCTACAACGCCGAGGAAAAACAGGCGGTGTGGCTGCGCCTGGAGCAATTGCTGGTGCAGGTGATGGCCAGCAAGCTGGAGGTGTTTGATCCGCACCTGCTGCGCCAGCAACTGGAGAACCGCAAGATCCGCTTTATGCCGCACCAGTCGCCGTATTGCTGGGCGTACCAGTTGATCGCCCGGGGGGCGCGGGTGATTTCCAGGCTGGATGCGTATGGGTTGGCGTTGCTGCCGGAGTTTCGTGAGCGGCAGCTGGCTGACTTGCGGGATGCCATCGACCGCGAGTTTTTCCTGTTGTCCGAAGCGCACTACGAGCGCTATATCGCCCCAGGCTTCCTCAAGGAAGCGTTTGGGCCGGCCATGATCGCCACCTTCTAAGCCACAGCACAAAACCCCTGTGGGAGCTGGCTTGCCTGCGATGACAGAGTGTCAGTCAGCACATTTATCGACTGGTACACCGCCATCGCAGGCAAGCCAGCTCCCACAGTTGATCTCGTTTGTTCAGGAGATCCAGGACGGATCACGCTCTGTCTGCAAGCCGTACTTCTCAATCGCCTGCTGACCCATCCGCGTATCCAACGCCGTCAGCGCCGCCAGTACGATGTGATACCGATCCACCTCAAAGAAGTCGCGCAACGCAGCGCGGGTATCACTGCGGCCGAACCCGTCGGTACCCAACACGGTATAGCTGGAACCGATGTACGAACCCACCATCTGCGGCACCGCCCGCACATAGTCCGACACAGCAACTACCGGCGCGCCCTTGGGCAGGCATGCAGTCAAATGGCTGAGGCGTGCAGCCTCTTGCGGATGCAGGCGATTCCACCGCTCCACCTCCCGCGCGTCCCGGGCCAGTTCGCTGTAGCTGGTGACGCTGAACACTGCGCTGGTCACCTGCCAATCGTCCGCCAGCAACCGTGCCGCCGCTTGCACCTCGCGTACCAGCGTGCCGGAACCCAGCAGGCGCACCTGGACATCGGGCGCGCCCTCCAGGCGGTACATGCCCTTGATAATCCCCGCTTCCACGCCCTCTGGCAGACTCGGCTGCGGGTAGTTTTCGTTCATCAGGGTCACGTAGTAGAACTCGTCCACCTCGTGTTCCAGCATCTGGCGCATGCCATGGTCGAGGATCACCGCGAACTCCCCGGCGAACGCCGGATCGTAGGCGCGGCAGTTGGGCACGGTGGCGGCCATGAGATGGCTGCTGCCGTCCTGATGCTGCAAGCCTTCGCCACCCAGGGTGGTGCGCCCCGCCGTCGCGCCGAGCAGGAAGCCACGGGCGCGCTGGTCGGCGGCGGCCCAGATCAGGTCGCCCACGCGCTGAAAGCCGAACATCGAGTAATAGATGTAGAACGGCAGCATGCGCAGGCCATGCACCGAGTAGCTGGTGGCCGCTGCGACCCAGGAGCTGATGGCGCTGGGTTCGCTGATGCCTTCTTCGAGGATCTGCCCGTCGGTGGCTTCGCGGTAGCTGAGGATCGAGCCGATGTCTTCCGGCTCGTAGCGCTGGCCGACGCTGGAATAGATACCAATCTGCTTGAACAGATTGGCCATGCCAAAGGTACGCGCCTCGTCGGCGACGATGGGCACGATGCGCGGACCCCAAGGCCGGGTCCTTGAGCAGATGGGTGAGCATGCGCACAAAGGCCATGGTGGTGGACATTTCCTTGCCGTCGGCCGCCGTGGCAAAACCGCCGTAGCCTGCCACGGGCGGCACGTTGACCGTTGCGGCGTGCTGGCTGCGACTGGGGACATAGCCGCCGAGTGCGTGGCGGCGCTGGTGCAGGTAGCGCATTTCAAGGCTGTCATCGGCCGGTTTGAAGAAGCTCAGGGACTCGGTCTGCTCATCGCTCAGCGGCAGTTGGAAGCGATTGCGAAAGGCGATCAACGCCTCGCGATCAAGCTTCTTCTGCTGGTGCGTGGTCATCTTGCCCTGCCCCGCCTCGCCCATGCCGAAACCCTTCTTGGTCTGGGCGAGGATCACCGTGGGCTTGCCCTTGACCCCGCCGCGCCGCATGGTAGGCCGCGTGGATCTTGACCATGTCGTGGCCGCCGCGCTTGAGGCGGTCGATCTGTTCGTCGCTCATGCCCGCCACGAGTCTGGCCAGGGAGTCACTCTGGCCGAAAAAGTGCTCACGGTTGTAGGCGCCGTCCTTGGCGGCGAAGGTCTGGAACTGGCCGTCAACCGTTTGCGACAGGGTGTTCACCAGCGAGCCATCCGCGTCTTTGGCCAGCAAGGCGTCCCAGTCCGAGCCCCAGACCAGCTTGATCACGTTCCAGCCGGCACCGGCGAACAGCGCTTCCAGCTCGTCGATGATCCGCCCATTGCCCCGCACCGGGCCGTCGAGGCGCTGCAGGTTGCAGTTGACCACCCAGGTCAGGTTGTCCAGGCCTTCGCGGGCTGCCAGGGTCAGGGCGGACATGCTTTCCGGCTCGTCCATTTCCCCGTCGCCAAACACGCCCCAGACGTGGCGGTCGGTGGTGTCGAGCAGGTTGCGGTGTTGCAGGTAGCGCATGAAACGCGCGTGGAAAATCGAGCTGATGGGGCCGATTCCCATCGACCCCGTGGGGAACTGCCAGAAATCAGGCATCAACCACGGATGGGGATAGCTCGACAGCCCGCGCGCGCCGGCCTTGGGGCCGCCGATTTCCTGGCGATAGTGGGCCAGGTCGTGTTCATTCAGGCGGCCTTCCAGATACGCCCGCGCATAGATGCCTGGGGCGGAATGGGGCTGATAGAACACCAGGTCGCCGCCAAAACCGTCGTTGCGCGCGCGGAAAAAGTGGTTGAAGCCCACCTCGAACAAATCCGCCGCACTGGCGTAGCTGGCGATATGCCCGCCGAGTTCACCGTAGGCCTGGTTGGCCCGCACCACCATGGCCAGGGCATTCCAGCGCACCAGCGAGGCCAGGCGCTCTTCGGTGGCGAGGTCGCCCGGGAACGCCGGTTGCTGCGCGACGCTGATGCTATTGATATAGGGCGTGCCGTGGCGCGGTTTCCAGTCGATGGGCGGCGCGCTGCCTTCACGGGCCAGCAAGTCGAGGATCTGCCGGGCCCGCGCGGGGCCGGCGTTGGCGACCAGGGACGCAAGGGCGTCGCGCCACTCGTCCAACTCTTGTTGATCCAGGGCTGTGTGATTCACCGCGCTCGCAAAACCGTTCATGGGCACCTCCGGGCTTTTTTTCCAGTTTATGTCGGCGTCAAAGGATTTTTTGCCTGTAATCCGGCGGACAAGTCTGAATTTTGAGCATGATTCACTGGCAATCCGCCTTTCCTCAGCACGTTGTGCTCAAGCCCCCCGAAACCTCGCCATTGTGTTTAAAATGCCGCCCGCTCAACGAACGACGTTAAACGATGAACCCAGACGCCCTTGCCACCCTGCACGCCCACCTGCTCACCGCCCTGGCGACCCCGCCCGGCGAAACCCGGCGCCTGTTCCACGGCCGTGGGCGCTGCTGGCCGGGCCTGGAGCAACTGACGGTGGATTGGTTGCAAGGCGTGGTGCTGGTTTCGCTGTTCAAGGAGCCGGAAGCTGAACAGTTGGAAGCCCTGAAGCAGTTGCTGCAAGCGCAGTTGAGCGCCCACACCGTCGCCCTGCAACACCGCTACCTGCCGCAAAGCACCACCGAATGGCTGGTGGGCAACCCCGTCGATGAGCTGACCATCACCGAAGGCGGCCTGCGTTACCTGATCGATCTGGGTAAAAAACAGAACAGCGGGCTGTTCCTCGACATGCGCTACGGGCGTAACTGGGTGCGTGAACAAGCCAAGGGCCAGCGCGTCCTCAACCTGTTCGCCTACACCTGCGGTTTCTCCGTGGCGGCCATCGAAGGCGGCGCCGACCATGTGGTGAACCTGGACATGGCCCGTGGCGCCCTCAGCCGGGGTCGCGACAACCATCGCCTGAACGGCCACGACCTGAGCCAGGTGACGTTCCTCGGCCACGACCTGTTCAAGTCCTGGGCCAAGGTCACCCACAGCGGCCCCTATGACCTGGTGATCATCGACCCGCCATCGTTCCAGAAAGGCAGTTTCCTGCTGACCAAGGACTACCAGCGCGTGCTGCGCCGCCTGCCGGACTTGTTGACGGCGCGAGGCACGGTGCTGGCCTGCATGAACGACCCGGCCTTCGGTGAAGACTTCCTGATCGACGGCGTGACCCGCGAGGCACCGGGGCTGCGCTTTGTCGAACGTCTGGAAAACCCGCCGGAATTTCCGGATATTGATGCACAAAGTGGCCTCAAGGCCCTGGTGTTCCGTCAAGGCTGATGCCGAAACCGCGCGCGCTTGCTACGCTTAGACTTACGCCGGGCGGTGAACCATATCCTCCCCTTCCCGGTCGATACCTGCATTCCCTGGCCAGACTCGACGGCGTCACGTTGTCGGCTGCCCCGTTTCACCTTTTGGAGAACCGCCCGTGATATCGACCCTGCATGTAGCCAGACTCAAAGCCTGGGGCGCCCACGGCTTTACCGCCACCGGTGTGGTATTGGCCTTCCTGGCCACCCTGGCGCTGCTGGAAAACTCGCCCAAGGCCTGCCTGCTGTGGCTGGGCCTGGCGCTGGTGGTCGATGGCGTCGACGGCTCGCTGGCGCGACGGGTCAACGTCAGCACGGTGCTGCCGAGCTTTGACGGCTCGGTGCTGGACCTGGTGATCGACTACCTGACCTACGTGTTTATCCCGGCATTGTTTATCTACCGCTACATCGACCTGCCGGACTTTACCCACCTGTTCACCGTGTCGGTGATCCTGGTGTCGTCGCTGTTCTGCTTCTGCAACGTGAACATGAAGAGCAAGGACAACTACTTCGTCGGCTTCCCCGCTGCGTGGAACGTGGTGGCGCTGTGCGTGTACATCATCCAGCCAGACGCCTGGGTCACCCTGCTCACCGTGATCGGCCTGGCCCTGCTGACCGTGACGCCGATGAAGTTCTTGCACCCGTTCCGCGTGAAGCGCTTCATGCCGATCAACATCGCGGTGACCACGATCTGGTTGCTGTGCAGCTTTCTGATGGTGGTGGATTATCCGAACACCAACCCGTGGACGTTTGGGTTGTGGTCGGTGATGTCGGCGTACTTCCTGGGGATTAGCATCTGGCGCACGGCTTTGGAGTGGATCGAAGCACGCCGCTGACTCAAGCGGGCACGGTCTAAATGTGGGAGCTGGCTTGCCTGCGATAGCGGTGGGTCAGCACCAGATTTTTTGCTTACAGACCGCTATCGCAGGCAAGCCAGCTCCCACATTTGGATCTGTGTAGATCTGGCAGTAAGATGGCGGCCTTCCGCATAGCGCCCTGCCAACAATAAGCCCTGCCCATGCCCTTCGAACTCAGCGTTGACCTCAGCACCCTCGCCATTCTCGCCGCCGTGGCCTTTGTCGCCGGTTTTATCGACGCCATCGCCGGCGGCGGCGGCTTGCTCACCACGCCTGCCCTGCTCACCGCCGGCATGCCGCCGCACCTGGTACTGGGCACCAACAAGCTCAGCTCCACCTTTGGCTCGGCCACCGCCAGCTTCACCTTCTATCGCCGCAAGCTGTTTCACCCGCGCCAGTGGGTGCACGCCATCGTCGGCACCTTTATCGGCGCGTTGACCGGCGCGGTGGTTGCCCACTACCTGCCCGCCGAAACCCTGAACAAGATGCTGCCGGTGATCGTCTTTGGTTGCGGCCTGTATTTGCTGTTCGGCGGCACGCCCAAGGCGCCGCTGGATGCCGACGCACCGATCAAGAAGAAATGGCAATCCACCCAGGGCTTCGGCCTGGGCTTCTACGATGGTGTGGCCGGCCCCGGCACGGGCGCGTTCTGGACCGTCAGCACGATGCTGATGTACCCCGTCGACCTGGTGAAAGCCAGCGGCGTCGCACGCAGCATGAACTTCGTCAGCAACGCGGCTGCGCTGTCGGTGTTTATCTTCAACGGCACGGTGGATTGGATCGTCGGCCTGACCATGGGCGTGTGCGTGATGGGCGGCGCGTTCTTTGGCGCACGCAGCGCGATCAGCGGCGGCGCCAAGTTCATTCGCCCGGTGTTTATCACCGTGGTGCTGGGCCTGACCGTACGCCTAGCCTGGCAGCACTGGTTCAGCGTGGCCTAAGCGCCGCGCCAGGTAGAGGTCGATCAGGTAGCGCGCAATCGAACGTGACGCCGGCAACGGTGGCAGGTTGTGGATGTTGAACCACTGCGCGTCTTCGATCTCGTCGGCCTGGGGCACGATGTCGCCACCGGCGTATTCGGCATGAAAGCCGAGCATCATCGAATGGGGAAACGGCCAGCATTGGCTGCCCATGTACTGGATGTTCTTGACCTCCACCTGCACTTCCTCGCGCACTTCGCGGATCAAGCAGTCTTCGGCCGACTCACCCGGCTCGGCAAACCCCGCCAGCGTGCTGTACACCCCCGTGACAAAACGCGGCGAACGCGCCAGCAGGATCTCGTCGCCCCGGGTCACCAGCACAATCATGCTCGGCGAGATCCGAGGGTAGCTGCGCAGGTCGCAGGCCTGGCAAAACATCGCGCGTTCGCGTGGCACCTGGACCATGGCCTGGCCACAACTGCCGCAAAACCGGTGCTCCCGCGCCCAGGTGCCGATTTGCGCGGCGTAGCCCAACACTTTGTACAAGGTGTGATCGCCTTGCAGCATGAAGGCGCGCAGGCCCTGCCAGCTGCAACCCGGCACTTCGGTCGGTGCGTTCAGCTCCAGCAGGTACAGCGGCTCGCCGTCGAGGTGGCCGATGCCGTGTTCGGCAAACACCGAGAGGTCCTGACGCTTGAGCCATTCGCGGGGGAACAGCGGGCCATTGCTGTCATGCAAAAAGCCCTCGCGGCTGCGGGCAACGGCCCAGCCGCCGGGGGTGTCGTTGTCCAGCAGTGTGGTGGTAATCCAGCCTGGGGTCATGTCAGTCAATCCACGAATTCGGGTTTCTGCTTGCTCATATGGGCCGCGATGGCCACGCGCAGGTCGTTGGATTGCAACATAGCCGCGTTCCAGGTGGCAACGTATTCCAGACCATCATTGACCGTATGGTCACGCATGTAGCTGATCATGGCTTTGGTGCCGGTCACGGCAATCGGCGACTTGGCGGCGATTTCGTGGGCGATCTCCAACACGCCGGCCAGCAGACGCTCTTGATCCGGGTAGACGCGGTTGACCAGGCCGATGCTGCGCGCTTCCTCGGCGCCGAATTGGCGACCGGTGTAGGCCAGTTCCCGCAGCATGCCGTCGCCGATGATGCGCGGCAGGCGTTGCAGGGTGCCGACGTCGGCGGCCATGCCGATGTCGATCTCCTTGATCGAGAACTGCGCGCCCTCGGCGGCGTAGCGCATGTCGCAGGCGCTGATCAGGTCGATGGCGCCGCCGATGCAGTAGCCCTGGATCGCCGCCAGCACCGGCTTGCGGCAGTTGTCCACGGCATTGAACGACGCTTGCAGCTCAAGGATCTTGCGCCGCAGCAGGCGCGCATTGCGGCCGACGTCCTTGCCGAATTCGTTGGCCACCGAGGCCAGCATCATCAGGTCGATGCCCGAGGAAAAATGCTTGCCGGCGCCACTCAACACCACCGCACGTACGGCGTCGGTGTCTTCGACCCACTGGAAGATCTCGATGATCTCGGTCCAGAACACCGCGTTCATCGCGTTGATCTTTTCCGGGCGATTGATCTGCACATGGGCAACGTTGCCAGTGAGTTCGACGACAAAAGCTTGGTATTCGGACATGGCAGTGATCCCTGACTGGCGAGTGATAAGGGCCGAACTATAACAAGGGTGCGCCACGGCGCATCGGCCAAAAGCGGGACTGGGAAAACGCTGGATAAAACCCGGCGTACGCGCCATCCTTCGCGCTTTAAGCCGCCCCATCAGCGGCGCTCGACGTTTAAAGGATATGCCCATGCACGCCCAACCCCTCTCCCCGGCCGAATTCGAGTTTGTCGAAGATACCCTGCAAAAGTACGGCGACGACCATTCGGTGCTGAACCTCGCCGAACTGGACGGCTACTTCACCGCCCTGGTGTCGAGCCCGGCCCAGGTGGACGTGGCCGAGTGGTTCCCGGCGATCTGGGGCGGGCAGAACCCCGAGTGGGAAAGCATGGACGAGGCGCAACGCTTCCTCGAACTGTGCGTGCGCCACATCAACACCCTGGCCGGGCAACTGGCGACCGACGCGACAAGCTTCAAGGCACGTTTCGACGACACTGAACACCAGGGCCACACCGTGACCCTCGCCGAGGAATGGTGCTTTGGTTATATCCGTGGCGCGGCCATTGGCAACTGGCCTGCGTTGCCGGCAGTACAGGCCGGCGAACTGGAGAAAATCTCCTGGTGCGCCGAGCAGGACAATTTCGAGTTGCCGGCCGACCTCGATGTAGCCGCGCACCAGCAGCGCGTCAGCCAGATCGAACCGGCCGCGCGTGCCCTGCACGATTACTGGCTGAGCCAGCGCTAAACCTCGACAAGTACTGCCGGTTTGGCCGATTATTCGGGTCCGCCCGTCGGCCACTCCCTACCACCTTGCCTTGCATCAGGAGCCTTGTACCTTGAGTTCGCAGAAAACCGTGACCGTTACACCGCCCAATCTCCCCCTCAATGGCAAGGTCGCGCCCCCCGGCTCCAAATCCATTACCAACCGCGCCCTGTTGCTGGCCGCCCTGGCCAAGGGCACCAGCCGCCTGAGCGGCGCGTTGAAGAGCGATGACACCCGCCATATGTCGGTGGCCCTGCGCCAGATGGGCGTGACCATCGACGAGCCGGATGACACCACCTTTGTCGTCACCGGCTCCGGCAAGCTGCAACTGCCGGCGCAACAGCTGTTCCTCGGCAACGCCGGCACCGCGATGCGCTTTCTTACCGCCGCCGTCGCCACCGTCGAAGGCACCGTGGTGCTGACCGGCGACGACTATATGCAGAAGCGCCCGATCGGCCCGCTGCTGGCGACCCTGCGCGAAAACGGCATCCAGGTCGACAGCCCAACCGGTTGCCCGCCGGTGACCGTGCACGGCGTGGGCAAGGTCCAGGCCAAGCGCTTCGAGATCGACGGCGGCTTGTCCAGCCAGTACGTATCGGCCCTGCTGATGCTTGCGGCCTGTGGCGAAGCGCCGATTGAAGTGGCCCTGACCGGCAAGGACATCGGCGCCCGCGGCTACGTGGACCTTACCCTGGACTGCATGCGCGCCTTCGGCGCCCAGGTCGACACCGTCAACGACACCACCTGGCGTGTCGCGCCGACCGGCTACCGCGCCCACGACTACCTGATCGAGCCGGACGCGTCCGCCGCCACCTACCTGTGGGCGGCCGAAGTGCTGACCGCTGGCCGTATCGACATCGGCGTCGCCGCGCAGGACTTCACCCAGCCGGACGCCAAGGCCCAGGCCGTGATCGCCCAGTTCCCGAACATGCAGGCCACAGTGGTGGGCTCGCAGATGCAGGACGCCATCCCGACCCTGGCCGTGCTGGCGGCGTTCAACAACACCCCGGTGCGTTTCACCGAGCTGGCCAACCTGCGGGTCAAGGAATGTGACCGCGTGCAGGCGCTGCACGACGGCTTGAATGAAATCCGTCCAGGCCTGGCCACCATCGAAGGCGACGACCTGCTCGTCGCCAGCGACCCAGCGCTGGCCGGCACGTCGTGCAACGCCCTGATCGACACCCACGCCGACCACCGCATCGCCATGTGCTTTGCCCTGGCTGGTTTGAAAGTGGCGGGCATCCGCATTCAGGACCCGGACTGCGTGGCCAAGACCTATCCTGACTACTGGAAGGCTCTGGGCAGTCTTGGGGTGCAACTCAGCTACTGAGCCGGCAGCGCCGGAATGGGGAGGCCAAGCACATGACGATTCGCCAACCCTGCCCACCCGGCGCTTGCGACTGCGACCGCGAGCAACTGCTGCAAACCCCTGACGCCGACGCGCGCATCCTCACCCTCACGCGCCAGGAAGAGAAGAAGCTGATCGCGCGCCTCGAAGACCTCAAGAGCCTGCAAGACCTGGAGCGCATGCAACAGCTGATGTACCAGCAATTGGGCATCCGCGTGCAGGTGGCGCCGGGGCATACCGAGGTCAAGAGCATGCGCGGCATCCAGATCGACATCGAGCCGTTTCCAGGCCTGTGCCGCAAGACCCGTCAGGCGATTCCGGCAGCGATCCGCCGGGGCATGGAAAAACGCCCGGAAATTGCCTACCGCCTGCTCGACGCCCACGACCTGTTTCGCGAAGGCTGAATCAGCCCGCGACCGTCTCCTGCTGAAACAAGCCCTGCCCGACCGCGTGCGCTGTGCGCAGGTGCGCCTCGGCGGTGCCGCTTTCCGATTCGAGCAACAGCTCGGAGGTGAGCACCTTGGCCCCGCAGTAATCAAAGATGCCGTGGTCGATCTGCGTACGCATGGCCGTGGCATAGCCGTGGCGATCAAAGGCGCTTTCATCCGCCGCCCCCACGGCCAGCAAGTGCACGTTCAAGTGCCGCAGCTTTTTCACCACCGGCCTGTTCGGGCCGTAATCAATCGCCCAGCCGTTGACGAATACACGGTCGACCCAGCCTTTGAGCAGGCCCGGCAGCGACCACCAGTAGATCGGAAACGCCAGCACCAGCGCATCGGCGCGGTCGATACGTGCTTGCTCGGCCAGTACATCCGCCGGCGGCGTGGCAAGGCCGCGATGCACGCGCTGGTCGGCGGCGCCGTAGCGTGGGTCGAAACCTTCGGCGGCGAGGTCGGCGATCTCAAAGCTGTGGCCGGCAGCGGTCAGCCCGGCAGCGGCTTGCAAAGCAATGCTGTGGGTCAGGGATTGCGGGTCGTGATGAGCGACAACGATCAAGGCGTGCATGACATTGACTCCATTTCGGTTTAGGCTGGGCTTAAGTTACCTTTGGTAAGTTACTTTTGGTATATAAGCATGTCAAGCCATGAACCCCCTGCCCCACGTCGCCGCCTGTCGCGCGAAGATCGCCTGCGTCAACTGTTGGACGTGGCCTGGCAACTGGTCCGCGATGAAGGCACCGACGCCCTGACCCTGGGCCGCCTGGCAGAACTGGCGGGCGTCACCAAGCCGGTGGTCTACGATCACTTCGTCACCCGAGCGGGGTTGCTGGCGGCGCTGTATGCCGATTTTGACGGGCGCCAGAACCAGGTGTTTGCCGAGGCCATCGAAGCGAGCCATGCGACGTTGGCGGACCGGGCATGGGTGATTGCCGCGTCCTATGTCGATTGCGTGTTGTTGCAGGGACGGGAAATCCCCGGGGTGATTGCGGCGTTGAGCAGCTCACCGGAACTGGAAACCCTCAAGCGCCAGTACGAGGCGATCTTCCTCGATAAATGCAGCGCCGCGCTGTCGCCGTTTGCGCCCGGCGGCAGTGTGTCCCGGGCTGGTTTGCGGGCGATGCTGGGGGCGGCGGAAGCCTTGTCCCAGGCGGCGGCCAGTGGTGAGCTGAGTCGGGAGGAGGCGCAGCAGGAATTGCTTGGGATGATTCTGGGGATGGTGGGTAGGCAGTGACGGCCTCATCGCAGGCAAGCCAGCTCCCACACTTGATCGGGTTCACACGGTCAAAATGTGGGAGCTGGCTTGCCTGCGATAGCAATAGGGCAGACACCACATCTGCCACAGAAAATTGAATCTCAGCCCCGCCCCTGCACAAACATCTGCACCTTGCGCGCCAGTTGATCCAGATGCCGGTCGCGCTGCTTCTCGGCATCCACCATCGCGCGCTTGCCGTGCTTTTGCAGCAGGTAGGTGTGAATCTGCCGCACTTCCAGCGAGCTGTAGATCGGCGCCACATCGAGCACACCCATCAGGCCGTCGGTGCCATAGCTGCGGGTATTCATCAACACCTGGGTGCCCCGCGCGCCACGCACCTGAAAGCCCATGGCTTCGAAGGCCGGGACTTTTTCGACAGCGCAGCTCAGCTCGGCGTGGGGATAACGTGCCAGCACATCGCCGATCATGGCGCGGGCCACGCCCTGGCGCCGGAAACCGGCCTGCACCGCCATGAACGCGATACCGCAGGCCTCGGGGTCATCTTTCACCGGCAGGCACAGCACGAAGCCAATGACCTCTTCCGGGTCCTGCGCGGCGGTGGCGACAAGCAACTCGACCGCAATCCCCTTCGCCCCATTCAAGGCCTCCAGGTACAGGTGCACCTCAAAGCCGATGGCGTACTGGTAGATGTTGTACAGCAGGTTGCTCGGCGGCAGGGCCACGCTGCTGATGTCGGTGAGGTTGTCCACCACCATCTGCAGGATCTGGCCATTGATGGGCTCGGGGCACGGCGTGGTGTAACGGGTAAGGCTGAACATGCACATTCCTGGGGTTTCGCGTCAAGGCTGCGGCGATTGTACCTGTTGCGGCCCGCAGACCTCACGCAAACATCCACGCAGCCAGCGATGGCCCAGGTCGGCATCCAGGCGCGGGTGCCAGAGCATCGCCACGGTAAAGGTCGGCAATGCCAAGGGCAGCGCGAAGCTGTGCAGGCCTTCGCGCTGCTGGGCGGTGTAGCGTTCGGGCACGCTGGCGATCAGGTCGGTGGCGCGGGCCAGGGCGATGGCGGTGGCGAACCCGGTGACAATCGTGCCGATCTGGCGGCTGAGGCCCTGGGCTTCCAGCGCGTCGTCGATCTGCCCACGGTCGTGCCCGCGCCGGGACACGTAGACGTGCTGGCCCTCGGCATAACGCTGCGCGCTGATGTCAACCTGGCTCAGGGGATGGCTGCTGCGCACGACGCCGATCAAGCGGTCGCGAAACAGCGCCTGGGTCAGCAGCTCGGGGCTGGCGTTGGCATCGACCACGCCGGTTTCCAGGTCAACGCTGGCGTCGCGTAGCCAGGCACTGTCCTTGTCGGTCTTGTTGACGAAGCGCAGGCGCACGCCAGGTGCTTCCGCCGCGATACGCGCGAGCAACGCCGGGCCGAAGTTTTCGACGAACTCGTCACTGGTGCGCAGGGTAAAGGTGCGCTCGACCCGCGCCATGTCCAGGGTTTGCGCGGGGCGCAGCACGGCCTGGGCATCCAGCACCAGGCGGCTGACCTGTTCGCGCAAGGCCAAGGCCCGTGGCGTCGGCACCAGGCCACGGCCGGCACGCACCAGCAACGGATCACCGGTGGTGTCACGCAAGCGCGCCAGGGCGCGGCTCATGGCCGAGGGGCTCAGGCGCAAACGCTTGGCTGCACCGGCGACGCTGCCTTCGGCAAGCAAGGCATCCAGGGTGATCAGCAGATTCAGGTCGGGCATCAGCGCTCCTTATCAGGCGTCTTGTGCAGGTATTGAATGCAATCCATGCGTCTTCCGCCATGTTAGGCGAGCCCGTAGATTTGTGACAGCAGCGATCATTCAAGGAATCCCAGATGCACACATCCACACGCGGCGCCCTTTTCAGCCTGTCGCTGTCCATGTTGCTGGCCTCCCTCGGCACCAGCATTGCCAATGTCGGCCTGCCCAGCCTGGTGCTGGCCTTCGACGCGTCATTTCACGCGGTGCAGTGGGTGGTGCTCGCCTATTTGCTGGCGATCACCGCCGTGATTGTCAGCGCGGGCCGCCTGGGTGATCGCCTGGGGCGGCGGCGGTTGTTGCTTGCCGGCTTGTTGCTGTTCGCCCTCGCCTGCGGACTGTGTGCCATGGCGCCGTCGCTGCACTGGCTGATCGCCGCGCGCGTGCTGCAAGGGCTCGGTGCGGCGATCATGATGGCGATGACCCTGGGGATGGTCGGCGACACGGTCAGCAAAGAGCGCACCGGGCGCGTGATGGGCTTGCTCGGCACGCTGTCGGCCGTCGGCACCGCCATGGGGCCCAGCGTCGGTGGCGTGTTGTTGAGCCTGTGGAGCTGGCGCGCGCTGTTCCTGCTCGGCGCGCCGCTGGGCCTGCTGGCGGCCGCCCTCGCCTACCGCTATCTGCCGAATGAACCCGGTGCACGGGCGACAGCGCCGTTCTGGTCGGCACTGACCAGCCCGGGGTTACGCAACGGCCTGGGGATGAGCGCACTGGTGTCGGCGGTGATGATGGCGACGTTTGTGGTCGGCCCGTTCTACTTGTCCCGGGGCCTGGGGCTCGCGCCGGCGTGGATGGGTCTGGTGATGGCGGTGGGACCTTGTGTCGCGGCCGCCACCGGCGTGCCTGCCGGCCATCTCACCGACCGCTTCGGCAGCTCGCCCATGACCTCCCTCGGGCTGGCCATCATGGCCGTGGGCGCGTTGTCACTGGCGCTGGCCAGCGGCCTGTTGGCCTACCTTGGCGCGCTGGTCTTACTGACGTCGGGCTACAGCCTGTTCCAGGCCGCCAACAACACCGCGGTGATGCGTGATGTCGAAGGCCCACGGCGCGGCACGGTGTCGGGCCTGCTGAACCTGTCGCGCAATATCGGCCTGATTTTCGGTGCCTCGGCCCTCGGCGCGGTGTTCGCCTGGGCGACGCCGGATATCGTCCGCGCCACCCCGCAATCCGTGGCTTTTGGCCTGCAAACCACCTTTGCGGTGGCGGTGGGCTTGATCCTGTTGGCCGGCACACTGCGATACAAACATTGACAAGATAAAATCGCAGCGACTATTGTCTGACAACCTGATCACCAAGGTTGTCCCATGCTTGAGCTCCAGCGCCCCGACTCGCTTGTCGTGCGGGTTGTCAGTGCGATCCGCGCAGAAATCGATTCCGGCCAATTGCCGCCGGAGTCGCGCATGCCCACCGAACAGCAACTGGCCGAACAACTCAATGTCAGCCGTTCCGTGGTGCGCGAAGCCATTGCCCAGCTCAAGGCCGATGGCGTGATCACTGCGCGCCGGGGCCTGGGCTCGTTCATTTCGCAGACGCCCGCGGGCACGGTGTTCCGTTTCCCCCAGCCCAACGGCCGCAGCCCCAACCTGGCGCAGATGTTCGAAGTGCGCCTGTGGATCGAAACCCAAGCCGCCTCGATTGCCGCCCAGCGCCGCGATGAGGCCGACCTGCAGCGCATGAAAAGCGCCCTGCAGGCCATGCAGGACCACCGCGACAACTTCGAAGCCGCCGCCCTCGCCGACGTGGAATTCCACCGTGCCATCGCGGATGCCAGCAAGAACGACTACTTCGTCGCGTTCCATGACTTCCTCAGAAGCCAACTGGCCAGCGCCCGTAAAACCGCCTGGGAAAACTCGGCGTCGCGCTTTGCCACCGGCTCCGCCGATGCGACCCAGGAACACCAGGCGCTCTACCAGGCCATCGCCGACGGCGACGCCCCACGTGCCGCCGCCAGTGCCGAGGCGCACTTGCGTGCTGCGGCGCGGCGCCTGAGCCTGGAGCTGCCAGCCACCCGTTGATCCTTTAAGTAGCGTGTCCTCGACACGCCATTTTTTTAACAAAAACATTAGTCTGACAACCTGATAAGCAGACCGAAATGTGCAACTTTAGGTACCCCACGCAATGATTCATGACTTTTGCATTATCGGCGGCGGCATCGTCGGCCTGGCCACCGCGATGGAACTGCTCAAACGCCAGCCGGGCGCCTCGCTGGTGATCCTGGAAAAAGAGGCGGTGCTGGCCAGGCACCAGACCGGCCACAACAGCGGGGTGATCCACGCCGGCATCTACTACGCACCGGGCAGTCTCAAAGCCGACCTGTGCAAGCGCGGCGCCGAGCAGACCAAGCAGTTCTGCACGGAGCACGGGATCAAGTTCGAGGTGTGCGGCAAGTTGCTGGTGGCCTCCAGCCCCCTGGAAATGCAGCGCATGGAAGCCCTTTACGCGCGCTCCCAGCTCAACGGCATGCAGGTCGAGCGCCTCGACGCCGACCAGTTGCGCCAGCGCGAACCGAACATCGTCGGCCTCGGCGGCTTGTTCCTCGACGCCACCGGTATCGTCGATTACCGCCAGGTCTGCGAAACCATGGCCCAGGTGATCCGCCGCAGCGGTGGCGAGATCTGCCTGGAACGCACTGTCACCGCGATCCACGAAGACACCGACAAAGTCACCGTGAATACCCGTGGCGAAACCTGGCAAGCCAAGCACCTGGTGGTCTGCGCCGGTTTGCAGTCGGACCGCCTGGCTACCCTCGCCGGCATTCCCATCGACCACCAGATCATCCCGTTTCGCGGCGAATACTTCCGCCTGCCCGCGGCGAAAAACAACATCGTCAACCACCTGATCTACCCGATTCCCGACCCGGAGTTGCCGTTTCTTGGCGTGCACCTCACGCGCATGATCGACGGCAGCGTCACCGTCGGCCCGAATGCCGTGCTCGGCCTGGGCCGTGAGAACTACCGCAAGTTCTCGGTGAACTGGCGCGACGTGGCGCAGTACGCGAGCTTCCCCGGCTTCTGGAAAACCCTCTGGCAGAACCTCGGCTCCGGCACCACCGAGATGAAGAACTCGCTGTTCAAGTCCGGCTACCTGGAGCAGTGCCGCAAGTACTGCCCATCGCTGACGATCGACGACCTGCTGCCCTATGAAGCAGGCATCCGCGCCCAGGCGGTGATGCGCGACGGCAGCCTGGTCCACGACTTCCTGTTCGCCCAGACCCCACGAATGCTCCACGTGTGCAACGCGCCCTCGCCGGCCGCCACCTCAGCCATGCCCATCGGCGCGATGATCGCCGACCGCCTGTTCCAGCCCGAGTAACACCCAGCAATACGCGTCCATTTGACAATAACTATAAAGACCCAGAAGGAAGTCCAGCATGTCGGCACCTGCCTCCATTCCGTCCACCGAAACACCCGAACAAACCCGCAAGCGCCTGCGCAAAGTCGCCGCCGCGACGATCTTTGGCTCGATGCTGGAGTGGTACGACTTTTACCTGTACGCCACCATGGCGGCCATTGTGTTCTCGAAGATCTTCTTCGATAACAGCGACCCGAAAACCGCCACGCTGATGGCCTTTTCCACCTTTGCCATCGGCTTTATCGCCCGCCCGTTCGGCGGCATCCTGTTCGGTTACCTCGGCGACAAGTTCGGCCGCAAGCAAGTGCTGGTGCTGACCTTCTGCCTGATGGGCGTGTGCACCACGCTGATCGGCCTGATCCCCAGCTACGCCTCGATTGGTATCTGGGCGCCGATCCTGCTGGTGTTTATCCGCATCATCCAGGGCCTGGGCGCGGGCGCCGAGCTGTCGGGGGCGGCGGTAACGTCCTACGAGCACGCGTCGGAAGGCAAGCGCGGCAGTCAAGGCGCATGGCCCGCACTGGGCCTGAACCTGGGCCTGTTGCTGTCGTCACTTACCGTGTACGTGCTGACCATCAACGGCAATGAGTTCCTGCTGGCCGGTGGCTGGCGTATCCCGTTCGTGTGCAGCATCGTGCTGGTGGGTGTGGGCCTGTGGGTGCGCAACAGCATCCCGGAAACCCCGCAGTTCAACGAGCTGAGCAAGGAAGCCGCCAAGGCCAAGGCCTCGCCGCTGAAAACCCTGTTCAAGAATGATATGAAAGGCCTGGCCGTGGTGTTCTTCGTGGCGATTGGCTACAACGCCCTGAGCTACATCTTCAAGACCTTCTCCCTGGCATACCTGACCCAGTTCAAAGGCGTGGATGTGCATGTCACCTCACTGTCGGTGACCATCGCCAGCCTGATCGCCATCGTCGCCGTGCCGTGCTTCGGCTGGCTGTGCGATAAATGGAGCAGCAAGACCGTGCTGATGCTCGGCGGCGTGTGCTCGCTGCTGTTCGCCTACCCGTTCCTGGCCCTGCTCAACACCGGCGAAAGCCTGATGATCTACATCGCCATCGGCGTCGGCACAGGCATCCTTGCGCCGATGATGTTTGCCCCCCAGGGCTCGTTCCTGAGCCGGCAGTTCCCGACCCAGACCCGCTCTTCCGGCTTTGGCACCGGGCGCGAAATCGGCACGGCCATCGCTGGCGGCCTGGCGCCGCTGGGAGCACTGTCGATGGTGGCAGCATCGGCCACCCATTCCACCGATGGCGTGGTGATCATCCTGGGCATTTCGGCCCTGCTGGTGGTGGTGTTTGCCCTGTGCGACCAGGGCCGCAAACACTCGGCCTTCAAGAACTGAAGGAAAAAGTTCAGACCAACGGGTGCATGGACGCACCTGGATCGCGCATCATGGGCACTTTACAAGCTCAAGGGTAATGTCCATGCGCGTGCTGTCATTGATGATGGGCCTGACGACGCTGGCCGCCACTACGGTGTTCTGCGCCAGCGCGATGGCGAATGAAGAAAGTCAGTTGGTACAACAGATCAACCAATACCGCAGCCAGCTACAGCGCTGCGGTGACCAGGGTTCCCAGGAACTGCCACCGCTGACCAGCGACACACGGCTGGTGCTGCCGGCGAATAATGTCGGCGACCTGCAACAGGCACTGGCGCGGGCGGCGTATCCGATGGTCAACGTGCAGGCCATCAGCCTGTCCGGGCCCAAGGATGCTGCGGCAGCCATGAAGGCCGTGCGCGAAAGCTTCTGCCGTGTGGTGCTGGACCCGCAATTTGTCGATATCGGCGTGAGCAACAGCGGCCAGGACTGGCGCATCGTGCTCGCCCGCCCGCTGCTGTCCAGCGGCCTTGGCGACTGGCAGACCGAAGGCAAGCAATTGCTCAACCTGGTCAACGCCGCCCGATCCCAGGCACGCCAATGCGGCACCCAGGCGTTTACCGCCACCACGCCGCTGAGCTGGAACGACGACCTGGCCGGCGCCGCCAACAGCCACACGCGCAACATGGCCAACGGCAATTTCTTCGATCACCTGGATCACGACGGGCGCACCCCCGGCGACCGTGCGGAACTGGCCGGGTATATCGCAAAAAACATCGGCGAAAACATCGCCGCCGGCCTCGACACCCCGCGCAAGGTGGTGGACGGCTGGCTCGCCAGCCCCGGGCATTGCGCCAACCTGATGAACCCGCAATTTCGCGAGTTGGGCGCGGCGTACGCCATGGACCCGAAGAGTGATGCAGGCATCTACTGGACGGGGTTGTTCGGCACCCAGTAACCTATTCAAATGGATAGAGCATCAAAATGCCATCTCCGCGATAATTGCGTTGAACTGCCAACAGCCATTCCGGTCTGTTGCGTGTCGGCCTGACCCTCCAGGCGATTAACAAGACGGCGGCAAACAAGGTGTTCTTCCAATGATGAATTGGCTGCAAAGCAGCAGCGACATGGCCGAGCAGGTGCGCTTGCATGATTGGGCCAGTACGCCGCTGGGCCCGCTGGACCAGTGGCCGGACGTGCTCAAGACCACCGTCGCGCTGTGCTTTGCCTCCAGCTTCCCCCAGGCCATCGTTTGGGGGCCTTCCCTGACCATGCTCTATAACGATGCGTTTATCCCGATCCTCGGCGACAAGCCCTACGCATTGGGGCGCCCGTTCAGCGAGGTGTGGAGCGAGGCCTGGAATGACATCAGCCCGATCGCCAAGGCAGCGTTCGAGGGGCATGCGACGTATATCGAGAACTACCCGCTGCTGATCGAACGCGGCGCCGGTACCGAGCAGGCCTACTTCACCTTTTGCTACAGCCCGATCCGCGACCCCCACGGCAGCGTGGTGGGCATGCTCGACACCGTCACCGAAACCACCGCCACCGTATTCCTGGCGCGGCGCCTGGCGATGCTGGACGCAATCGGCAATGCCGTGGCCAATGCCACCGACGCCGAAGCCATCATGACCAGCACCACCCGCCTGCTGGCGCAGCACCTGCAAGTGTCCAATTGTGCGTATGCCGACATGGAC
The DNA here is from genome assembly GCF_030687495.1 of Pseudomonas sp. FP453. Classification (NCBI taxonomy): domain Bacteria; kingdom Pseudomonadati; phylum Pseudomonadota; class Gammaproteobacteria; order Pseudomonadales; family Pseudomonadaceae; genus Pseudomonas; species Pseudomonas sp. FP453. Next base: position 2,829,243 of record NZ_CP117435.1, on the reverse strand, counting down.
GACGATGAGGACGGTTTCACCATTCGCGGCAACTGGGCCGCGCCTGGCTCGCCGAGTATCGTCGGGCGTTACAGCCTGGCGTCGTTCGGCGCCTTGGCGGTGCAGCGCCTGCGGGCTGGCGAACCCTTGGTGATCCGCGACAACCGCGTGGAATTCCCCCCCGACGAGTCCGCCAGCTACCAGGCCCTCGGGGCCACGGCGACGGTGTGTTTCCCCCTGATCAAGGAAGGCCGGCTGACCGCCCTGATGGCGGCGCACCACAAATCGGCGCGGGTCTGGTCGCCCTATGACCTGGCGCTGCTGGGGGAAGTCACCGAACGTTCCTGGGCCCATATCGAGCGCGTGCGCGCCGACGCCGCCGTGCGCGAAGGGCTGGCGGCCTTCAGCGAACTGAACGCGACGCTGGAGCAGCGGGTGGAAGAGCGCACCACCGCCCTCACCCAGGCCGAAGCCGCGCTGCATCAATCGCAAAAGCTCGAAGCCATCGGCCAATTGACCGGCGGCGTGGCCCACGACTTCAACAACCTGCTGACCATTATCCGTTCCTCGGTGGATTTCCTGCGCCAGCCAGGGTTGTCCGAAGAACGCCGGCAACGCTACCTGGGCGCCGTCTCCGACACCGTCGAGCGGGCCAGCAAGCTCACCAGCCAACTGCTCGCCTTTGCCCGCCGCCAGCCGCTGAACCCGGAAGTCTTCGACGTGTGCCAGCGCGTGAGCAACATCGGCGAGATGCTTGAGAGCCTCACCGGTGCACGCATCCACGTAGAGGTCGAATTACCGGCGCAACCGTGCCATGTGCGGGTCGATTCCAGCCAGTTCGAAACAGCGCTGATCAACATTGCCCTCAACGCCCGCGATGCCATGGACGGCCAAGGCACCCTGAGCCTGCGGGTAGCCCAGGTATCGACGCTGCCGCGCATTCGTGGCGATGCCGAAGCACAGCAGCAGTTTGTCGCGGTTTCGCTGAGCGATACGGGGGTGGGTATTCCCAGGGACACCTTCGAGCGTATTTTCGAGCCGTTCTTCACCACCAAGGCCGTGGGCAAAGGCACCGGGCTGGGCTTGTCGCAAGTGTTCGGCTTTGCCAAGCAATCGGGTGGCAACGTCGATGTGAGCAGCACGCTGGGCCAGGGCACGCGGTTTACCCTGTACTTGCCCGCCGTCGCCGCACAGGTGGAACAGCCCGGGCCGTCACCTGAACCCGGCACGCGCCTCGACACCGCGCAGCGGCACATCCTGATCGTCGAAGACAACCTGGAAGTCGGGCGTTTTGCCAACCAGATCCTGCAAGATCTCGGCTACCAGACCACCTGGGCCACCCATGCCGAACAGGCACTCGCGCTGGCGGGCCCGGACGCCATGGCCTTCGACGGGATTTTCTCGGACGTGGTGATGCCCGGCATGACCGGCGTGGCCATGGCCAAACGGTTGCGCCAGCGCCGACCGGACCTGCCGGTAGTGCTCACCTCCGGCTACAGCGAAGAGCTGGCCGACAGCGGCTACGAAGGCTTCGAGTTCCTCGCCAAGCCCTACTCCGCCGAGCAGGTGGCACGGGCACTGGCCAAATCCATGCAGCGCGAGTGACCGCCTACTCGGCCACGGCCACCTGGTTGCGCCCCTGGGCCTTGGCGCGGTACAGCGCCTTGTCGGCGGTATTCATCAGGCTGTGCAGGTCCTGGTCAAGGCTGCGGATCGACGCCACGCCGAGGCTGGCGGTCAAGCCATGCACCGGCTCGGCCGCCAACCCGGAAATCGCGCGGATCAACTGTTCGGCGATGTTGCGCGCCGTTTCCAGGGAGGTATTCGGCAGCAGCACGGCAAACTCTTCACCGCCCAACCGGCCGTACACATCCGTCTGGCGGAACGAGGCGCTGATCACCCCGCCGATCTGGCGCAACACCTGATCGCCCGCCTGATGGCCGTAGGTGTCGTTGATCTCCTTGAAATGGTCCATGTCCAGCATCAGCGCACACAGCGGCTGGCTGTTGTGCCGGCACTGTGCGTACAACAAGTGGGCATGTTCGAAGAACGCGCGGCGATTCATCAGGCCGGTGAGTTCATCGGTCTGGGCGGCGCGGGTGGAAATATTGTGGGCACGTTCCATTTGCCGGGTCAGGCGAAAGGCTTTTTCCAGGGCATCCGAGAGTTTGCGCGTGGCGCTGACCACAAACGTCGAAAACACCAGCACTGCCACGGCCACGCCGACTTGCATGGGCGACGGCTGGAACAACAGCCACACCGTGCACGGCAACAACACCAGGGCCATGGACATCAGCGTCATGTAGCGATACGCCGAATAACACGACACCGCACTGACCGACATGCCCACGGTGAACAACATCACCAGCACCTGGGACACGCGGTCGTCGGTGGGCATCACGGCCAACGCGCCCGCGCCCCAGATTCCCGCGGACAACATCAGGGTCAGCCAGTAGCGACGCTCCCAGCGATCCGGTGTGCGTTCGGCATGGGGGCAACGAAACCAGCCCATGAACAGGTGGATGCGCAGCAACGATGACGCCCCCAGCGCCACCAGCCAGATCAGGATGACCTGGTGGGAAAACCGGTCCCAGCACAGCCAGCACAGCATGGCCGCGCCGAGAAAGCTGCCGAAAATGGCGGCAAATGATTGTCGAAACAGCTGGTGCAGACGGTCGGTCCGCACCTGCTCCTCAATAACGCAATCCTGGTCCTGCCCACGCTCAAGGCCATTCATGAAATCCGCCTGCTTCGACTGCCACGACAAAGGCGCCATTGTGGCACCCTGCCAGCAACCTGAACAACTGAATCCAGCCAGTTAGGGCCGTTGTCTGGCGCCGGACACATGAAACATGCATCCACAGCCGATCTTTTAGTGCCGCCGCCGCACCCTACTCAAAAAACTTGCGCTTCTCCCCTGACGGTTGCATCTATCCAGCGCGGCTCCATCGGGTCGCTCCACACCGAAGTGGGTGGAGTATTGCCGTCACTGATCAGAATTCGCCGACCTTCCTGGCTCCATTCCTGCATCCGCGCCTTGAACTGCGCGGGGTAATCCGAGGCGCGGCAGGTGATGCCGGCCCAGGGATCGACGATCCAGGCGTCAGCCCACTCGGGCTCGGCAAACCCTTTGCTCCTGGGCTGGCCTGGGGGGCCACCGACGATACCAAACGTATGCCCTTTGACTTGCGCGATGCGCGCATGGCCACCACTGGCGTTGATGGTATCAACGGCAACCTTGGCCATCTGGTCGCAGTTCCCCGCCCCGGTCTTGAGGACGATTTCGGAATAATTCGGCGCTCCCGTTCGAGTGTAAAGCCAGCTCACTGTCTCGGCTGCGACATTGCCGCGAAGGGCCTCTCCGGGTTGCCCCGGCACTTGTTGATTGGCAGACCTTATGCCGGTGGCCTGAAACTGATCATCAACCGCCTTCCTCCCCCCTTCGGCATAGAGCCGGTTTTGATCCGCCGGCGGTAGCTGGCCAAAACCCGACGGTTTACCGATGGGCTCGAGTCGAACCGGTTTTGCGGCCACCACGACCTTGCCTGGTTTACTTCCGGACGCATAAACGCTCATCAGGACTTCGCGCTTCTTCTCTGGAGTGAGGCCGCTCAACACCTGGACAAGATGGTCCATTTCCAAAGCCGACATGGGCTCATCCGCCACGATCTTCTTGACCAGTGTGTCCATGGTGGGCAGAACCACCAACTGATTGTTCGGGCTACTCTGCGCAGCAAACCCGTAGAAGTCCCTGAATTGATCATGGGATTCGATAAGATGCCGGCTGACTGGATCATTCCGGGACAAGCGGTGAAAGTCGAGTTGAGCTGCGCCGTTGAGTTCAGCGTAGTAATGAATACCGGTGTCACCCTCCACCACCACGTATTGGCGGCCGTTGTAGTCAATTTTCTGGCCTCTTACCATTCGCTGGTCATGACTCAAGTCGCTGATCGAATCCATTTTCACCACAACTGTTTCGTTGTTCAGCGAACGCGCCACGCCAAAATCATCGAAGCCAAAATCCGGTTCGTTGACCAGCGATCCAGTCGTCTGGCTTTTGTAGGTCACCGCCTGCTGCCTCGCAATCGGCAGCAATTCCTGCTGACCCGCTTCATTGACGCGATGCAAACGTCGTTCATGCACGACGGTGCGCGGCCCGTTAGCCGATCCGGTGCCGGGAAACAGGCGCCGGTGCTCAAGTGCCTGGGCATCCTGAAAAATGAAGGTCCCGCCTGGCTGGATCTCTTTGGTGTAACACAGGTCATTGAAGCCACGCCTGAACCTGCGCGCCCCTGCGCCACAGGTTGCCGTGAACCCTTCCAGGGGACCTGCATGATCAGGGCCGCCGAGTTTGGTCAGGCGATCCGGCTTGCGAGGGTCATAGCGGAAGACATCGTCACCGACCACAACGTCTGTGTGATTTCGCCGGTTCAGCACCCGCACTTCATCCCTGGAGATACCCTCGGGTACCCTGACGGTGCCGCCTTCAGGCAAGGTTCGGGACGTCACGGGTATTTTCGGGGTGACATCATAGTGGCCTTTCCCCGGCAGTTTGAGCGGCGACATGCGCCTGAACTGTGCAATGCCCGTCTGTATTCGATCAACGTCCCCGGCCTGGAACTTCAGCCCTTTCCCTCCCTTGATATTGAAGCCCGGCATCACGGGATCCAGTGGGTTCAGATTGCTTGCCACTGAGACACCGAACTGCTTGACCAAGGGCACGAACCTTGGCAACAAGGCGCGAATACTGATCTTGCCGAGGTTGGACAATACCCGCACAGAACCTGCGGCGAGCTTGCCCGCCGGGCCGGCGAACGTGAATAGCCCGTCGACGACCAGGCTGATGATTCCCTGCTTGGTATTGCCGTTGACGAGGTCCTCGATGCCCCCCCAGAAAGGTATAAAAAACTGACCTACGCCTTTGATACGCTCCCAGAACGCCTCGTCATTTTTTTGCGCCGAACTTTCCCTGTCAGGGTCCGCACTTGCCCACTCCTTGAGTCTGTTTTCATCAACGTAGAACAACTCTCGGGTAACGGTCTTGGCAAGGGCTGCCGAGCGCTCAGAGCTCAACGTCTGGGGTACCGAAGCACTGTCCGTACGGCCAGTGGCCGGAAAATGATCGAGCTGCTGCGCAACGACTATCGAAAAACTCTTGGGGCGCGGGCCTTTGCCAGCCCTGAACGCAGCCCACTGCTTCTTGAATTCGGCCATCCCCGTACGACTATTACGAACAACCAGCTCTTCAGACGCGAAGCCGTCAGCGGTGTGCTCGACTGAAATGAAATCTTTGCCGAAACTCTTGTCAGCCGGGTCATAGGCCTCCAGGACCGGTTTCAGATCATCGCGCCGCCGGGCTATGCCCTTGATCGGGTTGATTTCGTAGTAGTTTGTTTGCCCTTCATGCTCCGCTTTGATGACAAACCCCGGTCGCGTCCTCGCAGCTTTTTTCTCGTCCTCTGTCTCCTTGGCTGAGTCGGGCTTGACCCTGAGGGCATAGACCGTGACGGTGCCGTGTTCAATCGCCACACGATCCTGTGTCGGCAACTGTGACAACTGGTTGCGCACCACTTTGTCATAACCCGCCTTGGCCTTGCCCAAGTAGTCTTCAAAGGCAGACTCGAAGGCATCGTCATCGTAGACCGGATACTCGTAGGTGACATCGGAGGGCTTGATCTTTTCGCCGTTAAGATGCCTGTAGAGCGCAAAAAAAGGGCTTATCAGCGACAACAGCTCAGTGCGTGATGTGCCCTTTTCCATACGTTCGAAATAGTTTTTCCGCATGGGCACATCGACTGCAAGTTGCGCTGTCGCCTCGACAATACCGTGGACATGCTCATCAAATGCAGACATGGCGCGGGTGATCTCTGCCTTCGAATACTCGTCCTTCGTTGCAATCACCCCCTGCATCGCCGCCCATTCCAGCGTTGCCGGAATACGCGTGCCCGCAATCAGCGCCCACTGCTCGTTCGTAGTCGCCTGTTCGCCAAGCTTGCCCGGCAGATCGACCAGCTCTTGAAAGCTCATGCTTCGCGACGAACCTGGCTCAATCGCGTCCGCCAATGCGACACCGTGCTTGAAGTTCACCCACGCCGCAGTTCCCTGATAGTGCAAATCCGCCGGAATATCCCGCACGGCAAAATCCGCCGGGAACTGTGGGCTGAACAGATACGCGGCCAGATTCGCGTCGGAGGGGGAGATGTTGTGTGCGTCGACCAAGTGCTGCCTGAACTGCGCAGTAATATCCGGATAGTGCTTGTTGCCATGCGCGCCAGACGCCAGGTTGAACCCCGCAATATGTCCGGGCTTGCGCGCTTGCACAGGTTCCAGGCTGAGGACAATCGCCTTGATCAACAGCTGGACTTTAACGGCAGAGGAGATAAGCCCATCGACTGGAAAATCACTGCCCGCAAGTTTCTTCATCACCTGGTGAACCAGTTCTTCTGCCTTGGGTGATTTCCAGATCAACTCCAGCAGCGTGGCCGGCGAGCGTTGGGCTTTTTCGAGCGCGGACGCGGACAGTCCCTCGGTCAAATAACTCAACAAAGGCTTCTGGTGCTTGGCTTGTACCTCATTGACCAATGCCGATATGGCGTCGTCATTACTCTCCTGCAGCAGCCCATCTTGCTTGCTTGACTCATCCCCCATCCCCAAGGAAATTTCGCTGCGTGTATTTTCCAGGCTATCAATTGCCGCTTTAACTTGAGCCTGAGTCCCAGGGTTCGACGGCACAATGCCATAGAACTTGAGCATATTATCCAGTCGGTTGGTGCCCGGCTGAGTCGAGCCGTTGGGCGGAATGAGCGGCGAATCCTTGTTGAGGAACAAGCTCTTCTTCCGGGCATCCGGGGGCTCTGTCTGGGTCTGAAGCTCCCGTAGCGCACTTGACATTTCATCAAGATCAAACAGCTTCCCCCTAAGCTCGGCACCTGATGAGTCGGAGGTTTGACCGGGTGCCGCTGCCAACATGGGGCCTGGCTGCCCCAGGGCGGAAACTGACGGCTTGGGGTGTGACGGGGCGATCGTTGCCACGACATCACGTTGGATATTCAGCGGGAATGATGTCATGGATATGGCTTTGTCTCAGGGAATGGAGGTCATAGACCGGCCGACGAAACAAGGCGTGTTGATAGATTTACGCCAAATCGCCTACATCCATGTGTGGAGAAATCGTAGGAAATTGCTCCATCGAGATGTATGACATTTTGCGTCCAGCCAGCACGGGCGTGCCGCTGCTGCACACCCGTTGACTCCCAGACAGATCATCCCTAGCGGGCGGCGGTTATTCAGGCCGCAGAATCAGCACCCCCAACGGTGGCAGATTCAGCGTCAACGACACCGGTTGCCCATGGCGCGGTTCATCCTGGGTAAACACTTCGCCCCCATTGCCATAGTTGGAACCGGCATAGGTGTCGGCATCCGTGTTGATCACCTCGCTCCAGCGTCCGGCAAATGGCACGCCTACCGCGTACGCCTCCCGGGGCACCGGGGTGAAGTTGGCCACCACCAGCACCGGCCGGCCGTCCTTGCTCCAGCGCAGCCAGGCGTAGACGCTGTTGATTGCATCGTCGCCGATCAGCCACTGGAAGCCCTGGGGCGCGTCGTCCTGCTCGTGCAGCGCCGGTTCTTCGCGGTACAGGCGGTTCAAATCGCCCACCAGTTTCTGCACGCCCTTGTGCTCGGCGTACTGCAACAGGTACCAGTCCAGTTGCTGGTCATGGTTCCACTCGCGCCACTGGCCGAATTCACAGCCCATGAACAGCAATTTCTTGCCGGGATGCATCCACATGAAGGCCAGGTAGGCCCGCAGGTTGGCGAACTTCTGCCAACGGTCGCCAGGCATCTTGTCGATCAGCGAGTGTTTGCCGTGCACCACTTCGTCGTGGGAAATCGGCAGGATGAAGCGCTCGGACCAGGCATACACCAGGCCAAAACTCAGCTCGTTGTGATGATGGGCGCGGTACACCGGGTCTTGCTGGATGTAGTGCAGCGAATCGTGCATCCAGCCCATGTTCCACTTGTAGTTGAAGCCCAGGCCGCCCTGTTGGGTCGGTTGGCTCACGCCCGGCCAGGCCGTGGACTCTTCGGCGATCACCAGCGCGCCCGGTGCCTCCTGGGCGACGACATCGTTCAAGTGCCGCAAAAAGTCGATGGCTTCGAGGTTCTCACGACCACCGTGGCGGTTGGGCACCCACTCGCCGGCCTTGCGCGAATAGTCGCGGTACAGCATCGACGCCACGGCATCCACCCGCAGGCCGTCCACGTGGAAGTGTTTGAGCCAGTGCAACGCCGAAGCCAGCATAAAGCCATGCACTTCGGTGCGGCCGAGGTTGTAGATCAGCGTGTCCCAATCCTGGTGAAAGCCTTCCAGCGGGTTGGCGTATTCGTACAGCGCGGTGCCGTCAAACTGCGCCAAGCCGTGGGTGTCGGTGGGAAAATGCGCCGGTACCCAGTCAAGGATCACGCCGATATCGGCCTGATGCAGGGCGTTGACGAAGTAGGCGAAATCTTCCGGCGAACCGAAGCGTGCCGTCGGCGCAAATTGTGACAGCGCCTGATAACCCCACGAACCGCCGAACGGGTGCTCCATGATCGGCATCAGTTCGATGTGGGTGAAGCCCAGTTGCTGCACGTAGGGGATCAAGCGCTCGGCCAGCTCGCGCCAGCCGTACTGGCGGGCGACTTCGCCGGCCTCGTCCAGCTCGCACTGCCAGGAGCCCACATGCAGTTCGTAGATCGACAGCGGCGCCGTGGTCTTGTGCTTGTCGAGGCGTGATTGCATCCAGTCATGGTCCTGCCAGTCCACCTGCAACGGCGCGGCGACTTTCGACGCGGTGTCGGGCGGCAGTTGCGTGGCCAGCGCACAGGGGTCGGCCTTCAGCGGCAAGATGCCATTGGCACCGAGAATTTCGTACTTGTAGGCCGCGCCCGGTTGCAGGCGTGGGATAAAAATCTCCCATACGCCAGAAGGATGCCGCAGGCGCATCGGATGACGCCGGCCGTCCCAGATATTGAAATCGCCGACCACCGACACCCGCCGCGCATTCGGTGCCCACACGGCAAAGCGCACGCCTTGCACGCCATCCACCGTGGTCACTTGCGCGCCAAGGCAACTGCTGAGGTCGCGGTGGTTGCCTTCGGCAAACAGGTACAGGTCCATTTCCCCCAGCAACAACTGGCTGAAACTGTAGGGGTCTTCGGTGATCTGCTCGCCACCGGCCCACTGGATCTGCAGCAGGTACGCCTGGCGCGTGGTGAAATGCCCGACAAACAAGCCCGGCACCTGGGTTGCGTCCAGGCTGCCGAGCGGCTCGCCGTTGTCGCGCGCCAGCACCTGGACGCTCAGCGCCTCGGGCAGGAACGCGCGGATAAACTGGCCGCCCTGTTCGTCATCGTGCGGCCCCAGGATCGAGAACGGGTCCGGGTGCTCGGCGCGCACCAGCGCTTCGATATCGTTGGATGCTGGCAATGCAGTCAACTTGGGCTGCAGCGGTTCTTTATGTGTAAAGCTCATGACGTCTCCCCACCGCGTGCAGTTTTCGATATAGGTTCAAGCCCGCTGAGCAGGCGGTGCAGCCCTTGCAGGGGCACCGGTAGCCAGCTGGGGCGGTTTTCCGCTTCGTAAGCCACTTCGTACGCGGCCTTTTCCAGGCTGAACAACGTCAGCGCGGCGTCCTGGCCCTTGGCGTCCTGCCAGTCATGCGCCAGTGTAGACGTAGCTGCCTGATAAGCCTGGATAAAGGCCTGACGTGCGTCATTCAGGTAACGATCAGTCACGCGTTGGCGCGCCAGGTCGGCTTCGGGCGAGTGGTCCAGCCCTTGTCCATTCAGGGCCAGCGCCGCTGCGTAATCAAACGAACGCAGCACGCCACTCGCATCTTTATACGGGCTGTGCTTGCCGCGTCGTTCATGCAACGGCCGCGCCGGTTCACCTTCAAAGTCGATCAAATAGGCATCACCCTTCACCACCAAGACCTGGCCCAGGTGCAAATCACCGTGGACGCGTATACGCAGCCCACCGGCCGTGGCTTTCGCCAGGGCCTGGACATGCCGGGCGATGGCTTTTTCCTGTGCCAGCAACTCAGTGACCCGCACTTGATCCGCAGGGTTCAACTGAGGTTGGTGATGACTGAGCAATTGCAGGGCGCGGTCGAGCTGCGCACCGATATCCCTGGCCCACGCCTGGGTGTCTTTGACGCGGGTGATTTCAGGCTTGAAGTCAGGATCAGCCGTGTCCGCGCCCAATACCCCGTGCATTTCGCCCAGGCGCTGGCCGAGCAATCCAGCGAAGTCCTTTAGCTCGCCGAGGGCGTTGTAGTGCTGTTCCTGCTCGGAGATGGCGCCGGCCAATTCATCACGGATCGCCCGCTCCAGGCTGTTCTGGGTCCAGGCCCAGGCGTCGCCCTGATTGCTCAGGTAACCCTGGGCAATCATCAACAGGTTGTCCTGCCCGGCCCCGTCGCGGCGAATCACTGCGCCCAGCAGCGGCGAAATATTCGGGTAGCCGGCGGCGGTCAGGTAGGCGCTCATCTCCAGTTCCGGGTGCACCCCACTGGCGACCTTGCGGATCAGCTTGAGCACCAGGCCCTCACCCACCACCACCGAGCTGTTGGACTGCTCGGCCGACAGGTAGCGCACTGGCGCGTCGTCCGTCAGTTGCAACTTGGCCAAGTGGGGTGTCGCGTCAAACTGCAACTCGCCATCACTGGAAGGTAGCCGCGTACCGGCCTGCAAGCCCTGGATCACCGCCCGAATAAAAGGCTCAAGGCTGAACGCATCGGTCACCAGCCCCACCTGGTGCGCACGCCGCACACGGGCCAGGGCCAGTTGCTGGGGCAAGGCGCTGGTGAATTCGTCTTCAGCGAGGAAGCCGAACGGCAACTGGTAGCGGCTGACCTGACCGGCGCTGGTCACCTCGATTTCGCTGAGCAATACCGGGTGCTGCGCGTCGCCGAAGCGCACGCCGTAGGCAATGTGCACGCTGTCGATGGCGACATCCTTGGCCGCGAACCAGCGTCGCTTGGGCAACCAGGCGGGCAGCGCGGTCTGTTCCAGCGTGGCGCGACAGGGTTGTTCCAGCAGTTCTTCCAGGCGTTGCTTCAGCACCAGGGTGGTGAAGTCCGGCATGCTCTGCGCCGGTTCGACATGCCAGCTGGGCATCTGGTTTTCCGGCGCCAGCACGAACCAGTAGAAGCCGTAGGGCGCCAGGGTCAGCAGGAAATGCAACTGGCCGATGGGCGGAAAGGCGTTACCGCCGAGCATCTCCACCGGCACCATCCCGGCATACGCCGACAGGTCCAGCTCGGCCGCCTGGGCGCTGCGCGACACGTTGGCCACACACAGAATGATTTCCGTGCGGCCGTCCTCCCCGGTGAACTCGCGGGTGTACGCCAGGATGCGACGGTTGGCGGGCGACAGCATGTTCAAACGGCCCCGGCCAAACGCCTTGGATTGCTTGCGCACCGCCAACATGCGCCGGGTCCAGTTGAGCAACGAATGGGGGTCCTGGGCCTGGGTTTCGACGTTCACCGACTGAAAGCCGTACTGCGGGTCCATGATCGGCGGCAACACCAGGCTGGCCGGGTCGGCGCGGGAGAAGCCGCCATTGCGGTCGATGGACCACTGCATCGGCGTGCGCACGCCATCGCGGTCGCCAAGGTAAATGTTGTCGCCCATGCCGATTTCATCGCCGTAATACAGGGTTGGCGTACCGGGCATCGACAGCAGCAGGCTGTTGAGCAGTTCGATGCGCCGGCGGTCGCGCTCCATCAGGGGCGCGAGGCGGCGGCGAATGCCCAGGTTGATACGAGCGCGGCGGTCGGCGGCGTAGTAGTTCCACAGGTAGTCGCGCTCTTTGTCGGTGACCATCTCGAGAGTCAGTTCATCGTGGTTGCGCAGGAAGATCGCCCACTGGCAATTGGCCGGGATCTGCGGGGTCTGGCGCAGAATATCGGTGATAGGGAAGCGATCTTCCTGGGCCAGCGCCATGTACATGCGCGGCATCAGGGGGAAGTGGAAGGCCATGTGGCATTCGTCGCCGTCATCGCCCCTGGGGGCGCCGAAGTAGAGTTGCGTGTCTTCCGGCCATTGGTTGGCCTCCGCCAGCAACATGCGGTCGGGATAGTGGGCATCGATCTCGGCGCGGATCTGTTTAAGCACGTCGTGGGTTTGCGCCAGGTTTTCGTTGTTGGTGCCGTCGCGTTCGATCAGGTACGGGATGGCATCCAGGCGCAGGCCGTCGATGCCCATGTCGAGCCAGTAGCGCATCACCGACAGCACGGCCTTCATCACTTGCGGGTTGTCGAAGTTGAGGTCTGGCTGGTGGGAATAGAAACGGTGCCAGAAGTATTGGCCGGCCACCGGGTCCCAGGTCCAGTTGGACTGCTCGGTGTCGAGGAAAATGATGCGGGTGCCGGCGTACTTCTGGTCGTCATCGGACCACACGTAGAAGTCCCGCGCCGCCGAACCGGGCTTGGCCTTGCGGGCGCGCTGGAACCACGGGTGCTGGTCGCTGGTGTGGTTGATCACCAGCTCGGTGATGACCCGCAGCCCGCGCTTGTGGGCCTCGGCAATAAAGCGCTTGGCGTCGGCCAGGGTGCCGTAGTCGCTGTGTACGCCACGGTATTCGGCGATATCGTAGCCGTCATCGCGACGTGGCGAGGGGTAGAACGGCAAGAGCCACAGGGTGTTCACACCGAGGTCGGCGATGTAGTCGAGCTTGGCGATCAGCCCGGGAAAGTCGCCTATACCGTCGTTATTGGCATCGAAGAAGGATTTGACGTGAACCTGGTAGATCACCGCGTCCTTGTACCAGAGCGGGTCCTGGGTGAAGGGGTCTGGGCTGGGTTTCTTCGCCATTGGAAACTCCTGAGAATACGTTCAAAACCATCTGGAGAAACTCGGTCAATGTGGGAGCTGGCTTGCCTGCGATAGCGGTTTATCAGCACCAGAAGTATTGGCTGATGTACCGCTATCGCAGGCAAGCCAGCTCCCACATTTTTTGATCTCCACAGGGCTTAAGAGAGGGTGATGCGCCAGATCCCGAACGGCATCTGCGGCTCCAGCCGCATCCACTGGGTCTTGCCATACCAGGTCCAGCGATGGCCATTCATCAGGTCTTCACCCTGGGTTTGCGCATCGTCCGGCAAGCCCAGTTCCCACAGCGGCAATTCGAAATTCGCCTCCTGGGCGTTGTAGGGATCGAGGTTCACCGCGATCAGGACAAAGTTGCTGCCGTCCTCGCTGCGCTTGCCGAAATACAGGATGTTGTCGTTCCAGGCGTTGTACAGCTTCAAGCCCAGGTGCGTGTGCAACGCCGGGTTTTGCCGGCGGATGCGATTGAGCTGGGCGATCTCGGCGATGATATTGCCCGGCGCGGTGAAATCCCTGACGCGTATCTCGTACTTCTCCGAATCCAGGTATTCCTCTTTGCCCGGCACCGGCGCGGCTTCACACAGCTCGAAACCCGAATACATGCCCCACAGGCCCGAGCCCATGGTGGCCAGCGCGGCACGGATCAAAAAGCCCGGGCGGCCGGATTGGTGCAGGAACCCCGGATTGATATCCGGCGTGTTGACGAAAAAGTTCGGCCGGAAACACTCGCGCCACGGCGACTCATTCAGTTGGGTGAAGTATTCGCTCAATTCGGCCTTGGTGTTGCGCCAGGTGAAATAGGTGTAGCTCTGGGAGTAACCGACCTTGCCCAGGCGCGCCATCATCGCCGGTGTGGTGAAGGCTTCGGCGAGGAAGATCACCTCCGGGTATTTGGCCCGCACATCGCTGATCAACCACTGCCAGAACGGCAGCGGCTTGGTGTGGGGGTTGTCGACGCGAAAGGTCTTCACGCCCTCCTCGACCCAGCCCACCACGATGTCGCGCAGCTCGGTCCACAGGCTGGGAATGGCATCCGCCGCATAGAAATCGACGTTGACGATGTCCTGGTATTTTTTCGGCGGGTTCTCCGCGTACTTGATCGTGCCGTCCGGGCGCCAGTTGAACCAGCCGGGGTGTTGCTTGAGCCACGGATGGTCCTGGGAGCACTGGATGGCGAAGTCCAGGGCGATTTCCAGACCGTGCTCGGCGGCGGCCTTGACCAGGCGCCGGAAGTCATCGCGGCTGCCCAATTGCGGATGGATCGCCTCATGCCCGCCCTCCTCGCTGCCGATGGCGTAGGGGCTGCCCGGATCATCGGGGCCGGCGGTCAGGGCATTGTTGCGCCCCTTGCGATGGCTGCGGCCGATGGGATGGATCGGCGGGAAGTACAGCACGTCGAAGCCCATGTCATGGATCATCGCCAGCCGCGAGTGCACATCATTGAACGTGCCGTGGCGCGCGGGATCGTCGGTGATCGAGCGGGGAAACAGCTCGTACCAGCTGGCAAATTGCGCCGCCTGGCGCTCGACGTCGATCGGGTAGACGGTGCTGATGCTCAGGTAGGCGCGGTGATCGGCCTGGGTCATCAGGTGTGCACTGTCTTCGTGCAGGAACAGCGCGACCTGCTCGGTTTCCAGCAGGCCGGACAGTTCGTGGTGCAACACCATCAGCCGGTCGCGCAACGCGTTGTCACTGCGCTCGGCGGCTTGCAGCACCAGGCTGCGGCCTTCCTGCAATTCCAGGCTGACCGGCACCCCGGCTTCGTGTTTCTTGCGCAATTCGTAGCAGAAGCTGGCAAACGTATCGACCCAGGCTTCGATGCAGTATTCATGGGGCCCTTGATGGGTGACGGTAAACGCGCCTTCCCAGCCATTGTTGCCCACATCGCTCATCACCACGCTGTGCCAGCTTTCGTCGTGCAGCGGCCGCCAGCGAATCAGCACAGCGAGTTTGTCGTGGCCGTCAGCGAACACCTTGCTGGTGACGTTGACACGCTGCCCCACCACGGCCTTGACGGCAAATTCGCCGCCGTCGATCACCGGCATGGTGCTTTCAATCGCGATCCTGGGCAGTAACAGTGCCTGGGACAGCGGTAATGCGGATGCATTGGGAACCAGTGTTTCAGCAGTCATCGAGCATCTTCCCCTTACGCCCAGTGGACGCTCTTTGCTTGATCCGGGTTCTGATACGCCAGCGCTCTCCCTGAGCGCTACCGTCATAGGTCCGAGCCTGTGCCCGCGCGAAAAGTTCAGGTGGATGTGCTGCCGCCGGGCAGGGAATCAATCCCTCCAGGCCGCTGTCCACCGATAGAGCAAAGCACAAAGGAGGCCACACTGATGAATATCCCGATCCCGGCTGAAACCCCGGACCCGAATATCGACAACCCGACCCTGCCGCCCACCGAGCCGCAACCGATTCCAGAGCAGGAGCCACCTGAAAAACTGCCCCCTGCGGTGGAGGAACCGCCGCAAACCCAGCCACCGGTGATCGTCTGACTATCGGGCCAGCCTGCCGGATCGCCCGTCACTGGCCCTCATTCGATGATGCTGCTCACTACATAACAAACTGAAACAACCTACAAAACCAACAAACATTTACCCACCTCAAGCCCAGGGCACGGTTTTTATACTCGCTGGTGTAAGCGCCCCTTTTCGGTCCATGAACGGGGTGTTTACCCCATTCATCGCGAGGAAACCCTGATGTCAACTATCCAGCCGCAGCACACTCCCCCTCCCCTCAAGGCCCCACCGTCGCACACCCCCAGTGCACAACAACCGACCCCAGGCAACGAGCGCATGAACAATCTGCTCAAGTCTGGCCCGGATTGGTCCAGGTCCCCCAAGGCTCCAGACCCGGCACCGTCAGCCAACAATGCAACGCCCCAGGAAAACCCCAATGATCTGGCCCCCATGTTGACCCGGGAGAACATCAAGCAGCTGGTGCGCAACCCCAACTCGCCCGAGTCCAAGGCGCTGATGGAAAAAACACGTGCCCGCCTCACCCCGGAAAAAATCCAGGCCATGGTGCAAGGCCCGAATGGCGAAGCAAACGCTCAAACGCTGAAGGCCATCGGCAAGCATTTGAACAAGGACGAGATCGATTCTGGCCTGGCCGAAACCAAGAAGCAGATGGTCGAGGAAAAAATCAAAGAGCTCTCGCATCGCAATGTCGAGACGCTTCTCCATGCGTTTGACGGAGGCAGCGCTGAAAGCATCGTCAGCGACATCAAGCGATTGGAGGACGACGGAGCCGCCATGCAAAAACAGTTCTCCGCCTCCAACAACGCCGCCAAAGGCTTGGGCGATATCGGCAGTTCGTTGACTGAGGACAACGTCAACAAAATGCGACGCGATCCCGGCAAAACCTACAGCTACAACAGCACAAGCGAGTCCACCCTGGATGCGCCCAGCGAAATCCGGGACTTTACCGCGAATGACAAGCTGGACCTGCGGGGCATTCAAAAGCAGCTGAATAAACCTTTGCAGGTCGTCGACAGCTTTTCGGGAGCAAGCGGGGAAGTCAAAATCGACTACTCACAGAGCAGCAAGACAAGCGTGGTATCGGTTTCCGGCGAGCCGGGCACGCCGCCCCTGGTGGTGAAGGTGTTTGGTGAAGTACGCCGGGAGAACCTGATGACATAAGGGCAATGCAGCGACATCGGGCGCCCAACCAGACTGCTTCGGCGATTTGATTGATCTGTATCAGCATGCCTGAAAACCAGCTGCACCCCAGGCGCCACGGGGTGCAGCACATTGACGCAGGCATCCCCTAAAAACTCATCTGATCCGCTTTTTATCGTTTTACCTGAGTCTGTTATGCAAACAGACCGGCGCGCATAGTTCCCCTGCCTGATGGAGGCTGATGAGCGAACGACCATGAGCGAAAGAATCCCCGTCCGAACCGTGGAAACCTTTGAGCCACTTCACCCAAAGAAGGTGAAGGCCAAATCCAGCGACAACCTGATCCACACCCGTAGTTTCACCGGCCTGTTCCGCACCTTGCGCTTGAGCGGTGCAGGCTTTCTGTTCCTGGCCTTTTTCGGCACCGTGTGGCTGAACTGGGGCGGTCGCCAAGCCGTGCTATGGGACTTGGCTGAAAGCAAATTCCATATTTTTGGTGCGACGTTCTGGCCGCAGGACTTCATCCTGCTCTCGGCGCTGTTGATCATCTGCGCCTTCGGCCTGTTTGCGATCACCGTATTTGCCGGCCGCGTGTGGTGCGGCTACACCTGCCCGCAAAGCTCCTTCACCTGGCTGTTCATGTGGTGCGAAAAAGTCACCGAAGGCGAACGCAACCAGCGCATCAAGCTGCAGGCCGCGCCGTGGAGCCCGAACAAACTGGCGCGGCGCGCGGCCAAGCACACGTTGTGGCTGGGCATCAGTGTGCTCACGGGCCTGACATTTGTCGGCTACTTCACACCGATCCGCCCGCTGGCCGCCGAGTTGCTGACCTGGCAGATGGGTGGCGTGAGCCTGTTCTGGGTGCTGTTTTTCACCGGTGCCACCTACATCAACGCCGGCTGGCTGCGTGAAGCGGTGTGCATGCACATGTGCCCTTATGCGCGCTTCCAGAGCGTGATGTTCGACAAGGACACCCTGACCATTTCCTACGACGCCGCCCGTGGCGAACACCGCGGCCCACGCAAACGCGAGGTGAAACCCGCCGACGTCGGCCTGGGTGACTGCATCGACTGCCACCTGTGCGTGCAGGTCTGCCCCACCGGCATCGACATCCGCGATGGCCTGCAAATGGAGTGCATCGGCTGCGCCGCGTGTATCGACGCCTGTGATTCGATCATGGACAAGATGGGCTACGCCCGTGGCCTGGTCAGCTATACCTCCGAGCATCAACTGCAAGGCGGCAAGACGCATCTGCTCAGGCCACGCCTGATCGGCTACAGTGCCGTGCTGCTGGTGATGATCGCCGCGCTGGTGGTGGCGTTGATCGAACGGCCGATGGTCTCGCTGGATGTGACCAAGGACCGGGGCATGTTCCGCGAGAACGCCCAGGGCTTGATCGAAAACATCTACAGCCTCAAGGTCATCAACAAGACCCAGCAACGCCAGGACTACCGCCTGGAGCTGGTGGACGCCGATGGCTTCCAGTTGCAAGGCAAGACCGAGATCAGCCTGGCGCCAGGCGAAATCAGCGATGTGCCGGTGTCGGTGGCGTTGCTGGCGGATAAACCGGCGAGCAGCTCGCAGACCTTGCGCTTCAAGGTCACCGATGTGGATGAACCGTGGGTCTACAGTGCTGCCGACAGCCGTTTCGTGGCACCGCTGAACCGCTGATACCTCACAAACAATAGAGATCACCTGTGGGAGCGGGCTTGCCCGCGATAGCGTCAGCCCAGCCAACAACGATGCCGGATGTACCGCCGTCATCGCAGGCAAGCCAGCTCCCACCTGTTGCCCTGCGACGAATAAGGCCCCCATGAAACGCTACGAAAAATTCGCCGACGACATTGCCGAACTGATCCGCTCCGGCGTCCTGGGCCCCGGCCAGCGCGTGCCGTCGGTGCGTTATGCCAGCCAGACCTACGGCGTCAGCCCGTCCACGGTGTTCCAGGCCTACTACCTGCTGGAGCGCCGTGGCCTGATCCGCGCGCGACCGCGTTCCGGCTACTTCGTCAACACCCATGCGCCCAGCCCGTTTTCCGAGCCGGTGGTGAGCGAGCAGGTGCACGAGTCCACCGAAGTCGATGTCAGCGAGCTGGTGTTTTCCGTGCTCGACTCGATCAAAGACCCCAACACCGTGCCGTTCGGCTCGGCGTTCCCCAGCCCGATGCTGTTCCCGCTGCCACGCCTGGCCCGCTCCCTGGCCAGCGCCAGCCGTGAGATGGACCCGCGCCTGGTGGTCACCGACATGTCGCCGGGCAACCCGCAGTTGCGCCGACAGATTGCCCTGCGCTACATGGTCGGCGGCCTGATGCTGCCCATGGAAGAACTGCTGATCACCAACGGCGCCCTCGAGGCGCTGAACCTGTGCCTGCAAGCCGTCACCGAGCCGGGCGACCTGGTGGCCATCGAAGCCCCGGCCTTCTATGCCTGCCTGCAAGTGCTGGAGCGCCTGAAGCTCAAGGCCGTGGAAATCCCCGTGCACCCGCGCGACGGCATCGACCTGGGCGCCCTCGCGCAAAGCCTGGAGCGCTACCCGATCAAGGCCTGCTGGACCATGACCAGCTTCCAGAACCCCATGGGCGCCACCCTGCCGGAAGCCAAGAAGCAGGCGCTGGTGGAACTTTTGCGCAACCATCAGGTGCCCCTGATCGAGGACGACGTGTACGCCGAGTTGTATTACGGCCAACACCCACCCAAACCGGCCAAGGCCTTCGACACCGAGGGCCTGGTGCTGCATTGCGGCTCCTTCGCCAAGAGCCTCGCGCCAGGTTACCGCGTGGGCTGGGTGGCGGCCGGACGCTATGCGCAAAAGGTCGAACGCTTGAAGCTGATGACCTCGCTGTGCCCGTCGATGCCGGCCCAGGCGGCGATTGCCGATTACCTGCAACACGGCGGTTACGACCGCCACCTGCGCAAGTTGCGCTACGCCCTGGAAGAACAGCAAAGCGCCATGCTCGCCGCCATCGCCCGCTACTTCCCGGCGCAGACGCGGGTCAGCCAGCCGGCCGGCGGCTACTTCCTGTGGCTGGAACTGCCGGAGCAGACCGATTCGTTGAAATTGTTCCAGATGGCCCTGGCCCAAGGCATCAGCATCGCGCCGGGGCCGATCTTCTCGGCCACCCAGCGTTTCAGGAATTGCATTCGCTTGAACTATGGCAGCCCGTGGACCGAGGCGTCGGAGAAGGCAATGGAGACGTTGGGGCGGATTGTGCGGTCGTTCTGAGTTATCGAGTCGCCCTGTCTGACGCCATCGCGGGCAAGCCCGCTCCCACAGTTTGAACGGCGAACACCTTCAGATGTGGGAGCGGGCTTGCCCGCGATGGCGTCGGCCCAGCCACTACAAAATCAGCGGCCGCCCCCCAAATCCAGGAACGTCCCGGTGGTGTAGGAAGCCTTATCCGACAACAACCAGACAATCGCCTCCGCCACCTCATCCGGCCTCCCGCCACGAGCCATGGGAATACCAGACTCCAACTTGCTGACCCGATCCGGATCACCGCTCAGGGCATGGAAGTCGGTAAAGATATAACCAGGGCGCACCGCATTCACGCGGATACCTTCGCCCGCGACCTCCTTGGAAAGGCCAATAGTGAAGGTGTCCAGCGCGCCCTTGGACGCTGCATAGTCCACGTACTCACCCGGCGAACCCAGGCGCGCCGCCACCGACGACACGTTGACGATGCTGCCGCCCTGCCCGCCATGCCTGGGCGACATGCGCAGCACCGCATGCTTGGCGCACAGGATCGGCCCCAACACGTTGGTTTTCATGATCTTGAGAATGCGGAACTCGGACATCTCGTCGACCCGCGACTTGTGCCCCACGGTACCGGCGTTGTTCACCAGCGCGGTGACCCGCCCCAACTCGGCATCGACCCGATTGAACAATGCGATCACTTCATCTTCGATGCTGACATCGGCCCGCACCGCGATGGCCTGCGCGCCCAGCGCGCGGACCTGCTCCAGCACGCGGTGGGCAGCCGCTTCGTCGGACTGGAAATTGATGCAGATACGGTAGCCCTGACGCGCAGCCAGCAAGGCCGTCTCGGCGCCGATCCCGCGGCTGCCTCCGGTGATGATGACGACTTTGTCCATGGGTGGGGTCTCCTGATCCAACCGGGTGTTTAGGGTTGGATCCAAGAATACCCGTCAGCCCAGGCTTTTGTCAGGCGCCGCGAGCTCTTCGGCGCGCTGGATGTCGGCCATGAAACGCTCCGCTGGCAGCGGGTGGCCGAGCAGGTAGCCCTGTAGGGAATTGCAGCCGAGCCGTGTGAGAAAATTCTGCTGCACATCGGTCTCCACCCCTTCGGCGACGATGCGCAACCCCAAGGCATGGCCGAGGGCGACGATGGCCGAGACGATGGCCGCATCGTCACCGTCGTGCTCCAGGTCACGCACAAAGCCACGGTCGATCTTCAGCTCGTTGGCCGGCAGGCGCTTGAGGTACATCAGGCTGGAATAACCGGTACCGAAGTCATCGATGGACAGGTCGACGCCCATGTCCGACAGCTGCTGCAACACGGTCATGCTTGCATCGGCGTCGCTCATGGCGGTGGTTTCGGTGATTTCCAGGGTCAGGCTGTTGGCCGGCAACTGGTGCCGGTCCAGGGCCGAGGCCACGCTCTTGACCAGCCCGGCGTGGCAGAACTGCAACGCCGACAGGTTCACGGCGATGCGCCAGTCTTCATAGCCCTGGGCATACCACAGGCGCATCTGGCGACAGGCTTCGTTGAGCACCCATTCGCCGATGGGAATGATCAGCCCGGTCTTTTCCGCCAATTCGATAAAGGTCGCCGGCAACAGCAGGCCTTGCTGCGGATGCTCCCAGCGCAACAGCGCTTCGGCGCCCACCGGGATGCCGCTGACGGCATCGAACTTGGGTTGGTAATGCAGGCAGAACTGCTGTTGCTCGACGGCGTTGCGCAAGTCCTGCAACAGTTGCAGTTGTTTGCGCGCATTGGTGTTCATCGACACGTCGAAGAAGCTGTAGCCGTTCTTGCCCATGCCCTTGGCGTGGTACATCGCGGCGTCGGCGTTCATCAGCAGTTCCTGGGGGTTGCCGCCGTTGCCGGGGAAGATCGCAATGCCCACGCTGGCGGAAATCTTCAGCTCATGTTCGGCCACCTTGAACGCGCGGTTGACCAGGCCCACCTGGCGCTCGGCGAGGCGCAGCGCATCGTCGGGCTGGGTCAGGCGCACCAGCAACACAAACTCATCGCCGCCGATGCGCGCCAGGGTGTCCTGGCTGCGCAGGTCTTCCCGCAGGCGCAGGCCGACTTCGCGCAGCAACTGGTCGCCCATGTGGTGGCCGAAGGCATCGTTGACCGGTTTGAAACCGTCCAGGTCGATAAACATCAGGGCAAAACAGCCGCCCTTCTCGTTGACCGCTTGCATGGCCTGCTGGATCCGGTCGGCGAGCAAGGTGCGGTTGGGCAGCCCGGTCAGGGTGTCGTGCAGGGCCAGGTGGGTCAGTTCCTGGTTGGCCAGGCTCAGGGAATCGGCCAGCACCGAGGTGCGCGCCTCCAGCCGCGCGTCCAGCACCGAGGTCAGCAAGGCAATCACCAAGACCGCCAGGCTGGTGACCACCACCAGGTTGTCCAGGCCCTTGCCACTCAAGCCCGACAGCGCCGCGCCGCAGTAACTCTCGTCGGCAAATTGCGCGGCCGCCATGCCGGTGTAGTGCATGCCGACGATCGCCAGCCCCATCACCACCGCCGCACCGCCGCGCATCAGGCGCACGTAAGGGGTGTTGCGCCGCAGGTGGAACGCAATCCACAACGCCGCGCCGGAAGCGACCACCGCGATCAACAACGATGCGCTGAACAGCGTCGGGTCATAGTCGATGCCGGGGGTCATGCGCATCGCGGCCATGCCGGTGTAATGCATGCTGCTGATGCCCGCGCCCATGACCAGTGCGCCAAACGCCAACTGCCAGGCCGGCAAGCGCGGCTGGTTGACCAGCCACAACGCAAAGCCGCAGGACAGCACCGCGATCAGCAACGACAACGCGGTGATACCGACGTCAAAGCCCAGGGCAAACGGCAAGCGCAGCGCGAGCATGCCGATAAAATGCATGGACCACACACCCACGCCCATCGCCAATGCTCCACCACTCATCCAATAAAAAACCGCACGGCCCTTGGCGGTCGCAATGCGGCCGGCCAGGTCCAGCGCGGTGTAGGACGCCAGGATCGCGACGAACAGGGAGATCACGACCAGCGAGGGAGAATAGCTACCGATAAGCATGGGACTTCTCGAGACTGACGGGCCTGAAAAGCCCGTGCCAGGTGGCAAAGCGGGCGATTGTAGCGAGAAAGATTCTTGTACAGTTGAAATATTAGCGTATAGCCATCATGGTCTTTTTGACGCCAATTCGCTGACTCAAAAGTCCCCTCAATGTGGAGGCTGAATGAGTCAACTTGTGGGAGCTGGCTTGCCTGCGATAGCGGTTAATCAGTACCAGAAGAGTTGGCTGATGTACCGCTATCGCAGGCAAGCCAGCTCCCACATTTTAGTCCGTGTTTACTGTCAGTTCTTTGCGTCGACTGCGGTCTTGCCATCCCAACCGCCGCCGAGCGCAGCAATCAGTTGCACACTCGCCACCAGGCGTGTCTGCAGCAGGGTCAACACCGTGCGCTCGTTGCTCAGGGCGGTCGCCTGCACCTGTACCACATCCAGATAGGCAATCAGCCCGGCCTTGTACTGGTTCTGGGTCAGGCGCAACGATTCGCGGGCGGCGTCCAGCGCTTCATTGCTGACCACGGCTTCGTCCTCCAGCACCTTGAGCTGGACCATGTAGTTTTCCACTTCGCGGAAACCGTCCAGCACGGTCTGGCGGTACTTGGCCACGGTCTCGTCATAGCTGGCCACGGTACGGTCGACTTCGGCCGAGCGCTGGCCGCCGTCGAACAGGGTCATGGCGAGTTTCGGGCCCACCGACCAGAAGCGGTTCGGCAGGCTGATCCAGTCGGCGTAGGTGCTGCTGGAATAACCACCGGCCAGGCTCAGGCTCAGGTCCGGGTAGTAGGCGGCCTTGGCCACGCCGATATTGGCGTTGGCGGCGATCACCGAGCGTTCGGCCGAGGCGATGTCCGGGCGGCGTTCAAGCAGTTGCGACGGCAGGCTCACGGGGATCTGTGGCAGCGCCGGGATGTCGTTGCTCACCGCCAGCTTGAAGTTGGCCGGTGCCTCGCCGATCAACACGGCAATCGCGTTTTCCAGCTGGGCACGCTGCCAGATCAGGTCGATCAGGCTGGCCTGGGTGGACTTGAGCTGGGTTTGCGCCTGAGCCACCGCATCCTTGCCGGAGACGCCGGCGCGGTATTGGTTTTCGGTCATTTGCAGCGAGCGCTGGTAGGTCTCCAGCGTGGCTTGCAGCAAGCGGGTCTGCTCATCCATCACCCGCAGTTGCAGGTAGTTTTGCACCAGTTCCGACTGCTGGCTCAGGCGCATCGCCGCCAAGTCCGCGGAACTGGCTTGGGCCGTGGCGTCGTTGGCTTCCAGGCCACGGCGCAACTTGCCCCAGACGTCCGCCTCCCAGCTCACCCCCAGTTGCGCGTTGAGGGTATCGCGGATACCGCTGCTGGAACTGCTGAGGCTGGCGTTGCTGCTGCCGGTGCCCTGGCTGGCGCGGGTTTTCCCGGCGCTCAGGTCAACCGTGGGGAAAAATGCACCACGGGCGCTGCGCACCTGGGCCTGGGCCTGGCGAAAGCGCGCCTCGGCCTGGGCCACGGTCTGGTTGGAGGTGTTCAGGCGCACCACGAGGTCGTTGAGCTGGCGGTCGCCGTACAACTCCCACCACGCGCCACGTGCCAGGGCATCGCTCGGCGTAGCCTGGCGCCAGCCCTGGGCTTCCTTGAACTGCACCGGTTCAACGACGTCCGGGCGCTTGTAATCCGGGCCAATGGCGCAGGCGCTGAGCAACAGGCTACACAGCACCGTCACCAACAGTTTCTGGCTTGTCTTAGGGAAATCGGTCATAGCGCAGTGTCCAGGGCAGCATCGGTACGCACGCCACGCCAGGCGTTGAAGCGATGGCGCGCGCGGTCGAGATAGAGGTAGACCACCGGGGTGGTGTAAAGGGTCAGGATCTGGCTGAACACCAGGCCGCCGATAATGGTCAGGCCCAGGGGCTGGCGCATTTCCGCGCCTTCGGCGGTGCCGAGCAACAGCGGCAGCGCGCCGAGGATTGCTGCCAGGGTGGTCATCAGGATCGGCCGCAGGCGCAGCAGGCAGGCGCTGCGGATCGACTCCAGCGGGCTCATGCCGTCATGCCGCTCCAATTGCAGGGCGAGGTCGATCATCAGGATCGCGTTTTTCTTCACCACGCCAATCAGCAGGAACAAGCCCAGCAGGGAGATCAGGCTGAACTCGCCGCCCAGCAGGTAGATCGACAGCAACGCGCCAACACCCGCCGACGGCAGGGTCGAGAGGATGGTCAACGGGTGAATGTAGCTTTCATACAAGATGCCCAGCACCAGGTACACCGCCACCAACGCACCCAGGATCATGAACGGCTGGCCCTTCTGCGTCGCGGCGAAGGCGTCGGCGGTGCCGGCCATCTTCGCGATCACGTCTTCCGGCAAGCCGACCTTGGCAATCGCCCGTTCGATGGCGGCGGTGCCCTGCTCCACCGTGACCCCGGGCGCCATGTCGAAGGCAATGTTCTCCGAGGCGAACTGGCCTTCGTGGCTGACGCGGTCGTCCGCCAGGCTGTTTTCGTAATGGGCGATGGTCGACAACGGCACCCGCGCGCCAGTGGAGGTGATCACCTGCATCTGGTTCAGGGTGATCGGGTCCTGGGCGTATTTCGGATTGACCTCCATCACCACCTGATACTGGTTGAGGCTGTCATAGATGGTGGAAATCTGCCGCTGGCTGTAGGCGTTATTGAGCACCGCCGTGACCATCGCCATGTCGATGCCCAGGCGCTTGGCCTGGTCGCGGTCGACAATCAGCGTGACCTGCGCCGCACCGCGACCTTCGCGGGCGTCGATGGCGGTCAGTTCCGGCAGCTCGCGCAAGGCGCTGACCACTTTCGGGTACCACAGGCGCAACGCGGCCAGGTCACCGCTTTGCAGGATGTAGGAATACTGCGCGCTGCTCTGGTCGCGACTGCCACCAAATTGCAGGTCCTGGTCGGCCATCAGGAACAAGCGCCCGCCCGGCACCAATGGGACGTTCTTGCGCAAGCGCTCGATCACCGCCTGGGCCGAGACCTTGCGCTCGCTGATGGGCTTGAGGCGCACCAGCATCACCGCGTTGTTGGTGCCGTTGTTGCCACCGATAAAGCCGGCCACGCTCTGCACCGCCGGGTCCTTGAGCACAGCGATGCGGAAGGTCTCCATCTTCGGTTGCATCACGTTGAACGACAGGCCGTCATCGCCGCGTACAAAGCCGATCAGCTGGCCGGTGTCCTGCTGCGGCATGAACGTCTTGGGCACCACCACGTACAGCGCGATATTCACGCCCACGGTGATCAACAGGCTGAGCAGGGTCAGGCGCCGGTGACGCAGCACCCAGTCGAGGCTGGTGGCGTAGCCGGCGACCATGCGGTCGTTGACCTTCTGGCTCCAGCGCTGCAAGCCGGTCATCTGGCCTTTGACATGGGGCTTGAGCCAACGGGCGCAGAGCATCGGGGTCAGGGTCAGCGAGACGATCAGCGAGACGATGATCGCCGCCGACAAGGTGATGGAAAACTCACGGAACAGGTTGGTGACGATCCCGCCCATAAACAGGATGGACAGGAACACCGCCACCAGCGACACGTTCATCGACAGCAAGGTGAAGCCGACTTCCTGGGCCCCCAGGTACGCCGCTTTCATCGGTGGCACGCCGTCGTCGATATGCCGGGAAATGTTCTCCAGCACAACGATGGCATCGTCCACCACCAGGCCGGTGGCGAGGATCAACGCCATCAGCGAGAAGTTGTTCAGCGAGAACCCGAACAGGTACATCACCGCAAAGGTGCCCACCAGCGACACCGGCACCGCCAGCGTCGGAATCAGCGACGCGCGGAAATTGCCGAGGAACAGGTACACCACCAGGATCACCAGGGCGACGGCAATCAGCAAGGTCATCTCGGCTTCATGCAGGGTCGCGGTGATAACGGGCGAGCGGTCCATGGCCAGGTTGAGCTTGACGCTGGACGGCAGCACCGCCTGCAACGCCGGCAGCTGGGCCTTGATCTGGCGGACGGTCTCGATGATGTTGGCGCCGGACTGGCGGTTGATCACCAGCAGCACGGCCGGTTCGTTGTTGAAGAAACCACTGTTGTAGCGGTCCTCCACGCCGTCGCTGATCTTTGCCACATCGCCCAGGCGCAGGGCCGCGCCGTTCTGGTAGCGGATCAGCAACGGTTCGTAGTCCTTGGCTTTTTCCAGCTGGTCATTGGCCTGGATCTGCCAGTTGCGCTCACTGTCTTCCAGGGAGCCCTTGGGCCGGCGCTGGTTGGCATTGGCGATGGTGTTGCGCACATCGTCGAGAGCCACGCCGTACTGGTCGAGGGCCTTGGGTTCGAGTTCGATGCGCACGGCTGGCAGCGAGCTGCCGCCGATCTGCACTTCCCCCACGCCGGGCACCTGGGACAGGCTTTGCGAGAGGATCGTCGAGGCCAGGTCGTACAGCTGGCCCTTCTGCAGCACGTCCGAGGTCAGCGACAGCACCATGATCGGCGCCTGGGACGGGTTGATCTTCTTGTAGGTCGGCATGCTGCGCATACCGCTGGGCAGCAGGTTGCGCGAGGCATTGATGGCCGCCTGCACTTCCCGCGCGGCGCCGTTGATATCGCGGTCGGAGTCGAACGCGAGGATCACCCGCGTCGAACCCTGGCTGGAATTGCTGCTCATGGTGGTGATGCCGGCAATCGCGCCGAACGAGCGCTCCAGCGGCGTCGCCACCGTAGACGCCATCACCTCGGGGCTGGCGCCGGGCAAGCTCGCCGAGACCACGATCACCGGAAAGTCGATCTGCGGCAACGGTGATACCGGCAGCAGGTTGAAGCTCACACCGCCCAGCAACATGATCGCCAGGCTCAGCAGCATGGTGGCTACCGGCCGGCGGATGAAAGGTCCGGACAGGTTCATGACTCAACCGGCTCCAGGCTTTGCGGCTCTTTGCGCCAGCGCCGACCGAGGCGGTCGAAGTACAGGTAGATCACCGGGGTGGTGAACAGGGTCAGCACCTGGCTCACCAGCAGGCCGCCGACCATCACCAGACCCAGGGGCTGGCGCAATTCCGCGCCCGAACCGGTTGCCAGCATCAATGGCACCGCGCCAAACAGCGCGGCCAGCGTGGTCATCAGGATCGGCCGGAAGCGCAACAGCGCCGCCTGGTAGATCGCCGTTTGCGGGTCGAGGCCCTGGTTGCGTTCCGCGTCGAGGGCGAAGTCGATCATCATGATCGCGTTCTTTTTCACGATACCGATCAGCAAGATGATGCCGATGATCGCGATCATGCCCAGGTCATTGCCGCTGAGCAGCAACGCCAACAAGGCGCCCACTGCTGCCGACGGCAAGGTCGACAGAATGGTGATCGGGTGGATATAGCTCTCGTAGAGCACGCCAAGCACGATGTACATGGTCACCACCGCCGCCAGGATCAGCAGCAAGGTGCTCGACAGCGACGCTTCGAACGCCTGGGCCGCGCCCTGGAACTGGGTCTGCACGCCCACCGGCATGCCGATGTCCTTCTGGGTCTGGTTGATCAGCTCCACGCCTTTGCCCAGCGCGACGCCGGGGGCCAGGTTGAACGACATCATCACCGCCGGGAACTGGCCGATATGCGCGATCGCCAACTGCGCCTGGCGCTGTTCGACACGGGCCAGGCTGGACAGGCGCACCTGGCCGCCATCGGTGGTTTTCACGTGGATCTGGTTCAGCGCATCCGGGCCGAGGGTTTCGCCGGATTGCGCCTGCAACACCACGCGGTACTGGCTGGCCTGGGTGTAGATCGTGGAAATCTGCCGCTGGCCGAAGGCGTCGTACAGCGCGTCGGTGATGGTCGATACCGTCACGCCCAGGCGCGAGGCCGCATCGCGGTCGATCACCAGGAACACCTGTAAACCCTTGTCTTGCAGGTCGCTGGCGACGTCGGTGAGTTCCGGCAACTGGCTCAAGGCGTGTACCAGCTTGTCGCTCCACAGCGCCAACAGGTCAGCGTCTGGCGACGACATACTGAACTGGTACTGGGTGCGGCTGACGCGGTCTTCGATGGTCAAATCCTGCACCGGCTGCATGAACAGGCGGATGCCCACCAGCTTGTCGAGTTCCGGTTGCAGGCGGGTGATCACCTCGGCCGCGCTCAAGTCGCGCTGGCCGTGGGGCTTGAGGTTGATCAGCAAGCGGCCGCTGTTGAGCGTGGCGTTGTCGCCATCCACACCAATGTAGGACGACAGGCTTTGCACCGCCGGGTCGGCCAGGATGATCTTGGCCAACTCCTGCTGGCGCTGGCTCATGGCCGCAAAGGAAATCGACTGCGGCGCTTCGGAAATACCCTGGATCACGCCGGTGTCCTGCACCGGGAAGAAACCCTTGGGCACCACCAGGTACAACACCACGGTCAGGCCGAGGGTGGCGATCGCCACCAGCAGGGTCAGTGGCTGGTGCTTGAGCACCCACTGCAACTTGCGCCCGTAGGCTTCGATCATCCAGTCGATCCACGCGCCACTGGCCTTGTAGAAGCGGCTTTGTTCTTCTTCCTTGGGCTCACGCTTGAGCAGGCGCGCGCACATCATCGGCGTGAGGGTCAGGGACACCACCAGGGAAATCAGGATCGCCACCGCCAGGGTGATGGCAAATTCGCGGAACAAGCGCCCCACCACATCGGCCATGAACAGCAACGGGATCAATACGGCGATCAGCGACAGGGTCAGGGAGATCAAGGTGAAGCCAATCTGCTTGGCGCCCTTGAGTGCGGCGGCCAGTGGCGTCTCGCCCTCTTCGATATAGCGCGAGATGTTCTCCAGCATCACGATGGCATCGTCCACCACAAACCCGGTGGCGATGGTCAGGGCCATCAGCGTCAGGTTGTTGATGGAGAACCCGGCCAGGTACATCACGCCAAACGTGCCCACCAGTGACAGCGGCACCGCGATGGACGGAATGATCGTCGCGCTGACCCGGCGCAGGAACAGGAAGGTCACCATCACCACCAGGGCAATGGCGATGAGCAGTTCGTGCTGCACGTCGGTGACCGAGGCGCGGATGGTCTGGGTGCGGTCGGTGAGCACCAGCACGTCAAGGCCGGCCGGCAGGTTGTCGGTGATGCTCGGCAGCAGCGCCTTGATGCGGTCCACCACCTCGATCACGTTGGCGCCGGGCTGGCGCTGGATATTCAGGAGCACGGCCTGGTTTTCATTGGCCCAGGCGGCGAGGCGCTCGTTTTCGGCGCCATCGACGATCTGTGCCACGTCTTTCAAGCGCAGCGGCGCGCCGTTGTTATAGGCCAGGATCAATTCGGCGTATTGCTGCGGCGAGACCAACTGGTCGTTGGCATCGAGCATCGACACGCGCGTCGGGCCGTCGAAGTTGCCCTTGGGCTGGTTGACGTTGGACGCGGCGATCAGGGTGCGCACATCCGACAGGTTCAAGCCGTTCGCCGCCAGGGCCTCGGGGTTGACCTTGATACGCACGGCCTGGCGCTGGCCGCCGGCGATGCTGACCATGCCGACACCGCTGATCTGCGCGATTTTCTGCGCCATGCGCGTATCGACCAGGTCATTGAGCTTGGGCAGCAGCATGGTCTTGGACGTGACCGCCAGGGTCAGCACCGGGGTATCCGCCGGGTTGACCTTGTTGTACACCGGCGGCGCCGGCAGGTCCTTGGGCAGCAGGTTGGTGGCGGCGTTGATCGCGGCCTGCACCTGTTGCTCGGCGACGTCCATGTTGACGTCGAGGTTGAAGCGCAGGGTCAGCACCGACGCGCCACCGGAGCTGGTGGACGCCATCTGCGTAAGACCCGGCATTTGCCCGAACTGGCGCTCCAGCGGCGCGGTGACGGCGCTGGTCATCACGTCCGGGCTGGCGCCGGGGTACAGGGTCATCACGCGGATGGTCGGGTAATCCACCTGGGGCAACGCCGACACCGGCAACAAGCGATACGAAATGATGCCGGCCAACACAATGGCGAGCATGCTCAGCGTGGTGGCGACCGGGCGAAGAATAAACAGCCGCGACAGGTTCATGAACCGACCTTTTGCGCCTTGCCGGCGGTGGTGCCGGTCTCCCCTTTCGCCGCAGGCTTGCCTTGCAGGTGCTCGGTCGGGGTGGTCAGCACTTCGGTGCTGTCGTTGACCACTTCGATTTCAGTGCCGTCCTTCAGGCGGTCGGTGCCTTCCAGTACCACGCGATCACCGGCCACCAGGCCTTGCTTGATCACGGTGTTGTCGCCGTCGGTGTCACCAATGACCAGGGGTTGGATCTTGACCTTCTTGTCGCCATCGAGCTTGTAGACAAAGGTGCCGTTGTTGCCGAACTGGATCGCCGCAGATGGCGCCAGCACCACGTTGTGCAGGGTGTCGGCGAGCAGGTGCACATTGACGAACTGGTTGGGGAACAGTGCCTGGTCCTTGTTATCGAAGCGCCCCTTGAATTTCAGGGTACCGGTGGTCACGTCGATCTGGTTGTCCAGGCTTTGCAGCACACCGACGGCCTGTTTCTTCACGTCGCCACGGTCCCAGGCTTCCACCGGCAGCTTGTTGCCGGCGTGGTAGCGGGTGAGCACGGTGTCCAGGGTGTTTTCCGGCAGGGTGAAGACCACGTTGATCGGTTGGGTCTGGGTGATCACGGCGATGAATGTGGTGTCGTTCGCCGCCACCAGGTTGCCCACGTCCACCTGGCGCAAGCCGACACGGCCACCGATGGGCGCGCGGATCTTGGTGAATTCCAGGTTGAGCTTGGCGTCATCCACCGCACCCTGGTTGGTCTTGACCGTGCCCTGGTATTGCAGGACCAGCGCTTCGGCGGTGTCTAGGGTCTGCTTGGCAATACTGTCCTGGGCATACAGGCCGCGATAACGCTCGACATCCACCTGGGCGTTTTTCAGTTGCGCCTGGTTCTGCAACAGCGTGCCCTGGGCCTGGAGCAAGGCGTTCTGGTAGCTGCGCGGGTCGATCTCGGCCAGCAGGTCGCCGGCCTTGACCATCTGCCCTTCTTCAAAGGCGATCTTCACCAGCTCTCCGCCCACCCGGCTGCGCACGTTGATGGTGTTGAGCGCGGTCACCGTGCCCAGCGCCTTGTAGTACACCGGGAACTCGCCGAGCACCGCAGGCGCCACACGCACCGGCACCGGGCCGGCAGCACCACCGAAGCCCGGGCGCATCATTCCCGACTTGCCGGCACGCCCGGCTGGCGCCTGGGCGGCATCGTCCTTGTGGCTGGCGGGCCAGAATTTCCAGCACAGGCCGGCGATAACCAGCAGCACAAGCAGGCCAAACAGCCAGCGGCGGGACTTACGGGGGGAGGATTGCATGGATTGATCAACCATTGGGCGCGAGAGCTTCTTCTTTGGGAGGCTGAAAGATAAGCACTGGAGCGCGTTTAGAGAAGCGCCTTTACCGGCTATTTACCTTGGGCTTACAACTTTTAACTTCTGACCTTAGTCCATCGGCTAATTCAGCTAAGCGTTTGACCCTTAAATGAAAACGGCCTGGACTAGGCCAGGCCGCAATCATGTAGCACGCGTGTTACTGCCAGACGACAGTCGTGCGCCGATACAGTTACTTCAAAACAGCCAGGGCTGCTTCGTAGTTGGGCTCGTTGCCGATTTCGGCGACCAGCTCGCTGTGCAGGACTTTATCGTTTTCGTCCAGTACAACCACCGCACGGGCGGTCAGGCTGCGCAGCGGGCCATCAACGATGTTCACGCCGTAGTTTTCGCAGAACTCGGCACTGCGGAAATCCGACAGGTTCTTCACGTTTTCCAGGCCTTCGGAGCCGCAGAAGCGCGCCTGGGCAAATGGCAGGTCCGAGGAAATGCACAGGACAACGGTGTTGACCAGATCATTGGCCTGGGCGTTGAACTTGCGCACCGAGGTCGCGCAGGTCGGGGTGTCGACGCTTGGGAAGATGTTCAGAATTTTGCGCTTGCCGGCGAAAGTGGCCAGGGTGGCGTCCGACAGATCGCCGGCAGTCAGGGTGAAATCAGCGGCTTGGGCGCCGACTTGTGGCAGATCGCCTTCAACCTGGACAGGGTTACCACGGAGAGTGACTTGAGCCATGAACGGAATCCTTTTGCTGTGTTGGGTTAAACGAATTCGAGAGGCGGAAGTTAACCACAAAGCGCGATGACTACCTACCGCCAGACACAAATTGTCATGCGACGTGGTTGTGGTTTAATTGCGCGCTTTTCGCCCCTCCTTCAAGGAAACCGTTGTTGATGAATCAACCCGCCACCAAAGTCCTGGTCATTGGTTATGTCTGGCCGGAACCCCGCTCCTCGGCTGCGGGCGGGCATATGATGCAAATACTCGAGACGTTTCTTGCGCAAGGTTGGGACATTACCTTCAGCAGCCCCGCCGCACTGGGCGAGCACAAGGCCGACTTGCAAGCCCTGGGCATCGCCGAATGCGCCATCGAACTCAATAACAGCAGCTTCGATGACTTCATCCGCGAACTGGCCCCGGACATTGTGCTGTTTGACCGCTTCATGATGGAAGAACAGTTCGGCTGGCGCGTCGAAAAGCACTGCCCCGACGCCCTGCGCGTCCTGGAAACCTGCGACCTGCAAAGCCTGCGCGACGCTCGCCAGCAGCGCCTGAAGAACCATCTGAAAGCCCACCCCGACAGCGACGACTTCAGCGCACTCTTTGCCCCGGCCCTCAAGGAAGAATTCGAGCTGATGGCCGACACCGACATCGCCAAGCGCGAGATCGCGGCGATTTACCGCTGTGATATCAGCCTGATGATTTCCGATGTGGAAGCCCGCCTGCTCACCGAGCAGTTCAAGGTGCCCGCCGTCCTGCTCCACTGGTGCCCGCTGATGCTGGAGGTGCCCACCGCGCCCTTCGCACCGTTTGAAGACCGCGCGCACTTTCTCAGCATCGGCAACTTCCGCCACGCGCCCAACTGGGATGCGGTGCTGTGGATGAAAAACAGCCTGTGGCCGTTGATCCGCCAGCAACTGCCGGGCGCCCAGCTGCACATCTACGGTTCCTACACGCCGCCCAAGGCGACGGCGCTGCACAACCCGGCGCAAGGCTTTCATGTAATGAATTGGGCCGAGGATGCGTTGCAGGTCATGAGCACCGCGCGCATCTGCCTGGCGCCGTTGCGTTTTGGTGCAGGGATCAAGGGCAAGCTGGCGGATGGCATGCTTTGCGGCACGCCAAATGTCACCACGCCGATCGGTGCCGAAGCCATGGGCGATGAGCAACCGTGGCCGGGCGCCATCGAGCAGAGCGAAGCGGCACTGGCCGCGGCCGCCGTGGCGCTGTATCAGGACCGCGAGCGCTGGACCGAGGCGCAGGAACAGGGCCGCCAGTTGCTTGCGCGTCGTTATGACTACGCCCGTCATGCCCCGGCGCTGGTGGCGTGCCTTGAGCAATGCCGGGAAAACCTGGCCGCCCATCGCCGGAACAACTTTACCGGCAGCATGCTGCGCCACCACGCCCATAAAAGTACGCAATACATGTCGCAGTGGATCGAGGCAAAAAACCGCACCGTATAAACATCGGCGCTGGCAGCCTTACACGCATAGGGGCATTATTCGGGTCGCTACCAACAATAAAGCGACGCCAGCATGACCCGAGCCGCGCGCATCACCGACCCTTCCTACGAGCTGATGGACGATCACAACGGTCTGTCCATCATCTATCGCCAACATGGCTTCCCCTGCCCGCTGGTGCGCTGGCACTTCCACAAGGAATACGAGCTGCACCTGATCGTCGCCAGCTCCGGCAAGGTGTTTATCGGCGACTATATCGGCAACTTCTACCCCGAAAGCCTGTTCCTCACCGGCCCCAACCTGCCGCACAACTGGATCAGCCAGGTGGAGGAAGACGAGGTGGTGCCCAAGCGCGACATGCTGGTGAACTTCACCGACGAGCTGTTTGAGGGCGGCAGCCATATCTTCGCCGAACTGAAAAGCCTGGCACCGCTGCTGGAGCGCGCGCAGTACGGCATCGAATTTCGCTGCAAACACACCATTGCCCAGGCGATGACCTTGATGCAACGCATCGAGGATGCCCAGGGTATGGCAAGGTTGGGGCACTTCTTTATCCTGCTGGAAGTGTTGAGCGCGTGTGAGGACTACCAGTTGCTGTCGGGTGCGACGACGCCGCAGCTGGCCGATGAACACAGCATCGACCGCACCAACCGCGCGGTGGACTACATCTTTGCCCATTACGCACGGGAGTTGCCGCTGGAAGAAGTGGCGGAGTACCTGGGGATGAAGCCCACCTATTTTTCGCGGGTGTTTAAACAGGCCACCGGGCGCACGTTTATCGAATTCGTCAATCGGTTGCGCATCAGCAAGTCCTGCGAGTTGTTGGCCGATGGCGACAAGGCGGTGACGGATGTGTGCTTCGAGTCGGGGTTTAACAACATCTCCAACTTCAACCGGCGCTTCCAGCAGCTCAAGGGTATGACCCCCTCTCATTACCGACGTCTGGCTGTACAGCGGCTCACGGAACAGAACCTGGTTTGACTCGGGCACCCGCGCAACACCGTCAACAAGAAGACCGAAACCTCAGCAACGTCTCCCCCATCACTCATGGAACCCAATCATCCCGCCCCGTTACTCAGTGTAGGCATCATCGCGCTTTCGCTAGAAAGGCGATGCTTTTCTGACGTACAGGTAAAGGGTCACCATGGTCAATGTCTCGCCGTTTTCCGGCAACCGTGTCACACACCAGCCGCTGACTGAAATCAAGCCGCACATAACCCACGCACGGCCGAGTCAGGAAGCAATCGCTAGCCCGCCGCCCAGCCCACCCAAGTTTGATCCTGTCTTGTCGCGGTCGCGTCGAGACTTGCAGAATCCGGTCGCCGAGCCTGACCCTCTCAAGGTGTCAGTTCGCCAGTTCGCCGATGCCTTGGTTGAGAAGGATGACGGGCAACTGGCGATAAATCTCGGCAAGGCCTTGGTTCGTCGCGAACGCCCTTCCAACATCCGCGGATCAATCGACGATGCGTACAAGCTCGCCGTACCGCCGTACTCCAGCTATGGCCAGGCGTTGTCTGAGCTTGCTGACGCACTGGAATCGGAGCCTTTCAAGTCGTTTGCCGAAGCCCAGTCGATTGATATTTCACAGCTGGTCTTCGATCCAGATGGCAGCCTGACGGTGACAGGTAAAGATGGAGGCATCACCCACTATTTCGCGCATAAAAACCCCGAGTGGGCAGCTGCCTCATCTGCCGTTTTAGCCGCCGTGAAAAAACTGGTGGGTCAGGGCTACCCCTCACTTGTGTACTATGGTCGCGACTACGCATCGGCTCACAACGTCGCCGAATTCTACGGGCAACCATTGAGCGGCCTCGATGCCAACGATAGGCTCAAAACCGCAGGCAAACTTCTACACGACGGCAGTTTCAAGACGCTAAGCAGCTCAGACCCGCTCGACGCGCCGATCAAACAAAAACAAAAAGACGCCCGCCAACGCATTGTGGATTTATCACCACCGGCACTCGCCTCGATGCTCGAAGAGTTTGCACCTTCGACAGTGAAGCAGAAGGTTCAGCAAGACGATCAGGCACTGGCGCAACTGGTCAGCCGCGGGATGATGAAACTGCTGCCAGAAACGGCCGAATACGAGACATCGGTCACTCTAGAGGACATTCCCAAGTATTCAACTTACAGTCTGGTGCGTGAAAACCTGTTGGAAAAGCTGCAGGGCAAAACAGCCGCCACCTTTTTCCAAGAGAACAACGTCGACCCCACCAGCATACGCATCAACCCCGTCAGCGGCGAGTTGACGGGCACCGTAAAGGGCGTCGATACCACGTTCAACCTGAACGATGTGTCTGGCTGGAACGATGTCTGGACCGAGATAAAAGAGGCGGTGCAACAGATGGCCGCGGGCTCCGACGAGGATGTCACCTACCCCTCCAGCAACTCCGCCAGCCTGTATAAAGTCATGGCTTTTTACAATGAACCGCCGCCTCGCCAAGAGCAGGACACTCAACACCCCGACTGGCAGCAACGCCAGCTCGCGTCCACCCTGCAGCGTATCGACGAGATGAACCAGAATAATGGTTTCAAAGCGTTGGTCGGTGAAGACCCCAGCGACCCCGAATCCCTCGCGGTACGCCAGCGCCAGCAAGCCGTGACGAAACAATTGGCAAACAGGCCACTATCATTATCGTCACTTGAAACCCTGGCCACCACCGTCAAGGCCAACCTCCCGTCCTCCGAAGACCTGTTAGCCAGCGCCGAAGGCGAACTGGCAACCACCGTACATCGTGCGATGCTTGAGCTGAAAGCCAACCCCGACCAAGTCACGGCGAAAACCATCCAGCCAATACCGGCCAACAGTTTCGCCGGCCAGTGGCAGGCCTACCTGGTCAAAGCCCTCAACGGGCGTGGTTTCACCGAGTGGATGAAGGAACAGCATATTGCCCCGAACTCTTTGCGCTATGACCCCACGGACCAAGCGCTGATCGGCAGCGTCAATGGCGTTGACCAGCGCTTTACCATCAGTGATTTTGCGCAAAAGTACCCCAAGCATTTTGACGTGCTCGCGCCTGTATTAACCGCCGCGCAGGCATTCGCCACGCCCGGGCAACCGATTGCCCTTGCTCACGCCGAAGGCAGCGGCATGCCGTACCAATGGGTGGCCAACCTCTATGGCCTCAGCGACGCCCCAAGCAGCCCACTATTTGCCCAACAGACTGCGTCGTTGGGCAGTACCCAACAGCTCCCAGGCCTACCTGATGACCCACAAAAAATCGTCGGCTGGCTGGACCAGCAAAAAACCGCATTGGGTGATAGCAACGACCGTTATCAGCTGATCCGCTTGTTGAAAGCCGGGCATAAAAACAGCGACTTCAGTCGCTTTGCGGTTGACCCGCACTCAAGCCATCAACCGAAAGGCGTAACGCAGCTTGCAGAATTCCTCGCGCACAATGACTGGTACCCCATCCGATCAAATACCGACAACGATAATCTGCTGGCAGCCTTGCAGTCACCGGTTCCCCATTCCCCTCCCCTTGGCAACTATTGGGGCTTCCTGTCAACGCAACTGCCGCTGACGACCGAACAGCGCGGTGCATTGGTCGCAGAGGTAAAAAAAAGCATCGGTACCCGTGACACCCTCCTCAATTACCTGAGTAGCAAGGTTACCAACCTCAGTAGCGACCCTGAACACGCACTGGAGCAACTGCTCACCAGCGACGATGCGTCTGTACTCGCCAGTCATCTGCAAACCCAGATGAAGGGGGCTACAACCCCAACCAGCCTGAAGCAATGGCTATTGACGGCGTTGGTGCTGGAGCTGGATCCAACGGCCGGCACGCAGCATAAGACTGTTGCCGGTATGGATTTGATGGGCGCTGATAACGCCGGGCGCGGCACGCGCTTTATCCGTGAGCGGTTTAACCAATACTTGACGACCAAGAAGAACATTCCGTCGAACCTTGTATCGACGGTTTCGCACCTGCTGATGCGCGGCGCTGCACCACACCTGCTGGTGAAAGATGCACCGCAAAAAATGACGCTCGGCTCCCCGGAGTGGTTCAACTTTACGGCGGCGGTTAACCGGATCGAATGGACGGCACCCGGAGCGACCGCGAACATGACCTACCAACAGATAATGGAAAATTACAAAATCCAGCCTATTTCAAAATTGGAATCGCAAATACAGAGCTACGCGCAGATGAACCCTTTGTTGGATTGGGCCGCCCTCAACAACAAGGTCGACAAGAACAACTACACCTTGGAACAGTTGAAAGACAGCCAGGAAAAACTCCAGGCGCAAGCCAGTAACACCGCCCAAGCGATCAACTGGTTGCGCACGACGCCAGCGCCCAACAGGAGGGACATGGCGCTTAAGGTGCTAAGAGAAAAGTTTGGCCCCGATATTGATTATGAAAAACGATTCATGGTGGAGAACGAGCTCGGTGGTGTTGTCAGCGGCCGCCACTACAGCCTCGTAGAAATCTATGAAGCCGGCAGGCTGGATGAAAACTGGCGACAGGAAGGCGATCAGGTGGATTTCGACAGCCTGCGTAAAAAAGCCAAAGAGCCTGACTTTCCGGTTATCAACGATGAGTTCGACACGGCCATAAAGGCCGACTTCAACCAGCGCAGGCTGCATACCACGACGTTGTTCGAGGACATGCTGAAAAAGCTACCAGTGGAGGAATACAAAAGCCTGCTCTATGGCAACGTAGAGTTTTTAAATGTTGTAGGCCCCGGTGGTAGCAGCGGCATGGTGATTACGTCTGTCTACGACGGGGTCAGAAGAGATTTTGCGGTTTATCCGACGTGGGGCCAGATTGTAAGAATTGCTGACATCGATCCGTCCACCCCGATGAACACAGTGGTCGAACTCGAAATCGACGCCGATGCTTTCAAAAATGGCAAAGAGCCCAGGACGGGAGTTAAAACCAACGTTGTATTGCGCACCACCGACCAACACCTGCTGGATGACAACAATGAACCCTGGCCATTGGAAGTCAACTTCCCAGCCCACAAGGAAGACGATGCGTTCTCTCCCAGCTACGTGGCCGGCAGACTCTCCAAACTTGCCAAAGTCATGATCGATTCGACCTACCTGAATAAATCCGAGTTTGTGAACCTTCACCGCAATTGGTCCAGCAATACGCTTGAAACAGCGACAGAACCCAGTGACTTCTTCAAAGCCCTGTGGCGCTCCTTGCCCGGCGCCAGCAGCCTGGAAGACCTTTATCACGGCCAATTCCTGAAGGCGGGCGCAGACCTTGCCATTGATGTCGCTATCGTTGTTGCCACCGAGGGCGCCGGCAAGTTGTGGGGCCTGGCAAAATCTGCGGCGTCCTGGGCGGCAGCCAAGGTCGGTGCGGGGTTTATAGAGAAGTTTGGGGCTAAGGAGGCCGAAAGCATTGCGATCAGGGACATGACCACCGCCACCACCTCTGAGTCAGTCAATGCAACCAGCCGCCTGCAGGGCACAGCTGTCGACGTTACGACGCCGGAGAATGTGGCTGACGGTTCCGTCGCCAGCTCCAGCGCAGGGGGAAAAACCAAGATCAGCGCTATTTTTCAAGATGATGAATGGCACGCCTATAACCCCAAGACGCTAGAAGCCGAGGGCCCAGCGCTTAATGGTTTTGTGCCGGAAGGTTCCACCAACAGCCCTCTGAACCCTCTATTTGGCTCATCGCCCGAGGAGAGACAGGCCCAAAAAGAGCTGATTGGAAGATTTGAAGATAAAGTTATCGAAGCACGTAAAAAGCCAGGTTATCAAAAAGGCTACGACACGTTAAATCTCGACAACATAGCCGGTTACACCCCAAACATGGGGCCTAAAACAATCGCGAAACTCATTGCCGATTCCGACTTCACTGCTGAGCAGATAGGCAGTTTGATGCGGCAAAGAGAGAGAATAAAAATGGACACCGTTCAAAGAGTTTCCGAGGGCTTCATGAAAGAAATGAAATCGGCTGGAGGTACGGTTCGCCCTATGCCCCAGACGCTTTATCTTGCCCTGGCACACATCTTCTCCCCTGGCGAATGTGCCGGGCTTTCCACCGCAATGGCTATGGCAATAATGGATGGCACGGAAAATACATTGATCGATAATTTGGCCATTGCCGCTGCAAGACCGAACCTCCCCGCGAATGCCGCGTTTCTCGAGAGCATCACGAAACTCGAGAATACGATGATGTACCAAGAACAACTGCATGGTGTTTCAGGGGCTCTCGTCCCCGTTGATGGCATCATCAAGAAGATGAGCAAGGCGACGAGTACGACCGCATGGCTCATCAGCTCGGATGAACACGCAATGGTCGCGGGCGTGAGGGTAGACCCCACCAATACAAGCAAAAAGCTCTGGTACTTTTACGAACCGAGCTATGGCCTTGCCAAGTTCGACTCTGAAAAGGCGATGAAGGTTGGGGTGAACAAGCTCCTGAAGAACGGCCCAATTGGTACAAGTCAGGTCCATTTTGGAACCCCCTCAAAACCGTTGTATGGGGTGTCGGTCTTCAATCAGAACACGCTCATCGACCGGAAATGGGCGATAGAGGACGTTAAAAAGTTGTCCCAACCCATTGGGAGTTGACAACTTCAGCATACCCCAAGGACCAGGGCGCAGCGCCTGCGCCCCTCCGTGCACGAGCACGCATCTACCGCAAAAGCCTTTGAGTCGAGTGCAAAAAAGTATCAGTCCTAGTGCTCCCAAGGATTTGTCACAACCCCATTTCAAGGCTGTAATCAACCGCACACTCTTCCTGACTCCCTGTAGGAAGACACAACAACAATAACTGTCCTTCTGTAGCCCCCTGGGCGCGGAAACGGAGTGCGCGATGAAGTTCACAGCAAAAGTTCTGCTTGCCTCTACCTGCTTGACTATCAGCGCCGTCAGCCTTGGCGCGCAAACCTTGACCATTGCCACCGTCAACAACAGCGACATGATCCGCATGCAAAAGCTCTCGAAAACCTTCGAAGCCGAGCACCCGGAGATCAAGCTGAACTGGGTGGTGCTTGAAGAAAATGTGCTGCGCCAACGCCTGACCACCGACATCGCCACCCAGGGCGGGCAGTTCGACGTGTTGACCATCGGCATGTACGAAGCCGCACTGTGGGGCGCCAAGGGCTGGCTGGAGCCGATGAAGGACTTGCCGGCTTCCTACGACCTCGATGATGTATTCCCTTCGGTGCGTGACGGCTTGTCCGTCAAGGGTTCGCTGTACGCCCTGCCGTTCTATGCCGAAAGCTCGATCACCTATTACCGCACCGACCTGTTCAAGGACGCCGGGCTGACCATGCCCGAGCACCCGACCTGGACGCAGATCGGCGAATTCGCCAGCAAACTCACCGATAAAACCAAAGAACAATACGGCCTGTGCCTGCGCGGCAAAGCCGGTTGGGGCGAGAACATGGCGCTGATCACCACCCTGGCCAACGGCTACGGCGCACGCTGGTTCGATGAGAAATGGCAGCCGGAATTCAACGGCCCCGAGTGGAAGGACGCGCTGAACTTCTACGTCGACAACATGAAGAAATCCGGCCCACCGGGTGCGTCCAGCAACGGCTTCAACGAAAACCTCGCGCTGTTCAACAGCGGCAAGTGTGCGATCTGGGTCGATGCCAGCGTGGCCGGCTCATTTGTCACCGACAAAACCCAGAGCAAGGTGGCGGACCACGTCGGCTTCACGTTTGCCCCCCACGAGAAGACCGACAAGGGCACTTCGTGGCTGTACTCCTGGAGCCTGGCGATCCCCACCAGCTCCAAGGCCAAGGACGCCGCCAAGGTGTTCGCCAGCTGGGCCACGTCCAAGGAATACGGCGCATTGGTCGCCAAGACCGATGGCGTGGCCAATGTC
Source organism: Pseudomonas sp. FP453 (assembly GCF_030687495.1). Classification (NCBI taxonomy): domain Bacteria; kingdom Pseudomonadati; phylum Pseudomonadota; class Gammaproteobacteria; order Pseudomonadales; family Pseudomonadaceae; genus Pseudomonas; species Pseudomonas sp. FP453. The sequence continues at coordinate 2,787,314 of NZ_CP117435.1, read as the reverse complement.
CCACCGGGCACCCGGACTTCGACCTACAGCGAGGAGTACATGAAGGCCGCGCCGTTTGCCAAGGTGACCCTGGAATCCCTGAAAGTCGCGGACCCGACCAAGCCGACGCTCAAGCCGGTGCCGTATATCGGCATCCAGTTGGTGACCATTCCTGAATTCCAGGCGATTGGCACCCAGGTGGGCAAGTTCTTCTCGGGGGCGCTGACCGGTCAGCAGACGGTGGATGCGGCACTGACTGCCGCGCAGACCACTACCGAGCGGGAAATGAAGCGGGCCGGCTATCCCAAATAAAGCAGCCTCCCCCCTGTAAATGTGGGAACCCGCTTTCTGTGGGAGCCGGGCTTGCCCGCGATAGCGGTGTGTCAGTGGATGAATCTGTTTGCTGACACACCACTATCGCAGGCGAGCCAGCTCCCACATTGACCGCGCTCCGACGCTGGCTCCGCCTGTAATCGACTGGCCTTGAATACCATGAATACACCCCCCAAAAACCGCCTGGCCAACCCCGGCTGGTTCCTTGTCAGCCCCTCGGTGGCCCTGCTGCTGTTGTGGATGATCGTGCCGCTGGGCATGACCCTGTACTTTTCGCTGATCCGCTACAACCTGCTCTACCCCGGTGAAAACCAATTCGTCGGGCTGGAAAACTTCACCTACTTCATCACCGATTCGGGCTTCTTGCCCGGCGCCACCAACACCTTGTTGCTGGTGGGCAGCGTGCTGCTGATCAGCGTGGTGCTGGGCGTGTTGATCAGCGCCCTGCTCGAAGCCAGTGAGTTCTTCGGTCGCGGCCTGGTGCGGGTGTTGTTGATCTCGCCGTTCTTCATCATGCCCACCGTCGGTGCGCTGATCTGGAAGAACCTGATTTTCCACCCGGTGTCGGGGATTCTCGCCGCCGTGTGGAAGTTCTTCGGCGCCGAACCGGTGGACTGGCTCGCGCACTACCCGTTGCTGTCGATCATCATCATTGTCTCCTGGCAATGGCTGCCGTTCGCCATCCTGCTGCTGATGACCGCCATGCAGTCCCTCGACCAGGAACAAAAGGAAGCCGCGCGCCTGGACGGTGCCGGCGCCATCGCGATCTTCTGGCACCTGACCCTGCCGCACCTGGCCCGGCCGATTGCCGTGGTGGTGATGATCGAAACGATCTTTCTGCTCTCGGTGTTCGCCGAAATCTTCACCACCACCAACGGCGGCCCCGGCTACGCGTCCACCAACCTCGCCTACCTGATCTACAACCAGGCGCTGGTGCAGTTCGACGTGGGCATGGCCTCGGCCGGCGGCTTGATTGCCGTGGTCATTGCCAATATCGCGGCGATCATCCTGGTGCGGATGATCGGCAAAAACCTGACTGACAAGCCTTGAGGGCCGCGCCATGACGCTTCAACAATCCCGCCGCCTGCAAAGCCTGTTGCTTGGCACGTTGGCCTGGGCCATCGCGATCCTGATCTTCTTCCCGATCTTCTGGATGGTGCTGACCAGCTTCAAGACCGAAATCGACGCGTTCGCCACGCCGCCGCAGTTCATCTTCACGCCGACGCTGGAGAACTACCTGCACATCAACGAGCGCAGCAATTACTTCGCCTACGCCTGGAACTCAGTGGTGATTTCCTTCAGCGCCACGGCTTTGTGCCTGCTGATCTCGGTGCCGGCAGCCTACTCCATGGCCTTCTACGAAACCCAGCGCACCAAGGGCACGCTGCTGTGGATGCTGTCCACCAAGATGCTGCCACCGGTGGGCGTGCTGATGCCGATCTACCTGCTCGCCAAGAGCTTTGGCCTGCTGGACACACGTATCGCGCTGATCATCATCTACACCCTGATCAACCTGCCGATTGTGGTGTGGATGGTTTACACCTACTTCAAGGACATCCCCAAGGACATCCTCGAAGCCGCCCGCCTCGATGGCGCCACCCTGTGGCAGGAAATGGTCCGCGTGCTGCTGCCGATTGCCAAGGGAGGCCTGGCCTCCACAGTGCTGCTGTCGCTGATCCTGTGCTGGAACGAGGCATTCTGGTCGCTGAACCTGACCTCGTCGAATGCCGCGCCGTTGACCGCGCTGATCGCCTCCTACTCCAGCCCCCGAGGGCTTGTTCTGGGCCAAATTGTCCGCCGTGTCGACCCTCGCCTGTGCGCCGATCCTGATCTTTGGCTGGGTCAGCCAGAAACAGCTGGTGCGCGGTTTGTCCTTCGGCGCTGTTAAATAATAATTCCAAGCGGAGGCCCATCATGGCCAACCTGAAAATCAAGAATCTGCAAAAAGGCTTCGAAGGTTTCTCCATCATCAAGGGCATCGACCTTGAGGTGAACGACAAGGAATTCGTGGTCTTCGTCGGCCCGTCGGGCTGTGGTAAATCCACGCTGCTGCGCCTGATCGCCGGGCTGGAAGAAGTCAGCGACGGCACCATCGAACTGGACGGTCGCGACATCACCGAAGTGACCCCGGCCAAGCGTGACCTGGCGATGGTGTTCCAGACCTACGCCCTGTACCCGCACATGAGCGTGCGCAAGAACATGTCGTTCGCCCTGGACCTGGCCGGCGTCGACAAGAAGCTGGTGGAGAGCAAGGTCAGCGAAGCCGCGCGCATCCTCGAACTGGGCCCGTTGCTGGAGCGCAAGCCCAAGCAGCTGTCGGGCGGCCAACGCCAGCGCGTCGCAATCGGCCGCGCCATTGTGCGCAACCCGAAGATCTTCCTGTTCGACGAACCGCTGTCCAACCTCGACGCCGCGCTGCGCGTGCAGATGCGCCTGGAGCTGGCACGCCTGCATAAAGAACTGCAAGCGACGATGATCTACGTGACCCACGATCAGGTCGAGGCCATGACCCTGGCCGACAAGGTGGTGGTGCTCAACAGCGGCCGCATCGAACAGGTCGGCTCGCCGCTGGAGCTGTACCACCAGCCGGCCAACCTGTTTGTCGCCGGGTTTCTCGGCACGCCGAAAATGGGCTTCCTCAAGGGCAAGGTCACCCGCGTCGACAGCCAGAGTTGTGAAGTGCAACTGGATGCCGGCACCTTGATCAGCCTGCCGTTGAGCGGTGCAACCTTGAGCGTGGGCAGCGCGGTAACCCTGGGCATCCGCCCGGAGCACCTGGAAATCGCCACCGCTGGCCAAACCACCCTGACCGTCACCGCCGACGTCGGCGAGCGCCTGGGCAGCGACACCTTCTGCCACGTCAACACCGCCAACGGCGAGCCGCTGACCATGCGCATCCGTGGCGACATGGCCAGCCAATACGGCGAAACCCTGCACCTGCACCTCGACCCGGCGCACTGCCATCTTTTCGACACCGAAGGCAAAGCCGTGGCCCGCCCACTGCGCGCTGCCGCCTGATTTTGCGAGAGTTGTGATGAAACTGAATAAACAGAACCTCACGCGGTTGGCGCCAGAAGTACAGCTGCCGACTTATACGTCTACCTCGCAGGGCATCGCCCATATCGGCGTCGGCGGTTTCCACCGCGCGCATCAGGCGTATTACACCGATGCGCTGATGAACACCGGCGTTGGCCTGGACTGGAGCATCTGCGGCGTCGGCCTGCGCAGCGAGGACCGCAAGGCCCGCGACGACCTGGCCGGTCAGGATTATCTGTTCACCCTGTACGAACTGGGCGACACCGACGACACCGAAGTGCGCGTGATCGGCGCGATCAGCGACATGCTGCTGGCCGAAGACAGCGCCCAGGCGTTGATCGACAAGCTCGCCAGCCCCGAGATCCGCATCCTCTCGCTGACCATCACCGAAGGCGGCTACTGCATCGACGACAGCAACGGCGAGTTCATGGCCCACCTGCCGCAAATCCAGCATGACCTCGCGCACCCCAAGGCGCCGAAAACCGTGTTCGGTTTTCTCTGCGCGGCCCTGACCCAACGCCGCGCCGCCGGCACCCCGGCGTTTACCGTGATGTCCTGCGATAACCTGCCGCACAACGGCGCTGTCACGCGCAAGGCGCTGCTGGCGTTCGCCGCCCTGCACAACGCCGACCTGCATGACTGGATCGCCACGAATGTGAGCTTCCCGAATGCCATGGTCGATCGCATCACGCCGATGACCAGCACCGCCCACCGCCTGCAACTGCATGACGTGCACGGCATCGACGATGCCTGGCCGGTGGTGTGCGAACCCTTTGTGCAGTGGGTGCTGGAAGACAAGTTCGTCAACGGCCGCCCGGCCTGGGAAACGGTCGGCGTGCAGTTCACCGATGACGTGACGCCCTACGAAGAGATGAAGATCGGCTTGCTCAACGGCAGCCACCTGGCCCTCACCTACCTGGGCTTCCTCAAGGGCTATCGGTTTGTCCACGAGACCATGAACGACCCGCTGTTCGTCGCCTATATGCGCGCCTACATGGACCTGGACGTCACGCCCAACCTGGCGCCCGTGCCCGGCATCGACTTGACACACTACAAGCAGACCCTGGTGGATCGTTTCTCCAACCAGGCGATTGCCGACCAGTTGGAGCGCGTGTGCTCCGATGGTTCGTCGAAGTTTCCGAAGTTCACCGTGCCGACCATCAACCGCTTGATTGCCGATGGCCGCGAGACGGAACGTGCGGCGCTGGTGGTGGCGGCGTGGGCGTTGTATCTGAAGGGTGTGGATGAGAATGGCGTGAGCTACACGATTCCGGACCCGCGTGCGGCGTTCTGCCAGGGCCTGGTCAGTGACGATGGATTGATCAGCCAGCGGCTGTTGGGGGTTGAAGAGATTTTTGGCACGGCTATTCCCAATTCGCCTGGGTTTGTGGCAGCGTTCGAGCGGTGTTTTGTGAGCTTGCGTGACCACGGTGTCACCCAAACCCTGCAAACCCTCCTGAAGAAACCGGCTTGAAAAATGTGGGAGCTGGCTTGCCTGCGATAGCGGTGGTTCAGTCAGCCCTGTTGTGACTGACAGATTGCTATCGCAGGCAAGCCAGCTCCCACAGTTGATCGGGTTTTCAATCCAAAACAACAATACTGCTGAGCACCCCACCATGACCCAGCAAAACCTGTTCCTCGGCATCGACTGCGGCACCCAGGGCACCAAGGCCATCGTCCTCGACGCTGCCAGCGGCAAGGTGCTGGGCCAGGGCGACGCTCCACACACATTGATCAGCGGCGCCAACGGCCGCCGCGAGCAAGACACCCAGCAATGGCTCGACGCCTTTACCGCCGCCACCCACCGCGCCTTGCAACAGGCCCGCGTGGACGGCCAGGACGTCCTTGGCATCGGCGTTTCCGGCCAGCAGCACGGCCTGGTGCTGCTCGATGAGGGCGGCCAGGTCCTGCGCCCGGCCAAGCTGTGGTGCGACACCGAAACCACCGCCGAAAACCAGCGACTGCTGGATTATCTGGGCGGCGAAAGCGGCTCGCTGGAACGCCTGGGCGTGGCGATTGCGCCGGGCTACACCGTGTCCAAGCTGCTGTGGACCCGCGAGCAACACCCCGACGTATTCGCGCAGATCGCCCATGTACTGCTGCCCCACGACTACCTCAACTACTGGCTCACCGGGCGTGCCGTCGCCGAATACGGCGATGCGTCGGGCACCGGCTATTTCAATGTGCGCAGCCGCGAATGGGATGTGGCGCTGCTGCAGCACATCGATCCGACTGGGCGCCTGGTCAACGCCTTGCCGCCATTGATCGAGGCCGATCAAGCCGTCGGCACGATCCTGCCGGCCATCGCCGAACGCCTGGGCATCAACCCCAACGCGATCGTGTCCAGCGGCGGCGGCGACAACATGATGGGCGCCCTCGGCACCGGCAACATTGCCCCCGGCGTGATCACCATGAGCCTCGGTTCATCGGGCACCGTCTACGCATTTGCCGACCAACCCAACGTCAGCCCCCAGGCCTCAGTGGCGACGTTCTGCTCATCCAGCGGCGGCTGGCTGCCGTTGATCTGCACCATGAACCTGACCAACGCCACCGGGGTGATCCGCGAGCTGTTCGAACTGGACCTCGCCGCGTTCAACACCCTGGTCGCCGAGGCCCCGATTGGCGCCGAGGGCGTGAGCATGCTGCCGTTCCTCAATGGCGAACGTGTACCTGCCCTGCCCCACGCCAGCGGCAGCCTGCACGGCCTGACCATGACCAACCTGACCCGCGCCAACCTGTGCCGCGCGGTGGTCGAGGGCACCACCTTCGGCCTGCGCTACGGCCTTGACCTGCTGCGCCAGACCGGCCTGCAAAGCCAGAGCATCCGCTTGATCGGCGGCGGTTCGAAAAGCCCGCTGTGGCGGCAGATGGTCGCCGACATCATGAACACCGAAGTGGTCTGTACCGAACAACCGGAAGCTGCCGCACTGGGCGCAGCGATCCAGGCGGCGTGGAGCCAATCCGGCGAATCCCTGGCCCGTTTGTGCGACCGCTGCGTGAGTCTTGACCTGGCCAGCCGCACCTTGCCGGTGGCGGCCAGTGTCGGCGCCTATCAACAGGCCTACGAGCGCTATCAACAGCACGTGGCCACCCTTTAAGAGCGAACGACTATGTATCTGGTGTGTGGTGAAGCGCTGTTTGATTTTTTCAGCGAGGAGGATGCCAGCGGGCAGGCTTCCAAGGTCAACTACAAGGCACTTGCCGGTGGCTCGCCGTTCAACGTGGCCGTGGGTCTGCGCCGCCTGGGCGTCGAGGCGGGACTGTTCGGTGGCGTGTCCACCGACTTCCTCGGCCGGCGCCTGTTGCAGGTGCTCAGGGACGAAGGCGTGAGCGAACAGTTCCTGGTGGAATTCGCCGCGCCGACCACCCTGTCGATGGTCGCGGTGGGCAGCGATGGTTCGCCGCAGTACAACTTTCGCGGCGACGGGTGCGCGGATCGCCTGCTGCAGACCAGCCATCTGCCGGCACTCGGCGCTGACATTCGCGGCCTGCATATCGGCTCGTTTTCCCTGGTGGTGCAGCCGGTGGGCGACACCCTGCTGCACCTGGTCAAGCGTGAAAGCGGCAAGCGCCTGATCAGCCTCGATCCCAACGTGCGTCTCAACCCGCAACCGGACATCCACCTGTGGCGCGCGCGCATCGACGAGCTGGTGCAGCATGCCGACTTGATCAAGGTCAGCGACGAAGACCTGCACCTGCTCTACCCCGAACAGTCGCCGGAAAGCGTCTTGCAAGGTTGGCTGCAACACCGTTGCCAGCTGGTGTTTCTCACCCGCGGTGGCGACGGCGCCAGCGTATTCAGCCGCCAGCATGGGCACTGGTCTGCACCTGCGGTCAAGGTGGTGATGGCCGATACGGTCGGCGCCGGGGATACCTTCCAGGCGGCGTTGATTGCCTGGCTGACCGAGCACGCGCTGGACTCGGTAGAAGGCCTGCAACAGCTGTCTCGCGAGCAGATCGACCGCATGCTGGGGTTTGCCATTCGCGCCGCGGCCATGACCTGCGGCAAGACCGGCCCGGACCTGCCCTACCGCGACCAACTGGGCTGAAAATCGCGATAAATGTAGGAGAAATTCGGCGATCATGTAGGTAATCGCTTTCGAACATGAAGCTTTTGTCAGGAACCCCCAAAATTAATCAATGGTTAATGTCGGGGGACAACAGTGAACGCGTCCGCCCATCACCACGATGGGCCAGCGAATCCCTGTTGGAGAACCTTCATGAACACCCAAACCCTGCTGATCGGCCTCACCTTGGCGCTGGCCGCCGTTTCGGGCGTGGCCCAAGCCGATTCAAAACCGGTGCCTTACCGCTACGGCATGCCCATGGATGTGCAGAAAGTCATCTCGATGAACGAACCGCAGACCAGCGAATGCAAGGTCGTCAAGGCCGATATCAAGTTTCTCGACAAGGCCGGTGTCGAGCAGTACGTAAGCTACAAGAAGCTGTCTGAAGCCTGCCTGTCCCAGAATTGAGCACCGTGCTGACAAAGGGCGGCGTATTGGCTTGCGAACGGTTATCCTTGCGCGCTGATCACCCGGCCGAAAGGACTCGTCATGCCGCTGCGCTTTCATACGCTCGCCCTCTTCACCGCCCTGCTCTGCTTCGCCCTCGCACTCACGTGGGGCCTGCGCCCCGACTGGCTGTTATGGTTGTGGAGTGTGGAATATTCAAGCGCCACGGGCTTGGTGGCCCGGCGTAACGCCGCGCTGTTCCTGGCCCTCGGCATCATGTTCTACCGCGCCCGCCACGCACCTCCCTCTGACACACGCCGCGCCATCACCACCGGGTTTATCGCCGGGTGTTTTGTCTTGGCCGCGTTGGGTTTGAGCGAGTGGATCAGTGGCAACGCCGGCCCGGGCATCCTGCTGGCGGTGGCCACGGAAACCGTGCTGGGCCTGGCGTTTATCCAGGCCCACAGGGCGTCGGTGCCAACCCCTCAAACGGCGGCCTGATCAATAGGCACGCCCGCCCGCTCTTTGCAGGGCGGGTGCATGGGAGTGCTTGAGGTTTTCGCGCAACCCGGTGATCAGGTTGCAAATGGCGCGGCTGCTGTCGAGTTTATCGGCGTTGATGCCTTTGACTTCCAAATCCACCCGGTCACGGTCGCGGTCGTCGTAGACCTTGATCGTCAGCGAAGCGTCTTCGGCTTTGGTGCATTCGCACCGCTTGGGCAGGAAACTTGTTTCAATAATGCTGCGTAGTTCCAGTTCCGAAAGCATGGTCAACCTCTCCTTTCCTGAGACTGCCAATCGATTGTTATGGATCCGGCAGGCACTGGCCTGCCACGTCTTGCCAACCCTGGAAGACGCTTGCAATCACCAGCCTACCCGGCAAAATCCGCTGGCGTTGTAACCTTTCCTCATAAGCCCCTTGCGGCGTTATATAACTTGAACAGCGCCCGTTTAATCATCGGCGAACGGCTGCGATTAAACGTTTAACTTACGTATTCAAGTTAAACGACCGCTTGGGCAGCCACTCTTTCAGCAACATGTCGCAAACTATCGAAGTTGATATTCGCCCCGGAATTGATCGCTACCAGGGTCTGCCCAACGACACCACTGCGCGCGACGTACTTGCGAATGCCGGCCACCGCCAATGCCCCGGAAGGCTCGGTGATGGACCGTGTGTCGTCGTAGATCAGCTTGATCGCGCTGCACAGTTCGTCGTTGCTGACGGTGATGACTTCGTCCACCCAATCGCGGCAGATTTCAAACCCAAACGCGCCGACCTGCGCCACCGCCGTGCCATCGGCAAACCCATCGACACTGGGCAACACCACCCGCTCGCCGGCACGCAGGGCCGCCAACAGGCAACTGGAACCTTCGGGCTCGACGCCGACGATGCGCACTTCGGGACGCAGGTATTTGACGTACGCGGCAATCCCGGCGATAAGCCCGCCGCCGCCCACCGGTACAAAGATCGCGTCCAGGGGGCCTTGTTGCTGGCGCAGGATTTCCATGGCCACCGTGCCCTGGCCGGCGATCACCTCCGGGTCATCGAAGGGCGAGACAAAGGTGCAACCCGAGGCCTCGGCCAGTTGCAACGCATGGGCCAGGGCAAACGGAAAACTCGCCCCGTGCAGCACCGCTTCGGCACCCCGCGAGCGCACGCCCAGCACCTTGAGTTCCGGGGTGGTGGCGGGCATGACGATACGCGCCTTGATCCCCAATTCCCGGGCCGCCAGCGCCACGCCTTGCGCATGGTTGCCCGGCGAGGCCGTCACCACGCCCCGGGCCTTTTGCACGTCACTGAGTTGCACCAGCATGTTGTAGGCGCCGCGGATCTTGAAGGAAAACGTCGGTTGCAGGTCTTCACGCTTGAGCAGCACGGTATTGCCCAGCAAGGCCGACAACGCCGGCGCCGCTTGCAAGGGCGTGCGCACCGCCAGGTCGTACACCGGGGCGGCGAGGATTTTTTTCACGTAATGCTCAAGCAGCCCAGTGTCGGCGGTGTGGGGCGCGGTGCAGGTGCTCATGGGTGTCTCCTGGCGTGGTGCAAAGGGCCCTGGAGACGGAAAAACAAAACCCGCCTCTAGGGCGGGTTTGGGTACAGCCGTGCGCTATCCCGCCAAATGAGGAATGGCGGTAATAATCATGCTTGGCTGAGTGCGGACAGTTGGATAAGTCATGGCCTGAAACTAACCGCCGACGGCAGGACGAGTCAACAAAAGGTTTACTTGCGATATACGAAACATATACGCTTTGTATATCAACCCAGCACAGTGAACCCCATGGGCATCGTCAAGATTACCGACCAACTGCACGAACAATTGCGCCTGGCCAGCGCCGCGATGGACCGCTCCATCAACGCCCAGGCCGAGTTCTGGATCAAGATCGGCCTGCTCGCCGAACTCAATCCCAACCTGGCCTACAACGACCTGATCAACAAACTGTTGCTGGACAAGCCCGACCTGATCCGGGGGCGCAGCTGATGATCAAGACCGCCGCCCAACTGGCCGTGATGCGCGAATCCGGGCGCCTGCTGGCCCAGGTGTTCGACATGCTCGACGGCTTTGTCGCCGCCGGCCGCTCCACCCTGGCGCTGGACAGCGCCGTCGAAGCCTTCATCCGCAACGACTTGCAGGCCCGCCCCGCCAGCCTTGGCCAATACGATTACCCCTTCTCCATCAACACCTCGATCAACGAGGTGGTGTGCCACGGCATGCCCAGTGCCAAGGATGTGTTGCAGGACGGCGACATCATCAACATCGACATCACCCTGGAAAAAGGCGGCTACATCGCCGACTCCAGCAAGATGTACATGATCGGCAACGTGCCGCCCAAGGCCCGGCGCCTGGTGGAACAGACCTTCGAGGCGATGTGGGCGGGCATCCGCCAGGTCAAGCCCGGCGCGCGCCTGGGCGACATCGGCCACGCGATCCAGAGCCACGCCCAGGCCAACGGCTACAGCGTGGTGCGTGAGTACTGCGGCCATGGCATTGGCCGGCAGATGCATGAAGAACCGCAGATCCTCCACTTCGGCCGCCCCGGCACCGGGCTGGAACTGCGTGAAGGCATGGTGTTTACCGTCGAGCCGATGCTTAACCAGGGCGGCGCCAAAGTGCGCAGCCTCAAGGATGGCTGGACGGTGGTGACCAAGGACAACAGTTTGTCGGCGCAATGGGAACATACGGTGGCGGTGACTGCGCAGGGGTTTGAGGTGCTGACGCTGCAAGCCACGCCCTGAATCCCCCTGTGGGAACTGGATTTTTTGTGGGAGCTGGCTTGCCTGCGATAGCGGTGGGTCAGTCACTGTTGTTTTAACTGGACCACCGCTATCGCAGGCAAGCCAGCTCCCACAGTTGATCTTCGGCGTCTGTGCTACCAACCCTGGCCCTGGCGCTTGAGTTCCAAACGCCGCACAAACTCCTCCAGCACCAACCCATACAGATCGTCCTGCAAATACGCATCCTCGATCCCCGCATCCATATTCGGGTTGTCGTTCACCTCGATCACCACCACCTTGTCGCCGGACTGCTTGAGGTCGACGCCATAGAGGCCGTCGCCGATCAGGTTGGCGGTCTTCACCGCCAGCTCCACCACCGCCTTCGGCGCTTCATGGACCGCCAGGGTGCGGCACTCGCCGTTGATGGCCTGGCCGATGGCCTTGTGGTTGTAGATCTGCCAATGGCCCTTGGACATGAAGTACTGGCAGGCAAAGATCGGCTTGCGGTTGAGCACGCCGATGCGCCAGTCGTACTCGGTGTAGAAAAACTCCTGGGCCAGCAGCAGCACCGAATGCTCGAACAACTCGGCGGTGGCCTTGAGCAAGGCCTCCTGGCTTTCCACCTTGATCACGCCCTTGGAAAAGCAGCCGTCGGGGATCTTCAGCACCAACGGAAAACCCAGGCGCTCGCCAACCCGTTCAAAATCCTCCGGTCGTTCCTTGTAGAGGATACTCGGTGGCGGGCATGCCCAGCTGATGACTGTTGAGCAGGTCGGCGAGGTAGACCTTGTTGGTACAGCGCAGGATCGACGCCGGGTCGTCCATCACCACCAGGCCTTCGCTTTCGGCTTTTCTTGGCGAAGCGGTAGGTGTGGTTGTCTACGCTGGTGGTCTCGCGGATCAGCAAGGCGTCGTATTCGGCCAGGCGCGCGTAGTCCTTGCGCTCGATCAACTGCACGTCAATGCCGAGGCCCTTGCCCACGCGGATGAAATGCTCCAGGGCCTTGGGGTTGGACGGTGGCAATTGCTCCAGGGGATCGTGGAGGATCGCCAGGTCATAACGGGCCACCCGGCGTGAGCGCGGCTGGCGCCAGATCTTGCGGCTGAAGTTGTCGAGGGCGTGGGCGAATTGATCTTCCTGATCATCGCGCAACTTATGCAATGCGCCGCACTTGACGCCTTCGATATGCCAGCCGTTATGCTTCTTGAATTCAACTAATAGAATCGGACAGGCAAAGGTTTCAAACAACTCGCGGGCCAGATCCTGTAATGGCTCAATCGTGGTCCGACCAAAATAAAGGGTCAGGGTAAAGCCCTCGGTATTGCTGTAAAGATGATGACTGAGGGCTTTATCCAGGGTCTTGTCCAAGTTATCCAGGGCCAGCCCGTATAACGACTTCTTCGTCAGTTCGCTGATGGTGCGCACCGACGGAATCACCTTGTGCCCGCGCGCCTCGGCCAGCAGCGAACAGTAGTAGCCGTGGCCCAGGTACTTGTAGCTGCGGCACAGGTTGATCACCTGAACGCGCTTGCCCACGTCGCTGTCGCGGGTTTGTTCGAGGTATTCCTGGGCGGTGACGATGTCTTCGCTGGGGAAATAGGAGGCCCAATCTTCCCGGCGCTCGACGATGATCACTACTTGACTGGACGGTTTGGAACTCGCGGAAAAATAACCGTTGGACGTTATTGTCGCCACGACACTTTGCTCGGATACTTCACGCCAATGACTTTGTACCGCTGACATAGTATTTGATCCGCTTAAGAGAACTCGACCTTTTCTATTAAGCACGATCTTTTAGAGAAGTCCCGTTTCGTTACGCAACTTTTACGGCGGTTATATGGCTCTTTCCTTTCGCGTTGCATGCACCACGGATATACCCGCGTTAATTGCGCTGGAGCAGCAATGTTTTATCAGTGATCGGCTCTCGCCGCGCAGTGTGCGCTGGATGGTCAGCCGCGCCCACGGCCAGTTGCTGGTGGTGGCGCGTGACGGGCAACTGCTCGGTTATGCCTTGCTGCTGTTGCGCCGCCGGAGTACGCGGGCGCGGTTGTACTCCATCGCCATCGCCGAACAGGCGCGCGGCATGGGCCTGGGCCAGCAACTGCTGGCCCGTATCGAGGCCTGCGCCGTGGCGCACCGTTGCACCCACCTGCGCCTGGAAGTGCGCACTGACAACCCCGGCGCCCTGGGCTTGTACGAGCGCAACGGCTACCGGCGCTTTGCCCAGGTCGACGACTACTACGCCGACCACACCAGCGCCCTGCGCCTGGAAAAGCCCTTGCCTACGCCACCTGCTTGATCCCGGCCTTGGCTTCCAGCTCGCGTACCAGTGGCAACACGCGCTTGCCGAAATACTCGACTTCTTCCTGGAAGTGCAGGAAACCCGCCAGCACCAGGTCCACACCCACCGCCTTCAGCGCAACAATGCGCTCGGCAATTTGCTGCGGAGTGCCGATGAGGTTGGTCTTGAAGCCGTCGTTGTACTGCACCAGGTCTTCAAAGCTGGATTTGGCCCAGTTGCCCTCGCCTTCCGGTGACGCCTTGCCTGCCTGTTTCGCGGCGTCGCCAAAGGCGTTGACCGCTTCGGGATCGGCCTTGTCGATGATCTCGGCGAGCACGGCGCGGGCCTCTTCTTCGGTGTCGCGGGCGATCACAAAGGCGTTGACCCCGACTTTCACCGAATGGTTGTTGGCCGCCGCCTTGGCGCGGATGTCGTCAACCTGCGCCTTGATCCCTTCGGGAGTGTTGCCGTTGGTGAAATACCAGTCCGACACGCGCGCGGCCATGTCCCGCGCCGCCCGTGAACTGCCGCCCTGGAACACTTCCGGTTGGCCCAGGGGCTTGGGTTTCAAGGTGTAGTTGTTGAAGCGGTAGAAGTCGCCCTTGAAGGTGAAATCGTCCTGGGTCCAGATGCCTTTGAGGGCGCGGATAAACTCCTCGGAACGGCGGTAACGTTCGTCATGCTCCAGCCAGGGTTCGCCAATGGCCTGGAACTCGCCCTTGAACCAGCCGCTGACGATATTCACCGCGATACGGCCGTTGGTGAGCTGGTCGATCGTCGCCAGTTGCTTGGCCGCCAGCGCCGGCTGCCAAGGGCCAGGCAGGATCGCAGCGATCACCTTGAGGGTGGTGGTCGCCGCCAGCAAGGCATGGCTGAACGCCACGGACTCGTGCTGGTTCTCGGCGCCGTAGCCGGCGGTGAAACGGATCTGGGTCAGGCCGTATTCAAAACCGGCGGCTTCTGCCAGTTGCGCCAGCTTGCGGTTGTAATCGATGCCCCAGTGGGTGCGTTGCTCGATCTTGCTGACCACCAACCCACCGCTGACGTTGGGCACCCAGTAGGCAAATTTCACAGGCTGCTGACTCATCGGACACTACCTCGTACACATGGGATGTACCGAGAGCTTGAGCAGCAAGCGTGCCAGCCCTGGCAAACGCCCGCAGCAGGCGGGTTGCGCAGAAATCGTGGCGTCGCAGCGATGTCGCAGATCGCGACGGTTTGTCGAACCACTGTTGCCAGGGCAACAGTTGCGGCGGGCTGCGCCCCGTAAACACGGGCTCGTGCACCCGGCACGGACTGTGCAATCACCCCTGCATTGTCCACAGGAGCCGTCCCCATGACTGAACACCACGTCATCAACCCGCTGTCCATCGGCGTCGATTACCCCACGCTGGCCGCGCGCTTCCGGCCGATCTTCGCACGCATCGCCGCAGGCGCCGTGCAGCGCGAACAGACCCGCACCCTGCCCCATGAGCCGATCCAGTGGCTCAAGGCCGCCGGCTTTGGCGCCGTGCGCGTGCCGGTGGAGTACGGCGGCGGCGGCGCGTCCCTGCCACAGTTGTTTGAGCTGTTGATCGAACTGGCCGCTGCCGACTCCAACATCCCCCAGGCATTGCGCGGGCACTTTGCATTTGCCGAAGACCGCCTCAACGCACCGCCCGGCGCCGGGCGTGACCTGTGGTTCAAGCGCTTTGTCGACGGCGATATCGTCGGCTGTGCCTGGACCGAAATCGGTAATGTCGCCATTGGCGATGTCGTCACCCAAGTCAGCCCCGACGGCGACAACTGGACACTCAACGGTGAAAAGTTCTACAGCACCGGCAGCATTTTCGCTGACTGGATCGACGTGTACGCCCAGCGCAGCGACACCCAGGGCGATGTGATCGCCGCCACCCGCGCCCGCCAGCCCGGCGTAGAGCACAGCGACGACTGGGACGGCTTCGGCCAGCGCACCACCGGCAGCGGCACCTCGCGCTTTACCAACGCCGTGGTGGAAGCGGACAACGTGATCGACTTTGCCACGCGCTTCAAATACCAGACGGCGTTCTACCAACTGGTGTTACTGGCCAGCCTGGCCGGGATCGGCCGCGCCGCGCTGAACGACGTGGCCGAGCAGGTGCGCAGCCGCAAGCGCATCTACAGCCATGGCAATGCGCCCCACGTCAGCGCGGATGCGCAGGTACAACAGGTGGTGGGTGACGTCGCGGCGCTGGTCTATGCTGCCGAAGCCAGTGCGTTGAAAGCCACGCTGCCGGCACAGCAAGCCTACGTGGCGCGGTTTGGTGGGGATGATGCCGCCGAGCGCGCCGCCAATGTGGCGGCCGAGATTGAATCGGCGACGGCGCAGGTGGTGGTGTCGGAGTTGATCCAGCGAGCCACCAGCCAGTTGTTCAATGCACTGGGGGCGTCGGATGTGCGCCAAGGTAAATCCCTGGACCGGCATTGGCGCAATGCGCGTACGGTGTCGTCGCATAATCCGGTGATCTACAAGGCGCGGATTGTCGGGGATTGGGTGATCAATGGGACCGAGCCGCCGTTTGTGTGGCAGATCGGTAATGGCCCGGCAAAAACCTAAGACCAGTCACGGTAAAAAAATGTGGGAGCTGGCTTGCCTGCGATAGCGGTGGGTCAGTCAAAAGTATGTTTGCTGAACCACCGCTATCGCGGGCAAGCCCGCTCCCACAGTTGAATCGCGTTAAAACGCCAATTTATAACCAATGGCCATCAACATCACCGCCAGGCACGGCCGCAGCACGCCGTCCGGCAGCTTGCCGGTCATATGGCTGCCGATGTAGATCCCGGGCAGCGAGCCCATCAGCAGAAAGCCCAGCAAGTGCCAATCCATATTGCCCATGCTTGCATGACCCAGGCCTGCCACCAGGGTCAGCGGCACGGCGTGGGCGATCTCGGTGCCGACCAGGCGGCGCGTGGCGAGGAACGGATAGAGGATAAACAACGCCACGGTGCCCAGGGCGCCGGCGCCGATGGAGGTCAGCGCGACCATGGTGCCCAGGATGGCGCCGGTGACCACCGTCAGCACGTTCAAGTTGCGCGGGCTCATGTGGTAGTCGTCACCGGCATGGCGCTGGGCGAAGGCCAGGAGCTGTTTCTTGAACAGGATCGCCAGGGCGGTCAGCAACAGCACCACGCCGAGGGCTTGCTTGATCACCGCGTTCATCGCGCTGGGGTCGGTGTGCAGGCTGGCGAGGAACCACAGGGTCAACAGCACGGCGGGCACGCTGCCGAGGGTCAGCCAACCGGTGATGGTCCAATCGATGTTCTTGTTCTTGCTGTGCACCAGCACGCCACCGGACTTGGTGATCGCCGCGTACAACAGGTCAGTGCCCACGGCGGTGGCCGGGTTGATACCGAACCACAACAGGATCGGCGTCATCAGCGACCCCCCGCCCACACCGGTCATGCCCACGATAAAACCAACAATCAGGCCAGCAACGACGAAACCAACATTACCCACATCCATTACAACTACCTGCGGCCTTATAAATTTCTGGCGGCAGGATAGCGATTTTTCTTATAACGACTTATATCAATATGATCTGACTTTAGATCGTTTTGTTTTTTCTTCGATTTATTTATCGATGCCTGCATCCATTTGCCGTGCCCATGGGTAGTACCTGCAGCAACCCTGCTGTTCTACCCAATGGAGAAACACCCATGAACGCCAAAGCATTGCTCTGCCTGACTGCCCTGCTCGCCGCCCCGGCCGCTTTCGCCCAGAGCGGTTTGCCCGACAGTATCAAAGTGCCGGATGGCCATAAGGTCGCCATGGAAACCACTGGCGTCGGCGAAATCACCTACGAGTGCCGGGACAAAGCCAACGCCGCCGGCCAGACCGAATGGACCTTCGTCGGCCCTAAAGCGGTGCTCAATGATCGCAGCGGCAAGCAAGTGGGCACCTACTTTGGCCCACCGGCGACCTGGCAGGCCAAGGACGGTTCGAAGATCACCGGCACCCAGCTGGCCGTGGCCCCATCGAGCCCGGGCAACCTGCCGTATCAACTGGTCAAGGCCAACCCGGCTGAAGGCAAGGGCGCGATGAGCGGCGTGAGCTACATCCAGCGCGTAGCCCTCAAGGGTGGCGTGGCGCCGAGCAGCGAGTGCACCACGGCCAACAAAGGCAAGCAGGAAGTGGTGAAGTACCAGGCCGACTACATTTTCTGGGCGGCCAACTGAGCAAACTCGGCTACGCTGCCCCCGGTGCAGATGAATTCGTTGTTCTGCCATTGGGGGTAGCCATACGTGTTTGATTACGAAACCTGTCTGCTGGCCTGTGCCCGTGGCGACCAGCGCGCGTTGCGCCAACTCTACGAACAGGACAGCAGCCACTTGCTCGGCGTGGCCTTGCGCATCACCCGGGACAAGGCCCTGGCCGAAGATGTCGTGCATGACGCTTTTATCAAGATCTGGCGCGGTGCCGGCAGTTTCGACCCGGCGCGCGGCGCCGCCCGTGGCTGGGTGTTCAGCGTGACCCGCCACCTGGCCCTCAATGCGATGCGCAACAGCTACCGCGAAGTGCCGCTGGGCGACGAACATGAGCCCATCGCCAGCCCCGAATTCGCCACACACTCCGGGCAGATCCACACCTGCCTGGAACAACTCGACCCGGCCCGTCGCGCGTGCATTCTGCACGCCTATGTCGACGGTTATTCCCACAGCGAAATCGCCCGGAAACTGGACACCCCGTTGGGAACCGTCAAAGCCTGGATCAAACGTAGCCTCGCCGCGCTGCGGGAGTGCATGGCATGAGCAACCCCCTGGACGAACTGGCCAGTGAATACGTGCTGGGCACCCTGCCCGGCGAACAGCGCGCCGAGGTGGAACAACGCCTCCCGCACGACCCCGAGCTGCGCGCGGCCGTCGACGCCTGGGAGCAGCGCCTGCTGCCCCTGACCGCCTTGGCCGCACCGGTAACGCCCCCACCGCAGCTGTGGCAGCGCATCGAGCGCAACCTCAGTGGCGTGCGCACGCCGTGGTGGGACCTGCTGGCCCTGTGGCGCGGCCTGGCCGGCGCTGGGCTGGTGGCGACGCTGGCCCTGGCCGCGCTGTTGCTGACCCGCCCAACGAGCCTTGAACCGACCTTTGTGGTGGTGCTGGTCGCCCCGCAGAACCAGGCGCCGGGCTGGGTAATCCAGGCCAGCAACAACCAGCAGATTCAGCTGATCCCGCTGGGGGTGATGGAAGTGCCGGCGGACAAGGCCCTGCAATTCTGGACCAAGGGCGATGGCTGGCAGGGCCCGGTGTCGCTGGGGCTGGTCAAGCCGGGGCAGACGCTGTCGGTGCCGCTGGACAAGCTGCCGCCGCTGTCGCCCAACCAGCTGTTCGAACTGACGCTGGAAGACCCGCGCGGCTCGCCGACCGGCAAACCGACGGGGCCGATCCAGGCGATTGGCCGCGCGGTCAAGGTGCTCTGATCAGGCCACGCTGGGCAACCACACGCGAAACCGCGCGCCGCCCAAGGGCGAGGCTTGGGCGACCAAGGTGCCGCCCTGGGCTTCCATGGCGCGCCGGCTGATCGCCAACCCCAGGCCGAATCCACCGGTGGCGCGGTCGCGACTGCGGTCGAGGCGGTAGAACGGTTCGAAGATGCGCTCCCGCTGGTCCAGCGGGATGCCGATGCCATCGTCATCCACCCAGATCTCGCAGCCGTCGGGGCCGACCCTGACGCCCACCTGAATGCGTTTATCGCAGTAACGCGTGGCGTTGCGCAGCAGGTTCTGCAACACGCGGGCAGTGAGACGCGGGTCAAGGTTGAAACGCTCGACGGCGCAGTCGAGGGCCACATCGATGACGATCTCGGGGTTTTCCAGCTCGTCATCGACGCTGCCCAGCACGCTGTCGATAAACTCATCGAGCACCACTTCGACCCGCTCAGGCAGTTGCGCCGGGTTTTGCAGGCGGCTGTAGGACAGCAGTTCCAACACCAGTTCATCCAGCTCGCGGATATGCGCAACAAGGCCTTGCAGGCGTTCGCGGCTGGCCTGGGGCAAGTCGTCGGACAGCGCCAGGGCCAGGCCGAAATCCAGGCGCGTGAGCGGCGTGCGCAGTTCATGGGACACGGCGTTGAGCAGGTCGCGCTGCTGGTTGAGCAGCTGTTCGACATCATCGGCCATGGTGTCGAACACCGCCGCCAGGCTGCCGATGTTGGAGCTGGGGGGGATGCGTGTGCGCTCCGTCAGGTTGCCCCGGCCCAATTGCGCGGCGGTGCTTTTCAGGCGTTCGAGGTCACGCCAATGGGGGCGCAACCACACCAGCAGGCACGCCAGCAACGCGGCGCCGATCAGCACGTTCATCGACCAGTACAGCAGGTTCATGTCCAACGGGTCCGGCGGAATGGTCAGCTTGACCACGAACTGTTCGTTGATCGGCGAGCTGATGTCTTCCATCCAGCCCCACTCGCCCAGGCGGATCACCGGCTTGCCCTCGGCCAGCCGTTGCGCCTCGGCGGGGGTATAGCTGGCGTCCTGGCGCAGCAACAGTTGCACCTTGAGCGGCGCAAAGTCGGCGCTCAGCTGTTCGGTCAACTGCGACCAACGCTCCACCGGCGCGCGCAGGTACTGCTTGACGATGAGCTTCTGCATGCCGCGGGACTGCTCGACGTTGTAGTCCATGTAGCGGTGTTCGAAGAGTTGGATCACCAGCTTGGGAATCAGGAAGATCGCCGCGCTGTAGGTGACGATGGTGATCAGGTACAGCCGCAGGAGTACGCGAAACATCGGTCAGCATTCCCACTCGGAACGGCTGAACAGGTAGCCCTTGCCCCACACGGTCTTGATCTTGCGTGCTTCGCCGGCGTGGTCGTCGAACTTGCGCCGCAGCTTGGAGATGGCCACGTCCACCGAGCGATCGGTGCCGTTGAACTCGATGCCGCGCAGGCGTTGCAGGATCTGGTCGCGGCTGAGCACTTCGCCCGCGTGCCGGGCCAGCACCACCAGCAGGTTGTATTCACCGCTGGACAGCTCCACCACCTGCTCGCGCCAGGTCACGGTGCGTTCCGACAGGTCGATGCACAGGTTGCCCATGAGGATCTGGTCGTTGGCCACCTGCGGTTCGGACAGGCTGCTGCGCCGCAGCAAGGTGCGCACCCGCGCCAGCAACACGCGAGGCTCGCAGGGTTTGGTCACGTAGTCGTCGGCGCCCATTTCCAGGCCGAGCACCTGGTCGTGGCTGTCGTCGCGGGCAGTGAGCATCAGGATCGGCAGGCCCGCCGAATCGGCGCGCAGCAGGCGGCACACTTGCAGGCCGTCGAGGCCGGGCAGCATCAGGTCGAGGATCACCAGGTCCGGCGGGTTGAGGCGCGCGCGTTCACGCACATGGTCGCCACGGCTGAGCACACTGACGTGGTAGCCATTGCGCTCCAGGTAGCTGGCAATCAGCTCGGAGAGTGCGGCGTCGTCTTCCACCAGGAGGATGTTGGGCATGGTGTTTCCAATCAATACGGTTAAAAGTCATACACAAATCCAATGTGGGAGCGGGCTTGCCCGCGATAGCGGTGTATCAGCTGAAATATGCTTGGCTGACCCACCGCTATCGCGGGCAAGCCCGCTCCCACATGGGATCTTTGGTGTTTGCAGGATTGTGCAAGGATATACGCCTGCTGCCGACTGTGGGCGGCACCTTACATTTCTTCACAGACGACCTACACAGCTTCACAGCACCCTGGCCCCACTGGCCTTAGGATGCACCGGTCATTATTGGGATAAGAGCATGTCGAAGAATCTGTTTGCGCCGTTTTGCCTGCTGGCCCTGACCCTTGCCCTGAGCGCGTGTGACCAGTCCGCCGCCGAGGCACCGCAGATGCCCCTGGCCAAAGTGCGTATCGAAACCCTTGAGGCCAAGCCGCTGTCCATCAGCAGCGAGCTGAGCGGGCGGATCGCTGCCCCGCGCATCGCCGAAGTGCGGGCACGGGTGGCGGGCGTGGTGATGCAACGGGTGTTCAAGGAAGGCCATGACGTCAAACAGGGCGACGTGCTGTTTCGCATCGACCCAGCGCCGTTCAAGGCCGACCTCGACAGTGCCCAGGCCAACCTGAGCAAGGCCGAGGCCAACGCGTTCCAGGCGCGCCTGCAAGAGCAGCGCTACAGCCAACTGGTGGCCGACAAGGCCATCAGCGGCCAGGACTACGACAACGCCCGCGCAGCACTGCGCCAGACCAACGCCGAAGTCGCCGCCAACAAGGCCGCCGTGGAGCGCGCCAAATTGAACCTGGGCTACGCCACCGTGACCGCGCCGATTTCCGGGCGTATCGGCCGTGCCCTGGTGACCGAAGGCGCGCTGGTGGGCCAGAACGAGGCGACGCCGCTGGCGATCATCCAGCAACTGGACCCGATCCACGCCGACCTGACCCAGTCCACCCGCGAGCTGAATGACCTGCGCCGCGCCTTTCGCGCCGGCAGCTTGAAGCAGGTCGGCCAGGACCAGGCCAAGGCCACGCTGATCGAGGACGACGGCAGCCTCTACCCGTTGCCGGGCAAGTTGCTGTTCGCCGAGATCAGCGTCGACCCGGGCACCGGGCAGATCATCCTGCGCAGCGAGTTCCCCAACCCGGACCTCGACCTGCTGCCCGGCAGTTTTGTGCGGGTGCGCCTGGAACAGGCCGTCGACAGGCAAGGCATCAGCGTGCCGCAACGCGCCATTACCCGTGACAGCGCGGGTATCCCGATGGTGTTGCTGCTGGACGCCGAGCAGACCGTCAGCCAGCAACCGGTGGAATTGGGCGCGGTGATCGACGACCGCTGGGTGGTCAGCCACGGCCTCAAGCCCGGCGACCGCATCATCGTCGAAGGCCTGCAACACGCCCGCCCCGGGGAAAAAGTCGAGGTGGACAACAGCCCCACCTCCGGCCAGCTCGCAAAGGAATAATCCGACATGCCGCAGTTCTTTATCGACCGCCCGATCTTCGCCTGGGTGGTGGCCCTGTTTATCCTGCTGGCCGGCCTGCTGGCCATCCCGCAGTTGCCGGTGGCGCAGTACCCCAACGTCGCACCGCCGAAAGTCGAAATCTATGCGGTGTACCCTGGCGCGTCGGCGCAGACCCTGGATGAAAGCGTGGTCAGCCTGATCGAGCAGGAGCTCAACGGTGCCGACCACCTGCTGTATTTCGAATCCCAGAGCAGCCTCGGTTCGGCCACCATCACCGCCACCTTCCAGCCGGGCACCGACCCGGAGATGGCCCAGGTGGACGTGCAGAACCGCCTCAAGGCCGTCGAGCCACGCCTGCCGCAGGCGGTGACCCAGCAAGGTTTGCAGGTGGAGAAGGTCTCCGCCGGCTTCCTGTTGCTGGTCACGCTGACGTCCAACGACGGCAAGCTGGATGACGTTGCGCTCAGCGACTACCTGGCGCGCAACGTGATGAACGAGCTCAAGCGCCTGGACGGTGTGGGCAAGGCGCAGCTGTATGGCGCCGAGCGCGCGATGCGCATCTGGATCGACCCGCAGAAGCTGATCGGCTTCAACCTCACGCCCGCCGATGTCAACGCGGCGATCAGTGCGCAGAACGCCCAGGTCTCGGCCGGCAGCATCGGTGATTTGCCGGGCACCAAAACCCAGGAAATCACGGCGGCGATCCTGGTCAAAGGCCAGCTGTCGACGCCGGCGGAATTCGCCGACATCGTGCTCAAGGCCAACCCGGACGGCTCCACCGTGCGCGTCGGCGATGTGGCGCGGGTGGAAATCGGCAGCCAGGAATACCAGTTCTCCACGCGCCTGAATGGCAAGCCGTCCACCGCCGTCAGCGTGCAATTGGCGCCCGGCGCCAACGCGCTGAACACCGCGACCCTGGTGCGGGCGAAGATGGACGAGCTGTCGCGCTACTTCCCGGCGAACGTGGAGTACAAGATTCCGTACGACACGTCGCCCTTCGTCAAGGTCTCGATCACCAAGGTGGTCTACACCTTGCTGGAGGCCATGGCGCTGGTGTTTGCGGTGATGTTCCTGTTCCTGCAGAACGTGCGCTACACGCTGATCCCGACGCTGGTGGTGCCGATTGCGCTGATGGGCACCTTTGCCACCATGCTGTTGCTGGGCTTCTCGATCAACGTGCTGACCATGTTTGGCATGGTGCTGGCCATCGGCATCCTGGTGGACGACGCGATTGTGGTGGTGGAGAACGTCGAGCGCATCATGGTCACCGAGGGCCTGTCGCCCAAGGAAGCCACGCGCAAGGCCATGGGCCAGATCACTGGCGCCATCGTCGGCATCACCCTGGTGCTGGTGGCGGTGTTCCTGCCGATGGCGTTCATGGCCGGCTCGGTGGGGGTGATCTACCAGCAGTTCTCGCTGTCGATGGCCACCTCGATCCTGTTCTCGGCGTTTCTCGCCCTGACCTTGACTCCAGCGCTGTGCGCCACCTTGCTCAAGCCGATTGCCAAGGGCGAACACCACGCCAAGGGCGGTTTCTTCGGCTGGTTCAACCGGCGTTTCGAGCAGCTCACCGACCGTTATGAAGGCTGGGTGGCCTACGCCCTCAAGCGCAGCGGCCGTTACCTGCTGATTTACCTGGTGCTGCTGGTGGGCCTGGGCTGGATGTTCACGCGCCTGCCCTCCTCGTTCCTGCCGGTGGAAGACCAGGGTTACACCATCACCGACATCCAGCTGCCGCCCGGCGCCAGCAAGAACCGCACGGTGCAGGTGGCCGAGCAGATCGAAGCGCACAACGCCGGCGAGCCGGGGGTGGGCGACACCACCATGATCATGGGCTTCAGCTTCTCCGGTTCGGGGCAGAACGCCGCGTTGGCGTTTACCACGCTCAAGGATTGGTCGGCGCGTGGCAGCGCGGATTCGGCGATGGCGATTGCCGACCGCGCCAACGCCGCGTTCAGCGAGCTCAAGGATGCGATTGCCTACGCCATCCTGCCGCCGCCGGTCGACGGCCTGGGCACCTCCAGCGGCTTTGAGTTCCGCTTGCAGGACCGTGGCGGCGTCGGCCATGCCGCACTGATGGCGGCGCGTACCGAGTTGCTCGCGGCGGCGGAAAAGAGCCCGATCCTCGCCAACGTGCGCGAAAGCGCCCTGGCCGAAGCGCCGCAGGTGCAGTTGGAGGTGGACCGCAAACAGGCCAACGCACTGGGGGTGTCCTTCGCGGATGTGGGCAACGTGCTGTCCTCGGCGATTGGTTCGGCCTATATCAACGACTTCCCCAACCAGGGCCGCATGCAGCGGGTGGTGGTGCAGGCCGAAGGCGACCAGCGCAGCCAGGTGGCCGATCTGATGAAGATCCATGTGCGCAACAACGCCGGGAAGATGGTGCCGCTGTCGGCGTTTGTCGAAGCCAAGTGGACCCAGGGCCCGGCGCAGTTGACGCGCTACAACGGCTACCCGGCCATCGCCATCAGCGGCGAAGCGGCACCGGGCCACAGCACCGGCGAGGCGATGGATGAAATCCAGCGCCTGGTCAACCAGTTGCCAGCGGGTTTGGGCCAGGAATGGACCGGGCTGTCGTTGCAGGAACGTTTGTCCGGTGCCCAGGCGCCGCTGCTGTTGGGCCTGTCGTTGCTGATCGTGTTCCTCTGCCTGGCCGCGTTGTATGAAAGCTGGTCGATCCCGACCTCGGTGTTGCTGGTGGTGCCGCTGGGCGTGCTCGGCGCGGTGTTGGCGGTGAGCTTGCGCGGCATGCCCAACGATGTGTTCTTCAAGGTGGGCTTGATCACCATCATTGGCCTGTCGGCGAAGAACGCGATCCTGATCATCGAGTTTGCCAAGGACCTGTATGACCAGGGTGAAGACCTGATCAGCGCCACATTGAAAGCGGCACGCCTGCGCTTGCGGCCGATCATCATGACCTCGCTGGCGTTCATCCTTGGCGTGGTGCCGTTGGCGATTGCCACCGGGGCCAGCTCGGCGAGCCAGCAGGCGATTGGTACGGGGGTGATTGGCGGGATGATCACCGCGACGCTGGCGGTGGTGTTTGTGCCGGTGTTTTTCGTGGTGGTCATGAAACTGGTCAGGAAGAACACCCGATAACCTGTGGGAGCTGGCTTGTGTGGGAGCTGGCTTGCCTGCGATGCAGGCGACTCGGTACATCTGGGATAGCGAGTCGATGCTATCGCAGGCAAGCCAGCTCCCACAGGGATCGGGTACAGTCTGCTCACACACGGTTATTTGTGAGCCCTCATGCCCTTTCTCGTCCGCACGCATCCACGCCTTTCCACCGCCGCCGTGCTGGGCCTTGCTGTCGGCATCCTGGCACCCGCCGACGGTCTCATCAGCAAAATCCTCATCGGCTGGAACGCCGGCGTCTGGACCTACCTGGTACTGATGCTGTGGCTGACCATCCGCGCCAAGGCCCCCGACGTCAAACGCATCGCCGAAATCGAAGATGAAAACGCCGGGCTGGTGCTGTTCATGGTGTGCATCGCGGCCATCGCCAGCCTGGCGACGATCACCTTCGAACTGGTCGGCAGCAAGGACCTGCCCACCACCGCGCGCCTGCTGCACTACGGTTTTACCGGGTTGACGGTGATCGGTTCGTGGTTGCTGATCGGAGTGATTTTCAGCGTGCACTACGCGCGCCTTTATTACACCTGGGGCGGCAAGGAACCGGCGCTGCGTTTTGCCGAGGGCCTGACGACGCCCAATTACTGGGACTTCCTGTACTTCTCGTTCACCATCGGCGTGGCGGTGCAGACTTCGGATGTGGGTGTGGCCACGCGGGGCATGCGCAAGGTGGTGTTGGGGCAGTCGTTGATCGGGTTTCTGTTCAATACAGCGATTCTGGGGTTCTCGATCAATATCGCCGCCGGGTTGTTCGGCTGAAACAAAAAAAGGGCAAGCCGAAGCTTCCCCTTTCAAATGACCGCGCTTCTTAGAAATCGTAGCGCACGCCGAAGTTGACACCCCACGGCTGGTCGATCTGCTTGCCTTTGCTGGTTTCGATGTCTGCATGCAGCTTGACGTTCTTCGATACCGACATGGCGACACCGGCGGCCAATTCGACACGCGAACCAAACACGTCGTTGTTGAAGGTCTGATCGTTGATCTTGACCTGGTTGCTGTGGTTGAACTCATGGGCAACCGCAGTGCGCAGGTACGGCTGCAACACGCCGCCGCTGTCCAGCTGGATGTCCTTGCCCACCGTCACGCCCACTTTGCCGACAACCGACGCCGAACGGTCACCCTTGGCGTGCAGACCGTTGTCCAGGTCGTAGCTCTGGGCCTGGATGATGGTCGCCGACAGCTGCGAGTACGGTTCGACAAAGAAGCCGTCATCCAGCTTGATATGACGACCCACTTCAACCGAGGCACCGACAGCGTTCTGCGCATAGTTGCCTTTGGCTTTCTTGCCATCGCTCATGGTCACGTCGACGTTGTTGTGCAAGCGGTTGAGCTTGGCGACACCATCGAAGTACAGACCGCTTTCATCATCCAACCAGGTGGCGTAGGCACCCAGGTAGTAGCTCTTGACGTCGGCTTTGCTGCCACGGTTCAGGTCCAGGTCCGAGGTGCTGTGACCGGCCATCACACCCGCCATCCACTGCCCGTCACCGCCGGACAACGGCGCATCGGCACCGATGGTGAAGCCCTTCTGGGTTTGTGCATAACCGGCGCCGTTCTTGTTGGCGGCCACTTCATACTTGTTGCCGTAGCTGCGCATCCACAGGCCGTTGTCCTTGTGTTCGCTGAAGCGCAGTTCACCCATGCGAGTACGCAGGATGGACGACTCACCGTACAACACGGTCGGCGCGCTGTTGAACAACGCCAGTACCGAACGGGCGCTGGTGCTGGCACCACGGCGCGTCGGGTCGAGCAGCCAGTCGGTGCCGTCCTTCTGCAAGCCGTAGGCAAAGGCGCCGATGTCCACGGTGTCGCCCAGCAGGGAGAAGTGCGCGTCGCCGCCTTCGGTGTGAACCACCTTGATCGGTTCGCCACGGGCCAGCTCCGAGCCGGTGGCAGCCAACAGCAGGCTGTGATTGCCCTCGGCCTTGCCTTCCACGTTGAGGAAGTCGGTCTGGTGCGTGGAGAAGTCGGTGTGCATGACGAAGGTGCCTTCGCCTTCCAGGCTCTTCACGTCCAGTTGGTAGAACTCGTCTGCACCACCAAAATGCACGGCACCACCGCCCATCTTCAAGGCTTCGACATTGCTGTCGCCCACCAATACCCAGTTGGATGCCTCGTTAACGCTCAACTCGGCGACGTTTTTCAACTGGCCAGTCAGCCAGGAGCCGTTGTTGAGTTGTACTTTGGCGGTGCTGCCCTCTTCGGCGACAATGTCGCCCTCCAGGAAACTCCGGTCGACGTTCATGTTGGCCGAGGAGCCGCCGGTGACTTCAAGGATATTGCCGTTACCGCCCTTGAGGGTCGAACCGTTGCGAATCTGAATATCGGCATCAACCAGCTCGCCGGCCTTTGAACTTTCGACCAGGATGGCAGCACCGGTTTTGCCCTCTACATGCGAACCATTGAGTACCAGCGTATTGGGCGCATCGGTGCTGCGGTCCATATCCATCCGCACGCCATTCTGACCGCCTGTGATCAGGCTATTGTTCGCGACGGCCTGGCCAAACAGATACAAGCCAACGCCATTGACAGCAGTGCCTTCAAGTTCGGCTCCGTTGAGTTCCAGCGTGCTGTTGCCACTGACACTGGCGCCACGCGTAGTGCCTTTGATAAGGCTATTGAATACGGAGGCGGTTGCGCCTTCATCAACGCCGACTCCGCGGGAAACAACCAAGCCGATGCCATTACTGTGAGTGAGCGTGCTGTTTTGTATGGAAAGCGTACCGCCACTCATGAAGACCGCTGCGGGCTGCGTGGCGCGCGCGGTAACCTCGGCGCCACTGAGACTTACGTTTGAATCGAATGCAGTGATGTCTTGAGTCTTGCTGCCCGCGGTAACCGTCAACGTCGCAGACTGCGCGCGAATTTGCTTGGTGGTTGCCCCTTCTACCGTCAGGCCGGAGCCAGACCGCAGTTCGAAGCTGTCTGGCGGAGGGCCAGGGCGAACCGTTTCATTTGGGCCGGTTACCACACGGGCTTCAGCAATACCCGCCATAAGGACCAGCAAAGAGACAGCGTTTGCCTTCAAGGCAACACTTAAAGGGCTGAGTTTAAAATTGAAAATTGACGACATTGGACGAACCTCTGGGTTTGGCATTCCTTGAAGGAAGAAATTGGCCGGTACCGAAGAGCGTGGGACCTTGCCAATCAAGCGGCGCCAAGTTACCCAGAGTCGTTCCCTGTTTATGTAGGATTAATCTTAAGTACTTCTGCTAATAGTCAATGGAGAACGTGTGATTGAGGATGTTGATTCGACCTCGCCTGTCACACCACGAAACCAGGGAGCAGCGTGGCTGCTCCTTGGCCGTTTTTCCAAAACAACTCAGGGTGCCGCAGGTACCGGCGTGTTATCGCAGTAGGTGGGAGAAGCACCGGCTTTGATCGCACGCGACAAGTGCAAGGCGTCACTGGATGTCAACGGTCCCGACGGCAATTGAATCGTGTAGTTGATCCGTGCCGCCCCCATCAACCGTGCTCCCTGGTCAGGCTGGATCAACTTCATGATGGTGGAGAAAGGTCCCAGGTTTACCTCAAACCCCAGCGCAATCATGGACGCTGTCAGCGGAAGGGAATTGGTGAAACCGGCGGCTGCCGTTACTTCAGTCGTGCCGGTGTTGTCGCTGTAGCCTTTCCAGTCCACCCGGACCACCATAAACGGCTCGAACAAGCTCGATGGCGGGATATACACCGTGACATTCCCATCCGTGTTCAACGGTCTCACCGTATTGCAGTTGATGATGCCCGGTGGACCGCCAGCCAGCTCAAGGTTGCGCACCTCTGGCTGGGCGAGAGACTGAACATTGGCCTGTACATCCACCAGTGTGAAAACGGACTCCTGCCGATTCGTGCCGGTTAGCGCGCTGATGGTGTAATACACCTGCTTCAGAGGCGGCGCATTACCATGCTTGGCAATCAGCGCCCATGGAATCTGCAGCGGTGGCACGACAGGCTGGCCGGCCATTCCCCCCGTAATGGTACGCGTGGCTGCCAGGTCCCCCTCGTAGAAAAGTCGGAAGACAAAATCTTCAGCGTCAGGGGTCGGCGTTGCGTCCCATAGCGTGATATGGGCATTCGCTGGCCGGTTGGCGTGGATTGGCAATAACTCATTGTCATCACCCTCGACCCCGCTCGCATCCACCCCTTTGATCACGACGGCGTACAGATCGGTGTTCACCAGGTCAGGTGGGTCCGTTGGGTCGGGGCCGACCACTTTCAGATTCAAATTGATCAGCGTCGGCGGCGCAGGCGGATACGTAACGGATCGACGTTTGATGACGTACGTAACCGTCAACGGCAGGTCCCCCGTCGAGGCACCATAGAGGGTGACCAATGTATGGAAGGGAACCGGAATAGGGACTGGAAAGCTGGTGCTTCCTAGTGGGGTGCCCTTGATGGTTTCAGTACCGACACTCGTCGAAAGCGTGAGATCAAAGTAATCCCCGTCATCGCCCCGCTGAAAATCATCATAGGCCGGGATCCGCACAATCATCCCGAAGTCAATGGACGCGTCGACCCGGTCAAACAGGCCGTCACCCGGAAACGCCCTGTTGATCAATGGCGCTCTGAGGTTTCGTGGGCCCGGCATCAATGCCACGTCGAACGAGAGCGTTGAGGAGAGCCGACTCACGTTACGTGCTGCATCCAGCAGTTCATACCGGAGAGTATTGAAGCCGTCCGGCCCCGCCTCTACGACACTTTTGGGCAATGGGAACCTCAAATCTGTAACCGGCCAATCCACATCGGTAGAGGGTGGATTAGGTGCATAAGGAGTATCAGAACCATTGTAATACAGCCTCAGGGTGTCCCCTGGTGCGCGCCCATGGGCAACGTAGTCAGGAATCGAGAAAAACAGTCGATCATTGGGCGGGGCCGGGAAGTCAGCCAAGTCAATCGGCAGTGTCACACCGGCCGGTCGAATGGCCGCGGGAGGGTTACTCGGAGAAGATGCATAAGGCGCTTCGGTATCGACAATCAGCCGCGTCGGATCCGACTCACTCAAGTTCGGAATACGGACGATAAACACCTCGTACTTTATGTCCCAGAAGCCCGGGGGCCGCCTGCCTCGGACGATATTCGTGGTGGCAAAGTCTTGGGGAAGCGTCGCATCAAAACTAAATTGGAACGTGATGAACGGGTCACCGTATTCAGCATCATCCGCAGGTTTTATATACACACGTACAGTATCAGGGTTGCTAGGATCGGTGCTGAAGTCTTCCCAGCGCGGCAAACGCAGCTCCATATTTTCGGCCAAGGCCTGCTCCCGGTAAATCAAACCCGGAAAACCTGGAACAAAATCAAACTCCGGCGCCTCCAGTTCCGCCAACACCGCCGGCGGCGGATTTTTTGCCGCATTGAGTTTGGCAAAATAGTCTCGCGTTTTTTTGTTCATCATTAATCTCCATTGAGTGACCTATCTGGAATGACGAACAACAGCAATAATACTATTCGATTAGCCCAGATCATTTTTTACAACTGTTTACCCGACTAAAAACAGCACTTCCCGATTTCAGATCTCGTAAAGTCGCTTTATCCCAAGCACTTCATCGTCACGTTATTACTTATGTCCCATCAGCATCGGCACACCGTCACTCGAACAGTTGATGACATCGCCCGCCTGGCAAAACCCACCGGAGGGGTAAGCCAAATCAACCCTGAACCGTCGAATGACCGATTGACCAATCTTCGATGGGCCGCGCCACACCTCATACCAGGCTTGTGCAGTGCCTCTAAGGCGCAACGAATACACCACAGGGTCGTACGGGGAGACGATAAATTTCAGCCCATTCGCCAAGTCCATAGGGGTGCTAAAAGACTGACGCTCGGCGAACCGGCTTTCCTCCACAACCGGATCATTCCAACCGTTATTGTTATAGCCGTGGGTAAAAAACCGGATTTCATCGTTCAGTGCAAAATCTGTGTGAGGTACCACTTCCCAAGTGACGCCGAAAAAAATTTCCGGGGAGGAACAGCAGGTGAGGAAGGTCCCTGTCCCCCCGATAAGCGTGTGACGAATAACTGGTGCAGGAAAACTGGCCACAGCGCCCGTATTGACATTGACCAGGGTGTTTGCCGACTGCTGCTGGTTAACGCCATTATCGGTGGTGTAATACACGGGCAACGCGGGGTTGATGATGCCCTCCACGACCGCCCAAGGAATAACGCTGGAAAACACTAATTGGCCCCCTACTTCCCCCAGCTGCACCGTTTTGGTTGCAACGGGGCCGATACCATTCCAAAAGAACCGCAGCACTTGCCCTGGCTGTGGATCGTCATAAAGAAACACACGGGCACGGGCCCCCACGTCTTGGTCCCGATGATCGACTACATTGGGTTCGTCTGACACCAAGCCGCGCACTTCAGCCAACGGCAAGTCGGGGTTGAGCAGCGCGGGCGCTCCCGCATGATCCTGCCCGGCAACCCTGAAATCCTGCTGGATACGTCGCGCAAATGAAGGGAAGGTCGAGAGGCCACGAATGATCTCGTAACGAACTCGCACCTCCTCCGCCACCAGATCAGGCGACGGGCCACGCATGGTTAACCAGGGGATCAGCACCTCGGTCACCACGCCATCGAGCACCGGTACATCGGCGACTGGCCGATCATCCCAGAACACCCTGGCGCGATCATTTGAGGCCCAGTTCAGGTAAGGATCAATCAGCACCACAACCCCTGCCCTCGCATCATCACGCTTGATGAGGTTGTCATCGTAGGCAGGTGGCCGAATACGAGGCGCTGCAAGCGGTACTCCCGGACTCGCGATCAGGTTCAACACAAACGGCAAACCGGCACTGCGTGTACTAAAGTTACCGGCCCTATCGAACACCCGATAAAAGATAAAAGCTGGCCCATTGTTCAGCCTACGAAACGCGTCAGCTGCCAGCTCAACCACCAGCGGGTCTGAAATATTTTCAAGTATGTGAACGCCATCAGGCCCGTCCGCTGGCGGGTTTGGACTATTGGATAGGAACATTTCAATACGGTCTCGGCGACTTCGCCTCAGATAAGGCGGCACGTTGAACCTTACCGGGTCATTGCTCGCGAGATAGGGCTCATCGATACCTGTAACAGGTGGCGTCACGAAGCTCAGTTGATCATCTGGTCGAAGCAGTTCCGGCCCTTCCATATCGATGGTCAAGGTGACCTTCGGGTCAAGCTCACTCATCTGCCCTTCCGAATCGACCACTCGATAAAACAAATCCACGGTGCCTGAACGCTCTCTCAGCATCAGCAACGGCACATGCACTTCAATAAAGGGCGGTAACGGAGGGGGGGGCGCATTGACGAGTTCAAAATCGGCCTGCCTTTCGATACCGTCCCGCAGCCAGATGAGGTACAGCCTGTGGGGGGTGTCTGCAGGCTCCGGCGCAGGTAGCCACATGGGCACCCTCACCAACAAGTCCGCCAGCAACAGGTGGACGGGCACCAAACCTTCGGGGTCGAGAGGATCAACACCCGGGATTTCCATCGGCCCAAGTGCCAGGACCGTTCCACTGTGTGTTAGTTGAGGCTGAGCAGGTGTGGATACAGACATTTTCTTTCTCCTGATGCGTGGCCGGTCGTAAACGCCTGGCAGCTATTCGCCTATGAGGAAAGTAAATGCCAAACCAGTCGACTCGACTACTGTCAGAACTAACAGGCTAACGACCCGTTCGTCGGCTTGGCGGGATAACTGCGACTATAAAAAACCGAAGATTAACTTGACGATTGCGTGTAGCTGATGTCTTCTGAAACCGGTTTCAGCGCAATCCCAGCGCATACAATAAGAAAGGCTCTGCCATGACTTCATTTTCCGCCGCCCAGCGTAGCCGCGTAACCATGCTTGATGTGGCAGAGCGAGCCGGCGTGTCGAAAGCCAGCGTCTCGCGTTTTATCGGCGACGACCGCGCCCTGCTCTCCGACGCCATCGCCCTGCGCATCGAGCAAGCCATCGAACAACTTGGCTACCGCCCCAACCAAATGGCCCGTGGCCTCAAACGTGGGCGCACACGCCTGATCGGCATGCTCGTCGCCGATATCCGCAACCCCTATTCCATTGCCGTGATGCACGGCGTCGAAACCGCCTGCCGCCAGCACGGCTACAGCCTGGTGGTGTGCAACACCGACCGCGATGATGAACAGGAACGCCAGCACCTTGCTGCGCTGCGTTCGTACAACATCGAAGGGCTGATCGTGAACACCCTCGGCCATCACCTCGACCAACTGCTGGAACTGCAACGGGAAATGCCCCTGGTGCTGGTGGACCGCAAGGTCGAGACACTGCACAGCGACCTGGTGGGCTTGGACAACCCGGCGGCGGTGCGCATGGCCGTTGAGCATCTTGAGCAACAGGGTTATCGCGACGTGCTGCTGGTGAGCGAAGCCACCGATGGCACCAGTTCGCGGTTGGAGCGCTTGGACAGCTTCAAGGCTGAGATTGCGGGCCGCCCGCAGCTGACCGGTGCGGTAGTGGAACTGGACGGCGAACTGGAACATCACCTGCAAACCTTCCTCGTCAAACCCGGCCCCAAGGCGCTGTTCTGCGCCAACGGCGTCGCCGCGCTGGCCTGCACCCGCGCGCTCAAGAACCTGGGCTGCAACTTGTTCGACGATGTCGGCCTGATCGCCCTGGATGACCTGGACTGGTACCCGCTGGTAGGGAATGGCATTACCGCCCTCGCCCAACCCACCGAAGCCATCGGCGCCAGCGCATTCGAGTGCCTGCTCAAGCGCCTGCGCGGCGATACCGAACCGACGCGCACCCTGGATTTCCTGCCCGAACTCATCATCCGAGGCTCAACACAATCCGTTGTGGGAGCTGGCTTGCCAGCTCCCACATTTTGATTTTCGCTTAAAAATGAAACCGGTTTCAGAGGTAAACAACAATGCATAAATACCCCGTCTCCATCAGCCTTTCCAGCTACGGCGCCGACCTGGTCCGCGAGCAAGGCCAATTGAGTTTTGTCGAACTGCTCGCCGCTGCCGGTGCCCAGCGCATCGAATGGCGTGAAGAGCTGCTCACCCACGAACAGCCCGCCGAACTGGCCCAGGCCGCCGCGCAGCATGACTTGCAATCGGTCTTCTCTTCGCCTCTGGAACTGTGGGTCGCCGGCCGCGCCCAGCCCAGCGGCGAACTCGCTGCCACCCTCGACCGCGCCCAGGCGTTCGGCGCGCGCTGGCTGAAAGTCTCCCTCGGCTACTTCACCGACACCAACGACCTCGACAGCCTGCACGCCCTGCTCAACCGCCACCCGGTCCGGTTGCTGGTGGAAAATGACCAGACCCTGCACGGCGGGCGCATCGAGCCGATGCAGCGTTTCTTTACCGAAGTCGAACGCCTGGGCCTGCCGGTGAAGATGACCTTCGACATCGGCAACTGGCAGTGGCAGGACCAATCCGCCCTCACCGCCGCGCGCCTGCTCGGCCGGCATGTGGATTACCTGCACTGCAAGGCGGTGGCTCGCCGCGCCGACGGCAAACTCGTGGCCCAACCGCCCGGCGCCACCGACCTGCACCTGTGGGAACAATTGCTCAAGCACATGACTCAAGGGATTACCCGGGCGGTGGAATTCCCGCTGCAAGGCGCTGACCTGATCGCGGTCACCGCGCAACAGGTCGCTGCCCTCGCCCAACTTGGCCAACCGCGTGCGGAGAACGCCCATGTCTGAGATCGATATTCTGTCGTTTGGTGAAACCATGGCGATGTTTGTCGCCGAGCAAACGGGCGATCTGGCCCAGGTCGCGCAGTTCCACAAGCGCATTGCCGGGGCCGACAGCAATGTCGCCATCGGCCTGTCACGCCTGGGTTTCAACGTGGCGTGGCTGAGCCGCGTGGGCAATGACTCACTCGGGCGCTTTGTGGTGGATACGTTGCAAAACGAAGGGCTGGATTGCACGCACGTCGCCGTTGATCCCCTGCATCCGACCGGCTTCCAGTTCAAGTCCCGCGAAGAAGCCGGTGCCGACCCGCAGGTGGAATACTTCCGCAAGGGCTCGGCGGCCAGTCACCTGTCGGTTGCGGCGATCAGTCCGACCTTGCTCAACGCTCGCCACTTGCATGCCACCGGGATTCCGCCGGCGTTGTCCGAGGCGACCCGCGAGCTGTCGGTGGAACTGATGACACAAATGCGCAGCGCCGGGCGCAGCGTGTCGTTCGACCCCAACCTGCGCCCGTCGCTGTGGGCCAGCCAGGCGCAGATGATCCGCGAGATCAACGCCCTCGCCAGCCTCGCCGACTGGGTCTTGCCGGGCCTGGGCGAAGGCCGCCTGCTCACCGGCTTCGATGACCCGGCGGATATCGCCGCGTTCTACCTCGACCGAGGCGCCGAAGCCGTGGCGATCAAGCTCGGTGCCGACGGCGCCTACTACCGCACGCACATGGACCAGGGTTTTATCGCCGCCGTGCCCGTGGCCAAGGTCGTCGACACCGTTGGCGCCGGCGACGGTTTTGCCGTGGGCATGGTCAGCGCCCTCCTGGAAAACCTCAGCTTTCCCGCGGCCGTGCAGCGCGGCAACTGGATCGGCAGCCGCGCCGTGCAAAGCCGCGGCGATATGGAAGGTTTGCCTACCCGCACAGAGTTACCCGTTCAAGCCGTTGCCTAACCCACTACCTGTTGCCACAACTACAACAAGCTCAGGAGCAACCCCATGGAAACCGTGAAACTCGCCACCCGCCGTTGGTGGTACATCATGCCCATCGTATTTATCACCTACAGCCTGGCCTACCTGGACCGCGCCAACTACGGCTTCGCCGCCGCCTCCGGGATGGCCGAAGACCTGATGATCACCCCCGGCATGTCGTCGTTGCTGGGGGCGCTGTTTTTTCTCGGTTACTTTTTCTTCCAGGTGCCGGGGGCGATCTACGCGCAAAAGCGCAGCGTGAAGAAGCTGATCTTTGTCAGCCTGATTCTCTGGGGCGGCTTGGCCACGCTGACTGGCGTGGTGTCCAACGCCTACATGCTGATCGTCATTCGCTTCATGCTCGGCGTGGTCGAAGCCGCCGTGATGCCGGCGATGCTGGTGTACCTGTGCCACTGGTTCACCCGTGCCGAACGCTCGCGGGCCAACACCTTCCTGATCCTCGGCAACCCGGTGACCATGCTGTGGATGTCGGTGGTGTCGGGCTACCTGGTGCAGCATTTCAGCTGGCGCTGGATGTTTATCATTGAAGGTCTGCCGGCCGTGCTGTGGGCGTTTATCTGGTGGAAGCTGGCCGATGAGCGTCCAAAGGATGCCAAGTGGCTGAGCGCCACTGAGAAACAGGACCTGGAAACCGCGCTGGCCGCCGAGCAAGTCGGGATCAAGGCGGTGAAGAACTACGCTGAAGCATTCCGCTCACCCAAAGTGATCATCCTGGCCCTGCAATTCTTCTGCTGGAGCATTGGCGTGTACGGCTTTGTGCTCTGGCTGCCGTCGATCCTCAAGCAAGGCTTGCAGATGGACATGGTCGAGGCCGGCTGGCTGTCGGCGCTGCCCTACCTGGCGGCGGTGATTGGCATGCTGGTGGTGTCGTGGGGCTCGGACAAGCTGCAAAAACGTAAACGTTTTGTATGGCCGCCGCTGCTGATCGCCTCCATCGCCTTCTACGGTTCCTACGCACTCGGCGCCGAACACTTCTGGTGGTCCTACACCCTGCTGGTGATCGCCGGGGCCTGCATGTATGCGCCCTACGGCCCATTTTTTGCCATTGTCCCGGAGATCCTGCCGGCCAACGTTGCCGGGGGCGCCATGGCGCTGATCAACAGCATGGGCGCCCTCGGCTCGTTCGGCGGTTCGTACCTGGTGGGTTACCTCAATAGCAGCACCGGCTCGCCCGGCGCCTCGTACCTGCTGATGAGCGGCGCACTGCTGCTGTCGGTGGTGTTGACGATTTTCCTCAAGCCCGGCGCCAGCGACCGCGCTCCGGTGCAAACCCTCGAATTGAAGGCCAAGACCGCATGAAAAAGTCTGTCGTGTTGTACAAAAAACTCTCCGCGCCCTTGATGGCCCGCCTGCATGAACAGGTCGACGTCACCCTGATCGAAGCGCTGGACGCCAGCGGCCTGGCCAAGCTGCGCGACGCTCTGCCCGGTGCCCACGGCCTGCTCGGCGCCAGCCTGCGCCTGGACGCACAACTGCTGGATCTTGCGCCGCAGCTGGAAGCGGTGGCCAGCGTATCGGTAGGCGTCGATAACTACGACCTCGACTACCTGACCGCACGCGGCATCCTGCTCAGCAACACCCCCGACGTGCTCACCGAAACCACCGCCGACACCGGCTTCGCATTGATCCTCGCCACCGCCCGGCGTGTGGTCGAACTGGCCGACATGGTGCGCGCCGGCCAATGGAACAAAAACATCGGCCCCGCGCACTTTGGCAGCGATGTACACGGCAAGACCCTGGGCATCATCGGCATGGGCCGCATCGGCGAAGCCCTGGCCCAGCGCGGGCATTTTGGCTTTGGCATGCCGGTGATCTACCACAGCCACTCGCCCAAGCCGCTGGTGGAACAGCGCTTTGGTGCACAGTACCGCAGCCTCGCGGATTTGCTGCAACAAGCGGACTTTGTCTGCCTGACATTGCCGCTGACGGCAGAAACGGAAAAGCTCATCGGCACCAAAGAGTTCGCGCAGATGGGACCGGACACGATCTTCATCAACATCTCGCGGGGCAAGGTGGTCGACGAAGCCGCGCTGGTGGAAGCCCTGCAACAACGCACGATTCGTGCGGCGGGGCTGGATGTGTTCGAGCGTGAGCCGCTGAGTCACGACTCACCGTTGCTGCGCTTGAACAACGTGGTGGCAACGCCGCATATCGGCTCGGCGACGCATGAGACGCGGGAGGCGATGGCCAAGTGTGCGGTGGATAACCTGCTGCAAGCGTTGGCCGGGGAAAGGCCGAAAAACCTGGTGAACGGCGCAGCCTGGAAGCAATAACCACTGACACACTGCTGAAAAACTGTGGGAGCTGGCTTGCCTGCGATGGCGGTGGTTCAGTCAGCGATGTACTGACTGACAGATTGCTATCGCAGCGGTGCGGCGACCCGACAAGCCAGCTCCCACAAGATTATGCGGCGCTACACCTACTGTGCAGAGCTGACAAGCTGTGAGAACTGACAGTAGCGAGGCCTGGTAAACCTCGCTTCAATTGGCATTGACATCCCTTTGAACAGGAGCGAGATGACATGCCCACTTCAAAAAAGGTCGCAAAGGCACCCACGCT
Organism: Pseudomonas sp. FP453; assembly: GCF_030687495.1. Classification (NCBI taxonomy): domain Bacteria; kingdom Pseudomonadati; phylum Pseudomonadota; class Gammaproteobacteria; order Pseudomonadales; family Pseudomonadaceae; genus Pseudomonas; species Pseudomonas sp. FP453. Next base: position 2,748,828 of record NZ_CP117435.1, on the reverse strand, counting down.
GGAAACACCGGTCAAGGTCATACTTCCCGAGGGTATTCCGCAGATTGGCGTGACCAATGAATACCTCAGACAGCATAAAAACACCTTGCCGGTGACCATCTCCGTTTATGCAGGGCAAACCCCCGGCGATACCATTGGCCTGTGCATCGGCGGCCCCGATGAAAAGCCGCTGATTGTGGTCACCGTCACCCACGCCGACAAAGAGACCGTGATTCCGGTTCCCGCAGCGCTATTGCACCTGTTCGCCGACACCGTGCACCTGATCTATTACAAAATCTGCACGCCGAACTCGAAAGGCGAATTTCTGCGGTTGCACCTGAACCCACGGATGCCCTGACACACCCCTGTAAAAACTGTGGGAGCTGGCTTGCCGGCGATAGCGGTGGTTCAGTCAATGATGCATTGACTGACAGGTTGCTATCGCAGGCAAGCCAGCTCCCACAAGGGTTATGCAGTGGCGGTTAGATCACGAACCTGGCCACCATCCCATTCAGATCCACCGCCAGGCGCGACAGCTCATGGCTCGCCGCGCTGGTCTGGTTGGCGCCCGCTGCCGACTGAGTCGCCAGGTCGCGGATGTTCACCAGGTTGCGGTCCACTTCGCGGGACACCTGGGCCTGTTCTTCCGAAGCGCTGGCGATCACCAGGTTGCGCTCGTTGATCAGGCTGATGGACTGGGTGATCTGCTCCAGCGCGACACCGGCGGCGCGGGCCATTTCCAGGGTGGTTTGCGTGCGCTGATTGCTTTGCTGCATCGATTGCACGGCCTCACCGGTGCCGTTCTGGATACCGGCGACCATCTTCTCGATCTCCTGGGTCGACTGCGCCGTGCGATGGGCCAGGGCCCGCACCTCGTCGGCCACCACCGCAAAACCGCGCCCGGCTTCTCCGGCACGCGCCGCTTCGATGGCGGCGTTGAGCGCCAGCAGGTTGGTCTGTTCGGCAATCGCGCGGATCACGTCGAGCACCTTGCCGATATCACGGCCTTGGGTGGCCAGGCCTTCGATCAACACGGAGGTGTTTTGCACATCCTGGGTCATGGTCTGGATCGCGCCGACGGTTTCCACCACACGGTCGCGGCCTTCACGCGCCGCCTGGTTGGACTGGCTGGAGGCCTCGGAGGTGGACACCGCATTGCGCGCCACTTCTTCCACCGCCGCCGTCATCTCGTTGACCGCCGTGGCGGCCTGGTCGATTTCGTTGTTCTGTTGTTGCAGGCCTTTGGACGCCTCTTCGGTGACCGCGCTCAGTTCTTCTGCCGCAGAGGCCAGCTGGGTGGCCGAGCCGGCGATGTGCTGGATGGTCTGGCGCAGGTTGGCCTGCATGGTGCCCAGGGCGCTGAGCAGGCGCGCCGGCTCGTCCTTGCCATCGTCTTCGATGACTTTGCTCAGGTTGCCACTGGCGATGGTTTCGGCCACTTCCACGGCTTTGCGCAAGGGCGTGACGATGCTGCGGGTCAGCAGCCAGGCCAGCAACACCGTGAGCACGGCGGCAACCACCGACACGGCAATCACCCCGGTGATAGCGCCCTGATAACTGTGCTCGGCTTCAGCGTCAGCATCCTTGGCGTCGGCCGCGTTGATAGCGATCAGTTTGTTCAACTGCTCGCCCATCAGGTCAGTGCCGTCCTTGATCCGCGTATTGATCAACAGGCGCACGTCCTCGACCTTGCCTTGCTTGGACAAAACCAGCATTTCGGCCTGGGCCTTGAAGTAGTTGTCCAGGGTGGTGACGAAGGTTTTGTACAGCGCGGCTTCCTCGGGGCCGGCGGGCAGCGCCGCGTAGCTGGCCTGGGCCGCCTTGACCTTGTCGCCCAGCGCGCTCATGCGGGTTTCAGCTTCTTGCAAAGCGGCCGGCTCGCGGTTGACCAGCACGCGAAACGACAGGATGCGCAGGCGCAGCACGTTTTCCGTGATGATGCCCAGGGACGTGACGCTGGGTAGCTGCGTGGCGCTCATGTCCACCGAAGACTGGCGTATCTGCGTCATGCGGTTGACCGCAAACACCCCTAATAAAATCACTAGCAACGCAATGAAGGCGAAACCGAGAAACGCGCGTGGGGCGATATTCAGCTGACGAAGTGACATAGGGGGGGTGCTCTCAGAAGTAGTGTTTGCGAGCGTCCCTGCCGCGAAACGATCAGCCAGCGTCAACGCGCCGTACGGACCTTTGGTCACCACTGTTATGGTTGGAATGTGGGCCTATACGAGGTATCGGCAGGCTCGGCAGATTTATGCAGGGTGTTTATAAATATTTTTTTACACTTCTGACGCTAGGCAGTTTCTGGCATCCTGCGCCTCCATTTTCTGACCCGAGCCCGCATTTTGTCTGACGCTCAAGCCCCCCGCCCCCGTTATAAATCCGACCTGATCTACGGCCTGGAAGACCGCCCGCACTTTGCCGCCGCGATTTTTGCCGCGTTGCAGCACGTGCTGGCCAGTTTTGTCGGCATCATCACGCCCACCCTGATCGTCGGCGGTGTGCTGGGCCTGGAAAGCGAAGTGCCCTACCTGGTGAGCATGGCGCTGTTTGTGTCGGGGCTGGGCACCTTTGTGCAGGCGCGCAAGTTCGGGCCGATTGGTTCGGGGCTGTTGTGCCTGCAAGGCACCAGTTTTTCGTTTATCAGCGTGATCCTCAGCGCCGGGTTCATGGTCAAGGCCCGGGGCGGGGGCACCGATGAGATCCTGTCGACGATCTTTGGCATCTGCTTTTTCGCCGCGTTTATCGAAGTGGTGCTGAGCCAGTTCATCGGCCAGCTGCGCATGCTGATCACCCCGGTGGTCACCGGCACCATCATTACCCTGATGGGCTTGTCACTGATCAAGGTCGCGGTCACCGACATGGCCGGCGGCTATGGCGCCAGCGACCTGGGTGCGGCCGGCAACATGGGCCTCGCGGCCCTGGTGCTGCTGACCATCGTGGTCCTCAACCGCTTCAGCAATCCGTTCCTGCGCCTGGGCTCCATCGTCATCGGCCTGACCCTGGGCTTTGTGGTGGCCTGGATGATGGGCCGCGTGGACATGGCGGCATTGCCGCACGTGCCGTTGATCAGCGTGCCGGTGCCGTTCAAGTACGGGTTTTCGTTCGACTGGGTAGCGTTTATCCCGGTGGCAGTGATCTTCCTGATTTCGCCGTTGGAAGCGGCCGGTGATCTGACGGCCAACTCGATGATTTCCCAGCAGCCGGTCAAGGGCCCGCTGTATATCAAGCGCATCAAGTCGGGCCTGTTGGCCGACGGCCTGAACTCGGCGATGGCCGCCACCTTCAACAGTTTGCCGATGGTCACCTTCGCCCAGAACAACGGCGTGATCCAGCTGACCGGCGTGGCCAGCCGCTACGTCGCCTACTTTATCGCCGGCCTGCTGGTGCTGCTGGGGCTGTTCCCGATGATTGGCGCGGTGCTGCAATTGATGCCCAAGCCGGTACTCGGTGGTGCCACCCTGATCATGTTCGGCACCGTCGCGGTGGCCGGGATCAAGATCCTCGCCGAAGCCGGCCTGCACCGGCGCAACGTGCTGATCGTGGCGATCTCCCTGGGCATGGGCCTGGGCGTCGCCGCCGTGCCGGAAGTGCTGCGCGACCTGCCCAAGGCGCTGCACAACATCTTCGAATCGCCGATCACCGTGGGCGCATTCTGTGCAATCCTGCTGAACATTTTCCTGCCGGAAGAGTTCATAGAACTGCACGAAGATGAATTTGATCCAGAGTCCTCTACCCTCAAAGTGATGCAGGACCCGGACGCCACGAAATAAGGAACAGGTTTTATGCGCAAGCTCATGGTTCTATCGTTACTGCTGCTGACCCTGAGCGCCTGCGCGCTGTTCCCCAACCGTGACCCGGTGAATATCAATGTGGTGGGCATCGAGCCCCTGCAAAGCCAGGACCTGGAAGTGCGCTTTGCCGTGAAATTGCGGGTACAGAACCCCAATGAAACGGCAATCGACTACACCGGCGTGGCCCTGGACCTGGAGGTCAACGGGCGCCCGCTGGCGTCGGGCGTGAGTGACCAGACCGGGAGCATCGCGCGTTTTTCCGAAACCGTCCTGCTGGTTCCTGTCAGCGTTTCCGCATTTTCCGTGTTGCGCCAGACCCTGGGCCTGAGCCAGACCCAAAGCCTGAACAACCTGCCCTACGTGCTGCGGGGCAAACTGGCGGGCGGCCTGTTTGGCACCCTGCGCTTTGTCGACCGTGGCACCCTGGACCTGCCGAACACCGCCACCTGGTAACTGCCATGCAACCCACCTTGTTCACCGAACGCCTGATCCTGCGCCCGCTGACCCTGGACGACGCCGCGGGCATCCAGCAGCAGTTCCCCCACTGGGAAGTGGTGCGTTACCTCAACGCCCTGGTGCCCTGGCCCTACCCGGCCGATGGTGCCCTCGACTACCTGCAACACGTCGCCCTGCCCGCCATGGCCCGGGGCGAGGAATGGCACTGGTCGATCCGCCTGAAAAGCGCGCCGGAGCAGTTGATCGGCAATGTCAGCCTGATGGATGAAGTGGATAACCATCGGGGCTTCTGGCTTGGCCCGCAGTGGCAGGGGCAAGGCCTGATGAGCGAAGCCAGTGCGGCGGTGACCGACTATTGGTTTGGCGTGCTGGAGCGGCCGCTGTTGCGGGTGCCGAAGGCGGCGCCGAACCTGGGGTCGCGGCGGATTTCCGAGCGTGAGGGGATGCGGCTTATCAGGACGGATGAAGGGCAGTTTGTTGAAGGCACCTTCCCGCGGGACATTTGGGAGATGACCCGCGAGCAATGGCTGGAATCCAAATCCCCCAGCCAATAAAAATCCAATGTGGGAGCTGGCTTGCCTGCGATAGCGGTGTGTCAGCTTGCACATCCTTGGCCGATACACCGCTATCGCAGGCAAGCCAGCTCCCACTTTTTTAATCTCTGTTTCAGTCAGTGATATAGCGCACGCCCGGTTTGGCGCGTTCATCTACAACCAACTCGAACACATCCGGCCGGGCGTAGTGCCCCACCACGTCATAGTCATACCGCGCCCGCACCAATTCATCGGTGTCGATCTGCGCCGTCAGCAACCCCGCCTCGCCCACCAGCGGCCCCGCCAGAATATCGCCCATCGGCCCGACAATCACGCTGCCACCGGCAATCAACGGACGCTGCGCCGGCCAGTTGGCGATCTCCACGCCGAGCGCCGCGGGCGACGCCTGCACCTGGCACGCGCTCACTACAAAACAGCGCCCTTCATGGGCCACATGGCGCATGCTCACCTGCCACATCTCGCGCTCGTCCACCGTGGGTGCACACCACACCTCGACGCCCTTGGCGTACATCGCCGTGCGCAGCAGCGGCATCATGTTTTCCCAGCACACCGCGCCGCCGATGCGCCCAACTGCGCTGTCGAGCACGGGCAAGGTCGAGCCGTCGCCCTTGCCCCAGATCAGCCGTTCGGTGCCGGTGGGCATGAGTTTGCGGTGCTTGGCCACCAGGCCGCCCGTGGGCTCGAAATACAACACGGTGCAATACAGCGTGCTGCCACTGCGCTCGATCACGCCAATCACCAGGCTGGCACCGGTGCGTGCCGACAGGCCGGCCAGTGCCTGGGTCTCGGCGCCCGGCACATCCACCGCGTTGGCAAAATACCGCGCAAAGGCGTCACGACCTTCCGCCAGGCGATAACCTAGTTGCGTGCCAAACCCTTCGCCTTTGGGATAACCACCGAGCAACGCCTCGGGCATCACCACCAGTTGCGCGCCGCTGCGCAGGATCTCGTCTTCATAGCCGAGGATTTGCGCCAGGGTTTCATCCTTGCCGCCGGGCAAGGCTCCGATTTGCAGGGCCGCTACTGTGGAAACAGGCATCTCGATCACTCCGGATGGTGGGGGTTGCCCATTCTCCCGCTCACCGCGATCATGAATAAAGCCCACTTCAGTGCTGAATGATATGAGCCAAATGAATATCGACAAGATCGATCTCAACCTGCTGAAAACCTTCGAAGCCCTGCACGATGAATCCAGCGCCAGCCGCGCGGCGTTGCGCCTGGGGGTGACGCAATCGGCCATCAGCGCAGGGCTGCGGCGCTTGCGCGTGGTATATGGCGACCCGTTGTTCGTGCGCACCGGGCGCGGCTTGGCGCCCACCGTGCGGGCCAACCAGTTGAGACCGGTGATCAGTGAGGCGCTGGCCCGTTGCCGGCAGAGCCTGGCCATGGTCAATCCGGATAACCAGCAATACGAGGGACGGTCGGTGGTGCTGGGCCTGTCCGATGACTTCGAGATCGCCTACGGGCGCCGGCTGATGGCGGCCATCGCACAGCGGGCCCCCAAGCTGCGGGTGATCTTCCGCCAGACCCACAGCCAGATCGTCGCTGCCGCCCTGCTCGACCGCAGCCTGGACCTGGCAATTACGGCGGGCGGTTTTGCCCAGGGTCGGTTAAGCCGCCAGGTGCTGGGTGAAGGGGATTATCGTTGCCTGCTGGACTCGGACCAGGCAAGCATTGACCTGGACGAGTTTGTCACGCGCGAGCATGTGCTGGTGTCGTCCGGCGGCTTTATCGGGATTACCGATGAGGGGCTGGCAGCGCAAGGGTTGAGCCGGCACGTCTGCGCCTCCACCAGCCACTTCGCCGCGTTGCCGTTTCTGCTCAAGGGCAGCCAGGCCGTGGCGACCATTCCCGGGCATGCGGCCCAGGCCATCGCCGAAATGACCGGCCTGCGGGTATTGCCCTGCCCGCTGGCGCTGCCGCGTTACCCGGTGGAGTTGGGCTGGCGCACCCAGGCGCAGTTGGACCCGCTGTTGCGCAAGGTGCGTGAGGCGATCGTGGCGAGCTTTACTTGGCCGCCGCCATCAACTTGTTGACTTCACTGCGCACCATGTTGGAGAACTCCGGCGGCGACATGCCGTCGAGTTCCGCGCGCACCCACTCGGCCCACTTGCCCTTGCGCTTGGCGCGCTCGCCGAACAACCGCGCCGCTTCGCCCTTGGCCTTGCCCAGGTTGGTTTGCCACAGGTCATAGAGGCGGGACTTTTCATCTTCCAGCTCGGCGCGTTCGGCGAGGGTCTTGTTGGCCAGATTGAAGCTCATGTTGAATTACCTGCTGCACAAATAGGCGACATCTTACACTGTAGGTCGAATTTTCCTGATTCGGATTTAGCGCAAAAGCGCCGGCCGGGAAAAAAACTGCAACTTTTGCCGACGCCCGACACTCCATTGTTCACTGTCACATTCACTTGCAAGGAGTCACCCCATGGCCCGCAAAACTGCCGCCCAAGCTGTCGAGGAACAAATCAAGGATCAAGCCTTCAGTGAACTGACGGCGTTGATCGAAGAGTCGGACAAACTGCTGAAAAGCAGCGCCGCGCTGGTGGGTGAAGAAGGTGAAACCCTGCGCGAACAGGTCGCCATCAAGCTCAAGCAAGCCCTGGACTCGGTGTCCAGCGTGCGCGAGCGCAGCAAGCCGGTGGTGGATGCCACCGAAACCTACATCGGTGGCCACCCTTGGCAGACCGTGGCGATTTCCGCAGGCTTCGGCCTGGTGGTCGGCCTGCTGCTGGGCCGTCGCAACTGAGTACAACCGGCTGTGCCCTGGGCGCAGCCTTTTTTTAGCCGCTTGCCAGCGCCCGCAGGCGGTGCAAGTCGTCGGCATCCACCACAATCCCCTCTTGCTCGGACTTCGCCCGCGTGCGATGACGCCGATCCCCCGGCAGCCTCCGCAACCCCGCCGCATGCATCTGCCGCACCAGTTCCTGGCTGCGCTCGGCGAACACCTGGCCACTGGTCTTGCTGGGGTCGATCACGATCAGCAATTGCCCGGTCCAGGGCGTACGCGCGCCGGGATGATCCGACCAATCGAATTCGAACGAGAAATTGCCCCCCGTCAACGCCGCCGCCAGCAACTCGACCATCATCGACAGCGCCGAGCCCTTGTGCCCGCCAAACGGTAACAAGGCACCGCCTTCGAGGATCGCCTTAGGGTCTTGCGTCGGTTGGCCCAGGCCATCGACGCCCATGCCCGGTGGCAGGCGCTCGCCTTTGCGCGCGGCGATTTGCACATCCCCGTGGGCGATGGCACTGGTCGCCAGGTCAAATACGATCGGCAAGCCATCGGCACGGGGCGCGGCGAAAGCAATCGGGTTGGTGCCGAATAGCGGCCGGTCGGCGCCATGGGGCACCACGCACGTCATGCTGTTGACCACGCTCAATGCCACCAGGCCTTGTTCGGCGAAGGGTTCGACATCCGGCCACAAGGCGGCGAAATGATGGGAGTTGTGGATCGCCAACAGCGCGATACCGGCGCTGCGGGCCTTTTCCACCAATAACGGGCGGGCAGCCTCAAGCGCCACCTGGGCAAAACCGTTGCCGGCATCCACCCGCACAAATCCTGAGGCCACATCCGTGACCTGGGGCACTGCCCGACCATTCACCCAGCCGCTGGCCAGGGTGCTGATATAGCCGGGAATACGAAAAATGCCATGGCTGTGGGCGCCGTCGCGCTCGGCGCTGGCGCAGTTGTGGGCGAGGATTGCGGCCACCTCGGGCGAAGTGCCGTGGTGCACAAACACCTGTTGCAGCAACTGCGCCAACTCAGTGAACGCGATGGACAGACGAGAACCCTCGATTATCTTGGACGGCGTAGACATCTGAAGCTCCGATTTTATGATTGGAAGGCGCGACAAGACGAGAAACCCAGGCCCGTGATTAAACAACGCGCCCGCCGCCTGCTGTCAATCGACGTTTGCCAGCCCGGTGGTTTTGGCAGCAGTTATCTACCCCCGCACCGCCATCCCTCCCGCCTAACCTGCCGCTCAACCCAGTGCCACTTTGGCCCAGACGGAGAGCAGCCCATGACCAGCCTGAACCCCCCGTATTTTTTTGATGAGTACCAACGCCCGATTACCAGAAAGCAACCAACCGAACGGGAGCGCGCACTGGGGTTGGCCCTCGAAGATATCAACTGGCTGGACACGGTCTATACCGCAAGCCATGAAGGACGCAGCGACCGCACCGTACCGATGGTCGTCGAGACACTGAATATAAGTCGGCCGGGCATGCCGGAAATACCCTTGGCCGGCGCTTTCATGATGAGCCCTACCCCTGGCGACAAGAAGGCGGTCCTCTATACGCCTTACGCCGGCCTGGAGGTTTTCCTCAACCGGGCCGAATGCCTTTCAAACATTACAGAACGCTTGAAAATACCATCGCAAAATACTGAATTAATTAGATTTTTATCAATAGAACAGCGCAACACGTTTGACCACGGCAGCCCCTTCACCCTGACCACAGCAACCATCAAAGGCGGGGTATTCGAAGACCAGGAAACCACCCTTGAGGCCAACCAGGCGGACAACGTGCAACGCATGCTAGACGAGTTGCGCACGATCCCGACACTGCCGGAAATGATGGAGGGAGTGCTTGATGTGTTCAGGCTCGCCGACTTCCCCGACCTTGACCATCGAGACACCCGGGTCAACAGTTTCATACCGACGACGAATCACAATGGTAACGGTGTCATGCGCTGGGTTGAGTCGGCAAGCCTGGGGGAAACCGTGCTGCAGTACTACGTGAACCAGGCATGGCCGGCCAACCGCACGCGCACCTTCAGCAACCCGAAACATGACAAAAGCCGGTTTACCGAGGCCCAGCATAAAACAGACGTGGCGCGCTGGGAGGGCCTGGTCCAGCAAACCGCCGGAATCCTCTCCAAACTGCTCAACGCCTTGTTGCAGACCTGGTGGAACGAACCCCTCGGCCGAAACAAGTCGCCTTCGGGGCAGTCGCGCATGGACCTGTTTACCCAAGTCATGAGCGATAAGTTTCGCAAGGATCTGCTGCTCAAGCGTCAGAGCCGCGAAGGGATTGTCTCGGCCACGGAAGCCCGCAACCTGCTGGCCATCTTCCTCCCCAGCCAGGCTGAGCGCAGCGCGTGGCATGACACCTTGCGTATCGAAAAAGTCAGTCTTGCCGCGCCTTATCAGCACTCTGTGGAACTGGCCGCAACCCTCTTGATCAGCGACCAGCACGCGTACCTCTACACCCAATCGCGGGGGTTGCAGGTACTCAAAGACGTCGACGACCTGAACAAAACCTTGTTGAGCATGCTTGACGCTGCCCACTACCAGGACGAGTTGCTCAATTACCTGTCATTGGACGAGCGCAGCCTGTACCTCGCCATGAAAAACCTGCATATCCGCGGGCTGCCGTTTGAGGGCAGTGTGTTTGGCGAGATGGTCAGCGACATTCACGCCAAGCAACTGAGCAACCTGGAGCACGCACTCGCGCTCTATCGCCGCAGCAATGGCACGGTGGACCTGACGGCGTTGCTCGACTGTTCGCTGGACATCCGCCACATGCTCGACAGCCGCCTGCTCAAGCTTGACACCGCCGGGCGCTGGAGCCTGCACCCGGTCACCAGCGGCAATGGCCGGCCATCCACCGTGCAGGCCGAGCGCGCCAAACTGCACCTGGCCGCACTGCAACCGCACGAAGAGCGCATGGTCGCGCAACGGGCCGGGCACCCGACCCTGCGCAGCATGGCCACAAAAGCCTTGAACGAAGAAATAAAGGCACAGTTCTTGTACCAGGATGCCAGTGACGTCCACGTCAACACCTACGCTACCGAGGCGCGAGACCTTGAGGATCGTGCTCCGCAGTCGTCGCTGAACATGGTCGAGTATTTCATCCAGCACCTGGCCGACGCCGACGGGGCGATTCGCACAACGCCGCGCATCGGCTATTACCGCGCCCCCCAAAAAGGCGTTTCCGTGCGCTGGCACAATCTGGACGACCGTGTCTTCGAAGCCATCATCGGCAAGGTCCGCCGCGACTTCTTGAAACACGATGTGCGTGCGCTGCCCCGTCGGTTTCTGGACAGTCATGGCGCGGACATGATCAACGCCCTGATGCAAGGACTGCGCAGCGAAGCCGAACTGCGCCTGCTCAACCGCACCCTGAGCCCGCACCACTTTGCGATTCTGGACACCGTGCTGCGCCCCGACAGCATGACGCGCGACAAGCGCCACGGTTATCAAGGCTTCCTGCCGGACGCCTTCGAGTTGACACTGACCGTCAACGCGGACCCAACCCCCGAGCCCCTGGCCAACTGTTTTGTACTGACTGAACGCGGCGGCCTCGATCCCCAGCTCTCGGGCGCGGTCGTGCTGTGGACCCCTCAATCCGGCTATGAACCGTTCGCCTCGTTGACCGACCTGCTTGAATCGCTCAAGCAGCGCCTGAACCACGGTGAACGGCGCATGGCCCTGTTGCAGAACTTGCCCATCAGCCTCGGCGCCCCCCATCAGACCTACCACCTGGGGCCGCTGCAACGCATCGACGGGCATTTCCTCGAACACTGCCTGCACAGCAACTTCCGGCGTGACCTGGATGCCATCGACCACTGGCTCTCGATGTCGCTGGCGCCGACGCAACTGCAGGAGCGCCTGGATGACGTGTTGCGGCGAATGGCACCGTCAAATATCGGCAGGGCAAAAGCCATCGCCAGCGCCATTGTCCAGCAACATACGCTACCGGTGTGGCTGGGGATGGCCTCGATCGGGGACCAGTTGCTGCACGCCGAACTGCTTGAGCAGTACCGCCTCAGCGCGCCGGACAACCAGGACTACCTGCATGGCCTGCCAAACTTGCGCGAACACGTGGCAGGCACGCTGACGGCGCTGCTCAAGGCGCGCTACCCGGATGATGCGCTGGACCCGGAAGACATCCTGATCCCGGCACGGGTGGTCCTCAATGGGCACCCGCAAAGCCTGACCGATTTCGCCATGCGCCACCTGCCAGACCTGCGGCCCGATGACCTCACCCCCAAAGCGCGCGGCAGCAGGCCCTTACCCACATCATTGGATGGCAGTGCGGTGGTGCAACTGGTGCGTCAGTTGGATATCAGCACAACCTTCAGTGCGCTGCTCACCACCCACTTGACCGCCGACACCGACGACGCCCGCAAGCGCCGCGACCTGTTTTGCCAGCAATTACCCTGGCAGGTGCTACGCCACGCCCATGAAGAAAAACTCGAAGAACGCCTGAGCGTGTCGGCCTGGGGGTTTATCCAGCAGATCTTCGACATGCCCGACGCCGTTGCCCGGGACGCCGTCAGCGGTGCCACGGCGATGATCCGCCCCCTGGAACTGATGATCACGGCCGGAGCGACGCCCTCGAAGGTGCTCGGCGTCTACGTAATAGGCCCGAAGGACGGTGCGACGGGCCCGTTGGTACTCTACGCGCCGTACTCCCCGATGAACGTTCTAAAGGAGTACGGCACGCCGGAAAAACTCCTGGAAGACATCAGCAGCGACGGCCCGTTGCAGGACTGGGTCATCAGCCAGATGGGCGATCCCGATCAGGCAACCTTCCGCCATTTTTTCCAGGCATCGGCAAGCGGCGCTGCAGACAAAGAGGATGCCGCCGAACGCATCGGCCTGGCCTCGAATCCGATCAGGGGCCACCTCTTGCGACAGGTGTTCCACGACAATGCCGAGCAGTTGATCAGGATGCTTGCCTGCCAGTTCGAAAAAGCCGGCAAGCACCAGTGGCATGGCATCATCAGCCTGTTTCGCGAAGGCATTCCCGTGTCGCTGCAGTTCATTGCAGGCAAGCTCATGTACCCGTTGGTGGTGTGGCGCAGCTACAAACTGTTCCAAACCTCTGCCGAGCAATTGCAAGAGCAGCACTTTGGCGAAGGCCTGCGCCTGTTTATCCAGGGTGTCGCGTCGCTGGCGTCACTGCGAAAGCAGCTCGATGAGTCGATGTCCCCTGATCCTGTGCCCGACACACCCGCCGCTGCGGAAGGCCCCGCACCGGCCATCACGGCTGACCGCCTGGACATGACAGATCCCCTGCGCACGCAGCTGCGCCGGTTTGAGGATGTGGCAGTGGCGCTCACAGACCTGCCGTTGGACCCACACACCCAGGTGTACACCCAACCGGTCAACCACCGTACTTATGTGCCCGTGGCGGGCAAGGTCTACCCGGTCGCAAGAAGCGGCAGGTACTGGCGGGTGAGCCTTGCCCGGGAGTTGGGGCCCTATGTCGAACGCAACGCACAGGGCCAATGGGTGCTGGACCTGTCCCTGCGTGAGCCGCGTTTCGGGCCGACGCTGTCGCGCTTGCACCAGCAGGCCGTTACCCGGCGAGTCCTGGGGGCGTCCATCAATATCGAAGCGCAAGGGCTGCCGGCCATTCGCGGGTTGGACCTGGACAAAGGGCTGCACATCGACCGGGCACTCAACATCGCGCTGTATTACACCATTACCTGCGGGCGCAACCTCGCCGCTTTTGCACCCCGACGCGACCCCAATTCGAGGGTTGGGCGCATTCTGAACGAGATGTTCGGGATTCTCATGTTCAGCCCTGATCAAGTGGAAAAAATACGTGCACGTGTCAGGGAAATCGAGAACGGGCTGAGTGCCGACGATCTGCTGAGGATGGATTCGGGCCGATTCGTGTGTGGCGAAGCCCGCTGGAGCGCCAATAAAACCCTGGCTTTTGTAATACCTGATGATGCCGAGCGGAATATCTATTTGCTGAACCTGTTCTTCGATCCGGGCATGAACCGCTACTACGCGGGAAACCTGAACGCCCCTTTCGACATCGATGACCACGTACGAGCCACCACCCTGATTCATGAGATGAGCCATCTGGTCTCGCAGACCGAAGACATTGCCTACATGGACGCTCCGCACCCCTTTCTGGATCTGATCAGCCGCGGCACTCCAGACAGCCTGAAAAAGTACACGACCCTCAGCAACGTCCAGAGCACAGCGCTGTCCGTACTGACACCTGCAACCATGCTGTTCAAGTCCTGGGATGATTTATCCCAGCGCTGGGAGGACCTTGGCCAGACCGGCTCGGCCAAAGTCCGTGACAAGGTACTGCACCTCACAGGCGCAAGGACACTCGACGATGCCCGGCAAACGTTCATGAGCGATCCGGACCGCCGGCTGGACATCATCCTGGCGAATGCGGACTCGGTGACATACCTGATTACCCACGTGGGCAGGCAGTTGGACTGACCCTGCCCCGTGGGGTCTATCAGTCTTTCTGGTCGCGCAGGATATTGCCGGAGGCACCATCGATACGGGCTTCGTACACGGTGCCATCGGCTTTGCGCCCTTTGACTTCCCAATAGCCATTGTCGTCCGCTTCGGCCGCATAGACCTCAACGTAACCGGCCTTGGTCTTGGCCACTTCAATGGCTTTTTCGATGGTGATCCAGCCCGCCCCCGGCTTATCGGCCAGGGCCGCACCAGCGCTGAGCAGCGCGGAAGTTGCACACAGGGCGACTAAGGTTTTCTTCAGCATTTTCGTACTCCATTGTGGGAATGTCCTAAACGCTTAGGTGCATTCAAACGAGAATAAGTTCCAATTGTCGTGCAATCACGGTGATGGCAGTTCTCGCCCCCTCCTCGGGAGGTTAGAATGTGGGAAATCAGGACGTTTAAATGACAGAAAAGTCTCTTTCAGAAGCCGAATATGACGCCATCACCGACGCCGCCGCGCATTGGTGCATGCGCTTGCATGCGCACGACTGTACACCCGTCGAGCGTCAGGCTTTTGAACAGTGGCATGATTCCCATCCACTGCACGCCTTTGAATACGCGGCGATGCTGGAGATCTGGGACGTTGCCGACCACCTGCCACGCCACGAACCCGCGTCGGTCGTCGTGCCCTTCGCTCCCCGTCACCGCCTGCGCAATTACGCGGTAGCGGCGGCAATCTGCCTGGCGGCCTTGCCACTGGCGGCGTTTACCGGCTGGGAAGCGGGTTGGTTGCCGAGCTCCTATGAGCGCTTCGAGGCACCCGCCGGGTTGCGCCAAGTGACCTTGGACGACGGCAGCCAAGTGGAACTGAACCTCGGCACCGAGCTGGTCTACAGCAACTACAAGGACCAGCGTCGGGTCACCCTGAAAAAAGGCGAGGCCTTCTTCAAGGTCAGCCATGACAGCGCCCATCCGTTTATCGTGCAGGCCGGCGACGGTCAGGTACGGGTGACGGGCACGCAGTTCAACGTCTGGAAGTATGAAGACCAGGTGCGCGTGATGCTGCTCGAAGGCTCGGTGCAGATCGCCAGCGACCAGGTGCACGGCAGCGTGCCACTGACGCCGGGGATGCAGGCCAGTTACCGCCAGGGAGATGCGACCCCCCAGGTCAACGCATTCAACCCCAATGACACAGCCCTGGCCTGGCGCCAGGGCAAACTGGTGCTCGACAACCTGGCACTCGCCGACGCACTGCCTTTAATCAACCGCTACCTGAAAAAAGCGGTGATGCTGGCCGATGCCAATACCGGCACGATCCGCATTGGCGGTATCTACAACATCAATGAGGTCAACAACCTCGTCCCCTCGTTGCCCAAGGTGCTGCCGGTGTATTTGACGCAGAACCAGGATGGCAATCCTGTGCTCAATTCGATTCCACGTAAAACGCCGAAAGGCTGAAGCCCTGCCGGCAGGCGAGGGCTTTTTTGTGCCTGCGGTGTCCATTTTTGAAACAACCCTCTCCTCTGTGCCGCCCACGCTGGGCGGATTCATCATTTTGTCATTGGCAGTGTTACGCCACTGATACAGCCAGGTGAAGCGCTTCAGGTGTGGCCGGGTATGCCCGGCTGAACGGCGACTGTCTCAGCGCTGAAACAGCGTTGCCGTGGATTTTTCACGAATAAATGGCAACCCGTTGAATAACAACACTAATTAAAAAGCGGCACGGCTTCTGCTCTATCCCTTACAGCGCTGTTTAGGGTCAGCGCGAAGAATAAGGAATGCCGCCGTGATCACATTCACTCAAGGTTCGATGAACGTACTGTTGGTCAGCTGTGTACTCAGCGTTGGCATCAGTGCTCCGACCCTGGCAGGCGACGGCATTATCGTGACCGGTCGCAATGTGCAAGCGCACATGGCGGGTCGCGCATCGTTCGGTCCTGATCCTTACCCCCAAACCGCCAACGTCAATCCCAGCCGCGAAATCCATGACGCCCTTTCCGGCGAACTGAGCGACCGCGACTTCGGCAACGTCAGCAGCGGCTTGAGCATCACCCGCTCCCTCCAGACCAACGGCAATCTCTCCGGCTTGAGCGCCACGCAAAACAGCATGTCCACGCTCGGCGCTGGCGCAGCCGCCAGCCGCAGCGGTGCAAGCAGTGGCGGCATGGGTGGGCAGATCAGTGACTCGATCCAGCGTGGCATGGCGCCATTGAACAACCTTGGCGGCATGCTGGGGGGCAAACAATGAAACGCTCCCTGCTCATCCTTACGTTGCTGGCAAGCGCCTGCGCGATGGCCGACAACACTGCCGTAATCAACAACAGCGGCAAAGCCTATAACGGCAACTTGATGGTCAACCAGGCTGCGGGCAACCAGCAGCAAACGGCCAACAACCGCGCCGTCGCGCTCGGTGGCCAGGCCACCACGATCAATCTCCAGAATATGGATGGCAAGGTCGACCCCTCCCTGAACGCCAAGGCGGCTATTGAGGGCAACTCCTTTACCAATGGCAACGGCATGTTGGGCATCAACCAGTCCGCCGGGGCCAATAACCAATTAGTCAATGCCGTGCGGATCAGCGTCAACGCTGGCCCGCAAAGCATCGACGACAGCGTCCTGTTGCAACAGAACACGACGACGCTGGCAACCGACTCAGGGCTCACCCCCACCACTGGCAGCCGCCAGGTCGTCACAAGCGACCAGGCCTTCACAGGCAGCCGAGGAGTGCAACAGGTGAACCAGAGTGCAGGGGTGGGGAACCGAATGGCTAACACCCTGGGCATCACTATCAAGTAACGGCTTGGTAGCACTAGTTAGACCGTACCAACACTTAACCAACTAATTAGAAGCAAGGAGAAACACCATGAAACCTCAAATGGCTCTGAAACCAATGGTTTTCGCTCTCGCCGCACTCATGGCTGCTGCTGCTCAAGCAGGTGGCTGGCACCCTGCGCCTCAACCAACCGGCACTATTGCCGCCGTCGTTACGGACGTGCAAAACAGCGGGCTGAACAAGTTCGACGACACTAAAACTGAAAACAACGCGTCGGCCGATAACTCGGTCAACAGCAACAACGGTAACACTGGGGTCAACGCTCAAGCCGGCAGTGGCAACCAGGCAGATAACTCTGCTGCCATCTCCAGCGCTAAAGGCGATGCTGCAACCGTATTCGGCGTAGTCGATGTGAATCAAAACAGCGGGCTGAACAGCTTCGTGAACAAAGGTACGCAAAACAACGCTTCGCTGGATAACTCGGTTAACTGGAACTCCGGCAACGTGGGTTACAACGGTCAAGCCGGTCAAGGTAACCAAGGCAAAAACAACCTGGCGATCGTGACCGCTGACGGCAAAAACATCGCCGCCGCGGCCAACACTGAGCAAAACTCGCTCGCCAACAGCTACCTCAACGCCGCAGCCAGCGGGTATGGCCATCACGGCAAACCTCAGTATGTGTCGAACAACTCCAGCCTCGACAACTCGGTTAACCACAACTCCGGCAACGTAGGTGTGAACCTGCAATCCGGTTCCGGTAACCAAGGCAGCAACAGCCTGTCGATTGGTCAAGGTTGCACTGTCTGCGCCAGCGGCGTGCGCTTCTGATGTAACGAGGGCCTTGGCAACAAGGCCCTTTTTTATTCCAGTGTCCAACAGGTCATTCGATCATGCGCCTCGCGACCCTAACCCTCTTGATGCTGCTCACCGGCCCAACCTGGGCAGGCACCATGGCGATCTCCGCCATGCCTGGCGGTGCAGTCATCTACAAGAAGGTCGAGAGCATCCGTGAACGCAAATTCGCCAACCTGGTGGAACAGAAAACCGATTTCAGCTGCGGTGCTGCGGCACTCGCCACCATCCTGCGCCAGGGCTATTGGCTCGACGTAGACGAAGAACACGTGATCAAAGGCATGCTGGTCAACGCCGACCAGGACCTGGTGCGCACCCAGGGTTTTTCCATGCTGGACATGAAGCGCTACCTCGAAAGCATCAACATGCGCGCCCGGGGCTACAAGATCGGGCCAGATACTCTGGCGACCTTGAAGATCCCTGTGGTGGTGTTGCTAGAGATTCGCGGCTACAAGCACTTCGTGGTCCTGCAGCGTTCGGACAAGGACTGGGTCTATATCGGCGACCCGGTGCTGGGCCATAAACGCTACTCACACGATGATTTCGTCAAAGGTTGGAATGGCATCGTCTTCGCCGTGCTGGGTGAGGGTTACGACAAGGCCAATGCCCTCCTCGACCCGCCCCTGCCGTTGACCGCCAAGAACCAGTTGAATGAGTTCAGGCCCATAGGCGATGCCGAGCTGATGGACTTCGGTTTCATCCAAAGCGACTTCTTCTAAGAAGCGCAATAAGGGGCAGGACGCTCCAGGAGCAAAAGATGAACACTTACCGTTGGCTGACGGTCATGTGCCTGGCAGCCTCAATGCCCGCTTATGCTTCATCGGCGTTCAAACCGATTGAACTCAAGGATTCGGAAATGGCCGAGCTGCGCGGCCGTTATGTGATGCCGGGGCGAATCATCAGCTTTGGCATTGTCATGAGCAGCACCTTCAAAGATGCCGCCGGAAACATCATCACCGGCACGGCCAACATGCAGGTCGACTCCTCCACTGTCACCCCGCAATTTTATGTACACACCTACGGCTCTTCGGGTACGGGCACTGGCCAAGGCCCCGGCACCGGCACGGTGACCGGGGGCGCTGGTTTGGGCAGCGGCCAGGGCGTGACGCAAAGCGTACGCGCCGCCGGCGATGGCAACACGGCCTACAACAATGTCGGTATCAGCGTGACTGAAAATGGCTTCGCTCCCGCCAATGTCGTGCAATCCGGGGAAGTCCTCCTCGCAGGCGGAGTCGTCAGGGGCACAAGCGCGGCAGGTGATATCGCCGTTTCGGCGAAAAACGGCGGCCTGCAGATGGCGATTCAAGCCAAGAACAACCAAGGCAACAGCCTCCAGCAGATTGGCGGCGGCAATGTGGGCCAGGCGATTCTGCTGACCGGCAACGGCAACTTGGTCAACAACATGACCCAGCTCAGTGTGGTGATGGGCAATAACGCACTGAACAACCCAGCGCTGAACTGCAACCTGGATCAACTCAAAGGCCTACGCGCACTCGGTTATTGAACTACGCTGACCCTCGACACTTTCGCATTAGAAAAGGACGGCTTATTTCATGCATCGATCGTTATCGCTACGTGCGGTGGTCTGTTTAAGTACGCTCTTGCCCGCATCCATGTTGTATGCCGCGCCAGACGCTGATATCGAGACCCTCAAACAGGAACTTTTGCAACTCAAGCAGCGGTACGAAGTGCAGCAAAAAGCCTTGGCCGTGTTGGAGCAGCGAGTGCGCCAGGTTGAGGATCAGCCGGCAACGCCGGCGCCGAAACGCCTGGCCAAATCCCCGGCAGACTTCCAGAAGGCCAGCGGCGCCACCGTTGCCGGTACGGGGGGGGCAGCAGCATCCGGCGGTGCGGGGGGCGGCGGCAGTTCCTACGGCCAGGCGCTCAAGGACGATTCGGCGCCCGCGCAAAGTGTGAGCAACCTCTATAACGAAGCCAGCGGCTTTTTCGGCAATGGCAACTTCAGCTTTGAAACCGGCATCACCTACGCGCGTTATGACGCTCGCCAATTGACCCTCAACGGTTTCCTCGCGCTGGACTCGATCTTTCTGGGCAATATCAACCTGGACCGTATCAAGTCCGACAACTGGACCCTGGACCTGACCGGTCGCTATAACGTCGACAACCGCTGGCAGTTCGACGTCAACGTGCCGGTGGTGTACCGCGAATCGACCTACCAGTCCGGCGGCGCCAACGGCGGCAGCGGCACCTCGACGTCCGAGGAGTCGGTGTCTCGCGACCCGACCATTGGTGATGTCAACTTTGGTGTGTCCTACAAGTTCCTCGACGAAACCCCTTCGCTGCCGGATGCGGTAGTGTCGGTGCGGGTCAAGGCGCCGACGGGCAAGGAGCCGTTCGGGATCAAGCTGGTGCAATCGGCAAACAACACCAACCTTTACGTACCCGAGAATTTGCCTACGGGTAACGGCGTCTGGTCGATTACACCGGGCATCTCCCTGGTCAAGACCTTCGATCCGGCCGTCCTGTTTGGTTCGCTTTCCTACACCCACAACTTTGAAGGTTCGTTCGACGACATCAGCAGCGACGTCAACCAGAAAGTCGGTGGCAAGGTCGCCCTTGGCGACAGCTTCCAACTCGGCGTCGGCGTGGCGTTTGCACTGAACGAGAAGATGAGTATGTCGTTCTCGGTCTCCGACCTGATCCAGCGCAAGAGCAAACTCAAGCCTGACGGCGGCGACTGGCAATCGGTGGTCTCCAGCGATGCCAACGCCGGCTACTTCAACGTCGGCATGACCATTGCCGCCACGCCGAACCTGACGATCGTGCCCAACCTGGCCATCGGCATGACCGACGATGCGCCGGACTTTACCTTCAGCCTTAAATTCCCTTACTACTTCTGATCGCCACACAGGGAAAAGCCCCGCAACGATAAGGGTCGTTGCGGGGCTTTTCGGTTTACCCGCCCTAGCGGATCTGGTGTTTGTGCAGCAACCGGTAGAACGTCGGCCGGGAAACTCCCAGTACACGGGCGGCAACACTCAGGTTGTCGCTGTGTCGGTTGAGCACATCGCACAGCGCCTGGTGTTCGGCGCGGTGCTTGTAATCCTCCAGTGTAGCCATCGGCGCAACAATTGCCTGTTCGCCCTGCAATCCCAGATCAACGGCTTCGATCTGTCGTCCTTCGGCCAGTACCAGGCCACGGCGCACGCGGTTGGCCAGCTCACGGACGTTGCCCGGCCAAGGGTGTTTGCCCATCGCGACCAGTGCGCTTTCGCTGAAACTGCGCGGGCGTCGCCCGGTCTCCTGGCTGTAGAAGCGCGAGAAATGGTTGGCCAGCATGGCGACGTCGCCGTGACGCTCGCGCAGGGGCGCGGTGATCACTTGCAGGACATTGAGGCGGTAATACAGGTCTTCGCGAAAAGTGCCCTTTTCGACCGCCGCTTCCAGGTCGACGTGGGTCGCCGCCAACACCCGCACATCCACGGGAATCGGCTGGCTGCCGCCGACGCGCTCGATCTGTTTTTCCTGGAGGAAGCGCAGCAGGTTGGCTTGCAGCTCCATGGGCAAATCACCGATTTCATCGAGAAACAGCGTGCCACCGTGGGCCGCTTCGATCCGCCCGACCTTGCGCTGATGCGCGCCGGTGAACGCGCCTTTTTCATGGCCGAACAATTCGGACTGGATCAGGTGCTCCGGGATCGCGCCACAGTTGATTGCGACAAACGGCCTGGCATGGCGTTGGGATTGGCGGTGCAGGGTCTTGGCCACCAGTTCTTTACCGGTGCCGCTGTCGCCACGAATCAGTACGGGGGATTCCGTCGGTGCCAGCTTGGCCAGCAACTTGCGCAGTTCACGGATGGGACGGCTGTCCCCCAGCAATTCATGCTCGGGCTCGTCTACCGGGGGATTGGCCTGGCCACGCAGGCGCGCCATGCCAAAGGCACGGCCCAGGGTAACCTGTACCCGGGAGACGTCGAACGGCAAGGTGTGGAAGTCGAAGAACCATTCACAGACAAAATCGCCGACGTTTTGCAGGCGCAATACGTCGTGGCTGAGCACGGCAATCCATTCGGTGCCACTGCGGCCAATCAACTCCTTGACCGCCTCGGGGCGCTCCAGGTGATAAGGCTGCAACCGCAGCAAGCCGACATCGCACGAGCGGTCTCCGACCGCTTCCAGGGCGCAACTGTCTACCTCCCAGCCGGCCGTACGTAAACCCGGCAACAACCCATGACAGTCGTCACAGGGGTCAACCACCAGCAAGCGGCGCTGCACAGGTGTAACAACCATGACTATTCCTTGGCGTCAAAATTGTTAAATTTATTTAGAAACAACGGTTTGTGATGCCTGATCGTTACAGTAGCAAGGTATTGACGCGTGTCTTGTACCGTTTCGCTATAAGTGTTGGCAAAAAGCCACATCCTCCGCCGGCGATCAAAAAGTTGCGGCGCAGGGAAACTTTCATTCAGCTTTCAAAACAGCCGCTTACATGACGCCCATCACGAAAGTTTGATTTTTCTTGTTCTAACATGTGACCCGTACCCCGCCATCGTGCATCAGTACAAGTAACTCACCGTACGGCCCGCCCAACCGACGGTACTCACTTGATTGGGCATTTAGAGAGAAGACCCACATGAACGCCCCGCTCCGCATCAACGAAGCTCTTTTGATCGCAGACCGTGCCTTCCAGCCCTTTCAGTGCGTGGCCTGGCATGACGGCAATGGCGCCCTCAGCCTGAGCGTCATCGACCGCACCAATAACCGTATCGGCCGCAAACAACTGTCTTCGAGCGCCTACACCGACCCGGCGCAACTGGAAGACTTGCTGTTGCAGGCGCGCGCCGAACTCGATAAAGGTGGCTACCAGTTGCAGTCCTGGGCAATGCCGAAGTAACTCGGCAGAGTAACTTGCGCGCAGTGCTTGATTGCCAAGCGATGCGCGCAAGTTGCCGTGTTAGAACCTGGGACGGTTATCGCGCAGTCAGAATAAACCGCTCGATTGCTTCTGCCGCCCCATCCTCGATATGACTCCCCGTAACAACACTGGCGTGGCGCTTGACCGCCTCTTCAGCCTGCCCCATGGCAATCGACAACCCCGCCACCGCAAACATCGCCGGGTCGTTGCCCCCATCGCCAATCACCGCCGTTTGCTCCAACGGCACGCCAAGGTGCTGGGCCAGCGTCTTCAACGCCTCGCCCTTGTTGGCCAGCATCGCCGTCACATCCAGGTAAACCGGCTGCGAACGCGAGACCTGCGCCAAGCCTTGCACCTTGGGCTGCAACAGCGCTTCCAGCTCAATCAGCCGCTGCGTGTCGAGGCTGGCGGCAACGATTTTGTCGATGCGGTCCAGGTAGGGTTCGAAGCTCTCCACGACCACCGGCCCGTAGCCCAAGCCATCGGCTTCGCGCTGCACCATCGGCCCGGGCGGGTCGCGGCGCAACCAGTCACCGTCGGCAAACACCCAGACCTCGACGTCAGGCTCGGGTGAAAACAGCGCCAACGTAACCAGCGCTGCTTCGGCGGGCAGGTGATGGGCCACCAGCACGCTGCCGTCGGGATTGATCAGCGTGCCGCCATTGAACCCCGCCACCGGGATATCGATGCCAAAGGCCTCGACCAAGTGCAACATGGCCTTGGGCGGACGCCCGCTGGCCAGGCTGAAAAACACCCCGGCCGCACGCAAGGCGTGAACCGTGTCCAGCGTGCGCTGGCTGAACCGGTGATCGGGATGCAGCAACGTACCGTCCACATCACTGAGGACAAATCGGATGGGATGAATCGCCGCATCACTCATCCGAGGGTGTGCCAAGTGCGGCCATCACGGGCCAGCAACGCGTCCGCCGCCGCCGGGCCATCTTCACCGGCCTTGTAGGCCTCGATCCCGTCATCCTGCTGCCACGCATCGAGAAACGGCTGCACTGCGCGCCAGCCGTTTTCGATGTTGTCGGCACGCTGGAACAAGGTCTGGTCGCCGGTCATGCAGTCGTAGATCAGGGTTTCATACCCCGTCGATGGCTGCATTTCGAAGAAGTCCTTGTAGGCAAAACCCAGCTGGATGTTGGCCATGTCCAGGGTCGGCCCAGGCTTTTTCGCCAGCAGGTCGAACCACATGCCTTCGTTGGGCTGGATCTGGATTTTCAAGTAGGTGGGCTTGAGTTCATCGACGTCGGTATCGCGGAACTGCGCATAGGGTGCCGGCTTGAAGCAGATGACGATTTCGGTGTCACGCACGCTCATGCGCTTGCCGGTGCGCAGATAAAACGGCACGCCGACCCAGCGCCAGTTGTCGATCATCACCTTGAGGGCGACGAACGTTTCGGTGCTGCTGTCCGGCGCGACATTCGCCTCTTCGCGGTAACCCGGCACTGGCTTGCCGCCCATCTCACCGGCGGTGTATTGCCCACGTACCGAGTTGGCCCGCGCATCCTCCAACGACCAGGGACGCACCGCGCCAATTACCTTGGCCTTCTCACCGCGTACGGCGTCGGCACCAAAGGCCGCCGGCGGCTCCATGGCCACCATCGCCAGCAACTGGAACAGGTGGTTGGGCACCATGTCCCGCAGGGTGCCGGTCTTTTCGAAAAAATTGCCCCGTGTCTCGACGCCGACGGTTTCGGCGGCGGTGATCTGCACGTGGTCAATGTAGTGATTGTTCCAGAACGCTTCGAACAGCACGTTGGAAAAACGGCTGATCAGGATGTTCTGCACGGTTTCCTTGCCCAGGTAATGGTCGATGCGATAGATCTGCTTCTCGCTCATCACCTTGAGCAGGCTGGCGTTCAACGCTTCGGCGGTGACCAGGTCGGAGCCGAAGGGTTTTTCGATCACCACGCGACGGAAACCCTCATCGGTTTCCGTCAACAAACCGGCACTGCCCAGGCGCTGCACCACTTCACTGAAGAAGCGCGGCGCAGTGGCCAGGTAGAACACCGCGTTGCCGGTGCCGCTGTCGGCGATCTTCTGGCCGATGGCGGCATAGGTGCCGTCGTCGAGGAAGTCGCCCTCGACGTAGCTGATGCCTTTGGCCA
Organism: Pseudomonas sp. FP453; assembly: GCF_030687495.1. Classification (NCBI taxonomy): domain Bacteria; kingdom Pseudomonadati; phylum Pseudomonadota; class Gammaproteobacteria; order Pseudomonadales; family Pseudomonadaceae; genus Pseudomonas; species Pseudomonas sp. FP453. The sequence continues at coordinate 2,724,263 of NZ_CP117435.1, read as the reverse complement.
GCTGGGCCCACAAGTGTGGGTCCAGCGCATTGTCGGCATTGCCCTTGACCTTGCTCGCGGCCTCGGTGCGGATGAAGTCCTCGAGCTTCTTGGCAAAGTCCGCGTCACTGATGGCGTTGTGATCAACGCCGACAATACGCAGGCCATCCCCCAGCAACCCATCGCGACTGAGGTTGTACAGCGCCGGCATCAGCAGGCGCTTGACCAGGTCGCCATGGGCGCCAAACAGAAACAGCGTGGTGGCTGGAGCGGGTTCGGCCTTGGACTTCTTGCCGTTGGCGGTCATTTTTTGGAAGTCTCCACGTGGCCACCAAAGCCGAAACGCATGGCGGACAGCATTTTGTCACCGTAGGTGCTCTGCTGGCGCGAGCGGAAACGGGCGAACAGCGAAGTGGACAGCACAGGCACCGGCACGGCTTGTTCCATGGCGGCTTCGATGGTCCAGCGGCCTTCGCCACTGTCGGCCACGGAGCCGGAGTAACCGTCGAGTTTCGGGTCGGTGGCCAACGCATCGGCGGTCAGGTCCAGCAGCCAGGAGGACACCACGCTGCCACGGCGCCAGACTTCGGCGATGTCGGCAACGTTGAGGTCAAAGCGCTGGTCTTCAGGCAGGTTGTCCGAGTTCTTGGTCTTGAGGATGTCAAACCCTTCGGCAAACGCCTGCATCATTCCGTACTCGATGCCGTTGTGGATCATCTTGACGAAGTGCCCGGAACCCGCAGGGCCGGCGTGGATGTAGCCCTGTTCGGCGCGCGGGTCAGCGCTGTCTTTGCGGTCCTTGGTGCGCGGGATATTGCCCAGGCCTGGGGCCAGGGTCTTGAAGATCGGGTCAAGGCGCTGCACGGTGGCGGTGTCGCCGCCGATCATCATGCAATAGCCACGCTCCAGGCCCCAGACGCCGCCGGACGTGCCGACATCGACATAGTGCAGGCCTTTTTCCGCCAGCGCCTTGCCGCGACGTACGTCGTCCTTATAGTTGGTGTTGCCGCCGTCGATGATCACATCACCGTCTTCCAGCAGTTCGCTCAGTTCATTGATCGTGTCTTCGGTGGGCGCGCCGGCTGGCAGCATGACCCACACGGCGCGGGGCGTTTGCAGCCCGGCGACCAGGGCCTTGAGGTCGGCAACGCCGGTGGCGCCCTCTTCGCTCAAGGTTTTGACAAATGCTTCGTTACGGTCGAAAACAACGGTGGTATGCCCATTGAGCATCAGGCGCCGTGCAATATTCCCGCCCATGCGGCCTAGTCCGATAATCCCCAGTTGCATGTGCTGATGCTCCTAACTACTAAAAAATGTGTGACATAGTTTATAGCGCAATGAGGCTAATGAGGATGAGAACTGTGCAGATCCATTCAGTTTCATGACAAAAAAGTGGCCATCGTTTCACCATCACGGCGGCGAAAGTCACACGACCATCAAAAATAAAAAAGTTCCCTTGCTGCAAAAAAGAATTCAGACTTGCTCCCGACTGATGCCGAGAACCTCGAATCAAGCGTTCTGGCACCGCGATCTACCGGCTATTTGCGAGGCAAGCAATGAGCACAGCACAGATGACCCGCCCTCCACAGACCCTCTACGTCACTGTCCGTCGCGATGAGTTGCGCCAGCTGAAGAATGAGCGTGAGCAATTGCAGCAGGAAGTCCTGCGCCTGCGCTCGCACCTGCAAGCCCAGCTCGATCAGGCTTCAACTCCGGCGTTAAGCGCCCTGTAAGGCAATCCTTACAAAAAACTCACGAAGTTTTCACACCCCCTTCCCGATACTCCAGCCCCCAAGGGCCACCCCATGCAAGGGTGGCCTCTGTTGCGTGCATTCCTGCACGCGACTGAAAAATCACCGGGTTGGAGCGCTGGATGGCGATGTTCAAACGCAGCACTAAGTCTGCGAAAGGCTTTGATTGGGCCGGCCTTGGCTGGCTGTTCCTGTTTTTCTGGTACTTCTCGGGTATTACCCAGCTTCTGATCCTGGCGACCGGCACTTCCGGTTTCGCGGGCTTTCGCCAGGCATTCTTCATGAGTGCGCTGTGGCTGGCGCCCCTGTTGATATTCCCACGCTACACCCGTTCGCTCGCCGCCTTGATCGGCGTGGTGCTGTGGGCCTGTTCCATGGCCAGCCTCGGTTATTTCTTCATCTACCAGCAGGAATTTTCCCAAAGCGTCATCTTCATCATGTTCGAATCGAACATCTCTGAAGCCGGGGAATATGCCACCCAATACTTCGCCTGGTGGATCGTGCTGGCGTTCATTGCCCACACCGCCCTGGCCGTTTTCCTCTGGTCCCGTGTACGCCCGGTCTACCTGCCACGTGGCCAGGCGCTGGTGGCGGCTACCGCCATCGTGATTGCAATTGTCGGCTACCCGCTGGTCAAGCAGATTGCCCGCAGTGACACCATGGAAGACGCCATTGACCGCTTCGAAGCACGTATCGAGCCGGCCGTGCCATGGCAGATGATCGTCGCCTACCACCGCTACACCCAGCAGCTGGACAACATGCAGGGCATGCTCGACAGTGCCAGCCAGATCCCGCCACTGCGTAACCTCAAAGACACCATGGCCGGCCAACCCTCGACCCTGGTCCTGGTGATCGGTGAGTCCACCAACCGCCAACGCATGAGCCTCTACGGCTACCCGCGCAACACCACGCCGGAACTGGACAAACTACGCGACCAGCTGGCGGTGTTCGACAACGTCATCACCCCACGGCCCTACACCATTGAAGCGCTGCAACAGGTGCTCACCTTCGCCGACGAAGAGAACCCGGACCTGTACCTCAAGACCCCGTCCATTGTCAGCGTGATGAAACAAGCCGGCTACAAGACCTACTGGATCACCAACCAGCAGACCATGACCAAGCGCAACACCATGCTCACCACGTTCTCGGAACAGGCCGACGAGCAGGTCTACCTGAACAACAACCGCAACCAGAATGCCCGCCAGTACGACGGCGATGTGTTGCCGCCCTTCGCCAAGGCCCTGGCCGACCCGGCCGAGCGCAAATTCATCGTGATTCACCTGCTGGGCACGCACATGAGCTACCAGTACCGTTACCCGCCGACCTTCGACAAGTTCACCGACCGCCAGGGCGTGCCGGCCGGGGTCAGCGACGATCAGTTGCCGACCTACAACAGCTACGACAATGCGGTGCTGTACAACGATTTCGTGGTGTCGAGCCTGATCAAGGATTACGCCAAGACCGACCCCAACGGCTTCCTGCTGTACTTGTCGGACCACGGTGAAGACGTATTCGACTCTGCCGGCCACACCACCCTGGGACGCAACGAAGGCAAGCCGACGGCGCCGATGTACACCATTCCCTTCATGGCCTACGCCTCGCCGAAATGGCGCGAGAGCCACGACTGGAGCTTTGCCGGCGACTTGCAGCGCCCTTACAGCAGCTCGCAGCTGATCCACACCTGGGCCGACCTCGCCGGTCTGAGCTTCGACGAACTGGACCGCAGCAAAAGCCTGGTCAGCGACAGCTTCAAGGCGCGCCCGCAGATGATCGGCAACCCGTACCTGCGCCAGCAGAAGCCGTTGATTGATTTCAGCTTGATCAAGCCGAAGAAGGCCGAACCCACTGATGTGGTGGTCAAGTAATCGCAGGCTTGTAACAAAAAGATAACAATCATTCTCATCCAACTCTAAAGTTTCCCCGCTCCTTTCGTCTTTGAGCCATGGCCTTTTCTTACCGAGAAGGCCACAAAGACGACAAGGAGTCTTCCGCGATGTTCGCGCCTTTCACCCGTTCCATGACCTTCACCCTTGGCCTGTTCAGCGTCGTGCTGAGCCCTGACCTGCTGGCTGAAACCGAGCCCGAACCCGCACCGGCCAAGGCCCTGGAGCTGGGCAGCACCCGCATCACCGCCGAAGGCCTGGGCGCCACCACCGAGCACACCGGCGCCTATACCACCGGCTCGATGAGCACCGCCACGCGCCTGAACCTGTCCGTCAAGGAAACGCCGCAATCCATCTCGGTGGTGACGCGCCAGCAGATGGATGATTTCAATCTCAATACATTGACTGACGTACTGCGCCAGACCACCGGCGTCACCGTGCAGCATCTGGATTCGGATCGCGCGGGCTACTCGTCCCGCGGCTACGGGATCGATAACTTCCAGATCGACGGCATGCTCAACACCTTCGGGGCGCATGAAGTCAGACGCCGACACCATCATCTACGACCGCATTGAAGTGGTCCGTGGCGCCACCGGCCTGACCACCGGCGCCGGCAACCCTTCGGCCACGGTCAACATGATTCGCAAGCGCCCCACCGCCCAGTGGCAAGCCCATACCGGCGTCAGCGGCGCCAGCCATGACAATTACTACAGCTACCTGGATGTGGGTGGCCCGCTGGCATTGGACGGCCGGCTGCGCGGGCGCACGGTGCTGGCCTACCGTGACAGCAAGTCCTTCCGCGACAACTACGCGCTGCAACGAGAAGTTGGCTACGGCATTCTCGAAGGCGACCTGACGGACGACACCGTGGTCGCCGTAGGCTTTGATTACCAGAACAAAGCACGTGCAGGGCAGCTCCTGGGGCACCCTGCCCTATTGGAACAGCGATGGCAGCAAGGCGCGGCTCTCACGCTCCGCCAACCTGGCAGCCGATTGGAGCTCCTGGCCGCTCAAGGACAAGACCACCTTCGCCTCCATCGACCACAAACTGTCTGCGGATTGGCGCGTGAAGGCCGCCTACACCCACCGGCAAAGTGACACCGACGGTAAGGTGTATTACGGCGGCTCGGGCTTTCCCAACCCCGATGGCAGCGGCATGACCGCGTGGACCAACCAGATGGTGGGCACGTCGAAGATGGATGTGGTCGATCTGAATCTCAATGGCACCTATGCACTGCTGGGTCGTGAACATGAGTTGATGGTGGGTTACGGCGAGTCCGAGCAGCGCGACTCGTCGCCTTACCAGCGTTTTGAAACACCGGATGGGTACGAGAACATCGCCGACTGGAAACACATGGGCGGCATCGCCAAGTTCCCCGACCGCACCACCAACCTGCAAGGCGAACACTCGCGCAAGAAACAAAAAGCCGGCTACCTGGCCACGCGCTTGAGCCTCACCGAAAAACTGCATGCGGTTCTGGGCAGCCGATATGGCAGTTGGGACATCGAAAGCGTTTCGCCGGAGTATGACGCCAACTTCCAGTTGACCCGCGCGCCGAAAACCCGCCAGACCCACAACGACATGTGGACCCCCTACGCCGGCCTGCTGTACGACATCACGCCGGAGTACACCGTGTATGCCAGCTACACCGACATCTTCAACCCGCAAAGCGTGCGTGACGTAAGCAGGAAGTACCTGGAACCCGTGGTCGGCAGCAACTATGAATTCGGCCTCAAAGGCAGCCTGTTGAACGAGCGCCTGAACCTGGCGGCCGCGTATTTCTGGAGCACCCAGGACAACGTCGCCGAACTGGATAACGCCGCCAAACCGGACCCCGTCACTCGCGAGCAGTTCTACACCTCCGGGGGCAAAGGCAGCAAAGTACAGGGGTTTGAAGCCGAAGTGTCAGGTGAGGTCATGCAGGACTGGAACCTCACGGCGGGGTACAGCTACACCCACTCGCTGAACGGTGATAAACAGCGCAGCAATACCAACGTGCCGTTGAACATGCTCAAGGTGTCGACATCCTACCGGCTGCCCGGCGAATGGCGCGGATTGACCGTGGGTGGCGCGGTGAACTGGCAGAGCGACTTCTACCAGTTCGCCGATCGCCCAAGCGGCGGTCGTGACACGGAAGGCTACCTGAACACCGAGCGCGCCAAGATCACCCAACAGGCCTACACCGTGGTCAACCTGATGTCGCGCTACCAGTTCGACGAGCACGTTTCGGCATCCCTTAACGTAAACAATCTATTTGATAAAAAATATTACGAACGCGTCGGCTTCTACAACGGCGTGTATTGGGGCGACCCGCGCTCTATTACGCTGGCTCTGGACTGGAAACTCTAAACCCTGCACCTGAGGGCGCCGCGAAACTTAACAACCGCGTTAAGTTTCGCGGCCAATGAGTTAAGCCTGACTTAATAAAGCCTGCACATAATCGCCCCCACGAGTCTGATCAAGCGAACAGACGCCGATCAAAAACTTATGGGAATACCGACGATGAAACTCTCTACTTTGATGCTTGCCGGCCTGATGACCCTGACCTCTGCCGCTGCCTTTGCTGAAGGTGGCGCCGAGCGTTCGCGGGAGTTCTATGCCAATTTCAAATTCATGCAAGAACAATCGAATGATAAGGCCGAACAAACGGCTGCTGCGAATGTGAAAAATCCAAAAGCCGTGCCTGCTGCCCAGAACGGCGACGAGCAACAACCTAAAAGTTGATTAACGCATAACCCCCTTGTCATTCCGCTCCTTTGACCAGGGTAACTTGGCGCCATATTCTGGCGCCTTTTTTTTGCACTTTCGGCAACTAATTACCTACAGCGTCTTATGCCAAAACAACATGCGCCCGTGTGCCGGGTCAAACTTTGAATCATCGAATCCAAACTTACGGTATGCCGACTGAGCCACTGCATTCCCTTCGAGCACTTCCAGGGTGATTTTGCAGCAACCGCGCTGACGGGCGATCTCTTCGACCTTCTGCAGCATTTTCTGGCTCAAGCCCAAGCCACGAAACGCATTCATCACCGCCACATCGTGGACGTTGACCAACGGACGACAAGCAAAGGTCGAGAACCCTTCGAAGCAATTGACCAGCCCCGCCGGCTCGCCGCCGACAAACGCCAGAACGCTGAACGCATGCGGGCGCTTGGCCAGCTCGCCTGGCAGTTGCTGCAACAGGTCGGCAGGCAGGCTGTGACCACCACCCATCGGGTCTTCGGCGTAATGGTTGAGTACCAGGCTGATTGCCTCGGCGTGCACGGGATTGGTATAGCTGGCTTGCAGCACCAGGATGTCTGGGGTGTCCATTTCCTTCCTCGATAGCGGCTACACGGGAATCATCTCCCTATGAGGCGGACGATTGTAAGCGCGGTGCAGGCGATAGATGAAGGAGATTAACTACAAATGCCCGCCTGAAAATACGGTGCTTCTGCGCATGTACACGGGTGAACAGCGTAGGGTCGAGTATTTTTCCTACACCCCAAAACGCTGCAATTGCATCTCCTGCAAGCGACTCAGCGTGCGGCGAAACGCAAACTCCAGGTAACCCTCGGTGTACAGGTGCTCCAATGGCACCTCGGCCTCGATGAATAACGGCACTTTGCGGTCGTAGCATTCATCCACGAGGGCAATGAAGCGCCGCACACTGTCATCGTGTACCGATAACTCGGGCAACTCCCGGTCCCCCGCCTCGACACGCTGGGCACCATCTTCGGTGCCGCGCGCAATGCGCCCGGGGCGTTTTTGCGCGCTCAGGTTAGGGACTTCACCGAGTAGAATCGCGCTGAAACGATCGCACACCTGCATGAAGTCCATCGCAGCCAGAGGTTGTTCACACAGATCGGCGTAGCGGCACCAGAGCACGCTATCACCGGACTGCACGGCAGCAATCGAGCGGTAGCCGACACTGACCGGCCCACTGCGCACGGCCTGCCCCTCAGTCAATTGCTTGAACACCTCGCCCAACGCATCGGGCTGCTTCACCCAGTAACGCTGCACGCCCAGGCCCGGGTGCAAACGATGATCCTCAGCGCCGTCCACCGCCACCACCTGCATGTGCTGCTTGATGGCTTCGATCCCCGGCAGGAAACGCTCGCGGTTAAAGCCGTCCGCATACAACTGGTCGGGCGGCTGGTTCGACGTGCACACCATCACCACGCCTTCCTCGAACATCACCTGGAACAGGCGCCCCAGGATGATCGCATCACCGATGTCATTGACGAACAACTCGTCAAAGCATAGCACGCGCACGTCCTGGGCCAGCTCGCGGGCCAGCGCCTGCAAGGGGTCCTGGGTGCCGGTGAGCTGAAAGGAACGCTGGTGTACCCAGCCCATGAAGTGATGAAAGTGCTGGCGCCGCGCAGGCACCCGCAGGCTTTGGTAAAACTGGTCCATCAGCCAGGTTTTGCCACGGCCCACCGGCCCCCACAGGTAAACCCCGGTGATCGGCGAGCGGCCTTGATGCAGGGCTTCATGGCAGGCTTGCAGCGCATCCACCGCCCGACGCTGGGCTTCGTCGGCGACGAAACCCTGCTGGGCGATGGCGTGTTGGTAGGCCGCGCGGGGTGAGTCAAACGCCATGGGTGTTACGCAAGGCTCTTGCTGACCACCTCGAACACATCACTGGACAGCTCACCGGAGGCACGGATGCGCTCCAGCTCTGCCTTCATCAGCGCCTGGCGCGCGCTGTCGTATTTGCGCCAGCGGGTCAGCGGCGCCAATTGACGCGAGGCGATCTGCGGGTTGAAGCCATTCAACTGGATCACCAGGTCCGCCAGGAAGCGATAACCCGAGCCATCCGCCGCATGGAAGTTGATCAGGTTCTGCCCGGCGAATGCGCCGATCAGAGCGCGCACCTTGTTCGGGTTCTTGAGGGTGAACGCCGGGTGCTCCATCAGCGCCTTGACCCGCTCCAGCCCGCCCGGCAACGTGCTGCCGGCCTGGACGCTGAACCATTGATCCATGACCAATGGATTGTCCTTGAAGTTCTCGGCAAACACCGCCAGGGCCTGAGCCTTCTCGGCTTCAAACGGCGAATTCACCAGGACCGCCAGCGCGGTAAGGCGCTCGGTCATGTTGTCGCTGGCATCGAACTGCTCCAGCGCCGCCGCCAACACCTGCGGCTTGCCGCTGAGCATCAGGTACGACAGCGCAATATTCTGCAAGGCGCGACGGGCAAAGTGCTCGGCGGCTGCCACGTAAGGGGTTTTCTTCGACAGCTCGCGATTGGCCTGGTAACGCGACCACAAGTCGTCAAACAACTGCTCAGCCAGTTGCTGACGGGCAAACTCACGGGCCGCATGGATGGCATCGACATCCGCCACTTCGCTGATTTCGGTCAGGTAGGCTTCGCCCGGCAACGACAGCATTTCGGCAACCATCGCCTGATCCAGCGTCTCGTCGCGCAGCACGGTACGCAACGCGTCGACAAGGCGTTGATCCAGCGCCAGCGGCTGGCCCGCCTGGTGCTGGCCGATCAACTCCTGCAACACCTGCACCGCCAGTTGCTGGCCCGCATCCCAGCGGTTGAAACCGTCGCTGTCGTGTTGCATCAGGAACATCAGTTGGTCACGGCTGTACGGGAAGCTCAGCTTCACCGGCGCCGAGAAACCGCGCAGCAGCGACGGCAATGGCTGCTCGGCGATATCAACGAAGGTGAAGGTTTGCTCGGCCTCGGTCACCGAGATCACGCGGGAGGTGTCGCCCGCAGTGGCTTCACCGGCCAGGCGCAAGGCGATGCCGGCGCCCTTCCCGTCCAGCAGGCCCAACGCCACTGGGATCACGAACGGCAGTTTTTCAACTTTATCCGGGGTGGCCGGGCAGCTTTGGCGGAAGGTCAGGCTGTAGGTTTTTGCCACAGCATCGTAGGACTCGCTCACCGCGAGGCGTGGTGTGCCAGCCTGGCTGTACCAGCGCTTGAACTGGCTGAGGTCGGCGCCGTTGGCGTCTTCCATGGCCTTGATAAAGTCGTCGCAGGTCACGGCCTGGCCGTCATGGCGTTCGAAGTACAGGTCGCTGCCTTTGCGGAAGCCTTCGGCCCCCAGAAGGGTGTGGATCATGCCGACCACTTCCGAGCCCTTTTCGTACACGGTCAAGGTGTAGAAGTTGGAGATCTCGATAAAGCTGTCCGGGCGCACCGCGTGGGCCATCGGGCCGGCGTCCTCGGCGAACTGGTGGGTGCGCAGGTAAGCCACGTCCTGGATGCGCTTGACCGTGGCCGAGTTCATGTCGGCAGAGAATTGCGAATCGCGGTAGACGGTGAAGCCTTCCTTGAGCGACAGCTGGAACCAGTCGCGGCAGGTCACGCGATTGCCCGACCAGTTGTGGAAGTATTCGTGGGCGACAATGGCTTCGACGCGCTGGTGCGCGGCGTCGGTGGCGGTTTCGGCACGGGCCAGCACGGCGCTGGAGTTGAAGATATTGAGGCCCTTGTTTTCCATGGCGCCCATGTTGAAGTCGTTCACGGCAACGATCATGAAGATGTCGAGATCGTACTCACGGCCGTAGGTTTCTTCGTCCCAGCGCATGGATTTTTTCAGGCTGGTCATGGCGTGCTGGCACTTGTCGATGTTTTCCGGCTCGACATAGATGCGCAGCGCGACTTCACGGTTGGTCATGGTGGTGAAGCTGTCTTCCACGCACCACAAGTCACCGGCCACCAGCGCGAACAGGTACGCCGGTTTCTTGAACGGGTCTTCCCAGGTCGCCCAGTGGCGGCCGTCTTCGCCAGGCCCGCTGGCAATCGGGTTGCCGTTGGACAGGAGCACCGGGTAGCTGTGCTGCTCGGCGATCACCGTGGTGGTGAAGGTGCTCATCACGTCCGGGCGGTCGAGGTAGTAGGTGATCTTGCGGAAACCTTCGGCTTCGCACTGGGTGCAGAACATGCCGCTGGACTTGTACAGGCCTTCCAGGGCGGTGTTGGTTTCCGGGTGGATCTTGACCGTGGTGTCGAGGGTAAAGGTTGCACTCTTGGGCTGCAGGGTCAGGTGGCTGTCGGTCAACTGGTAATCAGCGGCCGTCAATTCCTGGTCAGCCAGGTTCACGCTCAACAGCTCAAGCTGCTGGCCATCCAGCACCAACGGCGGCAAACCGGCGCCGCGCTCAGGGTTGCGGCGCATCACCAGCTGCGCGTGGACCAGGCTGTGGTCCTCGAACAACTCGAAGGTCAGGTGGGTCTCGTCGATCAGGTAGTCCGGCGCCTGATAGTCCTTGAGGTAAATCATCTTCGGTTGTTCGGTGCGCATGCTTGCAATCCTTCTACTGATGCACGGCGAGCTGGTAGGCCGTGTATTTGCGGATATTGATAACGCCGGTGTCGAAGATCAGGTATTGGCCCTTGATCCCCAGCAGCGTGCCTTCGGCAATCGGGTTCTTGTCCAGATTAAAGCTGACAATCTTGGCGGGATATTGCTCCACCGGGTAGCGGATTTCTATCGGCTCGATGTCGGTCACGGGTTGGATGGCTTGTAGGCCAAAGCGCTCCTGCAACGCGCTGATGCCGTCGGCGCAGGACGCGAACAGCTCATCGCGCACGTGCTTGAGGTCCACCGCTGCGGCATCGCCCTTGAGCAGCGCGCGCCAGTTGGTCTTGTCGGCCACCTGGCTGCGAAACACATCTTCGACGAAACCGGACTGTTGGCGCGTGGCCACGCGCATGATTGGCAACGCCTGGCTGGCGCCTTGGTCCAGCCAGCGGGTCGGCAGTTGGGTGGCACGGGTGATGCCGACCTTGATCCCCGACGAATTGGCCAGGTAGACCACGTGGTCGGTCATGCAGAATTTCTCGCCCCAGGACGGTTCACGGCAGGTGCCGGCGTCGTAATGGCAACGCTCGGGGCTCATGATGCACAGGTCGCACTGGGCCAGCTTGGTCATGCAGGGGTAGCAATACCCCTGGCTGAAGCTGGTCTTGGTCTTGCGGCCGCAATGGCTGCAATGAATGGCGCCGAGGTATTCCAGGCGGATATGGCTGCCGATCAACGGGTTGACCGGCACCTCGATATCGCCCAGGCGAAACGCGTATTGAACGGTCGGCTCACCGAGTTGCGCCGACATTTTGCTGACTGCACCGCGACCAATTTCAATCAATGGATCGCATCCGACTTGAACAGGATGTTCGGCACGGTGGTCGATTTCGACTGGCATTCCTGTGGGCCCATGTAACCGGTGCGCTGGTCTTCCGGCAGGTTCTGGATTTCCCAGGCGATCATCGCCTGCAACGACAGTTCACGCTGCTCGGCGCTTAGCTTGCGGCCGTCGGACCATTTGCCGATTTCCACGGCGAGCTTGAGGCTCTCGTAGATGTCCGGGGTGATGTTTTCGATCATTTCAGCAAAAGAGGACATAAGCTCTTCCTTATCAAATAGAAGCTTTGCGACGGTTGTACAAACCGCCGAGCAAACCGGTGAGGCAACCGATAGCCAGGCCGCCGACATGGGCCGCGTTGGCGATTTCACCGAAGCCGATCATCGAGACCAGGCCCGACAGGCACAGCACCAGCCACACCAGCCAGCATCATCACCAGCACCCCACGGGGCAGGCGGTAGGCCGGGTTTGGCGAGAGCAATTGAAAGATCCAGCAATGCCCGAGCAAGCCATACAACACGCCGGACAAACCGCCGAACAGGCCGGGGCCGCCGTAAGCGTACTGAGCGTAGTTGGAGACCAGGCTGAACAACAGGGTCAGGCCCAGCAGGTTGATACTGCCCTGGCGCACTTCGATGCGCCGGCCCAGCTCCCAGTACCACATGCCGTTCATGGCCAGGTGCAGGATGCCGAAGTGGATCAGCATCGGCGTGACCAGCCGCCACCATTGGCCCGATGCCAGAGTGTCGGCCAGCGGCGTGAACTGGATGTACTCGCCCATGATGCGAAACGGCAGGAAGGTCAGCCAGGCCATGGCTTGCAGGTTGTCACCGAGCAAGGTCACGGCGCCGACGATGATGCTCGCCAGCAACACCAACGCCGTCACCGGGCTGTGGCGCACTTGCTGCACAAGGCTTGGGCGGGTCGCCGGCGCTTGCGGCTGTTCGGGAATGTCCAGCTGCTGGTCCGGGTCGCCGGCGGGAAAGCGCTGGTACAACACGCGCACGTCGTCGCTGATGGTTTCGGGCACCCACAGCACTTGCTCGCCCGCTTCCTCGCTGACGCGATGGGGCACTTGCATGCGTTGCAACAGTTGGACGAAACCGCCCAGGTCGACGCTCAGGGGCAAGCGCAATACAGCCACGGTAGTCATTGGATTACCTCGGGTCGCTCAACGTCGACCCAGACAAATTTGTGCGGATCCAGGCGGGTTTCCTGATCCAGGCGATAAGCCACCAGCTTGCCGTACAGCACGGCGCTGTAGTCCAGGCAGGCCAGGTTCTCGCGGATCGGGGCCGGTTTGCCGCTGCGCCAGTAATGGCCGACGAACAACAACGGCTCATCGACGCCGTAGCGCAACAAGGAATTCTTTTCAGTGGATGACAGCGGCGTACGTGCCACCGGATCAGGCAGCGCGTCGGGCTGGAACACGATGTCGCCGTAGGTTTTCGGGTCGTCTTCCCAGAATTTGGTGCGGAAGAACGAACGCGTCAGCCCATCGCCGCCGGTCAGCGTCAAGCCATCCGGCAGGCGCATATCGGTACCGCGCAGCAGGCGGTCAAAGGCGTTGCAGGCAAAACTGCCGGGCACGGCGGCGGACTGCAGGAAATGCGGGTCAATGCAGCCGTCCGGGAACGTCGCGCGCAGCGGCGCGATAAAGCCGTCATCCCAGCACGCATGCACCACGCGGAAACGTCCGGCATCGACAAACAATGGCATGTCGTAGAACCAGCCAAGGAAGTCGTGCCAGTCGGCCGGGTGGTGCTCGAACTGGGTCAGGGTTTCGTGGATCAACCGCGCATGCCGTGGGTTGTGCTCACGCACAAATTGCTTGCCACTGCCGGGGGGCGCGAGGGTAGTCCAGCCGAGGGCGTTGAACTCGTGGTTGCCCATGATGCACAGCGCCTGCCCGGCCTCGGTCATGTCGTGGACGATATGCAGCGCCTCACGGATGCGTGGGCCACGGTCGATGATATCGCCGAGGAACACCGCCATCCGCGACTTATGCCGCCAGACACCGCCGATCTTCTGGTAGCCCAACTGGTCGAGCAAGTGCTCAAGGGTATGAGCGCAACCGTGCACGTCACCAATCAGGTCGTAGCTACGCGCGGGATCGAGCATCAGTCGCCTCCACCCCCCAAGCGGCTGCCCCAGCCCAGCTTGGTGCGGCACACTTCGTAGTAATTGTGGTCCAGCGGATGGATCAGCCGCAGTTTCTGCGCCTTTTTGCTCACGGTGATGGTGTCACCGGGGGCGCAGGTGAAATGGTTCTGCCCATCGCAGGACACCTGCGGGTAGATCTGCATGTCTTTGGACACCACGATTTTCAGCTCACTGTTGCCATCGACCACGATGGGCCGGCTTGACAACATATGGGGGTACATCGGCACGATCACAATGGCATCCAGCTTGGGATGCATGATCGGCCCGCCGGCCGACAGCGCATAGGCGGTGGAGCCGGTCGGCGTGGCGACGATCAGGCCGTCAGCCTTCTGGCTGCACACGAACTGGCCGTCGATATACAGCTCGAACTCGATCATCCGCGTGGACTTGCCAGGGTGCAGCACCACATCATTGAGGGCGTCGCCCTGGCCGATGGCTTCACCGTGGCGGCGCACTTCGGCTTGCAGCAGGAAGCGGTTTTCCACCAGGTAATGGCCGTCGAGCACCTTGGCCACTTCGACTTCCAGCTCATCGGGGCGGATATCGGTGAGGAAACCCAGGCTGCCACGGTTGATCCCCAGCACCGGCACGTTATGCCGCGCCAACGCACGGGCGGCGCCGAGCAAGCTGCCGTCGCCGCCGACCACGATGACCATGTCACAGACTTCGCCAAGCATCTTGCGCGACGAGGTTTGCAGGCCATGGCCCGGGAGGATTTCGGCGATGGTATCTTCGAGGATCACATGCAGGTGGCGTTCCAGCAGGAATTTTTTCAGCCGGCGGACGGTGTCCAACACCTGGGTACTGCCCAGGCGACCGATAATGCCGATATTGCGAAATTGCTCCATGGGGCTCCTGCGGGATGTGCGGTGTGGCGGAAAACCGCGATTATGGGCGAAAGGCCGCCCCAGGCAAAACCCTTTGTCGCCGCGAAGCCTTGATGACAATGGTTCTCAGCCACCCGTGCGACACTTAAGCGGCTATGCTCGGACCATGACTGTGTTCCCGGATCTGCACAACCTGCCCCGCCAGTTGCGCCACCCTGAGGTGCGCGATCTCGCGTGGGTGATGCTCGCCCCGCCGATGCTCGCGCAGACACCGTGGCCGCAACGCCATCCGTTGGCCGGTAGCGATTGGGTACAAGCGCCCGATTTGCTTGAGCGCTGGCTGCGTAACCTCGATCAAGACAGCCACGCCTTGCAACACTGGCTGAGCCTGTCCCGCTCCCGGCGCCTAGGCCTGTATTACGAGCGATTATGGCAATTCGCCGTACAACATGCGCCGGGCGTGGAACTGCTGGCCGCCAACCTGCCCATCCGCCGTGGCGGGCATACCCTCGGTGAACTGGATATGCTGCTGCGCGACCGTGACGGCGTGCATCACCTGGAGCTGGCGATCAAACTCTACCTCGGGCCGCAGGATGGAAACGGCCAGGACAGCGCCTTGTGGCTGGGGCCTGGGTGCCATGACCGGCTGGACCGAAAATTGGCCCACTTGGCCCAGCATCAACTGCCCATCTCCGCACGCCCGGAAAGCCGCGAAGTGCTCGCGGCACTGGATATCCAGCAATTCGACGCGCATCTATGGCTGGGCGGGTACTTGCTCTATCCCTGGCCAGGCCAGGCCCAAGCCCCGGTTGGCGCCCATCCGCAGCACCTGCGGGGCCGCTGGCTGCATCAACGGGATTGGCCAGACTTTGTCAGCACCAGCGCGCCAGGCCGCTGGCAACCCCTACCCCGCCATGCATGGCTGGCGCCGGCGCACTATGGTGCGAGTGATGTGTGGAGTGAAGCGCAGATGCAAGGCTGGCTGGCAGCACTTGATCCGATGGCGCCGGCGCAGTTGTTGGTGCGGATGGTGCAGGTGGGTGAGAATTGGGAAGAGGCGGAGCGGTTGTTTTTGGTGGCGGATCTTTGGCCGGATGTGCCGGAGGGTGGCTGACAATTCAGTGGTGAGCTTTTTGGCCCCATCGCAGGCAAGCCAGCTCCCACCGTGGATCGGCGGCGTGGCCAAGGGTGGGAACTGGCTTGCCTGGGGCGGCGTCATCCTATCCATTAGGGAAACTCCACTTCGCGCAACGGGTGCATGCTTTCCGGGACCGGAAGGGTTAGTCCTTTGGCATCCGTCTTCCACTTGTTTATTCGGCCATCTTTACCGACCAATCGATAGTCATAGGTCGGCAACTTGTTCCCCCATTCGTCCACAATGAGGTACTGCCCGAAACCGGGTTTGTCCGGGACGGGGAGCCATTCGGGTAATAACTGTGGGCGGCGGTCTGGGCACTTGTGGTAGGTCCAGGGGGAAAGGCAATCGCCGGCGCGGCCGGTGCGTAGGCTTTGGAGTTTTAGGAAGTCGGGTTGTGATCGACCGTCGGCTACGACAGTGCCGTCGGGATAGGTGAAGGCCGTGTGGTTACCTTCTTTCTTCTCCTTTGGTTGTGTGGAGAAAACAGTAAATGCCGAATGCAATATGGGCTCGAAGTACACAGTGCGTGCTTTCAACGCTTGATACTTAAGATAAATACCACCCTCTCCTGCAAGACTAATACGCTTGTGATACCCCCCCAGAAAAGCCTCTTTAACCCAAGGGTAGTAGTCCCTCTTGATCGTCAGATCTCCATCAACTTTGAAATCAGGACCACCTCTTGGTGAATTGTTGTAGTCGAATATCACGATTACCCCGCCCCCCGCGCCAGCGGTCACGTACTCACCAAAACGCGTCGGATCCGCATAGACCACACCAAAGGTCGCGTTCGCCAGATGCCAGCGACACGCACCGCCGCCATCCTTTGGCAGTTCCACCTGATAGATATCGCTTTGTCCTTGGCGCTCCAACTCCTTGTAAACCGAGTGATAGCCATCTCTTTCAGTGCGCTGGCCACTCGCTCCCAAGCTGATGCGCTTACAGGTAGCCGAGCGATACATGACCCACACGGTTTCGGTTTTCAGTTCCTTGGGCAGTTTCACCATGATGGTAATCTTTTCGCTGTCAGCAGGCGGTGAGAGGCTGTAGTCCTGACGGCAACCACTTAGGCCAAAAAACAGTGCGCATAGAACCAGAGACATGCGATAGAGCATAGCAATGCCCCTTCGGGTATCAATGAATGCGATGGTTGAATTTCGCTTTGGCAACTTCACCCAGTCCATTAGGGAAACTCCACTTCGCGCAACGGGTGCATGCTTTCCGGGACCGGGTGGGTTAGCCCGTTGGCATCCGTCTTCCACTTGTTTATTCGGCCATCCTTACCGACCAACCGATAGTCATAGGTCGGCAACTTGTTCCCCCATTCGTCCACAATGAGGTACTGCCCGAAACCGGGTTTGTCCGGGACGGGGAGCCATTCGGGTAATAACTGTGGGCGGCGGTCTGGGCACTTGTGGTAGGTCCAGGGGGAAAGGCAATCGCCGGCGCGGCCGGTGCGTAGGCTTTGGAGTTTTAAGAAGTCGGGGTTGGAGCGGCCATCGGCTACGACACTGCCGTCGGGATAGGTGAACGCTGTGTAGTTACCTTCCTTTATCTCCTTTGGTTGTGCAGATAAAACGCGAAAGTCCGAATGCAGTATGGGCTCGAAATAGATATGGCGAGCCTGCAACGCTTGGTACTTCAGATATATACGGCCCTCCCCCGCCAGACTGATGTGTTTTTTATAACCGCCTATAAATGCTTCACTCAACCAAGGGTAATAATCCTTCCGGATTCTCAGATCCCCATCGACGATGAAGTCCGCCCCACCCCGTGGTGAATTATTGTGGTCGAATATCACAACGACACCGCCGCCGCCCCCCCAAATCACGTTCTCACCAAAACGGGTCAGGTCGGCATACTCCACGCCAAAGGTCACATTCGCCAGGTGCCAGCGGCACGCACCGCCCCCATCCTTTGGTAGCTCTACTTGGTAGAGATCGCTCTGTCCTTGACGTTCCAACTCCTTGTAAACCGAGTGATAGCCATCCCGCTCGGTGCGTTGGCCGCTGGCTCCAGTGCCGATGTGTTTACAGGTGGCCGAACGATACATGACCCACATGGTTTTATTTTTCAGTCCCTCAGGCAGCTTTACCGTCACGCTTATCTTTTCACTGTCGGCAGGCGGTGACAGGCTGTAGTCCTGACGGCAACCACCAAGAGTGAAAAGAAGTGCGCACGAAACTAAGGCCAGTCGGAGAGCGCTGGCTGGGTTCTTGAGCGTATTGATTTGCTTAACCATAGGTTTTCTCGTAATAGGCCCGTGGATCGGCGATGGCATCAAAACGCTCTAGTGCTTCGTTGCCCCCATCGGCTTGCTTGGTGACACGCAGGGCTTTATCCACCAAGCGTTGCAAGTCGAGAAACACACGATTGCGCGCCAACTCCTCTTCAGGAACACGCCCGTAGTAATCCTTGATCTGTTGTTCGAATTTGCGTCGTTGTATCTGGCGTTCCAGCAAGGGTTCACGCGCGGGGTTGATGGACTCCAGCAGTTGGTTGTGGATATAGGGTTGGTACTGCGACATGAAGTGGTCGCCAATCCGCAGCACGCGGCCCACAGGAGTGTTGCTGTAGTGCGGAAAGTACCGGGCACGGTTTTCAGGACTCAGCGAAGCGTTGAAACGCCGCGTGGCCTCCTCGGCTTCTTGCTCATCGGTTTCACTGAGACTGGGGACCAGATAAAGCTTGGCTTTTTCAGGTAATGCAGCAGTGATCGTGCCGCGAATGGGTGCGCCATCCGGCTTACGATAGGCAGGGTATGCCACGATCTCTTGGTAGTGGTGTTGTTCCGCCCTGAAGAACATGGCGATCTTGCCGTGATGGCTGAACGCATCCTCGTGCTTGTACACCATGCCAATTAACGCTTGGCGTAGTGATCGTTGAAGTCCGAGTACGTTGCCAAGTGGGCCGTATCGGTCATACAGGTCGTTGTCCAGATCGGCTTCGGGGGGGACCCGCGGGATGGCATCGGTATCGTTGACGTGGCGGAAGTGCCAAAGGTCGCCCAAATATTGCACGGCGAGAAGAGTGAAGGTGCGGGGCATGCCGTAGGTGTAGAGCAGCGGGTTGTGTTTCAGCAGCGAGGCGGCGTGGATTAAGCCGAGAGCACCGCCGAGGCTGTGGCCGCAGATGAAGAGCTTTCTGTCGAGCGCCTTTTCAGGAATCGTTTCACCAAGCCCCTTGGCAAAAATCCTTCTCGCAACCTCAAATGCATCACGAAAACCTAGATGAACACGGCCTAGCGAAGTTAGATCTGCACAAGGGACCTTAGGCTCGCATAGCGCCGCAATCTCCGGCTTCACAGGACGAAAAGTAGCATCAGTAATTAGATCAGCAAGCCCCTCCATTTCAGTACCGCGCCAAGCCACTAATACCTGGGATGCACTGATAGCGTAAAAAAGTTGGGTATGCCCTTCCGGCGGATCAGCTTTAGCAGTGTCCAGAGCTTCGACTTCTAAATAGCGATCACTGAACGGCACATCCACCACAACGCAAGGCCACGCCTGACCACTATCCCAAACACGCGGCGTACGCGATAAATCCAGACATTGACGTTCGAAAAGCTCCTTCACGGAACCCAGATCTTCTTCACCCCGATTGCTATACGCCAAAATACTCATCAACCCCAGGTTGTAAGCATTCACCAGGCTGTACCCCTCCTGATGATGCAAAACCAGCGACCACGCGCGAAGCGGGCAGACTTCCAGCACATGCCGACGGTCCAACTGATCCCCGCTCACAGTGAAACCACTGAACGTCTCATCAGGAAAGTGAAACGCAGGAAGCTGACTCGGATCAGCCAACGGTGGCTGGAAGATGGGCCGCCGATCGCATAACTGCCCGATTCTCAAATATTGGTAGTCGTGACCTTTCGCAAGCGCCGCCTTTTCAACCGGCGAAAAGCCCGCGCGCTGTGGCCCATACAACGGCGTACGGTCACCTACTCCCGGACGGCGTGGCTCTGCACGTACAGCACGTAGGCGCCGGGTTTGCAGTTGCTCGGCCAGCAGGTCTGCTCCCACCCACAACGTAATGGGCAGGGGATGCAGACCCTGGAGACGAATCACCCCCTCGGCATCGGTATAGCCCGCGAATTCGGGCACATAGCCCCCACGCGAAGCTTCATTCGCCGCGCGATAAGGCAGACTCGCCAAAGGTTGGCCTAGTTCGTCCACCAACTGGAACTCGACCCAATGCTGTATCTGCTTGCCGCAAATAACGTCCTTGAAGGGATTGAGCGTATCCGTGTAATGCAATGAGTCGTTCATACCAGTCCTTGATCGGAGAGTGGTACGCGCGAGGCAGTCGAGTTGCGAATTGAACAGAGCGTCGTGCCTGCCAAGACGTGGCGAGAACAAACACCCTGTATTACGCAGGAATTCATCCCTTTACCCCTTAACGCGTGAAAGCCCAAAGAGTAAAGAGTCGCTATCAACGATGAATGTCAGAAGATTCGACTTTAAAAGACCGACCCTTCCCAATCACCCCTCAAAACCTACAAACCATCGATATGCCGGTAATCAATCCTCAACCCCGCAGCCAGCGCTTGCGCCCGCCCCAACCTGACCGGCCCGCGCTCGATATCCACCAGCAACCCAGGGCATTCCAACACCGGCAACCCATCGATAGCCTTGAGCCGCCCATCGGTAATCACCAGCAACCGCTGCTGCTCCGCCGGATAGCGCTTGCGCCGCGCCACCAGCCAATACCCGGCTTCGGTCAGTGCGGCGAGCAGCGGTGTGCCGCCGCCTGCCCCCAGTTGTTCCAGCCAGCCGGTCAGGCCTTTGGCCGCCTTGAGGCCTTGCACCTGCCATTTTGGCGATTGCCCACTGGCCGTCAGCAACGCCATGCGTGCGCGCTGGCGGTAGGCGTCGTCAAACAATTGGGCCAACAAGCCCTTCGCCTCGGTCAATGCGTGATAGCGGCGGGTGGAGGCCGAGGCGTCGACGATCACCAGCCACAATTCGTGGGCCGAGCGGCTGCGTAGGTGAAACAGCAAGTCGTCCCGCGTTTGCGGACGGCCGCCGAGCAAGGTGCCCGGCCAATTGATCGACCCCTGTTGCGCGCTGCGAGCCTTGCCGTGCCGGCCTTTCTCGACGCGTCCTGCCTTGGGTCGGGCATCCGCCCCCGCGTCAGGTCGAGGGCGAATGCCTAGGGCTTTTTTGGCCAGGTAGGGACTTCCCGGCGTGCGCCGGTGGGCAAGGCCGGTGCGGGCATGTCGCCCCATTGGCCTTGGCCGGGCGAAGTATCGGAGGGTTTGGGCGATTGCCCCTGGTTCGGTGGGCTGGCCGGTGGAGAGTGCTCCTGGCGACGATGGCGCAAGGCAAACTCCGCGACGGCTTCGATATCTTCCTCGCTGATCGCATCAGCACCGCGCCATGCCGCGTGGGCCCGGGCGCCACGCAGCCAGACGAGGTCCGCGCGCAAACCGTCGACACCGGCGGCAAAACAGCGCTCGGTGATCTGTGCCAAGGCCTGGTCATCCAACTCGATTGCATCGAGCCGCGCCCGTGCCTCAGTGCAACGCGCCTGTAGAGCGGCTTGCTGTTCGGCCCACTGTGCGCAGAACGCCACCGGATCGCTGTCGAAGTCCAGGCGGCGACGGATGATCTGCCCCCGCTCCGCTGGCAAGGTCTGCCCGCTCAAGGCCACGTTGAATCCGAAGCGGTCGAGCAGTTGCGGACGCAACTCGCCCTCCTCCGGGTTCATCGTGCCAATCAGTACGAAACGTGCCGAATGGCGATGGGAAATACCGTCACGCTCAATCAGATTGGTGCCGCTGGCGGCCACGTCCAGCAGCAAGTCCACCAAGTGGTCGGCCAGTAGATTGACTTCATCGACATACAGCACGCCACCATCGGCCTTGGCCAGTACGCCCGGCGAAAACTGCGCCCGGCCCTCGCCCAGCGCAGCATCCAGATCCAAGGTGCCGACCAGGCGCTCTTCGGTCGCGCCCAGCGGCAAGGTGACAAACTGGCCGCTGGCCAACAGGTCAGCCAGGCCCCGCGCCAAGGTGGACTTGGCCATGCCGCGCGGGCCTTCGATCAGCACGCCGCCGATCTTCGGGTCGATGGCGGTCAGGCAAAGCGCCAGTTTCAATTCGTCGGCGCCGACCACGGCGGACAGCGGGAAATGGGGGATCTCAGTCATCAGCTGTCTTCTTCTATATCCAGCAACAGGTTTTCCAACGCTTCGCGGTAGGCCCCAGGCTCTTGCCACATGCCGCGTTGCTGGGCTTCAAGCATACGTTCGGTCATGTCGCGCAGGGCATCTGGGTTGTGCTGTTGCACAAAGGCGCGGGTGTCGGGGTCGAGCAAATAGGCATCGGCGAGCAAGGCGTATTGGTGATCGTCGATCAGCGCGGTGGTGGCGTCGAAGGCGAACAGGTTGTCCACGGTCGCGGCCATTTCAAACGCACCCTTATAGCCGTGGCGCTTCACGCCTTCGATCCACTTGGGGTTGGCGGCGCGGGAACGGATCACCCGGTTCAGCTCTTCCTTCAAGGTGCGGATTCTCGGCAAGTCGGGCTGGCTGTGGTCGCCATGGTAACTGGCGGCCTTGTCACCGCTCAGGGTTTCCACGGCGGCGAGCATGCCACCCTGGAACTGGTAATAGTCGTTGGAGTCGAGCAGGTCGTGCTCGCGGTTGTCCTGGTTCTGCAATACGGCCTGCACCTGGCTCAAGCGCTGGGCGAATTGTTCGCGGGCGGCGGTGCCTTCGTCGGCGCCGCCGTAGGCATAACCGCCCCAGTTCAGGTACACCTCGGCCAGGTCCTCGCGGCTTTGCCACAGGCGACCATCGACCGCGCCCTGCACGCCCGCGCCATAGGCACCGGGCTTGGCACCAAAGATGCGCCAGCCGGCCTGTTTCGCGGCGGCCTCTTCGTCCAGGCCGGACTGGATCAACGCTGCCCGCTCGCTGCGCACCTTGGCGGCCAGTGGATTCATGTCGTCCGGCTCATCCAACGCCGCCACCGCCTGCACCGCCGCATCAAACAGGCGGATCAGGTTGGCAAAGGCATCACGGAAGAACCCGGACACCCGCAGCGTCACGTCAACCCGTGGGCGGTCCAGCAGGCTGATCGGCAGGATTTCAAAGTCATCCACCCGCTGGCTGCCGGTCGCCCACACCGGGCGCACGCCCATTAGGGCCATGGCCTGGGCAATATCGTCGCCACCGGTGCGCATGGTGGCCGTGCCCCATACCGACAAGCCGAGTTGGCGCAGATGGTCGCCGTGGTCCTGCAAGTGCCGCTCAAGAATCAGGTTGGCGGATTGAAAACCGATGCGCCAGGCCGTGGTGGTCGGCAGGTTGCGCACGTCCACGGTGAAGAAGTTACGCCCGGTGGGCAGCACATCCAGACGCCCGCGACTCGGCGCACCGCTTGGCCCCGCCGGCACGAAACGGCCGCCCAGGGCATCCAGCAAACCGCGCATTTCTGCGGGGCCGCAGGCATCCAGGCGTGGCGCGACGACGATGCGCAGGCTCTCAATGACGGCCTTCACGTCCTCCCAACCGGGCTCTTCAAGCCGCTCAAGCGGGCCTTCCAGCGCCTGCTCGATCAACCGCGCCGCATACAACTCCAGACGCTCGCGGGTGTCCCCGGCGGTGCGCCACAACTGCGGATCGATGTTTTGCAACACCTGCGGACGGCGGCCGGTCCAGGGTTCGGCGAGGGCGCAATCCAACGGATCGAAACCCAGCTCGAACGCCTTGGCCAATACCCGCAGCACACTCGATTGCGCGCCACGCCCGTCGCCACGGGGGATGCGCAACAACGCCAGTAATGTGTCGATGCGCAAACGGCCCTCGGGCGACTCGCCGAAGATATGCAGGCCGTCGCGGATCTGCGACTCCTTCAAGTCACACAGGTAGGTGTCGAGGCGCGGCAGCCAGATGGCGGCGTCGGCATCGTTGTCCAGCTCAAGCTCCTGGTCGATACGGGTTTCGCGCACCAGCTTGAGAATGTCTTTTTGCAGCTCAAGTGCGCGGCGCGGGTCCAGTAACTGCGCTTCGTAATATTCGTCGGCCAACAACTCCAGGTCGCGCAATGGGCCGTAGGTTTCGGCACGGGTCAGCGGCGGCATCAGGTGGTCGATGATCACCGCCTGGGTCCGCCGCTTGGCCTGGGCGCCCTCGCCGGGGTCGTTGACGATAAACGGGTAGATATTCGGCAATGGCCCCAGCAGCGCGTCGGGCCAGCAGTGCTGTGACAGGCCGACACCCTTGCCCGGCAGCCACTCCAGGTTGCCGTGCTTGCCGACGTGGATCACGCCGTGGGCGCCGTAGGTGTGACGCAGCCAGAAATAGAACGCCAGGTAGGCGTGGGGCGGCACCAGGTCCGGGTCGTGATACACCGCGCTGGCGTCCACCTGGTAACCCCGCGCCGGCTGGATGCCGACGAAGGTCAGGCCCAGGCGCAGGCCGGCGATCATCATGCGACCGTCGCGGCACATCGGGTCGTTATGGGGCGTGCCCCAGCGCGCCAATACCGCCTGCTGGTTGGCTTCAGGCAACCTTTTGAACATCGCCTCGTAGTCGTCAAGCCCCAGGCTTTGATGGCACGGGCGCAGATCGAGGCTGTCGAGGTCGTTGGTCACGCCGCCGAGCAAGTCATGGATCAGCGCCGTGCCGCTCGGTGGCAAGTCGGCAGGCAGCGGATACCCTTCGGCCTGCAGCGCACGTAGGATATTCAGCGCCGCAGCCGGTGTGTCCAGCCCCACGCCGTTGCCGATCCGGCCATCGCGGGTCGGGTAGTTGGCGAGGATCAGCGCGACGCGTTTTTCACTGTTGGGCACCCGCGCCAATTCGACCCAACGCCGCGCCAGCTCGGCGACAAAATCCATGCGTTCGGGCGCCGCGCGATAACACACAACGTCCGACTGGCTGCGCTCGCTGCGCCAGGCCAGGTCCTTGAAGCTGATTGGCCGGCTGATGATGCGCCCGTCCAGCTCGGGCAAAGCGATATGCATC
The DNA here is from genome assembly GCF_030687495.1 of Pseudomonas sp. FP453. NCBI lineage: Bacteria > Pseudomonadati > Pseudomonadota > Gammaproteobacteria > Pseudomonadales > Pseudomonadaceae > Pseudomonas > Pseudomonas sp. FP453. The sequence goes on along the minus strand of NZ_CP117435.1, from coordinate 2,699,460 downwards.
GCCAGGTCCCGCGGGCCGAGGCCTTGTTCGCTGGCCTGCCAGCCCGGCTCGTTGTCTTGGGCGCAAATCGCCTGGATCACCGGGATATTGCGGCGAAACGGCCGCAAGTGCGGTGCTTCAGGGCTGGATTGGGCAAAGCCGGTGGTGTTCAGGATCACCGTCGCGCCCACCTCATCCAGCAGGTCCTCGACCACCGTCAGGCAGCCAGGCTCTTTCAAACTGGCCACCGCCATCGGCAGCGGATTAAGGCCCGCCGCCTGCAAGCGCTGGCAGAACACATCGATAAAACCGGTATTGGCCGCCTGCAAATGGGAGCGGTAGAACAGCACCGCCGCCACTGGCCATTCGGCGTGCCAGTCCGCCTGCCAGTCATTCAGGCGGGCGTTGGCTTTGTGCGGGTGATAAATCGCCGTGCGCGGCAAGGTTTGCGGCTCGGCCCAGGCGTAGTCGCGGCCCAGGTAGGTACTGGCCAGGCAGCGATAGAAATCCAGCGCATTACCCAGGCCACCCTGGCGCAGGAAGTGCCACAGGCGGTCGCGTTCTGGCACACCGACGGTGCTCAGGCTGCTGAGTTCCGGGTCCGGGCGATCATCCCCCGGCACCAGGATCAGTTGCACGCCGCGCTCGGCCAATTCCACCAGACGCTCGATGCCGTAACGCCAATAGCCGATGCCGCCATGCAACGAGATCAGGATGACCTTGGCATGGCGCAGCACTTCATCGACGTACAGGTCGACCGACGCGTGGTTCTGCACCTGCATCGGGTTGGCCAGACGCAGGCTCGGGTAGTCGTCGGGCAACTGCTGGGCCGCTTCGGCCAGCAGTGCCAGGCTGGAATCACCGCTGCACAGGATCACCAGTTCAGCGGGGGTTTGGCCAAGGTCGGCAATATTGTCGTCCGAGACGAAACCACCGGGCTGGGTCCTGAGCAGGTGCATGGGTTAAACGCTGAGGGCAGCGCGCAATTGCGCTTCGAGGCCCGCCGCGTCGAGGTCCTGACCGATCAGCACCAGACGGGTGATGCGTGCTTCGTCGGCCGCCCAGGCGCGGTCGAAATGCTTGTCGAAACGCGTGCCCACGCCCTGGATCAGCAGGCGCATCGGCTTGTTCGGGATCGCGGCGAAACCTTTGACGCGCAGGATGCCGTGTTGCACCACCAGTTGGGTCAGGGCGTCGAGCAGCAGGGCTTCGTCGGCTTGCGGCAGGTCGATGGAGATCGAATCGAAGGCGTCGTGATCGTGATCGTCTTCACCTTCGTGGTGGTGATCGTGATGGCTGTGGCGACCGTCGATGTGCTCCTCGGAGCCGGCGCCAAGGCCGATCAGCACGTCCAGCGGCAGGCGACCGCTGCTGGCCTCGATGATCTTGACCGCAGGCGGCAGCTCTTCGGCGACTTCCAGGCGTACGCGGGCCAGGTCTTCGGCGCTGATCAGGTCGGATTTGTTGAGGATCACCAGGTCGGCGCTGGCCAGTTGGTCGGCGAACAGCTCGTGCAGTGGCGATTCGTGGTCCAGGTTCGGGTCGAGTTTGCGCTGGGCGTCGACTTGGTCCGGGAATGCGGCGAAGGTGCCGGCGGCCACGGCCGGGCTGTCGACCACGGTGATCACCGCGTCAACCGTGCAGGCGCTGCGGATTTCCGGCCACTGGAAGGCTTGTACCAGCGGTTTTGGCAGGGCCAGGCCGGAGGTTTCGATGAGGATGTGGTCGAGGTCGCCGCGACGGGCGACCAATTCGCGCATCACCGGGAAGAACTCTTCCTGCACGGTGCAGCACAGGCAGCCGTTGGCCAGCTCATACACGCGGCCGTTGGCTTCTTCCTCGGTGCAACCGATGGAGCACTGCTTGAGGATTTCACCGTCAATGCCCAACTCGCCGAATTCGTTGACGATCACGGCGATGCGTCGGCCCTGGGCGTTGTCGAGCATATGGCGCAGCAAGGTGGTCTTGCCCGAGCCGAGGAAGCCGGTAACGATGGTGACGGGGAGTTTGGCCAGTGTTTTCATCGGATGCCCTTGGGGGCGGGCATACGGGACGATAGGCCCTGCGACGGTGCGCAGCAGCGGATTTCGTCACCGGATCACCCCGCCCGGTTGAATTGAAAAATCGGTTGCGAGGCAGGTCTCCTGGCTTGGGGCTTGCCGGTCTTGCGACCGGCGCTGATTGCGCCTTCCCGCCGGTTTGGCAGTGGCGTGGCAGTCAGATGAACCCTTTACAGTTGCGGGGGCAGCCGCGGCTTGGACCGCGTTCCCTTCTTAGCTTCGGCCTAGGCTGAAGAACCTCGAGGGTGCAAGGCTACGCAGTGCTTGGGGGATGGTCAATGATGGGGTTGGGTTGGTTTGGCTTGTGTACATATCCGTTGCTGCGGTAACGGCGGCTCAGGGTTCCGCCCTTACGGCGGGTCACTTTTGGAAAAGAGCCCCAAAAGTAACCAAAAGGGCTCTTGCCCCAACACTCGGCACCTCGCCTAGGCTCGGTGTGCCCGTAATCCGACATGGATTTGGGGGGGCGCCTAAGATCAAAATCAAAAGCAAAAGCGAGGCGGCCTAGTAGCCGACCTGATCGATGAAGCGTACGCGTTCCCCTGTGGGAGCTGGCTTGCCTGCGATGGCATCAACTGGGTGTGCCTGATGTACCGAGGTGTCTGCATCGCAGGCAAGCCAGCTCCCACAGTTGCCAGTTCCCACAGTTGTTACTTTGGGGCTTTTCCAAAGTGACCCGCCGTAAGGGCGGACCCCAAGTGGCCGTTACCTAAAAAACGGATATGTACACCACCAAAGCCAAAACCCACATCCCAATTGACTCCCCTCCCACCCCCATGCTCTCCTACACATCTTGTTTCGGGTGCCCTGCAAAGGGTGAAACGGGAAACCGGTGCGTCATAGCGATATGACCAGTCCGGTGCTGCCCCCGCAACGGTAAGCGAGCGAAACGTCATATCCACTGTGCCAGACAGCATGGGAAGGCGACGTTTTCAGGCATTGAGCCCCTCGCAAGCCCGGAGACCGGCCCGAAAAAATCAGATAACAAACCCGCGGTGGGCGGGCGCTGTTCAGAACCCTGCGTGCCTGGCTCGCGGGGTTTTCATGCGCTCGCTTCACCCTGACACCTGAAAGGGACGCGCCATGTCGATCATCAGCAGCACCTCGCACTCCACCAGCAGCACCTCTACCCTGAGCCAACGCCTGACCGCCGCCATCGGTGCGTCGATCCTCGGCGCGTGCCTGGTGTATTTCGCCGGTTTCTCCCATATCGAGGCCGTGCATAACGCCGCCCACGATACCCGCCACAGCGCCGCGTTCCCGTGCCACTGAGACCTGCCGACATGATCAAGCGTATTGCGCAAACCGCAGGTTTCACCGGCCTTGCGGCCGCCCTGCTGCTGACCCTGCTGCAAAGCTTCTGGGTCGCCCCGCTGATTTTGCAGGCGGAAACCTTTGAAAAAGCCCCGGCCGCCACCGAAGTGGCGCATGAACACGCCGCGGGGGCTGCCGCCCATACCCATGACGCCGAAGCCTGGGAGCCGGAAGACGGCTGGCAGCGCGTGCTGTCCACCACGGGTGGCAACCTGGTGGTCGCCGTCGGCTTTGCGCTGATGCTGGCCGGCCTGTACACCCTGCGTGCACCGACCCGCACGGCCCAGGGGCTGCTGTGGGGGCTGGCCGGTTATGCAACCTTCGTGCTGGCGCCGACCCTGGGCCTGCCACCTGAGTTGCCAGGCACGGCGGCCGCTGATCTCGCGCTGCGCCAGACCTGGTGGATCGGTACCGCCGCGTCCACCGCAGCCGGTATCGCGCTGATCGTATTCGGGCGCAACTGGCTGCTCAAGGCACTAGGCGCAGCGATCCTGGCAGTGCCCCATGTGATTGGCGCACCACAACCGGAAGTGCATTCGATGCTCGCACCGGAAGCCCTGGAAGCGCAGTTCAAGATCGCTTCGCAGCTGACCAACGTCGCCTTCTGGCTGGCTTTGGGCCTGATCAGCGCCTGGCTGTTCCGCCGCAACCGCAGCGATCAATACTCGGCATGACCCTGGTAGTCGGCCTGGGTTGCCAGCGGGGTTGTGAGGTTCAGACCCTGCTGGGCCTGCTTGACTCCGCCCTCGCCGAGGGCGGTATCGAGCGTCACCGCATCACCGCGTTGGCGAGTATCGACCGCAAAAGCGATGAGCCCGGATTGCTGGCCCTGGCCGCAGCGTTGAAGCTACCCCTGCACTGTTTCACCGCGCCGCAGTTGGCAATATATGCCGACCGCTTGAGCCACAAATCCGTCGTCGCCTTCACCCATACCGGTTGTTACGGCATTGCCGAAAGCGCCGCGCTGGCCGTGGCAGAACACCTCGCCGGCAGCCCTGCCCGCCTGCTGATCACCCGCCAAAAAACCACCCAGGCGACCTTTGCCTTGGCGTGCGCTGACTAAAAACCCGATAATTGCCCTTCTCGATCATGAGCAATCTTCATGCTCGCCCGCTTTTCAACAGGAATCTCCCATGACCGTCTACTTCATCGGCGCAGGCCCCGGCGACCCGGAATTGATCACCGTCAAAGGCCAGCGGCTGATCCGCAGTTGCCCGGTGATCATCTATGCGGGCTCGCTGGTACCTGCGGCGGTACTGGCAGGCCATCAGGCGGAAACCCTGGTCAACAGCGCCGAACTGCACCTGGAACAGATCATCGATTTGATCAAGGCGGCCCATGCAAACGGCCAGGATGTGGCACGCGTGCACTCCGGCGATCCGAGCCTGTACGGGGCGATTGGCGAGCAGATCCGTCATTTGCGCGAGTTGGGCATCCCCTTTCAGATCATCCCCGGCGTAACGGCCGTTGCCGCCTGCGCGGCGCTGCTGGAGGCAGAACTGACCCTGCCGGATATCGCCCAGAGCGTGATCCTGACCCGCTATGCCGACAAAACCAGCATGCCGGCCGGTGAGGATTTTGCCAGCCTGGCCCGCCACGGCACGACCATGGCGATTCACCTCGGGGTCAACCATCTGGAAAAAATCGTTGCCGAACTGCTGCCGCACTATGGCGCCGATTGCCCGATTGCCGTGGTGCATCGGGCGACGTGGCCGGATCAGGATTGGGCGGTTGGCACGTTGAGCGATATTGCCGAGAAGGTAGCGGCCAAGGGGTTTCGGCGCACGGCGTTGATCGTGGTGGGCAGGGTGTTGGCCAGTGACAGCTTCAGTGAATCGTCGCTGTACCGGGCAGGCCACGCGCACCTTTACCGCCCCTGAGCCTATCCAGAGATCAATGCAAAACCCTGTGGGAGCCGGGCTTGCCCGCGATGGCGGTGTGCCAGGCAGTACATGTGTCTGCTGATGCACCGCTATCGCAGGCAAGCCAGCTCCCACAGTTGATCTTCTTCGTTAGGTAGATAGCGCAAGACATTGAAAAATAAACATAAAAAAACGGCGCTCACGGGGCGCCGTTTTTTCTTCGCAGTGAACGCCTTACTCAGTAGTAGGCGTTTTCTTTCTGCGTGTGGTCGGTCACGTCACGCACACCCTTGAGCTCCGGAATACGCTCCAGCAGGGTGCGCTCGATGCCTTCGCGCAGGGTCACGTCCGCCTGGCCGCAGCCCTGGCAGCCGCCGCCGAACTTGAGCACGGCAATGCCGTCGTCCACGACGTCGATCAGGCTGACCTGGCCGCCGTGGCTGGCCAAACCTGGGTTGATCTCGGTTTGCAGGTAGTAGTTGATGCGCTCGTTCACCGGGCTGTCGGCGTTGACGTTTGGCACCTTGGCGTTGGGCGCCTTGATGGTCAACTGGCCGCCCATGCGATCGGTGGCGTAGTCAACCACAGCGTCATCCAGGAAGGCTTCGCTGAAGGCGTCGATGTAGGCGGTGAAGCTTTTCAGCCCCAGCGCGGTGTCTTCAGGTTTCTCTTCCCCCGGCTTGCAGTAGGCAATGCACGTCTCGGCGTACTGGGTGCCAGGCTGGGTGATAAAGACGCGGATGCCGATACCCGGGGTGTTCTGCTTGGACAGCAGGTCAGCCAGGTAATCGTGGGCGGCGTCGGTAATGGTTATGGCAGTCATGGAAACTCCTCACAGGCTTGCCGGCAGTTTACGCCAAAATATTACGCAGGTACAAAGTCCTAGTATTTTTGTCGGGAAAGGGCAGTCGACTCATCGACACCCAGCCAGCGTTGGAACCCGCGATACGTGCGTTTCTCCAACCACTCGTAGCTCAAAAATGCGCCAAACGCCGTCACCAGGAGGCAAAACGGCAGGACCGCATAGGGATCTATGCCCGTGCGCTCAACGACCCACCGACCAGCGCACAACACCAGCACGTGGATCAAATACACTGAATAGGAGCAGTCCCCGAGCCGCTTCAAAAAGCGCAAATCCTTGAAGTAAGGCTCCAGCGTCACGCAACTGATGACCAATAACGCGCTTGGCACTCCCCACTCCAACGCACGCGGCACATTCGCTCCATGCCAAATCGCCACCAGTGCAACGACGATGCCCAACAAAGGCAACCATGCCTTGGCCCGACACAGGCCGCGCCGATACAGCATGCCAATCCCAATGCCCATCAGAAACTCAAAGACCATGTCATTGCTGTAGAACCCGTCAGCAAAGTCCAGGGCGGGGGCAACGATGTAACACACGAGATACAGCAGCGCTGCCACCACCCCCAATCGATAGGCCCCACGCACCAGCAAGGCACAGGCGAACAGCAGATAGAACAACATCTCGAAGTTCAGGGTCCAGCCCACATCCAGCAGCGGATAGACGCCAAAACCCGCGGGATTTTCGGCCGGGATAAACAGCATCGACAAGAGCATGTGACCCGGTTCGAATCGAACCTCTGGAATCAGCGAAGGCACCGCCACCGCCAGAAAGGCCATGAGCAGGGTATAGAACCAATACGCCGGGGCGATCCGTGCCACGCGCATGAGCATGAAACGCCAAGGTGTCAGCGCCTTGTCGGCGGTGGCGAGAAAAATCACCAGGCCGCTGATGACAAAGAATACATCCACCCCGATGCCGCCTTTGTCGGCGAACAGGTAGGCCAGCGGGTTATCGACCTCAAAATTGAAGAACACCTGGGTAAAGTGATGCCCCACCACCACCCACGCCGCCAAGGCCCGAAGCGCCTGCACTGAAATCAACATCATCGGCTTACCTTTTCCAAGTCCCGCGAGGTAGATATCCGACTGCTTCAGCGCCCGCTTCGAGAGATGACCGGATCACGTGCACCGTTATAGGTTCTCGTAGCGGTTCATGTCCAACACACCCTCTTCCACCGGCGTGGTTTCGCGAATGTACTGCGATAAATCGTGGAAGTACTGCCAGAACAACGGATGACTGCGGCGTACGCCCCAGCGATCGACAATTTTCTCAAAGCGCTTGGCATCCTTGGCCCGTTCCATTTCAGCGACAAACTCGGGCACATCCTGCGCCGGGATGTTGAACATGAAGTTCGGGTAGCTGCTCAGCACCCCAGGATAGATGGTCACCGTGTCCAGGCCCGGCTGATAGCGATAGGCCTCACCCAGCAGGAAGGCGACGTTACTGTGGGCGCGGTTGCGCAGCATGCTGTAGACCACACGCTTGCCGCTGGCGGTTTCGACCCGCAGCATGGTCGCTTCGGGCAGTTGGTCGATGACCTTGAGGCCCGCTGCCGGACGCGACGTCAGGCGGCTCAGCGCTTGTTCGGCGTCTTGCAAGGCCGGGTCGATGCCATCACGCGAACAAAAGGCGCCCGCGCAACGGTTGATCGGGTCCGGGCTGGCGTCGAGGTCGCCGTAACGGGCCAGCAACTGGTTGGCAAAGTCGCGCTTCGGGTCCTTGGCGTCCAGGTGCAGGCCAGTGGGCTTGTCGTCGTCAATGGCTTCGTAGTCCAGCCATAGCTTGAGTTTGCCGCTGTTCTGGTACCAGTCATCGAGGAAGTCATCGCGGGAATTCGCCGGCATCAGCCGCAGGAAATTCTGCTCGGCGCCGTTGCGGATCAGGTCGAAATACAGCCGCGTCTGGGCCTGGTGCGAAACGTTGCCGAACACGTCGAAATTCACCGCCAACTGATAATAGGTGCGCTCCAGCAGCGGGTAGTCGAACAGCCACATCGTTTGCGGGACTTCGCCGATCAAGCCCTTGTTCACCGAGGCGCTGTCGAAGTGGCGGAAGATGCTCAGCAACGCGTTGTCGTTACCGGCCCACAGGCTTGACCAGCTGGGCGGCGGCACATCGGCATAGCTGTCGCGGCGCAGGGCCTCATATTCGTTGCGCTTGTCACGGTAGGCCAGCCACAGGCTCAGCACACTGCCCACATCGTCGTTCTGCCCCGGCATGGCCAGCAAGGGCGTGGCCTGGCCGCGATAGCGCGCATCGGTGATGTACAGGTCGTGGTCGGGGTCCTGGAACAGGGTCCAGAAGTTGTCGCGGATCACATCCGTGGCGATCTGCCCACGGCACACCGGCCCGCGAATGAACGTACGCACGAAGTATTCGGCGTTATCCAGCATGAACTGGTAACGCGCCTTGGCCGGGATCGCTTCAAAGGTTTCGAACGGGTTGGCGCGACGGCCCGGCCCGTAACCCGGCAACGCGTTGACCTGCCAGTCGCCGGCGTAGAATAGCTCCTTGATACGCGCCATCTTCTCGGCACTGAAGGGGTACGTGATGTGGGTTTTATGCACGATCACGCCCTGCACTGGCCACAGGCGGTAGTACACCCGGGTGCCCGGGTCATCGTTCGGGCGACGGGTGGCGATCAGGTCGATCGGCTGGCCACTGGGCGTGCGCGAACGCACCCACTGGAAGAAATGCCCCGGCTCACCGTTCTCAAAATAGATGTGGGCCAGGAACAAGTGCTCGAACAACCAGCGCGCCACCAGGCTTTCCCGGGCGCCGGGCTGGTTGAGCAGGTTTTCCCACTGCTGCACTTGCAGGGCTTCCTTGGCGCTGGGCGCCAGGCCTTGTTCGTCAATCGGCGCGCCGGACGCAAGCCAGCGTTGCAGGGTCTGGTACTGCTGGTCGGTCAGGCCGGTGACAGCCAACGGCATGCCTTCCTTGGGATGGGCACCGGCGTAGGCGTTGAACTCGCCGGGCGTGGCGCACATGTTTTCGCGGTTGAGCCCCAGCACGATCTCTTCGGGCAACTTGGCATTGGGTTGCAGCGGCGCGTTGTGGCCCAGCTCCAGCATGCGCGCCATCAGCGCCGCCTGGCTGCCCTGGGCGTCCAGCACTGAGTAGAAACCCTTTTGCTGCCAGGCTTGTTTGCCAAAGGCGTCGTAGAACAGGCGCGTCGTCGGCGTGGCCTGGCTGCGCTCGCCGTCGTACACCGGCATCTTGCTCGCGCCACGGGCCGCGCCCTCGGCACTGCCCAGGTTGAGTTGGCAGGCGGAGTCGTAGCAGGCGTGGCACGCCACGCACTTCTCGGTGAAGATCGGCTGCACATCGCGGGTGTAGGAAATCGCCGGGGCGGGAGCTGCTGCCTGGGCGGTGCTGGCGATCAAGGCCAGGACGGCGCTGACGATAAGACGAAATGACATGTACCCGGTCCCGATTCAATGCGTGCGCTGAAAATTTGCCGGTGATTCTACCGGGCCACACCCCCAAGCAACATGAACGATATTCATGCAAAACCTGCACGTGCTCCAAATCGGCACAGGTTTGCTATGATTCACGCCCTCCGTAATGCCTGACCTAGAGTAGTCCCATGTCCGATCGTAGCGTTCGTCTGCAAGCCCTTCATCAAGCCCTCAAGGAACGTATCCTGATCCTCGACGGTGGTATGGGCACGATGATCCAGAGCTACAAACTGGAAGAAGAAGACTACCGTGGCAAACGCTTCGCCGACTGGCCCAGCGACGTCAAGGGTAACAACGACCTGTTGGTGCTCACCCGTCCCGACGTGATCGGCGGCATCGAAAAGGCCTACCTGGATGCCGGTGCCGACATTCTTGAAACCAACACCTTCAACGCCACGCGCATCTCCATGGCCGACTACGGCATGGAAGAACTGGCCTATGAGCTGAACGTCGAAGGCGCACGCCTGGCACGCAAGATCGCCGACGCCAAGACCGCCGAAAACCCAGACAAGCCGCGCTTCGTCGCCGGCGTGCTCGGCCCGACCAGCCGCACCTGCTCGCTGTCGCCAGACGTGAACAACCCCGGCTACCGCAACGTGACTTTCGATGAACTGGTGGAAAACTACACCGAGGCCACCCGAGGCCTGATCGAAGGCGGCGCCGACCTGATCCTGATCGAAACCATCTTCGACACCCTCAACGCCAAGGCGGCGATCTTCGCCGTGCAGGGCGTGTTCGAAGCGCTGAACATCGAACTGCCGATCATGATCTCCGGCACCATCACCGACGCCTCCGGCCGTACCCTGTCGGGCCAGACCACCGAAGCGTTCTGGAACTCGGTGGCGCACGCCAAACCGATCTCCGTGGGCCTGAACTGCGCCCTGGGCGCCAGCGAACTGCGTCCCTACCTGGAAGAGTTGTCGAACAAGGCCAACACCCACGTATCCGCGCACCCCAATGCCGGCCTGCCCAACGAATTCGGCGAGTACGACGAACTGCCGTCGGAAACCGCCAAGGTCATCGAAGAATTCGCCCAGAGCGGCTTCCTCAATATCGTCGGCGGCTGCTGCGGCACCACGCCGGGTCACATCGAGGCCATCGCCAAGGCCGTGGCCGGTTATGCGCCGCGCCCGATCCCGGACATTCCCAAGGCTTGCCGCCTGTCGGGCCTGGAGCCGTTCACCATTGATCGCAGCTCGCTGTTCGTCAACGTCGGCGAACGCACCAACATTACCGGTTCCGCGCGTTTCGCCCGGCTGATCCGCGAAGACAACTACACCGAAGCCCTCGAAGTCGCCCTGCAGCAGGTGGAAGCCGGCGCCCAGATCATCGACATCAACATGGACGAGGGCATGCTCGATTCGAAGAAGGCCATGGTGACCTTCCTCAATCTGATCGCCGGCGAGCCGGATATCTCCCGCGTGCCGATCATGATCGACTCCTCCAAGTGGGAAGTGATCGAAGCCGGCCTGAAGTGCATCCAGGGCAAGGGCATCGTCAACTCCATCAGCATGAAGGAAGGCGTCGAGCAGTTCATTCATCACGCCAAGCTGTGCAAGCGCTACGGTGCGGCGGTGGTGGTGATGGCCTTCGACGAAGCCGGCCAGGCCGACACCGAAGCGCGCAAGAAAGAGATCTGCAAACGCTCCTACGACATCCTGGTCAATGAAGTGGGCTTCCCGCCGGAAGACATCATCTTCGACCCGAACATCTTCGCGGTCGCCACCGGCATCGAGGAGCACAACAACTACGCCGTCGATTTCATCAACGCCTGTGCCTATATCCGCGACGAACTGCCGTATGCGCTGACCTCCGGCGGCGTGTCCAACGTGTCGTTCTCGTTCCGCGGCAACAACCCGGTGCGCGAGGCGATCCACTCGGTGTTCCTGCTGCATGCGATCCGCAATGGCCTGACCATGGGTATCGTCAACGCCGGCCAGCTGGAGATCTACGACCAGATCCCGGCCGAACTGCGTGACGCCGTGGAAGACGTCGTACTCAACCGCACGCCGGAAGGCACCGACGCCCTCCTCGCCATCGCCGACAAGTACAAGGGCGACGGCAGCGTAAAAGAAGCCGAAACCGAGGAATGGCGCGGCTGGGAAGTCAACAAGCGCCTGGAACACGCACTGGTCAAGGGCATCACCACCCATATCGTTGAAGACACCGAAGAATCGCGGCAGTCGTTCGCACGCCCGATCGAAGTGATCGAAGGCCCGCTGATGTCCGGCATGAACATTGTCGGCGACCTGTTTGGCGCGGGCAAAATGTTCCTGCCGCAGGTGGTGAAATCCGCCCGCGTGATGAAGCAGGCCGTGGCCCACTTGATCCCGTTCATCGAGCTGGAAAAAGGCGACAAGCCGGAGGCCAAGGGCAAGATCCTGATGGCCACGGTCAAAGGCGATGTGCATGACATCGGCAAGAACATCGTCGGCGTGGTGTTGGGTTGCAACGGCTATGACATCGTCGACCTGGGTGTGATGGTGCCCGCCGAGAAGATCCTGCAAGTGGCCAAGGAGCAGAAGTGCGACATCATCGGGCTGTCCGGCCTGATCACGCCGTCGTTGGACGAGATGGTGCATGTGGCCCGCGAGATGCAGCGCCAGGACTTCCACCTGCCCTTGATGATTGGTGGCGCCACCACGTCCAAGGCGCACACGGCGGTGAAGATCGAACCCAAGTACAGCAACGATGCCGTGATCTACGTGACCGACGCCTCCCGTGCGGTGGGCGTGGCCACGCAGTTGCTGTCCAAGGAATTGAAGGCCGGTTTCGTCGAGAAAACCCGCCTGGAGTATATCGACGTGCGTGAGCGCACTTCGAACCGCAGCGCCCGCACCGAGCGCCTGAGCTACCCGGCAGCCATCGCCAAGAAGCCGCAGTTCGACTGGAGCAGCTACACCCCGGTGACGCCGACCTTTACCGGCGCCAAGGTGTTGGACAACATCGACCTCAAGGTGCTGGCCGAGTACATCGACTGGACACCGTTCTTTATTTCCTGGGATCTGGCGGGCAAGTTCCCACGCATCCTTACCGACGAGGTTGTAGGCGAAGCGGCGACCGCGCTGTACGCCGATGCCCAGGAAATGCTCGCCAAGCTGATCGACGAAAAGCTCATCAGCGCCCGCGCGGTGTTTGGCTTCTGGCCGGCCAACCAGGTCAAGGACGATGACCTGGAAGTCTATGGCGATGATGGCCAGCCACTGGCGACCTTGCATCACCTGCGCCAGCAGATCATCAAGACCGACGGCAAGCCGAACTTCTCCCTGGCTGACTTCGTTGCGCCAAAAGACAGCGGCGTGACCGACTACGTGGGCGGCTTCATCACCACCGCCGGCATCGGCGCCGAGGAAGTGGCCAAGGCGTATCAGGACGCGGGCGACGATTACAACTCGATCATGGTCAAGGCCCTGGCCGATCGCCTGGCCGAAGCCTGCGCCGAGTGGCTGCACCAGCAGGTGCGTAAAGACTATTGGGGCTACGCCAAGGACGAGCAACTGGACAACGAGGCGCTGATCAAGGAGCAGTACAGCGGCATCCGCCCTGCCCCGGGCTACCCGGCGTGCCCGGATCACACCGAGAAAGGCACCTTGTTCCAACTGCTCGATCCCGAAGCGCGGGAAATGGAAGCCGGCCGCAGCGGCGTGTTCCTTACCGAGCACTACGCGATGTTCCCGGCAGCGGCGGTCAGCGGCTGGTACTTCGCGCACCCGCAGGCGCAGTACTTTGCCGTGGGCAAGATCGACAAGGACCAGGTGGCGAGCTACACCGCGCGTAAAGGCCAGGACCTGGCCGTGACCGAACGTTGGTTGGCGCCGAACCTGGGTTACGACAACTAAGCCCTGGTGGATTGTCTATGCTGTCCCTCACACACCTTGTGTCGAGGGATGTATGGACGATCCAGTCAACAACAAGCCCCCTACCTTCTGGCAGATGCTCCACAGCGTCATGGCCGCCGCGTTCGGCGTGCAGAGCGGCAAGAACCGCGCCCGCGACTTTACCCACGGCAAGCCCAGCCACTTTGTGATCCTGGGCATTCTGTTCACGGCGGTGTTTGCCTTGACGCTGTTCGGGATCGTCAAGCTGGTGCTGCACCTCGCCGGGATTTAACGCAGCAGCAGTTGCAGGTTGAACGGGTAGCGGTAGGACGCCGGCTTGCCCTTCGCGGACAGTGCGCGGAAGTTCACCACCGGCAGCGGCCCCAGCAACCGTTGCGCCTGGGCGCCATCGATCAGCTGGAATAACGCCGCCTGACGGTCGCGCCCGCCGTGTGCGGCTAAATCCACACCTGCGGCATCATCGCTGATCAACACCATCGCCCAGCCACCCAAGGTGAAATGCCCGGCCACCAACGTGCTCAGCCGCCCGTCGAGGCGTGCCTGCAATATTTGCGGCGAACTGTTGACCGCGCTGAACAGCACGTCCTTGCCCGGTGTTCGCCCGCTGTCTTGCAGGGCCTGCATGGCGCCCAGGGCCATTTGATCGTTGGCTGACCACACCAGCGCCGTCTGTGGATAGCGCTTGAACAATTGCGTCGCTTGCTCGAAGGCCCGTGCTCGCGTCCACTCACCGTAGACCAGCTGGCGCAGGCGCACGTGCGGGTGCTGCGCCAACGCACGGTGCAAGCCCTGTTCGCGCAATTGCGCAGATGGGGTGTTCTTGACCCCGGAAAACGCCAGCAGGTCGAGGAATTGGCCAGGGGCAACCGGACCGTGCTGGCGCAGCAGGTCGGTGAGCATCAGGTAGCCCGCCTCTTCGTCGTTGGGCACCAGGCTGCCGATCCATTGCGCGGCGTTGCGCCCGTTGAGCATCTGCACCTGGTCGGGGGTTGGCAGGCTGTTCACAATCAACAGCTTGACCCCGCTGCCCTGGGCCATGCGCAGAATCTGCGGCGCCACGTATTGCTCGTTGACCAGCACCAGGTACTCGGGCCGCGCAGTGCCTTGCAGCACGTCCCTGGCCTGGACCAGGTAGTTTTGGGGATCACGCTCGGAATAGCGCACACGCAAATCCAGGCCGAGGTCCTTGGCCGCGGCCTGCATGAATTGCGTATAGCTGACCCAGAAGGTTTCCGTTGACAGGCCCGGGTTGAGAAACACCACGGACGTCGCGTGAGCCACAGCCCCGTACGCCGCCCCCAACAACCACACACACGTAATCAGAACCTTCAACATCGTCATTCAAGCCTTGAGCAATGCCCGCCATGATAGTGGCAATTAGCGGCTCAATCGAGGCTCAATCAACGTCGTTTATTGGTGACTCACCCAGAACACGGCGGTGCCCACCACGAGGATGATCAGAAACAGAATGGCCCAGGCATCAACGGTACTGTCGGGTTTACGGGCTTTGGTTGAATTGCTCATCGCATCGCCTCTTATCGGTTTTATTAGGTGACTGCACGAAGACTCGACCACAGTAAAGTTCAAGATTGCCCGCATGACAAATGTGGATATTGCGATAACCGTTCTCATTAGTCGATTTGGTTATTTGCATATACTCAAACATCACTTTTGCGCATAAACGCAAACTGGTATCGTGCGCCGGCTCCGTTGGGAGTGCGCGGCCGTGCGCGCAGATTTGCCGAGAACAGGACCTATATGTACGTATACGACGAATACGATCAGCGCATCATCGAGGACCGCGTCAAGCAGTTCCGTGATCAGACCCGACGCTACCTAGCAGGTGAACTGAGCGAAGAAGAGTTCCGCCCTCTGCGCCTGCAAAATGGCCTTTATGTTCAGCGCTTTGCGCCGATGCTGCGGGTAGCCGTGCCGTATGGCCAACTGACCTCGCGTCAGATGCGCATGATGGGCAAGATTGCCCGCGACTTCGACAAAGGCTACGCGCACATCAGCACGCGCCAGAACGTACAGTTCAACTGGCCAGCGCTGGAAGACGTGCCGGATATCCTGGCTGAACTGGCAACCGTGCAGATGCACGCCATTCAGACCAGCGGTAACTGCCTGCGCAACGTGACCACCGACCAATTCGCCGGCGTTGCCGCTGACGAACTGATCGACCCGCGCCCCTGGTGTGAAATCGTCCGCCAATGGACCACCTTCCACCCGGAATTCGCCTACCTGCCGCGCAAGTTCAAGATCGCCATCAATGGCTCGACCTCGGACCGCGCCGCCATCGAAGTACACGATATCGGCCTGGAGCCGGTGTACAACGCTGCGGGCGAGCTGGGTTTCCGTGTCCTGGTGGGTGGCGGCCTGGGCCGTACGCCAGTGGTCGGCGCCTTTATCAATGAGTTCCTGCCGTGGCAGGACCTGTTGAGCTACCTCGATGCCATCCTGCGGGTCTACAACCGCTATGGCCGTCGTGACAACAAGTACAAGGCCCGGATCAAGATCCTGGTAAAAGCGCTGACGCCTGAGGTGTTTGCGCAAAAAGTCGACGCCGAGATGGAACACCTGCGCGGCGGCCAGACCACCCTGACCGAAGCCGAAGTGCATCGCGTTGCCAAGCATTTCGTCGACCCTGAATACAAGGCCCTGAGCAATCAGGACGCTGAACTGGCAGCCCTCGACCTGGAACATCCAGGTTTCGCCCGCTGGCGTGGCCGCAACACCCTGGCGCACAAGAAGCCAGGCTACGTGGCCGTGACCCTGTCGCTGAAACCGACCGGCGTTGCCCCCGGCGACATCACCGACAAGCAGCTGGACGCCGTCGCCGACCTGGCCGACCGCTACAGTTATGGCCAACTGCGCACCTCCCACGAGCAGAACATCATTCTCGCGGACGTTGAGCAAAGCCAACTGTTCACCCTGTGGGGCGAGCTGCGCGAAGGCGGTTTCGCCACGCCGAACATCGGCCTGCTGACCGACATCATCTGCTGCCCGGGCGGCGACTTCTGCTCCCTGGCCAACGCCAAGTCGATCCCGATTGCCGAATCGATCCAGCGCCGTTTCGATGACCTGGACTACCTGTTCGACATCGGCGAGCTGGACCTGAACATCTCCGGTTGCATGAACGCCTGTGGTCACCACCACGTCGGCCACATCGGCATCCTGGGCGTGGACAAGAAAGGCGAAGAATTCTACCAAGTGTCCCTGGGTGGCAGCGCCAGCCGTGATGCGAGCCTGGGCAAGATCCTCGGCCCATCGTTCGCCCAGGAAGCCATGCCTGAGGTGATCGGCAAACTGATCGATGTGTACATCGAACAGCGCACCGAAGATGAGCGTTTCATCGACACCTACCAGCGCATCGGCATCGACCTGTTCAAGGAGCGCGTCTATGCAGCGAATCATTAAGAACAACGCAGTCCTCGACGAAACCTGGCACCTGTTGCCCAAGGACGCGAGCTTCGATGGCATTTCCAACTGCGACGACCTGATCGTGCCGCTGGCCTTGTGGCGCGAGCACGGTCACGCCCTCAAGGCCCGCGATGGCGGCCTGGGTGTGTGGCTGGACGCCGATGAAGAAGCCGAAGAGATCGGTGCCGACGTGGAACATTTCCAGGTCATCGCGCTGAATTTTCCGGCCTTCACCGATGGCCGCAACTACTCCAACGCGCGCCTGCTGCGTGACCGCTATGGTTACAAAGGCGAATTGCGCGCCATTGGCGATATCCTGCGCGACCAACTGTTCTACCTGCGCCGCTGCGGGTTCGATGCCTTCGCCTTGCGCGCCGACAAAGACCCGTACGAAGCCCTGGAAAGCCTCAAGGACTTCTCGGTGACGTACCAGGCTGCAACGGATGAGCCGCTACCGCTGTTCCGCCGCCGTTAAGGTGTAGCGCATGAAAAAGCCCTGGCGTGCCAGGGCTTTTTTTATCCGCTAAGTTTGATCGACGCCAGCACCTGCTTCTGCCCCATGGAACACGGCACACCTTCCGGCTGCGCCCGCACCGCCTCGATCACCCCCAGCAACTGCGCCTTGCTGTGAGCCAATTGCGCCTGCATCTCTTCGATCTGCACCACCTTGCGCTCCAGCGCCTCGATCAACTCCTCGCGCTTATGCTCACCCGGTGCCGGCATCAACGCCTTGAGTTCCTGCAAGGTAAACCCGGCCTGTTGCGCACTCTGGATCAGCTGCAGCGTCTGCAACGCCTCCGCGGAGTAGCGCCGATAACCATTGGACTGGCGCCCCACCTGACTGATCAGGCCTTCCGCTTCATAAAAACGGATGCGCGACGCCGCCAATCCGCTCTGTTTTGCCAGTTCGCCAATATTCATCGCCATCGCCTGCTTGACATTAAAGTTAACTTTAAGCTTAGCCTGAGGCCTCCCCCGCTCAGGAGTCAACCCATGTCACCCTTTGAAGCCTTGCAACTGCCCAATGGCCAAGTCATCTCCAACCGCATCGCCAAGGCCGCGATGGAAGAAAACATGGCCGATGGCAATCAGGCGCCGTCCCGTGAATTGAAGCAGCTCTACAAGGCGTGGGCCGAGGGTGAACCCGGCTTGCTGATCACCGGCAACGTGATGATCGACCGTCGCGCCATGACCGGCCCCGGTGGTGTCGCGCTGGAAGACGAGCAACAGCTGGACAGTTTTCGCGAATGGGCCGATGTCGCACGGGACAAAGGCGTGCACTTCTGGGTGCAACTCAGCCATCCGGGGCGCCAGACCCCGGCCAATCTGCGCCAGCAAGCCGTGGCGCCTTCCGCCGTTGCCCTCGACCTGGGCGGTTTCTCCAAGATGTTCGCCAAACCCAAGGCCATGACCGAGGACGACATCCAGGACGTGATCCAACGCTTCGCCACCAGCGCCCGCCTGGCCGAGAAAGCCGGCTTTACCGGCGTGCAGATCCACGGCGCCCACGGCTACCTGCTGAGCCAGTTCCTTTCGCCGCTGAGCAACCAACGCACCGACCGCTGGGGTGGCCCGCTGGAAAACCGTGCGCGCCTGTTGCTGGAAGTGATCCACGCCGTACGCGCCAGCGTGAGTCCATCCTTTTGCGTGGCGGTCAAACTCAACTCGGCAGACTTCCAGCGTGGCGGTTTTGCCGAGGCTGATGCCCGCGCCGTGGTCGAGATGCTCAACCCGCTGGCCATCGACCTGCTGGAGTTGTCCGGTGGCAGCTATGAAGCGCCGGCGATGCAGGGCGAAGCGCGGGACGGGCGCACCCTGGCCCGCGAAGCGTACTTCCTGGACATGGCCACCGAACTGGCCAGCATCGCCCAGATGCCGGTGATGGTCACCGGTGGCATCCGTCGCCTGCCGATCGTGCAGCAAGTGCTCGACAGCGGCATCGCCATGGCCGGGATTGCTACCGCGCTGACCCTGGAACCGCAGTTGATCAAGCACTGGCGTGAAGGCCGCGACCCTAACCCGCAACTCAAGCCGATTGACTGGAAGCGCAAGCCCCTGGCGTCCCTGGCGATCCTCGCCGTCGTGCGCTACCAGATGCATCGCATTAGCCGCGGCCACCAGCCCAAGGCCAACGTTGCACCGTGCATGGCGCTGGTGCGCGACCAATGGTTTATCGCCCGGCGCACCCGCCAGTACCGCGCCGCCATGACGCAATCTTCACAATAAGGGCGGAGCATTCGCCATGATCGAACTGTCCCCTATTGATCAGCAGTTTTTAACCTCACTGACGATTGGAGTTCTTCATGGCGAAAATCAACCTGGCCCAACAGCTGGCGACCACCCTTGAACAGGCGGGCATCAAGCGCATCTGGGGCCTGACCGGCGACAGCCTCAACGGCCTCACCGACGCCTTGCGCACCATGGACAGCATCGAGTGGATGCACGTGCGCCACGAGGAAGTCGCCGCATTCGCCGCCGGTGCCGAAGCCGCGGCCACCGGTGAATTGACCGTGTGCGCCGGCAGTTGCGGGCCAGGCAACCTGCATTTGATCAACGGCCTGTTCGACTGCCATCGCAACCATGTGCCGGTGCTGGCAATTGCGGCGCAGATTCCGTCCACGGAGATCGGCCTCAACTACTTTCAGGAAACCCATCCCCAGGAGCTGTTCAAGGAGTGCAGCCACTTTGTCGAGCTGGTGAGCAACCCCGAGCAAATGCCGCAGGTGCTGCACCGTGCCATGCGCGCGGCGATCCTCAATCGCGGCGTGGCGGTGGTGGTGATTCCAGGGGATGTGT
Organism: Pseudomonas sp. FP453; assembly: GCF_030687495.1. Classification (NCBI taxonomy): domain Bacteria; kingdom Pseudomonadati; phylum Pseudomonadota; class Gammaproteobacteria; order Pseudomonadales; family Pseudomonadaceae; genus Pseudomonas; species Pseudomonas sp. FP453. The sequence continues at coordinate 2,679,864 of NZ_CP117435.1, read as the reverse complement.
CGTTGCTGGAAGTGGAGAACAAACTCAAGCCCTGGCCTGCCCTGCACACCCCGCGTACCTTGCCGGCGGAACAGGATCTGCAACGCCTCACCGACATCCTTGAACACAGCCAAAAAGTCACCCTACTGTGCGGCAGCGGGTGCGCCGGTGCCCATGACCAGGTCGTTGCCCTGGCCGACGCCTTGGGCGCGCCGGTGGTGCACGCATTGCGCGGCAAGGAACATGTGGAATGGGACAACCCGTTCGATGTGGGCATGACCGGCTTGATCGGTTTCAGTTCCGGGTACCACGCCATGCTCGACTGCGACACGCTGATCATGCTCGGCACTGACTTTCCCTACCGCCAGTTCTACCCCACTGACGCACAGATCATCCAGATCGACCGCAACCCGCAGGCATTGGGGCGTCGCGCCACGCTGGACCTGGGCATTTGCGCCGACGTGAGTGAAACCATCGCCGCCCTGCTGCCGCGCCTGACGCGCAAAACCGATCGCAGCTTTCTCGACACCTCGCTCAAGCACTACGAAAAAGCCCGCCAGGGCTTGGACGACCTTGCGCAGCCCTCAAAGGCCAACCGGCCGATCCACCCGCAGTACGTCGCACGGTTGCTCAGTGAGTTGGCGGACGATGACGCGATCTTCACCGCTGATGTGGGTTCGCCCACCGTATGGGCGGCGCGCTACCTGAAGATGAATGGCAAGCGTCGGCTGATCGGCTCGTTCAACCACGGTTCCATGGCCAATGCCATGCCCCAGGCTATCGGTGCGCAGGCGGCATTTCCCGGGCGGCAGGTGATCTCGATGTCGGGCGACGGTGGCTTTGCCATGCTGATGGGGGATTTCATCTCGTTGGCGCAGTTGAAATTGCCGGTAAAGGTCATCGTCTTCGATAACTCGTCACTGGGGTTCGTGGCCATGGAGATGAAAGCAGCGGGCTATCTGGACGCTGGCACTGAACTGAAAAACCCGGACTTTGCGGCCATGTCGAACGCCATGGGTATTTTGGGCATTCGCGTGGAGCAGTCAGAAGAGCTGGAGCCGGCGCTGCGTCGCGCGCTGGCCCATGATGGGCCTGTGTTGGTGGATGTGGTGACAGCGACTCAGGAACTGGTGATGCCACCGACGATCAAGCTGGAACAGGCCAAGGGATTCAGCCTGTATATGCTCAAGGCGGTCATGAGCGGGCGTGGCGACGAGGTCATTGAGCTGGCACGCACCAACTGGCTCCGCTAAATCCCATGGGTGAGTGGGCTTGGCAGTGGACTCGGATGCCAGGCCTGCCACACATCCAAATGTGGGAGCGGGCTTGCCCGCGATGGCGGTGTGTCAGTCAAAGTCACCTTCACTGATCTACCGCAATCGCGGGCAAGCCCGCTCCCACATTTTGATCTCATTACCAAGTCAGGCTTTTTGCTTGGCAACCCACTGGCCATAGGCATCAATAAACGCCTGCAAGAACGGCCGGGTCTTTTCCGATAGCTTGCCCGCCTCGTCAAACACACTCCCCGCACCGCCCAGGTAGGCTTCCGGCTGCTGCATGCACGGCACATCGAGGAACACCAGGGACTGGCGCAGATGATGGTTGGCACCAAAGCCACCGATGGCGCCCGGCGACACGCTGATGATCGCGCCCGGCTTGCCGCTCCAGGCACTTTTGCCATACGGGCGCGAGCCCACATCAATCGCATTCTTCAACGGTGCCGGCACAGAGCGGTTGTATTCCGGGGTCACGAACAACACCGCGTCGGATGAACTCACCTGTTGACGGAAACTACTGTAGGCTGCCGGCGGTGTCGCGCCGTCAATGTCTTCGTTGTAGAGCGGCAAGTCGCCAATTTCGACGATGTTCAACGTGAGGTTGGCAGGGGCCAGTGCGGCCAAGGCCAGGGCGACCTTGCGGTTGATCGACTCTTTTCTCAAGCTGCCAACCAGGACGGCAATCGTGTAGACCTTGCTCATGGAGGTTTTCCCGACGTCTGACTAAAGGAGTTGTAGTTATAGAGTCTTCGCGGCACGTTCACCAGAAGGTTTTGCGAAATCCCCCAAGTGCCTTGCCTTGTAGGAATAGTCTTAAAACGACAGCGAATAGTATTTTTTTCACGTAGGTAAACTACACCGCTCCATGACGGTCTACAGAACCGCAAATCGAGTGATTATCTCCAGAGGTTCTAAACAGATGGCAGCAGTACTAGTCGGACAGTTTCATGCCAGAGACGCAGAGGGACGTGTGTATTCGGTGCATGAGTTCCAGGAATCCAACCCGGCGCAAGGCGATGTGGCGGGTTCGGCGCCTACCACCACCTACAAGCTGGCCATTGGCGACCGTGTAGAAAAGCTGGAAGGCGATGAATTCAAATATTGATTCAGTCGGGCATCATCATTGTGCGCGAATCGGAAACGACCCTCGCTTCATAAGACCGCGCCCTGTCTACCCGCTCAGTCCTGGCCATGCACGGCGTTGACTGGGCCGGGGTGATCACGGGCGACGGATCTGCGTGACCTCTATCCCCTGCTCACCCTCGACTTCCTTCAGCGCCACCAACACCTTCCCCCGCTCGCCCTCTACGGCATACAGCGAACGCTTGTAGCCCGCTGCGTTATTGCTGGGGTGCGCGACCACTTGCCTGACCAGCGCAATGTCCAGCACCGCCCCCACCTGCTCGGTCACCTGCCCCTGTGAGCGGACAAACGCTTCCAGTGCCAGATTGTCCGGCGTGGTGTTGTCATTAAGGTCGAAGAGATAAGCAGCCACACACCCCACGGTCACCAGAACCAGGAGTTGCTTGGCCGTTACCCCGAAGAATGTCGAGGGTAGAGGCATATGGGACCAGACCTGTTTTTGTTGTAAGTGCCGGGAGCCGGCTTTGGTCGTTGTTGATCAGCGCAGCCATTCTATTGAATCCCCGGCGCGCTGCACATAGACTCCGCCGATGCGTTTACGTCATATCGAAGTGATTCAGGCCATCTTGCAGACCGGACACCTCGGCACGGCCGCCGAATGGTTGCAACTCCCCGTGGGCGATGTGGATACCGCGCTCAAGGACGCCGAGCAACAATTGGGCTTCATGCTGTTCGCCAGCGTGCGCGGGCGCTTGCAGGCCACGCGCGAAACCCTGGAGCTACAAGCCAGCATCGCCCAGGTGTACGAGGCGCTGGAACCGGTGCAACGCCTGGCCAGCCGCTTGAAACACCATCACGCCCCGCCCCTGCGCGCCTTGTGCACCCCGCCGCTGGCCAATCAACTGCTGCCGCAAAGCATTGCAGTGCTGCGCCGACGCTTCCAGGACACCCCGTGCAACCTGTCCAGCCAACCAACCCGTGAAATTGTCAGAAGCCTGTTGCTGCACGAAGCCGAGGTCGGCCTGAGCCTGCATGACCCGGAACACGCACAAATCCAGAGTACGGTGCTGGCCCAGGGCAAACTGCAATTACTCGCGCCCCACGGCTGGCTCAAGCCCAAGCAGAAGTACATCGCGCTGGCCGACCTGGCCGGGCAGGCGATGATCGGCCTGGAGGGCCAGGACCCGCTGAGCCGCCTGCTGGACGCCAAGCTGCAAGCCTTGCGCCCACTGCCGGTGGTGCAGACACGCGTGCAGACCTACCAGATGATGCGCAGCATGGTCGAGGCCGGCGAAGGTCTGGCGATCGTCGATCCGTTCACGGCTTTCGGCGCACGGGATGCCGGGCTGGATGCGTGCCCGCTGTCACCGCCAATCATGGTCAACCTCTATGCGCTGACCCTCAAGGACGGCGCAACCTCTCCAGCACTGAATGCGTTGCTGGAGATTGTCACGCAGAAGGCGCAAGACCTGTTGGCGGGCTAAGGCTTGGCGACTTCGCTCTTGAACAGCCGATACCAGAAAATCGCCACCTCACGGGTCTGCGGGTCGATGCCGCGATAGCGCAGGTGGTCGATACCGCCCATCACGTAGCCGCAACGCTCGTACAGGCGGCAGGCACCGAGGTTGTTGTTCTGGGTTTCGAGCATCATGCCCGGCAGGTTTTTCTTGCGACTCCAGAATTGCGCAACATCCAGCAGCGCCTTGGCCACACCATGACGCCGTGCGGGCAAGGCCACCGCCAGCTCATCGACGTGGGCAAAACCATTCCAGTTGGTGCTGACCACGATGTGGCCCACCGCCTGGTCGTCGAGGTAGGCCATGAAGACTGCGCTGTCGGGCGCGTCGCGGAAACTGGCGAACTCTTCCGGGTCAATCCCATAACACTTGCGGTACGGCAGGATGCGCTCCAAAGGCCATTGATCGACCCGCACACCCATCTCCGGCACAGCATAGGCGCTGACCTCAAAACTGAAGTCATTGCCCCACACGTAGGCATCGAAGCCCTCGTCGGCGACCCGCACACTGAGCCCTGGATACTTCGGGTTCATTACAGCTTGCATAAACATCCTTAACCCTTGATGCAATCGACGGTGTAACAACGACCACTGCCGTCGTCTTCGTGTTGCAACCCGTGAACATCCGCGACAAAGCCGGGGAAGCTGCTATCGAACGTACGGGCAAATGCCAGGTAGTCGATGATCGAGCGTGTCGACTCGGTAAAGCGCTCCCCTGGCATGATCAGCGGAATGCCCGGCGGATAAGGCACCAGCATCACCGCTGCGATGCGTCCTGGCAAGGCATCGATGGAAACCGCCTCCACTTCGCCCCTCACCAGTTGGTCATAGGCATCCGCCGGTTTCATCGCGATTTCCGGCAACACGGTGTACATGCGCTTGAGGTGTTTGGCGGTGGCGTTGCTGCGATAGCAGCTGTGCAATTGGTTGCACAGGTCGCGCAACCCCAGGCCCTGATAGCGCACGACGCCTTGGGCGTAGACCGAGGGCAAACAACTGGCAAGGCTGACATTGGCGTCGTAGCTGCGTTTGAATTCCAGCAGCTCGGTGAGCAACGTACTCCATTTACCTTTGGTGATCCCCATGGAAAACAGCACAAGGAAGGAATACAGCCCGGTCTTCTCCACCACCAGCCCACGCTCCCAGAGGAACTTGCTGACCACCGCAGCCGGAATCCCGCAATCGCTCAGCGCTCCGCCAGCATTCAGGCCAGGCATCACCAGCGTGACCTTGATCGGGTCCAGCAGGACGTAGTCCTCGGCCACGTCACCAAAGCCGTGCCAATCATCCTCGGGGTGCAACAACCAGTCGGCCGTCGCCACGCGGTCGATGCCGGCGACAGAGGGCGGCTGCCAGATGGAGAACCACCAGTCTTCGGCAGCGATATGCTGGCGCAGGTTGGCCAGGGCGCGACGAAAACTCAGGGCCTCGTCGAACATTTCCTGCAACAGCGAGCGCCCGGCCGGGCCTTCCATCATGGCCGAGGCCACGTCGAGGGAGGCGATGATGCTGTACTGCGGCGAGGTGGAGATATGCATCATGAACGCTTCGTTGAAACGGTCGCGGTCCAGTTGGCGCGCGCCACCGTCCTGCACGTGGATCATCGAGGCCTGGCTGAACGCGGCCAGCAGCTTGTGCGTGGAATGCGTGGTGAACACCAGCGGGCTATCCGGCGTGCGCGAGGTGCCCATGCCGTAGCGCCCGGCGAAGAACTCGTGAAACGCCGCGTAGGCATACCAGGCTTCGTCAAAGTGCAGCACCTCGACACTGCTGCCCAATTGCTGCTTGATCAGTTCGGCGTTGTAGCACAGCCCGTCGTAGGTGGAATTGGTCACCACCGCCATCTTCACCTTCGGCGGCCGGCCACGGGTCAGCGGGCTGGCGTCGATCTTGGCGCGGATCGATTCCGGGCTGAATTCACTCAATGGAATCGGGCCGATGATTCCCAGTTCGTTGCGCTCCGGGCACAGGTACAGCGGGATCGCGCCGGTCATGATGATCGAATGCAGCACCGACTTGTGGCAGTTGCGGTCCACCAGCACCAGGTCGTCGCGCCCGACCATGGAGTGCCAGACGATCTTGTTCGCGGTAGACGTGCCGTTGATCACGAAGAACGTATGGTCGGCACCGAAGTTGCGCGCGGCGCGGGCTTCCGCTTCGGCCAGCGGGCCGGTGTGGTCCAGCAGCGAACCCAGCTCCGGCACGGACACCGACAAGTCCGAACGCAAGGTGTTTTCCCCGAAGAACTGATGAAACGCCTGTCCCACCGGGCTCTTGCGATAGGCCACGCCGCCGCCATGGCCGGGGGTGTGCCAGGAATAGTTGGAGTCGGCGGTGTGTTGCACCAGCGCCTTGAAGAATGGCGGCAGCAGGCCATCCAGGTACGTGCGGGCGGCGCGGGCCACTTGGCGGGCGAGAAACGGTACGGTGTCTTCGAACAGATAGAGAATGCCGCGCAGTTGGTTGAGCTCGCTCATGGCATCGGCCGGCGCGTTTTCCAGGGTGACTTGCTCACCCAGGGCGAAGATCGGCAGGTTGGGCGCCCGCAGCCGCGCGAGGCGGATCAGCTCGACCATGTTTTGCAGCAGGTGGGTATTCTCGCCGGCGCCTTCGGCGGCGATCAGCATGCACGCCAAACCATGATGGGTGGACGCCACCAGCCGGCCTTCGGCGTAGTCCACGGCGGAAAAAATACTGAAGCCTTCTTGTTCCAACTCTCGGGCGATGCCGCGAACCCGATCACCGGCAACGGTGTCGGCCTTGATGTCACGATGCACGATAAGCACTGGGAACTTCAGGTCTTTGTACATGAGTGCTTGCAGTCCTGAGGGCTATGCACTCAAGGGTAGAAGCTGGGGGGCGATGACGCGAATGAAGATTTTGAAAGCACTGCCATTCCACTGTAGGAACAGGCTTGTGTGGGAGCCAGCTCCCACATTTGGTTACTGCTCGGTCAACTGAGTCCACAGTGCCGGCGCACCCGCCGACTTGGCGATCGCTTCCAGCCGCTGCGCATGCTCGAGCAAATCCTGCTCACTGGCACGGATGATGGTGATGGGCTTGCGATCCGCCGACAGGCGACGGATTTCCGAAGGGCGGTTGCCCGAGCCTTCCGCCGAGCCGCTGCCGTCCGAGGCGTTACCGGCCAGGGACAGGCTGGTCTGCCCGCCGGTCATGGTCAGGTAGACGTCGGCAAGAATCTCGGAGTCGAGCAAGGCGCCGTGGAGTTCACGGCCGGAGTTGTCGACGCCATACCGTTTGCACAACGCATCGAGGCTGTTGCGCTGACCCGGGTGGCGCTCACGGGCCATCATCAGGGTATCGAGGATCGAGCAGTGCTTGGAAATGTCCGCGCGATCCGTCGCCCCCATCAGGGCAAATTCGTTATTGATAAAGCCGACGTCGAACGCCGCGTTATGGATGATCAGCTGGGCGCCGTTGATGAACTCGAAAAACTCATCGGCCACTTCGGCAAAGCGCGGCTTGCCTTTGAGGAATTCGTCGGTGATGCCGTGGACGCCAATCGCGCCTTCGTCACTGTCGCGATCAGGTTGCAGGTAGACGTGGAAGTGACGGCCGGTGAGGCGCCGCCCCATCAGTTCGACACAGCCGATTTCAATGATCCGGTGGCCATCGGTCACCGGCATGCCGGTGGTTTCGGTATCGAGTACTACGGATCGGATGGCCATCAGGGTTCAGCTCTCAACGGGTGGTGTATTTCAAAGGCCGGGATATTAGCACGTCATGCCCCAAGCAGCCCAAGGCTGGCCCAGGGCCTTGGCTTTTCGACAGTTTCTTACACTCTTTTGCAAAGCCGCCGCAGTTTGCCCGAGGCTCCGTTGCTAGCCTGCACGCCCCAGCCAACCACGGATTGCCTACCACCATGAACCGTTCAAAAGCCCTATGCGCCCTGCTGCTGATGGGCAGCGCCTGCACGGCACACGCCACCAGTTTCGTCATGACCAGCGACTTTCTGGTCAGCCTGTCCATGAGTGCCACCAAGGGCACCAGCTCTTCATTCAAGGATGACAAGATTGTGCAGGCCGCCAGGGATGACGCCGAAGCCTTCGTCGCCAGCGATGGCGCGATCCGTGGTGTGCGCCTGGAGTCGGCGCTGGTGCACGTGCGTGAACGCCTGCCCGGGCAAACCTACAGTGATATGCAATTGGCCCAGGCCATCGCCGCGCTGTAGGCGTCAGCTCTGCTTGTAACCGCGCACTTCGTCCACACCCCGGTTGGCCAACTGGTCGGCGCGTTCGTTGCCAGGATGGCCGATGTGCCCGCGCACCCATTTCCAGGTGATGTCATGGCGATTGCACTGCTCGTCGAGCAGTTGCCACAGGTCGGCATTTTTGACCGGTTCCTTGGCGGCCGTCTTCCAGCCACGCTTCTTCCAGTTGACCATCCACTCGTTGATGCCCTTCATCACGTACTGCGAGTCGGTCACCAGCAGTACATTGCAGCGGCGCTTGAGCTCTTCCAGGCCACGAATTGCGCCCATCAGCTCCATGCGGTTGTTGGTGGTGTTGGCTTCGCCGCCCCACAGTTCCTTCTCCACGCCCTTGCACACCAGCAACGCGCCCCAGCCGCCAGGGCCCGGGTTGCCCTTGCAGGCGCCATCGGTGAAGAGTTCTACGGTATCGGTCATCGGTTACTCGGTTCGAAATCAAAAAGAAGTTTTACGGTTCGCTTTGCTTGCGGTTGACCTTGGCCATCGGCATTGGCACGAGCTTGCCCATGGGTTCGCGCCGCAACTGGCGCACCGGCCGCAGGCCCACCACGATCTTGCGCGCCACCAATAAATAGAAGCCGCCACCCGACAGCTGCCAGGCGCCCGCGCGGCGCTCCCAGCCGGCCAGACGGGCCTGCCACTTGGTCGAGGCAAGCGGCGGACGATAGCACCCGAAGCGGCGTTTCTCCAGCGCGAAGCCCAGCAGGTTCAGCCAGTCACCCACCCGTGACGGCGAGATACAGCGCGCCTGGCGCAGGCCGTCGTGGGCGAACACATGGCGCATGCCCCAGCTGCTCCAGGGGTTGATGCCGACAATCAGCAAATGGCCACCCGGGCGCACACTACTCGCCGCTTCACGCAGCAGGCCGTGGGGTGACAGGCAAAAATCCAGGCCATGCTGCAACACCACCACATCGGCGGCGTGCTCGCTCAGCGGCCACGCCTGTTCCTCGCAGACAATCTCCACCCCCGGCAGCGGCGCGCCGAGGCGCACATTGCGTTGCACCTGCGGTGCCGACGGCGGGGTCTGGGCCGAAGGGCCGTAATGCACGAGGTAGCCGCCAAAGAACCGGCCCAGCTCGTCTTCGAGCATGCGCCGCTCTTCATCCAGCAAAAATTGCCCGATCGGCCCCGACAGCCATTCGCGGGCGGCGCTGATCAGGGCCAGCCACTCAGGATCGGCCTGGGCGAACGCTTTATCAGTCATTGCATTCTCCAACTCGCCTAGACGTTCTAAGATGCACCAATGTGTTCAGCTTGGCGAATCGAAGAATGATACAGATCAGTGCCCTGCCCGCCTTCACCGATAACTACATCTGGTTGTTACAAGACCCCAAGACCCAGCGCTGCGCGGTGGTCGACCCCGGCGATGCCGCGCCCGTGCTGGCGTGGCTCGAACAGCACCCCGGCTGGACCCTCAGCGACATCCTGATCACCCACCATCACCATGATCATGTCGGCGGTGTCGAGCAACTGAAAAGTGTTACAGGCGCCAAGGTCTACGGCCCGGCGAACGAAAAAATCCCGGCGCGGGACGTCGCCCTCAACGACAACGACCGCATCACTGTGCTGGGCTGGGACTTCGACGTTTATAGCGTGCCAGGACACACCCTGGGCCATATCGCCTTCTACCACCAAGGCGTACTGTTCTCTGGCGACACCTTGTTCGCCGCCGGCTGTGGGCGCCTGTTCGAAGGGACACCGGAGCAGATGCACGCCTCCCTTGAGCATCTGGCGTCTCTGCCTGCCGACACCTTGGTGTATTGCACCCACGAATACACACAAAGCAACCTCAAGTTTGCCCAGGCGGTGGAACCGCACAACGCCGACATCGCCGAACGGGTGGAAAACGTCCGCCAGCTGCGGGCCCGCGGCGAGATGACGCTGCCGTCCAACCTGGCCCTGGAGAAGCGTACCAACCCCTTCCTGCGCACCTCTGAAACATCCGTTAAACAAAAAGCGGACGAACGGAATGGCCGCGACAACCGCTCTGGGGCCGAGGTATTTGCTAGCTTGAGGGCATGGAAAGATAAGTTCTAAGGCAACGCAATCTGATACGTAATTTCTGAATGGTTGACCGGAACCAAAGCGCTTTCTAGAATCGCCCGACATTTTTGCCCGGAACTTACTTCCAGCCAATGTCGTCATCTATTCGTAAATCCATCTCTTCAGACGCATTGACCCGCCTGGCTCAAGCCGTGGCGGTGGCTGTGTCCGCGACTCTGGCGGGCTGCCAATCGACAAATTACGCTGCACAATCCACCGTGCAACCCAAACCGAATCTTGCTGCCAAGATCAAGCAAAAACCCGTTATCTGGCTCTCAGAGAAGCCTGCCCCGGAAGTGCCCCAGGATGTCTGGGAACGCATGCGCCGGGGCTTTCAATTGCAGGACGGCGTCGGCGTCAACCCGCGCATCGAGCAACAGCGCCTGTGGTTCGCCAGCAACCCGTCCTTCCTGGAGAACGCCGGCGAACGCGGCAGCCTCTACATTCACTACATCGTCGAACGCCTTGAAGAACGCAACATGCCCCTGGAGCTGGCGCTGCTGCCAGTGATCGAAAGTGCCTACAACCCAATGGCCTATTCGCGCAGCGATGCGGTCGGCTTGTGGCAATTCATCCCCTCCACCGGGCGCTACTTCAACCTGCGCCAGACCCGTGCCTACGACGGTCGTCGCGACATCACCGCCTCCACCACCGCTGCCCTGGACTATCTGACCCGTCTGCACGATATGTTCAACGGCGACTGGCTGCTGGCCCTCGCCGCGTATAACGCCGGCGAAGGCACGGTGAGCCGGGCCATCGAGCGCAACGAAAAGCTCGGTTTGCCCACCGACTACTGGAACCTGCCGCTGCCCCAGGAAACCAAGGACTACGTGCCCAAGTTCCTGGCGCTGTCCCAGGTGGTGCTGGCGCCCGAAGCCTACGGCGTGAACCTGAACCCGATTGCCAACCAGCCGTACTTCGAAGTGGTTGAAGTCAAGCAAAGCATGGACCTGTCCCGGGTCGCCGCGCTGGCCGAGATCGACGAAGACGAACTGTTCCAGCTCAACCCGGCCCTGAAGCAACGCACCACCCTGGATGGCCCCCAGCACCTGCTGGTGCCAACCTCCAAGGCGCAATTGCTGACCAGCACCCTTTCGACGATGAAGCCGGAAGAGCTGCTGAGCATGCGCCCGAAAAAGCCGGTGTTCGACGAAGTTGAAACCAAGGCCGTTGCCGGGCGCAGCCGCAGCTACAAGGTGCGCAGTGGCGACAACCTGACGCTGATCGCCAAGGCCAACAAGGTCGATGTGCATGACCTGCAACGCTGGAACAAGCTCAATGGCCAGCAGCTCAAGGTCGGCCAGACCCTGGTGATGCAGGACACACGCAAGCTCGCGGCCAGCAAGAAACCCGTGCAATACAAGGTGCAGAAAGGCGACTCGCTGTACATCGTCGCCAAGCGTTTCAACGTCGAGATGCAACATCTCAAGCGCTGGAACCCGCGCACTGGCCAGGCTTTGAAGCCTGGGCAGATGCTGGTGGTTTCCGGGCCGCGTTAAACCTGCCTACTGACTCTGTGAACGCTGGCTTGTGTGGGAGCTGGCTTGCCTGCGATGGCATCGACTCGGTGCTTCAGATATACCGAGGTGAAGCCATCGCAGGCAAGCCAGCTCCCACATTTGCTTTTCCCATGGTTCAAGCCCCTCGCCCTCCTTGCCAACCACCTTTTTCCAACCGGAACAAGCTGTTACTGTACCGATCATAAAGCCCAAGCCGCCTGGATCGGATCTCTGACTTGAAGCGTCCCCTCCTTCTACTAATAAGTCTGGCCTTGAGCTTTACCGCGAACGCGACCATTACCGAGAGCCACGGTTATACGCAGTTCGGCGTGCTCAAGTACCCGGCCAAATTCACCCACTTCGATTGGGTAAACCCTGCAGCGCCGAAAGGCGGGACCTTGCGGGTCATGGCATTTGGCACCTTCGACACGCTCAACCCCTACACCTTCAAGGGCTCCAGCCCGGTTTCCACGCCCAATTTCCTGCAATACGGCGTCAATGAGCTGAACGAGCCGTTGATGGTCGGTACTGGCCAATACGCGCCATCCGGTGATGAACCCACCTCCAGCTACGGCCTGATCGCGCAGTCGGTGGAGTACAGCGAGGACCGCAGCTGGGTAGTGTTCAACCTGCGCCCGGAAGCGCGCTTCCATGATGGCAAGCCGATCACCGCCTATGACGTGGCCTTCTCCTATCGCACCCTGCTGACCGAAGGCCACCCGCAGTACCGCACCAACCTGCAAGAGGTGGCACGGGTCGACGTGCTCAACCGCCACCGCATCCGCTTTGTGTTCAAGCGTGCCGGCAACCCGCTGCTGATCCTGCGCCTGGGCGAATTGCCGGTGCTGCCCCAGCACTACTGGAAAGACCGCGACTTCAAGGCGACCACCTTCGAACCACCACTGGGCAGCGGGCCGTACCGCGTGACCAAGGTCAGCCCAGGCCGGCAACTGGTGTTCGAACGGGTCAAGGATTATTGGGGCAAGGACCTGCCGGTCAACCAGGGTTTCTATAACTACGACAAGGTCGAGGTGGAGTTCTACCGCGACAGCGACGTGGCCTTCGAAGCCTTCAAGGCCGGTGAATTCGACATCTACATCGAGCACCAGGCGAAGAACTGGGCGACCGGCTACAACTTCCCGGCGGTCAACCGTGGCGATGTGATCAAGGCGCAAATCGCCCACCAGATCCCCACGCAAAGCCAAGGCCTGTTCATGAACACGCGCCGGCCCACGTTCAGCCAGACCAAGGTGCGCGAAGCCCTGGGGCTGATGTTCGATTTTGAATGGACCAACCGCACCCTGTTCAGCAGCGCCTATAAACGCACCCTCAGCTACTACCCCAACAGCGAATTCTCCGCGACCGGCGTACCGCTGGGCCATGAGTGGCTGCTGCTCTCGCCGTACCGCGACCAGTTGCCAGCCAACCTGTTCACCCAGCCCTTCAGCCTGCCGCAAACCGACGGCCGTGGCATCCCGCGCGACACGATGCGCCGCGCCCTGGCCCTGCTCGGCGAGGCCGGCTGGAAGCTGTCGGGCCAGCGCCTGCTCAACAGCGACGGGCAACCGCTGCGCTTCGAAATCCTGCTGGTCAACCCGAACCTGGAGCGCATCCTGCAGCCCTATGTCGAGAACCTGATCAGTATCGGCATCGACGCACGCCTGCGCACGGTTGACCGTGCCCAGTACAAGCAGCGCCTGGATCAATTCGACTACGACATGATCCTGATCACCCTCAACCAGACCCTGAGCCCCGGCCTTGAGCAGTGGCAGTACTTCCACTCCAGTCAGGCCGCGATCAAGGGCAGCAAGAACTACGCAGGCATCGCCAACCCGATTGTCGACCACCTGCTGGAACAACTGCTCGCGGCGCAGACCCGCGACGCCCAACTGGCCGCCGGCCGCGCCCTGGACCGGGTGCTGTTGTGGCAGCACTACAGCATTCCCAACTGGTACCTCAACTATCATCGCTTGGCGTACCGCAACCGGTTCGCCTTTGTCACCACGCCGCCCTACAGCCTGGGCCTGAGCGCATGGTGGCTGAAAGCTTCGGAGAAAGCCCAATGACGTATGTGCGCAACGCATTGATCGCCAGCCTTCTGCTGTGCAACCTGGCCCACGCCGCCCCGCAACATGCGCTGACGCTTTACAACGAACCGCCGAAATACCCCGCCAACTTCAAGCACACCGACTACGTCAACCCCGACGCCCCCAAGGGCGGCACCTTCCGCGAATCCAGCCTGACCGGCTTTGACAGCTTCAACCCGTTTATCAGCAAAGGCGTGCCCGCCGACAATATCGGCCTGATCTACGACACCCTCGCCACCCAAAGCCTCGACGAACCCTTCACCGAATACGGCCTGGTGGCCGGCAAGATCGAAAAGGCCCCGGACAACAGCTGGGTGCGCTTCTACCTGCGCCCCGAAGCGCGTTTCCACGACGGCCACCCGATGCGCGCCGACGACGTGGTGTTCAGCTTCGAGACGCTGATCAAGGACGGCACCCCGCTCTATCGCACCTACTACGCCGATGTGGACGAAGTGATCGCCGAAGACCCGCTGCGCGTGCTGTTCAAGTTCAAGCGCACCAACAACCGCGAATTGCCGCTGATCCTCGGTCAATTGCCGGTATTGCCGAAACACTGGTGGGCCACGCGCGACTTCAACAAGGGCAACCTGGAATTCCCGCTGGGCAGCGGTCCCTACCAGGTGGCCGAGGTCAAGGCCGGGCGTTCGGTGCGGTACGAGCGGGTCAAGGACTATTGGGGCAAGGACCTGCCGATCAACAAGGGCCTCTACAACTTCGACCAGCGCATCACCGACTACTACCGCGACGCCACCGTGGCGCTGGAGGCGCTCAAGGCCGGCCAGTTCGACTACTGGGCCGAGTTCAGCGCGAAGAATTGGGCCAACGCCTACAACGTGCCAGCGGTGGCCGAAGGCCGCCTGGTCAAGGAAGAAATCCCGAACGGCAATCCCACCGGGATGCAGGGCTTTGTGTTCAATGTGCGCAAGCCAATGTTCGAAGACGTGCGTGTGCGCAAGGCCATCAGCCTGTTGCTGGATTTTGAGTGGAGCAACAAGCAACTGTTCAACGGTGCCTACACCCGCACCCGCAGCTACTTCGAAAACTCCGACATGGCCGCCACCGGCCTGCCCGGCCCGGACGAGTTGGCGATCCTCGAACCGCTGCGCGACAAGATCCCGCCGCAAGTCTTCAGCGAAGCCTTCGCCCCGGCCAAGACCGACGGCAGCGGCATGATCCGTGCCCAGCAGCGCGAGGCCTACCAGTTGTTGCAGGAGGCCGGCTGGAAGATCGTCGACGACAAGATGGTCGATACCACCGGCAAACCCGTGACCATCGAGTTCCTGCTGGCCCAGACCGAGTTCGAACGCATCCTGCTGCCGTTCAAGCGCAACCTCGCCGACTTGGGCATCGACCTGGTGATTCGCCGGGTCGATGTGTCCCAGTTCATCAACCGCCTGCGCTCGCGGGACTTCGACATGGTGGTGGGCAGCTTCCCGCAATCGTCGTCGCCGGGTAACGAACAGCGCGAGTTCTGGAAGTCCACCAGCGCCGACAAGCCCGGCAGCCGCAACTACATGGGCCTCAAAGACCCGGCCGTCGATCAACTGGTGGAGCAACTGATCGATTCCGATACGCGGGTCAGCCTGATCGCCCACGCCAAGGCCCTGGACCGCGTACTGCAGTTTGGCTACTACGTGATCCCCAACTGGCACATCAAGACCTTCCGCGTGGCCTATTGGAACAACCTCGGCCATCCAAAGGTTTCGCCGCTGTACGACGTCGGCATCTCCACCTGGTGGAGCAAGCCGAATGTGCAACCGCCGGTTCCCCCCCAGACGAGCGCCGACCCGGCGAGCGGAGGCGATTAAATGCTGGCCTATATCTTTCGTCGCCTGTTGCTGATCATCCCCACGCTGTTCGGGATCTTGCTGATCAATTTCATCATTATCCAGGCCGCCCCCGGTGGCCCGGTGGAGCAGATGATCGCCAAGCTCGAAGGCTTTGACGGCGCCACCAGCCGCATCGCTGGCGGCGGTGCCGAAGTGGCGGTGGCCGGTTCCAGCTACCGTGGCGCCCAGGGCCTGGACCCGGCGCTGATCAAGGAAATCGAGAAGATGTACGGCTTCGACAAGTCGGCGCCGGAACGCTTGTGGATCATGGTCAAGAACTACGCCCGCCTGGATTTCGGCGACAGCTTCTTCCGTGACGCCAAGGTCATCGACCTGATCAAGGAAAAGATGCCGGTGTCCATCTCCCTCGGGTTATGGAGCACGCTGATCATGTACCTCGTGTCGATCCCCCTCGGCATCGCCAAGGCCACGCGCCATGGCAGCCACTTCGACGTGTGGACCAGTTCGGCAATCATCGTCGGTTATGCGATCCCGGCGTTCCTGTTCGCCATCCTGCTGATCGTGGTGTTTGCCGGCGGCAGTTATTTCGACTGGTTCCCGTTGCGCGGGCTCACCTCCAACAACTTCGACGAGCTGAGTTGGGGCGGCAAGATCCTCGATTACTTCTGGCACCTGGCGCTGCCTATCACCGCGTTGGTGATCGGCAACTTCGCCACCATGACCCTGCTGACCAAGAACAGCTTTCTCGACGAGATCAACAAGCAATACGTGGTCACCGCCAAGGCCAAGGGCCTGACCAACCACCGCGTGCTCTACGGCCATGTGTTCCGCAACGCGATGCTGCTGGTGATCGCCGGCTTCCCGTCGGCCTTTATCGGTATCTTCTTCACCGGCTCGCTGCTGGTGGAAGTGATCTTCTCCCTCGACGGCCTCGGCCTGATGAGCTTTGAAGCCGCGATCAACCGCGACTACCCGGTGGTGTTCGGCACGCTGTTTATCTTCACCCTGCTGGGGCTGATCGTGAAACTGATCGGCGACCTCACCTACACCCTGGTCGATCCGCGCATCGACTTCGCCAGCCGGGAGCATTGAGATGAATCTATCCCCCCTCAATCGCCGCCGGTTCGAGCGGTTCAAGGCCAACAAACGTGGCTGGTGGTCGCTGTGGCTGTTCCTGGTCCTGTTCGTGCTCAGCCTGGGCGCGGAGTTGATCGCCAATGACAAGCCCCTGGCCGTGCACTTCGACGGCGACTGGTACTTCCCCGCGCTCAAGCGCTACCCGGAAACCACCTTTGGCGGCGAGTTCCCCCTGGAGGCCAACTACAAGAGCCCGTATATCCAGGAGCTGCTCAAGGCCAAGGACGCCTGGACCTTGTGGGCGCCCATCCCGTTCAGCTACCAGAGCATCAACTACGACCTGAAAGTACCGGCGCCCGCGCCGCCGTCCTCGGTCAACCTGCTGGGCACCGATGACCAGGGCCGCGACGTGCTCGCGCGGGTGATCTATGGCTTCCGCGTGTCGGTGCTGTTTGCCCTGACGCTCACCGTGCTCAGCTCGGTCATCGGCGTGATCGCCGGCGCCTTGCAGGGCTTTTACGGCGGCTGGGTCGACCTGGCCGGGCAGCGCTTCCTGGAAATCTGGTCCGGCTTGCCGGTGTTGTACCTGTTGATCATCCTTGCCAGCTTCGTGCAGCCCAATTTCTGGTGGCTGCTGGGGATCATGCTGCTGTTCTCGTGGATGAGCCTGGTGGACGTGGTGCGCGCCGAGTTCCTGCGCGGGCGCAACCTCGAGTACGTGCGCGCGGCACGGGCGCTGGGCATGCAGAACGGCGCGATCATGTTCCGCCATATCCTGCCCAACGCGATGGTCTCGACCATGACCTTCATGCCGTTCATCCTCACCGGCGCCATCGGCACCCTCACCGCCCTGGACTTCCTCGGCTTTGGCTTGCCGGCCGGCTCGCCGTCCCTGGGCGAGCTGGTGGCCCAGGGCAAATCCAACCTGCAAGCGCCGTGGCTGGGCATGAGTGCCTTTGCCGTGCTGGCGATCATGTTGAGCCTGCTGGTGTTTATCGGCGAGTCCGCTCGCGATGCCTTCGACCCGAGGAAATGAGATGAATCAGGACAATCTGATCGAAATCCGCGACCTCAGCGTCGAGTTTGTCACCGGCGAGCATTCCCACCGCGTGGTCAACAACGTCAGTTTCGATATCAAGCGCGGCGAAACCATCGCGCTGGTGGGCGAAAGCGGCTCGGGCAAGTCGGTGACCGCCCACTCGATCCTGCGCTTGCTGCCTTACCCGTTGGCACGCCACCCGTCCGGCACCATCGAATACGCCGGGCAAGACCTGCTGACCCTGAAAGAAAAGTCCCTGCGCCACATTCGCGGCAACCGCATTGCGATGATCTTCCAGGAGCCGATGACCTCGTTGAACCCGCTGCACTCCATCGAGAAGCAGATCAACGAAGTGCTCGGCCTGCACAAGGGTCTGCAAGGCAGGGCCGCCACCCAGCGCACCCTGGAATTGCTCGATCTGGTGGGCATCCCCGAACCCCACAAGCGCCTCAAGGCCCTGCCCCACGAATTGTCCGGCGGCCAGCGCCAGCGGGTGATGATTGCCATGGCCTTGGCCAATGAGCCGGAATTGTTGATTGCGGATGAGCCGACCACGGCCCTCGATGTCACCGTGCAATTGAAGATCCTGGAATTGCTCAAGGAATTGCAGGCGCGCCTGGGCATGGCCTTGCTGCTGATCAGCCATGACCTCAACCTGGTGCGGCGCATTGCCCATCGGGTGTGCGTGATGCAGAAAGGCTGCATCGTTGAGCAGGCAGAATGCGAAACCCTGTTCCAGGCGCCCCAGCATCCCTACACCCAGGAGCTGCTGGCGGCCGAGCCCAGCGGTGGCCCGGCGACCAATGTGGTGGGCCCGCCGTTGCTGGAAGTCGATGACTTGAAGGTCTGGTTCCCGATCAAGAAAGGCTTCCTGCGCAGCACCGTGGACTACGTCAAGGCCGTGGACGGCATCAATTTCAGCCTGCCCCAGGGGCAAACCCTGGGGATTGTCGGCGAGAGCGGCTCGGGCAAATCCACCCTGGGCCTGGCGATCCTGCGGCTGATCGGCAGCAAAGGCGGCATTCGTTTTGAAGGCCAGCAGCTGGACCAGCTCACCCAGCAACAGGTGCGCCCGCTGCGTCGGGAAATGCAGGTGGTGTTCCAGGACCCGTTTGGCAGCCTGAGCCCGCGCATGTGCGTCAGCGAGATCGTCGGCGAGGGCCTGCGCATTCACAAGATGGGCACGCCGGTGGAGCAGGAAGCGGCGATTATCGCGGCGCTCAAGGAAGTCGGCCTGGACCCGGAGTCCCGCCACCGCTACCCCCACGAATTTTCTGGCGGCCAGCGCCAACGCATCGCCATCGCCCGCGCCCTGGTGCTCAAGCCACGCCTGATCCTGCTGGATGAACCCACCTCGGCGCTGGACCGCACGGTGCAACGCCAGGTGGTGGAATTGCTGCGCAGCTTGCAGGCCAAGTACAACCTGACCTACCTGTTTATCAGCCATGATCTGGCGGTGGTGAAGGCGCTGAGTCATCAGCTGATGGTGGTGAAGCAGGGGCAGGTGGTGGAGCAAGGGGATGCGAAGGCGATCTTTGCCGACCCGCAACATCCCTACACCCGCCAACTATTGGAAGCCGCCTTCCTCGTGCCAGCCTGATACAACACAATTCAAAATGTGGGCACGGTCAATGGTGGGAGCGGGCTTGCCCGCGATTGCAGTGTGTCAGTCGATAGATTCGGCACTGACAGGACGCCATCGCGGGCAAGCCCGCTCCCACATTTGACCGTGACCGCCTCAACTGTCCAATAGCAATTCAATATCATTTGCGCGCACGCGCCCCCTTTGCTTTAATCGCGACCAATTCTTATTTACGCCAATCCTTTTTGCGCTGGATGGATATTGTGTCGACCTCTTTCACCCACCTCTACGGCACCCACCACAGCTGGCTGCTCGGCCTGTTGCGCCGGCGCCTGAATGACCGCTGGGATGCCGCCGACCTGGCCCATGACACCTTCATCCGCATCCTCAACCGCCCACCCAGCGAGACCGATCACCTGCGCCAGCGCTCCTACCTGGCCACCATCGCCCGGGGTTTGTGCATCGATCACTGGCGCCGTCGCCAACTGGAAAAAGCCTGGCTCGACAGCTTGGCCCTGCGCCCGCAAGACACGCAGCCGTCACCGGAACAGCGCGCGATCATCGTCGAGACCCTCTACGAAGTGGACGCCATGCTTGCGCGCCTGCCGAAGAATGTCAGAGAAGCCTTCCTGCTCGCCCAGCTCCACGGCCTGCGCTACCAGCAGATTGGCGAACAGCTGGGCGTGGGCGAGCGCATGGTCAAGAAATACATGGCCCAGGCCCTGCTGCACTGCGCGATCCTCGAAGCCGAACTGGACGGGATGCTGGTGCAATGACCACCCCCGGCACACTCAGCCATGCCAGCCTGGAACAGGCGGCGCAATGGTACGTGCGCTTGCAGGCCCCAGGCAGCGCCCAGGAACAGCAGCGCTGGCAGGCCTGGGTTGTGCAGAACCCCGAGCACTTGGCCGCCTGGCAGTATGTGGAGCGCGTCAGCCAACGCTTTGCGCCGCTGCTGGAGCAACCGCAAAGCGCCGGCCGGGCCTTGCGCAGTTCCCGCCGGCAAACCCTCAAGACTTTGCTGGTGCTGTGCGGCGGTTCGACACTGGCCTGGGGCGCCTGGCGCAACACCGCCCTGCCCCGGCTGGTGGGCGGTTGGAGCGCGGACTACGCCACCACCCGTGGCGAAACCCGCGATGCGTTGCTGGCCGACGGCAGCCATGTGTGGCTCAACGCATTGACCGCGCTGGATGTGCGCTTTGATACGGCGCAACGCCTGTTGCGCCTGCGCTTTGGCGAGGTGCTGATCGACACCGCGAAGGACGCCCACCGGCCGTTCCTGGTGGACACCGAACACGGTCGCCTGCAAGCGCTGGGCACGCGGTTCAGTGTGCTGCACACCGAACACCGCACCCAACTCAACGTCTTCGACGGCCGCGTGCAGGTCAGCACCCTCGACGGGCCAGTGCGTATTATCGAAGCCGGCCAGCAAGTGTGGTTTACCCGCGAACACATCGACAGTACCGCCACCGCGTCCCCCGCCCGTGAAGCCTGGAGCCACGGCGTGCTGCTGGCCGACAACCTGCCGCTGGGCCAACTGATCGCCGAACTCAACCGCTACAGCCCCGGCCACCTCGGCTGTGATCCGGCGGTGGCGCAGTTGCCGGTGATGGGTTCGTTCCCGCTCAAGGACAGCGACCACGCCTTGCACCTGCTGCAAGCCGCGCTGCCGATTCGCCTCGACAGCCCGCTCCCCTGGTGGATCACCGTCGTTCCCAAATAAAAAATCTGCACGCGCCAGTTCCCCTTTTGAACACTCGTCCGGTTAACCCTGCAGACGCTTTCAATTCGCCGTTCGATCTGATTCAAAGGGAACCCTTCATGTCGCAACCTGCTCGTTTCGCGCTGCGCCCCTTGGCGCTGGCCACCTCACTGTTTTGCCTCGGCGTCCCCACGGCGTACGCCGCCGAGCCGGACGTCACACAGCACGCCACGCGCAACTACCGCATCGCCGGCGGCTCTCTGGTCAGTGTGTTGAACAGCTTCGCCGCGCAATCGGGCATTTTCATCGCCGGCCATAACAGCCTCGCCGCCGGTAAGACCAGCCCCGGCTTGAATGGCAATTACACCGCAGCCAGCGGCTTGCAGCGCCTGTTGCAAGGTAGCGGTTTGCAGGCGCTGCCCCAAGGCAACAACGGTTACGTGCTTGAACTGATCCCGGCCAACACTGGCGCGCTGGAGTTGGGCGCCACGACGATTTCCGGCGAGCAACTGGGCGCCATCACCGAAGACAGCCATTCCTACACCACCGGGTCCATGGCCTCGGCCACCGGCCTGCCGCTGTCGATGCGCGAAACCCCGCAGTCGGTCACCGTGATCACCCGCCAGCAAATGGATGACCAAGGCTCCAACAGCATCGCCGACACCCTGCGCCGTGCCCCCGGCATCAGCGTGCAGAACTACGACAGCGAGCGCTGGGAGTTTTCCGGGCGCGGCCTGCCGATCACCAACTTCCAGTACGACGGCGTCAACTCGACCTACGACGGCGTGTACGACTACGGCACCACCAGCACCGACATGGCGGTGTACGACCACCTGGAAATCATCAAGGGTTCCGCCGGTTTGCTCAGCGGCTCCGGCGACCCGTCGGCCACGGTCAACCTGATCCGCAAAAAACCCACCGCCGCCTTCAAGGCCTCGGTCACACAGACCTTTGGCTCGTGGGACAACTACCGCACCGAAGGCGATATCTCCGGACCGCTGACCGAGTCGGGCAATGTGCGCGGGCGGTTTGTCGGCGTGTATCAGGATCGCCAGTCCTACCTGGACCACTACCAGAACGCCAAGGACATCGCCTACGGCATCCTCGAAGCGGACCTCACGCCCGACACCCTGCTGACCTTTGGCATCGACCAGCAAAACACCCGCTCCCGTGGCGCCACCTGGACCGGGTTCCCGATGTTTTTCAGCGACGGCTCGCGCACGAACTTCTCGCGCTCGTTCAACCCCGCCGCCGACTGGAGCCGCCGCGACTTCACCAACCAGACTATCTTTGCCTCCGTGCAACAGAAACTGGCCAACGACTGGTCGCTCAAAGTCAGCCTCGACCGCAAGCGCAGCCAGCATGACACCCTGCTCGCCTCCGCCAGCGGCGGCAACCCGGACCCCGTGACGGGCGACGGCATGTACATGTTCATGGGCAAGTACAAGGGCGACCAGGTGCAAAACACCCTGGACATCAACGTCAGCGGCCCCTTCGGCCTGCTGGGGCGCGAGCACGAGTTGATCCTGGGCTTTATGGCCACCCGCTCGAAACAGGATGTGCCGGTGTACGGTTCGATCTACCCCGGCGTGGGTGGCAGCATCTTCGACTGGCACGGCGAGTACGCCAAGCCGGACATCCCCCGCAGCGGCCAGAACGACATCGTGCAACGCCAGACCGGCGCGTACCTGGCCACGCGCCTGAAGCCCACCGATGACCTGTCGGTGATCCTCGGCGCACGGGTCAACAACTTCAGCGGCACCGACAGCACCGACTTCTACGACCCGACCAAAGCCGACAACCGCACCACCTATCGGCAGAGCGGCGTAGTCACGCCGTACGCCGGCCTGGTCTACGACCTCGACGACACCTGGTCGGCCTACACCAGCTACACCCAGATCTACCGCCCGCAAACCAGCAAGGACGCCGACCGCAAGCTGCTCGATCCGGTGGAAGGCGACACCTACGAGGCGGGCCTCAAGGCCGCGTTCTACGATGGCCGCCTGAACGCCAGTTTCGCCGTGTTCCGCATCGAACAGGACAACGTCGCCCAATACGTTTCCGGGTTTGATACCGACTCGGTATACCGCGCAATTGCCGGCGCCACCACCAAGGGCTTTGAAGCCGAGCTGTCGGGCGAAGTGCTGGACGGCTGGAACGTCTCGGCCGGCTACACCTACCAGCACACCCGCGATGCCGATGACGGCTACGTGTACAGCTCGGTACTGCAAACCACCACGCCGCAGCAGGTGGTGCGCCTGTTCAGTTCCTATCGCCTGCCCGGCGCCCTGGACAACGTCACCGTGGGCGGCGGCGTGAACTGGCAGAGCGCGTTCTTTGGCAACGTGTTCCAGCCCGACCCGAGTGACAGCGTCAACGGCGGCGACTACGCGCGCATCACCCAGGACAGCTACTACCTGGTGGACTTGATGGCCCGCTACCGTTTCAACGAGCACCTGAGCACCACGCTGAACGTGAAGAACCTGTTCGATAAAAAGTACTACACGGGCCTGGGCAATTTCGGCACCGGTTTCTACGGCGAGCCGCGCAGCCTGCAATTGGCCACGCGCTGGGACTTCTAACGCCTACAGCCGTAGCTGAGAGCCGCCACGGCATCCGCTGAACCGCCTGCTGTCAGCCTGCACCCCATTGACGCAAACATGGGGTTTACGCCACGACAGGAGGCTGTCCCATGGATGGACCACGCATTAGCAAACGCTCCCCCGATGATTTTTCCAGCCCGTCAGCCAGCACCCGCTATTCGGCCCTGGTGCTGAGCCTGCGCGACGACCTGCCCAAGCAAGGCGACAAGGAGCTGATCGACCAACTGCTGATCGCACTGAACACCCCACCCGACCAGGCGCTTCCCGCCCCAACCCACCCCACCATCGTGTCCGAGTTGTCGCTGCTGGGGCAGTGGGCCGAAGTGTTTCGCAAGGCCTTCAATCAGTCAGAGCTGCTGGACTGGGCGGACCGCCGGCGCCTGGATTTCACCACGCTACGCATCCACAACGGCACCCTTGAAGGCAAAGTGCTCGGCCAGCGCACCCTCTACCGTTTTACCCTCGCCGACGCCTCAGGGTGGTGGAAGGTGTCCAGCGTGCTGGTGTTCGTCAGCCAACTGCTGGACCCGGCCGAACTGGGCATGGCGTACGTTGGCGAGCGCATCGACAACATCGCGCGCACCCTGCCCCTGGATCGGGTCCTGGCCTTCTACGGCTATCCCATCCCCGAAAACCGCCTGCAAGCGCAATTGATGATTGACGAGCTGCAGACCGCCCAAGCCTTTCCCGCAATCGATGAGGCGGGCAAAAGCCGCTCGCTGATCCATGCAGAACGCACCCAGCAGCGACTCGACTACCAACAGCTGGCCGACGCGCTGCAAGCCCTGGGTCGATTCGACAGCCTCGCGCTGTTTCGTACCCGCCTGCACCTGACGTCAGACTCACTGCTGGCGCGCACGCTGAAGGAAGCCGCCCAGCGGCTGAAGGTGATCGTCGAAGACAACATCGTCGAGGGCCTGCAAGCGGCGACCGCGGAGTATTACTACGATCACCTCAAACAGGTGGTCCAAGTGCTACCCAGGCGTGAAGCGGGGGAAATCCGCAGCCGCGAACTGCGCCCGAAAACACCCCATACCCGTTGGGAGATCCTGAGCCGGCTCGCCACCAAGCTGGGCACGGACATCTACCCCCGATCACAGCCTGAGCATCGCCGCGTGTTTGAAGGCGTACAACATTGAACGCCCCCTCACCCAAACAGCGCTGGCGAGCCTGGTCGTACGCCTGCGGCAATGGCCGATGCCGCCGGTGCCCACGCTCTTCGCCGACGCACGCAGCCTGCGCGAGCGCTTTGACTACAGCCTGCACGCGGGTTTTCTCAATGACCGCCACGCCATGCGCAAGGGGGCTGTACAACGCCATCAGCCACGGCACCTTGAAAGGCCCCCGGGGGCTGGATGCGATTATCACGGTCGACGAAGATGACGTCCCCACGACCCTGGCGCCGGGCCGCCAGGCCCTGCAAACCCTTGCGAGCCAGCCGGAGTTTGTCGCGATACGCCAAAAGCTGCACATCGACCCCGACAGCCACATTTTGCTCAATGTGGACACCGGCCTCGCCGGCCGAAACCTGGAGGGCGAGTGGGTCTCATTGACCACCGAGGTATTGGCCGACAAAAAACTCAGCGCCATGCTGCGCAAGTTGCTGCCGCTGGCCATCCGTTCAGGCGGGCAACTGCGCACCAACGACGCGGTCAGCCTGCGCCAGGCGCTGCTGCTGTACGGGCACAAGTTGCCGGCCACCCTGGAGGACGCACGCCTCGCCGCACAACGCCTGACGATCACCGTGCCGTTGCGCTTGAAAGAAAACGACTACTGGCGCGCCCTCTCGCCGGCCCTGGAGGCGCAACCGATTGCCTGGACCTTGTCCGATACCGACCGGCAACGGGCAATTACCGTCAGTCGCACGTGGCTTCCCGAAGATGAACCCCATCTGTTCGGCTACCTCGCCCAACCGGTGCTGGAAGGCAAGTCACCGGTGGATATCCGCGCCGAGGCCGACCTGCTGATGATCCGCCTGATCGCGTCGCCACGGGCCCAGCAACTGGCCGCCAAACTGTCCTCGGACCTGCAACGGCACGGCGTCGATGCGATCGAGACCAGCGGCCACGCGAGCCGCAGTGCGTTGGTATGGGCTGCACTGATTCTGAGCCTGGACCCGGACATCGATACCCAACCTGCGCGTATCAATCGCCTGGACTGGACCGGCACGTTCTTCTGGGGAGAGTCGGCGGCCTTCGTCCGCCAGCAGTTGGAAAACAGCTTCACACGCCTCGACCCTGGCCAGGCCGCCCTGGCCACGCACTTGATGTTCTGTGGCCGCGCGCCACACCTGCTGGTGCGTGAGATACCCGACTCGCTGCCCTACCTGGCGACCCAGACATGGGCACTGTTCCAGCAATACACAATCTACCTGGAAGAGCGGATGCCCGGCGCGGCGCGCCAGTTTTCCTACGCCGAGATCATGTACCTGGCCCATCTGCCACCCGATGGCAAGTGGGCCCGCTTTCTGCAAGCCCCCCTGACCGCCCCGGCTATCCAGGCGTGGGCCGTGACCAACGGCCTGTTGCCGCGCCAACAACGCTACAGTGTCGAACAGACGAATGCCGCGATTGCCGCGCTCAACGCCTTGCGCGCACGGTTGCGCACCGCCATGGAGGCCTTTGCCGCTCCGTTACCGGGCCGGCGCGCCCTGGCCCTGCAAGCCCTGGAAAAGGTCTACCCGCAGACCCCGTTGCTGGATGAGCTGATACTGATTGAGCTACCGGAAGACTCGGAAATTTCCGAGGACCGCTGGCCCGACGACGCCCCTCAGGGCAATCTATATTCCTTCGTGGACCTGTATATGGCCAATGAGCTGCAGGTGACGACGCAGCGCTGGCACTCCAGCGACAAACGCATCAAGTACCGCGAACTGGCGCCGCGCTTCGACCAGTTGAACGCCTTCAGTTCGCTGTTTGCGCAAACCTTCAACGAGCACCTGCTCCGCCTGCAGACCGCCTTGACCGACTACCTGCTGGATGCCTTGCCGGGGCTGACATTGCCCTGGCGCGAGGCGCTGGAGTTCGGCAAGGTGGAATTTTTTGCCCTGCGCGACGGCAGCGGAGCTGTCGGGACCTTCGGCCTGATCGTCTGCGCCAGCTTCTACCGCGACCGCCGTGTGTATGAATGCTTCCCCAAGCACCTGCTGATTCGCGCGCGTCATGACCTGGATTACGACACGCTGGTAGCGGCGGCGGATTCGCCCGATCAGGCTGTCTCCAGCCTGGCGCTCGATTGGCCGGCTTATGCCTCGGGCGTCCAACCCATCGACGTGAGCGCTGTGAGCCATGCCCCCGGCGTCCGCATCCGCCGCCTCGACGATCTGCTGCCCGCCGTCGGGACCTTGCCGGAAGCGGACGCCGACGGCCACCGTATTCCACGCAGCCTGGACTCACCGCGCTCCCGTGCCGTGGTGAAAATCATCGTCGAGCGCCACTACCTGCAAGGCGCCGCCAAACTGAAGGAAAGCGCGGCGCAGGTACAGACGCTGGAACAGGTCAGTCGCGACGAAGACCCTTGGGCCGAGTACCTGCGCGAGGTCATACTCGCCACCCACTGAAGCCTTGAACAACGGCCGGTTATAGATGAGTCTACGCACTGGTTCTTTTGGAGCACTGCGCCATGTCCTCGCCCGCAAGCCCGGCGGCCCCCTGTTTCTGGCGTGATGCGGCGCTGCCGTTTATCGAGGCGCGCACCATCGCCGACGGACGCAAGGTCACCTATACCCGGCACGCCCATGAGCATTTTTCCATCGGCGCGGTGACCCACGGGCGCAGCTACTACCACTATGGTGTCGAGACGTTTGAGATCAGCGCCGGCACGGTGGTGCTGATGAACCCCGGCGATGTGCACGCGTGCAACCCGATCCAGAATGAGCACTGGTCCTATCAGATGCTGTACCTCGATACGCCCTGGCTGACCGACCTGCAGTACCAGTTGGGTTTCAGTACCGATCAGGGCTACCGAGCGTTCAGTACGCCCTACACCCGTGATCCGGTGCTGTACGACGGCCTGCTCGAACTGTACGCGATCCTGGTGGACGAGCATGCCGAACACCTGCATAAACAGAGCGCGCTGGTGAGTTACTTCAGTGAAGTCCAACAGCGCCTCAACCCCGCCGAAGCGCCGTTGCGCGAGGTCAACCACAAGCTGGAACGGGCCGCCGAATACATCCGCGCGCAGTGCACCCAAGCCTTGAAACTGGAGGACATCTGCCTCGCCGCCGAGCTGTCGCCGTCTTACCTGATCCGCGCGTTCAAGCAGTACTACGGGTTCACGCCCCACGCTTTTCTGGTGAACCAGCGCATCCAGTTTGCCCGCACGCAACTGCGCCAGGGCGAGTTGATCGCCGATGTGGCCCTGGCCGCAGGGTTTGCCGACCAGGCGCATTTCCAACGGGCCTTCAAACAGCATTTCGCCGCGACGCCCGGGCAGTACCGCGACGTGCTCAAGCCATCAGCAAATAACCCACACTGGCCACCAGCAACGCGGCCATTGAGCGGTTGAACACACGCACACCCTGAGGGTTATCCAGGTAGCGACGCAGGAAGGTGCCGGCATAGGCCCAGCACGCCACTGACAGGTAGCAGATCACCAGATAGAGCGCCGCAAACAGCCACACCTGGCGCGCGTCGCCATCTGCGACAAACAAGCCCATCCCGGCCACACACGCCAGCCAGGCCTTGGGGTTGAGCCATTGCATGATCGCGCCATAGAGCATCGAGGGTGCCGTGGCGCGGCCCTCGGCATTGAGCCGGCCATCGTCCATCGCCAGCTTCCAGGCCATGTACAGCAGGAAGGCGACCCCGCCCCACTGGATCAACTGCGTCAACAGCGGCCAACGCACCAGTACTTCATGCAGCCCCAAGCCGATCAACACCAGCAGCAAGGTAAAACCCGCAGCGGCGCCAAACACGTGTTTCTGGCTGGCGGCGAAACCGAAGCGCGCCCCGGTACTCAGGGCGACCACGTTGACCGGTCCCGGCGTGATAGAGGTGGCCAGGGCGAAGGCGGCCATGGAGATGATCAAGCTCATTGCGATTCCCTTTTTGTCATGACGCAGAAGATGGCGTCACGGTAAAGGGCGCGTCACGGGCGGTATTGCACAAAATGCCCCTCGGGGCATTCACGTCTAAGGCGCTGGCACCTGGGTGACGATATCGTCGAGACCTAGTACCCGGCCATCCTCGGACAGGATCTCAACCTTGCGCAACGGTTTGAGCGAGCGCGCATCCAGTAGCCGCGTACCGCCCCACTCAGGTTCGGTGTGGGCCTCGCCCCATTGCGCCAGGGTCACCAGTACCGGCATCAGCGCACGGCCCTTGTCGGTCAGCTGGTACTCGCTGCGCGCGCCGACTTCAAGGGTTTGCAGCAAGCCTTGCTCGACCATGTCCTTGAGCCGCGTGGCCAGAATATTTTTGGCCACGCCCAGGTGCTTCTGAAAATCACCGAAACGCGTCACGCCGGCAAACGCGTCGCGGATTATCAGCAACGTCCACCAGTCGCCCACCACGTCCAGGGCGCGAGCCACCGGGCAGCCATCGCCTTCCAGGCATTTGCGTTTCATTGTCGGGCCTCCGGCCGTCGGGAAAATATGGTTGCATTATAGGACCAGTACGCTCAGGATAAAAACGGTTTCATCATTAAACCTAATTCGCAGCGTGGAGTTCAGCATGGACATTCGTGGAAAAGTGGTACTGGTCACCGGCGCCAATCGTGGCCTGGGCAAAGCGTTCGTCACTGCGCTGCTCGAAGCCGGCGCGGCCAAGGTCTACGCCGGCGCGCGCAACCCTGCCAGCGTGGACATTCCAGGCAGCACGCCGATCGCCCTGGACATCACCGACGCCGCCAGCGTGCAGCACGCCGCGCAGCAGTGCCGCGACGTCAGCGTGGTGATCAACAACGCGGGCTTTCTCCAGTACGGCTCGTTGCTGGCCGAAGACAGTGTCGAGAACCTGCAGCAGCACTTTGACGTGAACACCTTTGGCACCTTGCGCGTAAGCCGCGCGTTCGCACCGATCCTTGCCGGCCAGGGCGGCGGCGCGCTGATCAACGTCCTCTCGGTACTGAGCTGGCTGAGCCCGCCGGGGACGGGTGGCTACAGCACGTCCAAGTCCGCCCAGTGGGGCTTGACCAACGGCCTGCGCGGCGAGTTGCGCGCACAGGGCACCCTGGTCATCGGCGTGCACCCCGCCTACATCGACACCGACATGGTCGCCGAGGTGCAGGCGCCGAAAAGCACGCCCCAGGAAGTGGTCGCACTGACCCTGCAAGCCCTGGCCGAGGACCGCGAAGAAGTGCTGGTCAGCGACACCAGTCACGGGGTGAAGGCATCGCTGTCCACCGACAGCCCGGTGTACCTCAGCCATTGATCAAGGACACGTGCGTGCCCACCCCGGCACGCACGCCTTCGGCCACTGCCAACGCCACGGAACCGGCGGCGAGGGACGCATCGCCACAGGCAAACACGCCGGGGACGGAGGTCTGGCGGGTTTCGTTGGTGTCCACATAAGGGCCCGTGGGGCCATCGAGCCTTGCGCAGCCCAACTGTTCGACCAGCGGGCTGATTCGCGTGCGCGGCAGCGTGAACAGGCCATCCAGGCTGAAAACCCGGCCGTCTTCCAGCTCCACATCGGCACGCTCACCGCTGATGCGGCGCACCGCGCCACTTTCCCGGTTGACGCCACGCCGCGCCAACTGCTCCCGTTGCTCGGCATCCGGGGTGAACATGCCGTTGGTGAACAACGTGGTCGGCCCCCAATCCGGCAGCATCAGCGCGTGATGCATTGCCAGCGCGGAGCTGGCCAATACGCCGATGCGCCCTTGTTCCAGCTCATAACCATGACAGTAGGGGCAATGGAACACCCGCGAGCCCCAGCGCTCCTGCAGGCCCTCGACAGCGGGCAGCTCGTCCACCACACCGGTCGCGAGGATCAGGCGGCGGGCGTCAAATTCGCCGTTGCATTGGGTGCTGACGCGAAACCCGTCCGCCTGGCCATGGGCCTTGAGTACGCTGTCCTGCACCCAGCTCACTGTCGGGTACTCCATCAGTTGGCTGCGCCCCTCGGCGGCGATAAGGTCGGGCGCCTGGCCGTCCTGGCCGAGAAAACCATGGGAAGTCGCGGCAAACCGGTTGCGTCGCTGCCCCGCATCGATCACCAGCACCTTGCGCCGCGCCCTTGCCAGTTGCAGGCCCGCAGACAGGCCGGCATAACTGCCGCCCACGATAATGACGTCATACAGCATGATGGGTGCCTCCGTGTTTTTCTGCGCCAGGGGGTCCTTGCGCTATCACGGCACACCATAAGTTACATGAAAATACAGCGTCAAAAGTCTCGCAACTTTTTAGGTTACGAACGATACTTCGCAGCGAATCGACCCTGAGGTTTTTTGATGAGAAACGACACCCGGCTTTCGCGCATGCTGCACGTGCTGATCCATATGGGCCGCCATGAAGAACGCGCGACCTCGGAGACCATCGCACAGATGCTCGGCACCAACCCGGTGGTCGTGCGGCGCACGCTCGGGTTGCTCAAGGAGAAGGGTTATGTACGCTCGGAAAAGGGCCACCAGGGCGGCTGGACGCTGGGCAAACCCTTGAGTGAAATCACCTTGCTGGATATTCACCGCGCCCTGGGCACACCGTCGATCTTTGCCATCGGCCTGTCCACCGACCACCCGGAATGCCTGGTGGAACAGGCGGTGAACGCCGCCCTGACCGACGCCTTCGAACAGGCCCAGGCCCTGCTGTTGCAGCGCCTGGGCGATGTCAGCCTGGCGCAGTTGGCCGAGGACTTCGATGAGCGCTATCGTGTAGCAATGCTGCCTTAGCGCTGGGCCGGAATGCGGATATCGCCCTCGCGGCAGGTGCTCTTCACGCTGCGCGGGCAGCCGGCGAACGCCAGGTCCTTGGTCAGGCACACGCGCACTTCCGACAACACCTTGCCCTTGCAGATCACCGCCAGGCCATGGTTGCCCATGCGCGGGTTGCTCTCGCGAAACAGCGCCTCGATCTCACGGGCCGGCAACGCAGGCGGGGTATTGAACGGCTGCAGCTGCGGCGGGATAACGACCACGCCGAGCGCCTCGTCGGTCTTGTCCAGGTAGTCCAACGGCGCAAGCCCGGAACAGGTGCCATGCTTGGCCCATTCATGCTTGAGCAGCGCACGGGTCGGGAACAGCGCCGCGCCCTTGTTCATTTCCTCGCGGGTCAACCGTGCCTGCGGGGCACATGATGCCGGCCAGCCACCCCGCGCGTACTGCGGCCACAAACCGTGCAGCACAAAACCATAGCCTTTGCCCGAACACTGCTCGTTGTCCGGGTGCGTCAGGCAAAACGTCGGTGACCACGACAGCGACAGCACATAAAAATCAAACTCCCCCGGCGTCCCTTGGCTACGCGGGGCGGCGGCTGCACTTGTGGCCATGACCAGCCACAACACCATCCAGTATTTCATTTGTCGGCTTCCTTGAAAAAACTCACCCTATTGCGCCTACCCGGGATGATGGGGGTTACGTTGTAGCACCTTGTCGAGGATCCGGTCGGTCTTCAACGCCTCGATGGCCAACGACGGATGCTCCGCCTCACCGCGGATATGCGCGTTCATGCCCTGCACGTGATGCCACTGGATATGGGCATGACAAGGCACCTCAAGCACCTCGTTTGTCTCGCCTGCAAGCCGCAACGGTTGCTCGTCGAACACTGAAAACTCGATACGGCCGCGGCTGCCAATCAACTCGACACGATCTTCACGGCGGTCCGCGACGAAATTCCAGCAGCCCATGCCCAGTGCACCCGAGGCGAAACGCCAGCTGGCGGTCACTGCATCTTCGGCGGCGTAACGACCCTCCTGGCGCGACGTAAAGCCGGCCACTTCAATGATGTCCCCCGCCAGATACTGGAACAGGTCGAAGCCATGGCTCGCCAGGTCGGCAAAATAGCCACCACCGGCAATCGTCGGGTCAGTGCGCCAGTTGGCTGCGCTGGCATCTTCGGCGGCAGGCGGTTTGCACAGGGTCCAGGTCAGGTGGCGCAACTCGCCGATGCGCCCTTCCCGCAGCCAATCCCGCACCTGCTGGAAACGCGGCAGCGAGCGGCGGTAGTAGGCGACGAACAGATGCAAGCCGGCGCGCTCGAAGGTGCGTTGCATCAGCGCACTTTGCTCGGCATTCATCGACATGGGTTTCTCGACACAGCAATGCTTGCCGGCCGCCGCCACCATCAGGCTGTACTCAAGGTGGCTGGCGGGCGGCGTGGCGATGTACACCGCGTCCACTTCAGGGTCGTTGATCAGCGCGTGGGCGTCGGTGTAGAAGCGGGCAATGCCATGGCGTGCGGCGTAATCGCGCACGACCTCTTCACGACGCCCCATGACAGCCACCAAGGCTGAACCGGGCACTTTGTAGAAAGCGGGACCACTCTTCAACTCGGTGACGCTGCCACAACCGATCATGCCCCAACGGACGGTGTTCATCTGTTTACCTTGTGCGTTTTCATCAAGGGCGCAGTATCCACATCCCCCGAGGCCCACGCCACAAGCGCGTAACCTGACAATCACCGCGTGCAGAAGCGCAACCCTCGCGCCCCCTGTACCTCCCGTGTTGGAGCCCCGAGGGTGAATATCGGACTGCAAAACCTTGTAATGAAATAGTCGACTGCTAGCACCCGTTTCCGTCACCTGCAGCCTTCATTTTCGCCCTGTCTTGGCCTGCCCGCGCACATACAACGCTTCCACGAGCTGCTGGCGCTCATCCTGGGGCAACGTAGTGGCGAACTGTGCCAGCGTCGTGTCCACCAGCGCGCGCAAGGCCATATCGGCTGCGCGGGCCTTGGCCAACTCAGCCACCAATACGTCACGGTCCAGTGTCGGCGCCTGCAGTTGCTGGATCACCCCAAGCCGGGCTTCGCGTCCGGCCATGATCAACGGCTGGCTGTCGGCGCGATTGTGCCGCAACAGGTAGCGCAGTTCCCTGCGGCGATCAGGCGGCAACTTGAACATCGCCTGGCGCAAGCCATGCTGGTTGACCATGGCTTCGACGGGTTTGGCCGTCGCCATCCAATGGTAGAGACCACCGCCCACGCCACCGATCAAAAACACGTTGAGCAACACCGATACCGCCAACCACGGTTTAAGGGACTTGGTCGTCATTGTTCGGTTTCCTCGGCGTTAACGCTAAACACCACTTCCGCATCCCCCTGATCGAAGACGCTGGGCAGCACTTCGGAGGACAGCATCGGCAGCGGCACGCTCATCGAAGCCACCAACCCCGGCGGCGATGCCGGCAATGCCCACGCCCACCAGGCCGGCGGGTGATAGCCAACTGGCATGCCGCGACAGAAATGACGCCCGTCGCGGTGCGGATTGGCGAATCTGCCGGACCAGCACCGGATCGGTCTGTAGCACGGCGTGCCCCGTCCAGTTGCGTATCCAGCCCAGCGGCCTCGTGCAAGGCCTGGCGGGCGCTGGGGTTGCCGCTGTCGAGCAGGGCCTGGGCTGGCGCCTGTTCAGCGTGAGGCCAGCGATGCAGGCTGGCTCCATAAGCATCAGCCAAATAGGCGAATCGTTCGGGCGTCATGGTTTTTCCCTTCCTGGGCGGGCAAGCCCTGGTGTGTCGGCAAGTCTATTGCGCAACTGGCGACGAGCCCGCGACAGCAGACTCTCCAGTGCCTCGACGCTGATCTCCATCAAGGCCGCGGCGTCGATGTTCGACAGCTCCTGGTAATACTGCAACACGATGGCTTCGCGCTGGCGCTCGGGCAATGCGGCCAACGCAGCCGCCATCCGCGCGCTGCGGTCAGCGGCTTCAAGGTGTTCGTCGGGCGACGGCGCGGTGTCGGCCAGTTGCAGCGCCTCATCTTCGTGCAGCGGGCGCTCCTTGCGCCGGCGCAAACGGTCCCGGCACAGGTTCAGCGCCACCCGGTGCAACCAGGTATCAAAGCGCGCCTCCCCGGCGCGCCAGTTGGCCGCCTGGCGCCAGATCCGCAGGAAACTCTCCTGGGCCACGTCCCTGGCCTCGTCGGCATCCCCCAGGATCCGACTGGCGAGCGCCAGCAAACGCGGGAGTTTGCGCGTCACCATTTCGTTGACGGCCGCAGGCTCGTTGTTGCCGATACGCGCCAGCAGCTCAACGTCCGGATCAGTGTCTTTCAATCGGCTAATTCTCGGTCCGCAGGCTAAGTAGCAGGTCTCAACGCATCCAACGGCCTTCACGCCAGTACCAGTTGGGGCCACGGGATTCCCAGTGGCCCGGCTGCCAGCGCGCATTGCGCATCACCGGCTGCCAGTGCCCCGGCACCCAGGCATAGGCGCCGCGCTGCCAACCCCAATGGCCACGGTCCCAGGCGTAACCCGGGCGCCCGGCGGGGATCACCTCGACACGCTCCACCGGCGGCGCCTGACGAATGATGACTTCGGTCTGGGCAAACGTCGGGGTGCTGACAAGCGCCGCAAAAACCAGCGGGACCAGCAAGGCATAGCGCAATTGGGCCAGTGTGCTCATGGCAACTCCTTCATGCGGCGGACGAAAATGTCCGCGGCTGATGGATTGAACGGCGGGTGCCGGAAAATCCGTCGCGAGGGTGCGCAGATTGTTCCGCAAGTGCGTGAAGGGCAGTATTGCCCAGGGGATGGCAGCGCTGGATGAAATGTTTGAAAGGCGCGCGACGGATTTAGGCGGCCGAGTGCGTTAAAGGAATAACGCCGCACACACCCAGAGGAAATACCATGTCCCGTCGCCTATCCATGCTGGTTGCCGCCCTGCTGATCGCCAGCCTCAGCGGCTGCGTGATCCTGCCCGAACACCGCCATTGCTGCTGGCGCTACTACGGCGCGGTCACAACCACCACAGACACCGTCAACAGCTAACCGACCGCCGCAAAACCCCGGCGCCCGGCCTTGATCTCGGTGCGCAGCTCACCAATCAGGTTTGAGATGGAGCGGATGCTGTCCAGACCTTCGGGCGACACGCGGGTCAGCAACAGGTCGACGCGCCCGGACACCGGCTCGAACACGCTGATGCGTAGCGAGCCGTCGCCATTAAGGGTGCAGTCGCAGGCCAGTGGCAGAAAACCCACGGCCATGATGCGATTGAGTTCGATGATGGAAATCATGATAAGCCCCCGTCCCTGGGTTCTACCCTGCTGGTTGGATTCGACCAGAGTAGTTGAGGTTTGGGCGCATCTGGAGAATTAATGCAAAAGTGTTAGCCACGCCGCATTTTGCCCGAAAAACGCTGGCCCGCTGGCGTCAGAAACCCAGCACACGACCTCTCGTCTGCTACCACGGCGAAGGCTTGACTCCCACCCGCGATCACCAGACGCTCTTGGCTTTTCGCCACCTCCCGAGCAGCCGCCCATGAGCATCGTCCCCCCGAGCCAGCCCGACAGCGATGTGTACAAAACCCTGCTGGAATCGACCAAGGCCATCCCCTGGCGCATCGACTGGCAGACCATGACCTTCAGCTATATCGGCCCGCAGATCGAAACGCTGCTGGGCTGGACGCCACACAGCTGGGTCAGCGTGGATGACTGGGTCGAACGCATGCACCCGGATGATCGCGAGTACGTGGTGAATTTCTGCGTGTCGCAATCCCGCGCCGGCGTGGACCACGAGGCCGACTATCGCGCGCTGACGGTGAACGGCGACTACGTATGGATCCGCGATGTGGTGCATGTGGTGCGCAAGGACGGCGAAGTCGAAGCGCTGATTGGCTTTATGTTCGATATCAGCGAACGCAAGAAGACCGAAGAACACCTGATCCGCCTGCAGAAACAACTGGAGGAATACTCCTTCCAGGACGGCCTCACCGGCATCGCCAACCGACGCATGTTCGACACCGTGCTGGAGCGCGAATGGACCAGCGCCCAGCGCAGCCAATTGCCCCTGTCGTTGATTATCCTCGATATCGACTTTTTCAAGCAGTACAACGACCACTACGGCCATATCAAGGGCGACGAATGCCTGCGCCAAGTGGCACACACCCTGTCACAAGCGGCCAACCGCCCACGGGACTTCATCGCGCGCATCGGCGGTGAAGAGTTTGTGTGGCTGTTGCCGGAAACGGACGCCGCATCGGCCAAACTCGTCGCGCAACGCTGCCTGCATCTGATACGTCAGCAGCAGATCGAACATGGGTTTTCCCCGGTCTCGAAATGGCTGAGCCTGAGCCTCGGCGTGGGCACCCACACCGTGACACCCAGCAGCGCAATGCTGGGGTTTGTCGAACAGGTCGATAAGTTGCTGTACCAGGCCAAACGCAATGGCCGGATGCGCGCGGAGTTTGCCGCTATTGAAGTTTGACGCCGGGTCAAATCGCGGGCAAAAAAAATCCCAAGTAGCTGATGGAAACTTGGGATTTAAAAATGCATAAACCGTGGGAGGTGAACGCCCGGCTATAGTAGCGATTGTAAAAAGCTGTAACAAGTAAAAATCCATCCTTTCGTCGGATTAAAACAGCCGTAAGTCATTCAATAACCACATGTTTTTTAAGGTGGCCGGGTATATGAGTGCCACTTTTTGGTGCAAGTAAGGGGATACTTGCGTCTTATATTCCCCCTTATAAAAGATGGTTATTGACTCATCCGACCTGACACTTCACGACGATTGCTCTCGCAACTGTCGCCCAGTTTCAAGCCACCGGACGCGGCGGCACCGGCCATACGTTCCACCTGCTGGCAGAGCAACAACCGCTCAGCCGCCTCGGCCCGCTGGCGATCCGCGTTGGCGTTGATATGCATGAAGTAACCGCCCAACAGCACCGCGACACACAGCACGCCGACCGCGAAGTGGCGCAGGCTGTTAGAGGGCGACGTCTCTGGCGCGGACATGGCGTTACCGCGCCCTGCTCTTCTCATAACGTACGTCGTCGCCCTCGACAGAGCCAACCATCGTCCAGCCCAGCCGTTGATAGAAACCGTTGGCGCGGATTTCGTCACGCCCATCCGTTATCAGGAACAGGGTTTCATGGTGTTCAAACAACGCCGCCTCGGCGACTGCCATCAGTTGGCGCCCCAGGCCAAGGTTCTCGTAGGCCGGCGACACAAACATCGCAAACACCTCGCCTGCGGCCAGGTCAATCATCGAGAAGGCCGCAGGCTGGCCGTTGACTTCAGCCATCCATACACAAGGCGCTTGGCGAATACTGTCGGCCAGCACTTGCGGCGTAATGCCCAGATCCGCCATCTGCTCGACACTCAAATGGTTTTGTACAACCGAGGTGCGCAGCGTGAAGAGACTCTCGACGTCATACTGAGTCGCGGCTCGAATAAGGGCTTGCATAGTTGCCTCCTTTTGAAGGGCGCAATTGTATGCAAATAGAAACACAGCAATTGTCGTGGTTTTGTAAACCGCCTCGCTAGAGGGTCACAGGTTTGGTATCTACACAACGACTGGACCTGACAAAACCCGAAGCTCTGGCTCTGGCTTTTGATTTGGCTTTTGATCTTAGGCGCCCCGTCAACCACGCTGGCCGAACGCAGGCTTGAATCCGTGGGTAACCCGGCAGGACGCCGGGTTAGCCGCCTCGCGCCATGGATGGCGCGTGGCGGCGGCCCACGGATTCAAGCCTGCGTTCGGGCACACCGAGCCTAGGCGAGGTGCCGAGTGGTGGGGCAAGAGCGTTTTGCTTACTTTTGCGCTCTTCAAAAGTGAGCCGCCGTAAGGGCGGAACCAATATCAGCAGTTACCTAAATAACGGATATGTACTCCGGCCAAAAAAGCCTCAGCGCCTGACACATAGCTATCGCAGAGGCAAGCCAGCTCCCACAGTTGAACCGATTTACATCCGGTGAGACTCGGTCGCAGGACAGTCCGTCACGGGAGCAAGCTCCCTCGCCACAGGTCCAGCAGCAATGCTCACTCTGCCTATCCAAGAGCAGCTCAGCAGCCGATACAACGGCAAACACGCCGCCTGGATCAGCAGCATGCGCATCACCTGCATCGCCGTCACCAACGTCACGGCCAACCCCAAGGCCTCGGCGGTCAGGCTCATCTCCGGCGCACTGCCGGGCATCATGCCCAGGGCCAGCGACAGCCACGGCATCCCCAGCCACATCCCCAATGCCCACGCCACCAGCGCAGTGGCGATTATCGAGCCGCTCAGCAACACCAGCACCTTGGCGAGAAAACCCGGGGCGCGGCGGAAAAAGCTGCGGTCAAACGCCGCGCCCAATGCACAGCCGATCAGCAGCTGGCCAGCGCCACTGAGCCAGCCGGGCATGCTCATCGACAAGTTGTTGCAGGCGACGCCCACGGCGCAAATCAGGAACGGGCCAAAGGTCCAGGGATTGGGCAGGTTGCAGCGTTTGAACCCCATCGCTGCCAGCAGGCTGATGCCCAGGATAAAGATCAGCCAGGGCCAGATCACCGGCAATGGCGCGGGGGCAGCGGTAGGCGCCAAGCCAAAGGTCGCGACGGCTGGCACTGCCAGCAGGATCAGCAACAGGCGCAGGCTGTGGGCGGCAGCGATCAAACCGGGGTCGGCTTGGCGCTGGCGGCCCAGGTGGACCATCTCCGTGGAGTTGGCCGGCATCAACGCAAAAAATGCCGTGCCAAAGGCCACGCCCCAGCGGTGCAGCAGCCCCACCGAACCCAATGCCAGCACCAGCGTCAGCAGCACCGCCGTGACGATCAACCCGAGGTGCGCGACCACTTGTTGCATCACCGGCAAGGTGAAATGGCAGCCAATGGCCACGGCGACAATCAACTGCCCGGCTTCGCGCCCATGGGGAATTTGCGGAACCATCGCGCCGCCGCATCGGCTGATCAATACCGCCAGCAATGAGCCGATCACCCAGGGCAACGGCCAGTCGGCCCACTGCGCAAGGCTGCCGCCCAAGGCGCCGACAATCAGGGTGACAAGCCAATATTGGCGAAGGTTGAGGGTCATGATGATGTCCGGCATGGAGAAGAATGCCGACAGGTTATAGACTGTCCATCATCACAAAAAATATCCATTTGTGAAGCAACCCATCACTCTTTGTTATGCGAGCCCTCGTGAACCTGAAAGCCCTGGAATACTGCGTGGAAATTGCCCGCCAAGGCAGCTTTACCAAGGCCGCGCAGGCCCTGCATGTGGCGCAGCCGGCGCTGAGCATGGCGGTCAGCCGCCTGGAAGATGAGCTGGGGGTGGCCCTGTTCAACCGCGCCACGCGGCAGATCAGCGTAACGGCCGAAGGCCAGTTGTTCCTCGCCCGCGCCGAAGCCTGCCTGCAAGGGTTGGCCGGTGCCCGTCGAGAGTTACAGGACCTGACGCACTTGCACAGCGGCGAAATCCGCGTCGGCATCCCGCCGATGTACGGCATCCGTCATATTCCTGAGCTGCTGATGCAGTTCCGCGCGCATTACCCGGGCATTGCCATGCACGTGGTGGAAGGCAGTGCCGATGACATCAGCGCGCGCCTGGCAACACGGGATATTGATGTGGCGCTGCTGGAGTCGCGGCGCGTCGATCCGGATTGGCACTCGGTATTGCTGGGCAGCGATGAGATGGTGCTATGCATGCATGAGCAGCACCCGCTGGCGAGCGCCGGCTCGGTCGCGGCAGAGCGCTTGCGGGGTGAACCGATGCTGGTGTTCGACAACACCTTCCTGCAACGTCACCTGCTGGATGCGTTTTGCAGCAATGCCCGGGTGCGTTTCAACGTCGCCCTGGAAAGCAACTTCGTGCCGCTGGTGATTGCCGCCACGCGCAGTGGCATGGGGCTGTCCACCCTGCTGCGCTCGGTTCAGGAACAGGAACCCGGCTTGGCCGGGGTGTCGTTCGAACCCGCGCAGTTCATGCACTTCAACCTGTGCTGGCGGGGCAGCGAATACCTGTCCCAGGCCAATCGGCGGTTTATTGAAACGGCGAAGGTGTATTTCCAGGAAGACGCCAGCTCACCGCTGTCGCACTGAACCGGCTATTTGCGCGCCACTTTGTAGCGCACGCAATCCTGGTAAAAACTCTGGCGGATCGCTTCGGGCTTGAGCCGCGAGCGACTGTCATAGGTCTGTTCGGTGATGCCCATGGCCATCATGCGCATCCACGACTTGTTGAACTTGATCGTCTGGATCTTCTGCCGCGCCGCATACAACGACACCCCCGACAGCTTCAATTCCTGGGCCCTGGCGGCAGTGCCCGCGCCCCAGCTGCACATGTACTTGTCACCCTCGCGCAGCTCCCGTGCCTGCACGGCAGCCGCGCCGCCTGCCAGTGAGCAGGCGATCAGCATGATTCCAACAGAGCGCATTAACATCCCCAACTAACCACCTGAAAATAAAAGCGATTCTGCCGAGGATTTTGTTACACAGGGGCCATTAAAGTGCCTTATCACCACTGATAGGTGGCACTCGCTTGTAGCGTGCGCTGTGAGCCATACCAGCACCACGAGTAGGAATAACACGATGCGACGTACTCTTTATTCGCCAGGTTGGTGGCGTTGAGGGCCAGGCGCAGGTTGTCCTTGAGGCTGGTGATGTTCGGGATGTCGTAGTGCACCGCCGCGTCGAACAAGGTGTAGCCCGGCACTTTCAGGGTGTTGGCCGTATCACCCCAGGACGAGCCGACATAACGCGCACCGGCGCCGGCACCGAAGCCCTTGAGGTGGCCATCATGGAAGGTGTAGTCCGCCCAGGCCGACGCCGTGTGGCGAGGCACGGCGTAGGTGGTGGTGCCTTCGGCGGCGATGGCCGGGCCTACGCCGATGTCGCTGATGGGCGCATAGCGCACGGTGCTGTTGGACTTGCTGATGCGGTTGTCCAGGTAAGCGTAAGCCGCGGTGATATCCAGGTTGTCGTTGAGGCTGGCCTTGCCTTCCAGTTCAAAACCACGGGATTGCACTTCGCCGTCCTGGCTCTGGCAGCGACCGGTGCCGCACAGATGGGTTGGATCTGGATCGGTGGTCAGCACATTGCTCTGGCGCAGGTCGAAAATCGCCGCGGTGATAAAGCTGTTGCTGCCCGGCGGCTGGTACTTGATGCCGATTTCATACTGCTTGCCTTCGGTCGGCTTGAACACCGAGCCGCCGTAGCCGGTACCCGACTGCGGGTTGAACGACTCCGAGTAGCTGGCATACGGCGCCAGGCCGTTATCAAACAGATAGACCAGGCCGATGCGGCCGGTGAAGGCCTTGCTGTCCAGGGACGACTTGCTCTTGGCGCCGGTGCTGATCGTCTGGGTGCTGTTATCGGTGCTGGCCCAGTCATAGCGCCCGCCCAGCAGCAGTACCCACTTGTCCCACTTCATCTGTTCTTGCAGGTACACGCCGGTCTGTTCGCTGCGCGAGGTGCCGTCGGTGGTGTATGCCGGTACCGGCACCGCCGCGCCGTACACCGGGTTGAAGATATCCAGGGTCGGCCCGGCGGTGTAGACGCCCGAGCCGGACTTGGTGTCGGTGCTGGTGTTCTGGTAGTCGAGGCCCATCAACACGGTGTGCTGCAACGGGCCGGTATCAAACTTGGCCTGCAGCTGATTGTCGAGGGTGTAGGCGTCCATGTTCACATCGCTGGCGATGGTCGAACGGCGGATGGTGCGATAGTCCGTCATCAGGTAGTTGCTGTAGAGGCTGCGGTACTGGCC
Organism: Pseudomonas sp. FP453; assembly: GCF_030687495.1. Classification (NCBI taxonomy): domain Bacteria; kingdom Pseudomonadati; phylum Pseudomonadota; class Gammaproteobacteria; order Pseudomonadales; family Pseudomonadaceae; genus Pseudomonas; species Pseudomonas sp. FP453. The sequence continues at coordinate 2,637,798 of NZ_CP117435.1, read as the reverse complement.
TTCGCTGCGCAGGTAACGCGCGTTCTGGCGCACGGTCCAGACGTCGTTGAAGCGGTGTTCGAAGGCGTAACCGATGGAGTAGTACTCGCGGTCACTTTTCTCGAAGTTCTTCTCGCCATCATAGAAACCCACATCGATATCGTGCCCGGTCGGGCTGTGCAGCACCGAGCCCCACGCCGGCACCGAGCCGTAGGACGCGCCCTTGGGGTCCTTCTGGAAATGCCCGAGCAAGGTCAGCGAGGTATCGTCATCCGGGCGCCAGGTGAAGGCGCTGGACAGGGCCTGGCGGCGGGTTTCGGTGTGATCCACCTGCCCGTCGGCATCGTCGAAAAGCCCGGCCACGCGATAGGAATACACGCCCTGGTCATCCATCGGGCCGCTCAGGTCGAAGGTCGTGCGCTTCTTGTCGAAGGTGCCGTACTCCACGCCCACCTCATGAAACGGTGTGTCCAACGGGCGCTTGCTGACCATGTTGATCACACCACTGGGCGTGCCCTGCCCGTACAGCACCGAGGCCGGGCCACGCAGGACTTCGACACGCTCCAGGTCAAAGGCGTCTTTTTGCGGCAATGCGTCGCGGCTCGACGGCATGCGCAGGCCATCGAGGTAAGTGGCGGGCGAAAAACCGCGGATGGTCAACTGGTCGAGACGCGAGGCGGTGGCGCCACGGGTTTCCGGGACCACGGCCGTGCTGTAGCGCAGGATCTGGTTGAGGCTCTCGGCGTTCTGCGCGCGCATCTGGTCTTTGGTGACGATGGAGATCGACTGCGGGGTCTCGATGATCGGCGTGTCGGTCTTGGTGCCCGACAGGCTGCGGGTGGCCACGTAACCGGCTACTGGCCCGGTCGGGCTTTCGCTCTGATAGGCGCCGCTGATGGTGGTGGCCTGCAACTCCATGGCCGCGCCGTTATCCGGGATGGCTTCGAGGCGATAGCGGTCGGCGGAGAGCTTCAGCGCTTGCAGGCCGCTGCCGGCGAGCAACTGGTTCAATGCCACATCGGTGGCGTATTGCCCGCTCAAGCCATTGCTGTGTTTGCCGCGAGTGAGGCCGGCATCGAACGCCAGCACCAGGCCAGCCTGCTCGGCGAGGCTATTGAGGGCCTGGCTCAAATCGCCAGCGGGAATCGAGAAACCGCGCACGCTGCTGGCGCTCTCGGCGGCGCAAACGGATGGGGTATTCAGCAACGGCACAGCAGCAAAAGCCATCGCCACTGACAGGGCCAGTGGGTGCAGGGGACGGGCAAGCGACATGGGAAGTCCTGGGTAATAGAGGGTCTATTAACCATGACGGGCAGCTCGCCAGTTCGGGCAAGGATGAGAGCGGTTTTTATTTGCGCGGGTGTGTTTTCAACCCCACGCCACCACCAGCAATCCCACCCCCAGCACCAAACACAGCGGCGAATAGAAATACGTATCCAGCCGGGCAAACCGCGAACCACCGACCTTCTTGAAAAAACCCACCAGCTCCGAATCGCCAATCGCCCGGGCAAACATGACCAGGGCTATCGCGCTGATCCCCCACTGCAACGCGCCATGGGACACCGCGCTAAAGTACAAACCGGCGCGCAGGCACACGAGCAACGCAATCGCCACCAAGCCCAGTGCCACCAGCAAGGTGCCCAGAGCCGAAGGCTTGAACGCCGGCCTTGGCCCACGGGCAAATTCGCCGGGCAGCTGGGGGATGGCGGCGAGGCTGCCGAGCTTGCCACCGGCAGCCCAGTAAAGGTGGACCATGCTGATGCAGGTAAACACCCCGACGATCCATCGCGCAATGACAAAGCTCATGGCTGGCTCTCCCTGGAAAAGTCCGAAAGAGGATAGTCGCCTTGCGTTTTTTTGCAGGCATTTCGTCGGCGGCTGATGGTAAAGTGCCGCCCCATGAAATTCGCCCGCACCGACCGCTCACTCATTGCCTGGATGCTCTACTGCTGCGTCCTGTTCAATGTGTTCGCCTGCAGCATCGGTCACGGGCAGATGGTCGGCATGCAGCTCAACGGCATCGGCGGCCAGTTCTGTACGGTGGACCCGCGCACCCAGGCGCCCGCCCCTGCCAACTCCACGGATGAGAGCCTGCCGACCCTGGCCAAGGCGTTCGGTTGCCCGCTGTGCTCCAGCGGCGGCATGGGCCCGGCCCTCAGTTCCAGCCTGAATGTGGCGGTATTGCCCCAACCCCATGCGCCACCACCTGCCGTGGTGCTGGCCGCTGACATCCCTGCCCGCTTCACCTGGCCCACGGCGCACCCGCGTGCGCCACCTGCTGTCGCCTGATCCCTTCGCTGTCTGAGCTGCACCGAGCAGTGCATCCCTGAGGGAGTGCGCGCGGCGGTGCGTTGTTTTCAAGCCAAGTATTTCAGGATTCAACCATGAAACATCTACCCCTGTTGGCGGGCCTGTTCGGCTGCCTGCCTGTCTGCGCCTGGGCCTTAGAGCTGGCGCCCACCACCATCGATGGCGAGCAAAGCGCCGAACCCGGCCTGGCGCTGGATCAATCCAGCGGCATGGCCTCGCGGCTTGGGCTCAGCGTGCGGGAAACCCCGGCGTCGGTGGCCATCGCCAACCGCAACGATATCGAACGCCACGGCGCCAAGACCTTCCGCGATGCGGCCAACACCCTGCCCGGCGTCAACGCCAGCGCCCCGCCTGGGTTTGGCGGGTTTGTGTCCTATCGTGGTTTTACCAGCAGCCAGATCACCCAGATGTTCAACGGGATCAACGTCGCGACCGGCCTGGCCCGCCCGGTGGACGCGTGGATCTACGACCGGGTGGAACTGGTGGGCGGCCCCTCCTCGCTGATCAACGGTGCCGGCTCCGTGGGCGGCTCGCTCAACTACGTGACCAAGCTCGCCGGCCGCGAAGAACAGGCGGCGCAAGGCCAACTCAGCTATGGCAGCTACGACACCACCGGCATCGCCTTCGGCCTCAACCACGCCCTCACCGAGCCAGGCGCCGAGGTGCAGCACTACGCGCGCCTGGATGTGAGCCGCAACACCAACCACAGTTACATCGAGCGCGATCAACGCGAGGCCTGGAGCCTGGCGTTTTCCCTGCTCAGCGACCTCACGCCGGACCTGTCCCACACCCTGGCCCTGGAATACCAGGACGAACATGAGGACAGCCCTTACTGGGGCACCCCGGTGCTCAATCCCAAGGCGGGCGAGTTAAAGATCGACCGGCACAACCGCTTCAACAACTACAACGTCGCCGATGGCCGATATGAGCAGCGCACCCTGTGGGCGCGGTCGATCATCGACTACCGGATCAACGACAGTACCACGTTGAAAAACACCCTCTATCACCTCGACAGCCAGCGCGACTACCGCAACCTGGAAACCTACCAGTACAACGCCGACAACAGCGCGGTAAACCGCTCGACCGCCTATCAGGTGCGCCATCAGGGCGAGCAGAATGGCAACCAGTTCGAGCTGCGCCACGACGCCAGCGTCTTTGGCCTGGCGACCACCTGGTCCGGCGGCTTCGAATACAAAATCAACAGCACCACCAGCAGCCCGCTGCGCGCTGCGGGGAACAGCGCGGTTGACCCAAACCACTTCGACCCGGGGCATTTCTATGCCATCCCGGGCACCCGACCCAGCGTCAACAAGGACAAGACCAACGAGGTCACCACCCGTGCCCTGTTCGTGGAAAACCGCCTGGGCCTTACCGATAAACTCTCACTCCTGACCGGCTTGCGCTATGACGCCATCGACCTGGATGTCACCAACCACAGCACGGTGACCGCCACCAACCCGCGGCACTTCAAACGCCGTTGGGAGCCGTTGACCGGACGCGTCGGCCTGACCTACCAGTTCATCCCCTCGGCAAATGTCTACGTGCAATACAGCACGGCCGCCGAGCAGCCGACCACCACGACCCAGGTGTTCGATGTGTCCACCGGCAAGCAGTGGGAAGTGGGCAGCAAGTTCGATTACCTGGACGGCCGCGGCTCGGCCACCGTTGCCGCCTACCGGATCGAGCGCAAGGACTTTGCCGTCACCGACCCGCTGGACCCGACCAGCAGCATTCCCGTGGGCGCACAGACCTCCCGAGGCCTCGAGTTGGCCAGCTCATTGCGCATCACCCCACGGTTGCTGGCCGAAGGCAACTTCGCCTGGGTGGACGCCGAATACGACGAGTTCAACGAGAAGATCGCCAGCGGCGCGGTGGTGTCACGCAAGGGCAACACCCCGACCAACGTACCCAAGCGCGTGGGCAACCTGTGGCTGACCTATGACTTTGCCGAGGACTGGCAAGGCGGTGTGGATGCGCGGTATGTGGCGCAGGTGTATGCGGATAACGCCAACACCCTGAGCGTGCCGGCGTACACGTTGTTTGGCACGTTCCTGCGCTACAAGGTAGATCAACACACCTCGGTGACCGGGCGAGTACGCAACCTGACGAACGAGGTGTATGCCGAGTTTGCCCATGTTTCACCGGCTTACTACCTGGGGTCGCCGAGAACGTTCGAGCTGGCCGTACAAACCAGGTTCTAGACCTGGAATGCAGTGAAACCTGTGGGCGCTGAACTCATGTGGGAGCTGGCTTGCCTGCGATGCAGACAACTCGGTACATCAGGTACACCGAGTCGATGCCATCGCAGGCAAGCCAGCTCCCACATTTTGTTCACCACACATCGGGAAAATCGGGTCAGTTCAGGCTGGCCTCGACCTTTTGCGCCACATCCTCCGGCAACCACGCCTTCCACACCTCAGGGTGTTCCTTGAGAAATGCCTGCGCCACTTCCCGTGGCGCGGTGTGGTTCTCACTCATCGTCGCCAACGCCTTGTTCAGCGGCTCGATGGGAAACTCAACCTTGGTGAAAAACGCAGCAATCTGCGGGTGTTCCTGCTGAAACGGCGTCGACACACCAATACTCAACTTGGACGCCAACGACCGCGTCGGCCTGGGGTTGGGGTTATCGGCATCCGTCAATGTCTTCCAGGCATCGGCATCAAAGGCCGGCTCTTCCAGCTGGATCAACTTGTAGCGCCCCATCAAGGGCGTCGGCGACCAGTAATAGAACAGCACCGGCTTGCCCCGGCGGATCGACGAAGCAATCTCGGCATCCAGCGCCGCCCCCGAGCCGCTGCGGAAATTCACGTAGCTGTCACTCAAGCCATAGGCCTTGAGCTTTTGTGCGTTGACCACCTCGGAGGTCCAGCCGATCGGGCTGTTGAGAAAGCGCCCCTTGCCGGGCGCCTCCGGATCCTTGAACACGTCCTTGTAGCGCGCCAGGTCCTGTACGCGCTTGAGGTCCGGTGCCAGTGGCTTGAGGCCCTTGGCCGGGTCACCCTTGACCACGTACTCCGGCACCCACCAGCCTTCGGTCGCGCCCTTGACCGTATCCCCCAGGCCCACCACTTTGCCTTCGGCCTCGGCCTTGACCCACACCGGGCTGCGGCCGGCCCACTCTTCGCCGATCACCTGGATGTCGTTCTTGGCCAGGGCCGTTTCCAGGGTAATGGTGGTGCCCGGCAAGGTGTCGGTGGGCAAGTCATAGCCCTTTTCGACGATAACCCGCAGCACTTCGGTGATCAGGCTGCCGCTTTCCCAGTTCAGGTCGGCGAAATGAATCGGCGCCTGGGCGGCCGATACCGGCAATGAAACCATCGACAGGCTCAGTGTCGTCAGCGACACGGCCAACAGCGCTCTAATTCCCTTCATGCCTGCGTACCTCGCGTTTTCGCAGCAACAGCGGACGGCTTTGCTGCCAATGCGCGAAGCCTCTGAATAGTTAAGTCAACTCAACTGTAGTAGAGGTTCCGGGAGATACGGATTACACGTGGTGTTTACAACTCACTCACTGGCCTTGAACGTGACGAGTTCACCCTTGCGCCACTTGGCGGCCTTGCCGGTCACGGCCTTGAGGGTCTTGGTCAAGCCTTCCTGCAATTGCTCATTGGCGGCAAACACCAGCATCACGCTGTGGCCTTCCTTGAACACAATGCCCTGGCCTTCAGTGCTGGAAACAAAGGCGTAATCACCCAGGCCATACACCGTCAACTTGATATCGCGAAACTTCAATTCAAACTTGCCACCTTCGCGACTGGGCAACACCGCCGCGCGAAAATGGTCACCCACCTTGAGTTCCAGGCGCTGTTTGTCATCCACCACCAGCGCCGTCTCGGTATCAATCTCGGCGATGTAAATACCTTCCGGCGTCTGTTCAGTGACATAAACAAAACGGGATTGGAACAGCTTGACCAACTTTGCGCGCAAATCACCCAGCACGAATAACGCGTGCATATCCAGATTACTGACTGCCAAGGAAACGCCCCCACATCAAAAGAAGTGCCGACCGCCAGAGCGGACAGCACAAAAATACGGCCGTTACGGCTCGATCACACAACCTGTTCATTGAAAAAAACTGAAGAGACTCCCGATGCTGCGCCCCAAGACGAGTACAGACGTACTCGATGGACCTTGTGCAAGGTCACCAGGCATCACAGCAAATCACAGGTTCGCCGACCCGAGAATACGGGGCGACCCGCTTCAGAGAATAACCCTATTAAAAAGCGTAGCTTCCGACAGGCTACACAAAACTAAATACCTGGCATGGAACCTAATATCGGCCGGCGACGACAATACTAAAACAGCAGCACAGGTCAAAACCACCTGAAACGCTGCTGGCGTGTCACGACGATCGACCGAAAGGAGCTGACCATGCAACCACGCCAACACAACACTGCGTCTGCCAGCACTCATTCATCCCGGCAAGACGAGCGCCAATACTACTGCCTGCCAAGCCTCAGTGGGTACTCGAATTCGGTTCTTTACCAAGTTGTACCTGCCGGGCGGAACTTCTTTCATATTCGCGAAGTGACCAGTGGCCGGGTCATAGGCTTTCGCAGCGACCATATCCGGGCCTGCAAACTGGCCAAGGAACTGGAAGCCAGCCTGTATGACCCCCATGGCGCAATCGTTTCGTCACCTGGCTGACTTTACTGCGCCGCCGCCCGCCAACAACTGCCATACTGGCCCGTCCATTGAAGTTTGCCCCCTGCGGGTCAGGTTTCATCAGTGCAGTTACCTTGAAGGGAAGGCTATACGTGACGGAATTTGATATTGGTGAATTTTTCATCCATGGCGACGCCAGGGAAGTGGACGGGGAGTTTCAAGCGGTCATCGTGATGCGCGCCAAGCCGCCGCTGAAGGCTGTCACCACGCACCAGGTGGAAAAGGACCGTTGGTTCAAGACCGCAGACGCCGCCGCCATCGCGGGCAAGGAAGCCGCCAAGGCGCTCAAGACCGCCGTCGATTCAGGCGCGCTGACCTCCTGAACCCCGCCCCCCTACACGCCTTCCGGCTTGTACCCCAGTCGCAACCCACCCCAGTGCCGGCCCTTGACCATGATCGGCACCGACAGGTCATGCATCAACTCGCCGGTATCGCGGGTGTAGGTCTGGAGCAATACTGCCTGCTGATGGCTGCCACAGCGAATCCCGGTGCGGTCCTCGAACTTGCGCTTGGTGCGATTCTGCACCGCGTCCACCTGGGCATCGCCGGTCAAGGCTTGGGCAAACGCCTTGTTGTGCGTCGGTACATAGCCTTGCGGCGTGCAGGCAATGGCGAACACCAAGCCCTCGTGACGCGGCAGCAACGCCTCCTGGATCCCCGGTAGCACCTGGTCGGTGTATCCGTCGAAGCGCGTGTGGTACTTGCTCGGCCGCGTGTTCGGGATTGGCGTGTAGCTGCGGTCGAACAAGTCCTCCAGGCTGATGCGGTTTTGCAGCACATCGGCCTCGAACTGCGCGGCGATACGACTCGCGCCTTCACGGGCGAGGTCGTAGATGCGCTGGTGATAGTCATCCAGCCCGACTTCGGCCAGACGCTCACTGATGGTTTCGGCCTGGCCTTCCATCTGCACGGCGGCGTCGGCCAGTTGCCGGGTTTGCTGGTCACTCACGGCCAGGTCGCTGCGCATTTGCTCCACGGCATGGAACAGGCTGTCGAGCTGGGTGCGGTTGGTGTCGGTGCCCTGGGCGATCTCGTTGACCTGCCCTTCCACATCCGCCGCCAGGCTGGCGATGTTCGACAGTTGCTCGCCGGCGTGCTCCACCTGCTCGACACCGGTGTTGAGGTCGGCCGACAACTGGCGAATCTGCTCCACCACCTGGGCCGTGCGCTGCTGGATATCGGCGACCATCACCCCGACTTCATCCGTCGCCGTGGCGGTACGCCCGGCCAACCCGCGCACCTCATCGGCGACCACGGCAAACCCACGACCATGCTCACCGGCCCGCGCCGCTTCAATCGCCGCGTTCAAGGCCAACAGATTGGTCTGGCTGGCGATGGACTGGATGACCAGGGTCACCCGCTGGATTTCCTCACTGCGCTGGCTCAAGGCTTCGATCAATTCACGGCTGGCATTGGCACGCTGGCTGAGCTGGTGCATGCGCGTGATGGACTGCGCCAGCACCTCACGCCCTTCGGTGCTGCGCTGATGGGCCTGGCTGGCCGCACCGAGCGCCTGGCGGCTGAGCTGGGACGTGACCTGCTCGGTGCCGATCATCACTTCGGCGCTGCTGACGATCTGTTTGGCCGCGCTCAACTGCGATTGCAGGCGAGCGGCCAGTTGCTTGACCGAGTAGGCCACGCCGGCAGCGGACAGCGCGTTATGGCTGGTGGTATGGGACAAATCACGCGTCAACTCGCCAATCGCGTCCGTGGCAGCGGACTGCGCGACAACGGGCGTAGGACTTTTCAGGCGAGGCAGCCAGGTCACCAGCAAAACCAGTGGCAGGCAGAGGTACAGCGGCAGGCCGGCAAACACCAGGCCCAACAGGATCAGCACCAGGGCGGTGCTCTGCAAGAGCGGCGTCAGCCAGCCGGGCAGCCCGCGCGCCACCGTTTGCGGTGGCACTGCTGCGCCCATCAGAGATCCGTCTCCAGCCATCGTCGTTACCCCACTGTTTGTCATTATTGTCGCTGCATTAAACGCCACTATCTGGCCATTATCCATGGGCCTTTAGTGGGGTAGCTTGCAGCAGATCAATAGACGGGGCGTAACGGGTATTGCCTGGGGGCCACGTCTGCGCCCCCCAGCTTCAGCGCATCAGGCTTGGCGCTGGTGCTTGTCGATCTGCTCGTGGCGCTCTTGCGCTTCGATGCAGTACTTGGTGGTCGGGCTGATCAGCAGGCGCTTGAGGCCGATAGGCTCGCCGCTGTCATCACACCAGCCAAAGGAATCTTCCTTGATACGCTCAAGTGCACGCTCAAGTTGCGGCAGCATGCGCTGGTCGCGGTCGATGGCATTCACCAGCCAGGTGCGCTCTTCTTCGACGGAAGCGGCGTCAGCCGGGTCGGCCGGGGTGTCCAGGCTTTCAATGGCGATACGGTTCTGTTCAATGCGCTCGTGGTGTTCCACTTTCATGTCTTGCAGCAACTGCTCAAAAAAAGCGTGCTGTTCGGCATTCATGTAGTCATCCGCCGGCATGGCCAGCAACTTTTCCTTTGTCATTGATTTCTCTATAAAAAATACGTGCATTAAGGCGAATAAGGGAGCGTTCCGGCCGACCTCTGCAGGTCTCGGAAGGGCGCCATCCATTTCAAGCGCCACCCGGCACTCAATTTACGAGGGGCGGCAGTCTAAGGCCGACTTGAGGGCGCAGCAACTGAAAAGACAGGCAATTTTTCCGAGATAACCCTTAAAAGCACCAGGACGGGCTTGTTGGACGGTTATCGGAGTGCGTTTATAGCAGGAAAGTTCTTAAAGCAGCTATAAGCCGCAAGCTGCAAGCGACAAGCTGTAAAGCCCGTCTTGCTTGCAGCTTGCGGCTTGCAACTTGTGACTTGCAGCTCACAGCCGCCCTTTAACGCTTCAACTTGCGCTTGTTGCGGTACTGGTCGATGACCACCGCCACCACGATAATCAGGCCCTTGATGATGTCCTGGATATACGCATCCACCCCGACAAAGGTAAACCCGCTGGCCATCACGCCCAGGATCAGCGCGCCGATCACCGTGCCGGTGATGCGCCCTACCCCGCCCGCCAGGCTGGTACCGCCGATCACGGCAGCCGCAATCGCATCCAGCTCATAGGACATGCCCATGCCAGCCTGACCCGTGGCCGCACGCGCCGAGGCCACTACACCGGCCAGGCCCGCCAGGAGACCGGCGATGCTGTAGACGATGATCAAGTGGCGCTTGACGTTGATCCCGGAGGTCCGCGCCGCCTGCATGTTGCCGCCGATGGCGTAGGTGTACTTGCCGTATTTGGTATAACGCAGGGCGATATGGAAGATCACCGCCACCACCAGGAAGATCACCACTGGCATCGCGCCATGGCCGATGGCCGTGTACGAATCAGACAGCATGCTCACCGGCTGGCCTTCGGTGTAGTAACGCGCCAGGCCACGGGCCGAGACCATCATGCCGAGGGTGGCAATGAACGGCGGGATGCCGGTCACGGCAATGATGCTGCCGTTGATCGCCCCCGCCAGCAGCCCCACGCCCAGCCCCATCGCCACCGGGATCCACACCGGCAAGTCCGTCAGGCTCGGGAAAACGGCCCGGGAAAAGTCGGAAGTCTGCGCCAAACTGGCAGCGATCATCGCCGACAGCGCCAGCACCGAGCCGGATGACAGGTCAATCCCGGTGGTGATAATCACCTGGGTCACGCCAATCGCCAGCAGGCCGATGATCGACACTTGCAGGATCATCAGCACCAGGCGCTGGGAGTTCATCAGGAAGCTCTGGTCGCGCACGATCCAGCCAAACAACTCGAACACCAGGCCGATGCCGATCAGCACCAGGAAGATACTCAACTCGGTCGGCATGCGCCGGCGGGTTTTGGTCGGCGCCGTGGCCGGTTTGTTATCCGTTATTGCGTTCATAGCCCATCACCTTTTTTATTCTGTACGTCAGTGAACTGCCGTCATACCGGAAGCCAACTGCATGACTTTTTCCTGGGTCGCTTCGGAGCGATCCAGGGTGCCCATCAATTCGCCTTCGTGCATCACCATGACCCGGTCGCTCATGCCCAGCACTTCGGGCAGCTCCGACGAAATCATGATCACCGCCATGCCTTCGCTGGCAAGGAAGGAGATCAAGCGGTAGATCTCGGCCTTGGCGCCGACGTCGATGCCCCGCGTCGGCTCATCGAGGATCAGCAAGCGTGGGTTGGTCATCAACCAGCGCGCGAGCAAGGCTTTTTGCTGGTTGCCACCGGACAAGGTGTCGATGCACTGCTCAAGGGACGGGGTTTTCACCCGCAGCTTCTTGCACATGTCTTCGCACAGTGCGCGCAGGGCTTTCTGCTGGATAAAACCATTGCCCGAATAGTGCGGCAGCACGGCCATTTCCATGTTTTCCAACACCGACAGGCACGGGAACAGGCCGCTGAGCTTGCGGTCCTCGGTCAACAGCGCAAAACCTTTCTCGATGGCCATGTGCGGGTCGGTGATGCGCACCGCCTTGCCGTCCAGGGTGACCTGACCGCTGCTGCTGGGGGTGATGCCGAAAATGGTCTCGGCCACATTGGTGCGGCCCGAGCCCATCAGCCCGGCAATGCCAAGAATTTCGCCGGCATGCAGGTCGAACGAGACATTCTTGAACACGCCGTCCAGTGTCAGCTCGCGCACCGACATCAGCAGATCACCGATGGGCGTCTCGCGCACCGGGAACAACTGGCTCAGCTCACGGCCCACCATCATCGAGATCAGGCTGTCGCTGTTCATGCTGTCGGCGCGTTGCAGGCCGATGTAATGCCCGTCGCGGAACACCGCCACTTCATCGGCAATCGCAAACACTTCGTTCATTTTATGCGTGATGTAGACGATGCCTTTGCCCCTGGGACTTGAGGTCGGCAATGATCGAAAACAGGTGGGCCACTTCCTTGTCGGTAATGGCCGAAGTCGGTTCATCCATGATCAGGATGTCGGAGTCGTAGGACACCGCCTTGGCAATCTCGACCATCTGCCGCTCGGCGATGCTCAGGTTGCCGACGTGTTCTTCCGGGTCCAGGTTGATCCGCAGGCGGGCCAGCAACTCGGCGGTGCAGCGGTGCATTTCGCGGTGGTTGACCATGTGCAGGCCGTTGAGCTGCTCGCGGCCGATCCAGATGTTCTCGGCGATGCTCATGTGCGGCATCAGGTTGAGTTCCTGGTGGATCATCGCGATCCCGGCCTTTTGCGCCGCCAGCGGCGTCTCGAACACGATGGGCTTGCCCCGCAGGCGGATTTCCCCGGCGTCGGGCTGGTAGATGCCGGCGATGATTTTCATCAGCGTCGACTTGCCCGCACCGTTCTCGCCCCATCAGCGCCAGTACCGTACCCGGGCGTACCCGCAGTTGCACATCGGCCAGGGCCACGACGCCGGGAAAGCCTTTGCTGATGTTGACGATTTCCAACAGGTAGGGTTCTTCCAACTCAATCGGCTGGACGCCGAGAGGCTGCGAGACAGTGGCTTGAGCGAGCATAGGGAGGTACTCCATCGGCAGGGCGGCCGCAGCTGCCCTGCTGGCTTATTGTTGTTATTTGAAGTCTTTGAGGTTGTCCAGCGTGATCAGTTTGAACGGGATGACGATGTTCTGTTCGGTCGCCTCCTTGTTCGCCAACTTGCGTGCCGCGTCCACCGCGCCGACGCCTTGGCCCTTGGCATCCTGGAAGACCGACGCGGCCATTTCGCCCTTGGCGATCGCGTTCAGGCCATCTGTGGTGCCATCCACACCGGCAATCAACACACTGCCCGGCTTGCTCCCGGCGGACTTGAGGGCCATGGCCGCGCCAATCGCCATTTCGTCATTGTTGGAGAGCACGGCGTTGAACTCGCGGCCCTGGGTCAGCCAGTCATTGGTCAGGGTCATGCCACGATCACGCAGCCAGATACCGGTCTGCTCCTGCTCGATCTTGATATCGGGGTATTTTTTCAGGACATCCTTGATGCCCTTGGTCCGGTTGGTCGTGGAGTTGTTGGCCAGGTCACCCAGCAGGATCACGATATTGCCCTTGCCGCCCATTTTTTCGGCGATGTACTGCATCTGCAGCCGGCCGGCCTCTTCATCATCGGAGGTCACCGCCGCTACACCTTTGGGCAAGTCTTTCTGGTCTGGCCGGCGATTGACGTACACCAGTGGAATCCCGGCTTCGGTCGCGGCCTTGCTGATGCGTGCCGTGGAGGCTGTGTCCACCGGCGTGACGATAATCGCATCGACCTTCTGGCTGATGAAACTCTCGACCTGGCTCAGTTGCTTGACCACGTCGGCGCGCGCATCTTCGAACTGCAACTGCACGCCATCGCCCTTGGGCAGCGCCTTGACGTGCTGTTCCATATAGCCGCGAACGCTGGTCAGGTAGTTGTCATCGAAACTGGAAAAGGTCACGCCAATCTTCAGGTCGGCGGCCATGGCAGCACCGCTGCCCAGCAACAGGGACAAGGCCAGCGCGGTAAAACGGATCGGGGTCTTCATGAACGGTCTGTCTCCACTTTCTTGTTGGTTTTTTGGACGTTGCGTTTATCAGAGCTCGGCAGGCAGCCGGACGACGGGTGCGCCTGGAATGCAGCACACCAGCGCGCCTTTGTTTTCGACGCACAACACATTGAGAAAGGAGAAGTAGAACGGCCGGGCGCGGGGCAGGCCGCGTGGCGCAAGGGCTGGGCGTAAAACTCGCAGTACAGCGTTGAAGATTTTCATCTGACGGTACCTGGTTGTTTTTGATCTTGTTTTTGTTGAGTCGCCGGGATCGAGTCCGCGGCGTACTTTATGCAACCTGGAAAAGACTTTATTGGAAAATAATTTCCATATCAACATGTTTTAGAATTTTATTCTATTTTTGTTGAAACCACCTGCTGGCGCTCGGCGCTGAGGCGTGCGGCGTCCAATATACGGGTGGTTTCCAGCGCGTCATAGGCATCCACCGGCAACGGCCCCTGCCCTTGCACAGCCCGTTGCAACTGCTGATAGAACTGCGTCCAGCAGCCCTTTTCCGACGGCACCCGCTCGCGTTCCGGACCTTGCTCGAACCAGCCCCAGCGCCGGTGTTCTTCCGCGCCCCAATGCTCGCCTTCCGTTTTCGGGGTCTTGCCGGCCATCAACGCCTCTTCCTGGCCGTCCAGCCCTTCGACGGTGTAACAACCCAAGGTGCCACTTACGCGAAAGCGCGGCGCCTGGCTGTTTTGCAAGGCGCTGCCCCACAGGTGGGAAATCACGCCATTGGCGTGGGTCAGGGAGACGAAAAAACCATGATCGAGGCTCGGGTGCTCCGCGCTGAACTGTAGCTGCGCGAAAACCCGATCCACCGGACCGAACAGTTGCAGGGCCTGGTCCACCAGATGGCTGCCGAGGTCACGCAACCAACCGCCGCCGCTGGCATTGCCGACGGCTTGCGGGCTGTAGCGTTCCACACGGGATTCAAAGCGGGTGATGCTGCCCAGGGCGCCGGCATCGATGAGTTTGCGCAGGGTCAGGTAGTCCGAATCCCAGCGCCGGTTCTGGTAGACGCTGAGCAGCACCTCATGGCGTTCGGCGGCGGTAATCAACGCCTGGGCCTGTTCGGCGTTGGCGGCGAAGGGTTTGTCGCTGACCACCGGGATGCCGTGTTCGATGGCTTCCAGCACCAGCGCGGGCCGGCCTTTGAGGGTGGTGGAGATGACCAGGGCGTCGACACCGGCTTCGACGATCTGGCCGATGGAATCAAAGGCCTTGAGGCCGGGATGGTCGCTTGCCAACTGCTGGCGGCGTTCGGGGGATCGTGTGACGACGCCGACAAAGGTGGCGCCGGGCAAGGTTGCAATCAGCGGCGCATGAAAAAAGCGCCCTCCGTGGCCGTAGCCGACTAGTCCGATTCGCATGATTTCACTCCTTACTTGAACTGCAAACCCGATGCAAATGTGGGAGCTGGCTTGCCTGCGATAGCGGTGTGTCAGACTACACATCTGTAACTGATGTACCGCTATCGCAGGCAAGCCAGCTCCCACAGTTTGAATCGGGTTTCTTCAGTGGGTTAGCCGTAGAAGTGCGGGCGATCCGGCAAGCTCACTTTCACAATCTGCTCGCTGTTCTGCGCTTCAATGCACGCATCCGCCGCCACCGCTGCCGCAAAGCCATCCCACGCCGAAGGCCCACCCACCTGCCCCGCACGCACGCTGTCGATAAACGCCTGCAACTCCACGTCATAGGCGCCGATAAAACGGTCCTTCCAATCCATCAGAATCGCATTCGACAGCTTCGCACCGCTGCGCAGTTGCACCTGTGAAGGCTCCGGCAGCTTGGCGATACCGGTCTCCCCCACCACTTCGCACTGGATGTCGTAGCCGTATTGGCAGTTCACAAACACTTCCACGTCGATGCGCGTGCCCTTGGCGGTTTCCAGCAGCACGATCTGCGGGTCGCGCAGGTGGGCCAGGGCCTTGCTGGTCTTGCGCGGGAACACCACCTGCACCGACACGTAGTCGTCGTTGAGCAGCCAGCGCAACACATCCAGCTCGTGGATCAGGGTGTCGGTGATCGCCATGTCGGTCTTGTAGTTCTCGCCCACCGTCGGGTTGCGGTGCGCGCAGTGCAGCATCAGCGGCTCGCCGATCTGGCCGCTGTCGATCACTGCTTTCAGGGCGCGATAACCTTCGTCATACGGGCGCATGAAGCCCACTTGCACCAGGCGCTTGCCGTAGGCAACTTCGGCGTCGACGATCTTGCGGCAACCGGCGGCGGTGACCGCCAAGGGTTTTTCGCAGAACACCGGTTTGCCCGCGGCGATGGCGGCGAGCACGAACTCTTCATGGCTCGGACCCCAGGAGGTGACGAGCACCGCCTCCACTTCTGGCGAATTGATCAGCGCGTGGCCGTCGGCATACACCTCGGCGCTGATGTTCAAGTCCGCCACCACCTTGGCCGCTTGCTCCAGGTTGATGTCGGTCACCGCCACCACCTGGCTGTTGAGCAGGGTCTGGCTGCAACGACGGATGTGGTCACGGCCGATGGCGCCGGTACCGATGACTCCAAGCTTCAACGACATGTAAAAACTCCTCTTGTTATTAGTACTGCCGGGCTTTCGCCAGCTGTTCATTGAGTTTTTTTGCAGCGGCGTTCGTGCGTGCGCTGGTGGACACCTGCGCCACCCCCACCCGCCACCACGACAGGTAGCCGTGGATCATGGTTTTTGGCAGGACCTTGATATCAATCAGCGTCGACACCGTTTGTGTGCGCGCATCCGCCAGCGCCGCTTCGAGTTGTTCCACGGTGCTGACCTTGTAGGTCTTGCAGCCATACGCCGCCGCGCTCATGGCGAAGTCCACCGGCACCAGGCCGCCGTCGAGCTTGCCGCTCTCGGGGTTGCGGTAGCGGAACTCGGTGCCGAAGCTGTCCATGCCATTGCCGATCTGCAGGTTGTTGATGCAACCAAAGGCCATGTTGTCCAGCAGCACCACGTTGATCTTGCGCCGCTCCTGGATCGAGGTGGCCAGCTCCGAGTGCAGCATCATGTAGGAGCCATCGCCGACCAGGGCGTAGACCTCTTTGCTCGGCTCGGCGAGTTTCACCCCCAGTGCGGCGTTGATCTCGTAGCCCATGCAGGAATAGCCGTACTCGACGTGGTAGGTGTTGACGCCCTTGCTGCGCCAGGCGCGCTGTAGGTCACCGGGCAGGCTGCCGGCGGCGGCGACGATGATGGCGTCGTCGGCCAGGGTGTCATTGAGCACGCCGAGCACACGGCTCTGGGTCAGGCACGAGCCGGTCAGTTCGATGAATTCACGCAGGACGCCACGGTCGAGGTGGTCATCGACTTCGGGCACGAAGCCGTCGCCGTCGTATTCCACCTGGTGCACGCGGTCGACCTCGGCATCCAGCTGCGCCTTGGCCTCCACGATCTGTTCGCCCCAGCCGGAACGGTAATCGCCAAGGGCGTCGGCCAGCGCTTCAAGGGCCAGCTGCGCATCGCCGAGCACTTGCACGGCGTCGAGCTTCAACACGTCACAAGGGCTGATATTGAGGTTGAGAAACTTCACATCCGGGTGCTTGAACAGCGACTTGGACGAGGTGGTGAAATCGGTATAGCGGGTGCCGATACCGATGATCAGGTCGGCCTCCGGCGCCAGCAGGTTGGCGGCCAGGCAGCCGGTTTCGCCAATCCCGCCGACGTTCAACGGGTGGCTGGAGACCACCGCGCTCTTGCCCGCCTGGGTTTCCGCAAAAGGGATATCAAAACGCTCGGCAAACGCTTGCAACGCCGCATTCGCGCCGGAGTACTTGACCCCGCCACCGCAGACGATCAGCGGCTTGCGCTTGCCCCGGAAGGCCGCCAAGGCATCGCCGATCATCGCGGTGGTGGCCGGGCGCCGGTCGATACGGTGCACGCGTTTTTGCAGGAAATAGTCGGGGTAGTCCCAGGCTTCAGCCTGCACATCCTGCGGCAACGCTAACGTGACGGCGCCGGTTTCGGCAGGATCGGTGAGTACACGCATCGCATGGATCGCTGCGGTCATGAGCTGCTCGGGACGGTTGATGCGGTCCCAGTATTTGCTCACCGAACGGAACGCGTCGTTGGTGCTGATGCTCAGGTCGTGGAACTGCTCGATCTGTTGCAAAACCGGGTCGGGCTGGCGGCTGGCGTAGACATCGCCGGGCAACAGCAGCAACGGGATACGGTTGGCCGTGGCCGTCGCGGCGGCGGTGAGCATATTCGCCGCGCCGGGGCCGACGGAGGCGGTACACGCATAGACCTTGCGGCGCAGGTGCTGCTTGGCAAAACCGATGGCCGCGTGGGCCATGCCCTGTTCGTTGCGGCCCTGGTGCACCACCAGGTCACCGGCGTCCTGTTCCAGCGCCTGGCCCAGGCCGAGCACGTTGCCGTGGCCGAAAATGGTGAACACGCCGGCGACAAACTTGCTCTGCACGCCATCGACTTCGATGTATTGGTTGTCGAGGAACTTCACCAGGGCCTGGGCCATGGTCAGTCGGGTTGTGGTCATGTCGCGCCCCTTAAAGGTCCAGTAGCCAGCTGTGCTGCGGGTCGTTGTGGAAATGCCAGGCACGCTTGGGGCCGGCCATCACGTTCAAGTAATAGGACTCGTAACCGTACGGCACGCTGACCGGGTGGTAACCCTTGGGCACCACCACCAGGTCGCTGTTCTCCACGGCCATGGCCTGGTCGATGCTGCGGTCGTCGGTGTACACGCGCTGGAACACGAAGCCCTGGGGCGGATTGATCTGGTGGTAGTAGGTTTCTTCGAGAAAGCTCTGGTGCGGCAAATCGTCGGTGTCGTGCTTGTGCGGCGGGTAGCTCGACGAATGCCCGGACGGCGTGCGCACTTCCACCACCAGCAGGGAATGGGCCGGCGACGTGTCCGGCAGGATGTCGCACACGTAGCGGGTGTTGGCGCCCTTGCCGCGCACGCTGCGCTTGCAGTCGTCCGGGCGGATCAGACGGGGCTCATAGCCTTCGGTGCCAGGGGCGGCGCACACGGCAATCTGCACATCGCTCAAGGCGGTGACCTGGGCGACGGTGCCGGGCGGCAGGTAAGCGGCAAACGGTGATTTGTCTTCAAACACCGACTGGCGATCACCGAGGTTCTGCCAATTGAAACCCTCGCCTTCGATGTTCACCCGACCGCTGAGCAGCACCAGGCACAGCTCCTTATCACCGGCGCTGACCGGCAAGGTTTCCCCCAGGCTCAGGCGGTAGGCTTTAAAGCCCACGTACTCCAGGCGCCCGTCTTCGAGGGCGACCATGGTTTGCCCGCGTTTGTTGCTCTTGACCAACAGGCTCATGCTTGTGTCCTCTCGGTGAGCAGCGCACGCAGGGTGTCGTAGCCCTTTTTGGCATAGATATAGCTGGGCGCCACGGCCGGGTCCTGCTCGGCTTCCACCACCAACCAACCCTCGTACTTCGCGGCCAGCAGTACGTCGAGCAGTTCGCCAAACTCGATGTCGCCGTCGCCGGGCACAGTGAAGGTGCCGTTGACGATGCAATCCGGGAAGCTCCACATCTGGTTGCGCGCCAGTTGCACCACCGGCTTGCGCACGTCCTTGAAGTGCACGTGGCAGACGCGGTCGATGTGTTTTTTCAGCACCTCGAGGGGCTCGCCGCCGCCCATATAGCAATGGCCGGAGTCGAACAGCAGGCCGACTTCCGGGCCGGTGCGCTTCATGAGTTGATCGATGTCTTCCGGGGATTCAACGTAGGCGCCCATATGGTGGTGATACGCCAGGCGCACGCCCTGGGACAGGGTGAAACGCGCCAGCTCAGTGAGCTTGTCGGCATATTCCTGCCAGGCCTGCTCGCTGTGGAACCGCGGGCGTTCGATCAGGCGGATGCGTGAGCCCTGGATCGAGTCGGCCACTTCGCCGTACACCAGCACCGTCGCGCCGTTTTGTTTGAGCAGCTCGACGTGAGCGGCGATGGCCTCGATTTCTTCCGCCACCGAACGCCGCGCCAGGCGGCTGGAGTACCAGCCGGAGACCAGCGCCAGGTCGTACGGGCGCAGCACATCGCCGACGCCCTTGGCGTCCTTGGGGAATTTGCCGTTGAGTTCGAAACCTTCGTAGCCGATTTCCTTGCCTTCGCTCAGGGCGGTGCTCAGGGGTGTTTCACCACCCAGGGCCGGCAGGTCGTCGTTGCTCCAGGAAATCGGGTTGATGCCAATTCGGATTGCGGGCATGGCTGCACCTTTTATTGTTTTCAGATAGCACTGAGATCTGCTTTATGTGGGAGCTGGCTTGCCTGCGATTGCAGTGTGTCAGGCGATGAATCTGTGACTGGCAGACCGCTATCGCAGGCAAGCCAGCTCCCACATTGGAATGCATTTCAAGTTTTATGCGCGGGCGCTGCGCCAGGCATTGATCAGCTGTTCAAAGGTCGCCTGCACGCGCTGGATCAAAGCCTCATCATCGATTTCCCCCGCCAGCCACGCACGGCTCGGCTCCTGGAAGATCGTGCGGCCCACCGCAAAACCACGACAGGTCGTGCTCTGGCCCGCTTGCTGGAAACCCTCGGCCAGGCATTCGGCCGAGGCGTTCAATCCCAACAAGACCACGCCACGGCAATACGGGTCACGTTCCTGGATCAGCTCATCGAGCTTTTTCCAATCCTCGGCCGACTGCGCCTCGATCTTCCACCACGCCGGGTAGATGCCCAGGTTGTACAAGCGCTTGAGGCTGCGATACAGCACATCCGGATACGTGGACGGGTGATCCTTGGGCGGGATGACTTCCAGCAACAGCTCATGGCCACTGACCACGGAGGCGTCGTACACCGCCTTGAGCTGGGCTTCCTGCTCAAGACGCAACAGCGGTTCGTCGTCCGGGTGGTATTGCACCAGGCACTTGATGATTTGTTCCTGGGGCCAGGCAATCAGGTTGCTGCCCAGCGAACGCCCGTGTTCCAGCGCCAGCGGGCGCGAGTTCTGCACCTCCACCGGGCGCGCGATCCACCAGCCGCGACCGCTGGCAGCATTGAGCGCGTCCTGGCCGAAGCGCTGGTCGGCCAACAGGCCCACATCGGCCTCGACGCCCTGCTCGCTCAGCTTGCGTTCCACACGTTCGATGGCCTGGATAAACAGCTGCTTGATCGCACTGATGCGCGTGGTGTCCTGGCCGCCGCGCTGGGCCAGGTCCACCAGTTGCCAGCGGTGATCGAAGGCAAAGATGAACAGCTGCTTCCAGGCTTTGCGCGGCACCGTCACGCGGTGCAGGCGTTGCAGGGTTTCGTCGCGGTCGGGGCGGGTGATCGGCACCGGGCTGTTGAACAGGTATTCCAGCTCGGCCGGGGTCGGCATGGCCGGCGCGCAGGCGTGGCGTGACACAACAAGACCGCCGCAGGCGTTGGCCAACTGGCTGCAACGTTCGTCGCTGGCGTCGTTGATCCAGCCGCTGAGAAAGCCCGACATGAACGCATCGCCAGCGCCGAGCACGTTGAGCACTTCAACCCGCACGCCGGGATAGATCGCGCCATCTTCCAAGCGCGAAGGGATTGCGCCGTGGATCACCGTGCAACCCTGCGGGCCGAGCTTGACCACCAGGGTCGCCGGCGTCAGTTCACGCACGCGGCGCAGGGCGGTGAGCAAATCTTCGCTGCCGCCGGCGATGAGGAATTCTTCTTCCGTGCCAACGATCAGGTCAAAGCGCGGCAGGATCGTCTGCACATGGGCACTGACATTCTGGTCGGCAACAAACCGCGTCTCGCCGTCGGCCTTGCCCGCCAGGCCCCAGAGCACCGGGCGGTAGTCGATATCCAGCACGCGCTTGACGTTGTGCTTGGCCGCATAGTCCAGCGCCTGGATGCTGGCCTTGTACACGCTGTCGGTGGAGAAATGCGTGCCGGTGATCAGCAGGGCTTTGCTGGAGGCAATAAAGGCTTCGCTGATGTCTTCGGCGCGCAGGGCCATGTCGGCGCAGTTTTCGCGGTAGAACACCAGGGGGAAGGTTTCGCGGTCCTTGAGGCCCAGCAGCACCAGCGCGGTGAGGCGCTCCGGGTCGACCTTGATACCGCTGACATCGCAGCCTTCACGGGCCAGGGATTCGACGAGGAAGCGCCCCATATGGTCGTCGCCGACCCGGCTCAACATCGCCGACTTGAGGCCAAGCCGGGCGGTGCCAAAGGCGATATTGGCGGAGGAACCGCCGAGGTACTTGGCAAAGCTGGACACGTCCTCAAGCCGCGCACCCACTTGCTGCGCATAGAGGTCGACGCCCAGGCGCCCGAGGCAAATCAGATCCAATTGACGCCCACTGGCAAAACGAGTCTGGCCCATGCTGGCTCCTGTTATTTTTATCAGCCTGCGTTGTGCCGCCGTGGCGACGGCAAACGCTCTTGGTGGGATGCAGACTAGAACGTCCGGCGACGGCAATCAATATTTATTCCAGAATTATTTTTAGTGGAATATATTTTCCAATACGTCAGCATAGGGGCACGCCAGCCGCCGTGCATCGTTTCAGCAGGCCACGCGGGCCGTGATGCCGGGGTATTTTTTTGCGCCTACCCTGTAGACTTGCGCCACCCATCAGCGCAACAGAACAACACGCCAGAAGGATTGCCCATGTCCCGCACCGATCCCGAGACCACCCTGGAAGACACCGTCGCCAGCCCTCCGATCAATGCCGAACGTCTGTTGCAGCTGATCACCGACGAATATGAAAGCCTGCCCCGCCAGCTCAAGCGCATCGCCAGCTACATGAGCCAGCAGAGCGACCGCATCATGGTGGACCGCATCAGCGACATCGCCCGCGAGTGCGAAGTGCACCCGTCGGCCATCGTGCGGTTTTCCCAGCGCTTTGGTTTCAGTGGCTTCAGTGAGATGCAGGCGCTGTTTCGCGAGGCCTACACCCACAAGACCACGCCGGTGCAGAACTACCAGCAGCGCATCCGCAGCATGATTGCCAACAAGTCGCAGAAAGCCAGCGGCGGCGACCTGGCGCGCGAATGCGTCAACGCGACCTTGTCCGGTATCGAACGGTTGGGGCTGGAACTGGATGACGTGGCCTTCGACAAAGCCGTGGACCTGGTGGTGAACGCCGACAATATCTACGTGGTCGGCGTGCGCCGTTCCTTCGCGGTGGCCGATTACCTGGTCTACAACCTGCAGCACACCAACAAGCGCATCCACCTGATCTCCGGCCTGGGCGGCAGCTACCGCGAGCAGATGCGCAGCGTGCGCGCCAATGACCTGGTGATCGCCATCAGCTTCACGCCCTACGGCAAAGAGACCCAGCACTGCCTGCGCATCGCCCAGCATCATCAGGCCAAGACCCTGATCATCACCGACAGCAACCTGTCGCCCCTGGCCAAGCGGGCGAACGCGGTGCTGTTGGTGAATGAGGGCTCGTCGTTTGCCTTCCGCTCGTTGAGCGCGACGTTGTGCCTGTGCCAGGCGTTGTTTATTGCGGTGGCGTATCGCTTGGAGTTGAAGGTGGATGAGATTCACGAGCAGGTGGGGTTTGATGATTGATCAATAGCTGCGCCAACGCGCGGCCGTGATAGCGGATCTGCGCCAGGGTCAGGGCGGTGTAGCCGATGATCACCGCCGGTGGCAGGCCCTGGACATGGCAGAACTTGCCCAGCGGTTGCAGCGTTAACCCGACTTGCGCAGCGCGGGCGCAGAAATCGCCCTCCTCCACCCCCACCGGCAACCACAAAACAAAGTGCAACCCGGCCTGCTGGCCGCTGATCGTGCAACCCGCCAGGCACTCGAGCAGCGCATCGCGTCGCGCCTGATAGGCCTGGCGTGAAGCACGCAAATGCCGCACAACGCGCCGCTGCGTAGAAACTCCATCAACCCCAGCTGATCCGTCGCCCCCACCGAATGCCCGGTGAGTTGCAACCTGCGCAGCAGCGAGCGGCGAAGCCCTTTGGGCACCACCATGAAACCCACGCGCAAGCCCGGGAACAGGTTCTTGTTGAAGCTGCCGCAGTAGATCACTCGGTCGCCACTGTCCAGGGACTTGAGCGCAGCCAGCGGCGCGGCGTTGTAGTTGTATTCGCTGTCGTAGTCGTCCTCGACCACCCAGGCATCGGCGCGGGCGGCCCAGTCCAGCAGCGCCAGGCGCCGCGATACCGTCAGGGTCATGCCCCAGCGGCGCTTGGTGGGCCGGGGTGACGTAGGCCAGACGTGCCGTGTCAGGGAGCTGGTCGGTGTCGAGGCCTTCGGCGGTGACGGGAATACTGTGCACCTGCGCACCCGCCAGAGCGAACAAGCGTCGCGCCGGCAGATAACCGGGGTCTTCCACACACGCGCTGTCACCCGGCTTGAGCACCGTGCGCGCAATCAGGTCGAGGGCGTGGCGGATGCCACTGGTGACAATCACTTCATCCGCCTCGCACTGCATACCGCGATAGCTGCGCAGGTAGTCGGCGATCTGTGCGCGCAATTCAGGCAGGCCAGCGGGATGGGCCGCTTCGAGCACGCCCGGCCCTACCGTCAGCAAGCCACGGGAAATACAACGGGCCCAGGCCTTCAAGTCGAACAGGCTGGCATCCGGGCGCCGCGCGACAAAGGGCACATGACTCTGCACGCCCGCGTCCGGTTGATCGGGTACGACCTCGCGGCGCGGTGCGGCGCTCGCCACCGGTGCGGCAATGAATTGCTCGGGAATCACCGCACACACCCGCGTGCCAGAGCCCGCCAGCCGCTGCACATAGCCTTCGCTGTGCAGCCGATCAAACGCTGCCTCCAGCGTGCCCCGGGACACCAGCCATCGCTGCGCCAGGCTGCGGGTGGACGGCAAGCGGCTGCCGGCCGGCAACTGCCGGTTGAGGATCGCCGCGCGCAGGGCGTCGTAGGCGCCCTGCTGCTTCCCGGCGCGCAGGCTGTCGGGGCGCGGCAGGTCCAGGGCAGTTGCAGCTTTTCCGCGGCTCATAGTGGTCCAGTCCATTGCGCCGTAAGTGGCCCTCAGGATTAAACCACAATGGCACTAGAGTTTGAGTCCTACCCCTTGCGAAGAAACTTCCCATGACCCAACGCGCCCTCTCCACCGGGTTCTGGCTGGTGCTGCTGACCGTGCTGATCGCCCTGCCGCGCATCACCCTGGACCTGCACCTGCCCGCCCTGCCGGCCATGGCCGACCACTTCCGCAGCAGCGACAGCCAACTGCAACTGACCCTGACCCTGTACACCCTCGGCTCGGCGATTTCCCTGCTGATCGCCGGCCCGCTCACCGACCGCTTCGGCCGCCGCCCGGTGCTGCTGGCCGGGCTGTTGCTGTACGTAGTGGCGACCGTGGCCTGCGCCCTGGCCGACAGCCTCACGGTGCTGATCATCGCCCGGTTGTTCCAGGCCCTCGGCGGTTGCTGCACCACGGTGATCGGCCGCGTGATCGTGCGTGATCACTTCGACCGTCACGAGCAGGCGCGCTTGCTGGGGCTGATCTCCATGGCCATGGCCGTGTCACCCATGGCCGCGCCGGTGCTGGGCAGCCTGATGCTGCCGTTCATCAACTGGCGTGGACTGTTTGTGCTGCTGGGGGTGATCGGTGCCGTGCTGTGCCTCGTGGTGTTTCGCCGCCTGCCCGAGACCCGTCCGCCTGCCGTCGCCGCCGCGCCGCCGAGCAATCTGTTGCGCATCTACGGTCAGCTCCTGCGCGACCGTTATTTCCTGCGCTATTCCCTGGCCATTGGCTGCGTGTACAGCACGTATTTCCCGTTCATTGCGGAGTCGTCGGCGTTGTTGCAACGGGGCTATGGCCTGTCTGCCACGGCTTATGCGCTGGTGTTTGCGGCGACCATCAGCGGCTACATGCTGGGGGCGAATCTGTTTCGCCGGTTGGTGCTGCGGTTCGAGCCGGATCGGTTGATTGCAGGTGCCATCGCATTGAATGTGCTGGGCAGCCTGATGCTCGCGGCGGCGACCGCCGTGTTGCCGGGTGAATGGCTGGCGATCGTGTTGCCGATGGTGGTGATCATGGTGTCGGTAGGGATGGTGATTCCAGCCTGTCAGCTGGCGGTGTTGCAGCCGTATGGCGCGATTGCGGGGACGGCGTCGGGGCTGTTCTTTTTTACCCAGATGTTTTTGACAGCATTGAGCAGTTGGGCGACGGGGTTGTTGTCCGATGGCACCCCAACTCCCTTGGTGATCATGACTGTCGCCGCAAGCACCTTGCTGGTCACAGGTTGGCTGATGCTGCGCAAAACCAAATGTGGGAGCGGGCTTGCCCGCGAAGGCGGTGTGCCAGTCAACTGATAAGTCACTGACAGACCGCATTCGCGAGCAAGCCCGCTCCCACAGGGGACCGAGCCAGACTCAGGTTTAGTGCATGAAGATGGCGATCAAGATGATGACCGGGATAGGCACACCGAGGAAAAAAAGCAGTATCGAGCGCATGATGTTCTCCTTGAATTAACGGACAAAGTGTTCGGTTTCGACATACACCACTGCATCACGACGACGACCGCCGTAGGTGGCAGCGAAGCTGGCAAAGAACGCGCCGATCAGCAGGGCAATGAAGGTCCACAGCGCTGTGTAGGCGGCCACTTTGGCGGCGGTATCCGCGGCCTGCTTGGCTTTGAGCTTGGCGTCTTCGACGGCTTTACGGGCGTCGCCATACACCTTGTCGATACGTGCCTCGGCATCCGCCTGGCTGAGGTTGGTGCGCTGGCTGATCAACTGGGCCAGGTAGGCGCGGTCCTCGGCAGCGAGTTGGCCATCGTTGCTCAGGGTACGGGCGAAGATACGTGCAACCACGCCGTGAGCGGCATCATCGCTGACGGCCACCGGGCGGTCATCTCGGAACAGGCTGTCGACGTAGTAGCCGAAGTCATCGCCCTTTACCGCCGTGCCCACGGCCTGGGTCACACCCGAGGCCACGCTGGCCCCCGCCTGCACGCTGCCGCCGACCACGCTGCTCACGGAGCCGACGATCAAGGTTGCCGCCACCAGCGTGGCAACGGCCCAGGACAGAAAGCCATGGGCGGTATCACGGAAGTACACCTCATCGCCATGCATATTGGCCCACTTCACCCGCAACCGGCCGGCGATGTAACCACCCAGGCCCGACGCGACGATCTGGGTAAAGGCCAGCCAGATAATCGTGGAAATGCCCAGTCCCTTGGCACTGATACCGCTGTTGGCCCACGGCGACACCGCCGAAAAGCCCAGGCCGAAGCCCAGCAGCACGAGGATCAGGGACAACGCCGCCGCAGCAGCCGCCCCGGCAAAGATCGCCCCCCAGGAAACCCCGGAGCGCGCGCTCGATTCTTGTAGCGTGGATGAGGATGTGATCATTGTTGTTTTGCTCCCGGCAGGAAAAATGGTGTTACATGTCTCGGGAGTGACAGTGCAGGCACCATGCCAGTCGCCTGAAAGTTAAATACCTAGCATTTTCAATAACTTAAATAACTTGAACTTCCTAGGACCATGCAACTTGCAAGAACACACCCTTCCAGGCAGGCGTTCTGCAACCTCCAGCCAGACACAGGACCTGTGGGATCGGCGGTGGGGCATAAATGGTGGTGGTTTTGCCAACATGAAGTTTAATTTAGGAAGCGTTCAGGCATTTCTTGGCAAAATGCCCGCACTTCTAGTGTGAATCGCTCACCAGGTAATCCTATGACCCGCATTTTGACCATCGAGGATGACGCCGTAACAGCCCGCGAGATCGTCGCCGAGCTGAGTAGCCATGGACTGGACGTAGATTGGGTAGACAACGGCCGCGAAGGCCTGGTCCGCGCCGTGAGCGGCGATTACGACCTGATCACCCTCGACCGCATGCTGCCGGAACTCGATGGCCTGGCCATCGTGACCACCCTGCGCACCATCGGTGTGTCGACACCGATCCTGATGATCAGCGCCCTCTCCGACGTGGACGAACGGGTGCGCGGCCTGCGCGCCGGCGGTGACGACTACCTGACCAAGCCCTTCGCCTCCGATGAAATGGCCGCCCGCGTCGAAGTGCTGCTGCGGCGCAAAAGCACGGTCAAGGAATTCGAGACCGCCCTGCGCGTGGCCGACCTCGAACTCAACCTGATCAGCCGCGAAGCCAGCCGTGCCGAGCAGCCGCTGAGCCTGCTGCCCACTGAATACAAGCTGCTGGAATTCCTCATGCGCAACACCGGGCAGATCCTCTCGCGCATGATGATCTTCGAGGAAGTCTGGGGTTACCACTTCGACCCTGGCACCAACCTGATCGACGTGCACATCGGGCGCCTGCGCAAGAAAATCGATCCACCGGGCCTCACGCCGCTGATCCGCACGGTACGAGGTTCCGGTTATGTCATTGCTGAACCCCTCTAAGGGCTGGCGTTCTTCCAGCAGCCGCTTGCTGGCGCTCTACAGTTCGTTGTTTGTGGCCTGGAGCTGCATCCTCATGGGGGTGCTGTATTACGAGGTGTCGGGTTACCTGGGCGACCTTTCGCGCCATTCGCTGATGCAGCGCCAGCACCTGTTCCAGCGCTTCGACGGCGAGGAACTGGTGGAAGCGCTGACCACCAGCATGACCTTCGACATGAAGGGCGTGGACGCCTACGGCTTGTTCGACGAACAATTCAACCCGCTGAGCGGGCCGATCCGCGCCGTGCCGCCCGACCTGCCGCTGGACGGCAAGATCCACGCCCTGGCCAATTGCGTCGACTCCGACGACCCCAAGTTGCCCAAGGACAGCTGCGACGCCGTGGCCACCCACACCGACGACGGCCGCTGGCTGGTGCTGGTGCGCGCCAACGGTTCGCTGTTTGGCGTGACTCGGATCATCTGGCATGCGCTGTTGTGGGCGCTGTCGTTGACCATCATCCCCGGCGCCGCCGGCTGGCACCTGCTGCGCCGCCGCCCGTTGCGGCGCATTCGCGGCATCCAAGCCAGCGCCGAGGCCATCGTCGCCGGCGACCTGACCCACCGCCTGCCACTGTCGAACCGGCGTGACGAACTGGACATGCTCGCCGCCATCGTCAACGCCATGCTCGACCGCATCGAAAAGCTGATGAACGAGGTCAAGGGCGTGTGCGACAACATCGCCCACGACCTGCGCACCCCGCTGACCCGCCTGCGCGCGCAGCTCTACCGCATCCGCCAAGAGGCCGAACAGGACTCCCACTACGCGGTAAAACTGGACGATGCGATTACCGAAACCGACACCCTGATGGCGCGCTTTCGCGGCTTGCTGCGCATCTCCGAGCTGGAAGACCACCAGCGTCGCTCGGGTTTCCTGGTGATGGACCCGCTGCCGCTGCTGCGCGAACTGCATGATTTCTACCTGCCGCTGGCCGAAGAAGGCGAGCTGCAACTGGTGCTCGACACCCCGGAATCCCTGCCCTGGATTACCGGCGACCGCGCCCTGCTGTTCGAAGCCCTGGCCAACCTGCTGAGCAACTCGATCAAGTTCTCCCCGGCCGGCGGTGAAGTGATCCTGCGCGCCGTGAACGACGCCGGCAGCACGCGCATCGAAGTACACGACTCCGGCCCGGGCATCCCGATAGCCGAACGCAACGCGGTGTTCCAGCGTTTCTATCGCGTGGATGAAAACGACCAGCAAGGCGGGTTTGGCTTGGGCTTGTCGATTGTCGCGGCGATCATCAACCTGCACGGGTTCAAGCTGGAAGTGGGCAGCAGCGCGAGCGGCGGTGCACGGTTGGTGCTCGAATGCCGGCAGCAACTGATGCCCGAGTAACCCAAACACCACAAAACCCTGTGGGAGCTGGCTTGCCTGCGATGGCGGTGGGTCAGCTTGCTCATAGGGCACTGATACACCGCTATCGCAGGCAAGCCAGCTCCCACATCAGATGTGCTGTGTGTCAAATCAGGCCGGGAAATTCGCCCGCAGCGCCTCGACCCCACCTTTGTAGACACCGGCAAACAGCTCTTCCACCGCCGCATCCGTCACACCCTCCACCGGCGTGAACACACCCGACCAGGTCACCTTCGCCGACGCATCCGTCAACGCTTCAACCTGCAACGTCGCCAGGTAGGCACTCACCGGAAACGGTGATTGCTCAATGGTGTAGCTGTAGGTGCGCGCCACATTGTCAAAGGTCTGCAAACGCTCGACGATCTCGCCACCGTCGGCGGTCGTCAGGTGACGCAGGCGCCCGCCTTCACTCGGCTCGCTCTTGGCGATCAGCGGCAGCCATTTCGGCAAGTCGTTGAAGCCGCCGACCAATGCCCAGACCTTGTCAGCGGATACCGGGATTTCAATTACTGCGGATGCTGTTGGCACGTCAAATCTCCAAAAGTCATAGGAAAACGTCGCCCAGCCTGCCACGGCCGGCGCTTCAATGCATCAACTCCCGCACCCGATACCACAACATCCCCAACGCCAGCAGCGGCGAGCGCAACACCTTGCCGCCGGGAAACGTCATGTGCGGCACCTGGCTGAAAATATCCAGGCCCTGGCTGTGCCCGGCATGAATCGCTTCGGCCAGCAGGCGTGCGCACCAGTGGGTCACGTTCAAGCCGTGACCCGAGTAACCCTGGGCGTAGAACACATTGGGGTACTGCTGCAAGCGCCCCACCTGGGGGAAACGGTTGGCGGTGATGCCGATCTTGCCGCCCCACTGGAAGGCGATTTCGGTACCTGCCAACTGCGGGAATACCTTAAGCATTTTCGGCTGCATATACGCGGCGATATCGGCCGGATCACGCCCTGAATAATGACAGGCGCCGCCAAACAACAGGCGGCGGTCGGCGGACAGGCGGTAGTAATCCAGGCCGACTTTCTGGTCGCACAGCGCCAGGTTCTGCGGGATCAGTTCATTCGCCAATGCCTGCGGCAACGGCTCGGTAGCGATGATGTAGCTGCCCGCAGGCAGCACCTTGCCGCTCAGGCGCGGTTCCAGTTCTTCAAGGTGCGCATTGCACGCCAGCACCAGGCTGTTGGCCCGTACGGTACCAGCGGTGCAGCGCACCTGCACGGTGTCGCCGTGGACCAGTTCCAACACTTCGGTGTGCTCGAAAATCCGCACGCCGAGGGACTCGGCCACCTGCGCCTCGCCCAATACCAGATTCAACGGGTGCAGATGCCCGGCCCCCATGTCCACCAGCCCCCCGGCATACATCGTCGAACCCACGACCTGCGGCATATCCTCTGCACCGACGAGGCGGGTTTCATGGGCATATCCCATCGCCGCCAGATATTCCTGTTCCCCCTTGAATGCAGCGAATTGCGCCGGCGTATTCGCCAGCTCACAAAAGCCCCAGCGCAGGTCGCAGTCGATGCCATGCGCGCGAATACGCTCCCCCACCAGCGCCACCGACTCGATCCCGGCCCGCTCCAGGTAGCGCACACCCTCCTCGCCCACATACTTGGCGAACCCCGACACATCGTGGCCGATGCCGCGTATCAACTGCCCGCCATTGCGCCCGCTGGCGCCCCAGCCAATACGCCGGGCCTCCAGCAGGATCACCGAGAGCCCGCGCTGGGCCAGTTCGATGGCCGTATTCACGCCGGTGAAACCACCGCCGATCACGCACACATCGGCGCTCAGGTCGCCGCCCAACGCCGGGCGCTCGGGCATGGCATGCGCCGAAGCACGGTAGTAGGACTGGGCGTGGTCACTGGACTGCATCATTTATTGGTCTTCACTTTGCTCCAGGCGCGGGTCATCAGGCGCATGGTCGCCGGGGTCGGCGTGGTGGAAATATAGAGTTTGTCGAGCACGTCCTGGGACGGATACACCTCGGGGTTGTTCACCAGCTCCGGGTCCATAAAGGCCTTGGCCGCCGGGTTGGCGTTGGCGTAGCCCACCGAGGCGCTGACCTTGGCGATCACCTCAGGGTCCAGCAGGTAGTTGATGAAGGCGTGGGCCTGTTTCGGGTTGCTCGCGTCGGCAGGAATGGCCAGTAGGTCAAACCACAGGTTGGAGCCTTCCTTGGGGATCGAATACGCAATATTCACCCCGTTCTTGGCTTCCTTGGCACGGTTGGCCGCCTGGAACACATCGCCGGAATAACCGAAGGCCACGCAGATATCACCGTTGGCCAGGTCCGAGATGTATTTGGAGGAATGGAAATAGGTGATGTACGGGCGCAGCGTCAGCAGCTTGGCCTCGGCCTGTTTGTAGTCCTCGGCGTTCTCGCTGCGCGGGTCCTTGCCCATGTAGTTGAGGATCGCCGGGAACAGCTCATCCGCCGAATCAAGGAAGGCCACGCCGCACTGGTTGAGTTTCTTGATGTTCTCCGGTTCGAACAGCACCGCCCACGAGTCGATATGGTCGATGCCCAGCACCTGCTTGACCTTGTCGACGTTGTAGCCGATGCCGTTGGTGCCCCACAAATAGGGCACGGAGTGGGCATTGCCCGGGTCGTTCTTCTCCAGCAGCGCCAGCAGTTTGGGGTCAAGGTTCTTGAAGTTCGGCAACTGCGCACGGTCCAGCTTGAGGAATGCGCCGGCCTTCACCTGGCGCGCGAGGAAGTGGTTGGACGGCACCACCACGTCATACCCGGTGCGCCCGGCGAGCAGCTTGCCCTCCAGGGTTTCATTGGAGTCGAACACGTCATAGATCGGCTTGATTCCGGTCTTGGCCTGGAAATCGGCCAAGGTGGTCTCGCCGATGTAGTCAGTCCAGTTATAGATACTGACCGTCGGCGCCGCCTGGCTGGTGCTGCTGAATGCAGCCACCAGGGCCAGCGGGAGAAGCTTGTGCACAAGACGCATATCGACACCCCTTTTATGGATTTTTTAGACGCTCAACAGCAGGAACTCACGTTCCCAGGAACTGATCACCCGCTTGAAATTCTCATGCTCGGCGCGCTTGACCGCGACGTAGCCGCGCACAAACTTGTCGCCCAGGTAGTGCCTGACCGTGGCGCACTCCTCCATGCGCGCCAGGGCGTCCTCAATGGTGATCGGCAGGCGCAGGTTGCGCCGCTCGTAGGCGCGGCCTTCCACCGGCGCACTCGGCTCGATCTTCTCGATCATCCCCAGGTAGCCACACAGCAGACTAGCGGCAATTGCCAGGTACGGATTGGCATCGGCGCCGGGCAGGCGGTTTTCCACGCGCATCGCCTCGGGGCTGGAGGTGGGCACCCGCAGGCCGACGGTGCGATTTTCTTCGCCCCACTCCACGTTGACCGGTGCCGAAGTGTCCGGCAGGAAGCGGCGGAACGAGTTGACGTTGGGCGCGAACATCGGCAGCAGCTTGGGAATGTACTTTTGCAGGCCGCCGATATGGTGGAGGAACAGCTCGCTCATCTTGCCCTCGGCGTCGACAAACACCGGTTTGCCGGTGGCGATGTCCACCACGCTCTGGTGCAAGTGCATGGCGCTGCCGGGCTCGTCGGCCACCGGCTTGGCCATGAAGGTCGCCGCAACGTTGTGCTTGAGCGCCGCCTCGCGCAGGGTGCGCTTGAACACGGTGATCTGGTCGGCCAGGTCGAGGGCGTCGCCGTGGCGGAAGTTGATTTCCATCTGCGCCGGACCGTCTTCGTGGATCAGCGTATCGAGGTCCAGGCCCTGGGCTTCGCACCAGTCATAGACGTCTTCGAACAGCGGGTCGAATTCGTTGGCGGCGTCGATGGAAAACGACTGGCGCCCGGTTTCCGCCCGGCCGGAGCGGCCTACCGGGGTTTTCAGCGGCAGGTCCGGGTCTTCGCAGCGCTGGGTCAGGTAGAACTCCATTTCCGGCGCGACAATCGGCTGCCAGCCTTGCTCGGTGTACAACTGCAAGACCTTCTTCAGCACGTTGCGCGGCGACAGCTCGATGGGGTTGCCCTGCTTGTCGAAGGTATCGTGGATCACAATCGCGGTGGGCTCGATAGCCCACGGCACCACGTAGGTGGCGTTGGCCACCGGGCGGCAGACCATGTCGATATCGGCCGGGTCCAGCAGGTCGTAGTAGATATCGTCGTCGACGAAATCCCCGGTCACCGTTTGCAGCAGCACACTTTCCGGCAGGCGCATGCCGCGCTCATGCAGGAACTTGTTGGTGGGCGCAATCTTGCCGCGGGCGATGCCCGTCAAATCACTGATCACGCATTCGACTTCGGTAATCTTGTGTTCTTTCAGCCAGGCGGACAGCTGATCGAAAGGGGCGTTCATAAGGACCTCGGCAGGGTTGCCCGGCTTGTATTGCCGGCGCATTGAGGTCTATCTTGGGCCGGCCTTCGAAGCGCATCTATCCACTTTGCACGAACCACAACGCACCAATAGAGTGCGCACGGATCTCCCATGACCCAGGCAACCGCCTCTCGCGTCCAGGCCTTCACCACCGGTGATGTGGCCGCCCAATGCAGCGCCACACCCGGTTGGGTGCAGCAGTACCAGCAGATGTCCCCGGGGCATTTTGCCGGGCAGATCCGCTACCTCGACCTGCAGGGCGTGGAGGTGTACGAAGAGTGCATGAACACGCGGGTGGAGCAGCATTTCAACGCGCCGCCGGGGTCGTTGGCGTTCTGTTTCGACGGCAGCGATAACGCGCTGTATATGCTCAACGGCGAAAGCCGCAACACCTGGATCACCCCGGAAAACTACCGCGAAGTGGCCGTGGTGTTCGGCCCGCAGTTCGTGCAGCGCCAGGGCCTCGATGTGGCGAAGCTGGAAGGCCTGTTCATGGCCCCGCTGAGCGGCCAGCAAAATGCCCTGTTCACCCGCTGGCTCAGTGGCACGCTGACGCGAATGGCCACCGTGAGCGACCCCGTCAGCCTCACCCAGCAACTGCTCGACGACTGCCTGTTTATCCTCGACAACGCCTGCGTCGGCCTGGACCGCAGCTCGTTGCAAAAGCGCAGCGAAGCACGCCGCTTGATGGCCCGCATCGGCGAATGGGCGGCGGATGCACCGGACGAGACCGTCAACCTGCTGGAACTGGCGCAGATTGCCGGCGTGCCGTTGCGCCAGTTGCAGCAAGGCTTCAAGACCTACACCGGGATGAGCCCGGCGCAGTGGTTAAGGTTGCGCCGGTTGAATGGGGCGCGGCGGGAGTTGTTGAGCGGTGCTGACACAACGGTGGCCGAGGTGGCGATGAACTGGTCGTTCTGGCATTTGGGGCGGTTTTCCAACAGCTATCGGGCGTTGTTCAAAGAGCTGCCCAGCGAAACCCTGAAACGCCAAGGTTGAAATGCAGTCAAAAACTGTGGGAGCTGGCTTGCCTGCGATAGCGGTGTATCAGTGCCCAATGAGCAAGCTGACCCACCGCTATCGCAGGCAAGCCAGCTCCCACATTTAGAGCTTTGTCAGGCTTGGGATTTGAGGAAGGTGGCCATCAGTTGGTTCACCTGCTCCGCCGCCTCCAACTGCACCATATGCCCCTGCCCCGACAGCACCTCCACCTGCGCCTCCAACCCCTGCGCATGCCGCACCGGGATGATTGCATCATCACTGCCCCAGATCACCAGACTCGGCTGACGCCCCACCACATGGCGCAAATCCTGCGCCTGCTGCCCGCCCGCAAACAACGCGCCGTTGAGCTGGCGCAACGCCTGATCCACCCCCTCCAAACGCTTGAACTTGAGCATGTCCTCCAGCATCTGCCGCGTCACCAATGCGGGGTCGCTGAACAGCTGCGTCAGTTGCGGCTTGAGGGCGTTGCGGTTGCTGGCCTCGGCAAACCCTTGCAGGTACTCGCCGTTGATGTCCGCACCGAGGCCGGCGCTGGCGATCAGGGTCAGCGAGGCGACGCGCGCGGGGGCCTGGTCGGCAACGGTCAGGGAAACCAAGCCGCCCATGGAATGCCCCGCCAGGTGCACGCGGTCCAGCTTGAGATGATCGAGCAGGTCCAACACGGCCTGGCTCAACTCGCCAGCATCGCCGCTGTGCAGCTGCTTGCCCGACTCGCCGTGCCCCGGCAGATCCAGGGCGATCACCCGCCGCTCGGCAGCCAGCGCCGGTTGGTTGAACAGCCAGTTGTTCAAGTCGCCGCCAAAGCCATGCACCAGCACCAGCGGCGTGCCGCCCTCGCCTAGGTCGAGATAGCGCAGCAGACGCCCGCCGATCTCGACCTTTTGCGCGCTGGGCCCCGATGCTTCGGCTTCGGCCGCACTGGCGACAAACCCGGCATTGAAGCCTTCGATCACGGCATCGATCTCTGCCTCAGACGCCTCACCCTCAACGACAATCCCCAGCAACGCGCCCACCGGCAAGGTCTCATCGCTCAGCGCCAAGACGCGGCGCAGCACGCCACTGAACGGCGCTTCCACACTGCTGGAAATCTTGTCGGTCTCCACATCCAGCACTTCCTCGCCCTTCTCCACCCGGTCGCCGGGTTGCTTGAGCCAGATATCGATGCGCCCTTCGGTCATCGACAGCCCCCATTTGGGCATGGTCAGGGTATGGATCATGCGGCATTCCTCTTGTCGGCGATCTTCAGCACGGCGGCCTCGATCTTCGCGGCGTTGGGGATGTACAGGTCTTCCAGCGCATCGGAGAACGGCACCGGCGTGTGCGGCGCGGTGACCATTTCAATCGGCGCACGCAAGGAAGAGAACGCCTGCTGGGCGACCAAGGCGCTGATATCGGTGGCAATGGAACAGCGTGGGTTGGACTCATCGATCACCACCAGCCGACCGGTTTTCTCCACGCTTTCGAGGATGCTGTCGACGTCCAGCGGGCTGGTGGTGCGCAGGTCCAGCACTTCGCAGTCGATACCCTGGCGCGCCAGGTTGGCGGCGGCTTCCAGGGCGATGTGCACCATGCGCCCGTAGGTCACCAGGGTCACGTCCTGGCCTTCGCGCACAAAGTTGGCTTCGCCGAAGGGCACGGTGTACAGCTCTTCCGGGACTTCACCTTGCAAGCTGTAGAGCATCTTGTGTTCGAGGAAGATCACCGGATCGTTGTCACGGATCGCCTGGATCAGCATGCCCTTGGCGTCATACGGCGTGGCCGGGCACACCACCTTGAGGCCGGGGATGTGCGTCCACATCGAGGTGAGCATCTGCGAGTGCTGGGCCGCCGCGCGCAGGCCGGCGCCGTACATGGCGCGGATTACCAGCGGCGTGGTGGTCTTGCCGCCAAACATGTAGCGGAACTTGGCCGCCTGGTTGAGCAGTTGGTCGAGGCAGCAGCCGATAAAGTCGACGAACATCAATTCACACACCGGGCGCATCCCACGGGTGGCCGCGCCGACCGCCATGCCGACATAGCCAACCTCGGACAACGGCGCGTCCAGCACGCGCTCGGGGAACTGCGGGTACAGGCCCTTGGTCACGCCGAGCACGCCGCCCCAGGCGTCTTGTTCGCCCGGGGCACCGGTGCCGCCGCTGACGTCCTGGCCGATGATGAACACGCTTTGGTCACGGCGCATTTCCTGGGCCAGGGCTTCGTTGATTGCCTGCTGGTAGCTGATTTTGCGAGCCATAAGATTCTCTCCAGAGCTTGTTGTTATTAGGGATAGGCGACGTAGACATCGCTGAGCAGGTCGGCGGCCTGGGGCTTGGGATCGGACTTGGCGCGGCGCACGGCGTCTTCGATCAACTGCGCGACTTCGCTGTCGATGCGTTCGAACTGCGCCGCGTCCAACCAGCCTTCGGCGCTGCAACGCTGGCGGAACAGCGCCAGGCAGTCGGCGCTGTCCCGCAGGTTTTTCACTTCATCGGGGCCACGGTAGGTTTGCGCATCGCCCTCGAAGTGGCCGTAGAAACGGCTCAACTTCACTTCCACCAACGTCGGCCCCTGGCCTGTGCGCGCACGCTCGACGGCAACGCCGAGGGCGGCGTGCACGGCGAAGAAGTCATTGCCATCGACGATCACCCCCGGCATGCCAAAGCCCACGGCACGCTCGGCGATGTCCTTGCACGCCACCGACCAGCCGGAACCGGTGGCCTCGGCATAACCGTTGTTTTCGGCGACGAACAGGCACGGTAACTTCATGATCGCGGCCAGGTTCATCGCTTCAAACACCGCGCCCTCGTTGGAGCCACCGTCGCCAAAAAACGCCACGGCCACGCCCTGGCTGCCCTTGAGCTTGGACGCCAGCGCCGCGCCCGCCGCCAGCGGTGCGCCGGCACCGACGATGCCGTTGGCGCCGAGCATGCCCTTCTCCTGGTCGGCGATGTGCATGGAGCCGCCCTTGCCGCCACACACGCCGGTCTTCTTGCCGTAGATCTCGGCCATCATGCCGAACACATCCACGCCCTTGGCGATGCAATGGCCGTGGCCACGGTGGTTGGAGGCGATGCAATCGTCATCGTTGAGGTGGGCCATGACCCCGGCGGCGCTGGCCTCTTGGCCAGCATAGAGATGCACAAAACCGGGGATCTCGCCGGTGGCGAATTCCACGTGCAGGCGTTCTTCGAAATCACGGATGGTGCGCATCACGGTGTAGGCATGCAGCAATTGATCGGTGGACAGGTGAGTGGACATCTTGTTGTTCTCCAGGTTGTCTCGACACACAAAAGGCTGATCGTGTTCAGCTACAAGGCCTTCAGCACAGCCTGTGCCAAGGCCCGGAAAAACCTCGCAAAGCCTTGATCCAGAGCAGTTGTGGTGGTGCGGCACGGCACCGCAGAATGAGACGCGGCATTGCACCGCACAGGCCGCGTCTCAGGCGCGGTGAGACGCGGCGTCTCAGCTGGGGCAGTTGGTCAGGCCAGACTTGTCCCGCGCGACCCATGCGCGCTTAATGGCGGGCATAACAACAAAGATCGAGAACCGGAGGCCTTATGCTCGCCGCGAACTCCAGGGAACACGTCGACTGCGTCAGTCGCGTGGTCCGCAATGCCGACCGCCTGCCCCAGGCGCCGGTGCCGTCGCTGATTTTCGATTCGTGGCGGCGCTCCATGGAGCAACACCACCTCGACCCCGGCTCCTTGCAGGGGCCACGCATCCTCAGCGAACCCTTGCTCAAGGAATGCCGCGAGCGCGCCGAACTGTTCATGCGCATCGCCGGCGAGGCGGTCGGCCAACTGCACCATCGCGTGCGCCACGCCGACTATTGCGTGATGCTCACCGACGCCCAGGGCCAGACCATCGACCACCGCGTGGACACCGCGATCCGCACCGACTGCCGCAAGGCCGGCCTGTACCTCGGCACCTGTTGGTCGGAAGCCGAAGAAGGCACCTGCGGCGTGGCCACGGTGCTCACCAGCAAGGCCGCCGTGACCGTGCACAAGCGCGACCACTTTCGCGCGGCGTTCATCGGCCTGACCTGCTCCGCCGCACCGATCTTCGATCCCCAGGGCAACCTGCTCGGGGTGATGGACGCCTCCGCACTCAAATCCCCGGATGACCGGCGCAGCCAGCACCTGGTCCGCCAGCTGGTGGCGCAAAGTGCCGAAGCCATCGAAAACGCCTTCTTCATGCACAGCGCCCGCGAGCACTGGGTGTTGCAGGCCCACAGCACGCCGGGCTTTGTCGACAGCCAACCGGACCTGTTGCTGGCCTGGGACCGCGACGGCCGCTTGCATGCCTTGAACAGCAAGGCACGCCAGGCCCTGCGCCTGCGCTTTGGCCAAGTGCCGGCGCATATCGGCGAGGTGTTCGACCTCGACGCGTTGCGCGCGGTGACCGATCAATCCGCCCAGCAATTGCACTGGCTGGCGCAGCCTGGCGCCTTGCACGCACGCGTCAACGCGCCCCGTCGTACACCGACACGCACCGCGCTGGCGCCGCAGGTCGATGCGCGAGTGGAAGAACACCTGCGCCTGGCCGTACGGGTCAAGGACCGCAACCTGCCGGTGCTGGTGCAGGGCGAAACCGGCGCCGGCAAAGAAGTGTTCGCCCGCCAACTGCATGAGCGCAGCGCCCGGCGCAGCGGGCCGTTTGTGGCGGTGAACTGCGCGGCGATCCCCGAGAACCTGATTGAAAGCGAGCTGTTCGGCTATGTCGCCGGCGCCTTTACCGGGGCCTCCAGCAAAGGCATGCCGGGCCTGCTGGTGCAGGCCGATGGCGGCACCTTGTTCCTCGATGAAATCGGCGACATGCCGTTGGCCTTGCAGACGCGCCTGCTGCGGGTGATGGCCGAGGGCGAAGTGGCCCCGCTGGGCGCGGCGAAGACGCGTGCAGTGGATATCCAGGTGATCTGCGCCAGCCACCGGGACCTGGCGGTATTGGTCGGTGAAGGCCGCTTTCGCGAAGACCTGTACTTTCGCCTGGGCTGCGCACGCTTCTGCCTGCCGCCGTTGCGTGAGCGCACGGACAAGCTGGCGCTGATCAATCGGTTGCTGGAGCAGGAAGCACGCCATGTAGGTATCGGCAGCGCCGCGTTGGAGTTGCTGCTGGGCTACGCCTGGCCGGGCAATGTGCGACAACTGCGGCATGTGCTGGCGTATGCCAGCGCGGTGTGTGAGGGCGATACGGTGCAGGTGGCGGATTTGCCGGTGGAGGTGCGTGGGGAGCAGCGAGAAGCGTTGGTTGAAGAGCGCGTGAGCCCCCGAAAGGCAGATAGTCCTGGATGCGTTGATTCGCCATCGCTGGAAGCCTTTGCCGACCGCGCAGGCGTTGGGGATCTCAAGAGCAACCCTGTACCGCCGAGTCAATCAACTGGGCATCGACATGCCCAACAAAACCACCTGACACAATGGGATCAACATGTGGGAGCTGGCTTGCCTGCGATAGCGGAGTATCAGTGCCAAATAGGCAAGCTGACCCACCGCTATCGCAGGCAAGCCAGCTCCCACATTAGACCGAGTAGACCCTGCCTTATCAGCGGTAGACCAGGCCGCCGTCGATCAGTGGCGCCTGCCCCGTCATGTAATCCGCATCCGGCCCCGCCAGGAACGAGACCAACCCCGCCACATCCTCCGGCGTCTCCGCGCGGCCCAACGCAATGCCATCCACGTACTTCTTGTACGTCGCGCCAATCTCGGCACCGGTAATCTCAGCCATGCGCTTGTCGATCTCGACCCACATATCCGTGCCCACCACCCCCCCGGGCAGTACGCATTCACGGTGATCCCCGCGCTCGCCAATTCCTTGGCCGCGGCCTGGGTCAACGCGCGCACGGCAAACTTGGTGGCCGAGTACACGCCGAGCAGCGCAAACCCTTCATGGCCGGCGATGGAACAGGCATTGATGATCTTGCCCTTGCGCTTGAGCGCCTTGAATTTCTTGCCGGCGGCCTGGATGCCCCACAGCACGCCCTGCACGTTGATGCCCAGGGTGCGTTCGACTTGCTCCGGGCTCACGTCCAGCAGCGAATCGATCTGCGCCACCCCGGCGTTTGTTGACGATGATGTCAAAGCCGCCAAGGGTCTGGTGTGCATGTTCGACAGCGGCCACCACTTGCTCCAGCTTGGAGACGTCAGCGACAAACACCGCCGCCTTGCGGCCCAGGCCCACCACTTCGGCGGCCACGGCTTCGAGCTTGGCGCCATTGATGTCCACCAGAGCGATGTCGGCACCGTCCTGTGCCAGACGCAGCGCAATGGCGCGGCCGATGCCCTGCCCGGCGCCGGTGACCAACGCAACTTTTCCAGCAATAGCCATGACACTCTCCTGCATTCGATGAGGGAAGCCTTGTCTATCGCAGGTCCCTGCCATGGCTGTCGAGGCGCAACGGGATTGGCGTGAGGGCTGAGACGGGGCGTCTCAAGCCGCGAACCATTCTCGAAAACTTGTAAAAGCGCGCACTTATGCCTAGCTTATGCGCCCCCCGCCCTGCGCTTTAAGGCCCTGCCCCCATGGTTTTGCGTTTTCGTCCCGTTGTCACTTCACGTTTCGCCCTCGGCCTGCTGCTGAGCGGCAGTATTGGCAGCAGCTTTGCGGCTGAGCTGGAACTGCCGGCGGTGAACGTCCAAGGCCAGGATGAGTCCGGCCTGCGTAGCCAAACTGCGTCGGTGGGTGGCTTCGACGAAGCGCCGCTGTTGGACACCCCGGCCTCGATCACCGTGCTCAATGCCGCGCTGATCAAGGACCAGCAAGCGCGCCTGCTCAGCGAACTGCTGCGCAACGATGCCTCGGTGGGCGACAGCTACGCACCCATCGGCTACTACGAAAACTTCGTGGTGCGCGGGTTCTCGCTGAATGCGGCGAGCAGCTACAAGATCAACGGGCGCACCATCACCGGCGAGCAGAACGTCGCCCTGGAAAACAAGCAGCAGGTGGAAGTGCTCAAGGGCCTCGCCGGTTTGCAGAGCGGGATTTCCGAGCCCAGCGGCGTGATCAACTACGTGACCAAGCGCCCGGAAGATGTGCGCTCGGTGACGGTGGCCACCGATGATCGCGGCAGCGGTTATATCGCCACCGACGTCGGCGGCTGGTTTGGCAGCGAAAAACAGTTCGGCCTGCGCGCCAACGTCGCCCATGAAGATTTGAACTCCTACGTCGAACACGCCAATGGTCAGCGCGATTTCCTGTCCCTGGCCTTCGACTGGAACATCAGCCCCGACGCCGTGCTGCAACTGGACGCCGAATACCAGGACAAGCAACAGCGCTCGGTGCCGGGTTATCAGTTGCTGGGCGGCACCGAGGTGCCCCACGGCGCTTCGCCGAAGAAGCTGCTGGGGCACCAGAGTGGGTCGAAGCAGGTGAGCATTGATTCGCTGAACCTCAACGGCAAGTTTGAGTACCGTTTCAGTGATCAGTGGAAAGGCAGCGTGAGTGCGGCGCGCAGCAAGGTGGTGATTGACGATTACAGTTCGTTTGCCTGGGGCTGCTATGGCTCCTCCAGTTGCACAGCGAAAGTGCCGAACTACTTCAGCCCCGAAGGCGACTACGACGTCTACGACTACCGTAGCCCTGACGACACCCGCCGCGATGACGAAGTGCAGGCGGCGATGACCGGCCTGTTCGACACCGCGGGCCTGGGCCATGAGCTGACCTTCGGCACCAGCGCCTTCCGCCGGGTGATCGACAAGCGCAAGTCGGTCAACGAGTACATCGGCACCACCAATATCGACGTTGATGCACCCACCTTCCCGCCCACCGACAAACCCTTGAACGACAGCCACCGCAACCTGGACAGTCGCCAATATGGCCTGTTCGTCACCGACCGCATCCGCTTCAACGAGCAGTGGCAAACCATTCTCGGTGGCCGTGAAGTGCGCCTGGATGAAAAAGCGTTCGACGGAATCACTGGCAACCAGACACGCCACACCCAGCAATACGTGTTCCTGCCCCAGGCGTCGTTGATCTACAAACCGGTGGAAAACATCTCGCTGTACACCAGCTACAGCAAAGGCCTGTCCCTGGGTGGCACCGCGCCGTGGTTCGCGACCAATGCAGACGACACCCTCGCCCCTACGACCTCCCGCCAGATTGAAGCCGGGGTGAAATACGACTGGCGCCGCATCAGCTTTGCCGCCGCCGTGTTCCAGACCCGCCAGGCGTACCAATACGCCAAGCCGGACGACGCGGGTGATTTCACCTTCGTGCAACAAGGCGAGCAAAAGAACACCGGCCTGGAACTGTCAGCCAACGGCTGGGCCACCGAGCGCTTGCAGATCGCAACCAGTGTCGCCGCCATTCGCGCACGCGTAACCGGCAGCGGCACCCCGGAGTACGAAGGCCACCAGGCGATCAACGTGCCCAAGCTGCGCGCCAGCGTGTATGCAGACTATGCGTTGCCGTGGGTCAACGGCCTGGCGGTGCTGGGCGGTGTGCAATACAGCGCGAAGAAATCGGCCAATCGCGACGGCACCGTTGAGGTTGGGGATTACGCGGTGGTGAATGTGGGCAGCCGCTACACGACCAAGGTGGACGGTTATGAAACGGTGTTTCGCCTGAGCGTCGACAACCTGTTCGACAAGCGCTACTGGCGCGACGCGGGCGAGTACATGGGCGATGACTATCTGTTCCAGGGCGCGCCGCTGACGGCGCGCCTGAGTGCCTCGGTCAATTTCTAAATCTTCGACATTTCATACGGGCTTGTGGCGTTAGTCATCTGAAACAACTCGGCAAACAGTAACAAGCGCTGCCATGCAGCGCACTTGCCAACTGAAATACGCTTCAAGCCCGCCACAAAGAAACAAGCCAAAACACTTCCCCCCTCGCCCCACTTTTTACCATCGTTATACTCAAAACCGCTCTTGAGACCACTTCCCAATCCAACAACTCGACAACAACACGGGAGTAACGATGATCAGACAACATTGGCCCACCACTCACCCTGCGCAACTCTATCGCCCCGGGCACTACGGGAATACATTCAATACAAATACCCCACCCGGCAAAAAAGACACCCCTATTAACAACCAGATATCCAATAACACAAAACAACCCAGGCATCTGGATCGAATAGATACATCACTGGCCAAGGCC
Organism: Pseudomonas sp. FP453; assembly: GCF_030687495.1. Taxonomy (NCBI): domain Bacteria; kingdom Pseudomonadati; phylum Pseudomonadota; class Gammaproteobacteria; order Pseudomonadales; family Pseudomonadaceae; genus Pseudomonas; species Pseudomonas sp. FP453. Next base: position 2,594,321 of record NZ_CP117435.1, on the reverse strand, counting down.
GCGGCAGCCGGAATTGATATATCAAAAACAAATCTTCCTGCTGGAATCGCCATACATCCCGACCTGATGTATTCATTTATATTCAACTCCGACACCAATACATGGAGCATTGGCGGCAAGAATGTCAGTTATCTAACACCATTCAACGTGGGCGCTGCAATTCCAGACTCTCAACCGCCCTTAACATTTTTTTCGTTGACACAGGATAACTGGGTACCCCATGTCAGCCTGCCGACGAAGGCTGCCCATGACGACGTTATCATCTTCAGCTCATCGGCCAGCAAGAGTGTGACAATCACAAGCAAGGACCTGAATCCGGTAACACCGCAGGTTGTGGGGAAAAACGAAAAACTGGTTTTCCGCTATTCTGCTCCCGAGCGTCGCTGGAAAGCCGAGCACGTCGAAAACAAAACCAAGCAGCCAGTACCGCCTCAGAAGGACGTGGTCCAGCCGCCCTTCATACCCGACCGCAAGGATGTACAACGAATAGCACCCAACGGTCCCAAGACTGTCGTTGCACTGACTGATACCAACACGCCAGCGCACCTTCAGTTGCCCAAGCATGCAAATAATCGTGATCGTATTACCGTAACGTCAAGCGCCAGGACGCCAGTATCCATCGACGCCGACAACATCAATAACCCGGGGGCAATGAAGCTGGCAGCGGGAGAGACCTATGACTTCATGTATTTCGACAAGACTAAAAAGTGGGAAATACTCAGTGCCCCGCACACCTACCATTCAGCCGCCCGATTGAATAACGGCAACGTGCCCGACCTGACCACGCCTAAAACATTTATAGACATAAATTCAAAGGACTGGCAAAGCACAATCAATCTTCCAAGCGGTGCAAAAAATGGCAGCAGAATAATCATCCAGTCCAAGTCGGAACTTGCCGGCACCATCAACTACGGCACGGCCAAGGAAACGCTAAAGCCCGGCGAGACGATTTCATTTAAAGTCAACGAGCAGGGTCAGTGGGCCAGGGAAACCGTAACAATCGAACTGTTACTACTTTACAGTGACAAGGCGCGCAAACGATTGGGCGGTGAAGGTATGCACACTCGGCTGACTGAAGGGCTAAAACTGACCAATGAAGCACTTGAAAACTCGGGCGCCAACTTCAGATTCCGCAGTACGGCGATGAAAGAGATACCGGCCAAGTCACACTGGCAATACCTGAAAGACCCCATCAATGATCTGCGATCTGACCAGACGGTTAAATCCATGCGGGATAACTTAAAGGCTGACGGAATATATTACGAAGGCACGGAAATCGGCGGCGGCCTGGGCCATGTCGGGCCCATTAACGATTTCACCCTGTCGGTAGGCTCCATCAACGCACCTACGACGGTGATGCGCCATGAACTGGGGCATAACATGGGTGTGCAACATGGCGGGGAAAGCCGCTCGTACAATCAAGGCTACTCGAAATTCCGGACCGTGATGGGCGGCAACGACATACCCTTTTACTCGACCCCCCATCGATACACGCGTGACGGTCAACCGCTGGGCATAGACAACGAAATTGATGCCGTCCGCACGATGAACCAACTCTCCGCTCGGGTTGCGGGTTTGCGCTGAATACCGGCCGCTTGCCATCACTTCGATCTGAATCAGCGCCATTTCGCTAGCGGACGCATGCGGGGTCGCAACTTACCTAACCGGTAAAACCAGGACCCCGCCGCCTTCCGGTAAAACGCTTACTTCGGCATCTTGCGGAAACCCACCGCCAAGCGGTTCCAGCTGTTGATGGTGGCGATGGCCACGCTCAGGTCGATCTGCTCCTTGGCGCTGAATTGCTCGGCCAGGGCGTTGAAGTCTTCGTCCGGGGCGTGGGTGTGGCTGATCAGGGTCAGGCTTTCAGCCCAGGCCAGTGCCGCACGTTCACGCGGGGTGAAGAACGGCGTTTCGCGCCAGGCCGACACGGTGTAAAGGCGGCGCTCGGTTTCACCGCCCTTGCGGGCATCGGCGGTGTGCATGTCGAGGCAGAAGGCGCAGCCGTTGATCTGCGACACACGCAGGCGCACCAACTCCAGCAGCGGCAGCTCGATGGACAGTTTGCCGACGGCGGTTTCCAGGGCCATCATGGCTTTCATGGCGTCTGGGGAGGCAGTGTAGAAATCGGTACGGGTTTGCATGGTGGAACTCCAGAACGGTGGGGATTGGTGGCTAGATTAGTCACCGCACCGCTCGGGAGGAATATCCAATTCAGGCTAAGAACAGGTGACCAATCGCGTTACAGGCCGCGCTTGCGCAACCACTGCAAAAAGCCCTTCTTCACCGGCACCACCGGCGCTTCCTGAGTCAACACCTGCGCCGCATGCAGGCGGAAATCCAGCAGCGCCTTCATCGCCTCGCCAATGTCATGCCGCGCGTCCAGGCACGGCTTGAGGTATTCCTTTTCAATGCGGTACAGGGTGCAAAAGGTCTTCGCCGAAAAGTCCGCCAGCGCCGCCTTGTCGGAGAGGATGCCCGCCTCGCCAATCACCTCGCCCGGCCCCATGCGCCCGGCTTCGAACGTGTGGCCGTCCTTGATCAGCATCACCGAGACCACGCCGGTCTCGACGATAAACAAATGATCGCTGACCTCCCCCGCCGGCAGGATCATCTCGCCGCTGCGGTAGGTGTGCAGGGTCATGTTCTGGCTGAAGGTGTCTTTTTCTTCCTGGCGCAGGGTGGAGAAAATCGGCGAGCGTTCCAGCAAGGCGCGGGCGGCGGACATCGCCGATGGCGTGCTGCCTTCGGTGGCCGACAGCAGGCTCACCCCCGCCGCTTGCAGGTGGCGGAAGGCCAAATCGTACAGCTGGTTGCGCACTTCGCGCTTGAGGGCCATGGCCGGGACAAAACCGCTGATCTCGTATTCCACGCCACCACTGGCACTGGTCTTGAACGCGACACTGGGCGCCGGTGTGACCAGCAGCGGCCGGCACCCTTGCATCGCCCGCTCCAGCGCCTCGATGACGATCTGCGGGCGCGCATGGGGGCTGACTTGCAAGCTGACCGCCAGGCCGAACATATCCGCCGGGCGCGAAAAGTTGATGATCTTGGCCTTGGCCGCCAGGGAGTTGGGAATCACCGCCATGCTGCCCTGGGAGGTTTGCAGGCGAGTGGCCCGCCAGTCGATATCGGTGACGCGGCCTTCGGTGCCGTCGATGGAAATCCAGTCATCCAGCTGGTACGGCTTGGTGGTATTGAGCACGATCCCCGAGAACACATCGCTCAAGGTGCTTTGCAACGCCAGGCCGACAATGATCGCCACCGCGCCCGACGTGGCCAGCACGCCCTTGACCGGCAGATCGAGCACGTAGGCCAGGGCGGCGATGATCGCAATCAGGAAAATCACCGCGCCAAGCAAATCCTGCAACAACCGCCCGGTGTGCCCGACCCGCTGCATCATCACCGCACCGAGCAACACCGTCAGCGTACGCGCCGCGAACAGCCACCAGCCAATCTGCAAGGCCGTGGCGGCCAGGTGCAAGGCGGTGTTGTCGGCATACGGCGCGACTTGCATGGGGTTCATGCCATCGTTGAACAGCACGGCGCTGAACACCGCGAAGATCAACAGGCGCGCGGCGAGCTTCCAGTTGGCGAGGTTGACGGAGATCAGGCGCCAGACGGCGATGTCGATGAAGATCAGCGCCAGGGCGCAGAACATCGGGTGATCGGAGATAAATGACGGCATCCAGGCGGCTCCAGGGCGAATGCGCTGAAGATCGCATGAAATGGCAACGCTGGAAAACGAAATGTGGGAGCTGGCTTGCCTGCGATGCGGGCACCTCGGTGTGTCAGTGACACCGGGGTGATGCTATCGCAGGCAAGCCAGCTCCCACAGGGGTTTGGCGGGGGGTGGTTAATCGTGCATCTGGCCAAACCTGCCCGAGTGGAAGTCCTCGAACGCCTGGTGGATTTCCTGCTCGGTGTTCATCACAAACGGCCCGTGCCCCACGATCGGTTCATCGATCGGCTCACCGCTGAGCAACAGCACCTTGGCATCGTCGTTGGCCTCCAGGCTGATCTGGCTGCCATCACGTTCGAACAACACCAGCTGGCCTTGGCGTGCGACTTCCTCGCCGTTGACCAGCACCGTGCCACGCAGGATCACCAGCGCGCTGTTGCGCCCGGCGTGCAGGTCCAGGGTCACGGGTTTGCCGGCGTTGAGGCGCAGGTCCCACACGTCGATTGGCGTAAAGGTCCGCGCCGGGCCCTGGGTGCCAGCGAATTCACCGGCGATCAGGCGCAGTTGCCCGGCAGCGTTGGCCAACGGCAGCACGGGGATATCGCCGTCAACGATGGTCTGGTAACCGGCATCGGCCATTTTGTCCGCTGCCGGCAGGTTGACCCACAGTTGCACCATCTCCAGCGCACCGCCTTTGCGGGCGAAGGCTTCGGAGTGGAATTCTTCGTGGATGATGCCCCGGGCAGCGGTCATCCATTGCACGTCGCCGGGGCCGATGATGCCGCCGGCGCCGGTGGAGTCGCGGTGTTCGACCTCGCCGTCGTAGACGATGGTCACGGTTTCAAACCCACGATGGGGATGTTGGCCTACGCCGCGACGCTCGTCGGTGGGGGTGAAATCAGCCGGGCCGGCGTGGTCCAGCAGCAAAAATGGGCTGATGTGTTTGCCCAGGTTGTCGTAGGAAAACAGTGTGCGCACCGGGAAACCGTCGCCGACCCAATGGCCGCGTGGACTGGTGTAGATGCCGATGAGTTTTTTCATGATGTTCCTCCAAAGTGGATACACCTTAAATCCGATAACAATAATGCGCTAGACGGCAAAAATGACCTTGATCGTTCTACTGATGGAACGACATACCGGCACCTCACGACAAATCCGCGTTAATGATAATGACTCGTAGTAATATCCGCCCTCTCCCGCTCAACCCACCGAGGGCTGCAATGCCGTTTGCCGCAGCAACTGTCGCACCGCGCGTGCTGGTGGTGGATGACCACCGCAAGATCCGCGAACCGCTGGCCACCTATCTGCGCCGCCACACCTTCGAGGTGCGCACCGCCGAAGACGCGGCCGGCATGTGGCAATTGCTCAAGCGCCAGGCGTTCGATGTGGTGGTGCTCGACGTGTTGCTGCCGGATGGCGATGGCTTTGAGTTGTGCAACCAGTTGCACCGGCGCAGCAATACCCCGGTGATCCTGCTGACCGCCCGCGACAGCGCCGCCGACCGCATTCGCGGCCTCGACCTGGGGGCCGACGATTACGTCACCAAGCCCTTCGAACCGCGTGAACTGGTGGCGCGCATCAACAGTGTGTTGCGCCGCCAGGGCCGCAACGCCGGGCCAGTCGCCTCCACGAGTGGCGCGCGCGCGTACCAGTTCGCCGGCTGGCATTTCAGCGCGGCCAGTGCCACGTTGACGCGCGCAGACACTCCGGCGATTCAACTCAGCACCGCCGAAAGCCGCCTGCTGCAAGTGTTCCTCGACCACCCCAACCGCCTGTTGCCCCGCGAACGCCTGATCGACCTGACCGCCGCCGCCGACAGCGACGTCAGCGACCGCGCCATCGACCGCCAGGTCAGCCGCCTGCGGCGCAAGCTGGCCCAGGGCGACGCCACGCCGGACCTGCTGCGCACCATCTGGGGCGGCGGCTACCTGCTGGCGGCCGAGGTCAGTGAGTGCACGCCCTGAGCCGGCTGTGGCCGCGCACCCTGGCGCGGCAACTGAGCCTGTTGTTGCTGCTGGCGTTGCTCGCGTCCAACGCCATCGCGATGCTGTTTTTGCAACGCACCGGCAGCCTGATCCACCCGCTGTCCCGCAGTTTCAGCCTCGAGCGCCTGGGGATTGCGCACCACACGGCCATCGACCTGCCGCCGACTGAAACCGCACATCTGCTGGAAGCGATGAGCACGGGCGACACCCGTTTCTGGATCGGCTCCACGCCGGAAGTCCCACCGTTTGAGCTGCGGCCGGAAGAACAACGCCTGGCCAACGAACTGCGCAGCCAACTGCAATTGGACAGCGCCGCACGCATCGGCATGCAGCTGGAACGCAGCAGCGGCGCCAACGCCCGCACCCACGTGTTCAGCCCCGCCGGCTGGGCTCCGTTGCGCCTGCGCAGCAGTATCCCGTTGCCCAACGGTAACTATCTGAACGCCGTGCAATATCCGGCCGGCGCCTATGAATGGGGCCGCGTATTGGCCTACAGCCTGCCTGTCACCACCCTGCCGGTGCTGCTGATCGTGATGTTTTTTATCGCCCGCGTGGTGCGCCCGGTGAAAACCCTGGCCCAAGCCACCGAGCGCGTGAGCCGCGGTGAATGGATCGCCCCGCTGGCGGAAACCGGCGCACAGGAAGCCCGCGACCTCACCGCCGCCTTCAACATTATGCAAGCCAACCTCGCGCGGCATGTCGAAGGCCGCACGCGGATGCTCGCCGCCGTCAGCCATGACCTGAACACACCGATCACCGAGTTGCGCCTGCAAGTGGAACTGCTGGAGCCCGGCGAGACCCGCGACGATATGCTGGAAAGCCTCGCCGAACTGAGCGCGATGGTGCGCGAAACCCTGAATTTCGTGCGCGATGATGCGGTGCAGGAAGCCACCGCCACCCTGTCCCTGAGCGGCCTGCTGGATGACCTGGCCAAGCGTTATCAGCGCCTGCAACAGCCCGTCACCTGGCACGGCGCGCCGCCGCTGATGCTGACCTGTCGCCCCTTGGCGCTGAAACGCGCGCTGACCAACCTGATCGATAACGCCCTGCACCATGCCGGCGACGCCAGCCTGGGCCTGCGCCGCGAAGACGACGGCTGGCTGCGGATCGAGATCCTCGACCACGGCCCCGGCTTGCCCGAGGACTGGTTGAGCAAAGTCTTCGAGCCCTTTGTGCAACGCGGCGTCAGCGACGGTGGCGTGGGGCTGGGCCTGGCGATTGCACGCTCGTGCATCCAGGCCCATGGCGGCGAGTTGCTGCTGGAGAATCGCCCGCCCGCCGGCCTGTGCGCAGTGGTGCGCTTGCCCGCCGCGCTTTAGAAGTTCAGCGTGGCGCCCATCCACAGCGTGCGGCCGTAGTTCACCGTGCCGTAGGTTTCATCGTCGAGGCGCTTGTCGGTGAGGTTGTTGAGGGACGCGTTGAGGGTCAGCGAGTCGGTCACGTCGAACGAACCGCCAAGGTCCGCCGTGGTGTAGCCCGGCGCCGGCTTGTCGGTGGTAATGGTGTTGCCGGTTTCTTCGCCGTAGTAACTCAGCGAGGCCCAGGCCTGAGTGCGGTCGTTGATGCTCCATTCCGTGCGCACATTGGCTTTTTGCTCGGGGGTGAGGGCCAGCGGTGCGCCTTTGTTGGCGCCGCTTTTCTGCTCGGAATCGGTGTAGGTGTAGTTGGCCTTGAGCAGCACGCGGTCGCTGATGTCCCATTGGCCGTTGAGCTCGACGCCCTGGATGATCGCCTTGTCGACGTTGACCCGCTCCATCACGGTGTAGCCATTCCACATACGCTCGGTGGTGACGGTGGAGAGCTTGTCCTGGAAGTCGTTGTAGAACAGCGTCACGCCGCCCGAGAGGTTGTCGCGGTTGCTCCACAGCGCCGAGATTTCGTAGTTGGTGCTGGTCTCGGGCTTGAGGTCGGGGTTGCCGAACATCACGAAACGATTGCGCCGCAGGTAGGCGTAATCGGCGACCACCGCGCGCAGCTCCGGCGCCTTGAAGCCACGGGCGATGCCGCCTTTGAACGTCCACTGCTCGCTGGCGCGCCACACGCCGTAGACCCGCGGGCTGATGTGGGCGCCGTACTCTTCGTGCTCATCCAGGCGCAGGCCGGTGGTGAGGGCGAAGGTGTCGGTGACCGACCATTCGTTCTCGGCGAACAGGGCTTTTTGCGCGACGGAGAAGGTGTAGTCGATACGGTCGCCGAGGCCCTGGTTCCAGTCGGTCAGCTCGCTTTTGTTCCATTGCAGGCCGACGGTGCTGACGTTATGCGCGGTGGGCACCACCAGCTTGGCGTCGAACACGGTGTTCTTGATCTCGGGCTTGCGTCCGTAGATATCGGTTTGTGCCGGGGTGGCCTTGCCTTCGCGGCTGGAGGTTTCCTGGGACAGCGCGACGTCCGACGTGGCCCAACCCCAGCGCCCCTGGTGGGACAGCGACCAGTGATCGCGGTTGTTCTCCTGTTCGCGGGTGGCCCAGTTGGCGCTGGTGCCGTCGCCGTTTTTCAGGCGGGTGGCGCCGGCTTCCAGGAGGATGTCGTGGTCGATGCTCGGCGTGAAGGCCAGGCGCGCGGTGAGGTCGCGGTGGTCGGCGTTGCTGAAGCCATTGGTTTGCTCGATGTCGTCGTCGGCCTGGCGGTCGAGGTAACGGCCCCACACCTGCAAGCCGAGGAAATCCTCTTTTAGCGGGCCGCTGAGGTAGAACTGGGTCTGGCGCGCATTGCCTTGGTCGCTGTGCTGGCGCGCGGAATAGTCATAGCCGATGGAACCGCCCCAGGTTGGCGAGACCTTGCGGGTGATCACGTTGATCACCCCGCCGATGGCATCCGAGCCGTACAGCGACGACATCGGCCCGCGCACCACTTCAATCCGCTCGATGGCGGCGGCCGGCGGTACAAAACTCTGCTCGTAGCCGCTGTTGCCGTTGACCCGCGATTCACGCGCGCTCTGCCGTTTGCCGTCGACCATGATCAAGGTGTAGTCGGCCGGCATGCCACGGATGGAGATGTCGGTTTCATTGGCGCCGCCGTTGACCGTCACCCCTTCCACATCACGCACCGCGTCGCCCAAGTCGCGGTAGGACTTGCGGCGCAGCGCTTCACCATCGATCACCGTGACCGACGCCGGCGCGTCTTCCACGCTTTGGGCAAAGCCGGCAGCGGTGACCACCACATCGTTGAGTTGCAGGGCAACGGGCTCGTCGGCATAGGCGTTGAAGCTACCGGCGACCAGCAGCGCCAGGGGGGTGAAGCGAAAAGCAGGAAGCATGGAGGGGGACCTTAGGAGTGGACTCAAAAGAGAATCGTAATCATCCAGGCCCGGATAACTTGGACAAAGTGTGACATCTCCATAAGCGCCCCCGCCCACCTCAAAGTCAGATGGAGATCAAAATGTGGGGGCTGGCTTGCCTGCGATAGCGGTGTATCAGCTAGCCCATCCATGGCAGACAGACCGCCATCGCAGGCAAGCCAGCTCCCACATTTGATCGAGGATGTTTCCAGATGAGTGGGCGGCATCAAGAAAGAAGAGACTGGCTTATTTTTTATTTCGATCATAATATTCAACAAAATATTACCGACGTAATTTTCTGTAATACCCCCGGAGCCCGCCATGCACCCTTCTCCCCTGCGCCTTCTCACGCCCCTGGCCCTGTTGATCATCCTCAGCGGCTGCAACAGCCAGGCCGACACCGCCGCCCAAGTCCCCCAACCACGCCCGGTACTCGCCGCCAAGGTCGAAGCCGCCAGCACCCAGCAAAACGCCTACACCGGCGTGGTCGCGGCGCGCACGGAAAGTGACCTGGGCTTCCGCGTCAGTGGCAAAGTCATCGAACGCAAGGTCGATCCCGGCCAGCACGTCTCCCGTGGCGACACCCTGCTGGTGCTGGACATCGGCGACTTCGAACTGGCCCTGCGCTCGGCGAAAAACCGCGTCAACGCCGCCCAGGCCCAACTGCGCCAACGCCGTGACGACGAAAACCGCTACCAGCGCCTGGCCAGCACCGGCGCGGTGTCGCGGCAGATCTTCGACCAGTCGGCGACCAACCTGCGCGTCGCCGAAGCCGAACTGGCCGCCGCGCAATCCGATGCCAGCCAGATCGAGAACCGCCGCACCTACTCCGTGCTCAAGGCCGACGGCGACGGCATCATCACCGACGTGCGGGTGGAACGCGGCCAAGTGGTCGCCGAAGGCCAAGTCGTCGCCCGCCTGGCCCATGACGGCGCCCGCGAAGCCATCGTCAACCTGCCGGAAAACAGCCGCGACCAAGCCTCGCAACGCGCCCTGGCCTTTCCCTTTGGCGCACCGGATCAAGCGGTAACCGCCACCCTGCGCGAACTGTCCGCCAGCGCCGACCCCACCACCCGCACCTACCGTGCCCGCTACGTGTTGCATGGCGCCGTCGAGCGCTTCGCCCTCGGTTCGACCATCACCGTGCGCCTGCAAGGCAACGGCCAGGCCCAACACACCCGCGTACCCATCGGCGCCTTGCAGGATGCGGGGCAAGGCACCGGCGTGTGGCTGATCGGCGCGGACGATCGCGTCAGCTTCGCCCCGGTCAACGTCGTCAGCCTCGGCCAGGAAGACGCCCTGCTCGACAGCGGCGTGGCCCCCGGCCAACTCATCGTCGCCCTTGGCGCCCACCTGCTGCACAACGGGGATGCGGTGCGCCTGCTGTCCGCCCAGGCACTGGCCCTCAACCGCAAGCAGGACCACTGAACATGCGCGGTATCAATCTCTCTGAACTGGCAGTCAAACACCGCGCGGTCACGCTGTTCCTGATCCTGGCGATCCTCGCCGCCGGGGTCTTCTCGTCGGCAAGCTGGGCCGCGCCGAAGACCCGTCGTTTACCGTCAAGGTCATGACCATCACCGCCGCCTGGCCCGGGCGCCACCGCCCAGGAAATGCAGGAACAGGTGGCCGACCGCCTGGAAAAACGCCTGCAGGAACTGGACGACTACGACCGCGTCGAGACCATCGCCCAACCGGGCTTCGTGTCGATGCGCATGACCTTCAAGGAGTCCACGCGCCCCGGCGAGATCCAGGACCTGTTCTACCAGACCCGCAAAAAACTCAGCGATGAAGCCGCGAAGCTGCCCAAAGGCGTGATTGGCCCGTTCTTCAACGATGAATATTCCGACGTGTACTTCGCCTTGTACGCACTGGAAGCCGAGCACTTGCCCCACCGGCAACAGGTGCAGATGGCCGAAGAACTGCGCCAGGGCTTGCTCAATCTGCCGGGGGTGAAGAAGGTCAATATCCTCGGCGAGCAAGCGCAGCGGGTGTTTGTCGAGTTTTCCTACGAACGCCTGGCGACACTGGGTATCAAGCCGGAGCAGATTTTTTCCGCACTGGCCGCGCAAAACGCCGTGGCGCCGTCGGGTTTTGTCGAGACGGCCGGCGCCCGCGCCTATATCCGCATCGACGGCGCTTTTGACAGCCTGGCCTTGATCGAAAACGTGCCGCTGGAAGTCAACGGTCGCGTCCTGCGCATCGCCGACGTGGCCACCGTCAGCCGAGGCTATGAAGACCCGCCCAGCTACCGCATCCGCCACCAGGGCGACCCGGCGCTGATGCTTGGCGTGATCATGGAAAAGCACTGGAACGGCCTGGACCTGGACAACAGCCTCAAGGCCGAGGAAGCCAGAATCCACGCCGACCTGCCCTTGGGCGTGAACTTCGCCAAGGTCGCCGACCAGGCGAAAAACATCCGCCTGGCGGTCAACGAGTTCATGTTGAAGTTCTTCGTCGCCCTGGCGGTGGTCATGCTGATCAGCCTGTTGGCCCTGGGCTTTCGCGTCGGGTTGGTGGTGGCGGCGGCCGTGCCGCTGACCCTGTCGATCGTGTTTGTGATCATGCTGCTCACCGGTCGCGAGTTCGATCGCATCACCCTCGGTGCACTGATCATTTCCTTGGGCTTGCTGGTGGACGACGCGATCATCGCCATCGAGATGATGGTGGTAAAACTGGAAGAAGGCTTTGACCGGATTCACGCCGCCACCTTCGCCTGGAGTTCCACCGCGGCGCCGATGTTGACCGGTACGCTGGTGACCATCATCGGTTTTCTGCCGGTGGGGTTTGCGCGCTCTGGAGCAGGGGAATATGCCGGCAATATCTTCTGGATCGTCGGTTTCGCGCTGATTTCATCTTGGCTGGTGGCGGTAGTTTTCACCCCGTATCTCGGCGTGAAACTGCTGCCGCAGATCAAACCGGTGCCCGGCGGGCACGAGGCAATTTACGCCGGGCGTTATTACCAGAAGCTACGCGGCGTGGTCGAAGCCTGCGTGCGTCGGCGCTGGCTGGTGACCGGTTTGGTGGTGACGGCGTTTGTGCTGTGCGGGTTGGGCATGGGGCTGGTGAAGAAGCAGTTCTTCCCCAACTCCGACCGTTCAGAACTGATTCTTGAGGTGTATATGCCACCCGGCAGTGCGTTCAAGAGCACCGAAATGGTCGCCGCCCAGCTGGAAAAGGCCCTGCTGCAAGAACCGCAAACCACCCTGGTGGACACCTACGTGGGCGGCGGCGCGCCAAGGTTTTTCCTGTCGTTGAACCCGGAATTGCCTGACCCGGCATTCGCCAAGTTGATCGTGCAAACGCCAGATTCCCACGCCCGCGACGCCTTACAGCTACGCATGCGCGAGCGCATTGCCGCAGGCGAATTCCCGGCCGCCCGTGTGCGCGTGACGCAGTTGCTGTTCGGCCCGCCGGTGCCATTCCCGGTGGTTTTTCGCGTTTCCGGGCCCAACGTGGAGGTGCTGCGCGGCGTCGCTGAAGACGTGCGCAAGGTCGTCGCCGCGAACCCGCTGACCAAGGACGCCTTCCTCGACTGGGGCGAGCGCACCAGTGGCTACCGCCTGGTGCTCGATCAAGACCGCCTGCGCCTGCTGGGCTTCACGCCGAACGAGGTCAAATCCCAGCTCAACGCCCTGCTCAGCGGCAACCCGATCACCGAAGTGCGCGAAGGCAACCGCACCGTGTCGGTGGTCGCCCGCGCCCAGGGCAGCCAGCGCGAAAACCTCGGCAACCTCAACAACATGACCCTGACCAACAGCACCGGCACGGCGGTACCGCTGGCCCAGGTCGGCCACTTCCAGGCGGTCATGGAGGAGCCGATCCTCAAGCGCCGCAACCGCGCGGCCACCGTGGAAGTGCGCGCCGACATCATCGACGGCCTACAGCCGCCCGATGTGGAAATGGCCGTGTACAAGGACCTGCAACCCCTGCTCGCAACGCTGCCCGCCGGCTACCGCATCGACATCGGCGGCCCGGTTGAAGAAAGCGCCAAGGCCAACGTCGCCCTGGCGGCGCTGTTCCCGATCATGATCCTGCTGACCCTCACGGTGATCATGTTCCAGGTGCGCTCGTTTGGCGTGACGTTCATGGTCTTCGCCACCGCGCCGCTGGGCTTGATTGGCGCGGTGCCGACCTTGCTGCTGTTCAACCAGCCGTTCGGTTTCAACGCGATCCTGGGGCTGATCGGAATTGGCGGGATCCTGATGCGCAACACGCTGATCTTCACCGACCAGATCCGCCAGAACCAGGAACACGGCATGGCCATCCGCGAGGCGATTGTGGAAGCCACGGTACGGCGCGCGCGCCCGGTCATCCTCACCGCGTTGGCGGCAGCGCTGGCGTTTATCCCGCTGACGTTGTCGGTGTTCTGGTCGTCCCTGGCCTATGTGCTGATTGGCGGGGTGCTGGTGGGCACGCTGTTGACGCTGCTGTTCCTGCCGGCGCTGTGCAGCCTGGTGCTGGGGCGAGAGAAGACACGAGTTGTCGAAACGTCCCACCCAAGCGCCGGATAAGCTCTACTCCCCCACCCTGAAAACCTCTGCAAAGTCCCTCGCCTGATTTCACAGTGCGAGGGATTGCAAATGGATTTTCATGTTGTAGGGACACTGTCGTGAACCCGGCCATTGGCAGGCTGGCCCTGACCCCAATGGACGCGAAGACGGTCGATGCCGAAGGTGTCTTCCGCGATTTTCGCGAATGCCTGAACAGCTTTGACGACTGGGCGCAACGCTTCTGGAGCGTTGCGAAGCTGGATGTCGAGCAGGTGTTCAAAGTCGGCGATGAAGTGGCGCTGGTTGCGCCGATCAATCGCTCGATCATACACAGCAGCACCGTGTTCACATGTCCGGCCAATGGCACGTTGACGCTGGTGCACATGTTTCAGAGCACGCGTTTCGTGCCCATCGGCAACACGCCGGTGGTGCTGCAACGCGTTGATCCCAATGGCGGCCCGCTGGGCGAGCCCATTCACAAGACCATCGGCCCGACCGGCATCCTCGAAATCACCGAGTGTGATCGCAACCAGCTGTACCGGATCAATTTCTACCCCAACGTTTCCCAAGATCACGTCAAGGCGCTGTACGCGTCCTACCAATCGGTGATCGCCGAACTGGAAGTTCGCCTACGCGAAGCGTGGACGAATACCTTCCAGGACCAGTGGAAAACCTACACCGACGCCAGCCCGCTGGAGCGTCGCCGGATGGAGGAAAGGGCGTTTCTGGTTGGCATGGGTAAGACGCTCTACAACCTGTGGGACAACATCCCACTGCTGTATGAGCTGCTAGCTGATATCAAGCCCAACAGCGAAAAGCTGTTGCAGTACCTCTCCCAAACCGAACTCGACGATCTGCTGGCACTGGGCAAAGACACCCTGGCCAACGGTTTGCTGGTGCTCAGTGATGAGCCGCTGTTGTTCATCTATGTGTCGGCGGTGGTCAGCTGGATGCGCATGCTGCCACCGCAGGAAGTCAGCGAGCTGATGGGGGAAATCACCAGCGAGGTGTTGATTGCCTTGCTGCTGATCAGGGTAGGCGCCGCGATGGGAGTTGCGTTGCAACTAGGGGCGCATGTGTTGCGCGCTATGAAGTCCGAGCGCGCACGGCAGGGGTTGGCGTTGTTGGCCAAGCAACTGGCGGGGCCGAAGCTGGACGCGCATGTCGAAGCATCGAAGCCGTTGTTGCTGGGTGGACCGGCGACGGCGATCAAGACGATCCCGGATGTACCGTTGAAGGCTGGGGATCAGTTGGTTGCGAACCCGGTGCCGATGGTGCGGGATAAGGCCACGCAGCGGACGGTATTGGTTCGCCAGGACGCGGTCGATGACGTGCCCGCTTCGGGTAGGAATGCCAACGGCGATGCGGCGGTTTCTGCGGACAAGACCCTTACCAATGGCTGCCCAGTGTCGATGGTCACCGGGGAGGAATTGCTCACTCTCACTGACGGCGTGCTCGACGGGATTTTGCCGCTTGAGTGGACGCGGTTGTATCGCACCAGTGCGGTGGAGGTGGAGTGTGGGCTGGGGTTTGGCTGGAGCCATTCGCTGGCCCACAGGCTTTGTGTATCGGGCGATTCGGTGGTGTGGACGGATCATGAAAATCGGGCTACCACCCTGCCCTTGCCGACGGTTGCTCGGCCGGCGATCACCAATAGCTTGGCCGAAGCGGCCATTTATCTAGGTACTTTGCCTGACGAGTTGGTGCTGGCGCAGGCGTCGCGTTTCTACCATTTCCGGGATGGTTTGCTGACAGCCATCAGCGATGCGTATGACAACCGGCTGCGCATTTCCCGGGATGTGTTGGGGCGTATCGAACGGCTGGATAACGGTGCCGGACGTTCGCTGTTTTTGCGCTATTCGCACGACCGTATCGTGGCAGTGGATTACCAGATTCAGCGGGCAGAGGGGTCTGATCCCTACGTCTGGGTGACCGAGTACAGCATTGTGTCCTACGCCTATGACGACCTTGGACGGTTGGTTTCGGCGACCAATGCTGTCGGTGAAAGCGAGACTTATCGCTACAACGAGCAGCATGTGATTCTTGAGCGTGGCTTGGCTGGTGGGGCGAGTTTCTATTGGGAGTGGGAAAGGTCTGGCAAGGCCGCGCGCTGTGTCCGGCATTGGGCGAGCTTTGCGCAGATGGACACGCGTTATGCCTGGGGGGACGACGGGCGCGTCACGGTGTTTAACGCCGATGGCAGCCAGGAAGTCTACGTCCACGATCAGCGGGCGCGGTTGGTGCAGCGGGTTGATCCCGATGGCGCGACGCATTTCAAATCCTACGACGACAAGGGCCGATTGACGGTCGAGCAAGACCCGCTGGGGGCGGTTACGGCGTATCAGTACGACGAAGCCGGACGCTTGGTGGCGCTGTTTCCAGGGGATGACGAGCCGACGTCCTACGAGCATGACAACGGTTTCGTACGGGTTGTGCGGCGTGGTGAGGCGGTCTGGAAGTACGAGCGCAATGATCAGGGCGATGTCACGCGCAGGACTGATCCAGACGGCAATGTCACGGACTACAGCTACAACAGATACGGGCAACTGACGGGAGTTTGGTACCCGGATCACAGTTGCCATCGGCTCGTGTGGAATGAACGTGGGCAGTTGGTGGAGGAACAGTTGCCCAATGGCGGCGTCAAGTGCTATCGCTATGACGATGTTGGGCGGCAGGTTGCCCGTGAGGATGAACACGGTGCGTTGACCCAGTACCAGTGGGACAGCGTGGGTCGGTTGATTCGTGTGGTTTTGCCAGACGATTCAACACGGGAATATAGCTACAACCCGTACGGAAAAATCACCGCTGAATGCGATGAACTGGGCCACGTCACCCGCTACGAATACGTCGATGGCCTACACCTCATCAGTCGCCGCATTAATGCTGACGGCACCCAGGTCAGATACCGCTACGACAACGTGCGCTTATTGCTGACCGAGATCGAAAACGAAGTCGGCGAAACCTATGCATTGCAGTACCACCCCAACGGCCTGATCCAGCAGGAAACCGGCTTCGACGGCCAGCGCACGGCCTACGTCTACGACCTCAATGGCAACCTGCAGGAAAGAACCGAACACGGCGACGATGGCAGTCAGCTCGTCACCCACTACGAGCGCGACTTCGCCGGCCGCCTCGTACGAAAAACCCTGCCCGACGGCGGAGTTGTGGGTTACACCTACGACCGCCAAGGCAACCTCCTCGGCGTCGACGACGGCCACTGGTCATTGGCCTACGAATACGACCGACAAAACCGCCTCACCGCCGAACACCAAGGCTGGGGCACCTTGCGTTACGGCTACGACGCCTGCGGCCAGGTGCAACACCTGCGCCTGCCCGACAACAACCGCATCACCTTCAACCACGGCAAAGGTGGCCACCTCGCCACCGTCGAACTCAACGGCGAAACCCTCACCTCGCACCTGTTCAAAGCCGGCCAGGAACACCAACGCCAACAAGGCCAACTGCTCAGCCACTACCACTACGACGACCAGCACCGGCTGCACGCCCACAGCGTCACCCAACAGCAAAACCACCTGTACCGTCGCCAATACGACTACGACCAGGCCGGCACCCTGAGCCGCATCCTCGACACCCGCAAAGGCGAACACCACTACAGCTACGACCCGCTAAATCGCCTGACCCGCGCCGACCATTCCCAGGATCACCAAGAGCGTTTTTCCCACGACCCGGCAGGCAACCTGCTGATGCAAAACCGCCCAGGCCCGGACATCGTCGCGGGTAATCGGCTGATGATCCAGGGGGATCGGTACTACGACTATGACGCGTTCGGCAACCTGATCCGAGAGCGTCGGGGCAAGGGCCATCAACTCGTTATTGAATACCGCTACGACTGCCAACATCGGTTGGTCAGCGTCACCACACCCAGCGGGCAAACCGCCAGCTACCGCTACGACCCCTTCGGTCGACGCATCAGCAAAACCGTTGACGGCCTGACGACCGAATTCTTCTGGCAAGGCGAAAAACTGATCGCCGAACACCACGCAGAGCGCCATCGCAGCTACCTCTACGAACCCGACAGCTTCCGCCCACTGGCCCTGCTGGAAGGCTTCGGCCCCAACGCCACCCAGCCCTACCACTACCAACTGGACCACCTCGGTACGCCCCAGGAACTGACAACTCCCGAAGGCAAAATCGCCTGGTCCGCCCACTACCGCGCCTACGGCGAAATCACCCGCCTCGACGTCGGAACAATCGACAACCCGCTGCGTTTCCAAGGCCAATACTTCGACGCGGAAAGCGGGCTGCATTACAACCGGCATCGCTACTACAATCCGGATATTGGTCGCTACCTGACGCCGGATCCGGTGAAGTTGGCGGGGGGGATCAATGGGTATCGGTATGTGCCTAATCCTACGGGGTGGGTTGATCCGTTAGGGTTGAACACTTGTCCTAGTGGCGACGGTTGCAAACCGAGTACAACCGTTCGCCCCTCTGCGGAAAGCGTTAATCTCGGCGAACCTACGACTCCTCAGCTGTCACGTGCGGAGCGACAGGCGAAAATTGATGAGCTCGCAGAATCAAACGCTCATCGACGTTTATTGGAACTTGAGGAATCAATCCCTGGAGCACACTTCGTAGAAAAGCACGGTGCCCAAACGTCGTTAGAATCACAACTTGAACGAGTACAGACAGCTAAAAATCCCACTACTGGGGAAATTGAGATCTTCGATAGAGGAAGGAGAGCGGGACAACCAAGGCTTCCCAGTGCCGCTACACACTTCCTCAGCCACCGAGACCAATTAAATACAATTGATCGCGCTATTTTAATTTTCAAACTGAATGGTCGAGCAGAAATTCAGAAACCGATGAACATGGGAAAAGTCGTCGGTGAAGGATATAAAAGAGATGGGTTAGAATATGGAAAGCAAACTAAAGCGACCGTACATTTAAATCAAGACGGAAAGCCAATCACTGCGTATACGGAGTTCTGAAAATGAAAAAGGGTCCAAACCTAGAAATACTCAAAGGCCTGCTATTTACCTACAGCATAGAGAACACCGAGGATCGAGAGCGAGAAGAAATAATAGTCTCGAAAGACGTCAACAACGAAACTGAGCTTTCAGAACTTTTTGATACGTTAACTAAGCCAGATTTTCTCTCATACCGAAGAGATGAGCAAGAGTGGTTCATAGACACCCTCCAACACTATCTGTCTACGGACGAAAACTTTGAGTCCGTATTTTATTTACTCGACACATATTTCGAACAAGAAATAAACAACAAAAGGGAATTTATGAAAGTGCTACTCAACTGCCTAAAAAGCTACAGCACGTAACCGTTAGAGAGCTCTATATTCGCTTCTAGCAAGCAGGTCCCTACACCGACCTCAACCAACCAACCTGCACCGAACTCACCCGATTCCGCCCCCCACTCTTCGCTTCATACAACGCCAAATCCGCATCATTCAACCAACTGGTGGAATCCACATGCCCCAGTTGGTACGGCGCCAACCCAATACTCAAGCTCGCACGCAAGGTCGGGTCCTGCGCATAGGCCAGGGCATTGAAGCGATCCCGCAACGCGTCCATCACTTCCGTGGCGCGGTTGAGGGGCATGTCTGGCAGGATCACGCAAAATTCATCCCCGCCGTAGCGCCCGGCCAGGTCGGTGGCGCGCAGGTTCTGCCGTAGGACTTTGCTCAGCCGGCGTAGGACGATGTCGCCGGTGACGTGGCCATAGGTGTCGTTGATCGTCTTGAAGTGGTCGATATCGATCAGGGCGATGGCCGCGCCGGTCTGGCCACGGCGGCAGCGTTGGAATTCGAGTTCCAGTTGGTCTTTCCAGGCGCCGTGGTTGAGCAGGCCGGACAGGCTGTCGGTGCGGCTCAGGGCCAGCAGTTCGCGTTTATGCGAGGCCAGGGTGACCGCCTGGCGGTAGCAGATCCAGCCGAGGGCCAGGGGGTACACCATCAGGATCGGCAAGCAGGCGTAGAGTTGCGCCTGGGTGGTCACGCCAACAAACGCCGGAGTAAATACCAGCAGCGCAGTGCCGATGCCCAGGCCCTGGGCGAGCCAACCGGTGAGCATGAAGCGCAGCCCGCCGATGGCGACGTTGTTCATGGTCATCATCGACAGGGTGGTCACGCCGGGCAGCGGGTTGAAGTGCATGGCGCCGACCCAGAAGCCGCCGCAGAAGGAGTCGATCAGCAAGTTGCGCCGCTCGCTGCGCAGTGCGTGCTCGGAGCGGCGCGAGATCAGGAAGGCCATGTGCGGCCAGATGAAGGCGTTGGTCAGCATCAGCGCCCACACCCAGGGGTGCGGGTCCAGCGGGTACATCGCAAACGCCACGCACACAAAGCCGAGTGTCAGCCCCAGGGTGCGGGATTTGTACATGCGCGAAGCAAGCGGAAGTCCCTTTCCTCC
Organism: Pseudomonas sp. FP453; assembly: GCF_030687495.1. Classification (NCBI taxonomy): domain Bacteria; kingdom Pseudomonadati; phylum Pseudomonadota; class Gammaproteobacteria; order Pseudomonadales; family Pseudomonadaceae; genus Pseudomonas; species Pseudomonas sp. FP453. The sequence continues at coordinate 2,574,504 of NZ_CP117435.1, read as the reverse complement.
GACGGCTGCCATGGTGGGGTGCGATCCTGAGGGTGTGCTCGGAGTCTATCAGGGCAACGGCAAATCGCCACTACCGCTCATAAGCTCAGTGCCCTCAGTAGGAAAAGCCCCGCGCCAGCATCAAGGCAACCCCCAGCAGCAGCACCGCCGTGACCCGTTGCAGCAGCACGCGCCGCGCGGGGTTTTCCAGGACATGCTTGATGCGCTGGCCGAAATAGCAGTACAGGCAGCCGCTGGCGAACTGCAACACCAGGAAGGTCAGGCCCAGGATGGCGATGTCCGACGCCGAGTTGTGCTCCCCTCCCCCGGCAAACTGTGGGAACACGGCGCTGAACATGATGATCGCCTTGGGGTTGGAAAACCCCGTCAGCAAGCCCTTGCTGAACAGGCTGCGCGCGCCCTCCACGGCGCCGGCCTTGTCGAGCGGCACGCCGCTGCTGGTCCACTGCTTGTAGGCCAGGTAAAGGATGTAGGCCACGCCCACCAGCTGAATACCTTGGGTAATCGCGATATTGCCCTTGATCAACTCCGAAAAACCCACGGCAAAGATCAGGATGGAAATCAGGTACGACACACTGGCGCCGATCTGGGCGGGGATCGATCGGCGCAGGCCGTCTTTCAGGCCCAGGCTCAACAGCAGCATGGTCATGGGGCCGGGGCTGAAGGTCAGGGTCGCGCAAAACAGTAGGAAGTAGAGAAACGAAGAGAGCGTCAATGCGCTGGTCATGGCCGTGGACCTTGAAGGAGAAGGCTCGCAGTCTAGGCAAGTGGCCTTGCACGAGGCAGGTAAAGTGCGGCCTAATCCGCCCGAACTTCACCGGTAAAATCACCGGCAAAGATAAGGAAGCCCCATGTTCGTCTCCACCATCGCCTTTGTGCCAGGCACACCCAAGGTGCAACAGATCGTCGAGGCGTTCAGCCAGGCCATCGAGACGGGCGAGTGGGCGCCGGGCAGCAAGTTGCCGTCCGTGCGCGAACTGGGCCAGACCCTCGGTGTGAGCAAGTTCACCCTCAATGAAGCCCTCGACCGCCTGCGCGGGCGCAACCTGCTGACGTCCAGCCAGGGCCGTGGCTATTTCGTCGCGGTGGACAGCGCCCGCCCGGCTTCATCGGCCTGGGTCGAATTGCTGCCTCAGGATCTGCTCAGCGTACTGCGCCGCCCGCTGGCCACGGTCTACGGCGACCTGCGTCCCGGTGGCGGCCACTTGCCGGAAGACTGGCTGGACAGCGACGCCATCCGCCAAACCCTGCGCAGCGTGGTGCGCGCGCCGTCGTTGCGCATCGCCGGGCTGGGCACGCCGGCCGGGCTGCTGCCGCTGCGCCAGGCCTTGCAGCAGAAGTTGCACGGCGAAGGCTTGTCGGTGCCGGTGGAGCAAATCATCACCACCCCCAACACCGTGCAGGGCCTGGACATGCTGATGCGCCTGCTCGCCCGCCCCGGCGACAGCGTGTTGCTCGACGCACCGTGCTACTTCAACTTCCACGCCAACCTCGCCCTGCACGGCGTCAAGGTGCTGACTATCGAGCGGCGCCCCGACGGTTTCGACTTTGTCGCCCTCGAACAACTGCTGGCCGAACATCGCCCCAGCCTGTACCTCACCACCGGCGTGCTGCACAACCCGACCGGGCACTCGTTCAGCCCCGGCCAGGCGTTCCGGCTGTTGCAACTGACGCGCCAGTACCAGTGCCACATCATCGAGGATGACCTCTACGGCGACCTGCACCCCAACCCGCCACCGCGCCTGGCCGCCCTCGCCGGCCTGGACCAGGTCACCTACCTGTCGGGTTTCTCCAAGATCCTCAGCGCCAACACCCGCGTCAGCTACGTGGTGGCCGCGCCGCAACTGGCCGCCAACCTGACCAACATGAAGCTGATGAGCGGCGGCATCACCTCGGAGCTGTTTGAACAGGTGGTGTACCGCATGCTCAGCGAAGGCAGTTACGCCAAGCATCGCAAGCGCATGCAGCAGCGTCTGACGGAGGCCGGCGGACGCGTTGAGCAATGGCTCAAGCGCTGCGGTTGCGTGTTGCCGATGGGCTATGAAGGCGGGATGTTTATCAGGGCGCACCTGCCGCCGGGCGTCAACGGCGAGCGATTGGCCCAGGACGCCTTGAAGCAAGGCATGGTGCTGGCGCCGGGCACGCTGTTTGGCTACGACCCGGCCCTGCCGGAGGCGATGCGCTTCAATGTGGCCCACAGTGATGCACCACAGGTGCATCAGGTGTTCGAAGCGCTGCTGCGCAAACACCGCATTAGCGGCGATGGGCCAGCGAGCGCACGCAGCGATCCCCCAGGCTCTGCACGCCCTGCACCAGCAGCACCAGCACAACCACCGTCACCACCATGATCTCGTTGTTGAAGCGCTGGTAGCCGTAGCGGATTGCCAAATCGCCCAGCCCGCCGCCGCCAATCACCCCGGCCATCGACGAAAAGCCGATCAGCATCACCAGGGTCAACGTCACCCCGGCTACCAGCGCCGGCAGGGCTTCGGGCAGCAACACCTTGAGGATCACATGGCGGATATCGCCGCCCATGGCCACGATGGCTTCGATGCGGCCCTTGTCCACTTCGTCCAGCGCGGTTTCGACGATGCGTGCAAAAAACGGGAACGCGCCAATGGTGATCGGCACCACGGCGGCGGTGCTGCCCAAGGTGGTGCCGACAATCAGGCGCGTCAGCGGGATCAATGCGATCAGCATCACCACAAACGGCAATGAGCGCCCGAGGTTGATCACCGCGCCCAATCCACGGTTGAGGCGTGGCAATGGCAACAACCCGCCGCGTCGGCTGATAAACAGCAACACGCCCAGGGGCAAACCGATCAACAAGGTAAACAACCCGGCCAGCAGCACCATGTACAGGGTTTCGCCGGTGGCGTTGAGCAGCAGTTGCAGGATGTCATGCCAATCGGTCTTCATACCGCCCTCACCACTTGCAGGCTGGGGGCCAGCGAACGACCGAGGCGCGAGGCCGGGTCGGCTTGCAGTTGCACCAGCGTGCCGCTTTCCACCACGCGGCCATCGGCCAGGGACACCGCGCTGTCGCAAATCGCCTTGACCACTTCCAGCTCGTGGGTGATCAACACAATGGTCACCCCCAGTTTGCGATTGATATCGCGTAACAGCTCAAGGATCGACGCCGTGGTTTCCGGGTCCAGCGCGCTGGTGGCTTCGTCCGACAGCAAATACGCCGGCCGCGCCGCCAGCGCACGTGCGATGCCTACGCGTTGTTTCTGCCCGCCCGACAGCTGCGAAGGAAACGCCTGGGCCTTGTCACTCAAGCCCACCAACGCCAACAACTCGGCGACCCGCGCCGCACGCTCGGCCTTGGGCACATTACCGATCTCCAGCGGCACCGCGACGTTATCCGCCACGTTGCGCGAATGCAGGAGGTTGAAGCCCTGGAAGATCATGCCGATGCGCTGGCGTTGCTCGCGCAAGGCCTTGCCGGTGAGTTGCGTGAGGTCCCGGCCGTCCAGCAGGATGCGCCCGCTGCTCGGCCGTTCCAGCAGGTTGAGGCAGCGCAGCAAGGTGCTTTTGCCCGCGCCGCTGCGCCCGACGATGCCAAAGATCGAGCCTTCGGCGATGTGCAGCGAGACGTTGTCCAACGCCGGCGGCTGGCCGTCGGCGTAGGTTTTGCTGACGCCCTCGACGGCGATCATTCGACCGCCACCGGGATTACGGAGCCTGCGTATTTCTCGCTGATGAACTTGGCCACCTGCGGCGAGCGCAGGTCCTTGGCCAATTGCTCGATGCGCGGGTCCTGCGCCAGTTTTGGCGTGGTCACCAGGATATTCGCGTAGGGGTTGCCCTTCGCCGCTTCCAGCCCCAACGCGTCCTTGGCCGGTTCCAGGCCGGCTTCCAGGGCGAAGTTGCCGTTGATCACCGCCAGGTCCACATCATCCAGCGCGCGCGGGATCTGCGGCGATTCGATTTCAAGAATCTTCAAGTGCTTGGGGTTTTCGGCGATGTCTTTTGGCGTGGCCTGGTCCTTGGCCGCATCGTTGAAACCCGGCTTGAGCTTGATCAAGCCATTGGCTTGCAACAGGTACAGGGCACGGCTCAGATTGGTGACGTTGTTCGGCACGGCAACGGTGCCTTTGTCCGGCACCTGGTCAAAGCTTTTGTGGCGGCGCGAATAAATGCCCAGCGGCTCGATGTGCACGGTGGCGGCCACGGTGAACTTCTGTCCGAGGGCTTGCTCCTGAGAGGCCAGGTACGGCAGGTGCTGGAAGTAATTGGCGTCCACATCACCATGGGCCAGCAACTCGTTGGAGTTCACGCCGCTGGGGATCTCGATGATTTTCAGCTTCAGGCTCGGGTCGAGTTTCTGTACGTATTCGAGGATCTGCGCGTGGGGAATCGGGTCGGCGGCAACGCGCAAGGCATCGGCTGCCGACACGTTGAACGCGGCCAGCAACACTGCCAGGGTAAGGGCGGATTTCTTCAACATGGGTGAACTCCAGATCAGGCGGACAGTGCTTGGGGAAGTGTGGCGTCGGCGTAGAAACGCTGGGCGACATCGGGGTGCGAACGCAGGCGGCCTTTCAGGTAGTTCCAGCCGACATCGCGCAGCAGCGGGTTGCGCGGGTCGCTTTCGGGGCCGTGGGCATCACGCAGCAATTCAGGGGCAAGCTGGTACACCGGCACCACTGCGTCCAGCTGCGCGCCGAGGAAAAATGCGAGGGACAAGCGCTCGCTGCCCACCGGCGGCGAGACCACACGGTGCACGGTGGCGCGCAGGTAACCGTTGCTGGCCAGCTCGAGCAATTCGCCGATGTTCACCACCAGCGTGTCGGGGCGCGGCGACGCATCGATCCAGCGACCGTCCTCCACTTCCACCTGCAAGCCGGCTTGCTGGTCTTGCAGCAGGAAGCTCAAGAAACCGGAGTCCTTGTGCGCGCCGACGCCTTGGCGACTTTGCTGCGCATGGCGGCCGGGGTAGCGGATCAGCTTGATATGTTCGTTGGGTCTTTCGCCGTACAGCGCGTCGAAGGCGTTTTCCGGCAGGGACAAGGCCTGGGCAAACGCGCGCAACAGGCGCAGGGCCATTTGCGTCATCGCCTGCTGCCAGGCGAGCACCAGGGGCTTGAGGTCGGGCAACGCCTGCGGCCACAGGTTGGGGCCTTGCAGGCGGGCCCAGGCGGCGGGGTGTTGTTGCGCATTTAATGGCTCCCGCTCGGCGCCGACGTCGAACTGTTCGCGCAGGTCTGGCTGGCCGCGGGTGATCTCCGAGGCGGCGCGGTTATAGCCGCGAAAGTGCGGGGAATTGATCATGCCGACAGCGAGTTTGTCGGCTTCAGGCAAGGCAAAAAACGCCCGCGCCTGCTGCTGCACCTGGGCGAGCAACGCCGCGTCGATACCGTGGCCGGTGAGGTAGAAAAAACCGATATGCCGCGCGGCAAAACGCAGCTCGTCGAGGAACTGCTGGCGTTGCTGGGGGCCGGCGTCGAGCAGTGACAAGTCGAGCAGCGGCAAGGTGGTGATTGACTGAAGCTGCGACATCGGCGGCTCACTCCATGAACGTCTTGGGTTGGAGCGACCAATCTAAATGATCTTAAAAAATCGTAATAAATACCTTTTTGGCATTAGCTTAGGCCGCCCAGCGGCCGAACTCGGTCAAAGTGTGGGAGCAGGTTTCTGTGGGAGCTGGCTTGCCTGCGATGCAGGCACCGCGGTTCGCCAGTTAAACCGCGCCGCTATCATCGCAGGCAAGCCAGCTCCCACAGAAAAGCATTCCGGCCTGCTGCCTTCAGCCCGGCAGCGGAATCACCCGCAACGGCCTTACCGACTTATACGAAAAACTCGAATAAATCTCCTTGACGCACGGCAGCGTCTGCAACACCTCCCGCGCAAACTCGCCAAAGGACTCCAAATCCTTGGCCACCACTTCCAGCAAAAAGTCATAACGCCCCGACACGTTATGGCACGCGACAATCTCCGGGATCTCCAGCAATCGCTGTTCAAACGCGCGGGCAATTTCCTGGGTGTGGCTCTCCATCATGATGTTCACGAACGCGGTCACCCCATACCCCAGCGCCTTGGGCGACAGGATCGCCTGGTAGCCACTGATCACCCCGCTCTCCTCCAGGTTGCGCACCCGGCGCCAGCACGGTGAGGTGGTCAGGGAGACGCGGTCGGCCAACTCGGCCACCGTCAGGCGGGCGTTGCCTTGCAGCGCGTTTAAAAGGGCTTTGTCGGTACGGTCCAGGCTTACGGGCATAACGTGCCTCTAATCATTATTTTTATGGGGTTTTCGTCCCGTGGCGCGGGATTTGTCAGCAAACTTTGCAACGTTCATCTGTGGTTATGAGCATAGCATTGTAGGAAATAAGGAGCGTCCGACATGAACAATAAACACAATGCATTCGGCTTTTCCACCCGCGCCATCCACCACGGCTATGACCCGCAGGACCACCATGGCGCCCTGGTGCCGCCTATCTATCTGTCCGCCACATTCGCCTTTCCTACCGCCGAATACGGCGCCGCCTGCTTTGCCGGTGAAGAAAGCGGGCACTTCTACACACGCATTTCCAACCCGACCCTGGCCCTGCTGGAATCGCGCATGGCCACCCTGGAAAACGGCGAAGCCGCCGTGGCATTCAGCTCCGGCATGGGCGCGATTGCCGCGACGTTCTGGACCTTGCTGCGCCCCGGCGATGAAGTGATCGTCAGCCAGACCCTCTACGGCTGCACCTTCGCCCTGCTGCACCATGGCATCGGCGAGTTCGGCATCAAGGTGCGCCACGTTGACCTGACCGATCTGGACGCCTTGCGCGCGGCGCTCAGTCCCGCCACCCGCATGATCTACTGCGAAACCCCGGCCAACCCCAACCTGCAACTGGTGGATATCGCCGCCGTGGCCGCCCTGGCCCATGCCCAGCCGAATATCACCGTGGTGGTCGACAACACCTACTGCACGCCGTACCTGCAACGCCCGCTGGAACTGGGCGCCGATGTGGTGGTGCACTCGGCCACCAAGTACCTCAGCGGCCATGGCGATATCACCGCCGGCATCGCCGTGAGCAGCCACGCCCTGGCGCAACGCATCCGCCTGCAAGGGCTCAAGGACCTGACCGGTGCGGTGATGTCGCCGCAGGATGCGTCCCTGCTGATGCGCGGCCTCAAGACCCTGGCCCTGCGCATGGACCGCCACTGCGCCAACGCCCAGGCCGTGGCCGAAGCCTTGCAGGCCCACCCGGCCGTGCAGTGGGTGACCTACCCGGGGCTGCGATCCTTCCCACAATACGAATTGGCACAGCGTCAGATGAAAATGCCCGGTGGCATGATCGCCTTCGAACTCAAGGGCGGCATCGACACCGGGCGCCGCTTCATGAACGCGCTGCAACTGTTCACCCGCGCCGTCAGCCTGGGGGACGCCGAGTCGCTGGCCCAGCACCCGGCCAGCATGACCCACTCCACCTACACCCCGGAGCAGCGCGCGCACCACGGCATCAGCGAAGGCCTGGTGCGGTTGTCGGTGGGGCTGGAGGACGTTGCCGATCTGTTGGCGGATGTGCAGCAGGCGCTGGCCAAAAGCACGCGCGCGGCACCGCGCCACGCGGCCAGGGTCGAGCACGCGCTGAAATAAATCGTAGGTGCGACGTTGTGCTTTCCCACAACGGTGGTCGGATCGCTCCGACTACCGTTATGCAGTTTTAATCTAGATTAATCCGGATTGGATCCCCTTCCCGCCGCCCCGCTGTACTAGCATACGTCTCGGCGGGAAGCGCTCTCATCGTGGGGTATTCGCACTAGTTGATTCCCGCCGCGTCACGGCTGAATACCTGCACTCGAAACTCATGGACGAAGCAGATGAACTCACACCTGTTCCCACATATAGGCAAGGTCATCGCCAGTACCGGCAGTCGCCATTTCCCACGCATGCTGCATGACCTGATCCTCACCCAACTGGCCGTGGACGCCACCCATATCACGCAGCTGCGGGTCAGTTCCGAAGGGCACACCCGCCGCGCGATCAGCCCGGTCTACACCGATTCAGTGGCGGTCATGGGTAACGAACAACCCGCCGCCCAATTGCACCTCACCCGCCACAAGGACGATGTGCGCTACGTGCTCTCGGTGTACCGCTCGCCCCCCTCGGAAAATTTCTCGCCCCAGGAACGCAGCATGCTGCAGGACTTCTCCACACTCCTGCTGCCCATGGTGGAAAAACACATCGCCGCGATCCAGCCGTGCCGGCTCGACACCGATTCGGTGATGGCGCAGAACCAGGGCATCGAAACCCTGCGTCGGCGCATCGAAGAACGCCTGGTGCAATCGGGGCTGACCCTGTCCAGGCGCGAGCTGGAAGTGTGTGTCGGCCTGCTGGCCGGGCGTACTGCACCGGAACTGGCGGAGCAGTTGGCGTTGAAGGTCAACACCATCGAAAGCTACCTCAAGCGTGCGTCGATCAAGCTGGGGATCAGCGGGCGGCATTCGTTGTTGCGGTGGATGTATGCCACGGAAGACACCACCAGCCTTTAGGCCAACACAGTTCTGACTGTAGGAACTGGCTTGTGTGGGAGCTGGCTTGCCTGCGATAGCGGTGGGTCAGCAACCCATAGGCTGGCTGATACACCGCTATCGCAGGCAAGCCAGCTCCCACATTTGAGTCCTAATTGTTTGAACGGACTCAATCCCGCGCCAACGCCTCAATCGGATCCAGCCGCGCCGCATTCCGCGCCGGCACAAACCCAAACACAATCCCGATCAACGTCGAACAGGCAAACGCCGTCACCACCGACCCCAGGGAAAACACCATTTCCCACTCCTTCACAAACAGCGAAAACAACCCGCCCAACGCATACGACAGCGCGATCCCGATAATCCCGCCGATCAAACACACCATCACCGCCTCCACCAGGAACTGCTGGCGGATATCTGATTGCCGCGCCCCCACCGCCATGCGAATGCCGATCTCGCGGGTGCGCTCCGTGACCGACACCAACATGATATTCATCACGCCGATGCCGCCCACCAGCAAGGAAATCACCGCGATCAACGACAGCAGCAACGCCAGCGAGCGGCTGGTTTTCTGCACCGTCTGCATGATGCTGTCGAGGTTGTTGGTGAAGAAATCCTTGGTGCCGTGGCGTTGCAGCATCAGCTGGTTGACGTTGTCTTCCACCACCTTGCTCGGCTGGCCATCCTTGATGCGCAGGGTGATGCTGTCCAGATGGCGCTGCCCGAGCAACCGCCCCGCCGCCGTTTCATACGGCACCCACACGTTCAACGCCTTGCTTGCGGCAAACATGTTCTTGTTGTCGGCGGTCACGCCAATCACCGTGCACGGCAGGTTGCCCACCAGGATCACCTGGCCCAACGGGTCAACGTTGGGGCCAAACAGGCGTTGGCGGGTGTTGTGGTCGATCACCACCACCTGCGCCTGGCGCCGCGCATCGCTTTCGCTGAAGGCGATGCCGGCTTCGAGTTTCAGACCCTTGACCTTGAAGTACCGCTCGCTGACGCCATTGACCTGCGCATCCAGGTCGATATTGCCAAAGCGCAGCAACAGGTGGCGGCCCACCACCGGCGTGGCGCTGTCCACGTAATACAGCTGGTTCAACGCCTCCACATCCGAGGGCAGCAACGTCTCGATGGCCGACGCGCGGCTGTCGCCAAAACTGCTGCCGGGAAAAATATCGATGGTGTTGCTGCCAATCGCCTGGATGTCCTTGAGCACATAGCGCTTGGCGCCTTCGCCGATGGCCGAGATCGACACCACCGAGGTGATGCCGATAACAATCCCGAGCATGGTCAACAAAGTGCGCATGCGATGGGACACCAGCGCGACCCAGGCCATGTTGAACGCTTCCTTGAACAACCCCAGGCTCGCCACCAGGCGCCGCGCGCCGCTGCGTTTGGGCGCGATGGGCGCTTCGCTGGGCAGCTCGGGGCCGGCATTGAGGCGGTCACTGACGATTTCACCGTCGCTGACCTCGACGATGCGCTGGGCATTGGCCGCCACCTTGGGGTCATGGGTGACGATGATCACCGTGTGCCCGGCCGCATGCAGCTCGGCAAGAATCCCCATGACCTCCTTGCCACTCGCCGTGTCGAGGGCGCCGGTGGGTTCGTCGGCGAGGATCACTTCACCGCCGTTCATCAGCGCGCGGGCGATACTCACCCGCTGTTGCTGCCCGCCCGAGAGCTGGCTGGGGCGATGGCTGACGTGCCCAGCCAGGCCCAGACGCGCGAGCAACTCCCGCGCGCGGCTGTGGCGCTGGGTTTGCGGCGTGCCCGCATAGATCGCCGGCATTTCCACGTTGTGCAACGCGCTCAGGTGCGTCAGCAGGTGGTAACGCTGGAAGATAAAGCCGAAGTAGTCGCGGCGCAGCTCGGCCAACTGCTCGTCGCCCAACGAACGGGTCTCGATGCCGTTGATCTTGTAGCTGCCGGCCGTGGCGTAATCCAGGCCGCCGAGGATATTCATCAGGGTCGACTTGCCCGAGCCCGACGCACCGATGATCGCCAGCATTTCCCCGGCCTCGATCGTCAGGTCGATGCCCTTGAGCGCAATGAATTCACGCTCGCCGGCCATAAAACTGCGGGTGATGCCCTTGAGTTCCAACAGTGGCTGGCTCATCCGTCAGTTCCCCGCCACGGCAGGCGTGGCGTCGCCGATCACCACTTTATCGCCCTCGACCAGGCCGTCGAGGATCTGCACCTTGACGTTGTTGTTGATCCCGGTCTGCACCTCACGCGCCTGCGCCCGCCCTTTGCCGTCCAGCACCCGCACGGCATGACGGCCGTCGTTGTTGCGCGGGCCGAGCGCCGCCACCGGTACGATCAACGCCGCCTGGGCGGTGGCGAGCACGATGCGCACCTGGGCGGTCATGGCGATGCGCAGGCGATGGTCGGGGTTGGGCACATCGAACAGCGCGTTATAGAACACCGCGGTGTTCTGCTTGGGCGTGCCGGCGGCCTGGGTTTCAAGGAAGTTCTGCGGCGCCGGCTCCGTGCCGCGCAGCGTTGCGTAGTAGCGCTTGTCGGCCTCGCCGAGAATGGTGAAATACACCTTCTGGCCAGGGCTGATATGGATCACATCCGCCTCCGACACCTGGGCCTTGACGGTCATGGTGTCCAGGTCCGCCAGTTTCAGCAGCACCGGCGCCAGTTGGCTGGCGATCACCGTCTGGCCTTCCTGGGTGACGATGCCCACCACGTCGCCATCGATGGGCGCGACGATCCGGGTGTAGGCCAGGTTGATCTTGGCGGTGTCGATCTGGATATGCGCGCTCTTGATCTGCGCATCCAGGGACAACAGGTTGGCCTGCTGCACCTGGAACGTCGACTCGGCGTTCTCGAAATCCTGGCGCGACACCGACTCGTCATCCTGCAAGCCCTTGTAGCGCTCGTACACCGAGCGCGCCTGCTTGAGCTGCGCCGCCGTGGCGCGGCGCTGGGCCTGGAGGTTTTCTTCATCGACCTGGGCCTTGCGCAGGGTGTTTTGCAGGATCAGCGGATCGATTTCCGCCAGCCACTGGCCCTGCTTCACCTTGTCGCCAACCTTGACCTTGAGCGACTTCAACTGCCCGGACACCTGGGCGCCGACATCGACCTGCTTGACGCCCTCCAGCAAGCCGGTGGCCAATACGGCGTTTTCAATATCGCCACGCTCCGCCGTGGCAGTGAGGTATTGCGGCCCCTCGGCGGGGGCTTGCACGGTGTAGACAATCAGGCCGACGGCAATGGCCAACACGCTGAACAGACCCGCTTTGCGAAATTTTGAAGTGTGCATAAATGACCATAGGCAAGTGATAAATGTGGGAGCTGGCTTGCCTGCGATTGCAGGCGTTCAGTCAATACATGGACGACTGATCCACCGCCATCGCGGGCAAGCCCGCTCCCACACGTCCCGCCTGCCACCACTGGGCAAGCCCCTGCACATTCGGCGCCTTGAGCAACGTGAAGTGATTGCCGCCGCCATACCACACCTCCAGCTCCCGGCCCTGGCGGCGCCAGCCCTCGATCATCAAACCCTGTTCCCGCTGATTGCCGGCCGCGTCCAATGCCGGGTCTTGCGCCAACACCAGGCGCACCACGCCGTCAAAGCGCCGCCCCGGTCGGTACACCGTGCGCAACGCCGCCGCATAGGTGCGGGCCGGCCCGTCCATCGCCGTCACACCAGCCCGCGCCGGCAACAAGCCAACCGCGACCATGCCGGCATGCAAGCACTGACGCTGCGCCAGCTCATCGCGCCCGGCGAAGTCCAGCGGGTCGATCCCCAGGGACTTGCCCGCCGCCAACTGCATCGACTCGATCAGGCGCAGCAACGCCGTCGTGGTCGTATACGCGCGGCCCGCGCCACCCGGCGCTTCGCTGTCGATCACCGTGAGCGACGCCACCTCGCGTCCTTGCGCCTGCAACTGCAACGCCATCTCCAGCGCGACCCAGCCGCCAAACGAATGCCCGACCAGATGCACCGGGCCGTGCGGGCATTCCTGCGCCAACGCCGCCAGATTCGCCCGCGCCGCCGCTTCCACCTGGCTGTGGGGCACCGCCTCGCCATCCAGGCCACGGGGCTGCAAGCCAAACAGCGGCCAGTCGCGCCCCAGAGCTTCGCTCAAGCCGACAAAACCGGTGACGCTGTCCCCCGCCCCCGGCACGCAGAACAGCGGCGCGTGCCCGGCACGCCCGCTCTGAATGCGCAGCAAGGGCAAATGTGCCGTCGGCGCCACCGGCGTGCAGGTCGCCAATGCCTCGGTGATTGCATGGCCCAGCGTCTGGATATGCGGCGCCTGCATCATGCTCTGGTGATCACCCGGCACTTGCACCTGGCGCAACTGCCCCGGCGCCAGCGCGTCTTCCCAGCCCAGGGAAACGCTACGCCGTGCCAACTCGGTGGGCCGTTCTTGCGCGCTGAACAGATGCACCGGTATCGGCAACGGGAACAGGCTGTAATGCGCCAGCGCATGCCCATGCCCGACTTCCCGTTCAAGGTAATTCGCGAGGTCGGCATCCGTTGCCGCCGCCATTTGCGCGTGCAGCAAACCGCCCGCGCGACAGCGTTGCAGCAACTCGGCAAATTCCAGCTGGGCGATGTCTGCGTCCAACTGCCCAAGGCTCGCCAGCGCATCCGCCCGGCCCAGGGTTTTCCAGTACGCCGTGCACTGCAACAGCAACTGGCGCTTGAGCGCATCCGCCCCGCTCCAGCGCGCCTTGCCTTGATCGGTCAAGCGCGGTACGTAGCTGTCGAGCAAACCGAGAAACGCCACCGGCTCATCCGCGCCCAGCAGTTGCATCGCCACTTCATAGGCCAGCACGCCGCCAAACGACCAGCCGGCCAGTCGATACGGCCCGTGGGGCTGAATGTCACGAATCAGGCCGACCAGCCGCGCAGCCAGGCCTTCCATGCTGTTCAGGTGCGGCTCGCCGAGGGCCACACCCGGCAGGCCATAGATCGGATAGTCGCCGGGCAGATGCTGGCCCAGCGCCGGAAAATACACGTCCATGCCGCTGAATTCGTGGACCAGGAACAACGGCGCCTGGGTGCCTCCACTACGCACGGTGATCACCGGGCTATCACGCAACGGTTCGTCAGTACGCTGACGCAACAGCGCCGCGACCGCCTCCACATTGGCATGCTGGAACAGTTCGGCCAGGGACACCGGCAACCCCGCTTCCTCCAGCACGTTCACCAACCGGATCGCCAGCAACGAATGCCCGCCCAGCTCGAAAAAGCTGTCATGGCGCCCCACCTGTTCCAGCTTCAACACCTCAGCCCAATGGTGCGCCAAGGCTTGCTCCAAGGTATCGACCGGCGCTTCGAACTCACGGCTGATCAGCGCCTGCAACGGCGGCACCGGCAAGGCCTTGCGGTCCACCTTGCCATTGCCGGTCAACGGCAACCGCGCCAACGCCACATAGGCCGACGGCAGCATGTAGTCCGGCAATTGCTCAAGCAGATGGGCACGCAGCTGGTCGATCTCCAGGGGCTGCGCCGCCCAGGTGAAATACGCCACCAGACGCTTGTCCCCCGGCACGTCCTCACGGGCCAGCACCACCACGTCCTGGATACCCGCCAAGGTGCCCAGGCGCGCTTCAATCTCGCCCAGTTCGATACGGAAACCGCGAATCTTCACCTGGTCGTCATTGCGCCCGATGCACTCCAGCAGGCCGTCCGCCGTCCAGCGGCCAAGGTCGCCGGTGCGGTACAGCAGCGCGCCGCCATTGAACGGGTCGGCGACGAACTTTTCGGCGGTCAACACCGGGCGATTCAAATAGCCCAGGGCGACGCCATCGCCACCGATGCAGATCTCACCCGCCACGCCCAATGGCACGGGCAGCAAGTGCGCATCCAGCACATGCACCTGAGTATTGGAAATCGGCCGGCCGATGGGCACGCTGTCGGCGCCATCGGCCAGCGCGCGTACCTCATGGGTGGTGGCGTAGGTGGTGCTTTCCGTCGGCCCGTAGCAATGCACCAGGCGCAATGCCGGTGCCCGCGCCAACAAACGGCGAAACGCCGCCGGGTCGGCCCGCTCGCCGCCGCACAGGAGGATGCGCAGGCCCGCCAGCGCCTCGGGGATCAGTTGCACATAGTGGTTGAACAACGCCGTGGTCACGAACAGCACCGTCACCTCGGCCAGGGCCGCGCCAAACGCCACCGGGTCAAGCACGCTGGCGTGATCGATCACCTGGATCTGCCCACCGTTGAGCAACGGCCCCCACACGTCCATGGTGCTGGCGTCGAACGCCGGGTTGGAGGCGAACGCCACGCGGTCGCTGGCATTGAAGTCGGCGTAGCCATTGTTGAGCACCAGCCGCGTAATGCCGCGATGGGGCACCAACACGCCTTTGGGCGTACCGGTGGAGCCGGAGGTGTACATGATGTACGCCACGCTGTCCGACGACTGCGACAGGCCGGGGTTGTGGCTCGGTTGCGGGTCGAGGGCCAGGGTGTCCAGGTCCAACCGTCGGACCGCGCCATCGACAACGGCATCGCTGCGCGTCAACACGCAGGCGGCGGCACTGTCTTGCAGCATGAACCCCTGGCGCTCGGCGGGCGCATGGATGTCCAGCGGCACATAGGCAGCCGCGCATTTGAGCACGGCGAGTTGGCTGACCAGCAGGTCCACGGAGCGTGGCAACAGCAGCGCAACGTTATCGCCGGCCCGCACCCCCAGCCCCAGCAGGTGATGGGCCAGACGATTGGCGCGGCGGTTCAGCTCGCCGTAACTCAGCCGCTGCGCGCCCTCCACCACGGCCAGCGCGTCGGGCCGCGCCTGGGCCTGGGCTTCGAACAGGCGCTGCACCGTGTGTTCCCGTGGAAACAGGCGCGTGGTGGCGTTGAATCCGGCCAACTGGCGGCGCTCGGCAATCGACAGGATCGGCAAGTGGCCGATGGCAACCGCGCTGTCGTGCTCCAACGCCTGCACCAGTTGCTCCACGGCGGTGTGCAGGTAGTCGCAGACGCGCCGCGCGCCCTGCCCCACGGCCGTCAAGGTGAAGCCATCGGCCAGGTCATCGACACTCAGGGACAAGCCGTAATTGCTGTGTTCCTCGGCCTTGAGCAGTTGAATGCCCTGCCAGCCCTCGCTGCCCACTGGCGCGGCGCTGTGGCGATAGTTGAACAGCGTGCCAAACAACGGCGTGCCCACCGGCACGCCGCTGCAACGCTGGGCCAGCGCCAGCGGCGCATGTTCGTGGCTGAGCAACTGGGTCAGGCGCCCGTGGGTTGCGCGCAACGCGTCCAGTACGCTGTACTCACCCAGATCGACCCGCAACGGCAAGGTATTGATAAACACCCCGATGGCGCGCTCGGCGCCGTCACCACCGTGCAAACGACCGAGCATCACCGTGCCGAACACCACCTGCTCGCGGCCCGCCACCTTGCCCAGCACATGGGCCCAGGCCAGGTGCATCAGGCTCGCGGCGCTGACGCCCGCTTGGCGCGCCTGCACCCGCAGGCGCTGGCTCAATGCAGAATCAATCTGCCGCTGGACATGTTCATCGGCGCCAAGCGCTTCGACGTCGGTCGGCTCATCGATAGCGCCGAGCATCTCGCTAAAGAACGCCGCGTGATCATCCACACCCAGGCGGGTCTGGGCCACATAGTTGCGATACGGCACGGCCGCGCCGAGGGTGTGCGCGGTGCCCAGCAGGAACGCCTGCATCTCGTGTTGCAGGATGTCCAGGGCGATGTGGTCCATCACCAGGTGGTGGAACAGCAAGGTGGCAACCACGCGCTGGGGTTCCTCGGCATACACCAGGCGCATCAGCGGCGCCTGGGCCAAATCCAGGCGTGCCGGCAACGGTCCCGTTTCAACGCACAGCGCGGCCTCACGCCACACCACTTGCAGCGGTTCTTCCAGGCCCTCCCAATGGAACGACGAACGCAACGCGTCATGGCGCTGGATCACCGCCTGCAAGGCCTGGGCAAACGCGTCCAGACGCGCGCGGCTGTCGAAGGCGAACTGCGCGCGCAGCACATAGTCGTCGCTGCCCTGCGCGGCACGATGGTGGTAGAGCATGCCGGCCTGCAACGGCGCCAGCGGGTAGATGTCCTGCACATTCGCCGCACCACCAGGAATGCAGGCGACAACGCGGTCGATGGCCGCTTGATCGAGGGTGATCAACGCCAGCATGTCCGGGGTGATCCGCGTGCAATCAGGCGTTATGCGATTGGCCGGCACCGCGACTTCGCGCCCGCCGCCCAACGCAGCAGCCAAGGCCGCCAATGTCGGCTGGCCAAACAACACTTTCACATCCGCCGAGAGCCCGAGGCGGCGCATGCGCCCCACCAGGCTCACCGCCAGCAGCGAATGCCCGCCCAGTTCGAAGAAGTCATCGTGACGCCCTACGCGCTCCACATTGAGCAGCTCGGCCCACAGGCTGGCCAGGGCGATTTCCGTATCGCCCTGGGGCGCCTCGTAGTCGCGTGTGATCACTGAATCCGCGCCCGGTGCAGGCAAGGCCTTGCGGTCGAGCTTGCCGTTGGGGCTCAGGGGCAGCGCGTCGAGGTGCACGAACAGCGCCGGCACCATGAACTCCGGCAGGTGCTGCAACAGATGGGCGCGCAAGGCGTCGATCTCGCTGCGCACGCCGGTGTAATACGCCACCAGGCGCTCGTCGCGGGCGATCACCGCGGCTTCATCGACGCCCAGATAGTCGATGAGACGCGCATGGATTTCCCCCAGTTCGATGCGCAGGCCACGGATCTTGACCTGATCGTCGTTGCGCCCGAGGTATTCAATAGTGCCGTCGGGCAAATAGCGGCCAAGGTCACCCGTGCGGTACATACGCGCGCCGGTGAATGGGTCCTTGAGGAAACGTTCGGCCGTCAGCTCAGGCCGGTTCAGGTAACCCCGCGCCACTTGCACACCGCCGATGAACAGCTCGCCGACCACCCCCAACGGCACCGGTTGCAATTGCTCATCGAGCACATACATGCGTGTGTTGGCGATGGGTTTGCCGATGGGCGTGTTGTCCGGCGTAACGGCGCCTGCGCAATTCCAGGCGGTCACATCCACCGCTGCTTCGGTCGGGCCGTACAGGTTATGCAGCTCGCTACCCGGCAACTGCTGCTTGAAGCGGCGCACCAGGCTGCCGGGCAAGGCTTCGCCGCTGCACATCACACGCACCAGGCCAGCGGCCTGGGGCATGTCGCCGTGGGCAAGAAAGACGTCGAGCATCGACGGCACGAAGTGCAGCGTGGTGATCTGCTCGGCCGCGATCACTTCACACAGGTACAGCGGCTCTTTGTGCCCACCCGGGCGCGCCATCACCAGCCGCGCGCCGGTGAACAGCGGCCAGAAGAACTCCCACACCGACACGTCGAAGCTGAACGGGGTTTTCTGCAACAGCGTGTCAGCGGCAGTCAGGCCGTAGGCGTCCTGCATCCACAGCAGGCGGTTGACCACCCCGGCGTGGTCGTTGATCACACCCTTGGGCTGGCCGGTGGAGCCGGACGTGTAGATCACATAGGCGCCCACGGCGTTGACCTGCGGGTTGTCGAGGGGTTGCTGCAACCAGGTCGGCTGCTCCAGGTCGATCACCGGCACAGAACCCAGCAATAATGCACGCGTCGAGCCCTGGGCCAATACCACTACGGGCGCGCTGTCTTGCAGCATGTAGACCAGGCGTTCTGGCGGATACGCCGGGTCCAGCGGCACATAGGCAGCGCCGGCCTTGAGGATCGCATAGAGGCCGACCACCATGTCCAGGCCACGCTCCACGCAGATCGCCACCCGCGAATCCACCTGCACGCCTTGCTCCAGCAGGTGATGCGCCAACTGGTTGGCCCGTGCGTTCAGCTCGGCATAGGTCAACACATGGTCGCCCGCCTTGAGCGCAATGGCATCCGGCGTGCGGGCCACTTGCGCTTCGAACATGCCGTGCAGGGTCTGGTCGAGGTCGTAATCCACCTCCGTGGCGTTGAACTCAACCAACAGCTGCTCACGCTCCCGCTCATCCACCAACGGTGCATGGGCCAACACCGCCTGATCGTTATCGACCATGGCCTGCAACACGCGGGTGAGGTAACCGGCATAACGGCGCACCGTCGCTTCATCGAACAAGGCCTGCGCATATTCCAGCGCGCCGAGAATGGCGCCCTGCACTTCGCCCAGGTCCAGGGACAAATCGAACTTGGCAAAGTGGCTGTGTTCGACGATGCCCTCCAGCGCCAGCTCGCCCAAGGCCAGGGCCGGCGCGCTGCTGTCCTGCCAGGTGAGCAGGGTCTGGAACAGCGGGCTGTGGGCCAGGCTGCGGGTGGGCCGGGTGATTTCCACCACTTGCTCGAACGGCAGGTCCTGATGGGCCTGGGCGGCCAGCGCCTGGGCCTTGACCCGCGCCAACAGCGCCTCAGTGCTCACATCGCCCGAGGTGTCGATGCGCACCGCCAGGGTGTTGACGAACAGGCCGATCAGCCCTTCCACCTCGACCCGGTTGCGATTGGCCACCGGGGAGCCAATCACCAGCTCCGGCTGCCCGGACAGCCGCGTCAGCAGCGAGGCCCAGGCCGTCATCAGGATCATGTAGAGCGTGGTGCCGTGGCGCTGACCCAGAGCCTTGAGCGCAGCCGTCAGGCGCTCATCCAGACGCACCTCGACACTGCTGCCGGCGTAGTCCTGCCGCGCCGGACGCGGGCGGTCGGTGGGCAGCGTAAGCAACACCGGCGCAGCGGCCAGCGCCTGCTGCCAGTAAGCGCTTTGCCGATGCAGCACTTCACCGCTGAGCCACAGGCGTTGCCACACCGCAAAGTCGCCGTACTGGATCGCCAGCGGCGGCAACGGGTCGGCCTGGCCCAGGCTGAAGGCCTTGTACAGCGCCATCAGCTCACGGGTGAGCACGCCCATGGAGCCGCCATCGGAGACGATATGGTGCAGGGTCAGCAACAGCACATGGTGATCGTCGGCCATCACGATCAAGCGCCCGCGCAGCAGCGGGCCGCGCTCCAGGTCGAACGGCGCGGACGCCTCGCCGTGGATCAACGCCTCCAGCGCCTGCTGCGGTTGCGGGTGGAGCCGCAGGTCTTGTACTTGCAGGGGCAGCACGTCTTCTGGCGGCAGGATCAGCACCCGCGCCTCGTCGCCGTGCTGGGCGAAGCGGCTGCGCAGGGTTTCATGCCGCGCGACGATCCGCGCCAGCGCCCGTTGCAGCGCCTCCACATGCAACTGCCCACGCAACCGCAGGCCGATGGGAATGTTGTAGGCCGTGTTGGCGCCTTCCAGAAGCGCGAGGAACCACAGGCGCTGCTGGGCGAACGACAGCGGCACGGCGTCGTCGCGATTGGCCGGGAGGATGTCCGGCAAGGTGCTACGCCCGGCGCTGGCCAGCACATCGGCGACGGCAGCCAGTTCGGCGTTGGCGAACAGGTCGCCGAGCAACAGCTCCACACCGAGGCGCTGGCGCACCTGCGAGACCATGCGCATCGCCAGCAGCGAATGCCCGCCCAGTTCAAAAAAGTGATCGCGGCGCCCGACCCGCTCAACCTGCAACACATCGGCCCAGATCTGCGCCAATACCGTTTCGATCTCGCCCTCGGGCGCGGCGTACTCGCGGCTGAATACGGCGGCCATGTCCGGCGCCGGCAGGGCCTTGCGGTCGAGCTTGCCGTTGGCGGTCAGGGGCAGCGCCGGCAGTTTCACGTAGGCCACCGGCACCATGGCGTCCGGCAGGTGCGCCACCAGGTGGGCGCGCAGTTCAGCGACGGTCAGCGGGTCCAGCTGCGGGTTCTCGGTGAAGTACGCCACCAAGCGTTCTTCGCGCACCAGCACCACCGCCTCCTGGACACTTGGCAATTGGTTGAGCTGGCTTTCGATTTCCCCCAGCTCGATGCGCACCCCGCGAATCTTCACCTGATCGTCATTGCGCCCCAGGTACTCCAGGTTGCCATCGGGCAACCAGCGCGCCAGGTCGCCGGTGCGGTACATGCGCCCGGCGTTGAACGGGTCGTGCAGGAAGCGTTCGGCCGTCAACTGCGGGCGGTGCAGATAGCCGCGCGCCACGCCCTTGCCGCCCACGTACAACTCCCCCGCCACGCCCAACGGCACCGGGCGCAGTTGTTCATCCAGCAGGTACACCGTGGCATTGGCGATGGGTTTGCCGATATGCAACGGCTGCCCCGTCTCGACCTTGCCGGACGTGGCCACCACCGTGGCCTCGGTGGGCCCGTAGTTGTTGATCACCTCGAAGCGCTGCCCACGGCCAAACTGGCGCAGGCGATCACCGCCGATCAGCAAGGTGCGCAACGTCGGGTGCTCGATGCGCTGGCTGAAGGCGTACTCGGCCACCGGCGTCGGCAGGAAGCTCACATCCAGCGGCTGCGCGCACCACCAGGCCAGCAGTGCGTCGATGTCCTCATTGCCGTCCTGGGCCGGTGGCAGGTGCAGGGTCGCGCCCACGCACAGGGCCGGCCACACTTCCCAAGCCATCGCGTCAAAGCCGAAACCGGCGACGCTGGCCGTGTGGCGCCCGGCACGCAGGTCGAAGGCGTGGCAATGCCAGTCCACCAGGTTGGCCACCGTGTGGTGTTCCACCATCACGCCTTTGGGCTGGCCGGTGGAACCGGAGGTGTAGATCACATACGCGAGGTTCGCCGGCGTCACCGCCACCTGGGGATTGCACGCCGAATGGTGCTGCCAGGTGTAGCGGTCAAGGTGGATCACCGGCACATCAAGGGTCGGCAGGCGCTCCAGCAACGCCTGTTGGGTGAGCACCGCCACCGGCGCGCTGTCGCTGAGCAGATAGTGCAGGCGCTCGGCCGGGTGCGACGGGTCCACCGGCACATAGCAGGCGCCGGCCTTGAGCACCGCGAGCAAGCCGGCCAGGGTGTCGAGGCCACGGCGCGCAACAACGGCCACGCGCTCGTCAGGCTTCACCCCGAGGGCCAGCAGGTGATGGGCCAGCAGGTTGGCTTGTTGATTCAGCTCGCTGTAGGTCAGTTGCCGGCCTTGCTGCACGACGGCGATGGCGTCTGGCGTGAGGGCGGCCTGGGCTTCGATGCGCGCGTGCAGTGTGCTGCCCTGGGGGAAATCGGCTTGGGTCGCGTTGAACTGTTCCAGCAGCAAGTGCTGTTCGGCAGCGGGCACCACCGCGACCTGGTCCAGCGCGGTCTGCGGCGCCTGCTCCAACGCCGTCACCAGGTTTTCCAGGGCGGTTTGCAGGTAGGCACAAACGCGCTGCGGATCGACCTGGGTGGTCGCCAGCAGCCGCAGGATAAAACCGTCGCCCAGGTCATCCACACTCAGGGTCAGCGGATAATTGGTACGTTCATCCGAGCGCAACGTCTCGATACCCTGCCACGCCGCTTGAGCTTCGCTGCTGCCAGTGGCGCTGTGGCGATAGTTGAGCAAGGTGCTGAACAACGGCGTCGGCGCCAGCACGCCACTGCAACGCTGGGCCAAGGCCAACGGCGCATGTTCATGGCGCAACAGCCCGGTGAGGCGTGCATGGGTAGCCTTGACGGCGCTGCGCACGTCCTCACCGCCCACGTCCAGGCGAAACGGCAAGGTATTGATGAAAATCCCCAAGGCGCGCTCCGTGGTGTGCCCGCCCTGCATACGGCCCATCAGCACCGTGCCGAACACCACCTGGGACTTGCCCGCCAGCGCGCTCAACACCCGCGCCCAGCTCAGATGGAACAGGCTGGCGACGCTCACCCCCAGCCGCCGCGCCTGGGCGCGCAGGCGCTGGTTGAGTGCATCCGCCAGCGGCCAGTCGAGTTCGTTGATCCCGCGGCCATCGCCCTGCACATCCTGCAAGCCAAAGGGCAAGGTCGGCTCGGCCACATCCCCAAGCATCTGCCGGAAGAACGCCTCATGCTCCTGCTCGCTCACCCCCAGCCGCGCCTGGGCCACGTAGTCGCGAAACGGCACCGCCGCCCCCAACTGCGCGCCCTGGCCTTGCAGGAACGCCTGCATTTCGTGGCGCACCACCTCCAGGGCGCTGTGGTCGAGGGCCATGTGATGGAACAGCAGCATCGCGACGATGCGCTGCTGCGCCGGGTCCGCCGCCCAGGCCAGGCGTAGCAGCGGCGCCTGGGTCACGTCCAGGCGGTAATGGCGCGCGTCGAAACGGGCGTGCAGTTGTGCGGCGATATCGCCGTCGGCCGGGTCCAGTTCCACCGCCTGCACCGGCAGGCTTGCCTTGCGCCACACCACTTGCGACGGCTGCTGCACGCCTTCCCACACCACGCCGGTGCGCAGGATGTCATGCCGCTCGATCACCCCTTGCAGGGCCAGGGCAAACGCGTCGAAACGCTCGGCACTGTCAAAGGCGAACTGCGACTGCATCACATAGGGGTCACCCTGCGCGGTGCGCACATGGTGGAACAGGATGCCTTCCTGCAACGGCGCCAAGGGGTAGATGTCCTGGATATTCGCCACGCCGCCGTCGACGCTGGCGACGATGCGCTCGATCTCGTCCTGGCTCAGGCTGGACAAGGTCAGCATGGCCGGCGTGATGTGCTCGGCATCGGCGGGGATGGCATTGGCCGGCACCGCGTTGGCGGCCGCGTATTCACCGGCCTTGAGCAACTCGATCAGCGCCGGTTTGTGTTCACGCAAGGCGGCGAGGATCAAGGGATCGCTCAACGCCTGCTTGTTGCCTTGCACCGCCAATTGCTCGCCCTTGAGCGCCAGTTGTACATCCTTGGTTTTCAGTGTCGCCAGCAGTTCGAGGATGCTCACAGGACGATCTCCATTCGTTCGGTTATTGCGGCGTAGCCGGCCAGGGTCGGCTGTTCGAACAACGCACGCACATCGGCTTCCATGCCCACCTGGCGCAAGCGCCCGATCAAGCTCACGGCGAGCAGCGAGTGCCCGCCCAGTTCAAAGAAATTGTCCTGGCGCCCGACCCGCTCCACCTTGAGCAGTTCGGCCCACAGCTGCGCCAGCAGGATCTCGGTGTCGCCCTCGGGCGCTTCGTACGCGTGTGCACTTAGCGCCTCTACATCCGGTGCCGGCAGGGCCTTGCGGTCGAGCTTGCCGTTGGGGCTCAAGGGCAAGGCGTCGAGGTGCACAAACAGCGCGGGCACCATGAAATCCGGCAGGTGGCGCAGCAGATGCTCGCGCAGGTCGCCGACCCGCGTGCCGGTGTAATAGGCGACGAGGCGCTCGTCACGGGCGACCACAGCGGCTTCGTTGACCTGGGGATGCTCCAGCAGGCGCGCCTGGATTTCCCCCAGTTCGATGCGCAGGCCACGGATTTTCACCTGGTCATCGTTGCGGCCCAGGTATTCCAGATTGCCGTCGGGCAGGAAGCGCCCGAGGTCGCCGGTGCGGTACATGCGGCCGCTGCTGAACGGGTCCTTGAGGAAGCGCTCGGCCGTCAGCTCAGGCCGGTTCAGATAACCCCGTGCCACTTGCACGCCGCCGATAAACAACTCGCCGACCACCCCGAGCGGCACCGGTTGCAATTGCCCATCCAGCACGTACATGCGCGTGTTGGCGATGGGTTTGCCAATCGGCGTGTTGTCCGCCACCTCGGGGCGCGCGCAGTTCCAAGCGGTCACGTCCACCGCCGCTTCGGTCGGCCCGTACAGGTTGTACAGGCCGATCCCCGGCAGTTGCTGCTTGAAGCGCCGCACCAGGCTGCCGGGCAAGGCTTCGCCGCTGCACATCACGCGCACCAGCCCGGCGGCCTGGCGCACATCGCCGTGGGCGAGGAACACGTCGAGCATCGACGGCACAAAGTGCAGCGTGGTGATCTGCTCGGCCGCGATCACTTCGCACAGGTACAGCGGGTCTTTGTGCCCACCGGGGCGCGCCATTACCAGCCGCGCGCCGGTGAACAGCGGCCAGAAGAACTCCCACACACCGACACGTCGAAGCTGAACGGGGTTTTCTGCAAGACCCGGTCGTGGGGCTTGAGGCCGTAGGCGTCCTGCATCCACAGCAAGCGGTTGACCACCCCCGGCGTGGTCGTTGATCACGCCCTTGGGTTGGCCGGTGGAGCCGGAGGTATAGATCACATAGGCGCCCACGGCGTTGACCTGCGGGTTGTCGAGGGGTTGGTGCGACCACGTCGGCTGCTCCAGATCGATTACCGGGACTGCGCCCAGCAACCCACGCGTCGAGCCCTGCGCCAACACAACTAGCGGGGCGCTGTCTTCGAGCATGTAGGCCAGGCGTTCTGGCGGATACGCCGGGTCCAGCGGCACATAGGCGGCGCCGGCCTTGAGGATCGCGTACAGACCGACCACCATGTCCAGGCCGCGCTCCACGCAGATCGCCACGCGGGAATCCGGCTGTACGCCCAGCGCCAACAGGTGGTGCGCCAGCTGGTTGGCTCGCGCGTTCAGCTCGGCGTAGGTCAATACGACGTCGCCCGCCTTGACCGCAATGGCCTCTGGCGTGCGGGCCACCTGCGCTTCAAACATCCCGTGCAGGGTCTGATCGAGGTCATACGCCACCTCGGTGGCGTTGAAGGCGCCGAGCACTTGCTGACGCTCCAGGGCTTCCAGCACCGGCAGGCGATTGACCGGCAACTGCGGCGCCTGCTCCAGCGCTTCCACCAGGCCCTGCAAGGTCACTTGCACATAGCCGCAAATGCGTTGCGCGCCGATTGGCGTCGCCGCCAGGGCGGTCAGGCGGAAACCGTCGCCCTGATCATCCACGTTGAGCGTCAACGGGTAGTTGGTGCGCTCTTCGCTGGCCAAGGTCTCGATGCCCTGCCACGCCTCGGACACCGGCGCCTGCCGGCTGTCACTGTGACGATAATTGAGCATCGCGCTGAACAACGGCTGCGGCGCGGCGACACCGCTGCAGCGCTGGGCCAGCGCCAGCGAGGCGTGTTCATGCCCGAGCAGCGCGCTCAGCCGCCCATGGGTGTGCTTGACCGCAACACGCACGCCGGTTGAGTCGATGTCCACCCGCAACGGCAAGGTGTTGATGAACATGCCCAGCGCGCGGTCGCTGCCCTTGCCGCCTTGCATGCGGCCCAACAGCACGGTGCCGAACACCACATTTTCCTGGCCGGACGTACTGGCGAGCACCCGCGCCCAGGCCAGGTGAAACAGGCTCGCCGCGCTGACCCCAAGCACACGCGCCTGGGCCCGCAGGCGTCGGTTGAGGTCGGGCGTCAGGTGCTGCTGGGCCTCTTCGATGGCCGTGCCGTCGCCGCGCACATCCTGCAGGCCGAATGGCAGGGTCGGTTCATCGATATCCGCGAGCATCTCGCGGAAGAAGTGTTCGTGCGCCTGCTCGCTCACCCCCAGGCGCGCCTGGGCCACGTAGTTGCGGTACGGCGTCGCGTCCCCGGCGGGCTGTGGCTGCCCGAGCAGGCTGGCTTGCATCTCGTGGCGCACGCGGTCGAGGGCGGTGTGGTCGAGGGCAATGTGGTGGAACAGCAGCAGTGCATCCACCCGTTGCTGATACGGGTCCTGGGCATACACGAGTCGGATCAACGGCGCCTGATCCAGCGGCACGCGGTAGTGACGCGGGTCAAAGTCCTGCAACTCACCGGCCTGCACCTGCAACCGAGCCGTGCGCCACACCACTTGCAGCGGTTGCGTCAGGCCTTCCCAGACCACGGCGGTGCGCAGGATGTCGTGGCGGTCGATCACCTGTTGCAGCGCCTGGGCAAAGGCCTGCAGGCGTTCCAGGCTGGCAAACGCCAGGTGCGATTGCAGCAGGTACGGGTCGCCCTGCCCGGCCGTGATGTGGTGGTACAGAATGCCTTCCTGCAACGGCGCCAGCGGGTAGATGTCCTGCACGTTGGCGGCGCCACCGGGGACCTGGGCGACCACGTGATCAATCGTGCCCTGGTCCAGCGTCACCAGCGGCAGCAGGTCCGGGGTAATGCGCGGGCAATCGGCAGAAATGCGATTGGCCGGCACCTCGACCTCGCGGCCACTGCCCACGGCAGCGGCCAGTGCGGCCAGGGTCGGTTGGCCGAACAACACGCGCACATCGGCACTGAGGCCGGCCTGGCGCATGCGTTCGATCAGGCTGACGGCCAACAGGGAATGGCCGCCCAATTCAAAGAAGTGGTCATGCCGGCCGACCTGTTCCACCTGCAACACCTCGGCCCAGATCGCCGCCAGGGTGGTTTCGACGCCACCTTGGGGCGCAGCGTACTCACGGCTGAGCAACGCACCTTGATCCGGTTCAGGCAAGGCCTTGCGGTCGAGCTTGCCGTTGGCGGTCAGGGGCAGCGCGTGCACCTGCACATAGGCCACCGGCACCAAGGCCGCGGGGAGTTGCACTTGCAGTTGCGTGCGCACGTGCTCGATATCCAGCGTTTGCCGGGCGGTGAACCAGGCGATCAAACGCTCTTCGCGCACCAGCACCACCGCTTCGCCAACACCGTCGAGTGCGGCGAGATGGCTTTCGATTTCCCCCAGCTCCACGCGTATGCCGCGCAGTTTCACCTGGTCATCGTTACGGCCCAGGTACTCGAGATTGCCATCGGGCAACCAGCGCGCCAGGTCGCCCGTGCGGTACATGCGGCCGCCGTTGAACGGGTCTTGCAGAAAGCGTTCGGCGGTCACGTCCGCGCGGTTCAAGTAACCCCGCGCCACGCCGCTGCCGCCCACATACAATTCACCAGCCACGCCCAACGGCACCGGGCGCAAGTGCGCGTCCAGCAGGTAGACGCTGGCATTCGCCATGGGCCGGCCGATATGCAGCGCCTGCCCGGCACGCACGCGGCCGGAGGTGGCCACCACCGTGGCTTCGGTGGGGCCGTAGTTGTTGATCACGGCAAAGCGCCGTTCCTGATTGAACTGACGCAGGCGGTCGCCGCCGATCAGCAGGATGCGCAACGTCGGGGTGCAGCAGTTGCTGACTGAAGGCGTACTCGGCCACCGGCGTGGGCAGGAAGCTCACGTCCAGCGGCTGCGCCAGCCACCAGGCGAGCAGCGCGTCGATCTGTTCATTGCCCACCTCGGCGGGCGGCAAGTGCAGGGTCGCGCCGGCACACAGCGCCGGCCAGACTTCCCAGGCCATCGCGTCGAAGCCAAAGCCGGCGACGCTGCTGGTGTGGCTGCGGGCATCCTGGCCAAAGGCGTCGCAATGCCAGTGCACGAGGTTTTCCACGGTGTGGTGTTCGACCATCACGCCCTTGGGCTGGCCGGTGGAGCCGGAGGTGTAGATCACGTAGGCCAGGTGCGCCGGGGGTCAGCGCGCTGAGTTGTGGATTGCTGGTGGGCTGGTCCAGGCCGTGCTCATGCAGGTCGACAGGCACAAAACCGCCCAACAGCGCGCGCGTGCTGGCCTCCGCAAGCACGGCCACCGGGGCGCTGTCTTGCAGCAGATAGGCAATGCGCTCGGCGGGATACGCCGGGTCGATGGGCACGTAGCCGGCGCCCGCCTTGAGGATGCCGAGCAAGCCCACCAGCATCTGCGGGCCGCGACGGCAGCAGATCGCGACGCGGTCGTCGGGCTGCACACCCAGCGCCAGCAGGTGATGGGCCAGTTGGTTGGCGCGCCGGTTGAGCTGCTGATAGCTCAGGGAGACGCCGTCTTGCACCACGGCCACTGCGTCCGGTTGGCGCTCGGCCTGGACTTCGAAGGCGCCATGAACGGTGTGGCCGGTGGGGAAATCTGCGGCGGTCGCATTGAATTCCCGCAGCAGCGTTTCGCGCTCCGCCGCAGGCAGGCTTGGCAGCTGGGTGAGCGCCGTCGGCGTTACGCTTTCCAGGCTGGCGACCAACTGCTCCACAGCGTTGTGCATGTAGCCGCACAGGCGCTGGGCGCCGATCTGCGGCAGCGCCAGTACCGTCAGGCCAAAGCCTGTGCCGAAGTCGTCCACGCTCAAGGTCAGCGGGTAATTGCTGCGCTCTTCGCCGCCCAGCAACTGCACGCCAGCCCAGATACCGTGACCGTCGCGGGCCATGGCTTTGGGGCTGCTGTGGCGGTAATTGAGCAGGCTGCTGAACAACGGCGCCCCCGCTGCCACGCCGCTGCAGCGCTGGGCCAGGGCCAGCGCTGCATGCTCATGGCCGAGCAAGGCGCTGAGCCGCGTGTGGGTCGCCTTGACGGCCGACGCCGCGCTCGCCGCCAGGTCCACCCGCAGCGGCAAGGTGTTGATGAACATCCCGAGCGCGCGGTCCGCACCGTCGCCCGCTTGCAGGCGGCCCATCAACACGGTGCCAAACGCCACCTCGTCACGCCCGCACACCAGCCCCAACACCTGTGCCCAGGCCAGGTGCATCAGGCTCGCCGCGCTCACACCGCAACGCCGCGCCTGCTCACGAACCCGCTGGGCCAGCGTCGCGTCCAGGGCTTGCCCGGCCTCTTCGATATCACGCCCGTCGCCCTGCACATCCTGCACGCCAAACGGCAGGCTCGGTTCATCGATGTCGGCAAGCATCTCGCGAAAGAACTGCTCGTGTTCCGCCTCGCTAACACCCAGGCGCGCCTGGGCCACGTAGTTGCGAAACGGTGCGGCAGCCGGCAACGCATGTGCTTGGTTGCACAGAACCGCTTGCATCTCTTCGCCGACCACCTCCATGGCGGTATGGTCCAGCGCCAAGTGATGGAACAGCAGGATCGCCGCCACGCGGCCATTGGCCGGGTCCTCGGCGTAGACCATGCGCAGCAGCGGTGCCTGGGTGAGGTCCAGGCGATAGTGACGGGCATCGAAGCGCGCGTGCAGTTGGGCGATGACGTCGCCGTCGGCCGGGTCCAGGGCCACGGCCTGCACGCTCAGCTGGGCGTCGCGCCACACCACTTGCACCGGGCTGTCCAGGCCTTCCCAGACCACGCCGGTGCGCAGGATGTCGTGGCGCGCCACCACCTGTTGCAGCGCGCCCATAAAACCGTGCAAGCGCTCCAGGCTGTCGAAGGCCATGCGCGATTGCAGCAGGTACGGATCGCCCTGCTCGGCGCTGAGGTGGTGGTAGAGGATGCCTTCCTGCAACGGCGCCAGCGGGTAGATATCCTGCACATTCGCCGCGCCACCGGGGACGCTGGCGACGATACGGTCAATGGTCGGCTGATCCAGTGGCAGCAGGGTCAGCATCGACGGCGTGATCTGCGTGCTGCCGGCGGCAATGCCATTGGCTGGCACCACCACTTCGCGCCCGCTGCCCACCGCCGCTGCCAATGCCGCCAGGCTTGGCTGGCTGAACAGCACGCGCACGTCGCAGCTGAGGCCGACCTGGCGCATGCGTTCAATCAGGCTGACCGCCAGCAACGAGTGGCCGCCCAGTTCGAAGAAATGATCGTGCCGGCCGACGCGTTCCAGCTTGAGCACGTCCTGCCAGATCTGGGCGAGAGAGGTTTCCACTGCGCCTTCCGGCGCTTCGAAGCCACGGCTGAGCAACGCGCTCGCGTCGGGCACCGGCAGGCCCTTGCGGTCGAGCTTGCCGTTGGCGGTGAGCGGCAACAGGGCCAGCCACACATAGGCCGACGGCACCATATAGTCCGGCAAGCGGCCTTGCAGGTGGGCGCGCAGGGCTTGGATGTCCAGCGCGGCCGGGGCGGTGTAGTAGGCCACCAGGCGTTTGTCGCCGGGCACGTCTTCGCGGGCCAGCACCACCACGTCTTTCACGTTGGGGAAGGCGGCGAGGCAGGTTTCGATTTCCCCGGGTTCGATGCGGAAACCGCGAATCTTCACTTGCAGGTCACTGCGCCCCTGGTACAGCAAGGTGCCGTCGGCCTGCCAGCACGCGAGGTCGCCGGTGCGGTAGAGCACGCCGTCGCCGAAGGGATTGGCGATGAATTTTTCGGCAGTCAGTTGCGGCTGGTTCAGATACCCCAACGCCACCCCCGCACCGCCGATATACAGCTCGCCGGTCACACCCAGCGGCAGCGGTTGTTGGCGCGCGTCCAGCACAAAGGCCTGGGCGTTTGCCAGCGGTCGGCCGATGGGAATCGCCGCCGTACCCGCCGTGGTGATTTCAAAGGTGGTGGAGAATGTGGTCGCTTCGGTCGGCCCGTAGCCGTTGAGCAGGTGTTGCGGCTTGCCGTGGGCGAGTACGCGGTTGATCACCAGCGGGTCGAGCACATCGCCGCCGACGATCAGGTAACGCAGCTGGCGGAACACCGGCAACAAGGCATCGGCGTACTGATGGAACAGCCCGGCGGTCATCCACAGCACGCTGACGGCTTGCTCCTCTAGCAACGCGGCGAAGGCGGCCTGGGACAACAGCACCGCCTGCTCGACCACCACCACGCAACCGCCGTTGAGCAAGGGCGCCCACACGTCGAGGGTGCTCGCATCGAACGCCGGGTTGGAGGCGAAGGCCACGCGGTCGCGCGCGTTGAAATCGGCGTAGCCGTTGTTGAGCACCAAGCGCGAGATTGCGCGATGGGGCACTTGCACGCCCTTCGGCGTGCCGGTGGAGCCGGAGGTGTAGAGGATGTAGGCGACGCTCTCCGAGGACTGGACCAGCTCGGGATTGCGTGGCGACTGTGTGTCCAGCGCCAGCACGCCGAGGTCGTCGAGCACCCGCCGGGCGCCGCTGTCCTGCACGATAAAGGCCTGGCGCTCGGCCGGCGCGTTGATATCCAGCGGCACATAGACCGCCGCACATTTGAGGATCGCCAGCTCGCAGACCAGCAGGTCCAGGCCGCGCGGCAGGGCAATCGCCACGCTTTCCCCCGGCTGCACGCCTTGGCCGATCAAGTAGTGCGCGAGGCGGTTGGCGCGGTGGTTGAGGTCGCGGTAGCTCAGGGACAACGGACCGTGCACCGCCGCCACGGCTTCGGGGTGTGCCTGCGCCTGGGCTTCGAACAGGTGGTGCACGGTGCGGTGCGCCGGGTAGTCGCGGGCGGTGGCGTTGAAGTCCACCATCAGTTGGCGACGCTCGGCGGGCGGCAGGATCGATACAGCCTGCAAGGGCGTGGTCGGCGCCTGTTGCAGCGCCGTCACCAGGTGGCGCAGCGCGGTAAGCAGGTACTGGCCGACACGTTGCACATCGAGGCTGGCCACGCCTTGCACGGTGAGCGCGAAACCCGCGCCGAGGTCATCGACGTTGATCACCAGCGGATAGTTGCTGCGCTCTTCGGAGCTGAGGATCTCGATGCCCCGCGCCGCGAACGGGTTGGCGCCCGGCGCTTCGTCCACCGCGCTGTGGCGATAGTTGAGCAAGGTGCTGAACAGCGGCAGCGAACCCGGCACGCCACTGCAACGCTGGGCCAGGGACAACGACGCGTGCTCATGGCCAAGCAATTGCGCGAGCCGTGCATGGGTGGCGCGCACGCCGGCTTGCACGCCCACCGCGCCGAGGCTGACGCGCAATGGCAAGGTGTTGATAAACATGCCCAGCGCCCGGTCCGCGCCCTCGCCGCCCTGCATGCGCCCCAGCAACACGGTGCCGAACACCGCCTCCTGCTGGCCGGACACCTGCGCCAAGACTTGCGCCCAGGCCAGGTGCACCAGGCTCGCCGGGCTGACGCCCAGTTGCCGCGCCTGTTCGCGCAGGCCCAGGCTCAGTTCGGCTTCCAGCGCCAGGTGCGCTTCGAGGATGCCGCTGCCGTCAAGATTCACGTCGTGCAGACCAAAGGCCAGGGTGGGTTCGTCAATATCGCCGAGCATCGCGCTGAAAAACGCTTCGTGCTGCGCCTGGCTGACCCCGAGCCGCGCCTGCGCCACGTAGTTGCGGTACGGCACCGCCACGGGCAAGTGCGCACTGCGCCCGTCCAGGCTGGCGCTTATCTCTTGCACCAGCACCTGCAACGCGGTGTGGTCGAGCAGGATGTGGTGCAACAGCAGGATGCCGACAAAACGGCCCTGCTGCTCGCTGTAGGCGAAATGCATCAGCGGGGCGCGGGACAGGTCGAGGCGAAAGTGCCGGGGGTCGAAGCGTTGTTGCAGCTGGGCCAGGGATTCGTCGATACGTTCGACTGTCAGCGACGCCTGGCGCAGGACCACTTGCACCGGTTCGTCGAGGCCGTCCCAGAGGATTGCCGTGCGCAGGATGTCGTGGCGTTCGATCACGCTGTGCAGGGCGTAGTTGAACGCATCCACCGCCGCTTGGTCGGCAAAGCTGAACTGCACCTGCAACCCATAGGGATCACCCTCGGTGGTTGCCAGGTGGTGGTACAAGATCCCCGCCTGCAACGGGGCGAGGCCGTAGATGTCTTGCACATTGGCCAACCCGCCGGGCACGCGGTTGAGGATGTGGTCGATGGCGGCCTGGTCCAGGTCAACCAGGGGCAGCATCTCGGGGGTGATGCTCGCGCTGGCCGGGGTAATGAGGTTGGCCGGGACGTGCACCTCGTCGCCCACCGCAGCGGCCAGCGCCGCCAGCGTGGGCTGGCCGAACAGCACACGCACGTCGGCGCGCAGGTCCAGCTGGCGCATGCGCTCGATCAGCTTGACCGCCAGCAGCGAATGCCCGCCAAGCTCGAAGAAATTGTCATCGCGCCCTACGCGGTCGACTTTCAGCAGGTCTTGCCAGATGGCGGCTATGGCGATTTGCGCCGCACCCTCGGGCGCCTGGTAGTCGCGGCGGGCCAGCGCCTGGGCGTCCGGTGCGGGCAAGGCCTTGCGATCGAGCTTGCCGTGGGCGGTCAGCGGGAAGGCATCGAGTTGTACAAAGGCGCTGGGCAGCATGTAGTCGGCAAGGCTGCGCAGCAGATGGTCGCGCAAGGCGCCCGCACTGAATGCGCCGTCGGCAATCACATAGGCCACCAGGCGCTGGTCGCCCGGCGCGTCTTCACGGGCAATCACGATGGCCTCGCGCACACCCTCGGCGCTGGCCAGATGGGCTTCGATTTCACCCAGTTCGATGCGGAAACCGCGGATCTTCACCTGATCATCGTTGCGCCCCAGGTAGTCGACGCTGCCGTCGGCACAGCGGCGGCCAAGGTCGCCAGTCTTGTACAGGCGCTGGCCGCTGGCGGGGTCGGTGAGGAAGCGTTCGGCGGTCAGCGCCTCACGGTTGAGGTAACCGCGCGCCACCCCGGCGCCTCCGACGTACAGCTCGCCGACCACGCCAATCGGCACCGGCTCGCGGCGTGCGTCCAGCACGTGCAGCTGCAAATCGGGGATGGCCACGCCAATCGGGCTGACGCCGACCCGCTGCGCATCCGCCGCTTCCAGGGCGCGATAGGTCACGTGCACGGTGGTCTCGGTGATGCCGTACATGTTGACCAATTGCGTGCCGGCGTTGAGCGCGCGGGCATACCAGGGCTTGAGCATCCCCGGTTCCAGGGCTTCACCGCCGAAGATCACCTGGCGCAGCGAATGGGCCTGCAGGTTGTGCTGTTGCGCCGCGATCAACTGGCGGAACGCGCTGGGTGTCTGGTTGAGGATGCTCACGCCGGCGTCGCACAGCAGCGCATAGCACTCATCCGGCGCGCGGCTGACCAGTTGCGGCACGATCAGCAACTGGCCGCCGTGGATCAGTGCGCCCCAGATTTCCCACACCGAGAAGTCGAAGGCAAAGGAGTGGAACAGCGCCCACACATCATTGCGGTTGAACCCGAACCAATGCCCCGTGGCGCTGAACAGCCGCGCGACCTGGCGGTGCTCGATCATCACGCCCTTGGGCTGGCCGGTGGAGCCGGAGGTGTAGATCACATAGGCGAGGTTGGCCGGGCTCAAGTCCAGGCGCGGGTTGACGATGGATTCGTCGCGCAGGCCGTTGAGGTCGATCTGCGCCAGCGTGCCCACCAGGTGGCGGGTGTTGGCTTGCACCAGCACCGCCAGCGGCGCGCTGTCTTGCAGGGTGTAGGCGATGCGTTCGCGTGGGTAGGCCGGGTCCACCGGCACATAACCGGCGCCCGCCTTGAGGATGCCCAGCAGGCCGATGATCATTTCCGGACCACGCTCCACACAGATCGCCACGCGATCATCAGCGCACACGCCTTGGGCCAGCAGGCGATGGGCGACCTGGTTGGCGCGTTCGTTGAGTTGGCGGTACGTGAGGCGTTGTTGCTCGAAACGCAGGGCGATGGCGTCGGGGTGGGCGGCGGCGTGGGCTTCGATCTGTTGGTGGATCAGCGGGCTGTCGGCGTAGGTTTCAGGGCTGTGGTTGAAGCTGTGCAGCAGGTGCTGGCGTTGGTCTTGCGTGAGGATCGCCAGGCTGTCCAAGGGCGTATCCGGGCGTTGCTCAAGCGCCTCGGCAAGGCTGTCGAGGGCCGTGTGCAAGTAGCCGGCAACCTGCCGGGCGTCGAGGGACGCGTGCACCATCACCGTCAGCGCGAAGTCTTCCCCCAGGTCGTCGACGTTGACCGTCAGCGGGTAGTTGGTGCGTTCTTCGGCGCCCAGCACCTGGATGCCTTCGGCGACCTCGATGATGGCCGCCATGTCCGTGGCCGCGCTGTGACGGTAATTGAGCATGGCGCTGAACAACGGCGCAGGGGCCACCACGCCGCTGCAACGCTGGGCCAGCGCCAGGGACGCGTGTTCGTGCTGGAGCAAGGTGGTGAGGCGCGCATGGGTCGCCTGCACCCCGGCGCGCACGCCCTGCCCGCCCACATCCACGCGCAGCGGCAAGGTGTTGATAAACATGCCCAAGGCCCGTTCACCGCCCGCACCGGCGCCCATGCGGCCGAGCATCACGGTGCCGAAGACCACGGCGTCGCGCCCGCACACCACCCCCAGGACACGGGCGAAGGCCAGGTGCATCATGCTCGCCACGCTGACGCCCAGCGGCCGAGCCAGGGCGCGCAGGCGTCGGCTCAGGGCGCTGTCGACCGGGATGCGCGCTTCGTCGATGCCCTGGCCGTCGCCCTGCACATCCTGCAACCCGAAGGGCAGCGTCGGCGCGTCAATATCGGCCAGCATCTCGCGGAAAAACCCTTCATGGGCCTGCGCGCTGACGCCGTGGCGCACCTGGGCGATGTAGTTGCGAAACGGCACGGGCTCGGCCGCTTGCGCGTGCTGGCCCGCGAGGTACAGCTGGATTTCCTCGCGCACCACATCCAGGGCGGTGTGATCGAGGATGGTGTGGTGGAACAACAGCATCGCGTCCACACGCGCGCTGCCTGGGTTGTCGCGGTACACCAGGCGCAACAGCGGTGCCTGGCCCAGGTCCAGGCGCACGTTGCGTGGGTCCACGTGCGCCGCTTCGCACACCAGCGGCGCCTTGCGCCACACCACTTGCAACGGCTCGTCGAGGCGCTCCCAGGCCATCGAGGTGCGCAGGATATCGTGGCGGTCGATCACCCATTGCAGCGCCTCGGCAAAGGCGTGCAGGCGGGCGCGGCTGTCGAACACAAACTGCGCGTGCAGCACGTAGGGGTCGCCCTGCTGCGCCGACAAGTGGTGATAGAGCATGCCCTCCTGCAGCGGCGCCAGCGGGTAGATGTCCTGCACGTTCGCCGCGCCACCGGGGATGGCGGCGACGATGCGGTCGAGGGCGGCCTGGTCGAGACTGACCAGCGCGAGCATGTCCGGGGTGATGCGATACGCGGGGCTCAGCCAGTCGCCGCCATGCTCGGCCACCAGCGCCAGCAGCCGGGGCTTGTGGGCGATCAGTTGGTCCCAGACGCCCTCCTCCAAAGCCTCGTCGTCACCCAGGACGATCAGGTCGTCGTCTTCCCGTTGCAGCCGGATCGCATGGGTGGAAATCACTGCCAATAATTCGCTGAACTGCATGGGGGTAACCTGCCTGGTAAGTCACGGTTGAGGAGAAAGTCCGTTTTCAGCTGCCGCTTGGTTCGGGGTATCGGTAAAAAATGCGGACGCAGCCGGATGCCTGAAAGGGCTTCCGGTAGAGGTGAAAAACTAAGGGATTTGGCGGCTGGGAGGTGACATGGGAAGCGGGGACAAGGGGAAATCGGCGCAGTGCCGAGGTTATTCGCAGGCCCCCAGCTGCGGCACCAGTTGGATATCCACACGCCGATTGGCTGCGCGCCCGGCCTCGGTTTGATTGCTTGCAAGCGGTTGGCTCGCGGCCAAGCCCTGCACGGCAAAGCAGCTGTCGGCGAGGTCGCCCATGCGTTGCATCCAGTCCCGCACCGCCGTGGCACGGGCGTGGGACAGGGCCAGGTTGTGCTCAAGCGCACCGCTCGCATCGGTATGCCCGGCGATGACGATCAGCCAGCCAGGCCGGGCCTTGATACCGACCAGGGCGTTGACCAGGAGCTTGGTCGAACCCGGTTTCAGGGTTGCGCTGCCGCCCTCGAACAGCGCCAGGCTGTCCAGCCGGATCGGTTCGGGCAGCGGGGTTTCAGTCTGCGCCGGCGTGCGCCATAGCTGCCATCCAGCCCCCATCGCGATGGCGAGTGCTGCGGCGCACAACCACAGGCCCCGGCGCGACCTTCGCGTGACTAAGGCGGGAGGCGGCAGAACCACCACCGGCGCCAACGGTATTTCGCCTGGGACGGCCGGTTGTTCCAAGCGTTGGCTGATCTGGCTGATGTGCTGTCGCAGCGCCGCCAGTTTCACCAACGGCGCACTGAGCTGAGGAGACAAACACGCCTGCAGTCGCGCCAGTTCGGCGTCCAGTTGCACCAGCACGGCAAGGCCGGGCGACGCCGCCGCCTGGCTGCGCAACAGCAGGTGCAGATGCTCGAACAGCCACTCCAGCAGGCCCACGCGCACCGTCGCCAGCGGCGGCCAGACCCGTGACCATTCAGCGCTCAGCGCCGTGATCAACACCACGCCCTGGAGGACGCCCTCGGGCCCGTAGCGCTGGCCCCGCGCCAGGGTGTAGAAGCAGGCGCTATTGAGCTCTACGCCATGTTCCTTGAACAGCGCCAGGCAGCCTTGCTCGACTTTGGCCCAGTCCACATCAGGCCGCGCAGGATGGCCGAGCTTTGCCATCTCGCTGTGCAAGGCCGTGAACGCCGGGCAGTGGCGTGGGTCGCCACCGACCTGGATATGCATCTCAAACAGTGCCGTCATTCGACCGTCCTTGTCGGTTTAGCGTGACTTTGCCCACGGGCCCCAGGGTGGTGCCGACACTCACGTGCTGCCCGTCTTTCAATTGCAGCGCCAGGGCGTATTCAAGATGCCCCGGCAGCACCTGGGGCAGCAGCTCGATGGCGAGCGCCTCCAGGCGCGGTTCGTACTTGAGCAAGGTGGCGTGCATGATCCCCATCAGGCTGTGGGCCGTGGCGGGCAGGCCTTGCAGGATCAGGCCCATGTCCGGCAGGCCGTAATCGGGCAAATGGCTGAGCGCTCCTGCGCGGCTGTTGAGGATACGTTGCAGGTTGTCCAGGACGGACAGGCTGTACTGGTCGGCTTCGCTGACGTGATGCAGGGGCAACTCACCGGCGAAATGCTGCAACAGCAACTCGTACAGCGAAGGGTTGGCTTCGCCCATGGCTCAGTCCTCCGCCAGGGGCCGCAGGGTCAAGCGGTTATCCGCCAGTTCGATCACCCGCGGCCGATCAGGGTCGAGGTCGGCGCGGGCCAGTGTCAGGCGCCAGCTGTTCGTGCGGGCGTCCGGGCTGCGAAACAGCGCCACTATCGTGACGAACTGTGCCTCTTTGTCCATGGGCACGCTCAGCGGCGCACCCGCTTCGGGCTTGACCACTACCGTGCGTTTGTCCAGCAACGCGCCGGCCAGCAGTTGCGCGTCATCGCCCAGCAGGCGGTCGTAGGTCGCTTGTGTCACGGCGGTGTCGTCGCGCAATTGGTAGACCCGCACCAGGGTCGGCACCGACAAGGCATTCATGTCACCGGCATCGGTGTTCAGGGCGGTGCGTGCGCTGAAATCCAGGTGCAGGGTTTTCACCTGCTTGTAGAAAATCGCCTGGGTGGTGGCGGCCGTGCCGTCGGCCACGGTCTGGGCCAACCCACAGCCACCGAGGGGCAGCGCAAGCAGCACCAGGCTAAAAAGAGTACGCGACATGTTGAGTCTCCCGGTTGCAGGGGTTTATCGACAGGCCCTGGTAGCGGCCCAGGTTGATGGTCAGGCGCTGCTGCTCTGGCGCTTGCCAGGCATCAGTGCCCAGGCCCGGCACAGCGGTCATGCCCAGCCGGATCGGCGCCTGCCCCAGCACCGGGACCGGCAGGCTGCGCAGCGGCAGGGTCAGTTGCAGCTTCGCCGTACAGCGCCACCCCAGGTAGACGCGCAGCAGCACCAGCAGATCCTTGTGCAACGGGCCCGCCGGCAACCAGTCATGGGCTTCCTGCGGGTCGTCGGAGTTGAGCACCAGCCGCAACTGGCTGTTGCCATCGCGGGCGACACGGCCGAGGGCCGCTTGCTGGGCCAGGCGCACCGGACGCTGCGGGCAAAGACTTGCGGGCCGCGCAAGCACGATGTCCTGCGGCCAATGTGCGGTGACTTGCACCCGGGTGTTGGGGGCCAGCAACTTGACCAGCGCGCTGATGCCTTCGGCATTGCGCGTGGGCAGGCGCATCACGCTGAGCAAGGCCAGGAAACGCGAGAGCGGCGTGCCGATCTGTTCGGCGGTGCCGGGAATGCCCAGGCCGATAAGGCCCAGCAGGCACTGTGAAGTCGCGTCAACGCCACCCGGCTCAAAGGTGGCCGGGTAGGAGTACTTGCGCCAGATCCGATAGAACTGGGTGAAGATCCGATGGTTGAACATATCCAGGAAGGCTTCCAGCGCCTCGTGCCCGTCACGGCGTTGGGCAATGTCATCCAGATAGGTGCCCGGCAGAGGCGAATCCACCCCGTACAAACCAAGCAGGCGGGTGCGCACCGTGGCCGGGCCTGCGGTAGCAGTTTCAATCCCCCGCAACTCGCCGCCGGGAAAGCCCATGCCCGGGTCGGGCCGAAAGCGCACCGCGTCATCGCCCGGATGCGCCGTACTGCCCAGGGGCGGATGGCCGGGCAAGGCCTGCTCCAGCAACTGGCAAAACCGGTACAGGCTGGCTTCAGCCACTGGCCCGTGCAGCACCTCAAGCAAACCGCTGGCGCTCAGCCGGGAATACGCTGATTGTGGTTCTCGTTCCATCGCAGGCACTTTCCGGTGGGTTGCAGGACCAGCGTGAGCTGGGTGTACAGGTGCACATCCGCATAGAGCGCAAAAAAGCGGTTGAGCATCTCGCCAAACAGGCTGATATCGCCCTGCCCTGAAAAACCGTGGGCATCCAGGACGATTTCGATATCCACGCCGCGCAGCAGGAAGCCCTTTTCAAAGCGCTGCACCAGGTGATGGCGGACCTCGGCAATCGCCGCCAGGCGCCGCCGGTTCAGCTCGCTGCCCGTCCAGTCATAAAGCGCCAGTGTTCCGCGCAGCACTTCGGCGTTGTCGAGCATCGGCAGGAAGTTCGAACCCAGGTGGCTGAGCACCCGCCAGTGGAAACGGTCGCGGTTCGGCGGATAGCAGGGCATGGTCGGCGCACACAGGTTGCGCACGCGCACGCCGGCCTGGGTGGATTGAGTCACGGTGTCGAGCAAGGTGCTTTGCAGGGCCTTGCGGGGCAGTTGGCCGTGGGTGCCGGTGAGGCGCAACGACAGGCTTTTGTGGGCCAGCAAGCGGTCTTTGTCGAAGCCTTCGCCGCCGAGGATCAGCCAGGTGTCGTGCAGGCCATTGGGCGCGCGCTTGAGGCGCGCATGGAAATACCGCTCGGGCGCTTCGTCGCGCAACATGCCGCCTTTGTGGCGAAAGCTGGTGAACGGCACGTAGTCCTCGCGCTCGGCGTTTTCCGAGACGGTGACCCGATCCACCGAATAGCTTTCCGTGTGGCCGTCCTGGACCCGCATGGGGCGCAGCAGGTAGTCGGTTTGCAGCGGTGCCAGGGTCAGCGGGTCCGCTTCCAGTGCAAACAGATTGATCACCGGCACGGCGTGCAGGCGGATGTGTTCGCTGTTCAGCTCGAACGTGGCAGGCCAGGGCTCGCGCAATACCACTTCCAGCTCGAACCAGGCCACGCCCGGCGCGATCTGCAATTGCTCCAGCCCGCACAGGGTCACGAACATGAACTTCTCGCGAAAGGCGAAGTACTCCAACAACAGCTGGTAGCCGCTGAAGGCGCTATCGCCCTTGGGCCACAACCGGTCCTCATCGGCAAACCCCTTGGGGCTGAAATGCCCGGCCAGCGGTTGACGTTCGGTCTGCCCCGGCCAACGCACATACAGCCCTTGGACATTGAGGGTCAGCGCCTGATGCAGCGCGCTGGCCAGCGGCGCGTCGGCGTTGAGGTACAACGGCAGGCGACTCAGGTCGATCTGGCTCCAGTCGCTTTGCGGCCCACAGGCAAACCGCAGGCGCAGACGTGAGCGGCCGTCGGCGTCGTAGCCGCGTCCGACTGCCGTCAGGGCCAGCGGCTGCAGGGTCAGGTCCTGGGTGGTGGTGTAACGACAACGAGTGCGATGAGGTCCAATCGGCTGCGACAGCACTTCAAAGCCCTGGGCGATGGCTTCACTGCGTTTCATCTGCTCCAGTTCGGGCACCAGTTCGATCACCGACAACGACGGAATCGTGCGCAGGTAATGCGGCCACAACAGACTGACCAGGCCTTCGGTCAGTTCCGGCAGATCGTCGTCGAGCTTTTCCCGCAGGCGCCCCATCAGGAACGCGAAGCCTTCGAACAGGCGCTCCACATAGGGGTCCTGCGCGCCTGGTTTGTCCAGGTTGAGCTGCGCTGCCCGGTCGGGAAACGCGTCGGCGAACTCCTTGCCCGCCTCGCGCAGGTAGCGCATCTCGGCATCGAAATAGCGCAGTGTCAGATTGTCCATGTCCATCGCTATCATCCTGATTGTTGACGTTCAGCCACACAGCACGGCGGCGCGCACCGGGTCGATGACCACCAGCGCCGCCAGCAAGGCTTCCATCCTGCGGGCGAGGCTCGGTTTGTCGGTGTCGTTGCGCTGGGCTTTGATGCGCAGCAGTTTGAGCAGTCGCGCCTTGACCTCGAAAAGCAGGTCGGGCTCCCACTCGGCCAAGGCCTGGCGTTGCGCGCAGGCATCCAGTTCACCCAGCAGATGGATGGCCAGGTCGCCCTTGCCGTGTTGTTCGGCGACACGCGCCATCAGCAGGCGCAGCAGCCAGCGCTGGCGCCCGGTCTGAATCCCGGGACGAGCCGCGAGCCAGGCCAGGGCCTGGTCCACGCCGTCGCTGTCGGCCTGGGCCAGGGCCTCGCTTTCCAGCAGCAGGATGTCGGCGGCATCCGCCGTTGGTGCGACGGGCGCAACCGGAAGCCAGGCCTGGGGGCGGTTGCCGCAGACGTGCTGGGCGATCCACTCGCGGGTGGTCTCGTCGGCGAACGGGCTGGCGTCGCTCCAGCGCAGGTCTTCCAACCCCGGCAGGCGCTCAAGGAACATGCCCAGGTCACGCTTGGCAATCTCCGCCCAGCCATCCTGGGGCGGCGGTTGCCGGCTCAGGGCCTGGTACAGATACCATTGCAGATCGAGCCAGAAATGGTTCACGCCCTCGGCGTAGATGCGCTCGACCTGATCGAGCAGCTCGGTCCAGCCCTGTTGCAGGTACAGGCGCTTGAGTTGGGCGCGATAGTCGCCACGCGGCGGCGCCAGGCGGGTGTTGCCACTGGCCTCTTGCGGGGGCGCCTGATGCACCGTGTCCCAGCGCAGGCTTTTCATCAGGCGGTGGGCGGCCAGCCAGCCCTGGGGTTGCTCACGAAGGTAGGCGGCCAAGGCGCGGCCGCTGTCCAGCAGGTCGCGGCCGGACTTGATCATGGGTGCGGGCGACGCCGGACTGGCGCTGTTCTGCGGCACCAGTGCGTCCATGCCACCGGACTGCGCGAGCCGGGCAGTCAACGCCGCATACAGCGGGCCCAACATCGGCCGCTGCGCCTGCGGCCACGCACTCACGCCCCGCTCCAGCCAGGCCAGCGCCGCGGCGGTTCGGCTGGCCTCGGCCTTGACCACTTCCGGGTACAGCAACAGCGTGTCCAGCACCTTG
Source organism: Pseudomonas sp. FP453 (assembly GCF_030687495.1). Lineage (NCBI taxonomy): Bacteria > Pseudomonadati > Pseudomonadota > Gammaproteobacteria > Pseudomonadales > Pseudomonadaceae > Pseudomonas > Pseudomonas sp. FP453. The sequence continues at coordinate 2,532,376 of NZ_CP117435.1, read as the reverse complement.
GCGCTGGCCAGCCATTCCAGGGCCAGCTTGCGGCTGTTGCCGCGCGCGGGCAGCACCTCGGCGCCGAAACGTTCCACCAGGGCCGCCAGCAAGCAGAGACCGTCGGCCAGCCCGGCTTCGCCGTCCTGCTGCAAGCGCGCCCACAGGTAATACGTGGCCACGCGCAGGTCCTTGCAATGGTGGAGCAACAGGTTCTGCGCCAACTCGGCAACCTGTTCGGCATCCGCCCCCGAGAGCTTGTTGACCTCTTCGCGCATGTGTTGGAAGTCGTCGTTATAGGCCGGGTCTTCACCAACGGCGCAGCCGGCATTGATCGGCAACAACCAGGGTTGCCAATGGCCCGCCTCGGCCTGGGCGATGGACAACTCACCAGCAACAGCGGCAGCTTGATCCCACGCTTGCGCACCAGGGCGGCCTGGTAGCCAAAGGTTCGCACCCGCCCCAGCAACGCCGCGCTGTCAGCATGGGCACTGGGGTTGACGATAAACATCACGCAAAGTTGAGCCCCCCAACCGGGACGCAACGCGAGGATGGCGTCGCTGATCGCCGGCAATTGTTCCAGGCTTGGCACGCGCACATAACCACCCGACGGAATCACCCGCAGCTCCAGCCGCTCGGCGCAGGCCGGGCCAAACAGTGCATCGAGCCCATCGCCACAGACCAGCAGCACCGGATGCCGGAAGGACGCCGCCGGCAAGGCGGCCGCATCGTCAAGCTGCACGGATGCGCGCAACGCGGCTGCCCTGCGGTTCACGGCGACCCAGGCCAAGCCGATGCCACTCAGCCCGAGCAAGACCCCGGTAGCGCGCACCCAGACGGTGAGTGGAACGATGGCCAGCAGCGCCAGGAGCAATCCCCCACCCCACAGGACGAGCACTCGATGAGAAGTGATGCTCATCTGGCCCTCACGCTTGATCAGGCAAGAGCGAAACCACCGTATCGCTCAACAGTTGATCCAACCCCCACCACATCGCCGCCAACATCACGGCGGCAGCGAGCACATGCAGCAACGGCGATCGCAGCCAGCCTAGCCCCCAGACCACGCCGCCACGCGCCTGGGTAATCAGGCTCTGGCTGAGCCTCAAGGGTGCGACATGGGCATTGAGCGCGTTCAACAGGCGCTCGCGTTCGGGGTCGTTCGGGTCACGGTAGCGACCCTGAAACCCGAGCATCAGCACACGCTGGAACACCGTCAGGACCTGCCGATCAGGCGCGGGTTCGCCTAATACGGCCTGCATGTCCTCGTATAGGAACTCGCCCGCCTGATGATGGTTGAAGAACTCGGCCTGGAGCGGTTTTGCCCACGCGGCCTGATCGTCTTTTTTCGCAAAGGTGAGCACCGTCTCGTCCAGCAACGCGCACTGCGCGTGGGAGATGTAGTCGATGGCGCGCGGGGCCATGCCCGCCGCTGCGAGCCGCTGCCGTACCCGTTCGACCTGCTCGACGCAAAGCGGCCACAGCGGCGGCTGACCCTCGGAGAAAGCGCCCTGGCGCAACTCGACCACCAGGAGATAGGTGTCCTGCAACAGCTCATCGATGTCCACAGGCAATACGCTGCGCCCGCTCGAATTGACCCGGCTCATGTGCGCAACACCGCAAACAGTTCGAGTTTGACCTCGACCAATGTGCTGGGGACGTAGAACGCACACACCCCTTCGGCCAATACCGCCTGCCCTTTCGGATGCGCAAAATTGAGCGCGAAATACTGGTTTTCCAGCCGCAGGGGAATCGCCGCGGGCACATGAGCGAGCGCCAGCAAGGGCACACCGTCGAGTGCCGCGTTGATCAGGTAATCGACCTCGTCCGGCGTGCCCACCTTGCACAACTGCGGGAACTGCTCCTGCAACTGCGCAGCCGGCAGGCGGCTGCGTACCGACAGGTAGAAATCCGCGCCGTCAGGCTCGCGCAGGCGCGGGTCATGCAATTTGACCTGCCAACGATTGGCGCCGTGCACCTCCAGTTCCAGGGCAACCACCCGCGACGGCAGGCTGGCTTCCAGCAACAACGAAATGGTGTTCATCAGGGGCGCGAACACCACTTCCAGCTGGTCGTGATGGTAGGCCGGCACCTTGTCGATATCGTGTTCCAACGAAAACGTCAGCAGGCTGCCTGCGAGTTTGATCAGTTCCCCATAGACCTGCTCGGGATGCCTGGCAGGAAAGTCCCGCAGATCGGCCAGTACCGGCTGGTAGGTATTCAGCGCATTGAGCAGCCAGAACAACGAAACGTCGGCCACGGCAAAGTCGGCCATGCGTTGGTTGCTCTCACGCCGCATGCCCATGAGCCGCTGCCGTTTCGCGGCCAATTGCGTCAACAGGTTGTCCAGCTGGCGCAGCAAGCCTGGATGCGCCGCAAAACTCAGCAGCGGCGGCACATAGACCGGGTCAAGGCTCCAGGCGCCCTGCCCGTCGCGGGCCAGGCGCGCAATGGGACAGGTGACGTAATCGGCGTTGTCATCACTGTGCAGGCGCAGGCTCAGGGTGTGCTCCAGCACGCCGATGGATTGCTTCTCATCGGCGTAGAGGTCCTGGACTTCGCGCCAGTCCTGGCGATAGCGGGTGGGCCGGTCGGGGTTGCCACCGTCAAACAGGCAGTTGTTGCCATTGGCCTGTTCCAGCGGCAACGCCACGTGCACGAGCACCGCTTGATCGGCCGGCAACGGTGCCAACTCCAAGGCAGGCGGCAGGCGGTCCACAGCGTCGGTATCGACCCACGTACCGTCAGGCAGGCGTACACACAATTGGCTGGCCTTGAGTTTGCCCAGGCGCAAGGCGTCCAGATCAAACCCGACCGCCTGGACACCCCACGGGTGCACCAGGCTCAGATGAGCGAGCTGTTGGTGGGCCCAGGCCTCCCATCGGGCCTGTTGCTGGAACTGCTGCGCCGACAGCAATACGCCGCTGGCCCACAGTGGGCGATCAATCTTCATGGCATCGTTTCCCTACGATGGACTCAGGCCTTGGCCTTGGGCATTTGCGAAACCAGCGAGAGGTTCACGTCCATGCCCTCCACCTGGAAATGCGGCACGGCGTACAACTTGACGCGGAAGAAGCCCGGGTTGTCGTCAATGTCCTCCACCGTCACCTTCGCCTCGCGCAGCGGGTGCGAGGCCTGCAGGTCATCGCCGGGATCGGTCATTTCGGTGACAAGCCCGCCAATCCATTTGTTGAGTTCCAGCTCCAGCAGGCGCCGGTCTTTGGTGGTGCCGATGTTTTCGCGCTGGATCAACTTCAGGTAGTGGGCGATGCGCGACAGCAAGAAGATGTAGGGCAGCCGCGCGTTGATGCGGCTGTTTGCCGTGGCATCGGCGGTGTCGTACAGGGCGGGTTTCTGCGCGGAGTTGGCAGAAAAGAAGCATGCATAATCGCGATTCTTGTAGTAGGACAGGGGGATAAACCCGAGGTTGGCAAATTCGAACTCGCGGGTTTCCGGGATCATCACCTCCGACGGAATCTTCACCTGGTTGCCAGTGCCCAGGTCGTACAGGTGAATGGGCAACTCGGTGACCGCACCACCGGACTGCGGCCCCCGGATCTGCACACACCAGCCATTGCCGATGAAGCTCTTGACCATGTTGGCGGCGAACGCGAAGGAGGCGTTGGTCCACAGGTACTTGTGGTGATCCGGCCCCTTGACGCTTTCGATGTAGTTGAAACTGCGCACGGGAACGGTGTCGGGACCATAGGGCAGCCGCCCCAGCACACGCGGCATCGTCAGGCCGATGTAGCGCGCATCATCACTGTCCCGGAACGACTTCCACTTGATGTATTCGGCACGGTCAAAATAATTGCCGATATCCTTGATCGCGGCCACTTCTTCCATGGACGCCTTGCCAAAGAACGCTGGCCCCACGGCCCCCACGAATGGCATATGGGCAGCGGCCGCCACTTTGGAGATATTGCGCAGCAGAGCTATGTCCTGGGGGCTGCGGTCGAATTCGTAATTGGAGATGGCGGCAGCGATGGGTTCACCGCCCGGCGTGTCGTATTCCTGGGTGTAGGTATGCAGGTAGAGGCCACTCTGGGCAATTTCCGGCGCGTCTTCAAAGTCCTGTACCAGATGCTCTTTACTGATATCCAACAGTTCGATGCGCACGTTCTGGCGGAAATCCGTCTGGTCGATCAGCGATTTCACCCCACGCCAGGTCGATTCGACGCGTTGAAAGTCCGGGTGGTGCATGATTGCATCGAGTTGACGGCTTATTTGCCGGTCCAGCGCCGCGATATGTTCATCCAACAGCACCTTGTCCAAACGCTCGAATTTATGTGAAGACTGTTTCAGCAACTGCAGAAATACATTAACCGCCGCAGTAACCCGCTCATCAACCGACACGTCGGAAAGTGCTTCAGTATTTTGAAACACCTCAAGCCCGCCCAACTCCATCACGGGATTCAAGTTGATCTTGCTGAACAGCGCAGCGTAGACCCCGCCACTGTTTTCCGACACGGCAGCATTGCCGTTGGATTGAGATCCAGAATGTTCTACCGACATAGTCAAACCTCCCTTTAAACCGATAGAAATGAATTAACGGCTTGGCGCCAGTGCAGCCAATTCAGCCCGAAGTTCATCACTGAGCGCATCGTCCTTGAGGATGCGTTCCAACTCATGGCGAAAGGTCACGTTATCCAACAGGTTGGATTTGAGATCGCGCAACAGATTGCGCATCGCCAGCAGTGCACGCAGCTGCGGGACCTGCCGCGCGACCTGCTCCGGCTCGAAGTCCTTCAGGCGCTGGAAGCTCAACTCGACGGCGGTGTCGGCGGCCTCATCCGGCAAGGTGTTTTCCACCACCAGTTTGAGCCCTGGCGAGAATTCGCCGAGGACGCTATCAACGTTGTTCTTATTGATATTGATCTTGCCCCGCTCCGACAGCGGGCGTTGCTCTTTGCCGTTGCTGTAGTCGCCCATCACCATTAACTTCAAGGGCAATTCAACTTTTTTCTGGGCGCCGCCGGTATGTAAGTCCAGCTTGATATTGACCCGCGCCTTGGGCACTTCATTTTGAAAACTATCGAGCGTCATAACCCCATCCTTGCCGTATGGCGAACTAATAAATCGGCCGAAGAGGGACTTTATAGTCTGCCCCTGCCGCACCGATGTCTGTCGCCGCAAGAATGGAGTATCCCGGATATTATTTACCAGCCCCCGAACCACGCACGGGAACTTTCGCCAGAGCTTTGAGGATGCATCCTACAAAGTACCCAGATAAACTTTATTTCAACTTTTCATTTATTCACAAACAACAAAAAACGAAATATCTGTCAGAAGAAGAGCTTTCACCCAGACAACAACCTACAACTCGATTATTAAACTTGGGTATAGCCAGATTTTCCCTAACATCAACAGGCGTAAATCCTACAAATACAAGAAGGGAAAGAGAACGACCGGCCGCCTTTCAAAAGGCGATACACGACCAATACCGCAGGGAGCACCTTAGCGCCCCACTGCGGTTCATTGACATCGTAAAAGTTGTAGTTGGCTGCGGCGCGATCAGGCCTCTGGCCGTTTCACCTTCAAATGCCGCGCATACCAGGGCCGTTGCGGCACCCGCTTGAACAACCCCTGCAGCACGTCATCCTCCGTGCCAAAGGTGATGCGCAACGCCAGTTTCATGGTCTCCGGGTCCATCTCCATCGACCGCCCCATCTGCAACCCTGGCGTGGTGCTGCAACCATGGGTATCCGGGCCTAGCCACGGGTCACCGACTTCCACCCAGCGCCCCGGCGCAAACCACGCCACGCCGTTGACCTCAAGCCGGCTGACTTCGCCCGGATTGAAGCGTTCATGGGCACGGAACCAGTCTTCGACACGGTCGTCGATCCAGCCGTGGAAATGCCAGAACACCGGGTTCACATGGGACGAAAACGGGTCGCCGAGAAAGTCGTTCTCTGCCGCATACCAACGCGGGGCAAAGTCTGCGGGGTCGCGGGCGAACGGCACCGGGCCGCCGTTGGAGGGGTCGCGCGGCACCGAGGCCCAGCGCATGTGCAGCCAGTCGTGCAAGCCCAGTTCCATTTCGGAACCGAGCTGGCCCAGGGTCAATTTGGCCAGGTAGCGGGGATCGCGGTATTGGGATTCCCACACCTGGAAATTGCTGTGGTAGGTCTCGGCCGCCTTGATGTCGCTGACCCACTGGGTGTAGTCACCGTCTTCGGGCGCCGACCAGGTGGGCGGCAAGGCGAAGCCGTCGTGGTTATCGAAGTAGCGAACGAAGCCTAGGCGATCACCCTCCAGCGCCGGTTGTGGCTCTGGAAATTGCGGCCAGGATGGCAGGTCTTGCATCGAGCGCGCCGTGCCGAGCATATGGCGATGCATAAAGAAGAAGTCGATGCCCGAGCCGTTGCGGTCCTTGCGTTTGCCCCGTGCATCGCGCTCCTGGCCACGCGGGCCGGGTTGCCAACCGATACCGCGCAGAGCGTCGCGTTTTTCTTCGGAGAGCTTGTGCCATTGGTCACGGGTCGCGTGCCAGAGTTGGTGGAACAAGCGGTGTTCGGCGGAGATCAGCCAGGCCAGCAGGGTTGGATTCAGGCCGATGCGCTCGCGGGCTTCGGGGAACAGTTGTTTGTGCGCGACGAAACGGTGGTCGCGCTCAATCAGTGCCAGTGGGCGATCAAGGTTGAGGATCTGCCCGCTGAGGGTGCCGCTGCCGGCGTTGCCGAACACGCCCCAGACTTCGTCGAGGGTCATCTTGAATTCATAGGCGGGCACACCGCCGGGGGCGTCGCGGTCGATCAGGCGCCAATAGAGCGTGGCGCCCTCCCCCGTAAGCAGGTCGCCAAGGATGCGGTAGCGCGGCTCCCCGGCCGCGCGCAGGTTGGCGGCAGTGTCGAGGTAACCGCGCAGGCCACGACCACGCGGGGCGATGTCCAGCAGCAGCTCCAGGCCTTGCAGCGGCAGGCCCTTGAGGCCGGCGTCGCGGCCTTCCAGGCGCAGGCTCCAGACGCCGCGCAGGCTGTTCGCCAGGTGCTGGCCGGTGGTGTCGGCCAGGTCCACCGTGGCTTCGCCCGGTGTAATGGGGAATTCTTCTTCACGCGTCAGCTCGCGATGGGCATAGAACGCCGCCGGCACGGCCGCGCCGGTCAGGGCCAGGCCTGCGATGAACCCACGTCGAGAGATCGTCATTGTCTACCTTAGGAAACGGCTTAATCAGAGCTAGAACGTTTGCTGGCCGGGGAAATTTACCGCGGGCCCTTTGGCGCCTAAATTTTTGCCCCCAGCGCTCGTTCTTCCCTGATAGCAAAGGCCGCAACTGACTGAGATGGCAATGACAAAACCACGTTCGAAAAAGGCGCTGTACATCGGCTTGCCGCTGGCACTGGCCATCGGCGCCGGGGCCGGTTTCCTGGCCTGGGATCACTGGTTCAGGGGCAACGCCGGCTACCCGCTGGAGGTGATCAAGCAGGCCAATGAGATGCAGGATCGCCTGTTGTCGTTCGACAGCCATATCACCGTGCCCCTGGATTTCGGCGGCGTCGGCAGCGAGGCCGACAAGGATGGCAGCGGCCAGTTCGACTTGGCCAAGGCGGCACGCGGGCGCTTGTCCGGCGCGGCGCTGACCATCTTCGGCTGGCCGGAAATCTGGAACGGCGAAAACGCGCCACACAAACCCACCGAGGGTTTTGTCGAAGAGGCCCGCCACGAGCAGGAGGTGCGCTACAAGATCATCTCCGGCATGGTCCGCGACTTTCCCAACCAGGTGGGCATCGCCTACACCCCGGACGACTTCCGCCGCCTGCATGGCGAAGGCAAGTTCGCGATCTTTATCAGCATGCTCAACGCCTATCCGTTGGGCAATGACCTGAACCAGCTGGATTTCTGGGCGGCGCGCGGCATGCGCATGTTCGGCTTCAGCTATATCGGCAACAACGCCTGGTCCGACTCGTCGCGCCCGCTGCCGTTTTTCAATGATTCCACCGATGCCCTCGACGGCTTGTCGCCGATTGGCCAGCAAGCCGTGCACCGCCTCAATGACCTGGGGGTGATCATCGATGTGTCGCAGATGTCGACCAAGGCCCTGGAACAGGTGGCGCAATTGAGCCGCACGCCGATGATCGCGTCCCACTCGGCACCGCGTGCGTCGGTGGATATTCCGCGCAACCTCAGCGACAAGGAACTGCAACTGATCAAGCACAGCGGCGGCGTGGTGCAAGTCGTCGGCTTCCCGGCGTACCTGCGCCCGTTGAGCCAGCCGACCCAGGACAAGCTCAACACCCTGCGCGCGCGTTTCGACTTGCCGCCACTGCCAAACCTGGCCATGGCCTTGATGCCCGGCGACGCAATCATCGCCGCCTGGCCCGGGCAGAAATTCGGCCAATACGCCCAAGGCCTGTACGGCATCCTCGAGGAAGAACCCAAGGCCAGCCTCAAGGATTGGGGCGACGCCATCGACTACACCGTGCGCAAGATCGGCATCGATCACGTCGGCATCGCGTCGGACTTCAACGACGGCGGCGGTATCGACGGCTGGGAAAACGTCGGCGAGGTGCGCAACGTCACCGCCGAACTGATCCAGCGTGGCTACTCCGAAGCCGATATCGCCAAGCTGTGGGGAGGCAACTTCCTGCGAGTGTGGGACCAGGTACAAAAAGCCGCCAAGCCCTTGGCCAATCGCTAATCACCTAGAAGCACGTCCATGACCGACCGCCGTACGTTTCTCAAGCAGGCCGGCGTCTTTGCCGCCAGCCTGCCGCTGCTGCCCGAGGCACTGGCTGCCACTGCCGCGCCTGCGACAAATAATCCATGGACGGACCTCAAGCAGCTATTCAACCAGGACCCGAGTTACCTGCACTTCTCCAACTTCCTCGTCGCGTCGCACCCAAAACCGGTGCGTGACGCCATTGAACGCTACCGCCAGCAGATCGACCACAACCCCGGGCTGGCGATGGATTGGGGCCTGGAGGAAACCTGGAAACGCGAAGGCCAGGTGCGCGAATGGGCCGGCCGTTATCTAAAGGCCGCACCCGCGCAGATCGCCCTCACCGGCAGTACCTCCGAGGGCCTGGCGATGATCTACGGCGGCATCCAACTGCGCGCCGACCAGGAAATCCTCACCACCGTGCACGAGCACTATGCGACCCAGAACGTGCTGGATTTTCGCGTGCGCAAGCAAGGCACCCAGGTGCGCCGGTTCCAGCTGTTCGAGAGCGCCAACCGCGTCTCGGCCGACGAAGTGCTCGGCAATATCCAGCGCAACATCCGCCCCAACACCCGCGTGCTGGGCATGACCTGGGTGCAGTCCGGCAGCGGCGTGAAGCTGCCCATCGGCGAGATCGGCCAACTGGTCAATGAACACAACCGCCACCGCGATGACAACGACCGCATCCTCTACGTGGTCGATGGCGTGCATGGCTTTGGCGTGGAAAACCTCGATTTCCCGGACATGCACTGCGACTTCTTTATCGCTGGCACCCACAAGTGGATGTTCGGCCCACGCGGCACCGGGCTGGTCTGCGCCCGCGACAGCGAGAACAAATACGTCACGCCGATGGTGCCGACCTTCTCCGAAGACACCAATTTCGCCACCACCATGACGCCCGGCGGCTTCCATGCGTTCGAACATCGCTGGGCGGCGGATGAGGCCTTCAAGCTGCACCTGCAACTGGGCAAGGCGCCGGTGCAGGCGCGCATCCATGCCCTCAACAGCGAGCTGAAAGAGCACCTGCTGGCCCACCCGCAGATCGAACTGGTCACGCCACGCAGCCCTGAACTGTCGGCCGGCTTCACCTTCTTCCGGGTCAAGGACCGGGACAGCAACGACATCGCCGATGACCTGATGAAACAGCGCGTGGTCATCGATGCGGTGAACCGCGACGCCGGCCCGGTGATCCGCACCGCGCCTGGCCTGCTCAATTCCTCCGACGAGATCCAGCGTTTCATGGCCCTGCTGAGCCCACTGCTGTGATGTCCATTTTTCCTTTTGACAAGAGGCCCACATGATTCCATCCCGACTCAAACCCCTGGCCGCCCTGACGCTGGCGACCCTGTGCGGCGCCCTGTTGCCGGGCCTGGCCCAGGCCGCCACGCCGCAGCCGGGCAAGGTATTCAAGGACTGCAAGGACTGCCCGGAAATGGTCGTGCTGCCCGCCGGCACCTTCACCATGGGCACGCCCGAGGATGAAGTCGGCCGCGAGCCCGACGAAGGCCCGATGCACGACGTGACCTTCGCCAAGCCCTTCGCCATGAGCCGCTTCCATATCACCGCCGGCGAATGGGACAGCTACGTGCGCCAGACCGGCGTGAAGATCGCCAACGGCGACACCCGCCCCGGCCGCGAATGCATCGCCAGCAAACCCCGCTACCCGCAAGGGCCGCGCCAGCCGGCGGTGTGCATGGACATGGACGACATCAAGCAGTACGTCAGCTGGCTGTCAAAAAAGACCGGCCAGCAGTACCACATGGTCAGCGAAGCCCAGCGCGAATACGCCGCGCGTGCCGGGACCAAGGGGCCCTTCCCGTTCCCGTTTGACGCGGGCAAGGGCTACAGCATCGCCGAGCACGCCAACACCTACGGCCCGGCGGACGGCTACAGCTATTCCTCGCCGGTGGGCAGCTACGCACCGAATGGGTTTGGCCTGTATGACATGCACGGCAACGTCTATGAACGGGTTGCCGACTGCTACCACGAGAACTATGTGGGCGCGCCGACCGATGGCAGTGCCTGGTCGGAGCAGACGTGCGAGGCCTATATCATTCGCGGCAATGACTGGGGCGAAGCGCCGGTGTTTTCGCGCTCGGGCAACCGCAACAATATCTACCCGCAGACGCGGGGGGATTGGATTGGTTTTCGTGTAGTGCGCGAACTCTGAAGCACTGAACATCCCAATGTGAGAGCCAGCCCATGTGGGAGCTGGCTTTTGTGGGAGCTGGCTTGCCTGCGATAGCGGTCTATCAGTGATTTATGTGCAAACTGGCCCACCGCTATCGCAGGCAAGCCAGCTCCCACATTTTTGATCGGTGTGCGCTTTAGATTTTTGCCAACAGCCCCAACCCCTCATGCAACGCCGGGAACAAGCTGTTATTGAAGTTGTTCCAGCGCAGCTCAAGAATCGTGTCTTCAGGCGAAATCTCCGTCTTCAACACGTCGTGAAACACCTCCCCCGAATCAATGCCGTTATCCACGTAATGAAACGATGCACCGGTGAGGTACAGCGGCTCCGACGGCGTGGTGGCCTTGGTCGCCCAATCCGTCACCGTCAACCCGCGCGCGCCGTACAGCGCATTCCACGTGGCATACGCGCCGCGACGCTCGTAGGGCGATTCGATGCGGGTAATACCGGGGTGAATGTTCATGATGCGCCGCGCAAACGGTGCACCCGGCCGCACCAGTTCATCGAGGATCACCAGCAGGCCATCCAGCACCACGATGTCAGCCTTCAATTCCACCAGCGTGTCATGCAGGCGGCGTTCGAAGTCCTGCTTGCCAGCGATGTGTTCCGCACTGCCCCGTGGCAGGCGGCGATAGGTGGATGGCACGCTCAGCAGCAGGTCGTTGACCAGCTTGCCCTGCACCCGCAGTTCCGCCGGGTACAGCCATTGGCGGCCAGGTTGGTAGGCAAACCCGTAATCCTTGACCAGTTGCTGGTCCCGTGGATTCTGCTCGTCATCGTCGTACACCACGCCGACCAGGTTGTAGGCCTCGCCCAGCGGCGTGTCGTTCAGCGAACCCGCGAGGAACTCCAGCACCGACTTCATATAACGCTCGTGATCCTTGTAGGCCACCGGCTGCCCGGCCTTGTCGGCGGCGGCGTTTCTCAGGGACCACACGTACACCAGATTCTTTTTCGTCATTGTTTCGCTCTCGCTGGATGGACTGCGCGCTGCGTCGGTACGCGTGCGCCTACACCACAAGAACGAACCAGCGCGCCGCCAATTTATCCACGCCGGCCACCGCCGGGCACGCCGCGCTAAATACTCGCCGCGATGCTTCGTTTGTCATGGGTAAGGGTCTGTGTGCCCAGCCCCTCTATTCACTCTCCGGGAAGTATTTATGACCGACCCCAAGCGCGGCGCCTTCAATGGTCTGCTCGCATTGCTCAGACCCTTTCGAACCCTGGTGACGGTGTCCGTCGCCCTGGGCATGGCGGGTGGCCTGGCCATCACCTTCTTGCTGGCCACCATCAACAACGCCCTGCACTCCTCCACCGGCATGACCCAGGGCGTGGTGCTGACGTTTGCCGCCCTGTGTGTGCTGGCCCTGACCAGTTCGATTGTGTCCGACATCGGCACCAACTATGTCGGCCAGCGCATCATCGCGGCGTTGCGCAAGGAGCTGGGTGAGAAGGTGCTGTCGGCGCCCATCGAACAGATCGAACGCTATCGCTCCCACCGCCTGATTCCGGTGCTGACCCACGACGTCGACACCATCAGCGATTTCTCCTTCGCCTTCACCCCGCTGGCCATCGCCACCACCGTGACCCTCGGCTGCCTGGGCTACCTGGCGTACCTGTCGGTGCCGATGTTCCTGCTGATGATTGTCGCCATCGCCATTGGTTGCAGCGTGCAGTTCATCGCCGGGGCCAAGGGCATTCGTGGCTTTGACGAAGCCCGCGACCTCGAAGACGAACTGCAACGCTACTACTCGGCAATCGCCTCGGGGGCCAAGGAACTGCGTATCCACCGGCCACGACGCTACCGCATGAACACCCACCGCATCCAGGAAACCGCCGACCGGATCAGCGATATCCAGGTGCGTTCGGTGAACATCTACATCGTCGCCAAGACCTTTGGCTCGATGCTGTTCTTCGTGGTCATTGGCCTGGCCCTCGCCCTGCAGGCCTACAGCCCCAACCCGGATCCGGCGGTGATCACCGGTTTCGTGCTGGTGCTGCTGTACATGAAAGGCCCGCTGGAACATGTGGTGGGTTACCTGCCGATCATCGGCAAGGCGCGCATCGCCTTTGCGCGCATCACCGAACTGGCCGACCGGTTCTCATCGCCGGAACCGCACTTGCTGATGGACGCCAGCGAAGCCCCGCACCCGCAGGTGCACAGCCTGGAACTGCGCGGCGTGAGCTACAGCCCGCCGCCGGTGGAAGGCAGCGAGCCGTTCCACCTGGGGCCGATCAACCTGAGCATCAAGCAGGGCGATATCGTGTTTATCGTCGGCGAAAACGGTTGCGGCAAGACCACCCTGATCAAGCTGCTGCTTGGCTTGTATCAACCCCAGGCCGGGGAAATCCGCCTCAATGGCGACACCGTGACCGACCCGGTGCGCGACGACTACCGCCAGTTGTTCACTACCGTGTTTGCCGACTACTACCTGTTCGATGACCTGGTGCAAGGCAGCGCCACGCAGTCGCTGGACAGTGCGACCAAATACCTGGAGCGCCTGGAAATTGCGCACAAGGTCAGCGTCAAGGACGGCGTGTTCAGCACCACCGACCTGTCCACCGGCCAGCGCAAGCGCCTGGCGCTGGTCAACGCCTGGCTCGAAGAACGCCCGGTGCTGGTGTTCGACGAATGGGCCGCCGACCAGGACCCGGCCTTCCGCAAGATTTTCTACACCGAGCTGCTGCCGGACCTCAAGCGCCTGGGCAAGACCATCATCGTGATCAGCCACGACGACCGCTATTTCGACATCGCCGACCAGTTGGTACGCCTGCGCGCGGGCAAAGTGGTGCACGAAATGGAGCCGGCGTGAAAAAAGTTTTCCGGTTTCTCCAAGTAGGAACGTCTCACTAGTGGTAATGAGAATCTAACTCAATAAACATCTATAATCTGCCCACTAAAACATAGAAGAGAAAGCATTCATGTCAGTACGACTCGGTCTGAGCCCCCTGAGCAAAGCGCTGTCCATGCGCCGGGCCCTGCACTTCAACCTGTTGCCCAGCGCGCTGGCCCTGGCCGTGTCGCTGCCGATTGCTGGCTATGTGCAGGCACAGGAACTTGAGATCGACGTTCCGGCCCAGCCCCTGGGGAGCGCACTGCAAGAATTCGGTCGCCAGACCAACCTGCAAGTGCTGTACAGCCCGACCGACGTGGAAGGCAAGCGCAGCAATGCCGTCAAGGGCAAGCTCGACCCGGACCGCGCCATCACCAGCCTGCTCAAGGGCACCGGTGTCGGTTACGGCCTGCAAGGCAACACCATCAGCATCAGCGCCCATGCCGCTTCCGGCATGGAGCTGGGCGCGACCCAGGTGACCGCCAACCAACTCGGCACCGTGACCGAAGGCACCGGTTCCTACACGCCGGGCACCATCGCCACTGCAACGCGCCTGGTACTGACCCCACGGGAGACGCCGCAATCGATCTCCGTGGTCACCCGCCAGGCCATGGACGACTTTGCTCTCAACTCGATTGACGACGTGATGCGTCATACGCCCGGCATTACTGTGTCGACCTATGACAGCGAGCGCACCAACTACTACTCGCGCGGCTTCTCCATCAACACCTTCCAGTACGATGGCATCCCGACCCTGCGTGACGCCCAGTACTCCGCCGGCCAGACCCTTACCGACATGGCCCTCTACGACCGCGTCGAGGTGCTCAAGGGCGCCACCGGCCTGCTCACTGGCGCCGGCGGCGTGGGCGGCACGCTCAACCTGATCCGCAAGAAACCGACCGCCGAGTTCCAGGGCAACATCGAACTCGGCGCCGGCTCCTGGGACAACTACCGCTCGCAGATCGACGTCAGCGGCCCGTTGACCGAATCCGGCAACATCCGTGCGCGTGCGGTCGCGGCCTACAACGACAAGCACTCGTTCCTCGACCACTACACGCGCAAGACCAGTGTGTTCTACGGGATTCTTGAAGCCGACCTCGACGAAGACACCCTGCTGACCGTCGGCGCCGACTACCAGGACAGCGACCCCAAAGGTTCCAGCTGGACCGGCAGCCGCATGATCTTCGACGCCGAAGGCAAAGAACTGGACTTGCCACGCTCGTTCAACAACGGGCCGAAATGGGGTTCGTGGGCGCAGTACACCCGCACCGCCTTCGCCACCCTGGAACACAACTTCAGCAATGGCTGGGTCGCCAAAGGCCAGTACAACCACCAGATCAACGGCTACCACGCGCCGCTGGCCGCCCTGTCCCAGGATCGAGGCAACCAAAGCTCGCTTTACGCACGTAAACACGTCGGCGAAACCACCAGCGACAGCCTGGATGGCTACGCCACCGGGCCGTTTGAACTGTTTGGCCGCGAACACGAACTGGTGGTGGGCCAGTCCGTCTCCATCAGCAAATGGAAAGGCAAGAGCTACGACGCCACCTTTGCGCCGGGCACCAACTCTGCGGACTTCTACAACTGGAACGGCAACATTCCGGAACCGGCGTGGTACCTCACCCGCGTCCTCGACCAGACCAGCCGCCAGACCGGCAGCTACGTCACCAGCCGTTTCAGCCTGACCGACGAAATGCACCTGCTGCTCGGCGCGCGCCTGGCCAACTACCAGGTCACTGGCACCAGCCGCTCTACCGAAAGTGGCAAAGTCGTGCCGTATGCCGGCCTGACCTACGACCTGAACGACAACTTCACCGCCTACACCAGCTACACCGAGATCTTCCAGCCGCAGACCGACTACCGCGACCGCAACGACCAGATGCTCGAACCGGATGAAGGCAAAAACTACGAAGTCGGTATCAAGGGCGAGTTCTTCAACGGCGCCCTGAACACCAGCCTCGCCTACTTCGAAGTGCACGAGACCAACCGGCCGGAACTCGATACTTCTGAGGGTGCGAGCCTGATCAACGACTCGCCGTACTACGGCATCAAGTCCAAGACCAAGGGCTACGAAGCGGAAATCTCCGGCGAAATCGCCACCGGCTGGCAGTTGCAGGCGGGTTACACGCACAAGGTGGCTCGTGACGACAGCGGCAACAAGATCTCCACCTGGGAACCGGAAGACCAGGTCAACCTCTACACCACCTACAAGCTCACCGGCCCGCTGGACAAACTGACCATCGGCGGTGGCGCACGCTGGCAGAGCGAGGGTTGGAAGTCGATCCGCAACTCTGGCCTGCGCCGCTCCGAAATCCTCACCCAAGACCCGTACTGGCTGGTTGACCTGATGGCCCGCTACCAGATCACCAAGAACCTGTCGGCGAGCGTCAACGTCAACAACGTGTTCGACAAGAACTACTACACCAACATCGGTTTCTATGACTCCGCCTACCCTGGCGACCCGCGCAACTTCATGGTCACCACCCGCTACAACTTCTAAACCCGGCGTCCAAACAAAAGCCCCGTATCGCGAGATACGGGGCTTTTTTTGTGCCTGCAAAAACACGGTGAGTCAGGTAACAAGGATGTCGTCTGTGCCGCCGCCATCGCAGGCAAGCCAGCTCCCACATTTTGAACGGTGTACACCTGACACAGCCTGTAAACCCACTCCCCTGTGGGAGCTGTCGAGCTTTAGCGAGGCTGCGAAGGCGGCGGCACAGGCGAAAGAGATATCGCCTGTACCGCCGTTTTTATGCCAGCGCGGCCACCAGGCTCTTGATGAACTCGGCATTATCGACAATCCGGTGGTGAGTCGTGTCAATCACCACCGAACGCTCGATCCCCGCCTGCCCAATCACTTCACGCAAACCACTTTCAATCAACGTCTGGTGCATCCCCGCTTCGCTGCGCGCCGCCCACCAGCAACTGACCGAGGCCTTGATCGGCCGGAAATCGGTAGCCTGCAAACGCTCATCGAGGATCTGCTTGATCGCCCACGACCGCTCGGTTTCACCACCGCTTTGCAGCTCGGCCTTGAGCGCCTGGAAGCTGGCGCCCAATGCCCCATCCGCCCAGTCGCACAGGTGCTGCCACTGCTGCTCCTCATCGTGATCCACCTGCTGAGCCTGCTGCCACTGCGCCTGGATCTGCTCGGCAGACGCCGGGAACATCACTTCCATCATCTGTGCCCGGCGTTCCACCGCACTCGATTCCGGCTGCGACTGCCCAACGCCCTGCTCCCAGAACGCGGTAAACCGCGCCGGCGGTGGCGCGTCGATCCAGCCGACAAACTCCACCGTACGCCCGGCCTGCTCCAGCAGGTAAGCCACTTCCATCGCCAGGTTGCCACCCAGCGACCACCCCGCCAGGCGGAAAGCCCCCTGCGGCTGCGCGTCCAGCAGTTGCTGCGCATAGTCCGCGACCATCTGCGTCCAGCCCGGCACCGTGCCGTCCTCTTCCACCAAGGCCCGGCAAATGATGCCGAACACCGGCCGTTGCTCACGCAACGCCAAGGCAATCAGCTTGTAGCAATGCACCGAGCCGAAACTGGGGTGGAACAGGTACAGCGGCGTACCTTGGGTCTGGCTGTTGAGCGGCACGATCAACGAACTGGGCGCATCACCCTCGATGCAACGGGCTTGCCCGGCCACCGTAGGGTTCAGCATCAGCTGGTTGACCGCCAGCGCGGCGCCGCAGAGACGGTTGATCCGTTCCTTGAGCAGCAACACCAACAACGAATGGCCACCCAACTCAAAGAAGTTGTCGTGCACACCGACGCGCTCAACCTCCAGCACCTCGGCCCAAATCCCTGCAATCCGCTGCTGCAACGCGGTTTGCGGCGCCGCGAATTCACGGCCTTGGCCAGCGGCATCCGGCTTGGGCAGCGCCTTGCGGTCCAGCTTGCCGTTGGGACTCAACGGCATCTGCTCCAGCACCACCCATTGCGCGGGCACCATGTAATCCGGCAAGTGCTTGGCCAGATGGCCGCTGACGTCCCCACGCCACTCGACGTCGGCGGCGTGCAGCACCACATAGCCCACCAGCTGTTTGTTATCGACCACCAGCACCGTGGCTTCGCGCACCGATGGGTGCTCCAGCAGACGCGCTTCGATTTCACCCAGCTCAATACGCAGGCCGCGCAACTTGACCTGATGATCGAGGCGCCCGAGGTATTCGATCACCCCGTCGCCACGCTGGCGCACGCGGTCGCCGGTGCGGTACAAACGCGCGCCGCTGTGGAACGGGCATGGCACAAAACGCTCGGCGGTCAACGCCGGACGCCGATGATAACTGCGCGCCAGGCCTTCGCCGCCCAGGTACAACTCGCCGGCAACACCGACCGGCACCGGCAGCAGCTGCGCATCCAGCACATGGGTGCGCAGGTTGGCGATGGGTTCGCCGATAGGCACGGTGTCGCTGCCCTCATCGACGCAGGTCCAATGGGTCACGTCGATGGCCGCTTCGGTCGGGCCATACAGGTTGTACAGGCCGGCGGCGGGCAGTTTCGCAAAGACCTGCTGCTGAGCATCCACCGGCAACGCTTCGCCACTGCACACAATGCGTTGCAGGCTGTGGCAGGTGGACACGGCCGGGTCTTGCAGGAAAGCCTGCAACATCGACGGCACAAAGTGCAGCGTGGTGACGTGCTCGGCGTTGATCAGGCTGACCAGCCTGGCCGGATCGCGATGATCGCCCGGCGCTGCCACCACCAGGCGTGCGCCGGTCATCAGCGGCCAGAAGAACTCCCACACCGACACGTCAAAGCTGAACGGGGTCTTTTGCAGCACCGTATCCCGCCCATCCAAACCATAGGCTTGCTGCATCCAGCACAGGCGGTTGGTCAGTGCCGAATGGCGATTGCCCGCGCCTTTGGGTTGGCCGGTGGAGCCGGAGGTGTAGATCACATAGGCGAGGTTTTCCGGGTCGATCACGATGCCCGGGTTGTGCTCGCCATAACCTTCAAACCACGACTCACCCAGCACCAGGCTGTGCAGCCCCGCCGGAATCGGCAGTTGCTCCAGCAAATGCGCCTGGGTCAGCAGCAGCTTCACGCCGCTGTCTTCGAGCATGTAGGCCAGGCGTTCACGCGGATACTCCGGGTCCAGCGGCACATAGGCACCGCCCGCCTTGAGGATCGCCAACAGGCCGACGACCATTTCGATGGACCGCTCCACGGCCACGCCCACCAACACATCCGGCCCCACGCCCGCTTCGATCAAGCGATGGGCCAGGCGGTTGGCGCGGCGGTTCAGTTCGGCGTAGCTCAGGCGCGTGTCACCAAACGCCAGCGCTGGCGCATCCGGGGTACGGGCGACCTGCTCTTCCATCAGTTGGTGTACACCGCGTTGCAGCGGATACGTCTGTGCAGTGGCGTTCCAGTCGTGGACCAACCCCTGCTGCTCGGTCTCGTCCAGCAACGACAACTGGCCAATGCGCTGTTGTGCATCGCCGGCCATGCCGTCCAGCAGGTTCAGCCAGTGGCGCGCCATCCGCGCCGGGGTGGCCGCGTCGAACAGGTCAGTGGCGTAGATCAGCGAGGCAAACAGCGCGTCACTGGATTCCTGGGTGCTGAGGCTCAGGTCGAACTGCGCGGTGCGGGTTTCCCATTCCAAGCCGCTGACATCCAGGCCCGGCAGTTGTTGCAACTGGTCAGCGCTGTCGGTCTGGTGATTGAACATCACCTGGAACAACGGGTTGAAACTCAGGTTGCGCTCGGGGTGCAACGCCTCGACCAACTGTTCGAACGGCAAATCCTGGTGCGCCTGGGCTTCCAGCGCCCGTTGCTTGACCTGTTGCAGCAGTTGGCTGACCGTCAGTTGCCCGTCGATGTCGGCCTTGAGCACCTGGGTGTTGACGAAGAAGCCGATCAGGCGCTCGGTTTCCTCACGGTTGCGGTTGGCCACCGGCACGCCGACGCGGATGTCCTGCTGGCCGCTGTAGCGGTGCAGCAAGGTCTGGAACGAGGCCAGCAGCAGCATGAACAGCGTGACTTCCTCACGTTGCGCCACCTGCCGCAGCTTCGCCAGCAAGGCCGGCGGCACGCTGATGTCGAGGCTCGCGCCGTGATGGCTTTGCAGGGTCGGGCGCGCATGGTCCAACGGCAATTCCAGCACCGGTTGCTCACCGCCCAGGCGCTCGCGCCAGTAGTCGAGCTGGCGGTGTTTTTCGCCGGCCTCCATCCAGCCGCGCTGCCAGCTCGCGTAGTCGGCGTATTGCAGCGCCATGGCCGGCAGTTGCAGGGCCTGGCCCTGGCTGAAGGCCGCATACAGTTGCACCAACTCATCGACCATCACCTGCATCGACGCACCATCGGAGACGATATGGTGCTGCACCAGCACCAGCACATGCTCATCCGCCGCCAGACGCAGCAGGCTCACGCGCATCAGCGGGCCGTGTTGCAGGTCGAACGGTTCGGCGATCTGTGCCTCCACCAACGCCTGCAAGCCCGCCTCATCGGCATCCAGTCGCAGGATCTCAACGTCGGCGTGCGCGGCAATCACTTGCACCGCGCGCTCGCCGTCCTGTTGCACGTGGGTGCGCAGGCTTTCGTGACGGGCCACCAGGGTGTCGAAACTGCGCTGCAACGCGGCCGTGTCGAGGTGCCCCTTCAGGCGCAAGGTGCCGGGGATATGGTAAGCAGCGCTGTGCGGGTCCAGCTGCCAGAGGAACCACTGGCGCTCCTGGGCATAGGACAACGGCAACGGCTCTTCACGCCCCACCGCCAGCATCGGCGGCGCCAACGGCTGGGCGTTCACGGCGTCGGCCAGCACGCTGGCGACGAAGCCGTGCAGGCGCGGCTGTTCGAACACGCTGCGCAGCGGCACTTCGCGACCGAGCAGATTGCGCAGGCGCGAGATCACTTGCATCGCCAGCAACGAGTGGCCGCCCATTTCAAAGAAGTGGTCGCTCAGGCCAACGCGTTCGGCGCCGAGGATGTCGGCCCAGATTGCGGCGACTTGTTGTTCCAGTTCGGTGACCGGTGCGACCCAATCCTGTTGCGACTGGCTGGCGTCCGGCTTAGGCAACGCCTGGCGGTCCAGCTTGCCGTTCGGGTTGAGCGGCATGCGGTCGAGGAAGATCAGGTGCGCGGGCACCATGTAGTCCGGCAGTTGCTCGCGCAGCACGGCTTTCAGGGCTTCGGCGTCAGTTTCAGCGGCCACAAGATAAGCGACCAATTGATTGTCAGCCGCCAACACCAAAGTTTCGCGCACGCCCTCCTGGGCCAGCAACAGCGCCTCGATTTCCCCCAGTTCGATGCGGAAACCACGGATCTTCACCTGATGGTCCACGCGGCCAACGTATTCGATCACGCCGTCGGCGCGGTAACGCGCAAGGTCACCAGTGCGATACAAGCGATCACCGCCGAACGGATCGGGGACAAAACGCTCGGCAGTCAGCAACGGACGATTCAAGTACGCCCGGGCCAGACCGCACTCGCTGCCGATGTACAACTCGCCGACAGCGCCCAACGGCGCCAGATTCAAATCGCGATCCAGCACGTACAGCGCACGCCCCGGCAACGAACGGCCAATCGGGCTGGCGGTGGCGCCGATGGTTTCCGCGCCGCTGGTGCAGTCCAGCACGCTCGACACCACGGTGGCTTCCGTCGGGCCGTAGGTGTTCAGCAGGCGTACATGACCAAGACCCGCCTTGAGCCACTGCGCCGGACCGTCCAGCGGCATCGCTTCGCCGCCGATATGGATCTGACGCAACGCACCGTAAGAACGCGGCCCCGCTGCCAGGCAATCGAGCAGGAACAGGTTCCAATAGGCGGTCGGCAAGTCCGCCAGGGTGATGCCTTGGCGGATGATTTCCGCGTACAGGCGGCCGCTGTCCCACAACTCCGCACCGCGCAAAACCACGGTCGCGCCATGGGTTAGCGCCGGATACAGCTGCTCGACGAAACCATCGAAGTTCAACGTGGCGAATTGCAGGACACGATCATCCTCGGTCAACCGCGAATAACCCGCCGCAATGCTGGAAAACTCGGTCAACGCCGCGTGGTTGATCGCCACGCCTTTCGGTTTGCCGGTGGAGCCCGAGGTGTAGATCACATAGGCGAGGTTCTGCGGACCAACCACTGCCTGCGGATTATCCTCGGCAAACAGAACGACCTGATCAATCGCCACGCTGCGCAGCCCTTCGGGCAACGGCATCGGCACGTGGGATTGGGTCAGCACCAGGCTGACGCCGCTGTCTTCGAGCATGTGCAGCAGGCGTTCGCGCGGGTATTGCGGGTCCAGCGGCACATAGGCACCGCCGGCCTTGAGGATCGCCAGCAGGCTGACCACCATGGCAAACGAACGCTCCACCGCAACACCGACCAACACCTCGGGGCCGACGCCTTGGGCGATCAGATAATGCGCCAACTGGTTAGCCTGCCGATTCAGCTCGGCGTAAGTCAGCGTCTGCTCATCGAGACACAGCGCAATCGCGTCGGGACGCCGTTGTGCTTGCCGCTCAAACAGCCCGTGCACACCCAACGGGCTGTGGAATGCCGCAGCGCCGTTGTTCCACTGCACTTGCTCGACACCGGCCAGCAGCGCCAGCTCGGCAACCCGTTGGTGCGCATCGGCGGCCACCGCGTGCAACAGGTGCTGCCAATGCTGCGCCATGCGCGCGATGGTCGCGTCGGTGAACAGGTCGGTGGCGTAAGTCAGCGTCGCAAACAGGCCATCGGCCGAGGCCTGGGTATCCAGGCTCAAGTCGAAATGCGCCGGATGGTTGTTGGACTCCAACCCCTCCAGACGCAGGCCCGGCAGTTGTTCGCCGCGCTGCACACGCAGCTCGGACTGGTGGTTGAACATCACCTGGAACAACGGGTTGTGGCTCAGGCTGCGTTCCGGTTGCAGCGCTTCCACCAGCTGTTCGAACGGCAAGTCCTGGTGCGCCTGGGCTTCCAGCGCGCGGCGCTTGGTTTGTTGCAGCACCTGGGCAAAGCTCATCTGCCCGTCGAGATCGGCCTTGAGTACCTGGGTGTTGACGAAGAAGCCGATCAGGCGCTCGGTCTCCACGCGGTTGCGGTTGGCAATCGGCACGCCGACGCGGATGTCCGACTGGCCGCTGTAGCGGTGCAGCAGGGTCTGGAACGAGGCCAGCAACAGCATGAACAGCGTCACGCCTTCGCGCTGCGCCAGGGCCTTGAGGCCGGCGACGGTATTCGCCTCCAGCGCCACGTCCAGGCGCGCACCGCGATAGCTCTGCACGGCCGGGCGCGGATGGTCGAGGGGCAATTCCAACACCGGTTGCTCGGCGCCCAACAGCTCGCTCCAATAGTTCAGCTGGCGTTGCTTCTCGCCGGCGTCCATCCAGGCGCGTTGCCACAGCGCGTAATCGGCGTATTGCAGGGGCATGGCCGGCAACTGCAGGTCACGGCCCTGGCTGTAGGCGGCATACAACTGCACCAGCTCATCGACCATCACCTGCATCGACCAGCCGTCCGAGACGATATGGTGCTGCACCAGCACCAGCACATGTTCCTGCGCGCTCAATTGCAGCAGCTTGACCCGCAGCAACGGGCCCTGGCGCAGATCGAACGGGCGGGCGATTTCCGCTTCCACCAACGCTTGCACCTGTTCGGCGCTCGGGTGGTCGAGGGTAACGCTGTCGATGTGCAGCGTGGCCGCCGGCAGCACCTGTTGCAAGGTGCGCTCGCCGGCGCTGACAAATACGGTGCGCAGGGTTTCATGGCGCGCCAGCAGGCTGTCGAAGCTGCGCTGCAACGCCGCGCGGTCCAGTTCACCGCTCAGGCGCAAGGCGTTGGGCACGTGATAGGCGGCGCTTTGCGGCTCCAGCTGCCAGAGGAACCACTGGCGTTCCTGGGCGTAGGACAGGCTCAACGGTTGATCGCGCCCCTCCGCCAGCATCGGCGGCGCCAACGGCGTTTCATCGGTTTGCAGGGCCTGCAAGGCCAGGACGAAACCTTCCAGTTGCGGCTGTTCAAACAACGTACGCAAGGCGATTTCCCGCGCCAGCAATTGGCGCACCCGCGAGATTACTTGCATGGCCAGCAGGGAATGCCCGCCCAGCTCGAAGAAGTGATCGCTCAGGCCGATGCGTTCGGCGCCGAGCACATCGGCCCAGATCGCGGCGACTTGCTGCTGCAACGCGGTGACCGGCGCGACCCACACGCCTTGGGACTGCGCGGCATCAGGTTGCGGCAGGCCCTTGCGGTCGAGTTTGCCGTTGGGGGTCAGCGGCATTTTGCTGAGGAACATGAAGTGCGCCGGCACCATATAGTCCGGCAGGTGGGTTTTCAGGGCGCGGCGCAGGGTTTCGCGGAACTCGGTTTCGTTGGCCAGCGGCGCATCGGCGGGCACGACGTAGGCCACCAGTTGCTTGCCGGTCGGGCTGTCTTGCGCGACGACGACGGTTTCACCGACGCTGTCCTGCTCCCGCAGACGCGCTTCGATTTCCCCCAGTTCGATGCGGAAACCACGGATTTTCACTTGGTGATCGACGCGGCCAAGATAGTCCACCACGCCGTCCGGGCGGCCACGGGTCAGATCGCCGCTGCGGTACACACGGCTGCCGGGTTTGCCGAACGGGTCCGGCACGAAGCGTTCGGCGGTGAGCGCCGGACGCTCCAGGTAACCCCGCGCCACGCCCTCGCCGCCCAGGTACAACTCACCGGCCACGCCGATGGGTTGCAGGTTGAGTTGGGCGTCCAATACGTAGCCGCTGCGATTGCCCAACAGTGTGCCAATCGGTGCGTAAACGGCGCCGCATGGATCGCCACGGCGGGCCTTCCACAACAGCGGTGTGACCACGGTTTCAGTGGGGCCGTAGCCGTTGAACAGATACGTCGGCTTGAGCGCACGCCAGGCCAGATCGTAACTGGCCTGCGCCACTGCATCTCCACCGAAACAGTAGACCCGCACAGCCGGTGGGTTGCCATCGCGCTCGGCGTGCTCGGCCAGCTGTTGCAGGTACACCGGCGGGAACACCGCCATGGTCACGTTGTGGCGATGCATCTGCGCGTAGGTGTATTCCGGCAACCATAGGCTGTCGTCACGGATCAGCACGCTGGCACCGTTTATCAGCGGGTGCATCCAGCCTTCGTGGGAACCGTCGAAGGCGAAGGACATGAAGTGCAGTTCACAGTCGCTCGGGCTGGTTTCGTAGCGTTCGCCGGTGGCGATGATGTGTGCCACCAACGGGCCGTGGGAGACGGCGACACCTTTGGGCATGCCGGTGGAGCCAGAGGTGTAGATCACATAGGCGAGGTTGTCGCCGTCCAACGCCACTTGCGGCGCCGTCTCGGCGTAATCCTCGGTGTGATCAATCGCCAGCACTGCAAGACCTTCAGGAATCGGCAGTTGCGGCACCGCACTGCTGTGGCTCAGCAGCAACTTCGCGCGGCTGTCTTCCATCATGTACAGCAGGCGATCACGCGGATACTCGATGTCCAGCGGCACATACACGCCACCGGACTTCATCACGCCGAGGAACGCCACCAGGCTTTCGGCACAGCGCGGCATGGCGATGGCCACACGCACTTCCGGGCCGACGCCACGGGCGATCAGCGCATGGGCCAAACGGTTGGCCTGACGGTCCAGCTCGCCGTAGCTGAGGGTTTGCGCGTCGAACTTGACCGCCACCGCCTGGGGATTTTCACGGGCGCGGTCGGCGAACAGCTCATGCACCAAACGGGCACTTGAGAAGCCGGACTCGCTGCGATCCCACAGTTGCAGAATGTGCTGCTGCTCATCGCTATCAAGCAGGTTCAACTGCGCCACGTTCTGCTGCTGATCGGCAACCATCGCCTGCAACAGGTTCTGCCAATGCCGCGCCATGCGCGCAATGGTCGGCGCGTCGAACAGGTCGGTGCTGTAGCCCAGCGACGCCCACAGGCCGTCGCGGCTGTCGTGGGTGTCCAGGTCGAGGTCGAAGTGCGCGGTGCGCCGCTCCCAGGCCAGGTTTTCAATGTTCAGGTGCGCCAGTGCCAGCGGCTCACGCGGCCCGTCGGTCTGGTAGTTGAACATCACCTGGAACAGTGGGTTGAGGCTCAAGCTGCGTTCCGGTTGCAGCGCTTCCACCAGTTGCTCGAACGGCAGGTCCTGATGGGCCTGGGCGTCCAGCGCCCGTCTCTTGACCTGTTGCAGCAGCTGCGCAACGGTGGTCTGGCCGTCGATATCCGCCTTGAGCACCTGGGTGTTGACGAAGAAGCCGATCAGCCGTTCGGTCTCGACCCGGTTGCGGTTGGCGATAGGCACGCCGACGCGGATGTCCTGCTGGCCGCTGTAGCGGTGCAGCAAGGTCTGGAACGAGGCCAATAGCAGCATGAACATGGTCACGCCTTCGCGCTGGGCCAGGGCTTTGAGACTGGCTGCCAGCGCCGCCGGCAACGGCACGTCGAGGCGCGCGCCGCGATGGCTTTGCTGGGCCGGGCGCTGGTGATCGAACGGCAATTCCAGCACCGGTTGCTCGCCGCCCAGCAGGTCGCGCCAGTAGCTCAACTGGCGTTGCTGTTCGCCGGCCTCCATCCAGTCGCGTTGCCACAGCGCATAGTCGGCGTACTGGATCGGCATCGCCGGCAACTGCGCCACTTCGCCCCTGCTGTAGGCGCTGTAGAGCTGCACCAGCTCATCCACCATCACGGCCATCGAGCCACCATCGGAGATGATGTGGTGCTGCACCAGCACCAGCACATGCTCATCCGCCGCCAGGCGCAGCAAGGTCACGCGCAGCAGCGGGCCCTGTTGCAGGTTGAACGGCCGCGCGATTTCGGCGGCGACCCGCGCGTGCAGGTCGGCCTCGTCGATATCGGCCAGCTCGATAGGCAGCGTGACCTGCGCACCAATCACCTGCACCGCGCCCTCGCCTTCTTGCTGCACATAGGTGCGCAGGCTTTCGTGGCGCGCAATCAGGGTGTTGAAGCTGCGCTGCAAGGCCTCGCTGTCCAACTGACCGCTGAGGCGCAAGGCGCTGGGGATATGGTAGGCGGCGCTGTCGGGGTCCAGTTGCCAGAGGAACCACTGGCGCTCCTGGGCGTAAGACAGCAGCAGCGGTTGCAGGCGGTTGCGCGCCAGCAGCGGTGGTGCCTGTTCGACGCTTTCCAGCGCCTGCACCGCCGCCACAAAACCGGCCAACCGGGGTTGTTCGAACACCAGTTTCAACGGTACTTCCTGCGCCAGGGCGTGGCGCAGGCGTGAGACCACTTGCATGGCCAGCAAGGAATGGCCGCCCATCTCGAAGAAGTGGTCGCTCAGGCCGACGCGTTCGGCGCCAAGGATGTCGGCCCAGATCGCGGCGACTTGTTGCTCCAGTTCGGTGACCGGCGCGACCCATTCCTGTTGCGACTGGCTGGCGTCCGGCTTAGGCAACGCCTGGCGGTCCAGCTTGCCGTTCGGGTTGAGCGGCATGCGGTCGAGGAAAATCAGGTGAGCGGGCACCATGTAGTCCGGCAGTTGCTCGCGCAGCACGGTTTTCAGGGCTTCGGCGTCAGTTTCAGCGGCCACAAGATAAGCGACCAATTGATTGTCAGCCGCCAACACCAAGGTTTCGCGCACGCCGTCCTGGGCCAGCAACAGCGCCTCGATTTCCCCCAGCTCGATGCGGAAACCACGGATTTTCACCTGATGGTCCACGCGGCCGACGTATTCGATCACGCCATCGGCGCGGTAACGCGCGAGGTCGCCGGTGCGGTACAGGCGGTCGCCGCCGAAGGGATCGGGGACGAAACGCTCAGCGGTCAGCAACGGACGATTCAGGTAAGCGCGAGCGAGGCCGCACTCGCTGCCGATATACAACTCGCCGACAGCGCCCAACGGCGCCAGATTCAAATCGCGGTCCAACACGTACAACGCACGCCCCGGCAGCGAACGACCAATCGGGCTGGCGGTGGCGCCGATGGTGTCTGCGCCGCTGGTGCAATCCAATACGCTCGATACCACGGTGGCTTCGGTCGGGCCGTAGGTGTTCAGCAAACGCACATGGCGAAGACCCGCCTTGAGCCACTGCGCCGGGCCATCCAGCGGCATCGCTTCGCCGCCGATATGGATCTGGCGCAAGGCCCCGTAAGAACGCGGTCCCGCCGCCAGGCAATCGAGCAGGAACAGGTTCCAATAGGCCGTCGGCAAGTCGGCCAGGGTGATGCCTTGGCGGATGATTTCCGCGTACAACCGGCCACTATCCCACAGCTCGGCACCGCGCAATACCACGGTGGCGCCATGGGTCAGCGCCGGGTAAAGCTGTTCGACGAAGCCATCGAAGTTCAGCGTGGCGAATTGCAGGACGCGATCATCCTCTCTCAACCGCGAATAGCCCGCCGCAATGCTGGAAAACTCCGTCAGTGCCGCGTGGTTGATCGCCACGCCTTTCGGTTTGCCGGTGGAGCCCGAGGTGTAGATCACATAGGCCAGGTTCTGTGGGTCGACCGACCGTTGCGGATTGCCCTCGGCACACCGCTGCAACGCGTCTGCGGCGTTGTCGATATCCAGCCGCGCCACGTCAGCGGGCAACGGCAATTGCTGGGCGGACTGGCACAACACCAGGCGCACATGGCTGTCTTCGAGCATGTGCAGCAGGCGTTCGCGCGGGTATTGCGGGTCCAGCGGCACATAGGCGCCACCGGCCTTGAGAACCGCCAACAGGCTGACCACCATGGCGAACGAACGCTCCACCGCGACGCCCACCATGACTTCCGGGCCAACGCCCTGGCCGATCAGGTAGTGGGCCAACTGGTTGGCCTGGCGATTCAGTTCGGCGTAGGTCAGCGTCTGCTCATCCAAACACAGGGCAATCGCGTCGGGACGTCGTTGGGCTTGCCCCTCAAACAGGCCGTGCACACCCAGCGGGCTTTCGAAGGATGCACCGCCGCTGTTCCAGGCGTTCAGCATGTCGCGCTGTTCAGCGTCGGCCAGCAACGTCAGTTGCGCGAGACGGTTGCCAGCGCTGGCGACCATCCCGTGCAGCACGGTTTGCCAATGCTGCGCCATGCGCGCCACGGTGGCCGCCTCGAACAGGTCAGTGGCAAAGGTCCAGGAGGCCCACAGACCGCTGTCGGTTTCTTCGGTGTCCAGGCTCAAGTCGAACTGCGCGCTCTCGCTGGCCCACTCCAGTGACGTCACGCCCAGCCCTGGCAATTGCTGCGCGCCGGCGTTTTTACGGGTTTGCGCCTGGTGGTTGAACATCACCTGGAACAGCGGATTGTGGCTCAGGCTGCGTTCCGGTTGCAGCGCTTCCACCAGTTGCTCGAACGGCAGGTCCTGGTGACTCTGGGCCTGCAACGTGCGCTCCTTGACCTGGGCCAGCAACTGGCGAAAGGTCATCTGGCCGTCAAGGTCGGCCTTGAGCACCTGGGTGTTGACGAAAAAGCCGATCAGGCGCTCGGTCTCGGCGCGGTTGCGGTTGGCGGTGGGCACGCCGACACGGATGTCCGACTGCCCGCTGTAGCAGTACAGCAGGGTCTGGAACGACGCCAGCAACAGCATGAACAGGGTCACGCCTTCGCGCTGTGCGAGGGCCTTGAGGCCGGCGACCAACGCCGGTTCCAGCGCCATATCCTGACGCGCGCCGCGATAACTCTGGCGCGCCGGCCGTGGGTGATCGAACGGCAGTTCCAGCACCGGCTGGCTGCCACCGAGCTGTTCGCGCCAGTAACCGAGCTGGCGCTCCCTCTCCCCCGCTTCCATCCAGCGCCGCTGCCACAGGGCGTAGTCGGCGTATTGGATCGGCAGCGCGCCGAGCTGGCAGTCCTGGCCCTGGCTGTAGGCGGCGTAGAACTGCATCAGCTCTTGCACCATCACGCCCATGGACCAGCCGTCGGAGACGATATGGTGCTGCACCAGCACCAACACCTGCTCGTCTTCGCCCAGGTTGAGCAGGTTCACCCGCAGCAAGGCACCCTGCTGCAAATCGAAGGGTTCGGCGATGAGTGCCTGCACCCGCGCTTGCAGCCCGGCTTCGCTGACCGCGCTTTCAACGATCTCGACGACGGCGTGGGCCAGCACCACTTGGGAGCGGTTGTCGCCGTCCAGGTGCAGGCGCGTGCGCAGGCTTTCATGACGCGCCAGCAGGCTGTCGAAGCTGCGCTGCAAGGCGCTTTTATCCAGGCGCCCGCTCAGGCGCAGCACGCCGGGGATATGGTAGGCGGCGCTGTGCGGGTCCAGTTGCCAGAGGAACCATTGGCGTTCCTGGGCGTAGGACAGCGGCAGCGCTTCACCGGCCTCGCGGGCCGGGGCAATCGGCAGTTGCCCGAAGTTCATGCCACGGGTTTGCAAACGTTGGTAGAACTGCTGGCGTTGTTCCAGAGGCAGGCGAAGAAAGCGCGACACCAGGTCGATATTAGGGTTGGAAAGCATGGTTCAAATCGCCTCTAGTTCGCTCAAAAAGTCACGAAGATCATCAAAGTCTTCCGCGCTGCCGGCACGGAATGTCGCGGCGGCCTGCACATAGGCGCGCAGCGTTTCGGTCTGGAACACTTCCACCAGCGGCACTTCCAGGCCCAGCTCAGCCTGGACCCTCGAGGTGATCTGGATCGCCAGCAAGGAATGGCCGCCGACTTCGAAGAAGTTGTCGTTCAGGCCCACTTGCTCAAGGCGCAGCACGTCGGCCCAGATGGCGGCGACCTGCTGTTCCAACTCGGTTTCGGGGGCCACATAGTGTTGTTGCAACTGGCTGGCGTCCGGCTCGGGCAGGCCCTTGCGGTCGAGCTTGCCGTTGGGGGTCAGGGGCATCTGTGCGAGGAACATGAAGTGCGCGGGGACCATGTAGTCCGGCAGGCGGGTTTTCAGGGCGCGGCGCAGGGTGTCGCGGAAGGCGGCGGTGTCGGCCAGGTTGGCGTCGGCCGGGACCACGTAGGCCACCAGTTGCTTGCCGGTCGGGCCGTCTTGCGCGACGACGAGGTTTCGCCGACGCTGTCCTGTTCCCGCAGGCGCGCTTCGATTTCCCCCAGTTCGATGCGGAAGCCACGGATTTTCACTTGGTGATCGACGCGGCCAAGGTAGTCGACCACGCCGTCCGGGCGGCCACGGGTCAGGTCGCCGCTGCGGTATACGCGGCTGCCGGGTTTGCCGAACGGGTCCGGTACAAAGCGTTCGGCGGTGAGCGCTGGACGCTCCAGGTAACCCCGCGCCACGCCCTCGCCGCCCAGGTACAACTCGCCGGCCACGCCGATGGGTTGCAGGTTGAGTTGGGCGTCCAGCACGTAGCCGCTGCGGTTGCCGAGCAAGGTGCCAATGGGTGCGTAAACGGCGCCGCATGGATCGCTGCGACGGGCTTTCCACAGCAAGCAACGGTGTGACCACGGTTTCCGTCGGGCCGTAGCCGTTGAACAGATAAGTCGGCTTCAGCGCACGCCAAGCCAGATCGTAACTGGCCTGCGCCACTGCATCGCCGCCAAAGCAGTAAACCCGCACGGCCGGTGGATTGCCGTCGCGCTCGGCGTGTTCAGCCAGCTGTTGCAGATAAACCGGAGGGAACACCGCCATGGTCACGTTGTGGCGATGCATCTGCGCGTAGGTGTATTCCGGCAGCCACAGGCTGTCGTCGCGGATCAACACACTGGCGCCGTTGATCAGCGGGTGCATCCAGCCTTCGTGGGAGCCGTCGAAGGCGAAGGACATGAAGTGCAGTTCGCAATCGCTTGGGCTGGTTTCGTAGCGTTCGCCGGTGGCAATGATGTGCGCCACCAATGGACCATGGGAAACCGCCACGCCTTTGGGCATGCCGGTGGAACCGGAGGTGTAGATCACGTAAGCGAGGTTGTCGCCATCCAATTCCACCTCTGGCGCGGTCTCGGCGTAGCCCTCGGTGCGATCAATCGCCAGCACCTCCAGGCCGTCGGGAATCGGCAATTGCTGCAACGCGCTGCTGTGGGTCAGCAACAATTTCGCGCGGCTGTCTTCCATCATGTACAGCAGGCGATCACGCGGATATTCGATATCCAGCGGCACATACACGCCACCGGACTTCATCACGCCGAGAAACGCCACCAGGCTTTCGGCACAGCGCGGCATGGCGATGGCCACGCGCACTTCCGGGCCGACGCCACGGGCGATCAGCGCGTGGGCCAGGCGGTTGGCCTGACGGTCCAGCTCGCCGTAGCTGAGGGTTTGCGTGTCGAACTTGACCGCTACCGCCTGGGGATTTTCGCGGGCGCGATCCGCGAACAGTTCATGCACCAAACGGGCGCTTGAGAAGCCAGACTCGCTGCGATCCCACAGCTGCAGGATGTGCTGCTGTTCATCCGCATCCAGCAACTTCAATTGGCCAATGTTCTGCTGCTGATCGGCAACCATCGCCTGCAACAGGTTCTGCCAATGCCGCGCCATGCGTTCGATGGTCGTGGCGTCAAACAGGTCGGTGGCGTAGCTCAGCGAGGCGCGCAGTTGCGCGGCCGACTCTTCGATATCCAGCGTCAGGTCGAACTGGGCGACCGCTTCGTCCCAGGCGACCGGACTGATAGCCAACTCGCCCAGGCGCTGCAAATGCCCGCCCGCCAGGCTGATATGGTGGTTGAACGCTACCTGGAACAGCGGGCTCAGGCTGAGGCTGCGTTCCGGTTGCAGCGCCTCCACCAGTTGCTCGAACGGCAGGTCCTGATGGGCCTGGGCTTCAAGGGCGCGCTGTTTGACCTGGGCCAGCAGTTCACGCACGGTGGTGTGCCCGTCGATATCCGCCTTGAGCACCTGGGTGTTGACG
Source organism: Pseudomonas sp. FP453 (assembly GCF_030687495.1). NCBI lineage: Bacteria > Pseudomonadati > Pseudomonadota > Gammaproteobacteria > Pseudomonadales > Pseudomonadaceae > Pseudomonas > Pseudomonas sp. FP453. The sequence continues at coordinate 2,500,071 of NZ_CP117435.1, read as the reverse complement.
AAGAAGCCGATCAGGCGCTCGGTCTCGACCCGGTTGCGGTTGGCGATAGGCACGCCGACGCGGATGTCCTGCTGGCCGCTGTAGCGGTGCAGAAGCACCTGGTAGGACGCCAGCAACAGCATGAACAGCGTCACGCCTTCGCGCTGGGCCAGGGCTTTGAGGCCGTCCAATAGCTGCGCAGGCAGCGGCACATTGAGGCGCGCGCCACGATGGGTCGGCACCGCCGGGCGTTGGTGATCGAACGGCAGTTCCAGCACCGGCTGTTCGCCGCCGAGCAGTTCGCGCCAGTAATCGAGCTGACGGGCCTTCTCCCCCGCTTCCATCCACTGGCGTTGCCACACGGCGTAGTCGGCGTACTGGATCGCCAGCGCCGACAGTTGCAGGGTTTGCCCCTGGCTATAGGCGGCGTAGAGCTGCACCAGCTCATCCACCATCACTTGCATCGACCAGCCATCGGAGATGATGTGGTGCTGCACCAGCACCAGCACATGTTCGTCCGCCGCCAGACGCAGCAGGCTGACGCGCATCAGCGGGCCTTGGCGCAGGTCGAACGGCGCAGTGATGCGCGCCTCGACCAGGGCTTTCAAGCGTGCCTCATCGGCGTCCACCAGCGTGAGTTCGATCGCCACGTGCGGGCGGATCACTTGCACCGTGCGGTCGGCGTCCTGCTGCAAATGGGTGCGCAAGCTGTCGTGGCGCGCGGCCAGGGTGTCGAAGGCGCGCTGCAAGGCGGCGTGATCCAGCGGGCCCTTGAGGCGCAAGGCGCTGGGCACGTGATAGGCGGCGCTGTGGGGGTCCAGTTGCCAGAGGAACCACTGGCGTTCCTGGGCATAGGACAGGGCCAGCGGCTGGTCGCGTTCGATGCGCTGTATCTGACTGATCTGCACCTGTGTTTCACCCAGTGCGCGGACAAAATCGCCGAGCACGGGTTGATCGAACAGGGCTTTCAAGCCCACCTCGAGGCCGAGATCGTGGCGGATGCGCGACACGGCCTGGGTCGCCAGCAGGGAATGCCCGCCCAACGCAAAGAACTGATCGTTGAGGCCGACCTGCGCCACGCCGAGCACCTCGGCCCAGATCGCGGCGATCTGTTGTTCCCGCTCGGTGTGCGGCGCAAGGTATTCACGCGCCTGCACGTCGACTTTCGGCAGGGCCTTGCGGTCGAGCTTGCCGTTGGGGCTCAGGGGCATGCGCTCAAGCGCCAGCCATTGCGCCGGGACCATATAGTCTGGCAGGTGCGCGGCCAGATGGGTGCCCAGCACTTCACGCCAGTCATCAGCGGCGTCATGCAGCACCACATACGCCACCAGGTAGTGGCCATCGACCGCCAACACGGCGCTCTCGCGCACCGTGTCGTGTTCCAGCAGGCGCGCTTCGATTTCCCCCAGTTCGATGCGTTGGCCACGCAGTTTGACTTGATGGTCGATGCGCCCCGCGTATTCGATCACGCCGTCGTCGCGGTAACGCGCCAGGTCACCCGTGCGGTACAGGCGCTCACCGGCAACAAACGGATGGGCGATGAAACGCTCGGCCGTCAGCGCCGGGCGACGGTGATACCCGCGCGCCAGGCCGATGCCGCCGAGGTACAACTCGCCCAGCACGCCGACGGGCGCGGGCTCGAAGTGGCTGTCGAGAATGTAGCAACCGAGGTTGGCAATCGGCCGGCCAATCGGCACGGCATCGCGGCCTTCATCGATGCAGGTCCAGTGGGTCACGTCGATGGCCGCTTCGGTCGGGCCGTAGAGGTTGTAGAGCCTGACCTCGGGCAACTTGGCAAAGACCTGCTGCTGGGCGTCCACCGGCAGGGCTTCACCGCTGCACACAATGCGGTGCAAGGTGTGGCAGGTGGCAACGCTCGGCTCTTGCAGGAACGCCTGCAACATCGAGGGCACAAAGTGCAGCGTGGTGATGTGTTCGGCGTTGATCAGGCTGACCAGCTTGGCCGGATCACGGTGATCGCCCGGCGCGGCAACCACCAGGCGGGCGCCGGTCATCAGCGGCCAGAAGAACTCCCACACAGACACGTCGAAGCTGAACGGGGTCTTTTGCAGCACGCTGTCGCTGACGTCCAGCGCGTAGGCTTCCTGCATCCAGTGCAGGCGGTTGGCCAGGGCGGCATGGCGGTTGCCGGCGCCTTTGGGCTGGCCGGTGGAACCTGAGGTGTAGATCACGTAGGCGAGGTTTTCGCCGTGCAGGTCAATGTTCGGATTGACGTCGCGGTAGCCGTCGAAGGTTGACTCGCCCAGCACCAGGGTTTCGAGGCTCGATGGAATCGGCAGCTGTGCCTGCAGATGCGCCTGGGTCAGCAGCAGTTTTACTCCGCTGTCCTCCAGCATGTAGGCCAGGCGTTCACGCGGGTATTCCGGATCCAGCGGCACGTAGGCGCCACCGGCCTTGAGCACGGCAAGCAGGCCCACGACCATTTCAACCGAACGCTCCACTGCCAGACCGACCAGTACATCCGGGCCCACGCCGGCTTCGATCAAGCGGTGGGCCAGGCGGTTGGCGCGGCGGTTCAGTTCGGCGTAGGTCAAGCGTTGTTGCGCGAAGGCCAGCGCCGGCGCATCCGGCGTGCGGGCAGCTTGTTCTTCGATCAGGTGGTGCACGCAATGCTGCAACGGATAGTCGCGGGCGGTGGCGTTCCAGGCGTAGACCACCTGTTGGTGTACGGCGTCGGTCAGCGCCGGTACATCCCCCAGGCGCCGAGGTGCTGGCTGGCTCAAGCCGTGCAGCAGGTGCTGGAAGGACCCGGTCAGTTGGCGGATTTCATCTTCGCCAAACAGCTGCGTATCGAAGCTGAACTCAAACTCCAACGTCGTCCCCGCGCCGAGCAAGATGGTGAGTGGATAGTGCGTCTGCTCCAGGTTCTGCACATTGCTGAACGCAAGCCCGGCAGGCGCACCATGGGCCAACGCCTCGGAGACCGGATAGTTTTCCACCACCAGCAGCGTGTCGAACAACGCCACACCGCCCGCCCCCGCCCAGCGCTGGATATCGAACAGCGGCGTGTGCTCGTGTTCGCGCAGGCTGAGGTTGAGGGCCTGCACCTGTTGCAACCACTCGCCGACCCACAGTTGCGGGCTCGGCGTGGCAATGACCGGCAAGGTGTTGATGAACAGGCCGACTTGCTGTTCAACCCCCGGCAAACCGGCCGGGCGCCCGGAAACGGTCGCGCCGAAGGCCACGGTATCCTGGCCGGTGTGGCGTTGCAGCAACAGCAGCCAGGCCGCTTGCACCAGGGTATTGAGGGTGACTTTGTGCGACTGCGCGAAGGCCTTGAGTTGCGCGCTGTGCGCCGGGCTCAGGTGCAGGTGTTGGCTGCCCTTGGCCGCTGCGGGCGCCGTCGAAACGCCGCGCGCCAGTTGCGTCGGCGTGTGCAGCGTTGCCAACTGGTTTTTCCAGAACGCTTCGCTGAGGGACGCGTCCTGCGCCTGCAACCAGCCGATGTAATCGCGGTAGTGCCCGTGGATCGCCGGCAACGGCTGGCCGGCATAGTGCTGCAAGACTTCGCCGAACAGCTGCGCACGGCTCCAGCCATCCAGCAGGATGTGGTGGTTGGTGTAGATCAGATGGAAGCGGTCGTGGCCGGTGCGTACCAGTTTCAGGCTGAGCAGCGGCGCCTGTTCCAGCACAAAACCCTGGGCGCGGGTGGATTCGCTCAGTGCGTCCAGCGCTGCTTGCTGATCGGGGCGCGCCTGCCAGTCGTATTCGGCGAACGGCAACGCGACATCCCGATGGACCGCTTGCAACGCTTGCGCTTGCGCGTCCTGCCAGATGAACCCGGTACGCAACATGTCGTGCCGCGCCAGCACCTGTTCCCAGGCCCGCTGGAAGCGCGGCACGTCGAGGCCGTGGATGTCGGCGCGCAGCTGGCTGACGTAGATGTCGTCCTGGCCTTGCTGGTACAGGCTGTGGAACAGCATGCCCTGCTGCATCGGCGACAGCGGGTACAGGTCCTGCACGCCACGGGGAGTGAGCGCCAACTCATCCAGTTGCGCCTGGGTCAGGCATGCCAGAGGCACGTCGGCCGGGGTCAGGCCGCCGTGTTGCGGGTCGAGGCAGTGGGCGATCAGCGCCCGCAGTTCCTGCTGGTAATCGTCTGCCAGGCGTTGAATGGTCGACGCCTGGAACATCTCGCGGCTGAAGCCCCAGCTCAGGCTCAGTTCACCGCCGTACACCTGCCCTTCCAGCGTCAGCCAGTTGGCCAGCGGCGCCTCGGCGTCCTGGGCCTGGCCGCTGCCTTGTGTGGCGGGGACGAACAGCGCGGACGCGTCGAACTGCCGGTCGAACTGCCCCAGGTAGTTGAAGGTGATGCGCGGCGGAACCAGGCCCGCCAGGGCTTCGCGGGATTCAGGCGTGCCCAGGTAGCGCAGCAAGCCGTAGCCCAGCCCCTTGTCGGGCACGGCGCGCAGTTGCTCCTTGACTGATTTGATCGCGCTCGACAATTCGCCGTCGGCCTGCAATCGCACCGGGAACAGGCTGGTGAACCAGCCGATGGTGCGGCTCAGGTCGACGCCGTCGAACAGGTCTTCGCGACCATGGCCTTCCAGCTGGATCAGCGCCGCGTGCTGGCCGCTCCAACGGCTGAGCACCCGCGCCAGCGCGGTCAGCAGCAGGTCGTTGACCTGGGTGCGATAGGCCGCCGGGGCGTCTTGCAGCAGTTGGCGCGTTTGCTCGGCGTCGAGACGGATGTCGATTTTGCTGCCCAGACGGTTTTGCAGGCCGCCCTGGGGGTTGTCACACGGCAGGTCGGCGTCGACCGACTGCGCCTGCCAGTACGGCAGTTGCGCGTCGAGGCTGTGGGCGTGGGCCTGCAACTGCTGCGCCCAGGTTTGATAGGCGCTGGTTTTGGCCGGCAAGGCGGCTCTGTTGTAAGCCTGTTGCAGGTCTTCCAGCAGGATGCGCCACGACACGCCATCGACCACCAGGTGATGGACCACCAGCAGCAGGCGCTGGGTGCCATCGGCCAGGGTGATCAAGGCGGCACGCAGCAGCGGGCCGTGTTCCAGGTCGAGGCTACGCTGGGCTTCATCGCACAGGGCGGCCAGTTCGGCATCACTGCTGGCACGGGATTGCCACAACACCGAATCGGTGACGGCAGCGGCATGGTTTTGCTGCCAACCATCGGCCTGCTGAACGAAGCGCAGGCGCAGGGCATCGTGATGGTTGATCACCTGGGTCAACGCCGCTGCAAGACGCGCAGGCTCCAGGGCCTCACGCGGGGTCAACAGCAGTGACTGGTTCCAATGCTGACGCGCCGGGATCGCCTGGGCGAAGAAGGCATGTTGCACCGGGGTCAGGATCACGTCGCCGCTGACCGGGCCTTGATCGATCAGCGTGGCCTGCTCGAAGCTCGCCACCCGCGCCAAACTGCGCACGCTCTGGTACTGGAACAGGTCGCGCGGGCTGAGGCGAATCCCCGCCTGTCGGGCACGGCTGACCACCTGGATGGAGATGATCGAGTCGCCGCCCAGCTCGAAGAAGTTGTCGTCGAGGCCGACTTGCGCGATGCCCAGCACATCGCTCCAGATCGCCGCCAAAGCGCTTTGCAAAGGGTTTTCCGGGGCACTGTAGGCCTGTTGCGGCGCGGCGTCCGGCAAGGGCAGCGCCTTGCGGTCGAGCTTGCCGTTGGCGGTCACCGGCAGCTTGGCCAGGGCGATGAAGTGGGTCGGCACCATGTATTCCGGCAGGCTGCCGAGCAGCCAGGCCTTGAGGTCGGCGGGCTCGTCCTGTTCGTGGACGAGGTACGCGACCAGTTGCTTGCCGCCGTGCACCAGCACCACGGCTTCACGCACCGCGGGGTGCTGCATCAGGCGCGTCTCGATTTCACCGAGTTCGATGCGCAGGCCGCGCAGCTTGACCTGATGGTCGAGGCGGCCGAGGTATTCGATGACGCCGTCGGCGCGTTGGCAAACACGGTCGCCGGTGCGATACAGGCGCTCGCCAGCCACGAACGGGCTCGGCACAAAGCGCTCGGCGGTGAGCGCCGGACGCCGGTGATAACTGCGGGCCAGGCCCGTGCCGCCCAGGTACAGCTCGCCGGACACGCCGGCCGGTACCGGGTTGAGTTGGGCGTCGAGTACGTAGGTGGCGAGGTTGGCGATTGGCCGGCCGATGGGCACGCTGTCGGCGCCTTCGTCGATGCAGGTCCAGTGGGTCACATCGATGGCGGCTTCGGTGGGGCCATAGAGGTTGAACAGGCCGGCCTGGGGCAACTTGGCGAAGACCTGGGTTTGCGCATCCAGCGGCAAGGCTTCGCCGCTGCACACAATGCGCTTGAGGCTGGCGCAGGCGTGCACGCCCGGCTCATGGATAAACGCCTGCAACATCGACGGTACAAAGTGCAAGGTGGTGATGCCGTGGCGGCCAATGGTCTCGATCAGCCGCGCCGGCTCGCGGTGTTCGCCAGGGGCGGCGACCACCAGGCGCGCGCCGGTCATCAGCGGCCAGAAGAACTCCCACACCGACACGTCAAAGCTGAACGGGGTTTTCTGCAGAACCGCATCACTGTCGTCCAGTGCGTAGGCCTGCTGCATCCAGCACAGGCGGTTGACCAGCGCGCGATGGCTGTTGCCGGCGCCCTTGGGTTTGCCGGTGGAGCCGGAGGTGTAGATCACGTAAGCGAGGTTCAGCGCCTGGATCGGCACGGCAGGCGATTGTGCGCTGTAGCCGCCAAGCCACGGCGCGGGCTGGTCCAGGGCGATCACCCGGATGCCTGCGGTCGGCAGTTGCGCCAGCAGGCTGTGCTGGCTGAGCAGCAGCGTGATGCCGCTGTCTTCGATCATGTACGCCAGGCGTTCCTCGGGGTACTCGGGGTCCAGCGGCACATAGGCGCCGCCCGCCTTGAGAATGGCGAGCAGGCCCACCACCATGTCGATGGAGCGCTCGATGCAGATACCCACCAGCACGTCCGGGCCAACGCCGCTCTCGCGCAGCAGGTTGGCCAGCCGGTTAGCGCGGGCGTCGAGCTGGGCGTAGGTCAGCGTGGAGCTGGCGAACGTCAGCGCCGGAGCATCCGGGGTGCGCTGCACCTGGTCTTCGATCAGGTGATGAATGCCGCGCTCGGTCGGATAGGCCTCGGCGGTGTGGTTCCAGGCGACGACCTGCGCGTGGCGGTCCTCGGCGCTGAGCATCGGCAACTCGCCAATGCGTTGCTCGCCATCGGCAACCATGGCCTGCAACAGGCTGATCCAGTGCGCGGCCATGCGTGCGATGGAGGGCGCGTCGAACAGGTCGTTGGCGTAGGTCAGCGCCGCATGCAGGGTGCCGGACTTTTCGTAGGTGTCGAGGGTCAGGTCAAACTGGGTGGTGCGGCCTTGCCACTCCACAGCGGCCAGCTCCAGGCCGGAGGCGGTGCGGATGCTGGCGATGTCCGCCACCAGCGGCTGGTGGTTGTACATGACCTGGAACAGCGGCGTGTGGCTGAGGCTGCGCTCGACTTTCAGCGCTTCCACCAGGCGCTCGAACGGCAACTCCTGATGATCCTGGGCACCCAGCGCGTGCTCCTTGATGCCTTGCAGCAACTCGCCGACGCGGGTTTGCCCGGTGAGTTCGGTGCGCAGCACCTGGGTGTTGACGAAAAAGCCGATCAGGCCCTCGACTTCACTGCGGTTGCGGTTGGCAATGGGCACGCCGATACGGATATCGCCCTGCCCGGTGTAACGATGCAACAGCACGTTGAAGGCGCCGAGCAGCAACATGAACAGGGTGACGTTGTGCTGCTGGGCACAGCTGCGCAGTTGCGCGGCCAGCGCCGGCTCGATCGCGAAATTATGCCGCGTGCCCTGGTAACTGGGCATGGCCGGACGCGAGCGGTCGGTGGGCAATTCCAGCACCGGGTGTTCGTCGCCCAGGCGCGCCTGCCAGTAGTCGAGCTGGCGCGCCTGCTCGCCCGCTTCCAGCCAGCGGCGCTGCCACAGGGCGTAGTCACTGTATTGGATCGGCAACGGCGGCAGTTGTGGTGCTTCGTTGCGCTCATGGGCGTCGTAGAGGCGGATGAATTCGTCGATCAGCACGTTCATCGACCAGCCATCGGAGACGATGTGGTGCAGGGTCAGCAACAGCACGTGCTCATGGGTGTCGAGCTTGAGCAGTTGCACGCGCAGCAGCGGGCCGCGCTCCAGGTCGAACGGGTGCAGCGATTGTGCGGTCGCGGCGGCATTGACGGCGGGCTCGCGCTCGGCTGCGGTCAGGGCGCTGAAATCCAGGTGGTCGATGACCAGCGAGGTCGGCGTGGCGGCTTGCAGCAGGCGCTCATCGGCCTGGCGCTGGAACACGGTGCGCAAGGTTTCGTGCCGCGCCACCAGGCTGGCGAACGCCTGTTCCATGGCCTCCAGGTTCAGCGCGCCCTTGAGCCGCACCGCGCCCGGCAAGTTATAGGCGCCGCTGGCCGGGTCCAATTGCCACAGGAACCACATGCGCTGCTGCGCGTAGGACAGCGCCTGGCGATCCTCCGTCTCCACCCCTGCCGGAATCGGAAACCGGGAAAAGTCCACGCCTTCTTTCTGCAAGGCTTGCAGGAACAGTTGGCGTTTTTCCAGGGGCAACCCGATAAACCGGCGAGCAAGTTTCAAGGAGTCTTCAGCATTCATTTCTTGGAGTCCGGGGCAATAGGCGGGAAGCACAAAGGCACGTCGTCCCTATAAAACGAACCGGAGGGGGAAAAATTAGCGGGGGGATGGAGGCTGCGTGGAACCGCCCTACAAGAAACCGGAGAGCCATTGCGGCTCAGTAGAAATCAGCGTCGAAGACGACTGCCTGTCTGGCAAGCTTTTGTACATCGACGCCCTGCACAGTTATGAAGGACAAACCCGAAAAGAACTTGAGATTGCCTTTCGCGCAGCAGTGGATGGGTTCATCACCCCAACCGCCGATACCCCAGCACCGCTGACCCCAACACCACCGCCCCCGCCACCAACGCCACCCAGAACCCGCTGGTGGCGCCAAAGTGGTCGATCATCCAGCCGGAGCTGGCGGCGCCGATGGCCACGCCGATGCTCAGGCCAGTAATCAGCCAGGTCATGCCTTCGGTCAGGCGGCTGGGCGGGACGATGCGCTCCACCAGGGCCATGGATACGATCAGGGGTCGGCGCGAAGAACAGCCCGGAAATGAAGATCGCCACCGCCAGGCCCGGGATGTTGGTCACCAGCAACAACGGCAAGGTGGTCAACGCCGTGGCCACGCCGCAGCACAGAAACTGCTTGGGCAACGGCGCCTTGAGCTTGAGCGTGCCAAACGCCAACCCCGCCAGGCACGAGCCGATGGCGTACACCGACAGCACGATGCTCGCCGCCGCCGGCTGGCCCTGGTGCTGGGCGAAGGCCACGCTGACCACGTCCACCACGCCGACGATCACGCCCCATGGCCAGCAACAGGATCATCAGGATCAGCACCGACGGCGAGGCGATCAACCAGCCGCTGTGGTGGTCGTGGTGCGCATGCACGGGCGGTTCGGTTTCACGTTGCAGCACAAAGGTGGTGACGCCCACCGCCAGCAACAGCGCGGCGACCAGCGGCCCGGCCTCCGGGAACAGCACCACGCTCAGGCCCACCGAAATCGGCGGGCCGATGATGAAGCACACTTCATCCAGCACCGATTCCAGGGCAAACGCGGTTTGCAGCTGGGGTTGCCCGCGGTACAACTCGGTCCAGCGCGCCCGCACCATGGCGGACATGTTCGGCATGCAGCCGGCCAGCGCGGCGAACAGGAACAGCGTCCAGCTCGGCGCCTGCAAACGGGTACACAGCAGCACCATCAACAACCCGCCGCCACCGATCAACGCGGCGATGGGCAGCACCCGGCCCTGGCCATAACGGTCCACCAAGCGGGAAACCTGCGGCGCGCAAAACGCCGTGGCCAACGCAAACACCGCCGCCACCGAACCCGCCAGGCCGTAGCCGCCATGCACCTGGGCAAGCATGGTGATCAGGCCGATGCCGGTCATCGACACCGGCATGCGCGCAAGCATGCCGGCCAGTACAAAAGCCCGCGCGCCTGGGACCTGGAATAACGCGGCGTAAGGGTTTGCCATCTTGCTGGACCTCTTCCTTTGCGTCCTGGGGCTTGCCATCTGCAGCCACCAAGGCAGAATACATACGGTGCGTATGTGACGAATCATGCTTAACATACGTACCGTATGTCAATCACTCACTTGACCACAACGAGCCATACCATGAGCCGAGCCCGTGCCGAAATGATCGAAGACACCCGCGCCCGGCTGATCGCCAGCGCCCGCCAGGCGTTCGCCATGCAAGGGTACGCCAACACCTCGATGGACGACTTCACCGCCCGCGCCGGGCTGACCCGTGGTGCGTTGTACCATCACTTCGGTGACAAGAAAGGCCTGCTGGCGGCCGTGGTCGCGCAACTCGACAGCGAGATGGATGCGCGCTTGCAGCGCATCACCGACCAGGCCCAGGACCCCTGGGCCGGTTTTTGTGAGCGCTGCCAGACGTATCTGGGCATGGCCCAGGAGGGCGAGATCCAGCGCATCGTATTGCAGGACGCCCCGGCCGTGCTGGGAGACAGCGGCGCCCAGCAACACTGCGTGGCCTCCCTGAGCCAGTTGCTGGAGGGCTTGATGCAGGACGGGGTGATCCACCCGGTGCCGAGCCAGGCGCTGGCTCAGTTGATCAATGGCAGCCTGGTCAGCACCGCGTTGTGGATCGCCCGGGATGAAGACCCGGACGCGCGGTTGAAGGAAGGTTTGCTCGGTTTAGCGCAACTGCTGCGCGGTTTGAAACTCACACCAACCGCGTGATCTGCTTGTGCCGCCACACCAGCCGGTAATACGCGACCTGCAACCCCAGCATCGCCAGGTAGGTCACCGGAAACGCCATCCACACGCCTTCCAGGCCGAAGTGCGCGTTGAGCAGGTACGCCATCGGCAGCTCCACGCACAGCACGCAGAAGATCGAAATCGCCACCGGCATCAACACCACGCCGCTGGCGCGCATGATGCCGCCGACCACCGCCTGGAAACCGAACACCAGGATGCTCCACAGCATGATATGCAGCAGGTGCTCGGCGTTGACCCGCGCCGCGTCGTCGGTGATGAACAAACCGAGTAGCCAGTGCGACAGCACATACCCCAACACGATCAGGCCGCCGGTGAGGCAGGTGTTGATCAGCAGCCCGGTGCGCAGGATCGGCCCGATACGCTCCAGGCGCCCCGCGCCAATGGCCTGGGCACCGAGGATCGACGCGGTGATGGCAATCGACAACGCCGGGAACTGCACGTAGTTGACGATCTGCGTCACCGCACCATAGGCCGCCGTAGCCTGGGAGCCGTGGCCGTTGACCAGGGCGAGGATGACCAGTTCCGACAGCGACAGCACCACCATCTGCAAGCCGGTAGGCAGGCCGATACGCAGGACTTTGCCGAGGATCACGCGGTCCAGGCGCAAGGCCGCAAGCAGCTCGCGGTCCGGCGCCATCACATGGTTCTTGTGGCGCAGGCGCAGAACCAGAAACAACATGGCCAAGGCGTTGCCCACCAGCCCGGCGAACACCGCGCTCTGGATGCCCATGGGCGGCAAGCCGATCCAGCCGCGAATCAGCGCCGGCGTCAGCAACAAGCCCACCAGGGTGGAGACCACCAGCGCCAGCAGCGGCGAAACCGTATCGCTGACACCGCGCAACAACTGGGTATAGAGGATAAAAACCAGCAGCAGCGGCATGATCAACATCATCATCTGCGCATAGCCCACCGCATCGTCCAACACGTCAATCGGCGTGCCCAACGCTTGCAACGCGGGGCGCGCAAACAGGCTGCCAAGCACCGCCGCGATCACCCCCACCAACGCGCCCAGGGTCAGGGTGGCGCCGGTGATCACCTTGACCAGACCGGTCTCCTGCGCGCCCCAGGCCTGGCCGATCAGCACCGAGGCACCGGCGCCCAGGCCAATCACCAGGGCGATAAAGAAAAACACAATGGGGAACATCCCCGACACGGCTGCCAGCGCCTGGGTGCCAAGCATTTGCCCGACGTAGATGCCGTTGAGGGTGCCGGAAAAGCTTTGCAGGAAGTTGGACAGCACCATCGGTGCCAGAAAGATCAGGTAGATCTGCCACAACGGCCGTTGCTGGGTGACTTCCATGGGGGTTCGAATCCGTGAATTATGGTTGGGCGGTAAAGGCATTGCGCGACAGCCAGGCCAGGTATGTCTGCACGTCCAGCGGCCAGTGCGCGATCGTGTGGGCAAAGGCGGCGGCGTCCTGGGCAAACAGCGCGCGCGAGGCATCTTCAAAACCGGGCAGGTTGCCCGCGATGGCGCTCATGAAACGATCTGGCTTCCTTGCCCTGGCGTATCTGATCACGGGAGGCGTGCAGGTTGCGAGCGTCATCCACCAACCGGCGCAAAGCCGCCGAGGCGCCACCGCGTTGCTGGCCCAGCCATTCCCAGTGGCGTGGCAACAAGGTGACTTCGCGCGCGACCACGCCCAGCTTTGGCCGCCCCACCGAGGGCGCGGCGGGTGGTTCGTCCGCCGCCTCGACCTGCTCTGGCTGATCCGGCGCATAATCCGACGGCCAGGGGTAATCCACCTGGGTGCCGGTGGCGTCATCGAATACCAGGAAACTGCCGGTGGCCAGGTCAAGGCCTGACAGCGTGCGGGCCACCTCGGCGTAGGAGCCCGCCGCCACGCGTTGATGGCTGATGAAGGCAGTGCACAGGGGAATGTTTGGCGTAGACATGGATTATCACCCGGGTGTAATTTGTTTTACCCGGGTTATATTAGTTGGAATGTTGCAGCTTGCAAGCGCTTTTACGCAGACGCGGAGCGTCAAGGGCTGCATTCCCACGCGGAGCGTGGGAACGATCAGCGTGGGAACGATCATTGGCGCGGGGGTAATCGGCAGCGCACGTTTATGGGTGGTATTGGCGTACGCGGTTTCCACGATTCCCCTCACCCCGCTCGCTGACGGGTTGCCCCATCAGGTAGGCATCGATTTCTGCATAGGTGCAGCCATAGGCGTGTTCATCCAACTTGCCCGGCAGCAGCTCTTCCAGGTCGGCGGTCGGGTGTTTGTGCACCAGATTGTCCGGCGCGCCCAGGGCCGTGGCCAGCAGGCGCACTTGGGTCTTGGTCAGGCCGGACAGCGGCGCGAGGTCGCAGGCGCCGTCGCCGAACTTGGTGAAAAATCCCATCAGCGCTTCAGCGCCGTGGTCGGTGCCGACGACCAGGCCGTTGTGCAGGTTGGCCACGGCGTATTGCGCGATCATCCGGGTGCGCGCCTTGACGTTGCCCTTGATGAAATCGACGTGGGCGGCACTGGCTTCGCTGGCGGTCAGGCTGGCCATCAGGCCGTCGACGCTGGCGGCGATGTTCAGGGTGTCGACCTGGTCCGGGGTGATAAAGCCCAGGGCAGCCTGGGCGTCGCCCTCATCGGCCTGGGTGTTGTAGGGCAAGCGCATGGCGATAAACCGCGCGGCGTAGCCTGCCTCGCGCAATTGCTCGCACGCCAGCTGGCACAGGCGCCCCGCCGTGAGGGAGTCAACACCGCCACTGATGCCCAGCACCAGGGCCTTGCAGCCCGACTGGTGCAACGTGGTCTTGATGAAGTCGATGCGCCGTTGAATCGCCTGGGACTCGCCGCCCCTGGCCAGCGTGCGGTCGATATTCAGTTCCCGAGCGATACGTTCCTGGGTTTGCATGTCACACCTCCACGCTGGCGACGTTGAACACCTTGGCCGCGTACTGCAAGAACGAGGGGTCTTCGCAGACGTTCTTGATCGGGTCGTCGGAGAACTTCACCACCGGTTCGCCGTGCACCCGCACCAGTTTCATCACGATGCTCAATGGCTCCACTCCGTCGACGTCACACGCCAGGCTGGTGCCCATGCCAAAGCCGAACCGCGCCTTGCCCCGTACGTGGCGCAGGATCGGCAGGCATTTTTCGAAGTTCAGGCCGTCGGAGAACATCAGGTCCTTGGTCATCGGGTCGATGCCCAGTTGCTTGTAGCGGGCCAGCACCTTGTCGGCCCAGGCGATGGGATCGCCGGAGTCCTGGCGCAGGCCGTCGTAGAGCTTGGCGAAGTACAGGTCGAAGTCCTTGAGGAAAAACTCGGTGCTGATGCAGTCGGTCAGCGCGATACCGAGGCGGCCGCGGTATTCGCGCACCCAGTTTTCCAGGGCGGCGTTCTGGCTCTCGCGCAGGCGCCCCAGTTGCTGGTGCACCATCAGCCATTGGTGCGCCATGGTGCCGATCAGCGGCAGGTCGAACTCATAAGCCAGGTGCGCGTTGCTGGTGCCGACGAACTGGCCGGGGAAGTCGCGGCGCATGATGTCGATCACTTCGCGCTGGGCCTTGAACGACAGGCGCCGGCGCGTGGAAAAGTCGGACACGCGCAGGTCGGCCAACTCGTCGCGGCTGAGGTTTTTCTCCAGCCAGTCGAACTTCTGATAGAGCTTGCGGGTGACGTCTTCCAGGGTCACATCGGGGTATTGGTCACGGTTGCGCAACTCGCTGACCAGGGCCAGCACCGGTTGTTCGAACATGATGCAGTGCAGCATCGGGCCGATGACGCGGATGTTCAGTTGGCCGTCGATTTCACTGACATGGATATAGCGCAGGTTGAACCGGAACAGGCCGAGAAAGCGCTCGTAATCCGGGGTGAGGTATTCGCGAAAGCGCGGGTTGAACAAAAAGCGCAACTCGCCTTCACGCATGTGCAGGCCGGCGAGCTTTTCCAGCTCGTCGCGCAGTGCCGGGATCAAGTGACCGAGCTTTTCCCGTGAACGCACGATGAAGTTGTATTCCACATCGACGTTGGGGTGCTGGTGCAGCACGGCCTGCATCATGGTGAAGGTGTAGTAGTCGGTGTCGAGCAGGCCCTGGATCACCGGGGCGTTGTAGTCGTAGGCACTTTCCATGGTGGGTCTCCTTAACGCGTGGCCATCGCGGCCAGTTCTTCGCGGGTGCTGCTGATGGCGGCACCGGCCTTGCGCAGTTCATTGAGCGCTTGAATACCGCCCTCCTCGCTGATCCCCCGGCACGCCGGCACGTGCAGCACCACCTCCAGGCCCGCCTTGAGCAGTTGCAACGCGGTGGTCTTGACGCAGTAGTCCAGGGCCAGGCCGCCGACGATCACACGCACCACGCCGTGGGCTCTCAGGTACTCGATGACGCCGGTGGAGAGTTTGTCGTGCAGGTCGTGGTAGCAGGCGCCGTAGGGGTGCAGGTCGGGTTCGACGCCCTTCCAGATGAAGTAGTCGTAGTCGTACGGGGTGGGCAACTCGTCCAGCAGCGTGAAGCCCTCGGTACCCGGGACGCAGTGGCTGACCCAGGTCACGTCGGCGTGGGCCAGGCCGGTGGGTTGCAGCATCTCGCTGTGCTGCGCGACGACCCAGGGTGCGTGCGGGGTGTGGGCGTCCTTGCTGCCAACGCGGTGGCCGGCGAGGCTGGCCATGTAGTTGAGCTCGGCGCCGATGCGGTCACCGCCGACCACCGGCAATTCGTTGGGGCACAGGGGCGTGAAGCTCTTCTGGGCATCGACGTCGAATGAAGCAATGGCGGTTTTTGCGAGGGTCATGGCGGTTCTCCTGTGGCCTGGAAACAAAAGTACACGTCATGTACTTTCATGGCAAGAAACATTTGTTTATCTAGTCTTTATTGAGTTCATGACATATCTGTTCGATCCGTTAGACTGTGACCCGCCACTGCTTATAAGGATGTTCCATGCCGCTCAGCGCCTACCTGCATACCGTCGACCTTTGCGTCCTGTTCTACTGCCGCGCGTCCGGCGAATTGAAACTGCTGCTGAACCAGCGCGACGCCGAGCCCTTCGCCGGGCATTGGGCGCTGCCGGGGGTGGTGGTGAATGGCGGCGTGCAGGATCTGAGCCTCAAGGATGCCGTGGAGCGGTTGCGCGCCAGTGACAAGGTGGGGTTTGAGCTGGCCTGGAGCGAACAGGTGGGTACGGTGGGGGATGCGTTTCGTGATCCGCGTTGTTGGTCGTCGTCCACTTATTACCTGGCGATTGTGGCGGATGAGGTGGCGCTGGCCGAGCATCAGGCCTGGTTTGCGCTGGAGGCGGTGGCGGATGGCAGTATCAAGCTGCCGTTCGATCACAATCTGATTGTGGCGGCGGTGCAGGAGCGGTTGTTGTCCAAGTCGCTCTATAGCAGCTTGCCGTTGATGTTTTTGGGGGGGGAGTTCAGTGCGCCGCAGGCGACCTCGATTTTTTCCCTGGTGCTGGGGCGGCCGGTGTTGAAGACCAGTGTTCGGCAGCGGTTGTTGAAGTTGGCTGAGGCGGGGTATTTGCGGGAGACGGGGCGCAAGAAGCCGGGGGACGGTGGGCGGCCGCAGGCGACGGTCGCGGTTTTGAAGCCTGGGGAGGTTTATTTTTTTGATCGGAGTTTTGCTGATTAGTGGTTTGGTCGGGGGGGGCATATCCGTTATTTAGGTAACGGCAGCTTATGGTTCCGCCCTTACGGCGGCTCACTTTGGAAAAGCCCCAAAGTAAGCAAAGGGCTCTTGCCCCAACACTCGGTGCCTCGCCCAGGCTCGGCATGCCCAAATCCATGTCGAATTCCGGCCAGCGTGTTTAACGGGGCGCCCAAGATCAAAATCAAAAACAAAGCGCGGCGGCCTAGTAGCCGACCTAATCGATGAAGCGTGCGCATTCCCCTGTGGGAGCTGGCTTGCCTGCGATAGCATCAACTGGGTGTGCCTGATGTACCGAGGTGTCTGCATCGCAGGCAAGCCAGCTCCCACA
Organism: Pseudomonas sp. FP453; assembly: GCF_030687495.1. Lineage (NCBI taxonomy): Bacteria > Pseudomonadati > Pseudomonadota > Gammaproteobacteria > Pseudomonadales > Pseudomonadaceae > Pseudomonas > Pseudomonas sp. FP453. The sequence goes on along the minus strand of NZ_CP117435.1, from coordinate 2,483,351 downwards.
TTTTGAACCGAGATCGACACAAAGAATCGGTCGGCTCTGAGGCCGCCGCGCTCTGGCTTTTGATCTGGGGTCGCCCCGTCAAACACGCTGGCCGAACGCAGGCTTGAATCCGTGGGCAACCCGGCAGGACGCCGGGTTGCCCACGGATTCAAGCCTGCGTTCGGGCACACCGAGCCTAGGCGAGGTGCCGAGTGTTGGGGCGAAGCGTTTTTGGTTACTTTTTGCGCTCTTCAAAAAGTGACCCGCTGTAAGAGCGGAACCAACAGTGGCCGTTACCTAAATAACGGATATACACACCAACACCCCCTAGCTCATCCAATTCCCCCCATCAACGTTATACGTCTGCGCCACCACATAATCCGCCTCCGCCGAAGCCAAAAACACCGCCATCCCCGTCAAATCCTCAGCCGTCCCCATCCGCCCAAACGGCACCTCCTCCCCTACCCGCCGCTTCTTCTCCCCCGGCGCCAGCCCTTCATGCCGGGCAAACAACGCATCCACCCCATCCCAATGCTCCCCATCCACCACACCGGGCGCGATGGCATTGACGTTGATCCCCTGCTTGATCAGGTTCAACCCCGCCGACTGCGTCAAACTGATCACCGCCGCCTTCGTCGCGCAATACACCGCCACCAACGGCTCCCCACGCCGCCCGGCCTGGCTGGCCATGTTGATGATCTTGCCGCCGTGCCCCTGGCGGATCATCTGCCGCGCCGCCGCTTGCAAGGTGAACAACGTCCCCGCGACGTTGATCGAAAACAGCCGCTCATAACTATCCCGGGTGATATCGACAATGGGCGCCAAATCAAACAACGCCGCATTGTTGATCAAGATATCCAACTTGCCGACCTCGGCGACCGCGGCGGCAATCGCGCCATCGATGGAGGCCTGGTCGGTGACGTCCATTTCCACGGCATACGCCTGTGGCCCCAGTTCGGCAGCTGTTGCCTGGGCCCGCTGCAGGTTGATATCAGCGATGGCGACACTGGCGCCCTCGGCAATGTAGGCCTGGGCAAACGCGCGGCCGATCCCGCGCGCCGATCCGGTGATCAGCGCGCTTTTACCTTCAAGTCGTTTCATGGGGCATGTCTCTGGAGAATTATTTTGGATAACCCGCGCGTTTCATTTCGCGCTCGGTAGTGGCCTGGGCCTGGAGCAATGCCTGGTCAACCGACATGCCTCCGGTCAGCGCCGCCGAGAACATCTTGCCCACCGAGGTGCCGATGGCCTGGAACTCGGGGATGGTCACGTACTGGATGCCCACGTACGGCACCGGCTGGGCCGACGGGTGCGCCGGGTCGGCGTGCTTCATCATCTCCAGGGTCACCTGGGCAAACGGCGCAGCCTTCAAGTAGGCGTCGTTGTAGGTGGACTGGCGAGTGCCGGGCGGTACGTTGGTGATGCCTTCTTTATCGGCGACCAGTTGGATGTAGTCCTTGGACGTGGCCCAGGTGATAAAGGCCTTGGCCGCATCCTTGTGCTTGGACGTTGCCGGGATCGCCAGGGACCAGGCGTACAGCCACGAGGAGCCTTTGTCGGTGACTTCGGTGGGCGCGGCGGCAAAGCCTACGCGGTCGGCCACCTTGCTTTGGCTCTTGTCGGTGGTGAAGGAGCCGGCAACGCTGGCGTCTACCCAGATCGCGCATTTGCCGCTGTTGAACAGCGCCAGGGTTTCGTTGAAGCCGTTGCTGGACACCCCTGGCGGGCCGTATTGCTTGAGGCTGTTGACGTAGAAATTGGCGGCGGCGGTCCATTGCGCGCTGGTCAGCTCAGGTTTCCACTGCTCGTCGAACCAGCGCGCGCCAAAGGCGTTGGCCATGGTGCTCAGCAAGGCGATGTTCTCGCCCCAGCCGGCCTTGCCGCGCAGGCACAGGCCGTATTGGTCTTTGTCCTTGGCGGTGAGCTTGGCGGCGAAGGCACCGAGCTGGGTCCAGGTCGGATGCGCGGGCATGCTCAGGCCGGCCTGCTGGAACAGGTCGGTGCGGTAATAGGTGACGGTGCTTTCGCCGTAGAACGGCAACGCGTAGAGGGTGTTGTTGACCGACAGGCCCTGGCGGACCGAGGGGAAGATATCGTCGACGTCGTAGTCGGCCGGCAGTTGGGTCAGCGGCTCCAACCAGTGTTTGGCGCCCCACAGCGGAGTTTCGTAAGTACCGATGGTCAGCACATCGAATTGCCCGCCCTGGGTGGCGATATCCGTGGTGAGGCGTTGGCGCAGCACGTTTTCTTCGAGCACCACCCAGTTGAGCCGGATGTCCGGGTGCTGTGCTTCGAACACCTTGGACAGGCGCTGCATACGGATCATGTCGCTGTTGTTGACCGTGGCGATGGTCACGGTGTCGGCGGCGTGGCTGGGCATGGCCAACGCCAGGCCGGACAGCAGGAACAACGCTTGCGGGAGCTTGAGCATGGCGGTATCCACCTGTTGTTTTTGTTGTTGAAAGCCGATTACAGCAGGTTGGTCCAGCCCTCACAAACCCGTGGCGGATGCTCGACTGGTACTTTTTTAACCGTGCGCCCCAGGTTAAAAAAGTATCAGTGCCCGGCAAAACCAGGGGTAGCGCCGACACCGCGCAGGCGCGTATTTTGAAGCGCTACCAAGAACAACAAGAAGCCCCGCCATGCCTGTCAGCCGCGCCCAGCTGTTCGAGCACCGCCCCGCCGAACTGGAAGTGATCCTGCCCGAGCCGGACCACTGCTTTCGCTGGTTCGAACACGATTATCCCTATGACCTGGCGCGCTGGAACCACCACCCCGAGTTTGAGATTCACCTGATCCGCCAAGGCAGCGGCAAGTTGGTCGCGGGCGACTATATCGGCGCCTTCGGTGCCGGCCACGTCGCCCTGATCGGCCCCGACCTGCCCCACGACTGGATCGGCGAACTGGCCCCTGGCGAGTACCTCAAGGGCCGCGACGTGGTGCTGCAATTCGACGGCGCCGCCCTGCTCGCCTTGCGCAAGACCCTGCCGGAACTGGGCGACTTGCAGCCGTTGTTTGAGCACGCCCGGCGCGGCCTGCAATTTCACGGTGGCACGGCGCTGCGTGCCGCCGCCCTGATGGAAGACATCGGCAAAGCCCAGGGCCTGCAGCGACTGGTGCTGTTCCTGCAATTGCTCGATACCCTCAAGAATGCCCCGCCGCCGCAGGTCCAGGCGCTGGCCAGCCCGTGCTACGCGCCAACCCTGGATGCACGCAGCGCCGAGCGGATCAACAAGGCCTTCGACTACCTGATGCGCGAACTCGCGGGGGACGTGCGCCTGTCAGTGATTGCGCAGCAACTGGAGATGAGCGAACCGGGCTTTTCACGCTTTTTCAAGCGCAACACCGGCCACGGCTTTATCGACCTGATGCGCAAGTTCCGCGTGCAACGCGCCTGCCGTTTGTTGCTGCAAAGCGAGATGTCCGTGGCGGCGATCTGCTTTGAGGTGGGCTACGCCAACCTGTCCAATTTCAACCGGCACTTTCGCATCGAGATGAATCAGACGCCGAGCGATTATCGCCGGGAAACCGCGCTGCACCGGTTTATCCCCTCGACAAAATGACACCGGGTCAATTCTGACCAAAAGGTCGACTAATCGCGCTTTTTCCCAACCTATTCAAGCCAATAGTCAAAGTTGGTACAGCGTACGCAAACGTTTGCGGAACGAACTTGCCAGCCAAGTTCACCACGACCCGCAGAATCGGGTCCAAACCGCGTACGAATAGGGATTTTCAATGCACTTCACCGCAAGGCAACCTGCCGCCCTTGGTGTTTCCCTGCTACTGGCCGCCGTTACGGGACTACTCAGCGCGCCCATTTTCGCGCAGGAAAAACCCCTCGATGACTCAGCACAGGGCGAAACCCTCAGCCCGGAAGCCAGCCCGACGAAAAAAGGCGTGTACCTGTCGGACTGGTTCAACCAGGACCTGACATTGATCGGCAGCAAAGACATCAGCTTCGGCCCCAAGCCGTCCGACGACATTTACCTGGAGTACGAGTACTTCGGCCGCAAGGGCCCCTTCGAACTCTATGGCTATATCGACGTGCCAAAGATCCTCGGCATCGGTAACAGTAATGACAAAGGCGTGTGGGACCATGGCTCGCCGGTGTTCATGGAGCACGAGCCGCGCATCTCCATCGACTACCTGGCGGGCCGCAGCCTGGCCATCGGGCCGTTCAAGGAATGGTATGTGGCGTTCGACTGGATCTACGACCACGGCAGCAACAAGGCCAACCGCGCCAACACCCTGTACAGCGGCCTGGGCACCGACATCGACACCCATTCGCGGGTCAATCTGTCGGCCAACTTCTACGGGCGCTACCAGTGGGAAAACTACGGCGCCAGCAATGAATATTCGTGGGATGGCTACCGCGCGCAAATGAAGTACATCGTGCCCATCGGCAAGTTCGACAACGGTGCCTCGCTGACCTACATCGGCTTCACCAACTACGACTTTGGCTCCGACCTGCACAAGGACAACCCGGCGCGCACCGCCAACTCGTTGGTGGCGACCAATGTGCTGCTGTATTCGTTTACCCACCTGCGGTTCACCCTGGTCGGTCGTTACTTTCATAACGGTGGCAACTGGGAGGATGGCAGTGAGTTGAACTTCGGCGAAGGCAACTTCCGTGCGCGTTCCGATGGCTGGGGTTATTACGCCGGCGTAGGTTATCAATTCTGATCGAGGAGCTTTTTGGATGAACGTACTTTCCCGTCTGTCGTTGGCTGTGGGCCTGACTCTGTTACCGCACGTGGTATTGGCGGATGCGCCGATCAAACCCAAGGTGATGCTGATCACCATGTTCGCCCCCGAGGCGCAAACCTGGATCGATCGCCTGGAACTCAAGCAGGAGGTCCGCGTGCCGGGCCTGTCCGCCGAATACCCGGTGATCCGCTGCAACACCCAGGACGTCTGCCTGCTCGTCACCGGCATGGGCCAGACCAACGCAGCCGCGTCCACCCTGGCCCTGGCCTTGTCGCCCAAGTTCGACCTGCGCCAGAGCTACTTCCTGATCGCCGGGATCGCCGGCATCAGCCCCAAGCACGGCACCATCGGTACTGCGGCCTGGGCCCACTATCTCGTGGAGTTCGGCACGCAGTGGGAACTGGACTCGCGGGATGCGCCGAAGGATTGGCCGACCGGTTACATCGGCATCAACACCAAAGGTCCCAACGAGAAACCGCCGCTGGACTACAAGACCGAAGTGTTCGAGCTCAACCCCAAGTTACAGGCCAAGGCGTTTGCCCTGTCGCATCAGGTTGAGCTGACCGAAAGCAAGGAATCGGCGGCCTGGCGCAAACACTACCCGGCTGCTCCGGCCAACCAGCCACCACAGGTCACCCGCTGCGACACCCTGGCGGGCAACACCTGGTTTTCCGGCACGCGCTTGAGCGAACGGGCCGAGGTGTGGACCAAACTGTTGACCGATAACAAGGGCGAGTACTGCACCACCCAGCAGGAGGACAACTCCACCTATGAAGCACTGCTGCGGGCCAGCCGTGAGGGGTTGGTGGATATCCAGCGCTTGGCCGTGGTGCGTGCGGGTTCGGACTTCGACCGGCCATATCCGGGCTACAGCGAGGTGGACAACCTGCTGAAATACGCGGACCAGGGTGGGTTTGTGCCGGCATTGGAGAACCTGTACCGCACGGGTAATCCGCTGGTGCAGGCGATCCTCAAGAACTGGTCGGCGTGGGAAAAGGGCGTGCCTGAGGCCTAGTCACAACCACCTGTTGGCGAAAAACTCATGTGGGAGCGGGCTTGCCCGCGATAGCGATAGATCAGCCACTGATGTGCTGGCTGGACTACCGCTATCGCGGGCAAGCCCGCTCCCACACAGGTTTTCCTACAGTACTTAGACCGGGTCAGGGCAGGAAGATGATCTTGTCTACGCTGCCACTGTTCACTTCCACATAGCTTTGCAACCCCTCCACCAACGCCACTTCCCGCAACCCCGTCGGCAGCGGCAGCGAGCCCTCATCAAAAAACCGCCCGAACTGCTCCAGCATCACCGCGCACTGCTCGCAGTTGTAGAGCAACGAGTTGATCCCCACCACCGAACCGCCCTTGCGGTACAACGCCAGGGCCGGCAATTGCACCTGGCCGTCCACCGGCGCGGCGATGATGGCGATGCGACCAAACGGCGCCAAACCGGCGACCGCTGCGGGCAACCAGAAACCAGTGGTGTCGAAGATCACATCGGCGCCGCCCTTGAACACGCTGTTGACCTGCACGCCCAAGTCTTCTGGCTTGCCCAAGGCAATAGCCTCTACCCCCTGCTTCTGCAACACCTCGACCTGCTCCGCCCGCCGCACCGCCGCCAGCACCTGGGCGCCACGAATGTTCGCCAGGGCCAAAGCCGCACTGCCTACGGCACCGTTGGCGCCAATCACCAGCAACCGCGTACCTTTGCCGACGCCGCTGCGCTCCAGGGCATCCCAGGCGGTGGTGTACGGCACGCCAAGGCTGGCGGCCTGGGCGAAACTCAGATGGCTGGGCTTGTGCGCCACACCTTTGGCTGAAACGGTGAGGTACTCAGCGTGGGAACCGTCGGCAAAAAAACCGAGATCTCGCCCCGTGCCCCAGACCTCCTGGCCAAGCAACGCCTGCGGACCTTCAACGACAACGCCGGCAAAGTCACGCCCGGGAATGCGGGGCAAGGTGGTGTAGGGGAAACGGCCGAGCACGTTTTTCACGTCGCTGGGGTTCAATCCCGCCGCCTTGATCTGCACCAGCACTTCACTGGCGGCGGGCACCGGGGTGGCGACGTCGACGTAACGCAGGGAGGCGAGATCGCCGGTGGCGGAAAATTGCAGTGCTTTCATGGCCAACATCCATCGAAGGGAAAAAAGGAAATCAGGACAACCAACCGCTGACCAGCTGCCGCCCCAAGGGCCAGAGCTTTTCGCCCAGCAACATGCCCATCAGGCCGACCAGGGCGATGGCCGGTGGCGCGGGCGAGCGGAAGTCCAGGGCGCCGTAGAGCACGCCGACAAACAAGCCGATGGCGAGGGAAATCAGGTAACTCATGGGAGGGCGCCTGGTGGGTGGATGGGCTCAGTGTAGAGAGCGCACGCCTGAAGCATCGGCCAAGTGCTTCAGATTATCGGCCAACCCCTCAACCGACGTAGTGCGACGGCGCCACCCCGAGCTCGCGACGGAACATGTCGCTGAAACTGCTTGGCGAATAAACCCAATGACCGCGCGATGCTGCTGACCGGCTGGCCCTGGATCAACTCCGCCACCGCCGTGGCCAGTTGCACCTGGCGCCGCCATTCGGCGAAACCCATGCCCAGGTGGTGCTGGAACAGCCGCGACAAGGTGCGCACGCTGGCACCGGCCGCCTCGGCGTGTTGTTCGAAGGGGACTTCCAACGAGGGCGCGGCCATCACGGCCTGGCAGGCGTTGATCAAGCGACGGTCGGCCTCCACCGGCATGGCGATGCGGATCGGCGAGCGGCGCGCCCGTTGCAGTTCCAGCAACGCCAGGCGCACCCACCGCGTCGTAATAGCCCGCATCACCGCTGTCACCCTCGTCCACCAACGTGACGATCAGTTCACGCAGCAAGCCGCCGACCTCGATCACCTGCACCTGGCTGTCCAACGTCGCCGCCAGCGCCGGGCGCAGGTAGATATTGCGCATCTGCAAATCCGACACCACGCGAATCCCGTGTTCCACCCCCGGCGGCAACCAGACGGCACGCTGGGGCGGGACCACCAGGGCTTCGCGTGGGGTTTCGACCCACATCACGCCGCTCATGGCGTAGAGCAATTGGCCCCAGTCGTGGCGATGGGGCTCCACGTACAACCCACGCGGGTAGGTGCGTGCCAGGGGTTGCACGGGGACGGCGTGATCACTGAGGTCGGGGGGCGCGGCCAGGGCCATGGGGAGTACGTCAGTCGGGATCTGGGCGTTCATGGTAATCAGTGACGCGCGCCAAGCCGAGCTGATTTTTAGAAGCAGCACACAAATCCCAATGTGGGAGCGGGCTTGCCCGCGATAGCGGTGTGTCAGTCGATACATTTCTTGACTGATCTACCGCTATCGCGGGCAAGCCCGCTCCCACAGGGGGCACTCCCACATTTTTTGACTGCGTCAGTCGGCCTGACGCGTGTTACTGCGATACATGAACACCAACGCCAACGCCAGGCACAGCATCGCCACAATCCGGCTCCCCGACAACTCGATCGCCGGGTTGCCCAGCCAGCCAAAGTTGTCGATCAACATCCCCATGCCCAACTGCCCGACGATCACCGCCACCGTGGCCACCGCCGTGCCCACAATCGGCACCGCGCCGACCATCACCATCATGTACACCACGCCAAACAAGGCGCCGGTCAGTTGCCATTTCGGCACTTCCAGCAAGCTCACGGCCTGGGTGGGTTCAAAGAAGAAAATCAACAGCGCCGTGGTCAGCGCGCCCACGGCAAAGGTCAGCAGACTGCTGCGCAACACACCCACCGTCTGGCCCAGGCGCCCGTTGATCGCGGCCTGCACACTCAACACCGCACCGGCGGCAATCACCAGCACCAACAACAGAATCAGATTCATCGCCTTACCCTCGTGCAATCAAGATCAGTGCCGCCACAATCAACGCCAACGCAATCCAGCGTTCACCATTGACCCGCTTGCGCGCAGTGCCGAACCAGCCGAAATGGTCGATCAACACGCTCTTGCCCACCTGCCCGGACAGAATCGCGATCATGGTCATGGCGATGCCGATATGCGGCGTGGCCAGGGTCAGCACCACCACGTACATCGGCCCCAGGAAGCCGCCGATCAACTGCCAGCGCGGTAGGTCGGTCAATGCCGGGCCCTTTTGCGGGCCGCTGAACAACAGCAGTAAATACAGAATCGCCGAGCCGACGCCGAAGATGCTCAACGTCGCCCACAAATGGCCGACCTGCACACCCAAAGGCCCCAGCAACCCGGCCTCCACCGACAGGCCCATGCCCGCCAGGATCACCAGCGGCAGCAACAACAGCCGCAAGAGGTTTTTCTTCGGCACGGCCAGCGCCGCGCCCTCCATGGAACTTGCCTGCATACATCACCTGCGCTTCAAGAAAGAGACATGGCGCGCATTATCCGGTGGTGGTGCTGTGCGATAAATGGCAGCATGCCGACAACACCTTTGCGCAATACGCACAGCATGGAGTCCCGATGCAGGGTTTGAATGAACTGAGTTTCAAGGCGCTGCGCCTGTTTGTGGCCGTGCTCGACCATGGCAGCTTTTCCGAAGTGGCCCGCCGCGAAAGCCTGGCGCCCTCCTCTATCTCCCGGCAGATCCAGCTGATGGAACAGGCCCTCGGCCAGCAATTGCTCTACCGCCACACCCGTGCGGTCAGCCCCACCGAGGCCGGGCGCCTGCTCGGGCATCACGCGCGCCTGCTGCTGGAACAACTGGAAACCGCCGGCCAGGCCTTGCAGGAACAGGAGCGCGAACCCAGCGGCCTGGTGCGCATCAACGCGCCGATGGTGTTCGGCCAGCGCCACCTGTCACCGTGGCTGGGCGAGCTGTGCCGGCGCTATCCCAAGTTGCAACTGGACATCCAGCAGACCGACACCTACGTCGATCCCCTGCAAGACGGCACCGACCTGCTGTTTCGCATCGGCGTGCTCAACGACTCGGGCATGCAAGCGCGCATCTTCGCGCCGCAGCGCTTTCGCATCGCCGCCAGCCCCGCCTACCTGGCCCGCCACGGCACGCCCAAGCATCCCGACGAATTGGTCAACCACCACTGCCTGGCCTACAAAGGCATCACCGGCCAGCAACGCTGGTTCTTCCGCCGCGACGGCGGCGACTGGACGCCCTACAGCGTCAAGGGCCCGATCACCGGCAACCACGCCGACACCCTGACCCACGCCGCCGAACAAGGCCTGGGGCTGGTGGTGTTTCCGTCCTGGCTGATTGGCGAAGGCTTGCGCGCCGGCACCTTGCAAGCGGTGCTCACGGAGTACGAAGTGGCGACCACGCTGGAGCCGCAGCAGATTGCCGCGCTGTGGCCGGGTAGCCGGCGGTTGTCGCTGAAGGTGCGCACGGTGATTGATTATTTTGTGGAGTGTTTTGGGGTGGTGCCGTATTGGGATCGGTGAGGCTTTTGAGGATTTTTCCGAACTTCGCAAGTAGGTTCGTTCTGATTGTTCGGGCCACTATTTTGCGGAACCTCGCTCTGGAGCAGACTTTGCCGAAATCATTTTCGGAGAGATGCCATGGACTTCATCTACGACAAAAAACCCCATACCAAGCGAGCGGCTACAGCCAGTTGTCAGGCCGTCTTTGATAGCTCACGGAGCAGTGACTATATTTGGCCCAAACAGGGGGAAATCCGCATGAATACCGTGCCCTTGGGTGAAGCTAAAAACAATCTGTCAAAACTGGTCGATGAAGCCGCCGCCGGCAAAACCATCACCATCTCCAAACATGGCCGCGCGATGGCGCAACTTGTCCCCATAACGAAGCCCAAGGGGCCGCGAATTGGTGCGATGAAAGGCATGTTTGTTGTTCCTGACGACTTTGATGCGCCTTTACCGGACGATCTACTGGACGCCTTCGAGGGCAACCCTCTATGAGGGTCTTGTTGGATACCCACATTTTGCTTTGGTCGCTGACTGATGACCCCAAACTCTCCAGCAAAGCTCAAAAACATATTGAGAATGCGGCAGAAATTTACGTCAGCGCTGCAACATTCTGGGAAATGGCAATCAAGGTCGGCTTGGGGAAACTCAATGTAGACATGAACAAGCTCCGTGAACTTTGCCTGGACAGCGGCTTCGTCGAGCTACCCATCACGACTGAACACGCCAGTGCCGTAAAGGATCTTGAGCATCATCACAAAGATCCCTTCGATCGGCTCATCGTCGCAGTCGCCATGAACGAGCCGATGAGGTTGATTACGGCCGATCCGCACGTAGCCCAGTACACATCCCTTGCGATTCTGGTGTGACGCCCAAACGTTACGACTCAAAACACCCACTGCCCAATCAACCACCCATTCGCCCCACTGATCACCGCAAACAGCAACCACGCCAACACCCGGGTCGGCAGCCGATTCACAAACGGCCCCATCAGTTGTTTATCGCCAGTCATGCGGATCAACGGATACAACGCAAACGGCAACTGCAGGCTGAGCACCACCTGGCTGAGAATCAACAACTTGCCAATGGCTCCGTCCCCCAGCAACCACACCCCGAGAAACGCCGGGATCAGCGCCAACCCGCGAGTAATCAGGCGGCGTTGCCAGCACGGAATCCGCAGGTTGAGGTAGCCCTCCATGATCACTTGCCCGGCGATGGTGCCGGTGAACGTCGAGCTTTGCCCGGACGCCAGCAATGCCACACCAAACAGGAGATGCTGGCAAAGGCGCCGCCCACCAGCGGGTCGAGCAAGTGGTAGGCGTCCTGGATTTCCACCACGTCGGTATGGCCGGTCTTGTAGAACGCCGCAGCGGCCAGCACCAGGATGGCGGCGTTGACCAGCAGGGCCAGGGCCAGGGAGCCGATGGTGTCGATGCGCGCCAGCTTCACCGCGTCCTGTTTGCTGGCGAGGTCCTTGCCAATCAGGCGGGTCTGCACAATCGAGGTGTGCAGGTAGAGGTTATGCGGCATGACCGTGGCGCCCAGAATGCCGATGGCCAGGTACAGCGGCGCAGCATCGCTGATGGCCGACAGTGACGGCGTGAAGCCGCTGAGCACATCCGGCCAGTAGGGCTTGATCAGCAGCAGTTCGATGAAGAAACACACGCCGATCGTTGCCACCAGCGCCAGCATGATCGCTTCCAGGCGGCGGAAACCACGGTTCTGCAGGGCCAGGATCAGCAGCGTATCGAACGCGGTGATGACAATGCCGGTGGTCAACGACACGCCGAGCAGCAGGTGAAACGCCAAGGCGCAACCAAGCACTTCGGCCAGGTCGGTGGCGATGATGGAGATTTCCGCCAACAGCCACTGGGTACGTGCGGAACGCTGGCTGTAGCGCTCGCGGCACAGTTGCGCGAGGTCCTTGCCGGTGGCGATGCCCAGCCGCGAGCACAGGCACTGCACCGCCATCCCCGCCAGGCTGGCCAGCAGCACCACAAACAGCAGGCTGTAACCGTAGCGCGAGCCCGCCTCGATGGCCGTGGCCCAGTTGCCGGGGTCCATGTAGCCGATGGAAATCAACAGGCCGGGACCGGCGAACATCAACATCCGCTTGAAGAACGACGCCTTGGGGTCAACGGCAACGGAGCCGGCCACCTCCGGCGGGCAGAACGGGGCGGTGGCGATTTTCGGCAGGCTGAATTTCACGCGGTATTCCAGGCAAATGCATAGGGCGGGAAGCTTATCAGTCGGACGCAACCGTGCGCATCACCGTGTCCCGGGGCAGGTCGAACGCTTCCACCACTTGCACCACCAGGTCCATTTCCTGGTTCAGCGCCTCGCGTTCCATGCGCTGGCGGATCACGCCCACCACCAACACCGCCAGGGTGGTGATCGAATAGGCCGGGCCGGAAAACGCGCGCACCCCGCTGACCAACAGCATCGCTGCCGCCAATGCCTGGCCCACCACCGGAATCGCCGTGGCCGCCCCGCGCCGCAGGATAAACCCGGTGAGTCCCGCCAACGCCGTGCCACTCAACGCGGTGGTGGCCGAGCGGCCTACGCTGAAGCGCGCAAACACCCCCTGCTCCTTTTGCGCCGCCGCCTGCAGTTCGGCGTCGAACGCCTGCCGGTCGGCGCTATCGAGTTTGTCCTTGTACTGCTCGATAAGGTGTTCCGCGACCTGCGCTTCGATATCTGCCAGCTCGACCGTATCCAGCGACTGATCGAACTTGATTCCCAGCCGCTGTGCGACATCTTCGGCGATCTGGCGGTAACTCACGCCATGGCCCCGGGCGAGGTTCATAAAGCTGTCGCCGCCCATGCGCTGCAATTCGATGGCCAGTTTCAACGGCTCGCGCACGCTGGCATCAATCGATGCACTGCGCTTTTGTGCCATCAGTTCGGCGAGGAACTTCAACTCATCCGGCCGCGCCTGCACCAGCGCCGGGAACAGCTCCCCATCCTCTTCGGCAAAGCGCACTTCGCTGCTGCGCTGGTCAGCGCGGATCATGCCGCGCCGCTCCTGCAACAGGTCGGTGTACTGCACCACGGTCTTCAACTGCGGCCAATACGCCGCATGATCGAAGGTCGCCAGGTGCACATTGCTCACCTTGGCCTTGAGGGCAGGCGTCAACGGGATGGCGTAACGCCCGATGCAACGCTCGTTATCCGGCTTGATCGCCAGCGCCCAGTCCTTGCTGGAATGACAGTTGATCAGCCGCCCCTGGAGCGGCGCCGACACCTCATCCCACGGGCTCGACGTACAGATCGCCCCGCCCATCAGCAGCACGTTGTTCAACGGCAGTTCGCGGGCCGTCTCCGGGTTGGCCAACAGGCTCTTGACCAGGATGCGCGCGCCCAGGGAATGGCCGACCAGATTGATACGCCGTACCGGCAACGCCTCGGCGTGCAGGTAGTTGGCCAGCTCGGGCAGCAAGGTCTGGGCGACCTCATCGACACGCGCCTCGACACTTTTGTAATGGTCCAGAAAGTAGGCAATCGCCTTGCCCACCCCCACGGTCGCCGCGCCCAGGCCACCACCGCCAAGCATCGCGCCGATCACCTCCTTGAACGGGGCGAAGAGGTTTTCCAGGAAATGCCCGGCCGGCCAGAACAGCATCACATTGGTCGAGCCTTCGATGCTCGCCAGTTGCGCCGTGAAGTTGCCCAGTTGCTGGCGGTTGAAGAAGGCCGAGTAACCGTGAACGTAGAGATTGAGCACATCGCCCTGGGGCTCGCCGCACATCACAAAAGTGGGCTTGCGGGTGCGGTGCATTTCATCCCACTGGTGCTGCATGGGGCGGTGACTCCTGGTGACGATGGACGGCGATAGTAACAAAGCGTGGCCGGCACAGAGGTGAATCCTGACCGGCGCAGCCTCAAAACAACGACGCCGCCTTGGATTTGGCCAGGTAACGCGCCGGAGAATCCCCCAGGTTGCGCCGGAACACCGAGGTGAACGCGCTGGAGCTGCTAAAGCCCAGCCCGAGCGCCACATCGGTGATGGACGCACCGTGGCTGAGCCGCGCCGTGGCTTCCAGCAGGCACACCTGCTGGCGCCAGGCCACAAAGGTCATGCCGGTGTGCTCCAGGAACTGTCGGGTAAAGGTGCGCCGGCTCATGCTCGACCACTCGGCCATGGTGTCGAGGGCGATGGTCTGCGTGGGCGCGTCCAGGAAACGCTGGCAGGCCCGGGCCAGGCGCGGCTCGGCGGGCAACGGCGCGCTGAGGGGCACCTCGGGCATGGCGCCGATTTCATCCACCAGCAACGTCAGCACGCAGCGCTGCCGGACGCTAAGCGGCGGCGCCTCGATCGTCAGTGCCGCTTCGAGCAAATGCCGCAGCAGCGGCGAGACTTCGAACACCTGGCAATGGCCCTGCAAACCCGCACGCTCGGCCGCTTCGTCGTCGAGGTAGGTGTTGAGCATAAGCACATCCCCGCGCATCTGCATTTCATGGGGCACGCCGCCGGGCACCCAGATCGCGCGCTGCGGCGGCACCACCCAGTTGCCGAGGTCGGTGAACATCTTCAGGGCGCCGGTGGACGCGTAGGCGAACTGCCCACGGGCATGGACATGCCGCGCAAACACGGTGCCGGACGCGTATTCGTGCAGCGTCACCAGCGCTTCGGGGTCGTTGTCAGTAAAGATCGGGATCATGGCCCGATATTGTCAAAGGATGACCTGACATAGCAAGCGGGCCATTCACCTGCGGCTTAACATCAACGCCTTTGAACACGCCTGCCCGCTTAAGGAAAAGCCCATGCAGAAAAAACACTTGGCCCTTGCCCTACTCGTCACCCTGGTCTGGGGCTTGAACTTTCCGATTACCAAACTTGGCCTGCGCGGTATCGATCCCTTTGTGCTCACGGGCATCCGATTTGCCCTCGCCGCCTTGCCACTGGTGTTTTTCATCCGCCGCCCGGCCGTGCACTTCGGCTACGTGGCCGCGTATGGGGTGATCTTCGGCCTGGGCATGTGGGGCGTGATCAACTACGGCATCCAGGTCGGTGTGAGCCCCGGGATCGCCTCGCTGATCATCCAGCTCAGCGTGTTTTTCACCCTCGGCTGGGGCGTGGTGCTGTTCAACGAAAACCTGCGGGACGCCCAACTGGTCGGCGCCGGCCTGACCTTGCTCGGCCTCGCAGGAATCGTCGTCACCCAGGAAGGCAGCCACGCTGTACTGGGCGTCATGCTGATCGTCCTCAGCGCGTTTGCGTGGAGCGTGGGCAACGTCATCATCAAGCAGTCAGGCGTGAAGGAAATCTTTGCGTTCATGGTGTGGGCCAGCCTGTTTCCACCGATCCCGCTGTTCCTGATGGCCTGGTGGATACACGGCAGCGCCGCGTTCGACAGCCTGCCTGCCAGCCTCGACGTGATGGCTATCGGCTCGATCCTGTTCCAGGTCTACCTGGCCACGCACTTTGCCTATTGGGGCTGGAATTCACTGCTCAAGGCGTACCCCGTCTCGACGGTGGCGCCCCTGTCATTGCTCATCCCCGTGTTTGGCATCGCCAGTTCGATGTTGATCATTGGTGAACGCATCTCCACGCTGGAACTGATCTCGATAGCGATCATTCTGCTGGGGCTGGCGGTGGGGTTGTATCGCCGGCCGGTAAACTTGCCCGAGCGCAAAAGTGCGTAAGAGGCAAAGCACAGATTTCATTCCCCAACGCAATCACACCGCAAAAACACAATTTTCGACACGTAAAAAGCGCTCTAATACGCTCCTGTTGATTCGTTTCAAGATCCTGGAGTCCCCAATGCCCCATGAAGGCAACCTGTTACAAGCAGCCGTGGTGTTCCTGCTCGCCGCCGTGTTGACCGTGCCGCTGGCCAAGCGCCTGCAACTGGGCGCGGTGCTCGGTTATCTGTTCGCCGGTGTGATCATCGGCCCGTCAGTCCTGGGCTTGGTGGGCAATCCGCAAAGCGTGGCGCAATTTTCCGAGCTGGGCGTGGTGTTGCTGCTGTTTATCATCGGCCTGGAATTGTCGCCCAAGCGCCTGTGGGTGATGCGCAAGGCGGTGTTCGGCGTCGGGCTCGCCCAGGTGTTACTCACCGGTTTGGTGATGGGCGTAGTGGCGTTGTGGCTGTTTGGCCAGTCGTGGAACAGCGCGATTGTGCTGGGCCTGGGTCTGGCGTTGTCGTCCACCGCGTTTGGCCTGCAAAGCCTGGCCGAGCGCAAGGAGCTGAACCAGCCCCACGGCCGCCTGGCCTTTGCCATCTTGCTGTTCCAGGACATCGCGGCGATCCCGTTGATCGCCATGGTGCCGTTGCTGGCCGGCAGTGATCACCCCACCACCGAAGCCCAGGGCCTGCAACATGTGTTGCAGATCCTCGGCAGCATCGCCGTGGTGATCATCGGCGGGCGCTACCTGTTGCGGCCGGTGTTTCGCATCGTCGCCAAGACCGGTCTGCGCGAGGTGTCCACCGCCACGGCGCTGCTGGTGGTGATCGGCACCGCGTGGTTGATGGAGTTGGTGGGCGTGTCCATGGCCCTGGGTGCCTTCCTCGCCGGCCTGCTGCTGGCGGACTCGGAATACCGCCACGAACTCGAATCCCAGATCGAACCCTTCAAGGGCTTGCTGCTGGGTCTGTTCTTTATCAGCGTGGGCATGGGCGCCAACCTCAGCCTGCTGCTCAGCTCGCCGCTGCTGGTGATCGGCCTGACCCTGTTGTTGATCGGCCTGAAGTTGCCGCTGCTCTACGCCGTCGGCCGCATGGTAGGTGACCTCAACCGCGAAAGCGCCCTGCGCCTGGGCGTAGTGCTGGCGGCGGGCGGTGAGTTCGCCTTTGTGGTGTTCAAGATCGGCCGCGACCAGGGCCTGTTCGAACCCCACCTCTATGATGTGCTGGTGCTGACCATCACCCTGTCCATGGCCGTCACCCCGCTGCTGCTGTTGATCTGCCCGAAGCTGTTCAAGCCCAAGGTCAAGCCGGTGGAAGTGCCCGAGGAATACCGCACCATCGAAAGCGATGCGCCCCGCGTGATCATCGCCGGCATGGGCCGTATGGGCCAGATCGTCGCGCGGATCCTGCGGGCGCAAAACATCTCGTTCATCGCCCTCGACACCTCGGTGGAAACCATCGAACTGACCCGCAGCTTCGGCGGCATGCCGGTGTTCTACGGCGACCCGCAGCGGCCCGAGATCCTGCACGCGGCCAAGGTCGATCAGGCGGAATTCTTCGTGATCGCCATGGACGACCCGGAGATCAACATCAAGACCGCCGAACTGGTGCGCAACCTTTACCCGCACATGAAGATCATCGCCCGCGCCCGTAACCGCCAGCACGTTCACCGGCTGGTGGACCTGGATGCGTCGCCGGTGCGCGAAACCTTCTACTCCAGCCTGGAAATGAGCCGCCGCACCCTGGTCGGCCTCGGTTTGACCCAGGCCCAGGCCGATGCGCGCATCACCCGCTTCAAGAACCACGACCTGCAAGTGCTGGCCGCGCAACACGCGGTGTATGACGATGCGGCCAAGGTGATGCAGACCGCCCAGGAAGCTCGGGCGGAACTGGCGCGGCTGTTTGAGATGGACCGCCTCGAAGAAGAGTCCGACAAGGTGTAAGACCCGGGGTGAACGACATTGCGAAATTTCTGACAGAATACGCCGCAATTTCGTTCATCCCTGGAGCGCTTCATGGCCACTTTCACCCAGACCGCCGCCCTGCTGGCCCTCGTGCTTGCCGCCGGCAGCGCGTTCGCCGCCACCCCACCGGCCACACAGAGCATCTCCACCCTGGGCGGCAAATTCACCTTCAGCCTGCCCAAGGCCTACGTCGCTGACACCCTGCCGGTCAGCAAGGCCGAAGACAGCAGCACAGCCACCCAGGGCACCTTGTACGCCAACCAGACCACCAAAAGCGTGGTGATCGTCGCCGAAACCGTGCGTACCGACGGGGTAAACATCGGGGATAACGACGCGCCATTCCTCGACGGCGCCGTGGCCGGTTTCGTCAAGGACCAGAGCGCCGCCCTGCCGGATTTCAAGAAACAGAATGAGAAGAAGCTGACCTTCAAGGGGTTGGGTTTGCGCCAGGTGGACAGCACTGCGACGCAGGGCGGGGGCAAGACGCTGAACAGCACCTTCCTTGGTGGATCGGGCAACCACATGCTGGTGATCCAGGCGATTTCCCGGGGGGATGATGCCAAGGGGCATGCAGAGCTGGTTAAGCAGATTACAGCCGGCAAATAAGCCAATTTGCCAAGCAACACAAAACCAATGTGGGAGCTGGCTTGCCTGCGATGCAGGCACCTCGGTCTTTCAGTGACACCTCGGTGATGCTATCGCAGGCAAGCCAGCTCCCACACAAGCCAGCCTCCACACTTCCCGTGTTTACCTCAGGCTCTTTTCCAGCCAGGCCTTCAAGTCCTGCACTTCAGCCTCACTGATGGTATGCGGCATCCCCACATACCCGTGAAACTCCGGCTGCAACCCCACCGCCTGCAACACCTCATTCGCCCGGGTCGCGGAGGCATACGACAGCGCCTGGTCCAACGTGCCATGGCCGATAAAGATCGCCAGCTTGTCCAGTGCCGCATCCGCTTTCAGCTCAGCCTTCAACACCGGCAACACACTGCCACTCAACGCCGCAATCCCACGCAGCAGCGCGGGCTTACGCAACCCCACTTCGTAGGACATGATCGCGCCCTGGCTGAACCCCACCAGAAACACCCGGTCCGGTTGGGTGTGGTACTTGGCGGTGGCCTGCTGCACAAAGTCTTCGATCAGTTGGGCGCTGCGCTGCAAGTCGGCGGTCTCGCCGTCGTAGTCGCCGTCGCCGGGTGTCTTCGCAAACCAGCGATAGCCACTCGCGTCCACCGGCATTGGCGCCCGCGCAGACAGGTAGGTCCAGGTCGACGGCAAGGCGTCCTTGAGCCCAAACAAATCTTCCTCGTTGCTGCCAAACCCGTGCAGGAAAATCACCAGCGGCTCGTTGCGCGCATCGCCCTGAGTCTGTTCCAGGTACGCCAGCGGCAAGTCGCGGTGCAAGGTGTCGTCGGCTTGGGCGGCACCGGCCAAAAGCGCCAGCGTCAGGGCAAACAGCTTGAGCATGGGACGTTACCTCAGGGTTTGCGCAGCAGATAGGTGTCCATGATCCAGCCGTTGGCCAGCCGCGCGGCCTTGCGCACGCGCTCGATGTCGTCGGCCACTTCGGCGACTTTGCCGCTGATCAGGATTTCGTCCGGCGTGCCCAGGTAGGCCCCCCAGTAAATATCCAGGTCCTGGTCGGCCACGGTACGGTAGGAATCTTCCGCATCGAGCATCACCACCAGCGTATCCGCATCACTTGCCTGCCCTGCCGCCAAACGGCGCCCGGTGGTGATCTCGATGGAGCGGCCAATGCGGTTCAGCGGCACTTTGTGCTGGGCGGCCAGGGCCTGCACGCTGGTGATGCCGGGAATCACCTCGAATTCAAACGCACTGCGCCCACTGGCCAGGATCGCCTGCAGGATACGGATGGTGCTGTCGTACAGCGCCGGGTCACCCCAGGCCAGGAATGCGCCCACTTCACCGTCGGCCATTTCCTCGTTGATCATGCGTTCAAAGGTGTGCTGCTTGTCGCGGTTGAGGTCCTGCACGGCCGTGGTGTAGTCAATTTCACCGCGCACGCGCTCGGGGCAGTCGGCCTCGACGAAGCGGTAGCCGGGCTCGGTGATGTAGGTCTCGCAGATCTCGCGGCGCAGGTCGATCAACTTGTCTTTGCTCTGGCCCTTGTCCATCAGGAAAAACACGTCGGTGCGATTGAGCGCCTTCACGGCCTGCATCGTGATGTAGTCAGGGTTGCCGGCGCCAATGCCGATGATCAGGATGCGTTTCATGGGTTGCTCTCATTGCGGGGCGTGGATTTTGCCATGTTCAGGGGCTCAGGCGTGAGTTTCCAGGCGCAGGCGCCAAACGCCATTGAAGCGTAGCTCGGTGGCGGACAGCGGCTCGACGTCGATCAGGTAGAACATCGACAGCGGAAACTGCATGACGTACAGCATGGCGGCGCGGATCACGAAGGGGTGGGTGATGGCGACGACATGGCCGGGCTGGGTTTCCAGGGACTGCATCCACTGCGCCACCCGCGCGCAGACCTGATCCACCGATTCGCCACCGTGGGGGGCGCTGGCGCTGTCGGTCAGCCACTCTTCCAAGCCGTCGCCCGCCAAGCGGCCGACGTCCTGGCCTTTCCACCGTCCGAAATCAGCATCGCGCAATGCGTCCTCAACCACCGCGTCGTGGCCGAACAAGCCCGCCGTCTGCCGGGTGCGAGCCTGCGGCCCACACAGCAGGCGACGGGGTTTCTTGTAGCGATCGGCCAGGGACAGCGCCGCGCGTTGCCAATCCATTGCCACCGATTCGTCATCGGGGAAAAACCCGCGTTTTTGCAGGGGCGTGACGGCATGGCAGATAAGGGTCAAACGGGTGGACTGCATGCGATTCACGCCAACAAATGAAGGCCTGTAAGACTGGCGCAGTTATTCACGGCGTGCAACGCATTGTGTCGGGTGGGTTGCTTCTGTGTTGGCTGACAGGCCGCCTTCGCGGGCAAGCCCGCTCCCACAGGGGATTGGGTTTGCAGGCCAGATCAGGTTTGCACCGATCAAACTGTGGGAGCTGGCTTGCCTGCGATGGCGCTGGGCCAGCCGCCACCATCACCTCAGTCAAACCACTCCTTGCGCCCCTCAAACGTGCCAACGATCAACTCGACAATCACCTGCACCGCCTGCGCGTCCTGCACTTGGGCATTCACCGCCAGCCACACCTGGCGCTGCATGCTGTCGGCCAGCAACCCCGGCAGCGCCACCAGGCCGCGGTCGAAGCTGCTCATGTAGTGCGGCAGCAAGCCGATGCAGGCGCCGCAGCGGATCATTTCCAGCATCAGCGAGTAGGCCTGCACTTGCACCACGGCGGCGCGGCGTTGGTCGACCACGTGGTTCCACGGTTGCAGGGCGCCGACCTGCACGTCGGGTTGCCATTGCACGAGCATGTAGTCGTCGAGGTCATCCACGCTGTCGGGGCGCGTGGTCAGCCGTGAGTAGCGCTTGGCGATATGCGGCAGGTAATGCAGGCGCGCCAGCGGGCGTGGCGGTTGGATCGGAAAGCTCGGGCCGGGCGCGGGGCCGTCGGTGTCGGAGAGCCACAGCACCACGTCCACGTCCACCGCTTGCAGGGACAGCTGACTGTCGATGGAGATGATCTCCAGGCGCACGCTGGCATTGCGGCGCAGCAAGGCGATCAGGTCGCGGCCGAGGATGTCGTGCAGGATCGGCTCGGCCACCGCCAGGCGGATCAGCGGCTGTTCCACCACCGGCAGGCGCCGCTCATGGGCCAGCGCAATCAGTTGCGCCTGCAATTGCAGGCCGTCGCGGCTGAGCACCAGGCCGTTGCCCTGGTAGGTGAACAGCGCATGGCGCACCTGTTCTTCCAGCTGCGCCAGGCGCTTGCGCAGCAGCGTCGATTTGATATTCAGGCTGCGCGCTGCCTGCATGAAACAGCCACAGCGCGCACTCACCAGGAAGTAGCGCGCCACCTCCGGCTCGATCTCGCAGGCCAGGGCCGGCCAACTGCTGCGCGGCTCGCTCGCCGTGCGATAAGCGGCGGGCGCCTGGGGGCCGGACGGTTCTAGATATGCCATGGGAGACTCCCTGTCTTGTTGGTCTGTGCATCCAATGCGGGTTGTCGCGACTTACTCCAGCACCTTGTTCAGCGCGGCGCCGTCGATACTCAAGGTGGCGGTGTTGAGCATGCCTTCCAGGTAGGCCTTGGCGATCTGCTCCTGACGTTGACTGCGCAACGCCTCGGTCAGGCGTTCACGCAGTTCCTCCAACGTCGCCGTGCGCGCCGGTTGCTGGGCGGTGAGCTTGAGCACATGGAAGCCCGCCGCACTCTGCACCACGTCGGACACACCACCGACCTTGAGCCGCGCCACCGCCTCGCGAACCTGCGGCACCAACTGCTGCAACGGTTGCATCCCCGAATCGCCGCCACGCTGGGCGGTGTTCGGGTCTTGGGAGTATTGCGTGGCCAGGGCGGCAAAATCCCCCGGCGTGGCCTGGGCCTTGCGGCTCAATTCCTGGGCCTGGCGGCGCACCGCTTCGGCAGCTTGCGGGTCGTTCACGGCAAGGAAAATCTGGCTCACCCGAACCATCGGCGGCGTCACCCACTGCGCCTTGCCGGCGTCGTAGGCCTGTTGCAACTCAGCCGCGCTGGGATAGCCCGCCGGCACTTGGCTGACCGACAGCATGTAGTCGCGAAACACGATCTGCTCGGTGGCGGCGCGGGTCTGCTGCTCCACCTCCGGGCGCTGGCGCCAGCCCTGGGCGTCGGCCTGTTCCAGCACGGCCTTTTGCGCCAGGCGTGAGCGCAGCCAGGTTTCCAGCGCGCCACGGTTGCCGCGCAACTGCTCGCGGGTCTCCGCCGGCAGGCTCGCCAGCACGCTGTGCATTTCCGTCAGGTCGATCTGCTGGTTGCCCAGGCGCGCCACCGCCGGGCCGCCCGCCGGCGCGGCGAGCACCGGCGCCGGTTGCTGCGCCGCCACTGGGTCGCTGCCCGGCCGCAGGCTCAAGCCCACGGCCACCACCAGCAAGGCCAGCGCACCCGCGCCGACCATCAAGGTTGGCTTTTTCACAATACCGGCGCCTCTTCGCCCACCGATTGCGCGGCAGCCTGCAACTGCGCGGCCTGCTGGCTGTATTCACGCAGGTAGACAATGAACTCCTGCAACAGGCGGTCCCACAGTTCCAGCTGGCTGCGCAGGTAGGTGACGCTGACGCCCGCTACTACCACGTCCATTTCCATCAGCAGGAATTCACCCTGCACCGACAACCGCGCAAACCGGCGCGATGCGTTCCACACCTGGGCCAGGCCTTCCGGCAGTTCGCCCTGGATGCGCAGCGCGCAGCTGTAGGTGAAATCCACATAGCCGCCCTGCTCGCCCGCCGGGTTGCCGAAACGCACGGCAAAGCCGATGCCCTGGCTGGCGCTGAGCAATTGCACGATGCCGTTCTGCTCGCTCGGGTTGACCCGGTAGCCGGCTTCCTGCAGCAGTTCGGTGAGGCTCTGGACGGTGACGCTGGTGATCAATTCGCTCATGGTGAAGTCTTCCTTGTCGATCAGTGATTGGCAGTTGCCTGGGGCGCATCAAAACGGCTCTTGTACAAATCGTCGCCAAAGCCCTGGGCCAGTTCCTCGAACTTGACCCGCGCACCGCTGGCGAAGGGCTGGCGGATGCTCATCACCTCGGCCACATCGATTTTTTCGTAGGCCGCCAGCAGTTGCTGGGCCACGCCGTACATCTGTTGATTCTTGACTGCACATTGCTGCACTTGTGTGTCACGTTCGCTCAGCTTGGCTTGCAGGCTGGCGCGTTCGGCTTCCTTGCCCTTGGCCAGCACCAGCAGTTCCTCGTAGGCCTTCTTGAACTTGCCGATCTGCTCGTTGCTCGCCGCCACCTGGGCTTGTGCCTGGCTGTGCAGGTTTTGTTGCTGGCCGGCCATTTGCTCGGCGACGCCACGGGTCTTTTCCAGCTCGGCAGTCAATTGCTTGATCTGCGCCTGGGCCTGCTTGGCCTGGGTTTCAGCGGCGATGCGCGCGGCACTGGCCTGGGCCTGTTCGCTTTGCAACGCCTGCAACTGCTGGGTGGTGCTGCGCAGTTGGGTACGCAGGCGCTCTTCCATGCCTTCGGCGCTGGCGCCGGTGGCGACGAACAACAACAGCAGCCCGCAGATTCGCGTGTTCATGTGGCATCTCCTGTGCGCGTCAGAAGCGCGTGTTGAGTTCCAGTTGCATCACATCCACTTCAAACGGCTGGCCGTAGACTTCCGAAGCGCTCAACCAACGCGCGCTGGCGTAGATGTTCTTTTCGATGCCGTAGTTGGCACCAATGAAGTAGCCCTTGGCGTTGGTGCCGCCGAGGTGGAACGACGAGTCGTTGAAGCCATCGGGCAAGGCGTCGGGCTGGATGTATTTGTAGCCAGCCAACACGTTCCAGTCGCCGCGCTTGCGCATCTCCAGGGCACTGCCGAGGGTGAACGAGACCATCAACGCATTGCCGCCACTTTCAAACTCGCCGTTGCTGTTGAGGTTGTTGACGATGTGGCCTTCGCTGCGCTTGAGCATCTCGCCCTTGTCGTAGCCCAGGTTGTGGATGAAGTTGGCTTGGCTGCGCAGCTTGAAGTCGCTTGGCAGCTCGCTGTCCCACACCGCGTTGAGGTCGAGGAGGTTGAACTTGGACGCAAGGCCCACGAACTGCGGCTCCGGCGTCTTGCCAGGGGTGGCCGGGTTGGGCGCGATGTCACGCAGGTTGAACACGCTGTTGCCCTTTTGCATAAAGGCCACGCGCGAGCCGTCGGTGTCGCAACCCGGCTTGCCTTCCCACGGCTTGCACAGGCTGGAGCGTTCGCCTTCGATGTTCTGGAACTGGTAGTAGGCGCCCGCGAGCTTGAGGTTGTTGCTGCGATTGATCTTCCAATCGGCGCCGATCTGCCCGCCAAACAGCCATTTGGTGTCGCTTTCTTCCTTGTCGAAGCCGTTGCTGCTGGCGGTGTCCGAGGTGTATTCCACCGGGAACGCGCCAAGGGTGCCGAACAGGTTCCAGTCGCTGGCAAGGCGGTGGTTGAAGATCGCCGCCACGCCGTCGAAGTTGAGGTCGTTGGAATACATCATGTCGGTGGAATAGAACGGGTTGGCAATCCGCCCGCCGGTCAAAGTCACCATGTCCGAAGCTTTCCAGCTCAGGTAACCCTGGTCGAGCCAGATGTCCTTCTTGCCGAAACCACCGCCCAGGGTCTGGGTGGTGGACACCGGGTTGTTGTCGGAGCCGGTGCCGAGGCGGATGCCGGCGGTCCATTCCGGCGAGATCACCGCTTTCATGCCCAGGCGGGCACGGATGCGGAACAGGTTTTCGCGGTCTTCACGGGTGTTGAGCAACGGCGGCAGCTGCGTGCTGGAGTTCGGGTTGACGTCATACGGCCCGTTGTTGTTGAGCTTGGCGTAGTCGGTGATGGTGTCGTCGTTCTTGCCCGAGAAGTAGCGCGACTCGTCACGCAGGCGGATATCGCCGTCAAAGGTCACGCGGGACACCCAGTCCGGGAAGGTATTGGGCTGGGCCCAGTTTTCCTGCTTGGCGGTGGCCATGACTTCGGCTTTCACCTGGTCGCGGATCTGATCGCGCACCGCTTGCGGCACGTACTGCACGCGCACATCCCCTGGCGCAGCTGCAGGCCCTGCGGCGACCACCGGGGCGGCATTCGCCTGGCGCGCTTGCAGGGCTTCTTTTTCCGCCTGGGCGATCAGCCCGTTGGCGGTGTCCTGGGTCAATACGCCCTGCTGCACCAACAGGCGGATCAGGTTGATGGTGACGTTTTCCGATGGCGCAACCGGGGCAGCCGTCGCCTGGCCAACCAGGGTCGCGATGACCATGCCGACCGCCAGGGTCAGTCGATTCACGGGGGAAATCATGTGTACGCAACTCCTGTAAAAAACCGTAGAAAAGGGTTCGATCATTCCGGGCGCCGGCCCTTGAGGGACAGGCGTACCGGCATCGTTACGGCGGCGGGCACCCGTTGCGTGGCATGGGGCGCGCGCAAGGCGGCCAACACCTGGGCATCGGTCTCGGCATCACCGCTGGACTTGGCCAACTCGGCACGGGTGACCTGGCCATCGGCGTTCAGCCACAAATCGGCCTGCACCGCGTACGCCTTCTTGCGCAACTCCGGGTCCTCGCGCAGCAGGCGCTGAAACACCCCTGCCAGGTACTGCTTGTACGTGCCGGTGCCCAGACCGCCGCCACCGGAACCGGCCATGCCGCCGCCTTTGCCGGCGCCGATGTTGAAACCGTCATTGCCCGACTGGGCATCGCCGTCGATCTGCATCGGGTTGGCCAAATCGTCCGCCGGCGAAGGCGGTGCTTCGTCCGCGGGCTTGACCTCTTCCGGCTCGGGCGTGGGCACCGGCTCGGGGATTTTTTCTTCGACCTGGGGCTCAGGTTCCTTGGGCTTTTCCGGTGGCGGCGGTGGCGGTGGCGGCAACGGAATAATCGTCGGGATCTTTGGCGCTTCACGGCGCACGCCACTCATGTCATTGGCCCACTGCCACAAGAACCAGGCCGCCACCGCGCCCAGCAAGAGGCCTGCGCCCCACTTCAACGGGCGCAGCGGCGGCTTGTTCTTGACCGGCAAGGGCGGCATCGGGATCTGTGCGGTCATGGCTCAGCCCTGGCTCGGTTTGCCGGTGACCAGCCCGACCTGGGACAGCTCCAGCCGTCGCAGCAAGTCGAGTACCTCGATCACCTTCTGGTACTGCACCAACGCGTCGCCGCGCACGATCACCGGGAAGTCCGGGTTCTGCGCTTTCTCAATGCGCAGGCGTTCTTCCAGCTCGCCAAGGGTCACCGGGTACGCGTCAAGGAAGACCTGGCCGCCGTCGTTGACGGAAATCGCCTTGGTCTTGGCCTCCGACAGCGACACCGAGGCGCTGGCCTTGGGCAAGTGGATCTGAATGCCCGAGACCTGGGCGGTGGCGGTGAGGATAAACATCACCAGCACCACCATCAGCACGTCCACCAGGGGCGTGATGTTGATGCTATCGACGGCGGCATCATCGTCATCGTCGTGGGAGGCGTTTACGGAAGCCATGCTGATTCTCCTCAGGCCGGGACGGCGGCGTGATGCTCGCGGCGGTGCGCGGCTTCACTGGACTGGCTCTCGCCGTGCATCTCGGCCAGGCGGGTGATGAACTCATCGACGAACACACGCATGTCCGCGCTGACTTCCTTGTTGCGCGTGATCAGGCGGTTGTAGCCAAACAGCGCGGGGATCGCGACGAACAGGCCCATGGCCGTGGCCAGCAACGCGGCGGCCATACCTGGGGCGATGGCGTTGATGTTCACGTCACCGGCCATGGCCGTGCCGAGGAACACCACCATGATCCCCAGCACCGTACCGAGCAGGCCGATGTACGGGCCGCCGGCGATGGCGTTGGACAGGGTCGAGAGCTTGGAACTGAGGGCCTGGTTTTCGCGGGTGCGCACGCCGTCCATGGAGCAGCGGATGGCTTCGATGGTCGCCGCCGAGACGGACGAGGTGTCGGCGCCCTGGGCGCGGCGGGTGCGGATCTCCTTGACCGCCACCAGGTACAGGCGCCACAGCGACGAATGCTGCAAGCGCTGGCCCAGCGGGGCGTCATCGGCATACATCTCCAGGCGCGTGCCGATCTGCGCGAAGTGTTCGCGGAAAATCTCGTTGGCGCCGCTGACGCGGCTGACCTGGCGGTTCTTGCGCAGCATGATCACCCACGACTGGAACATCATCGCCACCAGCACCAGGATGATCACCCAGGCGTCCACCGGCACGGCGTTGAGCAAGAAGCCCAGGCTGCCGAAACCAAAGCCCGACTGCTCTTCATCGACGCCGTAGGCCACCAGTTTCGACTCGGCACCTTGGGCGCTGGCGTCGGCCAACAACAATGTGGCCGGGCGCGCAACCTTGGACAGGCGCAGCTCATCGATGGCGCCGGCGAACGGCAGATGCGTGGTGCCGGCGTCCGGCAGATCGCCGCCAATCGCCAGTTGGGAATTGAACGCTGGCAGTGCGACCGCCAGGCTGGCCGTCTCGCGACCATTTACATACAGCGCAATTTTTTCACCCTCGGCGGTGAACGCCAGGTGCTGCCATTGCCCAGGGTTCAGCGGTTGAGTGGAGACCACGCGTTGGCCATCGACTTCCACAAACGGCGTGCCCTGGTTCAACCCCAGCAGCAGGCTGTGGGGACCGTCGCGGCGGGCGAGGACGATCTGTTCGCCGCTGGCCTGATCCAGGCGCAACCAGGCGCTGAAGGTGAACGCGCCGCCTGCGGCATGTTGCAGCGATGGGCTGGCCGGCAACAGCAGCGGCTGGCCGCCGAACTGCAAGGCGCGGCCGATCACGCCGTCGATGCTCGCGCCGGTGGCGTTGAGCGAGGTATTGGCGTAGGCCGTGGTGTCGCGGGCCGGGGTGCCGTTGGCCCCGTCAAAGTGGTACAGCGCGGTGTAGTTCGGGTCGAACGCCAACTGGCCGTTGCTGGTGGCCGGGGCTTTTTGGTTGCCGTAGTACATCCACAGGTCCTGGCGCTGGCCGCCTTCGACCTTGGGCACATCGACCCAGATCAGCGCCATGCCCATCAGCGGGTCGAAGCTTTCGATCTGGTGGTTGAACACGGTCTTGTCATCGGCACTGACAAAGCGCAGGTCGGCGCCGTCGTCCTTGACCCCGTCAAAGGTGAAGTTGCCGGTGTGCAGGCGCACCAGCAGCGCGGTGCGGCCCAGGGCCTGGTTGATCGCGGCGCCTTGGGCGGTGGTGTCCACGGTGATCTGCTTGCGGTAGTGCCAGTCGTCTTGCCACCAGGCATGGGCGGTGGCCGGGAGCGTGAAGCCCAGGCAGATCAACAGGCTCAGGATTAGGCGTTGCATGGGTGAAGTCTCCGAAAGAAAAAGTCAGAAAGTCGCCTGCACACTGAAGTGCAGTCGCGAGTCCTGTTTCTGGGTGTTCGGTCCATTGAGCAGCGGGTAGCCCCAATCCAGGCTGCCGGACAACCATTTGCTCAAGCTGGCGCGGGTGCCCAGGCCGACACTGGCCAGGCTGTATTCGTCTTCTTGCTCGGGCAGCGGGTCGTGCAGGCGCAGGCGTGCGCCTTCGGCGAACGCATAAAAGCGCCACTCCTGCACATAACTGCCGAGGTACTTGGCCACCGACGGCGTGCGCAGCTCCTGGGACAGCAAGTAACCCTCATCCCCGGTGCGCTCTGCCGCCAGGTAGCCGCGCACCGAAGTGGCACCGCCGGCGGAATACTGCTCGTTGGACACCAACGGCCCCGAGGCCAGCTGGAACGCCGCCTTGGACGCCGACTGCCAGTTGTTGGCGAAGGTGTAGGTGTAATTCAGGTCGCCCTTGAGCACCGCAAAACTGGCGTTGGCCTTGTAGCGCTTGTAGTCGAACTCTTCGGCATCGCTGCCGTAGCCAAAGAACGCGCGGGTGCCCACCACCAGGTTCAAGCCCAGGCCCAGCTGGGATTGCTCGGTGTAGCGATAGCCGTTGTAGCCGAGGGTGAACGGCGCGTACTTGAGCGGCACCTGGTCGCGGCTGGCACCGAATTGCATCTCTTCGTCGAAGTCTTTGAAGTCGATGCCGAACGAGAAGGAGTTGGCCCAGACATTGGTCGCCGGCAGGTTGTAGATCGCCGACACGCCGTAGGAATGGCCCTTGCCGAGCACGTTGCTGCCGCCGATGGTGGCGATGTTGCTGTCGGACTGGTAACCGCTGAACTGCAAGGTCCAGCGCTCATCCAGCGGCGCGCTGTAGGAACCCGACCAGACCTTGGCGTTGCTGCTGTCCTGGGGCGCGGTGAAATAGGTGAGGGATATGCTGTGGCCCAGTTGCCAGAGGTTGTCGTAGCCCAGGGTGGCCACCGAGCGCAGCTTTTCGGTGTCGGCGCTGTAGTCGTTGTTCAGGCCGAGGCTGGCGTGCCAGGGGTTCTGGTCTTCCACCTGCAAGTCCACGTCCATGGTGCCGGGGCGCTGGCCTTCGTGCACCAGCGGCGTGACCTGGCGCCCGACGCCGCGGTTGAGGCCGGCGAGCTGGGTTTGCACGGTGGCAAAGTCCGGCACCTCGCCTTCCTTGAGGGCCGGCACTTCGTCGCGGATCTCCACCGGCGAATAATGCTTGGCGCCGACCACGCGCACGCGGCCGATCTTGGTTTCGCTGACTTGCAGGTAGACGATACCGTCATCGACCTTCTGCTCCGGCAGCTCGACAAACACCGACTGGTAGCCGCGCGCCTGGTAGATCTTTTGCAGCGCATCACGGGCGCCTTCGATATCGCCCAAGGTCTTTTGCGGGCCGAGAAACGGGTACACCGCCTCCTCGATCGCCGCCGCATCGAGCACGGTATTGCCGCGCACGAAGTACTCATTGACGTCGACCCGGCGTGCCGCGCCCTCCTCCTCGGCCTGCGCGGGCAGGGCCAAAGCCCCCAGCGTCAGGCAGCACAGCGCCAGCGTTGACTTGAACAGATGCTCCACACCGCCCCCTAACTTTCCAAGATTCTGCGCCGTCGCCGTTTGCTCGGCGTTTGGCCTGCTCAATTGCTGGTTGTCGACAGGTGGCTGTGCCGGGCCAGCCAGGTGTGCAGCAAGGCGAAGTTCAGCGAGAACTCCGGCATGTGCAGCAAGGCGCCACAAAACACTTCACCGATGATGGTCTGGATCAACTGCACCGCACGCGGGTTGCCCAGCACACTGGCGATGTCCCGTTGCAGGACATGGATGCCCCACACTTTCTGGTTCAGGTCGAGGCCGACAAACCAGCGGAACAGCAGGTTGTAATTGAGTTGCTCGTGCAGTTGTTGCTCGCTGGGCACCGAATACAGCAGTTGCAGCAGGAGGATGTGCACCACGGTGTGCGGCGCAATCAGCATGCCCGGCTCGGGCTGGAGCCAGTCGCGATGGCTGTCGAGCACCTCGTCGATCTGCGGGCGCAGCAACACCAGCGAATGCCCCGCCGGGATAAAGCTGGAGACTTCTTTCAACGCGCCCTGCCAATCGTCCTGGGAGACGATCCACACCCACGGCGCGCCGTAGCGGTACACCGAAACCGGCTTCTTGCGCGCGGCTTCGACGATCTTCGACAGGCGCTGATCGAGCTCCTGCATACCGACTTTCGAGTAACGTTCCATAGTTCCCATTTGCCCCACTCCTGGCGTCCTGCTGACGGCTTTGGCGACGACTTTTGATCGTATCCAGCGCGTTACATAGGAGAGACGGGGGTGGGTGGGAGCTACCGAACTTTTGTCATGAAAGCTTCATTTATGATTGGCTGGGGGGCAATTTCGCAAGGCCGGGCACAGCCAAAAATATGGGAATGGGCTTGTGTGGGAGCGGGCTTGCCCGCGATGGCGGTGTGTCAGTCAGCCTATTCATCCACTGATCCACCGCTATCGCGGGCAAGCCCGCTCCCACATTTGGATCGGCATACATTTTCAAGCATCAAAAAAAAGGGCGATCAGTGATCGCCCCAAAGCTACATCGAGAGGTCCTTCAAAAAACTACAAACTGATCTGCTTGCGCTCCTCATCCGTCAACCGCGCCCGCGCCTGTTCGCTCAGCGGCCCGGCGCCCAGCACCTGCACCGGGCTGTTGGGGTTGTAGCCGGAGCTCTTCTGCTCCGGCTCACGCGGTACCGGCTCCGTGCCAAAGCCCAGCACTTCCACGGTGACAATCGACGGCCGCCCCTGCTTCGCCGCCGCCTGCTGATTGCGCGCCGCGTCTTCTGCAGCCTGGGACGCCGCCGCCCCCGCCGCGCTGGCCGAGCTCATGGCGCCGGTGTTGACCGTGGCCGAGACCGGCACCCCGGACGACTTGCCCTGGGTCTGGATATTCGCCGCGTTCACCACCCGCAGGGCCGCGATGTTGATGTTGCCCGACACGCGAATGCCCGCCTCGCCCGCATCGATGGTGCCCAGCGGCGCGATCAGGTCGATGTCCCCCGCCGGCACTTCCGGGATCGGGTTGAGCGTGGCGATCCCCGCGCCGGTACTCGGCACCGACGGCGACAGGCTCACGTTGCCCCAGTTGTCATAGACCCGCTTGGGCGGCGTGTACACCACGGTGGTCTTGGAACCGCGCCCGGCGTTGATGTCGCCCTCGGCGGTCCAGCCCATGATCGAGCCGCCAAAGGTGGTCATGATCCGGCTTTGCCCGAGCAGGATGCTGCCCATGGAGTACAGCTGGATATCCCCGGCGCCCTGGGTGATCACCCCGGCCGTGGACGGTGGTGCCGCGCCTTCGATGCCGAAGGTCTGGCCGCCGCCCGGGGTGAACATCTGGATCGAGCCGCCGGCATTGGTGTGTACGCCCGAGCCGTTGAACAAGGTGATATCGCCCTGATAGGTGATCGGGTTGCCGGCCACATCCTTGTCCGGGAACAGCGCCGCAATCGCCGTGCGGCCACGCAGGTAGCTGCCCTGGCGCACGCCGCCGTCCTCGTTGTACTCGCGGCCAGCGGCCTTGAGCTCGGCGAAGTACACGTCGCGGGCAAACACCCGTTGCTGCTCGGCAGGCAGCGCCGCGTAGTAGGCCCGCGCCTGCTCGCTGTCGCCGACAAAACCGAAGCGCTCGGCCAGCCAGGTGACCAGTTCGTTTTCGTAGGTCTTGGCAACCTTGACGCCCTGCAACGACTCACCGGGTTGCGCCTGGTTGAGCGGGTTCAGGTAGGTCGCGACAAAGCGCTGGTAATCCGGCCCGTTGGCGCCGACACCGGCCTGCATGACGATGCTCGCACCGGGGCGGGTATCGCCCGGCAGGATCGCGCCAAGGCTGGTCACGCTGTGCTCGCCACCGGCGCCGGTCAGCAGGATGTTGCGCCCGGCGGAAACTTCCAGCAGGCCGGGGCCGGCGACTTGGAAGTTGCTGAAGAGGATGTCGCGGCCGGCGGAGACGATGGAGATGTCGTTGGGGTTTTTGTGCAAGAAAAGGTTATTGCTCGAACCCGCGTCAGTCCTGTCCAGGCCAAAGCTACGACCACTGCTGACGATATCCCGCCCGGCCATCATCCTTATCGCACCGTTACCTTCATACCAAGTCTCACCTTCATGCAGTGACCCTGGGGTTGCGCTAAACGTGATAATCCGACCACTGCTTACTCCGACCAGATCGCCGTCCATCGCATAAAAACGCGCCGGTTCAGCACTGCCAACGGCGGACGCAGCTGCCGTAGCTGGCCCAAACGCAAACAACGACAAGGAGCCCAAGCTGCCACTGGCTGGCAGGTTACTGGCCACCACCGCAGTGCCAATACGAGCTTGATAGGCAGGATTCCAAGGGGTTGCCAGCGAACTTTGCGCCGCCCCGGACTGGCTGACCGCCATACCACCGCCGTAGATCGAGCCCTGAGCAAGGAATTGCAACTGGCCGTTCTGCCCCGGTGCCAGCAGCAAGGGGTAGCTGTAGTTTCCGTCGTTGTTGGCTTGCAGTTCGGCCGCTTTACCGTAATACAGACTCCCGCCAGCCGCCGTTGCCCGCACAATTGACGGATAGACCACCGCCAGGTCGGCCGGCGTATCGGATCGAGTAAACGGCGTCAGGTTCCCACCCAAGGAGAACAGATCGATAGCCGTGTCCTTGGTCCACAACGTGAACCAACTGGCGCCGGTACCCAGGGTGGTGCCTTGTGCAAACGGCGAGGCATGGCTGATCGACACCCGGCCCGGGTCTTCAACGTTCTGTACCACCAGATCCGCCAGGGCCTGCACATTGAACGTCGCGTCGCCCGGCACCAGGGTCAGCCCACCACGCGCCACGCCACGGGTCGAGACCAGCGGGTCGAATGCACGGGTCTCGCCGGGGCTCTGTTCGGTAGATGTATTGCCGTACAACAGATCGACGCTGCCCACGCTGGCGCTGCGCAACTGCACATCGCCGCGAAGGTTGACCAGCACGCCATCACGGTGGTCATCGGAGCTTGCAAGACTGGCGGGGTTCAAGCTGCCACCGATGCGCACCCGCAGGTCGCCGCCGCCGGTCAACTGCAAGCCGCCATCGCTGGCGACCCTGCCCGTACTGCCGACTGCCAGCACCAGGCCTTGGCTATGGGGGTTCAACGCCGTGTTGCTGAGGCCATAACCTAGCGTATTCAAGACCCCGGCGTTGCCATCGACGTTGACCGTCAGATCGCCGCCGCCGAGGGTGCCAAATCCGGTGAAGCCAAGCATGGTATCGGCCCCCGAAGGCGTCGCAGCGTAACTACCGAAGTTGATCCACCAGGCGCTCGGTTGCGCCTGCCCTCCGGTCGCCACCGCATTGCTGCCCTGGCGCCACAGCCAGTTGCCGACGTTGGCCGAGTCGGTCCCGATATCCTTGGGATCGGGGCGCCCGACAGTGTTCAGAGTGGTGCTGGTGATATCACCGGTCAAATCGCCCCCGGCAGTGATCGTCAGATTACCCCCTGCCTCTGGATACCACGCCCGGTACAGGCTGGTGGGCGAGCCGTTGACGAATTGCTCGAACAGGCTGCCCGCGCTCAGCACAGTTTTCGCCACCCCCTGCTTCGCCTTGGCCTGGTTATACGGGTCGCCCTCGAACGTGCCCGACGAAGACGTACCGGCGGTGTACACCCCATACAACGAGTCCATGCTCAGGTTGCCTGCGCTCAACAAGTCCAGGTCGCCGGTGCCGGTGCGGATCACGCTGAAACGTGTGCTCGCCGGTGCAGCCGCATACTCCAGCGGGTTTTTGAGCTGGCAAAACATCATGCTGGCGGCGCACAACTGGTCCACGGTAAACCGGTTGAAGCGATACACCAGTTCGTCGGTCATCTCGGCACCCAGCGTTACCACGACCCCCGCCCTCGCGAAGCGATCGACGGAGTACTGGGTGAAGACATAAGCCCCTGTGGTCTTGCAGAACTGCGGGGACGCACCACAAAAATCATTGATCGAACCCTGGTTGAGGCCATCGAGTACCCGCTGATCAACGGGATCACCCGCCTTGACGGTCACCCCTTTGCCCCCCAGATACGCGACCGCAGCCGCCGTCCAGACTTCCACGCCGCGCGGCGGCAATTGCTTGGCGAACATGCCGTAATGCGTATCCGCCAGATGCAGATCACCGCTGCGCGGATGCGCTTGCAGGATGCGACTGTCGGCAGCCTCGGTATCGGCGCCTGCAACCAAGCGCAACGACCACGACTGCGTGCCCTCGGCCAACATAGGCGCGATTGCCCACAGCTGCCCGGACCCGCCAGCACGCAGTTGCACCGACCTCACGCCATCGGGCAATTTCACGTTGGTGCCGGCAGGAATCAGCGCGCCTTTGGGCAAGTCCTTGGTGCCATCGAGCAACACAAGGTTGTTGCTCAGGTTGGCCTGATGCACGCCTGGCAACGGCACGCCTTTCGGCCAGAGCATGCCCTGCAACACGGTGCCCTCGGTCAACAGCGTACCGGCGCCCAATTGCGTGCCCTCGGCCAATGTCTGCGCCTCGCTGAGCAA
Organism: Pseudomonas sp. FP453; assembly: GCF_030687495.1. Taxonomy (NCBI): domain Bacteria; kingdom Pseudomonadati; phylum Pseudomonadota; class Gammaproteobacteria; order Pseudomonadales; family Pseudomonadaceae; genus Pseudomonas; species Pseudomonas sp. FP453. Next base: position 2,448,283 of record NZ_CP117435.1, on the reverse strand, counting down.
GGTGCCCGCGGCGAACAACAGATTGCCGCCCGCATCGCGCACATCCGCCGCGACGACGCTGCCAGCCGCCAATACCAGCTCCTGGCCCAGTGTCGCCGTTACCGGCAGCCGGGTATTGGCCGCGACCGTCAGGCCCTTGATCGGCAGGTCATAGTTCAGCGTGGTGCCCGCCGGGAACGCCGTGCCATCGGCCAGGGTCACGCCGTTGCCCGGCACCACCACCGTACCGCCCCGGTAGTCGATACCCGGCAGCAACACCCAGCCTTTATCGTCCGCCGACGACGGTGGCGGCGCGAAGCCGTCGTTGATGCTGCCGTAGATATTCAGATCGCCACCGGCACGCAGGGTCAGGCTGCCGGATTCACCGGAACCGTAGACCGTGTCGTCCTGCTGGCTATGGGGGTTGAGGCTGGCGTAGCGATAACGGGACAGGTCCAGGTCGCCCTGCACCACCAGGTCACCGTCCGCCGTCTTGCTGACGATTTCCACGCCGGGGCGCACATGGAAAGCATCGGCGTAGGTGGCGTTGTTCAGCCCGGCGAGTTTGTTTTGCAGCAAGTCGGTGTTCTGCAACGCGGCGTTGATGAAGTCGTTGCTCAGCGCGTGCTTGCCATCCAGGTAGCCCTGGGTGATCTCCTGATAGGGCTTGCCGCTGGCGGTGGCGTCGGTTTTTTCCGGGGCATCGTCGTAGGTGGCCATGCCATTGAGGCTGATGGAACGCGCGCCCTGGATCGTCACGCGGCCGCTGGCGTCAATGGCAATGTCATTGCTGCCGAGGCGTGGCGCGTTGAGTTCCAGGGTGCCGCGATTGCGCCCGTCGTTGCCGGCCGCGCCGTCAGTGCCGTGGCGCAGGTCGATACGGGCGCCGCTGGCAAGGGTCAGTTGGCCGTCGCCGGAGCCCAGCACCACCATGGCGCGGTTGGGCGAGTCGATGATCTTGCCGTAGCTGTCCACCCGCAGCTTGCTGCCGTGGGCGTCGAGTACCGCCGTGCCGTCAAGGGTCAGGCCGTGCTTGCCGGCCAGGGTAATGCTGCCGACGCGCTCACCGCTGGCGTCCACCAGGCCGTTGACCCGCAGGCGGCCGTTGTCGAGGGACACGCTGATGTTGCCGGCCTTGAGGCCGTTGCCGATGGTCAAGTCGCCCTGCTTGAGCTGGAAGCTGCGGCCACCATAGACCGCGCCCTGGTTGAGGCGCCCGTTGAGGTCGGCAAATTGCTGGTCGAGGGAACCGCTGCCGCCCAGGTGCTGGGCCTGGAGTTCCACGGTCGCGGCCTCGTAGGGCATCGACGTGCCACCGGCGGCGTAATAACCGCTGCTGCTGCCCAGGATCTTGCCTTGCAGATCGACGATACCGGCCGCCGCGTCGGTTGCCACCGCGCGCAATTTACCGGCCTGGTTGTGCTGGGCCGACAGGTCGATGGTCGAACCGGCGGCCTGGCGGATATTGCCGTTGCGGCTGTCGAGCAACACGTCGCCGCCCCAGCCGTATTGGATTACATCGTTGAAGGCGATGGGGCGCCCGGCCACGTCGATCAGTGCGTCATCGGTCAACACCACATCGCCACGGGCACTGAGGCTGACCTTGCCGCTGGGCAACACCACCGCCCCGGCCACGCGAATGCTGTCGCCTTGCAAGGCCAGCTCGGCACCCTGGCCGCTGGCGGTGCCACGGGGACCGGCGGAGGCGCCGATATCAATTGCGCCACCGGCGGTAATGCGGTTCACCGAGCCGGCAGCACCGGTCATCAGCGGAGTGCGAATGGTCAGGTTGCCGCCGCTGTACTGGAAGCCGGTGACCGGGTCATAGGCGCCCTGGCTCTGGTACACCTTCAGGCTGCCCTTGTGGTTGGCGGTGACGCGCTCGCTGGCGTTGAGATTGACGTTGGCAAACCCGAGGGCCAGGCGGTCGAAGCTTTTCACATTGCTCGGCTGGCCGAAGTCGCCATAGCCAAACTCGATGCGCTCGGCGTTGATGTCGAGGCGCCCGCTACCAGTGCCCGCGCCGCCTGTCACCACCGCGCCAGGGGCATTGGTGGCGCCCAGCCAGATCAGGTTGGCGGTGTGGATCGTCGCCACATCATTGGCGCCACCGGCGCCATACATCGCCGGGGTGGACAGCATCAGGTTGCTCAGCAGCGACTTGCCGGTGAGCGGGTCGTAGGTGTCGAGGCTGGTGGTGCCGTAGAAGTTGAAGCTGTCGCGGGCGGACAGTTGCAGGGTTTCCAGGGCGGGCGCGCCGAATTGCGTGTCGCCGCGCAACAGGCGGTCGAGCAGCGCTTGGGTCAGGGTCAGTCCGGCCGGCACGCGGTTCCCCGCTGCGGCCAGGGCTTCGACGCTGCCCAGGTTGATCGCGCTGACACCGAGGTTGAGGTGACGGGTGCCGTAGCGCACTGAGTCGCCCAGGTTGGAACGTGCCGTCGGTCAACGCGACGATGCTGCCATCGGAATACAAGCCAGTCCCACCACTGCACGCGCCACTGTCGCAAGCCCCCACGTTAATGCCCTGACTGACACCGCCTTGCGAGCGCGCACTGACCACATTGAGTAGCCCGTTGGACACGGCCAGCATGTTCAGCACCTGGTAGGTAAACCCGTCACGCGCGTCGTAGCTGGCCTTGCCACGCCCGAGGGTGTTGATCGAGGCGCCCTGCTCGACCACGATCCCACCGGTGTCGCTGACCAGGAACACTTCCGGCGCGGCAAGGGTGGCGCCTTCGCGCAACGTCACCGTGCTGTTGGCGCCATTGAGGCCTCCTGCCAGCCCGATGAAGTTGCCGGATTGGCCGTACTCCACCACGGTCATCCCGCCCACCACCAGGCGTGAGGCGCCCAAGGCATTGAGGGTGTCGGCCTTGAGGGTGATGCCGGCGTAGTCTGCCGTGGCGGCCTTGCCGGCGCCGATCACTTCAATGCCCTGCCAAGTTGGGTCCGTCACGGCCACCGTACCGCCGTACCCGCCGGAAGCAGGATCAAACCGCCCTACGCCCTCGAACGAAAAGCCATCGGCACCCGCACCGGGGCGCAGCGCCAGCTTCAAGGTCTTGGCGTCGGCTTCCAGCATCGGTCGCGGCACACCTAGCCGCGCGGCATCGGCTTTGGCGAACTGGGCATAGCCTGTTTCGTTGTATTGGGAGTAACGGCGCAGGGTATCGGCGGAAGTCAGGATCAACTGGCTGGCGATGCTGTTGCTGATCCCGGTATTGGCAATCGACAGGTGCCCGGAAGTGGCCCACGAGCCATTGCGCATCAAGGTGGTCGCCGCGTCGCTGCCAAGCCCGGCGAGGCCATTGACCTCCACGCGAAAGGCCCCCGGCAGCAGCGCGTAGGTGGAGGGCATCAGGGTGTAGGTGCCCGCCGGCAACCCCGGCACGCCGGCGCCGATCGTGACCTGCTGGCCGACCATTGGCGCTGAAGCGCCGCCCTCCGGCGCCACGGGCGCGGCACCCGGCTGGATCCCCGGCACAATTGCATAGACCGGGTTGGTGGCCAGGCCCGGCAGCACAAACCCGCCGTTGGCGCCGAACTGCACCAGCGGGTTGAAGCGCGCGTCAGTGGAGCCGCCACGGCCGGAAATAAAACCAGCCCCGAGCAATTCGCCACCGCCGGACAGATCCAGCGTGGCCTGCGGCTGCACGGCCACCGTGGTACCGCCGAGGATCACCCCGACGCTCAGATCGCTCATCGCCGTGGCCACGCCACCCTGGCCGATAAACGTGACCTTTTGCCCGTTATAGCGGTACTCCTGGCCGTCCAGCGTGCCGCCATACGGCAGCACCAGGCCCTTGCCACTCACCGAGGTGAGACTGCCCGGCAACAATTGCACCAGACTACTGCCCATACTGCCGATGTCGATCAGGCCCAATGGCGCACGCACCACACCGCCCTGGCGAACCGTCGCCGCGCCCAGTTGCAGGCGGCCGAAGGCCGAATACGGCATGGCGGCGTCGGCGCTGCCGGTACGGCCGATGGTCAGCGTACGCAGCGGGTCGAATTGGATCGAGTTGGCAGTCACTTCCCCCAGATATCCGGCGATCACCCGCGCACTGGCCTGGGTGCCCGGATACAACTGGGCCGCGCGCAGGGTCATGTCGCCATGGGTCAGCAATTGCGTGCTGATACCCGGCGCAATGGCGTTCTCATTCGGCCCGGCGAGGAAGCGCAGGTCGCCCTGGCTGGTCAGGTTCACCTGATCAAAACCGCGACGCTCGATGTCCAACAAACTCCAATCCGCCTGATTCAGGCTGCCCTTGAGGCCAAACAACACACTGCCGCGCACATCGATCAGGTTGCCACTGGCATTGAACTGCGCGGCTGTCTCCAGAAACGACGGCTTGGGCAGCTCGATAATCGGGCGAATGTACTGATCCTTGCCGGGCGTGTTGATGCCGTTGAGCAATAGATACGGCGCCGACAGGTTGACCCGCGAATCACCCGCAGCATTTTCACTGAGGGCAAACGCCGAACCGAACAGTCGCAGGCTCTGCCCCAGCGCCAGTGCAACGTCGCCGTCAAAGCCCATGATGCCGTTGCTCATCAGCGCCAGGTTATCAAAGCCACCCGCGCTGACTTGATCCACCCCCAGGCGCCCATGGCCATATTCCAGCCCTGCGGCGGCCTCCTCTGGCGTGCCGGCCAGGTCGTGACGCTGATGGGTCTGGCTGAGCAGCAGTTCACGGCCCTTGAGCACCTGATCGACGGCGGTAAACCGCTCGTAGTTCGGACTTTCCAGCGCCACCGCCAGGCTACCGCCCGCCGCGCCAGCACCGCCCGCCCGGGCGACAAAACTGCCGTCCAGGTACAGGCCGTTATTCGACGCCAGGCTGATGCTGCCGCCATTGCTGGCCTGCTGTACCAGGCCCTGCCCGGCAATGTTCAATGGCGCCTGGGTGCCGGAAGCGTCGAGGCGCGCGCCTTCGCGCACCACCACAAACAAATCACTGGCGGTGGCAATGCCCGTCGTCAGGTCGAGGGTGCCGCCGATATTGATGGTGCCGCCGTCGCGGACCACGCCATAGGCGCGGCCACGGTTGTCCAGCGCGGTCGCCGCCCGCGCTGCGGCATCGATCAGCGCGTGTTCGCCGACCCAGATCGAGCGACCATGGCCGAGGGAGTTCACCGCATCGGACGCGGCGGCGCGCAGCCCTCCCAGGGTGATGCTGCCGCCCCAGGCATTCAGCGTGCCGTCCATGTTCAGTTGACCGACGCTGCGCAGGTTGATGGCCTGGCCCGGGTCAACATTGATCACCGCGCCTGGGCCCACGGTCAGCACGGTGCTTGCCATTTGCTCGGCGGTGGAGTTGTTCTCGCCGGCATTCAGGCTCAGGGTTGCGCCACGGCGCTGGGTCAGTACGCCCTTGATCGCGTCTTCTTGGTAGAGCGCGGGGGTCCAGCGCTCCAGGGCGATGGCCGGATCGCTGCCGGTGGCGGCAGACAACGCCTGCTCACCGGCGCGCAGCACCGGAGCAGTGACATCGACCTGCGTGCCGTCGGTGACCAGCAAACCTTCGTTGCCCGTGATGTCGTAGGCCGAAAAGCCCTTGTTGAAGAAGTCACCCGCCAGTTTCAGGGTGTCGGCATCCGCAGCCACGGCGCTGTCGCCGATCTGCACCTTGCGTGTCTGCAACGCCAGGGTGCCGCCGCCGTTGACGCCGTAGCCGCGCAGCTCGCCGTCCAGGCCCAAGGCACCGAGGGCGCTCAAGGTCACGTTGCCGCCCTTGCCGCCCGCCAGTTTGCCGTCCACACCGAGCGTGGCGCCGGAAGACGCGTCCACCACGCTACCGGCCGCCAGGCTGATGTTGCCGGTGCCACGCAGCGAGACCTTGCCGCCGTTCACATAGGCCACGCCGGTGTTGTTGGCCGCGTCCAGCAGCAAGTTGTTCCAGCGCCCACTGACGTCCAGCTTGACCCCTTCCGCCACCGTCAGGCTGCCGTCGCCCGGCAGGATCGTGTCGGCCACCGCGCCGTCCTTGAGCGGGTCGACCTGGCTGAGAATGTTCCCGGCATGAATGCTGCCGCCGTGGGCCGTGAGGTTGGCGTTGACCGCCACCCCCGGCACGAACAGGGTGATGGTGCCGCCATCGGCGACGTTGAGCGCACCGTTGACGCTGACCTGCTGGTTGGCCGCAACCTTGACCGCGCCCAACTGGAAGCCGTTGAGTTGCTCGCTGTCGAGCACAATCTGGCCCTGACGCTCGCTCGGCAGTTCCGTGGTGAGGTCGAGGCCGTCGGCGATTTTTTGCGTGTTGCTGTCGATCAACACCTGCTCGGCGGTCGCGCCCAACGCATAACGCAAGGTGCCCGTGGTCTTGTTATAGATCGGCACGTACTGGCCAATGATCAACTGCGCGCGCTGGGCCATCGCGTTCTGCGACTGCTGGTAGCCGTCGAGGTTGATCGCCGGTGCCTGCATCTGCCGCTCGCCCTGGAACACATCACTGACCACCTGCCCTTCGAGCACCGCACTGGTGGTGCCGACCACCAGCTTGCCGGCATCGCGGCCCACGGTATAACCGGCTTCGTTGCGCCCCTGCGGCGCAATCAGCGGGTTGTAGTAATACTCGGTCTGGCCCCAGCGCACGCTGGTGTCTTCATAACCCTTGTAGATTCCGGAATAGAGAATGTCCCCCGGCGCCCGCGACAGCTCATACAAGCGGCGATCCGGACCCTTGAGCCAGGTTTGCCGGATGTAGCCGTCCTGCACATCCACGGTGCCGCCCGACAGGTTGATCTGCGCGCCCTGCTGGGTCACCACATCCTTGCCGGTAAAGGTCACGGTGCCGCCCTGGGCCATCCACTCACCCACCGAGTGGCCCTGGGTGCCGAGGTAGCCGCCGACTTCCAGCAAGCCGCCCGCGGTGTACCAGCGGTCCGTGGCGTAGCCGTTGGTGCCCGCCGCGACAAACACCAGCTCACGCAGGTCCACCCACACGTCGTTGTTGATCAGTTGCCCATTGTCGCGGTTGACCGCGGCATCGCGCTGTTCGTTGCCCTGCACGTTGATCTTGATGTTGTTGGCTTCCATCGCCACCTTGACGCCGACCGCCCCCGACACGTCGATGATCGCGCCATCGCGCACCAGGCTGCGCTGGCCGGCGCTGACTGCGACCTGGCCGCCGGTGGCCAAGGTGATCGAGCCTTTCTGGAAGTCCACGGTGCCGCCGCTGACGATCTCGATGCGCGACTGGTCGGTGCGGTCGGCCACCGCGCTGAGGTGGTCGAACTGGCCGTCGATCAGGTTGGCGGGCTTGCCGTCGAGCAGGGTCAGGCCGTTGTTCTTCTGGGTATTCAGCGCAGTGCTGCCGCTGGCATCCAAGAGGATTGCGGTGGTGCTGCCGGCGCCGAGGGTGACGCTGCCGGCGCTGTCGCTGGCCGAGTTGAGCAAGTGAATCGTGCCGCGTGTGTCCACCGAGGTGCTGGCCAGCGCGACGCCGTTTTGCTGGACCTGGTGACCGGTCAGGGTGATGTCGCCGGTGGACGCCATGATCAGGCCGCTGTTGCTGACCTTGCCCGCCGCGCTCTCGAAGTTGAGGGCGGTGGCGACTTCATTGCCACGGGTGGTGGAACGCTCGTTGCCCGCCGTGCCGACGCCTTTGCGGATGTAGAAGCTGTCACCGGCCGCCAGGGTGGTCTGGCCCTTGGCGGTGATAATGGTGCCGGCGTTTTCCACCTCGGTGCCGAGCAGCAAGGCATAACCGCCCGCGTCGGTGGAGGTGGCGGCGTTGTGGGTCTGGATCAGCGCACCGCGTTGCACCTCGACCTTGCCGGCCGCGTCGGTGAAGGTCGGCTCGGTGCCGGTGGTATCGACGTAGAGGCCGCGTTGGGTGAACTGCTCATCGGTGATGTTCGCCGCCGCCGCCACCAGGTTGCGCACATTGACCTGGCTGGTGCCGCCGAAGACCACGCCGTTGGCGTTGATGATCATCACCGTGCCCGCGCCCTTGATCTGGCCCTGGATCTCGCTCGGCCGCGCATTCGGATCGTTGACGCGGTTCAGCGCGGCCCAGTTGGACTGCTGCTGGAAGTCCACGGTGGTGTTGCGCCCGACGTTGAAGGTCTCCCAGTTGAGGATCGCCTTGTCGGCGGTCTGCTCGATGCTCACCGTGGTCTTGCCACCCGCCTGGGACTGGGTCGGCGCCTTGGCGTTGATCCAGCCCTGGGTCAGGCTGTTGTCCACCTGCAAACCGCCCTTGCCCAGGCCATCGGGAATAGTCGACACCTGCCCCAACGCCGCCTGCCGCCCCGCCGCCTGCGCCGCCTGCTGGGCCGCAATCGCCGCGACGCTGGTGTTCAGCGTGCTGATGGACCGCGCCAGGCGCTGGTTGACCTGCGCCTGCTGGCTCAGCGTCGGCATGCCCGGCACCTGCCCCGCGCTCAAACGCGCAGCGGTGGTGGCGCGCGTCGCGCCTTTTTCGGCAAACCACGCAGCACTGAACGCCTGGGCGGCATGGGCATTGCCCGCCACCATCAACAAGGCAATGGCCTGGGCCAGCGGCTTGAGGCGCAACACGGTCTGGGCACGCGGGCCCTGGGCATTCAGCTTGAGCGTGGGTTTGCAGCGGACCATCGGGAATCTTCCTTCTTTGTTAGCGCCCCGGGGCAAGACAGGCGCACGTATGAGGGTTAGGCGGTTGGCGAGGGGCGCGACTGAACTTCTGTCATGCAAAGTTCATATACGGCTGCTAACGCAAAAAAAATCAGCAACGGCGCAGGCCGTTGCTGATCGGTGGTGCGGGTCGTTGAAAGCAGGGGTTACAGCGGACGACCGATTTGGTTGCAGACGCTGGTGTTGCCGATGCCTTGGGCGTTGGAAGCGGTCGCGAAGGTGTCGGTTACCGCTTGTTTCCAGTTAGCTGGCAGCGGTACGAAGCGGTTGTCGTTGATGGCGGTGTCGTTGTTGATGGCTGCATCGTAGTGACGCAGGAAGAAGTCTTGCACTTGGGTGGTTTGGTTCGCGTCGGCGTAGCACTGGCTGAAGATCAGGTTAGTGAAGCCCAGGATCGGGTAGCCGGTGGATGGGTAAGCGAAGGTGGACGAACCGCTTGCAGTGGCGGCGAATACTGGAACCCAGTTGTCCTGGTCGGTGGCGTCGATGAACGAACCGTTAGGGCGGGCTTGGGTTGGAGCAAGGATCTGACCGATAGCGGCCGATACGTTGCCTGGAGCCGGCGAAACACCGCCAATCTTGGCAACTTTGGTGGCGTCATCCAGACCGGCCAAAGTAGTCGCCGCGTAGTCCGGGCTCATGTAGGTGATTCGGCCTTGGGCAGCGTTCAGCGCAGTCATCACGCCTTGGCTGGTGGTAGCAGGCACTGCGCCGGCTGGCAAGGTACCGGCGCTGACGCCAGCGACGAAGCCGTAGCTGTCTTTGAAGGTCGTGGTGATGGCGAACTTCTTGGCTTCGGTGCACTTGGCATTGAGGAAGCGGGTGAACAGCTCGGTGGTGCCGCTCGACTCGTCACGGTAAACCACGACGATCGGGCCAGTACGGCCGGAGCCGGTGATTTGGTTCCAGGTGGTCAGGCGACCGGAGAACACGCCGCACAGTTGCGGAACAGTCAGGTCAACCGCGTTGGTGCCGGTCTTGTTGAACGGAATGGCAACCGAAGTGGCCACCGAAGGCACCTGGATCAATTTGCCCCAGGTCGGTTGTTTGTTGGTTTTGTAAGCCAGCAGCTCGGCAGCCGACAGCTTGGAATCGCTACCCGCCCAGTGCACGTTCTTGTTGGTCACACCAGCCACAAACTTGGTGTAGTCGTTGTTCAGGAAAGCCGCCTTGCCGTTGCCGCTGCCGACGCCGATGTAAGGGGCGAAGCCGGCAGTCAGTACGCCGGCAGTCTGGTACAGCGGCTGTGGCAGAGTGGCGCCGCCGCCGTTTACGTCTGCGAATGCAGCCTGTGCCGAGCACAGGGCAGCGAGGGTCATGGATACCGCGAGAACGTTGCGCTTAAACATGAAGAAGCTCCTTTCGTCGTGTTTGTACGTTTGGGGTAGATGGCTCTTGCATGACGCCATGGCTTCGGTCCCAAGCCGTCTTGCGGGGGTGGCCAGGGGTGAAAACCATGGGAGAGAAAGTCGCAGTTTCCGATGACGGTTATGGGAAAAAACCTCGGGAGGAAACGCTTGATTTTTAAAAAGATTCTCGGGTGTTTTGGTCATGGTTCCGAGCGGTTTGGAGGTAGGTGACAGCGAGGTTTCAGTGGGTGGGGCTGGAGGCCGTATAGCGCTTGGGATGTGACGGAATGAGGAACCCGAGGTTGAACGGGAGTACCCAAATTCACTGAACACACAGACCCCATGTGGGAGCTGGCTTGCCTGCGATAGCGGTGGGTCAGTCAATGAATTTGTATCTGGTCCACCGCTATCGCAGGCAAGCCAGCTCCCACAGTTGATTTGTGTTCACACAGCAGGATCAGGTGACGAGTTGGTTGATTTCGATGATGGGCAGCAATACGGCCATGACGATGACGAGCACGACAGCGCCCATCACCACGATCATCAGCGGCTCCAGCAACGCGGTCATGCCCATCGCCCTTCGCTCAATATCCCGCGACAACGTCTGCGCCGCGCGCTCCAGCATCGGCGGCAGCGAACCGGTTTTTTCGCCGCTGGCGATCAGGTGGATCAGCACCGGTGGGAACACCTTCTCCACCGCCAGCGCCGGGGCGAGGTTGACGCCTTCGCGCACTTTGGCCGTGGCGTCGCTGACGCACTGATCAAGGCGGTCGTTGGACAGGGTTTGCCGCGCCGCTTCCAGCGCGCGCAACAGCGGCACACCGGCGCCGCCGAGGATCGCCAGGGTCGAGGCGAAGCGTGCGGTGTTCAGGCCCAGCACAAAGCGCCCGATCAGCGGCAGGCGCAACACCCGGCTATGCCAATTCAGGCGCGCCACGGGGTTGCGCAGATACAGGCGCCAACTCCAGAAACCGCCGACGATCCCGGCAAAACACAGCCAGCCCCAGGCGCGGATGAAGTCGCTGGCGTTGAGCATCGCCAGGGTCAGCCCCGGCAAGTCCTGGCGTGCCTGGGAGAACGCGCTGACCACCTGCGGCACCACGTAGCTCAACAGGAAAATCACAATGCCGATGGACACCAGCCCCACCACCCCGGGGTAGATAAACGCGGTAAGGATCTTGCCACGCAGGTTGTTGCGTTCCTCGATGTAGTCGGCGAGGCGTTCCATCACCTGGGCCAGGTCGCCGGACTCCTCCCCCGCCGCGATCAGCGCGCGGTAGATCGACGGAAAGTCCCGTGGCCGTGCGGCCAACGCCTCCGCCAGGCGCATGCCGCCGCGCACATCGGCGCGCACGGCGGCCAGGGTCTGGGCGATGTGTTTTTTCTCGGCCTGCTCCACCGTCGCGCTCAGCGCCGCTTCCAACGGCAGGCTGGCGCCCAGCAGGCTGGCCAGTTGGCGCGTGGCCCAGGCCAAATCGTTGTCCGAGAGCTTGGGGGTGAACAGGCTACTGCTGGCGACCGATGGGTTGCCTTCGAGCTGCACCAGCAACGCGGTCAAACCGCGCCCGCGCAGGCTGGCAAACGCCGCGCTCTGGCTGTCGGCCTCCACATGCCCGGACTCGACCTTGCCGCTGGCATCGGCGGCTTCAAAACGATAGCGATTCATCAGGCGTCCCGTGTCACACGCAGGATTTCTTCGGGGGCGGTGGCGCCGCTGCGCACCCAGCGCTCGCCGTCTTCACGCATGCTGAACATGCCGGCGCGGCGGGCGGCCAGGCGCAGGTCCTGCTCACCGGCGCCCTGGTGGATCAGGCTGCGCACGTCGTCATCGACGCTGAACAATTCATGAATCCCCGTACGGCCGCTGTAGCCGACCTGGTTGCAGTGCGCGCAGCCGACCGGGCGCCAGGTGCCGGGCGCGGCCGGGTCTTCCTGCTTGCAGTGCGGGCACAGGCGACGCACCAGGCGCTGGGCCAACACGCCCAGCAACGACGAGGCGAGCAGGAAGGGCTCGACGCCCATGTCGATCAAGCGGTTGACCGCCGACACCGCATCGTTGGTGTGCAGGGTCGCCAGCACCAGGTGACCGGTGAGCGAGGCCTGCACGGCGATTTGCGCGGTCTCCAGGTCGCGGATCTCGCCGATCATGATGATGTCCGGGTCCTGGCGCAGGATCGCGCGCAGGGCGAGGCCGAAGGTCATGTCGATCTTGGCGTTGACCTGGATCTGGCTGATGCCCGGCAGGTCGTATTCCACCGGGTCTTCGACGGTGAGGATATTGCTGGTGCTCGCGTCCAGCCGCGCCAGGGCGGCGTAGAGGCTGGTGGTCTTGCCGCTGCCGGTGGGGCCGGTGACCAGCACGATGCCGTGGGGCTGGCGGATCAGGGTGTCGAGGCGCGCCAACAGTTGGGGCTCCATGCCCAGGGTTTCCAGTTGCAAGCGCCCGGCTTGTTTATCCAGCAGGCGCATGACCACGCGTTCGCCGTGACCGGTGGGCACCGTGGACACGCGAATGTCGATGGGCCGCCCGGCCACGCGCAGGGCGATGCGGCCGTCCTGGGGCAGGCGTTTTTCGGCGATGTCGAGTTGGGCCATGATCTTGATCCGCGACACCAGTGCGCCGTGTAGCGCTTTGCGCGGGGACACGACGTCGCGCAGGGTGCCGTCGACGCGGTAGCGCACCACGGAGTGGGTTTCGTAGGGTTCGATGTGAATGTCGCTGGCTTCGTCGCGGGCGGCTTGGGTGAGCAAGGCGTTGATCATGCGGATCACCGGGGCGCCGTCCTGGGTGTCGAGCAGGTCGGTGACTTCGGGCATGTCTTGCATGAGGCGGTCGAGGTCGACCTCGTTTTCGGCGGCGCCGACGACGGCGGCGGCGCTGCCGGTGTCGGCGTAGGCGCTGGTGAGGAGGCCGTCGAGTTCGTCGTCGCGGACGTGTTCGATGGGGGATTGGCCGAATTGGCGGTGGACTTCGCTGATGGACCAGCCGGGGGTTGAGGGGCACACCGTTAGCAGCATGCCTTCGGCGTTGGTGCGCAGGAGGATGCGTTGGGATTTGGCCCAGGCGTAGGGGAGTAGGCTCATTGGCGTGGCCCTGTTTTTATGGGTACATATCCGTTTTTTGGGTAACGGCGGCTTAGGGTTCCGCCCTTACGGCGGCTCACTTTTGAAGAGCGCAAAAGTAAGCAAAACGCTCTTGCCCCAACACTCGGTGCCTCGCCCAGGCTCGGCATGCCCGTAATCCGACATGGATTTGGGGGGCCGCCGCCACGCGCCATCCATGGCGCGGGGCGGCTAAACCGGCATCCATGCCGGTTTACCCCCCAAATCCATGCCGAATTCCGGCCAGCGTGTTTAACGGGGCGCCTAAGATCAAAAACACAGCGCGGCGGCCTGATAGCCGACCGGGTCTCTGGAGCTGACGCGGTACCCTGTGGGAGCTGGCTTGCCTGCGATGGCATCAACTGGGTTTGCCTGATGTACCGAGTTGTCTGCATCGCAGGCAAGCCAGCTCCCACAGGATGGTGCACACCCGACCCGCTCTTGATCTGCTTTTGATCTGCTTTTGATCTTGATGTTGATCTTCGTCGCCCCGTCAAACCACGCTGGCCGAACGCAGGCTTGAATCCGTGGGTAACCCGGCAGGACGCCGGGTTAGCCGTCCTGGGCCAGGGATGGCCCATGACGGCGGCCCACGGATTCAAGCCGGAGTGAGGGCACACCGAGCCTAAGCGAGGTGCCGAGTGGTGGGGCGAGGACCTTTTGGTTACTTTTGGGTCCTTCCAAAAGTGACCCGCTGTAAGAGCGGAACCATAAGCCGCCGTTACCGCAGCAACGGATATGCCCCCCATCACTGCGGCACCGCCCGAATCACCGCTCTAGGCCCCTGCTGACCAGGAATCGCCTTATCCACCGAGGGCAACTGCGGCGCCTGCACATCCGGCATCGCCCAACTATGCTCCGGCTGCACCCCCCCCTGCGCCCGCCGCATAAACTCATACCGATTCAACGTAATACTGCGCCCCGCCCCACTGTCGCGAATGATGTAAGGCCGCAAAAACACCATCAGATTGGTCTTCGTCACACTGCGCTTTTCATTGCGAAACAACGCCCCCAACCCCGGAATATCCGACAACCACGGCACCGCATCATTGCTCTGGCTGTACCCATCCTGCAGCAACCCACCCAGCACCATGATCTGCCCGTCATCCAACAGAATGCTGGTATCAATCGCCCGCTTGTTGGTCACAGTCCCCGCATCCACCGAAGCCCGCGTGTCCACGCTGCTGACTTCCTGATAGATATCCAACTTCACCGTGCCACCCTCGGAAATCTGCGGCCGCACATTCAACTTCAGCCCCACCTCCTCCCGCTGCACCGTCTGGAACGGGTTGTTGCTGGTCCCCCCGGCCCCGGTCACATAGCTGCCCGTGACAAACGGAATCGTCTGCCCGACAAAAATGCTCGCCGCTTCGTTGTCCAGGGTCAGCAGGTTCGGCGTCGACAGCACGTTGGTGCCGCCCTTGCTCTTCAACGCGCGGGCCAACACCTTGAGGTCGAGCACCTTGCCAATCCCCGGAATGTCCACGGTGCCGTTGACCAAACCGATGTTCAGCCCCTTGGGCAACACGTCGATACTGGTCTTGCTGGTAGGCGTCGAATTCACGCCACTGCCGCCAAGGTTGACCCCGCCAAAACCGCCCTTGCCGCCCAGGTTACCGGCCTGCCATTGCACGCCAAACTCGGTGGCATCGTCCTCGCCGACTTCGACGATCAGGCTTTCAATCACCACCTGCGCGCGGCGTTGGTCGAGCATGTCGATCACTTCCCGCAGGTTGCGGTACAGCGGGTCCGGCGCGGAGATCAGCAAGGTGTTGGTGGTCGCATCGGCCTGGATGGTCACGCCGCCGGCACTGAACGCGGTGTCCTGGTCCTTGCTGGTAGTGGCGCCGGTGCTTTGTTTGTCCTGGCCGTAACTCGATTGCACGCCGCTGCCGGTGGGCGTGCCGCTGCTGTTTTGTGCGGCGCTGCCTTGGCTGTTCTGGCCTGTGCCGCCCATGGCACTGAGCTTGCCCCGCGCCTCGTCGCTGACCCCGGACTCACTCTCGCCGGTCAACAAGCCGCGCAGCGACTGCGCCAGCTTGCCCGCCTGGGCGTTGCGCAGGTACACCACGTGCATATTGCTCGGGTTGCTCTGGGCATTGTCGAGTTTGTAGATCAGGTTGCGCGCCAGCTCGGTGCGCTCGGGGCTGCCGGAGCGGATGATGATCGAGTTGGAACGCGGGTCGCCGACCACGTTGATCTTCTGGGTCTGGTCGGCGCCTTGGGTGTCGAGCAGTTCGGCGACCATTGCCGCGATGTCGACGGCGATGCCGTTCTGCACCTTGACCACGTCGGTGTCGATGGCGCTGGGGGTGTCGATGCCGCTGATGATCTGCGCCACGCGGGCGAGGTTTTCTGCGTAGTCGGTGATGACGATGCTGTTGTTGCCAGGGTAGGCGTTGATCGGGTTGTTCGGCGACACGATGGGGCGCAGCACCGGGATCAGGTTCACCGCGTTTTCGTATTGCAGGCGGAAGGTGCGGGTCTGCATGCCGCTGCTGCCGGCGCTGTAGATCGGCCCGCCGAGCAGCTTGGCATCGGCTTCGGGCACCACTTGGGCGACGCCGCCCACGTCCACCACGCTGAAGCCCTGCATGCGCAGCGCCGCCAGCAGCATGTCGTAGGCCTGGTGCGCCGGCACCTGGCCTTCGCTGACCAGGGTCAGGTTGCCTTTGACCCGCGGGTCCACGAGGAACTGTTGGCCAGTGGCGCGGGACAAGGCGCGCACCACCGCCTGGATGTCCGCGTCGACAAAGTTCAGCTGCACCGGCTGGTCACCCAGCGGGTTGCGCGCCTTGATTGCGGCCGGGGCGTGGCCACGGGCGCTGTGGGTGATCGGGTGTTGCACGGCCGGTTTGGGCGCGAGTTCGCGTTGGCGGTCCAGCGGGCTGTCGCTGCTGCGGCGGGTGTCGGCCAGGGGTTGGCCGAGTTCGCTGTCCACCAGCAACGGCTTGGCCGCCTGGTTGCTGCACGCACTCAGGGCCAGCAACAGCAACGGCGCGGCCATACGAAACGGGGGAACTGACCACTTCATGAAGCTTCCTTAGCGCCAAGCGCCTGATCCATGCGAACGGTCCCGGACACAGTGCCGGCCGAGTTATCGACGGCATCCCCAGCACGTTGCAAACGCGCCTCGGACACCTCCAGGGAAAACGAACGGGGATTGCCCAGCAGCCAGTCCACCACCGCGTCGGCCGGGGCGTTGTCGAAGGTCAGGTGCCAGCCGCCCGGGGCCTGCGCCTGCAATTGGTAATGGCCTTGCAGGCCGGCGCTGTCGAGGGCCTGGCGCAGCGTGGCTTCGTCAGCCTGGCGCGGCGCGGCGACGCCTTGCAACAGCACCTGCAAGGCTTCGGCCTGGGCGCGCAACTTCGGGGTTTCGGCCTGCCAGTAGTCGATTTTTTTCAGCGCGGGCTGGATCAGGATCAGCCAGGTCAACAGGCCCGCCAGCAGCACGCCGACGCCGGACAGCATGCGTTTTTCACGCAGGGCCAGGCCGTTCCAGAACAGCCGCAATTGCCGCGCCCACTTATTCATCGCTGGCTCCCGTCGCTGCCGGGCCAATGCTCCAGCCCTTCTCGTCGCGTGTCGCGGCAAAACCGGCTTGGGCCAGCGCGGCCTGCCAGTCGGCCTGGGCCGTGGGGTTGCGGCTGTCCGTGAGCAATTGCAGGTGCAGGCGCCCTTGTTCAAAGGTCAGGCGCTCGACGCTGGCGACCATAAACGGCAGGTTGCTGCCCGCCAGTTGCAGCAGGCTGCTGAAGCGCTGGCCCGGGTCGGCGGCGGCACCGGTCTGGCGCGCGGCCAATTGTTGCCGGGCCTGCTGCAAGGGGTTGAGCACCACCGGCAATTCGGGAAATGCCTGGCGCACCTGCTGGCTCATCAGCGCCTTGATGCGCTGGCCTTCCTCCACCTGACGCGCGGCGTAGAAGTTGAGGCCCAGGGTCCACACGGCCGTGGCCAACGCGACACAGGCCAGCGCCCTGCCCCAGCCGCCGCTGGCCGCCTGGCTGAGGCGTGCGTGCAAACCCCAGGCGGGGGCTGCGCCCGTCCAGCGCTGCGCGGCGTCCACCAGCGGCACATCAAGGCCTTGCTGACCCAACGGATGCACGGCGCCTTGGTGCAGGCTGTCGCGGGTCAACAGGTAGCCGTCGTCCAGGGCGGCCGCGCCCACCGGCAAGGCATAGGGCGCCGGATACAGGCCACGTAACTTGAGCGGCACCTGGGCCAGCCGTTCCAGCCCGGCCTTGGGCACCCAGGCCACTTGCACGCGGCCTTCGCTGTCGCGCGGGCCGTGGGCCACGTGCATGTGTTCCAGCGGGCCGAGGATCAACGCCTGCGCGGCGCAGGCCACGGCGGCGGCGGTTTTTGCGGCGGGCAGTGGCGGCAGTTCAAGGCTGGTGAGCAGGCTGTCGCGCGGATGCAGGAAGCACTCCGCTGCCTGACGGTGTTTGCTCAGTTGGAGCAGGCTTTCATGGCCTTCGGCGACGACCACGCCACGCTCCAGCCAAACGAATTTGACTGCACTGTCGGCGCTCAATTGATCCAGCGGCGGCAAGCCAATGCGCAAGCGTTTCATACGCCCACCCGCGACCAGATCACCTGCGGCTGGCGCTCTTGCGGGCGATGCAGCAACGCGTCGATGGTCACCCGCCGCTGCTCACGCCGCGCCTGGCCCTGCACGCGAAACCATTCGCTGGTAATGCCCACCTGCACCGACTCCACCGCCACCTGGGGCAAGTGCAGGCGGTTGACGAAATCCCCACGGTTGATAAACCACTGGCCGCTGTCACGCTCCGCCACCAAGACTTGGGCCTGGGACAAACTGAGCTGCGGCACCACGGCGCTGAGCACTTCGGCGCTGGCGGTGTTGCCGTTGACCCAGCTCTGCCCGGGCAGCACGCTGATATACCCTTGCAGGCGCCGCAGCAGCAGCGGGTCAAGGCCTTCAATGGCGCTCAACTCGTCCACGTTGCGCAGCATCGGGTACTTGGCCGGCACTTCGTAGGAGCCGATCACCCGTTGGCTGATGCGCCGACTCACCGCCGGATCGACCCCCAACGTACGGCACAGGCGCTCGAAGCTTTGCAGCTGCTCGGCATCCGGCAGCTGGCGGTTGACCAGGTTGCGCAGGTTGAACTTGCCCTGCTCGTCCTCGATGCGACCTTCAAACGCACCCCGTTGGGCATAAGCCCAAGGCTGGTCGAGGCGCGTCAACACGTCCTTCTGGCGCGCCTCCCACAACATCTGCCGGCTGCGCTCAAGGCTGCCCTGCAACAGCCACTGGCCCTGCACGCGTAATTGTTCGGCTTCGAGGCTGCGGGTGAACACGGTCTGGCGCGTGAGCATGCCGCCGGCGATCACCGCCACCACGGCCGCGATCAGCAACGCGCTGATAATCGCCATACCGCGCTGCTTCGCCGCTGGGGGCGAATGCCGTTTCATGGCGCGCCTTACAACTGCCAGGAGCCGATATCGGCATTCACGCCGTCGCCATCCGGCTGGCCATCGGCGCCGAGGGAGAACACATCGACCTCACCGTTGGCGCCCGGGTTGAGGTAGTGATAAGGGTGGCCCCACGGGTCATTGGGCAGGCGGTCGAGGTAGGCGCGCCAGCTGCTGTTTTTTGCATCCGCCGGACGTTCCACCAGCACTTTCAAACCCTGGGTCATGTTCGGGTAGCTGCCGTGGTCGAGGCGATAGAGTTTCAGCGCCTGCATCAACCCGCCGATGTCCTGCTTGGCGGCGGTGGCGCGTGCCTGGTCCGGGCGATCGAGCACCTTGGGCACGACCATTGCCGCGAGAATCCCGAGGATGACCACCACCACCATGATCTCGATCAAGGTGAAGCCACGCTGGCCGCGAGGGCTGGGCAAGGGGGTTGTTAGGCGCGCGATATCCATCTCGACATTCCTTGGCTGGGGTGCATTTCGTGGCGCAGTGTTGCAAGAACACATGTCAGTCGTATTGAAAATCCTCGGGAGTTTCGGTCGCCAATCGGTCAACTCGCGGCGCTAGTCTGCGGGCCTGTTTCCCGCCTTTGAGAGCGCCATGGTCGGCCGTCGCAACGCGCAAGGTTTTACCCTGATTGAAGTGCTGGTGGCGCTGGCGATCATCGCCGTGGCCATGGCCGCCGCCGTGCGCGTGGCCGGGCTGATGACCCAGAGCAATGGCTTGCTGCGCGATAAATCCATGGCGTTGCTGGCGGCGCAGAGTCGCCTGGCGGAACTGCGCCTGGAAGGCCACTTGCGTGGCGGCATAAAGACGTTCGACTGTGACCAGGGCCGTTTGAAACTGCGCTGCGAGCAAACCATCAACGCCGATGGCCGCCTGTTTCAAGTGACCCTGCGGGTGCTCGACGCCAGCCGCGAAGCGCCGCCCCTGGCGCGGCTGGACACCCAGGTCATGGCCGAGTGAGGCGTGGCAACGCGGGGCCATCCGGCAGTTTGTCGAGGTTGACGCGGACCTTTTCGCCGCCGCGCTCAAGCTCCACGGCGCTGCCTTCAATCGCCGTCAGGCGCACGCCGGGGCTGAGGCGTTCGCCCACCAGGAAGCTGCGCGGTGGGCCATCGTTGAGGCTGAGGATCGCCACCGCACCGCGCGCGCCGGCCAGTACGCCGGTGACCTTGACGTGCAGGGCGCTCGGCGCGTTGCCAAACCACTGCAACGCCGGGCTTTCGCTGCGGGCCGCCAACGCCTGGGGCGAGGCCTGGGGCGTGTGGGATTCAGCGGATGTGAGCAGCAGCGGCGTCCAGATCACCACGCCCGCCAACGCCGCGAGCAAGGCCAGCGCCTGCACGCCGTGGGCGGGTGAAACACGAAGGGCGAATGCCATGGGGTGGACCTCCTGTTTGTCCGTGGCCTCAGCCTACAGAGCAATTCCCACTTTTTTATTTCACAAACTCGCCAGTTCTCCAGGAGCCGACGGATGAAACAGCAAGGCTTCACCCTGATCGAGCTGATGGTGGTGCTGGTGATCATCGGCATCGCCAGCGCCGCCATCAGCCTGACGATCAAACCCGACCCGCTGAAACTGCTGCGCAAGGACGCCGAACGTCTGAGTCAGTTGCTGCAAATCGCCCAGGCCGAAGCCCGCGCCGACGGCCGCCCGATCAGCTTGCGCGCCGATACCAAGGGCTTTCGCTTCAACCGCCGCAGTGACGATGGCCTGGGCGTGGAAGCGTTCCAGGGCGACGCCCAACTGCGTCCGCGCTTATGGGAGAGCACGCCGATGCAACTCACCGTCGAGCCCCGGCAAACCCTGGTGCTCAATGCCGAATGGATCAACCCACCGCTGCGGGTGGTGCTGTCGGACGGGCAACACAGCCTCAGCCTGCAACGGGACGCCGCCGGTTTGCTGCGGGTGGTGAGCCAGCCATGAACAAGTCCCAACAAGGCTTCACCCTGATCGAAGTGATGGTGGCGATCATGCTGATGGCGCTGGTCAGCGTGATCGCCTGGCGCGGGCTCGACAGCGTGACCCGTGCCGACCAGCATCTACAGGCCAGCACCGAACAGACCGAGGGGTTGTTGCGGGCGTTGAACCAGATGCAGCGCGATATCAGCCTGCGCGCCAGCGTTGAACTGGCCGAACCCGGTACGGCAAAGGACGCTGGACTGGCCGCCGTGACGGTGCGCAGCTCCGACAGCAAGGGCTTTCGCCTGGAGGTGATCCGCAGCGCGCCAGCCACAGGCGATGGCTTGCAACGGGTGCGCTGGTGGCTCAAGGGCGACTCGCTGTACCGGGCCGCAGCGCCCGCGCGGGACCGCTTCCCACTGCCGGCGGCCAAGGACGGCGTGGTGGTGCTCGCGGGGCGTGAGTGATGTGCAGGTGCGGGTGTGGGACAAGGACAAAGGCTGGCGCCAGTTGAGCGGCAATAAGCGCGAGGAGCCGTTGGGGCTGGAGATCAGCCTGGTGCGCGAGACACCGCAGGGGGTGGAGCGATATCGGCAGGTGGTGGGGCCGTTGCAGTAAGGCGCCTCAACTCAACAACACCACCCCACCCGGCAGCTCCGTGCACTTGGCGCCGTACGCGTCGCGAATCAGCAACGCCACGCCCGCCAGCTGCTGCAAGCTGAAGCGCGCCTGCACCCGGCGCTGGCCCAGTTCCTTGTTGAGCAACACCAGCATCCCTGGGCGGGCGGTAGCGATTGATCTCGTCCACCACCGTGGCCAGCGTGGCGTTGTTGAACACCAACACCTGTTCGCGCCAGGCCACCACGGCTTGGGTGTCGACCACCACGGGCGCGCCGATGCCCGCCGCGCTGTAGGTCAGTTGACGGCCGCTGCCCAGGCTCACACTGTGCCCGCCGGCGTCCACCGACAGCGAACCCTCGATGCAGGTCACGCACACGCTGTGGTCGGTGTTGCGCAGATTGAAGCGTGCCTGCGCGGCACTGACCCAACCGTCACCGGCCTGGACCCGCAGCGGCTGCGCCAGACGGGCGACCACCTCGACTTCGCCTTCCAGCAATTCAATCCCCTCACCGATCCGGCTGATGCGCGTCTGGGTATTGAGCTCCAGGCTGACCCCGTCACTCAACAGCACTTGGCGCTGCTCACCGACCTCGGTGCGATAGTCGGCCGTGAGCCCGGCAAAACCACCCGGCGTGCCGACGCGCACCATGACCAACGCCGCCGAGGCAGCTATCGCGCCGCCCAGGAAGGCACGGCGGCCAAAGCTGCGCGATGGCGCGGCGTGCTCCAGGGCGGGGGCCAGTTGCTGCCACAGGACCTTGGTTTGCTCGAACGCCTGGGCATGCTCCGGGCTCTGGGCACGCCAGGCCTGCAAGGCCTTGGCGTCGGCCACGGTGGCGCGGCCCGACGTCAGCAGGAGCAGCCAGTCGCGGGCTTCATCGTGCAAAGGACTGGCGGAGGCTGCCCGGGCGGTGGAGAGGTTAAAAATGTTCAAGCGCGCACATACTCACGGTTTTATCAGGGACTCGACACTAAGACGGTTTTCCGGCCCCGGGACCGAACCGCTGAATCACTTTTCTTTCGAGGCGCTTGGCGCAGTGGCCGAGGGCGGCCTTGATTTCCTTCTCGACCATGCGCGTGGAAATGCCAAAACGCTGGGAGATTTCCAGGTGCGGCGCTTCCTCCAGACGCGCGGCGATGAGGATTTTGCGCCGGCGTGCGGGCAGCTCATACAGGGCTTTGACCAGCGATTGCACCTCGCGCTGGCCGCCCACCACCCGCGACGGGTCCTGGGCTTCGTCGGCGGCTTGCAGCAGCTCCTCGACTTCGCTGCCGGTGAGCAGGCGCGCGTCGGCCTGGCGGCGGTCGGCAGCGATGTTCAAGGCCATGCGGTAGAGGTAGGCGTTGGGTTGTGCGAGGTTTGGCGGCACGTCCATGCGGTCCACCCGCAGGTAGGTTTCGTGCAGGACGTCGTTGGCCAGGTCCTCCGAGCCCAGGCGCTTGCGCAAACGCACCTTGAAGTCTTCGTAGGACGCCAGGAACAAACTGACCATCGTGCTGTGCCCGGTATTTTTCATCCGTGCGTGGCTCCCTTCCCTGCTGTGCATTCCATGCGTGTTCCTGTGGTGTCGGGCATCAAAAGCAACGTCACCGGCTGGCGCAGCGAGCTCGGCGCGGGGCGTTCGACCCGGGCCGCACTGAGGTTGCGCACCAGTGCTTCATCGCGTTGTTCATCGCCGGTGGAGCTGACCAGCCGGCTGTACTCGATCAGCCCATCCGGGTTGACCCACACCTGCACCAAGGCGCGAAAACTGCCGGGACGGGTCAGGGGCGAACCGCACAGGCTGGTCTCGATGGCCTGCTGCAAGGCCGTGGCGTAGCTGTTGTTGATCCGCGCGGCGTTGCGTGCCGACGCGCCCTTGGTGGTGGCCGGCCGGCTGACCTGCGCCAGTTGCAGGGTGAACGCATCACTGCGGGCATAACGCGCCATCAGGCCACTCCCGGTCAGCAACATTGCCAGAGCCTCCTGCGCCGTGAAGCGCCCATGCACGCTGATGGAGCGCCGGCCCCGGGTCAGTTCGCGGTCCACCAGCACCGCCATGCCGGTGGCGCGGCTGTAGGCTTGCAGGGCGTGCTCCAGGTTTTGCGCCGGCAGGTCCAACGTCAGCAATACGGGTTCCGCCTGCGCTATACGGCCGCCTGCCAGCAGCCACAGCAAGACCAGGGCGCATACGGCGCGCCGCCAGGCCCCCTGTTCACCCCCCGCTCTGCATCGCTGCACGGCCGACGTGTCCTTGAAAACCGTCATCCTGAGGCCAGTTTATGAACCTGATGTTACGGTGATGGCAAAAAAAACGTCACGGTGACGGGATGCCCGCTGCACTACACTTTCAAGCCTTACCGGCCCACTTCCCAGGGCCTGCCAGGAGGCCCGATGAAACTGTTCCCCAGCCTTGCCAGCCTGTTGCTGTGCGCCGCCCTGCCCGTGCTGGCCCACGCCGACAACAGCAAAAGCACCTGCACCGAAGTCTCGGTGGACGGCTACAAGGCGCCCGACTACGGCTGCCTGAGCCAACAGATGGGCAGTGACAGCAACGCGACCAAGGCGGCGAAAAAAAACCGTGAGGCGCAAAACATTCCCGTCGACAAGCGCGCGCCGAACGCCGTGGGCCTGTCCACCCCGGCAGCCACCAGCGTGCGCATGGGCAATAGCTTCGGCACCTCGGTGAAACCGCAACGGCCTTGAGCCGTTTGACGAAATTTTCATCTGTGCCTGCCTATGATCGCCTCCCTCGTTGGGGAGTAACCGGCTTCTGACCCTGTTGGAAGCGTTCGTATCAACATATTCGGCAACCTGCCGTGGTACGAACATCGCTTTGCGGTTGGTGAGACCAGCGACACTTCCATGCCTAAAGTCGGGCGCGTGGACGTGTCGTTGTGTCCCATAGCCCGACTGGAAGCCTGACCGTGAACCCCATTTCCCTGATCCTCCTGGCCCTGGCCATGTCTACCGACGCCTTTGCGGCGGCCATCGGCAAAGGCTCCAGCCTGCACAAACCGCGCCTCACCGAAGCCCTGCGCGCCGGCCTGATCTTTGGCGTGATCGAAGCCATCACCCCGATGATCGGCTGGGCCATCGGCCACGCCGCCACGCGCTGGGTGGAAGACTGGGACCACTGGATCGCCTTTACCCTGCTGGTCGCATTGGGCCTGCACATGATCTACAACGGGCTCAAGGCCGAGGATGAAGAGGCTGAAAAGCCGACCCAGCACTCCTTCATGATTCTTGCCGTGACGGCCTTTGCCACCAGCATCGATGCCCTGGCGGTGGGTGTGGGCCTGGCGTTTGTCGATGTGAATATCCTGGTGGCGTCGGCGGCGATTGGCCTGGCGACCATGACCATGGTGACCATTGGCATGATGCTTGGGCGGGTGCTGGGCACGGTGGTGGGCAAGCGTGCGGAGATGGTGGGCGGGGTGGTGTTGATGGTGGTGGGTGCGACGATTTTGTATGAGCACTTGTCGGTCTAAGCAACAGCGCTGAGCAAACAGGTGGGTGCGGGCTTTTCTGTGGGAGCTGGCTTGCCTGCGATGGCATCACCTTGGTCTAACTGAAAGACCGAGGTGTCTGCATCGCAGGCAAGCCAGCTCCCACAGAAAGCAGTGCCCACAATCAAGTGGGCGGTGTTACTAGGCCGCGTTGCGTTCTTTCTTCAAGCTGTCCATATCAATCACAAAGCGATACTTCACATCGCCCTTGAGCATCCGCTCATACGCCTCATTGATCCCCTGGATATCGATCAACTCGATGTCCGAGACAATCCCATGCTTGGCACAGAAGTCCAGCATGTCCTGGGTCTCCTGAATCCCGCCGATCAACGACCCCGCCAGGCTGCGGCGCTTGAAGATCAGGTTGAACACCGACGGCGACGGGTGCGGGCTGTCGGGGGCGCCAACCAGGGTCATGGTGCCGTCACGCTTGAGCAGGTTGAGGAACGCGTCGAGGTTGTGGGGCGCGGCGACGGTGTTGAGGATGAAGTCCAGGCTGTTGGTGACGGCGGCCATTTCATCGGCATTCTTCGACACCACCACCTGGTCGGCGCCCAGGCGCAGGCCGTCTTCGCGTTTGTTCGGTGAGGTGGTGAACAAGGTCACATGGGCGCCCATGGCGTGGGCGATCTTCACCGCCATATGGCCGAGGCCGCCCAGGCCGACCACGCCGACTTTCTTGCCGGGGCCGACCTTCCAGTGGTGCAGCGGCGAATAGGTGGTGATGCCCGCGCACAGCAACGGCGCCACGGCCGCCAGGTTGCTGTCATCGTGGGAGATGCGCAGCACGAACTTCTCCTTGACCACGATGCTGTCGGAGTAGCCGCCAAAGGTGTTTTCACCGCCAAACACCGGGCCGTTGTAGGTGCCGGTAAAGCCGTTCTCGCAATATTGTTCTTCGCCTTCGGCGCACGACGCGCAGTGTTGGCAGCTGTCCACCATGCAACCAACGCCCGCGAGGTCGCCGACCTTGAAGTTTTTCACGCTGGCGCCCACCGCCGTGACGCGGCCGACGATTTCATGGCCGGGCACCGACGGGTACAGGGTGTTGTTCCACTCGTTGCGCGCGGTGTGCAGGTCGGAGTGGCAGACGCCGCAATACAGAATGTCGATCTGCACATCCTCCGCCCCCGGCGCGCGGCGCTCGAAGGTGTAGGGCTTGAGAGCATCCTTGGCGTTCTGCGCGGCGTAGCTGTAAGTCTTGGCCATTTCGTTCACCTGTGTGATCGGACAGTGGAAGTCAGTGGACCAGCATAGACGCTGAACCGTTCAACCGAGCACACCGGTACAAGCCCTTCGTCCGGTTTCACGCAATAGTGAGCTAGAGTTCTCAGCCCACCCACCCAGGAGTTTTCCATGAGCACATTCGTTGCCAAAGACGGCACCCAGATCTACTTCAAGGATTGGGGCAGCGGCAAGCCCGTCCTGTTCAGCCACGGCTGGCCGCTGGATGCGGACATGTGGGAATACCAGATGGAATACCTGAGCAGCCGCGGCTATCGCACCATCGCCTTCGACCGCCGTGGCTTTGGCCGCTCGGACCAGCCGTGGACCGGCAATGACTACAACACCTTTGCCGACGACATCGCCCAGCTGATCGAACACCTGGACCTCACCGACGTGACCCTGGTGGGCTTCTCCATGGGCGGCGGCGACGTGTCCCGCTACATCGCACGCCATGGCAGCGCCCGTGTCGCCGGCCTGGTGTTGCTGGGCGCCGTGACGCCGATCTTCGGTCAAAAATCGGATTACCAACAGGGTGTGCCGCTGGACGTGTTCGCCGGGTTCAAGGCCGAGCTGCTGAAGGACCGCGCGCAATTCATCAGCGACTTCAACGCGCCGTTCTACGGCATCAACAAAGGCCAGAACGTCTCCGCCGGCGTGCAGGCCCAGACCTTGCAGGTCGCCCTGCTGGCGTCGCTCAAATCGACGGTGGATTGCGTCACCGCGTTCTCCGAGACCGACTTCCGCCCGGACATGGCCAAGATCGACGTGCCGACCCTGGTGATCCACGGCGATGGCGACCAGATCGTGCCGTTCGAAACCACCGGTAAAGTGGCCGCCGAGCTGATCAAGGGTGCCGAGCTGAAAGTTTACAAGGACGCGCCCCACGGGTTTGCCGTGACTCATGCCCAGCAGTTGAACGAAGACTTGCTGGCGTTTCTGAGCCGCTGAAACACCGTCTCCTTATTTGGCCGGGCTTGCCCGGCCTTTTTTTCAGCTGAAACGCTGGCTCGGCACCAGGCGGCCTGGCCCGCTGATCAGCAGCGTGGTGAAAATAATCAGCAGCAACCAGCCGAACTGCGCCTCGAACAGGCTCCACTCCGGGTGCACCACCAGCAACGCAATCAACAATACGCTGAGGATCGGCAAGCACGCCCAGCGCACAAGCACCCCGGCGATGATCAGCAACGGGCACAGCACCTCGGCGAAAATCGCCAATGACAGCGTGACCGTCGCCCCCAGGTGAAACGGGTCCTCGATCAACTTCAATTGCTCGCTGTAATTGAGCAACTTGGGCAAGCCATGCACCCCTAGCAGCAACACCGCTCCGCTGGCCCTCAGAAACAACAGCCCCAGATCCTGATACTTCGATTCGTTCATATGCGCTCCCGTTGAGTTGACCCTCTGTCGAGGTCAATTCTGGCGGCAGGCGCGCATGCAGGCTTGCAAGCCTGTGCTGACCTCAATCCCCCGTGCCGGCAAACGCCGCGACGATTTCATCGATCACCCCCCGCACCCGCGCGGTGTGGCGCAGGTCGGCGTGGGTCACCAGCCACACGTCGTAAGGCAACGGCCGCACACGCTGCGGCCACAGGCGCACCAGACCGTCGCGCTCGCCGGTGTACACCGGGATTTCGCCGATGCCGATGCCCGCGGCAATCGAGCGGCGCACCAGCAGGCTGGAACCCAGGGCGGCAACGATGCGTCCGCGACCCAGCGGCTCGGACACCAGGGTCAGGTCTTTATGCTGTTGCAGGTGAGGCCCATAGACCACCAGGTCGTGGCCGTCGAACTGGCTGCCGGGCTCGGGCACACCGTGCCGGTCGATATAGCCTTGGGACGCAAACAACCCCACCGGCCAACGGGCGAGACGCCGGGCGATCAGATCAGGGTTGTCGGGGCGCGTGTTGCGCACCGCGATGTCGGCTTCGCGCTTGGCCAGGCTGAGGATCTGGGTGGAGGCGTCCAGTTGCACGCGTATGTCGGGGTGTTTGTCGTGCAGGCGGGCGATGGCCGGGATCAGGAAATCGATGGCCAGGGAGTCGGTGGTGCTGACCCGCACGGTGCCGATCAGGCGGTCATCCAGGCCCTGGATCTGGCGCTCCAGATCGAGGGCCGAACGCTCCATTTTTTCCACCGAGCGCAGGG
Organism: Pseudomonas sp. FP453; assembly: GCF_030687495.1. Classification (NCBI taxonomy): domain Bacteria; kingdom Pseudomonadati; phylum Pseudomonadota; class Gammaproteobacteria; order Pseudomonadales; family Pseudomonadaceae; genus Pseudomonas; species Pseudomonas sp. FP453. The sequence continues at coordinate 2,420,397 of NZ_CP117435.1, read as the reverse complement.
CCGCTTCGCCCACGGCAGTCAGCGCGTAGCCCTCGGAGGTGCGCAGGAACAGCGTCGCGCTCAAGGACTTTTCCAGGGCGTTGATTCGACGGCCCACGGTCGCCTGATCCACCCCGAGTACCCGCGCGGCGCCGCGCAGCGTCGATTCGCGGCAGACCGCGAGGAATACCCGTGCATCGTCCCAGTTCATCGTCTCCCCCAGTGCTGCATATATGCATCTCTGTGCCGCCAAATCGCAGCATTATTGCATCAGTGTCCGGCGCTATGCTGGGGTCCGAGAAAAATACCCGGGACCTACGACCGTTCGCCGCGGTCCCAACCCATACGCTCACCGTTACAGGACACCCACAATGACCCTGCCTACCGACATGACCCTGATCGAAATCACCACCCCCGGCGGCCCCGAGGTGCTCAAGCCTCGCCAGGCGCCCGTGCCCGCCCCGGCCGCTGGCGAAATCCTGATCCGTGTGCACGCCGCCGGGGTCAACCGCCCCGACGCCCTGCAACGCGCGGGCAAGTACCCGATGAAACCCGGCATGAGCCCGATCCCCGGCCTGGAAGTGGCGGGTGAAGTGGTGGCGCTGGGTGACGGTGTCAGCGAATACGCCCTTGGCGACAAGGTCTGCGCCCTGACCAACGGCGGCGGTTATGCGCAATATTGCACGGTACCCGCCGGCCAGGCGCTGCCGATCCCCGACGGCCTGTCGTGGATTCAAGCCGCGGCGATCCCGGAAACCTTCTTTACCGTGTGGGCCAACCTGTTCGGCATCGGCGGCGCCCACCAGGGCCAGCGCGTGCTGATCCACGGCGGCACCAGCGGCATCGGCACCACCGCGCTGATGCTGTGCCGCGAGTTCGGCATCCACACGTTCGCTACCGCCGGCAGCGCCGAAAAATGCGCCGCCATCCGTGACCTGGGGGCCGAGGCGATCAACTATCGCGAGCAGGACTTCGCCGAGGTCATCGGCGCCGAGGGCGCGAATGTGATCCTCGACATCATGGGCGGCTCGTACCTCAACAACAATCTCAAGGCGTTGAGCATGGACGGCCGCCTGGTGATGCTGGGCTTTCTGGGCGGCGCCAAGGCCAATGACGTGGACCTGCTGACCATCCTCGGCAAACGCGCGATTGTGACTGGTTCGTTGTTGCGCGCGCGGACCAAGGACGAGAAGGCCGCCATTGCCGAGCAGTTGCGCGAACATGTCTGGCCGGTGCTGTCAGCCGGGCGCTGCCTGCCGATGATTGATCAGGTGTTTGACTACACCGAGGCTGACAAGGCCCATGGGCGGATGGAAGGTGGGGAGCATATTGGCAAGATTGTGTTGCAGGTGATCTGACCCCAGCACCCATCAACTGTGGAAGCCGGTTTGTGTGGGGTTGGCTTGTGTGGGAGCTGGCTTGCCTGCGATAGCATCACTTCGGTACACCTGATGCACCGAGGTGCCTGCATCGCAGGCAAGCCAGCTCCCACAAAAGCCAGCTCCCACAGTTGAACTGTGTTGTTTAGGAGGCCGCAGCGTAAGTCGGGTAATCGGTGTAGCCCTGCTCCGAGCCGCCGTACATGCCTTCAACCCGCAGTGGGTTCAGCGGCCAGCCGTTAAACAGCCGTTGCGGCAGATCCGGGTTGGCAATAAACGGCCGACCAAACGCAATCAAGTCCGCCAGCCCCGACTGCACCAGTTTCTCACCGCGTTCAGCGGTATATCGCCCGGCATAGATGATCCGCCCGCTGAAACTCTCGCGCACGGCACGGCGGAAGGTTTCCGGCAGTTCCGGCGCGTTGTCCCAGTCGGCTTCGGCGATGGACAGGTAGGCGATGCCCGCCGCTTCCAGCACTTTCACGGCTTCGATATAGGTGTGGTGCGGATCCTCTTCCACCAGGCCGATATACACCCGGTCCTGGTCCGTGCCGCTGAACAGCGGCGAAAAACGCACACCCAGGCGTTGCGCGCCGATGGCCTCACTGACGGCCTCGACGATTTCCCGCAGGAAACCCAGGCGATTGTGCAGTGAGCCGCCGTATTCATCCTCACGCTGATTGGCATGGGCCGAGATGAACTGGTTGACCAGGTAACCGTTGGCCGAATGAATCTCCACACCGTCAAACCCGGCCGCTATCGCGTTGCGCGCCGCCTGGGCATACAGCCCGACCAGGTCCTTGACCTCTTGCGTACTCAGCGCGCGCGGCACCGGCGGTTGCACCAGTTCACCGACGCCCGGCGCGGTTTCGATAAAAGCCTTGACCTGCTGCGGCTGGATCGCCGACGGCGCAACGGGGGCTGCGCCCTCGGGTTGCAAATCGTGATGGGACACGCGCCCCACATGCCACAACTGGGCAAAGATCACCCCGCCCTCGGCATGCACCGCGTCGGTGACCTGGCGCCAGCCCTCGATCTGCGCCGGCGTGTAGATGCCCGGCGTCCACGCGTAGCCCTGGCCACGCGGTTCGATCTGCGTACCTTCGCTGACCATAAACCCCGCCGAAGCGCGTTGGCGGTAGTACTCGGCCATCAGGTCGGTGGCGATATCACCCGGTTGGGCGCTGCGCTGGCGGGTCAACGGTGGCAGCACAATGCGGTTGTTCAGGGTGTGTCGGCCCAGTTGCAGCGGGGTGTTCAAAACGTTGTCGGTCATGTGGGGTTTTCCAAATCCTGGACGAGCAAAAGCCTTGGCGACTCCGTGGAGTCGCCAATCAATAAAAAGTGATGAGTTAACTTACGCGGTGAGTTTCAGCAGCGCCTTGGCCACATCGCTGGAGCTGCCCGGGTTCTGCCCGGTGACCAGCAAGCCATCGACGATCACAAAGGATTGCCAATCAGCGCCCTTCTCGTACTTGCCGCCGAGCTTCTTGAATTCGTCTTCCACCAAAAACGGCACCACGTCGGTCAATTCCACCGCCGCCTCTTCCGAGTTGGAGAAGCCGGTGACGCGACGGCCCTTGACCAACGGCTCACCGTTGACCGCCTTGACGTGGCGCAGCACGCCCGGCGCATGGCAGACAAAACCGATGGGCTTGCCGGCGCGTTCGAACGCCTCGATCAGCGCTATCGACACTGGCGACTCCGCCAGGTCCCACAGCGGGCCGTGGCCGCCTGGGTAGAACACGGTGTCGAAGTCGGCGGCGTTCACCGCGTCCAGCTTCAGCGTAGTAGCCAGCGCCTGCTGCGCAGCCGGGTCGGCGGCGAAGCGGTGGGTCTGTTCGGTCTGGAAGTCCGGCAGGTCGCTGACCGGGTCCAGCGGCGGCTGCCCGCCGGCCGGGGATGCCAGCACCACGTCGGCACCCGCATCCAGGAACGCGTAATACGGTGCCGCAAACTCTTCGAGCCAGAAACCGGTCTTGCGGCCGGTATTGCCCAACTGATCGTGAGAGGTCAAAACCATCAATACTTTCATTGTCGAGTGCCTCGGGATGACTGAGGGTTGAAGCTTAGGAGTCGGGGCGCAACGGCACAACGTCATATCCGCAAGGTTTTCGGACATGCACGCTGGCAGTTGCCGTTTGCCCGCCAGCCGCCGACAATCCCACCTCCCCCGCCCCTTGGAGAGATGCGATGCACAGCGTTGCGCTGCTGGTTTACCCGAATTTTGAATGCCTGAGCCTCAGTGTCGGCTCGGTGTTCGAGTGCGCGAACCTGCTGCGGGGCGAGCCGGCCTATGAGTTCCACCTGGTGTCGGAGCGTGGCGGCGCGGTGATGACGTCCCAGGGGTTCTCGGTGAATACCACGCCGATCCGGCCCGAGGGCTATGACACGCTGATCGTCGGCGGCTACATGGAATTTCGCCTGCCGGAGGCCAACCTGCTGGCGCTGGTCACGGCCGCCGCCGCCCAATCGCGGCGGGTCGCGTCGTTGTGCATGGGCATCTTCGTATTGGCCGAAGCCGGCCTGCTGGAAGGCAAACGCACCACCACCCACTGGATTCACGCGCCGGCCTTTCGCAAGCGCTACCCGCAGATCCAGTTGGACGAAGACCGCTTGTTCGTGGTGGACGGCCAGATCTGGACCGGCGCCGGCATGAGCGCCGGCGTAGACATGGCCCTGGCCATGGTCGAGAACGACCTGGGCAGCGACCTCGCGCGGCGCATCGCGCGCAAACTGGTGATCGCCCAGCGCCGGGGCAGCGAACAGTCGCAACTGTCGGCATTGCTGGAACTGGACCCGAAATCAGACCGCGTGCAGCTGGCCTTGGCCTACGCCCGCGAAAACCTCACCCACGATCTGTCCGTGGACGCCTTGGCCGACGTCGCACGGCTCAGCCCGCGCCAGTTCAGCCGGGTGTTCCGCGAAGAAACCGGGCAAACCCCGGCCAAGGCCATCGAAGCCCTGCGAGTGGAAGCCGCGCGCACGCTGATGGAAACCAGCCGCCACCCGGTGGAAGTGGTGGCCCGCGAAACCGGTTTTGGTGACCGCGAGCGCATGCGCCAGGCGTTCCTGCGCGCCTTCGGCCAACCGCCGCAGGTGATGCAGCAAGCGTTTAATGCAGCGCCACCCGCGTAATCAAGTAGCTCACCAGGTTAGGTTCATCCTCCAGCTCCAGGGTCTGCACCGGGCGCGGCAGGTTATCCAGCACGGTGCGCCAGAACGCCTGGGACACTTCGTCCTGATCATAGAAACGCACCAGCCAATTGGCCGCGCCGCTGCACAGCACCTGGGTGGCAATGGCGCGGCCGATGCCTTTGCGGCGATAGCGCTTGAGAATAAACAGATCGGCCAACTCCAGGGCGTCCATCCCCGGGATTTCACTGCCTTCGATCAGCAGGAAGCCGGCGATATAGCCATCCACCAGCAACAGATTGGCGCTCCACTGCGGGTCTTGCCAGTAGCGCGCCAGGTGTTCGTCATGGATGTAGAAACGGCCGTCGCCCTCGACATCTTCCTGCTCCCAGTCCGACGACTCGTAGGCGTAGTACTGGTAGAGATTGCGGATCAGCTCGGCGTCTTCGGGGCCGGTCTGGATCAGTTCTACGGTGGTTTCAGGCATGGGACTCTCGGTGAAAAATGCAGGGCGCCATTGTTCACAAAACCTTCATGCAGGCCAATACATTGTCCAACCTTTCTGTTTGCTGAACCGAAGGCGGATTTGTGCGGGGCCATGGCAACATCCTGAAACATTTAGCCTAGACTGCCCGGGATTCCGTTTTTTTCTCAAGGACACGCACTGTGAGCAACGTCTGTACCGCGGGCCTGGATGTGGGCTTTGCCTCCCTGGATTACTTGCAAATCTTCATCCTGGGCGTGATCCAGGGCATCACCGAGCTGTTGCCGGTGTCGTCCACCGCCCATATGCGCGTGGTGCCCGCCCTGATCGGCTGGCAAGACCCGGGCTCGGCGTTTTCGGCGGCGATGCAATTGGCGGCGCTGGCGGCGGTGGTCAGTTACTTCTGGCGCGACGTGCGCCAAGTGACCACCGGCAGCCTCAGTGCGGTGCGCCGAGGCGACTACAACGACCGCTGGTTCAAGCTGGCAGTGGCGATTGTACTGGCGACGATTCCCATCGGCATCGCCGGATTGGCACTGTCTTCGACCTTGAACGCGTGCAACTCGCCGTTGCGTGGGTTGATGGTGATCGGCATTTCCTGCGTGGTCATGGCCGTGCTGCTGGCCGTGGCGGAAGTGCGCGCACGCCACACGCGGGAAATGGGTGAGATGCGCCTGCGTGACGCGTTGATCGTCGGCATTGCGCAGATTGGTGCGTTGATTCCGGGGGTATCGCGCTCGGGCTCGACCTTGACCGCCGCGCTGTTCCTCAACTTCAAGCGTGAAGAGGCGGCGCGTTTCTCCTTCCTGCTGGGCCTGCCGGCCATTGCCCTCGCCGGGCTGAAAGAGCTGTGGGTGCTGCTGCACGCCGACTTGCCGGCCCACGCCTGGCCCCATCTGCTGTTTGGCCTGGTGGTGGCGAGCGTCTCGGCGTTTTTTGCGATCTGGGGGTTGATGAAGTTTTTGGAGCGGTTTTCGACTTGGCCGTTTGTGATTTACCGGGCGTTGTTGGGGGTGTTCCTGATTGTGGCGGTCAGCACTGGCCTGCTGACCTGACACCGTTCTAAGACCAACAAATATCCAATGTGGGAGCTGGCTTGCCTGCGATAGCATCAACTGGGTGTGCCTGATGTACCGAGTTGTCTGCATCGCAGGCAAGCCAGCTCCCACATTTGAACCGAGATCGACACAAAGAATCGGTCGACTCTAAGGCCGCCGCGCTCTGGCTTTTGATCTTAAGCGCCCCGTTAACCACGCTGGCCGAACGCAGGCTTGAATCCGTGGGTAACCCGGCAGGACGCCGGGTTAGCCGTCCTGGGCCAAGGATGGCCCATGACGGCGGCCCACGGATTCAAGCCGGAGAGAGGGCACACCGAGCCTAGGCGAGGTGCCGAGTGGTGGGGCGAGGACCTTTTGCTTACTTTTGGGTCCTTCCAAAAGTGAGCCGCCGTAAGGGCGGAACCATAATCAGCCGTTACCTAAATAATGGATATGTACCCCGACCAAAAAATCTCAGCGCCCAACACATAGCTATCGCGGGCAAGCCCGCTCCCACATATTGGCAGATCATTTCTGACAGCTGCGCCACACCTCGCGGATCAACGCTTGCAGCTTCAAGGCCTCACTCCAGCGATCACTGATCTCACGGCCATCCGCCCCAGTGATCGCATAGGGCGGCGGGCCCAGCTCGCAGGTGAAGGACAGGCTGTGCGGCGTATCGGGCCGCGCCAGCCAGTCTTCGATCCCGTAGCGCCACCACTCGGTGAAGCGCTGCACCCAGGGTTGGTGCTGGGGAAACTCCAGCGACACCTGCACCTGTTCGCTGCTCGCCACACGCCCATGAAAACCCCAGCTGTGGCGCAGGATCGTACGGATCTGTTCATCATCTTCAACGGCACCCGGCTCGGGCAGTTCGCGCCCCACCACGTAATGGGACAGGTCGGCCAGCAGCTGCAAATCCGGCATCTGCGCCAGCAGATCCAGGGTGAACAGCAGGTCGTTGGTCAGCCGATAGCGATGGGTTTCCAGCAACACCGGAAAATCCACCTGCTCGGCCAGGCGCTGCCAGCCTTCCACCAGCCGCGCGGCTTCGGCCTGGGTGCGCGGGCGCACGTCGGCCTGCAAGGTGAGGTGGTGACAGCCATGGCGGCTGATCACATCCAGCGCGGCCGCCAGGTCATCCACCGATTGCGGGAACAGTTGGCCCTCGATCTGCAAGCCCCTGGCCGAGGCGGCGGCGTGCAGGCGGGTAACATCGGCGGGCTTCCAGTAGTGGTCGGTGATGCCGTCGAAACCGGCGGCTTTGATGCGGTCCAGTTGCGCCTCGAGAGGACCGGGTTCGGTCTGCATCGCCCACAGGGATTGGAATACCAGGAATTGGCGCATCTTAGCCTCGCAGCAGGTGTTTGAGGGACAGTTCGGGGTCGGCCAGGTCGGCCGCGCTCAGCACCACACGCGCCGTGATCAGGCGTTCACACAGCTTGATATCCTTGGCCGCGCCACTGCCCGGCGCCCAGCCGCAGGCGCCTTGCAAACGCTGCTCGGCGTCGAGGTAGAACTGCAGCAAGCCGCCACCGGGCAAGGTGCGGCTGACCACGGCGGGCGTCATCGTCCCCACGGTGAGCAAGCCCCAGTCGTACTGGTCGGACCAGAAACCCGGCAGCGCGTCGAAGGGCAACTCGCGCCCCAGCAGGTTCAGCGCCGCATGCCGGCCCTGGGCTTCGGCGTTGCGCCAGGTTTCCTGGCGCTGGTACAGGCCATCCTGGCGAAACTCGCAGACATCGCCGGCCGCATAGATGTTGGCCGCGCTGGTGCGCAGAAACCCATCCACACGAATGCCCTGCCCCACGTCCAACCCGGCCGCCGTCGCCAGCTCGATATTGGGCAGCATGCCGATACCCACCACCACCCGGTCGCAGGGCAGGCGCTGGCCGTCCACCAGCAGCACGCCCTCCGCCTGGATGGATTCCAGTGCCACGTTCAAGCGCACATCCACGCCGTGCTCGCGATGCAATTGCAGCAACGCCTCGGAAATGACCGGCGGCAACACCCGCCCCGCCAGGCGCGGCCCGGCTTCCAGCACCGTCACTTCACAGCCCAGGCCACGGGCCGTCGCTGCCACTTCCAGGCCGATAAACCCGCCGCCGACCACCACTAATCGCGTGCCAGGCGTGAGCGCATCACGCAGGGCCAACGCTTCATCGTGGGTACGCAGGTACAGCACGTCGGCCGGCGCCTGGGGCAAGCGCCGGGCGCGGCCACCGGTGGCCAGCAACAAACCGGCGTAGGGCAACCATTGGCCGTCGGCGAGTTGCAGGCGGTGTTGCTCGGGCTGCAACTGCGTCACCGGGTTGGCGGCAATATGTTCGATGTTCAACGCGGCCAAGCGCTCCTCGTCGCACAGGCTGTAGCCGGCCAGATCCGCCGTGCCTTGCAACAGCCCCTTGGACAGCGGTGGCCGTTCGTAGGGCAAGTGCGGTTCGTCGCCGATCAGGATCAGCCTCCCTGTGTAGCCTTCTTCGCGCAGGGTCAGCGCTGCACGGCCACCGGCATGGCCGGCGCCGACGATAATCAAGGGCGCGTTCATCGTCACACCGTGACGGCGAGCAACACCCGCCCCGCTTCGATCCGCACCGGGTAGGTCTTGAGGTTGACGCACACCGGCGCGCCCATGGCCTTGCCGGTGCGGTAGTCAAAGCGCCCGTTGTGCTTGGGGCATTCGATCACGTGGTCCATCACCAGGCCGTCGGCGAGGTGGATTTTCTCGTGGGTGCACAGGCCGGCGGTGGCGAAAAACTCATTCTCCGCCGAGCGATACACCGCGTAGGTGTGGGCGCCGTGGTCGAAGCGCAACACGTCTTCTTCGTCTATTTCGCCCACGGCGCAGACGTCGATCCATTGATCGTTCATGGCATTTGTCTCCAGGTGATTGGCTAATCCTGTGGCGAGGGAGCTTGCTCCCGCTGGGCTGCGAAGCGGCCCCAACCTCAGCTGTCAGGATTTGTCTGAAAAAATGCGGTGCCGTCATTGGGGCTGCTGCGCAGCCCAGCGGGAGCAAGCTCCGTCGCCACAGGGTGTTGGGCGCTGGATGAAATAATTCGGATCGCTGCGCTGCTTCCACACCGTCGGCAGGATTTCCTTGTACGCCGCGAAAAGGTTCGCGTACGGCGGCGGGCAGTCACCACGGATCTCTTCGTGCAGTTGCTCAAGCGCGTGGTACGGCACCATCGGGTACATGTGGTGTTCGAGGTGGTAGTTCATGTCCATGTAGATAAAGCGCAGCACGCGGTTCATGTAGATGGTGCGGCAGTTGCTGCGGTGGTCGAGCACGTCTTCGGCAAGGCCGACGTGTTGGGTCAGGCCGAACAGGTAGCCGAGCCATGCGCCGTAAATGCTAGGCAGGCCGATCAGCATCAGCGGCAACCAGCTGTGCAAGTAGAGCGCGGCGCCGATGACCACGGCATAAATCCCTACCCAGATCCGCGCGGCACGGAACACCTTGGGCCATTCGGATTCAGGGATGAAGTCGGCCTCTTGCGCGCTCATCTTGCCGGCGGCATGACGGGCCACGCCGCTGAAGGTCTTCCAGGCCAGGGGCAGGTTGAACAGGCTCAAGAACATCATCAGCAAGCTCGGCGGACGCGGCTCGACGATCTCCGGGTCGCGGCCGACGACAATGGTGTCGGTGTGGTGCCGCGCATGGCTCCAGCGCCACACATGGGGTTCGAAGATGCACATGAAGCTTGCGATCTGATACAGCACATCGTTCATCCAGCGGGTCTTGAACGCGGTGCCGTGGCCGGTTTCGTGCCAGCGCGGGTTGGACGCGGTGCCGTACAGCACGCCGTACACGATAAAGAACGGCACGCAGGCCCAGGAGCCCCAGAACCAGTAGCCGCCAAACCCGCTGGCGACCAGCGCGAGCAGCCACAGGGCAGTGTCGCGCAGGGCCGGGCCGTCGCGGCGCTGCATCAGTTCTTTCATGCGTTTGCGGGAAATCGGTGATTGATACCAGCTGGCCGAGACCAGGCCTTTTTCGGCGGCGCGGGCGGCTTCGAGGCCGGTGAGGCTGTAGTCGCGCCGGGCGGTGTGAGCGGTGTGTTCAGGCATTGTTATTGTTCTCCGCAAGCGTGGGTTTCAGGTGCGTTGTGCAACCCACGATAGAGAAGCGCTAAATCGCCCTCAAGGCCTTGAATCCATTCCCTATCAAGCTATCATCCAGGCCCAGCGGGGCTTGATAGTTTTCTATCAAGACGCTCAAGGGGCCAGCCATGCACAACAATAAACGCCCAACCATCGCCACTGTTGCCGCCCAGGCGGGCCTCAGCGTAGCCACCGTCGACCGGGTGTTGAACGCCCGCGCGCCGGTCAATCCAGACACCGCCGAACAGGTGTTCCAGGCCGCCGAAGCCGTGGGCTATTTCGCCGCGCGGCTGATCGGCCAGCGCATCCGCGAACGCCGGCCGACTTACCGCTTTGGCATCCTGCTGCTGGCCACCGCCCAGGCGTTCTACGCCAGCCTGGCGCAGGCGATTGCGCAGGCGGCCGAGCACCACGCCGGGGCCAACCTGACCTGCCAATTCGACTACATCGTCGATCGCAGCCCCAGCGCCATCGTCGCGCAGATCGAACAACTGGCGGTGCAATGCGACGCCCTCGCCGTGGTGAGTTTTGCCCACCCGCTGATCAATGCCACGTTGGCGCAGATCCGCGAAGCCGGTGTGCCCGTGGTCGCCCTGCTCTCGGATATCCACGAACACGCGGCGGAACCCTACGTCGGCCAGGACAACCACGTCGTCGGCCGCACCATGGGCTGGCTGCTCGCCCGCACCTGCGGCGCGCGCAAAGGCAGCGTGGGGATCTTGCTCGGCGGCCACCGCTTCCTCGGCCACCAGGCGCGGGTCACGGGCCTGCACAGCTACCTCGCCGAACACGCGCCGGGGCTCAAGCCGCTGGAGCCACTGATCAACCTGGACAACTGCGACATCACCGAAGAAGCCACCCTCGACCTGATCACCCGCCACAGCGACCTGCGCGGCCTGTGTGTGGTGGGCGGCGGCGGCGACGGCATCATCAGCGCCCTGGCGCAGCTGCCCAAGCGGCCGGCGTTGTGTTGCATCTTGCAGGAGTCCACGGAGCTGTCGCGTCAGGCGTTGAGCCAGGGGTTGGTGGATGTGGTGATGGATTCGCAGCCGAGGCAGACGGCGGTGGCGTTGGTGGAGTTGTTGGTTGAATTGCAGAGCGCCGAAGCGTTCGATCCGGTCAGGCATCGGGTGTACGTACCGCCTCAAATCGTCACCTCAGAAAACATCTGCACCTGATACATGGAGATCAAAAACTGTGGGAGCTGGCTTGCCTGCGATAGCGGTGGGCCAGGCACCTCAGTAGTGACTGATGTACCGCTATCGCAGGCAAGCCAGCTCCCACAGGTTGATCGGCGTGAGGCTCAGCTATTGCGATAGTCGCTGGCACTCAAGCCAAACCTACTCATCTTGTTGTACAGCCCGCCCCGCGACACGTTCAGCTGCCGCGCGGCCAAGCGGATATTGCCACCCGTGCTTTCCAGCGCCGCAACGATCGCATTCATTTCATGGCTGCTGAGGTCCTGCGCCGGCTGCGGCTCGTACACGCGCTGCGACGCGCGCGGCTTGGTGTCCAACGGCAGGTCAAGCGGCTGGATCAACGCCCCCATCGCCAGGTTGGTCGCGCGCTCAATGCTGTTTTCCAACTCACGCACATTGCCCGGCCACGGGTAGGCACACAGCAACGCCAGCGCATCCGGCGCAAAGCCCTCCACGGACTTGCGCAACGAACGGGCGTAACGCGCAAGGAAGTGCCGCGCCAGCAACGGAATGTCTTCACGGCGCATGCGCAGCGGCGGCACGGTCAGGTTCAACACATTGAGGCGGTAGTAAAGGTCTTCACGAAACGCACCCTCGGCCACCGCCTGGCTCAGGTTGCGGTGTGACGCGGCAATGATGCGCACATCCACGCGCCGCGAGTTCTTCGCGCCGACGCGGGTCACTTCGCCCTCCTGCAACACCCGCAGCAGGCTGACCTGGGCGTCGAAGGCCATGTCGCCAATTTCATCGAGAAAAATCGTGCCGCCATCCGCCAGTTCGAACTTGCCCGCCGAGCCGCCCCGGGTGGCGCCGGTGAACGCGCCTTCGACATGCCCGAACAGTTCGCTTTGCACCAGGTCGCGCGGGATCGCGCCGCAGTTGACCGCCACGAAGGGGCCTTTGTGGCGGTCGCTGCCGTTATGGATCGCCTGGGCAAACAGCTCTTTGCCGGTGCCGCTTTCGCCGAGGATCAGGGTGGTGGAGTCGCTGCGACTGGCGATGCGCCCCAGGTGCAATGCGTCCTGGATCGCCCGTGACTGGCCCTGGATGGTGTCGAAGGTGTAGCTGGCCTGGGTGCCGATGATGCGCCGGGTGATTTCGCGGATGCGTCGGTTCTCGCGCAGCGAGACGATCACCCCGCCCTGCTCCAGCGGGCACACTGAAACCAGACAGGCGAGCTGACTGCGGTCGTGCAGGTGGAACGTGCAGTCGAGGTCGCGCACGGGTTCGCCGAGGGTATCGCTCAGCTCGCTGCGGCCCAGCTGCTGGAACGGGCGGCCGATCAGCTCCAGCCCCACGCCGAACAACTGCCGGGCGTAACGGTTAAGCGCCTTGATGCAGCCGCGCTCATCCAGTACCACCAGGCCTTCGTTGAGCACTTCGAGCACGGTTTGCTGTTCTTCCAGCAGCGCTTGCAGGGCCATCTGCCTCGACACGGCGTCCGCCGCCGCTTGCACGGTGCCGAGGGTGTGGAAGTGGAACCAGCCGGGCTCGGCGGTGAGGGTGAGCATGGCCAGGGTCTGGCCCTGGGCGTTCTTGATCGGCGCGGCGGCGCAGTGCATGCGGCGCTGGCGCAGGCCCGTGGCGAAGTTTTCCTCGGCCAGCACGTACACCAGACGGTCCTCGGCCAGTGCCAGGCCGGTGCAGTTGGTGCCTTGCACCGACTCCAACAGGCGGCTGCCCACCGGGGTGATGTCCAGCCCGCAAAAGTACAGGGTGGTGCCGTCGGCATCGGTGAGGTTGATATGCCCGCGCGGGTTGTAGGCCAGCAGGCCATGCATGACCTGCGCCGCTGCGGCGATCAGCACGCGGTGCGTGGCCAGGGTCGCGCTCAGGCTATCCGGCGCGACAAAGCGATAGGCGTTGTCCGCCGGATCAATCCCCGCCTGCACACTGCGCCGCCACGACTCCCAGATCACTTGACGCACAGCCGCCGGGCGTTCAACCGCGCCAGCCAGGCACGCGTGCCATGCCTGTTCCAGCGCGGCCACGGGGCCGTCATTCAGCGCTGCCGGCCCCAGGGCGGTGAGGTAGTCGAGGTCTTGTACGCTGAACGTCATGCTCATTGCGGGGTGTCCATGTTCATGTTTTTGACATGTCAGTATAGGCATGTCATCAAAATGAACACTTTTTGTTTATGGATTTTTAATAATTGTTGTTTATCAACCACTTATAATTTGGCACAGCCTTTGCTCCTACCCCTTTACCCATCAGGACTGTCCTGAGGCCAACAATAAAAAAGGGGTCACTTCATGAGTACACAGAACATCCGCCTGGGCTTGATCGGTGCTGGTCGCATGGGCAGCTTCCACGGTTTGACGGCGGCGCGGCATATCCCCGGTGCCAGCCTGGTCGCCATTGCCGACCCGACTCCGGGCCAAGCCGCCCGCCTCGCCGCCGAACTGGGCGTGGACAAGGTCTACACCGACCCGCAGCAGCTGCTCGACGACCCGGACATCGACGGCGTGATCATCGCAGCCCCCGCCCGCAGCCACGCCGAACTGGTGATTAGCGCCGCCCGCGCCGGCAAGGGGATCTTCTGCGAAAAACCCATGGCCATCACCCTCGATGAAGCCGACCGCGCCATCGCTGCCGCCGCCGATGCCCATGTGCCGTTGCAGGTCGGGTTCAACCGGCGCTTCGCCAAGAGCTTTCGCACTGCCCACCTCGACGTCGCCGCTGGGCGCATCGGCACCCCACAGTTGCTGCGCTCGGTAACCCGCGACCCGGCGTTGAACAATCCCGCTGCGTCGCCGCAATGGGTGATCTTCCTCGAAACCCTGATCCACGACTTCGACACCCTGCGCTACCTCAACCCCGGCGCTGAAGCCGTGCAGGTGTATGTGATGGCCGATGCGCTGATCGCCCCGGCGTACAAGAGCAAAGGCTTCCTCGACACCGCCGTGGTCGCGATCCGCTTCGACAACGGCGCCATCGCCACCGCCGAGGCCAACTTCCAGGCCGTGTACGGCTACGACGTGCGCGGCGAAGTGTTCGGCAGCGAAGGCATGCTGAGCATGGGCAGCCTGAATGATTCGGACCTGGTGCGCTACCTGGCTCAGGGCATCCAGGCCGATACCCAGCGCCTCGACACCGACCTCTTGCGCGACGCCTACATCGCCGAACTCAATCACTTCGCCGACTGCCTGCGCACCGGCGCCAAGCCGATGGCCAGCGGCGAAGACGCCCGCGCCGCCCTGGCGATTGCCCGCGCGTGCATCGAGTCGTTCCAGCAAGGCAAGGCGGTGGCCGTATGAGCCCGTTCAAACTGGCGATTAGTGCCGAGATGGTGTTTCTCGACCTGCCCTTCATCGAGCGCGTAAAGCGCATCCATGAGCTGGGCTTCAGCGCCGAGATCTGGAACTGGACCAACAAGGACATCGGCGCCCTCGCGGCCACCGGCGCCGACTTCACCTCGATGACCGGCTACATCAGCGGCACCCTCACCGACCCCGAGGGCATCCGCCAACTGCTCGACAGCGCCCGCGAATCCCTCGGCGTTGCCGAGCGCTTGAATTGCCCCAGCCTCAACCTGCACGGCACTGGCCTGGGTGAAGGCGGGCTGCCGGTGCAACCGGTCAGCCACACCACCGGGCGCATGTGGCTGAGCGCCTGCAAGACCCTGGAAAAAATCGCCCGCCTGGGGGAAGACGCCGGCCGCGTGTTCCTGCTGGAAAACCTCAACACCGAAGTGGACCACCCCGGCACCCCATTCGCCCGCGCCGACGACACCCTGGCGCTGATCGAAGCCGTGGGCAGCCCGCACCTGAAAATGAACCTGGACCTGTACCACGCGCAGATCGGCGAAGGTAACCTGATCGAACTGATCCAGCGCGCCGGCAGCGCCATCGGCGAAATCCAGGTGGCCGACGTGCCGGGGCGCAAGGAACCCGGCACCGGTGAAATCCACTACCCTGCGATTGCCAGGGCCTTGCATGCCATGGGCTACACCGGCGTGGTCGGACTCGAAGGCTGGGCCAGCGGCGACAGCGAACTGGCCCTGGAGCGATTCCGTCAAGCGTTCACCCTATAACAATAAAAGGACCACCCTTATGAACCGCTATTCGTTGATTGTTGCCTCGCTGTTGCTGCTGTTCAGCCCGTGGGCGCTCGCCGATTACCGCATCGGCGTGAGCATTGCGCGGGTCGACGATAACTTCATGACCTACGTGCGCAACGGCCTGGAAACGGCCGCCAAGCAGCAAGACGTGAAGATCCAGTTCGAAGACGCCCAGGGCGACGTGGTGCGCCAACTCAACCAGGTCGAAGGCTTTCTCAACCAGAAAGTCGACGCGGTGATCGTGCTGCCGGTGGACACCTCCGCCACCGCCAACATGACCCGCGCCGCCGTGGCCGCCAAGACGCCGTTGGTGTACGTCAACCGCCACCCGGATGAACGCACGCTGCCCAAGGGCGTGGTCACCGTGGCCTCCAATGACATCGAGGCCGGGCAGTTGCAGATGCGCTTCCTCGCGGAAAAACTCGGCGGCAAAGGCAACGTGGCGATCATCATGGGCGACCTCGCACAGAACGCCACCCACGACCGCACCGAAGGCGCCAAGCAGGTGCTCAAGGACTTTCCCGGGATCAAGGTGGTCGAGCAGCAAAGCGCCGAATGGCAACGCAGCAAAGGCATGGACCTGACCAGCAACTGGCTGCTGGCAGGCACCCAGTTCGATGCGATTGTCGCCAACAACGACGAAATGGCCATCGGCGCCGGGATGGCGTTGCAACAGGCGGGCAAGGCCAAGGGGGATGTGGCGATTGTCGGCATCGACGGTTTGCCGGATGGGTTGGCGGCGGTGAAGCGTGGGTTGTTGGCGGCGTCGGTGTTCCAGGACCCGAAGGCGCAGGCGGCCAAGGCGGTGGAGTCGGCGATTCGGATGATCAAGGGTGAAGCGATCGAGTCGGAAGTGTGGGTGCCGTTTGAGCTGATCAAGCCGGAGCAGGTGGCGGTGTTCGAGCAGCGCTACAAATAGTCTGGAGTATACAGATACAACTACTGTGGGAGATCTAACTGTGGGAGCGGGCTTGCCCGCGATGAGGGAGTGTCAGTCGACTGATGTGTGACTGACACACCGCTATCGCGGGCAAGCCCGCTCCCACAGGGGTTCTCCTACATTTGCTCTACTGCGTCAGTCCAGGTCGCTGGCGTCGTGGCGTTCGGCCAACTGTTCCTCGACCGGCCCCGACACCCGGTTCACCCGCCGCCCCCGCTGCACTGCCGGCCGCGCTTCAATCGCCTCGGCCCAACGCAGCACGTGCTTGTACTCATGCACCGACAAAAACTCCGCCGCCCCATACAAGCGCCCTTTGACCAACCCACCGTACCAAGGCCAGATGGCAATATCGGCGATGGTGTACTCATCACCCGCAATGTACTCACTCACCGCCAGACGCTGGTCCAGCACATCCAGCTGACGCTTGGTCTCCATGGCAAAGCGGTTGATCGCGTATTCCATCTTGCTTGGCGCATAGGCATAAAAATGCCCGAAGCCGCCGCCCAGGTATGGCGCGCTGCCCATCTGCCAGAACAGCCACGACAGGCACTCCGCCCGGGCCGCAGGCTCTGTTGGGAAAAACTCGCCGAACTTCTCTGCCAGGTACTGCAGGATCGCGCCGGACTCGAACACGCGAATCGGGTTTGCGCCGCTGCGGTCGAGCAACGCCGGGATCTTGGAGTTCGGGTTGACCCCGACAAAGCCGCTGCCGAACTGGTCGCCGTCGCCGATCTTGATCAGCCAGGCATCGTATTCGGCGCCGCTGTGCCCCAGGGCCAGCAGCTCTTCCAGCAGGATCGTGACCTTCTGCCCATTGGGCGTGGCCAGGGAGTACAACTGCAGCGGGTGCTTGCCGACCGGCAGCTCTTTGTCATGGGTGGCGCCGGCGATGGGCCGGTTGATGCTGGCAAAGGTGCCGCCGTTTTCGGTGTCCCAGGTCCACACTTTTGGGGGTACGTAGTCGGTCATGCTTACTGCTCCAGAGGCGCTTGCGATCAACGAAGCGCTCCAGACTAAACCAAAGGCTGATGGCTCGTCACACAGTGAATGCCGCCGCCACCCGCCGCAATCGCGTCGATATTGAGCTGGAGCACCTTGCGCTGCGGGTAGAGCCGGGCCAGCAAGTCCAGCGCCTTGCGGTCTGCCAGCGGGTCGCCGAACTCCGGGGCGATAACCGCACCGTTTATCACGAAGTAATTGATGTAGCCCGCAGCGAAGTCCGGGTTGCCCTGGCTGAAGCGGTTTTTGCGTGGTTTGAGCGGCGGCGACACGGTGTGTACCTGCAATGGGCGGCCGTCGGCGTCGCTGGCGTTCTTGAGGATCTCCAGGTGCGCCAGGGTGACCTTGTGATCGTAGGATTCAGGGTCGGTGTCGAGGTTGGCCAACACTACGCCCGGCGCGACGAAGCGCGCGTAGAAATCCACATGGGCGTCGGTGATGTCCTTGCCCTTGATGCCCGGCAGCCAGATGATCTTGCGCAGGCCCAGGCGCTCCTTGAGTTCGGCCTCGACCTCGGCCTTGCTCCAGTCGGGGTTGCGGTTGCGGTTGATCCAGCTGCTTTCGGTCATGATGCCGGTGCCCAGGCCATCCACTTCGATGGCACCGCCCTCGCCCACCAGTTCGCTGCGCACAGGCTTGGCCCCGGTCTCTTCGGCGACCAGCGCGGCCAACAGCGCATCATCGGCGTGCTGCTGCTTGTTGCCCCAGCCGTTGAAATTGAAGTCCACGGCACGCTGGGTGCCGGCGCCATCGATGACAAAATTGGCGCCGGTGTCGCGCATCCAGATGTCGTCCAGCGCGGTTTCGACAAAGTTGATATTGCGTGTGCCGCAGTGTTTTTCGGCCAGTGAACGTTCGTCTTCGCGGCAGAACACGGTGACTGGTTCATACGCGGCAATCGCCCGGGCGATGCGGCCCAGGGCGGCTTGCACATCGGCGGTGAAGTCCTCCCAGATCGCGTCCTGGGCGCCAAAGGCGATGAAGGCCTGGCGGTGTGTTTCGCCTTCGTCGGGCATGTAGAAACCGCCGCGAGTGGCGGCGCGCAGGTGCGGGGCGATCAGGGTCATGGCGCTGACCACAGCGGCTTGTTGGATGAAGGTGCGACGGGTTGGCATAAGCGGCTCACTTGACGGTTGCTGTCTTGAATTTAGTCCACACGCGCATACGTGCACGCATATCGGCCTGGGGGATGTCCTTGCCGGCGATCAGCCGCGTGAAGGTAGCCGCATCGGGGTAGATCTCGGGGTTGTCGCGCAGGCTGGCTTCCACGTCCGGGCGGGCCTTGGCGTTCGACGTGGGGTAGCCGGTAAGGTTGGTAATGGCAGCCATGTTCTGCGGGCGCATCACGAAGTTGATAAACGCGTAGGCGTATTCCGGGTGCTGGGCATCGACGGGGATGGCCATGGTGTCCATCCATACCGTGGTGCCTTCGCGGGGGATGTGATAACCAAAGGTCACCGGCTTGCCGGCCGCGTCGGCGGCGCGCTGGGCCTGGGTCATGTCGCCGCTGTAGCCGAGGGACAGGCACAGGTTGCCGTTGACCAGGTCGGTCACCGGTTGCGACTGGAACTTGCGGATATAAGGGCGCACCTTGAGCAGCAACTCACTGGCCGCCGCCAGGTCCTCGGGCTTGGCGCTGCGCGGGTCGCGGCCCAGGTAGTTGAGCACTACGGCGAGGACTTCGTCCGGTGAGTCGATCAGCGAAATCCCGCAATCGGCGAACCTGGCCGCCAGCTCCGGCTTGAACAGCAGGTCGAGGCTGTTGACCGGCGCGTTCGGCAGGCGTTGTTCAATCTGCCGGGTGTTGTAGGTCAGGCCGATGGTGCCCCAGGTATACGGCACCGTGGCCTGGTTGGAATGCTCGTAGTGGCTGCGCAGCTGTTGCAGGCCCGGCTCGATATCCGCCAGCGCAGTAAGCTTGGCGGGGTCCAGGGTCTGCAGGCTGCCCGCACGCATCAGCCGTTCGGCCACGGTGTCGCCGGGGAAGATCAGGTCGTAGCCGCTGCCGCCGGCCATCAACTTGGCTTCCAGGGTTTCGCTGCCGTCCATCACGTCGTAGATCACCTGAATGCCGGTTTCCGCGGTGAAGTTGGCCAGGGTATCGGCGGCGAAATAGTCGGCCCAGTTGTAGAGCTTGAGGGTTTTGTCATCGGCCGACGCACAGGCACTGGCGAGTAGCAGCGCACAACTCAAGAGTATTTTCATGATGGACGACCGTCGAGGGTGAGCAGGCTGGCGTACATCTCCGGGCGACGGTCGCGGAAGATGCCCCAGGTCAGGCGCTCTTCGCGCATCGCCGCCAGATCCAGGCGCTGCACGAGCACGCCGGTGCTGTCGCGATCGGCTTCGGCCAGCAACTTGCCCTTGTGGTCGCAGATAAACGATGAGCCATAGAAAGCCATTTGCAGCGCCGGATCGGTGGTCGCCACTTCGCGGCCGACGCGGTTGGCGGCCACCACTGGCAGGATATTCGCCGCCGCATGGCCGCGCATGGTCACCTGCCAATGGTCCCGCGAATCCAGCGTCGCACAGCCCGGCTCCGAGCCGATGGCGGTGGGAAACAGCAGCACCTCGGCGCCTTGCAACGCCAGGCAGCGCGCGGTTTCGGGAAACCACTGGTCCCAGCAGATGCCGATGCCCAGGCGTCCGAAGGCCGTGTCCCACACGCGAAAACCCGTGTCGCCGGGGCTGAAATATTCCTTCTCCTGATAGCCGATGGCGTTGGGGATATGGGTCTTGCGGTACACCCCCAGCAAGCGCCCATCGGCATCCGCCACGCTGAGGGAATTGAAGAACGCGTTGCCGGCCTTTTCGAACCAGCTCAACGGCAGCACCACCCCCAGCTCCCTGGCCAGGGCGGCGAAGCGCTGCAGCACGCGGCTGTGGGCGTACTCCTCGGCCAGCGCCAAATGCTTGTGGTGCTGCTCGATGCAGAAGTACGGCGTGGCAAACAGCTCCTGCAACAGGATCACTTGCGCGCCCTGCGCGGCAGCGTCCCGCACCAGTTGTTCGGCGCGGTCGAGGTTGGCGGGCAGGTCCCAGGTGCAGGGCATCTGGGTGGTGGCAATCGTCAGCAGGCTCATGGCTTCACCCACACTGGCTGTTGCTGGGTGATGCAATGCACGCCGCCGCCGCCATGGGCCAGGTGGTTGATCTGCACCGGCACGATTTCGCGACCGGGGAACGCCTGAGCCAGCACCTGCGCCGCCTCCCGGTCGGCCGCAATGCCATAGGCCGGCATGATGATCGCGCCGTTCGCGATGTAGAAGTTGGTGTAGGAGGCGCAGAACACGTCGGCTGCGCTGTCCACGGCGTCGCTGGCTTCGTACAGCTCGATCATCTCGAAGCGCCGGCCCCGGGCGTCGGTGGCCAGTTCGAGGGCGCGGCGGTTTTCGCGTACTACGTCGGCGTAGACCGAGCCTTGATCACGGGTAGCGTCCACCAACAGCACGCCGGGGCGGGCGAAGGCACAGACGCCATCGACATGGCCGTCGGTCATGTCGCCGGTGACGTGATCCGGGTCGCCGGGCAGCCAGATGGTGTTGCGGATGCCCAGCAGGCGCGCGAAGATCTCTTCGATCTCGGCCTTGCTCATGCCGGGGTTGCGATTGGGGTTGAGCAGCACCGATTCGGTGGTGATCAGCGTGCCCTCGCCATCGACATGGAGGGCGCCGCCTTCGTTGCTCAGCGCGGTACCGAAGCAGTCCAACCCCAGGTGGTTGAGCACCCGGCGCGCCAGGCTTTCATCCAGGTCATGGGCGGACTTGCCGCCCCAGGCGTTGAAGCGCCAGCTGACCCCAGCCACGCCCTGCGGCTGGCAGATAAAGGTCGGGCCGGAATCGCGGCACCAACTGTCGTTGACCGCCTGCGGGATCAACTCGATGCCGGTGCCACACAACGCCGTGGCACTGGCCAGCGCGGACGGATCCACCAGCATCTTCACCGGTTCGAAGCGCGCGATGGCGTTGGCGACCCGGGCAAAGTCCTGCTGCACCTGGGCCAGGGTCACGCCCCAGGTGGTCTCCCACAAGGCTTGGTTATGGGGCCAGACCATCCAGGTCGCCGCGTGTGGCGACCACTCGGCGGGCATCCATCCAATGCTGTCAGGAATTGTAGTGTGCTGCATGACAAGCCCCCATCAGTTAAGTCATTGTGTTCAGCGAAAACTGCCCACGGGTTCGTGCCACACATGCTACGTAGGCGCATAAAGCCGAACAAACGATGAATTTTGTAGAAAACTGATTAGAGGAACTTATCAGCATGCTTAACCACTGGCCGCCACTCGGCACCCTGCGCGGCTTTGAAGCGGCCGCCCGACTGGGCAGTTTCCACAAGGCCGCCGAAGAGCTGCACCTGACCCAATCGGCCATCAGCCAACAGATCCGCAGCCTCGAGGCCTACCTGGAACAGCCGCTGTTCTTGCGCAGCGGGCGCAGCGTCAGCCTGACCGACGCCGGCCACGACTTTCTCAGCACCACCCAGGCCCTCCTGCAACAACTGGCGGTGGGCGTGCGCCGCCTGGGGCAGTACCGCAAGCCCAATCAACTGGTGCTCAACACCACGCCGACCTTTGCGCGCCATTGGCTATTACCGCGCTTGGCCGACTTTCGGCGCCAGCACCCGGAGGTGGACCTGTGGATTTTCAGCACCGACGAAGTGCCCGACATGGCCAGCCAGACCATCGACCTGGCGGTGCGTGACGACATCAGCTCCCAGGCCGAATGCAGCTTCAAGGTGCTGCACGCCGACCGGCTATTCCCGGCGTGCCACCCGCGCCTGCTGCACACGCCGCCGGCGCAGCGCACGACCCTGCACGGCGAGCGGGAAATGGACTGGAGCCACTGGGCAGTAGACGCCGGGATCGATGTGGGCCAGCAGGATCAGGGCCTGAATTTTTCCGATCCCGGCCTGTTGCTGGATGCGGTGTGTACGGGCCTGGGCATCGGCCTGGTCAGCCAGCTGCTCAGCCACCAGGCCCGCGCCGATGGCGTGCTCACACCCTTGGTGGACGCGACGATTCGCGGGCCCAGTTGGGCGTTGCTGACTCACCGCGACAGCGAGAACGACCCGCTGGCGCGCAGCTTTACCGCGTGGCTGCTGAGCCATCTGCAAATAGACGTGGCATAAGCCGCGCCAGTGCAATTACTCTCTTGGGCCAATGACGTTGAGAGCAATGGAGGCTTCATGAAACTGGTCGGCATGTTGGACTCGCCTTACGTACGCCGCGTGGCTATCTCCCTGGACCTGTACGGGGTGCCGTTCGAGCATCAATCACTGTCGGTGTTCCGCACCTTCGACGAATTTTCGCAGATCAACCCGGTGGTCAAGGCCCCCACCCTGGTGCTGGACGACGGCACGGTGCTGATGGATTCCAGCCTGATCCTCGATTACCTGGAAGCCCTCGCCCCGGCCGATAAAAAGCTGCTGCCCCAGGCGCCCGCCGCACGCGCCCGCGACCTGCAAGTGCTGGGCCTGGCGCTGGCGGCCTGTGAGAAGAGTGTGCAGATCGTCTATGAACACAACCTGCGCCCGGCCGAGAAACTGCATGCGCCGTGGCTTGAGCGCATCAGCGGGCAACTGCTGGCGGCCTATGGGTTGCTGGACAAGCTCGTGGCCGGCGATGACACACTGAACCAGGCTAGCCTTACAGCTGCTGTGGCGTGGTCGTTCAGCCAGTACACGGTGGCGTCGGTGGTGAAGGCCGAGGCGTTTCCCAACCTGCAACGCCTGGCTGAGCGGCTGGAGCCGCATGCCGCTTTCAAGAAATACCCCATCGAATAAGCACCGCCCGCTCACCTGTCGGGTGAGTTTTTTTGTGGGAGCGGGCTTGCCCGCGATTACGGTGTGTCAGTTGATGCATCTGTTACTGACGCAGCGCTATCGCAGGCAAGCCAGCTCCCACATTTGACCTGTGCCACGCTTTAAGAATTTTTACACCCTGAGGCTGCCGCGTCAGACTAGCCCGCCGCCAGATACGCCCCCTGTGCCTCAAGCACGCGAATCCTGCGGTAATCCGCCGCGATCACTCCAGGATCGGCATGTACCAGATACACCGTACCCGGCTGACTGAACACATCCTGAGTCACACCTATCGGCTGCCCCTCTTCAACGTAGAACGCCGCATCGAAGAAGGATTCAAGCTTGAGTAACTCCCCCAGGAATAAGTCCTTTTTGAAGCGACCCTGCGCATGGCTGATCAAACAGACGTTATAGGTGTGTCGCAAGCGCCGATAATCGAATGGCCTTGCCAACCATTGCGCAAATACATCAGGTGCCGTGATGGATAAAACCACTGCCTCGATTTGCCCCAACCCTGTGGTTTCCCCGCAAACATCGGGGCGCAGAATGCCATCGGTGCGTGCAGCGATCTCCACCAGTTTGGGACCGTCTTCAGTGAGCATGACCTCTGCATGAGTAGGGCCGTTGCGGACCCCCAAGCTGCGCACCACTGCTCGGGTGTAGTCCACCAAGAGAAAATACTCTGCGCAGTCACAGCTGATCAGCTCATCGATGTCGTAGAGCACTCCGCCTGTTGCAGTGCGCTGCTTTTGGTATCGCACCACCTCAGTCACCAGTTGTTCGCCGTCGAGCGAAACCATATTGACCACATACTCCACTCCCGCCAGGTACTCCTGAATCAGTACCTGGGTATTGGCAATGTTCAACTTGTTGGTGGTACCCAGCAGTTTGCCAATGGCAACCTGACAAGCCTTCAGGTCGTCACAGATAAATACGCCGTCAGCCCCAGCGCTTTCGACCGGCTTGATCACGACCGGAAAGCGACCGTGATCATTGATCCAGCCCTTGGCCAACTGCCAACTATCTACCAAGAACTGCCGCGCAGCGGGTAGTTGCGCCTGGGTAATACATTGGATCATCTCGTACTTATTACGGCGGGCGGTGCTCTTGTCGATGGCATTGCGATACGGCAATTGGAAGTGATCGTTCAACTGATCCGCCAGCAGCACACCCGTTTCAGCGCCGGCAATAATGAACTGCGGCTTGAACCTTTCAACACTTGCCAGAGTGGCGCAGCTATCGGCATTCACCATCATCTGCTCGTAAATCGAGCGTTCAAAACCCTTGTAGTAGTAGCTGTCCAACCCCTCCGACGAAGCCACATGCATCAGCACACAACCTGCATCGTTCAAGCGCTGGGCTACAAACTTTCCAGACGAAAAACCATCGACTACCACCACCCTTGTCATGCTGCACCTCGCTTCATGGCGCATAGCGCTCGCCCTGCCAGTAAAACCACAATGACGCTGACCGCCGCGACACTGGCGATGGAGAACTCGATTCGAGCGTCGAGGTACTGCAATAACAAAACAAATACGGGAAGGGTCAGTAAGACCAGGGAGACATGAATCGGAGTGAGGTAGTAGATGGTTTTCTGGACCAGGTAGATCGGCAGCACATGCCCCACTACAACCAACATTATCATCGGCAACACCCACTCACGACCCAGTAAAAAACTCCCGCCAGTGGCCGGTATTGCAATGACGCACACACCTATCATCGCAATGTTTCTGACGGCCAGGATTTCGTCGATGGACCATCGCCGCTCAAACAGCTCTTTGGAGAACACCGTGTACATGACCGTACCCACTGCGCATACCAACACACTGGCAATCCCCAGCAAACGCTGTTCCACAGTGGTAGTGGCAATACCGCTGTCACCGGCAAAGGAATTGAACAGCATGATCGCCACCGAAATAAGCACCAGGCATGAGACCAGCGCATCGACGAACGCGACCTTGACACTGCGCTTGTTGACCAGCGCAATGATCAGCGTAAGCGCCGGGCCGCAAGCGACTGAAGCGACGCCGACTACGGCAGGCTCCAGGTAGCGCAGCGCATAAAACAGGCCGCCCCAGTTGAGTAGCACTGAAATATTGACCGTTGCGACCAACTGCCAATGTTCAATAATTTTTGAACATAAAATATTTGCGCTACGACGGAGGGTGCATGCAGCAAAAAAAATGGCTGAGGCGGTGAAACAATAAAACATCACTAGAAGCGTACTAATCGCCTGAGTCATAAAAGCAACGTACACGTCGAAGATTGCGCTAATCAAACAAAAGATCAAACCAATAATTACGCCTGTACGCACCATAGATTTACCCGCCCTCAAGCTCTGCCAAAAAACTCAAACACCCCCCTTCACTCACAACCATTAATACTTAAATAAGCTCTATCTTTATTACTATTATTTAAATAGAGGCTCGCCACTTCCAAAAGCGGCGCCTTACCAATATCTATCAACTCCATACTGGGCACCCCTATCTTTTCAGAGAACGAATTTAACGCTAGCAGATTATCTTCAGGATAAACAGCTAGCCGAACGGATAGGTCGCAGCAGACCGGAGTTCTTCCAAACTCTTGCATACACGCCTAAAACTTCTGAAAAACAAAAACAACTTAACGCGAACCCACTATATCCAGGATATTTCCTACCCTCTGCATGACTTATAGTCGCTATGACAGGACTTCAGACCCTGGCAGCCGCTGCTCATCAGCAATCCGCGAGCAGCATCCGGGCTTCAAGAAATACCCAATCGAATAAACACCACCATGGGCGCAGCTTTCTGTGGGAGCGGGCTTGCCCGCGATTGCGGTGTGTCAGTCATACATCAGTCGACTGGCACGCCCTCATCGCGGGCAAGCCCGCTCCCACAGGGGTTCTGTGTTGTCGGGAAGGTTAGCGTCTGGCTCAGACCCACCCACCATCCACAATAAAGTTCTGCGCCGAACACATCGCCGACGCATCCGAGGCCAGAAACAACGCCATATCGGCGATATGCTCCGGCAGCACGCTGCCCGGCAGGCATTGGCTGCGGGCGATCAGGGCCTTGGCGTCATCGTCGACCCACATCGCCAGCTGCTTCTCGGTCATCACCCAACCCGGCACCAGGGTGTTCACGCGGATCTGGCTCGGCCCCAGTTCCCGTGCCAGGGCGCGGGTCATGCCGTGGGCGGCGGCCTTGCTGGCGGCGTACACCGGGTAGCCGGCCGAGGCCATCATCCAGCCGACCGAGCCGAGGTTGATGATCGCCCCGCCGCCTGCGCTTTTCATCATCGGCACCACGGCTTTGGCGGCAAAGAAGGCGTGCTTGAGGTTGACGCTGATGAGCTTGTCGAAGGTGTCCGAGTCGATCTCTTCGAGGGTGTGGCGCACGTCATTGGCGGCGTTGTTCACCAGCACGGTGATCGGCCCCAGGGAGTGTTCGAAACGCGCGATGGCGGCCTTGTAGGCGATCTCGTCGGGTGATGTCGCAGTGCACAAACTCCACCGTGCGCCCCTGGGCACTCAACAGCGCCGCCAGGCGTTCGCCCTGGCTTTGCGCACGGTCCACAAAGCCGACCTTGGCGCCCTGTGCGGCGAAGGCGCGCACCATGAACTCGCCAATCCCCGATGCCCCTCCAGAGATCAGTACGGTCTTGCCTTCCAGGTCGGGGTAAACGGCGTGCTGGGTAGTCATAACGGCTTGCCTCACTTAATTAGTCTTATTTTATTTTGCATAAAAGGCGTTTAAGGCTATAAATCTGCTGTCGTA
Organism: Pseudomonas sp. FP453; assembly: GCF_030687495.1. NCBI lineage: Bacteria > Pseudomonadati > Pseudomonadota > Gammaproteobacteria > Pseudomonadales > Pseudomonadaceae > Pseudomonas > Pseudomonas sp. FP453. The sequence continues at coordinate 2,393,524 of NZ_CP117435.1, read as the reverse complement.
TCGACAAAATATCGCACATTAGTAGAACTATTCCACTCAAAACAACAAAAAGGAAGTTCGATCATGAAGCACCCTCGTTACCTCCTCTCGGGCCTGGCGATGTCCATGCTGATCGCCAGCGGCGGCGCCCAGGCGGCAGGCCTCAGCAGCGAGCACAAGCCTTTCGGCAAAACCAATGACGGCACCGCCGTCGAGCAATATGTGCTGCGCAACAGCCATGGCATGCAAGCCACGGTGATTACCTACGGCGGCGTGTTGCAGTCGCTGCAGGTGCCGGACAAACACGGCAAGGTCGCAGACGTGGTGCTCGGCTTCAACGACGTGCAGGGTTACCAGGCTGGCACGGCGTTTTTCGGCGCGACCATCGGCCGCTTCGGCAATCGCCTGGCGGGCGGCGCCTTTGAGCTCGATGGCAAACGCTACCAGGTGCCCCTCAACGACGGCCCCAACGCCCTGCATGGCGGCGCCCAGGGTTTCGACAAGCACGTGTGGACCGCCACGCCCGTGAAGGCCAAGGACTCGGTGGGCGTGACCCTCACTTACCTGTCCAAGGACGGTGAGATGGGTTTCCCCGGCAACCTCAAGACCGAAGTCACCTACCGCCTCAACGACAACAACGAATTGCATATCGACTACAAGGCCACCACCGACAAACCCACGGTGCTCAACCTGACCAACCACAGCTACTTCAACCTCGCCGGCGCCGGCAATGGCGACATTCTCAAGCACGTCGCCACCCTGCACGCCAGCCATTACACGCCGGTGAATGCCACGTTGATTCCCACCGGTGAACTGGCGCCGGTGAAGGGCACGCCGATGGATTTCCTCACGCCCACGCCGATTGGCCAGCACATCAAGGAGGATCATCCGCAGCTCAAGTTTGCCGAGCCCAAGCAAGGTGGGTTTGACTTCAACTGGGCGCTGGACAGCAAAGGTGACGTGAAAAAGCTGGCTGCCGAGGTGCATGATCCCGAGTCGGGGCGGCGCTTGCAGCTGTTTACCACCGAGCCTGGGGTGCAGTTTTATACCAGCAACTTTCTGGATGGGACGGTGAAGGGCAAGGCTGGGAAGACGTATCAGCATTGGAGTGGGTTTACGTTGGAGACCCAGCATTTTCCGGATGCGCCGAATCAGCCGGCATTTGCGTCCACCCGCCTGAATCCTGGGCAGACCTACACCCAGAACACCATTTTCAGATTCACCGCGGACTAGAGCCCTGAGCTGGCTTCTGTGGGAGCTGGCTTGCCTGCGATGCAGGCACCTCGGTGAGTCAGGTCTACCGAGGTGATGCTATCGCAGGCAAGCCAGCTCCCACAGGGATCAGCGTTGTTTCATGCGGTCGATTACAACCGCCAGCAACAGGATCGAGCCACGGATCACGTACTGATAGAACGTGTCGATATTCTTCAGGTTCATCGCATTCTCGATAATCGCCAAAATCAACACCCCCGCGATCACATGCCGGATCATGCCAATCCCACCACTCAACGACACTCCGCCCAGCACGCACGCCGAGATCACCGTCAGTTCAAACCCCTGGCCAATCATCGGCTGGCCCGAGGTCATGCGTGACGCGAGGATCACCCCGGCCAGCGCGCCGATCAGGCCGTGTACGGCAAAGATCAGGATCTTGGTGCGGTCCACATTCACCCCCGCCAGCAACGCCGCTTCCGGGTTGCCGCCGATGGCCATGGTGTTGCGCCCGTAGGTGGTGTAGTTGAGCAGCCAGCCAAAAAACAGGAAGCACAGGATGGTGATCAGGATCGGCACCGGCACGCCCAGCAACTGGCCGTTGCCGAACACAAAGAACTGCTCCTGGGACACGCCCACCGCCTTGCCATTCGCAAAGATGTAGGCCAGGCCGCGCACGATCTGCATGGTCGCCAGCGTGGTGATCAACGCGTTGACCCGCAGCTTGGCAATCACGATGCCGTTGATCAGCCCAACAACCAGGCCCATCAACAGTGCCGCGCCAATGCCGAGCATGACGCTGTCGGTATCGCGCATCACGATGGCCGCGACCACCCCGGCGCAGGCAATCACCGAGCCCACCGACAAGTCGAAGTGCCCCGACGCCAGGCAGAACAGCATGGTGCACGCGGCAATGCCGACGGTGGAAATCGCCAGGCCCAGGCCGCGCATGTTCAGCGGCGAGAGGAAGTTGTCGATAAGCAAGGCGCACAGCAAAAAGATACTCACCGCCGCCAGCAGCATGGCCCAGTTGTCGAGCAGTGCGCGCAGGTCCAGGGGTTTGCGTGCCGTGGGCAACGCGTTGTGTTGAATGGTCATAGTCGTCTCTCAGTTCGCCACGCTGCGCGGCAAAGCCAGTTGCAGCAGGTTGGATTCAGTCGCGTGGGCGCGGGTTTGTTCGCCGCGTAGCGCGCCTTCGCACAGCACCAGGATGCGGTCGCTGATGCCCATCACTTCCATCAGGTCGCTGGACACCACGATCACTGCGATCCCCTGGGCCGCGAGGTTATGGATGATCTGGTAGATCTCGGCCTTGGCGCCGATATCGATGCCACGGGTCGGCTCGTTCAGCAGCAGGACTTTCATCGGCATCGACAGCCAGCGCCCGAGGATCGCCTTCTGCTGGTTGCCACCGGACAGGTACATGATTTTCTGCTGCGCGTTGGGCGTCTTGACCTTCATGGCCTTGATCTGGTGCTCGGCGTTGCCTTTTTCCCAGCCGTCGCGCAACAGCCAACCGAACGCGGAATGGGCGCCACGGGCACTGATATTGATGTTCTCGGCGACGCTGGACAGCGGGATGATGCCTTCCTTCTTGCGGTCTTCCGGGCACAGCAGCACGCCGGCGGCGATGGCGTCGCGCGGTGAGCGCAGGTGCAACGGCGCGCCGCACAGTTCCAGGCTTCCGGCACTGGCGCGCTCCAGGCCGCTGAGCAGGCGGAACAGTTCAGTACGCCCTGCCCCGACCAGTCCGAACAGGCCGAGGATTTCACCCTTGCGCACGTTGAAGCTGATCGGCTCACGCAGGCCGAGGCCTTGCAGACCGTCGACCTTGAGCGCCACGTCGCCATGCTCACGCGGGCGATAGTCGTAGATGTCCTGGATATCGCGGCCGACCATGCACGTCACCAACTGGTCATGGCTCAGCGTGTTCATGTCATCGAAGGTGCGCACAAAACGGCCGTCCTTGAACACCGTCACCGCGTTGCAGATGCGGAACACCTCTTCCATGCGGTGGGACACGTAGAGCACCACTTTGCCCTCGTCGCGCAGGCGCGTGATGATCGCCATCAAGCGGTCGATCTCCCGCGCCGACAGGCTGCTGGTGGGCTCGTCAAAAGCAATCACATGCGCGCCACGGGACAGCGCCTTGGCGATTTCCACCAGTTGCCGCTGGCCCAGGGACAACCGCCCCAACTTCTCCGCCGGGTCGATTTCATCCGCCAGGCCCTTGAGGCAAGCGAGGGCCTGCTTGCGCAGCAGCCCCCGATTGACCACGCCAAACCGCGACGGCAAATGCCCGAGGAACAGGTTCTCGGCCACGGTCATTTCCGGCACCAGGTGCAGCTCCTGGTGGATCACCGCCACGCCGCTGGCGATGCTGTCGGCGGCGCATTTGAAGGCCATCGTCTGCTCGCCAATCTGCACCGTGCCGCTGCTCGGAATGTAGGCGCCGCCAAGGATTTTCAACAGCGTCGACTTGCCCGCGCCGTTCTCGCCCATCAAGGCATGTACCTGCCCGGGCTGGGCGCTGAAGCTGATGCCGTCCAGCGCCTTGACCCCGGGAAAGGTCTTGCCGATGCCGTCAAAGCGCAGGGCCACAGCGGTCATTGCCACAACCCGATTTTGATCAGTTCTTCCTTGAAGTTGTCGCGGGTAATCAGCGTCACTTCATCCATCGCGGTGTACTTCGCCGGTTCCGTGCCTTTGGTGACCCACTCGTACATCATCAGTGCAGTGTTGTAGCCCTCGATATGCGGGCTTGGCAGCATCGAGCCGAAGAAACCGCTGTTGGGCTTTTTCAGTTCGCCGATGGCGTCGGTGCCATTGATGCCGATACCGATCACATTCGCCGCCTTGAAGCCGGCGCTTTCCGTGGCACGCACGCCGCCGAGCACAGTGTTGTCGTTCATGCCGCCGATAATCAGGTTTTTCGCGCCGCTGGGCAGCTTGACCAGGGCCGAGTTGGTGGCGTCCATGCTGCCCGGTACATCGAGGGTCTTGGCGGCGGTGAAGAGAATGTGGTCCTTGGGAATGCCCGCTTCTTCCAGGGATTTGACCGAGCCGTCGGTGCGTTTCTTGCCCGTGTCGAGTTCGTTGAAGGTGTTGATGACCGCGTAGGTGTCCTGCCAGTCCCAGCCGCGTTTTTTCGCTTCGGCGGCCATGGCCGCGCCTTGTTTCTGGCCGACTTCAAACGCCGCCATGCCCAGGTACGGCACGTCTTCCATGAAGTTGCCCTTGGCATCGACAAAACGGTCATCCACCGCGATCACTTTGAGACCGTTGGCCTTGGCCTTGGCGACAATGGCCGGGCCGAGGGACACGTCCGGTGGGCAGATCACAAAACCCTTGGCGCCATTGGCGGCCAGGCTGTCGATGGCCGACAGGGTCTTCTCGCCATCGGGCACGGCGATCTTGATCACCGTGAAACCGTGTTCCTTGCCGGCTTTTTCGGCGAAGGCCCATTCGGTCTGGAACCACGGTTCTTCGGCCTGTTTGACCAGGAAGCCGATCTTCACTTCTTCAGCGGCCAGCAACAGCCCGCTCAAGCTCATGGCCGAGACCGCCACAGCGGCGCAGCACAGGGAACGGATACCACGACGACGATTCATACGGTGACTCCTTGTTGTTGTTTTTAAGTCTTGGGGGGTTAACCGGCAAAGCGGTGACAGGGCTTGCCTGGCACGTCGAGTTCGATGGCCAGCACGGCACCGTCCAAGGGGTGATCCAAAGGGCTGGCGGCGCTGGTGATGTAAAGGGTGGTGAGGGTTGGCCCGCCGAAGACGCAACTGGTGGGCCGGCTGACCGGCAGCTCGATGACGCGATCCACCCCGCCATCCGGTGCGATGCGCAGCAGGCAACCGCCGTCCCAGCGGGCGTTCCAGATATAGCCCTCCACGTCCATCGCCGAGCCGTCCGGCCCGCCGCGTTCGTGGGGGCCGAACCAGGCATCGGCGGCGCCGAGTTGGCCGTCCGCCTGGATCGCAAACTGGTACAGCGTGCGGTCCAGGCTGTCGCCAAAATGCACAAGGCTGCCGTCGTCGTTCCACAACAAGGTGTTGGGAATGCCCAGGCCGCTGAGCAACGGCGTGACCCGCGCGTCGGCATCGATACGAAACAGGCCACCGGAACGCCGCGTCACCGGCAGGTCTTCGCCCTGCTCACCGATATTGTTCTGCATGGTGCCCAGCCACAGACGGCCCTGGGCATCGCAGCGTGCTTCATTGCCCCGGTTGCCCGGTTGCGGGTCGGCGACGCACAGCAAGGTCAGCGCTTCGCTGTCGAGGTCGAGGCGATACACGCCGCTGCTCAAGGTCACCAGCGCATCGCCGCGTTCACACGGGATAAACGCCGAGACATGCTCGGGCAACTGCCACACCCGCAACTGCCCGCCCATCAAGCGCAGTGCCTGTTTGCCGGCGATATTCACCCAGTACAGCGCCTGGGTCGGCACGTCCCAGAACGGGCCCTCCCCCAGTTGCGCACGGTGTTCGGTAACGGCGTGAAACGACATGGTGCCTCCTGGATTTTTTGTTGTTCTCAGGTCTGCGTTTTACAACGGATCGCGCGACGGCGTGCCATCCACCAGGCGCTGGATACGCAACGGGTTGGCGTTTTTCAACGCATCGGGCAGCAGTCTATCAGGGTAGTTCTGGAAGCACACCGGGCGCAGGAAACGGTCGATGGCCAGGGTGCCGACCGAGGTGCCACGGGCATCGGAGGTCGCAGGATACGGGCCGCCGTGCACCATCGCGTCGCAGACTTCGACGCCGGTGGGGTAGCCGTTGAGCAGGATGCGCCCGACTTTCTGCTCCAGCAGTGGCGTCAGTTCGGCGAACTGTTGCAGGTCATTCAGCTCGCCAATGATGGTCGCCGTGAGCTGGCCGTGCAGGCCGTGCAAGGCGGCGCTGAGCTGGGCCTGGTCGGCGACTTCGACAAACACCGTGGTGGGGCCGAAGACTTCTTCCTGCAGCACTTCATCGCCTTCGATCAGCAGGCGCACATCGGCCTTGAACAGCTGCGGCTGGGCTTGATGGCCCGCCTGTGGGTTGCCTGCCAGATGCTCGATGCCGGGGTGCGCGAGGAGTTTTTCCAGGCCCTTGCCGTAGCTGCCCAGGGTGCCGGCGTTGAGCATGGTCTGCGCCGGTTGGTCGCCGATCAATTGCGCCACCTGCTGGGTGAACGCGGTAAATGCAGGCGATGCGAGGCCGATCACCAAGCCCGGGTTGGTGCAGAACTGGCCGCAGCCTTGCACCACCGACGCGGTGAGGTCGCGGGCGATGGTGTCGGCGCGGGCCTGTAGCGCCTGGGGCAAGACGATTACCGGGTTGATGCTGGACATCTCGGCAAACACCGGGATCGGCTGCGGGCGCGCCGCCGCCATATCGCACAAGGCGCGACCGCCCTTGAGCGAGCCGGTAAAGCCCACCGCCTGGATCGCCGGGTGCTTGACCAGCGCCTCGCCGACGCCGCCGCCAAAGATCATGTTGAACACACCGGCCGGCATCCCGCTGGCTTCGGCGGCACGCAGGATTGCATCGGCCACGCATTCGGCCGTCGCCATATGCCCGCTGTGGGCCTTGAACACCACCGGGCAACCGGCGGCCAACGCAGCAGCGGTATCCCCGCCCGCCGTAGAGAACGCCAGGGGGAAATTGCTCGCCCCGAACACTGCCACCGGGCCGAGGCCGATGCGGTATTGACGCAGGTCCGGGCGCGGCAGTGGCTGGCGCTCCGGCAAGGCCTTGTCGATGCGCGCGCCGTAGAAGTCGCCGCGCCGCAGCACGCTGGCGAACAGGCGCATCTGGCCGCTGGTACGCCCGCGCTCGCCTTTGATACGGGCGGCGGGCAGCGCGGTTTCGCGGCAGACCAGCGCGACGAAATCATCGCCCAGGGCGTCCAGCTCATCGGCGATCGCATCGAGGAACTGCGCGCGGCGCGCCGCGCTCAGGGCGCGATAGGCTGGATAGGCCTGCGAAGCGGCCTTGGCGGCGGCGTCGACTTCCTGCGGCGTGGCCTGGTAGAAATCCAGGGGCAAGGCTTCGCCGGTGCTTGCATCGACACTCTTGAGGGTCACGCTGCCGTTGGCGCTGCGCTGGCCGCCGATGTAGTTGTGGCCGAGAAACTGGGACATGAAGGGGCTCCTTAAAGGGTGATGACGTGGCCGGGTGCGAATGCCGCGTCGCTGCTGCCGACACGGTTGACCAGCGGCGCGCCGAACTCTGCCTGGCTGATCTCGAACACATCCCCCGGCTGGGTACGTATACCGTCGGCGAATGACAGCGTGGCGGTGCCGAAGAAGTGGATATGCACATCGCCCGGCCTGAGGAACTGGCGGTACTTGAAGTGGTGGTATTCGAGGTTGTCCAGGCTGTGGCACATGTTGGCTTCGCCGCTGAGGAATTCGTTCTGCCAGATCACTTCGCCGTCGCGCAGGATGCGGCTGCTGCCTGCCAGATGCTGCGGCAATTCGCCGACACGCAACTCGGGGCCGTAGCTGCAACTGCGCAGCTTGGAATGGGCCAGGTACAGGTAGTTCTTGCGCTCCATGACGTGGTCAGAGAATTCGTTGCCCACCGCAAAGCCGACGCGATAGGGCTGGCTGTCCGGGCCGATCACGTACAAGCCGCCGATCTCTGGCTCTTCACCGGCGTCTTCGGCAAACGGCGGCACCGGGAACGCGGCGCCGGGGCGCACGACGATGCTGCCGTCACCCTTGTAGAACCACTCGGGTTGCACGCCGGCAACCCCGGCCGCTGGCTTGCCGCCCTCCACGCCCCATTTGAAGATGCGCATGGTGTCGGTCAGCGCGGTTTCGTCACCGGCCTGGTGCATCTTGTCGCGGGCCGAGGCGCTGCCGAGGTGGGTCAGGCCGGTGCCGCTGATGAGCATGTGGGCGGGGTCGGGATGGTCCAGCGGCGGCAGGATCTTCAAGTCGGCCAGCAGTGCCGCGTAGTCATGGCTGGCGCCCAGGCCCAGGCTGTCGACCTGTTGGGCCAGGCCGACACCGGCTTCGATGGCCGCCAGGGCCAATTCACGCACGCTGCGCGCAGCCTTAACCTCGCGCAGCGTGTTGCCGTCCACCACGCCAACCCGGCGCTCACCGTTGGGCAATTCAAACTGAACTAAACGCATGCAACTTCTCCTTGAATCAAGTACGTGAAGCGCCACGGGCGCTGGCGGCGAATTGGTCGGCGGGCAGCACGTGCTTGCGTTCCAGCACGCGGTACACCACGAAGGTCAGGATCAGCCCGAACACCATCACCCCGGACAGGAAGTACAGGCCCGAGGCGAGGTTGCCGGTGTATTCCTTGAGCGCACCAATCACAAACGGGCCAATGTAGCCGCCGAGATTGCCCACCGAGTTAATCAGCGCAATGCCTGCCGCCGCACTGGCGCCAGCGAAGAAACGCCCCGGCAAGGTCCAGAACACCGCCGTGCAGGAAAACAACGCGAACGCCGCCAGGCACAGCGCGGCCATTTGCAGCACCGGTACGCTCAGCCACGCGCTGAAGAACAGGCCGATGGCGCCGAGCACATAGAGCACGGCGAGGTGGCCGTAGCGATCATTCAAGCGGTCGGAACTGCGCGGGATGATCAACAGGCCAACGATGCCGAAGATGTAGGGCACGGCGGAGATGAAGCCGGTGGTCAGGTCGCTGCCGCCGAACTGCTTGATCAGGGTCGGTAGCCACAGGCCCAGGCCGTAGATGCTCAGGGTCACTGGCAGGTAGAACAGCGCCAGCAGCAACACGCGTTTGTCCTTGAGGGCATGCAGCGGGTTGCCGTGGCGGGTCTGGCCGTAGGCTTGCAGGTCTTTGGCCAGTTCGCCGGTGAGCCAGGCTTTTTCCTCATCGCTCATCCAGCAGACCTGCTTGGGGCCGTCCGGCAGGTAGCGCAGCACCGGCCAGGTGAGCAGGATCGCCGGGGTGCCAATCACGATGAACAGCCATTGCCAGCCGTGCAGGCCGAGGATGCCGTCCATGCCCAGCAGGCCTCCGGACACGGGCCCGGTGATCATCATCGCAATCGGCTGGGACAGGATGAACAGCCCGAGGATCTTGCCGCGATGGCGTACCGGGAACCATTGGGTGATGTAGTACAGCACGCCCGGAAAGAACCCCGCCTCCGCCGCACCGAGCAGGAAGCGCATCACATAGAAACTGTGGGGCCCCTGCACGAAGGCCATGCCGATGGTGATCGCGCCCCAGGTGATCATGATCCGCGCAAACCAGCGCCGCGCGCCGAAGCGGTCGAGCATCAGGTTGCTGGGGATCTCGAACAGGAAGTAGCCGATAAAGAACAGGCCTGCGCCCAGGCCATAGGCGGCATCACCGATGCCGATGTCGGCGCCCATGTGCAACTTGGCAAAGCCCACGGCGGAACGGTCCACGTAGGCGATCAGGTACAGCAGGATCAGGAAGGGAATCAGTTTCAGCGTGATGCGCCGAATAAGCCGCAGTTCCTGGCTCATGGGGGTCGATCTCCACATTGTTGTTTTTATAGAAGCTCGGGGCACGCCTCTCGCGGAAATCCGCCAGGGCCATACCTCAGTTGAGACCGACTATATAGTATGACTATTTGCAAAACAACTCTTCCAAATAGGCGTTTTTACGCTTATGTTTAAGCACGCACAGAACATATAGTCATACAATAAGAGAATCGATCATGTCTGATAAAAAGCCCGGCCTACGCTCCGCCCAGTGGTTTGGTACCGCCGACAAGAACGGCTTCATGTACCGCAGCTGGATGAAGAACCAGGGCATTGCCGACCATCAGTTCCATGGCAAGCCGATCATCGGCATCTGCAATACCTGGTCGGAGCTGACGCCGTGCAACGCGCATTTCCGCCAGATCGCCGAGCACGTCAAACGCGGCGTGATCGAGGCCGGTGGCTTCCCGGTGGAGTTCCCGGTGTTTTCCAATGGCGAGTCCAACCTGCGCCCCACCGCCATGCTCACCCGCAACCTGGCGAGCATGGACGTGGAAGAAGCGATTCGCGGCAACCCGATTGACGGCGTGGTGCTGCTGACCGGCTGCGACAAGACCACCCCGGCCCTGCTGATGGGCGCCGCCAGTTGCGACGTGCCGGCGATCGTGGTCACCGGTGGGCCGATGCTCAACGGCAAGCACAAGGGCCAGGACATTGGTTCGGGCACCGTGGTGTGGCAGCTCAGCGAGCAGGTCAAGGCCGGCACCATTACCCTGGATGATTTCCTTGCGGCCGAGGGCGGCATGTCGCGCTCGGCGGGCACCTGCAACACCATGGGCACGGCCTCCACCATGGCGTGCATGGCCGAAGCGCTGGGCACCTCGTTGCCGCATAACGCGGCGATTCCGGCGGTGGATGCGCGGCGGTATGTGCTGGCGCATATGTCCGGCATGCGTGCGGTGGAGATGGTGCGTGAAGACTTGAAGCTGTCGAAGATCCTCACCAAAGAGGCGTTTGAAAACGCGATCCGGGTGAATGCGGCCATCGGCGGTTCGACCAACGCGGTGATCCACTTGAAGGCCATCGCCGGGCGCATCGGTGTCGAACTCGACCTCGACGACTGGACTCGCATGGGCCGTGGCATGCCGACCATCGTCGACTTGCAGCCGTCGGGGCGCTTCCTGATGGAAGAGTTCTACTACGCCGGCGGCCTGCCTGCGGTGTTGCGTCGCCTCGGTGAAGCCAACCTGATCCCCCATCCCAATGCCTTGACGGTGAACGGCAAGTCCCTCGGCGAGAACACCAAGGACTCGCCGATCTACGGCAGGGACGAAGTGATCCGCACCCTCGACAACCCGATCCGCGCCGACGGCGGCATTTGCGTATTGCGCGGCAACCTGGCGCCGCTGGGGGCGGTGCTCAAGCCGTCCGCCGCCAGCCCGGAGCTGATGCAGCATCGCGGCCGTGCGGTGGTGTTCGAGAACTTCGACATGTACAAGGCGCGCATCAACGACCCGGCGCTGGACGTGGACGCCAACTCGATCCTGGTCATGAAAAACTGCGGGCCCAAGGGTTACCCAGGCATGGCCGAGGTGGGCAACATGGGCCTGCCGGCCAAGCTGCTGGCCCAGGGCGTGACAGACATGGTGCGTATTTCCGACGCGCGCATGAGCGGCACGGCGTACGGCACGGTGGTCTTGCACGTGGCACCGGAAGCCGCTGCGGGCGGGCCGTTGGCTACGGTGAAGGAAGGTGACTGGATCGAACTGGACTGCGCCAACGGTCGCCTGCACCTGGACATCCCCGACGCCGAGCTGGCGGCACGCATGGCGGATCTGGCGCCACCGCAAAAAATGATCGTCGGCGGTTATCGCCAGCTGTATATCGACCACGTATTGCAGGCGGACCAAGGCTGCGACTTTGACTTCCTGGTGGGTTGCCGCGGGGCGGAAGTCCCCCGGCATTCCCACTAATTGGGATGCTATGATGCCGCGTCTTTAAGTCAGAGCCTTCCCGTCGTTATGGATCACCAGCCGCCCAAGCCGCGCAAGAGCATGCATGCCCAGATCGTTCAGGACTTGGGCATGCACATCGTTTCCGGGCGCTTCAAGCCCGAAGAAAAGCTGCCCCTGGAGGCCACGCTTTGCGAGGAGTACAAGGTCAGCCGCTCGGTGTTGCGCGAAGCCACGCGGGTGCTCAGCGCCAAGGGCCTGGTGTATTCCAAGCCACGGGTGGGTGCGGTGGTGCGGCCACGCTTGAAATGGCATTTGCTCGACCCGGACGTGCTGTCCTGGTTGATGCAGTCCACGCCCCACAGCGAATTCTTCAACACCCTGGCCGGTGTGCGACGCATCCTCGAACCGGAGATCGCCGCCATGGCCGCGACCACCGCCACCGATGAAGACATCGCCACCATCGAAAAAGCCTACCTGGGCATGGAAACGGCGAAGACCCACGAAGAGCTGTTGCAGGCCGACCTGGACTTCCACCGCGCGATTGCCGACGCCACGCGCAACGACCTGCTGGCCTACATGTGCAACATGCTCTCGCTGCCGCTGCGCGAGTCGATCAACATCACCAACCGCCGCCCGGATATCCAGGGGCTGAGCCTGCCTCGGCACAAGGCGATCCTCACCGCGATCCAGAACCGCGATGCACTGGGTGCGCGGCATGCGTCGCTGGTACAGTTGGATGACACGCGGGTGGCGTTGGATACGGTGATGAATGTGTTGACGCCGCTCTGACAGCCTGTGGGAGCGGGCTTGCCCGCGAATGCGGTCTATCAGCAACAGATTCATTGGCTGACACACCGCTATCGCAGGCAAGCCAGCTCCCACATTTGACCGTGTGCACACATCAGCATATGGGAACAGATCAACCACTGTGGGAGCGGGCTTGCCCGCGAATGCGGTCTGTCAGCAGCAGATTCATTGGCTGACACACCGCTATCGCAGGCAAGCCAGCTCCCACATTTGGCCGTGTGCACACATCAGCATATGGGGACAGATCAACCACTGTGGGAGCGGGCTTGCCCGCGATAGCGCTCTATCAGCAATAGATTCATTGGCTGACACACCGCTATCGCAGGCAAGCCAGCTCCCACATTTGACCGTGTTCACAGATCAGCATGTGGGAACAAATTCCATAGCCCCAGGTTAAAGGGTGTAGGCGATACCGACCTGTACGGTACGCGGCGCGCCTGGGTAAGCGTAGATATTGCCGAAAGCCCCTTCTTCAAACTCACGGTTGAACAGGTTCTTCACGTCGAGGTTGAGCCGCACTTTGTCGTTGACCTTGTAGTAGCTGAGCAGATCGACAACGGTGTAGGCATCCATCGCGAACGCGGTGTTGGCCGTCTGCCCTGCACGTTCATCCACGTATTTGGCGCCTGCACCCAAGCCAAGGCCCTTCAGCGTGCCGTCCTGGAACTCGTATACGTTGAGCAGGCTGAAGCTGTTGCGCGGGATGTTCATCAGGCGGGTGCCGGAGCGGATCGTGTTGTCCTTGGTCACTTCGGCGTCCACATAGGCATAGCCACCGATAAGGCGCCATTCCGGCGTGAGGTTGCCCGCCACATTGAGGTCGAAACCACGGCTGCGTACCTGGCCTGCCGCAACGCTGAAGGCCGAATCCACCGGGTCGGTGGTGAGGACGTTTTTCTTCTCGATCTGGTAGATCGCCGCATCGACGCTCAGCTGGCGATCCAGTGCTTCCCACTTCACGCCGATCTCATAGGACTTGCCCTTCTCCGGCTCGAACCCGCCACCAACGCGCGCCGCACCGGTGTTCGGCTTGAACGAGCGCGCAGCATCGGCATAGACCGCCACGGTGTCGGTGAGGTCATAGGTCACCCCCACACGCGGAGTGACCGCGTTGTCTGCGGCGCTCCACGGCTTGACGCCGGTCACATAGCTTTCGTAGTCGTGCTCGAAGCGCTCGAAACGCGCGCCGGCCAGTACTTTCAGGCGTTCGGTGAGGGCCACCTGATCTTGCACGAACGCGGCATAGGTCTTGAGGTTTTCCTTGTCGTGGGTCGGTGTGCGGGTGAGCGGCGGACGCGCCTGGCCGTAGACCGGGTCGAAAATGTCGATGGGATAGGTCCCTGCCACTGCGCTGGAACGCTGGATGATCGACTTGTAGTCGTAGTCTTCGAACTCGACACCGGTCAACAAGGTGTGATCGAAACCGCCAGCGGAGAAATGCCCGGTGAGGTTGAGCTGGGTGTCTTTATCGGTCCATTCCAGCTTGCGGTAGTTGAAGTTGCGTTGCAGGGTGCGGCCGTCGGCGCTCAGGCTGGTGGGGCCGTTGGCTTCAATGCCGTTGCCTTGCAACGTCCCATCCAACCACTGGAACCCACCGCCCAGGGTCCAGTTTTCATTCAGCAGGTGCTCGAAACGCAACTGGGCCATGCTGTTGTCGTTGTGCAGCTTGCCCACATCCTTGTCGCCCCAGAACGTGTCGCGCGACGCGCTGCCCTTCTGATTGGCAAAACGCGTCAACCCACGGTCCAGCGGGTGGTTGTTGCGCATGAAGTCGCCTTCGAAGATCACCTTGGTGGCGTCGGTGGCTTGCCAGCTGATCACCGGCGTCACGCCGTAGCGTTCGGTTTCGACGTGGTCACGGAAGGTCTCGCCGTCCTCGCCCACCACGTTCAGGCGATAGGCCAGGCGGCCTTCTTCGTCCAGCGGGCCGGAGGCGTCCAGGGTGCCGCGCTGCATGCCTTGGTCATTCAACTGGCTGCCCAGGGTCACGGTGCGCTCGGGCAACGGTTGCTTGGACACCACGTTGAAGGTACCGCCTGGATCGCCACGGCCGTAGAGCATGGTGGCCGGGCCGCGCAGCACTTCGAGGCGTTCGATGGTGTTGGCGTCCGGCATGTTCGGGTAGCCACGGTTGATCGGGAAACCGTTGCGGTAGAACTCGCCGGTGGTGAAGCCGCGCACGGTGAAGGTGGTCAGGCCCTGGCCGCCGAAGTTGTTGGCACGGCCGACGCCGCCGGCGTAGTCCAGGGCGTCTTGCAGGCGGGTGGCGCCGATGTCTTCGACGGCGTCCTTGGTCACCACGCTGATGGACTGCGGGGTTTCATGGATCGAGGTGTCGGTGCGCGTCGCACTGGCGGAACGTGTGGCCAGGTAGCCTTTGACCGGGCCCTGAGCGGTCTCGTAGTCGGCGGTGCCGGTGATGGAGGTGGCTTGCAACTCCACGCTGGCCTTGTCGGCGGGGGCGACTTCGGCCCAGGTCAAAGGGGAAAACGCCTGAAGCACACAGATGGAAACCAGGGTACGACGCATGAATGATGAACCTAGTGAATGGGCCAAATGGGGCGGCATAGCTGCCATATTTTCGCGGCGCGATGGTATATCACGCGGCCCATTATTGATATGCGTTCTCATTCACTATTTTTTGGGTAACCGGTTTGTATCGAATTGATAAACGCCAGGCACAAAAAAGCCACTCTTGCGAGTGGCTCCTAAAACGCTGGCGCAAGCCTTAGCGGTAGCGTTCCAACCAGTGCGCATAAGGCGCCGGCAAGGTCCACGACGACTTCTCGACGCCCAGCTCCTTGGCCGCGAAGTACGCCCAATGCGGATCAGCCAAATGGGCCCGGCCAACCGAAACCAGGTCCAGGTGCCCAGCCTGCAAGGCACTTTCTGCCAGTTGCGGCGTACCAAAGCCCCAAGCCGAGGTCACCGGGATACCCGCTTCACGGCGCACACGCTCGGCAATCGGCCCCATGAATGCCGGGCCCCACGGGATATTGGTGTCGGGAATGGTGAAGCCGACGCTGACGCTCAACAGGTCCAGGCCACCGGCCTTGAAGCGGCGGGCCAGTTCGATGGATTCGGCGAGGGTCTGCTCGTCGCGGCCGTCGTATTCCAGCACGCCGAAACGGGCGGTCAGCGGCAGGTTTTCTGGCCAGACTTCACGCACGGCGGCCAGGGTTTCCAGGAGGAAGCGGCTGCGGTTGTCAAAGCTGCCGCCGTAGGCGTCGGTGCGCTGGTTGGAGTGTTCCGAGAAGAAACTCTGACCCAGGTAACCGTGGGCGAAGTGCAGCTCGATCCATTCAAAACCGGCGTCACGGGCACGGCGCGCACCATCGACGAAGTCCTGGCGCACGCGGGCGATGTCGTCCAGGGTCATGGCGCGTGGCACCTGCGGCAGGTTCGCACCAAAGGCAATCGCCGACGGCGCGATGGTTTCCCACGCGCGCGGGTCGGACGCGGCCATATGGTCATCGCCTTCCCACGGGCGGTTGGCGCTGGCTTTACGCCCGGCGTGACCGATCTGGATGCCCGGCACCGAACCCGCAGCCTTGATGGCTTTGACAATGGGCACGAACGCCGCGGCGTGGGCATCGCTCCAGATCCCGGTGCAACCCGGGGTGATGCGGCCTTCCGGCGCAACGGCAGTGGCCTCGACCACCACCAGCCCTGCCCCACCACGGGCCATGCCCGCGAGGTGCACGTGGTGCCAGTCGTTGACCATGCCGTCATCGGCCATGTATTGGCACATCGGCGGGATGGCGATGCGATTGCGCAGGGTGACGTCTTTGAGTGTGTAGGGTTCGAACAAAGCGGCCATGGGACGACTCCGGCAAAGTGATGGTTGATTCGATAGTTCGATGGTAATCGAACTATAGTATTCAGCGATACCCCCCTGTTATCATTCATTTCATGCGAGCCTTCAAACACCCCCTTGTCCAAGACCTTACCCTAGAACGTGTGCTCTATGCGCTGAGCGACCCGGTGCGCCTGGAAATCGTGCGCTGCCTGGCCGGCGTAGCCGAAGCCACCTGCGGCGAATTGGATGGTGGGCGGCCCAAGTCGAGCATGTCCCACCACTTTCGCGTGTTGCGTGACGCGGGGTTGGTGCAGACGCGGAGTGTGGGGACTACGCATATGAATGCGTTGCGGGCGGAAGATCTTGAGGAGCGGTTTCCCGGGTTGCTGGCCAGTATTCTTGCCCAACGGTAAAGGAAGGGTTACTCCAAAGGTGGAATCAACCGCCCTCTGTAAGTGTTGTAGATGTGTTGAACCTCGGGGTTGTCCAGGCTCTCGTAGGTAATCCCCTCCTTATCAAGCCCATCCAACCCTTTGATGCCACCGATCATTGCTGCCCACTCGTCACGGTCGGCAATGTCCACCACAAAGGGTTTCAAGTAATGACTCAGATGCCCTTTGAACGGTGACTCAATCTCCTCGCTGAGCGCCCTGAGGTAGTCATCCTTGTTTGTTCTGTGCCATTCAATCGCGAACCTGGCTCGATAACAGAGCTCCATAAACACCAGCAAAATCGTACGTCCGTTGCCATCCAGAAAAGGATGGGCGAAGGCTAGCTGGCCCATTACATCGCCTGGATTGTCGCGAAAGCGTTTTTTGTTCGACGCCAATTCAAGTGCATAGTCGACTGAGAGCTTGATTGAGCCTGGATGCTCGAAGACGGTACGGTAAGGATCTTTTTCGGAGCCTTTGAAAACCGCGAGATGCGGTACAAGCTCGTTCCGATCCTTGCCCGCCCAGGGATAGAAACCCGAAAACAGGATCTCGTGCACTTTGAGCACCGACCTGTAGTCGATAGGTTTTTTCCTGGCAAGAAACTCAAGCGCCTCTTCCAGGCTCAACTCAAACGAAAGATGCTCGGATTCTTTGACTTCGGCAGGGTCTTTGAGTTGGAGGGTGTTTTGAAGATATCCAGCGGTTTCAAAATCACCGAAGGGATCAAACATCATGCGCTGAGTTGCTTCTTTAAACGGCGCTTTTCCTGAAGATAGCTGCCTTGGAGAGCCAGGGTTTCTGACTTGCTCAGAACCCCCTTTCTCTTGAGGTTCACCAACAACTGCTCCACACCATCCAACTCGACCACATCGCCAGCCAGGCCGGTGATCGCCACAGCCATTCGGCTTATACCGTCACGTTCGGCGGTGACATGATGAATTTCAGCCATCTTGCGCACTTTATTGGCGATGGTTTCATGGGCTGCACTAGTCATTGGAAACTCCTCAGTTAGCCGTCGAAGCATAGCATGGCGTTCGTTTCCGCTCTCCCCCCAGCGAACCTTTCCCCCCAAACCCACGTCCGACCTAAGGCACTCTTGCCCACCGCTCGCCGCGAGGTCGTCGTTTGAAAGCTGCCATCGTCAAAAAATACCGCCTGATCATCAAGACCATGGGCTATGTAGGCTGGGCCCTGTTCTGGCTGTTGCTGTGGGATGTCGCCGTCACGGTGGATTTCATGCTGTTCCTCACCTACAAGATCAACCTGCCGCTGATGCCCCTGACCCTGCTCGGTTCGGCGTTGGTGGTGCTGATCAGTTTTCGCAACAGCAGCGCCTATAACCGTTGGTGGGAGGCGCGCACGCTGTGGGGGGCGATGGTCAACAATTCGCGCAGTTTTGCGCGCCAGGTGCTGACGCTGCTGGATGACCCCGACAGCGAGGTCAACCCGGTCAAGGCCACGCTGTTGCGTCGGCATGTGGCCTATGTGAACTGCCTGGCCGCGCACCTCAAGGGCCAGCCGTGCCCCGATGAGGTGCGCGCATTCATCCCCAGCGAAGAGTTCGCGCGCAATGGCACCACCAACAACTTCGCCAACGACATCCTCACCGGCTCGGCAGCCTTGCTGGCCAAGGAATACAAGGCCGGCCACCTGGACAGCATCCGCTTGGCGCGGCTGGAGTCGACCCTGGTGGATTTGTCCAACGCCCAGGGCGGCATGGAGCGTATCGCCAATACGCCGCTGCCCTACCCCTACGTGTATTTCCCGCGCCTGTTTATCTCGCTGTTCTGCCTGATCGTGCCGGTGGGCCTGGTGGAATCCCTCGGTTGGTTCACCCCGCTGGCCTCGACGGTGGTGGGTTTCATGTTGCTGGCCATCGAGCGCATCGGCACCGACCTGCAAAGCCCGTTCAACTCCAGCGAGCACCAGATCCAGATGGACACCATCTGCGAAACCATCGAGAAAAACCTGCAATCGATGCAGCGTGATGCCCTGGGTGGCGAGCGCATCGGTTAAACCCTGCCAACGGCCTAAAGTGCGTGACCCACCGGTCGATATACCGGGGGTACGCATGGGCTATCCCCTCTAAAAACAACACATGCGACGCTCTTCGCTTTCCTCCGCCTTGCCAACTCTAATAAGTACCCTGCGGGAGATGTCATGAATATCAAACACAAGCTGACCTGGGCGTTTGCGGCTATCGCGTGCGTGCCGGTGATCCTGGTGGCCGTGCTGGTGGTACTGAACCTGCGGGATGCGGCCGAGGCCAATTTCGTCGACAGCAGCAGCCGTGAAATCCGCCAGATCGACAACGGCATGAAGCAATTCTTCGACGGCATCAGCCAGAACGTCGAATTTGTCGCCAAAGACCCACGCATCGCCGCCGCCAAAGACCTGAAAAGCTACGCCGGTGCCGACGCCGCGCAAATCCCCCTGACCCCGACCAACCAAGCGCTGCTGGACATCTTTGACCAGTTCGCCAAAAGCCACCCGAGCACCGCCTACCTGTCCCTGGGCCTGAGCGACGGCGGCTACGCCAGTTGGCCCGACGACACCAAACTGAACAACTACGACCCGCGCCAACGCCCCTGGTACAAGGCCGCCGTGGCCGCGCCGGGCAACACCGTGCGCACCGGCGCGTATTACTGGGCACCGGATGACGTGGTGCTGATCGGCACCGTGCGCACCGTCGCCGACGCCACCGGCAATATCCTCGGTGTGGTCGGCCTGGACGTGTCGCTCAAGCAACTCACCGAACTGGTGCGCAACATCAAGCTCGGCGACAGCGGCTACCTGATGCTGGTGGAAGCCAACGGCAACGTGTTGGTGGACCCCAGCGATGCCAAGCACAACTTCAAGCCCCTGGCCGACCTCGGCCCGCAATACGCCGACCTGGCCAAGCGCACCGACGGCGCCACCCAGATCGAGATCAACGGCGTGCCCTACATGGCCAACGTGGTCAGCTCCAAAGACCTCGGCTGGCGCTTTATCGGCTTGATCAAACGCGACGAAGTGATGGCCGGCGCGTCGAGCCTGACCTGGTTGATCGCTGCCATCGCCGCGGCCCTCGCCGTGGTCTTCGCCCTGGTCGGTGCAAGTTTTGCCAGCATGATCGTGCGCCCCATCCGCAGCGTTGCCGACGGCCTGCAGGAAATCGCCGAAGGTGAAGGCGACCTGACCCGCAAACTCACCGTGCAAGGCAAGGACGAAACCGCGACCCTGGCCGGCTGGTTCAACCAGTTCCTCGGCGCGATTGCGCAACTGGTGCAACGCATCGGCAGCGCTTCCACCGACCTGCAAAGCGCCGCCGCCGATACCAGCACCGTGGCCAACAACATGAACCAGGCCGCTGGCCGCCAGCGTGAAGCCGTGGAACTGGTAAGCACCGCGTTCAACGAGATGGTCGCCACCGCCAACGAAGTCGCGCGCTCGTGCAGCGCCGCCGCCACCAGTGCCGACGAAGGCTATCGCGACGTGCACGACGGCCAGCAGCACATCGGCGAAGCCACCGGCAGCGTGCTCAAGTTGAGCGAAGACCTGCAAAAGTCGACCCAGACCATGCAGTTGCTGGAGCAGGACAGCCAGAACATCAACACCATCCTCGACACCATCCGCTCGATTGCCGAGCAGACCAACCTGCTGGCGCTCAACGCAGCGATCGAAGCCGCACGCGCCGGCGATCAGGGCCGTGGTTTTGCGGTGGTGGCCGACGAAGTGCGCGCCCTCGCCCGCCGCACCGCCGACTCCACTGGCGAGATCGACAGCCTGCTGGGCAACCTCGCCCGCCGCACTCAGGAAGTCACCCAGCAGATGCAGGGCAGCCTGCTGGTGTCCCACACCAGCGTGGAACGCATCCAGCAGGCCCGCGACAGCTTCGACAAGATCCGCGGCTCGGTGGACTCGATCCGCGACCAGAACACCCAGATCGCCACCGCCGCCGAAGAGCAGCACCAGGTGGCCGAAGAGATCAACCGGCACATCGCGCAGATCCATGCCGATGCGCAACTGGTCGAAGGCTTCGCCCACTCGGCGCAGACCGGCTCGGGTCGGTTGACGGATATTTCCGGTCAGCTCAAAGGGTTGGTGGGTCGGTTCAAATACTGACGTGACCGTGGGGCCCTCGACGTCAGCGTCGAGGGCTCATGCGCCAACTGATCAACTGATAGATCCCCAGCAAAGCCCCAGCCAGCAGCAGTGTCCACTGCACGCTCAGCGCCGCCGCCAACAGCCCGGCCAGCAGGCCACCAATCGCTTCAAAGCCGAAACGCATGGCGATATAAAACGCAATCACCCGCCCGCGCAGCGCTTCCGGCGCGGCACTTTGCAGGGTCATGTTGCTGCTGACATTGCTCACGGTGATGCCGAATCCCAGCCCGGCCAGCGCCGCCAGGGTCAACCCCAACGGCGGATTCGCCGCCACCGCACACAACGACATCGCGCACACCACCGTGCCCATCACGATGATGCGGCTCAGGCTCGATGAACTGCCGGCGAACGCCAGGAAAATCGTCGCGACAAACGCGCCGGCTCCCGCCGCGCCCCACAGCCAGCCGAGGGTTTGGGCATCGCCGCTGAAGGCGTGCTTGGCCAGGATCGGCAGCAGCACCGTGTAGCAGGACGCCAACAGGTTGACCATCACCACGCTGATCAGCAGGCGGCGGATTGACCGGGTGTTCCACAAATAGCGCAACCCTTCGCGGAAGATCTCCCCGGTCGAACCCTGCGCCCGCACCTGCGCGCGGCTTTGCACCTTGCCCAAGCCGATCAACAGCATGCCAAAGGCGATGGACGTGAGCAGGAAACAACCGGCCTCGCCGCTCCAGGTGATCAGCAAACCGGCCAGCGGCGGGCCGATAAAGCGCGCGGCGTTGATCAGCATGGCATTGAGCACAAGGGCGTTGGGCAGGTCCTTGGGCTCATCGACGAAACTGGCGATCAAGGCCTGGCGCAACGGCGTTTCCAGGGCATTGAGCAAACCCAGCAGCAGCGCCATGGCGATGATCACCTCGCGGCCCATCCACTGTTGCCAGGTGAGCACCGCAAGGACCAGCGATTGCACAGCCAGGACAGCCTGCACCGCCATCAGCAGGCGGCGCTTGTCGTGGCGGTCGGACCAGGCGCCCGCCAGCGGCCCGACCAGCAACTGCGGCAACAGCGTCAGAAACGCAATCGCCCCCAGCAGCACCGCCGAGCCCGTCAGATGATAGGCCAGCCATGACAGCGCGACCTGTTGCACCCATTTGCCCAGGGTGGAGAGGCCCTGGCCGACAAAGTAGATCTGGAAATTACGATGGCGCAGCGCGCGGATCGGCGTGGGCCAGCGGGTGGTAGACGCAGGATTCAAATAAACTCGCAGCCCTTTTGTATAAGGGATTTAAGGACCCAGGTTCGGTCGTTTTCGCCCAGCGCAATCTGTTCCAGTTGCTTCTGTTCGGCGGCATGTTTGGCGTGGGCGCGATCATACACCTCGGCGACCTGGTCGAACGGCACGCAGAGCAAGCCGTCTTCATCACCGATCACCAGGTCGCCCGGCTCGATCACCATGCCGGCCAGGGCAATCGGCACATTGACCTCGCCCGGGCCGTCCTTGTAAGGGCCGCGATGGGTGATACCCGCCGCAAACACCGGGAACTCCCCGGCGCCAATGCTCGCCGCATCGCGAATCGCGCCGTTGATCACAATGCCGGCCACGCCTTTCTTGATCGCATACGCCACCATCATTTCGCCGATCAGCGCGTTGCTCAGGTCGCCGCCGGCATCCACCACGATGACGTCGCCGGGCTGGGCGATATCCAGCGCGTGATGCAGCATCAGGTTGTCCCCGGGGCGCGCCTTGACGGTCAACGCCGGGCCCACCAGCACGCCGCTGCGATGCATCGGTTTCAAGCTCGCGCCGCCGGCGGTCATGCGGTGCATCGAATCACTGATATTGGCGACGGGCACGCTGCGGTAGCGCTCGACCCACTCGGCGGCGACCTTGCGTTGCTGCTTGAGCACTCTGAATCCGATGGACATGGGGTATTCCTCTGCTGGTTTTTATGTTGTTTTGAAACGTCATTTCAAAATTAACATCATGATTTGCAGCCAGCAAGGCTAAAACCGGATTCAAAACCCCAACACTCTGCGCTGAAAAAAATCTTAAACCCGAATAAACGTTAGATTCCATTGGGATTTTCCACTAATCCAACGTCGTTCAAAACGGCGCGGTTAAATTTATTTATTGCAACGCCATTTCATTATGCTAGCTTTCAACCACTGTTGAGCGCCGCAATACGCCGCCAACTGCACACAGACAAGAAAACCAAGGTGCGCACAATGACCCGAACCCTCCTGCTGACCGGCCCGGAACTGACCGCCGACGCCATGGCCCACGCCGCTGCCCACGGCGTACGCATCATCCCCACCACGCCCTATGCACCCGCCGATGAACTCACGGCGATCATTGCCCGCGAACAACCGGACGCGATCATCGTGCGCCAGGGCAAGCTGACCCGGGAGATGATCAACGCCTCGGCCGCGCTGAAAATCATCGCCAAGCACGGCGTGGGCTACGACACCATCGACATCGCCGCCGCCGCCGAGCGCCAGATCCCGGTGACTATCGCCCTCGGCGCCAACGCACAATCGGTGGCCGAGCACGCCCTGGCCCTGATGTTCAGCGTGGCGCGCCAGACCGCCCTGCTCGATGCGCGCATGCGTGACGGGCATTGGGACAAAGCCACCTCGGTGGGCATCGAACTGTCCGGCAAGACCCTCGGCCTGGTCGGCCTGGGCGCCATCGGCCAGATCCTCATGGACCTGGTGGCCCCGTTGCGCATGAGCATCAAGGTGTTTGATCCCTACCTGGCGGACTTGCCGAATGTCGAGCGGGTCAACAGCGTGGATGAGCTGCTGGCCAGCTGCGATATCATCAGCCTGCATTGCCCGCTGACCGAGCAGAACCGCAACCTGTTTGGCGCGGCGCAGTTCAAGCGCATGCGCCCGGGCGCGATCCTGATCAACACCGCGCGCGGTGAACTGATCGACACCGAAGCGCTGGTCCATGCCCTGAGCACCGGGCAAATCGCCGGCGCCGGCCTCGACACCTTCAACCCCGAACCACCGCCGGCGGACTCGGCGCTGTGGGGTTTGCCGACACTGGTGGCGACACCCCACGTCGGCGCCAACACCGCCGAAGCCCGTGACCGCGTGGGCCTGCTGGCGCTGCAACAGATCATCGATTTCTGGGACGGCACCGCGCCGCCGCCGCGTGCGGTGGTCAACCGCCATCTCTACGCACACTGACATCGCCCGCGCGGTAATCGCGGGCCCATCACGCTTCTCCAAAAAAAACAAAACGGGAGAGAGTCATGTCCATCAGTTCTACCGACATCAGCGCCATCGAGCGCTCAACCATGCGCAAGGTGGCGTGGCGGCTATTGCCGTTCCTGATCCTCTGCTACCTGCTGGCGATCATCGATCGCGGCAATATCGGCATGGCTTCGTTGCAGATGAACCAGGACCTGGGCCTGACCCCGGCGATCTTCGGCTTTGCCAGCAGCCTGTTTTTTGTCTCCTACTTCCTGGTGGAAGTGCCGAGCAACCTGGCCCTGCAACGCTTCGGCGCGCGGGTGTGGATTGCGCGGATCATGATCACCTGGGGCCTGATTTCTGCCGGCACTGCGTTTGTCACCGGCGCCAACTCGCTGTACGTGATGCGCTTTCTGCTGGGCGCGGCCGAGGCCGGATTCTTCCCTGGCGTGCTGCTGTACCTCACTTACTGGCTGCCCGCCGCGTACCGTGGGCGTATGGTCGCAATCTTCATGGTGGCGATTCCCGGCGCCAACTTCATCGGCTCGCCACTGTCCGGCCTGCTGTTGAGCATGGACGGCTGGTTCGGCATGCGCGGCTGGCACTGGCTGTTCATCATCGAAGGGATTCCCGCCGTACTGCTGGGCATCGCCTGCCTGTTCGTGCTGACGGACCGCCCTGAGCAAGCCAAATGGCTGAGCCATGAGCAACGCCACTGGCTCACCAGCCGCCTCGACGAAGAGCGCAGCCGCAAGACGGCCATCGGGCACATCTCGCTGTGGAAATTGCTGCGCCACAAACACATCTGGGTGCTGGCACTGATCTACTCCGGCGCCTCGGCGGCGGGCAGCACCATGAGCGTGTGGGCCCCGCAACTGCTCAAGACGTTTGGCCTGAGCAACCTGGAAATCGGCATGGTCAACGCCATTCCTTACGGGCTGGCATCGATCCTGATGATCCTGTGGGGCCGCAGCTCCGACAAGACCGGCGAACGCCGCTGGCACACCGCGACCACCTTGCTGCTGATCACCGCAGGCTTGCTGCTGGCGCTGGTGACGTCTTCGCTGGTGGCGACGGTGTGCATGTTGTCGATGGTGCTGATCGGTGCGTACTCCATGAAAGGCCCCTTCTGGGCGCTGGTATCCACCTGGCTCTCCTCCTCCACCGCTGCCGCTGGTTTGGCCGCTGTGGGCGCGATGGCGAACCTGATTGGTGGCGGGATCATGGTCAATGTGTACGGCACCATTCATCACGCCACCGGCAGTTATGCGCTGGCACTGCTGCCACTGGCGGCGCTGTGTGCGGCGGGCGCGGTGATGGTGTTGTTGATGGGGCGCAAGCAGATGAAGGAAACCGTGGCGTTCAACAAAGCGGCCAACGCCAGCTGACTGTGGGAGCTGGCTGTGGGAGCTGGCTTGCCTGCGATGCAGGCACCTCGGTACATCAGGCACACCCAGTTGATGCCATCGCAGGCAAGCCAGCTCCCACAGAGAAACGCGCCAGCTCCAGAGATCAGGTCGGCTACTAGGCCGCCTCGCTTTGCTTTTGATTTTGGGCGCCCCGTTAAACACGCTGGCCGGAATTCGACATGGATTTGGGGGGTAAACCGGCAGGGATGCCGGTTTAGCCGCCCCGCGCCATGGATGGCGCGTGGCGGCGGCCTCCCAAATCCATGTCGGATTACGGGCACACCGAGCCAGGGCGAGGTGCCGAGTGTTGGGGCAAGAGCGTTTTGCTTACTTTTGCGCTTCTCAAAAGTGAGCCGCCGTAAGGGCGGAACCAATAGCCGCCGTTACCCAAATAACGGATATGTACACCCACAGACCGCCATCGCAGGCAAGCCAGCTCCCACCCTGGAGCGGTGTGTAACCAATAACAACTCAGTCGCCTGACAGGCCGTCTTCGCGAGCAAGCCCGCTCCCACAATGGGATCGCGCAATAACCGAGAACACCCAAGATTGCCCCCACCCGCCAATACCAGTATTTTGCAGCCTACCCCCAACAAGGAGCACCCCATGGTAAAAACCCGCCCACGCCCCGCAGTCACCGGGGTGGCTTCGGCCGATCGGGTGCTCACCGTGCTCACCGCCTTCAAGATGGGCGACACCGCCCTGGAACTGGCCGAACTGGCCGCCCGCACCGGGCTGGTCAAAAGCACCATCATGCGCCTGATGGTGTCCCTGGAAGACCACGGCCTGATCACCCGCCTCGCGGACGGCCGTTATCAACTGGCCACCGAAATCATGCGCCTGAACACCGTCTACCAGGACGGCCTCGACCTCGAACGCCACATCACCCCGCTGCTGCACCGCCTGACCCAGGAAACCGGCGAAACCGCCTCCTTCTACGTACGCCACGGCGCCTATCGCATGTGCCTGTACCGGGTGAACTCGCCCCACCACCTGCGCCTGCACCTGCAACCGGGCGACACCCGCCCCATGGACGGCGCCGCAGGAGCCGAAGCGTTGCGCACGCCCTACTCGCTGGCCGCAAAGATGATCAAGCCGATCTTCTCCCACGGCGCCACCGACCCCCACGCCGCGTCCATGGCCCTGCCGATCTTCGGCCCCGGCGAAAACCTCATCGGCGCCCTGGTGCTGTCCGGCCCCGCCAGCCGCCTGACCGCCGAGCAAGCGCAGACCCTGCACCCGCTGTTCCAGCAAGCTGCCGTCGAGCTGACCCGCAGCCTGGGTGGCGATGCCCTCGCCGATGACGCCGCCGCACACGGCAAAAAACCCGTCTAAAGTCTCTAGCAGACGCGTGCAGCAGCTGGGTGCGATGCACATCGCACCCTGGGCGACATTTGGCCACACCGCATCATCGCAGCAACTGTAATAGTCTATTGCAGGACTCTAATGTACTAACTAGTTACTTATCTTGCTAAAATCGCGTCTTTGCCCTCTCACCTTCGAGCATTTATCGATATGAAACGAGCATCGCGCGCCGCTGGCGTCCCTAGATTTATCCTGCTGGGCCTGGGCGTGATCATCGCCCTGCTCGGCGTGGCGCTGGCCGTTGGCGGCGTCAAACTGGCCAGCCTCGGTGGCTCGCTGTACTTCCTGATCGGCGGCCTGGCCATGGCCCTTTCCGGCCTGCTGATCGCCTGCCGCAAGCCGGCCGGTGCGTGGTTGTTCGCCGCGTTCCTGGTCGGCACGGCCATCTGGGCGGTAGCGGATGTCGGCCTGGTGTTCTGGCCGCTGTTCTCGCGGGTGTTCATGTTCGCGGCGATCGGCATGGTGGTGGCCCTGGTCTACCCTTGGCTGGTCGGCCGCCCGGCACGCGCCGCCTATGGCGTGGCCGGCGTGCTGGCTGTTGGCGTGGTGGTCGCGGCGGGCAATATGTTTGTCGCCCAC
Organism: Pseudomonas sp. FP453; assembly: GCF_030687495.1. Classification (NCBI taxonomy): domain Bacteria; kingdom Pseudomonadati; phylum Pseudomonadota; class Gammaproteobacteria; order Pseudomonadales; family Pseudomonadaceae; genus Pseudomonas; species Pseudomonas sp. FP453. The sequence continues at coordinate 2,366,264 of NZ_CP117435.1, read as the reverse complement.
CCAAGCGTGGCGCCCACCGGTGCCGGCCCTGGCATCACCCCGGTGAGCCCGGCCGATGCGCAGAAAGACTGGGCGCACTACGGCAACACCGAAGGTGGCAGCCGCTTCGCCGCGCTGGACCAGATCAACCGCGACACCGTCAACAAGCTGAAAGTGGCGTGGACCTACCACACCGGTGACGTCGCCATCAGCGACGGCAACGGCGCCGAAGACCAGCTGACGCCCCTGCAGATCGGCAACAAGGTGTTCATCTGCACCCCGCACAACAATCTGATCGCCCTCGACGCCGACACCGGCAAAGAGCTGTGGAAGAACGAAGTCAACGCCAAGTCGGCGGTGTGGCAGCGTTGCCGGGGCATGGCCTACTTCGACGCCACCGCGCCGATTGCCCAGCCGACCCAACCCAACAGTTCGCCGATCATTGCCGCCAGCGTCCCTGCCGGTGCGCAGTGCCAGCGTCGCCTGCTGACCAACACCATCGACGCGCGCCTGATCGCCGTGGATGCCGACACCGGCAAATTCTGCGAAGACTTCGGCACCCACGGCCAAGTGGATTTGAAAGCCGGCCTGGGTAACGTACCGGACAGCTACTACCAACTGTCCTCCGCCCCGCTGATCGCCGGCACCACCGTGGTTGTTGGCGGCCGCGTTGCCGACAACGTGCAGACCGACATGCCCGGCGGCGTGATCCGTGGCTTCGACGTGATCACCGGGAAAATGCGCTGGGCCTTCGACCCGGGCAACCCGGAAGACAAAAACGCCCCGGCCGACGGCAGCACCTACGTGCGCAGCACGCCGAACAGCTGGGCGCCGATGTCCTACGACCCGCTGATGAACACCCTGTTCCTGCCGATGGGCAGCTCGTCCACCGACATCTACGGCGTTGAGCGCACGCAGCTGAACCACAAATACGGCGCTTCCGTGCTGGCGCTCGACGCCTCCACCGGCGCGGAAAAGTGGGTGTACCAGACCGTCCACAATGACCTCTGGGACTTCGACCTGCCGATGCAGCCAAGCCTGATCGATTTCACCGCGCCGGGCACCGACAAAGCCGTGCCTGCGGTGGTGATCGGCACCAAGGCCGGGCAGATCTACGTGCTCGACCGCGCCACCGGCAAGCCGCTGACCGACGTGCAGGAAGTGCCGGTCAAGGCCGCCAACATCCCCAACGAACCGTACTCGCCGACCCAGCCGAAATCCCTCGGCATGCCGCAGATCGGTGCGCAAACCCTGACCGAATCGGACATGTGGGGCGCCACGCCGTACGACCAGTTGCTGTGCCGCATCGACTTCAAGGGCATGCGCTACGACGGCCTGTACACCGCGCCGGGCACCGATAAATCCCTGAGCTTCCCGGGTTCCCTGGGCGGCATGAACTGGGGCAGCCTTTCCACCGACCCGGTGCATGGCTTTATCTTCGTCAACGACATGCGCCTGGGCCTGTGGATCCAGATGGTGCCGTCGCAGAACAAGGCGCAATCCTCGTCCGGTGGCGAAGCGCTGAACACCGGCATGGGCGCCGTACCGCTCAAGGGCACGCCGTATGCGGTGAACAAAAACCGCTTCCTCTCGGTGGCCGGCATTCCGTGCCAGGCGCCGCCGTTCGGCACCCTGACCGCCATCGACATGAAGACGCAGAAAGTCGCCTGGCAAGTGCCGGTGGGCACCGTTGAAGACACCGGCCCGCTGGGTATCCGCATGCACCTGCCGATCAAGATCGGCCTGCCGACCCTCGGCGGCACACTGTCCACCCAGGGCGGCCTGATCTTTATCGCCGGCACCCAGGACTTCTACCTGCGCGCCTTCAACAGCGCCAATGGTGATGAAATCTGGAAAGCCCGCCTGCCCGTCGGCAGCCAGGGTGGCCCGATGACCTACGTGTCGCCGAAAACCGGCAAGCAGTACGTGGTCATCACCGCTGGCGGCGCACGCCAGTCCACTGACCGTGGCGACTACGTGATCGCCTACGCCCTGCCTTAACCCCTCGATCCAGCGCGGTGCTCCCCCGCACCGCGCTTTCTGTCTGGAAGAACCCGCATGACCCCCACTTCTCATATCCCCTTCGGGCGCCTGTTGCTGGGCGTTGCCCTGAGCGCCGCCCTGCCCGTGCAAGCCGATGACAGCACCCTGACCGGCGACTGGGGCGGCCTGCGCCGCGAACTGGAAGACAGCGGCATCCGCTTCACCGGCGACTACAGCGGCGAGACCGCCTACAACGCCCACGGCGGCCAGCACCGCTCGGCGCGCTACTCGCAAAACCTCAAGCTTGGCGTGCAGTTCGACCTGGGCAAGCTCTACGGTTTCAACAATGGCGACCGCATCCAGCTCACCATCAACGACCGTCGCGGCAACAGCGCTTCCGAAGACCTGGTGGGCAACCGCCTGCCGATCCAGGAAAACTACGGCGGCCTCTACACCCGCCTCACCGAGCTGAGCTACGAGCGCACCCTGTTTACCCCGGCGCTGAACGTCAAGCTGGGCTACATGGCCATGGGCAACGACCTCGGCGGCCTCGACAGCGGCATCCTGTGCAACTTCATGAATGCCGGTTTCTGCGGCCACCCGCTGAACATGTCCGGTGGCAGCGGCTGGACCAACTACCCGAATGCGCGCCTCGGTGCACGGGTCAAATACGACTTCGCGCCGAGCTGGCAGTTGCGCGTGGCAGCCTTCAACGTCGACCCGGAAAGCAACGGCAACTCCAGCCGCGCCTGGCACCTGACGCCCAAGCACACCACCGGTACCGTGGTGCCCATCGAGTTAGTCTACAAGCAAGCAGGCCGCCTGCCGGGTGAGTACAAGCTGGGCTATTACTACGACAGCTCGGACGTCAAACGCATCGGTAGCAATAAAGAAGTCAGCGGGCGCAGCGGCCATTACCTGCTGATCGATCAAGCCGTGTGGGCGTCGGATTCATCCGCCGGCCGCGTGCTGCACGCCTTCGGCCAATACTCGGCGGCCAGCACCGCCGCCGCGCCGTTCACCAAGTGGTATGGCGCAGGTGTGGTGCTGTACAAACCGTTCGACGGCCGCCCGCGCGACACCGTCGCCCTCGGTTATGGCGGTGCGGTGCCCAACCCGCGCAGCCGCGATGTGCAGGAACTGGCGGCGTTGAATGCCGGCAACGACTACCCCAACCTGAACAACGCCGAGCAGTTGATCGAACTGAGCTACGGCTACCAGGCCACGCCCTGGCTGACCTTGCGCCCGGATGTGCAATACATCATCGAGCCGGGGGCGTTTTCCGGGGACAACATCGACAACGCGCTGGTCCTCGGCTTGCAGGTCAAAGCAAGCTTCTAACCTGTGGGGGCAGGCTCAGTAGTAAATGACCTGCACCACCATCACCGCCTCGAACGCACCCACCTCGGGATCGCCCAGCGACACCACCGTCGCGCTGAACGGCACGTCGATATGGCTGACATCCGCCGCAAACGTCGCCAGCGGGAAGGGCTCGTTGATCGGCACCAACGCATTGTGGGCATCATGCACCTGGATGCCAAACTGGCTGTCGGCCGCCGGCAGGACCGTGTATTGGCCCTGCTGATTGGCCGTCACCAGGGTGGCGCCGATGTTGATCGCGCTGCTGCATTTTTTCTCCAACGCCAGGCTGAAGGGCTTGGTGGGGTTGACCGGTGACAACCCGGTGGCGGTTTTCTGGATCACGCCGAAGTCGACGATGCCGGGTTCCGGCGTCACGGTGACATCCACTGTGCAGGCCGTGCCGACAATGTTCTGCAAGCCACTGAGCTTGAAACGGAAGTTGTTGAACGGGTTGCCCATGCCGCCATTGAGGCCGTACTGGCCGTCAAACTGGAACACGTCATACGTATCCTGCGACGGGCGTTGCAACGGCAGCAGCCCGCGCTTGCGGATCACCACCTGGAACGCAATGTTCGGCGTGGCCAACGAGCACGGCAACATCTCCGCATTGTTGGTCGCGTCTGGGCAGCCACGGGACACAAACCCGGTGTTCACGCCCTGGGTCGGGTCGGAACTCCAATCACCATCCCATGCCGTCACCTGGCGGTACACCAGCCCGAACTCGATGCCCCAGGCCGTGGCATTGAGGCCCGCCGGGTTGCCGTAGAAATAGATCGGGTCGTCTTCGTTGTAGTGAATGTCCCGCAGTTTCCAGCAGTTGGCCGGCACCACGTGGGTCTTCGAACGCCAGATGATCGTGCCGTCGGGCACGGTGTCCGGCACCGACACCGGGCCGATGTATTCGCTGAGAAAATCGCCATCGGTCTGCGACTTGCACACCAGCGCCCACGATGCCGTGGAAAACCCCAGCATCAGCACGGCCATCCCCAACCTCAGCAGCGGCTTGAGGTTCACGGCGCCACAGCCTTGCATGCCTCGGCCGCGCAGTGGAACAAGGTGTCGGTCTGGCCGCCGAAATCATTCATGTTCGACACGCGCAACTCACTGAAGGTGAGGCTGCTCAACGGCAAGCGTGCGCCGCTGTGGGGGGCGATCATGATGGTCTCCACCGGCATTTTGTCCTGTTGCGGCCCGGCCAGCAGGCCGACCACGGTGATGTGGAACGGCGTCGGGTTGTCGATCAGCAGCTGCTTGCCGACGCTGTCGATTGTCAGGTTGAGGCCCTGGGCCAGGTCGGCCCCGCGTTCGCGCTTCACCGACGCCGGGCGGTAGAACAGCTTGATCTTCGATTGCAGGGCAATCTGCATCGCATTCACCGCTTCGCTCTTGGGCGGGATCTCGCGGATGTTGAGGTAGAACACCGACTCGCGGTCCTTGGGCAGCGAGGTCTCCGGCAGCTTGACGATGCGCAGCATGCTGCTTTCATTCGGTTCGATGCGCTGCAACGGCGGCAGCACCATAAACGGCGCGCTGATCTTTTTACCGTTGGCGTCCTCGATCCACGACTGCACCACAAACGGCAGTTGCAGGTTCTTGTTGCTCACGGTGACGCTGACCGAGGTCGCGCTTTCTTCAAAAATCACCCGGGTGCGGTCGGGTACCACGGCGGCATTCGCCACCAACGGCACACAGACCAGCGCCAGGCGGGCCAAACGGGTAAACATCATGCGAGACATCAGGGTGCTCCAATAGGGTTGAAAGTGGCGTCACAAACAGCGCACGGGCGTGGCGACGTTGGTGACGACGTCTTCGTCGGGTAATACCGCCAGCGCGCAGGTCTGGCTGTCATCCCAGCGCGCCACCAGTTCGGCGCCGGTCTTGGCGCCCAGCAAATAGGTGATGCCCGCCTCCCCGACGATGCCCACTTCCTTATGGTTGTGTTTGTCCTGGACCGAGGCGCCGAAAGGCACCGGCTGGCCGTTTTGCTGGATCAGCTCGACATAGGCGTTGTGGCCCTGGGCGGCGGCGAAACTGACGTAGCCGATAGCGCCCTCGGTCAGTGCCAGGCGCTGGATCGGGTTGGACACTTCGGTCTTCAGCGGCAGTTTTTCCAGGTTGACCCGCGCCTCATAGGCCTGGAACGACGGCAGGCCGTCCATCACCGTGTAGCCCCGGCTGTTGGTGCGCGCCTGGCCGGTGAAGGTCACGTCGGGCACGCCTTCGGTGGACACCAGCAAGCGCGTGTCGCCGTTCGAGCCGTTGCCGTGGGCGGTCACGCCATGACGGGTCAGCACCAGCGAGCTGTCGAGTTCGCCGGTGAACGAGCGGTAGGTGCTGCCATCGGTGGTCGCCGAGGCATTCGCGCGGTAGGTCGAGGCGCGCTGGCCGACGTAGGCGTTGACGTATTTGTTGTCGCCCACCCCGCCGTACACCTGGTAGTTCATGCCCTCGCCGTCATCGTGGCTGAAGCCGACACTGGCCGACGACGCCCCCGACGTGCTGCGTTGCAGGTTGGTCGACATCATCGAGCGGCCGCCCAGGGGAATGCTCACGCCGAGGTAGAGCTGCGAGTCACTGTTCTGCGCATTGCGCGTCTGGTAGGCCGACAGGTTGAGGTTGATATTCTTCACATTGCCCAGGGTGAAGCTGCGCGCCAGCGTCAGGCCGAAACGGTCCGAGGGCGCGGCGTCCCAATAGGTCGAGTGATCAAACGACAGGCTGGTCGACAACCACGAAAAACGCTTGGCGAGCATCACCGAGTAACGTTGCTTGCCCGAGTTCAAGCCATAGGATTCGGGGTCGCCGACAAACTGCGAAAAGTTGGTGAAGGTGCGGTCGGAAAAGCGATAGCCGAGAAAGCGCAGGTCGGTGCCAATGGCGTCGAAGTGCTTGGAATAGTTGATGCGGTAGGAGTTGCCCACCGCCGTCTCGCCGGTCCAGCGCAACTTGGCCCGCGAAGTGTTGACGTCGGCCGACACCGCGCCGAACACGCCAAGGTCGCGGCCGACGCCGACCGCATGGGACATGTAGTCCGTCGCGGTCAACACGCCGCCGTACGCCGTCCAGTCCCGCGACAAACCATAGGCCAATTCGCCGGCAACAAAGCCCGGCTCGGTGCCGCCGCGCCCGGTCAGCCGGGGCTGGCCCGCCGACAGCTTGTAGCGCAACTCGCCTTCGCGGGACAGGAATGGCACCGCCGCCGTGGTCACGGTGAAGGTCTGTTCGCTGCCGTCTTCTTCGCGCACCTTCACGTCCAGCGTGCCTTGCACACTGCTGTTGATGTCCTGCAGGCTGAACGCGCCCGGCGTCACGGTGGTCGAGTAGAGCACGCGGCCCTGTTGCGACACCGTCACCGTGGCGTTGGTGCGGGCCAGGCCGCTGATCAGCGGCGCGTAGCCGCGCAGGTTCGGCGGCAACATGCGGTCGTCACTGCTCAGGCTGGCGCCGCGCAGGGCGAAGGTGTCGAACACGTCGGAGTTGAGGTAGTCCTCGCCCACCGACAGTTTCGAACGGATCGACGGCAGCGCCCGGTAGGCATACAGGCGGTTCAACTGGAACGCCTTGGCGTTGACCTGGCCGCCTTCGTTGCCGCTGGTTTGCTGGGCTTGATAGTCGGCGCGCAGGCGCCACGCGTCGACGTTGACGCCGGCAGTGCCGTAACTTTGCAGCGTGGTGGAATCGCCGGCCGCCGCCGCGCCCGAGGTCTCGCGGCGGTTGGCGATCACCCGGTAATCGAGCAGCGCGCCATCCAGGCCTTCGCTCCAGGCGGCGGGCGGAATGTAGTTGGGGTCGTCATATTCGAATGACGCCTGGGGCAGGCTGATCAGCAGCCGGCCGAGGTTCTGCGCATAATTGACGCTGGCGTTGGCGATGCCACTGAGGTCAACGCATTGGCCCTCGGCAAGGCGTGGCAGTGCGCTGAACAGTTCGGGCTTGAGACCAAAGGTCGCGACCAGTTCTTCGGGCAGGCAGGCATAACTTTGCTGCGGCTGGCTGCCACTTTTAAATTCGATGGAACGGGTACCGAAATAACGTTGGTTGACTACAACATCCAATAAGTAACTGCCGGGCACGGTGTAATGCGCGTGGGTAAACTGGCCGAGGCTGACACCGTCGTTACCGTCGATATTCAAAAACTCTGTATTGAACTCCAACGCCTCGCTATTACGCGCGCAGCAGAGAAATACGCAAGACACCAGAAGTTTGCGGCAGCACACGGGAGTGACCCTTTTGGCAGTACTGTGACAGGTAATAAAAAAGGGGCTCGCGCCCCTTCTTTACAACAACGCATAAAGCACTATCAGTTGTAGGCAACGGTAAAGTTGGCAACGCTGTCTGCTTCACCGGTGGTCACCGATGCCGCGGTGGCTTCGTACATGGCGGCGAAGGTGACGGTGTTGTTGCCGTCTTGCAGCACGACTGGGGCAACTTGTTCAGTGCCGTTGTCGAGCATTTCACCGGCACTGGCTTGCAGGCGGATACCGACGTTCTGTGCCAGACCGGTGGTGGCGAACAGGCCTGGAACCACTGGGTCTTGCACGCCGCTGAAGGTGAAGCGCGCGTTTTTCTGGGTGGCGGTGTCGCACTCGGTCAGGATGATGTCGAACTTGGTCGGCGTCGAACGATCACCGATCGCACGGAACTGGTTCGATGGCACTTGGCCCAGGGACACGGTCTGGTCCAAAGAGTTGGCGTCAATCCCGCAAGCGCCGGAAACGATTTCCCCGATGAAACGCACGGTGCCCGGGTTACCGGTACCCGGCGTCGCGGCGTTGGCGAAGGAAGCAAGACCCATAACAACAGTAGCGGCAGTAACAGCGACAAGCTTTTTCATGAGTACAACTCTTAGGTAATTGATTAGTTGCCTTGAAGCTACTTGCGCTCAACTCAACGTTACCGACACTTAACAAGATCCCCCCCGAAGAACAGCTTTCATCCGTTAAAACAGTTCAAGTCTTTACTTGATTGTTTTTGCTGTTCAGTCAGTTCAAGTGCGGTCATCGGTGTTGCTGGTTGATACGTTCAAGTGCTTCTAGTGCGGGACAAATAATGGGCTGTACGCATAACTGCAAATGTAATCCCGTTCCGTCCGACGTGTAGGAATTTTCCTCACTGTATTGAACAGATCGCCTCCATCACCCGGTAGCCATCCACCGGTGCGGTCTTGCTGATGTCCAGTTCGAACGTGCAACTCTGCGCGGCCTTGTCGCCCCACTTCATGTTGAACACCTTGCTCTCGCCCACCGCCATCAACACCTGCCCGGCCTGCCCGACCACGCCGACGCTGATGCCTTTGGCGTCGAGTACCGAGGTACCGAACGGCGGCAAACCACCGTCCTGCAAGCGCACATTGAGCACGACTTTTTCCGAACGGCTGGCCGCAAACGTGGCCTTGACCACCGCGCCGCGACGCGGCACCACATTGGTCACGCCGTCCTCGATATCGATGTCGGTGTCCAGCTCGCCGGTGTCCAGCGCCACGCGGTTCTTGCGATAGGGCATGACGTACGGCACCAGGGCGTAGCCCTGCTTGTTGGTCAAGGTGCCGGGCGCGTTGAGCACGCCGACGTTGGGCGTGTCCTTGATTTCCACCAGGGCCACGGTCTCGCCAAGGGTCTGGCCGAACTCCACGCCATCGCCGTGGGCCAACACCGAGCCGGCGGCGCTCACCGAGGTCTGCCGGTAGCCGCTGCCGACGCTGACACCCGCGCCCAATTGGGCGAACGGCGCGCGGTAGCCGAGCAAGGCCGAGCCGTTATTGCCGGCGTTTTCCGAGCGGTTGGCGTTGACGTTATAGGTGACCTCGCCATCGCGCCCGCTCAGGCCGGCACGCTGGTCCAGGCTGCCGTCGGTGTTGCGGGTGACGGCGTAGGTGCCGGTGCTGCGGGTCTGGCCGAGGGGCATGGACACGGTCAACACCACCTGATTGCTCTGGCCGTAAGTGTCGGTGAGGGTTTTGCTCGCATACACGCCATAGGTCACGCCTTTGAACTGGGTGTTGAAACCGACCTGCATCTGCTTGTCCTGGCGCGACGAGCCCCAGTAGTTCTGCTGGCTCATGTTCAGGTAGAACGAGCCGTAGCGGTCCAGGGCCTGATTGACGCTGGCCTCGACCTTGCTGCGGCGGGACAGGTCGTAGTCGTCATCCGGCGCTTGCAGGCGCACGGCCTCGTCGAAGTCGCGATAGCCTTCGGTGGAGTAGCGATAACCGGCGAAGCGCACCGAGGTGCCGCTCTCGAACGCCTTGCCGTACCGCACGCTGACGCTGTGGCCCTTCTGGTTGCCCTGGGCCTGCGGCACATCGGTTTGCGCGCCGGTGACGTCCAGCGACACCGCGCCCAGGCTGCCGAGGCTTTTACCCATGCCCACCACGCCGGCGCGGTAGAAGTCGGCGCCGAGCAGGCCGCCATACAGGGTCAGGTCGAAAGGCAAGCCGTAGGCCAGCGACGCCTGGGCAAACGCCGGGCGCTGCCCGCCGTCCACCGCGTTGTATTCGCCGACGGTCATGCTGTAGCGCCAGGTTTTTTCCCGCAGCATATTGCCCAGGGTCGCGTAAGGCTGGGTGAAGCGCCGCTCGCGGCCGTCGGCCTCGGTGATGACGACCTCCAGGTCGCCGCTGCCCGACGCGGCGTTGAGGTCGTTGATCTCGAACGCGCCCGGTGCGACGTAGGTGGTGTACAGCGAATAGCCGTTCTGGCGCACCTCGACCTTGGCCTGGGTTTCCGCGATGCCGCGGATGATCGGCGCGTAGCCCTGCATCGAATCCGGCAACATGCCCATGTCCGAGGCCAGCTGCACGCCGCGAAACGGAACGCTGTCGAACACATCGCCCGGAGTGAAGCTTTCGCCGACGGTGAGCGTGCCCTTGAGAGCCGTCACGTCACGCTGCGCGTAGGTGTTGCTGCGCTGCCAATCGCGCCTGCCCTCTTCGTCCTGGAGAAACGACGTGCTGGTGCGAAAGCGCCAGTCGCCCAGGTTGAAACCACCGTTGGCGTACAGGTTGTACTGGCTGGTGCTGCCCCGTGCATCGGACTGGGTCTGCGATGCCGAGAACTGGTAGTTGAGCATGCTCGCATTGATCCCCCGGTCCCAGTCTTGCGGCGCGACATAACCGGCCGCGTCACGGCGCAAGGCGATCTGCGGTACGCTGATATCGAGGGCCAGGTAGTTCGCGTCAAAGCTCACCGACGCGCCGTCCACCAGGGTCGCCAGGTCCACGCAGTCCGGCAGGGTTTCACCTGGCACCTGGAACGCTTCGAGCTTCACCCCCAGCTCGGTCAGGAATGCCTCCGACAGGCACGCGCGTACTTCACCGCTTTGCTCATCCTTGATGAAGGTCATGTCGCGCCGATCAAAAAAGCTCTGGTTCAGGCGAATGAGCACCGGGTAGGTGCCGGGGCCGATGCTGCCGCTGTTGGCAATCGCGTCCAGATCCAGGTTCGGCCCGGTACCAGTGCCGCCAAATGACTGCATGAAGCTGGCGTCAAACTTCATCGGTTCATCGGCGTACGCCGCCGTGCCCAGCAACGCCGCCAGAATGGCAACGGACAGACGCAGCGGGGCAAAATGCACGGACGGGCCGTCAAGGTTCAGGGCATCGATTCGCATGACAATACTCAATACGCTGCCGCCACGTTGCAGGGGCAACGCGGGGGCTCGTTCGCGAGGAAAAGGGCTGGGGTGTCAGGGCGCGCTGTTCAGGGAGACTTTTGCAGGCTCGCTGTAACCGCCGTAGTCGTTGATCGCGGAGAACAGCACGTCACCGCTGCGGCCGCTGAAACCGGGCAACGCATAACGCTGGCTGCTCATCGGGGCGACCATCTTCGGTTCTTCGACCTCGACGGTCTGCGCGCCCGCGATCACCTTCACGCCAATGAAGGACACGTGAAACGCCGAAGGGTTGTTCACCACCAACACGCTTTTGCCCTGCTCCTGCGCGAGGCTCCAACGAAGTTGTGGCAGTGCCTCAAGCGGGTTGCCCTGGAGGCCGGCCGGGCGATAGAACAACTTGATGCGGGTGCGCATGGCGATCTTCAGGGTGTTCTCGCCCGCCTTGCCGGCTACCGGGATTTCCTGGGCGTTGAAATAAAACACCGACTCACGATCCTCGGGTAATGCACCGGGGACCTTCTGGATGCGCACCATCTGTTCTTTGCGCGGGTCCAGGCGAAACAGCGGCGGCGTGGCCACGAAGGGTGTGGCGGTGCTGTTGTCGTCGGCCTCGGTGTTGATCCAGGTCTGCACCGCGTAGGGTTGCGCCGTGGTGTTGCCGACGCTGATGGAGGCGTCGCGCTTGTTGCCGTCGAACACGATGCGCGTGCCGCCGAGCATCACACCGGCCTGGCTGGCAACGCTGAGCAGCGCGCTGCCCAGCAAGACGGCCAACACCGCTGTGGTTTTGAAAGGGGTCGCAGAACGTTTCATCTCGATCATCCTCTTGGCGCCCCAACCCGACAGGGTTGAGGCGTGGCACAAGGTTTACTGGTAGTCGACGGTGAACGCGGCCTTGGCGTTGGCCGGACCTGCGGTCGCGGCGCCGGTGGCGATGTAGTTGGCGGTGAAGCGCAGCGGTTGGGTCAGGTCCAGGTACGGCGAGGACTCCAGGCCCAGTTGCACGTCCTTGCCGGTGGCATCCTTGATCTGCACGGCAACGTTGGTGGCCACGCCGGCGTCAGGCGTCAGGCCGATCCACTGGCCGCTGGCACCGGCGTTGCCGCTGAGGGACAGGAACTTGACCACGGCTTTTTTGCCGGTGACGCTGCAACCCGGGGCCGTGGTGTCGATGGTCAGGGTGAAGGCACCGCCGCCGCCCACTTGGCCAGCCGAGGCCAGGGAGGTCGCGGGCACGCTGCCCAGGCCCACATCACCGGCACCGGCCGAACCGTTGAGGTCCGAAACCACCACCGGGCAGGTGTTGTCGGTGACGCTGCCGATGAAGTTGATTTCGCCGTCTGCCGCCATGGCAGCTTGCGATGCGCCTGCCAGTACCAGGGCCAGGGTCAAACCTTTGAGAGCAAACTTTTTCATGATCACATCCACAGAAATAGAGAAGTGTCTGTAAGCCATGTTCAGGCCTTCAGACGGATCGACGTGGCAACCCGGCTGCGGGGTAGCGCGTTTCGTCTGGGGTCATTATCGAAAGGCAAGAGGTAAGCATCTGTAGGAAACGTCGCTGTGCGCGTAGGACATTTCCTACGAATGCAGCGTGCCGTGCAGCCATGAACGCCAACGCCACACCCCTGGCAAACCGGGCTGTGGCGTTGGCGGTAAAGCGTGGAAACAACCCTGCTCACTCAGCGATAGGTCACCGAAAAACTCGCATAACCATTGGCCGAGCCTGGCTCGGGCGTCGGCCCGTCGCCGGTCTGGATATAGCGGGCCTTGAGCGGCACCGAGGTGGTGCCGCTGACGATGCGGTTGAGGCGCACCGGTTGCCCCAGGTTCATTGGCCTGTCGTCGGCGCTGAGTACCTGGATGGCCACGCCCTGGGCGGTGGAGTCGCTCGACAGGCTGAGGATGCCGTTGGCCGCATCGATGATGTTGGAGGTCTTGTTGCCATCGATCTGAATGTTGGCGAAGTTGCCATTGAAAAACCCGCCGGCGTTGTTCGGGTAGTTGCTGCCCGCCGTACACGAGTTGAGGGTGATGGCGAACGACGTGGCCGGCGTGGTGGAGTGCTTGCCGTTGAACACGCGCTTTTCCCAGGTGCCCATCGGCACGTCGATCTGGTTGCCGGGCGCGGCGGGCATCGAACAGCCGGCCACGGTGACGGTGGCCCTGAAGGTCAGGTCGAACATCGCGCCCATGTTCGAGGAGCCGCTGGCGACCAGTTGGTTGATGCTGTGGGTGCCGGCGGCAATGTCACCGGTCTTGACCAGGGCGAAGCGAAACATCGCCGAGGGCATGCTCGCCCAGGTGCCGGAGTTGTAGGTCAGGTTGACCGGGATAAAGCGGCTGGGGTTGTCGGCCGGGCCACGCCAGGCGGCGGCAAAGCCGGTCATGTAGATGGCCAGGCCGATGCCCGGCACGTCGGTCTGCAACAACGAGCCGGCCGGGACACTGAGCGTATCCACGCGGATATCCGGCGCGCGCGGGCCGATCAGCGTGGTGTTGTAGAACGCCGAAATGCCGCACTGCAGGGTGTCGCCAAAGTTGATCGCACGGATCGGCGAAGGGTTGTTCAAGGTGGTGCCCACGGGCACATCGCGCGGGGCGAACACCGTGCCCATGTTGAACGCCAGCGGCTTGACCGTGGTGCTGCCCGAGGTCCAACGGCAATCGGCCAGCGCCGGTGCCGCCGCCAGCAACAGCGCCGATGCACCCAGCGCCCTGGCAAGTCTTGATCTGAGATTCATGCTTGAAGTCCTCGTAGAAGCGCCGTAGTCGACTCAGCGATAGGTCACTGAAAAGCTCGCATAGCCGTTGGCAGAGCCCGGCATCGGCGTCGCGCCGTCGGCCGTCTGGATGTAGCGTGCCTTGAGCGGCACCGTGGTGGTGCCGTTGACGATACGGCTGAGGCGTACCGGTCGGCCGAGGTTCATCGGCGAGTCGTCGGCGTTCAACACCTGGATGGCCACGCCTTGTGCGGTGGAATCGCTCGACAGGCTGAGAATGCCGTTGGCCGCATCGAGGATGCTGGAGGTCTTGTTGCCGTCGATCTGGATGTTGGCGTAGTTGCCGGTAAAGGCGCCGCCGGGGTTGTTGGGGTAGTTGCTGCCGGCAATGCAGGCATTGAGGGTGATGGCGAATGCTTGCGCCGGCGTGGTGGAGTGCTTGCCGTTGAACACGCGCTTTTCCCAGGTGCCCATGGGTACGTCGATCTGGTTGCCGGGCGCGGCTGGCATCGAACAGCCGGCCACGGTGATGGTGGCGGCAAAGGTCAGGTCGAACATGGGGCCCATATCCGACGTGCCGGAGGCGACCACCTGGTTGACGCTGTGGCTGCCGGGGGCAATCTCGCCGGTCTTGACCAAGGCGTAGCGAAACTGGAGGTTGGGCATCGTCACCGGCGTGGGGTTGTCGTAGGTGAGCGTGACCGGGATAAACCGGTTGGGGTTGTCTGCCGGCGCATTCCACTGCGGCGAAAAACCGGTCATGTAGATGGCCAGGCCCACCCCGGGCACGTTGGTCTGCAACAACGCATTGCCGGGGATCGTCATGTAGTCCACCGGTGTACTGACCGCCAGCGGGCCGATCAACGTGGCGGTGTAGAACGACGGTGCGCTGCACCTGAGGGTGTCACCGAAGTTGATGACCTGGGCCGGTACCGGGTGATTGTTCAACGTACTGCCTGCGGGGATGTCGCGCGGTGCGAAGAAGGTGCCGGCGTTGAACATCAGCGGCTTGACCGCGTTGTTGCCCGAGGCCCAGCTGCAATCGGCCATCGCCGGTGCCGCCGCGAGCAACAAAGCGCAGGCAAGTGAGGGTCTGAAAATCATGATTGAAGCCCTGGTAAAAGCGACTGCAGGCAGGAGTGGCCGTCAGCCTGGCAGATGAGCGGAGTCGGGCACGAAGACCGGATGAGGGGTGATTATCGGGAATCGACATCACCTTACCCGTAGCTCATTTCCCACCAGCTTGTAGGAAATTTCCTCAGCTAGATCACCGCCTGCTGGTACTCCCGTGGCGTACAACCAAACTCCCGGCGAAACACCGTGTGCAGGTACTGCGCCGATTTGAAACCACAGGCCTGGGCAATGTCGGCAATCGCCTGGTCGCGGCTTTCCAGGCCCTTGGCCGCAGCGGCGAGTTTGAAGCGCAGGATCTCGTCATGCACGCTGCAGCCGCGCACCTGGCGAAAGTGCGACTCCAGGGACGAGCGCGAGATACCCACGTACGCCGCCACTTGGGCGGTCTTGATCCCCTGGCAGGCGTACTGGCGGATAAACAACAGTGCCTGCATCACATAGGGGTCGCCCAAGGGTTGGTGCAGGCTGGAGGCTTGCACGTTGATCGCATCCGGCGGCACCAGGATCTGCTCCCCCGCGCACGGCTTGCCGTGCAGCATCTGGTGCAACAGCGCGGCGGCGGTGCGGCCCATGGTCTCGGTGCCCTGGATCACCGAACTTAGCGGCACCCGCGTGAGGGTGCGGGTCAGCGGGTCGTTGTCGATGCCGATCAACGCCACCTCTTCCGGCACCGCAATGCCGGCAGTGAGGCAGGCCTGCAAGAGCTGCCGGGCGCGGGCGTCGGTGACGGCGATGATGCCGATGGGTTTGGGCAGGCTGTGCAGCCAGGCAATCTGTTGCTCGACGGCGCTGTCCCACAGCGGCGCGCTGGTGCCCAGGCCGCGATAGACCTCGACGTGCAGACCATCGCGTTGCAGCAGGCGGCGAAAGGCTTTCTCACGCTCCTGGGCCCAGCGGTTGGCCTGGGCTTCGGGCAGGCTGAAACAGGCGAAGCGCGTGAGCCCGGCTTCGATCAGGTGCTCATAGGCCAGCTTCATCAGGGCATGGTTATCGGTGGCCACATAGGGAATGCCCTGCGGATAGGCCCGCGCATCTGCGTAGGAACCGCCCACCGCCACCACCGGCACCTTGATCCCGGCCAGCGCCTCGCCGATCAGCGGGTCATCGAAGTCGGCAATGATGCCGTCGCCCTGCCAGCGCTCGATGCCTTTGAGGCGGCACAGGAAGTCTTCTTCGAGGAACAAGTCCCAGGACGCGCGGGTGCTGCTCAGGTAATTGCCGATGCCGGCGATGATGCCGCGGTCGTAGATCTTGCTGCCGTTGAACAACAAGGCAATGCGGTGCACGGGCGGTAGGGTTTTCATTGTTTTTATCCTCGGGCCGGTCGCCACAGCCTAGCCCCCGCCACGCAAAATCGCACCACCCGTTGGTGATTTTCATAATCGCCAGGGCCAACGCCGTTGCTAGTATCGAGCCACCGCCAAGAACAATAAGGAAAACGCCATGCCGTACTTCCCCGGTGTCGAGAAGGTCCGCTTCGAAGGCCCCAGCAGCGACAGTCCCCTCGCCTTTCGCCATTACGACGCGAACAAGCTGATCCTCGGCAAACCCATGCGCGAACACCTGCGCATGGCCGCCTGTTATTGGCACACCTTTGTCTGGCCGGGAGCGGACATGTTTGGCGTCGGCACCTTCAAGCGTCCGTGGCAGCGCAGCGGCGACCCGATGGAACTGGCCATCGGCAAGGCCGAGGCGGCGTTTGAGTTTTTCTCCAAGCTGGGCATCGACTACTACAGCTTCCACGACACCGATGTGGCCCCCGAAGGCAGCTCGCTGAAGGAGTACCGCAACCACTTTGCGCAGATGGTCGACCACCTCGAACGCCATCAGGAACAGACCGGCATCCAGCTGCTGTGGGGCACCGCCAACTGCTTCAGCAACCCGCGCTTTGCCGCCGGCGCCGCCAGCAACCCGGACCCGCAAGTGTTCGCCGTGGCCGCCGCCCAGGTGTACAGCGCGATGAATGCGACGCTGCGGCTCAAGGGCGCCAACTATGTGTTGTGGGGCGGCCGTGAAGGCTACGAAACCCTGCTCAACACCGACCTCAAGCGCGAGCGCGAACAACTCGGGCGCTTTATGCGCATGGTGGTGGAGCACAAGCACAAGATCGGTTTCAAGGGCGACCTGCTGATCGAGCCCAAGCCCCAGGAGCCGACCAAGCACCAATACGATTACGACAGCGCCACGGTGTTCGGCTTCCTGCACGAGTACGGGCTGGAGCAGGAGATCAAGGTGAATATCGAGGCCAACCATGCGACGTTGGCCGGGCACAGTTTTCACCATGAGATCGCCACGGCGGTGTCCCTGGGGATCTTCGGCAGCATCGACGCCAACCGTGGCGACCCGCAGAACGGCTGGGACACCGACCAGTTCCCCAACAGCGTTGAAGAGATGACCCTGGCCACCTATGAAATCCTCAAGGCTGGCGGGTTCAAGAATGGCGGCTATAACTTTGATTCCAAGGTGCGCCGCCAGAGCCTGGACGAGGTGGACCTGTTCCACGGGCATGTGGCGGCCATGGATGTCCTGGCGCTGGCCCTGGAACGCGCGGCGGCGATGGTGCAGAACGATCGCTTGCAGCAGTTCAAGGACCAGCGGTATGCCGGTTGGCAGCAGCCGTTGGGCCAGGCGGTGTTGGCCGGTGAGTTCAGCCTGGAATCGCTGGCCTTGCATGCGTTTGCCCAGGAGTTGAACCCGCAGGCGGTGAGTGGCCGCCAGGAGATGCTTGAAGGGATCGTCAATCGGTTTATCTATCGCTGACCGTGTTTGTTTTGAGTCTTCCAACAACAATAAAAGGACACACAAACCATGAAACGCACACTTATCGCCACTGCCCTGGCCCTGCTCGCCCTGCCGGTGATGGCCGACCCGGCGCACCCGAAGATCGGCTTCTCCATCGATGACCTGCGCCTGGAACGCTGGTCCCGCGACCGCGATTACTTTGTCGCCGCCGCCGAAAAACTCGACGCCAAGGTCTTCGTGCAATCGGCCGATGCCAACGAGCAAAAGCAGATCTCGCAGATCGAAAACCTCATCTCCCGTGGCGTCGATGTAATCGTCATCGTGCCGTTCAACGCCACCGTACTCACCAACGCCGTCGCCGAAGCGAAGAAGGCCGGGATCAAGGTGGTGTCCTATGACCGCCTGATCCTCAATGCCGACATCGACGCCTATATTTCCTTCGATAACGAAAAAGTCGGCGAGATGCAGGCCAGCGGCGTGTTGCAAGCGGCGCCCAAGGGCAACTACTTCCTGCTCGGCGGCGCGCCCACCGACAACAACGCCAAGGTGCTGCGCGAAGGCCAGATGAAGGTGCTGCAACCGGCCATCGACAAGGGCGATATCAAGGTGGTCGGCCAGCAATGGGTCAAGGAGTGGAACCCCACCGAAGCCCTGAGCATTGTCGAGAATGCCCTGACCCGTAACGACAACAAGATCGACGCCATCGTCGCCTCCAACGACGCCACCGCCGGCGGCGCGATCCAGGCCCTGGCCGCGCAGAAACTGGCGGGCAAGGTGCCGATCTCCGGCCAGGACGCCGACCTCGCCGCGATCAAGCGCGTGATCGACGGCACCCAGACCATGACCGTCTACAAGCCGCTCAAGCTGATCGCCAGCGAAGCGGCCAAGCTTTCGGTGCAACTGGCGCGCAGTGAGAAACCGGCCTACAGCTCGCAATACGATAACGGCAGCAAGAAAGTCGACACCATCCTGCTCACCCCCACCCCACTGACCAAGGCCAATATCGACCTGCTGGAAAAGGACGGGTTCTACACCAAAGAGCAGATCGCCGGGCAATGACCGCCATGGCCGACTACCTGCTGCAAATGAAGGGCATCGTCAAAACCTTTGGCGGTGTCAACGCCCTCAACGGCATCGACCTCAAGGTGCGGCCGGGGGAATGCATCGGCCTGTGCGGCGAGAACGGCGCCGGCAAATCCACCCTGATGAAGGTGCTGTCGGCGGTCTATCCCCACGGCACCTGGGACGGCGAAATCCTCTGGGACGGGCAACCGCTCAGAGCGCAGTCCATCAGCGAAACCGAGGCGGCGGGCATTGTGATCATCCACCAGGAACTGACCCTGGTGCCCGACCTCTCGGTGGCCGAAAACATCTTCATGGGCCACGAACTGACCCTGCCGGGTGGGCGCATGAACTACCCGGCGATGTTCCACCGCGCCGAAGCCCTGATGCGCGAGCTCAAGGTGCCGGACATGAACGTGGCACTGCCGGTGTCGCAGTACGGCGGCGGTTACCAGCAGCTGGTGGAAATCGCCAAGGCCCTCAACAAACAGGCGCGCCTGTTGATCCTCGACGAGCCCTCCTCGGCCCTGACCCGCTCGGAGATCGAAGTGCTGCTGGACATCATCCGCAGCCTCAAGGCCAAGGGTGTGGCCTGCGTGTACATCTCCCACAAGCTCGATGAAGTGGCGGCGGTGTGCGACACCAGCGCGGTGATCCGCGACGGCAAGCACATCGCGACCACGGCCATGGCCGACATGGACATTGCGCAGATCATCACGCAGATGGTCGGCCGCGAGATGAGCAACCTCTACCCCACCGAGCCGCACGACATCGGCGAGGTGATTTTCGAGGCGCGCCACGTCACCTGCTATGACGTCGACAACCCCAGGCGCAAGCGTGTCGACGACATTTCCTTTGCCCTCAAGCGCGGCGAAATCCTCGGCATCGCCGGGTTGGTGGGCGCCGGGCGCACGGAACTGGTGTCGGCGCTGTTCGGCGCCTACCCCGGGCGCTACAGCGCCGAGGTGTGGCTGGACGGCGCGGTGATCGACACGCGCACGCCGCTCAAGGCGATCCGCGCCGGGCTGTGCATGGTGCCCGAAGACCGCAAGCGCCAAGGCATCATCCCCGACCTCGGCGTGGGCCAGAACATCACCCTGGCGGTGCTCGACACCTACGCCCACCTGACGCGCATCGACGCCGAAGCCGAACTGGGCAGCATCGACCAGCAGATCGCGCGCATGCACCTAAAGACCTCCAGCCCGTTCTTGCCCATCACCAGCCTGTCCGGTGGCAACCAGCAAAAGGCCGTGCTGGCGAAAATGCTGATGGCCAAGCCCCGGGTGCTGATCCTCGACGAACCCACCCGCGGCGTGGACGTGGGCGCCAAGTATGAGATCTACAAGCTGATGGGCGCGCTGGCGGCCGCTGGTGTGGCGATCATCATGGTCTCGTCGGAACTGGCGGAAGTGCTGGGGGTGTCTGACCGTGTGCTGGTGATCGGCGAGGGCCAGTTGCGCGGCGACTTCATCAACGCCGGGCTCACCCAGGAACAGGTGCTCGCCGCTGCGCTCAGCCACAACAATAATAATGATCGGAAGACCGCGTAGATGAATCAGGTCAAACAACTGTTCAGCCGCTACAAAATGCTCGCCCTGGTGATTGCCGTGGCGGTGATCTGGGTGTTTTTCAGCTGGCAGACCGAGGGCGGGTTCCTCACGCCGCGCAACCTGTCCAACCTGCTGCGGCAGATGTCGATCACCGGGATTCTGGCGTGCGGCATGGTGCTGGTGATCATCAGCGGCGAGATCGACTTGTCGGTGGGCTCGCTGCTCGGGTTGCTCGGCGGGTTGGCGGCGATCCTGGACGTGGTGTATCACGTGCCGTTGCTGGCCAACCTGAGTCTGGTGGCGCTGTGCGGGCTGATGATTGGCCTGGCCAATGGGTATATGACGGCCTATCTGCGCATCCCGTCGTTTATCGTCGGCTTGGGCGGGATGCTGGCGTTTCGCGGGATTTTGCTGGGGATCACGGGCGGCACCACTATTGCGCCGGTGTCGCCGTCGCTGGTGTATATGGGCCAGGGGTATCTGCCGCATTCGGTGGGCATTGGGCTCGGGGTCTTGTTGTTTGCGCTGACGGTGTTTCTGACCTGGAAACAGCGGCGCAATCGCGCCTTGCATGGCTTGGCGGCACACGCGCTGGCGCGGGATCTGCTGCGCGTCGCGGTGATTGGCGCCGTGCTCGCCGGGTTCGTCACCACCCTTAACAGCTACGACGGCATTCCCGTGCCGGTGCTGCTGTTATTGGTGCTGCTGGGCGTGTTCAGCTACGTCACCAGCCAGACCGTGTTCGGCCGCCGCGTGTATGCGGTGGGCAGCAATATGGAAGCCACGCGCCTGTCGGGAATCAACGTGCAGGCGGTGAAGTTGTGGATCTTCGGCATCATGGGCGTGATGTGCGCGCTGGCTGGGCTGGTCAACACGGCGCGCCTGGCGGCGGGTTCGCCGTCGGCGGGCAACATGGGCGAACTGGACGCCATCGCCGCGTGTTTTATCGGTGGTACCTCGATGCGCGGCGGCTCGGGCACCGTGTATGGCGCGCTGCTCGGGGCGTTGGTGATTACCAGCCTGGACAACGGCATGTCGATGCTGGACGTGGACAGCTACTGGCAAATGATCGTCAAGGGCAGCATTCTGGTGTTGGCGGTGTGGGTGGATGTGAGTACGCGCACCGGTAGACGCTGAGAGCTTTATTGTCCCAATAACACCGCCCCGTCGCCCTCCTGCCCCAACCGATCCCCCGGATTGCGCAGCGGGCAGTCGGCCAGGGACAGGCACCCGCAGCCGATGCACCCATCGAGCTGGTCGCGCAGTTGGGTGAGGCTGTTGATTCGCTCATTCAACAGGTCGCGCCAACGCGTAGAGAGCTGCGTCCAGTCCTTGGCCGTCAGCGGTCGCCCCTGCGGCAGTTCCTCCAGTGCCGCCTTGATGGTGGCCAATGGAATCCCCGCGCGCTGCGCCACCTTGATCACCGCAATGCGGCGCAGCACGTCACGGTGGTAGCGCCGCTGATTGCCTGGGCTGCGTTGGCCGTGGATCAAACCCTTGGCTTCGTAGAAATGCACCGTCGCCACGGTCACCCCGCTACGCCGCGCCACTTCGCCGACCCCGAGGGGGATGTGCACATCGATTTTCGCTGCCATCGGCGCCTTGACCTCATCTATACATGAGGTCTTATAAAGAGTGTCGGCTTGTCCTGGCAAGCCTTCATTCCTTTGACATGGAGTCTCCATGAACACAGCGCAAACCTCTCCTTCCAACTGGGCGGCCTTGCTGTCCGGTGCAAACGGCGTACGCTCACTGGCCCTGGCAGGCGGCGTGGTGCTGCATGCGATCAACGTCTACATCGCCACCACGATTCTGCCGTCAGTGGTGCAGGACATCGGCGGCATCGACTATTACGCCTGGAACACCACGCTGTTTGTCGCCGCCTCGATCCTCGGTTCGGCGTTGTCTGCGCGCTTGCTGGGGCGCCTGGGGCCGCGCGGGGCGTACCTGGTTGCCAGCCTGGTATTCGCCGGCGGAGCATTGGCCTGTGCGTTTGCGCCGTCCATGCCGGTGATGCTGGTCGGACGGCTGGTACAGGGCCTGGGCGGTGGGTTCTTGTTCGCGCTGTCCTACGCGATGATTCGCCTGGTATTCGATGAACGCTTGTGGCCACGGGCAATGGCGTTGGTCTCGGGGATGTGGGGTGTCGCAACGCTGGTCGGGCCCGCAGTGGGCGGCGTGTTTGCCGAACTGGGCCTCTGGCGGGCGGCGTTCTGGGCCTTGATCCCAGTGGCCGGGTTGTTCGCCGTGCTGGCCGCCGCAGTCCTGCCTGGGCGCAGCACAGACCGCGTTGCGCCCACACCGTTGCCGATCACGCAGTTGGGGTGGCTGACGGCGGCGGTGCTGGCGGTGTCGGCCGGCAGTGTCTCGTCCACCCTGCTCCTGAACCTTTTGGGGCTCGCAGCGGCCGCCCTGTTCACTGGGCTGCTGATCCTCACGGAAAGCCGCGCCCGCCATCGACTGTTGCCCGCCGGAGCCTTTCGGCTGGCCACTGCGCTTGGCGCGCTGTACGCCACGATGGCGTTGTTGGCCGTCGCAGTCACCAGTGGCGAAATTTTTGTACCGCTGTTCCTGCAAGTCCTGCACCACCAGTCGCCACTGCTGGCCGGTTATCTTGCCGCACTGATGGCGGCCGGCTGGACGCTGGGGTCAATCGCCAGCGCCGGCATAACGGGCGCGAATGTTCGCCGGGCGATCCTGGCCGGACCGTTCCTGGGTGTGCTGGGCATGCTGGCGCTGGCGCTGCTGATGCCTGGCGAAAGCCATGGCGATGCGCAGACGCTTGTGCCGATCTGCGTGGCCCTTGTCCTGATCGGCCTGGGGGTAGGCCTGGCATGGCCACACTTGTTGACCCGGGTGTTCCAAGTGGCACCCGCCGGCGAACAGGACCTGGCCTCTGCGTCGATTACCACGGTGCAACTGTTCGCCACCGCGTTCGGCGCAGCACTGGCGGGCATGGTCGCGAACATCGCGGGCCTCACTGAACCCGGCGGAATCGAAGGCACGGCAAGCGCGGCGGTGTGGTTGTTTGGGATATTTGCGCTGGCACCGGTGGTGGGTGTGCTGATTGCCAGGCGGGTGGTTCAACGGGTCGGTTAGTGGCTGCTGATCTGCTTTGACCTGGGCTTCGAAGACGCCCTGCTCTACATTGCCTGGAACTCGATTAAAAAAGGTGGGAGCGGGCTTGCTCGCGAATGCGGTGGATCAGTGAATATATCTTTGACTGACACACCGCATTCGCGAGCAAGCCCGCTCCCACATTTTGACCGTGCTCCCATGGGGTTACTGGCGTTTTGTCATGGTTTGTAAAGGGCCAGCAAGTCGTGTCGCTTTAAATTGCAGGACGTTTCCGAGACAATCCCCGCCGCCTTGTGCCTGCTGGAATCGGTGGCTAGTCTGCGGTCCGTCACTGCTCATTCAGTGATCGGGTTTAGTCGCCCGGAATGACACAAGGCGCATGGTCACATGAAGTTTTATGGTGGCTGTGCGCAGGGCACCTTCGGGTGCGCCGGATTTCCTTGTGGCCGGTCGACTAACCTGCGTACAGCCGCCACCCTTCGTTTAGTCGCGACAGGTGTCGGCTCCCAATCACACAAGGAGTTACACCATGAACAAAGCCCTACCCGACCCACCTATCGACCCGGCAAAAGACCGCGCCGCCTTCAACCGCGCCATCGACCATTACCTGCCAGCCCAAGGCTTCCACTCGGTCAACGAAGACCTGAGTTTCGAAGACGCCCTGCTCTACACCGCCAGTTTGCTGGACAGTGCTTCGGCGACGGCGCTGGATTGTGGTGAACAACTGGAGAGCCCCGAACGGGCGAAGATTCTGGCGGTGTGGCACCTGCTGGAGATTGCCCGCACCACGGTGGACCGCTCCATCAACTGCCTGAAACTCGTTTAAAAATGTGGGAGCTGGCTTGCCTGCGATAGCGGTCTATCAGTCGAAAAACAGGTGACTGACACTCCGCATTCGCGGGCAAGCCCGCTCCCACAATTTGACCGTGTACAGGCTTTGGTTATGTGGGGAACGATCAAAAAACGTAACAACTGCTACGGTCTTCATTCTCGTAGCGCCACGACTGGATAATGCCCTCGCCCGAGACGAGCACAGAGTATCGACAGTCGCGGATCCAGGTCACGAAGTAGCGCTGGCCGTCGCCCTCCTTCACAACCTGGTCGTAGACCTTGTTCTTGTTGACCGGGGACCAATAGGAATCGCCACAGCCACGGCTGCAATCGTCATAGAGGTGGGCATCGAAGCGCGTGCCGACAAAGGCGTTCATACCGCCCGTCCATACCGAATAAGACGGTGCACAACCGGCCAGCAACGTGCCCAACAAGGCGATACCCATGATTGTTTTCAACGCATTCTCCAATGGAAAGGGAAAGTCATTTACCGTGACGCCGGGCTGGTTTCATCGTCTTTATAAGCCGAAATCAGCAGGTAGAGGGCGACCAGCAACGCGTAAACCAGCGTCAGGATAGACAACCAGAAAACCCCGTATCGGGCCATATACGCGTCGAGGCCAATGACCTCCTCAGACACGCGAACCTGTGCCACACCATCGCTGTAGCCGATGTGCACGTCTTTCTCCATGAGCGTTTTCAGATCACCCTGAAAATAAACCCAGATCCGGTAGACGCCGTTTTGCACAATCGCCGGAATCTCCACGCTGCTCATCAACTCCGGTTTGAGGGTATCGATACGTGATTCGTCGCGGATCTGAACGACGCCTTTCTCAGGTAGCTTGATGTGCACTTCCTTGATGACCTTGCTGCCGGTGTTCCTGAGGGTTATCAACAGCCTGACCGGGTAGTTGTCAGGCCCCCTTTCGAACGGCGCGTCGAACAAGGCCAGATAGGGGGCCTGGCTCAGGTCAACGATCTTGTTGATCTGTTCGTGGCTGAGGGCACCGTTGCCGGCCTGCTTGATGTTGTCATACAGGCGCGTGTAATCGAGGTGTTCCTTGACCGTATCCAAGCGCTCGGTGAATAGACGTGGCGCACTGTCGTATTGGTAGGAAAGATCGGCTTCGAGTTTGTTGTCGTCCTTTAGCACCACATAAATGCTCAGGACTGACAGCAGTGCCCCCGGCAACGCCAGCAATACTCCGAATTTTACCCAGCTCAACGTGGCATTTCCCTATTGATTGATTTGACTGTGGTCGCTCGCTGGGTGAGCGTGCCAAGTTCCTTCAAGTAGGGCAAGCGCCCGGTTCCTGGCGCTGGGGCATCTGCTGGAGACGGGTAAAAAAATGTGGGAGCGGGCTTGCTCGCGAATGCGGTGTATCAGTCGAAACAGAGGTGACTGACAGTCCGCATTCGCGAGCAAGCCCGCTCCCACACAAGCCCGCTCACATTGGATCTTCTACAACCTGGGGTTATTTGGAGACCGGCATGGCGAATTCGGCGCCTTGCTCGATGCTCTCCGACCAGCGCTGCATGATCGACTTCTGCTTGGTGTAGAAGCGCACACCCTCAGTGCCATAGGCATGCATGTCGCCAAACAGGCTTTTCTTCCAGCCACCAAAACCGTGCCACGCCATCGGCACCGGGATGGGCACGTTGATGCCGACCATGCCCACCTGGATACGCCGCGCGAACTCGCGGGCGATGTTGCCGTCGCGGGTGAAGCAGCTGACGCCGTTGCCGAACTCGTGGTCGTTGACCAGTTTTACGGCTTCGCCGAAGTCGCTGACGCGCACGCAGGCCAGCACCGGGCCGAAGATTTCTTCGCGGTAGATGCTCATCTCGCGGGTCACGTGGTCGAACAGCGTCGCACCCAGCCAGAAGCCATTTTCCAGGCCGGCTTCGGTCGGTACGTAGTCACGGCCATCCAGCAGCAGTTGGGCGCCGGCCTGCACGCCTTGCTCGATATAGCCGCTGATGCGCTCCAGAGCCGCGCGGGACACAATCGGGCCCATCTCGGCTTTCAAATCGCGGCCGTCGGTGATGCGCAGTTGCTTGGCACGTTCGGTCAGGGCGGCGATGACTTTGTCACCCACATCCCCCACCAACACCGCCACGGAGATGGCCATGCAGCGTTCGCCCGCACTGCCGTAGGCGGCGCCCATCAGGGCATCCACGGTTTTTTCGATATCGGCGTCGGGCATCACCACCATGTGGTTTTTCGCCCCGCCCAGGCCTTGCACGCGTTTGCCGTGACGGGCGCCGGTTTCGTAGATGTATTGGGCAATCGGCGTCGAGCCGACAAAGCTCACGGCCTTGACGTCCGGGTGTTCGATCAGCGCGTCCACCGACTCCTTATCACCCTGCACCACGTTGAACACGCCTTTGGGCAGGCCGGCTTCACGCAGCAGTTCGGCCATGAACAACGAGGCGCTTGGATCGGTCGGGCTTGGCTTGAGAATAAAGGTGTTACCCGCCGCGATGGCAATCGGGTACATCCACATCGGTACCATCACCGGGAAGTTGAACGGCGTCACGCCCGCGACAACGCCCAGCGGCTGGCGCATCGTCCAGTTGTCCATGCCCCGGGAAACCTGGTCGGAGTACTCACCTTTCAGCAGGTTGGGAATGCCGCAGGCGAATTCGAGGATGTCGATGCCACGGTCCACTTCACCCTGGGCATCGGTAAACACCTTGCCATGCTCGGCGACGATGATGCGCGCGAGGTCGTCCTTGCGCGCACGCAGCAGGTGCAGGTATTCGAACAACACCCGCGCGCGGCGGATCGGCGGCGTGTCGGCCCAGCCGTCGAAAGCAGCCTGGGCAGCGGCAACGGCTTCGTCCACGGTCTGGCGGCTGGCCAGGGCGACGCGGCCGGTCTTTTCACCGGTGGCCGGGTTGAAGACGTCCTGATAACGGTCATCGCGGGACACGCGCTGGTCGTTGATGTAGTGCTCGATTGTAATTGTCATGGCAGTCGATCCCAGGTGGATAAGCGTTGGACACACGATAGGCTTTCGCTTTGTTCCAAACCAGAGCAGAATCCTGAACTTATTGTCCACCTACGCGAACAATACAATCATGGAAAAGGCTGAAATCGAAGGGCTGTGGACCCATATCCACTGGCTGTCAGTGCTGGAAGAGCACGGCACCTACACCGCCGCCGCCGCACGTTTGGGCGTGAGCAAGTCGGCCGTGAGCCAGCGCATTTCCGACCTGGAAAAGGCCACTGGTACAAGCCTCGTCACTCGAACGACGCGCAGCGTGCGCCTGACGGACGCCGGGTTGTCGCTGACCCGCGAAGTGCGCAGCGCCTACGAGCAGATCGCCCGCAGCTTCTCCTCGGTACGCGACTCGGTGGGGGAGATTCGCGGGCTGGTGCGGCTGACAGCGCCGGTGGCATTCGCCCGTCAGCAGTTGGTGCCGCACCTGTCGGAGTTTTTACAGCTGTACCCGCAGGTGCGCATCCAGCTGGATGTGTCGGATGCCTTGAGTTCGCTGGCGGCCGAGGGCTACGACCTTGCGGTGCGCCACGGTTTCCAGGTGCCGGAAACCCACGTGGCGTGGAAGTTGTGCGATACCGGTTCCGTTCTGGTTGCCACCCAGGACTACCTGCAACGCCACGGTGAACCGCGTGAGCCTGGCGATTTGTCCACGCACAACTGCCTGTTCTACCCGCGCGGCACCGACCAGCCCGCCTGGACCTTCGAGCGCGGCAGCAAACACGTCGAACGCCTCACCGTGCCCATCTCCGGCAGTTTCGCCACCAACAACAGCGAGGCCCTGCGCGATTCCGCCCTCAACCACCTGGGCATCGCCCTGCTCCCGGATTTCAGCGCCCACACCGCACTGGCCAGCGGCAAGTTGGTGCAGGTGCTCAAGGGCTGGACACTCAAGGGTGCGTTTGCCGATGAGATCTACTTGATCCGGCCGTATTCGCCCCATGTGCCGAAGTCGGTGAGTGTGTTGGTGGGCTACCTGAAGGAAAAACTGTCGGGTGGATTTCGCTACGTGGGGTGAGGTTTATCGCTTGCCCGGCAGAACTAAAAGTCCATAATGGACAAATAAGTTCAATCACGGAGATTTCCATGCCCAGCACGCCTCAAGTGATAAACCAAACCCGGGCCCGCGAACTGCTCGCCCAAGTCGATGTCCCGCAGATCCTGCACAAGCTGTTCCGCGACCTGGCCGCTGGGCAGGCGGTGCAGCCGGCCCAGCAACTGGTGGAATTCCCCCACGGTGCCGGCGACTTTATCAACTACCTGGGCGTGCTGGCCGAAGACGGTGTTTACGGCGTAAAAACCTCGCCCTATATCGTGCGTGAACAAGGGCCGCTGGTGACGGCCTGGACGCTGTTGATGTCGATGCACACCGGCCAGCCGCTGCTGTTGTGCGATGCTGCCGAGTTGACCACCGCACGCACGGCCGCGACGACGGCACTGGCGGTGGATGCATTGGCGCCTTTATCCGCGCGGCGTCTGGCGATTATTGGCAGTGGCAAAGTAGCGCAGGCCCATCTGCACTACGTGAAAAACCTCCGGGATTGGCAGAGCATCAGCCTGTTTTCACCTGGCCTGGCCAGTGCCGACAACACGGCCATCGCCCACCTCCAAAGCCTCGACCCACGATTGAGCATCGCGCCGAGCAGCGATGCGGCTGTCGACGCCGCCGACGTGATCCTGCTGTGCACCTCATCGGCCGGCCCGGTCATCGATCCCGCCCGCTTGAGCAAACCGGCGCTTATTACCTCCATCAGCACCAACGCCCCACGCGCCCATGAAGTGCCGCCGCAGTCGCTCAATGCCATGCAGGTCTTCTGCGACTATCGCCAGACCACCCCAGGCTCGGCCGGTGAAATGCTCATCGCCACGGAACACCACGGCTGGGACAAACGCCACATTGTCGGCGACCTGCCCGAATTGCTCAGCGAACACGTACAACGTCCGACCTACGACCGTCATGTATTCTTCCGCTCCATCGGCCTGGGCCTGGAAGATATCGCCCTGGCCAATGCCCTCTGGAGACACCTATGAGCCACGCAGACTTCATCATCATCGGCGGCGGCATTGCTGGCGCGTCCACCGGTTTCTGGTTGTCGCAGCACGGCAAGGTGCTGGTGCTGGAACGCGAAAGCCACCCGGGTTATCACTCCACCGGGCGTTCGGCGGCGCTGTACACCGCCGCCTATGGCACCCCGCAGGTGCGCGCGCTGACGCTGGCCAGCCGTGAGTTTTTCGACAATCCCCCTGTCGGGTTTTGCGAGCACCCGTTGCTGACGCCAAGGGGCGAAATGACCGTGGACTTTATCGGTGACGCCGCCGAGTTGAACGCGCAATACCTGAGCGCCAAGGCCACCGTTGCGCAGGTTGAATTGCTCAGCGCCGACGAAGCCTGCGCCAAGCTGCCGATCCTGCGCCGCGAAAAAGTCCACGGCGCGTTGTACGACCCGACCGCCAGCGATATCGACACCGACGCGCTGCACCAGGGCTATCTGCGGGGCATCCGCCGCAACGGTGGCGAGGTGCTGACCGATCACGCCGTGCAGGGTTTAAGCCGTGATGCCGCAGGCGTTTGGCAGGTACAGGCTGGCGCAGAAACCTACACCGCCCCGACCCTGATCAACGCCGCTGGCGCCTGGGCCGACCAGATCGGCGCAATGGCCGGCGCCGCACCCATTGGCCTGCAACCCAAGCGCCGCTCGGCGTTTATCTTCGCCGGCCCCGAAGGCCTCGACACTCACCACTGGCCGATGCTGGTGGCGCTGGACGAATCCTTCTACATGAAGCCCGACGCCGGCATGTTCCTCGGCTCGCCGGCCAACGCCGACCCGGTGGAACCCCAGGATATCCAGCCCGAAGAACTGGACATCGCCATGGGCATCTACCAGATCGAAGAAGCCACCACCCTGACCATCCGCCGCCCGACCCGCACCTGGGCCGGGCTGCGCAGTTTTGTCCCTGATGGTGATTTGCTGTCCGGCTTCGACTCCCAGGTGCCTGGCCTGTTCTGGGTCGCCGCGCAAGGCGGCTACGGCATCCAGACGTCACCGGCCATGGGCCAGGCCAGTGCGGCACTGGTACGCGGCGCGCCCTTGCCGGAGCCACTGGCGCGGTTCGGCCTCGACGCTGGTATGCTCTCCCCCGCCCGCCTGGAGCCCCATTGATGAACAGCGCCGAACAAGAACAGAGCATGCAGAACTTCCGTGCGATGGCCGACGCCATCGCCACGTTGTTCTTTCCCCACGCCGAAGCGGTGTTGCACGATTTGCGCTCGCAAAAGGTCGACTACATCGCCAACAACCTGTCGAAACGGGCGATTGGCGATGACTCGGCGCTGGAGGACATGCTCAGTGATGACGTCAGCGAGGTGAATATCGGCCCGTATGAAAAGCTCAACTGGGACGGCCAGAAGATTCGCAGCCTGAGCACCGTGCTGCACGACCACAAGGGTCGACGCGCCTGGCGGTGTTGTGCATCAACCTGAATATTTCGCTGTTTGAAAACGTCAAGGCGGCGTTGGATTTGTTCCTCTCGCCGAGCAAGCTGATCCCGCAGCCGGACTCGTTGTTTCGCGATGACTGGCAGGAGCGGATCAATACGTTTTTGCATGCTTGGATGCGTGAGCGGCAGTTGAGTTTGAACCTGCTGACCCGGGATCATAAACGCGAGCTGGTGTTGGCGTTGCATGCCGAGGGTGCGTTCAAGGGCAAGAGTTCTTCGAACTATGTGGCCAATGTGCTGGGGATGGGGCGGGCGACGGTCTACAAGCACCTCAAAGAATTAAAAGGTATCTGAGCACACCTCTATTCCCTGTGGGAGCTGGCTTGCCTGCGATGGCGGTCTTTCTGTGTACATATCCGTTATTTGGGTAACGGCTACCTATGGTTCCGCCCTTACGGCGGCTCACTTTGGAAAAGCCCCAAAGTAACCAAAGGGCTCTTGCCCCAACACTCGGTGCCTCGCCTAGGCTCGGCATGCCCGTAATCCGACATGGATTTGGGGGGCCGCCGCCACGCGCCATCCATGGCGCGGGGCGGCTAAACCGGCATCCCTGCCGGTTTACCCCCCAAATCCATGTCGAATTCCGGCCAGCGTGTTTAACGGGGCGCCTAAGATCAAAAACACAGCGAGGCGGCCTAGTAGCCGACCTGATCGATGAAGCGTGCGCGTTTCCCTGTGGGAGCTGGCTTGCCTGCGATGGCATCAACTGGGTTTGCCTGATGTACCGAGGTGTCTGCATCGCAGGCAAGCCAGCTCCCACAGGTGCCAGTTCACACAGTTGAATGGTGAGCGACTGGACAAATACCGGTCGGCTCTAAGGCCGCCGCGCTCTTGCTTTTGATTTGGGGTCGCCCCGTCAAACACGCTGGCCGAACGCAGGCTTGAATCCGTGGGCAACCCGGCAGGACGCCGGGTTAGCCGCACTGGGCCATGGATGGCCCATTGCGGCGGCCCACGGATTCAAGCCTGCGTTCGGGCACACCGAGCCTAGGCGAGGTGCCGAGTGTTGGGGCGAGGACCTTTTGGTTACTTTTGGGTCCCTCCAAAAGTGACCCGCTGTAAGAGCGGAACCATAGGTGGCCGTTACCTAAATAACGGATATGTACACAAAAAGACCGCCATCGCAGGCAAGCCAGCTCCCACATCAACCTACTCAGCCCGAACATCCCAGCTCAGCCTCAATCGCCGTAGATATCAGACTTGAAATACTGCTCTGAAATCTTCTGGTACTCACCACTCGCACGAATCCCGTCAATCGCCTTGTTCAACTCACTGACCAACTCACCATTGCCCTTGCGCACCGCAATCCCCGCGCCTTCGCCCACGTATTTCGGGTCCTTCAGCTCCGGTCCGACAAACGCATAGCCCTTGCCCCGTGGCATCTGCAGGAAGTCATTCAGCGGGATGGTATCGGCAAAGATCGCATCCAGGCGCCCGGCCGCGAGATCCATGTAGATCTCTTCGTTGTTGCTGTAGCGCTTGACGCTGATGCCCTTCGGTTCAAACACCTCGGTGGCATAGCGGTCGGTAGTGGTGGCGCGCTGTACACCGACGGTCTTGCCCTTGAGGCTGGCGTATTGGTCATCCACCATGGCGCCGTCCTTCATCACCAGGCGCGAAGACGTAAAGTAGTATTTGTGGGTGAAGTCCACCGACTTCTTGCGATCTTCGTTGATGGTCATGGACGACAAGGCCAGGTCGATCTTCTTCACCTTGAGGGAAGGAATCAGACCATCGAACTCACCTTCGACCCACACACACTTGACCTTCATCTGCGCGCACAGGGCATTGCCGATGTCGTAGTCGAAGCCGACGATCTCGCCTTTTTCCGTCTTCGATGCAAACGGCGGGTAAGCCGCTTCAATGCCGATGCGCAGGGTTTTTTCGGCTGCCAGCAGGTGGCTGGACGCGAACAGGCCCAAGGCCAGGGCGGTGATGAGGGGGAGTTTCTTCATGATGAGGTTCTCGCGGGTTGTTGTTGGTTTGGCAAGAGAGAAGAAAACGCTGCAACGATCATTTTGTACTTATAATTCCATACTGGACTTTTACGTCTTTACCGTCAATCACAGTTGTAGCGCGTATGCACCAACACCCGGGTAAACGCCGGCGCGGCCCGCGCACCCTCCCGCGCCCCGCGAATCCAGCGCACCGCCGCCGCCACCTCGCCGACAAAATCGTGGGACAGCACATAGTCCATCACCCCGGACTCAAGCATCGCGCGGGTATGCCCGGTCAACTCGTGCCCGACGAACACCGGCCGCTGTTCGCCGGGGATGGTGCCGATGGCCTGCGCCACGCCACGGTTGGCCCCGGCGACGTTGTAGATCGCCGCCGGGTAGTCGTGTTTGGAGAAGTAGCGCAGCAACTGCTCGGCAGTGGTCTGCGGGCGGTCGTCAGACACCATCCGCTCATCGATCTTCAGGTGCGGGAACTCCGCGCGCAGTACCCGCCGAAAGCCCATCTCACGTTCCTGCTGGCAACGGAACGCCATGCTGGTGACCAGCAGGATCTTCGCCTTCTGCCGCGCCAGCGCGTTGCCGATCAGCAAGCCGGCGACGCTGCCGGCGGCGTACTGGTCGTTGCCCACGTAGGCGCTGCGTCCGGAGTTGGGCAAGTCGGTGGTGAGGCAGACAACGGGGATTCCTCGGCGACACAAGGCGCGCACGGCGCGGTTGATCGCCGGGTGTTCACGGCAGACCACAATCACGCCGTCGGCGGTGGCGCCATCGGCCTGCACACGATCGGCGAATGCTGCTGGATCGACGCTGTTGCTAGGGGCGTAATGACCTTCAACAAGCACGCCGGGCGTTGAGCTGTTCACCGTCTCCTGTGCCTCGGCCAGGGTCGTGTTGAAGGTTTCCCCCGAGTCGCAGAACAGTTTGATCTGCAGGGTCGCCGTGCCGTTGGCGAGGTCTTGCCTGAGCTTGTCCAGCGCCGCCAGCACTTTGAGCCGCGTCTGTTCGCGCACCCCGGCACGGTGGTTGAGCACGCGGTCCACGGTGGCGACGCCGACCCGGGCGACCTTGGCGATCTGCTCCACCGTGGGGCCCTTCCCAGAATGGCACAGGGGCTTGCTGAGACATGGCGGACTCGTCCTGAATGATGTGAATACCCTCATTTATAAAACCGTATGCCCGTGCTTTAAGAATTCTTTGTGCAGTGCAACTTGAGGGAAATCCCATCAGTTTTGGCCCTTGCTCGTCCTTGAACGCCGGCGAACCACTGCGAATAATCGCCCCATAACAACCACAACACGTGTCAGGAGCTTCGCGATGAAATTGGGATTTGTCACCGATACCCTCGGCAACCTGCCATTGGGCGATGTGCTCAAGCACGCTGAACGCATGGGCCTGTCGGGCCTGGAAGTGAACACCGGGGGCTGGTCCACCGCGCCGCACTTCAACCTGCAGCAGATGCTCGACAGCAACGCCGCTCGCCGCGATTTCACCCGCAGTTTCGAACAGCACAACCTGGAAATCATCGCCCTCAACGCCAACGGCAACCCGCTGCACCCGACCCAGCCGGAACAGGCCCAGTGCCTCAAGGA
The DNA here is from genome assembly GCF_030687495.1 of Pseudomonas sp. FP453. Classification (NCBI taxonomy): domain Bacteria; kingdom Pseudomonadati; phylum Pseudomonadota; class Gammaproteobacteria; order Pseudomonadales; family Pseudomonadaceae; genus Pseudomonas; species Pseudomonas sp. FP453. The sequence continues at coordinate 2,332,159 of NZ_CP117435.1, read as the reverse complement.
TACGATCCGCCTGGCCGGTGAACTGGGGGTCAAGACCGTGTGCACCATGTCCGGCCTGCCCGAGGGCCAGGCCGGCGATCGCATGCCCAACTGGGTCGTCGCCTCGTGGCCACCGGAGACACAAACCATGCTGCGCTACCAGTGGGAAGAACGCCTGCTGCCGTTCTGGGGCGAGATCGCCGACCTGGCCAAGGCCCATGGCGTGGAGCGCATCGCCCTCGAATTGCACGGCAACCAGTGCGTGTACAACGTGCGCTCGCTGCTCAAGCTGCGCGACGCCATCGGCCCGGTGATCGGCGCCAATCTCGACCCGTCGCACCTGTTCTGGATGGGCGCCGACCCCCTGGCCGCCGCCGACGCCCTCGGCGATGCGCTGTACCACGTACACGCCAAGGACACGCTGCTCAACACACCGGTACAGGCGGTGGATTCACTGCTGGAAAACGGCTCGCTGATGGACGTGTCGGCGCGCAGCTGGTCCTATATCACCCTCGGTTTCGGCCACGGCGAACAGTGGTGGCGCCAGTTCTGCTACCGCCTGAAAATGGCCGGCTACGATGGCTGGTTGTCCATCGAACACGAAGATGTGCTGCTCAACAGCCTCGAAGGCCTGGAAAAATCCGTGGCACTGATGCAAGGCGTGATGCCGGTCGCCGCCAGCGACTTCAAACCGCAAGCGATCTGAAGTCAGGGCTTCAGGTTCTTGATGCTGGCAAACGTCGACTCGCCCCGCGCCTGCTCCAGCACGTTGATCGGCATGGGCGCGGGCGCGCTGTGAAGGATCGGCTTGACCACGATGGAGCGCTCACTGTCGGTGGCCGAGCGCTCATCGCTGGGCGGCACGCCAAAGTACTCGCGGTAGCATTTGGAGAAGTGCGGCGTGGACACAAAGCCACAGAGCACGGCCAGTTCGACGATGGAAATCGGCGTCTGCTTGAGCAACTGCCGCGCGCGGATCAGCCTTAATCTGAGGTAGTAGCGCGAAGGCGAACAGTGCAGGTATTTCTGGAACATCCGCTCCAGCTGGCGGCGTGACAACGCCACGTACGCGGCCAGTTCGTCGAGGTTGATCGGCTCTTCCAGGTTGGCCTCCATCAGCGCGACAATGTCCTGCAGCTTGGGTTGCTGCGTGCCCAACATATGCTTGAGGGGCACACGCTGATGATCCTGCTCGTTGCGGATGCGCTCGTAGACAAACATGTCCGAAATCGCGGCGGACAGTTCATGCCCGTGATCCCGGCCGATCAGGTGCAGCATCATGTCCAGCGGCGCGGTGCCACCGGAGCTGGTGAGGCGGTCGCGGTCGAGGGAGAACAGGCTGGTGCTGAGTGTCACCCGTGGGAAGGCTTCCTGCATCGCGGCCAGCCATTCCCAATGCACGCTGCATTCATAACCATCGAGCAAGCCGGCCCGCGCCAGCACCCAGCTGCCGGTACAGATGCCGCCAAGGCGTTTCGAGTAACGCGCCTGGCTGCGCAGCCACTTGACCAGTTCGCCGGTCACGGTGCCTTGGATACCGATACCGCCGCACACGATCACGCTGTCGGCCACCGGCACGCTACTGATCGAACCGTCCGGGGTGATGGGCACGCCGTCGCTGGCCCACACCGGGTTGCCATCCAGGCTTGCCGTGTGCCAGCGATACAGCTCCTGGCCGGCCAACTGGTTGGCCATGCGCAGTGGCTCCAGGGCCGACGCCAAGGAGATCAGCGTGAACTGGTCCAACAGCAAAAACACCAGGCTGTTGATCGGCCGCGCGCTCATGGCTGGGTGGCTGCGGACACGGCCTGAGGTTGGGGTTCGGGATGCCGCGCGGTGATCAAGCCGACCAGGGCAATCAGCAAGGCCAGCACGAGGGTGGATGACACCTCGAAGCTGTGCGCGGGCGTGACCAGCATCACCGTCAACGCGCTACAGATGAACGCGATGACCAACCAGGTCAACCAGGGAAACAGCCACATCTTGAACGTCAGCGTGACGTTGCGGCGCAGCAACACCTTGCGCATGCGCAGCTGCGACACGGCAATCACCAGGTACACCAGCAAGGCAATCGCGCCGGAGCTGGCGAGCAGAAACTGGAACAGTCCGGCCGGCATGAAGTAGCTGAGCAAGGTCACGCCCGCGCCCAGCACCGTACTGGCGATCACCGCACCCCGTGGCACGCTGGCGGCCGAGGTCTTTTTCATCAGGGCGGGCGCATCACCGCGCTTGCCCAGGGAAAACAGCATGCGCGAGGCAATGTAGATCGAGGAGTTCATGCAACTGGCGACGGCGATCAACACCACGATATCCACCAGCAGCTTGGCATGGGGAATGTTCATCAGTTCCAGGGCGCGCTGATAGGAGCCCACCGAGGCCAGCAGCGGGTCATCCCACGGCACCACGGAGATCACCACGAAGATCGACAACACGTAGAACACGCCGATGCGCCACATCACCGAACGGGTCGCCCGCGCGATATTCTGCGCCGGGTTGCTCGACTCGGCGGCGGCGATCGTCACGGCTTCGGTGCCGATAAAACTGAACATGATGGTAATGAACGCGCCGACCACCGCCGACAGCCCATTCGGCGCAAAACCGCCGTGTTCCTCCATCAGGCGGCTGAGCCCGCTGGCCTCGCGTTCGGGAATCCAGCCCATCAGCACGGCAAAGCCCAAGCCAATGAAACCGATGATCGCCACCACCTTGGCCATGGCGAACCAGAACTCGAATTCACCGTATTTGGACACGCTGAACAGATTGGTCACCACCAACAAAAAGATCGACAACAAGGCAAAGAGCCAAGCGTCGATCTGCGGGAACCACTGGTTGAGGATATGCCCGGCGGCCAGGGCTTCGATGGGGATCACCAACACCCAGAACCACCAGTACAACCAGCCGATGGTGAAGCCGGCCCAGCGGCCGATGGCCTGGTCGGCGTAGGTCGAGAACGAGCCGGTGTCCGGGTTGGCCACCGCCATCTCGCCGAGCATGCGCATGACCAGCACCACCAGCAGCCCGGAAAACAGATAAGCCAGCATCACCGCCGGCCCCGCCGCCGCAATCGCGTGCCCGGAACCGACAAACAACCCCGCGCCGATAATCCCGGCGATGGAGAGCATGGTGACGTGGCGCGGCTTGAAGCCCTGCGCCAACTGGCCGTTGGAATCCTTGGTGTTCAGGCTATTCATCGTTGTTTTTATTCTCGGTGATCGACGTAAGGCGTACTGACTGGAGAGTCAGGCGATCATCATTTCTTAATGATGAGTCACCTTACGCGGGCCGGCTGGAGCGAAAATAGCCTGGGTGCGGCATGAATGCGTCTGATATCGACATCCGTGCGCTAGAAATCCACGCTGGCCGACAACTGCAACGTGCGCGGATAGCCCGGCGAAAACGCGCCGTACGACGCCACGCCCGACCAGTATTCGCGATCAAACACGTTCTGCACCGTGGCACGGAAGGTCGTTGGTCGTCCGTCGATCTTCGTCGCATAACGCGCGCCGGCATCGATGCGCGTCCATGAATCCAGCTGCTGGGTGTTGGCCTGGTCGACGAACTGGCGGTCGGTGTAGATCGCGCCGCCGGTGAGGGTAAAGCCTTCCAGCCCTGGGGTGTCCCACTCGGCCCAGAGGTTGGCCTGGATATCCGGCACGCCCACCGGTTTGTTGCCACGGTTGGCGGCGGTGGCAGATTTGGTCAGCTCGCCATCGAGGAAGGTCACGCCGCCCATCAGGCGGGTGCCGGGGGCCACTTCGCCAAACATACTCAGCTCGACACCGCGGTTGCGCTGTTCGGCCTGCACCGAATACACGCCGTTGGCACCGGTTTCGCCGCTGGGTTTTTCGATCTGGAACAAGGCCACCGTGGTCATGAAGGTGCCGTGTTCGTACTTCACACCGAGTTCGTGTTGCTTGGACTCATAAGGCGCGAAGGTTTCCCCGGCATTGCTCGCCGTGCCGGGTGCCGCGTCGCCTTTGCTCAAGCCTTCGACATAGTTGTAGTACAGCGACACGTCCTCCCACGGCTTGACCACCACACCGAGCAACGGCGTGTTGGCGCTGGCGCCATACCGCGCACTGACGCCGCCGGCGGCGTTGTAGTTGCGCGACTCGATGGCTTGGTGGCGCATGCCGAGGGTCAGCTGGATGCGGTCGTCGAGCATGCCCAGGGTGTCGGTCAACGCGATGCCGGACAGTTCCGTTTCGGAAATGCGCAGCACCTTGGGCGTGTTGATGTATTGCTTGGGCGTGTCCACCGGGTGGTAGATATTGGAACGGATCAGCGTGCCGTTGTTGATGCCCCGCGACAATTCATCCGTGTAACGGGTCGCCATCAGCGTGGTGGTGTGCGTCACCGGGCCGGTGGCAAAGAGTCCGCGCGCGCCCACATCGGCGGTGGAGCGGTCGACGTTGAATTTGTAGTAGCCCGGCGTGTTACTGGTGTCGCCGGCGTCATTGAGGATGCGCGGCACCTGGTCGGACATGCGCTTCACATCCGAACGCCCGCCACCGGCATGGGCGAACACCGTGAGGTTGTCGTTCAGGTCATATTCGCCGCCGAGCAGCAGCGACTGCTCCTTGGTGTCCGACCAGCCCCACTTTTGCGGCAGGCTGGTGCGGCCATTCGGCGCCGACGGCACCTGCACGCCCGGTTGAATGGTGAACGGCCGCGAGGCGCCCTCCCAGCTTTCCTTCTGGCTGATGTAGTCAAGGTTCAAACGCAGGCGTTCGCCGCGATAATCCAGGGCGATAGCGCCGATGCCGACGTCGCGGCTCTGGTTGTCCACGGCCGTGTCGCCGCCCTGCAGGCTGCCGTTGAAACGTACGCCAAACTGGTTTTCATCACCGAAACGACGGCTGATATCGAGGTGGCCGCCGACCTGGCTGTCGGAGGCATAGCTGCCGGTAAAGCGCGTCAAATCCTCGTCCAGCGGGCGCTTGGGGACGATATTGATCACCCCGCCCACGCCGCTGTTGGGGGAGATACCGTAGACCAGCGCACCCGGGCCCTTGAGCACTTCGATGCGCTCGGCGTACTCGGTGAACGCGCGGTAGTTGGGCGCCACGCCGTACACGCCGTCGAACGCCAACTCACCGAGGTTGCCCTCGCCAATTGCGAAACCGCGCACGAAAAACGAGTCGACAATACCGCCCGACTGCCCGGTGGAACGCACCGAAGGGTCGCGCTCCAACGCATCGGCGACGGTCACGGTTTGCAAGTCGGCGAGGGTCTTGGCGGTGTAGCTGGTGACACTGAACGGGGTGTCCATCACGTCCTTGTTGCCCATCATGCCCAGGCGCGCGCCCCGGGCGACCTGGCCACCGGCGAACACCTCGGGCAGGGTTGTGGGGCCGTTGTAGACGGCGTTGACGTTCGTCGCGTCAAGGGTCAGGCTCTGCGCGCTGTCGTCGTGCGACTCGGCGCTGGCGGCCCAGGCGTTGCCGCTGGCGGCGGCCAGCAACAGGGCAGTACGGATGGCGAATGTTAACCGGCTGGCAACGGGCATGACGTCGGGGTCCTTGGATCGGATGAGAATTACTCCTGATGCCAGCCGACCGGCGAAAAAGTATCAGCCCCCTGTGAATTTTTTGAAAACCGAGACTGAGCCATGCCACCGACCCGCGTCCTGATTTCCCTGCTGTTCGCGATCCAGCTCGTGTCGATGGGCGCGATGGAAATGAGCGGGCCGTTCTGGCCGGTGCATCTGCGTGGGATGACTGACTCCGATGCGCTGTTCAGTTTCGCCAGCATCGCCGTGTACGTCGGGCCGATGCTTGGCATCCTGCTGACCAGCGCATTCTGGGGGCGTATCGGTGATCGTCATGGGCACAAGCTGATGATGATCCGCGCCTTGGTCGGCCTGACCCTGACCCAGTTGGCGTTGGCGCTGGTCAGCGACATCTGGGCGATCCTGTTGCTGCGTTTTTTGCAGGGCGCATGCGCCGGCTATATCGCCCCGGCCCAGGCGTATGGGGTGAGCATCGAAGCGCCGGCGCGGCGCGCACGCCTGTTTGCGCTGTTGCAGATTTCCACCAACGTCGGCTCGCTGCTGGGCGCGGTGCTCGGCGGCTTGATCCTTGATCACGCGACGTTTTTCTGGATCAACCTCAGCGCTGCCGCACTCTGCGCGGTGTGCACGCTGATCGCTGCGTTGACCTTGCCCGACGTGCCGCCGCAGAAGAAAACCGTGGCCGCGTCCAGCGCCGTGGTGTGGCGCGGTTCGGCGCTGCTGCCGCTGTTGGCGGTGATGGGCATTCTGCTGTTGGCGCGGCTGCTGCCGCAGACCTCGTTCGCGCTGTATGTGAGCAGCACCTTCAACGTCAGCAACGCCTGGGTCGGCCTGTGCTACGGCTTGCTTGCGCTGGGTTTCATCCTGTCCGCGACCACGTGGGCGCGGCACTTCGAAGGCCGCAGCCAAGCCGACTCGCTGCAGCGCATCGCCTGGGTGGTGCTCGGGTGCATCGCCCTCACCGCCCTGGCCGGCATCACCCGCAACCCGCTGGTGTTTGCCCTTGGCTACCTGGTGTGGGGCGTGTTGCTCGGCGCCACCACGCCGGTGCTGATGGCGCTGATTTCCAAGACCGCCGACAGCACAAGCCAGGGCCACGTGCTGGGGATCGCCCAGGGCACGGCGCAATTCGCCTCGATTGCCGGCATCTCGCTCGGGGGCCTGCTCAGCCAGGTGTATGGGCTGGCGTACACCTACCTGTTCGTCTGCGTGGCCTATGGGCTGGCGCTGCTTGCGATTCTCGCGTTGCGCTCACGCAGGGTTGTCCCTTAGCATTGGGAATACTTCTCAATTGCACGGTTGCGCGTCATGAGCGAAATCCTCGAAGCCGATCACACCCAGCACCTGCGCGCAATCGAGGCGCTGTACAGCGGCCATCACGGCTGGCTGTACGCCACGCTCAAACGCAAACTCGGCAATGCCATGGATGCGGCGGACCTGGCCCAGGACACCTTCACGCGCATCCTCGCCTCCCAGGTCACGGTGATCGACCAGCCACGGGCCTACCTGACCTGCGTGGCCAAGGGCATCCTGGTCAATTGGTACCAGCGCAAGGCGCTGGAACGCGCCTACCTGGAAGCCCTGGCCAGCGCGCCGCTGCAAGAGGCGCCGTCGGCCGAAACCCACTTCATGGTGCTGGAGACCCTGCACGAAATCGACGCGATGCTCGACGCGCTGCCGCCGCTGGTCAAGCGCGCGTTCCTGCTGTCGCAGCTCAACGGCCTCAAATACGACGACATCGCCGTACAGTTGGGCGTGTCGCTGATCACCGTCAAACGCTACATGAAACAGGCGTTTGTGCAGTGCCTGATGCTGGTGGAATGAATGCTCAGCCTGCGCAAGGAACCGCCGCTGCCCGCTGACGTCCTCGAAGAAGCCGCCGAATGGCTGATGCGCCTGAGCGAAAACGACCTCAGCGCCAACGAACGCGCCGAATGGGAGCGCTGGAAGGTCAGCAGCCCCGAACGCGACCGCGCCTGGGCCCGGGCGCAGTTGCTGCAAAGCAAGCTCGGCGGTTTGCCGCCGGCGCTGGCGATGTCGGCGCTGGATCGTCCAAGTCATCCTGAACGCCGCGCGGCGCTGGGCAAGCTGGCGTTGTTGCTGGCGGTGATGCCGGTCGGTTGGGGCGGTTGGAAGCTGGCGCAGTCGCAGCAGTGGACGGCGGATTACCGCACCCACGTCGGCGAGCGCCGGGAGCTGGTGCTGGCCGATGGTTCGCGTATCACGCTCAACACTGACACGGCGATCGATGTGCGTTTTGATAGCCAGCAGCGGCTGGTGCAGTTGCGTGAGGGGGAGATCCTGGTGCAGACGGCGGCGGATGCTGTGCGGCCGTTTCTGGTGAGTACGCGCCAGGGGCATATGCAGGCGTTGGGGACGCGCTTTACCGTGCGCGAACTGGGTTCGCGGACTTATCTGGCGGTGCTGGAGGGGGCGGTGAAAGTGGTGTTGGCTGAGAATCGGCAGGGTGCGCCGTTGGTGGTCAATGCGGGGCAGCGTATGGATTTTTCTGCGCAGACGTTTGGTGGGGTTGAGGTTGCTGACCGGAATGTTGGGGCGTGGGCTCAGGGGATGTTGATGGCGGACAAGATGCGCCTGGCGGATTTTGTTGCGGAGCTGGCGCGGTATCGGCGGGGGGTTGTGCGGTGTGATCCGGCGATTGCGGGTTTGCTTATTTCTGGGGCGTTTCCGGTTGGTGATACGCAGCGTGCGTTGAATATGTTGGTGGGGACTTATCCGGTGGTTGTTAGGGGGCATTTGAGTGGGTATTGGGTGACGCTTTCGGCGGCTTGAGCTTGGGTTTTTTTGGAGTGAGTACATATCCGTTGCTGCGGTAACGGCGGCTTAGGGTTCCGCCCTTACGGCGGGTCACTTTGGAAAAGCCCCAAAGTAACCAAAGGGCTCTTGCCCCAACACTCGGCACCTCGCCTAGGCTCGGTGTGCCCGTAATCCGACATGGATTTGGGGGGCCGCCGCCACGCGCCATCCATGGCGCGGGGCGGCTAAACCGGCATCCCTGCCGGTTTACCCCCCAAATCCATGCCGAATTCCGGCCAGCGTGTTTAACGGGGCGCCTAAGATCAAAATCAAAAGCAAATCGCGGCGGCCTAGTAGCCGACCGGGTCTCTGGAGCTGACGCGTTCCCCTGTGGGAGCTGGCTTGCCTGCGATGGCATCAACTGGGTATGTCTGATGTACCGAGTTGCCTGCATCGCAGGCAAGCCAGCTCCCACATTTTGAACCGAGCTCGACAGGACAAATACCGGTCGGCTTTAAGGTCGCCGCGATCTGGTTTTTGATCCAGTGGTGGAGATCAAGAGCGAAAACTTGTGGGGCTGGCTTGCCTGCGATGGCATCAACTGGGTGTGCCTGATGTACCGAGTTGCCTGCATCGCAGGCAAGCCAGCTCCCACATTTTAAACCGAGCTCGACAGGACAAATACCGGTCGGCTTTAAGGTCGCCGCGCTCTGGTTTTTAATCCAGTGGTGGAGATCAAGAGCGAAAACTTGTGGGAGCTGGCTTGCCTGCGATGGCATCAACTGGGTGTTTCTGATGTACCGAGGTGTCTGCATCGCAGGCAAGCCAGCTCCCACATTATGAACCGAGCTCGACAGGACAAATACCGGTCGGCTCTAAGGCCGCCGCGCTTTTGCTTTTGATCTGGGGTCGCCCCGTCAAACACGCTGGCCGAACGCAGGCTTGAATCCGTGGGCAACCCGGCAGGACGCCGGGTTAGCCGCCCCGCGCCATGGATGGCGCGTGGCGGCGGCCCACGGATTCAAGCCTGCGTTCGGGCACACCGAGCCTAGGCGAGGTGCCGAGTGTTGGGGCGAGGACCTTTTGGTTACTTTTGGGTCCCTCCAAAAGTGACCCGCTGTAAGAGCGGAACCCTAAGCCGCCGTTACCTAAATAACGGATATGTACACCTCAAAAAAAAACCACCCCCAGCTGATACTTTTCCCAATCTCAACTGGCAAACACATCAACCCCACCCCACAGGCCCCCCACCCATGCTAGTGATCCGCAGCGCACTGCTCAGCCTGGCCCTCACCAGCGCCGCCATGGCCGCGCAGTTGGACGCTGTCACCCTACACGCCTACCACATCACCCCCGGCCCCCTAGGCGCCACGCTGTCGAGCTTCGCCGTGGACGCCGGCATCGCTCTGTCGTTCCTCCCCGCCCTCACCGAAGGCCTCACCAGCCCGGGCCTGTCCGGCACCTACTCGACCGAAGAAGCCGTCACCCGCCTGCTCGCCGGCAGCGGCCTGGAAATGGTCTTGCGCGAAGACGGCAGCTACACCCTGGTACAACGCCGCGTCACCCTGTCACAAACCACCGTCAGCGCCACCGAGCAGCGCGCCGACAGCCTGCCACCGGCGTACTCCGGCGGCCAGGTCGCGGTCGGCGGGCGCCTGGGCATGCTCGGCAACAGCGACGTGATGGACGCCCCGTTCAGCGTCAGCACCTACACCGCCGCGTTGATCAAGGACCAACAGGCCACCACCGTCGGCGACTTGCTGGAGCGTGATTCCTCAGTGCGCTCTACCGGGCAGACCGGCGGCATTGTCGATTCGGTTTTCATCCGTGGCTTCCCGGTCGGCGAAGGCAACCTCGGCGAGTTGGCCTTCGACGGCGTGTACGGCGTAGCGTCCAACTACCGCGTGTTCACCGAGTACGCCGAGCGCATCGAAGTGGTCAAGGGCCCCGGCGCCTTGCTCTACGGCATGTCGCCCAACAGCGCGGTGGGCGGGGGTGATCAACGTGGTGCCCAAGCGCTCCCTCGACGAAGACCTCACCCGCTACACCGCCAGTTATGCCCAGGATTCGCACCTCGGCAACCGCATCGACATCAGCCGCCGCTTTGGCGACGAGCGCCGTTTCGGCCTGCGCCTCAATGGCGGCGTGCAGCAAGGCAACACGGTGATCGATGACCAATCCCGTGAAGTCGGGATTGGCGCGCTGTCCCTGGATTATCAGGGTGAACGCCTGCGCACCAGCCTGGACCTGATCTCCCAGGAAGAGGAAAGGAATTCGACGCCGCGTCGCGCCCGTTCCTGATCGCCCCCGGCGTGGCCATTCCCAGCGCCGCCAACGGCCGCACCAACGTCAGCCAGGACTGGGGCTGGTCGCGCACCCGCGACAAATCCGCGTTGCTCAGCGGCGAATATGACCTCAGCGACAACCTGACCCTGTTCGCCCACGCCGGTGGCGGCAAATCGGCGGTGGCGCGCATGTCCGACCAGACCCCGAAAATCATCAACGCCGCCGGCGACACCGATTCGACGCCGGGCTATTACCGCTTCGAAGTGCAGCGCTACACGGTGGACGCCGGCGCCCGCGTGCGTTTCGACACCGGGCCGGTCAGCCACAGCACTGTGGTACAAGCCAGCCGCTATCGCGATGAGCTGTCGCGGGGGATTATTTCCGGCACCTCGGTGTTGTCGAATATCTACCACCCCGTCGACCGCCCCAAGCCGTCGATTGCCAAGCCGGACGCGCCGAAAGTCTCCGCCACCGAGCTGTCCGGCGTGGCCATCGCCGACACCCTGTCCGTGCTCGACCAGCGCGTGCAAGTCACCGTGGGCCTGCGCCAACAGCGCATCCAGTCCAACAACTACAACAGCGCCGGCGCGGTGACCACGGCCTACGACGACGGCAAGACCACGCCGCTGTTCGGCGTGGTGCTCAAGCCGTGGCAGCACGTGGCGTTCTACTACAACTACCTCGAAGGCCTGAGCAAGGGCGACGTGGCGCCGTCCAACGCGGCGAATGCCGGGGAGATCTTTGCGCCGTACGTGTCCAGGCAGCATGAAGTCGGGGTCAAGCTCGACTACGGCACCTTCATGTCCACCCTGGCCCTGTTCCAGATCGAAAAGCCCAGCGGCGAATTGGCCGCCGGGCGCTTCTCGGTGCAGGGCGAACAGCGCAACCGTGGCCTGGAATTGAACCTGTTTGGCGAAGTCGCCCCCGGCACGCGCCTGCTCGCGGGCGTGACCCTGCTGGATGCGCAGCTGACCCAGACCGGCATTGCCGCCAACCGCGGCAATAGACCGGTGGGCGTACCCGAGGTGCAAGCCAACCTGTGGGGCGAATGCGACACGCCGTGGGTCGACGGGCTGACGTTGACCAGCGGCGCGATCTACACCGGCAGCCAGTACGTCGACCAGGCCAACACCCAACGCCTCGATCCCTGGACGCGCATCGATGTCGGCGCGCGCTACAGCACGCGCATCGCCGAGCGGCCGACCACGTTCCGCGCCACGGTGCAGAACCTGTTCGACCGCCAGTACTGGTCCGGCGTGGCCTCCTACGGTGCGTTCTCCCAGGCGTCGCCACGCACCCTCCTCCTCTCGGCCACGGTCGATTTCTGATACCTGCAAGGGCTCCCATGATGCTTTCGATTGTTCGACGCGGCCACGTCCTGGCGGCGCTGTTGTTCACCGGGTTACTGGCCATGCCGGCGGTTGCTGCGCCCACCACGGTCACCGACCTGCTCGGGCGCCAGGTCAAGGTCAACCTGCCGGTGCAACGGGTGATTCTCGGCGAGGGCCGCCAGCTGTACCTGGTGGCCGCGCTGGACACGCACAACCCCATCGAACGCATCGTCGGCTGGCGCAAGGACCTGATCCAGTCCGACCCCGACACCTACAACGCCTACCTGCGCAAATTTCCCGCCATTGCCAGGATCCCCACCTTTGGCGGCTTTGAGGACGGCACCTTCGACATCGAACAAGCCATCTCCCAGCGCCCCGACGTGATCATCCTGAATATCGAGGCGCAACACGCCACCGAGGATGCGCGCTATATCGAGAAGCTCGACGCCCTGGGCATCCCGGTGGTGTACGTGGACTTTCGCAACCAGCCCATGACCAACACCGAGCCGACCATGCGCCTGTTCGGCCAACTGTTCGGCAGGGAGCAGCAGGCCGAGGCGTTTATCGCGTTTCGCAACAGACAGATCCGCCGCGTTACGGACGTGATCGCGGCGCAGCAACCCGCGCGCCCGGCGGTGTTTATCGAGCGCATCGGCGGCTATACCGACGATTGCTGCCTGAGTTTCGGCAATGAGAACTTCGGCCTGTTCGTCGAGATGGCCGGCGGCAATAACATCGCCAAGGGCATCATCCCCACGACGTTCGGCCAGTTGAACCCCGAGCAGGTGATCGTCGCCAACCCGGCGCAGGTGGTGGTGACCAGCGCCAACTGGGAGGCGTTCGCGCCGGGTGGGCATTGGGTGGGTGTCGGCCCCGGTGCAGACATGAACGAAGCCCGGCGCAAACTGGCGTGGTACACCCAACGCCCGGCCTATGCCGGGATCAAGGCCCAGGAAAGCCTGGCGTTCCACGCCATCTGGCACCAGTTCTACAACAGCCCGTACCAGTTCGTGGCGATCCAGCAATTGGCCAAGTGGTTTCACCCGACGCTGTTTGCCGACCTCGACCCCGAAGCGTCCTTTCGCGAACTGCACGAACGCTTCCTGCCGGTGCCGTATGAGCCGGGCTACTCTGTGAGCCTCAAGCCATGACCGTGACCTACCGCCGCCTGGTCCTGCGCAAACGCCTGATCCTCTGCGCCCTGGCCGTGCTGTTGCTGGGCAGCGTGCTGCTCGACCTCGCCCTCGGCCCGGCGCGCTACAGCCTCAGCGAAGTGCTCGGCGCCCTGCTCTCGCCAGACAGCGCAGCCCCGCAAGTGCGCGTGGTGATGTGGGACATCCGCCTGCCCGTGGCCCTGATGGCCGTGGCGGTGGGCGCCGCGCTGTCCCTGGCCGGAGCGCAGATGCAGACCATCCTCAACAACCCGTTGGCCAGCCCCTTTACCCTCGGCCTGTCCGCCGCCGCCAGCTTCGGCGCGGCCATGGGCCTGGCGTTTGGCGTGGCGTTGTTTCCGCTGGCGGCGCAGTACATGGTGCCGCTCAATGCGTTCATCATGGCCATGCTCTGTGCGTTGCTGATCCACTTCCTCAGCCTGCGCCGTGGCGTCACCGCCGAAACCATCGTGCTGCTGGGCATCGCCCTGGTGTTCACCTTTAATGCGCTGCTGGCGCTGGTGCAGTTCTTTGCCACCGAGCAAGCCGTCGCCGCCGTGGTGTTCTGGACCATGGGCAGCCTGACCAAGGCCACCTGGCCCAAGCTCGGGGTGATCTGCCTGGTGATCCTGATTACCCTGCCGATCTTCGCCAAGCGCGCCTGGGCCCTCACCGCCCTGCGCCTGGGCGATGACAAGGCCGCCAGCTTCGGCATCAATGTGCGCAGCCTGCGCTTCCAGACGCTGATCATGGTCAGCCTGCTCGCCTCGTTCCCGGTGGCGTTTGTCGGCACCATCGGCTTTATCGGGTTGGTGGGGCCGCACATCGCACGGATGCTGATCGGCGAAGACCAGCGCTTCTTCCTGCCCGCCTCGCTGCTGACCGGCGCGCTGATCCTGTCGGCCAGTTCGGTGGTGAGCAAAACCCTGATCCCCGGCGCGATCTTCCCGATTGGCGTGGTCACCTCGCTGATCGGCGTGCCGTTCTTTATCTCCCTGATCCTCAGCGGGAAGAAAAACTCATGGTAAGTATCCAGCTGGACGACGTGGGCGCCTGCTACGGGCCGCGCACCATCATCCGCGGCGTCAGCACCGCGCGGTTTGTCGGCGGCCAGGTGGTCGCCGTGGTCGGCCCCAACGCGGCGGGCAAATCCACCCTGTTCAAGCGCATCGCCGGGCTGATCGACGGGCCCGGTGAGGTGAACCTGCAAGGCTCGGCACAGGGCGTGCAAGGCATCAGCTACATGCCCCAGGGCCTTAACGCCAGTGCCCGGCTGACGGTGTACGAATCGGTGCTGCTGGCGCGCAAGCAACTGGCGCCGGGCTGGGTGGTGCACGATGACGAGCTAAAGCTGGTGGATGAAATGCTCGACGCCCTCGGCATCCGCGACCTGTCGTTTCGCAACCTCGGCGAACTCAGCGGTGGCCAGCAACAGTTGGTGTCCATCGCCCAGACCCTGGTGCGCGAGCCCGAAGTGCTGCTGATGGACGAACCCACCAGCGCCCTCGACATGCACCGCCAGGTCCAGGTGCTGAACTTTATGCGCGCCCTCGCCCGCCAGTGCCAGGTCATCGTGTTTATCGCCCTGCACGACCTCAACCAGGCCCTGCGCTTCGCCGACCAGGTGCTGGTGATTGCCGACGGCACGGCCCAGGGCAGCGGGCCGAGCCATGAGGTGATCAACGAGGCGATGTTGCGCGCGGTGTACAAGGTCGAGGCACGTATCGAGCGGTGTAGCCGGGGGCAGCACCATATCCTCATCGACGACATTGTCTGACTGACCCATTCCTCGCGAATCCTTGCCTGATCCTGCGGACTTGACGACAGCCGGCCACATGGCCCTTGCGCGGTGGTCTAAAGTTCGACACTAAGCGGCCAACGCATTTCCTATCAAATAAAGGCCGCACCTACCGTCGATCAGCAGGTGAGCCATGGAATTACGAATCAACCAGACGACCTATCAGGTCGATGCTGATGCCGATACCCCGTTGCTGTGGGTCATCCGCGATGACCTCGGCCTGACCGGCACCAAGTACGGCTGCGGCCTGGCCCAGTGCGGCGCCTGCTCGGTGCTGGTGGACGGCAATGTGGTGCGCAGTTGCGTAACCCCGGTGGCCGGCGTGGTCGGGCGTGAAATCACCACCATCGAGGCGATCGAAGCCGATGCGGTGGGCAAGCATGTGGTCGCGGCCTGGGTCGAGCATCAGGTGGCGCAATGCGGGTATTGCCAGTCCGGGCAAGTGATGGCGGCCACGGCGCTGCTCAAGCACACCCCCAAGCCCAGCGCTGAGCAGATCGACGCGGCGATGGTCAACCTGTGCCGTTGCGGCACGTACAACGCGATTCATGCGGCGGTCAACGACCTGGCCCAGCAGGAGAACGCCTGATGAAGACGCGCGATGACTTTTTCGATGGCCCGGTGAACCTGTCGCGCCGGCATTTCCTCGCGAGTACGGCGGTGGGTGCGCTGGTGATCGGCTTCGGTTTGCCGCTGGGTTCGCCCAGGGTGCAGGCCGCCACCGCCGAACGTGGCACCCAGGTGCCGGCGTTCCTGGAGATTCGCCCGGACGGCAGCGTGCGCTTGCTCAGCCCGTTTATGGAAGGTGGGCAAGGCACGCACACGGCGATGGCGCAGATTGTCGGCGAAGAACTGGACGCCGACCCCGCCACATTCACTGTCGAAGCCGCGCCGCCTGGCGAAGCCTATGTGGTGATGGAAAACGGCATGCGCATCACCGGCGGCAGCATGTCGGTGCGCATGAGCTACCCGACCATGCGCCGCCTCGGTGCATTGGCGCGGGCCATGTTGTTACAGGCCGGCGCCGAGCAATTGAACGTGCCGCTGGCCGAACTGAGCACCCAACCCGGCCGCGTGGTACACGCCGCGTCCGGGCGCTCCCTGGGCTACGGCGAGTTGGCCGGGCGCGCCCTGGACATGCCGGTGCCGGACCCGGCCACCATCACCCTGCGTGATCCGAGCCAGTTCCGCTGGATCGGCAAACCGGTGCGCCGCGTCGATGCCTACGACAAATCCACCGGCAAGGCGCAATACAGCATCGACTTGAAGGTCGACGGCATGCTCCACGCCGCCGTGCAACACGCGCCGCGCCTGGGCATGACCGTAGGCAGCCTGCGCAACCAGGCGCAGGTCGAAGGCATGAAAGGCGTGCATTCGGTGCACCAGTTGCCTGGCGCCGTGGCGGTGGTGGCCGAACGTTGGTGGCACGCCAAGCGTGCGGTGGAGGCGATCCAGGTCGATTGGCAGGAAGCCGGTGCCGACGCCAACGTGCGGGTGATGCCCGCCGACTTTTCCAGCGATGGCTGGCGCGACGTGCTCGCGGCCCAGCAAGGCCCAGCCCGTGACGATGAAAACGAAGGCGATGTCGCCGCCGCGCTGAAAGGCGCCAAGACCCGCGTCGAGGCCACCTACCACAACCAATACGTCAACCACGCCCAGCTGGAACCGCCGTCCGCCCTCGCCCGCTTCAACGCCGACGGCACGCTGGACATCTGGCTGCCCAACCAGGCGCCGGACATGTTCCGCGCCGACATCGCCAAGCGCGCCGGTCTCGACCCGGCGCAGGTCAATCTGCACTCGCCGTTGCTCGGCGGCTTTTTTGGCCGGCACTTCCTGTATGACTCCGCCAGTCCGTATCCCCAGGCCATCGCGCTGGCCAAGGCGGTCGGCCGGCCAATCAAGCTGATCTGGAGCCGCGAAGAAGAATTCCTGCGCGATGTGCTGCGCCCGGTGGCGGTGGTCAAATTCCGCGCCGCGCTGGATGAAAAAGGCTTTCCCGTGGCCATCGAGGCGGTGAGCGCCACCGAAGGCCCGACCGAAGCGATTGCCGGCAAACAGGGCGACAAACTCGACCCCACGGCGTTGGAAGGGTTGTCGGGCAAGTCGTATGCCATCCCCAACAAACGCATTGCGCAGATCTACGTCAAGGGCCCGGCGATGCTGGGCTACTGGCGTTCGGTGGGCAATTCGCTGAATGACTTTTTCTATGAAGCGTTTCTCGATGAGCTGGCCGACAAAGGCGGCCACGATCCCTATGAGTTGCGCCTGCACCTGCTGCTGCGCGACAACCCACGGCTGACCACCCTGCTGCAAGCGGTGGGCGAGTTGTCCGGCGGTTGGAAACGTGGGCCGTTCACCACCGCAGACGGCAGCCGCCGGGCGCGCGGCGTGGCCATGGCGTCGCCGTTTGGTTCCCACGCGGCGGTGATCGCCGAAGTGTCGATTGAACAGGGCCAGGTCAAGGTGCATGACATCTGGGAAGCGATTGACCCGGGCAGCATCGTCAACCCGGCAATTGTCGAAGCCCAGGTGAATGGCGCGGTGGCGCTGGGCTTGTCCCAGACGCTGCTGGAGGAAGCGGTGTTTATCGACGGCAAGCCACGGGCGCGCAACTACGACCTGTACCCGATCCTGCCGCCGTCGCGGATGGCGCGGGTGCATGTGCGGATCGTCGAGAGTGGCGAAAAGATGGGTGGCATCGGCGAACCGCCGTTGCCGGCCGTCGCACCGGCCGTGGCCAATGCGGTGGCGCAGTTGACCGGCCAGCGCATCCGCAGCCTGCCCATGAGCCGTCACACCTTCAGCTAACCGCCAGGAATTGCCCATGAACAACCGTCGATTCGCAAGAACCGCAGGCTGGCTGGTGCTGCCCTGCCTGGTCGCCGCAGGCGTGCTGGCCTGGTATGTCACCCGCCAGCCCGCTTCGCCTTTTGAACAAACACAAAGTGCTGACGCCGCATTGGTCAGCCGCGGCGAGTACGTCGCCCGGCTCAGTGACTGTGTGGCCTGCCACAGCCTGCCGGGCAAGACGCCGTTCGCTGGCGGCCTGGAGATGGCCACGCCGTTGGGGGCGATTCACGCCACCAATATCACCCCGGACCGGGAGCACGGTATCGGTGGCTACACCCTGGCCGATTTCGACCGTGCGGTGCGCCATGGCGTGACACCGGACGGACGCCGGCTGTATCCGGCGATGCCCTACCCGTCTTACGTGAAGCTCAGCGACGACGACATTCGTGCGCTGTACGCGTTCTTCATGAAAGGCGTGCAACCGGCCAGCGAGCCGAACATCCCCAGCGACATCCCCTGGCCGCTCAACCTGCGCTGGCCCATCGCGCTGTGGAACGGTGTTTTCGCGCCGAGCACACCCTACGCGGCCAAACCCGAACAGGACGCCCTGTGGAACCGTGGCGCGTATATCGTGCAAGGCCCCGGCCACTGCGGCAGTTGCCACACGCCGCGCGGGTTGGCGTTCAACGAGAAGGCGCTGGACGAATCCGGCGCGCCGTTCCTCGCCGGCGCCCTGCTCGACGGCTGGTACGCACCGAGCCTGCGCCAGGACCCCAACACCGGGTTGGGACGCTGGAGCGAGCCGCAGATCGTGCAATTCCTCAAGACCGGGCGCAACGCCCACGCGGTGGTCTACGGCTCGATGACCGAAGCGTTCAACAACTCCACCCAGTTCATGCAGGACGACGATTTGGGCGCCATCGCCCGCTACCTCAAGTCCCTGCCCGGCGACCCACAGCGTGACGGCACGCCGTGGCAATACCAGCCAGCCACCGCCAGCACCGGCCCGGGCGCCCACACCTATGCGACCCGTTGCGCGTCCTGCCATGGCCTGGACGGCAAGGGCCAACCCGAGTGGATGCCACCGCTGGCCGGCGCCACCTCGGCCCTCGCCAAGGAAAGCGCCTCGGCGATCAACATCACCCTCAACGGCTCGCAACGGGTGGTGGCGGCGGGTGTGCCGGACGCCTATCGCATGCCGGCGTTTCGTGAGCAGCTGTCGGACCAGGAAATTGCTGAAGTCCTCAGCTATATGCGCATCACCTGGGGCAACCACGGCGGCGCGGTGGATGCGCAGGCGGTGGGCAAGTTGCGCGGGCATACCGATCCGGCCAGTAGCAGCCCGATCATTTTGCATATGCGCTGACACTGGCCAGATGATCGTTCCCACGCTCTGCGTGGGAATGCCGCCGGTGACACTCTGCGTCACGCCTTCAGAACGGACGCAGAGCGTCCGGGGATGCATTCCCACGCAGAGCGTGGGAACGATCGACTGGAGCCGGGCACTACCAGTCGTATCAATACAGCTCAACTGTGGGAGCTGGCTTGCCTGCGATAGCGGTGGCACGGTTGCATGATTTGCAGCTGACGGTCAGTGATGCCGGGCCGGGGTGTCGGGTGGAATTGGTGGGGCGGGTGTGATTTCGTTCAGCTGCGGATATTGAACCTGCACATCCTGCACATAGACTTGTGCCTGATGTTTGAGCCAGTCAAACATCCGGGCGATATTCGGTTCTGACTGTCGCCCATTCCGGCAAATAAGGTAGTACGCCGCGGGCGACATCATCACAGGACCGTTCAAGGCGACTAAAGAACCGTCCTTCAATGCGTCGTACACCAACGCTGTGCGGCCCAAGGCAATCCCGTCACCTTTCAACGCCAGGCTGATAGCCAGGCTGGAATCCGGGAAGCGCGGCCCATGATGATACGGCGGCGCAGCCAACCCCTGGAACGCGAACCAGCTTTCCCATCCTGGGCACACTTGATCGTCAACGCGATGAATCAGCGGGTACTGTGGGATGTCCGCCAATGCGATATCACCGTGGGCCTTCAAGAACTGCGGCGAGCACACAGGGAACACTGCGTCACGCATCAGCAATTCAGCATGATGATCTGGATACTCGCCGTACCCCATCACAATCGCGACATCGAACTGATGAGCGCCGAGGTTGGCGCTGTGCATATCCGCGCTGGTCAACACCAGATCAAGGTTGAATGAGGCCTCGGTGTGAGAGCCATGCATTCTGGGAATCAACCAAGTCGAACAGAGCGAGGACGTGCAGGAAAGATAAAGCGGCTGGGATTTATTGGGGTTAAGCGAATGCAGTACCTGCTCAAGAGCCTTGAAAAACCCATCGGTGACCGGCAATAGCGCCTGCCCCGCTACCGTCAGCTTGACGCCCCGCGAATGCCGCTCGAAAAGCTGCACGCCCCACCACTCCTCCAACCCTGCAATTTGATGGCTGATGGCGCTGGCGGTCAGGTTCAGCTCAGCAGCCGCACGCGCAAAGCTGCCGGTTTTTGCGGCACTGACAAAGGCTTGCAGCATGGGTGTAGGGGGCGGACGTTGGGCCATCAAGCGCTCACTTTGATCAGGATGATCCCGCAAACAATGACGAACGCCGAAAGCATCCGCCGCCAGCCGAAGCGTTCATGAAAGAACAGCGCGGCGATGATCGCGCCGATAATAACACTGGTTTCGCGCAGCGCTGAGACCTTGGCAACCGCGTCCAACGACAGCGCGAACAGCACCAGGCCGTAGGATGCCAGGTAAAACACACCCCCCATCGCACCCATTCGCCAATGGTTCCGAACCGCTTGCGCAAGCGCCGAACGCTGCTTGATAAACGCCAGCAGCGGGATGGGGATGCTTTGGAACACCGTCAGATAGATGATGTATTGCAGCACCGTCTCACTGGCCCTGACCCCTTTGGCATCCACCACCGTGTAGGACGCTATGAAGGCCCCGGCACACACCGCCATCAGAATCGGCTTGAACATGTGCGCCGTCATCTTGCGAACAAACGTCAGGCTGATAATCCCCCCACAAATCAGCAGCACACCCACCATCGCCTGAAACGACAGTTGTTCATGCAACATGAAGTAGGAAAACAGCGCGACCAAAACAGGCGGTACACCGCGCATCACCGGATAGACCTGGCCAAAGTCGCCCGTTTCGTACGCTTTGATCAGAAACAGTCGATAGATCGTATTGAGCACCACCGAAATCACCACATAATCCCATACCTCCGGGCTCGGCAGATTGACCATCGGCAGCGCGGCCAGGCAGATCAGCAGCGCCGTGCCATCGACCATGGCCAGGGTCATGAAACGGCTGCTTCCGGCACGGACAACAGCGTTCCAGGTGGCGTGCAGGAAGGCGGAGATCAGGACCAGGGTGATAGCGATGTTTGAGTTATCCATGGGGCTCGGCTGAGAGGGGAAACGAAGGCAGCGATTTAACGTGGCCTGTGGGATAGCCAAAAGCGAAAGCTCGTCAGCCCAGTGGTGAAAATTCGTCATGTCAGGATCGTCCCTCCAAACACTGGAGATCCAATGTGGGAGCGGGCTTGCTCGCGAAGGCGGTGTGCCAGTAGCCAAAAATGCTAGCCGAACTACCGCTATCGCAGGCAAGCCAGCTCCCACATTTGGATATGTGCCTGGCTCAAAAAATAGGCACACCCGCAATCCCCTGTGGGAGCGGGCTTGCCCGCGATGGCGGCGTGTCAGTCACCAAAAATGCTAGCCGAACCACCGCTTTCGCAGGCAAGCCAGCTCCCACATTTGAATTGCGCCTGGCTCAAGAAATAGGCACACCAGCCATCCCCTGTGGGAGCCGGCTTGCCCGCGATGGCGGCGTGTCAGTCGCCAAAAATGCCAGCCGAACCACCGCTTTCGCAGGCAAGCCAGCTCCCACATTTGAATTGCGCCTGGCTCAAGAAATAGGCACACCAGCCATCCCCTGTGGGAGCCGGCTTGCCCGCGATGGCGGCGTGTCAGTCGCCAAAAATGCCAGCCGAACCACCGCTTTCGCAGGCAAGCCAGCTCCCACATTTTGATCTCCATGCATCAGGGGGCTTGGGTGGGTTGCTGGCGTTTTGTCATGGTTTGTAAAGGGCCAGCAAGCCGTGTCGCTTTAAATTGCAGGACGTTTCCTAGACAATCCCTGCCGCCTTGTGCCTGCTGGAATCGGTGGCTAGTCTGCGGTCCGTCACTGCTTATCAGTGATCGGGTTTAGTCGCCCGACATCCAGTTGTGCGCAAGCTGTCACCGTGTTCATGGTGGCTGTGCGCAGGGCACCTTCGGGTGCGCCGGAGCCAACTGGCCGGTCGACTAACCTGCGTACAGCCGCCACCCTCGTTTAGTCGCGAAGGGATCGGCTCCTTACCTACCAGTTGGAGATACACCATGAACAAGGTTGTCCCCGATCCACCCTTCGACCCCGCCAAAGATCGCGCCGCCTTCAACCGCGCCATCGATCATTACCTGCCCACCCAAGGTTTCCACTCGGTCAACGAAGACTTGAGCTTCGAGGATGCCCTGCTCTACACCGCCAGTTTGCTCGATAGCGCGTCGGCCACTGCGCTGGATTGTGGTGAACAGCTGGAGAGCCCCGAACGAGCGAAGATTTTGGCGGTGTGGCACCTACTGGAGATTGCCCGGACCACGGTGGATCGCTCGATCAACTGCCTGAAACACGGTTAAAAAATGTGGGAGCTGGCTTGCCTGCGATAGCGGTGTATCAGTCGCCTAAAATGCTGGCTGATCCACAGCTATCGCAGGCAAGCCAGCTCCCACATTTGAATTGCGTCTGGCTCAAAAAATAGGCACACCAGCCATCCCCTCTGGAATCGGCAGTGTCTGATAGCCCCCATCACATTTGTTAACCGTTTCTTTGACGTTTTTTTCTCATTCCTCGCTCTACATTCGCCGCGCCCAAACATGCAAATGATTCCTATTGGTCTAGTCTCAATCGACCACCAGCGGACTTCCCGTGCAGCCATAAAAAACCGGAGCGCTCACCGCATGACCACTCGTCTTCCGTCTTTCCTCAAAACAGCCCTGCTCACCACTGCCCTGCTCAGCGCCGGGCATGTCTATGCCGCCGATTCGGTGGGCATCGTGGTGTACAACGCCCAGCACGAAAGCCTCACCAAGGCGTGGGTCGAGGGGTTCACCCAGGAGACCGGGATTCCGGTGACGATCCGCAACGGCGACGACACCGAGATGGGCAACCAGATCGTGCAGGAAGGCGCGGCCTCTCCCGCCGATGTGTTCCTCACCGAGAACTCGCCGGCCATGGTGCTGGTGGACAACGCCGGGCTGTTCGCGCCGGTGGCGCCTGCCACCCTGGAACAAGTGGACGCCGCCTACCGCCCGGCCCATGGCAAGTGGATCGGCATTGCCGCGCGTTCCACGGTGTTTGTGTACAACCCGAGCAAGCTCAAGGAAGCCGACTTGCCCAAGTCGCTGCTGGATCTCGCGTCCCCTGACTGGAAAGGCCGCTGGGCCGCCTCCCCCGCCGGTGCCGACTTCCAGGCCATCGTCGCCGCTGTGCTGGAGCTCAAAGGCGAAGCCGCCACCCTCGACTGGCTCAAGGCGATGAAGGCCAACGCCAGCATCTACCGTGGCAACAGTGCCGTGCTCAAGGCGGTCAACGCCGGCCAGGTGGACAGCGGTGTGATCTATCACTACTACAGCTTTGTCGATCAATCCAAGACCGGCGAAAACAGCAAGAACACCCAGCTGCATTACTTCAAGCACCAGGACCCGGGCGCGTTTGTGAGCATTTCCGGCGCCGGCGTGCTGGCTTCCAGCAAACATCAGGAACAGGCCCAGGCCTTCGTGAAGTGGATCACCGGCAAAGACGGCCAGGCGATCCTCAAGGACGGCAATTCGTTCGAGTACGCCGTCGGCCAAAACGCCCAGTCCAACCCCAAGCTGGTGCCGCTGGCGCAGCTGGACGCGCCAGAGGTGGATGCGTCCAAGCTCAACAGCAAAAAAGCCGTGGCGTTGATGACCCAGGCCGGACTGCTCTGATTGTTGCCTGAAACGTCACTCCAAGGCGTCGCCCACCCGGCGCCGCGTAGACGCCGCCACGGCCTGTTCAGGGGCCGTGGCGGCACGTGGGTCACCAGCCTGTCGGTGTTGGTTTCGTTGTTGGCGCTGCTGCCGATTGCCTTTGTGATCGGCGTGTCCTGGCAGATCGGCTGGGCACAGATCGAAGCCTTGGTGTGGCGCCCGCGCGTCGGCGAATTGCTGGTCAACACCGTGCTGCTGGTGCTGCTCACCCTGCCCTTGTGCATTGCGCTGGGGGTGGCCCTGGCCTGGCTGACCGAACGCAGCAACCTGCCGGGCCGCCGCGTGTGGTCGTTGTTGGCGGTGGCGCCACTGGCGGTGCCGGCGTTTGTGCACAGTTATGCGTGGGTCAGTTTGGTGCCGTCGATCCATGGCTTGCCGGCCGGGGTGTTGGTGTCGGTGATTGCCTATTTCCCCTTTCTTTACCTGCCGGTGGCGGCGACCTTGCGTCGGCTGGACCCGGCGATTGAAGACGTGGCCGAGTCCCTGGGCCTCAAGCCCTGGGCGGTGTTTTTCCGGGTGGTGTTGCCGCAACTGCGCCTGGCGATCTGCGGCGGCGCGCTGCTGGTGGGCCTGCATTTGCTGGCCGAATACGGCCTGTACGCGATGATCCGTTTTGATACGTTCACCACGGCGATCTTCGACCAATTCAAGTCCACCTTTAACGGCCCGGCGGCGAATATGCTTGCGGCGGTATTGGCCCTGTGTTGCCTGGCGATGCTCACCGTCGAATCCGCCGCACGCGGCCATGCGCGTTATGCGCGAGTCGGTTCCGGCAGCGCCCGTGAGCAACGCGTCGTCGAACTGGACACCGGCACCACCCTGCTCGCCCTCTGCCTGCAAGCCGCGACCTGCGCGCTGGCCCTCGGCGTGCCGCTGGTCACGCTGGGCAAATGGCTGATCGCCGGTGGCAGCGAAGTCTGGCAGTTCGGCGAGCTGTTGCCGGCGTTGCAGCAAACCGTGCAACTGGGCATTGCCGGCGCGCTGTTGACCACCTGCGCGGCGGTGCCGATTGCCTGGTTGTCGATCCGCGCGCCGGGGCGTTTGCAGCGCATCCTCGAAGGCTGCAACTACATCACCAGCTCGTTGCCCGGCATTGTCGTGGCGCTGGCCCTGGTCACGGTGACCATCCACTTCGCCCGGCCGATCTACCAGACCACCCTCACCGTGCTGCTCGCTTACCTGCTGATGTTCCTGCCCCGCGCGCTGGTGAGCCTGCGCGCCGGCATCGCCCAGGCGCCAGTGGAGCTGGAAAACATGGCGCGCAGCCTCGGCCGTTCGCCGGGCCGTGCGTTATGGCTGATTACCATGCGCCTGGCCGCGCCGTCTGCCGCAGCGGGGGCGGCGCTGGTGTTCCTGGCGATCACCAACGAGTTGACCGCCACCCTGCTGCTGGCGCCCAACGGCACGCGCACCCTGGCCACCGGGTTCTGGGCGATGACCAGCGAGATCGACTACGCCGCCGCCGCGCCCTACGCGCTCATCATGATCCTGCTGTCACTGCCGTTGACCGGCCTTCTCTACCACCAATCCAAACGCACGGCAGGCCGATGAACGCCCTCGAACTGAACGCACTCTGCAAATCCTTCGGCGCCCAGCGCGCCCTGGCGGACGTCAGCTTGTCGGTGCCCACCGGCAGCCGCACGGTGATCGTCGGGCCGTCCGGCTCGGGCAAGACCACCTTGCTGCGGATGATCGCCGGCTTTGAATTTCCCGATACCGGCAGCCTCACGCTGAACGGCCAGACCCTGGTGGACAACACCCACGCCGTGCCCGCCCACCAACGCCAGATCGGCTACGTGCCGCAAGATGGCGCGCTGTTTCCGCACATGACCGTGGCCGACAATATCGGCTTTGGCCTGGCGAGCCAGGGCGAGGCGCGCCGCGCACGCATCGCCGAGTTGATGGACAGTGTGGCCCTCGACGCCAACATGGCGCGGCGCTGGCCCCACGAACTCTCCGGCGGCCAGCAGCAACGCGTGGCGCTGGCCCGCGCCCTGGCGCAACAGCCACGGCTGATGTTGCTGGATGAACCGTTTTCCGCCCTGGATACCGGGCTGCGTTCGGCGATGCGCAAGATGGTTGCGCGGTTGCTCAGCGACGCGGGCATTACCACCATCCTGGTGACCCACGATCAAAGCGAAGCACTGTCGTTCGCCGATCAGTTGGCGGTGATGCGCCAGGGCCGGCTGGTGCAGTCGGGCCATCCGATGGACCTGTACCAATACCCGGTGGACGAACAGACCGCGTTGTTTCTCGGCGAGGCCGTGGTCATGCCCGCCCGCGTCGAAGCCGGTTGGGCGCACTGCGACCTGGGGCGCGTGGCGGTGGACAGCAAGCTCGACCACGACGCCACCCGCATCATGCTGCGCCCGGAACAATTGCAACTGAGCACCAGCGACCTTACCGGCTGCCCAGGCGTAGTCACCGAGCGCGAGTTCGGCGGCAATACCTGCACGCTGACCGTCAAGCTGCACGCCAACGGCCACGCGATCCTGGTGCGCAGCTCCGGCCTGCAAGCGCCGCCGATGGGCAGCGTGGTGCACCTGACCACCCTCGGCCTGGCGCATATCCTGAATAAAAGCCGCGCCCTCAGTCCCGGCTAAGTGTCGTGCCGTACCTTCTCTCCTGCGCCAACCACAGCGCGGTCAAGGAGGGGTAAGCCCGATGAATGCCACAGCAGCCCGTTGGCTGAACAAAGTACCCGAGGTCACGCTGGCCTTCTGGGTGATCAAGATCCTGTCCACCACCGTGGGCGAGACCGGCGCGGACTACCTCGCCGTGGAGGCCGGCTTCGGCGCCGGCTGGACCAGCCTCGGCATGGCCGCGCTGCTGGCCGTGGCGTTGTTCGGCCAACTGCGCACCAAGGCCTATACGCCGTGGATCTACTGGTTGACCGTGGTGTTGGTGAGCATCGTCGGTACGCAAATCACCGACATCCTCACCGACAAACTCGACGTCAGCCTCTACACCAGCACGGCGATTTTCTCGGTGCTGCTGGCCCTCAACTTTATGGTCTGGTACCGCACTGAACGCAGCCTGTCGATCCGCGCCATCGTGACCCCGCGCCGTGAGTGGTTCTACTGGACCACGGTGCTCTGCACCTTTGCCCTCGGCACCGCCGCCGGCGACCTGGCCACCGAAGCGCTGGGCCTGGGCTTCACCGTGGGCGCGATGATTTTTGCCGGTCTGATCGGCGTCGCCCTGCTGGCCTGGCGCCTGGGGGCCAACCCGGTGTTGACGTTCTGGATCGCCTACATCCTCACCCGACCCTTCGGCGCATCCCTTGGCGACCTGCTGACCCAAGCCAAGACCTACGGCGGCCTGGGCATGGGCGCCAACTGGACCAGCGCGATCTTCCTCTGCGTGATCGTGCTGCTGGTGGCCGTCGCGCAACTCAGTGTCGGCAATCGCCAAACCATTACCCAATGACGACTCATCTCAAGGAAAACCTTATGCGCCCTGTGCAAAACCTGATTCGCCGCGCGGCCATCGCCGGCGCCATTGCCCTGCTGAGCATCGCCACCGGCTGCTCGAAACCGGCCGACAAACCGGCGAGCGCCACCAGCCCTTCCACCAGCCAACGCCAGGCGTCAAAGCTGGGCGACCTGTCGGAGTTCCGCAACATTGCCGTGGACGTCTCCGCCCTCGTCGCCAATAACGACCTGGCGGGCGCCAAAGCCCGCATCAAGGACCTGGAAAGCAGCTGGGACGCCGCCGAAGCCGGGATCAAGCCGCGTGCCGCCAACGACTGGCACGTACTGGACAAGGCCATCGACCGCGCGCTCTCGGCGTTGCGTGACGGCAACCCCAACAGGGCCGACTGCAAGGCCTCGATGGATGACCTGCTCAAGGCCTTCGACGCGATGAAAGGCTGACGCCTGGCGCCGCAGATGCTTCACTACACACGCGGCGATCACCTCGCCGCGTTGGCTATTTCAGCGGAGAGCGCGATGCGCATATTGCTGGTCGAAGACGACCCCATGATTGGCGACGCGATCCAGCGCGCCCTCAGCGATGCGAGCTATGCCGCCGACTGGGTGAAGAACGGCCTCACCGGCCTGGCTGCCCTCGACACCCATCCCTACGACCTGGTGCTGCTGGACCTCGGCCTGCCCGGCAAGGACGGCCTCGATGTGCTGGACACGATCCGCGCGCGCAACAACCCCGTGCCGCTGCTGATCATCACCGCCCGCGACAGCCTCGACGACCGCCTGCGCGGCCTGGATGGCGGCGCCGATGACTACCTGCTCAAACCCTTCGACATCCCCGAACTGCTCGCACGCATCCGCGCCGTTTTGCGCCGCAAAGGCGGCAGCGCGCAGTCGGTGCTGGGCAATGGCGTGGTGACGCTGGACCTGCTGTCGAAGCAGGCCACCCTCGACGGGCAACCCGGCGTGGCGCTGTCCAGCCGAGAATTCGCGTTGTTGCAGGCCCTGTTGATTCGCCCGGGGGCGATTCTGTCGCGCAGTGAATTGGAAGACCGCCTGTATGGCTGGGGCAACGAAGTGGAAAGCAACGCCATCGAGTTCCTGATTCACGCCTTGCGGCGCAAGTTGGGCACTCATGTGATCAAGAACGTCAGGGGCATGGGATGGATGGTTTCAAAAGGCGTTTGAGTGAATCGGTGCAACTGCGCCTGTCGGTGACGCTGTCCCTGGCGATTCTGTTGGTGGCGCTGCTGGCAGGCGTGTTTGCGTTTGTCTCGGCCTTTGAAGAGGCCCATGAACAGCAGGACGAGACCTTGCGGCAGGTGGCCATGCTGTACGACCGCCAGCAGATGACCTTGCAGTACCCGCAGGGCATGGCCATCGACGGCGACGATGAAGAAACCCGCTTGATCATCCAGCACCTCGGTGATGGCGCGCACGCCACGGGCAGCAACGATGAAGCCCTGCCGCTGCCCTTCCCCGCCAGCCTGGCCGACGGCCTTTCCACAGTCGAGGTGGCGGGCGAAGCCTTCCGCGTGCTCGTGCGCACCACCGCCCACGGCGAGCGCATTGCCGTGGCCCAGGAGTCGGCGGCCCGGGACAAGGACGCCCGCGAAAGCGCGTGGCGCAGCCTGTTGCCGTTCCTGATCCTGTTTCCAGTGCTGTTGCTGGTGGTCGGCGATCTGGTGCGCAAGCTGTTCCGCCCGATTGGCGTCCTGGCGGCGCAGATCGACCGGCGTGCCGAGCACGAACTGCACCCGATTGACGAGCAACACCTGCCCACCGAAGTGCGCCCGTTTGTGGTGGCGATCAACCGCCTGCTGGCCCGGGTCGGCCAGTCGATGGACGCCCAGCGGCGCTTTGTCGCCGACGCCGCCCACGAGCTGCGCTCGCCGATGACCGCGCTGGCCTTGCAGGCCGACCGGCTGGCCGGCGCGGACCTGTCGCCCCAGGCCCGCGAGCGTTTTGTGCCGTTGTCCCGGGGCATCGAACGCGGGCGCAAGCTGATCGACCAGCTGTTGAGCCTGGCGACGGCGCAAGCCACCTCGGAGCGTGTGCAAAGCGGGCTTTCGGTGCATGAGGTGTATCGCCAGGTGCTGGAGGATTTACTGCCACTGGCCGAGCGCAAGGGCATCGATATCGGCGTCGATAGCCCGCAGGACGTGCAGGTGCGCTTCAACGAAATGGACCTGTTCACCCTGGTGAAGAACCTGGTGGATAACGCCATCCGCTATACCCCGGAGGGCGGGCGCATCGATCTGTCGGTGGCGGTGATGGCGGGCGCGGTGCGGCTGCAAATCAAGGATTCGGGGCCTGGGATTGCCGTGGCGGAACAGGCGCGGGTGTTCGACCCGTTCTATCGCAGCCTGGGTACGGATGAAGCGGGTTCCGGGCTGGGGCTGTCGATCGTCAAGGCCATTGCCGAGCGCACGGGGACGCGGGTGGAGCTGGGGTTTAGCGACCCGGTGGCACAGCGTGGGTTGTGTGTTTCGGTGTGGATTGCCCAGGCGTGAATCGATTCAACTGTGGGAGCTGGCTTGCCTGCGATGGCGGCGGATCAGACAACACACCTGTAACTGACCGACCGCTATCGCCGGCAAGCCAGCTCCCACATAAGCCCGGTTCCACATTGAAACCGGGGAATACCAGGGTTCGGCTTACATGTCGTACCGCACCGCCATACCAAAGGTACGCGGCGCTCCAGCGTCGATGATTTCGTCGTCGCGGTTGTTGGTAACGTACTGCTTGTCGAAGGCATTTTTCACAAACCCCGACACCGCCACATTCTGGGTGACCTTGTACTCGCCGCTGAAGTTGGCCAGCACATAGTTGTCGCTGCGACGCTCGCCCGTGACCTTGCCGGCCGCGTTGAATTCATACGCCGACGGCGCACTGCTCTGATAGGTGACGTCGGTGTTCAGCGTCAGGCGTTCGTTGACGCGGTAGAGGGCGCCCACCGACCCCTTGTACTTCGGCGCATACAGGAAGGCTTCGCCACTGCGGTCCTGGCCACGGTCGGTGACGAAGTCCTTGTACTGGCTGTCGGTGATCGCGCCGCCGAGGGTCAGGGTCAGCTGTTCGCTGAGGTCTTTTTCGACGAACACTTCCAGGCCCTTGATGTCGCTGCGACCGGCGTTGTACACGTTGATGATATTGGTGTTGGCCTGACGCACGCTGACCTGTTGGTCTTTCCAGTCGGTGTAGTAGAGGTTGGCGCGGGCGCGCAGCGTGTCGTCGAAGAAAGAACCGCGATACGACAGCTCATAGTTGGTGGTGTATTCCGGGTCATAGGCCTCGTGGCCACTGCCGGAACGCACGTTGACGCCGCCGCCGCGATAGCCCTTCTGCACCATGAAACCGAGGTACTGGCCGGCGGCGAGTTCGTAGTTGAGGCCCACTTTGGGCAACAAGGCCGCGAAGGATTTGTTGACCTTGCCTGCGTCGGACAAGTCGTCCTGCTTGATATTGGTGTCGTTGCTCTCGCGGTCGTAGCGCAGGCCGGTGATCAGGGTCCAGCGCGGGGCGAAGGTCCAGTCGACTTCGCCAAACAATGCCTTGTTTTCGATGGTGGTGGCGCCTTTGACGGTGGCCGCCAAATCGCCATCGAACAACAGCTGATCATGGAAGTTGTTGGTGTTGTGGCCGTAGTAGGCGCCGACAAAACTCTTCACCGTGTCCGAGCTGTAGTTGAGGCGCAGTTCCTGACTGAACAGGTTGCCATCCTGGCGCCGGCGGATCACTTCGTTGTCGACGGCGTTCTGGTCGAAGTCCAGGCGGTTGTTGTAGTCGGAGGCGGTGTTGGCGGTGAGGCTGGTCAGCGACCAGTGCTCGTCGAGGCGGTAGTCGAGCTTGGCGCTGACGGTGTCCTGGATCAGGTTGTCGTAGGCCTGGGTGTCGGACGAAATCTTGTAGTAACGCACCTTGTCCTTGTTGCGCATCACCGAGTTGTCGCCCTGGCGGTGCTCGTTGTGGGCGTAAGTCAGCAGCACATCGAGGTCGTCGGTGGGCACGATCAGCAATTTGCCGCGCGCATTGCTGGTGCGATGGGGGTTGGCGTCCTTGCCCAGGGCGATGTTGTCGATGTAGCCGTCGCCGTCCTGATAGTCCAGGGCGATACGCCCGGCGATCTTGTCGTCGACAATGGACCCGCCACCGGCCACGGCCGCGCCTTTTTCACCGTAGTTGCCGACGTTGGTTTGCGCCGAAAACGTCGGTTGGAACGTCGGGTTGCGGGTCTGGATCACCACGGCGCCGGCCAGGGAGTTGCGGCCCTGGGTGGTGGACTGCGGGCCGAGGAACACTTCGACCTGCTCCACATCCCACAAGCCGGTCGGCGTCAGCGTGAGGGTACGGTTGGGCTGGACGGCGCCATCGACATACACCGACACCGCGCCATTGAGGGTCGCCGGGCCCTGGTCGTCGAAACCGGACACCGGCACGCCGCGAATCCCCCAGTTTTCATTGCCGGCCTGGCTGTACACACCGGGCGTACGGGCGAAGACGTCGACCAGGCTGTGGTCGGCCTTGTCGCGCAGTTGCTGTTCGGTCACCACCACCACGCTGGACTGGGTCTGTTCCAGGGTGCGGTTGATTTTTTCGCCGCTGACGGTGATCGGCGCGATTTCCAGGCTGTTGCTCTCAGCCGCCCAGGCGCCGTTCGCCAGGCACGCCATGGACCCTACGGCCATCGCGATTGTAGTTTTTTTGACATTCACGCCCTGCACCCCTACGCCAGATAGTTATTGTTTTTGCTGCAGGCGAAAGGTGGCCAGACGCCAGCGGGGCGGAGTTTATGCGATAAAAATGCCGAAATAAACAGAATTGATAATCCATCTCATTCGCGACGTAACCCGTCAAATGTATCCGACTCAACACACACCACTTCGATTTGATCGTTCCCACGCCGAGTGCTGGAACGATCATGAAAATTAATAATTTTATAAATTATCTAAATAACAATATTTAATAATTAGCTTATTCGAAAAAAGAATTTCACTCAGGTTTTTTATAGTAATAAATTCAGTTCAACCCCACCTTAATCGTTTCCCCTACCTCGCTTTCGACGCTGTACCCACGCCACGGGCCAGTACCAGAATCAATGGACTATTGCTGACATGCCCGATATCACCTGCGCCCTACCGCTGAAGAAGTTCCACCTGTCCTTGCTGACCAGTTCCCTGCTCTTGGCGGCCGCGCCGTCGTTTGCCGATGACGCCAAGCTCGACACCGTGACCGTGATCTCCACCGGCCTGCGCGGCCAGGAGCGCACCGTGGCCGACAGCCCGGCGCCGATTGACGTGATCAACAGCGACCAGTTGCTCAAGACCGGCCGCGCGGAGTTGTCCGAGGCGATTGCCAAGTTGCTGCCGTCGTTCAACTTCGGCACCAATATCGCCGGCTACAACTCGGTGACGCGGCCCTTGAGCAACCGCAGCCTGGGCCCGGCGTACACCCTGGTGCTGGTCAACGGCAAACGCCGGCACAACGGCGCCACCGGCCAGCGCGGGTCCATCGACAACAGCGGCGCCAATGCGGTGGACATCGACCTGATCCCGGTCAGCGCCGTAGACCATATCGAAGTGCTCAAGGACAGCGCCGCCGCGCAGTACGGCTCGGATGCGGTGGCGGGCGTGATCAACATCATCCTGAAAAACACCAAGAGCGGCGGCCATCTGGAAACCAGCTACGGCCAGCTGTTTTCAGGCGAAGGCGAGACGATCAAGGTGGCTGGCGACCAAGGCTTCGAGCTGGGCCAGGGCGGCTTTTTCCACCTCTCCGCCGATGCGCGCAAACGCGGCAATGCGTCGTGGAACGACAAGGCCGACAGCAGCGTCAAGGCCTTCAACGACCCGGCCAAGGAAGCGGCCTGGGACCGCGTGGCGATCAAGAACGGCGACCCCGACCTCAAGGCCTTCAACCTCGCCTACAACGCCGAACTGCCGCTGGAAAACCTCACGCTGTACTCGTTCTCCACCTACGGCGAACGGGATGCCGAAGCCGCCAACTATTTCCGCCTGCCCACCGGCACCGCCGCCGTGCCCGAGGTGTTCCCCGACGGTTACTTCCCGCTGAACAACATCAAGGACCGCGACTACCAGTTGCTGTTTGGCGGCAAGGGCGAGTTGGCCGAGTGGAACTGGGACCTGAGCACCACCTACGGGCGCAACAACGTGCACCACTCCAGCGACCTGAATATCAACCCGTCCCTGGGCACCGCGTCGCCGACCAAGTTCGACAACCTGGCGACCTTTCGTTTTGAACAGTGGGTCAACAACCTCGACTTCACCCGCCGCTACGACAGCCTGTTCAACCTGACCACGCCGGTGCAGGTGTCGGCCGGCCTGGAACATCGCTGGGAGCATTTCAGCACCTTCGCCGGTGACCGCGAGGCCTATATCACCGGCACCTACCCCGCCGCGTCGGGCGCGCAGGCGGCGGTGACGATTCGCCCGGAAGATGAAGTCAGCCTGATCCGCAACAACGTCGCCGGCTACCTGGATTTGGGTTTTGACCTGACCGACAAATGGTTCCTGGACGTGGCCGGTCGCGTCGAACATTACGACGATGACTCAGGCAACACCTTCGGCCTCAAGGTCAATTCACGCTATGAACTGACCGACAGCGTGGCCGTGCGCGGCACCGTCGGCACTGGCTTCCGTGCGCCGTCCCTGACGCAGATCGGCTACACCGTCGCCGACAACCGCGTAGCCCTGGATGCCGACGGCAACGTGGTGCCCGCCGTGACCCGCCTGACCCCATCCGGCAGCAACCTGGCCAAGGCCCTCGGTGGCGATGACCTCAAGCCGGAAAAATCACGCAACCTCGGCCTCGGCCTGACCTGGCAACCGGCGCCGCGCACCAGCATCACCGCCGACGCCTACCTGATCGACATCGACGACCGCATCGCCCTCACCAGCACACATCTACGACCGCGGCAACGGCGCGATCAACGCGATCCTCACCGCCCAAGGCGTGCCGTCCGGCACCTGGGTCAACTACTACACCAACGCCTTCGACACCCGCACCAAGGGCCTGGACGTGGTCGCCGACCACACCACGCCGCTGGACGCCTATGGCGAGGTGCGCTGGAGCCTGGGCTTCAACTGGAACAAGACCACCATCCAGGACAGCCGCGACACCCCGGCCGCGCTGGCTAACACCGGCGTGACCCTGGTGGGCCGCGACCGCGCCGGCGACCTCACCGACGCCTCGCCCAAGACCAAATGGATCCTCGGCGCCAACTGGAAGATCGACGACCTCGCGGTGAACCTGCAAACCGCGCGCTACGGCGCGGTCAAGACCCTCGCGGTCAACCCCAGCGGCGACCGCAGCTTCGGCGCCAAATGGATCACCGACCTCGACGTGAGCTACACCTTCGTCGACCACCTCACCGTGAGCATCGGCGGCACCAACATCTTCGACGTGCGCCCCGACAAGCACGCGGTGTACAGCAACCTGGGCCTGGCGGCCTACGGCAACCCGCCGTTCTACCCGGGCGGCGGCTACTGGTACACCAAGCTGGCCTACGACTTCTGATCCACACCGTGCATGCACCCGAACCGCCACATGAGGGCTACCCATTGACTACCTCCAACTTGATGAGCCGCTTGCTGGCCCCGTGCGCCCTGGCGCTGGCCCTGGCCGGCTGCTCGCCTGCGGGTGAGCAGGCCCAGGCCAACAAAACCCTGAATATCGCGTTCTTTGGCGACAACACCACGCTGGTCAGCGTCGACCCGTTCCAGGTCTATTGGCTGGAACACCGGGTGCTGCTGCGCAATGTCGCCGAGTCCCTCACCGACCAGGACCCGGAAACCGGCAAGATCATCCCGTGGCTGGCCAAAAGCTGGGAGGTCAGTGACGACGCGCTGACCTACACCTTTCACCTGCGCGACAACGTGACCTTCAGCAACGGCGAACGCTTCGATGCGAAGGCGGTGAAGACTGCGTTCGACAGCGACAAGGCCCTGGCCACCGAGCTGCCGGCCACGTTTGGCGCGACCTACCTGGCGGGTTACGACCATGCCGAAGTGGTGGATGACTTCACCGTCAAGCTGGTGCTGTCGCGGCCCAACGCGGGCTTCTTGCAGGCCACCTCCACCACCAACCTGGCGATCCTCGCGCCCGCCTCCTATGCGCTGACCGTCAAGGAGCGCTCCCTGGGCAAGATCATCGGCACCGGGCCCTTTGTGCTGGCGAGCTACACCCCGGAAGTCGGCGCGCACCTGACCAAACGCAAAGGCTACGCCTGGGCCTCGGCCAATATGAAAAACCAGGGCGAAGCCCATCTGGATGCGATCGACGTCAGCTACATCCCCGAAGAAAGCGTGCGCAACGGCCTGTTCCTGCAAGGCAAGGCCGACATCCTGTGGCCGCGCAACCCGTTCTCCGAAGTGGACCTCAAGCTGTTCCAGTCCAAGGGCGCAACCATCCAGAGCCGCTCGCTGCCCGGCCCGGCGTTGAACCTGTACCCCAACACCCGTGGCGAACGCATCCTCGCCGACCGCCAAGTGCGCCTGGCCGTGCAGAAGTCCATCGACCGCACGAGCTACGCCAGCACCGTGTACAACGCCGAGTTCCCGGTGGTGCAAGGCATCTTCGACGTGACCACGCCCTTCGCCAAGAGCCAGGCGGCCAAGCTCGGCTACGACCCGGCGGGCGCCGAACAGCTGCTGGATGGAGCCGGCTGGGCCAAGGGCGCCGACGGTTACCGGCAGAAAAACGGCAAGCGCCTGAGCCTGAGCTACAACATCAGCCCGGCGGAAACCGCCGGCGACGTGTTGATCCAGGACCAACTGCGCAAGGTCGGCATCGAGTTGAAACTCAGCGTGGTCACCCGCGCCGAGTGGGTGGCCAACAACTCCGCCGGCAACTACGACCTGACGATCAACTACATGACCCGCGCCGACCCTATCATCCTGCAAACCATCCTCGATCCACGCACCGCCAACAGCTCCACCGTGGCCACCAACACCTATGAGCCGGCGGTGCTGGAAAAAGCCAAGGGCTTGTTCGATGCCGGCATCACCGCCACCCAGGGCCCGCAACGCGCGGCGGCCTATGGCGCCCTGCAAGACCTGCTGATCGACGAAAGCTCGGCCTTCCCGGTGTATGAGCGGGTGTGGCAGGCCGCGACTTCGGCCAAGGTGAAAAACTTCCGCTGGACCGCCGAAGGGTTCGCCCTGCTGGGTGATATCGAGATCGGCACGCCATGAGCCGCTACCTGATCGGCCGTGTCGGCCAGGCGCTGCTGGTGTTGTGGGGCGCCTACAGCATCACCTACTTCATCCTGTATCTGCTGCCGGGCGACACCCTGTCCCTGATGCTCAGCGCCTCGGGCATGGAGGCCGATGCGCTGTCGGTGGAAGACCTGGCCAAGGCACGCGCTTATTACGGCTTGGACAAGGGCGTGTTCGAGCAGTACTTCGACCTGCTGTGGGGCGCGCTGCGCGGTGACTTCGGCCAGTCGCTGTCGATGAACCGCCCGGTGGCTGATTTGCTGGTGGAGCGCCTGCCGCAAACCCTGTCCCTGGCGGGCCTGGCCATCGTGCTGTCGTTGCTCGGCGGCATTGGCCTGGCCTACCTCACCGCCTACATCCGCTGGCAACCGTTGAAAAAGGCCCTGACGCGCCTGCCGTCGCTGGGCTTTTCGGTGCCGGTGTTCTGGATGGGCCTGTTGCTGATCCAGGTGTTTGCGTTTGGCCTGGGCTGGTTTCCGGCCACCGGCAGCAAGGGCTTTGAAAGCCTGATATTGCCGGCGGTGACCCTGGCGATTCCCAGCGCGGCGGTGTACGCCCAGGTGCTGCAACGCAGTTTCCAGGGTGTGTGGAAGGAGTCGTATATCGCCACCGCCTACGCCAAGGGCCTCAGCCGCGGCCAGGTGCAGGCGCGCCACGGCTTCAAGAATGCGGCGCTGCCGATCCTCACGCTGATCGGCTTGCAGGTGGGCAACACGGTGTCCGGCGCAGTGCTGGTGGAAACCATCTTCGCCCGCTCCGGCATCGGCCGCCTGGCCCAGGAAGCCGTGTTGCGCCAGGACATCCCGGTGGTGCTGGCCATCGTCGCGGTGTCGGCGGCGGCGTTTGTGCTGGTCAACCTGCTGGTGGACCTGCTGTACCCGTGGCTCGACCCGCGTATCTCCCACACGCCAAAGGTGTCCTAGACCATGACCATCCTTGAGCAGAACCTGCGCGGCAAAGCCCTGCCGGCCAGCCAACCGCTGTGGCGCCGCCGCAGCCGCCTGCAACGCGCCACGGCGGTGTTGCTGCCGTTGTTGCGCAAACCCGGTTTCAGCCTGGCGTTGTTGCTGGTGCTGTTCGCGCTGGTCAGCGCCGTGGTGCCGCACCTGCTGACCGGCTTTGATCCCTACGCCACCTCGCCCGCCGACAAGCTGCGCGCGCCCAATTTCACCCACTGGTTCGGCACCGATGAACTGGGCCGCGACCTGTTTACCCGGGTGGTCTACGGCGCGCGCCTGTCGATGCTGGCGGCGTCGCTGGCGGTGGGCATTGCGCTGGTGGGCGGGCTCGGGTTGGGCATCCTCTCGGGCTTTGCCGGTGGGCGGATCGACTCGCTGATCATGCGTTTTGTCGATGTGCTGCTGGCCCTGCCCGGCGTGCTGCTGGCCCTGGCGATTGTCACCGCTATCGGCTTTGGCACGGTGCCGGTGGCCATCGCCGTGGGCGTCGGCATCATTCCGGGGTTCGCCCGCACCACCCGTGCCGAAGTGCTGCGGGTCAAGACCCTGCCCTATGTCGAGGCCGCGCGCCTGGGCGGCGCCAGTTGGGGGCGCACCTTGCTGCGCCATATCCTGCCGAATGCCTGGGGCCCGGTGGCGGTGTTGGCGACCCTGGACTTCGGTGCGGCGATCCTTGCCACCGCCGGGCTGAGCTTCCTCGGTTTCGGCGCGGTGCCCCCGGCCGCCGAATGGGGCACGTTGATCGCCAACGGCCGGCACTTTCTGATCACCGCGCCGTGGGTGTCCCTGTTGCCCGGCCTGTTCCTGGTGGCCGTGGTGTTCAGCCTCAACCATATCGCCCGCACCTTCGAGGAGACCCAGCGATGAGCGCTTTAGTGGATGTGCGCCAACTCAGTGTCAGCTACCGTTCCGGCGGGCAACTCACCGCCGCCGTCAAACAGCTGTCGCTGGCGATTGCCGAGGGTGAAACCGTGGCGATTGTCGGCGAGTCCGGCTCGGGCAAATCGACCCTGGCCAACGCGATCCTCGGCTTGCTGCCGGACAACGCGCAGATCAGCGGCGGCGCGCTGTGGATCGCGGGCAACGACCTGACCCACGCCAGCGAACGCCAGAAGCGCGGCGTGCGCGGCCGTACCGTCGGGCTGGTGCCCCAGGACCCGATGGTCAGCCTCAACCCGACGTTGCGCGTGGGCCAGCAGATCGCTGAAGCGCTGATCCTCGCGCACGGCAAACGCTACCCCGGCGTCGATGCCGATATTGTCGAGCTGCTGCAACAGGTGGGCATCGACAAACCGGTGTTGCGCGCCCGCCAGTATCCCCATGAACTCTCTGGCGGCATGCGCCAGCGGGTGCTGATCGCCATTGCCCTGGCCGGCAACCCGCGCCTGATCATCGCCGACGAGCCCACCAGCGCCCTCGACGTGACCGTGCAGCGCAAGATCCTCGACCACCTGCAACGCCTGGTCAGTGAGCGCGGGATTTCGCTGCTGATCATCACCCACGACCTCGGCGTGGCCACCGACCGCGCCGACCGCATCCTCGTCATGCAGCACGGTGAACTGGTGGAACAGGGCCCGCCCCGGCAGATCCTCGACGCGCCGCAGCACGACTACACCCGCGCCCTGATCGCCGCCGCACCGGCGTTTGCCCGGCGCCGCGAGCCCTTGCTGAACCTGGACCCGACGCAGGCGCCGATCCTCAGCCTGCACCACGTGGGCAAGACCTTCGCGCTGCCCAAGGTCAAGGGCGAAGCCAGCACCTTCCTGGCCCTGGAAGACCTGAGCCTGGAGGTTTACCCCGGGCAGACCCTGGCGATTGTCGGCGAGTCCGGCTCGGGCAAGAGCACGGCGCTGCGCATCGCCCTCGGCCTGGAGAAGCCCAGCCACGGCCGCGTGCACTTCGAACAGCGGGACATCACCGACCTCAGCTGGCGCGAATTCCGCCCGCTGCGCCAGCGTATCCAGCTGGTGCAACAGAACCCGTTCGCCGCGCTGGACCCGCGCCTGACCATTTTCGAGAGTATCGTCGAGCCGCTGGAATCCTTCGGCCTGCTCAAGGGCGCCGCCCTGGAACAGGCCGCGCGCGAACTGATCAGCCGCGTGCACCTGCCCATCAGCTACCTGGACCGCCTGCCCCGCGAACTCTCCGGCGGGCAATGCCAACGCGTCGCCATCGCCCGCGCCCTGGCGTTGAAACCGGACCTGTTGCTGCTGGATGAACCGGTCAGCGCCCTGGATGTGTCGGTGCAGGCGCACATTCTCGACCTGCTGGAAGAGCTGCAACGGGAGATGGGCATTGCCTATGTGCTGGTGTCGCACGACCTGTCGGTGGTGGCCAACTTCGCGCACCAGGTGCTGGTGTTGCGCCAAGGCCGCGTGATCGAACATGGCTCGGTGGAACACATCTTCAACCGCCCCGCGACGGCGTACACCCGCGAGCTGATTGCGGCGATTCCGGGGCGGCAAGCGGCGGCGTGAGGGCATGACGCAGAGCGTCATAGTCGGCATTCCCACGCAGAGCGTGGGAACGATCAACCCGTGGGAGCGGGCTTGCCCGCGATAGCGGAGTATCCGCTGATGCATCCGGTGACTGACACACTGTCATCGCGGGCAAGCCCGCTCCCACGATTTTAACCGCGCCTATCGGCTCGAGGACGCTGGGCAGGCACGCCACTCCCCGGCAGGTGGCTCATCCGTTGATCACTGCGCTGACTGGGGATGGGGCAGCACCATCGAATACGCCCCCTGATGGTAGAGCAACGGCGCGTGGCCAAAGTCATCGAAGCGCACGACTTTACCGATCATGATCCAGTGATCCCCACCGTCCACCTGCTGGTACTTCTCGCAGTGAAAGTGCGCGGCGCAGTCGGCAAACACCGGCGCCCCGCCTTCACCGCGTTCATGGGCGATGCCCGCAAAGCGGTCTTCGCGGGGGCGGGCGAAATTGTTCGACAGCGCGATCTGGTGGGCCGCGAGAATGTTCACCGCAAAGTGGCTCGCCTGCTCGAACACTGCATGGCTGCTGGAACGTTTGTCGATGCTCCACAGCACCAGGGGCGGGTCCAGGGACACCGAGTTGAAACTGTTGGCCGTCACCCCGACCTGTTGGCCGCGCTCGGTGGCGGCGGTGACCACCGTGACGCCGGTAGCAAAGTTGCCCAGGGCACGGCGAAAGGCGCGTGTATCAAATTCAGTAGACATGCAAGACTCCTGGCGCCATCGCACGCGGCGCCGATGATGGGTGTGGTGGACAGGCCGATCAGACCATCGTCGGGGTCAGGCTCAAGCCCCATCAGCTCACGCCCGAGGATCTGCGCGCAGACGTCATAGTCGGTGTAGGCATGTGCCCCGGTCATATGGGCGTCGCGCCACAACCGTTGCAACTCATTGCTCTCCATCCACGCCCCGCCACCGGCGGCTTCAAACAAGCGGTCTACCGCCTGGATACACATCTTGACCGCATACGCCTGGTTGGTGCGCCAGAACGCCAGGGTTTCCCTGGACGGGTACACCTGGCGCGCGCCATGTTCGGCGTGTTCCTGCCAGGTCTTTTCGAGGAAGGCGCGGGCTGCGGCCACCCTGATGGGTCGATTCGGCCAGGCGCATCAGGGCCGGCGTGGCCGCGCCAACCTGGGCGCCGGTATAGGCGCGCACCCGATGACGCGTCTTCTCCCGGAAAGCCTCAAGCATGCGCTCGGCGACACCCAGGCTGACCGTTGAGAAACCGCTGGCGAAATACGGGCGATAGGGCGTGAAGTAAATCTGGCTGTCGGGGTACAGGCCGAAACCGGCGGATGTGCCTTCCATCATGTCCCTGGCTTTCTGGATGCGATGGTTGGGCACAAACGCGCCCTCGACGCTCAGCGTCTTGGTGCCGCTGCCGCGCATGCCGAGGGCGAACCAGTCGTCGAGGATTTGATAGTCGCTGCGGGGCAACACGGCGAAGCAGTAGTCCTGGCCGCCCTCGCTGTTCTGTCGGCGGCAGCCGAGGATGGCCCATTCGGCATGGTCACTGCCGCTGCTCCAGCCCATCTGCCCGCTGAACCGCACGCCACCTTCGACCTCTTCGACCTTGCCGAACGGCGCGATGCTGCTGCTGGCAGTGGCATCGGGGTGGTCCAGCCAGAGCTCGTCCTGCAGTTGCCGGGGAAACATTGCCAGCTGGTGGCTGTGGGTACACAGCAAACTCACCGCCCAGGCCGTGCTGGCGCACGCACCCGCCAGCAGTGCGATGCAGTCGCAAAACGCCGGGAGGGACATTTCCAGGCCGCCGTAGGCCTTGGGCTGGAACGCGCGGTGCAGGCCGATGCTTTTGAGCAAGGCAATGTTCTGCGCTGGCACTTTTCGCTCGCGCTCGGCTTGCGGGGCGTTTGCGGCGATCGTCGGCAGGAGAGGCTTGAGGTCTTCAAGCAAGGAATTGGAAGGCTGCATCAGGACACCTGTTTTTATTGGATTTGGTGTCCAGTATTGCCAGCGCGGGTCATCGGTGAAATGGATGTTCCATGGAGACGCTTGTACTTTTCACCGCTGCGTCAGTCGGTGACGGCGGCGCTTTTGCCCTCCCCCTGCGCCGACATCAGGATCGCCAGCACAATCAGCGTCGCGCCGGCGAGCATCCGCCACGAGGGCGTTTCGTGGAACAACCACCAGGCGCAGGCGATGGCGTACACCGGCTCCAGCGAGATGATCATGCCGGCGCTGCGGGCGTTGAGGCCCTTGAGGCTTTTGACGAACAGGGCTTGGGAGACAGCGGTGCACAGCACGCCGAGGATGGCCAGGTGAGTCCAGTCAACGGCATCGAGTTCCACCAGGTCAAACACCGCAAACGGCGCCATGATCAGCGCCACCGTGGCGTTCTGCCAGAACACCACTTGCACGCCATTGCGCCCGTCGGTGGCGCGGCGGTTGGTCATGGCCAGCAAGGCGAACGACAGCCCCGAGGCCAGGCCCCACAACAAGCCGACGGTGCCCTGGTTGGCGAGTTCGAACGACGGCGTCACCAACACCAGGCCCAGGGTCACCAGTAGCAACAACAGCGCTTCGGCCAGATGCGGCCGGTCACGGAAGACCGCCATGTCGAGCAGGGTGATAAAGGCCGGAAAGCTGGCAAAGCCAAGGGTGGCAACCGCCACGCCACCGACCTTGATCGCGATGAAAAAGGTCACCCAATGGGCGGCGAGCATCAGCCCCGAAAGTGCATAAATCGACAGTTTCCTGAGGTTCAGGCCGCGCAGCAGCGCACGGTCTTGCAGCTGTGCGAACACCGCC
Source organism: Pseudomonas sp. FP453 (assembly GCF_030687495.1). Classification (NCBI taxonomy): domain Bacteria; kingdom Pseudomonadati; phylum Pseudomonadota; class Gammaproteobacteria; order Pseudomonadales; family Pseudomonadaceae; genus Pseudomonas; species Pseudomonas sp. FP453. The sequence continues at coordinate 2,289,584 of NZ_CP117435.1, read as the reverse complement.
AGGGCCAGCAGCGCAAACGCTGCGCGGCCAAAGGTGATCACACTGGCGCTGGCATGGATCAGTGCGCCAAAAATACCGGTCAAGCCAAACAGCAGTGCAGTGATATGGGCAGAAGTAAGGGCAGTACGATAGGCAGTCATGAAAAGAGCTTCGCGAAAACGAGCTGGGCCGTGGACTTCTTATTGTTGACCCGGTGGAAAGGGAGGCGCCTCGATCGCCGCTTGCGTGGAGCTTTGTAGGGAGGCGCCTGGTTTTTTTAGCCTTCGGACACGTCGATCCAGATGGTCTTGATCTCGGTGTACTGGTCGTGGGCCCAGATCGACTTGTCACGCCCGCCGAAGCCGGACTGCTTGTAGCCGCCGAACGGCGTTGAAGCATCGCCCTCGCCGAAGCAGTTGACCGTGACGATACCGGCGCGGATCTCGCGGGACAGCTTGATCGCATGGCGCAGGTTGTCGGTGTACACCGACGCGGCCAGGCCGTAGATGGTGTCGTTGGCCAGGGCGATGGCTTCGTCCAGGGTGGTGAACGTGGTCACGGTCAGCACCGGGCCGAAGATTTCCTCCTTGAACAGCAGGCTATCGGCGCTGACGCCGTCGACCACGGTGGGCTGCACGTAGATACCCTCTTCGGTCTTGCCACCGAAGACCACGCGCAGGTTTTCGTGGCCGGCCTGCACCAGGTACGAGCTGACTTTGTCGAAGTGCGCCTGGCTGACCATCGAGCCCAGGCGGTTGTCCGGGTCCAGCGGGCTGCCCATCTTCCAGGCCTGCAGCTGCACGCCGATGCGCTTGAGCAGTTCATCCTTGACGTCGGCGTGGACGATCAACCGCGACGAGGCCGAACAGTTCTCGCCCATGTTCCAGAACGAACCGTTGACGATATGCCCCGCCACCAAATCGAGGTCGGCGACGTCGTTCATCACCACGGCGGGGTTCTTGCCACCCAGTTCCAGGACGATGCGCTTGAGGTTGGACTCGGCGGCGTAGTGCAGGAACAGGCGACCGGTGTCGGTGGAGCCGGTGAAGCTGACCATGGTCACGTCCATGTGCCGGCCCAACGGTTCGCCGACTTCGCGACCGCCACCGGAGACCACGTTGAACACGCCATCCGGCACGCCGGCCTGGGACGCCAGCTCGGCCACGCGCAGGGCGGTCAAGGTGGTTTCCTTGGCCGGCTTGACGATGATCGAGCAACCAGCCGCCAGGGACGGCGCGATTTTCCAGGCGAGCATCAGCAGCGGGAAGTTCCACGGCAGCACCAGGCCGACCACGCCGATGGCTTCGCGCACCACCAGGGTCAGGGCGTCGTGGCCCACCGGTGCGGTGTTGTCGTAGATCTTGTCGATCAGCTCGGCGTGCCAGCGAATCATGTGGATGGTTTCCGGCACGTCGGTCAGTTGGCACTCGCGCACCGGCTTGCCGCTGTCGAGGCTTTCGAGCACGGACAGTTCGTGGGAGTGTTGCTCCAGCAGGTCGGCAAAACGCAGCAGGACTTTCTTGCGCGTGCCGGGGCTGAGCTTGTGCCAGCGGCCATCGTCGAAAGCCTGTTTGGCCGAGGCCACGGCGACATCCACGTCGTCGCTGTTGCACGCGGTGATTTGCGCCAGCACTTCACCGGTGGCCGGGTTGGTGGTGCTGAAGGTGTTGCCCGACACCGAGGTGTAGGGCGCGCCGTTGATAAAGGACGTGGTGGGGAACTGGATATCCTTGGCGATGGCCGCGTATTCGGCGGCGCTGAGCAGGTGGGTCATCATGCACCTCCAACAATGCGCGCGACGTCACGCTTGAGATTGCTGATGACGGTTTCCAGCGCCTGTTTTTCGTCTTCGAACAGCGGTTGCAGCGGTGCACGTACGCTGCCGGTGCGCAGGCCGTTGAAGGCGCAACCGGCCTTGATCGCCTGGACGAATTTGCCACCTTCGAGGAAGTCCATCAGCGGCATGAAGGCGCTCATGATCTTGCGGCCTTTGTCGAAGTCTTTTTCGATCACGCAGGCTTCGTACAGGGCGATATGTTCACGCGGCACGAAGTTGGAACCGGCACACACCCAGCTGCGCGCGCCCCAGGCGAAGAATTCCAGGGCCTGGTCATCCCAGCCGCAGGACAGCGCGATGTGCGGGTACTGAGTTGCAAGGCGGTGGACCTGGGCCATGTCGCCCGAGCTTTCCTTGATCGCCACGACGTTTTTCGAGGCGCTGACGGCCTTGAAGTATTCATCGCCCATGCTCACGCTCATGCGGCCCGGGTAGTTGTAGAGCATGATCGGCAGGCCAGCAGCCTCGTCCACGGCCAGGGCGTGGATGGCGTTTTCCTGTTCGGTGGGCAGCGCGTACGGCGGCGAGCCGACGAGGATCGCGTCGGCCTTGATGGCGCGGGCGGCCTTGGCGTATTCCACCGAGTCTTCGGTGCGGATGGCGCCGGTGCCGACGATCAGCGCGACGCGGTTGCCGATGACTTCCTTGGCGTGGGCCGCGAGGTCGATGCGCTCCTGGGACGTGTGCGCGTAGTACTCGCCGGTGGAGCCGCCGATGATGATGCCGTGGACTTTGGATTCGATCAGGTATTCGAGCACGTCAGCGAAGGCTGCGTTGTCGATCTGGCCGGTGGCGGTCAACGGGGTGATTGCCGGGGTGTAGATGCCTTCGAATTTCATGGGTGTTTCTCCAACAGTGAAAGAGGTGTGTTTTCGCTCAGCTGCTCAAGGCCGCTGCGTCCCGCAAGTTCAACGAGCGTGTTTCCGGGGCCATGGCCCAGGCGGCGGCCAGGCCGATAAAGGTCACGCCGGCAGCGACGTACATGGTGTTGCCGATGCCGATGGAGGTCAGCGACAGCGGCACCAGGTAGGTGCCCACGGCGGCGCCGACCCGCGACAACGAGGTGCCGATGCCGACGGCAAAGGCGCGGATTTCGGTGGGAAACAATTCATTCGGGTACACCAGTTGCAGCACTTGGGCGCCGCCGATGAACACGGCGTAGGCGCCGAACAGGCACAACACCAGCAATTCATGGCTGTTGGAAAACGCCGCCAGCAGCAACAGCGCCAGGCCCGACCAGAGGAAGCTGTGGATCAGCATGCTGCGCCGGCCGATGGTGTTGATCAGCCGGGTGGCGAGGATGCAGCCGACCACAAACAGCAGCGTGATGAACATCGAGCCGTAGGAGGCCCACTCGCCTTTCAGGTTGAGGGCTTGCAAGACTTTGGGGGCGAAGGCGTAGACGGCGAACACCGGGATGATCGAGCACGACCAGAACACCGAGACAAAGAACAGGCGCTGGCCGTAACCCGAGCGCAGCAGGTCGCGGAAGGTCATCTTGCGTTCGTCCGGCTGCTCCGGCAGGTCGCGCAGCGAATAGTGCGTGCCGTACACACGCTTGATCACCTGCTCGGCCTCGGCGTCGCGGCCTTTGCTAAGCAGCCAGCGCGCCGATTCCGGGGTGCCCAGGCGCAACACGAACAGCACCAGGCCGATCACCGCCGCACTGGCCAGCGCATAGCGCCAGGCGTCGTCGGCGCCGGTGTTGATAATGGCGTTGCCGACCACATAGGCAAACGCGGCACCGGCGAACCACAGGATGGTCAGCGCGGCGAGCCGTGGCCCGCGTTGTTTCTTCGGCAGGAACTCCACCAACAACGAAGTGGCCACCGGGTATTCAATGCCCACGGCCAGGCCGATGATGAAACGCAGGGCAAACAAGAGCCACGCCGATTCAACCCAGAACTGCGCCAGGGAACACAGGATAAATAACGAGGGGCCAATGAAATAAACTTTCTTGCGCCCCAACTTATCGGTCAACCAACCGCCGATAAAACCGCCAAAGAACACGCCAATCAAGGCCGATGCGGCAATCAAACCCTGCCAGAACTCGGTCAATTGCAGCGCATCGGTTATTTGCAACATGGCAATACCGATAATGCTTAAAACATAACCATCGACAAATGAACCACCGCCCGAACGGGCCGTGAGCAATCGGTGAAAGTTATTAAGAGGTACATCCTCAACTGAGGCATTCGGACTTGTCATTATTATCTCCTACTTCGCTTCGTTCATTCGCCGGGGTACAACGCACACTTGAAATCCAGGCGAATGAAAGCCGTCTCAATCAAAAACCGCAGTCGCTGAAACGCCTGCTGTTGTCCAATCAATAGATTAAGTTCGGTATTACGTGTTGATGATGGTGCGAATCAGCTTTCCTGGCCGGCGCGGCTTTGTCCCCATAACAAGTTCATGTTTACACCCGCTGATAACAGCGGCTCCGGTGGGTTTCTGCTGGGGCCCGGGGACGTCAACAGGAAGTCCACCAGGTGATTGCTTTTGCCCGCCAGCCACTCGGCCAGCAAGGTGCCGGTGACGGTGCCACGGGTCACGCCCAGGCCGTTGCAGCACAGGGCGCCGTAGACGTTTTTGGCCAGCTCGCCGAAGTGCGCCATGTGGTTGCGCGACAGGCTGAGGGAGCCGCCCCAGGTGTAGTCGAAGGTGACGTCGCGGTGCAGCGGGAAGCGCCGGTCGAAGGATTCTTTGTGGCGTTTCACAAAGCGTTGCAGGTATTTGGGATTGCTGCGCCCGTCGGCGTTGTAGCTGAAGCTGTTGCGCACCAGCAGACGGTTGTCGACGGTACGGCGCAAGGTGGTGCCGAACGGGTCGGCGGGGATCACGCCCCAGAACGGGTCGCCGCCCAGGCGCGCCTGCTCGTCTTCGCTCAGTGGCCGGGTCAGGCTGGCGTAGGTGAAGATCGGCAGCATGCGGCTTTTGAGGAAGCCGAAGCTCATGGCGAAGGCGTTGTTGGTAAGCACAAGCTTGTCGGCGATGATGCGGCCGTTCTTGTGGATCAGCACGGTTTTGTCGCCGTACTCGACGGCGGTGATCGGGGTGTTTTCGTAGAGGGTCACGTTGGCCGGCAAGGTGTCTGCCAGGCCTTTGACCAGCGCCGCCGGTTGCACCAGCGCGGTGCCTGGGGTGAACAGCGCCTTGCGATAGAAATCGGTGCCGATGCGGCTGGGCAAGTCAGCGGCGTCGATCACCTGATAGGCCTGCCCGAGCTTGTCGAGGCCACGGCGGTAGGCGTCCAGCACGGCAATGCCGCGGTCTTCGATGGCGGCCTGGTACTTGCCGCAATCGCGCCACTGGCAGTCGATGCCGTGCTGCTCGACCAGCGCGCGCAGCATGGACTGCCCGGCGAGGTTGAGTTCCATGCTGATCCTGGCGGTGGCAATGTCGCCGATATAGTCTTCGGCGCCGATGTCGTGGGGCAAGTCGATGGCAAAGCCGGCGTTGCGCCCGGAAGCGCCGTAGCCGACTTCCTGGGCTTCGATCAACACGATCTCGTCATCCGGGAAGTTCAGCGCCAGCTGGCGCGCCGCCGCAAGGCCGGTGAAGCCTGCGCCGACCACGGCCCAGCGCGTGGCGCTGATACCACTATGGCGCGCACGTGCCACGCGCGGCGGGCTCAGGTGGAACCAGCCACAGGTTGAATCGTCTGCCGGGGTGTTTCTGATGAGTGCCATTATTCGCGACCTGGGTTCTTTTATAGTTGTTAGAGCTAACAGCTACCCGTCTGCATCGCGTCGCTTCGGCCTGCATCAAAAGGTCAAAGCGTGAGCGCTACATCCAGGCCTTCGGGCGCCGCGTACTCGGACATCCGCCGACGGGACAGTTCGAGGTGGGCCTTCACGATTTCCCCGGCCAAGACCGGATCGTGGTGTTCGATTGCGCGGATCATGTCGTCATGCTGCTGGGCAGCCACTTCCAGGTCTTCCTGCATGTCCACCGTGGTCGGGTGGCGGTAGAAGATCTTGCCCAGACGGGCATGGTCGATCAGCAAGCGCTGCAAGCTCGGCATCAGGTAGGCGTTGTGGGCCATCTTGCCGATCTGCAGGTGGAACTCGTCGTTGTACAACACCCGGTTCTCCACATCCTTTTCCTCGATGGCGGTCCGGAACAGCGCCTGGATGCGCTTCAATTCCACCACTTCGGCCGGGGTTGCGTGGGAACAGGCCAGTTGCGTCGTCGCGATATAAATCAACGGCGCCGCGAGGAAAAAACTGCGCAGCGACTGGTAACTCATCGCCGATACCCGCGCGGCCCGGTTGGCTTCCAGGTCGATGTACCCTTCCGCCGCCATTTGCCGCATCAGTTCCCGCACCGGTGGGCGCGACAAACCGAACTCATCACACAGCGCCAACTCGTCCACCACGGCACCCGGTGCCAGTTCCATGCTGAGGATGCGACGACGCAGCGCTTCACCCAATACCGCCTTGCGGTCAATGCTGGGCTCGACCGGAGTCGGCGTAGTGAGTTCTTTGGTAGCCATGGTGAAACCTTCCTAAGTAGTAAGTGCACACGGTCTACTACCTGTATTCGCACTATAAAACAACAATATTCTAATTGTCTACAATTAATATACACAGTAAAAACATCGTCGATAGCCCTGTGCCTGCGGGCTTTACCGGCTATTTGACGAGGCGAATTTCCTTGGACGGACGATGCCCGAAATAAGCGCTGTAGCACTTGCTGAAATGACTGGGCGAGACAAACCCACAGGCCACCGAGACCTCGACGATGGTCAGCGAGGTGTGCTGCAACAAGCGCCGCGCCTCGGTGATGCGCAGGTCCATGTAGTAGCGCTGCGGCGAGGTGCCCAGTTGCTCCTTGAACAGCCGCTCGATCTGCCGTCGCGAGCGCCCGGCATACAGGCACAGGTCCTCCATTTGCAGCGGCTCTTCGAGGTTCACGTCCATCAGGTTGATCACCTCGCGCAGCGGCCCGCTGACCGACACGCTCAACAGCGGCTTGGCGCGCCGAAAACGCGAGGCCTCGAACGCGAGGATGTCCTCGATGCCATCGGTGAGGGTCTTGCCGTGCAGGCTGCGGATCCACTCCAGCGCCATATAGAAGGCGCCCGTGGGACTCGATGCCGTGAGGCGATTGCGATCCACCACATAGGCTTCACTGGTGACATGACTGAGCCGCGCAATCTCCGCCAGCGCCGGGCGATGCTCGGGGTGAATCGCACAGCGATAGCCCTCCAACACCCCGGCCCGGCCGAGAAACCAGGCGCCATTCCAGATGCCCGCCAGTGCAACGCCCTGCTCCGCCGCTGCGCCCAGCAACAGGCTCAGCTCATCGTTGTAGCGCAGCGGGGTGCGGTAGCCGCCGCAGATCACCAGCACGTCGAGTTGCAGCACCGCGTCCAGGCTCAGGCGCGCATCGGGCCGGATCACCAGGCCCAGGTCGCTGACCACTTCGTCAAACGCCAGGCCAAAGGTTTGCGTGGCAAACGACTCGGGCCGGATCAGGTTGGCGGTGACAATCGTGTCCAGCGCCTGGGTAAAGGCCGGCAGCGAAAAATGCTCCAGCAGCACAAACCCGGCGCGCGCCCGGCGCACTTCCTGGCCGGGGTGATCGTTGAGATAACGCAGGTTCTTGCACTGCATGACATCGCTGAATTGGCGTCGCGCTACCACGTCACGTCCGCCGTGCCTGGCGCTGCAAGGCGCCGCGTGACAAGCGATCGAGCAACAAAGCCACCGCGACAATCGCCAGCCCGGCACGCAGGCCCAGGCCCATTTCCATGCGGGTCAGGCCGCGCGTTACTTCGGCGCCCAGGCCTCCCGCGCCGACCAAGCCGGCCAGCACCACCATCGCCAGCGACAGCAGAATGCATTGGTTCAGCCCCACCAGCAGCGTCGGCGCCGCCGTGGGCAATTCGATCTTGAACAGGATATGCCGCGGCGAAGCGCCCATGGCCTGGCCCAACTCCAGCAAGTCCTTGGGCAGTTGTTTGAACGCCAACGTGGTCAGGCGCAGCATCGGCGGGATGCCATAGACGATGGTGGCAATGATCGCCGGTACGCGCCCCAGGCTGAACAGCATCACCGCCGGGATCAGGTACACCCACGGCGGCACGGTTTGCATGATGTTGAGGATCGGCAGCAGCGCCGCATCCACGCGCTTGACCCGTGCCGCCAGGATGCCCAATGGGAACGCCACGCTGACCGAGATCAGCACCGCCACCGAGACCAGCGCGATGGTCTGCATCGACGCCACCCACAGGCCGGCAAACAAGCAGAACGCCAACATCAGCCCGGCAAACACCGCGACGCGCCAGTTGGCCAGCACCCACGCCAGCAGCACCACGATGGCGATCAATACATAGGCGTGAGGCGCGAGCAGCGCGGTTTCGATGGCGCCGAGGGTGGCTTCGATGATCTTGCTGATCAGCACAAACAGGCCGTGCAGGTTGGCATTCAGCCAATCAATGGCCGGCGCCAGGAAAGCACCGGGGGAGAAGCGAAAGTCCGTCAGGTTCATTGGCTGGCTCCGGTGCGCGATTCAGCGGCGCTTTGGGCAAGGCGGTCGAGGATCATCGTGAGGATGACGATGGCCAGCGCGGCGTTGATCGACTTGGCGATATCCAGGGTGCGCACCGCGCCGTAGATGGCTTCACCCAGCCCACCGGAACCGACGATCCCGGCGATCACCACCATGCCGAACGCCATCATCAGGCTTTGGTTCACCCCCGCCATGATGCTCGGCATGGCGAACGGCAAGCGGATCTTGAAGAACATCTGCAGGCCGGTGACGCCGCTGGCATCGCCCAGTTCGACAAACTCCTTGGGCGTCATGCGGATGCCCAGCGAGGTCAGGCGCAAGGCCGGTGGCACGGCGACAATAAAGGTCGCCAGCAACGCCGTCGCCGGGCCGTAGCCGAGCAAGGCGATGGCCGGCAGCAGGTAGATGTACGGCGGCAGGGTCTGCACCAGGTCCAGGCACGGGTCGACCACGCGGTCGAACGCCGGCGCCAGCCCGGCCAACACGCCCAACGGCACCGCCACCAGCAGCGCCAGCAACGTCGCCGTGAGCACCAGCGCGAGGGTGCTGACGGTCTCGGGCCACAGCCCGATAAAGCTGCACAGCAACAAGGCCAGCGCCGCCAACACGGCAAACCGCAGCCCCACCATGCGCCAGCCCAACAGGCCGATCACCAGGGCGATGACATAGAATGGCGGCGCGGCGAGGCACCACAACACGCCCTTGAACACGCCGTTCAGCGCGGTGTTGACGGTTTCGAAAAAGAACTCGCCGTTGTCCTGCAACCACATCAGGCCCGCGTCCACGGCAGCGTCGAACTGGGCGGAAAAATCCGGGGTGGTCATGGTGTGGTCTCCAGCACCGGCGCCACGGCGTGGGCCTCATTGGGGATGCCTTGCACACCACGCAGCAGATCCTTGGCCGTGATGATGCCGACCACCACGCCGTGCTCGACCACCGCCAGCGGTTCCAGGTCGGCGCCGATGGTCAGGCCGATCAAGGCGTCGATGTCGGTATCGGGCGAGGTCTGCGGCAACCGCGAAAAATCACACAGCGGGAAGGCCTGGCGGTACGCCGCGATGGGCGTCATCACCGAGTGGGCCTTGACCAAGTGCAAGCGCGAGATGCCCGCGACGAATTCGGCGACATAGTCGTCGGCCGGGTTCAACACGATGTCTTCGGCGGTGCCGACCTGGATGATCACCCCGTCCTTCATGATGGCGATGCGATCACCGATGCGGATCGCCTCTTCCAGGTCGTGGGTGATGAACACGGCGGACTTGCCCAGCTCTTTGGTGAGCTGGCGGAATTCGTCTTGCAACTGGCGACGGATCAAGGGATCGAGCGCGCTGAACGGCTCGTCCATGAGGATGATCTCCGGGTCGGCGGTCAACGCTCGCGCCAGGCCGACACGCTGTTGCATGCCGCCCGAGAGTTCGCTGGGGTAGCGCGCGGCCCAGTCGCTCAGCCCGACCTTGGCCAGCGCACGTTCCGCCACCTTGTAGCGCTCGGCCTTGCCGACGCCCTGCACTTCCAGGCCGAACGCGGTGTTTTCCAGCACGGTGCGGTTGGGCAGCAGCGCCACGCTCTGGAACACCATGCCGATATTCTTGGCGCGCACGTCGCGCAGTTGCGCGGGCGACAACGCGGACAAGTCCTGGCCCTTGACCAGCACCTTGCCGGCGCTGGGGGTGATCAATTTGTTGAGCAAGCGGATCAGGGTGGATTTGCCACTGCCGGACAACCCCATGATGCAAAAGATCTCACCGCGGCGAACCTGCAGGCTCACATCCGACACCCCGACCACGCAGCTGAAATCCTGCAAGACCTGGGTTTTGCCAAGGCCCTTGTGGACGACCGCGTCCATCGCCGCCTTGGCATTCTGACCAAAGATTTTCCAGACCGACTGGCAATCCACAAGCACTTCGTTGGTGTCTATTTTGACCGTTGTCATTGCTAAGCCTATTGAACCAGTCGGGCTGGTTTTTCTAATGGATCAGAACGCGTTGTCCGTACCTGGCAGTGGCAAAAATGCTTCGAGGGTTATTGTTTGATATTGGCCCAGCGCTTCATCAGGTCGGCGTGGTTGTCGGCCCAGACGGCGACGGCCTGGTCCATGGTCTGGCCATCCTTGACGGCGCCGTTGATCGCGGTGATATCGGCCAGGGGCACGTAGACGCTGGCGATGACTTCTCGGGCATGGGGGTTTTCGGCGGCGAAGCCCTTGTGGCCGATCCAGTAGTAGGCTTGCGGCGGGGCGAAGGAGCCTTTGGGGTCCTTGAGGAACTTGAGGTCGAACTTCTGCGCCATCCACGACGGTTCCCAGATGGTCACGGCGACCCATTCTTTGCGGTCAACGGCGGACTTGAGGGCGGCGGTCATGGCGGCGGTACTGCCTTCGAGCAGTTGCAGCTTGAAGCCGTAGTCCTTCACCGCTTTGTTGGCATCGCTCATCAAGCCCGAACCCGGCTCGATACCGATGATCTTGCCGCTGAACTTGTCGGCGTTGTCGTTGAGTTGTTCCAGCGAGTCGATATCGACGTACTTCGGCACGGCGATGGCCTGGTACAGGCCGTAGGAGACCGGCGAGAGTTTTTCCAGGCGGTTCTTGTTCTTGTTCCAGTAATCCTGGGTGGCGTAGTCGGTCTGCGACGCCAGGACTTGCACATCGCCCTTGGTCAACGCGGCATACGCAATGCCAACCTCGGAGAACTCGACCACCTTGACGGTGTAGCCGGCGTTTTCCAGGACCTTCCTGGTCACGCCGGTAATGGGCGTCAGGTCTTCCCAGGACATGGTGCCGACGGTGATGGTTTTTTCTTCGGCCTGCACCGGAAGTGTCACCAGCCCCACTAACGCAACCGCACAAACGGTTTTCCAAAATGTCTTCATGGCATGCCTCGATCTACGTTGTAGTTATAGTTTCAAACCTCCTGGGATGGAGGTCGATGTGAGGGGACAACGGGTAAATTCGGCACCGCAAACGCGGCTGGGTGAAGCCAGACTGGCATGGGCAAAAGGGTCGGTCAATAGGATGTATTTTCTCTGTATACATATAGAATTCAGATAAAACACAATTGATATTATATTTTCTCGTTTGAATTCAATCGCTTAACCGCAGGCATTAAAAACTCGACAGGTCGCTCTCAGGAAAGTATCGGGTCGCTTTTGGAATGCTGTCTTGCCGGTAAAAGTGGCTGAAAACGCCGCGCCGGTTAACTGATCGTTCCCACGCTCCGCGTGGGAACGATCATCCCAGGCAAAAAAAAGCCACTCGTACGAGTGGCGGTTTTTTGCAGCTGACAGGTCAATCGTGACCCGCACCGGCCTTGAAACTCGACGGGTTGATCCCGAACTGCTTGCGAAACGCCGTCGCAAAATGGCTGGCATTCGCATAGCCCAGGTCCGACGCCACCCGCATCACCGACGCCTCCCCCTCCATCAAGCGACTGCGCGCCTGGGTCATGCGCGCGTGCTGGAACACGCCGTAGACGCTGTTGGCAAACAGCTGGCGAAAGCCCCGCGTCAACTTCGGCTGGCTCATCCCGGCCTCCCGTGCCAGCGCTGGCAGGCTGGGCGCCTTGCCCAGGTCCGCGAGCAGATACTCGCGGGCGCGCAGCAAGCGTTGGCGGTCGAGGGGGCTGAGGCGGCAGGTGCAGGCGAGGTTGCGCCGGGCTTGCAGGAACAGGCTGACCAACGTGACGCTCTGGCCGTACAGCCACAGGCTGCTGCGCGACTGGGACAGGTCCATGGCGTTGCACAGCAGGTGCGCGGTGGCGCTCATTTCGCCGCTGCGGTAGCCGTCGAGGAAGCAATGCTCACACGCCAGCGCACTGCCCAGGGTCGGATCAATCTCCACGTCCCACTGGGCCAGCAACTGCGGGTTGATCATCACGGTGATGTTGTCGATCTCACCCTGCTGGTGATACAGGCCCTCGCGGCTGCGCCCGAAGCTGATGCTGCCGGCGCCTTCGTTGATCGCATGGCGTGTGTGCCGGCGACCGTCGTGAAAGCTGCAATGGGCCTTGCCCTTGAGGCGGTGGGTGAAGCTGAAGTGGATGCGTTCGCTGTCGTCCTGCAATGGCAGCTCCACCGGCTGCGCAAAGGTGCTTTGCCAGCGCACGAGGTCCAGCCCGCCGTGCAAGGTCACGCGGGTGACCCGGCACTGGTTGCCGGGGCCGAATTCGCCGCGATAGCCGTTGGCAATGATCTGCGAGACCGGCGTGGGTGCCTGAACAGCTGACATCGTTGAATCTCCCTGCTGACCGGATACGGCTCGAATCAGACCACATCGGGGTAGAGTCGCGCAATTGATAATCACTAGCATCTTGACCGTTATCGCGACTCTCCAAAACCCTCAGCCAAGGCCCCATCATGTCGACTCGCCGATTCGCGCAAAGTAGTTACACTATAACAATAGCTATCAGTTTGACACTTAGTCATTCCGCCTACGCCGACGCGCCCGCCGAAGCGCTGCAACTGCCCGCCTCCACCGTCACCGCCCGCATGACTCAGGAAGACCCCAAGGAAGTGCCCATCAGCCTCAGCGTGATCAGCGGCGAACAGCTGCGCGTGCAACGCCTGGACACCCTGGAAAGCGCCCTGCGCAACACTTCCGGGGTCAGCGTCAACTCGTCCGGCGGGCCGAATGACTTCAACGTGCTGATCCGTGGCGTGGGTTCGCTGTACCAGATGTCGATGGATGACAGCTCCGTCGCCTTCAACATTGATGGCGTGCCCGTGTCGTCGCGCAGCCTGGGGTTCGAGACGCTGGACGTGGAGCGCATCGAAGTGCTCAAGGGCCCGCAAGGCACGCTGTCCGGGGCCATCGGCCAGGCCGGCGCGGTGAACATCACCACCCGCCAACCGACCCGCGAACTGCAAGGTTATGTGCGCGGCGAAGTCGGCCAGCAAGGCCAGTTCCTCAGCGAAGGTGCGATCGGCGGCCCGATCAGTGACCAACTCAGCGGGCGCCTGGCCATGCGCAGCGCGGGCTATGACAGCTGGATCGACAACGACCAGACCAACCACCCGCTGACCAAGCCGCGCAACGAAGCCTTCCGTGGCAGCCTGCTGTGGGACGTCAACGACGACACCCACGTGCTGTTCAGCGCCGAGCGACAAAAGACCAAACGCGCGACCAACTCCCTGGTGCTGCGCCCCTACGGCAGCGACCCGAGCCTGGACCTCAGCCCCGGCCTGTTCGATGACAACTACAAGACCACCGAGCGTTATGCGATCAAGCTCGACCACGACTTCGCCAACAGCCGCCTGACCTCCACCACCGCCACCAGCACCGCCGATTTCGAGGGCCTGATCGCCTATGACAGCAAACTGATGGGCGCCCTCTACGGCACCCCGAGCGAGTTCTGGGTGGTGGACAAATCCTTCGAGCGCAGCTGGAGCCAGGACGTGCACCTGAGCGCCCTGCCCGACGCCGACGTGTTCTGGGTCACCGGCCTCGCTGCCACGCGCAACGAACGCAGCTACGACACCCCGCGCAATACCTACGGCACCTCCGGGGCGAAGTTCCGCGATTTCACCACGACCACCTATGCGGGCTACGGCGAAGCTACCTTCCCGCTGACCGAGCGCCTGAAGTTGACCACCGGCTACCGCCATTCCTGGGACCGCAAGACCTATGACGGGCAGTATTTCGCCGGCAGCGACGCGGTCAACGACTCGCGCAAACTCACCGACCACTACGGCACCGGCCGTGCGGCCCTGAGCTACGCCATCAGCCCGCAGACCAATGTCTATGTGCAGTTGGCGCGGGGCTATAAGTCCGGTGGTTTCAATGACTACGCCTCGCAGGTCAGTGACAGCCAACCGTACAAGGCCGCCGTCAGCAAAACCGCCGAGCTGGGCTTCAAGAGCGAAACCGCCGACCGCCGTGGCAGCCTCAATGGCGCGCTGTTCTTTACCCGCGTCCACGACGACCACCTGCTCGGCTACGACGCCGCCACCTTTGCCACCAACGCGTTCAACGCCGACACCCGCACCCGGGGCGCCGAACTCGAAGGCAGTTGGCACTTCGACCACGGCCTGACCCTGGCCGCCAGCGCCACCTACCTCGACGCCAAGATCACCAGCGCAGTGCTGGGCATCCAGGCCGGTGACGTCAACGCCGGCAACCGCACCCCGGACGTGCCGCGCTGGAGCGGTAACTTCAATGCCAGCTGGAAACACCCACTGGGCAGCTTCGCCAGCCTCGGCGACACCACATTGAACACCAGCCTCAACTACCACCTGGTGGGCGAGCGCGCGGCCGACCCGCAGAACCATTTCAACCTGGACAACTACGAGAAACTCGACCTGCGCGCAGGCCTCGAAAGCCGCTTCGGCGAGGTGTATGCCTTCGCCGACAACCTGCTGAACCAGACCTACGACACCTACGGTTTCTACAGCGACCCGGTGGCCTATGGCGCCCCGGCACGCCGCCGCACCCTGGGCGTCGGCTACACCTATCAGTTCTGAATAAACCGGGGAGCCGGCGTGCCGACTCCCCGCGCCTCAAAACGCGTAGCTGTACCCCACCCCCGCCGAACGCCCGCGTGCCGGCATCCCCGTCAGCACTGCGTCGGTCGAGTAGGCGCCGTACAGGTCATACCGCGCATCCAGCAGGTTGTCGCCCCACAGGTAGATTTCCGAACCGCCGCTTTCCAGGCCCAGGTGCAGGTCCAGCTTGGCGTAGCCCTTGAGGTCATAGTGATTCTGCGCGTCGGCCGGGCGGTTTTTCTGCACGCGGTAATTGAGCAAGGTGTTCAGGCGTGGCGCGGGCAGGCCCAGCAGGCTCGGCAAGTCGCGCGTCCAGGCCAGACTGAAATTGCCACTCCACAGCGGCACATCCGGGACACGGCTGCCCGCGGCCACATCGCCGCCGGAGACGCCCGGTGCGTCGGAGGTCACCACCGCGTTGGTGTAGCTCACGGCACTGCCCAGGGTCAGCTCATCGTTCACATGCCAGGTCGTCGACAGCTCGGCGCCCTTGCTGCGGGTGTCGGCGTTCACTGCGCTGACGGCCAGGCTGGTGAAGTCGTACCCGAGCAAATGGTCATCGGCGACACGGGTGATAAACAGCGCGCCTTCCACACTCAGCGCACCGCCGGCACTTTCATGCTTGAAGCCCAGTTCGGCGGCATTCACCTTGGCTGCTTTGTACGGCTCGCTGTCCTTGACCGAGGTGGCGTAATCATTGAACCCCGCAGACTTGTAGCCACGCGACAACACGGCATACAGGTTGGTCTGCGCGGTCAGCGCATAGGCCAAGGCCACGCGGCCGGTGCTGTAGTGGTCTTGCAGCTGGCGGCTGTCGCCGGTCACCGCGCCGCCACTGGCGTAGTCGGCGCCATAGGTCTTGCGGTCCCAGCTGTGGCGCAGGCCGGTGGTGAGCTTCCAGCGCTCGGCAAGCGGCACGGTGATCTCGCCATACGCCGCGTAGCTGTTGGTACTGAAGTCGCGCTGTTGCCAGGAGCCGTTGGTGAAGTTGTCCGAATCGAAACTGCGCTCGGAGCGCGCCAGGTTCACCCCGCCGACCCAGAACACCTCGGCGTCCGGCAATGAGCCCAGGCGCAGGTCCTGGCTCCACACCTGCTCGCGGGCGGTGTCTTCGATCAGGTATTCGAATGGCGCACCGTAAAGGGCGCGGGTGATGTTGCGGTCGTAGCCCTTGACCCCATTGAAATCGGTGCGGGTATAGGCGCTGATCGAGGTGAGGCGCGCCTGCGCCAGGTCGTGGTTGAGTTCGAAGGAGTAGCGCTCGTGGGTCTTCTGGTTGCCGTCGAACACGCCGGGGGTGTAGTCCAGGCGCGGGCGGTGGCCGAACGGGCGCAGCATTTCCAGCCCGGCGTAATGCTCGGCGCGTTGGCGCTCGGCCACCAGCAGGCCCGTGGTGCCGCTGTCGTTGTCCCACAGCAGGCTGCCGCGCAGGGCCAGGTCGCGGGGACGGGTCAATGGGTCGCCGTCCTGTTGATCATCGACCCAATTGTCAAAGCCTGAGCGGCGCACGGCGATGCGCCCGGCCAGGGTGTCGGTCAATGGCCCGCCCACCGCGCCCTCGGTCATGAATTGGCCTTGCTGGCCGACTTCGCCGCGCACATAACCTTGCACTTCACGGCTCGGCTTGCGCGTGGTGACGTTGATCGCGCCGGCTTCGCTGTTGCGTCCCAGCAACGTGCCCTGGGGGCCCTTGAGCACTTCCACTTGCTGCACATCCAGGGTGGCCATGGCCGCATTGCGCACCGACATCGGCACGCCGTCTACATTCAGCTGCACCGAGCCGTCATCCATGCTCATCTGGTTCAGCGAACCGACACCACGGATGCGCACGTTGGCATCGTTGGCGCCGCCCCACGAATTGACGTCCACCCCCGGCGTGGCGCGCAACGCGTCTTCGAGGGTGCGCAGGCGCCGGGTCTCCAGGGCCTGGCCGTCGAGCACCGTCAGGCCGAACGGGATGTCCTTGGCGCTCTCCTGATGCAGCCGCGCGCTGACCGTCAGCGGCGCCAGTTCGAGGGTCTCGGGGCTGGGCCGGTAGTCGGCGGCAAACGCGCTGCACATCTGGCTGGACAGGGCCAGGGCCAAGGCTTGGGTGAGCACGTTGGCACGCCAGCCTGGCGGTCGGCGCAGGGGTTTGAGGGTGACTTGGGCAGGCATGTAGAACTCCAGGGATAAGGGTTTCAGGACATTCATTCCGGTGTTCCCCAGCGCTCACGCGCCTGGGTCACCACGGCTTCCGAGGGCGCGCCGAGCAGGCCCTGGATCGAAACGGGCCATCCCTGGCCAGTGCGCACGGCGGCAGTCATTGCCAGCAGTTGTTCGGGGCTTTGGCTGGCGACCCAGTCGAGGCTGGCCAGCGGTGCATAGAACGCGGCCCAGCCCTGCGCACGGGCGCTGGCCAGGGTGCCGACGGGCTCGCCGTCGCTGCCCAATGCGCGGGTCAGGTCATCGGCCATCAGCGTGATCAAGGCAGCGCGGGCCTGTGGACCGTCCACCTCGCCCACACAGAGCAAGCCCAAGGCCCCGGCCACGCCCTGGCTGAGCCACACATGCCCCGGTTGTTCGCGCAGGTCGCTGGCACTGATCAGCTGCTGGCGCGCCAGCAGTTCGGCGATCTGCGCGCGCCGCGCCCAGCGCCCGACGCCGCTGGCCGCCACGTCCCAGTGAGGTGTCTGCGCCAGCAGCAGGTGCGCGTTGCTCAGGCGACTGGCGCCCATGCCGCTGGGCCACTGGCTCAGTTCGCTGACGGTCGGGCTTGCGCCCAGGCGCCGGGCCACGCACGCGGTCATCGCCGTGAGGTCGTCGCGCACTTCGCGGGCGGTGTGCTGGCGGCTGGCATCGGCCAGCACCTGCACGCCGTCGAGGTTTTGGACCGAGGCCAGTGGCGTCGGGCGGTAAGCGAAGTCCAGGGGATGTTGGCTGTGGCCGCTGAACGGCTGCCCATCCAGGCTGATCGTCCATTGCCAATCCCCGGCCGGGGCCACGGCTTGCGCCGCCACGGCCGCGCCCATCGGTAACACCGGCATCAGCGCGGGCAACCCGGCGGCAATGCGTTGCGCGGGGGCACGCAAGGCGCGCTCCGGGTCCAGGCCCAGGCGCGGCAGCACCCGGCGCGCTTCCAGCCATGTGGCCTGGGGCGTCAGCCACAGGCCGTCACCGTCGGCGGGCCAACCGCTGGCGCTGACGGTCCAGTGCAACGTCACGCTGCACCCGGCCGCCGCACACGACCCCAAGGGGATGCGCAGGTGGTCGCTGGCCTGCTCGACGGCGACCGCTTGACCCATGACGCTGGCGCCGGTCACGTGTAAACCCGGCGGCAGTTCGGCGTCCAGATGGCCGTTGGCAGCCATCACCCGGTCCAGGCGCCACTGCCCTTGCACCTGCCGACGCCCGCTGTCGATCTGCACCTGCACCTGTCCACCGGCGACCTGCCATGCGCCTGCATCGGCCAGCCAACGCTGTTCCCAGGCAGCACGTTCGGCCAGCTCGTCAGCGCTGGAGCGGTAATCGCCCTGCTCCACCAGGTGGCGATGCAACAACACGCCGGTGCCGAGCATGCCCAGCACACCCAGCGCCAGCAGCGACGCGGGTAAACGTCCGACTCCACGGGGCGCGAGCAAGGCCGCCAGTGCGACCATCACCGCACACCCCGCCAGCTTCCAGCCCGCCAGCGTCGCCAGATACAGCCACCACGGCGCCCAGCCGGTCAACGCCGACAACGCCACATGGGCCGGGATCGCCATTTCATAGGGCGGGTAACTCACCAGCCCAAGCTCGTGATTGAGCACCAGGAAAAACGTCAGCAGCATCGACGTCGCGTAAGCCAGGCCGGTGCGGCGGATCAGCGTGTGTACCAGCAGCGTCAGCAGTGCCAATTCCAGCAACGGTGGTGCGAATACCAGCAGTTGATAGGTCAGCACAAACCCCGGGGCCAGGCTTTGCGGTGCAACCAGCGCAGTGATCAACAGGCTGGCGGCACCCGGCACCAGTGCCAACAGCACCGTCGCCACCGCCACACACAGCACCCGTCCAAAAAGGCGCACCCACGCCGGGGCCGGCGTGGCGTGCAGCATCGCGCCCAGGCCTTCGACGTCATCGCGTCGGCACACCAACCCCACCAGCGCCGCCAATACAAACGCGAGCACCAGGAACAGCGCGCTGGACAGCAACGGCAAGCTCAAGTCCGCCCTCGGCACCATCGGCCCACGGGCGTGCCACACCCCATGGACAAAGCCGCTGAGCATGCCCATCACCATCAGCAGCGCCAGGGCCAGCCACCACACCTTGCGGGCGAAAATTTGGCGTGACTGCCAACGGGCTTCGTACCACAACGCCCGAAGCCAATGGCTGCGCAGCACGGGGCCGAGCACCGCGGTACCCTCGGCCAAGCGCATCGGCGGCTCTGCCAGTACAGCGCCGGAACGACGCCCCATCAGGCCCTCACGCGTGGTGCGCGCCAAGACCCAGGCCAACAGCACCAAGGGCAGCGCACACCACAGGCTGCGGTTGAGCCAGAAGCCTGGGGTCAGGGCCAGCAGGGCCTCGGATTTCTGCGCCGCCGTCCAGGTTTCCACTTGGGCCTGGGCAAAGGTAAACAACGACGGATCCAGGCTGGCCGCCAGCAACGGGTTGATCTGCCCGCCCTTGAGCACCACCACCGCAAACATCCACAACAGCATCAGTACCGTGGCCAACGCAAACGGCGCCGCCAACCCGCGACTGCGCAACGCCAGCAGGTAATACAGCGCGCCGATGCCGGTGCTTACCGGCAACAACAAGGCCACCCAGGCGAACCCCAGCGCCGACCACGCGGGCGCGCCGATGCTCGCCGCTGGCACCCAGCCTAGCCAAGCAAGGATCGGGCTGAGTAAGAAGCCCACCACCAGGGCGCTGGCGAGCAACCCGGCGACCATTGCCGCGCCGATAAAGCGCCCCCACAACAGCGCCGGCAGCGACACCGGCAAGGCCAGCAGCACCTCTTCCAACTGCGCCTTGCGGTCGCGCAGGGCTGGCTGGGCAAACACCCAGGCCCAGGCAAAAAACAGGAAGAACATGCAACCGCAGGACATCAGGTAGATCAGGCTCGGGGCGTTGCGCGGGATATCGCTGGCGCCCATTTTCTGCACGTAGTCGGCGTTGGTCAGGGACATCAGCAAGTAGCCGGCCAGGCCGAGGAACACCAGCACGGGAATCCCGCTGCGCAGCCCGGCACGCAGTTCCACCCAGGCTTCGCGGCGCATCAGGGCAAAGTGGTTCATGCGTCGGGCGCCTCGCCGGCCTGGGCCAAGGCCAGGTAATAGATATCTTCCAGGCGCGGTGCGTGGGGCGTAAAACGCGGATCAAGGGGCCGTTCGCCGTGCACGATCACCCGACTGCCTTGCGGGCTGGCCGCCACATGCAACGCGGCCGGCAAGGGTTCGCCACGGCCAAACGGCGCTTGCCACAGGCGCCCCTGCTCGGCCGCCAGCAGGTCCGCCGGGCGGCCTTCGACGATGATCCGCCCAGCCGCCAGGACGGCCAGGCGACTGCACAGGTTTTCGACGTCTTCGACGATATGGGTCGACAGCAGCACAACCGACTCGGCGGCGACGTCCGCCAGCACCCGGTGGAAACGGTTGCGTTCCGCCGGGTCGAGGCCCGCCCGTGGGCTCATCGACAATCAACAAGCGCGGCGCGCCCACCAGTGCCATGGCAATGCCAAAGCGGCGCAGCATGCCGCCCGAATACGTGGCCAACGCACGGTGCGCGGCGTCTTGCAGGTTGACCTTGCCCAGCAGGCCTTCGATTTCCTCGCGGCGTTGCCGGGCATCGGTGCGCCCCTTGAGCCAGGCGAAGCGGTCGAGCAGGTCACGCGCACTCACGCCGGGATAAGCGCCCAGTTGCTGCGGCAGATAACCGAGGCGCTGGCGCAGGTGATCGGCGTCAGCCAGCACGTCCACGCCATCCAGATGAATACTGCCGGCGTCGGCGGGTTGCAGCGTGGCCAAGGTGCGCATCAGGCTGCTTTTGCCGGCGCCATTGGGCCCCAGCAAGCCGTACATGCCGGGGCCCACGCTCAGGTCCACGCCGCGCAGCGCTTCGACCGCCGTTGTTGTAGCGCTTGCGCAGACCGCGCACTTGCAAACCTGAATCGACTGACATCTGCCACTCCAAGGACACCGGTTGGGGGAAATACCTGCCCACGAAACAGGCAGCCTGGAACGGTAGCCAGGGCCACCGGTGGGCCTCTACCCGATTCAAGTCATTTTCCAACCGTATCGCGCCGCTGGTGGGGTCGGGATGTCGAATGCGGGGCGAATTGGACTCGATGCGGGTAGCCGTCAAATCTGGAGTGACTAGCATCGTTTGCCCCGCAGAAGACCTACGGAACACCGATGACAACTGCCCTGGACACCTTGAAACGCCCGGTCAACCCACTGATTCGCCTGGGTGTGCTGTTTGCCGCGATTGGCGCGCTGGTCAACCTGGTGCCCTCCATCGGCCTGACCGAATTGGCCCGGCTGCTCCTGGCCAGCGACGCCGCGCGTCACACCTTGTGGTCGTGGGCGGCGCTGGTGGTGATCGCCCTGAGCCTGGGCTGGATGGCCAACGGCGTGGCGCTGTGGCTTACCCACGTGGCCGATCACCGCCTGCAAGCCGGCTTGCGTGACGCGATGGTGCGCAAACTCGGGCGCGTGCCCCTTGGCTGGTACAGCGACACCACGTCCGGCGCGGTGCGCAAAGTGGTGCAGGATGACCTCGAAGACCTGCACCACCTCGTCGCCCATCACGCCGTGGAACTCACCGCCGCCGTCGTCACGCCCCTCGCCGGGCTGGTATGGCTGGCCAGCCTGAACGGCTACCTGGTGGTGCTGGCGGTGCTGACCCTGCCGGTCTATGCGCTGGCCTACGCCCTGATGATGCGCGGCTTCGGCAGCAAGATGCAGCTGCTGGACCAGAGCATGACCCGGGTCAGCGCGGCGATTGTCGAGTTCGTCCACGGGATTGCGGTGGTCAAGGCCTTCGGGCGCAGCGGCCAGGCCCATCGCAGCTATCAGCAGGCGGTCAACCAGTTCAGCCAGCAGTACGCGGGTTGGGTGCGTCCGTTGTTGCGCCTTGAAGCGTTGTCGTCGATGGCCCTGAGCGTGCCGCTGATTCTGCTGGCCAGCCTGGGCGTGGGCAGCCTGCTGTTGGCGCGGGGCTGGGTCACGCCGCTGGAGTTGTTCGCCGAAACCCTGGTGGCGGTGGTGATCCCGCAATCGTTGTTGGTGATCAACCAGAGCCTGACCGCGCAACGCACCGCCCTGGCGGCTGCGGCACGCATCGAAGCCCTGCTGAACATCGACGAACTGCCCAGCCCGACCGCCTGCCAATCGCCCGAAGGCAGTGCCATTACCTTCGACAACGTGCAGTTTGGCTATGACCCCGCCCACCTGATCCTCGACGGCATCACGCTGCATTGCCCGGCGGGCACGGTCACCGCGCTGGTGGGGGCATCGGGCGCAGGCAAGTCGACCCTGGCCAAGTTGGTGCCGCGCTTTCACGACGTCAACGCTGGGCGGGTATTGGTCGGGGGTGCCGATGTGCGCCAGATCGACCCGCACCAACTGTACCGGCACGTCGGCTTTGTGCTGCAAGACGCACAACTGGTGCACGGCAGTGTGGCTGAAAACCTGCGCCTGGGCCGGCCAGAGGCCAGTGACGAGGACGTGCAGGCGGCCGCGCGTACGGCGCAGATCCACACGCGTATCGAGGCGCTGCCCCGTGGCTACCAGTCGGTGATTGGCGAGGACGCGATATTCTCCGGCGGCGAAGCCCAGCGACTGTCCATCGCCCGCACGCTGCTGGCCGATACGCCGGTGCTGATCCTCGATGAAGCCACCTCCCACGCCGATCCAGCCTCCGAAGCGCTGATCCAGGACGCCCTGTCGGCGCTGGCCAGAGGGCGCACGGTGCTGGTGATCGCCCATCGCCTGGCCAGCATCCGCGGGGTCGATCAAATCGTCGTCCTCGATCACGGCCGCGTGGTGGAGTGCGGCCGTCACCCTGACCTGCTGCACGCCGATGGCGCCTACGCCCGCATGTGGCGCGCCACCACCCCCGACCTGGAGATGTCCTTGTGATCCGCAGCCTGCTCACCCTGTTGGGCCCGGCCCATGCCGCGCGCCTCTACCGTTACCTCGCCTGGCTGGTGGCCAGTGCCGTGCTGCAAGGCCTGGCGGTCGCGTTGCTGGTGCCGATCCTGCACGCGCTGTTCGCCGGCGACTTGCCGGCGGCACTCGCCTGGTTGTGTGCCCTGGCGGCCATGGTGGTGCTGACGTGCATCGCCCACTACCAGCAGGCAATGCGCGGTTTTGCCCTGGCGCTGCTGGTGCTGACGACCCTGCATGAGCGCCTTGGCCAACACCTGATGCGCCTGCCCCTGGGCTGGTTCAACGCGGAAAAGGTCGGACGCCTGTCGCGCAGCGCCACCAGCGGCACGTTGATGATCACCGGTCTGTTTGCCCATTACCTGGGGCCGGTGGTGTGCGGGGTGGTGGTGCCGGCCACGGTGGCCCTCACGCTGTTTGTGTTCGACTGGCGCCTGGGACTGACCGCCGTGCTCTGTGCGCCGCTGATCTACGCCACCCATCACGGGTCGGCTAACGCCATTGCGGCCAATGACCAGCGCGTCGAAGCCGCCGCGACCCTGGCCGGCAACCGCGTGGTCGAGTTCGCCCGCTACCAGCCGGTGCTGCGCGCCTTTGGCCAGGCGCGGGACGGCTATGCACCGTTGCACGCGGCTAACCTGGCGCAGAAACACGCGGCCGGTTCGATGCTGGCGCAGACCTTTCCCAAGTTGCTCGCCGGTGGCCTGACCGTGCAATTGGCCTTCGCCCTGCTGGTGGGCGTCGGCATCGCCCTGGCGGCAACCGGTGCAATCGACGCCATCCAACTGGTCGCACTGCTGGCCCTCGCCGCCCGCTTCGTCGGCCCGCTGGCCGAAGCTGCCGCGCGCAGTGGCCTGTTGCGCATGGCCGGCAACGACCTCGATCAACTGGTGAGTATCCTGCGCGAACCCGGCCTGCCGGAACCGGCAAGCAGCCAGCCCCTGACGGCGCCCGGCAGCCTCGCGTTTGAACGCGTGAGCTTTGCCTATCCCAGTGGCTCCACGGTGCTCAAGGACCTGAGTTTCAACGTCCCGGCCCATTCCATGACCGCCATCGTCGGCGCCTCGGGTTCGGGTAAAACCACCATCACCCGCCTGCTGATGCGCTTCTTCGATGCCAGCGAGGGCCAGGTCAAGGTGGGTGGCGTCGATGTCCGCGCACTCACCAACTCGCAGCTGATGGCGCAGTTGTCCCTGGTGATGCAGGACGTGTACCTGTTCGACGACAGCCTGGAAGCCAACATCCGCGTGGGCAGCCCCGATGCCAGTGCGCAGCAGGTGGCCGAAGCGGCGCGCCTGGCCGGGGTCGATGAAATCATCGCGCGCCTGCCCCAAGGCTGGCACACCCCCGTGGGCGAAGGCGGCGCCAGCCTCTCCGGCGGCGAACGCCAGCGCGTGTCCCTCGCCAGGGCCCTGCTCAAACGCGCGCCGATCCTGTTGCTGGACGAAGCCACTGCGGCGCTCGACCCGCAGAAAGACGCTTACGTGCAAGCTGCAATCCGCACGCTGATGCACCGCGCCACGGTGCTGGTGATTGCCCATCGCCTGCCGACCATCATGGCGGCCGACCAGATTCTGGTGCTGGATGAAGGGGGGCTGGTGGAGTGCGGCACTCATGCGCAGTTGCTGGGGCAGAACGGACGGTATGCGGGGTTCTGGAAGGAGCGTCAGCGAGCGGGGGGATGGCGGCTGGAGCGAGCGGCGCAAGGCGCCGACCGTGGGTAAACAGCTCAACGCATGGTCAACCCACCGTCCACCGCATATTGGCTGCCAGTCACGTATGACGCATCATCGGACAGCAAAAACAACGCAACTGCCGCAGCCTCGGCCGCAGTGCCGACACGTCGAAGGGGTAATTGATTGACCAGCCCATCCTCGAACTGCTGCCGCACTTCATTGGCCATGAAGTTTCGGAAGTTGGTATCAATCGGCCCGGGAACCAATACGTTCACACGGATCCCCCGCTCGCCCAATGCCGCCGCACAACACCTGGCCATTGAAATCATCGCGCCTTTGGTCGCGGCATAGACACTGGCCATTGGGGCCGACTCGTAGGCGGAGGTCGAGGAGGTCAAGACAACCGATGCGTGGGGAGACAACAGGTCCTTCAATTTTGCGATCTGTAGCAAAGGCCCTCGCGCATTGGCATTCATCATGCGATCAAAAAACGCCGCCTCTGTGTCTTCAATGGCGCCCACTTGCGCGTAACCGGCATTCAGCCATAAGCCATCCAGACCGCCCATTTCTTTAACGACGTCCACCAACTGCGCAATGGCCGATGGATCCGATGCATCGTTTTTAAATACCCATGCACTGGAAGGCAGAATATCCGCAGCTTCTTCAAGGTGTTCCCGGCTATAGCCGGTGACAGCGACCCGACCGCCCTCGTCCGCAATACGCTTGGCGCCTGCCAGCCCCATGCCACTCGTACCACCGGTAATCAAGATCCGTTTACCTGAGAATCTGCCCATAGGTCTTGCTCCATTGCCGACATGAAAATCTCAATGCGGGGGCAGTATTGCGTAATTGGATCCATTTGATAATGCGCTAATATCCGCATGACCCATTAAGGAAGTGGACACAATGCGCGGCAACGAATACTCCCAACTCCAAGCATTCGCCGCGGTTATTCAGCAAGGCAGTTTTGTCCGCGCCGCAGCCCACCTGGGGATGTCCGCCTCCGCGCTGAGCCAGACCATCCGTAATGCGGAAGAACGCCTGGGTGTTCGCCTGGTCAACCGTACGACACGCAGCGTATCGCCAACCGAAATAGGCGCACGGCTCCTTGCTGAGCTTCTGCCTGCCCTGGCGTCGCTGGACTCGGCCGTCGCCCGGCTAAAAGAGTCCAGCGAAGGCCCTAGCGGGCTGTTGCGCATCAACACTACCCGCGTTGCAGCCACTCATTACCTTGCGCCGCTGATCGGACCCTTTCTGCAGGCTTACCCCCGGTATTCATTTCGATATCGTCACCGATGAACGTCTCGTGGACATTGTCGCCGGAGGGTTCGACGCCGGAGTCAGGCTCGGCAAAAAGCTGGACCGCGATATGGTCTCCCATGGTCTCGGCGGCCACCTGGAAATGATGGTCGTTGCCTCTGCAGACTACCTCACCCGCTATGGCACCCCGCACACGCCTAGAGACTTAGCGAACCATCAATGCCTGACATACCCGATGGCCTACGGACGGAAGCCTGTATCGCTGGGAGTTTGAGCGCAATGGCGAGCTTCTCGAAATAGCTGCCCAGGGGCCATTGGTGGTGACAGAGCCGGAAATGCTGACGCAGGTCGCACTCGACGGTGTGGGCATTGCGTACCTGTTCAGGCACCAAGTGGCAGACCTTATCGAGACAGGCCAACTGGTCCACCTTCTCAAAGAGTGGACGCCGACCTTTCCGGGGTTCTATTTGTATTACCCCAGCCAACGGCAAATGGCCCCGGCCCTGCGCGCTTTTGTGGATTTTGTCGTGCAGTATCAACAACCCGATTCCGGCGCTCTCGATACGCCCGAGGCAAGCACGCCATCACGCGTTTAAACGCTTTGCCGTGAACCGGCTCAAATCGCGGGCAAGCCCGCTCCCACATTTGATCGTTCCCACGCTCTGCGTGGGAATGCCGCCGGTGACGCTCTGCGTCACACCTGCAAGGATGGACGCAGAGCGTCCAGGGATGCATTCCCACGCAGAGCGAGGGAACGATCAAGAACCGCCTAGAAATAGTGAACGTACAGCTGGCTCAAGCCTCAGAACTGTACCCAGTGCGCTCACTCAATTCATCAACGTGGAGAGCTCCATGCGACCCAAAACATCTTTTATCTTTGATCTGGATGGAACACTGACCGACAGCGTGTACCAGAACGTGGCGGCATGGAAAGAAGCGCTCGATTCCGAAAGTATTCCATTGGCCATGTGGCGCATTCATAGAAAGATCGGCATGAGCGGAGGGTTGATGTTGAAAACCTTATCGCGCGAGACGGGCGTGACGATTACCGAAGAGCAAGGAAAGCTTTTAAGTAAAAAACATGCCGCTGCCTATGAAGCGCTCAAAGGGCAGATACGTGCACTCCCAGGTTCAGTCGAGCTACTCAAGACGCTTACCCACGAGAATATAAAGTGGTGTATCGCAACCAGTGGGGGCCTGCCTACCGCCACGATTAACTTGAAGGCGCTTGGCTTAAATATGAATGACATTAATATTGTCACTCGTGACGATGTGAAATATGGCAAACCCGACCCGGATCTGTTCCTTGCCGCAGCGCAAAAGCTCAATGCCCCCATTGAGGACTGCGTCGTCGTTGGCGATGCTATATGGGACATGCTTGCAGCCAGGCGCTGCAAAGCGACAGGCGTGGGCTTGCTCTCGGGTGGCTACGATATTAGCGAGCTAGAAAGAGCAGGCGCTCTGAGAGTCTACGAGGACCCGCAAGACCTATTACTCCATTTGGAGGAAATAGCCTCCCGACCTTGATTTACAACAATAATACAGGGGTAATTATGTCGCCTTTTGATATACAACGAATGCTGATAGATGAATTCCCACTCTCATTTTTGCTAGAGGTCTGTTTTCGAGCTACGTTTGCTTTTCTAGCGGTTTTTCTTTTTCTGAAATCCAGTGGCAGACGAGGCATTCGGCAACTGTCGCTGTTTGAGCTTGTTGTGATTCTAACGCTGGGTTCAGCTGCGGGAGACGTATCGTTCTATCATGATGTGCCGCTATTGCCGGTCGTCGTAGTATTTCTAACGCTATTATTGCTTTACCGCCTGATCGTCATGGCGACGACAAAGAGCAGGAAATTTGAAGCCTGGATCGACGGTTTGCCCGTTACGGTTATTAACAATGGCCTGTTCGAAATGAAGGCATTCGAGACGCTCAACATGTCAAATAGCGAATTATTAATGGAACTTAGGCAGCAAGGCGTTGAACACCTGGGACAAGTGAGATTAGGTATCGTCGAAACGGATGGAGATCTCAGTCTTTACTTTCATGACGAGAACGATCTCTGCCCTGGGTTATCGGTCCTTCCTAAAGAGCATCGACCTGAATATCAGAAAGTTCCCGCTTCTGCACTCTACTGCTGCGTGAAGTGCGGTTTCGCGCAATCTATCGATAAGGAGCACGAGGCCCGCTGTTTACGCTGCAGTCATGACATCTGGTCAACGCCTTTGAGCAACCACCGCTCCAGGTAAGGTTTTCACATGAGAAGCGCACATTACGGACGGTCCTCGCCCCTTGCCCAAAGGGAAACCACCTAACAACCGTTATTTCACCGAAACCGCTTTTGTCAGATTCTGCTGCATATAAGCCAGAAAACGGCGTTGAAACAGCATCGTATGCTCATGCGCCGCCTGCTCCGCCTCGTCGGCGTTACGCGCAGCGATGGCTTCCACGATGACATCATGGTCGCGCCCCAACCGTGTGGTGGTGCTGGCCGTGCTGACGATGTAGTCAAAGTGCAGATGCAGGAGCCGCTGGCCTTCACCCAACAGTTTTTCGTAGTAACTGATGAAATACGGGTTCTTGCCCGCCTCGGCGATGGCGATGTGGAACGCCTTGTTGGTCTCGGACATGGCCTGGAAGTCGCCCGAGGTCACGGCTTCGAGGTAGGCCGCGTCCGCCGCACGTATGCGCTTGAGGTCTTCTTCGTCGTGCTGAGTCGCCGCCAGACGGGTCACGGCACGCTGGATCAGGTCAAGCGCCGAGACGTAGTTGGGGAAGTCCTCGATTTCAAACGGCGTAACCAGCGTGGTGCGGTTGGGCAGGATCGTCACCAGGCCCTCGCTGATCAACCGAGCCAATGCGTCCCTGACCGGCGAGCGGGACAGTCCGAATTGCGCGGCAAGCGACACCTCGTCCAGCGGCGACCCTGGTTTGAGCTTGAGCGTGAGGATCTGTTTGCGCAGTTCCTCGTAGATATATCGGCCACCATGGCGCTTGGTACTGGTCTCAGGGGTGTCATTGCTCATTGGGTCACTCTCAGGGTTCTTACCGGTCGTTTGACCGCACGCAAGGTTAACACCGGCGCAGGTTCAGTTAAAAACCTTCGCCCCAGGTGTCGCTCAACATAAACCCCGGCCGCCAGTGGATCATCCGGATCGACGCCGATCTGGTGCATGCCGTACACCCAGGCCCGCCCGGTGATGCGCGGCAAAACGGCGGCGCGATCGCCCACTTCGGTCAACCCCAGTAGCTCAACCTGGAACTCGCCGCCGATGGTCGAGCGGGAGGTCAGCTGATCGCCGGGGGCGACTTGCCCACGGGCACTCAACGTCGCCAGGTTGGCCGAGCTGCCGGTGCCGCAGGGCGAGCGGTCGACACGGCCGGGGGGCAAAGTGGTGCAGGTTTGCCAGGTGGTGCCGTCGATGCGGTTGCGAAACATCACATACGCCACGTCGTTCAGGCTCTCGATCAGCGGATGCTGCACGCTGACCTGATCGTTGATGATGGTTCGCAGCCGTACACCTGCATCCGCCAGCGCACGGGCATTGTCGGGCGCGATGCTCAAGCCGACTTGCTCGACATCGATCAGGGCGTAGTAGACCCCGCCAAAGGCAATATCGACATTGATCGGGCCGAACGCTTCGGTCTGTATGCGCACGTCCAGGTGCTCGACAAACGCTGGCACCATATCCAGTGAAACACTGACGCAGCGCCCATCCACACACTGCGCACGGGCAGTGACCAGCCCAGCCGGGGTATCGAGCACGACCGTGGTGGATGGCTCCTCCATCGGCAAAATACCAAGCTCCAGCAGCGCTGTGACCACACAGATGCAGTTGCTGCCCGACATCGCATGCGCCTTGTCGGCCTGCAACACGATGAAGCCGGCCTGGGCTTCTGGCCGCGTCGGCGGCAGCAACAGATTGACCGACATCTGCAGGCAGCCACGGGGTTCCAGCACCACCAGGCGACGCAGGCTATCGTCGACCTCATTGATGTAGTTCATCTTGTCGAGCATGGTCTTGCCGGGGATGTCGAGGACACCCCCGGTAATGACCTTGCCAACCTCGCCTTCGCAATGCACATCGACCATTTGCAGCGTTTTCTTCCAGCGCATGGCGCTCTCCCTTACTTGATGTACCAGCCCCACGGCTGGTCGCTGTCGTAGCGGGTGATCTGCTTGGTTTCCAGGTAGTTGTTCAGGCCCCACTCCCCCAACTCCCGGCCGATGCCGCTTTGTTTGTAGCCGCCCCACGGCGCTTCGGTAAAGGTCGGTTGAGAGCAATTGACCCAAACAATGCCGGCGCGCAGACGACGTGCCACGCGTTCCGCTCGCACCAAATCCTTGGACATCACTGCCGCCGCCAGGCCAAAGCGCGAATCGTTGGCGCTCTTCAGCGCTTCGGCTTCATCGTCGAATGGGCGCACGCAGACCACCGGGCCAAAGATCTCTTCATTCCAGATCCAGCTGTTGACGGGCACATCGGCGAAAATCGCCGGGGTCAGGAAGTAGCCGATGTTGCAGTCGGCAGGCCGCGTGCCACCGTACAGCAGCGTGGCGCCCTCCTCCTGGCCACGCGCGACGGCTTGCAGAATCTTGTCGTACTGCGTGCTGTTGACCAGCGGCCCGAGCAACACGCCCTCCTTCATGCCGTGGCCGATGCTGAGTGTGCGCGTCTCTTCCACCAGGCGTTTCAACAGCGGCTCATACAGCCCGCGCTGGACCAGCACGCGTGAGGTGGCGGAGCACACCTCGCCCTGGTTCCAGAAGATCCCGAACATGATCCACTCGACGGCGGCTTCGATGTCGCTGTCGTCGAAAATGATGAAGGGGGATTTGCCGCCTAATTCCAGGCTGATGTTTTTGATGTCGCGGGCCGCGGCTTGCATGATTTTCGCGCCGGTCGGCACGCTGCCGGTGAACGCCAGTTTATCGATGCCCGGATGCTCGCTCAGCGGCGCACCCGCATCCGGCCCCAATCCCGTGACCACGTTCAACACCCCGGCCGGCAAGCCCGCTTCATGGGCGATGTTCGCCAGTTCCAGCGCAGTCAACGGCGTCAGTTCAGACGGTTTGAGCACCATGCAGCAACCAGCGGCTAGCGCCGGCGCGACCTTCCAGGCCGCCATCAGCATCGGGAAGTTCCAGGGGATGATCGCCCCAGCCACGCCCATCGGCTCTTTGCGTGCGATGCAACTGAAGCGCTCATCGGCAAGCGGTACGGTCTGCTCCTGCCGGGTATCAAGCCCTTCGGCAAGGTCGGCGTAAAAATCAAAGCAGCCAGCGGTGTCGCCGATATCCCATTGGGCTTCGGGAAACGGTTTGCCGTTGTCCTGCACTTCGAGCGCCGCCAGTGTGTCCAGGCGCTCGCGGATACCGGCGGCGATGCGCCGCAATACCACGGCCCGTTGCGCGCCAGTGGTCTGTGGCCACGGTCCTTCGTCAAACGCTTTGCGTGCCGCTTTTACGGCCAGGTCGATATCGGCGGCGGTGGCGGCAGCAACCTGCGCCAGCAGCGTTTCATTACTCGGGTCGATGGTCGGGAACGTGCCGCCCAAGACAGGCTTTACCCAGTGACCGTCGATGTACAGATGCTCGTAGGACTTCATAAGGAACCTCAGGTAAACGCAAAGCGTCGGGCGCTGAATGGCGTCAGGTCTTGTGCGGGTGGGCGCTCGGCGACCAGGTCGGCAATCAGGCGCCCGGTGGTGGCGCCCAGTGTCAGGCCAAGCTGACCGTGGCCAAAGGCGAGGAAGACATTGCTCAGCCGCGCACTGCGGTCGATCACCGGCTTGGTGTCGGGCAGAAAGGGGCGGTACCCAATGCCGTATTCAACGTCGTCGAGTTGCAATTGCGGAAGAATCTTGCGGGCCTTTTCCAGAATGATGTCGGCCCGCTTGAAATTCGGCTCGGCATCCGGCCCGGAGAACTCGATGGTGCCGCCGATCTGCAAGCCACGGGTCATCGGTGCAAAACAGAAGCCGCCGTCGGCATAGATCACCGAGTGACGCACCTCTACACCCGAATGGGGCAACAGCACCTGGTAGCCGGCGATGCCCGCCAGCGGGACTGAACCGCCGATCTGCGAAAAAAACTGGCGTGAGCCTGTGCCCGCCGCGATCACCACGTGGTCAGCCGGGTAACGCTCACCGCTGACCAGGGTCACGCCACTGGCGCGGTCAGCATTTTCGTCGATGGCCCGGACCTGCCCGCGCACGCGCACGCCGCCCTGGTCGATAAAGCTTTGCGTGAGCGCAGCGATGAACCCTTGGGTATCGCTGACCGCACGCCAATCCGGAAACAACAGGCCGTGGCTGAACTTACCTGCCAGGGCCGGCTCCAGGTCCGCAATCGCCGCACGGTCCAGTACTTCGGACTTGAAACCCAGGGATCGACGCAGCTCCATATGCGGACCTTCCTGGGCCAACCCTTCGGCGGTATCAAACACTTCAATGATCGGCCGCTCGCCCATCAGGGTTTTATCGGCACAACGCGCCAGCAGTGGCGCGTAGTCTTCATAGACATGGTGCGTCAAGGTCGCCATTTCATTGGCGATATCAACGATGCGCGAATGCCGGGCACAGGCCACAAAGCGCAGAAACCACGGCAGTATCCCGGGCAGTGCGCTGGGACGCAGCGCCAGCGGGCCCTTCTGATCCACTAGCCAGCCCGGGATCTTTTTCAGAATGCCCGGCTTGGACAACGGAATGACCTCACTGACCGCCATCTGCCCGCAGCTCCATTTGGCGGTGCTGTCACCCGGCGCTTGTGGGTCGATCAGTGTGACCCGATGACCTTCGCGTTGCAGATACAAGGCACAGCACACCCCGACGATGCCGCCGCCGATAACGACAGCCGATTGGCCGCTGGTGGGCAATTGCGTGTTGATCATAAAGCCCCTCGATTCGCGCAGAACCTGCGTGTATGAATCCGCATCGGCACTGGGCACCGATGCGGGTCGATATCAGCCCTGGAGCTTGTCGAATTCGCGACGGAATTCGGACTTTTCCTCAGGGGTCAGCGGCAGCAACGGCATGCGTGCCACGCCCACATTGAAGCCAGCCAGCTCACAACCATACTTGACCTTCTGGATGAACTTGCCACTTTCCAGGTTATTCATCAGCGGGAACAGCGAGCGCACGATCTGCTGGGCCCCTGCGAGTTGGCCACTGACGTAGTGTTCATAGAACGCCACGATTTGCGGCGCAAGGAAGTTTGCCGGCGCGCAGATCCAGCTGGTCGCGCCCCACAGGAAAAAGTCCAGGGCCTGGTCATCCGAGCCGCACGAGAGCTGGATCTTGCCCTTGTAGCGTTCATCAATCTCGATGGCCCGCAACAGATTGCCTGCGCTCTCTTTGATGGCGATGACGCGTTCGTGGTCCTTGAGCGCATCCATGACGCTGTAGCCCACCTCCACGTTGGTGCGAATCGGGTAGTTGTACAGCACGATGTTCACATCGGGCACCGCATCGAGGATGGCGTTGTAGTGACCAATCAATTCATCCTGGGTCGGGATGGCGTAGTACGGAGGCGCGATCAGCAAATTGCTGTAGCCGGTGTCGCGCGCCTGTTTGACTTGTTCGATCACTTCGCGGGTACACGAACCATTGGCGCCGGCGATCAGCATGACGCGACCATTGGCGACTTCGCGCACGGTGGCCATGACCTGGCGGCGCTCTTCATTGGTCAGCGCATAGTATTCGCCGGTCGAGCCCAATGGGACCAGGCCGCCAACGCCCTGCTTGATCTGGTACTCGACCAGGGAGGCCAGCACGTCGTAGTCGACCGCGCCGTTTTTATCGAAGGGGGTAACCAGGGCCGGCATGATGCCGTTGAGTTGTTGCATGAGTGCGTCTCCAGTGTGTGGGTCAGTAGGCGTAGCGTTTGAGCATCCGGGTTTCGACGACCCCGACCAGCCGGGTCAGGGGGAACGCCACCAGGAAATAGATCACCGCCACCGCCGATAAAAACTCCACCGGGCGTGCGGTACTGTTGGAAATGTTTTGCCCGACGAACATCAGGTCGGCGATGCCCACGGATGAAATCAGCGCGCTCTCCTTGAACAGGCTGACGACGTTGGAAAGCAGCGGCGGTATGGCCCGCAGCAGTGCCTGCGGGAAAATCACGTAGAACACCTTGTTCCACTTGGCCACGCCGAGGGCGGTGCAGGCGTCGTGCTGTTCGCTGGGGATGGATTTGAGTGCGCCGCGGAAGGTCTCGCTGGTAATGGCGGTCATGTAGAGGGTCAACGCCAGCAACACAGAGACGTAAGGCGGCACATCAAGGCCAAATACCACCGGCAGGCAGAAGAAAATCCAGAACAACTGGATCAACAACGGCGTGCCGCGAAACAGCTCGACGTACAGCCCGGTCGGGATGCTGATAAAGCGGTTTTTCGACAGGCGCAGCAGGCTCAGCAAAAAGCCGAAAACACTTCCCAGCAGCGCACAACCCACGGTGAATGCCAGCGTCAGCGCAAGCCCCTTGGCCAGAACCTGCCAGTAAGAAAACACCACCATAAAATCCAGATGCATGACGATCTCCTCAGCGCGCGAGCGCGGCGTCCTGACGGCGTTCGAGCCACTGCACGCACTGCGCAATGGGCAGGGACAATGCGAAGTAGATCAAGGCAATCAACGAGTAGGTTTCCAGTGGCCGGTAAGCCTCGGTGGCGATGCTCTTACCCACGTACATCAGGTCGGCGACGGCCACGATGGCGACCAGCGCACTCTGTTGCAGGATGGAAATGCCATTGGTCATCAGCACCGGCAAGGCCGTGCGCAACGCCTGGGGCAAGATCACGTAGAGCGTGCGTTGCCACGGCCGCAGGCCGAGCGCGACACAGGCATCCAGATGCTCCCTCGGCACCGCCTGCACACCGGCCCGATACGCTTCGGCGTTGAACGCGGTGAGGTTCAGGCCGAGGGCAAGCACACCCATGGTGATGGGGTCGATAAACACGTTGAACAGCATCGGCACGCAGTAAAAAAACCACACGATCTGCAACAGCGCCGGGGTGCACCGGAAGAACTCGACAAACAGCTGCGCGGGCCAACGGATGAAAAACCAGCGGCTGAGCGTCAGCAGGCACAGGCCAAACCCCAGTACCAAACCAACCACGTTGGAGATCAGCGCAAGCTGCAAGGTGACCTTCAGGCCATCCCACAGCGCGCCCCAATTGCCGGTCAGAAAGTGAAAATCGAATTCATAATTCATGGCGGCGTGCCTCACTCCAGGTGCAGGACTTTTTCCAGGAACTCGCGGGTACGCGGCTCCCTGGGCTTAGTGAAGATCTGCTCCGGCGGGCCCTGCTCGACCACTTTGCCCTGGGCGCAGAACACCACGCGGGTGGCGATGCTGCGGGCAAAATGCATGTCGTGCGTCACGATGATCATGGCCATTTTTTCTTCGGCCAATTGCATCATCACGCCTTGCACTTCGGTGACCATTTCCGGGTCGAGGGCCGAGGTCACCTCATCGAACAGCATCAGCTTGGGTTCCAGCATCAAGGCGCGAGCGATCGCCACGCGCTGCTTTTGCCCGCCGGATAACTGGCTCGGGTACACATTGAGCTTGCTCTCCAGGCCCAGCCGCGCCAGAAACACCCGCGCTTTTTCCGTGGCCTGAGCCTTGGAAAGACCATGCACTTTCATCGGCGCCAGAATCAGGTTGCCCAGCACCGACAAATGCGGGAACAAGGTGTAGTGCTGGAACACCATGCCCACCTGGGCTTGCAACGTCGCATCCAAGGGTTTGCCGGCGCCACGGCCGCAGCCGTCGATGTAGGGTTTGCCCTGAAAGGCGATGGTGCCGCCCTGAATGCTTTCCAGGCCCATCATCACCCGCAGCAACGAACTCTTGCCGCTACCGCTCGGACCAATGATCACCAGCCGGTCATCCGGACGCATGTCGAGGTTCAGGTGGTCCATCACCACCAGGCCTTCGCCGTAGGACTTGTAGACGTCTCGCAACTGGATGAAATCGCCCTTGGCCGAATCAAGGGTGAGCGAATCCTGTGGCTGGGCAGCCACCAAATAAGGCGCGGTCATAGCAGGTCTCCAGGAGAGCGCCTGTTGCCAGCCGCTCTCGGGAAAATCAAAACATCACTGAGGGGTTTTATCGCCGGCGTTGGCGAGCGCAGAAGCCTTGTCCACCAGCGAGGAAATCTCCCCGGTTTCTCGACGTTGCGTGAGGTAGATGTTCAAGACTTGCAGGTCTGAAGGTGCCGCATTGCGTGGCAAGCCAAAGGCGACGCCCTGTTTCGCCAGTGCCGGTACGGGCAGGATTTCCTTGGTCCAATCCGGGTTGGCGATGGCGAAGAGGTGGTTGGTGTCATTGGCATCGACCAGTATATCGGCGCGCTTGGACATCACCGCCAGACGGGTTTCATCCATACCCGGCAGG
Organism: Pseudomonas sp. FP453; assembly: GCF_030687495.1. Classification (NCBI taxonomy): domain Bacteria; kingdom Pseudomonadati; phylum Pseudomonadota; class Gammaproteobacteria; order Pseudomonadales; family Pseudomonadaceae; genus Pseudomonas; species Pseudomonas sp. FP453. Next base: position 2,253,308 of record NZ_CP117435.1, on the reverse strand, counting down.
CGCATGATCGTGGCGTTTTTCACCACGCTGGAGATGGCTTTGTCAGCCGCCGTGCCCGACATCACGGCGATGGAAACACCGGGTTTGTCATAGTCGCTGATGGCATTGCCAGCACTGGCAAATTTGGGATTGTCTTTGTTGGTCAACAGCGAGATCTGGTAGTCGGTCGCCGGCACCGAGAAGGTCACCGCCATGGCGCGTTCCGGCGTTTGGTTGAGTGCCATGGCCAGGTCCCACTTGCCGCCTTGCAGGCCAGCCACCAGGTTGTCCCAGTTGGTGTCGACGAATTCGACTTTGACCTTCAGCACCTTCTCGCCGAAGTCCCGGCACAAGTCGACAAAGTAGCCGCTGTACTCGCCCGAGCGCGCATCGCGCATCACATAGGGCGCCGCCACAGCTGCCCCGCAACGCAGTACACCGGCCTTTTGGATGCCTTGCCACAACGTGGGATCAGCGGCTTGTGCGGGCGCTTGCGCCAGCAGCGCGCCGAGTACAGCGACGCCTGCGAGCAGCTTGCGCAGGGGGGAAGAATGGAGCTGTTTCATGTTGACCTCACCGATATTTAGTTTTTTTTGGGCAGAAAGGTACAAGCGTTGAAGCTGCATACGCTGTCATGTATGCAGCGCTGTATGCAGATTAGATCTGTACGATTTGATGTGTCAATCGTTCGTAGGAATTTTTATTTTCAGGTGGAGGACGTTTCAGGGATTTGCCCGCGTGCCGCTTCGCGATCCGTCAGATTTGTGCCATTTTGTGCAAAATTGGTGATGGTCAGCCCTATGACACTGCAACAGCTCAACTACTTTCTTGCCGCCATCGAGCACGGCACATTCTCCAAGGCCGCCGAAAGCCTGCATATTTCCCAGCCGTCGCTGTCGGAGCAGATCCTGCGGCTGGAGGAACATCTGGGCACACACGTGTTCATCCGCACCAACCGCCGATTGATGCTGACCGAAGCCGGCAGACGGCTGCAGCCGTTTGCGCAAGGCATGGTGACTTCGGCTCGCCAGGGGTATGAAGCCGTGCAGGCGGTGCGCGAACTGTCTGGCGGGGTTGCCAGTTTCGGTACCTTCGGCACCGCGCATCACTACTTCCTCACCGACTTGATCGAAGAGTTCCGCACCCTGCACCCGGATATGCGCATCAAGATCGTCGGCTACAACTCCTCGGAGATCGCCGAACTGGTCAGCCAGGGGGAGATCGAAGCGGGGCTGGTGATGCTGCCCATCAAGCAGCAGAACCTGACGGTGAGCGAGCCCGTGTGGTCGGCCCAGGTCGGCTATATCAGTGCTGACCCCGAGCGCCTCAAGGGGCCGAAAACCATCAATGACCTGGCGGTGGCGCCGCTGATTCTTACCGAAGCGCGCTGGCGCTCAGCCGACCCGATCCGCCGCCTGCTGGCGCAACTGGCAGCCAAAGGTGGCGAAGTGTTGGACCCGATCATTGAGGTCGAACACCAGATCACCGGCTTCGAATTGGCGGCGCGCGGCTTGGGCGATGTGATCGCGACCCGGCCGATCCTGCACCACCTGGGCTTCAATGATCGCCTGGGCTGGGCGCCTATCACCCCAGCGATTTTCGAAGTATTTGGCTTCATCCATCGCCACGACACGCCCATCTCGCCGCCCACCCGCGTGCTGCTCAACCTGATGCGCACGCACTTGAGTCGCATCCAAAGCCGCTACGCGCACCTGGAGTCGTTTTAGCTATAGGCGATGCCTATAGGAAGCACATGACTTGCCCCATTCATCCGCTTGGTCCTTGACCGGATACTCATTCCACGGACGCCAACAATAGGCGCTTCCAACGTTTGAGTAATGGGGAGTCATAATGTCCAATCAACCACGCTACTGCATCATCGGTGCCGGCGCCGCAGGCCTTGCTGCCTTGAAGACCCTGACTGACGCCGGTTTCCAGGTGGACTGTTTCGAAAAGTCCGCGCACATCGGCGGCCACTGGAACACCGACTACGATGCGCTGCACTTGATCACACCCAAGAGCAGTTCGTTTTTCGATGGGTTCCCCATGCCCGCCGACTACCCCGTGTACCCAAGCCGCGATCAGATCAAGACCTACATGAACGCGTACACCGACCAGTTTGGCCTGCGCGAAAAGATCACCTTCAACACCGCTGTCAGCAGCATCAAGCCCCTGGGCGACAACGGTGAAGCCGGCTGGGATGTGACCCTGGCCGATGGCACCAGCAAGCGCTATGCCGGGGTGTTGGTCGCGAACGGGCACTTGTGGGATTGCAAAGTGCCTGAAGTCGGCAAGCGCTTTACCGGCGTGTCGATCCACTCCGGTGAATACCGAAACGTGCAGCAGATCAAAGGCAAAGTGCTGGTGGTCGGCTTCGGCAACTCCGGGTGCGACCTGGCGGTGGATGCCGCCCAGGCGCGCCTGGACACCACCATCGCCATCCGCCGGGGCCAGTTGTTCCAGCCCAAGACCGTGTTCGGCCTGCCTCGCGGCGAGTTGCCGTTGCTCGGCCAACTGGCGCCGGAACAACAGAACATGATCATGAACATGCTGATCATGGCCAGTGTCGGCACCCACAAGAACTACCCCGGCCTGCCCGCGCCGGAAACCTATGACCTGGACGCCCAGCCGCCGGTGGTCAACACCCTGCTGCTGTACTGGATCCAGCACGGCCGTATCAAAGTGGCGCCGGGCATCGAAACCATCGAGGGCAAGACCGTCACATTCACCGATGGCAGCCAGGCCGACTACGACACCATCCTGTGGGCCACCGGTTTCAATACACGCCTGCCGTTCCTCGACGAAAGCCTGCTGCAATGGCGTGATGGCGCACCACTGCGCACCGCCGCCATGACCCTGCCGACCAACCTTGAAGGCCTGTTCTACATCGGCCTGGGCGCGCCGCGTGGCCCGCAATGGCCGGTGTACTGCGAACAGACCAAGCTGGTGATGCGCTTCCTCAAACTGCGCGCCGCCGGGATGAAAGGCCTCGCCGCCAAGTTCGCCCAATTGCAAACCGCCGACTCGCGCATCGACATCGTCAAACGGGAATGGCTGGCCAACTACCAGGAAACCCAGAGCCAACTCGACGTTCTCGAACTGGCCCTGCCTACCCCTGCCCCACAACCTCAACTCGCCTGATCGGAACCCTAATTATGAGCACTGCACCGAACGCCAGCGTCATCATCACAGGCACCTCCTCCGGCATGGGCCAGGCCGTCGCACAACGCTTTCAGGATGAAGGCTGGCACGTGGTCGCCGTCGATGTGACGCCGAGCAAGCAGCCTGCAAGCGCCCTGTTCTCGCCCGTGGTCGGCGACATCACCCGCGAAGACAGCCTGACCGACGCCATTGACGCGGCCCTCGACGGCAAGGCACCGCTCAAGGCGGTAATCAACGCGGCAGGGATCTTCCCCACCTCGTCCCTGGAAAGCTTCAGCGAAGCGCTGTACCGCAAGATTTTCGACATCAACGTGCTTGGCTCGCTGAACATTGCGCGGATCGGCAGCCGCCATCTCAAGGCCGCAGGCGGTGGCGCGATTGTATTTTTCGCCTCGGTGGATGCGTTTACCGTGTCCAAGAACCAGTTGCTGTACAGCGCTTCGAAGGCCGCCGTGGTGGCGATGACGCGCTCGCTGGCCATTGAGCTGGCGGATGACAACATCGTGGTCAACGCCCTCGCCCCAGGCTGGGTCGACACCGAAGGCACCCGCGCGGGTGGCCGCATTGAAGCGGCGGTGGCGTCGATTCCACTCAAGCGTGCGGCACGGGTTGAAGAGATCGCTGATTGGGTCTGGCAACTGAGCGCCAAACCGGGCTATGTCACCGGTGAATCGCTGTGCATCGCCGGTGGTGTATTTATGCGCTGATTCGCTGTATCGCAGGCCCCACGCGTTAGACGTGGGCCTGACTCCCTATTGACTGCTGCCTCACTACAATTATTCCAGAGGGCAATATCATGGGCGAAGTTTACGCTTCCTCGATTTCACCTGATTATTCCGCCGAGCGTGCGCCGGCCCAACCTGCTCGCAAACGCCTGACCAAAGCTGTGGTCGGCGTGACGCTGGGCAACATGGTCGAATGGTTCGACTTTGCACTGTACTCCTCCCTTGCCGGCATCATTGGCAAGACGTTTTTCCACGACGACAACCCCACCACGCAATTGCTGGCGATCTACGCCACCTTCGCCGCAGGCTTTCTGATCCGCCCCCTGGGCAGCCTGGTGTTCGGGCCGATTGGCGACAAATACGGGCGGCGTACCGCGTTGTCGTTAAGCATCAGCCTGATGGCCATCGCCACGTTTGCCATTGCATTGATCCCCAGCCATGCCAGCATCGGCGTGGCCGCGCCCATCCTGCTGATTCTGATGCGTCTGCTGCAAGGCCTCTCCACCGGTGGCGAATATGGCGGTTCCTGCACCTTTATCGCCGAACACTCGCCCGACAAACGCCGCAGTTTTTTCACCAGTTGGCTGGAGTTCGGCAATATCTCCGGGTTTTTGCTCGGCGGTGCGGTGGTCAGCCTGTTTACCCTCGGCTTGGGTGATGAAGTCATGCAGGACTGGGGCTGGCGCGTGCCCTTCGCAATCGGTGGATTGCTCGGTTTGATCGCGCTGTACCTGCGCCTGGGCCTGGAAGAAACCCCAGTGTTCAAGGAAATCCAGGCCAGCGAAAAACTGCACAAAGCCAACACCCCCAAACAAAGCCTGTTCAGCCTGCTGGTCAATGAGTGGCCAAAGATCCTGCAATGCATGGGCCTGGTGACGGTGTTCAATGTCACCTACTACATCATCCTCGGCTACATCCCCGGCTACCTGGAAAACGTGCTGGGCTACAGCAAATCGTTCGCCATGTCCCTGGGCATGACCGCCACCCTGTTCATGCTGGTGCTGATCCCCGTGTCCGGCCTGCTCGCCGACCGCTTGGGGCGTAATCGCATGATCATCAGTGGCTGCGTGCTGCTGATCGTGATGGCGTTCCCCTGCTTTATGTTGCTGCACACCGGCAACGCAGCATTCCTGCTGGCGGCGTTGTTGATCCTGACGCTGTCCCAGCTGTTCTTCGAAGGCGCCATGCCGGCGACCATGACGTCGCTGTTCTCCGCCCGCGTACGCTTCAGCGCCCTGGCCCTGAGCTACAACATCGCCGTGTCGCTGTTCGGCGGCACGGCGCCCTTGATCAACACCTGGCTGATTTCTGCCACCGGCAACCAGATGATCCCGGCCTGGTACCTGATTGCCGGCGCCGTGATCGGCCTGGTGTCGATCCTGTTCGTCAAAGATTCCACCGGCCAACCCCTCCCAAAATGAGAACCACCATGACCAGCAAAACCGCACCTCGCCAAAACATCTCCTCCGGCGGCCAGTACGAATCCGTGTTCGGTTATTCCCGCGCCGTGCGCGTCGGCAACCACCTGCATATTTCCGGCACCTGCGCCTCGCCCGACTACGAGCACAGCAATGCCTACGAGCAGGCCCAGGCCATCCTGGTGACCGTGAACAAGGTGCTGGCCGAAGCCGGCATGAGCGCCGCAGACGTGGTTCGCACCGTGGTCTACCTGCGTGACATCAACGATGCAACGCCGGTGGCCAAGGCCCACAGCGAAGTGTTCGATGCGATTCGCCCGGCCAGCAGCCTGATCCAAGTGGATTCGATGCTGCGCCCTTGGCAGAAAGTTGAAATCGAAACCTACGCGATCGTCGCCGAGTAAACCGCTCGGTTAAGCCAAGGGGCCGCGCATCTGTCGCGGCCTTTTTTATGCGCCGCGTTTCTGCCGGAAAACCTTCGGCGAGATCGCCGCATGGCGTTTGAAAAACCGGGTGAAATACGCAGGATCGTCAAAGCCCAACTCATCAGCCACCTGGCTGATGGTCAAGGTGGTGTAGATCAGCAAGCGGCGGGCTTCGAGCATCAAGCGGTTATGCAGGATATGCAGCGCACTGCTGCCCGTCAGGCGTTGGCACACCTGGTTCAGGTAGGTGCCGGTAATGCCCAATTCATTGGCCAGGACTTCGATGGCCACGTGTTGCTTAAAGCATTGCTCGACGCGTTTCTGGAAGCGCTGCAAGTGGTGCAAGCCTTTGCTGTCCACGCGCGGCGGTGCTCCGCCGCTATCCGACAAGCGCCCGATCTGTACCGCCAGCACTTGCACCACGCCTTGCAGCGCAGCATCGCGGCCCATGGCGGAGCCGGTGTACTCGTTATGCAGCAAGCTGAACAAGGCATCGAGCACGCCGACCTGGGGATGATCGGCAAGCCGATAGTGCTGGCCCCGGGCAAATGCCTCGCCGGGGGCGATGAGTTCATCGAGAAAGGTCTTCTGGATGGCGACCGAATAACCGTCCGCTCCGGGCTCCAAGTCAAAACCATGGATCGCCATCACCGGCACCACAATCAAGGCTGGCCCGCTCAAGGCATGCCGGGCGGCCTCCAGTTGCACCTCAAGCGTACCGCTGCGCAGGTACACAAAGTGCACCAAGTCAGCGTGTCGATGATTGGGAATATGCCAGTCCAGACGGCCGCTGCGCTCGCAGATCAATTCACTGTGCAGCGGCTCTGGCGAGGCCCACGGCAGTATCTCACCGTAGAGTTTGAAGGTCGGCACCGTGCGCTGTAACGCATCGGGCAATGCCCTCATAACAGGCCCAGGGCCCTGCGTGCCTGGGCGATGGAAGCCGCATCGATGCCAGCGAACAGGTTCGCCGTACTCTTCACCACACCGGTGCACTGGGCAATGCCCACCATGGCTTCCAGGTATTTGAGGGCCACGGTGGAAGAGTCCACCACCGGCACTTGAGTGCCCGTGACCTGGCGGTAGCCGATGCGCCGCAGCAACGGCCCGTAATAGGCACAGCCCACCAGGATCACGTCCGCACCCTCGGCAATGCACTGCTGCGCCACGGCTTCCAGGCGTGGGATAAAGCTCGTCTGCGGCGAGTGAGTCGCTTCCAGCAATAACTCCAGGCTGGAAAACGGTTTTATCGAACGAACCGGCTGACGAATACAGCGCTCACTCAGGCCATACCCGACGATGTCGCGCTCGATGGCCACGGCGGTTTTATCCGACACGGTGATCACCGCAAAGCGCTGGCCCATGGCGAGCGCGGCCAACATCGATTGTTCGCCCACCGAAGCCACCGGAATGTCGAGCATTTCTCGCGCCTCCCATAACGGGTCATTCCAGCAGCCGAGAAACACACCGTCGTAGCCGTCGGCCTGGGCCTGGATGGCCGCTTCCACCATCAGCACCGAATTCAGGTGCTCGGCGTAGAGCGAACGGGTGAAGCCGCCGCTGTTATCGAGGAAACGGAAGTCCAGTTGCACACCCGGCGCCACGGCCGCGCCCACACTCTGGTGAATGGTGTTCCACAACGATTCAAGGGCCGCGTTGCGGCCCGTGGGGTGTATCCAGCAGAGTTTCATCGCGCGTCTTCCTGTAGACAAAAAAAACCGGCAGCCCTGGCCGCCGGTAAATGAGGAAACAGCTTCAGGGCATCGGTTTACCGGTGCGGTCTTCGGTCATCAGAATCGCGATCAGCCCCACCACGGCGGCGCCGATCAGGTAGTAAGCCGGGATCATGGTGTTGCCGGTCTGGCCGATCAGCCAGGTATTGACCAGCGGCGCTGTGCCGCCGAACAACGACACCGACAGGTTGTAGCTCAGGGCCAAGGCACTGAAACGCACCGGTGCCTTGAACAGCGACACCAGCGTGGCGCCCATCGCGCCTTCAAACAGTAACTGCGCAACCAGCAGACCGAGCACCGCGACATACACCAGCACCACGTTGTGGGTTTGCAGCATCGTGAAAGCGGGGATCGAAAATACAATCAGCAGGATGCAACCCAGCGCGATCAAGCGCTTGCGCCCTACCCGATCAGCCAGCAAACCGGAGAACGGCACCAACAGCAGCATGCTCAATGTGCCGACCATCCCCAGCACGCTGCCGAAGCTGGCGGAGTAGCCCAGTTCATTCGTCAGGTAGCCGGGGATGTAGCCCAACACTACGTAGTAACAAACGTTGTAGATCGCCACCAGGCCCATGCTCTTGATCAGGTTGGGCCACTCGTCCACCAGCATCGACAGCAGGCTGCGTTTGTTGGCCACCTGTTTGCGTTCGTTCTCTTGCAGCTCTTTGAAGATCGGGGTTTCTTCGAGGTTCAGGCGCAGGTACAGGGCGATCATGCCGAGCAGGCCACCGATCACAAACGGCACGCGCCAGCCCCAGGCACGCATGGTGTCTTCACCAAGGGCGAGCATCAAGGCGCTGACCACTACGCCGCCGAGCAGGAAGCCCGAAAGGATGCCGACCTCCAACCAACTGGTGAGGAAGCTGCGGCTTTTATCCGGCGCATGTTCGGCGATGAAAATCACCGAACCACCGTATTCGCCCCCGGTCGACAAGCCCTGGAGCATGCGCATCGCCACCAACAGAATGGGGGCCGCTATACCGATGCTTTCGTAAGAAGGAATCAACGCAATGCAGAAGGTTGCCACCGCCATCAGCGCGATGCTCAGGGTGAGCGCCGTACGGCGCCCATAGCGGTCGCCAATAGGCCCGAAGACCAGGCTGCCCAACGGCCGCATCAGGAACCCGGCGGCGAAGGTGGCGTAGATGGCGATCAGCTGTGTGGTGCGGCTTTCGCTGTGGAAGAAGATGTCGCCGATCAGGACCGCCATCGACGAATACAGCGCGAAGTCAAACCACTCCACCATATTGCCCAGCGTCACGCCGAGCACGGCTTTACTCAAGGGTTTGCTGGTGGACTTGGCTGTCTGTTGCGCATGGGGGTCATTACCCGCCTGCCCGTCGATCAGGCCGGGGGCTGCTGTCGATGTACCGTTCATGGTGCACGCCTCTGAAATTATTGTAGTTCGTGGCAGAGTGGTGGACGGGTCGATCACTCAGGGTTGGACACGGCAGGATCGAGTCTTGGCTGCAATCTTCTGCGAGGTGTCCGGCCCATGGGTACGGAGTGATCAGGAGCCCGTGGCGCATTGTTGCGCCCTTTTTGCGAGCGGATGAACAGGGCGAATCCAGTGGACCCTATAGGGAACCCCTATACCTGACGGGGCAGTCAGCCTGCCCTTCTTTGCGCGAGCAAAACCGTCTAGCTCGTGGCAGTTCATCGATAAAGGGAGGGTGTGAGTTTTTCAGGGACAGTTAGAAAAAGTGCAAATTTGCGCCGTTTTTTGCCCTTATTTTCGCCGGGTGACTCATGAAGACTAAGGGCGTCGTTGCGTCTTTTTCGCGATGAATCTCTGGAGATACAACAATGACAACGCCCTCCCCCCTCCACACCGATTGGCTCGGCATTGCTGGCAAGGTCTGCGTCGTCAACGGCGCAGCCAGCGGCATTGGTGCCTCGATTGTCAGCGCGCTGGCCGAAAGCGGCGCCCATGTGGTGCTGCTTGATCGCAACCTGCAAGGGTGCGAACAGTTGCAGCAGTCGTTAAACGACTACCCCGGCCGCAGCTTGAGTATCGCCTGTGATATCGCCGACGAGTTTCAGGTCAAGGCCGCCGCCGAACGTGTCGCCCAGGCGTTTGGCAGCTGTGACGCATTGGTTAACGCCGCCGGCATTCTGCGTGCAGCCAACCTGGCCGAAATCGAACTGGCCGACTGGAATGCCCTGCTGTCGGTCAACCTCAATGGCTACCTGCTGTGTGCCCGTGAGTTCGGGCGCCTGATGCGTGAGTCGGGCGCCGGGAGCATCGTGCATATCAGCTCGATCTCCGCGCAGATTCCACAGCCTTACAGCGGTGCCTACTCGCCGAGCAAGGCCGCAGTCGAGGCCTTGTCCAAGCAGCTGGCGGTGGAATGGGGGCCGTTTGGCATCCGTAGCAATTGCGTGGCGCCGGGAATGATTCGTACAGCACTGACCGCCGCTTATTACGATCATCCAGGCATCACTGAAGCGCGCGAAGCCTTTACCGCAACGCAGCGTATCGGCACGCCCGAAGACATCGCCAACGCCGTGCTGTTTCTGCTCAGTGAGCGCTCGTCGTATATCAGCGGCACCGAGGTGGATGTGAATGGTGGGCTGTCCTGCATGTTGATGGGCAAGATCCCACGCCCGGGGTTTACGGCAACCGCAAAGTAACCCCGGGTCATGGATAAAACACCGGCCTGGTATAGGCCGGTTTTTTTACTCCACGGCTTTGACCATGTCTTCGATGACCTTCTTCGCATCACCAAAGACCATCATGGTCTTGTCCAGATAGAACAGCTCGTTATCCAGACCGGCATAACCACTGGCCATCGAGCGCTTGTTGACGATGATGGTCTTGGCCTTGAAGGCTTCGAGGATCGGCATGCCGGCAATCGGCGAGTTCGGATCGTTCTTGGCCGCCGGGTTGACCACGTCGTTCGCGCCCAACACCAGCACCACGTCGGCCTGGCCGAACTCGGAGTTGATGTCTTCCATCTCGAACACCTGGTCGTAAGGCACTTCGGCCTCGGCCAGCAGGACGTTCATGTGGCCGGGCATGCGACCCGCCACCGGGTGGATCGCGTACTTCACGGTGACGCCGCGGTGGGTGAGCTTTTCGGTCAGTTCCTTGAGCGCATGTTGCGCCCGCGCCACTGCCAGGCCGTAGCCCGGGACGATGATCACGGTGTCGGCGTTGGTCAGCAGGAAGGTCGCATCGTCGGCCGAGCCGGATTTGACCGGGCGGGCTTCTTTGGAACCGGCTGCGGCACCCGCGTCCGGCGCATTGCCGAAACCGCCGAGCAGTACATTAAAGAAGGAACGGTTCATCGCCTTGCACATGATGTACGACAGGATCGCGCCGCTGGAGCCCACCAGGGAGCCGGCGATGATCAGCATCGAGTTGTTCAGCGAGAAGCCGATGCCCGCTGCGGCCCAACCGGAGTAGCTGTTGAGCATCGACACCACGACCGGCATGTCGGCGCCGCCGATCCGGGATGATGATCAGCACGCCGAGTACGAACGCCAGGGCCAGCATCAGCGCGAAGGCGGTGAGGTTGCCGGTGAACATGAACGCCAGGCCCAGGCCCAGGGTCAGCAGGCCGAGTACCAGGTTCAATTTATGCTGGCCGCCAAACTGTACCGGTGCGCCCTGGAACAGGCGGAACTTGTACTTGCCCGACAGCTTGCCGAACGCGATCACCGAACCGGAGAAGGTGATGGCGCCGATGGCGGCACCAAGGAACAGCTCCAGGCGGTTGCCCGCAGGGATCGCATCACCGAGGTGTTTAACGATACCCAGGGACTGCGGCTCGACCACCGCAGCAATCGCGATAAACACCGCTGCGAGGCCGATCATGCTGTGCATGAACGCCACCAGCTCCGGCATCTTGGTCATTTCTACGCGCTTGGCCATGATCGAACCGGCGGTGCCGCCGACCAACAGGCCGACAATCACGTAGCCGATACCCGCAGTCGCCAGCTCAGCGCCGAGCTTATAGATGAGGCCCACGGTGGTGAGCACCGCCAGTGCCATACCGAGCATGCCGAACAGGTTGCCGCGACGCGACGTGGTCGGGTGCGACAGGCCTTTGAGGGCCTGGATGAAGCAGATCGACGCGATCAAATAGAGCGTCGTTACCAGATTCATGCTCATTACTTCTGCACCTCTTCTTTCGCAGCTTTGGGCGCTTTCTTCTTGAACATCTCAAGCATCCTACGAGTAACCAGGAAGCCACCGAACACGTTCACCGCCGCCAAAGCCACGGCCAGGGTGCCCATGGTCTTGCCCAGCGGGGTCACGGTGAGGGCGGCGGCCAGCATGGCGCCGACGATCACGATCGCGGAAATCGCGTTGGTCACCGCCATCAGCGGTGTGTGCAGCGCGGGCGTCACGTTCCAGACCACGTGGTAACCGACATAAATCGCCAGCACAAAGATGATCAGGTTGTAGATACCGGGGGAGATAAGCTCTTCCATCGTCTGAATCCCTGCTTAGGCGTTTTTGCGGATGACTTGGCCGTCGCGGCACATCAGGCACGCGGCGACGATGTCGTCTTCGAGGTTGATTTCAAACTGCCCTTCCTGGGTGAAGACCAGCTTCAGGAAGTCCAGCAGGTTGCGCGCGTACAAGGCCGACGCATCGGCGGCGACAGCGCCGGCGAGGTTGGTCGGGCCGCAGATGATTACGCCGTTTTCCACCACGACTTGGTCGGCGACGGTGAGCGGGCAGTTGCCACCTTGGGCGGCGGCGAGGTCGATGACCACGGAGCCGGGTTTCATCTGCGCGACGGTGTCGGCGCTGAGCAGGGTCGGTGCCTTGCGGCCGGGGATCAGCGCGGTGGTGATGACGATGTCGGCTTGCTTGGCGCGTTCGTGTACGGCCAGGGCTTGGCGCTGCATCCAGCTGGTGGGCATCGGGCGGGCGTAGCCACCAACGCCGACGGCGCATTCGCGTTCTTCATCGGTCTCGTAGGGCACGTCGACAAACTTGGCGCCGAGGGATTCGATCTGCTCTTTCACGGCCGGACGTACGTCGGACGCTTCGATGACTGCACCCAGACGTTTCGCCGTAGCGATGGCCTGCAGGCCAGCAACACCAGCGCCGAGGATCAACACGCGCGCAGCTTTGACGGTGCCGGCGGCGGTCATCAGCATCGGCATGAAGCGCGGATAGTGATGAGCGGCGAGCAGCACGGCCTTATAGCCGGCGATGTTGGCCTGGGAGGACAGCACGTCGAGGCTTTGGGCGCGCGAGGTGCGCGGCGCAGCTTCAAGGGCAAAGGCGGTGATGCCCTGCTCGGCGAGCTTGGCGATGGTTTCGTTGCTGAACGGGTTGAGCATGCCCACCAAGACGGTGCCGCTTTTGATCAGCGTGAGTTCGCTGTCGCTGGGGGCCACCACCTTGAGAATCAGCTCGGCGCCAAACGCATCGTTGGCGCTGCCAATGGTTGCGCCTGCCGCTTCATAGGCACTGTCCGTGATGCTGGCTTTAATGCCGGCGCCGCTTTGTACAGTGACCTTATGGCCCTGGCCGATCAGCTTCTTGATGGTTTCCGGGGTGGCAGCCACCCGCGTTTCACCGGTACTCGTTTCAAGCGGTACTCCAATATGCACTTTCTTATTCTCCAACCGCCATGACTATCAGCGTTGGATTATCACACCGTGCTATTGGCGGGATGAAGGGTGCGTCTACGGTGCCAACCATAGGTTATGGCTATGGTAAGTGCAGCTGGCGTAAAAAAGACGCCTCGGTGGCTACTTCATAAATTTCAGGCAAAAAAAAGCCACTCGTTAGAGTGGCTTTTTCTTTGTGTTTGGAGCGGGAAACGAGACTCGAACTCGCGACCCCGACCTTGGCAAGGTCGTGCTCTACCAACTGAGCTATTCCCGCTTGGTGATGCGCATTCTATACAAATCTCGTAACCGGTCAACCCTTTGATTCAAAAAAGTTTTATTTCTTTTCAACGGTGGTGCGCAGATGAGGCCAGGCGGCACGCAGGTACTGGAGCATGGACCACAGCGTCAGGCCCGCCGCGATCAGCAGCAAAGCGTAGCCAGTCAGGACCCAGAACGAGAAGTCCGATGGGTTGGCCAGCAGGATCACGAGCGCGAGCATCTGCGCAGCGGTTTTCCACTTGCCCATGTTGGACACGGCGACGTGGGCGCGGGCACCGATTTCAGCCATCCATTCGCGCAGCGCCGAGACGACGATCTCGCGGCCGATGATCACGGCGGCTGGCAAGGTCAGCCACAGGTTGCCGTGTTCCTGCACCAATAGGACCAGGGCTACGGCCACCATGAGTTTGTCAGCCACGGGGTCGAGGAACGCACCGAAGGGCGTGCTCTGTTCAAGACGGCGGGCCAGGTAGCCGTCGAGCCAGTCAGTGGCAGCCGCAAAGGCGAACACGGAGCTGGAGGCGGCATAGCTCCATTCGTACGGCAAATAGAACAACAGAATGAAAATCGGAATAAGCAGGACGCGTAGAACGGTGATCAGATTAGGGATATTCATCGGCACAACTGGCTACGAGGTGGAAAGGCATTCTATTCGCTGTGCAGATTGGCATAAATCAGCTCAGCGAGCTTTTTACTGATACCGGGTGCTTTGGCTATTTCGTCAATGCTGGCACGGGAGAGCTCTTGCAAGCCACCAAAATGTTTAAGCAAGTCGCGACGTCGCGTCGGGCCAACCCCCGCCACCCCTTCCAGGGTTGAGGTTCGCCGGGTTTTGCCGCGACGGGCGCGGTGGCCGGTAATTGCAAAACGGTGGGCTTCGTCGCGGATCTGTTGAATCAGGTGCAACGCGGGTGAGTCGCCCTTCAAGGTGAACTCATGGGCGGCATCATTCAAGTACAACGTTTCGAAGCCGGCCTTGCGCGTGGCGCCCTTGGCGACGCCGAGGAGGATCAGGTCGGGCACCGCCAGTTCGTTGAGCACGTCACGGGCCATGGACAGCTGCCCTTTGCCGCCGTCCACCAAGAGGATATCCGGCAACTTGCCCTCGCCGTCCTTCAACTTGCTGAAACGCCGGGTCAGGGCCTGGTGCATGGCGGCGTAGTCGTCGCCGGCGGTGACGCCTTCGATGTTGTAGCGCCGGTAGTCGGACTTGATCGGCCCTTCCGGCCCGAACACCACGCAGGAGGCCACGGTGGCCTCGCCGCTGGAGTGGCTGATGTCGTAGCACTCCAGGCGCTGCGGCGGCTCGTCCAGGTTGAGGACCTCGGCCAGGGCGTCGAAGCGTGCGGCAACGTGCTGTCGATTGGCCAGGCGCGCGCTCAGGGCCTGCTCGGCGTTGGTCACCGCCAGTGTTTGCCAGCGGGCCCGGGTGCCGCGTACGCGGTGGCTGATGTCCAGCTCGCGGCCGCGTAGTTCGTGGATCGCCGCGATCAGCGTGGGGAAATCTTCGTGAACCACGTTGACGATCAGTTCGGACGGCAGGTCGCGCTCAGGGCTGCTGACGTAGTACTGGCCGAGAAACGCAGCCATGACTTCGGCCACGTCCTCATCGATACCGGTCTGCGGGAAGAAGTTCTTGCTGCCCAGCACCCGCCCGCCACGCACGCTGATCAGGTGCACGCAGGCGCCGCCGGGGTTGACGAAGGCGGCGATCACATCGACGTCGCCGGTGCCGCCTTCCATGCTCTGCTGGTCCTGCACGCGGCGCAGCAGGGAGATCTGGTCGCGCAGCTCGGCGGCGCGCTCGAAATCCAGGGTGCTGGCGGCCTGTTCCATGGCGGCGGAGAGTTCATCGGTGAGCGCATTGCTGCGTCCTTCGAGGAACATCACCGAATGGCGCACATCTTCGGCGTACTCGGCGGGCTCGACCAGGCCCACGCACGGCGCCTTGCAGCGCTTGATCTGGTATTGCAGGCACGGTCGGGTGCGGTTCTTGTAGAAGCTGTCTTCGCACTGGCGCACAAAAAAGGTCTTTTGCAGCAGGCTCAGGCTTTCGCGGATCGCGCCAGCACTGGGATACGGACCGAAGTACTTGCCCTTCTGCTTCTTCGCCCCGCGATGGATGCTCAGGCGTGGAAAGTTGCCGTCAGACAAAAACACGTAGGGGTAGGACTTATCGTCGCGCAGCAGGATGTTGTAGGGCGGCCGCCATTCCTTGATCAGCGTCTGCTCAAGCAGCAGCGCTTCGGTCTCGTTGGCGGTGATGGTGGTTTCGACCTGGGCGATGCGCGCGACCAGTGCCGCCGTCTTGGGCGCAAGGCCGCTCTTGCGAAAATAGCTCGCCAGGCGGTTCTTCAGGTTCTTGGCTTTACCGACGTAAAGCAGGCGTGCCTCGCTGTCGAACATGCGGTACACGCCAGGGCGGCCACTGCAGGTTGAGAGAAAGGCACTCGGATCAAACGGCGTGGTCATGTCAGGCGCTGGCGTCCACCATGCCGTGGCGTACCGCGAGCAGGGTCAGTTCAACATCACTGCTGATGGTGAGTTTCTCGAAGATGCGATAGCGGTAGGTGTTGACGGTCTTGGGCGACAGGCACAGCTTGTCCGAGATCGTCTGTACCTTCTGGCAGCCGACGATCATCAAGGCAATCTGGATTTCCCGCTCCGACAGCGCATCAAACGGTGAATCACTCACGGGCTGGAAGGACTTGATCGCCAACTGCTGGGCAATCTGCGGACTGATGTAGCGCTGGCCGGCAAACACCAGGCGAATGGCTTGCACCATCTCGGCCAGGCCGGCGCCCTTGGTCAGGTAACCCGCGGCCCCGGCCTGCAGCAGGCGCGTAGGGAAAGGATCTTCCTCGCACACTGTCACCACCACGACCTTGATATCCGGGTGGCTGCGCAACAACTTGGTCGTTGCGCCAAGACCGCCGATGCCCGGCATCTTGACGTCCATCAACACCACATCGGGCTTCAACTCACGCGCCTTGATCAGGGACTCTTCCCCGGACTCAGCCTGGCCGACTACTTGCAGGCCATCGATGTCAGCCAGCATTCGTGTAATGCCTGTACGAACGAGATCATGGTCATCGACTACTAGCACCCTAATCAAGCAGACACCTCGCGATATGGTCTTATAGGTTGCTGAACACCTTAGCAAAAAACCAAGGCGCAGACCTAGCTGCAAGCGTCATATATATAGCGTTTGAACGAACCGCACTCGCCCGCCGAATGGCGGGCGACCGAGTTTGCGGGGTAAAACGTCAGGAATCCTGGGATTGCGCCTTGGCTTTGCCATTCAAATGAAATGAATGCTCGGCCAGGGTTGAAGTCAAGCGGCGGATAGCATCCTGATCTTCCTTGAACATCGCCCGGTAATCGCCCAATACTTTCTCTTCGACCCGGCTTAGGTGTTCCGATTGAATCGGCGTGGCATTCCCCGGTCAACACATACAGGATATCTACACCTCTTTCGGCGACACGAGACAAGTAGTCCGCTTTAGGCGCGCGCCCTCCACTTTCATATTTACCTTGTGCATTGGCTTCAACGCCTCCGATCTCACCAAAAACTTTTTGCGACAGGCCAAGTCGCTCTCTTTCTTGCCTCAAACGCGAACCGATTCCACTCATTTGGATGTATGATCCTATTTGGCACACCCCAAGAGGTGACACACTCATCTCTTTGTTAAACGAACTTGAACGGTTTTGAACTATGCCCGGAATCCGTACTGCTGCACAAGCCAAGGCCTGGCTGGAACATCAAGGAAAGTCAGTTCAAGCGTTCGCCCGTGAACATGGCGTTGATCCGGCAACCACCTATCAAGTGCTCGCTGGACGCAAAAAGGGACGGCGTGGTGAGGCCCATAAGGTAGCGGTCCTTTTGGGCATGAAAGAAGGGATCATCCTTTCTGAGGCTGATGGCCAAAACAACGATCAGGAAGTCGTCTCCTAAGGTCAGTATGCGCTTATTAGGATTCGGCGCAGGTTTAGCTTGAGGGGCAGACGCGCTCCATCCGCCAGAAGCAATCTTCCTCCCCGACGATGTTCAGCCCCATGCGCTGATAGAGGCGTTTCGCCGGGTTGGTCTTGAACACGGTCAAGCGCAACAAGCCCTGTGCACAGGCCTTGAGCGCCATCTGCTCCAGCACCCAACTGCCAGCACCCTGCTTGCGACAGCTTTCGAGCAGATGCAGTTCGCGGATATACAGCGCCCGGCTGTCACGACTCAGGCTGATAAAGCCCAGGACGCAGTCGTCGCGGCAAATCAGCCAGTTTTCCCGACCGGCCCACGCGGTATCAAAACCGTCGTTGGACCACAGCAGGCCATATTGCGTGTAATAGCCGCTCATGGCCTCGTGGGTCAGTGTGCGTGCGAATGCCAGGTCGCGATCCGTCGCGGCGCGCAGGTGGAATGCCATTTACAGAGCCATCACTTGGCCAGACCACTGTCCGTTTTCGCGGCGGGCTATCACCAATGCGTCCCCTGCACCCGGCACCGCAGCCAGCAAGCTGCCATCATCGGCCCAGATCGCACTGCGGCCCGCGCACACGTAGCCGCCGGATGGGCCACCATGATTGGCCATCAACACCAACAGGCCATGCTCAGCGGCGTAGCCCTGCAGTAGGGCGCTGTCTGTTGCGTAGCCGCCTTCACTGATCAACACACCTGCGGCGTACACATTCGCCCCGGTTTCAACGGCAGAAAGTGCATGACTTGCGTGGGAAAAGTCCGCACACACCGCCAGCGCAATCCGCTCGCCACCCCACTCGAGTACAGCACCGCCCTGCCCCGGGACAAATGCAACCTCTTCACCCGGATGCAGGTGCTGCTTGGTGTACACCGCCAGGGAGCCGTCCGCCCCCAACACCAATGCGCCGATCGACACACCGGCCTCAGGCGCCAAACGGATCGGCATCCCCACCACCGCCGTCAGCCTCAGCGCCTGCGCCATTTCACGCAGCGGCGCGAGTACCGTGTCATCCGGGGCGATTGCCAACCCGGCAGCCAATGCCGGCTCATAGCCTGTCAATGACAACTCTGGAAACACCAACACTTGCACACCGTGCTCCGCTGCCACGCCCATGAACGCCAGATGCCGCTGGAGATTGGCAGGTATGTCGCCCGCAACGGCGATCGTTTGAGCAGCAGCAAGGGCAAAGGCAGTCATGGTCGCGTCCAGGCAATCAATATCAAAGTGTTACAAGCATATCTCGGTCAATAGCGCTAAGTACCCCCAAGCGATAGAAATTACCCATTGAATCCTCCTGCGTGCCTCGAGTAAGCTCCCCCCATCATTTGGAGACACACCATGTTGCAACTCACCCACACCCAGGTTTGCCCTGCTGCCAGCGCCCCGCGCTCGGTGTCGGCTACCCGTGTATGCGGTTCGAGCGCAGCGGTAAGCTTTTATTTTGGGTATTGGTTTAGCCACTGGCGCGCCTGATACCTGAAATCGGCGGCCACTACTCAAGGGGTCGCCTGCCAGAGAAATCTAACCCCCGGTCGGCTCCCCGACCGGGGGTTTTGTTTTTTGGCCTGCAGACAAAAGCCCTTCATAAAATTTTGCAAGAACACTTAAGGAATCACGACATGAACTACGCCACCTATTACCGCTACGACACTTGCACTGCATGGCGATTTAGCAAGCTCCGCTCGGGACAGCCTGCCGCCTCCGATCGGTCACCTATTGGTGGCAAGCCAACACACGTAGCCGATACGGCCAATTGTCGAACACCCCAGTAGGGCCAAGCGTGCGGGAATAACCCGCCGCTTGCCCAGGAAGCCTTGAATATGAACGCTGCCACCGCCGCTCTGCCTGTTACCAATCTGTCCAGCGCCAATGAAGCCCTGACCCAGCGCCTGCCCAGCTCCCTTGAGCTCAAGCACCAGCTACCTCTCAGCCCGTTCCTCAACGAACAGATCCACGCCCATCGCCAAGCCGTGCGCGCCATCCTCAATGGCGAAGACAAGCGCTTGCTGGTGATTGTCGGCCCGTGCTCGATCCACGACCCGGAATCGGCCATGGAGTACGCACGCAACCTGAAGAAACTGGCCCTGGAAGTCAGTGACCAGATGCTGCTGGTGATCCGCGCCTACGTCGAAAAACCCCGCACCACCATCGGCTGGAAAGGCCTGGCCTACGACCCGCACCTGGACGGCAGCGATGACATGGCCGCCGGCCTCACCCTGTCCCGTCAATTGATGCGCGAAATGCTGCGCCTGGGCCTGCCGGTTGCCACCGAACTGCTGCAACCCATGGCCGCCGGCTACTTCGATGACCTGCTCAGCTGGGTAGCGATTGGCGCGCGCACCACCGAGTCGCAGATCCACCGCGAGATGGCCAGCGGCCTGGGCATGCCCGTGGGCTTCAAGAACGGTACCGACGGCGGCGTCGCGATTGCCTGCGATGCGATGCGCTCGGCCTCCCACCCGCACCGTCACTTCGGCGTCGACAGCCAAGGCCATCCGGCGATCATCCAGACCCCGGGCAACCCCGACACTCACCTGGTGCTGCGCGGCGGTCACCGTGGGCCGAACTACGACGAGCAAAGCGTCGCCCAGGTGAAACACGACCTGGCCAAATCCAAGGTGGCGGCGCGGATCATGGTCGATTGCAGCCATGCCAACAGTGGCAAAGACCCCTTGCGTCAGCCAGCGGTGTTCAACGAGGTGCTGGAGCAGCGCCTGCAAGGCGACTCCTCGCTGATCGGCATGATGCTGGAAAGTCACCTGTTCGAGGGCTGCCAGCCACTCAGTGCATCGATGCAATACGGCGTATCGGTGACCGACGGTTGCCTGGGCTGGGACGCTACCGAGCAACTGCTGCGCAATGCCGCGCAGCGGCTGCGCGAACGCACCACACTCGCCTGACCGATGACCCGCCAGACATGTGGGAGGGCCTCCCTCCCACACCTGGACCATGCAAACCCCGGTCGCGATTCGTGACCTGGGGTAAAGAGTCCTTTTCAGAATCGGCGGTTTTTCCGAAGGCACAACGGACGGATACTCGTCGTCATTGTTGATATCCCTTCAGGAGCTACCGATGTCCACCGCCCCACACACCATTCCAGCCTTCGGCCTCGGCACCTTCCGCTTGCAGGGCAAGGTGGTGATCGACTCCGTGAGCACTGCCCTGGAACTGGGCTACCGCGCCATCGACACCGCGCAGATCTACGAAAATGAAGCCGAGGTTGGCCAGGCCATCGCCGACAGCGGTATCCCGCGCGACGAGCTGTTCATCACCAGCAAGATCTGGATCGCCCATTTCGCCGAAGGCCAGTTGATCCCCAGCCTGCGCGAAAGCCTGCGCAAATTGCGTACCGACCATCTCGACCTGACCCTGATCCACTGGCCGTCCCCGGAAGACCAGGTACCCGTTGCCGAATTCATGGGGCAGTTACTGGAAGCCAAGCGTCTGGGCCTGACGCGCCAGATCGGTATTTCCAATTTCACCCTGGACCTGATGAAACAGGCGATTGCCGCTGTGGGCGCCGAAAATATCGCCACCAACCAGATCGAACTGCACCCCTACCTGCAAAACCGCAAGGTCGTGGATTTTGCTACCGCCCACGGCATTCGGATCACCTCCTACATGACCCTGGCCTATGGCGAAGTGCTGAACGATCCGGTGATTCAGCAAATCGCAGAACACCACCAGGCGACGGCGGCACAAGTCACGTTGGCCTGGGCCATGCAAATGGGTTACGCGGTGATCCCGTCGTCTACCCAACGTGCCAACCTGCAAAGCAACCTCAAGGCACAGCAACTGACCTTGAGCGCCGCCGAGTTGGCGAAGATTGCCGGCCTGGAACGCGGCCACCGCCTGACCAGCCCCAAGGGTATCGCGCCGCTGTGGGACTAAGCCCCGGCGACGGGCGTTCGGGACAACTCCCGCAGCCAGGGCAATACCCGCAGGCCGCGGGCGGCTTCGGGAGGGTCGATGATATCCATGAAGTGTTCGAGGTTGACGTTGTCCGGCACGCCAGGCAGCCGTACCAGCACCGCTGGCGTGATGCCGGCAGGCTGGCCCAGGTCCAGGTGGTCATAGACCAGCACATGGCGCACCTGGAGCTGGGGCCCGCTGGCCTGGGCGGCCAGCCCCGCATTGATGATGAGCACGTCGAACGGCTCAGCCGGAACGGCGGCAAGCACCTGGGCCTCGTCGAAGGTTTGCACTGGCACGATCCGGTGATATCCCAGTTGATTGAGCATTTTCTCGATGTACAACCGTTGCAGATGTTGCTCGTCGGCAATCAGGATGGTCAGTGCTTTATTCGGCATGGCAAACCCCTGGGTAGGCAGTGCTCGGCAGTGAGCGCGGACCATTTTCCAGACATATACCGCAGACAAAATCAGGTATGTTCCCTCTTCGCGTAGGAGTTATCCCAAATCAACTGAGCGGCAATCAGAGTTGATTGCAATAAACGCTCAATGCCTGATGCAGATCGCTGATCGCTGCGCTTACCCCCTCAATCGCTGGCCCCAGCGCCTGCCTGTCCTGTGTCTCACACGCAGCCTCCAATGCTTCACAACGGTCGATCAGCGCCTGCGCCTTGACCATTCGTGCGCCCCCCTTGGCACGGTGCGCGAGGTCATGCAGCCTGGCAAAATCAAACGCCTGTTGAGGCAACGACAACCACTCGAGGTCGGCTTTCAGGCTTTCGATCAACGGGATCAGTAATTCTTTGAGGGCGCCCCGGTCATCCCCGGTCAGTCCGGTCAGTGTGCTCAGATCCAGCATCGGCAGGCCGTCAGCCTGGGCAACGCGCGCGGCGCGCGAAGCGAGCGCCAACCGCAGGTCGTCAAGGCTGGTGGGCTTGAACAGGCAGCCGTCCATACCCGCCTGCCGACAGCGCTCCACCTCCTCTGGCTGGGCATTCGCGGTAAAGCCCAACAACAAGCACGGCACCAGGCCTCGCTGACGCTCTTGGGCGCGGATGTCATGCGCCAACTGATAACCGTTCTTCAGCGGCATGTTGCAATCGGTGATGACCACGTCAAAGTGCCCCGCCTGCCAGTATTGCACCCCTTGCAGGCCGTCGTCGGCAGTGGTGATGCGGTGCCCCAGGAAGCTCAGTTGTCGGCCCAGCAACAGTCGATTGGCACGGTAGTCGTCCACCACCAGGATATCCAATGCCTGGGGCGGTGGAGTCTCCAGCACCGCCGATAACACCTGGGCCGGCAAAGCCGCCGTTACCGCCAACACCATCCGCACATCGACCCGCGTGCCTTGCCCCAGCACACTGCTCAAGTGCAACTGGCCACCGAGCATTTCGCACAGATTGCGGCTGATCACCAGCCCCAGACCAGAGCCACTGCGTGCCGACTGCTCGGTATTGCTTCCTTGGATAAACGGGTTGAACAGCCGTTGCTGGTCCTCCGCGCTGATGCCAATGCCGCTGTCTTGCACCCATAACCGCAGCGTCAGTTGGTCTCCTGCCACCACCCCCTGCGCACCGAGCTGCACCTGCCCCCTGGCGGTGAACTTGATCGCATTGCTCAACAGGTTCGACACGACCTGTTTGAAGCGCAGCGGATCGATCAGTACCGCTCGGTCGATCGTCGAATCAAGCTCAACCTGCAGCACCAGGCCCTTGGCCCGTGCCAGCCCGTCAAACACCCGCACGACTGATGCCAACTGCTCTTTCAGGTTCGCCGGTTCCAGGGCCAGGGACAAATGGCCGGATTCGATGCGCGCGATATCAAGAATATCGCCGATGAGCTCCAGCATGCTGCGCGAGGCCACCGACGCCACCTCCAGCGCATCACGGTCCGCCCGCCCCTGTTCGGCGTTTTTCAAGGCCAGTTCGATCATGCCGATCACTGCGTTCATCGGCGTGCGGATCTCATGGCTCATCGTCGCCAGAAAGGTGGTCTTCGCCCGGTTGGCGGCGTCGGCGTCATCCTTGGCGTCTTGCAACTGGCCCAGCAGACGCTGGCGTTCGCTGACATCCACCCAGCCTGCGATCATGCCCACCACGCTGTCATCGCCATCACGGTAGGGCAGCATCCATTGGTAGATGGTCAGCACTTCACCACTGGGCACCCGGAGGATGCGGTCCTGAATCTGCGGTTCGCCCCGCGTCATCAACCGCATATAGTCATCATGAAAAGACTGGGCCTGAGGCGGGTTGCCGGTGTCGGTTTCCATCACCGTCTTGCCGATCACATCCTCCAGCTTGAAGCCAAACACATCGAGGTAGGCGTTGTTGCAGGCCATCAACCGACCCTGGCGGTCGCGTACATAAATCGGGTGGGGCGTGCCATCGATCAGCACGCTCATGAAACGCATCTGGTCGCTCAAGGCACGCTCGGCCTGAACCCGCGTACGAATCAGGCGGCGCAGGTAAATGGCCCAGCCCAGGGTCGCCAGCAGCAGCAACGCGGCCAGGGCGAAGCCTTGAACGATTGCCGTGCGATGGCGCAACCAGTAGCTGTCGCCGATGATCACTTCGCTGCGCCAGTGGTTGGTCAACTCGTCCATTTCTTCCGGCGTGATGCTCAACAGGGCCTTGTCGAGGATTGAATACAGCTCCAACTGGCTGCGATTGACACCAAAGGTAATCCGCGCGGGCTCAGTACCCACCGTGCTGGTCATACGCAGCCGGTCACGATAGTGGCGCGCAATCATAAAGCGCGCACTGATCAGCGAAACGACGGTGGCATCGACGCTACTTTTGGCCACCAACTCCATGGCCTGTTCAGGGTTTTCCACATAGACCAACTCGATGCCGGGGTAGTCCTGGGCAATCTGCGCAGCAAGGCTGTTGCCGCCGATAAACGCCACGCGCTTGCGCGGCAGGTCCTCAAGGGTGACCACGCTGTCATCATCGGCGCGTACCACCAGCACGTAAGGGTTGGACAAGTAAGGTCGGGTAAAGCGCAATTTATCGGCGCGTTCGACGCTCGGGGTGATCACCGCCAGCATTTCAACCTGACCGCTGCTGATCTGGTCGATTTGCCGCAACAGCGAGCTGTCCCGCACCACCTCGAACTTCAAGCCAGTGCGCAAGCTGATCCGCGACAGGACCTCGGCGCTCAACCCTTCAAACTGCCCGTTCTCGTTGAAGAAAGACAGCGGGACGAACTTGTCGAGTACCGCCACCCTCACCCGCGGATGCTTCTCCAGCCAGCGTTGCTCACTGTCGCTCAAGCGCAACCGCTCAGCCCCCAGGGCACCACCGCCACCGGCGCTCCAGCGACGCAGGATTTCCATCTGCTGCGCGGCCGGGATAGCGGCCAGTGCAGCATTGATGATCTTCAGCAGCCGCTCGTTATCCAGGGTGAAGGCAAACCCGAACGGGTTGACCTCCAGGGCAGAGAAATCCTCAATGCGGACGTTGTTGAGATGATTCTTGTTGATCAGGTAGCGGGTGCTGATGGCGTCACCCAGGTAGACATCTGCCTGGCCGAATGCCACTGCGCCAATAGCCTGGTGAGTCGAGCCATACAACTGCAATTGCGCGCGGGGGTAAAACGCCTGGACGGCATTGGGCTGCATGTAGTGGTAGAGCATCGCCACACGCTTGCCCGCCAGGTCGGCCGGCAACGACTGGCTGGCGCCTGAGCGGGTCACGAGGGCCGGTTGGTCATTGGCGTAGGAGCGTGACAGTACCAACTGTGTATCCGCCGCCTCATAACCATTGGCCGACCCTAGGAAATCCAGCGCACCTGACTTGAGTGCCTCGATCACTTCATCGCGGGTGTCGTAGCGCCTGACTTCAATCGTGACATTGAGTATCTGTGCGATCAGCGCCGCATAATCGGCGGAGATGCCTTCAAGTTCGTCATTGTTGTTACTCAGGTCGAACGGCGCGTAATCAGGGGCCGACACCCCCATGACCAAGGTGCGCCGTTCTCGCAGCCAGCGCCAGTCCGTTTCATCAAGCTGCACCGTGGATTTTTCAAGACTGGAATGGCCCAGCAATCGCAGCACATGAGGTTCATCCAGAGCCATCGCCACCCAGGGCAAAGACCCCATCAGCAGGATGGCAGTGAATTTCGCCAGCCGAAGGGTGGCCATTTCAGATCAGATGGTTGCGCTGGGCGAATTTAGACAAATGCACCACGGAAGACATGCGCAGCTTCTCCTTGAGGCGCGTCTTGTAGGTACTGATGGTCTTGTGGCTCAGCAGCATGTCTTCGGCAATTTCCTTGTTGCCAAGGCCCAGGGCCAGCTTCTGCAACACCGTCAACTCGCGATCCGAAAGCCCCTCCACCAACTCGAGCTCGGTGGTTTGCAGATCATCGCGGCGCACCGAACTGGTCGGCAGGCTGGGAAAGCAACTGTAGTTGGACATTACCGCCTTGATCGCTTTTTGCAGCTCGTCCAGCTCACCGGTCTTGGCGACAAATCCCATGGCTCCGGCACGCATGCAGCGAGTGGAAAAGAACACTGCCAGGTAGGACGTGAGCACCAGAATCTTGCACGGCAAGCCCAACGCCTTTATTCGGCTGATCACTTCCAAGCCGCCAAGCTTGGGCATCGCCAGATCAAGGATGACCAGGTCCGGGCGCTCCTCTCGGGCAACCTGCATAGCGTCAGCGCCATTCCCCGCTTCATAAATCTTATCGAAGCCTTCCTGCTTCAAGAGATAGCGGACCGTGGCGCGAATAAACGGGTGATCATCGACAATCAAAGCTTTGCTCATAAAACCCACCTGAGAAGACAAAGTAACCTGACATATCACACGGGACCCGAGCACCTGTGAAAAATGACAGTTCCGACAAACGGCACTGCACTTCATCAGGACACTCGCCAGGCTCAACCTGGCCCCTCCAATAGAACACCACCACTGCCAGCTGATGCCGTGCCTTTGTTATTGGGCAGCCGCAAGCGCGCAACTTTAACAACGGCGAGGTGTTTAAATTGAAGGGTTAGTCCTGATTGCATGTAGGACTTTTCCTCACAAAAGCATAGCCAACCCTATGCCAGGCATTTGACCCACTACTCCGTGGTACTTGGGCTCCAGAAGGCCTGCACCACCAAGGCCGAGGTGGAAATGCGTGCGACCAGCGCGTCCAGCTCGTCACCATCGACAGACGTCACTGCCAGAGTCGCTTCGATCTCCACTTCTTCGCTGCCAAACGGGCGCACATCCACGTCACTGGCGGGATAGTTGCAACGCGCCAGCTCCGCTTCCAGCAAGGCCAGCACCGCCTTTTGCTGGGTACGCCGCGCAACGACATAAAGAATGTTGGTGACCTCCGCCGACACCACATCCAACGGCTGACGGTTAATGTTGTTGACGATTGGCCGCAGCAGCGTATTGGCCGCCAGCACAAACAAGGTGCCCAGCAACGCCTCGAGAATCAGGTCGGCACCGGCACAGGCCCCCACCGCGGCCGACGCCCAGAGCGTGGCGGCGGTGTTGAGACCACGTACATTGCCTTCTTCGCGCATGATCACCCCGGCACCGAGAAAACCGATGCCCGACACCACATACGCAACCACCCGCACCGCGCCTTCCGCGCCGCCCAGGCGGTTGGCCATATCGACGAAAATCGCCGCCCCCACCGCCACCAGCACATTGGTGCGCAAACCCGCCGTGCGCTGGCGGTACTGGCGCTCGAAGCCGATCAGGCCACCGAGGATAAACGCGGCGGACAGGCTGACCAGGGTATCGACCAGGGAATTGAAGTTGATGTTGTTGATGGCTTGCATGAAAAAACTCCATGAACGCTGCGGCACATTGAAAGGCCGCCGCACGGCTTTGCAGAAACGGGAGTTCCGGGCAGCAGGTCGCACACCGGGGTTACCCAGGTGTGGGTCAGCGTCGATGAGAGGGATTCAGGCAGGCGCCAGGAATGGCTGCTGCCGGGATGCCGCTTCTCGCTTGGGGCGAGACAACGGCATCGGGAAAATGCGCGCTACCTTGCCAAGGCTGTGCCGGTTACCAGGACCGGCCGACGACTGTCGCTCGAACAAGTACCCACTGAGGGTCTCCGCTATTGATGAAAACGGGCGAAGCTTACGCCCCGACTGCGGGAGAGTAAACCGTAGGAAAGTGTCCGTATTGTGAACAGGAAATTTCTTCAGAATAGGTTCAGGAACCACTTTCTTGAGCCCGGACGAGTCAGGGCCGATCCCGAACCACCCGCACCAGGTAGTCCTCAACCTGCCCACCCGCCAGCGCCTTGACCTGAATCGACACCCTGTTCACCTGCCGCCCCATGGTGATCCCCTCGCGAGTCCGCACCTGCACGTACCCAAGCCTGGGCCAGAAGCGTTCGGCCTTGGTATTGCCGACGACCACCGTCAACCGCAGCCATTGAGCCCCTTGCCCGGCAGCCCAGCGTTCAAGGTCCGCATGCAGCCGCTGAGCCAGCCCAGTGCCATGCAAGCGCGCCTCCACCAGCAGCAAGCCGATATGCCACACACCGACCGCCAATAAATCCGCGGCGATGTTCACCACGGCAACCAAGCGGCCTTCGGCATCGCGATAACCCAGCCAGTACATCCGAGTGCAACGCCAACCCGCCGGCAACGCACCCTGCAACTCTTCACGCGCCTCGGTCGGCGTGGCGGGCTCGCCGTTGACCGCGATGAAATACTCTGGCGCCTGCTCGAAAAACCGTTGCAACTCGGCTTCATCACGGTCGCCCAACTCAACCACCCGAATACCGTCAGTGGTGCAACCCGGCAACACCTGTCGATCAACGTCCATGTTCACCCCGCCTCACTCATCCCGCGTCAGCACTTCCAGCAATTCGATCTCAAAGCGCAGATTGCTGCCGGGCTTGATATGCGCGCCCATCGAGCGCTCGCCATACGCCAGGTGCGCCGGCACGAACAGTGTGCGTATGCCGCCCACCTGCATGCCCATCAGGCCTTGGTCCCAGCCCTTGATGACGCGTCCGGTGCCGATGACACACTGGAAGGGTTTGCCGCGCTCCCAGGATGAGTCGAACACAGTGCCGTCTTCCAACGTGCCCGTGTATTGGGTGGTGATCAGCGCGCCCTTGACCACGGTTTTACCGTCGCCCAGGCGGATGTCGGTGATCTGGAGTTCGTCGTTGCTCATGAAGGTCTCGTAGGATGCGTGAAGGCTGGGGTTTTCCCAGAACTGAGTGGGTTTGGCAAGTGCAGCGCGACACCGCGCGCCCACACGAAGCAACTCCCCTGCACTATCCTGAGCTCCAGGTGTCGTACTCCCATGCGCCCAACCGCCGGAGCCCCCATGCCCCAAGATGTCCTCGCCAAAGAAACCAACCGCCGCCAATTGCAGCAGATCATCTCCGGCCTGTCCGACGGGATCATCCTCGCCGAAGTCGACCAGACCCTCCTCTGGGCCAATGAAGCCGCACTGAGCATGCACGGTGTTGATAACGTCGAGGCGCTGGGCGCCAACACCCGGGAATACGCCGAACGCTTCGCCCTGCGTTATCGCAACAACCATCCTGTGCTGCTGGAAAACTATCCTCTGGCCCGTGCAGCAGCGGGCGATGAATTCAGTGACGTGGTGGTGGAGGTCACGCCCACCGACGATGCGGACAAGACCTGGGTCCACCGCTTGCGCAGCCTGGTGATCAGCGATTCACACGGTGCACCGGAGTTGCTGGTGCTGATCCTCAGCGACGCCACCGAGTGGGCCAGCGCCGAACAGCGCTTCGAAAAAACCTTCAATGCCAACCCCGCACCCGCCGTGATCTGCCGCCTGAGCGACCTGCGCTATATCAAGGTCAACCAGGGGTTTTCTGGAGATGACCGGCTACAACCGCGACCAGGTCATCGGTAAATCCGTCTATGAGCTGGACGTGCTGGAACACGCCGAGCGCAAGGACCTGGCCATCCAGCGCCTGGGCGAAGGGGCGACCATCCCGCAGATGCAGGCCGAGCTGAAATTGCCCGCGGGCGGCAGCAAGCTGGTGATCGTTGCCGGCCAGCCGTTGGACATGAACGAGGAAGACTGCATGCTGTTTTCCTTCACCGACCTGGAGCCACGGCGCAAGGCGGAGATCGCCCTGCGCCAGAGCGAAGAGCGCTTCGCCAAGTCGTTCCGCCTGACACCGGTACCGACCCTGGTGTGCAGCGCCGACAACCGCCAAGTGGTGGACGTCAACGAAGCCTTCATGAGCATCACCGGCTATATCAGCGAAGAACTGATCGGCAAAGCCATCGAAGACATCGACTTCATCGACAGCCCCCAGGCGGGTGCGCAGTTGTTTGCCACCCTGGAAAAGTCCGGCAACCTGGACGGTCAGGACCTCAAGGTGCGCAAGAAAGGTAACGAGGTGATCGACTGCGTGGTGTCTGCCGATACCGTGATCATCGAGGACGTGCCCTGCTACCTGCTGGTGCTGATGAACATCACCGAACGCAAACGCTCGGAGCTTGAACTGGTGGCCGCCATCGAAGAAGTGATGCAGGACGCCTCCTGGTTCAGCCAGACGCTGATCGAGAAGCTGGCCAACGCCAAAAGCGTCAACAGCCCCAACCTGCCGAACGTGGCCTTCACCGACCTGACTGCCCGCGAGCGGGATGTACTGGGCCTGATCTGCGAAGGCTTGGCCGACAAGGAGATCGCCTCACGCCTGAAACTGGCCCCCAACACCGTGCGCAACCATGTGGCCACGGTGTACTCCAAGCTCGGCGTGCACAGCCGCAGCGCTGCCATCGTCTGGGCCCGTGAACGCGGGCTGTTTGCCGGTGAACTGCGGCTTAAAAAGTAGGCGCTTGAAGTGCAAATGCACTAGTACACCTAGTGCGAATTCGCCTTATGGCGCGCGCGGGCAATCAATAACCTTCAGGTGTCGAAGTTCATGCCCTGAAGGAACCCGCATGTTTACCCTCTCTCAACTGCGAAATTGCATCGAAGAAGGCCTGTCGCCGCTGACGTGTGAATTCACCCTGTGCCGGGATGCGTCGCTGACCCTCAAGGTCTACGACGCACAAACCGGCCGGGTTGACCTGGTGGTGACCGGGATCAGCACCAATCGGCTGCAGACCCCGCAAGAAGTGGCAAAGATGGTGGACGAGCTGCGCTACGAACTGCAATGCAACACCGTCGGCAAGCTCACGCTGGAGGATTGGCCTTCAGCGACGCCCCAATGAAATAGAACACCCCACCGCCCACGATAAACGCCCCCAGCATGTAGAACATGTAGTGGGCCGGCAGGCTGGCCAGCACCAGCCCACACAACACCGGTCCCAGGGCCGCGCCGAGGTTGGACAGGTTCTGCGCGCCGTAGTACATGCCGCGCAGGTGGTCCGGGGCGATGCGGTCGATAAACATGTACTCGGCCGGGAACACGATAATCTCCCCCACCGTAAACACCGCCATCGCCAGTACCCACCACAGCACGCTGGTAGACAGCGCAAAGCCGATCAACCCCAGCATGAACATGCTCAAGCCGAAAATCAGCCATTGGCTCAGGTGACGGTGGGAAATGCGTCGGCCAATCACGTACTGCAAGGCAATCACCAGCACGGCGTTGGTGGTAAGGACCGCGCTGATTACGGTGTAGGTGTATTCCGCAGTGGTGGTGGTCACCAGATATTGCGACAGGTAGGCCGTGAACTGGCCGAACACCACCGCACTGAGCAGCCCGCCAAGGGTGAAGCACACCAGTCGGTGATCCTTCAACAGCACGCGGCCAACGGCCATAAACGACACCGGCTTCTGCGTCGCATCCACCGTGGTCAGCGTGCGGTCGCCCCAGCGCCAGTACAGCAGGAAAAACACCACCCCCAACAGCGCCGACAAGATAAACGGCAGGCTGATATCCAGCTTCGCCACCACTGCCCCGAACGCGGGCCCGACGGCATAGCCAATATTGGTCAGGGTGTACTTGATGGAGAACACCTCGCTGCGTGCCTCTTCCGGCAACAGGCTGGCGAAGCCGGCTTTCACCGCGATGTCGATAACCGCGTAAGCAAGGTTGATCAGGATCAGGCAGCTATAGAACGCCCAGATATTCTGCGCGAGGACCGTACCGATAAAGCCCAGCACAAACAGCACACTCAGGCCAAGCAGCAGCCGGTAGCTGTTGATGCGGTCGACAAGAAAACCGCCGTACACGCTGAGCAATGAACCGACGATCAATGAACTGCCAATCACCAGGCCGACCTGGGTGATGTCCAGGCCGAAGTGGCTGGTCAGGTAAATCACAAGATAGGGAAAGGTGATCGCCTTGGCCAACGTCAGCATCAACGTGGCGGACAGCAACAGGTTCACGGTGCGGGGGTAGTTTCTTATTGTGGCAAGCATCCTGCTCTCTTTTTTCAAGGTAACGCGGCCTCTACAGCCGGCTACCTTAACTCAGGAGCGGGGACAAAATGCAAGGTCATTTCTTGACGGGCGTGATCTCGAGAATCGTGCCGTTGGTGGTCTTGAGCAGCACAAATCTATCACCGACCCGTGCCCATTGGCTGTCTTGCTCCGGCTGCTTGAGGCCGCGTTTTTTCCAATCACTGACGGCCGATTCCTTGCGCATCAGAATGTCCGGCGCACGGTCGCCTTCTTTCAAGTCGCGGGTGTTGATATTGGAAGGCTGCACGGTTTCCTGCGGGGTATCACCGGCCTGCACGACAAAGCTGGCGGTGGACAGGCTGGTGGCGAGCAACAGGCTGGCAACGAGGGATTTGGCTTTCATGGGTGCTCCTTCAATCAATGGGCGTACCCAAGTTCCGACCGCTGCCACACGCGATCATTCAACCCGAATTTTCAAGCCTGCACCCAACCTGTGGCGAGGGAGCTTGCTCCCGCTGGGCTGCGCAGCAGCCCCAAAAGCCTCCACCGAGGACTATCTGAAAAACCGTAGCGCATGGGTGGGGGCCGCTTCGCGGCCCAGCGGGAGCAAGCTCCCTCGCCACAGGGGATTCAACAATCGCAGATAGCCCATTGCCCATATGAAATAATTCCTGTAATTTTTCATGAAATTATTCGACATAAATTTCATGACACCCCAAGAAGAACTCGCCACTCTCGCCGCGTTGATCCACGACCTGCGCAAGCACAAGAAGCTCACCCTCGCCCAGCTCGCGCAGAAAATCGAGCGTTCGGTGGGTTTCCTGTCCCAGGTCGAGCGCGGCCTGTCACGCCCGACCGTGGCAGACCTGACCGCCATCAGCCACGCCCTCGACGTGCCCACCACCTACTTCTACAGCCAGCCCAAACCGAAAGCGGTGGACTGGATCACCCGCCCCAACGAGCGGCGCACGGTGTATTACGCCAACGGCATCACCGACATCCTCGTGTCGCCAAGCATGAACGGTGCCTTTTCGATGCTCGACAGCCTGCTCGCCCCCGGCGCCAACAGTGGTGAACAGACCATGAGCGACCGCGCCGAACAGGCCGGTTTTGTGCTGGAAGGCGAATTGACGCTGTGGGTGGAGGGTGAAACCGATTCCGTCACCCTGGGCCCTGGCGACAGCTTTCACCTGGCCAGTTTCGCCCACTGTCGCTACGCCAACCTGACCGACCTGCCCGCCCGCGTGTTGTGGGTTTAC
The DNA here is from genome assembly GCF_030687495.1 of Pseudomonas sp. FP453. NCBI lineage: Bacteria > Pseudomonadati > Pseudomonadota > Gammaproteobacteria > Pseudomonadales > Pseudomonadaceae > Pseudomonas > Pseudomonas sp. FP453. The sequence goes on along the minus strand of NZ_CP117435.1, from coordinate 2,220,550 downwards.
AACTAGGAGCTGCACCCGTGAAAAGCCATTCCTCCACCTTGCTGGCCGAAGTACGGACCTTTCGCCAGAACCACCCCGACGTGCGTTACGTCGACCTGATCGCCCTGGACATTCCGGGGCATTTCTACGGCAAGCGTTATCCCATCGAGATGCTGGAAAAAGTCGCCGCCGGCAGCCCGCTCAAGCTGCCGCAGAACGCAGTGCTGCTAGGGGTTCAGGGTGGTTTGTTCAAGATTGGCGATTACTGCTTCAACGACGGCGACCCAGACGCCAACCGCCGCCTGGTGCCCGGCACACTCAAGCCGGTGAGCTGGGAATCGCAGCCGCTGGGGCAGATGCTGATCACCTCGGACGGCACCGAAGCGCCCATCGAATTCGAACCCCGCGAAGTGCTGGCCAAGGTGCTGGAACGTTTGCACCACAAAGGCATTCACCCGGTGGTGGCGTTTGAGCTGGAGTTCTACCTGTTCGACAAGAAACTCGCCGACGGCCTGCCGCAATTCGCCCGCGACCCGCTGAGCGACGACGCCGACGACCAGCCCAACCTGCATATCGAACGCCTGTCGCGCTTCAGCGACGTGCTCGACGACATGGCGCAAACGGCCAAGGCCCAAGGCATCGACATCACGGTGATCACCGCCGAAATCGGCCCCGGTCAGTTCGAGATCAACTTTGGTCACTTGGACGACGGCCTGCGCGCCGCCGACTGGGCTGCCCTGTTCTGCCGCAGCACCCGTGGCGTGGCGCTGAAACACGGCTACCGCGCCAGCTTCATGGCCAAGCCCTACCTGCAATACCCCGGCAGCGGCATGCACGTGCATGTCAGCCTGTATGACGCGGCGGGCAACAACCTGCTGGCGGCGCACCAGCAGCAACCGCTGCGCCATGCCGTGGCCGGTTGCCTGGAGTTGCTGCCGCACTGCATGCCGATCTTCTCGCCCAACCACAACGCCTTCCGCCGCCTGGGTGGCACGGTCAACGCCGCGACCCGCGCCAGCTGGGGCTTTGAAGACCGCGACGCCTGCGTGCGCATCCCCGAATCCGACCCGCGCAACCTGCGCATCGAACACCGCCTGGCCAGCGCCGACGCCAACCCGTATCTGGTGCTGGCAGCAATCCTTGTTGGCCTGGAACACGGCCTTGAAGCCAAGCGCGAACCCATCGCCCCGTTGAACGACGACCGCAGCAGCGGCACCGATTTCCCCGTGGAAATGCTCGATGCCGTACGCGCCATGCAACACCAAGCCGTATTGCGCGATAAGCTGGGCGCCGAATTTGTCGACGTGTACTGCGAGAACAAACGCCAGGACCACTTGGCGTTCCAGCAAGAGATCCACGCCAGGGAATACCGCTGGTTTCTCTAAATCACCCCATGGAATCACCGATGACCGACCAAAGCGCCCCGGCCCTGAAAGAAATCTTCAACGTCGAACGCCTGCAACACATCGCCAATGAGATGAGCGCGGTGTACCCGGCGTTCGATGCCAAGGGCTTTCTCAAGCACGCCAAGGCCGGGCTGGCCGAGTTGTCGGTGCTGCAGCGCATGGCGCGGGTCAGCGAGAGCCTGCACGCGGTGATCCCCCTCGACTACCCGCAAACCCTGGAACTGCTTTACGCCCTGGCACCGCGCCTGAACAGCAGCTTTGTCAGCCTGTTCCTGCCGCACTACGTGGCGAGCTACGGGCTGGATGACGTCGAACGCTCCATGGCCGCGCTCAAATATTTCACCACCTTCGGTTCCGCCGAATTCGCTATCCGCCCCTTCCTGCTGCGCGACTTGCCGCGCACCCTGGCGGTGATGCAAACCTGGTCGCTGGACGCCAACGACCATGTGCGCCGCCTCGCCAGCGAAGGCTCGCGACCGCGCCTGCCGTGGTCCTTTCGCCTGGCCGAGGTGCAAGCCAATCCCCAGCTGTGCGCATCGATCCTCGACAACCTCAAGGCCGACCCCAGCCTGTACGTGCGCAAGTCGGTGGCCAACCACCTCAACGACATCACCAAGGACCACCCGGACTGGGTCCTCACGCTGATCGAAGGCTGGTCACTGGACAACCCCCACACCGCCTGGATCGCCCGCCACGCCCTGCGCAGCCTGATCAAGCAAGGCAACACCCGCGCGCTGACGATCATGGGTGCAGGGGCCAAGGCCGAGGTGAAGATTCATCAGTTGAGCGTGACACCCGCGGTGATCAACCTGGGAGAGCGGATCAGCTTGTCGTTCAACCTGGAATCCACCGCCGACACCGCGCAGAAACTGGTGGTGGACTACGCCATCGACTACATAAAAAGCGCCGGGCACAGTGCGAAAAAAGTGTTCAAGCTCAAGGCGTTTACCCTGGGCGCGGGTGAACAGCAGAGCATTCGGCGCGAGCAACATATCCGTGAACTGACGACTCGCAAGCACTATCCCGGCAAACATGCCGTGCACGTGCTGGTCAATGGCGAGAAGCTCGCCAGCGCCGAGTTCGAACTGCTAAAACCCTGACATAAATCAAACAAAAGGCTCTATCTCGGGCCTTTCAGCCATATAAATTGTCGAACAATCCTCGCCTTCTCCGTTGCGATCCATTATCATCCGGCGCCTTCTCGCTACCTGCCAGGTAGCTGTTTCAATGTGTCACCCGAGGCGCCCATGTACCGTTTTGCGTTTTACCGTCCCTTGCTTGCCATCAGTCTGGGGCTCGCAGCTCCCTCCGTTTTCGCCGCGCTGCAACCCTTGGCCGAAGCCCCGCTGGCCAGCGACACCGAGCTGCATTGCCACTTCAACCGTGATGCCAGCACTGACTGCACCACCACCTACCACTACACCATCCTCAAGCCCAACGGCCGTGAGATGCTCTCGCGCATCGACTTCGACTACGCCGAAGGCGACACCTTTGAAGTGATCGCTGCGCAATCCACCCAGCCCGGCGCCAAGCCGGTTGCGCTGGCGGCCACGCAGATCGACACGCGCACCGCGCCCAACCCGGACCAGGGTTTCAGCCGCGACAAGCAGACGTCCCTGGCCTTTCCCAACCTGCGCGTCGGCACGCAGATCCGCTACACCGTGCGCGAGCACCGCCCCGCCAAGCCGCTGATGACGCAGTTTCACTACGCCCTCAAGTTCGGCCCCAGCGCGGCCCGTCGCGACCGCTTCAAGGCGCGGTTTACCGCCGAGCGGCCGATCCAGTGGCGCAGCGAGCTGTTCGATGGCTTCAAGGTGACGCCATCGGCCAACGGCAAGACCCTGGACGTGGTGCAAAAAGCCCCGACCTTTCTCAATTACATAAACGAATCATCCAACGCCGCGCTACTGCGCATCCCGCGTATCGAAGTGGGCAGTGCCATGGAGCAACAGGCGTACTTCGGTGATTTCGCCCAGCGCTACAACCAGATCCTCGGTGCCCGCCTGCCGCCACACAGTGCGGCCGCCGTCGCCGCCGCGCGCGACTTGGCGCCCGCCGAACGGGTCGGGGCGCTGATGCAACACCTCAACGATCACTACCGTTATCTCGGCGATTGGCGTGCCACCGAGCGCGGCTATGTACCGTTCAACCTGGCGGAAATCGAGCAGCATGGGTATGGCGACTGCAAGGATCTGGCGATCCTGCTGACCGCCATGCTCAAGGCCAGCGGCATCCCCGCCGAAACCGCCTGGGTCAGCCGTGGCGATGTGGTGGAGTCGCTGTTGATCCCCGGCACCAACGCGCCCAACCACGCCATCGTGCGCGCCGAAGTGGACGGCCAGGTCTGGTGGCTGGACCCGACCAACCCGGTCTTTGCCCCGGGCCAGACCATGCCCGATATCCAGGACCGCTGGGTGCTGGTCAACGACGCCCAGGGTCAGGTGCGCACAGAACATATCCCGCTGGAACGCCCCGAAACCAGCCTGCGCCTGGACAAGCAGGTGCACTACGACCAGCAAGGCAACGCCGCGATCCAGGCCACCCTCACCTTCAGCCGCCTGCCGCTGATGCAACTGAGCGTCGCCGACCGCCAGCAAGGCAGCACCGCCACCGACCAGAACATCTGCGCCAACTTCGGCCATGAAATCAGCGACTGCCACGTCAGCCGCGCGGCCAGCGGTTTTGTCGTTCACGACGGGTATCGCGTCAACGCAACCATGAACGACCAGCGCGCGCTGGAGAAACTGGCGGATGGCTACGTCTACACCGATGAGTCGCTCAAAGGCCGCTGGGATGCCTTCGTCTACTACCGCCGCCAAGGGCAGCAGGCCGACCTGGACCAGGGCAACCCGGAAACCAATGACTACACCATCACCCTGAGCGGTGGGCAGATGGATAAAGCCATTCCCGGCTGCCAGGTGCGCTCGCCGTGGTACGACCTGGACCTGGAAGGCCAGCGTGAAGACGGCGCGCTGCGCTATCACTATCGCCTGACCCAGAAGATGCGCTGGCTGACCCATGATGAAATGGTCAGCGCGGCGTTTGGGAAGATGGTCGACGAGGCACGGGCGTGTGCGGAGCAGGTGCATCAGGTGGTGAAGCTCTAATACCCACCTGACACAACCCTATTCCTGTGGGAGCTGGCTTGCCTGCGATGGCATCACCTCGGTTTGCCTGATACACCGAGGTGCCTGCATCGCAGGCAAGCCAGCTCCCACAAAAACTGCTCCCACAGGTTTAATCCGGTTTCAGTCAGTTGGACTCGCCGAGCAGCAAGCCTTGCTCCCGTGCACACAACTCCACCACGTAATCCCACAACACCCGCAACCGCACCGATTTGTGCAACTCCCGCCGCGAGCTGATCCAGTAGCTGCGCATGATCCCCTCCCCCGGCAGCAACGCCACCAACTCCGGGTCTGCCGAGGCCATGAAACACGGCAACACGGCAATCCCCAAGCCCGAACGCGCCGCCTGGTGCTGGGCGATCACGCTGGTGCTGTGGAACACCACCTTGGGGTTGCGGCAGAAGCTGCTGAGGAATTTCAGTTCCTGGCTGAACAGCAGGTCGTCGACATAATCGATCCACGCGTGCGCCGCCAGATCCTCGCGCTTTTCAATCGGCGGGTGGCGGTCCAGGTAGGCGCGGCTGGCGTACAGCGCCAGGCGATAGTCGGTGAGTTTGCGCGTGACCAGTTGATCGACGCTGGGGCGCTCCAGGTGGATGCTGATCTCGGCTTCGCGGTTGAGGATGCTGACGAAGCGCGGCACCGCCACCAGTTCCACTTCCAGGCCCGGGTAGCGCTCAAACAAACCACCCATGCGGCTGGCGAGGAACATCACCCCCAGCCCTTCGGCAACGCCCAGGCGGATCTTGCCCAACGGCGCGGCGCTATGGGTGAGTTCGTCTTCGGCCAGCAGCGCGACGTTTTCCATGGCTTCGGCGTGCTTGAGCAGGGCTTCGCCGGCGGGCGTCAGCTCGTAGCCCTGGGCGTGCTGCACGAACAGCGCGGTGCCGAGGCTTTTCTCGATGGCCTCGATATGCCGGGCGACGGTGGCGTGGGTGGTTTTCAGGCGTTGCGCGGCGGTGAGCAGGCGGCCGCTGCGCTGTAACTCGAGAAAGTAGCGCAGGTCATTCCAGTCGAACATATCGCCTCCCTCTCCATGGTCCCGGGTCGCGTTATTTCAACGCGCTGTTTAAAAACGCACAGCAGCTGGGTAAAAACTAACATTTTTAAGACGAAAACTAACAACTAGGATGGAGGCAATAAGAAAAACAAGCGAGACCCCAGATGCCCACTGCAACTGCTGAATACGATTACATCGTCGTAGGCGCCGGCCCCGCAGGCTGCCTGCTGGCCAATCGACTGTCCGCCAACCCCGCCCACCGCGTGCTGCTGCTCGAAGCCGGTGGCCGCGATAACTACCCCTGGATCCACATCCCCGTCGGCTACCTGTACTGCATCGGCAACCCGCGCACCGACTGGTGCTTCAAGACCGAAGCGCAGGAAGGCCTGCAAGGCCGTGCGCTGAGCTATCCACGGGGCAAGGTGCTGGGTGGCTGCTCGTCCATCAACGGCATGATCTACATGCGCGGCCAGGCTCAGGACTACGACGGCTGGGCGGCGGCCGGCAATCCGGGCTGGGCGTGGGACGATGTGCTGCCAGTGTTCAAAAAGAGCGAAAACCATTTTGCCGGTGGCTCGCAATTCCACAGCGACGGCGGCGAGTGGCGGGTCGAGCAACAGCGCCTGCACTGGCCGATCCTCGACGCGTTCCGCGATGCCGCCGCGCAAAGCGGTATCGCCAACATCAACGATTTCAACACCGGTGATAACGAAGGCTGCGGCTACTTCCAGGTCAACCAGAAGGCCGGCGTGCGCTGGAACGCGGCCAAGGCGTTTCTCAAGCCGATCCGCCAGCGGCCCAACCTCACGGTGCTGACCGAAGTGGACGTGGACCGCGTGCTCCTGGAAAACGGCCGCGCCACGCAAGTCGTCGGCCGCCAGTTGGGCCAGTCGCTAAGCTGGAAGGCGCGCAAGGAAATCGTGTTGTGCGCCGGTTCAGTCGGCTCGCCAGGTATTTTGCAACGCTCGGGGATTGGCCCCTCCGGCGTGCTCAAACCGTTGGGCATCGAAGTCGTGCGTGAGCTGCCCGGCGTCGGCGGCAACCTGCAGGACCACCTGCAATTGCGCCTGATCTACAAACTGGAAAACGCCCGCACCCTCAACCAGATCGCCGGTTCCGTGTGGGGCAAGCTGGGCATGGGCCTGCAATACCTGTACGACCGCAGCGGCCCGCTGTCGATGGCCCCCAGCCAGCTCGGCGCGTTTGCCCGTTCGGGCCCGGAACAGACCTCGGCCAACCTCGAATACCATGTGCAGCCGCTGTCCCTGGAGCGCTTTGGCGAGCCGCTGCACGCGTTCCCGGCATTTACCGCGTCGGTCTGCGACCTGCGCCCGCAAAGCCGTGGCCGCGTGGATATCCGCTCGGCCAACCCGGCGGATGCGCCACTGATCCGGCCCAATTACCTCAGCCATCCAGAAGACCTGCGCGTGGCCGCCGATGCCATCCGCCTGACGCGCCGCATCGTTGCCGCACCCGCCCTGCGCGCATTCAAGCCGGTGGAGTACCTGCCCGGCGATTCGCTGCAAAGCGAAGATGAACTGCACGAAGCCGCGGCGCGCATCGGCACGACCATCTTCCATCCGGTGGGCACCTGCCGCATGGGCAGCGATGCCGATGCGGTGGTCGACGCCCAACTGCGTGTGCACGGCGTGCCCGGCCTGCGCATCGCCGATGCCTCGATCATGCCGCGCATCACCTCCGGTAACACCTGCTCGCCCACGCTGATGATCGCGGAAAAAGCCGCGCAGCTTATTCTTTCGCCGAACACAAGGAGCCTCACCCCGCAGAGAGAAACGGTTCATGCAATCTGAATAGCGGCGCCACACCTGGCGCCGACAGTGGAACAACAATAAATAATCACTGTGAGGGCTACCCGATGTCAGAACATGCTCAACCCCTGGGCTCGGTCATAGACGCGAGCACCAACAACGACTCAAAGAAAGTCATCTTCGCCTCGTCCCTGGGGACGGTGTTCGAGTGGTATGACTTTTTCCTCTACGGCGCGCTGGCGGCGGTTATCAGCAAGCAGTTCTTTGCCGGGGTCAACGACACCACGGCGTTTATCTTTGCCTTGATGGCCTTTGCGGCCGGCTTTGTGGTGCGGCCCTTCGGTGCGCTGGTGTTCGGCCGCCTGGGCGACATGATCGGGCGCAAGTACACCTTCCTGGTGACCATCATCCTCATGGGCGTGGCGACGTTTTGCGTGGGGCTGTTGCCGACCTACGCCAGCATCGGCATCGCGGCACCGATCATCCTCATCGTGCTGCGCATGCTCCAGGGCCTGGCGCTGGGCGGCGAATACGGCGGCGCGGCGACCTATGTGGCCGAGCATGCACCGGCGGGCAAGCGTGGTTTTCATACCAGCTGGATTCAATCCACCGCGACCATCGGCCTGCTGCTGTCGCTGTTGGTGGTGCTGGCGTGCCGTTACTTCACTGGCGACCAGTTCGAAGTATGGGGCTGGCGTATTCCGTTCCTGTTCTCCATCGTGCTGCTGGGCATTTCCACCTGGATCCGCATGAGCCTGCACGAGTCGCCGGCCTTCCTGAAAATGAAAGAGGAAGGCAAGGCGAGCAAGGCGCCGATCAGTGAGTCGTTCGGCAACTGGGACAACCTCAAGGTGGTGCTGATCGCGCTGTTCAGCATCAACGGCGGGCAAGCGGTGACCTTTTACGCGGCGCAGTTCTATGTGCTGTTCTTCCTCACCCAGTTCCTCAAGATGGACCCGGCCCTGGCCAACATGTTGCTGATTATCAGCGTGGTGATTGGCGCGCCGTTCTTTATCTTCTTTGGCTGGCTGTCGGACAAGGTCGGGCGCAAGCCGGTGCTGATGCTCGGCCTGCTGCTGGCCACCGTGCTGTACTTCCCGATCTTCAAGAGCCTGGCGCACTACACCAACCCGGCGATGGACCAGGCCAGCCAACAGGCGCCGATCACCGTGCTGGCCGACCCGGCCACCTGCACCTTCCAGTTCGACCCGGTGGGCAAGGCGAAATTTGACAGCCCATGCGACAAGGTCAAGACCTTCCTGGTCAAGCAGGGCCTGCCCTACAGCAGCGCCGCCGCCCCGGCCGGCAGCCCGGTGCAGGTGAGCGTGGGCGAAGTGCGTATCGACGGTTTTGACGAAGCGGCCCTGCGCGGCGCCGTGACCCTGGCCGGCTACCCGAGTTCGGCGGACGTGGCCCAGGTCAACAAAACCATGGTGGTGGTGCTGATCGTCGCGCTGATCCTGATCGCGGCCATGTGCTACGGCCCGCTGGCGGCGCTGATGGTGGAACTGTTCCCGACGCGTATCCGCTACACCTCGATGTCCCTGCCGTATCACATCGGCAACGGCTGGTTTGGCGGGTTCCTGCCGACGGTGTCGTTTGCGTTGGTGGTGTACACCGGGGATATTTTCTACGGCCTGTGGTACCCGGTGGTGGTGACGGGGGTGAGCCTGGTGGTGGGGATGATCTGCCTGAAGGAAACCCGGCACGTGGATATCGATAACAACTGATCTTCCACCCCTGAAGATCCCTTGTGGGAGCGGGCTTGCCCGCGATTGCGGTGTGTCAGTCGATAGATTCGGCACAGACAGGACGCCATCGCGGGCAAGCCCGCTCCCACATTTTGTTTTGCGCCGCTCACACAAATTGCTGTACATCCATACAGATAATGGTTGATCAATGCTCGCTGACTGAGCATCCTGCACAGCATCAACCCGATCTGATGTGATGACCATGCGGCTGTACCTCTGTGAAAAACCCTCCCAGGCCAAGGACATCGCGGCCGTGCTCGGTGCCAGTCGCCGGGGCGACGGCTGCTGGCTGGGCAATGGGGTCACAGTCACCTGGTGCATCGGCCACCTGCTGGAAACCGCCCCGCCCGACGCCTACGACGCCAAGTACAAGCGCTGGGTGCTGGCCGACCTGCCGATCGTCCCGGAAAAATGGAAGATGCGGGTCAAGCCCAAGACCGCCAGCCAATATAAGGCGGTCAAGCGCCTGCTGGGGGAAGCCCAGGAACTGGTGATCGCCACCGACGCCGACCGCGAAGGCGAGATGATTGCCCGCGAACTGGTGGAACACTGCCGTTATCGTGGGCCGATCCAGCGCTTGTGGCTGTCGGCGCTGGACGATGCGTCCATTCGCAAGGCCCTGGCCGCACTCAAGCCCGGCGCCGAAACCTTCAGCCTGTACCACTCGGCCCTTGGCCGTTCCCGCGCCGACTGGCTGATCGGCATGAACATGAGCCGCTTGTTCACCCTGCTCGGACGCCAGTCCGGGTATCAAGGCGTGCTGCCCGTGGGCCGCGTGCAAACCCCGACCCTGCGCCTGGTGGTGGACCGCGACCGCAGCATCGCCGATTTCGTCCCGGTGGCGTATTGGGCCATCGACGTCGACTTGCAGCACCAGCACATGACCTTCACCGCCCAATGGCGCGCGGCCGAGGATGGCTGCGATGACCAGGGCCGTTGCCTCAACCCGCAACTGGCGCGGGACGCGGCCGATGCGATGCGCAACGCGGCCAGCGCGCGCCTGGTCAAGCTGCGTACCGAACGCATGCGCGAGGTGGCGCCCCTGCCCTTCGACCTGGGCACCCTGCAGGAAATCTGCTCCAAGAAGCTCGGCCTTGGCGCCCAGGAAACCCTCGACATCGCCCAGTCGTTGTACGAAACCCACAAGGCCATCACCTACCCACGCAGCGACTGCGGCTACCTGCCGGTCAGCCAGCACAGCGACGCGCCGAAGATTCTCGCCGCGCTGGGCCGAGCCGATGCTGCCGTGAACGAGCTGATGCCCCATCTCGACCCGCAACGCCGTTCGCGGGCGTGGAGCGACGCCAAGGTCAGCGCCCACCACGGCATCATCCCCACCGGCGCCGGCAAGGACGCGGGTCAACTCACCGGCAAGCACCGCGCGGTGTACACGTTGATTCGCGCGCGTTACCTGGCGCAGTTCCTGCCCAACCATGAATACGACCGCACCCAGGCGGATTTCGACTGCGCCGGGCACGCGTTGCGCGCGGTGGGCAAGGTGGTGATCGAACCCGGCTGGAAACGCGCCCTGCCCGAAGCCCTGGCGCCGGCCAAGGGCCGCGAAGCCCCTGCACCGCAAGCGTTGCCCACGCTGGTGCAAGGCCAGGAGTATGCGGTGGCCAAGGTCAACCTCAAGGACCTGTGGACCCAACCGCCCAAGCCCTTTACCGAGGGCGACCTGATCAAGGCGATGAAGAACGTCGCCAAACTGGTGGAAGACCCACTGCTCAAGCAAAAGCTCAAGGACACCACGGGCATTGGCACCGAAGCCACCCGCGCCGGGATTATCCAGGGCCTGCTGGACCGTGGTTACCTGGTGAAAAACGGCAAGGCCCTGTCGGCGACGCCTGCGGCATTCAGCCTGATCGACGCTGTGCCCCGCGCCATTGCCGACCCAGGCACCACCGCGATCTGGGAGCAAGCCCTGGACATGGTGCAAAGCGGTGAGATGAGCCTGGAAGAGTTCGTCGCCAAGCAGGCGGCCTGGATGAGCAAGCAGGTGGCGCGCTGCAATGGCCTGCGCATGACCATCACCGGCCCGCCAGGCCAAGGCGCTGCGCCGTGGAAAAAGAAGCGCAAGAGCGCCCCACGCAAGACGGCCGCCAGCCCCCGGCGCGGCAAAAAACCGGCAAATGCCGGGTAAAAGCGGAAAAAAGTCCGGCGAATGACGTTTTTCGACGGGTTTGACGCCGCTTTGGACCTTGCCCTCCCGTGGGCCGTCTAGGATTCTGTAGGGGACCCGCTGACTTCCTAACCACAACACCGGAGTGGCCGCCATGAAAACCGTTGCACAAGTGCTCAAAGCCAAGGACCAGAAGAATCAGGAAGTCCATGTCATCAAACACGACCACACCGTGTTTGAAGCGCTGGTCCGCATGTCGGAGAAAAACGTCGGGGGCCTTGCCGGTCGTCAGGGATGGCGTCGTGGTGGGCATCATCAGCGAACGTGACTATGCACGTAAGATCATGCTCAAGGGGTTGTCGTCGGTCACCACGAAGGTCCACGAGGTGATGAGCTCACCGGTGATCACCGTCGACACCCACAAGAAAGTCGATGAGTGCATGAACATCATGACCGACAGCCACCTGCGCCACCTGCCTGTCGTCGAAGATGGAAAACTGCTGGGCCTGCTGTCCATTGGCGACCTGGTGAAAGAAGCCATTGCCGACCAGGCAGACCTGATCAAGCAACTGGAGCAATACATCCGCGGCGAATAGGGGAACCCATGCTCGACAGCCTGGAACATCAGGACGACCACCTCGACACCCTGCACCGGGCCATGGCCGAACGGCGCTTTCTGGTGCTGACCGGTGCGGGCATCAGCACGCCTTCGGGCATTCCCGATTATCGCAACAGCGAAGGTGTACGCCGGGGCAAGGCGCCGATGATGTACCAGGAATTCCTCGCTACCGCCCAAGCCCGCCGCCGTTATTGGGCGCGGGCGATGCTGGGTTGGCCGAGGGTGCGCATCGCCCAGCCGAACCCCGCCCATCGGGCCCTGGCGACCCTGCAACAACGCCAGCGCATCAGCGGGTTGATCACTCAAAACGTCGACACCCTGCATGACCAGGCCGGCAGCCATGACGTGATCGAGCTGCACGGCAGCCTGCACCGCGTGCTGTGCCTGGACTGCCAGCAGCGCAGCCCGCGCGATGTGATCCAACAACGGATGGAACACGAGAACCCCTACCTGGCCGGCGTCGATGCCGTGCAAGCGCCCGATGGCGATACGTTGCTGGATCCGGCCTTTGAAGAACGCTTCCAGGTCCCCCACTGCCCCCATTGCAACGGTCAACGCTTGAAACCGGATGTGGTGTTCTTCGGCGAGAACGTCGCCCAGGCGACGGCCGCCAAGGCCATGGCGGCGGTGGCGCAGGCCGAGGGGTTGCTGGTGGTCGGTTCATCGCTGATGGCTTATTCGGCGTTTCGCCTGTGCAAGGCGATGGTTGAACAAGGCAAGCCGGTGATTGCCATCAATCTGGGCAAGACACGCGGGGATGAACTGTTGCAGGTAAAGATCGAAGCTTCGTGCGAACGGCTGTTGCCGTTGCTGGTTGAGCGACTGAGCTAGCAACACCTCCCCTCTAAAATATGAGCAAGGCTTGTGTGGGAGCTGGCTTGCCTGCGATAGCGGTGTTTCAGTTACAGATGTATCAACTGGCTGACCGCTATCGCGGGCAAGCCCGCTCCCACAGGGTTTTGCAGTGAATCATTGAGCTGCGAACCCCGACCCGCCACGCCAAAAAATGACGCCCAAGTCACAATTCCACGCATCCCCCCGCCGCCACGGCGATTTATGTAGTGACCAAAAATAATCACTACATAACCGTTGACGTAACCTTTTTGTCCTTGCATTATCGAGACGTCTCCCGGATCGGGAGCGTTGGTAACAAGCGTTTTGAAAGAGCTCGTCTGACCGCCGAGCTGTTTTTTCCGGATGTGCACTGCCCACAAGGCAGATTGATGAAGCTGACCGGCCCGCAAGGATCGGTACAAGGAGCTCAAACGCTGCTTGTCTTCGTTATGAAACCATGGCGTAGCAGTTCATCAGCAAGACTACATGCATCAGGTTCAAGACCCTGCCCGTATTCGGCAGACCGTCGCTGACGCCCGGTTTTCGCAACCGGAGACAACTAAGCAGTTTTAACGAATCAATTGATAGATCGCCAACTGGTCAAGGGGCTTACACATGAATCTGAACAACCAACCAACTATCGACGAATTGGCTGAGATGTTCGCAGCGCAGAAAGACACTCTCGACGACCATATCCTGTGGATTGGCAAATCGGGCGAAGTGCAACTTGACTGCCTGGCGCCCAATACCCAAGAAGCCGAATTTGACCGTAATAACCGTGAACTGGCAGCACGCCTGAAGGTGTACCGCCGGGGCCAGGGTTATGTCGGCAAGAAGGCTGCGGCTGATCGCAACTTTATCGAACAAGTATTCGACACCCTTAACAATGCCTGGGCAGCCGTCAAGGACAGCTCGCAAGTTAAAGTGATTGATCGCTACTACTAGAAAGTAACTTGTACACTCCTGTGGGAGCTGGCTTGCCAGCTCCCACACTTGTTTGTGGTGTATTCAGAAAGTTGGAAAACGCCCCTTCGCCGCCTCATCCCGAAAGATATCAAACAGCACTTGTGCCGCCGCCGACAGTTCATGCCCCGGTTTGGTCAGCACGCCTATCGGGCGCTCGATCACCGGATCGCACAATGTAATGCAATGAGCACCCGCCTCTTCCATCTGCCGCGCGCATAACGCGGGCACGGCGCTGACCCCCAAACCACTCGCCACCATCTTGCCCACCGTCGCCAGTTGATGGCTTTCCAGCGCCACCGGCAACTTCATCTGCAAGGCCCCCAAGTGTTCTTCCAGCATCACGCGCACGGTCGAAGGCCGTTGCAAGGTGATGAAGGGGTGTTCCAGCAGGGTTTTCCAATCGACCTCACTACACTGCGCCAGCGGCGAATCGCCCGGCACCACGGCAATGAAACGGTCCAGATACAGCGGCGTAAACGCCAGTGACGAACCCTCTGACGGCTCGAACGCCACACCCAGCTCCACCTGGCGGTCGCGCACCATCTCCAGCACCTGCTCGTTGATCAAGTCATGCACGGTCACATTCACCTGAGGGTAACGCGCACGGAATATCTTCAGGATCGGCGGCAGCAGGTTGCCGGCAAACGAAGGCATCGCCGCCACCGTCACCCGCCCGCGCTGCAGGGTGAAGCGCTGGCGCAATTCGTCTTCGGCGTTGTCCCAATCGGCAATCAACCGGCGCGCCAGCGGCAACAGGGATTCCCCTTCTGGCGTGAGCGCGACGTTGCGGGTATTGCGACTGAACAGGCGCCCGCCCAGCCCTTCTTCCAGGCCCTTGATGGTCAAGCTCAAGGCCGATTGGGAGAGGTGCAGGCGTTCACAGGCGGCGGCAAAGCTCAGGCTCTGGGCCACGGCGAGAAAGGCGCGCATCTGTTTAACTGTCATGAGGCTGCTCCGGGCGACGACTCAACTATGCTGTTTTTTAAATCAATCAACCTTAAAAAACCACTTAACAAATCAATCCAGCAGCGCAACACTCGGTTCATTGGCTGGCCCACAAACAATAAAAGAGGTGCATATGGCAGGTTTCGATAAACGCGTGGCGTCCTATGAAGAAGCGCTGGCAGGCCTGGAAGACGGCATGACTGTGCTCTCCGGTGGTTTTGGCCTGTGTGGCATTCCAGAAAACCTCATCGCCGAGATCAAGCGCAAAGGCACCCGCGACCTGACCGTGGTTTCCAACAACTGCGGCGTCGACGGTTTTGGCCTGGGCGTGCTGCTGGAACAAAAGCAGATCAGCAAGGTGATCGCATCCTACGTCGGCGAAAACGCGCTGTTCGAAAAACAGCTGCTCAGCGGCGAGATCGAAGTGGTGCTGACCCCCCAAGGCACCCTGGCAGAGAAAATGCGCGCAGGCGGCGCCGGTATCCCGGCCTTCTTCACCGCCACCGGCGTCGGCACGCCCGTTGCCGAGGGCAAGGAAACCCGCGAATTCAAAGGCCGCCCGTACCTGATGGAAGAGTCCATCACCGGCGACTTCGCCATCGTCAAAGGCTGGAAAGCCGACCACTTCGGCAACGTCATCTATCGCCACACCGCCCAGAACTTCAACCCGCTGGCCGCCACCGCCGGCAAGATCACCGTGGTCGAAGTCGAGGAAATCGTCGAACCGGGCGAGCTGGACCCGGCGCAGATCCACACCCCTGGCATCTACGTCGACCGGATCATCTGCGGCACGTTCGAGAAGCGCATCGAACAGCGCACCGTACGCAAATAATCCGCCTCCAGCCCGAACAATAAGGACTCAGAACATGGCTCTTACCCGCGAACAAATGGCTCAACGCGTCGCCCGTGAAATGCAGGACGGTTTCTACGTCAACCTCGGTATTGGCATCCCGACCCTGGTGGCCAACTACATCCCCGACGGCATGGAAGTGATGCTGCAATCGGAAAACGGCCTGCTGGGCATGGGACCGTTTCCGACCGAAGACACCATCGATGCCGACATGATCAACGCCGGCAAACAGACCGTCACCGCGCGCATTGGCGCATCGATCTTCTCCTCCGCCGAGTCCTTCGCGATGATTCGCGGCGGCCACGTCGACCTCACCGTGCTCGGCGCCTTTGAGGTGGACGTACAAGGCAACATTGCCTCGTGGATGATCCCCGGCAAACTGGTCAAGGGCATGGGCGGCGCCATGGACCTGGTGGCCGGCGCAGAAAACATCATCGTGATCATGACCCACGCGTCCAAGGACGGTGAGTCCAAGTTGCTCAGCCAGTGCAGCCTGCCGCTGACCGGCGCGAACTGCATCAAGCGTGTACTCACGGACCTGGCGTACCTGGAAATCGAAAATGGCGCTTTTGTCCTCAAGGAACGCGCACCTGGCGTCAGCGTTGAGGAGATTGTGAGCAAGACCGCCGGTAAACTGATCGTCCCGGACCACGTTCCAGAAATGCACTTCCAGTGAGGACAGATCTCATGCAAGACGTCGTGATTGTTGCTGCCACCCGTACCGCCGTGGGCAGCTTCCAGGGTTCGCTGGCGAATGTTCCGGCACCGGAACTGGGCGCCGCCGTGATCCGTCGCCTGCTGGAGCAAACCGGCCTCGACCCGGCCCTGGTGGATGAAGTGATCCTCGGCCAGGTCCTCACCGCAGGCTCGGGCCAGAACCCGGCCCGCCAGGCTTCGATCCTCGCCGGCCTGCCCCACGCAGTGCCGAGCCTGACCCTCAACAAAGTCTGCGGCTCCGGCCTCAAGGCCCTGCACATGGGCGCCCAGGCCATCCGCTGCGGCGATGCCGAGGTGATCATCGCCGGCGGCATGGAGAACATGAGCCTGGCCCCGTATGTATTGCCCGCCGCGCGCACCGGTTTGCGCATGGGCCACGCCAAGATGATCGACAGCATGATCACCGACGGCCTGTGGGATGCGTTCAACGACTACCACATGGGCATCACCGCCGAGAACCTGGTGGACAAGTACGGCATCAGCCGTGAAGCCCAGGATGCGTTCGCCGCTGCCTCCCAGCAAAAAGCCGCTGCCGCCATTGAGGCCGGGCGTTTCGCCGATGAAATCACCCCGATCCTGATCCCGCAGCGCAAAGGCGACCCCGTGGCCTTCGCCGTGGATGAGCAACCCCGCTCCGGCACCACCGCCGAATCCCTGGGCAAGCTCAAGCCGGCATTCAAGAAAGACGGCAGCGTCACCGCCGGCAACGCCTCCAGCCTCAATGACGGCGCCGCTGCGGTGCTGCTGATGAGCGCCGACAAGGCCAAGGCCCTCGGCCTGCCGGTGCTGGCGCGCATTGCCAGCTACGCCAACGCTGGCGTCGACCCGGCAATCATGGGCATCGGCCCGGTCTCGGCGACGCGTCGCTGCCTGGACAAAGCCGGCTGGAGCCTGGGCGACCTGGACCTGATCGAAGCCAACGAAGCCTTCGCTGCGCAAGCGCTGGCGGTGGGCAAAGAACTGGAATGGGACGCGGACAAGGTCAACGTCAACGGCGGCGCTATTGCCATCGGCCACCCGATTGGCGCCTCAGGCTGCCGCGTGCTGGTGACCCTGCTGCATGAAATGATCAAGCGTGACGCCAAGAAAGGCCTGGCGACGCTGTGCATCGGTGGCGGCCAGGGTGTGGCGCTGGCCCTCGAACGCAGCTGATTGGCAAGAGCACTATTGAAAAGGCCCGGTTCCACGAAAACCGGGCCTTTTCTTTACCCGCTCTATCTGAATAAACACAGTCCAACTGTGGGAGCTGGCTTGCCTGCGATTGCGGTGTGTCAGGCTACAAACCTGTCACTGATGGACCGCTATCGCAGCGATGCGGCGACCCGACAAGCCAGCTCCCACATTTAATCTCTATCGTTCATCAGAGCGGGGCACCGCAAACACCGCATTCGCCCGCACCACCACCTTCTCCCCCACTTGCACACTCACCGTGGCAAACGCCATCTGCCGCCCGCGCTTGTGATGTTCCAACTTCACCACCATCCACTCCCCCACCTGCACAGCCCCCAGGTAGTCCAAGGTCATGCTCGCGGTAATCAGCGGCAGCGGCGGTTCGCTGGAAAAGGCCATCGCATACCCCATGCCGACATCCGCCAAGGTCGCCAACACCCCGCCATGCACGGTGCCACGGCCATTGGCGTGACGATTGTCGGCACGCAGGCCGATCTCCAGTTGCAGGCCTTCACCCCGGCAGTACGCCGGGCCCAACAAGTCGAGCAACGGGCTGCTGCGGGGCAGTGAAACAAAACCTTCGGGGACAGCGATCATGGCGGGTTCTTCCTTGGAGTCAGGCCTGAGGTGTACTCCAGCCCCTCTGCGCCAGCCACCACCATCAGCGCTGCAAATCCTGCACGATGCTTTGCGTTAATCCGCCAGACCCGCTTTAATCGCCGTCCAAATTTCCCCGCACCTCCCAAGGAACCGCAATGCGCCATCTGGACGGCAAAGCCACACCGCTTATTTTGATCTTGCTCGCAGGCCTGACCCTCGCCGGTTGCTCGCCCAAGGATCACTCCCGCGCACGAGCAATCAACGGCGAACAAAGCCAGGCCGGCGCGCAATTGGCCTATGAGCACGAACTGACCCTGGCCCTGCCCGGCGCCCTGCTCGCACCGCGTATGCAGGCCACGCGCGAAGCCTGTGAAACCGCACGCTTTGGCGCCTGTAACATCCTCGGCATCACCGAAGACGGCAACGGTGGCGAGATCATCCTGCGCATCGCGCCCGCCGGGGTGGAGCCGATGGTCGCCATGGCCACGGAAGGCGGCACGCTCGGCCAACGCATCACCACCGCCGAGGACCTGGCCGACGCCGTCGCCGATGTGCGCCGCCGCCAGGATCGTCTGCAAGCCCAGCAACAGCGCCTGGATGAATTGGCCAAGCGCAAGGACATCACCGTCAGCGACTTGATCGCCTTGAGCAAAGAACAAGCCGCCATCGAAAACGAATTGCAGGAACTGGCGCAAGTCTCCGCCAACCAGCAACGCCGCCTCGACACCAACCGCGTGACCCTGAACTTCCGCTCCTCCGACGGCGCAAACCAGCCGTCACGCTTTAGCCGCATGTTCAGCAACCTCGGCGACAACCTGGTGAACGGCACCGCCGACGCCCTGGAACGCGCAAGCTATGTGCTGCCGTTTGTGATTCTGGCATTCCCGGTGGTGTGGTTGTGGGTGTGGTTGTGGCGCCGGTTTATCAAGCGCCGCAGCTGATCAGCGCTTCATGCAGCGCTGATAGCGCTCATCCACGCGCTTGGCAAACCACGCCGTGGTCAGGTTGCGGGTGATCTTCGGGCTCTTGAGCACGATGCCCGGCAGGATTGCCCGTGGCATCGGCTTGCCGGCCGCCTTGTCCGCCAGCGCAAACACGCGTTTGTAGAGGGTGGTGCCTTCAAAGTCCAACTGCTCGCCCTGCTCCAGCTGGCTGCGGATGCTGGGGTTGCGCATATCCAGCTTCGCGCCCAGTGAGCGCACCGCCAGCTCGGTGGTGCCGGGCAGCAACGAGCCGTAGCGAATCAGGTCGCCATCCAGCGCCAGCTCGGTGCCAGAGACGCGGCTGACCGCCGCCTGGAAGGCCGCGTTACGGCTGGCGTACCAGCCCGCGTTGAAGTCGGCGAAGCGGTACAGCGGTTGACCGTAGTTCACCGGGTAGCCGAGCAGGTGAGCGATGCCAAAGTACATGCCGCCACGGCGGGTGAAGACTTCGCGTCGGATCGTGCCATCCACCGTGTAGGGATAACCCCGTGCCTGTTTCTGCGCGAACTCGATGCTGACTTGCATCGGGCCTGCGGTATGCACGGGGTTGAAACCGCCGAACAAGGTGTTGCCCAACGGCACCATGCTGATGAAATCGTCAAATATGCCGCTCAAGTCCTTCTCGGTGCGCGCGGCATTCAGGCGCTCGGCGTAGGACTTGCCGGTGGGCGAACGCAGCTGCAAGGTGGTGCGCACCACCACTGCTGGCACATACACCTTGGCGGCGCGACGCAGCATCTCATCTTGGGCAATCTTGCCCATATTCGGCACGGGTGGGTCGACCTGGTAGGTGGACTCCTGCTCGGTCACCGCCAGTACTGCGCAGATATTCTCGGTGCTCGGGTCGATCTTCTGGGTGTCGAAGGCCGTGTAGATGTCCTGGGCCCAGCCCTTGCGATCCGCCACGGTCGCCGGCAGCAGGCGCACGATCTGCGCCTTCACCTCGGCTGCGTTACGCTCCGGCTGTTGCGGGCCGCGCGCAGTGGAGCAACCGGCCAATACCAGCAAGGGGGTGAGGCACAGGATCAAGCGGCGTAAGGGCATGGGTGCTTCCTTGAATAACGACGGACCGGGCATATCGACCCGCAAGTGTAACCAGGGTTCGCTGACCGGGTGCGCTCGCCAACCCGCGTCTATCGTGACAGGATCTGACATTGACCATTCCTACACGGAGTTTGAATGCCATGCTCAGCCTGAATTTTCTCGTCACTTGCCTGATTGTCGTACTGATTCCCGGCACCGGGGTGATTTTTACCGTGTCCACCGGCCTCACCGCCGGCAAGCGCGCCAGCCTGTTCGCCGCGTTGGGCTGCACTGCCGGGATCATCCCGCACCTGCTGGCCTCGATTCTCGGCCTGTCCGCCTTGCTGCACACCAGTGCGTTGGCGTTCGACCTGCTCAAGTACGCCGGCGTCGCCTACCTGCTGTATGTGGCCTACGCCACCTGGCGCGATCGCTCGGCCTTTGCCGTCAGCGACACGCCCGTGGTCGCCAGTGCCCGCAGCCTGATGCTGCGCGGCCTGCTGATGAACATTCTCAACCCCAAGCTGACGATTTTCTTCCTGGCCTTCCTGCCGCAGTTCGTCGCGCCCGGCAGCACGGCGCCCACCGTGCAGATGCTGGTATTGAGCGGCGTGTTCATGGCGATGACGTTCGCGGTGTTCGTGATGTATGGCCTGCTGGCCAATGTGTTTCGGCGTGCGGTGATCGAGTCACCACGGGTGCAGAACTGGCTGCGGCGCAGTTTTGCGGCTGCCTTTGCGGGGCTGGGGTTGAACCTGGCGTTTGCGCAGCGTTGATCTTGGTGGGGTCTGGCTTATGTGGGAGCCAGCTCCCACACAAACCAGCTCCTACATCTTTAGATCCCCGGCCAAGGCCAGGTCCATCGCGAAGTAGGTGAAAATCAAATCCGCCCCAGCGCGTTTGATCGAGCCGAGGGTTTCGCGCACCACGCGGTCCTCATCAATCGCCCCCGCCTGGGCGCCGAACTTGATCATCGCGTACTCACCGCTCACCTGGTACGCCGCCACCGGCAGGCGCGAGGCTTCGCGGATGTCGCGGATGATGTCGAGGTAGGCCCCGGCCGGCTTGACCATCAGCGCATCCGCGCCTTCCCTGTTCATCCAGCAGCGATTCACGCACGGCTTCGCGGCGGTTCATCGGGTTCATCTGGTAGCTTTTGCGGTCGCCCTTGAGCGCGCTGCCGCCGGCTTCGCGGAACGGGCCGTACAGCGCCGAGGCGAATTTGGTGGAGTAGGCCATGATCGGAATGTGGGTGAAACCGGCATCATCCAGGGCGCGGCGGATCGCCTGGACCTGGCCGTCCATCGCCGCCGACGGTGCGATCACATCGGCACCGGCGCGGGCGGCGGCCACGGCTTGCTTGCCGAGGTTGACCAGGGTCGCGTCGTTATCAACGTGGGCGCCGTGCATCACGCCGCAGTGGCCGTGGTCGGTGTATTCACAGAAGCAGGTGTCGGACATCACGATCATGTCCGGCACGGCGTCCTTGATGATCGAGGACATGCGCGAAACCAGGCCACGTTCCTTCCAGGTGTCGCTGCCGCTGGCGTCCAGGTGGTGGGACACGCCAAAGGTCATCACCGACTTGATGCCGGCGCGGGCGTAACGCTCGATCTCGGCGGCCAGTTTCTTCTCCGGGATACGCTGCACGCCCGGCATGCTGGTAATCGGCACGAAGTCGTCGATTTCTTCTTCGACAAAGATCGGCAGTACCAGGTCGTTAAGGGTGAACTCGGTTTCCTGGAACAAGCCACGCAACTCCGGGGAGCGGCGCAGGCGGCGTGGGCGGGCTTGGGGGAACTGGCTGGTCATGGCGGTCCTGAAATAGGGGTAAAAACTTTGGGGCGAAAGCTTATGCCCACCGGCATAGGCAACACAAACGCCGAGGGCCCAACAGTGTATTGCGAGGCCCGCAACAATTCATTGATCTAGAGCTGTAGACGCCCTTCAATGCACACCGCGACCGCGCCGCCCACCCAGACATCATCGCCCTGGCGCTCGACGCGAATGCGCCCCGCACGGCCCAAGGCCGTGCCCTGGCTGACCACATAGCGCTCAGGCGCCAAGCCTTCGCCCAACAGCCATTGGGCGATACCGGCATTCAAGCTGCCGGTGGCCGGGTCTTCGGGGGCGCCGTCTCCGGCGATGAAGCCGCGTACTTCAAACTGCGTATCCACCGCGTCGCGCACGGGGTCGCAGGGGGCGATCACGCCAACAGCCAGGCCGAGCAATTGCCCATAGTCCGGCTGCAGGCCCAGAACCTGATCACGATCGGCCAGCATCAGCGCCAGCCACCCCGCGCCATTGTCCACCCATTGGCTGCGCACAACGTCTGCGGCGCTCAAGCCCAACCCCTGACAGACACGCGCCAGCACGGGCGCCTCCACCGGACCTGCGCGCAATAATGGCGGCGCAATAAACGCCAGTTCATCGCCCTGGCGGCGCACGCGCACCAGGCCGATTTCGCACTCCTGGATGATGTCCTCGCCCTTGGGTACACCGCCTGCCTGCAGCCACGCATGGCATGAGCCCAGCGTCGGGTGCCCGGCGAACGGCAGTTCCTGCACGGTGGTAAAAATTCGCACCCGGTAGTCAGCACGGGGATCACGGGGTGTCAGCAAAAATGTGGTTTCACTGAGGTTGGTCCAGTTGGCGAAATCGGCCATCTGCTGGTCCGTCAGGCTGTCAGCGCCCAACACCACCGCCAGGGGGTTGCCCTTGAGCGCGACGCTGCTGAAGACATCCAGTTGTTTGAAAGCAAAGGTCGGCATGGGTCAGCTCGGAATATTCAGGCCACGGATCACCGCCGGCCGGGCGACAAAGCCATCCAGCGCGCGCAGCACATTAGGGAAATCGGCGATGCCCACCAGGTCGCCAGACTCGTAGAAGCCGATCAGGTTGCGAATCCATGGAAAGGTGGCGATGTCGGCGATGCTGTAATCGTCGCCCATGATCCAGGTGCGGCCCAGCAGGCGTTTTTCCAGCACGCCCAGCAAGCGCCGGGACTCAGCGGCGTAGCGGTCGCGGGGGCGCTTGTCCTCGTAGTCCTTGCCGGCGAACTTATTGAAGAAGCCCAACTGGCCAAACATCGGGCCGATACCGCCCATCTGGAACATCAGCCATTGCAGGGTTTCGTAGCGGGTGGCCGGGTCTTCGGCGAGCAACTGGCTGGTTTTCTCCGCCAGGTAGATCAGGATCGCGCCAGACTCGAACAGCGCCAGCGGCACGCCACCGGGGCCATCCGGGTCGATGATCGCAGGGATCTTGTTGTTGGGGTTCAGGGACAGGAACTCGGGGGACAACTGGTCCTGGGTCTCGAAGCTGACCTTGTGCGCCTCGTAGGGCAAGCCCAGCTCTTCGAGCATGATTGAGACTTTTACCCCGTTGGGCGTGGGCAGCGAGTACAGTTGCAAGCGCTCGGGATGGTGCGCGGGCCATTTGCTATTAATCGGGAAGGCAGCGAGTGGGTTCATCGGGAAATCCCCTGAGCAGAAAGGCCACATGATAGTCATCTGCCCGGTGTCCTGCATGGGTCATCAATGCGCAACATCCGCGACTTATTATCCCGCGTGGGCGAACCAATACGCCCTTGGGCACTCTTAAGTGCGCTTTGACGGTGAATGGAGGCACCTTGCTATAACGACAGGAAAACCGCAGGACGCCCTGGGCGTCACTGGGGCCGGGCATGTCGACCCTCACCCGATGCACTGAAGACTCTAGACCAATGACAATCAAGCCTCCGTGCCTTGCGCAACGCCTGAAACGCTATTCATACATCATGTTGCCGCTGTTGCTGGTGGGCGGCGCCATCGGCCTGACCCTGGAGTCGCGCACCAGCCGTGCCGAACAGGCCGACGGCGTACAAACCCTGGTATTCCTGCGCCACGGCGAAAAACCCGCCGGCGGCCTGGGCCAACTCAATTGCCAGGGCCTGAACCGGGCGATGAACCTCGCCACGGTGCTGCCGGAAAAATTCGGCAAGGCCAACTTTGTGTTCGCCGCCAACCCGACGCGTAATGTCGAGGAAGGTGAGTTCGACAACTCCTACAGCTACATTCGCCCACTGATGACCATCAGCCCCAGCGCCATCAAGCTCGGCCTGCCGGTGAACATCAAGTTTTCGGCGAACGACACCAGCGCCCTCGCCGACGAGCTGGTGGAGGACAAGTACCACAACTCCATCATCTACACCGCGTGGTCCCACGGTTATCTGCCGGAGTTGATCAACAAGGTGGCGAGTGAGGCGGTCGGCGAAAAGCACACCATCACCGACGACTGGTCCGGCAGCGACTACGACACCCTGTATGTGCTGACACTGACCTGGCATAACGGCAAGGCGTCGTTGCTGAGCCGCAACTACAAGCAAGGTTTGAACAACGGCGAAGAGTCCTGCCCGGAACCGACGCAGGTCAGCGCCGAATCCTGAGCACAAAAAAGGCCGGCTGCACTCTTGGGAGTGCAGCCGGCCTTTGTGTTCCTGCGGTTACTGCCGGGCAGCGAGCAAACGCTTATGGCGATTGCGCCGCGCGATGTTCAAGCACTCGATCGCCGCCGAGAACGCCATGGCCGCATACACGTAGCCTTTCGGTACATGGGCGCCGAAGCCTTCGGCGATCAACGTCATGCCGATCATGATCAGGAAGCCCAGGGCCAGCATCACCACGGTCGGGTTGTCGTTGATGAACTTGGCCAGCGGTTCAGCCGCCACCAGCATCACGATCACCGAAGTCACCACGGCAATGATCATGATCGGCAAGTGCTCGGTCATGCCCACGGCGGTAATGATGCTGTCGATGGAGAACACCAGGTCCAGCAACAGGATCTGCCCGATGGCCGCCGCGAAGCCGATGGCTACCGTGTTGCCGACGCTGGCCTTCTCTTCGGGCTCCGGGTCCATGCTGTGATGGATCTCGGTGGTGGCCTTCCAGACCAGGAACAGGCCGCCGGCGATCAGGATCATGTCCTTCCACGAAAACGCCTGGCCGAACACTTCGAACACCGGCGCGGTGAGTTGCACGATGAACGCAATGGTGCTCAACAGGCCCAGGCGCAACACCAGCGCCATGCTGATGCCGATGCGCCGCGCCTTGGCCCGGTGCTGCTCGGGCAGCTTGTTGGTGAGGATCGAGATGAAGATCAGGTTATCGATGCCCAGCACGATTTCCATGACGATCAAGGTCGCCAGGGCAACCCAGGCGGTGGGGCTGGCGGCCAGTTGTAAAAGGTAATCCATAGGTCAGTCCTGACGTTGTGCTGGGGAATTAGGTTTCTTTGGTGTCGGAAGCTTCTTTAGCTTCATCTTCTTGCTTCTCAGGCTTGATCAGCCCTTGAGTCGCTTCACTCAACGCCTGCTCGGCGGCTTTGTGGGTGTCGTCGATCGCTTGCTTGGCCGATTCGGTGGCCTTGCCCAACACCTGCTGCGCGCTTTTTTCGACCTGGTCACAACCGCTGACCACTACCAATGAAAGCGCAAGCAACGCTGCCGTGCCCAGGGAATTGAGTTTCATGATGTATTCCTCGTTAGAACCATTGGGTCCAAGTAGTGGCCCCGCGATAGCGAGGCATTCTATGCAGGTGAACAGTTCAGGAAAATTCGTATTTTTCTCGCGTATACTTCGGTTTTTACGAAGTGAAGGTAAGCATGCTCAATTACCGACAACTGCATTACTTCTGGGTCGTGGCCAAGACCGGCAGCATTGTGCGCGCCTGCGAGCAACTGAACCTCACGCCCCAGACCATCAGCGGGCAGATCAGCCTGCTGGAGCAGACCTTTGGTATCGCGCTGTTTCAGCGGGTCGGCCGCCAGTTGGAACTGACCGAGGCCGGGCGCCAGGCCCTGCCCTACGCCGAACAGATGTTCCAGACCGGCAATGAATTGGAAGCGATGCTGCGCGCGCAGCCCAATGAACAACAGATCGTGTTTCGCGTCGGGGTGGCGGATGTGGTACCCAAATCCATCGTCTACCGGCTGATCGCGCCGACCATGGAACTGAGCGAGCCGATCCGCATCACCTGCCGTGAAGACAAACTCGAACGCCTGCTGGCCGACCTGGCGATCCAGCGCCTGGACCTGGTGATCTCCGACAGCCCGATGCCGACGCACCTCGATATCAAGGGCTACAGCCAGAAGCTCGGCGAATGCGGCATCAGTTTTTTCGCCACCCAGGCGCTGGCTGACCGCTATGGCGGCGATTTCCCACAGTGTTTGCAGGGTGCGCCGCTGTTGATTCCGGGCGCGGAGACGGTAGTGCGCAGCCGCTTGCAGCGCTGGTTTGCCGAACAGCAGATCCAACCCAAGATCATTGGCGAGTTCGACGACAGTGCGTTGATGCAGGCATTCGGCCAATCCGGCAGCGGGATCTTTATCGCCCCCAGCGTGATTGCCGATGAAGTGGTGCGCCAGTACGGCGTGGCGCTGATCGGCCAGACCACGGCGGTGACCGAGTCGTTCTACGCGATCTCGGTGGAGCGCAAGGTCAAGCACCCCCGGCATCGTGGCGATTACCGAAGGGGCACGGCGGGAGTTGTTCACCGCCCTGCCCTGACGCCTCAGGCGCTGGCTGCGACCGGCTGCTTGGCAGTCATCAGCCACAGTGCCAGCAGGATCGACACCAGGATAAACCCGGACGCCGCAAACCCCAGGCTGCCCAGGCCGAAGGTGTCGATCACATGCCCACCGACCAGCGCGCCCAGGCCAATCCCCAGGTTGGCCCCGGCGATGTTCAGGGACGCGGCAAACGCCGGCGCATGGGGTGCGGCTTTCATCAGGCGCACATGGCTGACCAGGAACATCGCCGCCTGGGTCACGCCCCACACCGCCATCGCGGCGGCCAGGCCAATGGTGGAGTGAATCGCCGGCACCAGCGCCACCATGCCTGCAATCATGAAACCGCAGAACACCATGGACGCGATCAGCGGATGGCGATCCACCGCGCGACCGCCCAACGAATTACCCAGCAAGCCGACCGCACCGAAGCCCATCAGGCACCAGCCCACCAGCGTGCCGTCAAAGCCGGCCAGGCGCTCGAGGATGTCCGCGAGGTAGGTGTACGCGGTGAACATGCCGCTGAACACCAGGATCGACAACAGGATATGGCCCTGCATCAGCGGGTTGCGCAGGATCTTGAACTGCGAGCGCAGCGACACCTGGTCGTTTTTCGGCTGGGTCACCGGCAGGTAGATAAACAACAGCAACGCCTTGGCTAGCGCCACGACCGCGAGGATGGCAAACGCGCTGCGCCAGCCGAACATATCCGAGATCAGCGTGCCCACCGGGATGCCGAACACCGTGGCGCAGACGATGCCGAAGCCAATCTTCTCGATGGCGCGCCCGGCGAATTCCGGGCCGACGATATCCACCGCCGTTTCACTGGCCAGGGCCCAGAACACCGGCAAGCCCAGCGCCGGAATCAACCGCGCCAGGGCCATCACCCAGATATTCGGTGCCAGCGCGGCCACGGTATTGGCCACGCCGAACAGGATCAGGATGCTGATAAACAGGCGCTTGCGTGGGAAACGTGCGCAGTAGGCGGTGAGAAACGGCCCGAATGCCGCGACGGTAAACGCGAACAAGGTCACCAGCAGCCCGGCCTGGGACACGCTGACATGCAGGTCCCGGGCGATGGACGGCAGCAGGCCGACGATGATGAATTCCGTAGTCAGCACGGTAAAACCGGCGGCCGACAGCAGCAGGATGGGGAACAGCATGAAAACTCCAGAAACGACGACAGCAACGACAGCCCAATGGGCCCGCTGACAGATAGGAAAGGTGAGAGGCGAGAATCTTAACAGAGTATGTCTGGCTTTGCCGAAACCCTACAGCTGCGGGTGACGGAATGCCGCAGCGCCAGGGAGCTTTCCTACAGCGTGCTAGACTCCGCGCCTGCTTCCTACAGCCCTTTCTGCCTGCACTGCTGCGCCCAACTAAAAAAATCAGAGACAACTGTTTATGACTGCTGCCCCTTCCCTGCTCCAGCGCCTGACACGCGTCAGCCTGGTTACACAAATTGTCATCGGTTTGATCGCCGGCATTCTGCTCGCGCTGTTGGCGCCCCAAGCGGCGCAAGCCACCGGCTTTATCGGCAAAGTGTTTGTCGCCGCGCTCAAGGCCGTGGCGCCAATCCTGGTGTTTGTGCTGGTAATGGCGTCGATCGCCAACCATAAACACGGCCAGGAAACCCACATCAAACCGATTCTGTTCCTCTACCTGCTGGGCACTTTTGCCGCCGCCGTGGTCGCGGTGATTGCCAGCATGTGGTTCCCGTCCTCGCTGGTATTGATCACCCATGACGCCGCCGTCAGCGCCCCCGGCGGGATCGGCGAAGTGTTGCAAAGCCTGCTGTTGAGCGTGGTCGACAACCCGGTCAGCGCGCTGATGAATGCCAACTTTATCGGCATCCTGGCCTGGGCCATCGGCATGGGCATCGCCATTCGCCATGCCGGCGAAACCACGCGCACCGTGCTGGACGACCTGTCCAACGGCGTGACGTTGATCGTACGGGTGGTGATCCGCTTCGCCCCCCTGGGCATTTTCGGCCTGGTCGCCTCGACCCTGGCCACCTCCGGTTTCGGCGCCCTGCTCGGTTATGCGCACCTGCTGGTGGTGCTGATCGGTTGCATGCTGTTTGTGGCGCTGGTGGTCAACCCGGCCATCGTGTTCTGGAAACTGCGCCGCAACCCCTACCCGCTGGTGCTGATGTGCTTGCGCGAAAGCGGCATCACCGCTTTCTTCACCCGCAGTTCGGCGGCGAACATCCCGGTCAACCTGGCGTTGAGCAAGCGCCTGGGCCTGCATGAAGACACCTACTCGGTGTCGATCCCGCTCGGTGCCACCATCAACATGGCCGGCGCCGCCATCACCATCACCGTGCTGACCCTGGCCGCCGTGCACACGCTGGGCATCGCCGTCGACCTGCCGACCGCCGTGCTGCTCAGCGTGGTCGCCGCGATCTGCGCCTGCGGTGCTTCGGGCGTGGCCGGTGGCTCGCTGCTGCTGATCCCGCTGGCGTGCAGCCTGTTTGGCATCCCCAGCGAGATCGCGATGCAGGTGGTTGCGGTCGGTTTCATCATCGGTGTGTTGCAGGACTCGGCGGAGACTGCGCTGAATTCGTCCACCGATGTGCTGTTTACCGCTGCAGCCTGCCTGGGCAAGGAAGAGCAGCCGGCCTGACCTGCGCGCACAAAAAAGCCGGGGCGGTTCTTGAGTGAACCGCCCCGGCTTTTTTGTGGCGGCTTAGAACGCGCCCATGTAGTCGCGCTTGCCCACTTCCACACCGTTGTGGCGCAGCAAAGCGTAGGCGGTGGTGACGTGGAAGAAGAACTGCGGCAGGCCGTAGGTCAGCAGGTAGGACTGGCCGCTGAAGCGTTTCTCTTTCGGCGTGCCTGGGCGGGTGATGATCTCGATGCCTTCCTTGCCGTCGATCTGCTCCGGCTTGATGGTGTCGACAAAGGCCAGCACCTTGGCGATCAGGGCTTGCAGGTCAGCGAAGGTCACTTCGCCATCTTCGTATTTCGGCACTTCGATCTCGGCCAGGCGCGCGGACACGCTCTTGGCGAAGTCGACGGCGATCTGCACCTGGCGCACCAGTTGGAACATGTCCGGGAACAGGCGCGCTTGCAGCAAGGCATTCGGCTCGATGTTCTTGGCGGTGGCGTGGGCTTCGGCCTTGGTCAACACACCGCTGAGGGCGGTGAGCATTTGCTTGAAGACTGGGATGGAAGCGGCGTACAGGGAAATGGTCATGGCAGTCTCATGGGTGATGGCACGGTTTGAACAGGCGACGATTATAGACCGCCCGGTCGCTTGTCTTTTATTTTTTCCGGCTTACGCTAGGCACTTCACTGCATAGGGAAAGCGCGATGACCGCCGAGCACGACACCGACACCCCTGAGCCGCGCCTGAACAGCACGGAAATCCGCATCCTGGGCTGCCTGATCGAAAAACAGGCGACCAACCCGGAAACCTACCCCCTGACCCTCAACGCCCTGGTGCTGGCCTGCAACCAGAAGACCAGCCGCGAGCCGGTGATGAACCTCAGCCAGGGCCAGGTCGGCCAGAGCCTGCGTGCACTCGAAGGCCAAGGCTTTACCCGCCTGGTCATGGGCAGCCGCGCCGACCGCTGGGAACATCGCGTGGACAAGGCGCTGGAACTGGTGCCGGCCCAGGTGATCCTGATCGGGCTGCTGTTCCTGCGCGGCCCGCAAACCGTCAATGAGCTGCTGACCCGCAGCGGGCGCATGCATGATTTTGAAGACGCCGAGCAGGTCGTGCATCAGCTGGAACGCCTGATTGCACGCGGGTTGGCACTGCTGGTGCCGCGCCAGGCGGGGCAGCGGGAAGATCGCTATACCCATGCGCTGGGGGATCCGGCGGATATCGAGGTGATTATGGCGGCGCGGGGTAATCCGGTGGAGCGTGGGACAGCGGGTGTTTCCGCCGAACGCATCGAAGAATTAGAAGCACGCATCGCCGCCCTGGAAGAACGTCTGACCCAGCTGGAGCAGGCATAACACAATCCAATGTGGGAGCTGGCTTGCCTGCGATAGCGGTGCAACAGGTTAAATACCTGTGCCTGACACTCCGCCATCGCGGGCAAGCCCGCTCCCACACAAGCCCACTCCCCCATTGGATCTTCGGTGGGCCTCAGGTGCGGGCGAAGGCCACTGCCGCCTGGAACTGTTCATCGGTCGGCCGCACCCCGGTGTACAGCACAAACTGCTCCAGCGCCTGAATCGCGATCACTTCCAACCCGGTAATCACCCGCTTGCCCTGGGCCCGCCCACGCACGATCAACGGCGTTTCGGCGGGGATCGCTACCACATCGAACACAGTGTCCGCCGCATCGACAGCCGCTGCGTCAAACGCCAGCGCATCCGCCTCTGCGCCACCGGTCATGCCAATCGGCGTCACGTTGATCAGCATCTGCGGGCGTGCATCACCCAACTCCGCCTGCCATTCGTATCCCAGGTTCTGCGCCAACGCGCGGCCCGCCGCTTCGTTGCGAGCGACGATCAGGCCATTGCCGTAGCCGCCGTCACGCAAGGCGCTGGCCACGGCCTTGGCCATGCCGCCGCTGCCACGCAGGGCGAAGGTCGAGTCTTTTGGCACGGCGTGTTTCACCAGCAGTTGTTCGATGGCGATGTAATCGGTGTTGTAGGCCTTGAGGCGGCCGTCGGTATTGACGATGGTGTTCAGCGAATCGATGGCTTGAACCGAATCGTCCAATTCATCCACTAAGGCAATGGCGGCCTCTTTGAACGGCATGGAAACCCCGCAACCACGGATGCCCAAGGCACGGATACCACCGATCGCGCCGGGCAAATCCTGGCTGCTGAAGGCCTTATAGTAGAAGTTCAACCCCAGCTGTTCGTACAAGTGGTTGTGAAAACGCAGGCCAAAATTCCCGGGGCGCGCCGACAGAGACATGCACAGTTGGGTGTCTTTGTTGGGGTGCATCTGCATGGGTAACTCCTTGAAGTAAGCAAATCGGTACAGACCTTACACAACCTTTACCAATCGGCCGTGCTGTTTTCCAGAAATACGTTGTCTTAAAAGTATCCCCGCGACAATCCTTGAGTCTATTGATTGCAGACCACAAGCGCAGGGGCTAACCGAGGAATGACCATGATTCGTACAATCCCCAAAATCGCCTTGCTGGTTGGCGCACTCGCGATGGCAGGCCAAGCCTCCGCCCACGGTGGTGGTTGGGGTGGCCCGGCTGTGTTGGGTGCGTTAGTCGGCGCCGCCGTCGTGGGCTCCGTGGTTGCCAGCCAACCGCGCGAAGTCTATGTGCAGCAACAGCCGGTGTATGTGCAACCACAGCCGGTGTATGCCGCGCCGCCGCCGGTCTACTACGCACCGCCACCGCCGGTGTACGTGCAACAACAGGTTTACTACCGCCCGGCGCCGGTCTACTACGGCCCACCGCGTGGCTATTACGGCCCTCCCCACGGCTATTACGGCCGCGGCTGGTAAGCGCCAATCGTCTGAAACAGGCCTCGCCCACCCAGCGGGGCCTTTTTTTTGCATGAAAAGTCTGGATTTATCGCGCCAAGGTCGCTGTGAGGACAATGGCCGAGGCGCAATCACACATGATCAACACCATTGTCTACTTGCTTGATCGGGGCTCGCGCTGTCATGTTTGTGTCACGACACACTCCCACTATCGAGCCTGTCCACCCAATAACAACAAGGACGACTGACCATGCCCACGCAACACCCACACCGCACCGCTGGCCTGTGTACGTCTAGCAAGGTCTATAGCGCCCTCACCGAACTCAAGCATCTGGAAGGCCACCGCAGCGCCAAGTTCCTCGCGTTGCTCGCCGAAAACCTGGTGCGCAAGGGTTTGCTCAGTGAGCAGGAAGTAGTGGTAATGCTCGATCACGTGGTGGACTGACGCGTCACGTCAATGTCCACTATCGAGACAGGTGATTTTTCCTACACCCCACTGCCGCGTAAGGTGACCTCCATAGCGATTGGAGGTCCTTATGCCCACTGTTCAAATCATGTCTGTCATCGGTAGCGCCGTTCCCGCCCCTCTGCGCGAGCTGGGGTTGCTGGCCTGCTGGTATGTGGTGCGCGATGGCGAGGCCATCAGCGGCCCGCTGACCTCCTTGTCCGCCGCCAAGAAACAGCTGCAGCAAGCCTCGACCTTCAAGCTTCACGCCTGAAGCCTACGGCAGCGGCAACTTGACCCGCGGCTTGCTCTCCACGAACAGCGCCCAGCTGGACATGAACAACGCCGCCACCAGTGGCCCGATCACAAAGCCGTTCAGGCCAAACACCGACAGCCCGCCCAGCGTCGAGATCAGGATCAGGTAATCCGGCATCTTGGTGTCCTTGCCCACCAGGATCGGTCGCAGCACGTTGTCCACCAAGCCGATCACGAACACGCCAAACAAGGCCAGCACCACGCCCTGCCAGATCGAACCGCTCAACAGGAAGTAAGCGGCCACCGGCCCCCACACAATGCCGGCGCCCACCGCAGGCAACAGTGATAGAAACGCCATCAGCACCGCCCAGAGCAACGCACTGGGAATGTCCAGGAACCAGAAGATCAACCCGCCCAGTGCGCCTTGCGTCACCGCCACCAGCACGTTGCCCTTGACCGTGGCACGCACCACCCGGTTGAACTTGAGTTGCAAGCGCCGCTTCTGCGGCTCGGCCAACGGCACCGCCGTGCGCACTTTACGCACCAATTCGGGGCCGTCGCGCAGCAGGAAGAACAGCAGGTACAACATGATGAAAAAGCTTACGAGGAAGTCAAACGTGCCCTGGCCAAAGCTGAACGCCTGGGACGCAAAGAACTGGCTGCCTTGCATCGCGCTCTTGACGATCTTCTCGCGCAGCCCTTCCAGGTTGCCCATGCCAAAGCGATCCAGCAGGTGCTGGAAGTACGGCGGCAGGAAGTTCTTGAACTGCTCGATATAACCGGCCACGTCCAGCTTGCCGCTTTCGACGTTTTTATAGAGCGTCGCCCCTTCTTGTACCAGCAAAGCGCTGGTGATGATCACCGGCAGGATCGCGATCACCAGGCACACCGCCAGGGTGGCCAGGGAGGTCAAGTTGCGGTTCCAGGCGAAACGCTGCTGCAAGCGGCGCTGCATCGGCGCAAAGATGATGCCGAGGATCACCGCCCAGAACACCGCGCCGTAGAACGGCAGCAATATCCAGATAAAGGCGACGGTCACCAAGGCCAGCAGTAACAGCAGGGTTTTGAATTGCAGGTTGGTTTGATTCATGTCCGGTCCATGTCAGAAAAGCAGAAGACCTGCGTAGGCCCCTGCTGCTTAGTCCACGCCCAGCGCTACGAGTGCCCTCTTTGTTGCAAGCCTAGACCCAGATCAATAAACCCCGCGCCGGCGTGCTCTACCCTGCCGCACTTTTTTGACTCAAGTACCGACCATGCCCCCTGTTATTGCCCCCGAACTGCTCGCCCCCGCCGGCACCCTGAAAAACATGCGCTATGCCTTCGCCTACGGTGCCGATGCGGTCTACGCCGGCCAGC
Organism: Pseudomonas sp. FP453; assembly: GCF_030687495.1. Taxonomy (NCBI): domain Bacteria; kingdom Pseudomonadati; phylum Pseudomonadota; class Gammaproteobacteria; order Pseudomonadales; family Pseudomonadaceae; genus Pseudomonas; species Pseudomonas sp. FP453. The sequence goes on along the minus strand of NZ_CP117435.1, from coordinate 2,186,682 downwards.
CGCGCTACAGCCTGCGGGTGCGCAACAACGAATTCGACCACGCCAACCTGGCCCTCGGCATCGACGAGGCCCATGCCCAGGGCAAGCGTTTCTACGTGGTGGTCAACATCGCGCCGCACAACGCCAAGCTGAAAACCTTCCTCAAGGACCTGGCCCCGGTGATCGCCATGGGCCCGGATGCGCTGATCATGTCCGACCCCGGGCTGATCATGCTGGTGCGCCGGCACTTCCCACAGATGCCGATCCACCTGTCGGTGCAAGCCAACACGGTGAACTGGGCCAGTGTGGAGTTCTGGCAGCAGCAAGGCATCTGCCGGGTGATCCTGTCGCGGGAATTGTCCCTGGAAGAGATCGGCGAAATCCGCGAGCACGTGCCGGCCATGGAACTGGAAATTTTCGTCCACGGCGCCCTGTGCATGGCCTATTCCGGGCGCTGCCTGCTCTCCGGCTACATGAACAAGCGCGACGCCAACCAAGGCACCTGCACCAACGCCTGCCGCTGGAAATACCAGGCCACGCCGGCGGTGGAGAACGCCACGGGCGAGATCGTCCAGCAATTCCAGCCGACCCTGGGCATTGGCACGCCCACCGACCAGGTGTTCCTGCTGCAGGAAGCCAACCGTCCGGACGAACAAATGCCCGCCTTCGAAGACGAGCACGGCACCTACATCATGAACGCCAAGGACCTGCGCGCCGTACAGCACGTGGAGCGCCTGACCCATATGGGCGTGCACTCGCTGAAAATCGAAGGCCGCACCAAATCCCACTTCTATTGCGCGCGCACCACCCAGGTGTATCGCCAGGCCATCGATGACGCGGTGGCCGGCCGCGCCTTTGACCGCAGCCTGATGACCGACCTCGAATCCCTGGCCCAGCGCGGCTACACCGAAGGTTTCCTGCGTCGGCACGTGCACGACGAATACCAGAACTACCAGAACGGCAGCTCAGTCTCGGAACGTCAGCAGTTTGTCGGAGAATTGACCGGCGAGCGTCGGGGCGAGTTGGCCGAGGTGAAGGTGAAGAACCGCTTTGCCGTGGGCAATCACCTGGAGTTGATGACGCCTGCGGGCAATTTCCACTTTGACCTGGGGATGATGCACAACGCCAAGGGCGAGGCCATCGAGGTGGCGCCGGGGGATGGGCACACGGTGTATGTGCCCGTCTCTATGGAGATGGACCTGCGCTTTGGCCTGTTGATGCGCGACGTTTAAACGCGCTGACTACAGGGTCATTGCCGCCAGCCAGCCAAACGCCAGCAGCGGGATGTTGTAGTGCAGGAAGGTCGGCACCACGGTGTCCCAGATATGGTGGTGCTGGCCGTCGATATTCAGACCGGAGGTCGGGCCGAGGGTGGAGTCCGACGCCGGCGAACCGGCATCGCCCAAGGCGCCCGCTGTGCCGACGATGCACACGATGGCCATCGGGCTGAACCCCAGTTGCACACACAGCGGCACGAAAATCGCCGCCAGGATCGGCACCGTCGAGAACGACGAGCCGATACCCATGGTCACCAACAGCCCCACCAGCAACATCAGCAACGCGCCAACGCCACGGCTATGGCCGATAAACGCCGCCGAGGTTTCCACCAGCGAACGCACGTCGCCGGTGGCCTTGAGCACTTCGGCAAAGCCCGACGAGGCGATCATGATGAAGCCGATCATCGCCATCATTTTCATGCCTTCGGTGAACAGGTCGTCGGTGTCGCTCCAGCGCACGATGCCCGACACCGAGAAGATCAGGAAACCCGCCAGCGCGCCAATGATCATCGAATCCAGCCACAGCTGAATGATGAACGCCGAGGCAATCGCCAGGCCGGCCACCAGCAAGGTCAGCGGGTTGTATTGCACCGCGACTTGCTCGACGCGCTCGATTTTCTCCAGGTCGTACACGCGTTTTTTACGGTAGCTGACAAACACCGCCACCAATAATCCCACCACCATGCCCAGCGCCGGCAGGCCCATGGCGTGGGTGACGTTGACCTGGCTGATGTCCACGCCGCTCTTGGCCACGTTGGCCAGCAGGATCTGGTTGAGGAAGATATTGCCGAAGCCCACTGGCAGGAACATGTACGGGGTGATCAAGCCGAACGTCATCACACAGGCGATCAGGCGGCGGTCCAGTTGCAGCTTGGTCAGCACGTACAACAAGGGCGGCACCAGCAACGGAATAAACGCGATATGGATCGGCAGGATGTTCTGCGACGCAATCGCCACCCCCCACAACAGGCCGATCAGCAGCCATTTGACGTGGCTGCCGCCGCTGGCTTCCTGGCGGTCCACCAGCATCAGCGCCTTGTCGGCCAGGGCGTGGGCCAGGCCGGACTTGGCAATCGCCACAGCGAAAGCGCCGAGCAAGGCGTAGGACAAGGCCACGGTGGCACCGCCGCCCAAGCCGCCGTTGAAGGCTTTGAGCGTGGCGTCGATGCCCAAGCCACCGGTGAGGCCACCCACCAGGGCGCCGACGATGATGGCGATGACCACATGCACGCGGGACAAACTGAGCACCAGCATGGTGCCGACCGCGGCAATGACTGCGTTAATCATGGATACCTCAAGCAGAAACATAAAAAACAGGCATGCCTGCGCCAGGGCAGGCCAAAGGCGGCTGCCAGCGTGCAGGCTTGAAGGAGGTCTTATTAGAGGGCGCGCACTTTGCCGCAGGCAGGGCTGCATGTCAAAAAACGGCGTCGCTTTGAGCATTCAATTGAACGTTTAAATAATAAAGAATCTTAAACAGCGGCCGATAACCTGATTCACTGTGTTTTCAGGTTAAGGATGCTCCTCGATGTCCCTCAGACAGCTGTCCATTCAATGGAAAATCACCCTGCTCGCCGGCCTTTGCCTGCTGGGAATCGTGACCCTGCTGGTGGGTCTGTCGCTGTATCGCATGGAGCAGAGTTCCACGCAGGTCAAGGCGTCCAGCATGCAGATGCTCGACGAAGCCGCCCAGGCGCGCATCGAGGCCCAGGGTGAAGGCCAGGCGCTGGGCATTCGTCGCCAGTTCATGGACGCCTATCAATATGGTCATGGCTTTTCACGCCAGGTGCTGTTCTTGCGCGAGCAGGCGGAAAAGCGCTTCCTTGACGCCTTCGACACCCGCGAAGACCTGACCCGTCAGGTCAAGGCCGCCTTGCAGGCCAACCCGGACCTGCTCGGTTTGTCCCTGGTCTTCGAAGCCAACGCGCTGGACGGCAAGGACGAACTGTTCGCCAACCAGGCCGAGCTGGGCAGCAACGACAAGGGCCGCTTCGCCCTCTACTGGTCGCAGCCGACCCCTGGCAAACTGGAGTCGATGGCCCTGCCGGAAAGCGACATGGCCGACACCAGCGTCGGCCCCAGCGGTGAAAAGGCCAACGCCTGGTTCACCTGCCCGCGCACCACGCTCAAGCCGTGTGTGATCGAACCCTACTTCTATGTGATCAACGGGCAAAACGTGCTGATGACCAGCATCGTGTTCCCGCTGATGGCCAACGGCAAAGTCATCGCTTCGCTGTCGGTGGACATCAACCTCAACAGTCTGCAGGCCGTGAGCCAGCAGGCCAGCCGCAAGCTGTACGACGGCCAGACCCAAGTCAGCATCCTCAGCCCCACCGGCGTGCTCGCCGGCTACAGCCCGGATGCGAGCAAGCTCAGCCAGCGCCTGGACCAGGTCGACACCACCAGCGGCGCGCAACTGATCGGCTTCTTGTCCAGCGGCACACAGATCCGCAGCCTGCGTACCGAGCATCAGCTCAAGGTGCTCGCGCCCTTCGCGCCGATCCCCGATGGCAAATTGTGGGGCGTGTTGCTGGATGTGCCGGAAAAAGTCCTGGTCGCACCCGCCGAGGCGCTGAAAACCCAACTGGATGCCGACAATGCCCGGGGCACCCTGCTGGAGCTGGGCCTGGGCTTGCTGGCGGCGGTCGTCGGCCTGATCCTGGTGTGGCTGATGGCCCGCAGCGTGACCCGGCCGATCCTCGGCGTGGCGCACATGCTCGAAGACATCGCCAGCGGCGAAGGCGACCTGACCCGCCGCCTGGCCTACGACAAACAGGACGAGCTGGGCCAACTGGCCGGCTGGTTCAACCGCTTCCTCGACAAACTGCAACCGATCATCGCCGAAGTGAAGCGCTCGGTGCAGGACGCCCGTGGCACCGCCGACCAATCCGCCGCGATTGCCACGCAAACCAGCGCCGGCATGGAGCAGCAGTATCGCCAAGTCGACCAGGTGGCCACCGCCTCCCATGAAATGAGCGCCACTGCCCAGGACGTCGCCCGCAGCGCGGCCCAAGCCGCACAGGCCGCCCGCGACGCCGACCAGGCCACCCGCGAAGGCCTGACCGTTATCGATCGCACCACCACCAACATTGGCAACCTGGCGGCCGACATGAGCACCGCCATGGCCCAGGTCGAAGGCTTGGCCGCCAACAGCGAGAAAATCGGCTCGGTGCTCGAAGTGATTCGCGGCATTGCCGAGCAGACCAACCTGCTGGCCCTCAACGCCGCCATCGAAGCCGCCCGCGCCGGTGAAGCCGGTCGTGGTTTTGCGGTAGTCGCCGATGAAGTGCGCAACCTGGCACGCCGCACCCAGGAATCGGTGGAAGAAACCCGCCTGGTGATCGAACACCTGCAAAGCGGCACCGAGGAAGTGGTGGGCTCCATGGGCAACAGCTATCGCCAGGCCCAGGGCAGCGTCGAACAAGTCGGCCAGGCCGTCACCGCCCTGCGCCAGATCGGCGAGGCGGTCACGGTGATCAGCGACATGAACCTGCAGATCGCCAGCGCCGCCGAAGAACAAAGCGCCGTGGCCGAAGAGATCAACAGCAACGTGGCGACCATTCGCGATGTGACCGAGTCGCTGTCGGAGCAAGCCAATGAATCGGCGCGGGTGAGCCAGGCGTTGAACAGCCTGGCGAATCAGCAACAGGGGTTGATGGACCAGTTCCGGGTCTGAATGAGCGACACCGGCCCTGATCCTTAAGCAGATCTAATGCGGGAGCTGGCTTGTGTGGGAGCTGGCTTGCCTGCGATGCAGACAACTCGGTACATCAGACAAACTGAGTTGATGCCATCGCAGGCAAGCCAGCTCCCACAGTTTGATCAGTGTTTTATCCGTTCTGGCGCTTGGGCAGTTCGATCAGCACCTTGAGCCCGCCCAACTCGCTTTCCTGCAACTGCAACACCCCGCCCCACACCTCGACGATATCCCGCACGATCCCCAACCCCAGGCCATGGCCATCGATCTGTTCGTCCAGGCGCGTGCCACGGCTGAACACCTGGTCGCGCTGGGTTTCGGGGATTCCGGGGCCGTCGTCTTCCACTTCCAGCAAGTAACAGCGCTCGGTTTCGCTGACGCTCAAACGCACGTCGGCATCCGCCCATTTGCAGGCGTTGTCCAACAGGTTCCCCAGCAATTCCAGCAGGTCGGCACGGTCCCACGGCAGTTGCAGGCCGGGCGCTGCGTGGTAGCTCAGGTCCAGGTGTTCGCCGTGGATCATGTTCAACGTGGCCAGCAGGCTCGGCAACTCCTTCTCGCAGTCGAACAAGGCGCCGGGCAAGGTTTCACCGGCCAGGCGGGCGCGGTTGAGTTCACGGCCGAGGCGCTGTTGCACCTGCTCCAATTGGTCGCGCAACAGCTTGGCCAGTTCGGGATGGTCCTTGAGTTGTTCGCTGGAGGCCACACTCAACAGCACCGCCAGCGGGGTTTTCAGGGCATGGCCAAGGTTGCCCAGGGCGTTGCGCGAGCGCTTGAGGCTGTCTTCGGTGTGCGCCAGCAAGTGGTTGATCTGCGCCACCAGCGGCTCCAGCTCCAGCGGCACCTGGGTGTCGAGCTGTGAGCGCTGGCCTTGTTGCAGCTGGGCGATCTGGTTACGTGCGGTTTCCAACGGACGCAAGGCCCGGCGCACGGTCACCCGTTGCAACACCAGCACCAGCAGCAGTGCCGCCAGGCCCAGCACCAGACCGATCTGACGCATCAGGCGAAAGCTTTCGCGCACCGGCGTGTAGTCCTGGGCCACGCTGATGGAAATCGCCTGGCCGAAGCGCTTGTAGTCCTCACGCAGCACCAGCAGTTGCTGGCCTTCCGGGCCCAGTTGCAGGTTGCCCTTGAGCCCAGCCTCAGGCAGATACGGCAGATCCTGGTCCCACAGCGAGCGGGAGCGCCAATGCTTGTCGGCAAAATCGATACGGAAATAGTGCCCGGAAAACGGGCGCTGATACGCCGGCGACAGGCGCTTCTCATGCAACTGCAAACCGTCTGGGCCGCGCACCAGCGCCACCAGCAGGCTCTCGCTGTCGTTGCGCAGGCCCGCTTCCAGATAACGCTGCAAACCGGTTTCGAACAACCACAGACTGGTTTGCGCCAGGGCGATGCCGACGATCACCATCACGCTGATCAGCCCCAGGCTCAGGCGCCGTTGAATCGACCTCATGCGGGGCTGGCGCCAAACCGGTAGCCCTGGCCACGGCGGGTTTCGATCACACTGCGACCCAGCTTGCGGCGCAGGTGGTTGACGTGGACCTCCAGCACGTTGGAGTCGCGCTCGGTTTCGCCGTCATACAGGTGTTCAGCCAGATGGCTTTTCGACAGGATCTGCTCGGGGTGCAGCATGAAATAGCGCAGCAGGCGGAATTCGGCGGCGGTCAGCTGGATTTCCGCACCATCGCGCAGCACACACTGGCGCCCTTCATCCAGATGCAGGCCGGCCGCTTGCAGGGTGGGCTGGTTGGCCTGACCGTGGGAGCGGCGCAACAACGCCTGGATGCGCAAGTACAGTTCTTCCGGATGAAAGGGTTTGCTCAGGTAATCATCCGCGCCCGCCTTGAGCCCTTCGATGCGCTCGGCCCAGGAATCACGGGCGGTGAGCACCAGTACCGGGATGGCCAGCGCGGCGGCGCGCCACTGCGCCAGCACGTCAAGCCCCGGCAGGCCCGGCAGACCGAGGTCGAGGATGATCAGGTCATAGGGTTCGCTGCGGCCCTGGTACACCGCGTCGCGCCCGTCGGCCAGCCAATCGACGGCGTAGCCTTGGCGTTGCAGGCCGGCCAGCAGTTCATCGGCCAAGGGTACGTTGTCTTCCACCAGCAGCAGGCGCATCAGTCTTCCTCATCTTTGATCAACGCACCCGTGGTCGCGTCAAGCTTGATCTCTCGCACCACGCCTTCGGCGGTGACCAGTTCCACTTCATAGGCATACTGGCCGTGCTTCTTCTCAAGCTCGGCCTCCAATAACCGGGCGCCCGGGTGGCGCGCCATGGCTTGGTCCAACAGCCGTTCCAAAGACAGGATCACCCCTTGCTGGCGCAATGCAAAGGCTTCGTCCTGATCGAGGTCACGAGCCGCCAGGCTTGAGCAAAAAGCCAGGAGCACCAACGCGATTCGACTGCCGGCACGTAGATTTACCTTCATTAGGTTTCCTGATGATTCTTGAGAACCTGCCCGGTGAGCGCGTCCAATTCAACTTCCCACTCGATGCCGTTGGCATCTTCCAGTTCGACTTGGTAGAGGTACTTGCCATACTCCTCATCCAGGTCGGTATCCAGCAGCGTCGAGCCAGGATGCAGGGCCAGGGCCGTGGCTTCCAGCTGATCAAAGGCGACAATAGTAACAGTGCCGGGTAATTTCAGCGGCTTGTCAGGGTCCACTGCCCAGGCCTGTGGCGCCAGAGACGCCATGATACTGGCGGTGACCAGCGCTGTGAGGCGCTTCATGATGAGTCTCCGTTTCAGGATATTTTTCCTACGCCGGCCACCGTAACCGCTGCAACTTAACTGAAACTGAATTGCCACCATGGCATTCTTGCCCCAACCCCTGCTGCCACAGAGACCGGTATGACAGCCATCCACATCAAGTTTCCCGCGCTGACGCTCAAGGCCGGCAAACGGGCCTTTGCGCGCATTCGCGAACAAGGCCTGAAGCCGGCCGATGTCGGCATCCTCCCCGGCGCGGCCGGCGGGCCCAAGGCGTTGGGCATCCAGGGCCTGGACCTGGCCCTGTTCGGCGACTGGCTGCCCCGCGCGCCACGGGAACGCGCGCTGATCGGCGCGTCCATCGGCTCCTGGCGGTTTGCCAGTGCCTGCCTGCCCGACCCCGTGCAAGGCCTGCTGGACCTCGGCCGCCTGTACAACGAACAGCGTTTTGCCAAGGGCGTAACCATGGCCGAGGTCAGCCAGAGCTGCCGGCGCATGCTCGACGACCTGCTGGCCGGCCGTGATGCACGGGTGCTGGACAACCCGGACTATCGCCTGAACATCATGGTGGTCAAAAGCCATGGCCTGCTCGCCGATGATCACCGGGGTCGCCTGGGCCTGGGCCTGTCATCGGTGATTGCCGACAACCTGCGGGGCCGCGCGCGGCTGGCGCGGCATTTCGAGCGGCTGATCATCCACGACCCACGCCAGCCGCCCCCGGTGCACCCGTTGACGGACTTCCCGTCACGCTTCCTCGCCCTGGCGCCCGGCAACCTGCGCCAGGCCCTGCTGGCCTCCGGTTCGATCCCCATGGTGATGCAAGGCGTGCGCGACCTGCCCGGCGCCGGCGCGGGCACCTACCGAGATGGCGGCCTGCTGGACTACCACCTCGACCTGCCCTACCACGGCGACGACATCGTGCTGTACCCGCACTTCACCGACCGGGTCATCCCCGGCTGGTTCGACAAGGGCCTGCCGTGGCGCCGCAGCAATCAACAGGGTTTGCAGGACGTGCTGCTGCTCGCGCCGTCCAGGGACTACCTGGCGCGCCTGCCCCACGGCAAACTGCCGGACCGCAGTGACTTCAAGCGCTTCCTCGGCGATGACGCCAGCCGCAACAAGTACTGGCAAACCGCAATGAGCGAGAGCCAGCGCCTGGGGGATGAGTTTCTCGCGTTGGCCGACAACGGCCAGTTGGGCGAACACCTGCAAGCCCTTTGACCCAGTGGTATGCGCGGCGACGGAGCAAGCTGTTAAACTCGCCGCCTGCCAGATACCTGAACGAGCTGAAAACACTGTGGAAATCTTCAAGGAATTTACTTTCGAGTCCGCCCACCGCCTGCCGCACGTGCCGGACGGCCATAAATGCGGGCGCCTGCATGGGCATTCGTTCAAGGTGGCCATCCACCTGAGCGGCGACCTCGACCCCCATACCGGCTGGATTCGCGACTTCTCGGAGATCAAGGCGATTTTCAAGCCGCTGTATGAGCGCCTCGACCACAACTACCTCAACGACATCCCCGGCCTGGAAAACCCTACCAGCGAAGTGCTGGCCAAGTGGATCTGGACCGAATTGAAACCCCTGCTGCCGGAACTCAGTGCGATTCGTATCCACGAGACCTGCACCAGCGGTTGCATCTATCGCGGTGAGTGATTCGACACTGTGAAAAAGCCACCTGTGGCGAGGGAGCTTGCTCCCGCTGGGGCGCGAAGCGGCCCCTGCTCTTTGTTGAAAAGCGTGGGACTGCTACGCAGTCCAGCGGGAGCAAGCTCCCTCGCCACAAGTACAGCGCCCTTAACCAGGAGCACGCTGTAATGATGCGCCCCGCCACTGTTGAGGATGTTGCAGCCATTGAGGCTATCGTCCAGGCTGCCTACTCGCCCTATATCGAACGGATCGGGCGCCAACCCGGCCCGATGCTGGAAGACTATCGCCAGTTGATCGAGGCCGGCGGGGTTCACGTGCTGGACAACGCCGGGCGCGTGCAAGGTTTTATCATCCTCGCCGATGCCGGCACCGCCCTGCTGCTGGATAACCTGGCTGTCGCCCCGGATGCCCAGGGTCTTGGTTTCGGGCGCCAGTTGATGGATTTTGCCGAGCGCCAGGCAATCGATGCGGGCTACGCGGCCATCTTCCTGTACACCAACGAAGCCATGACTGAGAACCTCACGCTGTACCAACGTCGCGGCTACGTCGAAACCCATCGGGCCGAAGAACACGGCCTGCGCCGCGTGTACATGAGTAAATCCCTTTAGGAGCCCCCATGGAAAACACCTGGCTGGCCCAAGCCAAGCGCCTGCAAGCGCTAGCGTCTACAGGCCTGCACTTTTGCACCGACGATTTCGAACGCGAGCGCCTGGAAGAAATCGCCGAGATTGCCCACAGCATGCTGGCGCAGTTGGGCAACGTACCGCTGGAACGCATCACGGGGCTGGTGTCGGACTTTGCCCAGCGCTATTCAACGCCGATGCTCGACGTGCGCGGTGCGGTGATCGAGGGCGATCGGATCCTGCTGGTGCGCGAATTGACCGATGGCTGCTGGGCGTTACCAGGCGGTTACGCCGACATCGGTTTGTCCGCCGCAGAAAACATCATCAAGGAAATTCGCGAAGAAGCCGGGCTGACCGTTACCGCGCGGGCGCTGTATAGCGTCACCCACAAGGCCAAGGGCCTGTATCGGCCGGACGTGCGGGATTTCTACAAACTGTATTTCCTGTGTGACCGTGTGGACCAGTTGGCGCCGATGGCGGGGTTCGAGACCACCGAGGTGGGCTTTTTCCGCCTGGATGAATTGCCGCCACTGTCCCGTGGACGCACCATCGAAAGTGATCTGGAAGCCGCCTTCGCGTTCCATCGCGGCGAGACGACACAGACGCTGTTCGACTGATCCAATTTGCATCACCGCGCACCGCTTTCGTGCCTGATGAACGACGTTGCCCCCGTCGACAGCTGTATCGCCGCAGCATCGCGCGGATTGGCACGTCCGGTGCAACTGCCTCTGTGTCACGACTCAGGGAGCAAGGCACATGACGCAGCACGAACCAGGCAATGATTACCCCCTCAGCGAAGTCCCCCTGCATGCGCGCAAGGGCCTGGCGTCAACCGCCATGGTGCTGCTGGGCTTCACGTTTTTTACCGCGACCATGTTTGCCGGCGGCAAGCTGGGCGTGGCGTTCAGTTTCAGCGAGATGCTTGGTGTCGTGGCCCTGGGTAACCTGTTGTTGGGTATCTATGCCGCAGGCCTGGGTTACATCGCCTTCAAGAGCGGGTTGAATTCGGTGCTGATGGGGCGCTTCTGCTTTGGCGAAGTGGGCAGCAGGCTCAGCGATTTGATCCTCGGTTTCACCCAGATTGGCTGGTACGCCTGGGGCACCGCCACGGCGGCCGTGGTGCTGGGCAAATACTTCGAGCTGAGCGAGGGCAGCGTGCTGGGATTGATGATGCTGTTCGGCCTGGTGTTTTGCGCCACGGCGTACGTGGGCTATCGCGGATTGGAGATTCTGTCCTATATCGCGGTACCCGCCATGGGCATCCTGCTGTTTTTATCGATGTGGGTGGCCACGGTAAAAGTCGGCGGACTCGATGGGCTGCTGGCGGTGGTGCCAACCGGCGAGTTGGACTTGTCCACCGCGATTACCCTGGTATTCGGCACCTTTGTCAGCGGTGCGACCCAAGCGACCAACTGGACGCGGTTTTCGCGCTCGGCCAAAGTCGCAGTGCTCGCCAGCCTGATTGGCTTCTTTATCGGCAATGGCCTGATGGTGTTGATTGGCGCGTATGGCGCCATCGTCTATCAGCAGCCCGACGTGGTGGAGGTGTTGCTGCTGCAAGGATTTGCCATGGCCGCCATGGCCATGTTGCTGCTCAACATCTGGAGCACCCAGGACAACACGATCTACAACTTCGCCGTGGCGGGCTGCAACTTGTTGCGCACTCGGCGACGCAAAACCGTGACCCTGGTCGGTGCTGTGATCGGCACCCTGCTGGCGATGCTGGGCATGTACGACCTGCTGGTGCCGTACCTGATCCTGCTGGGAACGGTGATTCCACCGATTGGCGGGGTGATCATGGCGGACTTCTTCTACCGTTATCGCGGCCACTACCCACGATTGGCGGATGCACACCTGCCGGCGTTCAACTGGCCCGGACTGGTGGCGTACGCCGTGGGCACGCTGCTGGCATTTCATTCGCCCTGGGTCGCGCCGCTGGTGGGCATTGCCGCCGCGAGCATAACCTACATACTGCTGACCACCGTCCTACGGGCAAGGTCGCCATTGGCCAGCGCCGAGGCATAATGCTCACCTGATTGCTTTTTGCCCAAGAGGAACTTGCCCATGCACATCATCAATGCCCGCCTGCGCAACCGTGAAGGCCTGCATGATCTGCACCTGGAACACGGCAGGATTGCCAGCATCACCCCACAAACAACCGTGCCGGAGCTTCAAGCTGACGACCTCGACGCCGCCGGCAACCTGGTGATCCCGCCCTTCGTCGAGCCCCATATCCACCTCGACGCCACGCTCACCGCCGGCGAGCCACGCTGGAACATGAGCGGCACCTTGTTCGAGGGCATCGAGTGCTGGGGCGAGCGCAAAGCCACCATCACCTTTGCCGACACCAAGGCCCGCGCCAAGCAAACCATCCAGGCCCTCGCCGCCCACGGCATCCAGCATGTGCGCACCCACGTCGACGTCACCGACCCCAACCTCACGGCGCTGAAGGCCATGCTGGAAGTGCGCGAGGAAAGCACGCACCTGATCGACCTGCAAATCGTCGCCTTTCCCCAGGAAGGCATCGAGTCCTACCGCAACGGCCGTGAGCTGATGGAAGAAGCCATCCGCCTGGGCGCCGATGTGGTCGGCGGCATCCCGCACTTTGAATACACCCGCGACCAGGGCGTGAGCTCGGTGAAGTTCCTGATGGACCTGGCCGAGCGCACCGGTTGCCTGGTGGATGTGCATTGCGACGAAACCGACGACCCGCACTCGCGCTTTCTCGAAGTGCTCGCCGAAGAAGCCCGCAGCCGTGGCATGGGCGCGCGCGTCACCGCCAGTCACACCACGGCCATGGGTTCCTACGACAATGCCTACTGCGCCAAGCTGTTTCGCTTGCTGGGGCATTCCGGCATCAGCTTCGTCTCCTGCCCGACCGAGAGCATCCACCTGCAAGGGCGCTTTGACAGCTTCCCGAAACGCCGCGGCGTGACCCGCGTCAACGAGCTGCTCGAAGCGGGCATGAACGTGTGCTTTGGCCAGGACTCCATCGTCGATCCGTGGTACCCACTGGGTAACGGCAACATCCTGCGCGTGTTGGAGGCGGGTTTGCATATCTGCCATATGCTCGGCTATCGAACCCTGCAAAGCGCCCTCGACCTGGTCACCGATAACAGCGCCAAGGCCATGGCCCTGGGCGAGCGCTACGGCCTGGAGCCGGGGCGGCCGGCCAACCTGTTGATCCTCTCGGCAGACAGCGACTATGAAGTGATTCGCAGCCAGGGCCTGCCGCTGTACTCGATCCGCAACGGCAAGGTGCTGATGAAGCGTCAGCCTGCGCAGGTGGAGTTTGTGATCAGCTAGTTTGCCGACGCGCTGTGCCGAACAGGCTGACACTGAGCAACGTGTCAGCCGTGGCCTGCAAGCGCACCGGTGCGGTGCCGCCCGGCATCACCACTGCAACCTCGCCCGCCACCACCCAACCCGCGCGCCACGCCGCACAGGCCACGGCGCTGGCACTGGTGCCGGACGACGCCGTGGGCCCTTCGCCGCGCTCAAAGACGCGGGCGATCACGCGGTTGTCGGTTTCCCGCGCGGCCCATTGCAGATTGACCCCGGCGGCACAGGGCTGGCCACGGCCAACCGGCGGCGCAAAGGCAATCGCCTGCAAGGGTTCGAACAGCGCGGGTTGCTGCATCTGCGCGTTGTCCGGCAAGGCCGACGCGTGCTCCACCAACGTTACGCAATGGGGGTTGCCCACCCGCACAAATTGACTCTGCGCCCAGTGCGGGTTGATCGCCGCCAGTGCGCTGACATGGCTGAGTCCGGCGCTGCCCTCGTCCGATGCGCCAACGGCCAGTGGCCCAAACGCAGGCTGGCCCAAGGCAAGCCAGAATCCCGCCACCTGCTCGTACACCGCAGGTTCCACCCAGGTGGTCACCGGCGAGGCACCGCCGGGTTGGTCGTGATGCACGCGCAACTCACTGGCCGCCGTCATCAAGCCCTGGTCCGTGAGGGCCTGGGCAAAGATCGTCAGGCCATTGCCGCTGCGCTCGGCCAGGGTGCCGTCCGTGTTGACGATCAACAGGTCAAACGGTGGCTCGGCCTGGAATAGCCCAATCAGCAAGCCATCGCAACGGTGGGCCTTGGCCGCAGGCGGGCGCGGCGTCGAGCCCCAACCGCATTCGGCGGCAATCGCCGCCGGCGCCCAAACCTGGCGCTCACGCACAGCCTGGGCGGCAGTGCCGGCGAGGGCGATGCCTTGGTCGCGTAAAAAAGCCGGGCTGACCACCCCGTAGATATTGCCCCGTGCATCGTAGAATCGGGTCATGGCAGCGCCTGCCGGGAGTTTTTCATCAGTTCATCCGCTCGCTTGCCTATGGGTTGGGGCAGCAGCGTATTACAGAATGCCCTGTCTGTGGGAAGCGGCCTGGAAGGTGCGTAACCCACTGCAAGAAGCCTGGGGTTCGCCAGTTCCTGCAGGGATTACGCACCTTCCAGATCGCCTCCGGCAGAGCCGGCATCCCTTACGTGGCGAGTAACACTTAAAGCGTTCCCAGTTTGTAAAAATAAACTTCACAGCCGCCGCCTCAGCGGGAACCCGGCTCGCTCAGCAAGGCCTGATGTGCAAGGATGTCGCGCCGGACATCGTTCGTTGAACGCAAAACCAAGGATTTTCCATGACCGCCATCCCCACCCCTGCGCCCGTGATTCCCGGGCGGCTGGAGCAAATGTCCACTCGCATCGCATTTTTTATCGCCGGCTTCGGCATCGCGGCCTGGGCGCCGCTGGTGCCCTACGCCAAGGCACGTGCGCAGTTGAACGAAGGCACGCTGGGCCTGTTGCTGCTGTGCCTGGGCGTGGGTTCGATCATCGCCATGCCGGTGGCCGGCGCACTGGCGTCACGCTACGGCTGCCGACGCGTGTTGAGCGCCGGCACGATCCTGATCTGCCTGGCCCTGCCGATGCTGGCCACCGTGAGTACGATTCCATGGCTGATGGCTGGTCTGTTCCTGTTTGGCGCAGGCCTGGGCACGGTGGACTCAACGGTCAACCTGCAAGCCGTGATCGTCGAACGGGCCAGCGGCAAAACCATGATGTCGGGCTTTCATGGCCTGTTCAGCCTGGGGGGCATTGTCGGTGCGGCCGGTGTCGCCGGGTTGCTGGGGCTGGGCATGACGCCGTTGCAGGCGACCCTGGTGGTGATCGTCATCATGGCCGTGGCGTTGCTCAAGGCCGGGCCGCACCTGTTGCCTTATGGCAGTGAAAGTTCGGGACCGGCGTTTGCCGTGCCCCATGGCGTGGTGCTGTTTATCGGCTGCCTGTGTTTTATCGTGTTTCTTGCCGAGGGTGCGGTGCTCGACTGGAGCGCCGTGTTCCTCAGCGCCGAGCGCGGCCTCGACGAAGCCTACGCCGGCCTTGGCTACGCCGCCTTTGCCCTGACCATGACCGCCGGGCGCCTGACCGGTGACGCCATTGTGCGCCGCCTGGGCGCCACCCGCGTGATCGTGATCGGCGGCGCCCTGGCCACGGCGGGCATGTTACTGGCCACCCTGCTCCCGGCGTGGCAAACCGCGCTGCTCGGTTATGCGCTGGTGGGCGCCGGTTGCTCGAACATTGTGCCGGTACTGTACAGCGCCGTCGGCAAGCAAACGGTGATGCCCGAACATATCGCGGTACCGGCCATCACCACCCTGGGCTACGCGGGTATTCTCGCCGGGCCGGCGGTTATCGGCTTTATTGCTCATGGCAGCAGCCTGAGCACCGCCTTTGTACTGATTGCCCTGCTGCTCGCGGGCGTGGCCATCAGCGGCAAGATTCTCAAGGTGTAAAACCACCCACAAAGCCCTGGTGTCACAGGGCTTTGTGGGCCTTGTCCTGCTCAAGCCAGCGCTCCAGGCCTTTATTGCTGATCCAGCCTTCCTGGTGGGCAGGGCCGAATATCCGCGTGCCGCTGGCGCGCTCCAGCGAACGCAATAAACCCGGGCGCTCAAGGATGTTCTTGGCCGTGTACACACTCAGTTCGCTGTACTGCTTGCCGGGCAAACCGGTGGCCGGGTCCAGCACCGGCTGGCCGTATGGGCCGACGGCGTCGGGATCGCCCATCAGGGCCCTGAGTGCGGCAATTTCCACGTACTGGTGCTTGTCAAAAAAGAACGTTCTGTCCTTTGTCTGATCGCGCAACTGCTCGAATAACGCCTGCAAGGCTTTGACTACCTGTGCGTTGTCCTGGCCATGGAACGGGTCCTGGCTGAAGGCGCCTGGGGAGCTGTTGCCCTGCAAGACACTAACGGCGACCGCCAGGCTGTCGCGGGTGATATCACCGTCACTGCTCAGGATTGCGTCCCGCAGAGGCGGACGCTGGATGATCTCGCGAGCCGCCAGGATGGCGTGGTCCAGCTTGTCGCTCTCGCCCATCGTGGCTTCGGCCACCTGCCGCAGGGATGACAACGTCAGTCGTCCGTCCCTCAAGAAAGGGTGCAGCAAACCAAAGCTGTCCCTCAGTGTTTCGGCCAACTGGCTGTCCTTTGAGTCGGCGCCCGGCGGCAAAAGGCTCGCACGCGGCACCAGTGGGTTCTGCAAGGCACGGTGATGCAGGCCGGGCACGCCGCCGCGCAACAGCGCTGGCCGCCGAGGTAACTCACCCGATGAGCTGTCACGAGGCCGGGCAGCATGGGGGGGGTCGTTCCAGGCATCGCGGTGGGTGGCCGGTGAACACGCCGCAGATCGTGTGCCCTGTTCTGCCGGCGCCGATGCGCCCGTGGCCGCTTGCCGCGCGTGAGGTAGTGCAGCATCGATTGTCATGCGACTTCTCCAACTTTTCTCAGATCCGTGCTTGGTTCCATGAACACAAGCAAACCTCTGTGGTGAGTGGAGTGCGACAGTTCCAGACTGGCGCAGAATACCAATGACAGTATGTAAAAAGGCGGCCAGACCTGTGCTCAGCCAGGCTTGTGCCGGCGCCAGGCCGCCAGCCCCATGATCAACGTCGCCAAGGCACTGGCAAGGTGTTTCAAGGGCGAGGCCACCGTGCCGTCAGCCAGCCCTGGGGCCAGCATGCCCCTGGCAAAATCATCGGCGACCGGCGCCTGGAATTGCCGTTGGCCGGCAAAGGCTTTCATTCGCCGGGTCTGGGCGCAGCAACTGCTCGCCGGCAGGCTGGCCGGGAGCGCTGCGGCTGTTTCAGCAGTGGCAGCCGCCCCCGCGTCATGCCCACAGCGAAAGGTTTCTGAAAAACCATCCTGGCGAGATTGAAACGACGTTGTTGTCATAGCTGGCCCCTGACTCGATGCCTGAAAAGCGACCCGTCCCACCAGAGCCGCCGAGGTTGTATTACCTGAGTGGCGTCGCTGTGGAAATGGTTCCTGACACATTCATCGCCCGGCATGAGGCACTGCAAAACGCTCACGGTGCCTCATGACACTGCGGCCTTTGCGTCAGGACGACAACCGCTGGAGTTCCCTTCGACTGAGGTATCCATCGCCATTGCGATCCATCGCCATCAGCAAGTTGCCACGCCTGAGCAGTACCTGGGCCAGCTGGATGAGGTGATCCCTGGGAGAGTCGCCCGTCAGGGGTTGGGCAGCGAGTCTGTGCAGGTCCCGGATACTGATTTTGCCGCCCCAACGCCGTGCCAGTTCATCGAAATGGCTGAGCATTTCTCCGGCGATCTCCTTGTCATCCTTGTACCGGAAAAAGTTCGTGTCATTGAGGGCGTTACGCAAGTCTTGCTTGCTGAACCGGTTGTCCGTCGCCCCCGTGCCGTTGTTCCGGTCCAGGGCCTGCATCAGGTCGGGGCGGTTCAGAATTTCCCGGGCCAGGCGAATGTTGTTGTTCATCACCGGGTCGTTGCCAAGGGGTCTACTGGCCATTTCCCCGATGTCACGGGTGGTCATGAAACGCGCGTGATGGGACCCGGTAAACGCCTTGAAGTTATCCAGCAGCGCTTGCGTCAACTGTTCATGGTTCTGCATCGAGTAATCCGGTTTTGGGTGCGGCCTGGAAGGGGCACCGCTACCAGGGTGCGGCCTTGGCGGGGCACCGTTGCAAGGCCTGTGCATGGGCGGACAGTGCCCGCCAAACCAATGGCTCTTCCAGTCTTTGAAGCGCTCCATGAACCCTGGATGCCGCATCGCCTGCGTCGTTGCCAAAGGGTCATGGCGCTGGCCCGCGCGATCGGTCGGCGGTTGATGATCGCCAAACACCGGTCCGGTCTGTTTCTCCTGCGAGCGGAAACTCACGTTCGTCGCGTTTTGGCCGTCAACGGAAGGCGCCGGGCGACTGGCCTTGGCTTGCGGCGCAGGCGATGGCGTATCAAAGGTGGATGATGCAGGTACGGATGACTCGAGGGTCGATACCGACATAGATGGCTCCAGTGCAAGAAGATTGAGTCCTGAACCTGCCAGCCCGACGTCACGTCAAGGCCAATCAGGTAACTCACTGTGTGGCGCACTTGTCGGAAACGGTTCCTGTCAAACCTCATGGCAGTCGAGTGAAACCGTAGGAAAACGCCAAAAAAAATCGCAGCCCTGGAGCTGCGATTTTTCCCACTGGATACAGATCAGAACCCGACGCTTGCCTGTACAAAGAACGTACGTGGCTCACCCAGGTACAGCCCGGCATTGTTATCGCTGGAGCGCGTGTAGTGCTGCTGGTCGAAGACGTTTTTCACCCCCACGCCCAGCTTCAGGTTCGACAGTTGCGCGCCAAAGTCATAGCCACTGCGCACGTTGACCGAGACATAACCCGGAATATCACCGTATTGGCCGTCGGCAGTGCCTTGGGTGATGTAGGTAGTACCCGTGCCCGGCGCGCGCTGGCCGGACTGGGCGTAGACGTCCAGGTTGTGGGTCCAGTGATTGACGTCATAGCGCAGGCCCAACGTTGCCACTTCACGGGAGTACAGCGGCAGGTCACGGCCCTTGAAGGGCACATCGCCTTCGGCGGTGGCCTTGGTGTAGGTGAAACCGGCGTTGGCGGTCAGGCCGTCCAGGCGCGGGTCGAGGTTCGACAGATCGTAGTGGCCCGAAGCTTCGATACCGGTGTGCTTGGTGGCGCCGAGGTTGGTCCAGCCCACCGCGTTGCTGACGTATTGCAGTTCATCGGCGAAGTCGATGTAGAACAGCGTCACTTCGCCACCCCACACGTTGTCGTTGTAGCGCGTGCCCACCTCGTAGGTTTTGGCTTTTTCCGGGTTCAGGCCGCTGGCGGTCTGATCACCTGAACCACCCTGCCCTAGCTGGAAATATTGCAGGCTGCCGAAGGACGTTTCGTAGTTGGCAAACAGCTTCCAGGCGTCGGAGACGTGGTACATCACGCTCAAGGCCGGCAACGGTTCGTTGTTGTGCACCTCGCGGCGTTTTTCCAGGGTACGCGGGCCGGTCAGCGGGACCACCGGGCGATCGTGCCATTCGGTGCGGATGTCTTCGAAGCGGATGCCGGGGGTGATGGTCCACTTGCCGATATCGATCTTGTTATCGACATAGAACGCATTGGCCTCGGTGCCACCGGTACGGTCCTGATACACGTGGCCATCGCTGCGCCCGCCCGGGGTGGGCACGTTGTTGACCAGGTTGAGGCTGGTGGCCTGCTCGTGCATGCCTTCCTTGAGGTAGCGATAACCGACGCTGACTTCCTGGGTGCTCGGGCCCAGGTCAAACACATGGCTCACCCGTGGCTCGATGCCGAAGGTGTAATAGGTGCGCGGGTACGAGCCCAGGATGAGCAGGTCACGGTTGGCGATGTTGCTGCCACGGAAGCTGTCGGAATAGTACGTCAGCACTTCGGCCTGGGTGCGGTCGTCGATCTGCCGGATGTACTTGAAGGACACATCCTTGCGGCGCCCGGTGAAATTGTCCCAGTCGCGCACCGACTGATACGGGTTGGCGTCGAATTGCTTCTGGGTCAGGCCGCCAGGCATGTCGGCGGTGGCGTCGTAGTAGTGGAAGTTGAGGGAGAAGTCGTCTTGATCGGTCGGCGCCCAGTGGGTCTTGAAGATCACGTCGTTAATGTCATTGGAATTGTTGCTGTTGCGATAGCCATCGCCCTTGACCCCGGAGTACAGCAACGCCGCGCCGATGCCGTTGTCTGCGGTGCCGCCGACAAAGGCGTTTTCCAGATGTTTCCAGCCGCCATGGGCCGAGGTTTCCAGGGTGGTGCCGACTTCACCGGAGAACTTTTCCGGGATCGCGCGGGTGACAAAGTTGATCACGCCGCCGACGTTTTGCGGCCCATACCGCACGGAACCGGCACCGCGCACCACGTCGATGCTGTCCAGGTTGCCGGCGGAAATCGGCGCCATCGACAGTTGCGGCTGACCATAGGGGGCAAACGCCGCCGGGACGCCGTCGATCAACACCGTGGAACGTGGCGACAACCGCGAAGTAAGACCACGTACACCGACGTTGAGGGAAATGTCGCTGCCACCGGTGCCGTTGGACTCCTGCACCTGCACGCCCGGCACACGGCGCAACACGTCGCCGACGTTCATCGCACCCTGCTCCACCATGGCCTCGCGGCGGATCACCGTGCGTGCGCCGGGGTGGTTCTGCACCACTTCGGCATTGGCATCGCCGAGCCAGTCGCCGACCACCTTGATGTCGGTGGTGCCCAGTTCCAGCGGCGAGCCGGCTGCACCGGTGCCGCTGCTCAGCGGGCGCAACGTGACCGAGCCGGCGTCGATCTGGTAGTCCAGGCCACTGCCCTGCAGCAGCTGGCGCAGGGCCTGTTCCGGCGAGAGGTTACCGTCCACGGCCGGGGCTTGCTTGCCGGCGACCATGTCCGGGCTGAAGAACACTTGCAGGGACGTTTGCTGGCCCAACTGGCTCAGCGCCGCACCCAGGGGCTGGGCCTGGATATGGATGGCGTCGGCGGCGTACGCCGCGCTGCTGACGGCCAGTGCCAGGGCCAGCGGCGCCCAGCGGGAGATTTTATTGTTGTGGCGAGCAAGTTTTTTCACGTCGAATCGAGTCCTGTGATCGCAAGCAAGTGCGGCCGTTAATGCAAACCAGTTGCAGTTGCAGGAGAAGACGACGAGCGCGGAAAAAACCTGAATGTCAGCGTGAAATAATTTCCTGACTGCCGTCCGGCAACGCGCGCACGGCCACCGGCAGGATGTGGGGCAAGGCCTTGAGCAAGGCCTCGGTGTCGTTGGCCTTGAACACGCTGGTCAGCCGCAGGTTGCCCACCGCCGCCGAGCCCACCCGCAACGGCTGCTCGCGGTAGCGTGAGACTTCCCGCGCCACCTCACCCAAGGTGGCGTTGTTGAACACCAGTTTGCCAGTGCGCCAGGCGGTCAGCTCTTCAGCGTTCACCGCGTAGGCCGGCACCACGTTGCCCTGGCCGTCGATGTGCGTGCCGCGCCCCGCCGTGAGGGTGACGATGGCATCGGCTGCACGCCCTTGCACCTTGACGGTTCCGGCCTCGACCACCACGCGGGTCTGGTCGTCGTCGCGGCGCACGTCAAAACGGGTGCCGGTCACGGTGACCTGCCCGGCCCCGGCGGCGACCACAAACGGTCGGCGGGTGTCATGCTCGACGCTGAACATCGCCTCGCCGCTTTTGAGCACCACACCACGCCGGCCTTTCTCGAAATGCACTGCAACCACGCTGCGACTGTTCAACTCCATCATCGAGCCGTCGGGCAGGGTCACCTGGCGATGTTCTCCCAACCGCGTGCTGAACTCGGCGCTGTAGGGCTTTGGTTGAATGCTGAACACACCCAGGCCAATGGCAACCGCCACCACACCGGCAGCCACCGCATAACGCAACACCGCGCGACGCCCGGGGCGCTCGGCAGGCGCCGCACACAGCGCCTGCAGGCGCGCCTCTGGCACCAGGTCGGCGGCACTCCACAGGCCGCGCAGCACATCGAATTCATACTGGTGGGCGGGATGCGCTTGGCGCCACGCCTCGAACTGCTGGCGCTCGGCGGCGTCCAGCTCGGCGTCTTGCAGGCGCACAAACCATTGCGCGGCCTCGTCTCGGGCACGGTTATCCATCATGGAAGATCCTTGGTTCATGGGGCCAGCGCGTCCAGGCGGTCGCGCAGATGCCGCAGGGTGCGGATCATATACTTTTCCACCATGTTCTTGGACAAGCCCAGGCGGTCGGCGATTTCCTGCTGGGTGAGGCCTTCGATTTTCTGCCAGATGAAAATCCGCCGGCAGTTGAGCGGCAACTCCGCCAGGGCCCGCTCGATGGAATCCGCCAACTGGATCGCGTGCATGAAATGCTCCGGGTCGCCACTGTGGGGCGCACTCTGCTCAAAGGCGTCCAGCCCCAATGCCTCGCGCCGGTCTTCGCGGCGATGGGCGTCCACCGCGATATTGCGCGCCGTCTGATGCAGATAGGCGCGCGGTTGCTCAACCTCGGTGGAGCGGGCCTCCAGCACCCGCACAAAGGTGTCGTGCGCCAGGTCTTCGGCCTGCTGACGGTTCCTCAGGCGGCGCGTCCAGGTGCCGATCAACTCTTCGTAATACTCGAAAAAGCCTGTTCTGCGGGGCGGCTGGGGAATCATCGCGAAGGCACTGGGGAGGCGGGACGTGAATAGTAATGCTTCCTATTAAGTCGGGCAATTGCTACCGGTCGTGTCAGCACAGTTCGACGCGCTGCGGCATCGCCATCGATGCAATCGCCGCTGAACTTACGCCCCGCCCCACCAGTCAGCTGACTGAACCCTCTGACAATGGTGCTTGGCCCATGCTTCTCTCATTGCAGCAACAAGTCGCCCTGGTCACCGGCGCCAGCTCCGGCATCGGCGCAGGCGCCGGCAAGGCCCTGGCCGACGCCGGCGCGGCCGTGGTGCTCAATTACAACGCCCAGGCCGCCCCCGCCGAAGCCCTCGCCGCGCAGATCAACGCCAACGGCGGCCGGGCGATTGCCATCGGTGGCGATGTGTCCAAGGAGGCGGACGTGGAACGCCTGTTCGCCCAGACCCTCGACGCCTTTGGCCACCTCGACATTCTCGTCGCCAACTCCGGCCTGCAAAAAGACGCCAACCTGGTGGACATGAGCCTCGACGACTGGAACACGGTGATCGGCGTCAACCTCACCGGCCAGTTCCTCTGTGCCCGTGCCGCCGTGCGTATCTTCAATCGCCAGGGCGTGCGTGAAGGCGTGTCGCGGGCAGCGGGAAAAATCATCCACATGAGTTCGGTACACCAGTTGATCCCCTGGGCCGGGCATGTGAACTACGCCGCGTCCAAAGGCGGCGTCGAGATGCTGATGCGCACCCTCGCCCAGGAAGTCAGCGAGCAGCGCATCCGTATCAACGGCATTGCACCGGGGGCGATCCGCACGCCGATCAACCGCGCGGCCACCGAGGGCGCAGCGGAAAAGGAGTTGCTGAAGCTGATCCCCTACGGCCGCGTCGGCGACGTGGAAGACGTGGCCAACGCTGTGGTGTGGCTGGCCAGCGACGCCTCCGACTACGTGGTCGGCAGCACCCTGTTCATCGACGGCGGCATGAGCCTTTATCCGGAGTTTCGTGGCAATGGTTGAGTCAAACAACGAAGCGCAAAGCGCCATCGACGCCCACGGCATCATCGGCGACATGCGCACCGCCGCATTGGTCAACGACAAAGGCAGCATCGACTTCTTCTGCTGGCCGGAGTTCGACAGCCCGTCGATCTTCTGCGCCCTGCTGGACAGCCCCGACGCCGGCATTTTCCAGCTCACCCCGGACCTGCCCAACGCCCGCCGCGAGCAGATCTACCTGCCCGACACCAACGTGCTGCAAACCCGCTGGCTCAGCGATGCCGCCGTGGTGGAAATCACCGACCTGCTGGTGATCAGCGATGAAATCGACGACCTGCCGCTATTGATTCGCCGCGTGCGGGTGGTCAGCGGCACGGCCGATATCCACCTGCGCTGCGCCGTACGCCATGACTACGCACGCGCGCCCACCCACGCCGCGCTCGACAACGGCACCGTGTGCTTCAACGCCGACGGCCAGCCCGGCCTGCGCTTGTCTGGCAGCCATCCGCTGCACGTCAAGGAGGGTGCGGCAGTCGCCCGCTTCACCCTGAAGCAGGACGAAGGCGCGGAATTTGTCCTCGGCGGCCAGGAAGATGAACGCGTGGACAGCCGCTGCACCGACCTTGCCCTGGCCCACACCCTGGCGTTCTGGCGCGGCTGGATCGCCCAGTCGAACTACCGCGGGCGCTGGCGCGAAATGGTCAATCGCTCGGCCCTGGCGTTGAAGCTGCTGACCTCACGCAAACACGGCGCAATCATCGCCGCCGCCACCTTCGGCCTGCCGGAAACACCCGGCGGCGAGCGCAACTGGGATTACCGCTACACCTGGATTCGCGACGCTTCGTTTACCGTCTACGCGTTCATGCGCCTGGGCTTTGTCGAGGAGGCCAACGCCTATATGCGCTGGCTCAAAGGGCGGGTCAGTGACTGCTGCGGCCAGCCGATGAAGATCAATATCCTCTATGGCATCGACGGTCGTCAGGAACTGCCGGAAACCGAACTGGCGCACCTCGCCGGCCACGGCGGCGCCAAGCCGGTGCGCATCGGCAATGGGGCGGTCGGGCAGATCCAGCTGGATATCTACGGCGAGCTGATGGACGCGGTGTACCTGGTCAACAAATACGGCGAGGCCATCTCCCATGACGGCTGGCAACACACGGTGGAAGTCGCCGATCAGGTCTGCGAAATCTGGAACAGCGAAGACGTGGGCATCTGGGAAATGCGTGGCGAACAGCATCACTTCCTGCATTCGCGACTAATGTGTTGGGTCGCGCTGGACCGCGCGATCCGCTTGGCCTCCAAGCGCTCGCTACCGGCGCCGTTCGCCCGTTGGGACCAGGCGCGCCAAGCAATCTACGCCGACATCTGGAGCAACTTCTGGAACGCAGAACGCGGGCATTTTGTGCAGCATATCGGCAGCACGGCGCTCGATGGTTCGATGCTGCTGATGCCGCTGGTGCGCTTCGTCGCGGCCACCGACCCGCGTTGGCTGTCGACCCTTGAAGCCATCCAGAAAAGCCTGGTGCGCGACGGCATGGTCTACCGCTACCGCAACGACGACAGCCAGATCGACGGCCTGCAAGGCACCGAAGGCGCGTTTGCCGCGTGCTCATTCTGGTACGTCGAATGCCTCGCGCGCGCCGGGCAAGTGGAAAAGGCCCACCTGGAATTCGAACAACTGCTGCGCTACGCCAACCCGCTGGGCTTGTACGCCGAAGAGTTCGACAGCCAGGCCCGGCACCTGGGCAACACACCCCAGGCCTTGAGCCACCTGGCGTTGATCAGCGCGGCAACGTTCCTCGACCGTAAGCTCAGTGGGGAGAAGACGACCTGGCAGCCCTGAGGCACAATGATCCGCCCTTCGGCTACGGACAGGAACCCCATGCGCCAGGTACTGCTGATCATCGACGTGCAACCGTGCTTCAATCCACCGGCGTGGCTGGTGGACGGCATCACCGCCCTGCTCGGCCGCCTGCCGTCGGTGGCCACCGTCGAGCGCCACGACGAAAGCGTTACCCCTTTTGCCCGCCAGCTCGGCTGGCAACCGGCGCCGGATGACGACAGCCTGATCGCGGCAGATCGCATCTTCATCAAGCACGGCTATGCGCCCACGCCCGAGACGATTGCCTACCTCAAAAGCCTGGCGCCGGCGCGTGTATTGGTGTGTGGCATACAAACCGACACCTGCGTGCTGGCGGCGGGGTTTGCCCTGTTTGATGCGGGGTTGCAGCCGACGTTGATCAGCGACTTGACCGTGGGCTCGTCGCTGGATCGGTCGGGGCAGTTGGGGGTGGAGTTGTGGCGGCATCACTTTGGCAAGGTGGTGGATCGTGAGCAGGTTTTAGCGACAACCACACCATGAGCCTTTTCCCAACACTACACACCCAACGCCTATGCCTGCGTGAACTGGTGGCAAGCGACGCACCGGCAGTGTTCGACATCCACCGCGATGCCGACAGCATGCGTTGGTTCGGCGCCGACGCGATGACCGAACTTGCCCAGGCCGAATCCCTGATCGAAACCTTCGCGCACTGGCGCAGCCAACCCAACCCCGGCACACGCTGGGGGATCGAACACGATGGAAAACTGATCGGCAGTTGTGGCCTGTTCAAGTGGAACCAGAGCTGGAACAGTTGCGCTCTCGCCTGTGAACTAGCGCCCGGCGCGCGTGGCCGGGGGTTGATGCACGAGGCCTTGCAGGCGATGCTCGACTGGGGTTTTGAACAGATGAAATTGCATCGCGTGGAAGCCTGGGTGCATCCGCAAAATACCGCGTCGCTCCAGCTGTTGGCACGACTGGGTTTCCAAGCCGAAGGCACGTTGCGCGAGGCTGGGTTTTGGAATGGCCAGCGACACGATCTGGGTGTATTGGGGTTGTTGAACCAAGAGTGGCTGGCCAAGAAAAACACAGGTATGGGAGGTTCTGTTCGGCTGATGCCCATCCTCTCCATCCTCATTCACGTCCCGAACTGGCGGGCGGCAACCGAGTGGTATGCCGCCGCCTTTCCGTTGGCGACACGCATTCATCATGACCCTGACGACTTCGGCCATTTGGATGTAGCAGGCGTCGCCCTCGAGATCGTCAACGCCGATGACAAGGTTGCATCAGGGGCTGCAGGATCAGTGGTGTACTGGGGAGTAGACGACTTGCAGCAGGCATTGCGCCGGTTTGAGGAACTGGGCGGGACGTTGTATCGCGGGCCGATGGAGATTGAAGGTGGTCATTGGATTTGTCAGGTACGCGACCCGTGGGGAAATTGCATCGGCCTTCGACAAACCGGCTCAAGCAAGTAATCCCTGCCCCCAACCCGCCACAACAATCGGCTAGAGTTTCAGCATCCCTGGCCAGTCGGTAATCACCCACCATGACCACCACCGCCCCGCTGCTCTGCGTGCGCACCTCCATGCTCGATGTGGCGTATGAAGCCCACGGTCCCCTCGACGGACCGCCCGTGATCCTGCTGCATGGTTTCCCCTATGACCCGCGCGGCTATGACGCCATTGCACCGGCGCTGGCCGAGTTGGGCTATCGGGTATTGGTGCCGTACCTGCGCGGGTACGGCCCGACGCGGTTTATCAACGAGCAGGTGATGCGCTCCGGGCAGCAGGCGGCGTTGGCCAAGGACTTGCTGGACTTCATGGATGCGCTGTCGATCCCCCAGGCCACCCTGGCTGGATACGACTGGGGCGGACGCGCCGCGTGTATTGTTGCGGCGCTGTGGCCCGAGCGCGTACGCGGGTTGGTAACCGGGGATGGCTACAACATCCAGGACATTGCCAAGTCGCTCACCCCTCGGGCGCCGGAGACAGAGCATCGGTTGTGGTATCAGTACTACTTTCATACCCAACGGGGCGTGGACGGTCTGACCGCCAATCGCCGTGAGCTGTGCCAGTTGTTATGGACGCTGTGGTCACCGTCCTGGGACGAGGGGGCGGGCCTGTTTGAGCAGAGTGCGCCATCGTTCGACAACCCGGATTTCGTCGAGGTGGTGATTCACTCCTATCGCCACCGTTTCATGTACGCGCCGGGCGACCCGGCACTGGAAGCGATCGAACGGGCGCTGACCCTGCAACCGGCGATTTCGGTGCCGAGCATCTCCCTGTGCGGTGCGGACGACGGGGTGGGGCCGCCGCCCGTGGACGATGATGACGCGGAGCATTTCAGCGGTTTTTATCGGCGCAGGATCTTGCCCGGCGTCGGCCACAATATCCCTCAGGAAGCACCTCAAGCCACGCTGGATGCACTGCTGGAATTACTCGGCGAAAAGCGTTCACGATAGGCCTGCGGCGTCACCGCTAAGGCCCTTAAAAAACTCCGGCGCAGTGTTTCCTCACTGCCAAAACCACATTGCACGGCGATGCGTTTAATCGACGCCGTGCTGTCCGCCAATTGCCGACGGGCCGTCTCGACGCGGATCAATTCGACAGCCCGCGCCGGGGTCTGGCCGGTTTCGTTGCGGTAATGGCGCACGAAGCTGCGCTCGCTCATGCCGGCCTGGGCGGCCAGGGTCGGGATGTTCAGGTCGAGGGTGAGGTTTTCGGCCATCCAGGCGTGGAGTTCGGTGAAGCGGCTGTCGGCCTTTTGCAGGGACAGGGTCACGCTGAACTGGGATTGCCCGCCCGGGCGTTTGAGGAACACCACCAGGTGCCGCGCCACTTCCAGCGCCACTTCGCTGCCGAGGTCGTCTTCCACCAGCGCCAGGCACAGGTCGATGCCGGCGGTGACGCCGGCGGAGGTCCACACTGCGCCTTGGCGGATGAAAATCGGGTTGGATTCCACCGTCAGCGCGGGGAATTTGCGCGCCAGTTCTTCGCAGCGCGTCCAGTGGGTGGCCACGCGGCAGCCATCCAACAAACCACTGGCAGCGAGCAGGAAGGCGCCGGTGCACACCGAGGTCATGCGCCGAGTGTGCCGGGCTTTTTCCCGTACCCAGTCGACCAGTGCCGGGTCGTCGGCGGCGCCGTATACGCCCCAGCCGCCGGCGATCACCAGGGTGTCGCAAGGCGCGTCGATGGCCGGCAACGGCTCGGCCACCAGCGCCAGGCCGGCGGAGGTCATCACCGGCGCCGTTTGCGCGGCGATCAACCGTGACCGCGTAAGGCAACGGCAAGCCGCGCTGGCGCGCCAGGTCATTGGTGGAGGCGAACACCTGCAACGGCCCGGTCACGTCGAGCACCTGGGCATTGGCAAAAGCGAGGACATGGACGATTCGCGGCATGATTGGCGTGATCTGTGGGCTGAATGGCGTATGCGCCAAAGCCTAGGCCCCTAGAGTGAAGCCGTCCACCCCTTTCTCGGAGCGCTGTCCATGACCTTGCAGATCGGCTTTGTGTTGTTCCCCGGCATCCAGCAACTGGATCTCACCGGCCCTTATGACGTCCTCGGCTCGCTGCCGGACGTGACGTTGCACCTGGTGTGGAAAGACCTGGCGCCCGTCACTTCTAGCACCGGGCTGGTGTTCACCCCGACCATGACCTATGCCGATTGCCCTCAGCTGGATGTGATCTGTGTACCGGGCGGTTCCGGCGTGGGTGCGTTGATGGAAGACCCGCAGACCCTCGACTTCCTCACGGTTCAGGCGCAGACCGCGCGGTATGTGACGTCGGTGTGCACCGGTTCATTGGTATTGGGCGCAGCGGGCCTGCTGCGCGGGCGCAAGGCCACCACCCACTGGGCCTACCACGACATGCTCGCCCCGCTCGGCGCGATCCCCGTGCAGGAGCGCGTGGTGCGTGATGGCAACCTGTTGACGGGAGGCGGCATCACCGCTGGCATCGATTTCGCGTTGACCTTGGCTGCGGAACTGTACGACGAAGCGACGGCGCAACTGGTGCAGTTGCAGATTGAATATGCGCCGGCGCCGCCGTTTGACTCGGGTCGTCCGGATACGGCGCCCAAGGCTGTGCTGGAAGAAGCGCACAAGCGCACGGCGCAGTCGCGCCAGACCCGTGGCGAGATTGTCGCGCGAGCCGCCGCTTTGCTGGGCTGACGCCACAATCCCACTGTGTGAATACAATCAAATGTGGGAGCTGGCTTGCCTGCTCCCACAGTTTTACCTCCCACCTTTCAATAGGGTCAGTTGGGACGCGACATCACCGCCAACCGCATCGCCAACACCGTCAGCACCGTCGCCAGCCCCCATTTCTGTAACCAGGCGCTGTACGGGCGCCCGGCAAAGAAACGGCTCAGCGCACCACCAAATGCGCCCAGCACCCCATGAAACACGGCTGCAATCACGGTCAAAACGCCACCGAGCACCATCAGTTGCACGGCAATCGATCCCGCCTGCGGCCGCACAAACTGCGGCAGAAACACCACAAAAAACAACAACGCCTTGGGGTTGAGCAAACTGTTGAGCATCGCTTGCACACACACCCGCCGCAGGGGTACGCGGTGGGCGTGAGCGGTGTCCAATCGCGGACTTTTCTGCAAGGTCTTGAACACCAGCCACAGCAGGTACACCACCCCCGCATAACGAATCAGGTCAAAGGACGGCGGCCAACTGGCCACCAGCGCCGTCACCCCAGTGGCAGTCAACGCGGTCAGCAACAGGTCGGCCACGCCGATGCCCAGTGCGCAGGCCATACCGCCGCGCCAACCGTGACTCACGCCGTGGCTGATGACAAAGGCCATGTTCGGCCCCGGCGATAACAGCAACAGCAAAACAGCACCGCAGAAAACCGCGAGGGTTGCAAGGTCGATCATGCTCAAGCCTCCACCGAGAAAAACCCGGAGCGTAATCCGCACGCGTCGGGCCAACAAAAAATTGTGCTGGATACATTGCGCGCCAGTGATTGCTCATTGCCACAATCAACGCTTAGAATGCGAAACATTATCAATTATGACTGCTGTGCCAGGATGCCCATGTCGAGCGATCACCCACTGGACCCTGCCGCTATCGGCCAGCTGTACCTTGCCCACCATTCCTGGCTGCACGGCTGGTTGAACCGCCGCACCGGCTGCCGCGAGCATGCCGCCGACCTGGCGCAGGAGACGTTTGTGCGCTTGCTCAACGCGCGCAAGCAGCAGACCTTGCAGCAACCGCGCGCGTACCTGAGCAGCATCGCCCGCAGCCTGATGATCGACCAGTACCGGCGCCGCGAATTGGAACGCGCCTACCTCGAAAGCCTCGCGCATTTCCCACAGGCCGAGGTGCCGTCGGAAGAAACCCGGCGCCTGATCCTCGACAGCCTGGAGCGCATCGACCGCCTGCTCGACCAACTCAAGCCGCGCGTGCGCGAAGCCTTCCTGCTCGCCCAATTGGACGGCCTGACCTGTGCGCAAATCGCCCTGCGTCTCGGCGTGTCCAAGGCCACCGTGGAGCGCGACCTGGCCAAGGCGCTGCACGCCTGTTATCGGTTGCGCTATGAGGAATGCTGACCCGCGCCTGGTGGACCAGGCCATCCAGTGGATGATCAAGCTGCGCTTCAATGTCGCCGACGACGCCAGCACCGCCGCGTTTGAACGCTGGCTGCACAGCAGCGCCGAACACCAGCAGGTGTGGCAGCGCGTGGCGACCATGAATGACGATTTCAACCACCTGCCAGCCCAGCTCGGGCGCCGCACCCTCAGCGGCGCGCGGCAACGCATCAGCCGCCGTGAAAGCCTCAAGTTGCTGGGCCTGGTGGCCGGTGCGGCCGGGGTGACCTGGTTCGGCCGCGACTACACGCCGCTGCCCGCCCTGGTGGCCGACTACCGCACCGCCACCGGCGAACAACGACGGGTGACGCTGGACGACGGCAGCCAGGTCCAACTCAACAGTGCCACCGCAATCGATACCACCTTCAACGCAGAACGCCGCAAGGTGCAGTTGCGCCAAGGCGAAATCGTGGTGCAGCCCAGTGGCGACAGTCGTCCCTTCTGGGTCCTGACCCGCAACGCCGACCTGCGTGCCCAAGGCGCGCGCTTGCTGGTCCGTGAAGAAGCCCAAGGCACGTTGATCGCGGTGCAACAGGGCAGCGTGGCGGTGTTTGCCGACCGCCATGACGCCAGCGCCCGCCAAGTGATCCCGCCCGGCGCAGCGGTGCTGATCGACCGCCACGGCATCCGCCCGCCCATCGCCAACGGCCTCGACCCCTGGGCCTGGAGCGACGGCGTGATCAGCGCCCACTACATGCGCCTGGATGATTTCCTCAGCGAATTGGCGCGCTACCGCAACGGGCTGTTGCGTTGCAGCGAGGCAGTGGCCGGATTGCGGGTGTCGGGCACCTATCAGCTGAGCGATACCGATCAGGTGCTGACGCTGGTCGCGCAATCGCTGAACATCGATGTCACCTACCGCAGCCGTTATTGGGTGACCGTCACCCCCCGGGTGTAAACCGTTGAAAAATAAATGAGGTGAATTCGCATTGCCGTTCGACCTGTAAGGAAAGGCCGATCAACAGGCCGGTATTTTCCACTTCCTTCAGGAGCAGCCCACGGTCATGCAAGCGTTCCCCTCCCCCCGTTCCCCCCTCAAGCGCGCGGTCCAGGCCGCCCTGCTGGGCGCCTGCCTGAGCGGCGGTGCCCTGCCCCTGGCCGTGCTGGCCGAGACACCGGCCAGCGATACCCAGGCCCGCGACTGGCACATCGCCGCCGGCTCCCTCGCCAATGCCCTGGACCAGTTCGCCCGCCAGGCCGGCATCAGCCTGTCGTATGACGCCAACAGCGTCGCCGGCAAGACCAGCACCGGCCTGAATGGCCGCTTCGACCAAGAACAGGCCCTCGACCAGTTGTTGCGCGGCCAAGGCCTGCAAGCCCAGCGTCAAGGCAACAGCACCTGGTTGCTGCTGCCGCAGGTGGCGGACAGCGGCGCGCTGAACCTGGGCGCCACCACCATCACTGGCGACCGCCTGGGCGCCACTACCGAGGGCACCGGTTCCTACACCACCGGCGCGGTGACCATCGGCAAAGGCCAACACAGCCTGCGGGAAACGCCGCAATCGGTCAGCGTGATGACCCGCCAGTTGATGGACGACCAGAACGTCACCACCATCGACGACGTGATGGAACGCACGCCCGGCATCACCAGCTACGAGTCGCCCATGGGCGGCAAGTACTTCTATTCCCGTGGCTTCAAGATGCTCGGCCAGTACCAGTACGACGGCGTACCGCTGGACATGGGCAAGGACTACGCCCAGGCCGACAGTTTCAGCGCCAACATGGCGATTTATGACCGCGTGGAAGTGCTCAAGGGTGCGGCCGGCATGCTCAAGGGCGCCGGCACCGCCAGCGGCGCGGTGAACTTCGTGCGCAAGCGGCCCCAGGCCAAGCCCACCACCAGCCTGTCGCTGTCCGCCGGCACGTGGGACAACTACCGCGCCGACCTCGACACCGGCGGCCCGCTGAATGACAGCGGCACCGTGCGCGGCCGTGTGGCGATCAGCCAACAGGATCGCGGCTCGTACATGGACATCGCCAAGCGCAAGGACCAGGCATTCTATGGCGCGCTGGACGTCGACCTGAGCCCCGACACCACCCTGGGCATCGGCGCCAGCTACGAAGACGTCGATGCCACCCCGTGCTGGGGCGGCCTGCCGCGTTATGCCGACGGCAAGAGCGCCAACCTCAGCCGCTCCACGTGCCTGGGCCAATCCTGGAACGACTGGCAGAGCCGTCGCGCCACCTACTTCGTCGATCTCACCCAGCAACTCAACGACGATTGGAAACTCAAGGTCGCGGCCGTGCACAGCCGCAACCTGCAAGACACCAAGTACGCCGCCAGCGAAGGCACTATCCAATACGGCGACCCGGCGCCCACCGCCCTGTCCTACGCCGCGCTGATGGATTACGACCACCGCGACTACGGCCTCGACGCCTACCTGGACGGCAAGTTCGAAGCCTTCGGCCTGGAACACGAGCTGATCCTCGGCGCCAACGGCAGCCGTGGCACCCAGGACGATGTGTACGCGATCCAGAACCTGCCGACGCGCCAGGGCATCTACACGCCCAACCACCATTTGCCGGAGCCGGCCGACAACACCTTCTGGCCGAACATGTACCGTGGTAGCACGATCAAGGAAACCGCCACCCAGTACGGCGCCTACGCCACCTTGCGCCTGCGCCTGGCCGAACCGTTGATGTTCATCGTGGGCAGCCGCGTGAGCTGGTACGACAACCGTCGCCAGTCCTACAGCCTCGGCTGGGGCGAGTGGTCGTTGCAGGATGCGCATTCCCGGGAAACCGGCGAAGTCACGCCGTTCGCCGCGCTGATCTATGACCTCAACGAGCACCTGTCGGTGTACGCCAGCTACGCGGATATCTTCCAGCCGCAAAGCGCCTACGCCACCGCCGATGGCGCCGCGCTCAAGCCGAAGATCGGCGACAACTATGAGCTGGGTATCAAGGGCGAATGGTTCGACGGCCGCCTCAACAGTTCCCTGGCGCTGTTCCGCGCCATCGAGAAAAACGGCGCCGAAACCGACTACGCCAGCTTCTGTGCAACCTCCGCCGATGGCTATTGCTACACCGACACCGCCCGGGTGCGCGCCCAGGGCGTGGAGGCCGAAGTCAGCGGTGAAGTGCTCGAACGCCTGCAGGTGTCTGGCGGCTACACCTACACCCAGACCAAGTCCCTGAAGAACATCGACAGCGCCCTCGAAGGCGGCTCATCCAACACCTACGTGCCCAAGCATATGCTGCGGGTGTGGGGCGACTACCAGCTCGACGGCGCACTGTCGAAATGGAGCGTCGGTACCGGCGTCAACGCCCAGAGCAGCAACTACCGCATGCAGACCATCAAGCTGGAACAGGCCGGTTATGCGGTGTGGAACGCACGGCTGGCGTACCGCGTCGACGACACTTGGACCGTGGCGCTCAACGGCAACAATCTGTTCGACAAAAGCTACTACAACACTGTCGGTACAGCATCGTGGGGCAACTTTTATGGTGAACCGCGCAATTTCACGGTTAGTTTGAAAGGCAACTTCTGATCCCTCGAAAGTCCCGGTGGGCGGGCACTTAGCGTGCCTGTCCACTCCCTCTTTGTCCCCCTTTCCTACTTCCGATTGAAAAAGCTTTCCCCGTTCGGCAGGAAAATTCTCACATTTGTTCCTACACTCAAAATCACACCCCCAGACCGAGTGTTAAGACAAGGAATGTCAAGAAAATGCCGAACGACCTGCTACCCAAGCGCCCTAAACGGCACATCCGCACCACGGTCAACTTATTGACATGGCAGGTCAAGGAAACACTCCCTTAAGTCACCACCCCGCAAATCCCGTCAAATGACGCGCCGCATTTGACTTGGATAGTTGCGTATTACCCAGAGTAGCCGTAGTTCGACTGGCCACTAAGCAGCCTGCTGCCTTATTGACCAAACAGCCGAACAGAAAGTCTGGAGTGCAATGAGGGATGCTGTATGCGAAAGAAGTCGTCCGTTGACAGTTTGTTTTTAACACGTGCCGGTTTTGTTGAGTTTTTTGTTGTTTTCGTCAAATTCATTCATGGCCTGAGTGCCATCCTGCCCCCGCTCGTCCTGGTGTATTTCATTGACCCGGTGGCCCCCGAACTGCGCCCGCACTTCCTTGGGCTGCTGCTGTTTTTTGCGGTGCTCACCATCATTCTGTTCCAGGCCCTGGGCATCTACTCCGAAGAATTGTTCAGCAACCGCCTGCGCCTGAAAACCAAGGTCAAGGCCTGGTCCGCGGCGTTTTGCATCCTGCTGTTCATGTACCAGATCCTGCAATCCTTCCCACAGCTGACCCCACGCAACCTGGTCACCTGGTACTTCGCCAGCCTGGGGCTGTTCTGCCTTGAACGGCTGCTGATGCTGCGCCTGTACCGCAACCTGATGCGCAAGGGCAAATACCTGCAACGCACGGTGATCCTGGGCTTTACCGACACCGCCGTGCACGTCGCCGACCACCTGCAACGCAATGGCGATATCCGCTCGGGCCTGATCGGCTTTATCGACGACCGCACCGAACGTATCCCCAAGGAATTGAGCAACCTGCCGTTGCTGGGCAACTCCCGCGAGCTGGAAAAACTGATCCGCTCCGAGGAGGTCAACCAAGTGATGATCTGCTTGCCGTGGGCGGCCGAGCAGCGCATCCACGGGCTGGTCAATCGCCTGCGGCAGATGTCGGTGAACGTCATGCTGGTGCCGGACATGGCCGCCCTGCGCTACGGTCACAGCAAGATCACCGACGTCGGCGGCATCCTCATGTTCAACACCTCGCAATTGCCGCTGCGGGGCTGGTCGCCGGTGATCAAGCGCCTGGAAGACCTGTTGCTGGCCAGCCTGGCGCTGGTGTGCCTGTCGCCAGTGATGGTGGCGACGGCGATTGCGATCAAGCTCGACTCCAAGGGCCCGGTGCTGTTCCGCCAGAACCGCTACGGCTACAACGACAACGAAATCCGCGTGTTCAAGTTCCGCTCGATGTACACCGACCAGAGCGACTTCACCGCCGAACGCCAGACCACCCGCCAGGACCCGCGCATCACCCGCGTCGGGCGGATCATCCGCAAGACCAGCATCGACGAGCTGCCGCAGCTGTTCAACGTGCTGCTGGGCAACATGTCGATGGTCGGCCCGCGCCCCCATGCCACCGCCACCAAGGCCGCCGGCGTGCCGTTTGAAGTGGCAGTGAGTGAGTACAGCTCGCGCCACCGGGTCAAGCCGGGGATCACCGGTTGGGCGCAGATCAATGGCTTTCGGGGCGAAACCGACACCCTCTACAAGATCCAGAAACGCGTGGAATACGACCTGGAGTACATCTCCAAATGGTCGGTGTGGTTTGACCTGTACATCGTCTTCATGACGGTCCCCGCCGTCCTGTCCACCAAGGAGGTCTATTGATGAACACCCTCAACGGATTGATCCCCTGCATCGTCTCCGGGGGTTCGGGCACGCGGCTGTGGCCGGTGTCGCGACAGAACATGCCCAAGCCCTTCATGCGCATGCGCGACGGCCAGAGCCTGCTGCAAAAAACCTTCCAGCGCGCGGCCAAGTTGCCCGGCGTGGAAAGCGTGCTGACGGTGACCAACCGCGACCTGCTGTTTCGCACCCTGGATGACTACCGCAGCGTCAACAAGGCGCACTTGCCCCTTGACCTGCTGCTGGAGCCGTTCGGGCGCAACACGGCGGCGGCCATTGCGGTGGCGGCGCTGCATGTGCAGGAACACTTCGGCGATGCCGCACAACTGCTGGTGTTGCCGGCCGACCATCTGATCCTCAATGAAGTGGCGTTCGCCGCGGCCGTGACCCAGGCCCGCGACCTCGCCGAGGCCGGCTACCTGGTGACCTTCGGCATCCAGCCCGACCACCCGGAAACCGGCTTTGGCTACATCGAGCAAGGCGAAGCGCTGGGCAGCGGCTACCGGGTCAAGCGCTTCGTCGAAAAACCCGACCTGGCCACCGCCCAGGGCTACCTCGATGGCGGCAAGCACCTGTGGAATG
This sequence comes from Pseudomonas sp. FP453, assembly GCF_030687495.1. NCBI lineage: Bacteria > Pseudomonadati > Pseudomonadota > Gammaproteobacteria > Pseudomonadales > Pseudomonadaceae > Pseudomonas > Pseudomonas sp. FP453. Next base: position 2,149,947 of record NZ_CP117435.1, on the reverse strand, counting down.
CGGGCATGTTCTGCTTCAAGGCCAGCACCCTGGTGGACGAACTCGCCCGCCACGCGCCGGACGTGCTCACCGCCGCCAAAGCCGCGCTGGAACACAGCCAGAGCCTGCAAAACAAAACCTCGCGCCAGCGTGAACTGGATGCGGATGGCTTCGCCAGCGCGCCGGATATTTCCATCGACGTGGCCTTGATGGAGAAGTCCCGCAACGTCGCCGTAGTGCCCTGCGACATCGGCTGGAGCGATATCGGTTCGTGGGAAGCGCTGCGCCAGCTCACCCCCAGCGACGCCCATGGCAACCAGGTCAATGGCGAGGCGATCCTGCATGACGTGCACAACTGCTACATCGACTCGCCCAAGCGCGTCACCGGCGCCGTCGGCGTGCGCGACCTGATCATCGTCGACACCCCCGATGCGCTGCTGATCGCCGACGCCCATCGCAGCCAGGATGTGCGCTACATCGTCGCCGAGCTCAAGCGCCAGAACCATCCGGCGTACAGCCTGCACCGCACCGTCACCCGGCCGTGGGGCACCTACACCGTGCTGGAGGAAAGCAGCCGCTTCAAGATCAAGCGCATCGTGGTCAAGCCCCAGGCGTCGCTGTCGTTGCAGATGCATCACCATCGCAGCGAGCACTGGGTGGTGGTCAGCGGCGCGGCGCAGATTACCAATGGCGAGCGCGAGTTCCTGATCAACGCCAACGAGTCCACCTACATCCCGGCCGGGCACAAACACCGGCTGACCAACCCCGGCATCATCGACCTGGTGATGATCGAGGTGCAGAGCGGCGAGTACCTGGGCGAAGACGACATCGTGCGCTTCGACGACATCTACGGGCGCGCCCCGGCTGAAGTGAAAAAATGACATGCGCACCTCATTGATCATCCCGACCCGTAACGCTTCCAGCCACCTGGCGCGCCTGCTGCCGGCGCTGGCCATGCAAAGCCTGCAACCGGACGAAACCCTGGTGGTCGACAGCGCCTCCAGCGACGACAGCGTGGCGCGTTTCCGGGAGTTCGGCGCCCGGGTCGAGGTGATCGATGCCCGCGACTTCAACCACGGCGGCACCCGGCGCTGGGCCAGCGAGCAAGTGGGCGGCGAGGCCTTGATCGTGATGACCCAGGACGCCATCCCCGCCAGCCCCGAGACCTTTGCCAACCTGCTCGCCGAGTTGCAGCAAGACCCGCTCAACGGCGTCGCCTACGGCCGCCAATTGCCGCACCCCGGCGCCGGCGTACTGGGCGCACAGTCGCGGCACTTCAACTACCCGGCGCAGAGCCGCAGCAAGAGCCTGGCCGATGCGCCGGAGCTGGGGATCAAGACCTGCTTCAGCTCCGACTCGTTTTCCGTGTACCGGCGCAGCGCCCTGGACGCGGTGGGTGGTTTTCCCGCCGATGTGATCGGCAGCGAAGACGCCTACGTCGCCGCGCGCCTGCTGCTCGACGGCTACAAGGTGCGCTATGCCGCCAGCGCGCAGGTGTATCACTCCCACGATTACACGCTCATGGATGAGTTTCACCGCTACTTCGACATTGGCGTGTTCTACGGCCGCGAGCCGTGGATCCGTGAAGCGTTCGGCGATGCCGGCGGTGAAGGTAAACGCTATGTACTGGCTGAGCTGGCGGCACTGCGCGCAGCCGGTGCGTTGCACCGCGTCCCCGAAGTCCTGGTGCGCAGCGCGTTCAAGTTGCTCGGCTACCGGCTGGGGCATCAGGAACGCCGCCTCCCCCTCGCCCTCAAGCGGCGCATCAGCATGTTTCCCGGTTATTGGAGGTGAGCAGCATGACCCACAGGAAGTCCCCCATGATGAAACGCACCGTGCTCGTCCTGGCCATGCTGGCCCTGGCCGCCTGCAATACCCCCGCGCGCATCGTCGCGCCGGACGGCAAGACTGTAGAGGACGGCAAGCGCGCCCTCGAACAGTTGGCGCAATTGCCGCCCGCCGTGGAACGCATCCGCGTCGGCGACCAGTTGCGCATCGTCCGCGATGCCGGCGAGATGCCGACGCTGTCGGCGTTCAACGTCAGCACCATCTATGAGCTGACGCTGTACACGGTGCAGACCGACGGCAAGATCAACTACCCGTTCCTCGGGCCGATCCAGGTGGCCGGGCGCCAGCCTTCGGAACTCGCCACCGAACTGACCGGCAAGCTCGCGCAGACCTACCGCGAGCCACGGGTGACGGTGAATATCAACCAGGCGCCGGGCAACTCGGTGATCGTCGGCGGCGCGGTGAACAACCCGACGGCGGTGCAGATCGCCACGGCCAACACCTTGGAACAGGCGATTCTCGGCGCCGGCGGGGTCAGCCCGGCGGGCAACGCGAGCATGGTCGCCCTGCTGCGCGAAGACGCCCAGGGCGCCTACCGCGCCTACTTCCTCGACTTCAGCCAGTTGCTCAAGACCGGCCCCAACGGGCGCAAACCGGTGCACCTGCAGCGCGGTGACGTGGTGTTCGTGCCCAAATCCAACGTGGGCGAGCGCATCCAGGGGGTGGATACCTACATGAACCAACTGATTCCGTTCACCAAGTCCATTGGGGTTGGCTACAACTACACGCGAACCAGCGGCGGCAATAACTAAAGGAGCGACATCCCATGATCGAGATCCGTTCTTTTCGTGATCTTCTGCGCCTGTTCTTCATCTTTCGCCGTGAGTTCAAACTGGCGGCGATTGCCGCGCTGGTGATCATCCTGCTCGGCGCGTTCCTGCTGCCGGCCAAGTACGAATCCACCGCGCGCCTGCTGGTCAAGCCGGGGCGCGATTCGACCTTGCCGATCGAGATCAGCAACCGCCAGGCGCTGGTCATGCCCAGCACCCAGCGCGACCCGATTGTCGATGAAGAACGCCTGCTCACCGGGCGCCCCATCGTGCGGGCGGTGGCCGAGCACTACCTGGAAGTCATCGAAAACGCACCGCCGCCCGAAGGGTTCTGGAAGCGCACCAAGCACTACGTCAAGGAAGGCATCGGCGCGATTTTCGGCGGCGTGCGCGTAGTGCTGGAAACCGTTGGTATCGTCGAGAAAACCACCCCGGTGGAGCGCCTCGCCGCCTCCCTGGAAAAGAGCTTTGAAGTGAGCCACGCCGCCGGTTCCACGGTGATGGACATCAGCTTCACCTGGGGCGACCCGGAAATCGCCCAGGCGGTGGTCAAGGATTGGGTCGAGACCTATATCAACGAACGCACCCAGGCCCTGGGGCGCAAGAGCCTCTACGTGTTTTACGAAGGCCAGGTGGCCACCAGCGCCACCGAGATCCAGAGCTACAAGCAACAGATCCTCAAGCACCTCAACGAGATCGGCGCGGCGAGCATCACCGACCGCCTCGAAGACTTGTCCGAGCGCATCAACGTGCTGCGCGGCGAAACCTTCAACACCCAGCGCCTGATTGCTTCCTCCGACAGCGCCATTGCCAGCACGCGCACCCAGCTCAAGACCCAGCCCAAGGAAGTCACCACAGTGCGCCAGATCGCACTGAACCCGCAGCAACAGGACTTGCGTCGCCTGCTCAACCAGAAGCTGCTGGAAAAAGCCGACATGATGCGCACCTACACCGACAACGCGCCGCCGGTGAAGGCCCTCGACGCGTCGATCCGTGCGATGCGCGCCGAGGTTTCCAGCGAAAGCAACACCGTGCAGGCCTCGGAAAACCGTGCGCCGAACACCCTGGAAATCCACTTGCAGCGCGTGCTGCTGGATGAGACCAGCAATAACCAGGCGCTGCGCACGCAGTTGGTGCAACAGCAGAAACAACTGCTCAACCTCGAAGACCAGCGCAAGCAAGCCCTGGAGATCGAACCGGAACTGGCGCGCCTGGCCCGCGAGTTGAACACCACCGAGCGCAACTACGCGCTGTACGTGGACAACCTGGAAAAATCGCGCATCGACCGCGAACTGGACAACAGCCAGATCAGCAACATCGCCGTGATCGAAGAAGCCACCCTGAACCCTGGGCGTATCTTCCCGAAAACCCTGGTGATGCTGTTCCTGGCGATCCCGTTTGCCATCGTCGTCGGCTTGCTGGTGATCTACCTGTGCTACCTGCTGGACCAGCGTATTCACGACGGTGGCCTGGTGGAGCGCAAGTTCGGCCTGCGCCTGTGGACCACCCTGCCGGAGCTGGACACCAGCACCGTGCAAAGTACCAACGCGTTCCACGCCAGTATCTACCGGCTGTACAGCCAGCTCAAACCCGACCGCATTGCGCAGGACGGCCTGACCCTGGGCCTGACGTCGGCGCGCCACGGCGAAGGCGTGACCTTTGTCGTCGAGCAGCTGCGCCATCTGCTGCTGGAAAACGGCGTCAACGTGCGCGTCGGCGGCCTCGTCCCGGCGGAACCTGGCGAAGTGGTGCTGCTGGATGCCTCGGGCCTGCTGGACAACCGCGACGCCTTTGTCACCCTGCGCCGCGCCGACCTGATTGCGCTGGTGGTGGAAGCGCATAAAAGCACGGTGCCGGTGGTGGAACATGCGCTGTCGATCCTCAACACCGCGTTCGGCAAAGTCGACGGCATCATCATCAACCGGCGCAAATTCGAAGTGCCGGCCAAGGTGTTGCGCACCATCGCCAAATACCGGGGGGCGTTCTGATGCGCATCGCCCTGCTCGCTCCCTTGCCGCCGGAAAAGAACGGCATCGCCGACTACGCGAACCATTTCAAGACGGCATTGGAGCAACTGGGCGTGACGGTGGCGACACCGTTGACCGGCGTGGACGGCAACAGCGCAGCGATCCAGCAGGCCATCGCCCGGTTCGACTGGCAGGGTGTGGACCTGGTCCACGCCGAGCTGGGCGGCGGGCGCCTCGGCGAATTCCTCGCCCTGCGCGAATTGCGCAAGGCCCATCCTGGCCTGGCGTTGACCGCCACCGTGCATGACCCGGAGCGCATGGTCTGGCGCCGCGAACACCTGCCCTTCCCGCTGAACCTGTTGGCGCGTTTGCCCAGCCCGTTGCCGCAAGCGGCGGTGGTGCTGGCCGACCCGCTGACCCTGCGCGAAGAACGCCATGTCGCCCAGGGCCTGACACGGCTGATCACCCTCACCCGCCTCGGCGCCGACTGCCTGAGCCAGCGCATGCAACTGCCGGCCGGCAAGGTCGCGGTGATCAACCACGCCAACCTGGCCATCGCGCCCGCGCCGTTGCCGGCGCTGGACACCCTGCACCTGCTGTATTTCGGTTTTATCTACCGGGGCAAAGGCATTGAAGACCTGCTGCAAGCCCTGGCCGATGTGTTCAAGCAAGCCCCCGAATTGCGTGACCGCGTGCGCCTGACCCTGGCCGGTGGCACCGCCGCCGAAATGGCGTTTGGCGCGGGCGGCAATTACCTGGAACAGCTGAACAGCCAGATCGCCGCACTCGGCCTGACCGATTCCATCGACTGGCGGCTGAACCTGCCGGCCAGCGAGATTGCCCAGACGATCCAGGCCCACCATGTGATGGTGTTGCCTTATCGCGAATCAAAAAAACTCGGCCTGCTCGGCCGCCAGCGCGGCACCAGCGGCGCACTGTCCTGGGCCGCCGCGTGCGGGCGCGGGGCGATCACCTCGGATGCGCGGGCGTTTGCCGAAGAAGTCGCCAGCGGCAACGGCGCGATCTATCCCCAAGGCGATGTGGCAGCGCTGGCGGCGCAACTGCTGCGCCTGGCGCGCACGCCGGCGCTGGCGCGGGACTGGGCCGAACGCGCCGGGGAAATCGGCCGCGAACGCCTGTGGCCGTTGACCGCGCAAAAATTCAAGCAGCTCTTTGAACAGGCGATTGCAGGAGCTCCTTATGGCGCGTAAACGCACCTTCCTGGCGACCCTTGTCGTGGTCGCGGCCCTGGGCCTCACCGCCTTTATGTGGGGACGCCAGGCCGACGCCGAGAACCATGTGCTCAAAGGCAACAAGGTCGTGGTGTGGAAGGATTTCCTCGGGGTGAACGCGCAGTTCCTGTGGTTCGCCCCCGCGCGTTACCAATTGCAGATCGACCGCCTCAAGGCCCTGGGCCTGCAATGGGTGCGCCTGGATCTGCACTGGGACCAGTTGGAGCCGGTGGAGAACCAGTACCAGATCGCGACCCTCGACCAGTTGGTCGGCAAGTTGCAAGACAATCAGCTCAAATCGGTGTTCTACCTGGTGGGCTCGGCGCCGTTCGCCACCACCGCGCCGGTGGGTGCGCCGTATCAGGACCAGTACCCGCCGAAAGACCCGAATGTGTTCGCCACGCGCATGGCGCTGCTGTCCCAGCGTTACCCCAGCGTCGATGCCTGGCAGGTGTGGAACGAGCCCAACCTGCTCGGCTTCTGGCGCCCGGTGGCCGATCCTGCGGGCTTTGCCGCGCTATTGACCGCCACGGCAGGCGCCTTGCGCGGGGTCAACCCGAGCAAGCCGGTGGTTGCCGCCGGCATGGCGTTCTTCAGCGAAATGCCCAACGGCCAGACCATGTTCGACGCCCTCGGCGCCCTTGGCGTGGCCAGCCTCAATACGGTGATTTCCTACCACCCTTACACCCAACTGCCGGAAGGCAACGACCCGGCCAACCTGGATTTCATCGCCAAGACCAGCGCACTCAACAGCGCCCTGCGCAACGGCGGCGTGCAGACCCTGTGGAGCACCGAATGGGGCTGGTCCACCTACCCCGGCCCCAAGGACGCGCAAGACCTCATCACCCAACAAGGCCAGGCCGACTACGTGCTGCGGCGCCTGGCGCTGATGAGCGCGATGGATTTCGACAGGATCTTCCTGTTCACCCTCAGCGATCTCGACCAGCGCGCCAGCGTGCGTGACCAGTATTACGGTCTGCTGGATATCGACGCCAACCCCAAGCCGGTGTACACCGCGCTGAAAAACTTTCTCGACATCAGCGGACCGAGCCTGAGCCCCGGCGACCCGCCGCTCGCCGACCAATTGCCCGATGGCCTGTTCAGCATCGGCTGGACCCGCGCCGACGGCCACAAGCTGTGGTTCTTCTGGTCGGCGGCGGGCGGCAACGCGCACTTGCCAGGCCTGGCCAACGCCACCCTGTACGACCCGCTGCTCGGCACGCAAACCCCGCTGACCGGCACCAGCGGCCTGACCGTGACGGTCAAGCCGACCCTGCAAATTCTGTTATGGGATTGACGCGGCCATGCGCATTTTATGGATCCTGCCCTACTCACCCTGGCCCGCCACCAGCGGCGGCAAGACGCGCCAGTTTCACCTGCTGCGCAGCCTCGCGGCGCGCGGGCATCAGATCACCTTGCTGCTGCATGACAAGCACCCGGTAACGCCGGCCGACCGCCAGGTGCTGGAAGCGTTTCTCGAACAATTGATCGTGCTGCCGCGCCGCCCGCTGCGCAGCGTCACAACGTTGCTGGCCGGGCTGTTCGCACCGTACCCGCTGCTGGCCAGCGTGAATGGCCTGTCGGGGGAACTGCAGGACACGTTCGAGTGGCTGTTGGGTGAACAATGGGACGTGGTGCAGATCGAGCACAGCTACACCTTCCAGCCTTACGAAGATGCGCTGGCGCGTAACGCCCAGCCGTTCGTGCTGACCGAGCACAACGTCGAGTCGGCCCTCGGCGCCGCCACCTATGACCGTTTGCCGCGCTGGGCGCTGCCGTTCATTCGCTACGATCAATGGCGCTACGCACGCTGGGAACGCCGCGTGATGCGCCAGGCCACGCAGGTGGTGGCGGTGACCGAAAGCGACGCCGAAGTGCTGGAAAAGATCGCCGGCAAACGGGTGCCGGTGGTGGTCAACGGCGTGGACTGCGATCACTTCGCCAAAGCCCGTCCCGATCCGGTGAGCCGTCGCGTGCTGTTCCTCGGCAACTACGAATACGCGCCGAATGTGGACGCCATCGAGTGGGCCCTGGATGAAATCCTGCCCAAGGTCTGGGCGCGCTGCCCCGATGCGCGCATGAGTGTGTGCGGCTTCGGCATGCCCGCCAGTTGGCGCACGCGCTGGCCGGACCCGCGCATCGAATGGCAGGGCTTTGTGCCCGATCTGCTGGCACTGCAATCGAGCAGTGCGGTGTTCCTCGCCCCGTTGCGCCATGGGCGGCGGCTCCAAGCTCAAGGTCCTCGAAGCCCTGGCCGCCGGCCTGCCGCTGGCCAGCACCGCGCAAGGCGTGTCGGGCCTGGACCTGGTGGCCGGCCTGGACTACCTCGGCGGCCAATCCGCCAGCGCCCTGGCCGATGCCGTGGTGCGCCTGCTGCAATTTCCCGAAGCCGCCGCGCCCATGGGCGAAGCCGGCCGCGCGTATGTGCGCCGCGCCCATGACTGGAGCGTCGCCGCCAGCCAGTTGGAGCAGGTGTACGCCAGCCTCGCGCCGCTCAAACACAAGGAGCCCGCATGCGTGTAGGCCTGGATTACCGCACCGTCGGCACCTCGCCGCAATCGGGGATCAGCCGCCAGGTGTACGCCCTGGAAAGCGCCCTGCGCACGTTGCCGGACATTGAGCTGGAGCGTTTCACCGTGGCGCCCCTGGGCGATGAAACCCGTTTGCAGGCGCATTGCCCAAGCTGGGGCTGTGCCAAGACCGCGATGCACCAACCGCAGAATCGCCTGCGTTTCGAGGCCGGTTTTCTGCCCCGTGCGCTGCGCGAGCAGCACATTGACCTGTACATCAGCACGTTCAACATGGGCCTGCCGCTGCCGCCCAAACCCAAGGGCTTGCGCAGCGTGGTGCTGTTGCACGACCTGTTCCAGATCACCCTGGACAACTACCACGCCAACCGCCTGAAGGCGCTGATCTACAAGACCAGCGATCGCCTGTCGATTGCCTATGCGGTGCGCAGCGCCGACCGCGTGTGGACGCCGTCGCAATACAGCGCCGATGAAACAGCGCGGCTGTTTCCCGGCGCCAAGGACAAGATCCGCGTGCTGCCCAATCAGGTCGATGGCTTTGCCGGGCTGCCCGCCGACCTCAGCGCACGCCAGTTGCCCGAGGGTTACTGGCTGCTGGTGGGCACCCGCGAATTGCGCAAGAACGTGCCATTCCTGGTGGACGCCTGGCAGCAGGCGCGGCGCCAATCCGCCGAGGTGCCGGAGCTGGTGCTGGTGGGCAGCCTCGACCATCTGCCCGAAGCCCAGCGCAGGCTGCCGGGGATTCGCGCCTTGAGCGGTGTGTCGGATGCCGAACTGCACGCGCTGTACCGCCAGGCCTCGCGCTTGTGGCAACCCTCGTACGCCGAAGGTTTCGGCCTGCCGGTGATCGAGGCCCTGAGCGTCGGCACGCCGGTGGCGGTGGCCAGCGGCACCTCGCTGGATGAAATCACCCCGCCGACCGCACCGCGCTTTTCGCCCACCGATGGCCCGGCGCTGGTGCAGTTGATGCTGGACCTGGCGCAACGCCCCGTCGAAGATTCGCCGGAGCAACGCCGCCTGTGGGCTGAGCGCTACAACCCTGGCGCCTATCGCCGCCGCCTGGCCGACCTGATCGAGGAGCTCAAGTGAGACTAAACCTGGCAAACCTCGTCCCCATCCTCTTCGGCGTGCTGTTCGGTGCGCTGGCCTTGTTGCTGTCACCGGCCAAGGCGTTTGTCGCCGTGATTGGCCTGGCGGGCGCGCTGACCATCCTGCGCTTTCCGTTGTGGGGCCTGCTGCTGTTTGCCCTGGTGGCGACGTTCATGCCGTACTCCACGGTGAACCTGGGCATCCGCACCACCGTCAGCGAAGCGATCCTCGCGCTGACCTGGGGCGCCGTGGTGTGGCAACGTTTTTTGTCGCGCGTGCCCGAATCGCCGCGCTTCACCCAGCGCCCCACCGACCAAATGTTGATGTGGCTGATGCTGTTCAGCGTGTTCCCGTTTATCGTCGGCCAGGTCATCACCCACGCCGAGAGCAGCGGCCTGGCCAACTGGCTGCGCTGGTTGCTGAACCTGTCGGGGGTGTTCCTCGCGGCCAAGTTGCTGGTGGAGCGCAAGCACCGTGAAGCGCTGGTGATCGCCCTGTTGCTGGGCACCCTGGCGATGCTGGTGCTGTCGATCGCGGTGTTTGTGCGCACCCGCTCGGGGGCCGGGATTGCGCCGATCCTGGGGCTGTTCAACTACGCCAACTTCGACACGCTCAAGTTCGGCCTGGAAGCCATGTCCTCGCGCATGGGCTCACCCTGGACCCACCCGAATGCCATCGGCGGGATCATGGCGCTGCTGCTGCCGTTGGCGTTCTGCTACGGCATGACCGAGCAAGGCTGGAAGCGTGGCCTCGGCCTCGGCGTGGCGTGCCTGGGCGCGGCGGCGCTGCTGTTGGCCAGTAGCCGTGGCGCGATGGTCAGCCTGGCGCTGGTGCTGCTGTGGATGGCCACGCGTCGCGTGCCGTACACCGGGCGCTTGCTGATGATCGGCGCGGCGCTGACCGTGGCACTGGTGATCGCGTATCCGCCGTTGCAGGACCGGTTGGCGACAATCTTTTCGTCGAGCAACGCCAGTACCGAAGTGCGTTTCGACGAATACCGCATGTTCCCGCAGGCCGTGGCGGCGTATCCGCTGGGCATTGGCTTCAAGGTCGATCCACCGGTGCCGGGCACGCACTTGCTGGGGATCTCCAACCTGTGGCTGAACTACATCTACAAGATCGGCATTCTCGGCATGCTGCTGTTTGTCGCGGTGACCGTGCGCTGGTGGCGTGAGGCGCGGCCGGAAAAAGGCCCGATCCGCCTGACCAAGGACAACGCCCTGTGGCTGGGGACCACGGCGGGCATTCTGGCGGCGTTGGTCAGTGGCTTGTTTGACCACTACTTCAGCTTTGCCGTGGTGATGGTGGCGCTGTTCTGGCTGATGGTGGGGATCAATGTGCTGGAGGCACGCCGGTTGTTTCCGGCACGGTTGCCGCAGGTCAAACACGTCGCGGCGCCTGAGCCGTTGCTTGATGGCGTGCACCCCTGATGCTCGGCTCTGCCGTCTGGCTCACTGTGGCGACCTTGCTCGGCTTGTGCCTGGGCTTTGCCCGCGAATGGTTGCTGGTGACGGCCTGGGGCGCGGGCGAGCGCAGTGATGCGTTCCTGATCGCGCTGTTTTTGCCCGAAGCCTTGCGCATGTCCCTGGCCGGCGGCGTGCTCAGCGCCGCCGCGCTGCCGCTGTACCTGCAACGCCAGGACGGCGAGCGCCTGAGTTGGCTGGCGGTGTTGTTTCCGGCGTTGCTGCTGATCGCGCTGGTGACCAGCCTGTTGCTGACGCTGCTGGCGCCGTGGCTGGTGCAACTGCTCGGCCCCGGGTTGGCGGCAAGTGCCACGGCGTTGGCGGGCAGCAATCTGCAGATCGTCGCGTGGTGCGTGCCGGGCCTGATGCTGCATGCGCTGTTCAGTATTCCGTTGCAGGCCAGCGAGCGGTTTGTGCTGGCGGGGTTGGGCTCGTTGCTGTTCAACCTGCCGCCGGTGACCTACCTCGCCCTCGCCGGCACCGCCACGCAACCGCACACGCTGGCCCTGGCCTGCCTCGCCGGCAGCCTGTTGATGCCGCTGGCGCTGCTGCCGTCGGTCTGGCGCCAGGGCTGGCGGCCGTGGCGTTGGCAGCTGTCGCTGGCGCCACTGCGCGAGCTGGGCCAACGCATCGGCCCGCTACTGTTGAGCAACGGCGCCAGCCAGGGCTTGGCGCTGATCGAGCGGCTGGTGGCGTCGCTGCTGGGGGAAGGCGCGGTGACGTGGGTCAACCTCGCGCGCAAGCTGATGAACCTGCCGCTGATTGCGCTGATGAGCCTTAACCAGGTGCTGCTGGGCATGATGAGCCGGCGCCAGGGAGACGAGCGCCTGGCCCTGCTCAAGCGCGGCCTGGAAACCGCGAGTGTGCTGACCCTGCCCGCCGGTGTCGGGCTGGTGGCGGCGGCCCCGAGTCTGGTGGCGCTGCTGTTGCCCAGGCAATCGGCGGATTCGCCGCTGCCGCTGCTGCTGGCGTGGTTCGCCGTGCCGCTGGTGTTCGGCGCCTGGAACGCATTGCTGGCGCGCTATGCCTACGCCGCGGGGGACACACGCCAACCCTTGCGCTGCGAATTGCTCGGCAGCCTGGTCAACGTACTGTTGCTCGGCGCGCTGCCGTTTATCTTTGGCCTCGCCGGTATTCCGCTGGCGGCGCTGGCCGGTGTGCTGTGCACCGCGCTGCTGCTGATGCAGCGCCAGTCCTTGCTCGCCGCCCTGCCCTGGGCGCGGCAATGGCTGCTGAGCACACTGTTGCTGGGCCTGGCGGCGTTGCTGCTGTTTCGGATTGACGGCGTGTGGCTGCAACTGGGGCTGAGCACCCTGGCCGGCGCCGTGGTGTTGCTGGGCATGGGGCTGTGGCTCAAGCCATGGCGCAAGGCATAAAGGAGGAAGGTCGAGTGAAACATCGCTGGATTCAAATGGATATCGCCAAAGGCATCGGCATCCTGGTGATCGTGTATGCCCACAGCTGGTTTGTGGCCACGTCCCTGGACCTGATGTACCCGATCCTCGCGTCGTTCATTCTGCCGTTGTTCTTCTTTTTGTCGGGCGTGCTGTTCAAGCCGGAACAGCCCTTTGGCGAGATGGCCGTGCGCAAGGCCGACGGCCTGCTCAAGCCGTTTTTCTTCACCATGCTGGTCTACGTGATCGTGCGCGATGTGCTGCGCGGGCAGCCGCTGCTGCCGGACATCGGCGGCGTGCTGTATGCCTCGGTGGACACCATCCCGTGGCAGGCGCTGTGGTTTCTGCCGCATTTCTGGGTGGCGATCCTGTTCAGCTGGTGCGTGCTGCGCCTGATCCAACGCCTGCCGCTGGCGCTGAGTTGTGGGCTGACCGCACTGATTCTGGTGGTGGGCACCTGGATCCTGCCGTGGTTCTGGCAACTGCCGGTGACCGTCGGCGAACGCACCTGGGTCCTGCCCGGTTTGCCCTTCAGCCTGGACGTCACGCTGATCAGCAGCGCGTTTTTCATCCTCGGCTACCTGCTGCGGGACTGGCTGCGCCGGCATGAGGGTTCACTGCTGACGCTGGTGATCTCGGCGGCGCTGTTTGCGGCGGTGTTTCTCTGGCGGGGCGACACCATGGACCTGGCGCAACGGCGCTATGACCACTGGTTGTGGACCAGCCTGCTGGCGGTGATTGGCGTGTACCTGTGCTGGGCCTTGGCGCGGGTGCTGATGGTCTCGGCGCTGCTGACGCGGGCGATGACCTACATTGGCCAGTCCACGTTGATCCTGTTGATCTTCCATGGCGAGATCCAGCACAAGACCTTCGACCTGATGGCGCGCCTGGGGCTGCCTCCGTTAATGGCGGCGTGCGTTGGCTTGGTGGTGGCGGTGGTGGCGCCGTTGCTGATTGGGGAAGTGATCAAGCGGGTGGCGTTCTTGCGTTTTTTCTACTTTCCGTTTCCGGTGCGCAAGAAAACGGAGACCCCGACTCCAGCACGCAACTGAACCCAAATGTGGGAGCGGGCTTGCCCGCGATGGCGATGTGTCAGTTAGTAAAAGGCTGACTGATACACCGCTATCGCAGGCAAGCCAGCTCCCACAGGAGGGTGGCGGTGTGGCCAGATTCTCAGTCTGGCGCAAATCCAGATGTGGGAGCTGGCTTGCCTGCTCCCACATAAGCTCACTCTGACTTGGGGTTAGGCGCTCAGATCAGAAATCGTATTTGACGCCTGTCATCAGGTTGCGCGGCGCGCCATACATGCCGTGGTTGCCGGCATAGCTGAGGTACTCGCGGTCGAACAGGTTGTTGAGGTTCACCGACGCACTCAGCTTGGGCGTCACGTCATACCGCACCAGCAGGTTGGTCACCGCATAGCTGCCCTGGCTGAACGTGTGCAGGTCTTCGCCGACCTTGCTCTGCCAGTTCACCCCGCCGCCCACGGTGAATTTGTCCAGCGCGCCCGGCAGGCGGTAGGTGGTGAAGGTCTTCAGGCTCTGGCGCGGCAAGGTGGTGACGATGCGGTTGTCGTCGGCATCGGTGCTGACGGCGTAGGCGTAGCCCGCGGAGGCTTGCCAGCCTTCGGCCAATTCGCCGTTGAGCTCCAGTTCGACGCCTTCGGTGGTGGTGCCCTTCTCGTTGCGGTAGGTGTCGCCGCCCGGGGTGTCGATCCAGATCGCCAGGTTGTCCTGTTCCAGCTTGAACAGCGCCAGGCTGGTGTTGAGTTTCTCGTCGAAGAAGCTGCCCTTGAGCCCCACTTCGTAGCCCTTGCCTTCCATCGGCGGCAGAGCCTTGTTGTTGATGTCATGCACGCCCATGGCCTGGGGGTTGAAGATCTTGGTGTAGCTGGCGTAGGCCGACCAGTTGTCGGTGAGGTCGTACACCACCCCGGCGTAGGGGATGTAGACGCCGGTTTCGGATTCGTCGGTGCGGGTCTCGGTGCCGCCGTAAGGGCTGGTGACGGTGTCACGTTTCCAGTCGATCACCCGGCTGCCGAGGATCAGGCTGAGGTCGTCGGTAACCCGCAGGCGGGTGCTGAGGTAAGCGGCGTACTGGCTTTCATCCACCGAGGATTTGCCGGTGACGTCGAACACCGGTTTGGCCGAGTTACCGTCCCAGTTGAACAGGTTGTCGATGGCGCCCGCCGGCGAGCCGGAATAGGCGTAGTTCCAGCCGCCGTGGCTCGGCACGCTCTCGCGGTATTTGGACAGGGTCACGCCGGCGATCAGCTCGTGCTCGCGACCGAGCAGGTTGAACGGGCCGGTGGCGTACAGGTCGAGGTTGTCCTGGCGCGGCGTGCCGGAGAAGCGCACCGGCAACTGGGTGGTGCCGCTACCGTCACGGTTGAGGCTGCCGTTGACGTAGTTGAAGATTTCGTCGAACTGGTTTTCGGTATGGGTGAATTCGGCCTTGGCGCTCCAGCCGCTGCCGAACTTCTGCTCGATGGCGGTGAAGAAACTGGTCTGCTCATGGTCGTTGTAGGACCACGACGGCGCGGTGTTCAGCGAGCGGCTGAGGTTGCTGCGCGAGCCGTCGGTAAAGCGCGTGGGTAAACCGGAACGCGCGGGGGCATCGACGTCGGTGCGCAGGTAGCTGAAGCCCATTGTCAGCAGGGTGTCTTCGGTCAGGTCGAACTCGGTAATGCCGTAGAGCAGCTGGCTTTCCTGCTTGTAGCGGTCGATCCAGGAACGTTCGGTCTTGTAGTCCGCCACCAGGCGCCCGCGCACGTTGCCGCTCTCGGTCAGCGGCCCGGACACGTCGAGGCCGGTACCGTAACGGTCCCAGTTGCCCGCCTCGGCGGTCACGCTGGCACGCGCCTCGGCGGTCGGGCGCTTGCGGATCAGGTTGATGGTGGCCGCCGGGTTGCCCATGCCGCTAATCAGGCCGGTGGCGCCGCGCACGATCTCGACGCGGTCGTACATGGCCATGCTTTGGGTGTAGTTGTCCATGCGCGTGGCGGTGGGCACGCCGTCGATCTCGAAGTTCTGGATCTGGAAGCCACGGGAGAAATAACCATCGCTTTCCGAACCCTTGCCATCACGCAGCACGATGATGCCGGGGGTGGCGTCGAGGGTGTCGCTGAGGTTGATCAGCCGCTGGTCGTCGAGGCGCTGGCGCGTCATCACGGTGAGCGATTGCGGGGTTTCCCGTGGGGTCAGGTTCAGGCGCGTCGAGCTGCTGGAGGACTGCGTGGTGTAGGAACCGGTGCCCTCGGTGGTCGAACCCGGCGCCTTGCCGGAGATGGACACGGTGCTCAGTTGCAAGGCGCCGCCCGCCGGGCGCGGCTCCAGCGAGTAGTGGTTGTCGCTGCCACGCACGGCTTGCAGGTCGCTGCTGCTGAGCAGGATCGCCAGGCCGCTGTCCAGGTCATGGCGCCCATGCAGGCCGGGGCTGGTCTTGCCGTCGGTGAGCGCCGCCGGGTAGGACAGCAGGATCTGGCTGGCCTGGCCGAACCGGTTGAGTGCGCCGGCGAGCGAACCGGCCGGGATGTCGAAGTCGATCTGCGGTGCGGCCTGCACCCAGGCCGACGCCAGCAACAACGGCGTGGCGACCGTGAGCGTGGCGATGCCTTGCATGACTGCAAGGGCCAGTGAAGTTTTCAACGTTGTGCGTGGCTGCATGCCGGTTTCCCCAGTGAAGGTAGTGTCTGGGAATACAAGTCTCGTGAGATCGGCAAACGGCTCACCTTGCTGCGAAATAAATTCACACGAGGTGCTGGCGCGGCTTGAGGGTGACCCAGAAGCGCGTGAAATGCTGCACCTCCAATTGCAGGGTCTGCGCCAGGGCGGCGAGGATGCGGTCGGTATCGGCCAGCGGATAGGTGCCCGACACCCGCACGCCGCGCACCGCCGGATCACAGGCCAGGCGCCCGCGCCGATAGCGGCTCAATTCTTCGAGGAAGTCTGCCAGGGGCATGCCCTGGGCGACGATCATGCCGCCGCGCCAGGCCAGTTCGCCGTCCCGTTGCGGGCGGCGGGCGAGCACGGTGTGGGCGTCGAAGCTGATCAGTTCGCCGGGTTGCAGGACCAGGCTGCGCGACGGGATCTGCACCGACAGCGGGCCCTGGTCGGCGCCCAGTTGGGTGAAGCCGTCACGCTGGCGCAGGCTGAAACGGCCGCTGACCGCGCGGGTCAGGCCTTCGGCGGTCTGCACCCACAGCGGGCGGTTGTCGGCGGGGTTGGGGTCCACGAGGATTTCGCCGCGCAGCAGGTGGATCTGGCGTCGCTCGGGGGTGTATTTCACGTCGATGGCGCTGTCGGTGTTGAGTTGCACCTGGGTGTTGTCCGCCAGGTCGATGCGCCAGCGCTCGCCGACGGTGGTGCTGTAGTCGCTGGTCCAGTGTTGCAGCAGTTCGCTGTCCTTGGCGCTCCACGCGGTGGCGCCCACCGCCAGCAGCATGGCGAGGTGCTTGACCACCTGGCGACGGGACAATGTCGGCAGCAATGCCGCGCTGACCAGGGCCTGATGCGCCGGCGCGCGCACGTCTTGCATGCGCTGGAGAAACCGCTGGGAATGCTGCCAGGCCAACTCATGAGCCGGGTCTTGTTCGCGCCAGCGCTGGCATTCGGCGCGGGTCTGTGCGCTGACGTCGGGCGCCTGCAATTCCAGTTGCCAATGCATCGCCTGCTCGGCGGCTTCCAGGGACAGGGTCATGGTTGCTGGCTGTCCAGCAGGATGCAGTGCGCGCCGGCCTTGATAATGTAGCGCTTGACCGTGGCGATGCTGGCGCCGAGGCGCTGGGCAATCTCGCCATGGCTGAGGCCGTCGAGCTGCGACCAGAGGAACGCCTGGCGCACCGGCAAGGCCAGGCGGCTGAGCACTTCGTCGAGGGCGGTGAGGGTTTCCAGCAGGATCCATTGGGTTTCGGCGCTGGGGGCGGCTTCTTCCGGCAACAGGGCCAGGGCCTGCAAGTAGGCCCGTTCGAGCTTTTGCCGACGGAAGTGGTTGGACAGCACGCTCTGCGCCACCTTCGCCAGAAAACTGCGCGGCGCCTGCACTTCGATCGCCTGATTCTTCGCCAGCAAGCGCAGGAACGTGTCCTGGGCCAGGTCGGCGGCACTCTGCGAGCAATTCAGGCGACGCCACAGCCATTGCTGCAACCAACGGTGTTGCTGCTGGTAGAGGGTGGCCAGGTCAGTGGGGCTTACCGCAGGAGTCGACGACATGGGAGGCGCGCACAAGGAATGATGCGCAAATGATAACGGTTATCATATGTTTCGCAAGGTGTCTGCGGTAGGAGCCGGGGGAACCGGCTCCTGGCGCGGGTCAATCGTCCAGTTGTTGCGGCGCAGGCTTGCTGCCGGCCTTGGCCGGTTTGGCGCCTTTGGCGGGGGCCGGTGCGGCCGGTTCGGGTTCTGCGGCGGCGGCGGTTTCTTTTTCCGCCATGGGCATCTGGTCGATGGTGCTGAAGAATTCCTTCAGGTCGAGGGTATCCGGTGGCACGGTCTTCTCGAGTTTCTTCTCGCCATCCTTGCCCACCAGGATGACCTTGGTGCCGCTGCCGGCACCCAGCTTGAGGGCGCGGATCAGGGCGTTGGTTTCTGGCGGCGTGAGTTTCTTGTTGTCCTTGGCGTCCTTGGCGAACTTCTCCCCTTCGGCGCCAATGCTGCCGAACTTCACGGTGTAGAACACCATGCTGCGTGCTTCGAAGGCTTGCTTGTTGGCAGCCTCGTCGAGTTGCTTCTTGAGCGTGGTCAAGGTGGCGTTACCGGAATCAAGCTCCACCACGATCAGCGGACGGGCTTTGCCCACGTCCTGCTTGAGTGGGTTGGTATCATCAGCGGCCAACAGCGGCCCCGTAAAAACCATCAAGGTAGCCAGGGTCAGCGACCGGATGAGCATGCGCACCTCCTTCTAATTCCGTGCAGGGTTCTTGAGTTTCATGTCTGCGACAGTCAAATTCAAGGATGATTCCTACACCACTTTAAGAAAGCGTAGGTCAGGACGCCCGCTACGCAAGGGCTTGAGGCGCCTGCGCGGTGATTGTTTCCACTGATTGCGGAAACATCATGAGACCTTCCAGTCCGGCCAATGCCGCGCAAACACGGGCGCTACAACGGGATCGGCGTCCACCTGCGCCAGGCTCTGGGCAAAGCCCGGGGCCAGGCCGTTCAAGGCCTCCCGCGACTCATCCCAGCGCGACACCGCTGCCGCCATCAGGCCCAGTGCATTCGGCGTGTCGTTGGGGGCGAACAACTGCCCGGCAAACTGATCGGCAAACACCACCCAGGCCTGGTGCAGATAGCGCCGGGTGCCGGTGACCAGTTGCGCCTGCACGGTTTCGTTGACGTTGCCGAGCCAGCGTTGCGGGTAGTCGATGATGCCGATGGCCGAGTAGCAATTGGCGGCGATGTACACCAGCCCGCGAATGATCTGCGCGCGGTTGCCGGCCAGCAATTCGGAGGCGGGAAATTCCAGGCCGAGGTGGATCAGGATCGCTGCGCTTTCAGTCAGCACCTGGCCACCGGGCGTGAGCAAGGTGGGTACTTGCTTGAGCGGGTTGATGCGCGCCAGTTCATCACTGCCAGCGCCCTCTGCCCATGATGCGGCGTCGATTCGGCGCCAGGGCACCGCGCAACGTTGCAGGGCGATTTCGATCATGCACGAGCCGGATTCGTCGATGCCGTAGAGCGTGTACATAAGCGGTCCCTCCGGGGGAATGGTGCGAGAGCGGGGGCCGCTTCGCGGCCCAGCGGGAGCAAGCTCCCTCGCCACAGGTGATTTTATATCCGTGGTTAGAACAGGCCCATCTGGCCGCCGACCAGGGTGCTGAAATCATCGTTCACGAACGGCAGGATGGCATCGGCGACGGGCTGTAGTTGGCGAGTGACATAGTGATCGTAGTCGATAGGCGCCTGGCGGGTTTCCAGGGGTTCCGGGCCGTTGACCGTGATCACGTAGCTGATCCAGCCTCCGCGCTGGTACTGGCGCGGACGCCCGAGGCGGTCGTTGTAGTCGTCCGCCAGGCGCGCGGCGCGCACGTGGGGTGGCACGTTGCGTTCGTAGTCGTCCAGCTGGCGGCGCAGGCGCTTGCGGTAGATCAGCAACTCGTCGAATTCGCCACTCAAGGTGCGCTGCACGTAGTCGCGGATGTAGTCCTGGTGCGGCTGGCGGTGGAAGATGCGCTGGTAGAGTTCCTGCTGGAACCGGCGGGCCAGGGGCGACCAGTCGCTGCGCACGGTTTCCAGGCCTTTGTAGACCATTTCTTCGCGGCCATCGCTGTGCGTGACCAGGCCGGCGTAGCGTTTTTTGCTGCCCTCCTCGGCGCCGCGGATGGTCGGCATGAGGAAGCGGCTGAAGTGGGTTTCGTATTGCAGTTCCAGCGCGCTTTGCAGGCCGAACTCGCTGCGCAGGTGCTCGCGCCACCAGTCGTTGACGTGCTGCACCAAGGCGCGGCCGATGCGCCCGGCGTCCTCCTGGGAATGCTTGCTGCCGAGCCAGACGAAGGTGGAGTCGGTGTCGCCGTAGATCACCTCATAACCCTGGGCTTCGACCAGGGCGCGGGTCTGGCGCATGATCTGGTGGCCGCGCATCGTGATGGACGACGCCAGCCGCGTGTCGAAGAAGCGGCAACCGCTGGAGCCGAGCACGCCGTAGAAGGCGTTCATGATGATTTTCAGCGCCTGGGACAACGGCGCGTTGTGTTCGCGCTTGGCTTCTTCGCGGCCCTCGGACACCCGCGCGACGATGGCCGGCAAGCAGTGCCGGGTGCGCGAGAAACACGCGCCGCGAAAGCCTTCCACCGACTGGCTGTCGTCGGGGTATTTGAGGCCTTCGATCAGGCCCACCGGGTCGATCAGGAAGCTGCGGATGATCGACGGGTAGAGGCTTTTGTAGTCGAGCACCAGCACCGATTCGTAGAGGCCGGGGCGCGAGTCCATGACAAATCCGCCGGGGCTGGCCTGGGGCGGTTTGTCCCCCAGGTTCGGCGCGACGAAACCCTGGCGGTGCATCAGCGGCATGTACAGGTGGGTGAACGCGGCGACCGAGCCGCCGTTGCGGTCGGCCGGCAAGCCGGTGACGCTGGCGCGTTCGAGCAGGAAGGTGAGCAGTTCGGTCTTGGCGAAAATCCGCGTGACCAGTTCGCAGTCCTTGAGGTTGTAGCGCGCCAGGGCGGGCTTGTCCTCGGCGAACATGCGGTTGATTTCGTCCATGCGCTGGTACGGCGTGGAGATGTCCTTGCCTTCGCCGAGCAGGGTTTGCGCGACGTTTTCCAGGCTGAAGGATTCAAAGCTCCAGGTCGCCGAACGCAGGCCCTCGATGCCGTCGATGATCAAGCGCCCCGCCGCTGCGGCGAAGTAGTGGTTGCGGCTGCCGTGTTCGCGCCAGGTCATGGCCTCGCCGCCACGCCCGAGCAGCAGCGGCACGTTGAGGCGCTGGGCGTGTTCGTGGAGCACGCGCAGGTCGAACTGCACCACGTTCCAGCCGATGATTGCATCGGGATCAAAGGTGGCCAGCCAGTGGTTGAGGCGTTCGAGCAGTTGGGCGCGGGTGTCGCAGTAGTCGAGCTTGAAGTCCACCGCCGTGGTCTGGTTCGGCGGGCCGAGCATGTACACCTGGCGCTCGCCGCAGCCTTCGAGGGCGATGGAATAGAGCTCGCCCTTGGCGGTGGTCTCGATGTCCAGGGACACCAGTTTGAGCGCCGGGCGGTAGTCGGGCGCGGGTTTCATCTGCGCATCCGTCAACACACCGTTGGCATCCGGCGTGCCGCCGAACCACACGGGCGCGGTGATGAAGCGTTCCATCATGTAGCGCTCGGGCGGGCGTACGTCGCCTTCGTAGACGTCGACACCGGCGGCGCGCAGGCGTTTTTCCACGTCCATCGCCTGGCGGTGCTGGCGGGTGTAGAGGCCGAGGACCTTGCGGTGGTGGAAATCCAGCAATTCCAGGGGGCGCAATTCGATGTCGCGCTCGCCCTTGAGCAGCCAGTCGAGCGGCTTGCGGTGGGCTTCGGGGATGAACATCACCGAGGTCTGCACGGGGAGGCGTACAAGCCGTGGGCCTTGATCGGTGGCCAGCCAGAAGCTGACCTCCGTGCCCGCCGGGGTGTCGCGCCAATGCCGGGTCAGGACAAAACCCTGCTGTAAATCCACCGTACCGCACCTCAGGAATCGCTATCAGGGCGTGATTCTACTCGGCTATGTGGGCACGCAGACCGCGAAAGTAAATATTTGTTGCGTGACGTTAATAACAATCACTATCATTCGCACCGGAGTCGTATCCGCGCAGCGAGGACGCGCAACGTTTGTTGCCCTTTTCCTCACTGGATCGCCCATGCCCTTCCCTATTCCGTTTCGTCCGACCCTGCTCGCCCTGTGCTGCTCCCTGGGCATCACTGCTCATGCCGCCACCCCAGCCACCCCGCAGGATGCGAACAACCGTCAGGACGGCAACACCCTGGAATTGGGCGCCACCAACATCAGCGCCGACGCGCCCGCGCCAAGCGCCCTGCCCCCGGTGTACGCCGGCGGCCAGGTGGCACGCGGTGGCCAGTTGGGGGTGTTGGGCAACCAGGACATCATGGACGTGCCGTTCAGCATGTCTTCCTACACCGAGAAACTGATCCGCGACCAGCAGGCCGAAACCGTCGGCGATGTGCTGCTCAATGACTCGTCCGTGCGCCAGGCGTCGGGGTATGCCAACCAGGCGCAGACCTTCATGATTCGCGGCTTGCCCCTGAATGGCGACGATATGTCCTACAACGGTCTGTACGGCATCCTGCCGCGCCAGATCATCTCCACCGACGCCCTGGAACGGGTCGAAGTGTTCAAGGGCCCGAATGCCTTTATCAACGGCGTGAGCCCCACCGGTTCGGGGATTGGCGGCGGCGTGAACCTGCAACCCAAGCGCGCCGATGATCTGCCGTTGCGCCGTTTCAGCACCGACATCAGCAGCGATGGCCGGGTGGGTGAGCACTTGGACATTGGCCAGCGCTTTGGTGAAGACCATCAGTTTGGCGCACGGGTGAACCTGTCCCAGCGCGAAGGCGATACCGGCATCGATGATGAAAACCAGCGCTCGAAGCTGTTTGCGGTGGGCCTGGACTACCGTGGCGATGCGTTGCGTGTGTCCGGCGACTTTGTGTACCAGAAGGAGCATATCAACGGTGGGCGCAACTCGGTCTTTACCGGCACCGCCACCCACATCCCGGATGCGCCGTCGGCTGACACCAACTACGCGCCGAGCTGGAGCAGTACCAACCTGGAAGACACCCTGGGCATGCTGCGTGCCGAGTACGACCTGAACGACACCTGGACGGCGTACGCGGCAGGCGGGGTCAAGCACACTCGTGAAATGGGGCGTTACTCGTCGGTAACCCTCACCGACAACCTCGGCAACGCCACCGCCAGCGGTTCGACCATCGCCCACGAAGAAGACAACAGCAGCCTGATGACGGGCCTGAACGGCAAGTTCCAGACCGGTGCGGTGAGCCATCGCCTCAACTTCGGCCTGGCCGGGACCTGGACCCAGGCGCGCAACGCTTATGTGTTTGCCAGCGGCAAGACCACCACCAATATCTACAACCCGGTGACCGGCGCGCCGCCGGCCTTGAACAACCCACGCAACACCCCGGGCACGGACTTCAGCGACCCGGAAATTACCGCGAAGACTTTTGTGCGCAGCGCGGCGGTTTCCGACACCTTTGGTTTCTTCGATGACCGCTTGTTGGTGACCGTTGGCGCCCGTCGCCAGCAGATGGTGGTGCAGGGTTACAACTACGCGAGCGGCACGCGCACGGCGAACTATGACGAGTCGATCACCACGCCGGTCTACGGCCTGGTGTTCAAGCCGTGGGAGCATGTGTCGGTGTACGTCAACCGCATCGAAGGCTTGGCCCAGGGGCCGACGTCGCCGCTGAAACTGGGTGAACGGACGATCATCGGCGGCGGACAAGCCTATGCACCCGCACGCTCCAAGCAGATTGAAGCGGGCGTCAAGGTCGATATGGGCACCTACGGCGCCACGCTGGGTGTTTACCGTATCGAACAGCCGGGGGCCGGTTACTCCGAAGTCGTCGATGCGACCACTGCGCGCTACGTGCGCGAAGGCTTGCAAATCAACAAGGGCGTGGAGCTCAACGTGTTCGGCGAACCGGTCAGCGGCCTGCGTTTGCTCGGCGGTGTGACGGTGATGAAGACCGAACTCAAGGACACGCAGAACGGCGCCAACGATGGCAACCGTGCCATCGGCGTGCCTTCGTTCCAGCTCAACGCCGGGGTGGATTGGGATGTGCCGGGCCTGCAAGGTGTGAGCCTCAATGGGCGCATGCTGCGCACCGGTGGCCAGTACGCGGATGCGGCCAACAACCTCAGCCTGCCGGCGTGGAACCGCTTCGATGTGGGGGCGCGCTACAACTTCAAGGTGGCGCAGCGGGATGTCACTGTAGGCGCGACCGTGGAAAACGTTGCCAATGCGAAATACTGGGAATCGGCGCAAGGCGGATTCCTCAGCCAGGGTGATCCGCGGGTGGCCAAGTTGTCGGCGTCGGTGGATTTCTAAGGCGTTGCGGCAACAGTTGAAGAGTAAACAGTAACCTGTGGCGAGGGAGCTTGCTCCCGTTGGACTGCGCAGCAGTCCCAGCTTTTTGAACAAAGAGCGGGGGCCGCTTCGCGGCCCAGCGGGAGCAAGCTCCCTCGCCACAGTGGTTTTACCAGTCGTAGGACACTTCTACTGATGCTGTGCGTTCTTGTCCGTAGTAGCAACCAAACGCGTAGTTGCACGCCGACACGTACTCGCGATCAAACAGGTTCTGTACGTTCAGGCTGGCTTCTGCGCCTTTAAGGGTGGGGCTGACACGGCCGAGGTCGTAGCTGAGGGTGGTGTCATACACCACAAACGACGGTGTCTTGAAGGTGTTGGCCGAGTTGCCGTATTTCTTGCCGGTATAGCGCGCGCCGCCGCCCACGGTCAGGCCGGCCAGGGCGTCGCCGGCAAAGTGGTAATCGACCCAGGTGCTGGCGGTCCAAGGCGCCTGGGATTCGTTGCGGTTGCCCTCCTCGCCGTAGTTGCTCTTGGTGTAGAACGAGTCCAGGTAGGACACGGCGCCCATCCACTCCACCTGCCCCACCCGCGCCTTGCCTTCGAACTCGACGCCACGTGAACGTACTTCGCCGGCTTGCAGCTGGTATTCCTGATACTCCAGGTCACCGGTCAGCACGTTTTTCTGCTTGATCTGGAACACCGCCAGCGTCAGCAACGCGCTGTCGTTGGGCTGGTATTTGACCCCCGCTTCGTACTGCTCTCCCTCCACCGGTTTGAACGGCGAACCACCGCGCTGCGGCGCCTCGCTGCCAATGGTGGGGAAGAACGATTCGGCGTAGCTGACGTAGGGCGCCAGGCCGAAGTCGGTGAGATAGGTCAGGCCGATGCGTCGGGTGAGTTTCTTGTCTTTGTGGCCTTCGGTGCTGTTGGCCAGCAGGTCGCGGTTTTCCACTTCGGCCCAGTCTTCGCGCAGGCCGACGGTGAGGATAAAGCGGTCGAGCTTGATCTGGTCCTGGGCGTACACGCCGGTCTGCTTGATGGTGTTGTCCCACTTGGTGGTCAGCTTGGGCTGGCTGAGGGTGTGGTAGTTGGTGGGGTTGTACAGGTCGATGATTTCCACGCCATACAGGTTGTAGCCCTGGTACTTGCGGGTGAACTGGCGGTGATCGACGCCGGTGAGCAAGGTGTGGTCGAGGGCGCCGGTGGCGAACTTGAATTGCAGGTTGTTATCGAGGGTGTAGGCCGAGTTGTGCTGGTTCCAGTCGAGCTTGGTGCGGGTGGCGCGGGTGTCGTCGATGCTGTTGTCGGCGCGGCGCACGAAGCCGCCCAGGTAGAAGCCCTTGTAGCGGTCGTTGACGTCGGTGTAGCGCGCGGTCTGGCGGTATTCGAGGTTGTCGCTGAAGGCGTGGGTGAAGTCGTAGCCCAGCACGTATTGATCGCGGATGTAGTTGTTCCAGTCCGAATCGCCGAGGAAGGTATTGCGGTCGATGCGCTTGCCCTGGGAATTGCGATACAGCGTGCCGATGGCCGGCAGCGCCTGGTAGTCGGCCAGGGATTTGTCGCGCTGCAGCTGGGCGTAGACGGTCAGCGCGGTGTCGTCATTCGGTGCCCAGGTCAGGCTGGGGGCGAGCAAGGTGCGGCTGTCGGTGGCATGGTCGACCATCTCGTTGCCGTCGCGGGCCAGGGCGATCAAGCGGTAACTGAGGGTTTTCGCCTCGTCGAGCGGGCCGCTGAAATCCAGCGCGCCGTTGACCCGTTCGTAGCTGCCCACGCCGAATTTGACCTGGTGCCGGGCTTCGGTGGTGGGCCGCTTGGAGACCATATTGATCATCCCGCCCGGCTGGTTCTGCCCATACAGCACCGAGGCCGGGCCCTTGAGCACTTCGATGCGCTCCAGGGTGTAGGGGTCGATCTGCGGCGCGCCGCCGAGGCTGCCGGCGTACGGCAGGTAGGCGCCGTCGAGGTAGAGCAAGGTCGGCGCGAAACCCCGGCTGGCGACTTCATCGGCGATGGTGTTGCGGTCGGTGTAGCCGTTGGTGTCCACGCCCGGCGTGTAGCGCAAGGCCTGGGTCAGGTTGCGTGAGCCTTGCACGGCGATCTGGTCGGCGGTGACCACGTTGACGGTCTGCGGGATTTCCATGATCGGCGTGTCGGTCTTGGTCGCGGTGCCGCTGCGGGTGGCGACGTAACCGTCCACCGGGCCCCAGGCATTTTCCGCCAACTGCCCGGTGATGTTGGTGGGGCCGAGGTTCAGGGCGCCGCTCTCGGGCAGCAGGTACAGGCTCCAGGTGCCGTTCTCGGTGATGATCAAGCCCAACCCGCTGCCGGCCAACGCTTGCTGCACGGCCTGTTCGGCGGTGAACTGGCCGTGGACGGCCGCCGCGCGGCGCCCTTGCAGCAACGCCGGGTTGACGGACAACGTGCGCCCGCTCTCGCGGGACAGGCGGCTGAGGCTGTCGCCCAGGGCGGCAGCGGGCAGGTCGAAAGCGTGGGTGTTGTCCTCGGCCACGGCGGGTTGGCCGATAACGGCCAGGGCCAGGGCCAAGGTCAGCAGGCTGGGACGGATCATCTGGGGTGCCATAAGGGGTGGATACTCGTGGTCAGGTTAGCGTTCTCTAACCCTGACTCGCGAGATCCACGATCCCCTCATGCCGAGTGAGTTTTTTTCGTTATTGCACGTCGATCAGGGTCAGCCACGGGCCGTAGCGACGGATACGCAGCGGGAAGGTTTGTGCGAGGGATTGCAGGGTTTGCTCGGCATTGTCCAACGGATAAACGCCATACACGCGCAGCGCCGCCGCTTGCGGGCTGATGCGCAGGACGCCACGGCCATAGGGCCGCAGTGCATCGATCAGCAGGCCCAGCGGTTCGTCACGGATATCGACCCGGCCGTCACGCCAATCCACGCGCCCGGCCACGCTCAATGCCACCGGGCGCACGGCGCCGGCGTTGAACCAGGCGGCCTGCCCCGCTTCGATCCGCCGTTGGCTGCCGCCAGCCGTGGTGATTTGCACGCTGTGCAACTGCACCGACGCCAGGTTGCCGGCAGACTCCTGACTGACCAAGAACTGCGTGCCCAAGGCCTGGACCTCGCCCTCGGCGGTGGTGATTACGAACGGGCGGTTGGCGTCGGCGGCAACGTCAGCAAACACCTGGCCTTCGCGCAGGCGCACCACGCGGCGCTGGGCGGTGAATTGAATGTCTACCGAGCTGCGTGCGTTGAGGCTCAGGCGGCTGCCGTCGGCCAGCTCGAATGTCCGGCGCTCGCCGGTGCCGGTACGCAGGTCGGCCCACAAGCCATTGAGCGGCTGGTTGCGATCCACAATCGCCGCGCCGCTGGCGCCGAAGACCAGCAGGGCCAAACCACTGCGCAGGACGCTGCGGCGCGAGGGGGAATCAGGGGTCATCAAGGCCTTGGAGGCCGCGCGCAGTTGGCCGGGGCTGTGGGCTTCGACGCGCTGCAGATCGGCAATCGGTTGCTGCAACAGGCTGCCGACCCGCTGCCAGGCCTCCGCGTGCTGCG
This sequence comes from Pseudomonas sp. FP453, assembly GCF_030687495.1. NCBI lineage: Bacteria > Pseudomonadati > Pseudomonadota > Gammaproteobacteria > Pseudomonadales > Pseudomonadaceae > Pseudomonas > Pseudomonas sp. FP453. Next base: position 2,122,628 of record NZ_CP117435.1, on the reverse strand, counting down.
GGCTGGCGTGCAGCCAGGTGTCGAAGGCCTGGTGCACGCCCAGGTCTTCGCCGGCCGCCTCCAGGCGCAGCAGCCAATCGACGGCGGCGCGGGTGGTGCTGTCGACGTCTGGGCGGGTCATGTCAGGTCTGCCGATTCGGCCAGGCAATGCAGGAACGCGCGGCGCAGGTCGCGCTCGACGGTGGCCAGGGACACGTCCAGTTGCTGGGCGATCATCGGCTGGGTCAGGCCTTCGAGGCGGCTGAGGATGAAGATCTGCCGTACCCGCGCCGGCAGGCCGTTGAGCAGGCGGTCGATGCTTTCCAGGGCTTCACGCACCACGGCCAGGTCTTCTTCGGATGGCGTGTAGCACTCGGGCAACAGCGCCAGGCTGTCGAGGTAGCTTTGCTCCAGGCGTTTGCGCCGCCAGAAGCTGAACAGCAAGCGCCGCGCCACAGTGCTCAGGAACGCGCGGGGCTCGTCGAGCTGGGTGAGCTGGCGCGCGTCCAGCAGGCGAATGAAGGTGTCTTGCGTGAGGTCCGCCGCATCCTGGGGGCATTTCAATTGACGGTACAACCACGCGCGCAGCCAGCGATGGTTGTCGTCATAGAGCGTAGCCAACAAGACTTTGGGATCAGTAGGTAGGGACACGCAAGCTGCCAGGCGTTAATGATAATTCATCTCATTATCTGCGGAGGCTATGGCGTATTGCAATCGCTAAAACATTGGGTGTGTTGCGCAGCCGTGCCGCCAAGGCCGAAAACCCCAAGGGTGGGCATCAGCAGTGATGCCCGTTTGACTCAGGCGCGCCGGGCCTGGCCGAGATAGGTTTCGATATTGCCCATTTGCTCGTCCCAGCCCCGAGAGTTCATCTTGAAGGCTTTTTGACGGCGGGCCTCGGGGATGTGGTCGAACCCGGATTCAACCACCCGCAGCAGGATGCCCGGCGCGCGGTCTTCGATGGTGAACTCCACCAGGGTTGGCGTTTCCTTGTCGTAATCGACACCCTCCTCCACTGCAAACGGGTGCCACCAGAAAGAGAACAACGTTTGCGGCAGGATGCGTTCGATCCTCGCCTTCCAGATCACATGCTCGTAACCGGGATACGTGATCGGCGCCTCAAGGGTTTCACCCACGACAAAGCGTTTGCCCTTGAGGGCGATACCAAACCAGTCGCCGAACTGCTCGGCGTCGGTCAGGGCTTCCCACACCTGGTTACGTGAAGCATTGAGCAGGACTTTTCGTTCTATGCGATCCAATACGTGCATAAGTCACCTCCTGTATTGAAGGTAGGCGACATCAACCAATGCGCAACCTTTTCGGCCACGCATTGGTGTTGCGACTTATCTCAGAACTTCCATTTGGCGTTGACCATCGCATTGCGCGGCTCGCCGTAGGAGCCCGAGTTGAACGTGCCCATGCCGTCGTAATACTTCTTGTCGAACAGGTTGTTGACGTTCAGTCCTACGGACAGGTGCTCGTCCACCTGATAGTTGGCCAGCAGGCCGACCACGGCGAAGGGGTCCTGTACCGCCTTGTAGTACGGCCCGGTGTAGTTGATCTGCGTGGTGGCGTACATCTCGCTTTGCCAGGTGACATTGCCACCCACGGTCAGGCGGTTCAGAGCGCCCGGCAGGCGGTAGGTGGTGCCAAGCTTGAACAGGTTGATCGGCTGGTTGACCTGTACGCGTTCGCCGTCCTTGGCGTGGGATTCGCGGTAGGTGTAGCCGCCGAATACGTTCCAGCCTGCAGCGACTTCGCCGGAAATCTCGGTCTCGACGCCGCGTGTGGTCGTGCCGGCGATGGCCTTGTACACCGTTTTGCCAGTGGCATCGTTGCCCGAATCGGCGGCGGTGTTCTTTTGTTCGATGTCGAACAGGGCGACGCTCGCGTTCAGCGCACCGTCGAAGAATTCGCCCTTGAGGCCGATCTCGTAGTTGTCCCCTTCAAGCGGCGCGAGCGAGCCGCCGCTGGCGGTCTTGTAGAACGTTTGCGGCAGGAAGATGCTGGTGTAGCTGGCGTAGACCGAATAGGTGTCGTTCAGGTCGTAGATGATGCCCGCGTAAGGCGTCACGACGCCGGTCTTCTTGGTTTTGTCGGTGTTTTTCGAGTAGGGCGCGTATTGCGTCACCTCATCGAGTTGCTTCCACCAACTGACACGGGTGCCGAGAATGAGGGTCAGCGGGTCGATCGGTTTCAAACGCAGCGCGCCATACACGCCGGTCTGTTGCAGGGTGGTCACTGCGCCCCCGACTTCGTTGTAGGAACGGCGCCCATACTGGCGGCCATCCCAGGTGAAGATGTTGTCCACATCGCCATAGTCATTGTCTTGGCCGGCCAGGGTGCTGCTGTAGTTGGGAAAGTTCAGGTGGGTGCGCGACGTGCTCGCACCCACTACCAACTCGTGCTCACGGCCACCCAACTGGAACGGGCCATTGGCATACACATCCAGCATGTCCTGGGTCTGGTAGCTGTCGAGACGGTAGATGAATGCCCCGGCACCTTGGCCGGTGACCGGGTCCGGGTAGCCGCCACTGGCGGAAGCGCCCTGCCCTTTGCGGTAGGAATACTGATGGCTGTAGGCGGTCTTCAGGCTCCAGTCGTTGTCGAGTTTATGGTCCAGCATCGTGGTGAAGGTGTAGCTGGTGTTGTCCATGTAACTGGAACGTGTAGCCGGGTTGAAGGAACGGGAAAAATTGGTCTGGCGGCCATTGTTGTAGAACAGCGGAATATGGCCGTAGCTGGTGCCGGTGGCGTCGTTGTTCTGGTAGTCCAGGCTGGTGCGCAGGGTGGTGGCGTCATTCAGGTCGATATCGAGCGCGCCATACATGACGCGCTTGTCTTGCTTGTACCAGTCCACGAAGGATTTCTGCTGCTGGTACGCCGCGACAAATCGCCCGCGCACATTACCGGTTTCCGTCAGCGGGCCGGACACATCGACTTCGGAACGGTAACGGTCCCACGCGCCGGCTTCCCCCGAGAGGTGGGCCTGGAAGTCTTTGGTCGGGCGCTTGCGCACCAGGTTGATGGTGGCGGACGGCGTGCCTGCGCCGCTCATCAAACCGGTAGCACCGCGTACGACTTCGACCCGGTCGTAGAGGGCCATGTCGGAAAGCGGGCCGATATATTGCTGGGATTCGTTGGCGATTTGCGACGGGATGCCGTCGTACTGGAAGTTCTGGATCTCGAAGCCGCGCGAGTAGAAGGAGTAGCGCTCGCTGTCACGATGGTTGCTGCTGATGCCGGGGGTGAAGGTCAGCACCTCGCTGAGGGTGGACAGGTGCTGGTCATCCATCAGTTGGCGGGTGACCACGCTGACCGACTGCGGCGTTTCGCGCAGGGACAGAGGTAACTTTGTCGCGGTACTGGTCGCTCCGGTGGTGTAGGAACCTGTGCTCTCGGTGGTCAGACCTAAACCTTGGGCGTTGATACTGGTGGCACCGAGGGTCAAGGCACCGCCACTGGCCTGGGGCGCCAAGCGGTAACTGCCATCACTGTTGGCGGCGATAGCCAGGTTGCTGCCGGCCAGCAGGCGGGCAAAACCTTGTTCGACGCTATACGTGCCCTGCAGGCCTGCGCTTTGCCTGCCGGCAGTGAGGCCCGAATCGAAGGACAGCACCACGCCTGCATCGCTGGCAAAGCGGCTCAACACCCCACCCAGGGGGCCAGGGGCAATGGCGAACGCCTGCTGCTGGCTGGCCGCCATTGCATTGGAGCCGCTTGCCAACAAGGGAGCCAGCAGCCCGGCCTGCACCATCAGCGACACGCCAAACAACGCGACCTGCAAGGGCTTTTTGCGAAATGACCGAGGCGGTTGATTGGCGACTGAGGTTTGCCCTGCGCGCATGTTGACTCCTGATGGTTCGGAACGAATGAAGGGGGTTTGCAGGAGGAGTCGAACGAGGGGCGGCAAATCGACAACGGAAGTTGAGAATTATTTTCGATGTCAGGCGCGCGGGGCCAACGTCGTCCAGTAGCGGGTACGTGAAACGAGGCGCACCGGTAGCGCGTGGGTCAAGGCGTTGAGGGTCAGGTCGATATCGTCCAGGGAGTACGCACCGGATACCGGCAGGTGGGCGATTTCCGTGGCGCACCCCAGGTAGCCCTGGCGGTAGCGTGCCAACTCGGCCACCAGGCGGTCCAGCCGCCAATGGTCGACGATCAGCCGCCCCTGCGCCCAGGCGCCTGCGCCGGGGTCGTTCGGCCGCAGGGCGAGCATGCGCAGGGCATCGAAAGTGACGGTCTGGCCGGCGGTGACTACCGTTTCCGCAGGATCGACGCCCAGACGCACCGCCACAGCGTGTTGCAATACGCTCATCGCCGTGAAGTCGTCGAACTGGCGCACGTCAAAGCGCGTGCCCAGCGCGCGCATTTCACCGTGGGCGCTGCGCACCAGAAACGGTCGGGGGTCGGGAGCCGTTTCCACGAGGATTTCTCCGGCACGCAAAATCACCAAGCGGTGTTCGGCTGTGTAGTGGATATCCACCGCACTGGCGGTATTGAGGGACAATTGGCTGCCATCATCCAGGCGCAGGCTGTGTCGCTCGCCCGTGGTAGTGCGTTGATCGGCCATCCATTGCGGGGCCTGTCGATAGCCGGACCAACCGATGGCGCTTACACCCGTACCGATCACCACGCCCTTGAGCAATGCGCGGCGTCCCAGTTGCAGGGATTGGTCGGCGGCGACGTCCAGCACATTCACGGCGACGGCACCCGGCAGGCATTGGAGCTGGCTGCGAAGGGCTTCTACGCGCTGCCAGGCCCATTGGTTCAGCGCGCTTTCGTCGCGCCAGGTGAGCCAGGCCACATGCAACTGCGGGTCACCGGGCTCGGCGGCCAATCGGGCGACCCAGTGGGCGGCCGAACTGAGGGCCTGATGTTTCGGATCACGGGCCACCGTCAATGCTCCAGGGCGAAGATCAGGCAATGCTCGGTGGCCCTGGCAATGTATTTGGTCACCGAACTCACCGACACCTGTAGCTGTTCGGCGATTTCCTTGTAAGGCATTCCCTGCAACTGCGAGAGCAGGAAGGCGCGTTTGGCCTTGTGCCCCAGGCCATCGAGCATGGCGTCCAGGCGTTGCAGGGTTTCGATCACCAGCAACCGCTCTTCTGGCGAAATGGCATAGGCCTGCGGTTGTTCGGCCAAGGCTTGCAGATAAGCCTGCTCAAGGGCTTTGCGACGGAAGCTGTCGATCATCACGCGCTTGGCAATTGTCACCAGAAAATGCCGCGGTTCTTTCAGCTCAGCGGCCAAAGGCTGGGTGCGCTCAGCCAGCAACAAACGGATAAACGTGTCTTGCGCCAGGTCTGCGGCCTGATGAGAACAACCCAGGCGCGCGCGCAGCCAGCTGACCAACCAGCGGTGGTGGTCACCGTAGAGTTGGCCAACCGGTTCGTGAGGGGAATGAGGCACAGCAGACGAAGGCATAATGATATTGTGCGCGAATGAGAACGCTTCGCAATTTAGACCAATGCCGGAATAAGGGCAATGATTTGTATCACTTGTGATGCGCAGCGCGGCGGCGAACGGTAGATTGCTCCCCTCCCCTTTGAGGTGAAGCACCATGACTCAACAGCTCCATGGAAGTTGTGCCTGCAAGGCCGTGCAGTATCAGGTGGACAGCCTGGATATGCCCATCAGCCACTGCCATTGCCAAAGCTGTCGCAAGGTCCACGCGGCGGCGTTCGTTGCGACTGCCGGTGTGATGCGCGAGCACTTCCGCTGGAGACAGGGCGAGGCGCTTTTAACGTCGTACGAATCTTCGCCAGGGAAAATCAGGCATTTCTGCTCGCGCTGCGGCTCACATCTGATGGCCGAGCGTGGGTATCAACCCCATGTGATTGTGCGGGTGGCGACGTTGGATGATGACCCAGGCATGCTTCCTGCTTCGCATATCTGGACCGCCCACGATGTGCCATGGCTGGCACATGAGGGCGTAGAACAGTGGGCCGAGTGGCAGGTGTGAGTCAGACGTGCGGGTCGCCGGGCGCTTTGGCCGGCGTCGCGTATTGAGGCTTCAGGTGGCCGTCCTGGTCGAGTAGCCAGGCGTCCATGATCTGTCGCACCACAGGGCCGGCCACCCGGCCGCCCGCCTCGCCGTTTTCGATCATCACCGAGATCACGATTTTAGGGTGCTCGGCGGGCGCGAAGCCGACGAACAAGGCGTTGTCGCGGTGGCGCTCCAGGGTCTTGTTACGGTTGTAACGCTCGCCCTGCTTGATCGCCACCACTTGTGCCGTACCACTCTTGCCGGCAATGCGGTATTGCGCGCCTTGTGCGGCGGCGCGGGCGATGCCACGCGGGTCGTGCATCACCAGTTGCATGCCGTGGTTGACCTGCTCCCAGTCACGCGGGTCCTTGAGGACCACGTTGGGCATCGGGTTTTCGTCCACCGGGGCCACGCCATTGATGGTCTTGGCCAGGTGCGGGCGATTCCATACGCCTTTGTTGGCAATCAACGCGGTGGCCTGGGCCAGTTGCAGCGGGGTGACCTGCATATACCCCTGGCCGATGCCGAGGATCACGGTTTCGCCGGGGAACCAGGGTTGGCGGCGGGTGGCGCGTTTCCAGGATTGGGACGGCATCAGGCCGGCGGATTCTTCGAACATGTCGAGGGAGACTTTCTGGCCAAGGCCGAATTCGGCCAGGTAATCGTGCAGGCGATCGATGCCGAGCTTGTGCGCCAGGTCGTAGAAGTAGGTGTCGTTGGAACGCATGATGGCTGCGTCCATGTCCACCCAACCGTCGCCGCTGTGGTTCCAGTTGCGGTACTTGTGGTCGAAGTCGGGCAGTTGGTAGTAGCCGGGGTCGAACACGCGGGTCTGGGCTGTGACGACACCGCTGTCCAATCCGGCGATGGCGACCTCGGGTTTGATCGTCGAGCCCGGCGCATAGAGCCCGCGCAGTACGCGGTTGAAGAGCGGCCGGTCGATGGAGTCGTGCAGTGCGGCGTATTCCTTGAAGCTGATGCCGGTGACAAACATGTTCGGGTCAAAGCTCGGCTTGCTGACCATGGCCAGTACTTCGCCGGTCTGCGGGTCGAGGGCAACCACCGAACCACGACGATCGCCCAAGGCTTCTTCTGCGGCTTCCTGGAGGTGGACGTCGAGGCTGAGCACGATGTTTTTGCCGGGGATTGGGTCAGTGTGCTTGAGCACACGCAGCACACGGCCTTGGGCGTTGGTCTCGACTTCCTCGTAACCAACGTGGCCGTGGAGTTCGGATTCGTAGAAACGCTCGATACCGGTCTTGCCGATGGACTGTGTGCCACGGTACTCCACCGAGTCGAGGGACTTGGATTCCTTTTCGTTGATCCGGCCAACGTAGCCGATGGAGTGGGCGAAGTGCGCGCCCAAGGGATAGTGGCGAACGAATTGCGGCTCGACGTCCACGCCGGGCAAACGGAACTCGTTCACGGCCAGCACGGCGATCTGTTCTTCGGTCAACTCGTAGAACAAGGTGACGGGGACGAACGGGTGGCGTGCCTGCTTCAGCGCTTTGTCGAACACGGCGCGGTCTTCGGCAGGCAGATGCAGCAGATCGACGATGGCGTCCAGCTCACCCTTGAGATCAGTGGTGCGCTCACGGGTGATGGTGAGGTTGTAGCTGGGGCGGTTGTCGGCCAGTACCACGCCGTTGCGGTCATAGATCAGGCCGCGCGTCGGCGTGATGGGGAGGACGTGTACGCGGTTGTTTTCAGAAATCGTGGAGTGGTAGTCGAACTGTACGACCTGCAGGAAGTACATGCGGCCTACCAGGGCACAGGTGATGCCAATCACCAACAGCGCGCAGGCGAGCAGACGCTTGTTGACCAGGCGGTTTTCTTTTTCGTGATCTTTGATGGGTATGGCTTCAGGCATTTCTACAGCATCTCGTTGAAGAAGGGCGACGCCGCATCCTGCGGATGAAAGATCAGTCCTTGTGAAAATGTGCTGCACCATAGCAAAAATGTAGAAACACTTTGTATTGATTTCCCCAACGGTAGGCTCAAGGAGCATGTCGATACTTGGCTGGCTTTTCGACCGCCCAAAACAAAACCCCATCTGCTTTCGCAAATGGGGTTTCGGAATTTAATCTTGACGATGACCTACTCTCACATGGGGAAACCCCACACTACCATCGGCGATGCATCGTTTCACTGCTGAGTTCGGGATGGGATCAGGTGGTTCCAATGCTCTATGGTCGTCAAGAAATTCGGGTACTGAGTCGTGACCAGATGGCCTCGCTTCAGCAAATTGGGTATGTGACAGCTTTCGGTGTTTTGTGAGAATCGAACTTTCGGTTCTATCGTCTTCACACACCGCAATCTGATGCTCTTTCGAGTAGTCAAATTGCTTGGGTGTTATATGGTCAAGCCTCACGGGCAATTAGTATTGGTTAGCTCAACGCCTCACAGCGCTTACACAAACCTATCAACGTCGTAGTCTTCGACGGCCCTTCAGGGAACTCAAGGTTCCAGTGAGATCTCATCTTGAGGCTAGTTTCCCGCTTAGATGCTTTCAGCGGTTATCTATTCCGAACATAGCTACCCGGCAATGCCACTGGCGTGACAACCGGAACACCAGAGGTTCGTCCACTCCGGTCCTCTCGTACTAGGAGCAGCCCCTCTCAAATCTCAAACGTCCACGGCAGATAGGGACCGAACTGTCTCACGACGTTCTAAACCCAGCTCGCGTACCACTTTAAATGGCGAACAGCCATACCCTTGGGACCGGCTTCAGCCCCAGGATGTGATGAGCCGACATCGAGGTGCCAAACACCGCCGTCGATATGAACTCTTGGGCGGTATCAGCCTGTTATCCCCGGAGTACCTTTTATCCGTTGAGCGATGGCCCTTCCATACAGAACCACCGGATCACTAAGACCTACTTTCGTACCTGCTCGACGTGTCTGTCTCGCAGTCAAGCGCGCTTTTGCCTTTATACTCTACGACCGATTTCCGACCGGTCTGAGCGCACCTTCGTACTCCTCCGTTACTCTTTAGGAGGAGACCGCCCCAGTCAAACTACCCACCATACACTGTCCTCGATCCGGATAACGGACCTGAGTTAGAACCTCAAAGTTGCCAGGGTGGTATTTCAAGGTTGGCTCCACGCAGACTGGCGTCCACGCTTCAAAGCCTCCCACCTATCCTACACAAGCAAATTCAAAGTCCAGTGCAAAGCTATAGTAAAGGTTCACGGGGTCTTTCCGTCTAGCCGCGGATACACTGCATCTTCACAGCGATTTCAATTTCACTGAGTCTCGGGTGGAGACAGCGCCGCCATCGTTACGCCATTCGTGCAGGTCGGAACTTACCCGACAAGGAATTTCGCTACCTTAGGACCGTTATAGTTACGGCCGCCGTTTACCGGGGCTTCGATCAAGAGCTTCGCGTTAGCTAACCCCATCAATTAACCTTCCGGCACCGGGCAGGCGTCACACCCTATACGTCCACTTTCGTGTTTGCAGAGTGCTGTGTTTTAATAAACAGTCGCAGCGGCCTGGTATCTTCGACCGGCATGAGCTTACGGAGCAAGTCCTTCACCCTCACCGGCGCACCTTCTCCCGAAGTTACGGTGCCATTTTGCCTAGTTCCTTCACCCGAGTTCTCTCAAGCGCCTTGGTATTCTCTACCCAACCACCTGTGTCGGTTTGGGGTACGGTTCCTGGTTACCTGAAGCTTAGAAGCTTTTCTTGGAAGCATGGCATCAACCACTTCGTTAACTAAAAGTTAACTCGTCATCAGCTCTCGGCCTTAGAATCCCGGATTTACCTAAGATTCCAGCCTACCACCTTAAACTTGGACAACCAACGCCAAGCTGGCCTAGCCTTCTCCGTCCCTCCATCGCAATAACCAGAAGTACAGGAATATTAACCTGTTTTCCATCGACTACGCTTTTCAGCCTCGCCTTAGGGACCGACTAACCCTGCGTCGATTAACGTTGCGCAGGAAACCTTGGTCTTTCGGCGTGGGTGTTTTTCACACCCATTGTCGTTACTCATGTCAGCATTCGCACTTCTGATACCTCCAGCAAGCTTCTCAACTCACCTTCACAGGCTTACAGAACGCTCCTCTACCGCATCACTTACGTGATACCCGTAGCTTCGGTGTATGGTTTGAGCCCCGTTACATCTTCCGCGCAGGCCGACTCGACTAGTGAGCTA